>NZ_JASGFK010000003.1:0-599136 GCF_047605585.1 Asticcacaulis sp.
CGTCAGGCTCATAACCTGAAGGTCGTCAGTTCAAATCTGGCCCCCGCAACCAAAATTATAGAGAATACAATGCACTAAAGGCCTCCTCCGGGAGGCTTTTCTGCGTTCTGAGCCCCAAATCGTCTAGCACCGGCCTAGCACACGATTAGGTATTTTACCGCAAGGGTGGTAACATCGTCTTGTACTCGTTTTTGCTAGGGGCAGACGATGGCACGACATGAGATTCTGGCTGGCAAGGTCCAGCTCTATCGCCGCACAAACCGGATCTGGCATTGCTCTGCCAGCGTCAACGGCGTGCAGCATCGATCGAGCACGAAGGAAGAAGACCTTGAGTTGGCCAAGGTGGCCGCCGAGGACTGGTATCTCGATCTGCGCGGCAAGTCGCGCTACGGCCTGATCAAGAAGAAGGAGATCACCTTCAACAAGGTCGCCGATCAGTTCGAACTGGAATACGAGACCATCACAGAAGGCTTGCGTAGCCCGCGCTGGGTCGAAGGGCACAAGCATCGCCTCCGGTTGCACTTGCGGCCGTTCTTCGGCTCCATGGGCATCTCAGAGGTGACGGCGGGGCAGGCGCAGGCCTACCGGGTGTGTCGCGCCGGGCAGGCGGGACGTAAGCCGAGGGCCAGGGCTGATGGTGAAGAGGAAAGGGCGGCAAAGCCGCCCTCCCGTTCCACTATCCATGATGAAATCGTCACCCTGCGTCAGGTGTTGAAGACCGCGCAGCGGCACGGCTGGTTGAGCCATCTGCCGGACCTGTCTCCACCCTACGGCACGCGCGGCAAGATCAGTCACCGGCCGTGGTTTAGCCCTGCCGAGTATAAGGCGCTGTACATGGCAACGCGCGAGTACGCGAAGACCGTTCACGGCCGCCACCGTTGGAACGCTGAGCAGGTGCATGACTTCGTGCTGTTCATGGGGAATACGGGCTTGCGGCCCGACGAGGCGAAGAACCTGCAGCATCGCGACATCAGCATTGTGAAAGACCAGGACACGGGCCAACGTATCCTTGAGATCGAGGTGCGGGGCAAGACCGGTGTTGGCTACTGCAAGTCGATGCCGGGCGCTGTGGTGGTTTATGAGCGGCTATTGGCGAGAGCTAAGCCGGAACCTAAGATCAAGCACACCGCCCGGCAAAAGCGGGCAGGGGGCGACATCGTCATGCCGGCCGTTTCTTATCCGCAGCCGAAGGACGCCGTCTTCCCTGGCAACCATATCAAACTGTTCAATAAGCTGCTTGAGCGCAACGGCCTGAAGGGGGACCGCGATGGTCAGTTACGAACGGCCTACAGTCTCCGCCATACCTATATCTGTCTGCGTCTGATGGAAGGCGCTGACATTTACCAGATCGCCAAAAACTGCCGCACATCCGTCGAGATGATCGAGAAATACTACGCCGCTCACATCAAGAACACCCTCGATACCTCCGCTATTAATCGCCGCCGCCCACGGCGCAAAGGTGAGGCGCAGGCCGACCTGCACTCCGATGAGTGGAGCGCGATCTGAAGCGCCGGCACCGGCGCCGCGCGAAACCTGCCAGACCGGTACCGGTCTGGCTTTGCCAGGCGAACGCCGATCAGGCAAACATGGCCGAACGGCCCATTTTATCGTGTGATATTCTGCTTCGGTAATTGGTTCGGCGCAAATCAATCAAGTTAATTGAACGGTAGCCGTCGCAGAGCACGAGACTGAAGCATCGTATCCATATTTCAACTTTCTATTGTAGCTGCGTCACGCTGCACTGAATTGGACAATGATGTGCCCATATTCCGCTCTCAGATTTGGGAGCAAAAAAACTCGCGAAGGTGGCAATGTGGCAGTAGACGCCCCTAGATAACTGATGCTAGCTTATCAAATAGGCTTACAGGTAGATTTGTTGTCGCGTATGCGCGGCATATGAAAGAACGTCTCGACACCACATGAGACGCTATGGACTGCTCGGATTAACGGGCCGTTGGGAATAGGAGTGCCTGTAAGCCGTTCATTTCGGGGGGAACGTATTGTCAAAACTTAAGGCTCTAAAGGCTGCCACGACTCTAATTGATTTTGCTGCACTGCTGGATACGCCGACGAGCACCTTAATTCACACGCTCTACAAGAAGCCTGAGGCGTCAAAGTATAAGACATTTTCGATACCCAAAAAGAGCGGCGGCGATCGAACAATTCACGCACCGATTGGGAAACTGAAAATCTATCAGCATGAACTCGCCCAGCTACTGGCAGATTGTAGGGATGAGATTAATGCGGAGAAGCCTCGTAAACCCCTTTCCCATGGTTTTCGCAGAGGTTTGTCCATCATCTCAAATGCTCATCAGCACAAAAACCGCAGATTTGTCCTCAACCTGGACATTGCCGACTATTTTCCGACCTTTAATTTTGGCCGTGTACGCGGATTTTTCATCAAAAATGGAGAGTTTGAGCTAAGCCCGGAATGCGCGACGATCATTGCGCAGATTGCTTGCTTTCAAGGGGCTTTGCCGCAGGGGAGCCCATGCTCCCCAGTAATCGCAGACTTGATTACTCATATATTAGATGTGCGTTTGGCAAAACTAGCGAAACAAAATGGAGCAACTTACTCACGCTACGCTGACGATTTAACGTTCTCGACCAATGCGAAGACCTTTCCTCCGGGTTTAGCCACGGGAGGAGCCTCGCCGGAAGACCCGTGGCTACTTGCGGAACAACTTGTTTCTCGAATTGCAGGGGCGGGGTTCAATATCAATCACGATAAGACGCGAATGCAAGCCAAGGCCTCGCGCCAGATGGTGACGGGTCTTACTGTCAATGAGAAGGTGAACATCTCCCAAAGCTACTGGCGTGGTGCACGGACGATGTGCCACTCTCTCTTCAAAACCGGTAGTTTTTATCTGCCATCGTCAATTATTGAAGGGGAGGAGCCAAAGCCAATCGACAACCGGAAAATCCTAAGAGGGATTCTCGGTCACATTTACCACGTCAAAAACAAGAGCCCCATAAAGCCAGCCAATAAGCGTAAAGACTTCTTCTTCGGTCAAAAATTGCACGAAGATTTCTGGTTCTATGATTATTTCATAGCACTTGATCGGCCCCTCATTGTGCCGGAAGGGCCTACAGATACAATCTATCTAAGGAACGCAATTCAACGCCTAGCTGTTAGCCACCCCTTGCTAGGAAAGCTATCTGGAAAAGAATTCAAATACGGTATTGGATTCTTCAGCTACGAAAATGCCGCCAATAAGATTTTGCGCGTTGCGGGTGGTAGCGACCAATTAAAGACGCTAGTCAATTCTTATGGAAGCCGCCTCAAGAAATACGGCCACAAGCCACTTGCCCATCCCGTTATTATTCTTCTCGACAATGATGCTGGGCTTAGTGAATTTTCAAAAGCTATAGAAAATGGGTATGGCAAGATAATCAGCATAACCACTACAGATGACTTCTACCATCTGACAGATAATCTATATGTCGTTAAGACGCCAGAAATTGGTGTCGGCGGACAGTCTGCTATAGAAAATATGTTCGATAACACCACCCTTAGCATCCCCCTTGGTGGTAAAGTGCTTCATCTAAATAAGAAAACATTCGATGAGACCAAGCATATAGGCAAGGTGCCCTTTGCAAAGAAGGTAGTCCCGGCACATGCTGGGACGATTTCTTGGGCTGGCTTCGATCCTTTACTAAAAAGGATTGAAGCGGCTATTGCCCATTATAAAACTCTTTAAACTCACCTTCAGACTACAAACAGTCTTTAAATTTGCGCCATCAATGGGGGGCACGCATAACCCGGCAGACTAGAAATGGTTCGGGTTTGCCACTCGAACACCGAAAGCGTTAGCATTACGCCTTTACGTGCCACCGGAATCGAAAGAAGTGCAGAGCCTAGCTGACTTGTCGGCGGCTTATCAAGCAGTTAGTGTCTTACCATGTCAGCAGATCTACTCACTCCCGAAAAGGCGCTTATCTTTAGAATTGTCCATAAGGACAATATTGGTGAAGTCCTACAATCGGGCTGTCACTGCCGCACTACAATGGTGGGGCAATCCAAGTACGTGGAGATCGGAAACCTCGAACTTATCCAGAAGCGGACTCAGCGTGAGGTGCCATGTGAGCCTGGCGGCACGTTAAGTGACTACGTGCCGTTCTATTTCACGCCCTATACGCCGATGCTGTACAATATCAAAACGGGGCATGGCGTTCCACAGAAGCCGGTTGGTGATATCATTATCCTGGTGTCCTCCCTGCATAGGTTGGCAAAAATTGGGCTTCCTTTTGTTTTCACCGATCGGCATGCCTATCTCAAGACCGCGCAATTCTCGAACGACTTGAAGAATCTAGATTGGATCATTTGGAAAGTGTTACAGGCGCGCGACTTCAAAAAAGACGACGTGGACAAGTTCGAAAAATACCAAGCGGAAGCGCTCATACACAAACATGTTCCGATAAGCGCATTGGTTGGCATTGTATGTTATGACAAACATACACGCGATGCGATTCGAGGAATGCCCGCTGCACAAAGCGTGGCCAAAAATATTATTGCTCAGCCGAGTTGGTTCCTATGATGATTAAATTTACCGAAGGAAACCTCCTAGATTCGGATGCCGAGGCCCTTGTGAATACCGTCAATACGGTGGGGGTAATGGGCAAGGGTGTCGCTCTGATGTTTAAGGAAGCGTATCCGGACAATTTCAAGCAGTATGAAGCCGCCTGCCGAGATAAAGTGCTGCATGTCGGCAAGATGTTCGTAACCCACAGAGACTCGTTTATCGGGCCGAGGTGGATTGTCAATTTTCCGACGAAGGCTCATTGGCGTTTCCCATCTAAGATGGAGTGGGTGGCCCAGGGGCTTGACGATCTGAAGGTGGTCATCACCGAGAACAACATTAGATCGATTGCCTTGCCCCCTTTGGGAGCTGGTAATGGCGGTTTAGAGTGGCCTCATGTTCGCAAATTGATGATAGAAAAGCTAAGCGATCTGGAGGATGTCCAGATTGTGATCTATGAACCAACGAAGAAGTATCAAAATGTCGCAAAGAGGGCGGGCGTCGAGAACCTGACGCCAGCACGTGCTTCGATCGCCGAGCTAATTAGACGATATTCCATCTTAGGAATTCAATGCTCGCTGCTTGAAGTTCAGAAACTTGGCTATTTTCTGGATCGGTTTAACGCAAAGCTGAATATAACTGGCTTCGAGTTCAATTTCTCGGCCAACAAGTTCGGTCCGTATTCCGAGAAATTGCGTCATATGCTGGATGGCCTTGATGGAAGCTATTTGCATTGTGATAAGCGATTATCTGACGCGGGGCCATTCGATCCTATCGGTTTTGATGAAGCGAAGCGCGAGGTCGTCGCATTGTACCTCAAGACGGAGGGCAAGAACACATTGCCGGCAATGGAGGCAACTTCAGCTCTGATCGACGGTTTCGAGTCTCCATTAGGTATGGAACTCTTGTCCACGGTGGATTGGCTAGTCCACGAAATGGGGGCGGAGCCGAGTGTGGCGGGCATCAAGTCGACACTTGAGGCTTGGCCAGGAGGAGCAGAGTCTGCCGAGCGCAAAATCCGTTTGTTCGAGGACCGGATTATTGCGATTGCTTTGGCCTCTTTGAAAGACGCCGGTCTTGTGCACTGACATTCGATACGTGGGAACGCAAATTTTTCCCGCAATTGATCATACGATCGCGAGTGAGTTAAGAGTTCCTCCTAAACGGAACAACTACACCGTCCGTACCGGTGGCACGATCCCTTAACTGTGGCTTCAATTGCACCACTTCGCCGGCTTTGGAGGTGAACCAACCGAAGGGCAGGGAAGTGAGCCGTTCGATGTCTTCGCCAGCCATTGTGAATTCGACCGACGCCAAATCTTCTTTGGTGCGGGTGCCAGACTCCACAATCAATTGCAGGGAGTCGCGCAGCAGTCTCGGCTCGGACACTGCCCATAGTTTGTCTAACGGCTCTTCACTGTTCCACCCCTTTGCAGAGTAAAGCTTATACATTTGAAGAGCGTGTTCGGGGGGGATCATATCGAGATAAACCAAGCGACGTATCTGAGCCTTGATCGATACACGCCAGCGTTCCTTCAAGGTTTGCAAAGTTGCAAGTGAAGGACGGAACACGTCCAACGGATAAGTAGTCGAGGGCATGAGGAAAGCGCTTGCTAACCGAAATGCCTGGGCTTCGATTGCTTTCAGATTGTCGCGTAGTTCATCTTCCGAAACGTTTCGGTGTAGAATAGCGTGTGCCAACTCATGGGCCGCGTCCATCTGACGTCTTGGGTAGCACATCTTATCAGTGGCTAGCAGAATATGGGGCCTGTCCTCTAACCGGGACCAACTGCAAAGGCCGTCCAGCTTGGAGGTCCCCATCTCAATCGTGCTTACGATGACGCCTATGCGTTCAAGAAGAGCGATCATGTCGGGGCAGGGGCCTTCACCCAACTGCCAATGCCGGCGTAGTTCCACGGCAATGATGTCCAGGTCTTCATCTCTTAGCTGTTTATAACTGGCTCCCGCTAGCACATCAGGTACATCAACAGCAGGTAAGTCTACATAGTGCTGAACTAGGTCACTTATCTCGTGTAGCCAGTTCATTTGTGAATGTTGGTATGCCAGATCGCCAACGAGAGTGCTCGATAGGCTCCGATGAAAAAGTGGCCTAGAAGGAGAATATGACGGCCTAAGGAAGTACTCGCGACGGAGGCTGAACAAGCGGGACAGTTCACCGAGGGCATCGGGATCGGGAGCGCTAGAGCCGTCTTCCCAGCGCGTAATTGTGCTAGGAGCGACGCCCAGCCGGCGGGCGAGTTCGGACTTGCTCCCGATCCGCCGCGCCTGCCGCGCCTCGATCAATCTTTCCGGTATAAAGCCTGGTGTTCCTACGCGCATATCAGTCCTAAAAGTTTACTCAGTGCCGGTTTTGTCTCCCACACCATTGCGCTTTTCAGGCGGAACAAAGGGGATGACCTTCTTTTTAAGCGCCACCGGGGTTGGTGGGGTAGGCGTTGGGTCCGTTGGATTGCTTGGATGGGGACTCGTCGTGTCCTCCTCGTCAGAGAGGAACTTGTCAAGTGACTCGTAGAGTATGTAGGTGTCATATTCCGCGCCGATCACACCGATAGCTATTTCCTCGATCTGGCCGGCCCGTTCACGATCTCTTGCCACCCCCAATATGGCGTAAATATCGCCTATTTTGGGGCCGGTGCCTTCAAAATCCAGCCTTGGAATCAGATCGTAGTTCAGTACTACCGCTGCCTTTCGGGACTTATTCTTAGACGGGAGTGACCTCGGTTCTGGCAAAGTTGCGAGCCCCAAAATGACGCCTTGCCCTTCAGCCTCCATTCGTACAAATGGCTGAAAGACCTTGAGGTCAGTTCCAGGAAGCACATCATTATCCAGGGGAAGCCAACCATGAAGCTTGGCAACCTCTTCGAATCTATGTTCCATCATGGGGAATCTCAGCCTCCCCTCTGATACTCGGCCACGCCTTGCATCTAGGCCCGTGTGGTCACGAATAACTGTGTGCGCTTTTAATACTTCACCGCGAACGCCATCCTCAACGTCAATGAGGAATTCTTTGGTAATGCAGCGGCGTAAAAGATACTTCAACTCGTGTGTCATGCGAATTATCCCAATTGCGATATAATGGAAATGATGCCATTAATTTTGCGTAAAGCAAGGGTCGTTAATTAAAAATTTTCGCGATAAGGCCAAATCGCCGAGCGTTCATTTAGGACATGCGCTTAGGAAGCGTCTTTGAATTGTACAAAGTTCGGTGGGTATTTTCCCGAGCAAAGAGGCTCCTCGGGTAGGTATTACCGCTTTGTTTCGGTTGCTGGAGAACATCTGCATGCTTGCTAAAGCACTTAAGAACACCTACGCGAATTGGGCGATCGGGCTAGCTATTGCTATGATACCCGCATCGTTCGCCTCGTCTGGCATTAACACGCTATGGGTTGCACGTCTCTGGCTCTTAATTGCCGTGGCGGGCGTCACTTGGGTCGTATTTGGCAGTGCCTATTCACGGTCGTTATCGCGCCGAACTCAGATTATTGTCTGGATCTGTTTCGTTATCGGCGCTGTCGTTATTGAGCGATACGAGACTGCTCACCAACCAAAATCGACTCCGTCAGCAACCGCTATTAATCACGGCAAAGCATCTCTTCCCCCCCTTCGCCTTATGTTTCGCCCCGGCGAACTTTTTGAGGTTCATTCCCCAGTGCTTATAAAAGATGAGGGGCTAATCATTGACTACATATCGTTCCCAGAAAGCGGCTATGCCGGATTTACCTATGATAACGATAAAGACGACGTTATGCTTGGCATTGATCGGATCAGTATTAGTAACGTAAGCGAAAAGCCGATGCGTCTTACCTGGGTGCTCCATATCATGGGCGAAGGCTCAGATTTCGAGCTGAAGGGCGATGGCAAAGGGCGCTGGCAACGACAGCTCAATGTAAACGACGTGCTCAGCACATCGAAACATCAATCGACAGATCTGTACTGGACACTTTCCCCTTACCTCTTGGTGCCAGGTAAGAAAATGACCGGCGCCTTCGCATTTGTCGCGCCGAGCGCAACGCCAGAGCTTCGCGACCTTTTAGTTGATGGCCAATTGGACGCCCGATATAAGGCAGAACTGATTTTTAGTGACATCAATTCTGGGAGGACCTTTTTGTTGTCACTGCCCTTTGGGTCAAAGCCGGTCGTCGATGAGAATTTAAAACGGAGCGTTGAATCACTTGGCGCTCGTTAATTTTTGAATGGCGCCCAGCCGTAAGAGTTGGTGCTGACATGGTATTAGGGCTAATCGCCGAACTCCGGCGCACAATTACGCTAGATCATTTTACCATTTCGCCATATAGTTGCCAGCGAAGCCGCCACATGCGACTTCCGGGCCGTAGTAAGCCTGTTAGCTAGTGGTTAGATGCCGGCCATCTCCGGTACACCTTCCTTTGACCCTACATGGTCGGGGAGCCTATGGCGTATGCAATAGGCTCGTCCAAAGGCCATAGGGACCGTCTAGCTACGGTTTACTAACTCCCCGATCACCAAAGGTTCGAAGCTCCCAGGCGGTTTGCCCGCTTGGCGACCTCGACTAGCGAAGGGGTTAGACATGCGTATCCGTAGAGTAGTGCGCCCAACTGCCGGCGCCTGTATTGTTAAAAACGACCGTAATCCGGTCGATATCCGCCTTGGCGAGCTGATGAAGCAACGCCGAAAGCATTTGGGCCTCACCAAGACCGGCCTTGCCGCTCAGTTGGCCCTCACAAAAGACGACATCCGTAAATATGAACGAGGTGATGTTCCATTCCGAGCCGACATGCTTGCGGTCCTCCCCATTGCCTTGAAGGTGCGGGTGCCATTCTTTACCGACCCAATATCCGGTATGGTCCGGAAGGGTGGGGTGGTGCGGCCATGAACGCGATGATCTACCCCTTGCCGGTAGGCTACATGACGGGCCAGTTCGCTATCGCCGGTCACATCCTGGCTAATTCGCAGTCGCCGGCGCAACTGCTGGATTTACTACTCCTCGCCGATCAGTTCGATTGTCAAAAACACAGCCTCGCTCCACCGCCGGTCGGTGAATGGGATCACTTCCGCGATAAGGTGGGCGGGACGCTCATGCGCTTGATGGGCGTTGATCAAGCTGAAGGAGGGAACGCCTGGCACGACATTCACGCGGTCTGGAAACCGAAAATGTTTCGTCATGCCCTCAAAGCCATCCCGGACATGGCGGGCGGTGATCTGCTGACCCTATATATCCAGGCATCGGAAGTCGCTTATCTCCACCAGGCCGAGCCTATGCAGGCCCGATGGGAAAAAGTGGCGGCCCAATGCCGTGCCGAAGTCGTTCGACGGGCAGGAGACGCTCAGCCTGCCCCCGTTATTGCCGGTATGATCGTTGTCGAGGACATGGAACCGGACTTCGAGTGCGAATGGCAGGACGAAAGCGGATACTCGACCCGCGAAATGCTTCGCGCTGCCGAGACAGCGTTCTCGCCCGATATGTCCGACACAAAACTTCTCGACCTGTATCTGCTTGTCGATGCCTGCGGCGGCCCGGACGATGATGTATTCGAAGAAATTCTTGACGACGTGAAAGCGCTGCTTTTTGCCAGACTCAGTGCAGGGGCACCAGAATTGGAAAACGTTCCGCCCGTCATCGGTTTCGATCCGGGCGAGCAGAGCCGGGCGCTCACACACGTAATGGGCGGCCAATTGTCCCATGCGGATCTGGTGATGGCCTATCGGATTTCATTCGATAATGCGCGTCCGATGAAGCCTGGCGATAAATGGGAAGCGATAAACGCCCTTTGCCGGGCGCAAATTCTCAAGCGTATGGCGCCTGTGAAGTCGTACAGGTGGCAGCAGACCGAATTTATGCTCCGCCTAACCGACACCGCCCCCATCGTCTCTGTAATTTCAGGAGGGACCGATGAAGCGCAAGACTGACATCCGCCTTATAGATGAGCTGCTAGACGTGGACGCACCCGCGCCGGGCTTTGGCCAGCGCGAGCTGGCGGTCATCGATAGGCTGTTTCGTCAAGATATGCCGGATGGCGAGCTTATCAATCTGTACTTCTTGGTGCACGATTGGGCGGATGACGACGCTTGGGTGTATGGCGACCGCTTCAAGCAGATCGAGGATGTGTTGATCGGCCGAATGTCCGGCCAGACGCCAGACGCGGGCGAGGAACGCGAACTGCCGGGCTTTGATCCGGAAGAATATCGGGTCGCGACCGAGGCAATCTGCACCGGGGCATTCTCCGACTGGCAGGTGCTTAAACTCCATGCTCTCGCCCAGTCCAACGCGGTTGACGAAGATATAGGGCATAGATGGCAAGCCATCATGGATATTTGCCGGGCGCAAATCCTCCGGCGCATCAAAGCTACCCGCCAAGCGTCGATGAATCGAAGTGGCAATGAAACGGCGCCGCGTCCCGGTCGTACGCCCGCCGAAATCGAGGCACGGCACGCGGCAAATGAAGTCTACGGCGAGCGCATCGGGGCCGCACGCATTAAACTTGCCATGTATCCAGAAACTTTGGCTGATGCCCTGTGCCTGCCGGACTCTGACGTTAAAGCGGCGGAAAAGGGCAACCCGCCCATGGATGCCCGGCTAATGCTTGCGCCGCTGCTGCTTGCGGCGGATTATTACCCGGACGATGAGGCAATTTGGCACCTGACCTCCAGGACCTATGTAGCGCATTTCTTTGAGGCTCAAAGGCGCATGACCCCGAAGGTACGGGAGATCTGGCTTTTGCATCACGCCGATGGTTTGACCGGACCCGAGATCGCCGAATGGCAAAACCTCAGCAAGTCCATGATCGTGCAGCGTCTGAAGGAAGGGGAAAGGGCCATTAAAATGTTTGGCCCACAGCCGCCGAAACCAACCCGGCGTAAACTTCGGGGCCCCAGGCTATGATGGCCGTAAACCGCCACCGCGCGACGTTGATCGGCGATATCGACGCCGATTTCCGCTTTAGGGGCGGCTGGCTTCGTTTCCAACCGCCTAGCCCAGTTCCCACCTGATCGAAAAACGGACTTGCAGCGCTTAGTTTTGCTTCTCCGATTATGGTGCAATATTACCTGATCGCCAATACTTCCACGGATCGGCATTCCGGGCTTCATGGTAAGACAACTTCTACTCCGTGCCGTCCACCTCGACGTGATGGCGCCTACCGACCCCTAAGACGCAACTCTTGATACCAGGTTACGCCCCGCCCGCAACGAAGTCCTCCACTGCGTTACGGCCCTGCGGGTGCAGGCGGATCAACCTGGCATCCTGATCGAGTAGCCTCGGGGTCACGATAGGCGCGATCCGAATTCAGAAGGATGTTTCTTATGGCTATCATAGGTACCTTTACCGCTTCGGGCGACGGCTTTACCGGCATGCTCAGGACACTGGCGCTGAAGGCGGAGATCCATATCGAGCCCGTTGAGTCGCCGTCCGAACGTGGCCCCGACTATCGATTGCTCGTTGACGGGGTCGAGTTCGGCGCCGGCTGGAAGCGAATCTCCAGGGACGGTGAACGCGATTACCTCTCCGTCAAATTCGACGACCCAACCTGGACTAATCCGGTCTTCGCCAGCCTGGTCGCGAGCCATGATCCGGACATATTCCATCTGATCTGGAGCCGACCATTGGCTACCTGAAAGCCTCAAGGTGGCTTTGTCCAAGTGTTTAGCCGTCCCCGTCAGGGCGGATCGCACCGTCCTCTGAATTCCGGTTGATCGTAGTATCTCAGCTTGCCGGCGAGGATCGGTCTCTGGCCCGTTAGGAACAGCAGTTGCAGGTCTGAGTGCATATTCCGGACCTCGTCCGGTGTCAGCAAGGCCCGGCCGACATGCTGCTCCGAATATGACAGACCGCTGCCTTCACTTGACGGGTTGCGCGACACGTTCTCCCAAACGATGGTCATCTGACCGGTAAGGTCCGAGATCAGTTTGGCGCTGTCCTGGTCGTTTACGCCGAAGACCTGAAGCACGCCGACATTGGACATGAAGGAGCCTGCCGACTTGCCATAAGTGGCTTTCAATTGGTGAATGTCCTGGAGAATGGGCCAGAGTTGCACGCCGTAGCCCGCCATCAGACCCATGGCGCGCTCAATCGGCGCGAGGTGGCCAAGCGCTGCAAACTCGTCCAGCAGGTAGAGGACGGGCGTAGCCGGTTTGCCGGCTACCGACCGCGACAGCTCCATCAGACTGCGCGTAATCATCAGGCGCAACCAGCGGGAATAGGTGTTCATTCGATCCGGCGGTAGTACCAGGAAGACTGTAGCCGTTTTTGTCTTTAAATCCGCGAAGCTGAAATCCGACTTCGACAAAACGTTCGCCATGCGCGGACTGTCTAGGAAATGCGTATGGCGTTGCGCCGACGACAATACACCGGCAGCCTCCCGGTCTGACTTCGCCAAGTGACGGTTGGCCGCGCGCCTGATCAATCCCTGACAGTCGTCGCAAGCCTGCATAATATGCAGAAGATCTTGAAAGGCGTCCGGTGCCAAGGTCAGGCAATCGCGCAATCGTGCCAGGTTTCTTTTGTCTGGTGGCTCACAGGCCGCAATCAACATAATTAGTCCGGTGATCAGCGCCTTTGCTTCTTCATTCCAATGGGCGTCGCCTGATGTACCTGGTTCATCGTAAACCAAAGCATCGGCCAAAGTCGCCGCGTCTTCTGCGATATCGATGCTATCGGCATCAAGCCCATCAAATGGGTTATAGGAGGCTGTTGGATCACCGGAGATGGCGAACGGATCGAGGATGTGAACGGCGCCGAAGCCATATCTCGCCCGACCAGTTACGCGCGTATTTTCGCCCTTTGGGTCAATGCAGATCACAGATCGATTCAAGAGGAGCAAATTCGGTATGACCGTGCCGACGCCTTTACCCGAGCGTGTAGGTGCCATCGTCAACAAATGTGTCGTGGCGGTGGACCGCAATAGTTTCCCTGAGTTCAGATCACGCCCAATCAAAACACCCTCAGAATGGTAGGTTAGAGGCGCAATTTCTTGTGGGGTGGAAAAGCGGGCGGAACCATGTGAATCACTTGGACCATAGTTAGGAAACATTGCGACTATTGGGCCGAATAAAAGTCGAATGAACGTTACCGCCAAGAACGTGAGAACCGCCACGGAGACGGCGATATTAAATGGACCTCTAAGCGGCAGGTGAAGCCAACGTGCGATGCCGTGATAATACAACAAAGACAGGACAATGCCGCACAAGAGGGTCACAACAAATGATCCAATGATGTGGCGAACGATTGCGATAGGCGAGACGACGAGATGGGTTAAGAACCAAATTGGATCGCGAATTGCGGCAACCGTCAGTTTGCATACGGCGTCCAGGATGCGAAGAAACATAATCAGACTTGAACCGGGGCTGCGTCGCGGTTCTTGGTGCCGCTAGGTAGTAAGTCATCGAACAATGCCACATCGGCCTCTCTTGTCAGGAAGCCGGGTAGTTCGCGTTTAAGCCAAGCCTCCAATTGTGCGGCTGAAACTTCGTCACGACGATCCTCCAGACGGTGCAGGACGAGGGCACCCAGCAACACCTTGCGCCGTGTATCTCGCGCACGCTCTTGCTTGGTCAATCGCGCCTGAAGCGCCTTTTTTTGAGCTTCTAGTTGCGCCAGCCGCTCCGCGATGGACTTTCTCGTCATGATGCCCTCCCACATCGGAATACCACTTACGGTATGCGCAAAACGACAACTGGCAAGTGCAAAAATACCACTTATGAGATGTTTCGTTTTTGAAATGAATGGGATTTTCCAAATTCGGGTGTAGACTTTCACTCAATCGGAGGTGCAGATGTGCGGCACACCGGGGTGATCAAGCGAAGCGATGAGCACACAAGGGCGCACTTACGAGTTGCAGGCAACTCAATGCGGCCGCAGGCGCTACAAGGAAGTGCAGGGAGGGCATGGCAATCTATCACTTGAGCATGAAACCCATCGCCCGTGGCAGCGGCCGTAGCGCCGTGGCGGCGGCGGCCTACCGCTCCGGGGAACGACTGGTCAATGAGCGCGATGGCCTGGTGCATGACTTCACCCGGAAGGGCGGCATCGAGCACAAAGAGATCGTCCTGCCTGACGGCGCCGACGCCGAATGGGCGAAAGAACGGTCAGCGCTGTGGAATGCTGCCGAGTTTGCCGAACGGCGCAAGGACGCCCGTGTGGCGCGGGAATTCGAGATTGCTCTGCCCCATGAACTAACGGCAGAAGAGCGTCTGGAACTAACCCGCGACTTCGCTAGGGGGATAGCGGATCGCTACAAGGTCGCGGTGGACTTCGCTATCCATTCGCCGGATGACGACAACACCGATGTTCGTAACCATCATGCGCATGTCATGATAACGACGCGTGAGGTGACAGAAGCCGGCCTGGGCGACAAAACGATCATGGAGCGTGAGAACCGCTGGCTGGTCGATAACAACCTGCCGACCTCGCACCAACAGCTCAAGACTTTGCGTCTGGAGTGGGAGGAACTGTCCAATCTGCATCTGGCGAGGGCTGGTCACGATATCCACATCGATCACCGCTCGCACCAGGAGCGCGGCCTGTCACTGGAGCCGACTCAGCATGTGGGCGTTCACGCGACCCAGATGGACAAGCGCGGGCTCAATGTCGAACGGCAACGGCTTGAAGCCGAAGCCGCCCGCCGAAATGCCGCGCGCATTCGGCAGGACCCCGCTGTCGTGTTCGACATGATCACCAGTGAGAAAAGCGTATTCGACAAGCGCGATATGGCGAGGACGCTTCACCGCTATATCAATGACGATCCGCAGGAGTTCCACGCGCTTCTGACAAGGATAATGGCGTCGGATCAGCTTGTGCAACTGGCGGAGCCAAACGCACAGACATCAGCCAAATATTCAACACGGGAAATGGTTGACCTGGAAACCGGCATGATCCATTCCGCCATGCGTATGAACGAGACCGGTAGTCACGTGACGGATCGCTCTTACGTCGATGCAGCAATCAGCGAACAGAACCGCGCGCTTATCAGGGCCAAACTCACCGATATGAAAGCGGAAATTCAGGCGAAGGGTTTAACGAAGGAGCAGGTCACAGAGCGCATCAAGGGCGTGGGCCTAAGTGCTGAACAGGCCTACGCCATTCGTTATGTGACGGTCGGCCGTCAAGTCAGCGCGGTTGTAGGCTATGCCGGTGCCGGCAAGAGCACTATGCTCACCGCGGCACGGGAGGCCTGGGAGGCGCAAGGCTACACCGTCCATGGCGCGGCGCTGGCTGGCAAGGCGGCGGAAGGGCTGGAGGAATCCTCTGGTATCACTTCGCGCACACTGGCATCTTGGGAACACGGCTGGAAGAAAGGGCGCGACCGGCTGACCACGAAGGACGTCTTTGTCATCGATGAAGCCGGTATGATCGGCTCCCGTCAGATGGCCAAGTTCGTAGACGAGGCCCGACAATCCGGCGCGAAACTCGTTCTAGTGGGAGACCACGAGCAGCTCCAGGCCATTGGCGCCGGCGCGGCCTTCCGGTCGATCGTTGAGCATGTCGGTTGTGCGGAGCTTCAGGAGGTCCGCCGGCAGCGTCAGGACTGGCAGAGAGAGGCGTCTATTTTGTTCGCGTCGCACCGCACGTCGGAGGCGCTGGAGGCTTACATCCGGCACGAGGCGGTTACTATGACGGACACGCAAGATGCCGCCCGTCAGAAGCTTGTCAGGGACTATGTGAGGGACGTTATAGACAATCCAAACGCCTCACGTTTGGCCATGGCACATAGTCGGGCAGATGTACGGCAGCTAAATTCCCAGATCCGGCTGGCCCTTCAGCAATCTGGTCGGCTCTCAGCTGGAGAACCGGAAATGGGGGGCAGCAGCGGATTCGAAATCGAGCACGATTACAAGACAAACGATGGCGCGCGCGTCTTTGTCAAAGGCGATCGGTTGGTATTTCTGGAAAATAGCCGCGAGCTAGGCGTGAAAAATGGCGTATTGGGAACGGTGGAGCGAACGGAAGTTGGGCGCCTGTGGGTAAATCTTGATGGCCGCAAAGGGTCAGTGATGATTGATGCCTCAAAGTATCGGGCGTTTGATCACGGATACGCCACGACGATACATAAAACGCAGGGGGCTACGGTTGACCGCTCCTTTGTTCTGGCCTCTCAATCGATGGACAGGCATTTAGCCTACGTTAGCATGACCCGTCACAGAGAAGCCCTCAACGTTATCGCATCACGAGAACACTTCAATACTGTCGAAGCGATGAGAGCCACGCTAAGTCGATCAACTCGAAAAGAGGTAGTTTTAGACTATACAATATCGGAACGGGGAATACCGTACCCAAGCGGGCGCGCTAAACCCCATGAGCGTGCGGTTGCATTCCGGCGCGATAGAGGTCTGGAGCGATAGGCGACATTGGCGGGGCTGTCACCGGGACCGCCATTGCCGCCTGTTCCCCATTTTGGGAGCGCTTTCGGCGCTTCCCCAGCGTATTCAACTGGCCGCGCGTGTAGTGAATGCCGGCCTTATTATACGCGTGTATGAGTGAAGCATACTGCGAATAAATCCATTTGCTGGGCGGCAATTCTGGATCAGCATCAATTAGTCGGCCGGAAATATACCCATTTTCTTTGTATAGTCGCTTAATGCCCGCAATTAGCTCCTCATTTGTAACTGATAAAACCTTTTTGCGTGGCGGTACACAAGTCGCACTCGGTCCGGCAGCATTTGCTGGTCGCGATCTCAGGAGGCCTCCCGTGATTTGTAAATTTGCCGAGGTCAAAATGCCAGCCGCGTTATATGCGTCAACAATTGTTCCGAAAGTCTTGTAGAACCAATGTACTCCTGGGAGGTGTTTAGAAACTCGAATGAGTGCAATGTTGACGTAGCCATGCTTCAGGTAGAGTGCTTGGATCGCTTTTATTCCCTCTTCCTTTGACATTTGTACGCGCCGGGGCCTTTTCCCCGACTGAGGAGGTCTTTTATATCCAATCAATTGCAGAGCATTCTCAACTGACCCGAAATAGCTGCATATTGTTTGTATACACGGGATGTAGCTACATGCTGCAATCTCGTTACAAGTAATTATACCTTTTTCTCTTAGCAGTCGTCTCATTCCTTTTAGTATTTTTTTCTTGGAATATTGATCTTGGCGGCCTAGGCGCTTCGCTGCCGCTTGAAAGAGCTTGTCGCTGATTATTGGAGGGAGGATAGGGGTTCGTATCCAAAGAGCTTCTGGGTTGTGAACCGTCGGACCTTTCAGAATCGTGGTCGTCTTCCCGAAGACATAGTTTCCAATCACCAGCTCTGAAGCCAATAAATGCCTAATGCGGTGATGTGTCCAATGGCCGGTATCGATCTTGACGCCTTTAAAATTTAATGTTCTCGCGATTGTTAAGATGCTTTGTCTCTGTTCAACGTATGCTCGAAAGATTTGGCGTATAACGGTTATTTCTTCTTTGGGGCCGTGGATTAAGGCCACGCGATCACTTTTCGAAAACTTGTGCTCTCCTGGTTTTAGAATGCGAAGTGGCTCACCCGTCTCGCTCACGAGCAATCTTCGAAAACCGTAAAGGCACGTTGAGCCAAGCTTTAAGCCGCGCTTAGCTTGGTTTCTTACCGCGCGTTGGATTTTTGCCGAGAGTTCGCGACTGTATTCAGCGGCCATTATCCGCTTCAGTCCCTTCATGATTGAAGACGTGGAGCTTCCGTCGTTCTCAAATGGCTCCGCTACGTATTCAATGTTTACGCCCATCTCTCGGCACAGGAATTCATATGCTCCATGTTGGTCGGGGTCCTGAAACCTTCCCCAGCGGCTGACATCCTGCACAAGTATCGTCGAAAATTTGCGCGCGGGATCAGTTACGTCGTGAAGCAGTCGATTGAGGCCGTCCCGTTCCTTGAGAGTTAGTCCACTCTTTCCATCGTCTTGATAACTCGCGATGATCTCATATCCGCGCTCTTGGGCGTATTCGGCAATAAGAATACGTTGATTGTCGATCGAGTAGCGTTGATGTTCGGTAGACATACGCATGTATTGAACTGCGGGCATTCGTCCAGATTTGACAATCTCTTGCATGTGCTTGCTCCAGAACAGCTAGTTGCAGTTAGGGAGGCAGCATACGACGTCCGCGCAGTAAGAAGCGCGAAGTAAAGAAAAATTGAAATGCGAAAATTTTAGCACAAAAATTAGCACAAATATTTTTTGAACACATACAAAATGTTTAGATTCATGAGCCTGTGAGAATTTCTCACAGGCTCATAACCTGAAGGTCGTCAGTTCAAATCTGGCCCCCGCAACCAAAACTACAGCATACCTTCGGGTGTGTCGGAAGTTTGATCAGAAGTCCTAACACAGACCCCCGAGGCGAAAGCTAAGGGGGTTTTTGTTTGCCGGCTACGGTCCGCAAGCCAGAGGAGCAGTTTACAGTATTCCCCGTGTATCGTGGCATAGGTCACATCGGGATCTTCGCCAGGCTCGATGGTAATCTTCTCGATCAATGACCTAAGTGCCTCGGAAGCCGCATTTTGTTCCCTAGAGTTGTTCAGAGCGTCGATTAGGACTTCGACCCGATTTTTGTAGATCGATGCCGGGGTGGGTAAAATGTCATTTGGAACGGCTGTCTCGGCGGCGAGACTGTTTTGCAAATCAAGCCTGCGGTCCTCTAGATTCTTCATTCGCCCCTTCATGTCGGGGGGAGCCGAGCGCTCCGAAGTAGAGGAGGTTCAAAGATTCAATCGAAGCTCACCCGAATTTTATCGTCTGTTTTGGACAAACGAGATTACGGTTCGTAGGGTCAACCGTAAGCTTTCACGGGTTGTCGATGAACCGGAGGCGGTCGCCAGAACTGCCCCATTCACAGGGTAGGAGTTCGCATGCAGATCAAATCGATTGATCCATTTTTTGCCGGCTATGCGGTTATCGTTGTCGCCTTCGCTCTTTTATGTCTGACGAACCGACCAGCCGTGCGAAGCCAGACGCCTGTACAAGAAGCCTCGGCAACCAGTCACAATGACCCCGATCAGATTCGACTCGCAGGTTGATCCTGTTCAGGCTTCGATGATTATGGCGCCCGTCACTCGTCCCACCCTATTGTGGATGGTGTAATTACACCTTAATCTGCCTGAACAGCCAGTCGCGCGCAGCCTTGATGTAAAAGAACTTGCGGGCAGAGGCCATATGGTCCACGCCTTCGAAAGTCAGGAAAGTGATGTTGCCGCCTTTCGCCAGATAGCCATCGACCTGTTGAGTCAGCTTGTCCTGTTTGTCGACGGGGAAGATCAGCGCCGGATCGAGGTGTTCCGCCGGGCGGGTAACTTTCGCGCCGGCATGCTCCCAGATCGGCACGCACTTTTCATTCCATGGCGTGGCCTTGCCGTCCTCGGTGCCGGTGATGATCAGGAGCTTCTGGCTGGCCAGCGTCATGACATCGGCCGGGCGCTGCTGGCCGGCGATGATCAGGCCGGCTGCAAAGGTCTCAGGGTGCTTGGCCATCAGCCAGAGCGAAGTCATGGCGCCCATTGACCAGCCAGTGCAGTAGACGCGCTGCGGATCGATCTTCAGCACCTTGTCGGCGCGATCGGGCAGGTTGGGATTGCCGTAGTTCCAGGTGTTCGACAGAAGCGATTGGACGAGCTTGTAAGTGTTTTCGACGTCGTAGGTGTGCTCCCAGTAGTCGTTCATCGTCGTGCGTTCATAGCGCGGCGTGATGACCACGCATTCGTGCCGATCCTGCTCCTCCGACAGGCTCCAGATGCTGGCGATGCACTGTTCGGTTAGGGTCTGGGCGCAAGTGCCGTCGTAGCTGGTGCCGGAGTGAGTGACCGCTAGAACCAACGGATAGGCCTTGTTTTCGCCGCCAGGCTCGAGGAAGGACTTGGGCAGGTAGATACTGTATTCCAGCCAGGCTGAACGCGTATCGTTCCACCACCAATGGTTTTGCTCCCAGGCGTCAACGCCACGAATGGTGACGCTATTGCCGCGCCGGCCGGCATTGGTCAGCGCGGTGTCGCTGGCAGCGTAGATCTTGCCGCCAGTGGTCCGGACATCCTTGCGCTGGGTCAGGGAGACCTTGTCGCTGTCCTCGGTGGGCAGGCTGAGGTCGGGATCGTGCGCGAATTCGATGATGACGAAACGGCCGGAGGCGCTTTTCCGGTCGGCCAGCAGGGCCGGCGTGTCATTGGTGTAGATGGCGACAGCCGCGCGCGGTTGTGGCGCTTCGGTGGTCGCGTTCTTGTCGGGCTCCTGGGGCATGCCGGGGAAGTAGCCCTTGGCGGCCGGCACGACGCCCGTGGTGTAGGTGTCGAGGGTCAGGCTGCGGGGATCGATGGCGACGTCGTATTCGGCCGCGATGCCGTAGACCTTCTGGCCACCGCCGGTGACCTCGCACACGGCATAGATGCCCTGGAGCCCCGGTTCGCGCTTTCTGTTCTGATCGCCCTGCATCGCGCCAGCGGCTGCCTGGAAGCCGTTGGCATTTTGCGCCCTGGCTTCCTGATGTGCGAGGCCAACCGTGGATACGGCGCCCGCGAGGAGCGAGCCGGCGGTGACGAAGGTTCTTCTGGAAAGGTTGGACATGCGGGGCCTCATTACTGGGAATTCAAAAGCGAATGACTGAGCGGCGATCTATCGCCAAAAAATGGATTTACGACCTTGGGGTCTGCGACGTTTCCACAGGTCGAGGTACATCCACAGGCCAGTGGCGGAGAGGAAGATCAGCGACAGGCCGGCGAACAGGTCCATGAAGCGACCGGGCAGGCCAAGGATGTCGCCGCGGTGGATCTGTTTCATCAGTTCGTGCTCGCGCCAGCCGAACGGGAAGCCTGTATAGATCGTCGTCGGTCCTGTTGCGCTGGCCGGCGTGCCGGTTTGGGCGTTGAAGACAAGTTGCCTGGCGTTCCCGCCGGTAATGACCACTCCTTGTGGCGTGCCTTCAAAGGTGCGCAGACGAATGAGGCGAATGGGGCGGTTCCCGGTTGCGGACAGGGTCGTCTCCAGCATATGGGGCAACGCCTCATACGTCAGGGGACTGGACAGGTCTCTGGACATGCCAGCGGGAAAGCCGTGGATCAGATCCGCGCCCGGCCAGGCGCGGTAGATCTGAAGAGCAAAACTGTCGATGCTGAGGAGTGTGCCTGAGACGGCGACAACGCTGAGAAAGACCGCTGCCACCAGCGCTACGCCGCGGTGCAGGGTTTTCCACACGCTGCCGGCCGACCAGAACAGGCCATTTCGGCCCAGTTTCGCCCGCGCTTGGTAAAGGTGGAAATAGAGCACCAAGCCGGTGACGATCATGACGCCGAGGACGATCCCGACGAGCGCATTGAACCACAGCGCCCAGTCGGTCAGGCCCTGCAGACGGTGCCACTGTTTGGCGCTCCGGTGGTTCGAGGGTTCGGGGCCGTGGCGCTCAGGCGTTGCGGGAACAGTGAGGCGGGCGCCGGTTGTGGCATCAAAGCGCAGGAGCGTATCGCCCGCCATAACCTGGCCGACGCTTTTGCCGTCGATCATGCGCAGTTCAACGAATTTCAATGGGGCCGACGGCACGACAGACCGTGCGGCCTTCAGGGTAGTGGCTAACGCCGTTCGGCGATCCAGCATCTGCGGCAGGACGGCGGCATCATAATCCACGGCCTCGATGACTGAGAAATTGGCGGTGCCGTCTATGCTTTCCCGGATGGCCTTGATGTCCGGGTCAGTGGCCGGGGCATGAGTCAGCAAGGCGCGCAGATCGACGGCTTGCACGATGGTTCCGGTTATCCCGAAATAGAGCAGGAAGATCGCAATCACGGACCCCAGAATGCGATGCCAGGTGCGCGGCGTGACGGGCGTTGCCATATGAAAATCCAAAAGAAGGTCCGGGCTCGCTGTCGCGAGCCCGGACCAGTCAACAGGCGGAAGAATACAAGCGGGATGGAGCGGACTTCATTACCAATGCTTGCTCAGGACGACGCCGAAAGTACGCGGGTCACCCAGAGAGGTGGCGGGCAGGACAGACATCTTGACCGCATAGTTGGAGATATTGTGGACATAGGCGTCGATCGACCAGCTGCTGTTGGCAGGGGTATAGGAAAGAGTGGCGCCTTCGAGGAAATAAGCCGGCTGCCAGCCATAGAGGTTCTCGTCTTCAACCGGGTTCAGCCAGTAGCCGGTCGTGTAGAAGACATTGCCGCCAACGGTCACCGAGCCGCCTGACTGGAAGTCGAAGGTGTGGTTATAGGTCAGGGTACCTGAGAACTTCGGTGAGTGCGGCTGAACGGCGCCGCCCATTTGATAGACCTTAAGCTCATTGGTGGCCTGATCGTTATAACCATCGTAACAGACGCCGTCCGTCGTGTAGCCCGGCAGGGCCGAAGTGATGCCGACGGTGGCGCAGGCGTCCTGTTTGTCCTCGAACTTGGCATCGAGCCAAGTGCCGTTGAAACTCAGGATGTCATTGTTGGTAATGGCGTAGCGGACCTGGGTTTCGAAGCCCAAAACATGGGCCTTCAGATTGAAGCTCGGGGTCACACAGCCGGCGTAAACACTGGTCGTCGTATTGTCACACAGCACCGGATCGGCAATGCCGGGCACGGTGATGTAGAACATGTTGTATTTGTCCAGGTTCTGATAACCGTCCTGCTTATAATAGAACAGGGCCGCGTTAAGCTGGAGGCGATTATCGAGCAGGCGGTTCTTGCTGCCCAGTTCGAAGGCGGTATTGGATTCTGCGTCGAAGGCGGCCGGCTGGCTAGTGATCGGGTTGTAGCTGGAATAACCGCCGGGACGATAGCCCGTCGAGATCGTGAAATAGGCCATCGACTTAGGTGTCACGTCGTATTCGACACCGGCGCGGTAATCGCCACGGTCTTCCTTGTAGGTGAAGGTGGGGGTAACGACGCCGGCATTGACCCAGTTGAACGTCCGTTCGTCGAAGCTCTTGCGCAGGCCGCCGATGACACGCAGCTTGTCAGTAACCGGGTAGGTGACTTCACCGAAGAGCGCATTGGTCGCCGTGGTCGTGGTGGTTGCGGGCGCGTCGAAGAAGGACGCGTTCTCGATCGACAGGGTATTGCTGTAATCCCAGTGATAGAGGCCAAGGTTCCACTGGACCTTCGCGCCAGCCGCACTATGCAGGCGCACTTCGGTCGACATTTGGCGGAACGGATCGAACTCATGCAGCGTGGCGCCGCACAGCGGGAAGGGGCCGCCGCCGACGGTATCCCAGGGTGGGGCATAGATGCAGCCGGTTTCCTCGCCGTGCAGGGTGACATAGGAGGCCAGGACATCGAGTGCCATGGCGTTGTTGATGTTGTAGCTGACCTGGGCGGTCAGGCTGTCCTGGGTGATGTCGGCCGTTGAGGTATTGACGTTCGGCACGCCGGTCCACGGATTATCCTGGTCGTTGATCGAATCCGACGGATAGATGGCCACCTTGTTGGTGAAGATCGGGAAGGCGTTCGAGCCGTTACCGGTGCCACCGATATGGTCGCGCTGGGCCGTCAGCTTGAGGGTGAGATCGTCGGTCGGCTTGAACAGCAGCTTGGCGCGCAGGGACTGGGCGCGGGCATTGCCTTCCTTGGGGTTCTCATAATAGGAACTGCGATTGAGCGTCGCCGCCGAAATGCGCAGGGCTGCCTTGTCGCCGAGTGGGATGTTCTGCGCGATTTCAGTACGCACAAGACCGTAATTACCGAGCGTCACCGAGCCCTGGCCGGACCAGCTGTTCAGCTTCGGATCCTTGGTGATGACATTGACCACGCCGCCGTCGGCATCCGGGCCGTAGCGAGTGGATTGCGGTCCTGGCAGGAATTCGATGCGCTCGACATCGAAGAAGCCGACCGTCGTTGCCTGCGAGTTGATATTGTAGATGCCGTCGAATTCCAGCGCGGTCGAGCCTTGCGTTGAGCCGGCGGGCAGGTCGCCGCCCTGGCCGCGGATATTGATGCTGTAGCCGCCGGGCTGGCCGGTGGCCTGAACGCTTGGCATGTCGGCCACGATCTGGGCGATATTGGTCAGGCCCTGCGACGCGACCTTATCACCGGTGACGACCTGTACGGCCGAAGAGACCTTTTGCAGGTTCTGGGCGTGGCGGGAGGCCGTGACGATGATTTCCTGGATGCCGCCCTTGTCCTTGGGGGCTTCTGGAGCCGCATCCTGAGCATGGGCAATGCCGGCGAACAGGGCCAGGGAACTGGCACTGCCGAGGCAGAAGGCGAGTATGCGATTGGCTTTCATTGGGTTTCCTTTTTCCCCAAGGCGCCGGCCGTGTTTGCTCCGGTCGCCTTTGAACAGTCTGAGCTGCATTCTTATGGTCTTAGTGCACATTCGCCCGGAAGAGACCGTTCGAACGATAACGGTACTATATAAGTTCCATTATTATTCGGGCTATAAGTTATAAGAGGGTGGATATTGATTCATAAGTGCCGGTTATGGCGCGTCCTGAAGGCCCTGAAGCATGTTGACGATCGCTGAAGAGAGGGTTTCGGCCGCTCCCCTGGCATAATGCGAACTGCGCGCTTCATAGGTCAGGCGGTCGTAGGCGTCGGCGGCCGGCATGTATTTGGCGGCGCCATCGGCCATGGTCACGACCAGTGTATGGGCAAAGGGCGAATTCTGACGAATCCAGGTGCCGGTACTGGCGCTTAGTTCCTCGCGCACGCCGACAATGGCGGTATCGCCGACACGCATCAGGATGACCGGCACATCGACGGGATCGGAGGCCTTTAGGTCTACCGTTTTGACCGGGCCTTTCGGCGGTGGGCCGACGGTTACACCGGTCTGGGTTATGACCTGTACGGTCCTGCGCTCGATCCGGATCGTCGGCGTGTCCTGCGCCTGGATAGTTTCGCTGGTCCTGAGCGCATCCTGCCCCAGGCGTTCCCCCTGCAAGGCCAGCAAGTCGAAACCGGCGTCGCGGATATCCTGTCGAATGGCGGTGCCATCGGCTTGCACGACATGGCGATTAGCCTGCAGGTAAGGCGCCTGGTCCGCGGCGGCACCAATCAGGAAGAACGACGTTGCGCCCCTATAGTGGTCTTCGAGGCTTTGGGTGGCGACACCAGCCAGATCGGCGGAGACCTGACGGTTGCCATGGCTGTCGACCGAGAAATCCATCACCGACGATTGCACGCCATAGTTCATGACCACCGCCAGCGGCTGACCATCCGCGCCGTCGATACGTAGCACGCCCAAGGTCGGGTCGCTATAGCCGGCGTCATTGCCGCCCAGCCACCAGCCAAATGGCGTCGGGACGTCGCGATTGACGCCGACACGGCTTATGCCTTCGCCAAAACCGGTCCTTGCTGGTTGCAGCGTCTGTGTCGCGCCTGTGGCGGCGGTGCGGACAGCCGCCTCGATCGCCTGCTTCAGTGCCGCCGTCTTGTCCCTCATTTCGGGCGGCGTGTGGTCGGGCGGGAAGACATGCGGCGCCGAAAAGCCGTGGCTGGCGCAGATCATAATGTTAGCTGCATCCACATGGGCGATGTCCGTCACGATCGCTTTCATGGCAGTGATATTGCCGTCAAAAATCGAGGTCTGGTCGACAACCACGATAGCGGCTCGGGTATGGCCGTCATCCATCAGCAGCACACGCGCGAACAAGGGATCATGCTGGCCGGTGAAACCGTCGATCGGAAAGGTGCTGGCCGGAATCGCGATTTCTGCCCTGGCCGCACCGGCGGTGAAGCCAGCCGCATGAGCGCCGCCGGCAAGGCATAGCGCAGATATTATAACCCCGGTGAAAGCCTTGAGGCGCATGGTCGGCATCTCCCTGCTACAGTTGCGCAATGGCGACGCCATGCTCTATAGCCAATGTGTTATTGGTATTTTTATTATTGGTACTTAATCAGTACCTATAATGTCAAGAAGGTTTTGATGTCGGGTTTGAAAGACGGATCGGCAAGTGATGCGGAAGGCGTTGGGACGGTAACGCCGGGCCGGGGACGGCCGCGCCTGCATGACGACGAGACGCGCCGGGCCATGATCATCCGTGGCGCGCACGAAGCCTTTGTGGAGCACGGATTTCTCAATACCACGACCGCCATGGTGGCGACGGCGGCGAAGGTCTCCAAACGCTCGATCTATGAGGTCTTCGACAACAAGACCGAGCTGTTTGCCGCTGTTATCCGCGAATACCGCCGCCTGATCCTCGACCTGCCGCGCCCCGAAGGTGAAGACCTGCCGGTGCTGGAGACCCTGTTCCTGATCTTCCGGCTGGATATCGACGAAGCGGCCCAAAAGGAACGCGAGGCCATCCTGAACCTGCTGGTGCGCGAATCCGTACTGATGCCGGACCTGTCGGATTATCTCTACGAACATAATATTCTGCGCTCCCGCGAAGACTTGATCGAGTGGCTGAATGAGGAAGCTCGCCGTGGTCGCATGACGATCGAGGACCCGTTGGTCTGCGCAGGCATGCTGATGGATATCGTCTTCGGCGCCCTGTTGCCGCGCCGCCGCATCCACCAGGCCGCCGAGCGAGCGCAACGCCTGGAGCACATCAAGCAACGGCTGGAGATCTTCGTACGCGGCATCGGCGCCGCCCGAAACGCCTGACAGCGTTTGTTTGAGCGCCTTGACCAAAACTTATCGCACCCATTACTCTTTCACTTAACTCCCGCAGGTAATTTGAGCGCATGCTTCGGGCAAGGCCGTTCGAAGGGGATTATCGTCCTGATGTCCGGTTGTTACGGATCTACCATCGGGCGTTAAATGAAACGGACTATCGCGGGCACGAAGCTCAAATCCATCGGCCTGGGCTGCATGAACCTGACGCACCATGCCTATGGCAAACCGCCGTCCGTCGAGACCAGCCGGGAGTTGCTGAGGCATGCCTTCGATATCGGCGTGCAGCATTTCGATACGGCCGCACTTTATGGCTCAGGTCGTAATGAGCAATTGCTCGGCGAGATGTTCCACACTGTCCGCAATCAAGTCTTCATTGCCAGCAAAGGGGGGCTGCGGAGTGTCGGTGCCACGCGGGTGATCGACGGGCGGCCGTCAGTCCTGAAGAAGAGCTGCGAAGACAGTTTGAAACGCCTTCAAACGGATTACATCGACCTCTTTTACCTCCACCGTCTCGACAAGGCGGTGCCGATCGAGGAGTCCGTTGGCGCCCTGGGTGATCTGGTCAGGGCTGGCAAGATCAGGGGGATTGGCTTGTGCGAAGTCTCGGTCGCCACCCTTAGGCGCGCGCACACCACGCATCCGATTGCGGCTGTACAGTCGGAATACTCGCTGTGGACCCGAAATCCGGAATTCGCCGTGCTCGAACTTTGCCGGGAAATTGGCGCCGCCTTCGTGGCTTTTTCACCGGTGGCGCGTGGATTCCTGGCAGGCGGGATTAAGAGCGGTTTTGGTGACCGCGATATCCGTGCCCACATGCCGCGCTTTCAGGAGCCGAACCTGGCCCACAACCTGCGGCGGTACGAAGCCTTTGAAAAGCTGGCGCGCCGGTCCTTTCTGACGCCGACGCAACTGGCCCTGGCTTGGGTACTGTCGCGCGGGGATCATGTGCATGTCATTCCCGGCACGACAAATATCAGGCATGTGATCGAAAACAACCGCACGCCAATGAACATCTCCGCAGATGTCCTGACTGAAGCACAGGCGATCATCAATGAAGAGATCATCCACGGTGCGCGTTACCCGGCCTCGGTACTGGCGGAAATGGATGAGGAACCGGTGCCGCACGGCGGAGAATTCTGAGGCCGCGTTTTATAACTGAAGGCTGCTTCCGCTTACCTTTTGGGGGCGATTGTGGCCATATCCTGCAGGTGATTCTATGGAAAAGATCGAAATCAAGACCCGTGACGGTATCTGCCCGGCCTTCGTTTTCCGGCCTGAAGGGCAGGGGGCATGGCCGGCGGTGCTGATGTATATGGATGGTCCCGGTATGCGTCCAGCCATGCAGGCTGTGGCCGCACGCCTGTCCACCCATGGCTATTATGTACTGTTGCCGGACCTGTTCTATCGATCGGGGCCCTATGAACCTATCGATACCAAGGTCGTCTGGGCCAACAAGGAACTGCGTGAGGCCCACCGGGCAAAATTCATGGACCCGGCCAAACCAGCGGCCATTATGTCCGATACCGCCGCCTTTCTCGATTTCCTGACTGAACAGCCGGATGTCAAGGCCGGGCCGATCGGGGTCGACGGTTATTGCATGGGCGGGCGTCTGGCGCTGATTGCGGCCGGTACATATCCGGAGCGGATCGCCGTAGCGACTGCCTATCACGGCGGCGGTCTGGCCAATGACACGCCGTCGAGCCCGCATCTGCTGGCGCCTAAAATGAAGGCAAAAATCTATGTGGGCGGCGCCACCGATGACGCCAATTTCGATGACAGTCAGAAAACGCGACTGGAAGACGCCCTGACGGAAGCCGGTGTCGATCATCTGATCGAGACCTACCCGGCGAAGCACGGCTGGGTACTCTCCGACATGCCGGTGCATGATCCTGTCGAAGCTGAACATCACTGGCAGACCCTGGTGCCTGTCCTCGACAGTGTATTGAAGGTCTGATCCCAAATCTTATTGTTCCATTATTTGGGGAATTGGTAAAACGCCTTGTCCGGCAAGCGTTCGTGGCAATCAATGACAGCGCTTACTTAAAGCCTTCATAAGCGATTCTTATAACTCGGCCCCCAAAACAGATTACTCAAGCCCGGCCGATCCCCACATATTACCCTCGCCAAAAGGCAGACGAGCCCCAAAGCCAAACGATCTGAAAGCCAGGCGATACAGGGCGTGAGTTTAAGTTTCGGCGAATGCCGGGCACACAACAACGATAAAAAGGGGAATACAAGTGAAACACATCCATAAAATGGCCGGCCTGTTTGCCGGCGTCAGTTGTCTGGCTCTGACAGGCGGCCTGGCCCATGCTGGTGACGCTGATGCGTCGGCGCCTGCAGTGCCTGAAGCCGATACGACGGTTGTCGTGGTTACCGCCATGAAGCGGGCGCAAAGCACGCTTGCGGTGCCGGCCGCTATTACGGCGCTCAGCGGCAATGACCTGAAGGCCGCCGGCGTCAATACGGTTGACGACGTGCAGAATGTGGCGCCCAGCGTCACTATTTCGCGCAATGGCTTTGGCGTCAACACCAGCATCCGCGGGGTGACCACAACCGATACCACCAGCAAGGGTGAGCAGGGCGTTGCCTTCAATATCGACGGCGTTTCCTATGGGCGTCCGATCCAGCAAGGCCTGGCCTTCTTCGACGTAAACCGTGTCGAAGTCCTGCGCGGCCCGCAAGGCACGCTTTACGGCAAAAGCTCGACCGGCGGTGTCATCAACCTGGTCACCAATGCGCCAAGCCTGGCGGGTTTCGATGCCAACGCTACTTTTGATGTCGGCAATTACAATGCCCGTCGCTTTCAGGGCATGATCAATGTGCCTTTGTCTGATCAGGTGGCGGTACGCCTGGCGGCCTCTGTCAATAAACGTGACGGTTACCTGACTCCGACGGATGGCGCGGCCGCTGACGGCTACCATGCCTCCGCCGCCGGTTTGCCCGCACGCAATGACGAGGATAACGAAACCGCCCGTCTGTCGATCCTTTACAAGCCGAGCGACAACGCCCGCTGGCGTATCACCGCCACTGGCGGTCATGTCGGCGGCTACGGTCCAGGTGAAGGCGTCTACGATATCATGGAAGCCGCCGGCAATTCCGGCAAGTCCGCGCTGAATATTCTGCCGAACCCGGTGGTGCGGGAAAAGGATGACAATTTCTTCAACGTCGACAGCGAACTGAACTTCCGTGTCGGTGGCGTGGCCTTTACCTACGTCGCTGGCATCCAACACTTTGACGCCTACGATCCGGTGCCGACCAATAACAATCCGCTGGCCAACTATGCCGGCGCCGGCCCTTTCCAGCCACTGTATGTGCTGGGTGACAACCGTTGGGACGTACATGCGCTCAGCCACGAAGTCCGTTTCGCCAACGCGGAATCTGGCGTCCTGGATTACGTCTTCGGGGCCAATTTTATTAGCGAAAACATTCACGAAAATTCGCACGTCTGGAATATCCCGCTCGCCGATCCGAATAACACCGACACCTGGTTCAACGCGCGCAATTTTCTCAACTCGACGAGCCATGCCTCGGTGGGTCTCTTCGGTCAGTTGACTTGGCATCCGACCTCCAAACTGGACCTGATCCTGGGGCTGCGGGAATCGAAGGATCAGCTGACCCGCTGGGGGATGACCGCTATTGGTCTGATTGCCGGTTGTACCTATCCGGACACCTGCGCAGGCTCGGCCAATAATGGTAAGGAAGAGGCGAGCAAGCTGACCTACCGTGTCGGCATCAACTATCACCTCAATACGACCGACATGATCTACGGTTCCGTCTCTACGGGTTACAAGGCGGGTGGTTTCAACGACTTCGATCCGGCGACCCACGGCATCTCGGCCTATGATCCGGAAGAGCTGACTGCGTATGAATTAGGGTATAAGGGCCGTCCGTTCGCCAACACGACCTATTCGACCTCCCTGTTCTACTATGACTATGCCGGGGACCAGATCTCCAGCCGGATCATCGTTTCAGGCACCGCCGTGCTCTACACCCGCCTGGTGCCGGCCAAGATCTATGGCTGGGAACATGAACTAAGCTATCGCTTCTCACCGGCCACCAATGTGGCTCTGGCGGCGACCTTCGAGCATTCGGAATACAAGACCTTCATGGCCGGCATCGCCCAGAACGTCGACTGGTCGGGCACCTCGCTTGACCGGACCCCGGACGTTTCGGCCACGGCCAGCCTGAACCACACGTTCGAACTGCCGAATGCCGCCACACTGAAATTCCGTGGCGCTGTGAAATACAGTTCGTCCTACTTGCTGAGCGACTTCGTTAATGCCGTGCAGTTCACCCAGAAAGCCTTCACACGCAGTGACATCACCCTGACCTATGCGCCGAGCCAAGGCCATTACAGTGTCGAACTCTATGCGCAGAATCTGGAGAACCAGATTCAGAAGGTCGGTATTCCGGAAACCTACAAGGCTGGCGTCACCAATGCGACAACCTTCCCGATCTCGACGCCGCGCTTTGTCGGCATGCGCCTGAACCTGCAATATTAAGGTTATCCACCTGTATCGCACCAGCCCGCTTCCGCTTGCGGAGGCGGGCTTTCTTTTTATCCCCGCATTCGGAGAGCAGATGCAACGATTACAGATGATGGCAATGATGATGGTCTTAGCGGGCGCTTTGGGCGCCAAGAACGTTTGTGCCGAGGCGCCCGCCGCCCCCATGAGCTGGACGACCCTGGGCACCGCCGGTGGCCCGGTCATTCGGACGGATCGCTCGCAGCCGGCCAATCTGCTGACGGTTGGCAATGACTTGTGGCTGGTCGACTGTGGCGACGGTTGTTTGGAAAGGCTATCTGGCGCTGGCGCCCAGCCGGCCCGTGTCTCCGCCGTCTTTATCAGTCACCTGCACATGGATCATATTGGCGGGCTTCAGGGCCTTATCGGTGTACGTTGGATGCAGAACGCGACAGGCGCGCTGACCATCTACGGGCCGCCGGGCATCGAGCAGGTGGTGGAAGGGATCGTGCAGTCGCTCGCCCCGTCGACGAGGATCGGATTTGGCGAAGGCGGTGCCCTGCCGAAGGACACGGTGACGGTCGTGGTGCTGAAAGGGGGGAGTGACCTGACTGTGGATGGCACTCGCATTCGCGTCGTGCAGAATTCTCACTTCGATACTGACGTCGGGAAACCGGCTGACAACGGCACCCAGTCCCTGTCCTATCGTTTCGATCGCGGCGGGCAGGGCATCGGCTATACCGGCGATACCGGCCCAAGCATTGCAGTTACGGACCTGTTCAAGGGCAGTGATCTGATCGTCAGTGAGGTTATCGACCTGCCGGGGGTCGTGGCGAAGATCGAGGGGCCCGCATCAACTACGCCGCCTCAGTTTCGCGCGGGGCTGATTGCGCATCTGAAGAGCCAGCATCTCACGCCGGAAGAAGCCGGGCAGATGGCAGCGGCAGCCGGCGCCCGTACTCTGGTGCTGACGCATCTCAGCATTATCGGGAAGACGGATGATCTGGCGCCGAAGCTGACGTCCGAGGCGCACAACAGCTTTAAGGGCACGGTTGTTGTCGCGCATGACCTGGATACCTTTCAGCCCGCTAAATAGAAAAAAAAGCCCGGACCGATCATGGTCCGGGCTTTTTCAATCAGACTTTTTCAATCACGCCCCAAGCGCGGCCGTCGTGTCGTCGAACAGTTCATCGACCGACAGGCGGCGCGGGATGATCTTCTGTTCATAGGCCCAGTCGATGGCCATGCCGATACCCTTGCGGTTGGCTTCCAGGCCGAGTGGCGGGATGGTCTTGAGCGCGTCTTCCGGCGCCAGGCCACGGCTTTCGACGATCATGCGGTAGATGTCGCGCACCGCTTCGGGATGGTTCTTCGAGATATCCTCATGCACCACGAACATGTGGTTGATTGGTATGACATCTTCGCGGGCATACCACTTTTTCGCCGCCTCAAAGGGCTCCGGCACCAGGGTCTGGACGCGCGGGTCCTTGGGCATGTCGACGCCCAGGATGGCGGCGGCCAGTTCGCCATCGAGCATCATTTGCGGGATGTTGGCGTCCTTGGGCATCTGGATGCAGTTGGCCGGGTCCTTGTACTCGGACAGATGCGACTCATCGATCGTCATCCAGGTGACCTTGTCGAGATCGACGCCGTATTCGTGCTGCAAGATGCCGCGCACCCACAGGCCAGTCGTCTGGGCATAGGTGCGGACACCTACGCGCTTGCCCTCGATATCCTTCGGATCGAGATGGCCCAATTCCTTGTTAAAGCCGATGCAGTGATGCTGAAAGCGGCCGGAAATCGGCGAGGGGAGAAGGACAAACGGCTTGCCGTAGGCCTTGGCCTGGAGATAGGTGACGATGGCCATTTCGCCGGCATCGAAGGCGTTCTCGCGCAGCATGGGTTTGAAGCCGTTATGCGCCGTCTTCGGGCCGCAGAAGTCGAGCGTGACAATATCTGAGGTGACGCGACCATCCTTCATGGCCATGGTGACCGGATAGTCGGCGAGGTTAGTCTTCAGCGTCAGCGATGAGGCGTGTGGGGCATCCATGTGGTCTTGTCCTTGTAGTCGTGCGCTTCCTGAAACAGGGCGCACCTGTACCTGACAGCACAGTGTTGCCGGGGGCGGAAACCGTCCAATTGAAAGGGGCTTTCAGGAGATAAGTATTGCGGCGCGCCGGCCGAACGTTGAGTCGCCGGCGGGGCAGGCGTGCGCGTTTTTCTTATCGCCGGGCGCTTATCTTATATAAGTCAGGTGATAAGTCAGGTCTTGGATTTGCGCTTAAATTAAGGATTATTCCCTTATATTTAAGGCATTTGGCAGGGTTGCGGGTGATAAGCTTATTGCGCATTTCTTATATGCCTTAGCATAAAGCATAATAGGCGCCTTCCGCTTTTGTGATAGCCTGTGGAAAAATACAGGGAACACACAGGAATGACCGACGATATTGACTCCAAGCGCGAAGTGTCTGTCAGCATCAGGCACCTGAAACTTTTCGAAAGCGTCGCCCGCCTCAGCAGTGTGCGCAAGGCTTCGGAAGAATGCCACCTCTCGCAGCCGGCCGTGACGCAGGCCATCGCCAAGCTGGAAGAACAGCTCGGTTGCCCACTGCTTGAACGCCGGGCCAGTGGCAGCTATCTCAACGATTTCGGCATCATCTTCCATCGCCGCATCGAACGTCTGTTCAGTCAGATCGAGCAGGCCTTGATCGAACTGGGTGTGCCCAATGGCAGGACGCCTCTGTCGCTGATCGGCAGCCGCATTACCCGTTCGCAGATCCGCAGCCTGATCGCTATTGTCGAGAATGGTTCCTTCGCCCAGGCGGCGCGGGCGCTTGGCGTCTCGCAGACCTCGCTGCACCGGGCCGCGCGTGACCTGGAACGCGCCCTGCGCACACCGCTCTATGTCCAGACCTCATCGGGCATTATGGCGACGCCCGGCGGCGCGGAATTCGCCCGCAAGGTCAAGCTGGCCATCGGCGAGATCGATCACGGCATCGATGAACTGGAAGCGGCGAAGGGCAATTTCGGCGGCGAGATCGTCGTCGGCGCCATGCTACTAGCCGGTAGCGTCGTTCTGGCCGGTGTGCTCAACGAGTTCGTCGCCCAGTATCCCAACGCCAATGTGCGCGTCATCAACGGCAATGCCGAGGACATGCTGAAATATTTGGCCGCCGGCGATGTCGATTTCGTCATCGGCCTGGTGCGTTCGCCAGTGCCGGAAGGCCTGGTCAACGAAGTTTTCGCCCAGACGCCCTATGTTGTGGTTGGCCGCCATGGCCACCCGCTGCTCAAGAAGGGCCAACTGACAATCGAGGATATCGCCGCCTATGACTGGGTGGTTGGCACGCCGGGCGCCAACCGTCGCACCGGTTTCGAAAAGATCTTCGAGAGCAGCAAGAAGCCGACGGCGCGCATTGCCACCTGTTCGCTGCCGACCATCCGCCTGCTGCTGAGCGAAAGCGACCGCCTGACGCTTCTGACCTCCTACGAACTGCTGCATGAGGATGACGCGCTGACGGCTCTGCCATTCGGACCGATCACGCCGGTGCCCGAGATCGGCCTGACCATGCGCGAAAACTGGCTGCCGACGCAGATCCAGGCGAGTTTCCTGGAACTGATCCAGAAGCGCATCGTCGGCTCCCTGGTGGTGGCCAAGGAACTGCGCCTGGCCAGCTAGGCCTCTCCTCATGACAAAAGAAAAGGCGCTTCGGATATCCGGAGCGCCTTTTCTTTTGTATTAGGCCTACGCTTACTTCTACGGGGTCCAGTAGAAGAAGCCCATGCCTTCGCCGCTGCCGGCTTCGGTGCGGTAGCAGGGCACGTAATCGACCAGGGTCATCTTGGCGTTCAGCGACTGCATGGCGACCATGACAGGTACGTAGAGCTTCACTTCGGAAGTGCCGTGCTGGTAGGTGCTGTTGTCCATATTGGCCAGCGCATCGAAATTATAGTCTTCGAAATGCTGGATGAAGGTGCGATCCAGTTCCTCGTCACAGACGAAGTGCGACAGGCCGCCTGAAGCAATGATGGCGACGGTCTTGTCGCTATCCCAGGCATTGATGGCATCGAGCAGCACCTTGCCGAATTCGATGCTGCGGCGCATCGACGGCTGGTTGGGCTCGTAGAAGGTGTTCATCAGGATCGGCACGTTCGGCGGCACGTCGTTTTGCATGATCTGGTTGTAGATAAAGCCAAAGGCATGCGGCACGACCGGCTCATTGCCGGTCCAGGTGTTGGGCGGCCAGCTCAGCAGATCGGTCAGGTCAAAGCCGTTCGACTGGAAGGCGCCGATCAGGTAGGTGGCCAGTTCCGGATAGGCGTCATAGGTGACGGTGTGGTCCGGTGCATAGACGGCGCGCTGAGGTGGTCCGTTGAAGATCTTTTCACCTGTATAGAGGGCGATCGACGGATTGTGGTCGATGAAGATTTCCTTCTGGTCCTTGCCGATGATGATGGCGACATCGGGCTTGTGCTCGGCATAGACGCGGCGCAGTTCATCGAGCGCGGCGGTACATTTGGCTGAACGCGTCTGGCGTTCCTCGACCGATAGCGGCGCCACGAAGCCCTCGGCGATGCGATGGGCTTCCAGCTCCTTATAGGTCCACTTCTTGTTGCGGAACCACAGGAAGGGCTTGTCGCGATCGCGCTGGCCGTCCTCCAGCCAGGTTTCGCCGGGCTTGCCCAACATGCCGCTGTGCGGAATCGCCATTCCGAGCACAATTTTAGCCATAGTCGTCTCCTGTACTTCGGGAAGCGGCGAAACACGACATAGCGTGCCTCAAGCCCTTCCGCTGCAAAAATCTCCATTTGGTTCTGTAGCGTTTGCTTATTGGCTTCCAATCAAAACCCTGCGCCTCGCCATAAGAATTGGCTTACCAAGTCTGGGCAAGGAGCGGGAAGGGCGATCGAAAGCCGCGCGGACCCTATAGGATTTGCCTTAAGCTTTGGCGGTCTATTGCGACAAGTAGACTGAAAAATATCATTAAAAACAGATAATAAGGCGAATTCTCTGCGATTGAAACCGTGCTTTTCGAGCATTGGCCGCTCGCTTGACTTGGGCCGTCGATATCCGCCTATCAGGAGCAGATATACCGACTTGACGACCAGGAGAGGCGCACATGGCCGCAGATGACAACCGCAACCTGACCACAACCGCGACCGGCGGCCAGATACTGGTCGATGCCCTAAAGGCGCAGGGCGTGGAGCGCGTCTATTGCGTGCCGGGCGAGAGCTACCTGCCGGTGCTGGATGCGCTGTATGACTGCGACATTGCCGTCTACAACACCCGTCACGAAGGCTCCGCCGCCAACATGGCCGAGGCCGAAGGCAAGCTGACCGGCCGTCCCGGTATCTGCATGGTGACGCGCGGCCCCGGCGCCACTCACGCCTCGATCGGCGTCCATACCGCCTTTCAGGATTCGACCCCGATGATCCTGTTTATCGGTCAGGTGGCGCGCGATGCCCGTGACCGCGAAGGCTTTCAGGAGGTCGATTATCGCGCCATGTTCGGGCCGCTGGCCAAGTGGGCGGCCGAGATCGACGATGCTGAGCGCATCCCCGAATATATCTCGCGCGCCTTCCATGTCGCCATGTCGGGCCGTCCGGGGCCGGTCGTCCTGTCCCTGCCTGAAGACATGCTCTCGAATGCAGTGGCCGCGCCGGTCCAGGCGCCCGCCGCTATCGCGTCTGCGGCCGCACCCCGCAGTGAAGACCTGAAAACCCTGGCCGAGTTGTTGGCCAAGGCCGAGCGCCCCTTGCTCGTGGTCGGTGGCACTGGCTGGACCGAGGCGGGCACACAAGCCCTGACCGCCTTTGCGCAGGCCAATACTCTGCCGATCGCCGCCAGCTTCCGTCGCCAGGACCTGATTGACAATCGCTTGGATGTCTATGCCGGCCATCTGGGGCTGGGCGTCGATCCAACCCTGGCGGAGCGCCTGCAAAAAGCTGATTTAGTGGTCTCAATTGGCTCGCGCCTTGGTGAAAATACCACCAGCGGCTATACCCTGATGACCTCGCCGGTGTCGTCGCAGAAATTGGTGCATATCTATCCTGATCCGAATGAAATCGGTCGTGTCTATCAACCGGCGCTCGGTATCTGCTGCGGTCTGGATGAGTTCGCCAAGTCGCTGGCCGGGCTTGAGGTGGCAAACAAGGACAAGCGCGCCGCCTGGGTGGCCGAGGCGCACGCCGCCTATGTCAGGTTCTCCACGCCCGGCAAGCCGGCAGAAAAGCTGGTCGATATGGCCAAGGTGGTCAACTGGCTCAGCGAAAACCTTGAAGACAACACGATCATCGGCAATGGCGCCGGTAACTACACGGTTTGGGTCCACCGGTATTATCGCTACAAATCACCGCGCACCGAACTGGCCCCTACAAGTGGCGCCATGGGGTATGGCTTCCCGGCCGCTATCGCCGCCCAACTGGTCCATCCGGAAAAGCAGGTTGTGGCCTTCGCCGGCGATGGTTGTTTCCTGATGTATCCGCAGGAGCTGAGTGCTGCCGTACAGCACAAGGCCAATCTGATTACGCTCATCGTCAATAACGGCATCTACGGCACCATCCGCATGCACCAGGAAAAGCGCTTCCCCGGCCGCGTGGTGGCCACGGATATCGCCAATCCGGACTTTGTCGCCATGTCGCAAAGCTTCGGCGCCTATGCTGAGCGCATTGAGACATTCGATGATTTCCCGGCGGCCTTCAAGCGCGCGCAACAAGCGGGCAAGCCGGCGGTGCTGGAACTGATCGTCGATACGCCACAACTGACCCCGGCCTTCCGCATCCCGGAATAGACCGATCACAGAACGGACACGAAAGGCGGTGCTGCGGCACCGCCTTTTTGTTTGCCTGCGGGTTATGAGGCCGTGGTCATAGCCGAAAGTTATGGCCTCGCACCCAGTTCAAATTTCAGGGCCTTGGCGCCTTCGCATAGTCTCAGGTCAACAATCTGCCGCCGGCATTGCGCGTGCGGCGAGGAACTAAAGGTAAGAGACCCATGGCGTCGAAGATTATTGATATCCACCCGCACATCATTTCGGACGACGAGGGGCGCTATCCGCCGGCGCCTTTGTTCGGCAAGCGCTCGGACTGGTCGCAGGAGCGCCCGTCGACCGTCGCGGCTTTGATCGCGGCCATGGACGAAGCCGGTGTCGACAAGGCGGCCGTGGTCCATTCCTCGACCACCTATGGCTTCGATAACAGCTATGTCGTCGATGGCTGCAACCAGTATCCGGATCGCCTGGTCGCTGTCGGCTCTGTCGATGTGCTGGAGCCCAATGCGGTCGAGACCATCCGTAGCTGGGTGGGCAAGGGCCTGAAAGGCCTGCGCCTGTTCACCGGCGGCAGCACCAAAGATTTCGACCCCTCCGAACTGGAAGATCCGCGCGCCTATCCGGCATGGGAACTCTGCGGTGAACTGGGGCTGCCGATGTGCATCCAGACCGGGCCGATCGGTCTGCCGCAGGTGACTTCGCTGGCCGAGCGCTTTGCGAACGTGAACATCGTCCTCGATCACCTTGGCCGCCCGGATGTCCTCGATGGGCCGCCCTATGCCAATGCCGACAGTCTGTTCGCGCTGGAACGCCTGCCCAATATCTACATGAAACTGACTCCGCGGATCTTCGGTGATGTCAAGAAGGGCGCGGCCAGTGCGGAGACCTTCTTCCCGAAGGTGGTCGAGGTCTTTGGCGCCAGGCGCATGGCCTGGGGCTCGAACTTCCCGACCTCGCCCGGTACCATGAGGGAGATCCTGGGTACGGCAAAAGCCGGTCTCGCCACGCTCTCAGCGGAAGATCAGGACTGGATTTTCGGCAAGACGGCACAGAGCCTCTATCCCTCGCTGGCCGATTAGGGCAACAGTCACCGAAACAAGGCGCCACACACCTATAGTGCGTCCTATAAAAAGTAATCTGGGAGGACCTTTATGGTCGATTCTGCTACCGCTTCGAGCGAAACCAGTGTGCCGGGGAAATCCACGAGCCGGTGGATCATCCTGATCGTGCTGGCCCTGGGGGCGATCCTCGGTTTCGTCGATCGCACCAATATCGCGCAAGCGCTTGCGGCGCCTGAGTTCGTCAAGCATTTCAACCTGACCAATATCGATCGCGGCACGCTGAACTCGGCCTTCTTCTGGTCCTATGCCGCCTTGCAAATCCCGATGGGATGGGTGGTTGATCGCTATGGCGTCAAGCTGCCCTATACCATCTGCTTCGCCATCTGGTGCGTCGCCTCGGCCGCCTGCGGACTGGCTGACACCTTCATGGCGCTGATCCTGATGCGCGTGCTGACCGGCGCCGGCGAGGCCATCGTAACGCCGGCGAGCTATCGCTGGATTCGCAGCAACTTCTCCGAAACCCAGAGTGGCCTGGCGGTCGGTATTTACAGCCTTGGCACCAAGATCGGCCCGGCCCTCGGTGGCCCGGTCGCGGCCTGGCTGATCGTCAATCACGACTGGCGCATCATGTTCGCCGCGCTGGGGCTCGGTGGCCTGTTGTGGCTGATTCCGTGGAACCTGCTGGTCAAAAGCGATACGCCCCAAAAAGGCGCTGTGAAGAAGAAGTCGGCGGTACCTTTGAGCAATATCCTGGCCAGCCCCCTGGTCTGGGGCACGATCATCATCAACTTCTGCTACAATTACTTCGTCTTCTACTGCATGACCTGGATGCCGGCCTATCTGGTCGAGCACCGTGGCTTGTCGCTGAAAAAGGAAGGGCTCTATACCTTCTTCAGCTTTGCCGGCATCGCGCTTGTGGCGCTGCTCTCCGGCTGGATCGCCGATATCATGATCAAACGAGGCTGGAACGCGGTGATCGTGCGCAAGACCTTCGTGATTTGCGGTTTCGCCATCGCCTGTACGGAACTGCTGGGCGTGCTGGCCACAACTGAACAGATGGCGCTCTTCTGGACGGTCGTGTCGCTGTCGGGTCTCGGCCTCGCCACCGCCAACCATCTGGCGCTGTGTCGCCTGACCCTGATCCCGGCCCCGGCCGTGGGCCTGGTCACTGGCGTGCAGAATGTCTCGACCAGCCTGGCGGGCATTGTCACGCCCCTGCTGTCAGGCTGGCTCCTGCAGGAAACGGGCGGCTATACCGCGCCAATGATGGTGATCTTTGCCTTCCTGGTGATCGGTGGCCTGACGACCCTGTTCCTGCTGAAGGAAAAATGGGCGCCCAAGGTGCCGGAGATCGCGGCGGACTGAGCCTCGTCAGATTTGAAATGGAAGGCGGAAGGTCAAACGGCCTTCCGCTTTTTTGTTATCCGTACTCACATAGAAAACGCCCGTGCAGGTCATGCACGGGCGCTCTTCATTGCGGAAATCTCAGACGGCTATTGCGGCCCGAACAGGACAAAGACCGGCTTGGGCAGGTCGATGGTGGAGGGTGAGGGGGCCAGCTTGCCGGATTTCGGATCGCGTTTGAAGACGGCCACCGAGCTTGAGGCTTCGTTGGCGATCAGGAACCACTTGCCGGTCGGATCGATGGTGAAGTGCCACGGCTGGTCGCCCTGGCTGGAAATGCGCTGGATTTCCGTCAGCCTGCCGGTTTTGGCGCTGACCGAATAGACAGCGATTGTGTCCTCACCGCGATTGGAGACGTAGAAGAAACGGCCATCCTTCGAGAGGGTGATCTCGCCGGCGCTCTTCTTGCCGTAGAAATCCTTGGCCACTGTGGACAGCGTCTGCACCGAGGTCAGCTTGCCGGCCGTGGCGTCCCAGGCATAGACGCGCAGTTCGGCGGTCAGTTCGGTATTGAGATAGGCGAACTTGCCATTGGGGCTAAAGATCAGGTGGCGAGGACCGGAACCCGCGGGTACGGCCTCGTAAGGCGTGGCGGCCGGCGTCAGTTGGTGCGTGGCCGGATCGATGCGTGAAATGAAGATGCGGTCAGCGCCAAGGTCTGGCGACAGAACATATTGGCCGCTCGGATCGACGGTAACACCGTGAGCATGCGGGCTCTTCTGGCGCGGATTGGGGCCGCTGCCGTCGTGTTGTTCGACCGATACCGCATCGCCGATAGTGCCGTCGTCATTGACCGGGAAGGACACGGCCTGGCCGCTGCCGTAGTTGGCGGCGATCAGGGTGTGGGCCGGGGCGTCAAAAGTCAGGTGCGTGGTGCCGCCGCCTTTGGCGTCGATCTGGCTGAGGATCTTCAGCTTGCCGGTATCGCCATCGGGCGTGAGCGCCAGGACCTGGCCATTGCTCTTGCCATCATTGCCCAGTTCATTGCCGGAATAGATGATCGGCTTGTCCGGGCTGACCACCAGCCAGGTGGGGCGGCCTAGCTCGATGGAGAGGCCAAGCGGCGTCAGCACGCCGGTCTCTTCGTTGAAACGCGCTGCATAAATACCGGTCGGCGGCACGGGTTGACCGGGCCGGACATCGGCCGCCGTCAGGCCATGGGTACCGAAATAGACCATGATGTCGGCGGCGTTTGCCGATCCTGTCAGCAGGGCAACGGATAGCGAGAGGAGGGAGATCGCTCTAAGGCGCATGGGTGTTTCCTGTGTATATGCCCCGGAAGTGAAAGCGCGCGGACATTTGTCCGCGCGCCGTTAGCCTAGGTCTTGCTGTGGTGCGTCCACTGCTTGGCCGGAATATAGAGCGGCATGGAGTCTTCCCAGACCGTGTCGGTGATCTGGCGCTTGTTGCCGCCATCGGCATCCATGATCCAGATCTGGCCGTAGGGCTGGAAGGTATTGTCATACAGCGCGCATTCATCGCGGAAACCGTAGAAGCCGCTGCTCCACATGATCCGGCCATCGGCGGTCCAGACGGCGTGGCCGTCATTGGCGCGAAAGGTGGTCAGGCGCTTGAGGTCGGTGCCATCCGGCTTGATGGTGTAGACGTCGTAGTTTTCATAGTCCGACTTGCGCGTGAAGACGATCTTCGTGCCGTCCGGCGACCAGCCCGGCATGTTGTCGAGCATGGTGGTGAGCACACGACTCTGGCGGGTTTCCAGGTTGAGGATATTGAGCCCCAAATTGGTTCCGCTGAACACGCGATAGACGATCTCCTTACCGTCCGCCGAGTAGCTCGGGAAGCCAGCGTTGATGCTACCGTCAGTCAGCTCTTCCAGTCCGGTGCCGTCACGGCGGATGCGCATCAGCTTTGCCGTGCCCTGACCGCGGGTGAAGAACCATTGGCCGACACCGAAGGCGACCCATTTAGAATCCGGCGACCAGGCGGGCTGGAAGGCGCCGGCCAGACCGTGAGCGACCATTTCCGGATCGAGCTTGGCCTGCTTGGTGACATCAAACAGAGTCTTCTTGTTAGAACCGTCCGGGTCCATCAGAATGATCGAGGAATCGATCGCTTTTTGGGTAACGGCCAGTTTGCCGTCACGCGACAACGCCGGGAAAACATCCATATGGATGTAGTCCCATTCCGGGTCCCAGCTGTAGAGCTTCTGATATTGCGGACGCGGCTTGAAATCGACCTTTTCATAGATGACCGACTTGCCGTCGGGTGACCATGATGGATCGCGCATGGCATTGCCATTGATGGGCGCGGCGCCGGAGGAATAGTAGAGGCCTGGCATGCCGCCCCCCTTGACCACGTAGCCGACATCCTTGTCATTGAGGAACTGCGGCGTGACCTTGCAGCCGGGGCCGGAAGCGTGGATCGTGTAATCGCCGCTCTCCAGATTGACCGACATGATCTCGTTGGTCATTTTCGGCTGGCCTTCCGGACGGTGTGCGTTCCAGGTATCCTCGTCGGACATGGCGTAGAAGATGATGTTTTTGCTGTCCGGCGACCATTTCGGCGCGCCCAGAGCGTAGTCGGCGCGCGAGGCGACTTCGCGGAAGCCGGTGCCGTCCGGGCGGATGATGTAGATGCGGAGTTGCTGGGTGTGCTCCCAGCCGGCGGTGTTGTTATGCCCGCGCCAGTCGGTGTTGCGATCGGACGAGAAGGCGATCCACTGACCATCCGGTGACCATGACGGACGGAAGAAGCAGTCCGGCTTTTCCGGATTGCCTTGGACCTCGGGCGCGATGGTCAGGTTGGTCAGCTTGCCGATGGGAATATCAAGCAGCCAGATATTGTTCTTCCAGGTATCGCGGGTCGAAACGAAGGCGAGCTTGGAGCCGTCCGGCGACAGGGCGCCCTGGTCATCGACGTGCGGGCTGTCGGTCAGGCGTTCCAACGCGCTGCCATCGGCTTTCGCACGATAGATGTCGGATTGGCCGAGACCGTTGCGTTCCGAGGTGAAGACGATCCATTGGCCATCGGCTGAGAAGGAGGAATGGTATTCAAAGACCGAATCGGACAGCAGCTTGCGTTCGTTCGAGCCATCGACATTGGCGATATAGAGTTCGGAGGTCGACGGCCCAATCCGGTTCATCAGCATCACGCCCTTCTTTGCCGGCGCGGCATCGGCAAAGGCGGCTTTCGCCATCGGGGCTGCCAGCAGAGCGGCCGAAGCCACGCCCAGAAATTTCCGTCTATCCATTCGTTTTCTCCACTTCGCCGTTTTGGCCACGACAGGCCCAGGAATAATTCCATATAAATTCTATGGATAATTCCTGATCTCAGTAAAATTGCCGCGTCACCAATAGATTTGTCACGCGCCAATATAGGATTTGGTTATGCGGCCGCGTGTCGCACCTGTTTGCGCAACCCCGACCCAGTTGGTCGCCAGTTTTAGACAATCTGATGTTCATGCCAATTCAATTGGCTGCGGCCGGCATTAGATTTTGTTGCAGCCGGACGCTTTGGAAAAAGAAGCGCGCCATGTTGGGGGACATGACGCGCAATAAGGGCCGGCTGCCATGAACCTTGGGAGGTAACGCTTCAAACGGGAGCCGAATGCAGACAGGATGAGGGGCAGCGGTTGATGGAGCAATTCGGAAATGCGTGGGCAGCGATAGCTTTCCGATCTTTACTTTCACACGCCGGATCAAAAACTTATGGCGGACAGGCGATTTCGATTATGCGAATCCGCACGACGGGCTGATGCTGAAGTACCGCTTGCCACAGGAGTGACGGTTTGCCGCGACCTCAGTTAAAGCCCGGGCCTCAGCCTGTCGAATCCACGCCGGAACCGGCCACGCAGACTCGTCTTTTGCCATGGCTGATCGCCGTCGCCTTCTTCATGGAGTCGCTGGATACGACCGTGCTCAACACCGGCGTGCCGGCCATTGCCACTGCCCTGCATGTCCAGCCGCTGAGCATGAAGGCGGTGCTGTCGAGCTATACCCTGGCGCTGGCCGTCTTCATTCCGATCTCCGGCTGGATGGCAGATCGCTATGGCACGCGACGCGTATTCTCCGCGGCAATCGCCGTGTTTACGCTCGGCTCGATCCTGTGCGGCCTGTCGCCCAATGTGCATATGCTGGTGGCCAGTCGCGTCTTGCAGGGGATGGGCGGCGCCATGATGGTGCCGGTGGGGCGCCTGACCCTGGTGCGCAGCTTCCCAAAGGCCGAACTGGTCCGCGCCATGAGCTTCGTGGCGGTGCCCAGCCTGATCGCGCCGACGCTAGGGCCGCTGATCGGCGGGCTGATCGTCACCTATCTGAACTGGCGGATGATCTTCTTCATCAATATCCCGATAGGCTTTCTGGGGCTGGTCATGGTCTGGCTGAAACTGCCCGATTACCGTAACGACAAGCGCCGGCCGCTCGATCTCGTCGGTTTGATCCTGTTTGGTTCGGGCGTTGCGCTATTGTCCTATGTGCTGGAAGTCTTCGGTGAGCACCTGTTGTCGTGGTCCGAAATCCTGGGGCTCTTGGCGGTCTCGGCAGCACTCATTGCCGGCTACTGGCTGAACAGCCAGCGCGTCACCTATCCGCTGCTGATGCTGAGCCTTTATCGTATCCGCACCTTCGCGGTGGCGACCGGCGGTTCTTTCCTGACGCGGCTGGGCATTGGCGGTATGCCCTTCCTGCTGCCGCTGCTTTATCAGGTCTGTCTTGGCCTCGATCCGGTGCAGTCGGGCCTGCTGATCATGCCCCAGGCGCTGGGGGCGATCACCACCAAGAGCTTCCTGCCGCGCCTGATCGCCTTCCTGGGCTATCGTCGCCTGCTGACCCTGAACACGGTGATCGTCGGGTTGTGGATCATGGGGTTCGCCCTTATTGGCCCGAAGGCGCCGGTGCTGCTGATCGCTGTCATGGTCTATATTTTCGGTGCCCTGACATCGATCCAGTTTGCCGGCATGAATACCTTGACTTACGCCGACGTGCCCGGAAACCGCGCCAGCGGGGCCTCGTCCATCGCCTCGACCCTGCAACAGATGTCGATCTCGTTCGGCGTCGCCTGCGCGGGTATGATGGCGGCGATTTTCCTCCCGCAGGCGGGTGTCGAGAACAGCGCCGGTATGTTGCAGGGCCTGCATTCCAGCTTTCTGATCCTGGGCGGCTATACGGTCCTGTCCTCGGCCATCTTCTATCGCCTGCAGGCCGACGATGGCGCTGGCAATCACAAACCGGCGACCACCTGACAACTTATCGGCGCTTGCCTGAAATCAATCTGACATCTGCCATAAGTGAGCGCATTGTTGAGGTGCGTAACGACCTTCGGTCAACCGCTTCTCTCGATCATGCCCGCTCTCGTGAGCGTGCGTCCCAGCCTCCCTCTTCCGTCCGCGGGAGAGGGATTTTTTGCGTCACACGCCACAAAGCAAAACCCGCCGCTCCCTGAGGAACGGCGGGTTCAGTACGCTTACAGTCGTAAGGCCTTATGCGCTTGCGCGCAGCGCGGCCAGGTCGGTGTTTTCCGGATCGACGAACAGTTCCTCAATCGACATGCGGCGCGGGGTCAGGCCTTGCTTGAAGGCGGTCTCTTCCAGGGCTTCGATGGTCTTGATATTAGCGGCGATTCCGTAGGGCAGAGGGTCGTGACCGACGACCGGGCGCAGACCGAGGTAGCGCTTATCCGAGGCCGTGGTGGCTTCCCCGGCATCGAGGCGGGCCAGCCACTCGTTCTTGGCCTTGGTGAAGGCGTCGAAGATCGACTTGGCGACCCACGGATGGGCCTTCAGGATCTCGTCCTTGACCACGATGGTGCCGTGCATCGGGTAGATGCCAGTGCGCTCGTAATATTCGGCTTCCAGTTCGGCGGCATTGGGGAAGAGGTCGGGATAGTTGGCCTCGACTTCCTTCCAGCCACCGGTCGGGGCGCCGGTGCGGCCAATGCCGGCATTGGCGTGGAAACCGGCGGCCAGTTCGCCGCGTGCCATCATGTCAGCCAGGGAATCGCCCGGCGCGGTGTGGCTGACGTTTTCCGGCAGCTTGAGCTGCGTGACGTGTTCCTCGTCATCGACGATCCAGTTGATCTTGGAGTTATCGACGCCGAATTCCTCGATCAGCACCTGGCGGGTCCACACACCGGTCGTCACCGAATAGGCGCGCACGCCGACCTTTTTGCCTTCCAGATCCTTCGGGGTCTTCACGCCGGAATCGGGGTGAACCAGCAGGCCGGCATGGTGAAAGCGGCGCAGCACGAAGATCGGCAGGGCGGTGAACGGACGGCCATAGGCCTTAGCGATGATATAGGTGGTCGGGGCCAGTTCGCAGACATCGAACTCGACGTCGCGTACCATGCGGCGGAAGGCGCCGATCTGCGGCTGGACGGTGATGATTTCGGCGTCGACGCCCTCGATCTCGATCGAGCCGTTGCGGATGGCGGCAGTGTGCGGCGCTTCCGCCACGGCGATGGTCAGTTTCAGTTTTCCGGACAAACTCTTGTCTCCAGTGGTGTTACAGGCGCGAATAACCGCGGTGATGTCACAATGCCTGTTCTGCCTGCGAAAATCAGATTGGAAAGTCTCCGTCGGTCATAAGTTTTTGTCCAGAAGCTTGCGCCGCCTGGGGTGTGGCCCCGAAGACTTATGGCCGTCATCGCAAAATCAATGCCTCCGGTTTCGCCAAATTCGTTATGTCTTTTCCGCATCGAAGCGGCGCTTGCCGGCTTTCTACTCTATACTGACAGGGCGTCGCCCTGATGCGCAACGGAGACAACATGATTATCGATTGCCACGGGCATTTCACCACGGTTCCGACCTCCTTCCGCGAATTTCGCGCCAGACAGGTCGAGTTTGCCAATGACCCGGCCAATGGCCCGAAGCTCTCCGATGCCCTGGTCACCGACGAGCAGATCCGCGAAGCCATCGAAGGCGGCCAGCTTAAGCTCCAGCAGGAACGCGGCAGCGACCTGACCATCTTCTCACCGATTGCCGGCCTGATGAGCCACCATCTCGGCAATGAGCGCACCTCGCTGGAATGGTCGGAAATCTCCAACAACCTCGTCCATCGCGTCACCGAAATGTATCCGGACAATTTCGCGCCGGTCTGCATGCTGCCGCAGTCGCCGGGCGTGCCGGTCAAGAACTCGGTGCCCGAACTGCGTCGCTGTGTCGAGGAACTGGGTTTTGTCGGCGCCAACCTCAATCCCGATCCGTCCGGCGGCTACTGGACCGGCACCCCGGTCACGGACCGTGAGTGGTATCCGATCTTCGAAGCCCTGTGCGACCTCGACGTGCCGGCCATGATCCACGTCGCCGCCTCGTGCAATCCGTGCTTTCACGGCACCGGCGCCCACTACCTGAACGCCGATACCTCGGTCTTCATGCAGATCCTGCAATCCGACCTGTTCAAGGACTTCCCGACCTTGCGCCTGGTCATTCCACATGGTGGCGGCGCCGTGCCTTACCACTGGGGGCGCTATCGCGGCATGTCGCTGGAAATGGTCAAGCGCCCGCTGGAAGAAATGCTCGACAATATCTTCTTCGATACCTGCGTCTATCATCGCCCCGGCGTCGAACTGCTGACCACGGTCGTGCCCGTCGAGAACGTGCTGTTCGGTTCGGAAATGATCGGCGCCGTGCGCGGCCGCGATCCGAACACCGGTGAATATTTCGACGACACCAAGAAGTATGTCGATGCCATCCCGTCGCTCAGCGCTGACGACAAAGCCAAGATCTTTGAAGGCAATGCCCGCCGTGTCTATCCGCGCCTTGACAAGCGTCTGAAGGCACAAGGTAAGTAAGCGGTACAGGAAGGATAAGCAAAATGAGCATACGTCTGAACGGAGTCATCCGCGCCTGGGAAGAGGGCCGTCCGGCCTTCGCCGCCTTCTCGCAACTCGATCGCCGCGCCGCCATCGAATTTTCGGCCGGCCCCTACGATTCAATCATCTACGAGATGGAGCACAATCCGTGGGATATCGTGGGCCTGCGCGACTCGATGCAGTACCTGCTGAGCCGCAAGCAGATCCTCGACGCCGGCTCTCTGGCGCCGACCGTGACGCCGATCTGCCGCATTCCGCCGAACGGCAACGAGATGGACCAGGCCTATGCCAAACAGGCGCTCGATTGCGGCGTCTATGGCGTGGTCTGGCCGCACATCACCACGGTCGAGGAGGCGCGCAATGCCGTCTCCGCCTGCCGCTATCCGCGCCCTGAAACCGCGCCCAACTATGAGCCGGCCGGTATCCGTGGCGATGCGCCGACCTTCGCCAGCCGCTACTGGGGTTTGGGCCAGCAGGAATACTACAAGAAAGCCGATGTCTGGCCGCTCAATCCCGAAGGCGAAATCCTCGTCTTCCTGATGATCGAGTCGGTCAAGGGCATGAACAATCTCGACGAGATCCTGGCCAATGTGCCGGGCATCGGTTGCGTTCTGATCGGCGAGGGCGACCTGTCGCAAAACCTCGGCTTCCCGCGCCAGTACGATCACCCGGTCGTCCACGAAGCTATGGCGAAGATCGTCGCCACCTGCAAAAAGCACGGTGTGCCGGTCGGCCATCCGCACGTCACCACCAAAAATGTCGAGCGCGTGCTGGCGGAAGGCTTCCAGTTCCTGATGTCAGCCCCTGTGCGGACCTTCAAGGCGATCGACATGGCGCGCGAAATCATCGGCATGAAGGTCGAGACGGCTGCCGCCGGCGCCGCCTACTAACAGGGCTGATCAGTTCCAGCTTTGCGGGCGCCATGTTTCACATGTGCGCCCGTTTCCTTTTTTGAGTCCCCGATAATGACGACCTTTCGCGCCCTCAAAAACCCGAATTACCGTATCTGGGCCACTGGTGCGGCGGTCTCCAATGTCGGCACCTGGCTGCAACGCACGGCACAAGACTGGATCGTGCTGACCCTGCTGACGGCCCACAGCGCCAAGGCGGTCGGTATTGTCATGGCGCTGCAATTCGGACCGCAGGCGGTGTTGCTGCCATTTACCGGTTACGCCGCCGACCGCTTCGATCGCCGTAAGCTGCTGATCGTCACACAGGCCATCATGGGCACGCTCGCCGCCATTCTTGGCGTTTTGACCCTGACCGGCCTGGTGCAGCTATGGCATGTCTATGTCCTGGCGGGATTGCTCGGTGTGGTCACGGCCTTCGACACACCGGCGCGGCAGATTTTCGTGACGGACCTGGTGCCTGTCGAGGAATTGTCAAACGCCGTGGCGCTCAATTCCGCATCGTTCAATGCCGCGCGCCTGGTCGGACCGGCGGTGGCCGGTGTGCTGATCGCCCTAGTTGGCTCCGGCTGGGTGTTCCTGATCAATGCCGCCTCCTTCTTCGGCGTGCTGATCTCCCTCATTGTTCTGCGCGCCAGTACGATGCAGGTGCGCGCAAGACGCACGGCGAAATCGAGCTTCGCCGAGGGTTTTCGCTATATCGGCAGCCGTCCGGACCTGATGGCGATCATGCTGATGTTCTTCCTGATCGGTACCTTCGGCCTCAACTACCCGATTTTCATCTCGACCATGGCGGTCAAGGAATTCCACAAGGGCGTCGGGCAGTTCGGCCTGCTGACGTCGATCCTGGCCATCGGCTCGGTCTCCGGCGCCCTGCTGTCAGCCAGCCGGTCGACACCGCGCCTGCGCCATCTACTGATCGGCTCGGCCTGCTTTGGCTTGGGCTCGACCTTCGCGGCCATCATGCCCGATTACTGGACCTTCGGCGCGGCGCTGATCATGATCGGTATTTCCGCCCAGACCTTCAGCACCTCGGCCAACGGCCTGGTTCAGATGTCAACCGAAAGCCATCTGAAAGGCCGGGTGCAGGCGATCATGATGGCGGTCTTCAATGGGGGCACGCCTCTGGGCGCGCCGATCGTCGGCTGGGTAGCGGATCGTTTCGGTCCGCGCTGGGGCATCATGGTAGCGGCATTCGGCGGCTTCGGCGCGGCTGCTATTATCCTCCATTACTTTGTGAAACACCGAGGGCTAAGTCTTCATATAGAAGACGGACGACTGCAGGCCCGGTTCAAGGACAAGCATTGACCGGAAGTGGAGTGTGGTGAACGAAGTGACCCTCTAGTCAAAACCAATCGTTCTTGCGGGATTTCTGTCTTGCTTGTCGCTCTGGGCATCCCCATCGTTTTGCAATCCGGCCTCAAGAGCCTGCCTTATGGATTTACTTAGATGTTCAAACCTGTTGCCTTTGTTGTCGTTTGTCTTGGTCTGATCGTTTGTACGCCGGGCTTCGCGGCGTCGCCATCATTGGCGAGTTCGGGTTTGAAAGACTTAACGCCTGTTTCCGCCGCCATGCCGTGCGAACAACTGGCACGTACCGATTTCGAAAGCGTGCCTGATGCGCCGACCCGGATCAGCAAGGCGCAGGTCCAGACGGATGATAAAACCGGCGCGGAATTCTGCCGCGTTACCGGTTTTGTTTCACCACAGGTCCAGTTCGAATTGCGCTTGCCAACTAAGACTTGGACGCAGCGCCTGCTCATGACCGGCTGCGGCGGCCTGTGCGGCAATATCGGCCTGTTCGCCGAGCACGCAGATAGCTGTCTGCCCTTGCAACGCGGCGAGATGGCCATTGTCGCCACAGACATGGGGCATGAAGGGCAGGGCGGTCTCTGGGCCAAGGACGATCTGCTCTTGCGCACCGATTTTGCTTATCGCGGCGTCCATGTGGTCACACTGGCGGCCAAGGCCATTATCGCGAAGTACTATGGTCAGCCGCAAGCCTACGCCTATTTCTCAGGCTGTTCCGATGGCGGGCGCGAAGCCTTAATGGAGGCACAACGCTTCCCGACCGATTTTGACGGCATCACTGCCGGGGCGCCTGCGGCCAACTTTGTGGTGCAGAACTCCTTCTACCACGCCTGGAATGCCGTGAAGAACACCGGTCCGGATGGCCAGCAGATATTCAACGCGTCGCGTGTCGCCATCCTGCATGCGGCGGTCCTCAGGGCCTGCGACACGCTCGACGGGCAGGCTGACGGTCTGATCAGCGACCCGACGCAGTGTCATTTCGATCCGGCCACAATCCAATGCCAGCCCGGCGCGGCGACCGATGCCTGCCTGACCAGCGCCGAGGTGGCTGTCGCGAAAGCGTTCTATGAGGGCGCGCACGATGACCAGGGCAACCGCTTCGTGACCGGCGGCCTGCAACCGGGTTCGGAGCTGGCCTGGGTCGGCGTGGAGATTTCGCCCATACCCGGCATGCCACCGTTCGGTGCGATGGCGGCGGGTGACGCGACCAAGTACCTGCTGAATTGGCCATCCCTGCCGACCGACTGGTCCGTACTCACCGACTTCACCTTCGACAAGGCGACCTTTGATAAGGTCACCGCATCCTATCCGCTTTACAATGCCACCAATCCCGATCTGTCGGCCTACTTCAGCCGTGGTGGCAAGCTAATCATGTGGCACGGCTGGTCCGATCCGCATATCTCGCCGACAAACTCGATCGCCTATTATCGCGGCGTGGAGGCGACCGTGGGGGCGCAGGCGACACGTGACCATATGCGCTTCTACTTGTTCCCCGGCCTCTATCACTGTGGCGGTGGCGACGGGCTAAACACCTTCGATATCTTGACCCCGGTCATGGCCTGGGTGGAAGGCGCCAAGCAACCGGAAGCCCTGCAGGCCTCCCATGTCGAGCAGAAGGGCATGCCCGGCATGATGGGACCGCCATCTGCACCGCCCGTCGGCACCAAGGGGGCGCCTCCGCTGGCCCCGAGTGGCCAGTCGTCGCTCGATACCGTGCGACCGGCACCTGTCGTCGCGACGGTCATGATCTCCCCCTATCCACTGCTCGCCGATTTCAAAGGCAAGACGAAGGTGGCTAACGGCTACGCGCTCTATACCCCATTGTCCTGGGCCGGTGATCACCTGTTCAAGCCGTACAAGGCCCAGACCTGCGGTTGGACGGGCAACACCTATGCCTGCGAAACCAACTTGCATTGATAGCTGGAAATATCGCCGCCTCAGGATTGTCTAATCTTCTGAGGATCAGGTTTGCCATTGACGCCAAGACGTAGGACGATGCGTGGACTGGGTAGGCGCACCGGCCGGTGCGCGACATGCCTGCAATTCAGGCGCATGGCGCAAATTGGCCGGTCGATGATGGGTAAGGCGCTGGACTTGCATGGCCACAGTCCTGGCCACCTGATCGGCAACCACGACTGGCTGCATTGTGACGCCAGGCACTTCAGTCCTTAAACTTTCGGCGGCTCTGAGCTTGTTTATAGCTTCGGTGCCTTCCCACGTCCACGGACAGACGCCGGAGGACTTTCAGAATGCGCCCAACACCAACGCCGCTGTTTAGTTTGTCACTGATGCCAGGGTTTGCAGCTGTTTGCGTGGAGGAAAAAAGTACGGCAGGCCAGAAGAGACTGACCTGCCGTATTATTCTTAAATCTGGATGAGCCTAGAATCGTCCGGGCTTACTCAGCCAGCCATCGACATAGTCGTAGGTCGTCTTGACTGTATCGCCGAACTGGCCAGGCGTGGTCTCGCACTTGGTACAGGTCCGGTAGATGTGATCGGCGCCTTCGATAAAGGCCAGCGACTTGTCAGCGCTTTTGGCATGGTCGTAGATGGTCTCGGCGGCCAGGCCTTCCCAGTGACCAGTCATGCCGAGCGCCAGGAAGGGCACCGTAACGCCCTCGACATTGCCCGGAGGGCTGGCATAGGTCGAGGTCCATTCCACACCCTGGATCGAGTCTTCATCATAGCCGAAATCATCGGTGACGCGGATGGCGAAGCTGGACAGATAGTTGCGCACGGTCGTCTTCAGCGCCCCGAACTTGTAGGACGACAGCTGCATCGGCGGGGTTTCCGGCACGCGCACCGAATGGATGATGCCCGTCGTGATCGAGCCATCGGCATGAACCAGCGGCCATGGCTTCTGCGAACGCGACAACAGGCGCGGATCTTCCGGGAAAAGCTTATTGGCAGCGACAAACGCGCCCGGCACGATGAACGGCTCATCATCGGCATAGTTACCCTTGCCGGCTTCGATCAGGGCCAGGCGATCCTGTGCCATCTGGATCAGCTTGTTGGCGCGCGCCCCTTCGGCTTTCTGGAACTTTTTGATGAAGGCCGGGCTATATTTCGCGCCGTTCGGATCGTAACCGTTCTTCGGATTCTTGACGTCGAGATCGGGGTTGGAAACCATGCCGCTGGTCTCGTCGGTCACCGACGGATCGATGCTGAGCAGCACCATTTCGGCTTGGCCCCAGTTGGCATCGGCCAGCACCACGCCATCGGCTTTCGGCATGCCGGCAAGGTTATCCGGGCACTTGTGGATCTTCTGCGCATCCTGGCAGATGGCGACCCCGTTCTCGGCGATATCCTGGTAGGCGGTCATCAGGGTGGCGCCGCCGGAGTGACCGAACAGGACCACCTTGTCGATGCCAGGCGCCTGGCGCAGCCAGGTCACGGCCGCCTTGATCTGCAGCATGACGTCATCGATGATGCCGTCATTGAAGGTGAAGGACTTGCTGCTGGTATTGTTGGCGCAAAGCACCGTGTAGCCGCGCTTGGAAAGTTCGGTACAGGCGGAGAACTCGAGATAGTCGCCATCGGCGTGCATGACGAACAGGGCGATATGGCTCTTCGGACCGGGATTGACCGGCTGGTAGAGCACGCCCGGCACGCCGCCGGCGATATGGACAAAGCTGCTCTTGATCGATGGATCGAGCGGCTGGCCGACCGGCATCTGCGCCTCGGCGGGTAAAGCCAGGGCAAGGGCGGAGGCCGCCGTCATCGTGGCGAAAAGGGTGATGAGTTTCATGAGTGGATTCCCTGTAAGGATCTATTTCGGCGCAGTGGCCAGCAATTGGTTGAGGCCAGTGGAAATGGCCTGGGTGGCGCAGCCGGGTTTGACCGGCGAACCGAAGGCGCCATGACCGGGATGCACGTAGGCGGAGTCATTGAGGATGTAACCGACCGAGCCGGCCGTCATGGTAATGAGCGTGGTATTGGGCAGGGGCGAGGCGCTCTTGATCGACTTCCCGATATCACTGGCAATATCGCCGCCGACACCGGCCAGAACCAAGTCATTGATGCGGATCACTGACAGCGGGATACTCAGCGGGCCGGTATCATCGAGGCTGATTAGTTTGCCGGTGGCGTGATCGACATTGTAATGCTGGCCAGGGCAGGTGACTGGCGCGGAGGCGGCATAGAGCGTCGCCTCGTCGTCACCCGCCGGCATGGCTGAGATGGTTTCCATGGCGGACATGGCGAGGCGGCGGGCCTGAAGATCGAGAATGCCCCAGCCGGCGGCGCCTTCGTCGGTGCCGGGCAGCAGCGAATCCGGCTGCAGTGACTTGAACAGCGGCAACTGGTCGCCCTCGGCCGCGCTGGTGAAAAGCACGACCGGCGCGCCTGTCGGCTGGCCTTCGAGGATGCGCGAGACGGCACCGGGCAGGTCGCCGCTGACCTCATAGCCGCCGTCCTTCGTCACGCTGCGGAACATGACCTCGCCATGCGTCGCGTAGTTCAGCATAAGCGCCAGAGGTTGGCCGTCTGTGGTTTCAACGCGCAGGATATCGAGTGTCTTGTCCGATGAGCCCGTGGCGTCATACCAGTACTTGTGGCCGGCCTCTTCGCCATTGTTCGTGTTTACAAAGGCCTGACCACGGCCGAAGCCAATCTTCGCAGGCTTGAGCGCCGCCACGGCCTCCTTCGTGGCCTCAATGGCGCCATCCTGAAGGCGGGCCATTTCGCGCTTTTGCGTGTCGCTCGGTTCGCCGCCATGGAAGAAGGTCAGGAGGACATTGTGCGTATGGGTGGCGGTGACCATGACATTGGTGACTGGCACATCGGCAGCCTTGGCAACGGCCGCAACCATCTGGTCGGGATTGGGCACCAGGGTTGCTTCCAGGCTGACCAGAACCACGCGTTTGTTGCCATCGTCGAGTACGATGGCGCGGGCATAGACATCATCGTGCACGCCGACAAAGGTCTTCTCGTGCGGCACGGTATAGGGGAATTCGTCGATCGTCGGTGTCACGGCTACCTTACCGGCACCGGCCTTTAATGCACCGGCGCCGGCAGGAAGGGCGAGGGCAGAGACCGCCACGGCGCAGGTCAGCGCCAGTGTGGAAAGGGCTTTGTGGCGAGATGTCATGTGTGTGGAACTCCCTGTGCGCCGAAGGTCTCAAGGCGCTTATCGTTTTGAGCTTAGCGCCTGTTTGGCGGGCGCAAACCATTACTTTTCGTAAAATGCCATAAATATTAGCTACTTATAAGCAAATTGGAGACGTGTCATAAGGTCGGCTTATGATTAAAAAGGCGGACGCCTGCAGGGGAAAGCAGGCGCCCGCGTAGGTGGCGCGGGGAGACGCCAGGGAATAGCCTTTAGAAAGTCGTGCCCAGGCGCACGCCGAATTGACGTGGTGTGGAGATGCCGACATTGCCGTTGCCAGGCTGGAACGGGTTGCCCTGGTAGAAGGTCTCCTGAACCTTGTCCTCGATGTTCTTGACATAGGCCTGAACGGTCAGGCGGCCATTGGGCGCGGTATAGGTCAGATCGAGGCCGGAGCGCGTGAAAGGCGCCTGGCGGTAGGTCTGGCTGTTCGAGATGACGTTCAGGTAGTAGGTCGCCGTATACTGGGTAGCGGCGTTGAAGACGATGTTGCCCCCGTTGGCCAGATCCCAACGGTGGCGCCATGACAGGCTGGCCGTAGTCGTAGGGGCCTTGTCCATAACGTGATCCGACCAGTCGACCACGGGATTGCCGGCATTGCCACCCGATTGCAGTTCGTTGAAGGTGGCGTGGAGGTAGTTCAGGCTAACCGTAATCGAGTCATTATGGGTCGGCGTGAAGGTGGCCTGGTTCTCCATGCCGTAAATGGTGGTCGGGGTATTGATGGTGACAGAGGCGAAATTGGCATTACCGATTTCGATGGTCGAGACCACCTGCATGTCGTCGTAAGCGTAGTAATAGAGATCGCTGTCCAACCAGAGCCATGAGGTCGGGCGTCCCTTATAGCCGACTTCATAGGCGACCAAGTTTTCCGCCGTGTAGCAGCAGGGCGTATCGACGAAACCCGTCGGGGCATTGAAGCCGCCTGGCTTGTAGCCGGTCGAGATATTGCCATAGAGCATGGTCGAAGGGTTTGGCTTCCAGTCTATGCCCAGCTTCCAGGTGAACTTGCTGGCGCTGTAGGTCTGCTTCAGTTCGCTGTCGCCGTAAGAACCGGCTTCGGCGTCCGCATAGCCGGCCGACTGATAGCCGGCAGTGCCGGAGCACAGGTCAGTCTTCAGGTTGGTGAAGTTGCATGGATCGCCGTAAAAGGTTGAGCCGGCTTCACCGAAACCGCCCGTCGAACCATAGGTGATGAACTTGTAGGTAAAGGCGTGCTGACTGATCTTGTCCGCCGATACCCGTCCGCCGGCCGTCAGTTCCAGCGTATCACTCAGATGATATTGCAGAGTACCGTACAGGCTGGCGCTTTGGCGGGTAATGTAGGTGGTGCTGGCCGTATTGACCGGCCCCTGGTCCGCCGACGGGTTGAGGTCGCCGGCGTCTCCGGCAGAGCAGGCGCCTTCCACGGTATTCAGACAGGGCGCGGCCATGCTGGCGGTCAGTGAGTCCGAGTCCAGTTTCAGGAAGCTGGCGCCGACGACCCAGTCAAGCTTTGAGGGCTGGGCGTTGTGCAGGCGCAGTTCCGACGAATAGGTGGTGTTATGGCCGTAATAGGGCACCCAGATCCAGCCTGGACCGCCGGGCGGAATAATGCCGCCATTGTCGATCAGGATGTCGTCATAGGTGACATGCGACACGCCGGTAAGGACCTGAAGGTCGATACCGCCGAGGCGCGTGTTGAAATCATTGTTCAGCGTATAGACATTGTCATTACTGGAAGGGGTGATGGGGCTCGAAGGGGCCGTGCGCTGTTTTTCACCGCCTTCAGCGTGGGCGATCAGAGTGTCGTAGAGAATGGTGCCGTAACCAGCGCCATAAGAATGCTGGCCGGTTGCCTGGATCAGCCAGCTCGTGTCCTCCGAGGGCTTGTAAAGCAGGCTGACGCGGCCAGAATAGTCATGCTCGTCATTTAGCTTCGCGCTGCCATCAGCACCCAGATTGGCACTGCCGTGACCGTCGACTTCCTTGGCCTGGATGATGTAGCCGTCGCGGTCATTGCTGTTGAGCGCTACGCGCAAGGCGAGTTTGTCAGTCAACGGCGTGTTCAGCACCAGATTGGCGCGTTTGGTGTTGAAATTGCCGAACTCCATATCGGCCAGGCCGCCAAAATCGAAGGTGGGGCGCTTGCTGAGCACATTGACGACACCGCCCGGCGAGGCTGCGCCATAGAGCGTGCCCTGCGGGCCGCGCAGGACTTCGATATGGTCGACGTCAAAGAAAGGGATGACGAGGGCCCGCGTATCGAGTTGTTGCACGCCGTCGAGGATGACCGCGACGCCCGGTGTCTGGGTCAGGCCCTGTTTGTTGTCCTGCACCCCGCGCATGGCGATGTTGACGCCCTGTTGACCGTTGCCGCGGTCGACGACGACGTTAGGTGCAATCATCGCCAGGTCATCGAAGGTGTTGACCCCTTTGCGCTTCATGTCTGCACCAGTCATGGCCGAAACTGCCAGGGGCGTACGGGCGGCGACTTCAGCCTTTTTACGCGCCACCACGACAATCTGTTCGGTGCCGGTATCAGCCTCGGCGATAGCATGCGGTCTGGCCACCGAAGCTGGTGCCGGTTCGGCGCCGATCTTGATCACGCCGCCGGGCAAGGGCTCGGCATTGAGGCCGGTGCCCTCCAGCATATCGGATAGCGCAGCATCGACCGTGAGATTGCCCTGTAGCGCGTGGCTCTGGATATTGGCCAGGGCGTTCGAGTCATAGGCGAACTGCTGGCCTGAGGTCAGGGCAAAGGCCTTCAATGCCGTGACCAGGTTTTCGGCAGGTATATTGAACTGGTAATGCGGCGTTGCTGCCTGGGCATGCGCCAGGTGAGGTGCGGCCGAGATCGAGATGAGGGCGGTGGCGGCATACATCATCGCCTTACGCGCCATTTTATTGGCTGTGCTTTTCATTTTTTCCTCCGTGCGCGTGTTTTGTGTGTGGTCACGCTACGTGAGGTAAAACGCTCGCCCGCCGGAAACACGAACCGGGTTATGCGTGTTTCTAATCGGCCTTTTCGGTTATCTTATAGGCGCCATTGTCTTCGTGATAACTGAGATTGGCCACGGCGCATACGCCTTCGACAAAGGCATGGGTGTCGCCGGTGCGATAGATGCCGCTGACGCGTACCTGCCGGTTCAGGCGGTCCAGCATCACCGGCTGGGAGGCATAACGGTTGACCCGGGCGATGGCGACGGCGATGGGCTCGTTATCGAAGGCCAGCAGACCGTTCTTCCAGACATCGTCGATATTGGGGTCCGCTTCCCTCACCTGGGCCTGCGGCGTGGCGTCGTAGGATACGAGTTCCTCGTGACTGCCGATCGAGGTCGTGAAGGCGCTGGACCGAAGGCGGGCGAACTGCAACAAGGCAGAGGGTACATAATCGATGCGGGCCGTGCCGCTTAGCATGGTCACGGAGGTCTGGTTGCCCAGATGCTCGACGCTCAGGACCCCCCCTGCGGCAATGACGCGGCGATCGCCGACCAGAACCGTCAGGGCATGGGCGCGGTCTGGCGTAACTTCAAATCTCGCGCGGCCCTTGTCGACCCAGATGCGTCGTTCAAGGCGTGTCATGCGCACGCGCAGGCGTGTATCGGCATCCAGCCGCAGCACGGAACCATCGGGTAGTTGTAGAACCTGGGTCTGGCCCTTGCCGGTTTCATATACCGTGGCCTGAGCCTGAAGCGTATAGAAGGTGGCGCCGCCCAGGACCAGCATGCACAGGCTTGCGCCCAGCCATTTCCGAATCTGGCGTGGGAAGGCCAGGCGCGAGAATTCGTCAAGCCCCTGGCGCATCTTTCGTTTGGATTTACGTCGCTGGAGATCGGCCAGCGCCGCGCTGCGCATGGCTAGGCCGTCAATGGTTGTGTCTTCTGCCGCTATGCCTTCCCAGATGTCCAGCATTTGCAGAAAGCGGGCGCGGTTATCGGCTGAACGATTTAGCCAGGCTTCCAGCTCGGCACGTTCTGAGGGCGATAACGCGCCTTCGCGGACGCGCAGGCACCAGGCGGCGGCATCCTGGACGGAAATCGGGATGGACGATTCAGTCATGCCGCACCTCCTCTTTCTCGATACGTAGCAACAGGAACTGCATGGCTTTCAATATGTGTTTCTGGACGCTGCGGACCGATATGCCGTAGGTTTCGGCCAGTTCAGCCTGGGGGATACCTTCGAGCCGGAACAGGACGAACAGGTTGCGCGTCATCTCAGGCAGTTCGGCCAGGTGGCGGGTAATATGCGCCAGTGTCTCGCGCGCTTCATGGAACCGCAGGGGCGTCAGTTCCTCGAAAGCCGTCGTGTGGACTTCAAGCGCAGGCGCTGTCCTATGCTGCCGATGCTCTCGCCGATACCGATCCTTGAGCAGGTTGGAGGCAATCTGGAAGATATAGGCGCCCGAATGTTCCGGCTCATTGGCGGCGGTGGCGATGAGCCGGAGGAACACCTCCTGGATCATGTCTTCGGCATCGGTCGATCGGACCTGCCGACGACTGAAGAACGCCATGAGCGGTCCGCGATAGGTCGCACTCAGGCTGCCATATCGCAAGGGTTCGGCAGATTTTCTGTCAGGCTCGGTCATCCACACTATCCCGCTTCACACTCAATAAGACGCTTGAATCGGCGAAAGGCGAACCGAACCGGGCGATTTATTTGTGCCGGAATTGTAGATCGCCGAGCGGCAAGGTGAGGGAAATTGGTATTGTGTTTCGGCCGATTGAAAATGTGCGGGTTCAGCCATAAGGGCATGTTATGCTGGCTATAAAAAAATCTAATTTTAATCGCAATTACAGATACTTATAAACAAGAAGCTATATCGGCGCGGCGAAAATTGATAGGCCCACGGCCACAACTCAGGCCTACATCATGAGAACACGTTCGGCCTGCCGGACGGTTTTATAAGAATTATGCCGCCACGCGGCCGGAGGAATATTAATGCGTAATGGCCTTGCCCCGTTTTCCATGCTGGTTGCGCTGGGTGCGCTAACGGTTTCCCTGCCGGCCGCCGCGCAGGACTACAAGTCCGACAACAGCGACATCGCGCCACTGGTGCACTTCGAAGCCGTCAATCCGAACGAGCCAGCTGGCGACCGGCTGGGTGCGGCGCGGCACTTGGCCGCAGCGATTGTGAAGTCCGACAATGCCTCGCCGAAAATGATCACCGATGTCGGTTCCTTCACTGGCGAATTTCTTGAAGCGTTCATGCAGGAATTCCCCGAAGCCAAGGGACAATGGACTGAGCCGGTCGCGACCAATGAGGGCAATGCTCACAAGCGTTTTGCCCGCTTCGGTGACCGCGTCAGTTATGTCATCGGCTGTGCGGCGCGCGATATCAGCCAGGGCTGTGTACCCGCAGGCACCGACGTGCTGCTGACCTCCTGGTTGTCAATTCACCAGGACCGACCGGGCATCGCCAAGTTCTACAAAGAAGCCGCGGACCTGTTGCCGTCAGGCGGGTGGGTCGTCAATCTCGACCATGTCGGCAATACCGGTAACGCCTGGGAAACCCGCCTGAAGACGGCGCGCGCTGAGATGGTCGGGGAAGGTTTGGCGGCCACGACGGAAGGCCCGCCGGTCCACCATGCCGACTGGACCGTACCGACACTCGATGAGCATTTGGCCGACTTGAAAGCCGCGGGTTTCGATGATGTCCAGGTGGTGTGGCGGCGCCTCGATACGGTGCTGATCATGGCGCGCAAGCATTAGGCCATGAAGGGACTTCACCGTCTGCTCGGCATTGTGGCGGCGCTGGTGCTGCTTTATCTGGGCGCGACCGGTTCGCTGATCCAGATGCTCGATCTGCGCGCCATGCTTGGCCACGCGCCTGAGGACGATCCGACTCTGCTGTCGCTTAATGGTGGTCGGTACGGTGGTCCCGATTACCAGGTGCTGGCAGCGGTGGATTTCAAAGCGCAGGCCTTGCCGGACGGACTGGATGTGGACCAGGCTCTGGCCACGGTCATGCAGGCATTTGGCAAGTCTGAATCGCGCTTTGTCGAATTGCGCATGTCCGGCAATAGGCCGGTCGGTCAGATAGGCATCGGAGAAAAAGTTCTGGCGTTTGACGCCGTTACTGGCGCGCCTGTGGCGGAGGTCGATATTGACCCGCCGGCGGATGTGTCGTCGCTGCGCGAAAGCACCAAGCAATGGCATCGCTTCTGGAGTCGCCCTAACGCATGGGGTGTCTGGCTGGAACTGGCGTGCGGACTTATTCTGTGGGCGATGATCATTTCAGGCCTCGCGATCTATTTCAGACTGCTGAAAACCCGCACAGCGCAAGGAACGCGGCACGGGTTCTGGAGAACTGACGGCACCTTGCATGCCCTCCATCGCAGCGTCGCTACCGTAGCTGCGATCTTTCTCGTGTTCCAGGCAGCCAGCGGTACATGGCTGGCGTTTGAAAGCGTCTGGCACAATTTCAGTAATTTCCGTCATGGCGATGTCGCGAGCCCCGTCAATCTGCTGGATGCGCCGCACTTGGCGGAGGTCACGCTGAAGGCCTTCCGCGAGGCTGAGCCGCAGACACCGATCAAGGTTATTCGTCTGCGTACCTATGCCGGCATGAAACAAGGTGTCGTTATTGCCGGTCGTCTGCCGACAAGGCAGTTCGTCTATAACGCCGAGACTGGCCAACCGGCTGGGCTGAGCGAGCCAGGCTATCCCAGCAGCGGCTTTCCGTTCGGCACAGCTGTGCACGAGGCAGTCAAGCATTTCCATTCCGGCCATATGTTCGGCCTGCCGACCAGCCTGATGAACCTGTTCGCCGGCCTGTCCCTGATCTTCCTGTCGATCTCGGGCGGCTTTCTCTATTTGCACCGTGAAGAGAACGGTGCGATGCAATAAATTTGCATCTATTTGAGTATTTAAATTTAACTAAGTGCATAATAATTGCTTATAGTTGGCATAAGAAATAGTTGTTGTATGTTTAATATCTCAACTAATTTATGTATTGGATAGTCATCTATTAACAAGAATCTATATGTCGTTGTCATAAACCAATCTGTTTGCGACTCTCGCGGCGCGTTACAAGATTAGTGCATAATAAAGATGCAGCCGAAAAAATTATAAACGGCTTACGTAACAGGAAAAGGAAGATCAGATGGCGATGTCAAAGCGCTTGATGTATGCCGGCAGTCTGCTGGTTTTGTCGACTGTATTCGCGGGTCAGGTATGCGCGGAAGAAGCGGCCAAGGCTCCCGAAAGCGGACCTCAGGAAATCATTATCACGGCCCAAAAGACTCGGACCGTCGCTTCCAAGACGCCAATCGCGCTCAGCGTCTTTTCGGGTGACACCCTGAAAGAGCAGGGCGTGGTCAATGTCACTAACCTGCAGAATATCGCGCCTTCGCTGAGCGTCGGTAGCGCCTCGCACGGTGTTAACATTGCCATTCGCGGCGTCGCCACTACGGACGTGACCTCCAAGGGCGACCAAGGCATCGTATTCAGCCTCGACGGCGCGCCCGTTGGACGCCCGCAGGAAATGGGCCTGTCCTTCTTCGATATCGAACGCGTGGAAGTCCTGCGTGGGCCGCAAGGGACGCTCTACGGTAAGAGTTCGACCGGTGGCGCCATTAACGTCATCACGAACAAGCCTAAGAACGTGTTCGATGCATCCGCCAGCTTTGAGGTCGGCAATTTCAATACCCGTCGTGGCGAGGCGATGATCAATCTGCCGATCACAGATAATTTCGCCATTCGCGCCGCCGGCGCTTTTAATAAGCGCGATGGCTACCTGGAAGAAACGCTGGGTAACACGCAAACCTTAGGTAAGCCGATCTCGCTGGACGATGAAGACAACGCGACCGGCCGCATTTCCGCGTTGTGGAAATATTCCGACAATGGCAGCTTGCTGGTCACCGGCACCTTCGGTCATGTGGGTGGTACCGGCCTTGGCGCCGCGCTCTATGATTCGGTCCTCAACAAATCCGGCAAGGATGCCCGCCAAGTCTACTATAATCCGTATGGCGCCAGCATGGATGACGATTTCCAGAACCTGACCGCCGAATTGAATCAAGATTTCGGCGCTGTGCATTTGACCTATATCGGGGCGCATTTGAAATTCAGCGCTCATGACACCTATGCGCCCTCGACCAATAATCCGGACGGCAATGGCGGATACTACAACTGGACAAACTATCTCAGCGACGTGACGACGGACTCGCATGAGTTACGCCTGCAAAACGCGCAACCGCAGCGTCTGGAATGGGTGATCGGCGCGAACTATTATAAAGAATATAACATGGAGCATGACCAAAACTGGTCGTCGGCCGTGTCGTGTTCGCCAAGTCTCGATGCCAGTTGCAACACGCCAAATCCGGGTATCCTGGGGCCGACGACCCACAAGGGCACCGGCATCTTCGGTCAGATCAACTATCACGCCACGGATAAACTCAAGCTGACCCTGGGCTTGCGCGAGTCTTCCGACAGCCTGACCCGCGTGGCCACCATCGCCGCCGGTCCAGGCCCCTTCTATGATGCTTCCGGTAATTTGTGCGCCCCGCCGAATGATTGCGTGGCTTCGGCTAATAATAACGCCTTCATCGCCAACGATAACGGCTCGCAGTCCGCCTCGAAAATGACCTGGCGGGTCGGTGCTGACTATCAAATGACTCCAAGCCAGATGATCTATGCCTCGGTGGCAACAGGGTACAAGGCCGGCGGTTTCAACGACTATGATCCGGCGACCCAGTCGACGGCGCCCTACGACCCGGAAGAGCTGACGGCATATGAAGTCGGCTACAAGGGCCGGCCGACCTCCAATCTCCAGTTCAACTCGTCGCTCTATTATTATGACTATGCCAAGTACGGCGTTACGGCGGCGACCTCATTTGGTGTCGGGCCAACGGGGCCGATCGTCTTTATCTATACCAAGTCGGCGCCTTTGACCCTCTACGGCTGGGAAAACGAAGCGACCTGGCGCGTAACGCCTAACGACACCATTGGTGGCTCACTGGCATTTGAACACGGCAAGTTTGGGGATCTGAGTGTCGGCTTCGTCAAGGATGTGCCGATCGACTGGACGGGCAAGACGCCCGACAACACACCGGAAGTTTCGGGTACGGCCTATTACGAGCACAAATGGACCATGGGTGACGGTGCCATTTACAACTTCCGCATAGGCACCAAATATTCCAGCAGCTATTTTGTAAGCGACCTGGGCGGTCAGGGTAATCCTTTCTGTATTTTCATCCCCAACTATACAGTTTCAGACTGCTATAGCGTCCTGCCGCAACAATATGAGCAGAAGGCCTATACCCGCACAGATCTGAATCTGAGCTATACCTCACCGAATGGCAAATATGTGATCAGCGCGTATGTCCGTAACCTGGAAGACAAGCTCCAGTTTGCCAGTGCGCCGCAGACGGTCAGCAACAATACCGCGTCGGGCGCCGTCAGTGTTCGTGTCAGCGCGCCGCGGACCTTCGGTCTGCGTGTCGGCATGAACTACTAGGATAAGGCATCGAAAGACGCGACTTATGCAAAGAAAAGCCCGCCGTTTTCGGCGGGCTTTTCTGATTTAAAAACTGAAACAGCAATTAGCTGGAAATGCGCGCTTTGAGATAGTCCACGACATGTTGTGCGCGGGCGGAAAGTGGCCATTCCGAACGATGAATCAACCACAATGTATCCACTACAGGGTTCTCAAATTCGATCACCCGGATCGCTTCGGAGCGTACAAAAGCCTGACGGGCGTACTGCGGGATGATCGTGAAGCCCAATCCCCTGGCCACAGGTTCGAGGATCAGGCCTATCTGATTGCTGAACCCCTTGCAGGGCAGGCTACGGATACCCGGATTTCGCGGAAAATTCTTTCCCAGTAGTCGTCCAGCCATGGCCTGACCATCCGGGTGATCGATAAAGCCCAGACGCTCCAGATCACTCCAGTCCTGAACGTTTTCATTCGCCGGTACCACCAGTTCGAGCGGTTCCTCGGAAAAAGGCGTGGCCGTCAGGCGCGGATCATCCGGCTTGAAGCTGGCCAACCCCAGTTCGTAGAGGTTCTGGAGAACGGCATCGAGCACTTCGCGATCCGGCGCGAAGCGGTGACGTACGGCAAAACCGGGGTTGGCTTCCTGCAATTCCAGCAGCAATGGATAGAGCGACAGGCCGACACTGCCGGGGCTGATCAGGCTGATCTCACCGTTTTCGGCTTCATTGTCGGCCAGACGTACCTTCAGCCGTTGGTCGGCCTGCTCGACCTCCTTGCCATATTGCAGAAGCGCAATGCCGGCTGGCGTCAGTTCGAGATTTCTCGGCCGCCGTAGCAGCAACGGCCCCAACTGGTCTTCCAGATGGCCAATATGCTGGCTGACTGCCGCCTGTGTCAGGCCCAGCCGTTCGGCGGCCCGTGTAAAGCTTCCCAATTCCGCCAATACTGTAAAGGTACGCAACCACTGAAAGTTCATCATAATGACTTCTTATGCTTGTTATAAGTATTAATTATCGGCCTGTTCGGCAATTAAGTTTGCACGTTATTCTTTTCCAGGTCACGCGGGTCACAACAAAAAATAATATTCATAAGGGGAATACTAATCACAAGTCGTAGCATCGTCACGTCTAATGTGAAGGTGTTATGCAAGAGTCAAAACCACACGTCGTCATCATTGGAGCAGGGCATGCCGGCGGCACGGTCGCAGCCCTGCTGCGTCAATATGAATTTACCGGCCCGATCACCCTGATCGGCGAGGAGCCGATACCGCCCTACCATCGGCCACCGTTGTCCAAGGCCTGGCTGAAAGGCGAGGCGAATGCTGAAAGTCTGGCGCTGAAGCCGCTGGAGTTTTACGCCGAGAACAATATTGACCTGTGGCTGAATGCGCGAGTCGCCCGCGTCGACAGGGTCGGCAAGAAGGTCGCTTTCCTGAATGGCAATATCCTCGCCTATGATATCCTGATCATCGCCACGGGTTCGCGCGCCATCTATCCGCCGATCCCGCGCGCCGATAGCGGCGGCATCATGCTCCTGCGTACGGCCGCCGATGCCGAGCAGCTTAAGGCGACTATCGGGCCCGGCAAGCGGCTGGCGATCGTCGGTGGTGGCTATATCGGTCTCGAGGTCGCGGCTTCGGTGCGCGGCATGGGCGCCGAGGTGGTGATCCTGGAGCGCGAGGAGCGCATTCTCAAGCGCGTCGCCAACCCGATCCTGGCGAAGTTTTTCCAATCCTATCATGAGGCGCGCGGCGTCACCTTCGAGTTGGGTTGCCACGTCGCCAGCTTCGGCTCGGAAAACGGCCAGGTCACCGGCGTCTGGCTGGGCGACGGTCGCGGTCTGTTATGCGATGCCGTGGTGATCGGCGCGGGTGTCCATCCCAACGAGGATATCGCCAAGGAGGCGGGGCTGGAATGCGACCACGGTATCCTGGTCGATCTGGAGGCCCGCACCTCCGATCCATATATCTTTGCCATCGGTGACGTCACGCGCCGGCCCATGCCAATCTATGACTGCCTGTTTCGCATGGAAAGCGTGCCCAACGCGCTGGAGCAGGCTAAGCAGGCCGCCGCCGCCATTACTGGCCGTCCGGCGCCTGCGGTAGAAGTGCCCTGGCAATGGTCGGATCAGTATGATCTGAAGATGCAGATCGCCGGCTATCCATTCGAGGCTGATACGGTGCTGGTGCGCGGTGAGCCGACCTCGGCGAAGTTCGCCCTGTTCCATCTGAAGGGCGATCAAGTCCAGGCGGTCGAAGCGATCAATTCGCCGCCGGAATTCATGATGGGCCGGCAGTTAATCGGCAGTCGCAAAGCCGTCGATCGCGTAAAGCTCGCCGATCCCACGATTTCAATGAAGGAGGTCGTCGCCGAGCGCGACGCGTAAAGAATGGCACAGATTACCTATATCGAGTTCAACGACAAGGCGCATACGGTTGAGGTCAAAAACGGCATGTCGGTGATGGAGGGCGCGGTGCGCAACAATATCCCCGGCATCGACGCTGAATGCGGTGGCGAATGCAGCTGCGGCACCTGCCAGGTGTTTGTCGATGCTGCATGGTTTGAAAAGACCGGCGTGCGCAACGACACCGAGGCCTCTATCCTCGAATTCACTGACGCTTTCCAGCCGAACAGCCGCCTGTCCTGCCAGATCAAGGTGACGGACGCGCTGAATGGCCTAGTGGTGCGTATGCCGAAGCGTCAGGGATAGGCATTAGAAGCGCTTATTAAGATCATTAGGTCGTCTTATAAAAACGCTTAATAAACAAAAGCCTATACGCCTTTACAGCAAACTTATGCTCTGTATTGTGGCGCGGCAGACTACAACAGTCATGCGATAAAAAACGATTGGTCGTTTGCAGGCCGGGCAGAAGGAAACCGAAGGAAGACGCCGAATATCGGACTGTCTGATTCTGCGTCCGGAAGTTCCGCCAGCGAGGACCGGATCATCCAGGTCAGAGGTTTGCCGCCCGATGCGTACAGTTCACCGAATTCTCTCCGTCTTCGCCATTCTCTTCATGCTCTATCTGGGCCTGACCGGCACCCTGATGCAGATGATGGACCTGAAGGCGCTGTTCTCGAAGGCGCCGGATAACGACATCACCCTGCAATCGATGAACGAAGGCCGCTGGGGCAATGGCGAGATAGCGGTCATCAACAAGAGCGACCTGACGGGCACAGCCCTACCGAAGGATACGGATTACCGGCAAGCTTTCACGACGGTGCTTGCCGGCCTGCATCGCGACATGCCGGGGCTGGAGCCACGGTTCGTCGAGCTGCGCGTCGCCAATGGCGTGACGATCGGGCAGGTGCGGGTGAAGATGCCGAATGCGCCACCGCCTGCCTCGCCATGGGGGGGCGACCCCAGCCAGAAGATCCTGGCCTTTGACGCAAAAACCGGTGCCGCGGTGACGGCGACCGACATTTCCAATATCCAGCCGCCGCAAGGCGTGCGGCAGGTTTCCAAGCAACTGCATCGCTTCTGGGGCGGTTTCCTGGGCGGTGACAAGCCTGGCGTCTATATCGAACTGGCCTGCGGCCTGGCCATGTGTACCCTGATTATCACCGGTCTGTGGATGTACTACAAGCTGCTGGCCGGCCGCATGAAGACTGGCCGCAAGCAGGTCTTCTGGATGGCGGGCGGCACGTGGAAAAGCCTGCACCGAATCTTTTCAGTTGCCGCGTCAGTCTTCCTGATCGCCGTAGCCGCCAGCGGCACCTGGTTGGGTTTTGAAAGCTCGTGGCATACCTTTACCCACAGCGACCCGCACTTCGATGCTTCGCAGCCGCTGAGTGATGCAAAGGTCATGGCCATGCTGGACCAGACCCAGGCCATTGTCGCACGCAACAAGCCGAATGTGCCCCTGAAGGTTCTGCGTGTCCGCGTCTATGGCGGCATGAACCAGGGCGTCATCGTGACCGGCAGCGCGCCGATCGACCAGATCATGTACAATCTCGATAATGGCCGCGTCGCTACCCTCAAGGAGCCAGGCTATCCGAAGAGCCAGTTCCCGCTCGGCACCCAGGTGCACGAGGACGTCAAGCACTTCCATTCCGGCGACATGTTCGGCCTGCCGTCTCGCTTCATGAACCTGTTGGCTGGCTTGGCCCTGATCTATCTCTCGGTGTCGGGTGTCGTCATGTATGTCGAGATGTGGCGCAAGCGCGCCAAGGCCGGCCGTAACGCCCTGATCTGGACGAAGTAGACGCCATGAAAACTGCCATCTGCCTTTTTGCTTTGGTTCTGGCGGGCGCAGCCAATGCCCAGGCCACGTCCGATCCGACGCGTCTGCCGGGCGACAGCCCGCCACCGGCGCTGGCCACCATGCTGCGTCCGCCCAGTGGCCGGCCCTTGCCGCCGCCGGATATGACGCCGGGTGTGCCGGCAGCTCTGGCGCTCGAAGCCGTGCAAACGGCTATCGATACCTGTTCGGCTGAGGGCCTGCGCGTCGGTGTCGCCCTGACCAATTCCGCCGGTTACCTGCGCGCCGCCCTGACCACGGATGGCGCCAGGCCGGGCGTGATCTATGGCGCGGTGCAGAAGGACCTGGCCGCCATGGCCTTCAAGGCGCCGACCTCCGAGGTGCAGACGAAGCTGCGCGCCGATCCGGCACTGGCCTCGCAGGTTCTGCCCAATATGGAGGTGCGCCCAGGCGCCGTGCCGATCATCATCAATGGCCAGGTTCTGGGGGCCATCGCCGTGGATGGCGCCACCGCTCAGCAGGACGAGGTCTGCGCACAGGCGGGCGTAGCGAAGATTCAAGACAGACTGAAATAGGAAAGCGCAGATGCTGGATATCAGGAAATACAGCCGCATTCTGATAAGCGCCGGTATCGGCGCGGCCGCGCTGATGGCGCTGGTTATGCCCTTTGCGGCCGAGGCCGCGGCACCGGCCGTATCCTGCGAAAGCCTGGCGCAGGTGGCCCTGCCCAATGCTACCATTACGATGGCGCAGTCGGTTGGTCCGGATGGTTATCATCTGCCGATGCGTCCGGAACCGCCGGGTCTTAGCCTGATTGGCCGGTTCCAGCATCGCCTCAATCCGGCCTTCTGTCGGGTCGCGGCCACGCTCAGGCCCAGCAGCGATTCCGAAATCAAAATGGAGATATGGCTGCCGGTTGAGTGGAACGGCAAATTCCTCGGCGCGGCCAGTTTCGGCTGGGGCGGCGATGTCAAATATGACAGCCTGTTCAACGGCGTGCTCGAAGGCTACGCCGTCGCCAATAATGACACCGGCCATGACAGTTCCGGCCCGGATGGGGAGGGGGGCAAATTTCTGCTCGGCCACCCCGAAAAGATGACCGACTATTCGTATCGCGCCAACCACGAGATGACCGTAGCGTCAAAAGCTCTCATCCAGGCCTTTTATGGTACGGCGCCGGCGCACGCCTATTTCATCGGCTGCTCGCTGGGAGGCTTGCAGGGCCTGATCGAGGCCAAGCGTTACCCGACCGATTATGATGGCATTGTCGTCGGTGCGCCGCCCAATCCGCTGGCCAATTTCAATGCCGCCCAGCTTTGGCCGGGTTATCTGGTCAACCAGGACCCGAACCGGATGATTCCGGAAAGCAAGTACGCCATGATCCATGCGGCGGTACTGAAGGCCTGCGCCTCGCCGCTGGGGCAGGCACAGGGCTTTGTCGATCAGCCGGACCGCTGCCGCTTCGATCCGAAAAAGCTCCAGTGCAAGGGCGCCGATGCGCCGGAGTGCCTGACGAAGCCCCAGGTCTATCTGATGCGCCAGTTCTACAAGGGACCGGTAAATCCGAAGACCGGCAAGTCGATCTTCCCAGGACCGGCGCGCGGGTCTGAACTGGAACTCTACACCTTCGCCAATGGCAAGCCATTCCACAATGCGATCGATCTTTATCTCTATGCGGTCTTCCAGGACCCGAACTGGGACTGGACGAAGATGGATTGGGACAAGGATGTCTCGGCCGCGATTGCCGCCGTAGGCCCGCAGATGCATGTCGATACCGATCTCAAGCCCTTCTTCGATAATGGTGGCAAGCTGCTGCTCTATGTCGGCTGGAATGATTACCACAATCCGGAGGAGCTGATCGATTATTACAAGGCGCTGGTCAAAACAGCCGGGCCCGAGTCGCTGAAATCGCTGCGTCTGTTCACCATTCCCGGCATGAACCACTGCGCCGGCGGGGCGGGCTGCGACACCTTTAACAAGCTCGGCGTCATCGATGCCTGGGTGGACAAGGGCGAAGCGCCGGACCGGATCGTCGCCCAGAAGATCGAGAACTATAAATCCATCCGCACCCGCCCGCTATGCGCGTATCCGCAAGTCACGAGATATAAAGGCACGGGTGACACTAATGACGCCGCCAGTTTCGATTGCGTAGCGGCCTGAAACATCCGGAGAACATCCATGTTGCGTCGGTCTCTTATCCTGAGTGTGGCCCTGACGGGCTTGCCCCTGGTCGCTATGGCGCAGGCGCCCCTGCAAAAGTTGGAACTGCCGCCCGTCGTGTCCTTTCCCGAGGGCACGACCTATGATCCGGCCAGCAACAGCCTCTATGCCGGCAATGCCGAAAATGGCGCGCTTGTGCGGGTCGATGCCACAACAGGCGTATCAAAGCTGGTGACGCCGGCCGGGCAGATTGTTCCCGCAGGCGGCGTCTTCCCCGCCATGCTCGGCATGAAACTGGATGCCAAGGGCCGCCTCTGGATCGCCGGTGGCAATACCGGTCTGCAAACCGTGGTCGATCCGGCCGATGGCAAGATCATCAAACAGGTGAAGGTGCCGACCGCGCCGAAAAGTCTGCTCAATGATCTGGTGATCGTCGGCAATGCGGCCTATACCACCGATACCTTCGTGCCGATCCTGTGGCGCCAGACCATGGATAGCGACACAATCAGCGAGATCGAGCCGTGGCTGGACCTGAAAAACACGCCGATTGCCTTTGCCGATGGCCCGAATCTCAACGGCATTGCCGCCACGCCGAATGGCAAGGCAATCATCGTCATCCAGATGAACAAAGGGCTGCTGTTCAAGATCGATATTGCCAGCAAGCAGGTAACGCCGATCGATGTCGGCGGCGCGGACCTGACAGGTTCGGACGGTCTCGTGCTGGATGGCCAGACGCTTTATGTTGTCCGCCAATGGTCCGACGAGATCGCCACCGTCTCCCTTGACGCTACTCTGACCCACGGCATCGCGATTTCGCGTTTCAAGGATGCGGGCCTGGCCTATCCGGCGACAGCGGCCATTGTTGGCAGCGACCTGGTGCTGGTCAACACGCAGTTCAATACGCGCGACGACCACAGTGCAGTGCGGCCTTTTACGCTCGTCAAGGTGCCATTGGCGCGGCTGCAAGGCGAATAACCGGCCTTGATGGCGCTTCGGCGCAGTTATATAAGCCTGCGCTGGCTTATGGCACGAGGCATAAATATGCGTGATATTAGAACGGTTGATCTGAACCTGTTGAAAGCGCTCGATGCCCTGCTGGATGAACGCAATGTCACGCGGGCGGCGGCGCGGCTGGCCCTGACCCAACCGGCAATGAGCGGCATGCTGACCCGCCTGCGCGAATCGTTCGATGATCCCCTGTTTGTCCGCACCCAGCGCGGCATCCTGCCAACCCAGCGCGCCCTGGAACTGGCTGTACCCGTCAAGCAGGTGCTGAGCGACATCGATGCGTTGTTGCAGCCGCCGACCTTCGATCCAGCCACGGCCAGTCTGACTCTGAGCATCGCCGCCACGGACTATGCCTTGCATGCCATTGCGGTGCCGTTCCTGGCGGCCCTGCGGCAGCGCGCGCCGAATGTCCGGGTCGCCCTCATGCCGGTGGAAAGCACGCAAGTGCAGACGGAACTGGAGCGCGGGCGTCTCGACCTGGCCCTGATCACGCCGGAAAGCACACCGCAGGATCTGCGCGCCCGACGTCTGTTCGATGAGCGTTATGTCTGCGTCCTGCGAAGAGATCATCCGATGGCGACCGGCCACGAACTGACCCTGGATCAATTCTGCGCGCTGGATCACGCTCTGGTGTCCTATACCGGTGGCGACTTCAGCGGGGTAAGCGACGAAGCGCTGGCGAAGCTGGGGCGTACCCGTCGTGTTACCCTGTCGGTCAAGTCCTTCCTGATCGTGCCGGAAATCCTGCGCGCCAGTGATCTGGTGGCGGTCGTGCCGAGCCGGTTGGTGGCGGATCTGGAAGGGCTGGCCATTTTCGATCCGCCGATTGAGATTCCGGGCTTTACCAAGATCGTCGCCTGGCACGAACGCACGCACCGTGATCCCGGCCATCGCTGGCTGCGCGATCTGCTGTTCGAGGTGTGCGGCGAGACGTGACCTATTGTGCCGCGCCCTTGCCGGGGCCGCGATAGCGTGACAGCCAGTGCGCATATGGCGCGGGCAGGGTAGCCCATTCAGGGCTTTCCACGCCCAGCGTCTTGGCCAGGGCATAGGTATAGTGCGGATCGGCGAGGTGGGCGCGCGCGATCATGACCAGGTCCATCTGGCCCTCGGCCACGGCGCGTTCGGCATCCTGCGGGCCGTCCATGCACCACGAAGACGCCACCGGCATTTTGGTTTCACGACGGACGCGCTCGACGGTCGGCGCCAGAAAGGCCGGGGCCCAGGGTGTCTTGCCGGTGATCGTCGAAAAGCCGATGCTGGCATTGAGCAGATCAAGCCCGCCGTCGCGCATCTGGCGCGTCAGTTCGATCGATTCCTGCAGGTTTTCCTCGTCGCGGCCATCGAACTCGATAACACCGAAACGCGCGGTCAGGGGCAGGTTTTCCGGCCATACCTCGCGCACGGCGGCCAGGGTTTCAAGCAGAAAGCGGCTGCGGCCGGCGAAATCGCCACCATATTGATCGGAGCGCTGATTGGCATGGACCGAGAAGAAGCTCTGGCCGAGATAGCCGTGGGCAAAGTGCAGTTCCAGCCACTTGAAACCGGCATCACGTGCGCGGCGGGCGGCGGCAACGAAATCGGCCCTTACGCGGGCGATATCGTCCAGTGTCATCTCGCGCGGCACACGCGACAGGCCGCCGCCGAAAGCAATGGCGGAAGGCGAGATGGTTTCCCAGCCGCGCGGATCGCCTTCCGGGATATGGTCGTCACCTTCCCAAGGCAGGTTGGCGCTGGCCTTGCGACCGGCATGGCCGATCTGGATGCCGGGCACGGCGCCCGCGGCCTTGATCAGGCTGGCGACCTTGGCCATGCCGTCGATATGGTCGTCGCTCCACAGACCGGTGCAGCCCGGCGTGATCCGGCCATCCGGCGAGACGCCTGTGGCTTCCACGATCACCAGCCCCGCCCCGCCGCGCGCCATGCCGGCATAGTGGGCCAGGTGCCAGTCATTGATGAACCCGTCGGTAGCGCTGTACTGGCACATGGGCGGAATGGCCACGCGATTGCGCAGGGTGATATCCTTGAGATGGAGGGGGGTAAACAGGGAGGACATGTTACGCTTCTCAATTATTTTAAAAGACAGGGGAATAACGGCCAGGCAGCGAAATACCGTTGCGGGTCGCGAGGATAAATTTCACGAATGAAACGACCTTACGCGCCCGCAGGAAACGGACGCGCAAGGCCTGCAAAGCGGCTGAAAGCCTATTGGGTGGGGGATTTGACCGCTTCGAGCGTTAGCTCAGCGACCTTCTCAGATGAGGCGGGGTTCTGGCCAGTGACGAGATTGCCGTCACGGACAGCGAAGGGCTGGAAGTTCGGACCGCTTTCATACTTCGCGCCCAGTTCGCGGATACGGGTTTCGAGCAGGAAGGGGACCTGCTCCGACTTGCCGGCGGACTCTTCCTCGGCATTGGTGAAGGCGCTGACGCGCTTGCCGGCCACCAGCGGCTGGCCGTTCGCATCCTGGACGCTGACCAGTCCGGCCAGGCCGTGGCAGACTGCGGCGACCACCTTGCCATGCGTCCAGGCAGTGGACAGTAGGGTAGCCAGCGCGGTGCTATTGGGCAGGTCCCACATGGTGCCGTGGCCGCCGGGCAGGAAGATGGCGGCGTAATCAGTGTCCGCGACCTTGTCGACGGAGACGGAGGCCTGAAGCTTGGCCATGGCGGTCTTGTCCTTCAGGAAGCGCTCGACACTGGCTGGATTTTGGCCTTCGGGCGCCTGCGAGCCGGGATCGATCGGGATGGGGCCGCCATCGATCGAAGCCAGATCGACCTCCACGCCGGCATCGATGAAGGCATAATAGGGCGTGGTCAGTTCCTCGAACCAGACGCCCGTGGCGTGGCCGGTATCGCCGAGTGTGGCGTGCGAGGTCAGGACCATCAGAATTTTCAGGGTTTTCAACATGGCTACCTCCTTAGGCTTTAGCATGTTTGGCTGTGGCGGCGAGGCCATCGATCCAGTCCTGATGGGCATTCAGCATCGGATTCGGGCGGGTGGCTGCCAGATCACGGGCCGGTTTACCGTTCTGGGTTTCCTGGGTGAGGATGCGCACCCGGCCACCGGGCAGGTCCTCGAATAGCCAGGCATGATGTACATCGAGCCGGCCATCTGCATCGCCTTCCACCCAGCCGTGCCAGGCGACACGCGCCGGTTTTCCGGCCACGGGCGGTTCATGTTCGGTCACCTCGGCTTCAACCGGGAAGCCGAAGGTGGTGAAACGGAAGCGGGCGCCCTTGCTGAGTTCCGGGCCGGAGCCGTCATGGAAGCGTATCTCCGAGGCATTGGCGTAATAGGTTGGCCAGGCCGAGGTATTGTTGAGGTGCGGCCAGACCTCGGCGGCACTCAGGTTGGCCACGGTGATTTCATTGGACACGTAGTTGTCGGTCGTGCCGGCCAGGTAGCCTTCCGGCCAGAAAATTTCGCTCATCTTGCAACTCGTATTTAAAGGAATGGATGCGATGCCGTATGGTCAAGCGCGGCATCGTTTCAGTCGGCAAAATGGGGAGTACTAACCAATAAATCCAATTTGAATTTCTTATAGTCGTAATAATGAAACAATATATCTGACTGATGATGCGCCAAATCTTATGATAAGGTGACGGAATTTAGCTATATAAAACTCTCTAATGGATGCGATAAATTGTCGTAATAAATAATATCACTATTATTATAGCTTCTGACTGAAAACTGTCTTCCCGTCCTTTGTCAAACGTCGAATGCTTTGCTCAAGAAAAGGACCGGCCTTCAAGCGCCTGGTCTCGCAAGGACGCAGGGAAGCGCATCATGTCAATGCTGGTTATCATAGCCGCTATCGTCATCTTTATATACGGCATGCTGGCCTCGATGCTGGGCACGATTGTGCCAGGCCTTGGGGAAAGCCTCGGCCTGACCACGCTGCAGCTTTCGTACCTTGCTCTGGCACAGGGGCTTGGCTTGGCGGCCACTTCGGTTTGTGCCGGCGCCCTGATGGACCGCAGCGGCAAGAAGGCCGGAATCGTGATCGGCCTTGTGGCAAGTGTCGTCGGCCTCGGCATCTTGTCTCACGCGGGAAGTCTGACTCTGGGTATTGCAGCCATGGCCCTGCTGGGTGTCGGCGGCAGCCTGGTCATCGTTGGCGCTAATGCGCTGGTCAATGATGTCAGCGACAAGAATAAGGCTTCGGCGCTCAATATCCTCAACCTATTCGTGGGTTTAGGCGGCATGGCCACGCCCTGGGTGGCCGGCAACCTGCTGCATTCCGACCCGACGAAGGTGGCCTATGCCGGCATCGGCATCGCACTACTGGCACTGGCGCTGACCTTATTCACCGCTATCCCCAAGCCGCAGCCGCTGGAAAAGGCCACCGTTGGTGGCGTCTTCGGCGTGGGCGCGCTCTATATCCTGTCGGCCGTCACCTTCCTCTATACGGCGTGTGAGTTCGCCATGTGGAACTGGCTGCCGAAATTCCTGATCGGCAATGGCATTCCCTCGGTCAGTGCGCTTAATATCCTGTCGCTGGGTTTTGCCGGTGGCATCCTCGTTGGCCGATTCATCGCCGCCAGCGTGCTGGCCAGGTTGTCGCCCTGGGTGGTGACCCTGGTCAGTGCCATCGCTATGTCGGCTATTACCTTCGCCATCCTGCACACAGCGGAAAAGACCGCGCTCTACGCCCTGGTCTTCGCCGCCGGACTGGCCATGGCGCCGGTCTTCCCGACCACCATCGCCATTGTCGGCCGTATTTTCCAGCAACACTCCGGCACGGCGATCGGCTTTGCCATCACCTGCGGTTTCAGCGGCCTGGTGGTAAGCTCACCGGTCATCGGTGTTCTGGCCGGCGATACGCCGCAAGGTATCGGCCGTGCCCTGCTGCTGATACCGGTCCTGTCGGCTGTGATCGCGCTCATCCTCATCCTTTTCCGCAAACCGCTGACCGATACGCCGTCCGCCTGATTTGGAGTTCTTTTTATGCAAATGATCATTGGCGGCCACTTCGTCGATGCCCGTTCGGGGCAGACCTTTGAAATCACCAATCCCGCCACTGGCGACCTGATCGCCAAGGTGCCGCGTGCCAATACCGATGATGTGGCACTGGCGATTCAGAGCGCCATTCGTGGCCGCGATGTCATGCGTGACCTGCCCGCCCATAAGCGCAGCGATATCCTGCGAAAGGTTGCCGATACCCTCTATACCCGCCACGAGGAACTGAGCCAGTTGCTCTGCCGCGAGAACGGCAAGACCATCCGTCAGTGCCGCGGCGAGATGACCGCGACGGCACGCCTGTTCATGGACTTCTCCGAAGAAGCCAAGCGCCTGCGCGGCCAGTCCATCCCCATGGATGCCGTGGCCGGGCTGGAGCATATGATCGCCTATACGATCCGCCAGCCGCTGGGCATCGTCACCGGCATCGTGCCGTTCAACTATCCGGCGGAGCTGTTCGCCCACAAGATTCCCGGCGCCATCGCCGCCGGTAATGCCGTCATCGTCAAACTACCCGAGCAATGCCCGCTGACCGTGCTGAAGATCGGCGAGATCATGCTGCAATCGGGCCTGCCGGGCGATGGCCTGCAAATGCTGACCGGCTTTCCCCAGGACCTGGGCGACCAGTTGATCACCCATCCGGAAGTCGCCATGATCAGCTTTACCGGCGGCGTGGTGGCAGCCAGGATCATCGCCAGGCAAGCGGCGGATCTGCTCAAGCGCACCGCCTTTGAACTGGGCGGCGTCGACGCCATGATCGTGCTCGCCGATGCCGATATCGACGCGGCCGCCACGGCCGTGGTACAGGGGCGTCTGACCAATGGCGCCGGCCAGATCTGCTGCGCGGTCAAGCAGGTGTATGTCGCCGAGCGTATCCTGCAACCGTTTCTCGACAAACTGGTGGAGAAGGTGAAGGCCATCAAGCTGGGCTCTCCCACGGGTGAGGATACGGATATCGGGCCTTTGATCAGCGAGCAGGCGGCCGAACGTGTCCACCGTGAGGTGACCCGCTCGATTGAGATGGGCGCGAAATGCCTGATCGGCGGCCAACGTATCGGCAAGCAGTTCTATGCTCCGACGGTACTGGTCGATGTCAGCGAGGACATGCCCTGTCTGCGCGATGAGGTCTTCGGGCCGGTGGCGCCGATCGTGCCGTTCCGCGATGTCCATGCCGCCATCCGGACGATCAACGCCACGCCCTATGGCCTGCAGGCCAGCGTGTTCTCGGAAAGCATCCATAATGCGCTTGGCGTGGCGCACCGGCTGGAGGTCGGTGGCGTAGTGGTCAATGGCGCCGGCGCTTTCCGGCCGGGCAATGTGCCCTTCGGTGGCGTCAACCAGAGTGGTATCGGCGTCGAAAGCATCACCGATACCGTCCGCGAAATGTCGCACGAAACCGCTATCGTCCTGAACCAGAAGGCGCTCGGCTAGACCATGATGTACTGGCACCGGCTGTGCGTGATTTTAACAGGTCTTCTGCTGACCTATATCGTCCTGACCGGTGCCGGCATCCAACTGGCCGACATGCGCGCGCTCGTCAGCCATGCGCCGGAAACAGATCCGGACATGCTGATGATGCGCCAGCACATCTACGGTCCGCCCAATTTTTCCGTGGTTTCGGCGCCGGACTATACCGCGCCCGCTTTACCAGCCGGGCTGAATTATGTCGTTGCCATGAGTAAAGCTGCCGCGCTTGGCCGTGCGGCAGTACCCGGCGCCGATCTGCGGCTGGTCGAACTGCGCATGGCCGAAGGGAAACCCGCCGCTCATGTTCGCATGGGTGACCGGCAGCTGATTTTCGATCTGGCCACCGGCGCGCCTTTGCCTGCCGCTGATCTGCCACCGCCCCAGCCACCGCGCGACTTCCAGGCGCCGCGTGCCACCTTCAAATATCTCCATCGTTTCAACTATCTCGGCCAGTGGGCCACCGGCCTGAACGGGCTGGCCGGCATCGTCTTTTGCGTGCTGATCTTTACCGGCCTGGCCTATTATGTCCGCATCTATCGCAACCGCCTGAAACTCGACCGCAAGGCGGTGTTCTGGAGCGCGGGGCCGTGGTGGCGTGACCTGCACCGCTGGACTGCCATTGGCGCCGGGCTATTGGTCGTGTGGATCACCCTGACCGGGTTGGCGCTTTCAGTCGATAACTTCAGCGCCTTTGTGCTGGGCCAGATCAATGGCCCGCCCAAAGGCATTGATCCGTTTGCGGGTGACTGGTCTTCGCCGATGAGCGATTCCGAACTGCCAGCCATGACCCGCACCACGCTCGCAGCGTTCCAGGCAGCCGAGCCCGGTACGGGGATAAAGGTGCTGCAACTGCGCCACTTCGCCGTCTATGCGCAAGGCGTGGTCGTGGCGAATGACAGGAATACTTCGCAACGGGTCTTCAATGCGGCGAACGGCCAGCGCCAGTTGATGTCGGAGCCGGGCTATCCCAAGCTCGGCTTCCCGTTCGGCTGGGAATGGCACCAGCGCATGAAGCAACTGCACCGCGGCGATTATTTCGGCCTGCCGGGCCGCTGGCTGGATACGATCGGCGCCCTGGCCATGGTCTATCTGACGCTTTCGGGCCTTGTCATGTATGTTCAGCTCTGGCAGCGCCGCCAGAAGCAGGGACGCAAGGCATTGATCTGGTAAGGAACCGATGTGACAGCCATCAAACCCATTGCCTTGACCTCTCTCCTGCTAGCCCTGGCCCTGCCGGTCCATGCGCAGGAGGGCCGGCCACCGCAAACCCAGACCTTTGCCGATCAGCAACAAGCACAGGCCTGGGCCACGCAAAAACTGGCAGTCTCGCCGCGCCGGAAGGAATGGGTGACGATTCAGCAGGATGGCCGGACGCTACATGCCTGTGTCATCTATCCAGACGCCAAACCAAAAGCCCCGGTCGTTCTGGTGCTGCACGAGGTGTTTGGTCTGACGGACTCGACGCTCAATACGGCGGATGAGGTCGCGGCCATGGGCTATGTCGTCGTGGCGCCCGACATACTCTCCGGTTTCGGACCGAACGGCGGTGGCACGTCAGCCTTTGCCACCACGCATGACGCCGGCGAAGCCATGACGGCGATTGCGCCGGAGACCATGAACGCTAATCTCGATGCCTGGGCCGGTTACGCTCTGGCCCTGCCACAGGCTGAAAACAAGCTGGCCATCGTCGGTCTGTCATGGGGCGGGGGAGAAGCCTTTCGTTATGCCGCCGATCCGTCGCACGACAAGGCGCTGAAACTGATCAGCGTGTTCTACGATGTGGGGCCGCCGGCGGTCACACAAGGACCAAGCCGAATGGCGAAAGATAATCCGCCGGTATCGGTCGAGGCCATCGATGTGCCGGTCTACGGCTTTTACGGCAGCACGGACAGCCGTGTCATGAACAGCCTATCGGCGACAAGAGACTGGATGGCGAAGGCGGGCAAGGCCTATGACCCGGTTGTCTATGACGGCGCCGACCATGCCTTTATGCGCGTCGGCGAAGACCCGGCCAATACAAATCCCGCTAATGCCGCCGCCGTCCAGGCCAGTCTGGCGCGTCTAAAGGCGCTTCTTGGCGGGATGTAAGCTTCTCTTCAATGGGTTTCCTTGATCAGCTTGATCAGGCCATTGACGATGGCCGGTTCGGCGCATCCTTCTTTGAGCAGGGATTTGGTCAGGCCGTGGCCGGGGTGGACATAGCTGGCATCCGCGAAGATATAGCCGACCGACGAGACAGTCTTGAAGTGTGCGCCGATATCGCTGGCGACGTCGCCGCCGACAAGCGGTCTGGTCACCGTGCGACATTGAGAGCACAGAAGACGACCTTAGCTCGGTTGAGTTGCATAGATGGGCAGTTTCGGGCGCGAAAATTGCGAATTCAGATTGTCGACCAGCCAGCGTCTGTATCGACGGATAAGCGGCTGATCCCAACGATCGGAACGCGTGAATATGAAATATTTGCCTTCCGTGGGCGTCTGGAATTGAGGGCAGCCCTTTCCAATCTCCACTAATTGTCCCGACTTTATAAAATTGTCCGCCACCAAATAATTCATAAGCGCGATGCCTCGACCGCACAGCGCTGCATCAAGCGTCAGGTGCCCTTGCCACAACCGGGTGCCAGTCAGGTCGAAATCATCGTAAACGCCATGAGCGACAAGCCATTGTGCCCAGCCGTTAAAATCATGCTCATGCAGCAGGCGGTGGCCGATAAGATCACTGGGGCAGACGATAGGTGGTTTGTCGTCAAGATATTCCGGGCTGGCCACGGCTACAATCGGAACTGTGATAATTTCCTGCCAGCGTACGCCAACGGCAGAAGGGGCCTGAGGGCGGTAACAAGGAATGAAGCGAATTTCGACGTCAGCTTCAAAAAAACGGGTATCCTGCCCATGATCGGAAGGACGCAGTTCAATTTCCACATCGGGGTTCAGTTTTTCGAATATGCCAATCCGGCGTGACATCCAATGCAATGCAAAGCCGGGTGAACATGAGACGTAGAGATGATTGTGCAATCCGCTGCGCATCAGGTCGACCGTCGATGCGGCGATGGCGTCCATCGCCGTGGCGATCTGTTTATGGTAGCGCAGGCCATCCTCAGTGAGCACGACGCCTGTCGGTGTCCGTTCAATCAGTTTGGCACCGGTCCATTGCTCCAGGGTCTTGAGATGGCGGCTTATGACGGCGTGATCCCGTCCGAGATTGCGGGCGGCGTTGCGTATGCCACCGAGCCTGGCCATGGCATCGAATGCTCGAAGCGCCTCAAAAGGGGGAATGGTTGTGCGGGAGGGCGGGCTATAGCCTGTTGTTCCGGCATCAACGGCAGATCTGTCCATCATCAGCCCCTTTAAATGCGTAATGGTTACTAACGATAGCCTCCATTGAACAACGACAGATCTTACTCAAGGTGGCCGGTTGGATATTTAGTGACGATAACAGCACGAGGTGCAAGGACCTTAATCCGTACCCGGATGATTGCCTTGTCACTTTCCGGTGTGATTGTGTAACTATTCTTGAGTTGATGATGGGTGATGATGCCCAGCGACTATTGTCTCTGCCTGTGTAGTTCGAGAGCCCGATCGATAGCGTTGACTACCTGATCCGCATGAACCTGTTCCAAGACAAGTGGTGGTCGAATTTTCAGAACATTGGCGCCGGGGCCAGTCGCACTGATAAGAATACGGTTCTCCCGGAGATTATTGACTAAAAATGCGGCCAGCGCCGCGTCAGGGGTCATTCGGGTTCGATCACTCACAATATCCATGCCGATAAACAGGCCTGTTCCGCGTACTTCTCCAATATGGCTGTGAACAGCGGCCAAGGCCCGCAGACGATCCAACAAATAGCTGCCGACGATACGGGCGTTCTCAATCAGGCGGTCGTCGCGGAGGACAGCCAGCGTGGCCAGGGCGGCCGCGCAGGATACCGGATTTCCGCCGAAGGTGTTGAAGTAGCGGGCTTGTTTGCCGAATTTTGTCAGCAGTTCGGGTTTGACGGCGACCGCACCGACCGGATGCCCGTTGCCCATGGGTTTGCCCATAGTCACCATGTCCGGCACGATTCCGTGACGTTGGAATCCCCACATCGTGTCACCTGTGCGCCCGAAGCCGGCCTGTACCTCGTCGGCGACAAAAAGACCGCCCGTTTCCTGAAAAGAGATGACTGCGTCCTTCAGGAAGCCGGGCGGGTCGGAGATAATACCGTCGCTGGAAAAGAGGGTGTCGCAGAAGAAGGCTGCAGGCTGGTATCCGTTTTTCCGCATCCTGACCATTGCGTCCTGCATCGCCGCCCGAAATCCTTCAGCCCGCGTATGAGGGGGGAAATTGAGTGGGGAGGGGATGGTGAAGATATGCGGGCCTCGGGGGACGCCGTCGCCCAGCGCCGGAGATAGCTGTGATATCGCATCCGTCACGCCATGATAGGCCAGTTCCGTGACGATGACCCCCGCATTGCCGGTAAAGGCGCGGGCGATGCGCAAGGCCAGATCGTTTGATTCACTACCCGTGCAGGTAAACATCACATGTCCCAGTTCGTCGGGCATTGTGCTTAATAGCTGTTCGGCGCAGTCGAGAATGGTTTCGTGCAGATAGCGGGTATGCGTGTTGAGTTTTGCCGCCTGCGCGGCAATCGCTTCGACCACCTCTGGACGGCAATGGCCTAGAGAAGCCACATTGTTATAGGCATCCAGGTAGGGACGATCGTCGGCATCATACAACCAGACGCCTTGACCGCGCACAAAATGGAGTGGCACCTCGTAGAACAGGCGGTAGGCCGGGCCCAGCAACCGGTTACGGCGCTCTATGAGCTGGCGAGTCTCTGAGGCCAGCTCATTGGCAAGATCGGGCGAGTATGCATTGATCATAACGGATTGATCACGTGAGGTCATTTTGTGCCCCTTCCGAAACAGGTCTGTTTTAAAATATCTGTCGCCGCATCCACAGAGATGGTCGCGAATTTTTCAAGGGCCCGGTGACTGGGCGGCGCATTACGCATGATATAGGCGCCGTTGGTTTGATGTCGCCTGGCGCGCGTGTGGGCTATGCCAATCGTGATCGCCCACCGTGTCGCCACCAGACTGACCAGAACATCAATCTCTGCCTCGCTTATCGGCCGGACCGCATGATACTCCGAAGCCATGGCCGCCAGGGCGGATACCGGATCATCGAGGTCAAATAGCTGGTAAGCCGCTGCGGTGGCAAGTTCGCAAATGGCGGGTGCCTTGACGGCGTCCCCGAAATCTATGATGCCGGATAGGGTGCCCGCTTCGTCCACGACGATATTATGCAGATTCAAGTCATTGTGTATGAACTGATGCGGCAGGTTCATGAGCGCGGGATGGATAGAGGCTTCCCAATGCGCGAGTGCGTCGTCAGCCAGGCGCCGCAAATCCCTGTTTTCCACATTGGCAAGCAGGGGGCGTATGCGATCCGCTCGGGCAATGTTCCAGAGCATTTCGTTATCGGAGTAGCCTGATACAAAGTCGGAAAGCGCCAAATCAATTTTGCCGGCGGCAACGGCCACCTGACGGCGCAGGTCCGCGCTTTGACTCACCGCGCTGAGCTGTTTTCCAGGAAGATATGAAATCAGTCTCACAATATGCGTGCTGCCAACAGGGGAAATGTAAATGGCTTCATCCTGCCCCGTCAGGGTCGAAATCAGTCTGGGCAATGGTACATCCGTGCCATGGCTGTGCAGATGGCGCAGCATCGCATTCTGGAAGTGTGTTGTGGCGGGGGCTTCACGGGTATTGGAGACCTTCAGGACGTATTCCCCCTTATCTGACCGCATGCGAAAATTGCGGTCCCGTTCGCCAGTCAGCGGAGAAGCTTTTGCCCGGAGGCCATATAGCTGCCATGCCAGAGTTTCTGCGTCGGTCTCCGTTACCTCTGGCATATCGTCTGCTGAAAGGCTGGATACCATAATCGACATAGGTTCATCTCCGTTGCGAGTGACCCAGTCTACGCAAGCCTTACCGGGTTCAACGAATGCCTAAATGCCGCGTTGCGGTGCGTCCGAAGCACCGGGCTACCTTAGGGATGCTTTCTGGAGGATGAGAGGATTAACTCCAGTTCAGCGACGAGGAGCGGCTTGTGAAAAACCCGGCGCTTTTCGCTAAAATTCCGCTTTAAAGTTGGAACGTAAGACCTGTTAAGCGGCCTGCACCGTTTTCGAACTTAGGTCCGAGTTTGGGCGCAGAGCGGCCAGTAAGGCCAATTCAGACTGGGTAAGCCTGGACCGCCTTGGCCTTTTGGGACCTAAGCTGGACTCTTTGGGCACTTGTTTCCGGGGACCTTGCCTCTTCGTCTGGTTCGGGGGATGATTTGAGAGCGCTTTCAATTTGATTGCAAAGGGGCTTGTGTCATTCGCGAACAGGCCGCATAAAGCGGTAACAAATCTGTCTTGTGAGTGAGACCCCTCCATTGCGTGCCGGTAAACCGACGATCGACGATGTAGCGGCGCTTTCGGGCGTGGCGCGGGCCACGGTTTCGCGTGTGCTGAATGGCGGACCCAATGTGCGCGAAGAAGTGCGCCAGCGGGTGCTCAAGGCCGTCGACAAACTGCAGTACAAGGTCAATATGCAGGCGCGGTTCCTGGCTGGGGGCAAGACGCAAGTGCTGGGCCTGGTCTATGCCTCGGATTTCGATTCGGAACCGAACTCCTTCTATCATTCGGGCCTGGAACTAGGGGCGCTGCGGGCCTGCGCCGAGGCTGGTTTCCAGTTGCTGATGCACACAGTCAACCAGCACTCCCTGGGCAAGACGGCCAAGATCATCGAACTGGTCGAAGCGCGACGTTGCGACGGGCTGATCCTGACGCCGCCCTTTTCCGACGACTGCGACCTGCTGCGCGAACTGGAGGGGCGCAATTGTCCGGTGGTCTGTATCTCACCAGGCCTGCAGGCGCAGAAGATGGCTTCCGGCGTGGGAATTGATGACGAGGTGGCGGGCTACGAGCTGACCCGCTACATGCTGTCACTCGGGCATAAAAAATTTGGTTTTATCAAGGGTCTGGAAGGGCATTTGTCTGCCGAAGAACGCTATTCCGGCTTCCGGCGCGCCATTGCCGAGGCCGGGGTGGACGAGGCGGATGTCACCGTCATGCGCGGCAATTTCACCTTCCGCTCGGGCGTGGAGATGACCGCCGCCATTTTGGGGAACGGTCGGCAGCCGAGCGCCCTGATCTGCGCCAATGACGACATGGCGGTGGGGGCGCTGTTTTCGGCGCACAAGGTGGGGCTGAATATCCCTCAGGACCTTTCCATTGTCGGTTTCGACGACACGCCGGTGTCGGAGATCATCTGGCCGCCGCTGACCACGGTGAACCAGCCATTGAAAGCCATCGGCCAGCGCGCCGTGGAAATGATCGTAGAGCGCATCAAGGCCGGCAAGACATCGGCGGCGCCCCTGCCGGTGCGGTTCGATGTGGTGCCGCACAAGGTCGTCATGCGCGAAAGCGCCAGCCCGCCCAGGGCGTAGACACCCGTCAGAACCCCACGCCATGAATGCCCTGCCTGTGGTCCGATATCCGGCATGGTTATGTATATCCATGTTATTGAGAGCGCTTTCATGTTTTCGTGAAAAGGCGCCCGTCATCCCTGTTTTGGCCTGTTTTGGCCCGGTTTCCGCATCGATCTTGTGTCATATTGGGCACAATGTGGCGGTAATGGCCGCGAAATGTGGCGTAAAGCAGGTTTGTTCATGGCGTTTTACTTGACATGCGAAAGGCGTTGGCGCAGAAATTGAAAGCGCTTCCAATGGCGGGATCAACCCGTCGCCAACCGCACATAAGAACCCGTTAGGGAGGGAACCATGAAATCTGTTACGCGACGCGGACATTCCGCGTCGATTAAAGCCGTTCTGATGACCACCGCCGCCTGTTCGCTGGCCATGGCCGGATTGGCCACGGCGGCCCTGGCGCAAGAGGCTACCGCCACCATCCAGACGAAATCCGACGATCCGGCAACCGCGGATCAGACCCAGACCGTGGTGGTGACCGGTATCCGCCGGGGCCTGCAGGATTCGCTGACCATCAAGAAGAAGAACACCTCGATCGTGGAAGCGGTTTCGGCCGAAGACATCGGCAAGCTGCCGGACGCCTCGATCGCCGAATCCCTGGCGCGCCTGCCGGGCCTGGCGGCGCAGCGCGTCGGCGGCCGGTCGCAGACCATCTCGATCCGCGGCCTGTCTGGCGATTTCGCGACGACCTTGCTGAACGGTCGGATGCAGGTCTCTTCCGGTGACAACCGCGCCGCCGAATTCGACCAGTATCCGTCGGAAATGGTCTCCTCGGCCATTGTCTACAAAACGCCGGATGCCGGCCTGACCGGGCAGGGGCTTTCCGGCACGGTGGTACTGAACACGGTGCGCCCGCTCGATTACAACAAGCGCGTCATTTCGGTGAACCTGCGCGGTTCGGTCAATACCAATGGTTCTGTGGTGCCGGGTTTCAGCGCCAATGGCAACCGCTTCAGCCTGGCCTATATCGACCAGTTCATGGACGGTAAGCTGGGCGTCGCCTTCTCCTATGCGCACCTGGACGATCCGTCGCAACTGAAGCACTCCAAGAGCTGGTGGTGGGACAAGCAGGGCAATGACTCGGTCACCGGCGAACCCCGCCTGGGCGATGCGGATGCCATGGGCCTGCATGGCGTTGAAATCTGGGCGACATCGCGTGAACAGACGCGTGATGGTTACATGGCCGTTCTGGACTTCAAGCCGAACGACAATTTCCGCAGCGTAAATGACTTCTACTATTCGGTTTTTGACCAGACTGAGGAGACACACGGTGCGCAATGGTATCAGTCGCAGTGGGCCGACGACATCCACTTCTCGAATGTGAAGCTCTCCGATATCGGTGGTTCGACCGTTGTGCAGGAGGCGACGATCAGCGGTATCGCGCCAATCATCCGCAATGACAACAACCTGCGCCGAGATGAGATGTTCAGCTTCGGTTCGAATAACCGCTTCAATATCGGTTCGTGGCGGTCTGTCGTCGATCTCGGTTACTCGCGCACCGTGCGTAAGGAGACGATTGCCGAAACCTATGCCGGCTATGGCACAAGCTCAACGCCCCTGACGCGAACCTTCGATACCATAGACGAAAACATCGCCTACGGGGATTTCCCGCAACTCACCCCGGGCCTCAACTATGCCGATGCCGACAATGTCTATCTCGGCGACGTGGCGCCGTGGGGCGGCTGGGGCCATGATGGTGCGATACGCAAGCCCAAGGTGACCGACCAGTTGCTGACCACGCGCTTCAGCGGCGTGCACGACATGGACTGGGCCGGTTTCAAGAGCCTGGAACTGGGCGTCGATTTCTCTCACCGTACCAAGGCCAAGGGCGTCCAGGAGTGGGATCTGTGCCTTAAGGGCTGGGATCAGGAAGCCAATGACTGCCACGGCACCCGCGTCGCCGTCGACGCCTCCGACCTGGAGGAAGCGACCGACCTGAGCTGGGCCGGCTTCGGCAAGGTCCTGTCCTATGACCTCGGCAAGGTGATCGACAAATATTACGATCTGCGCCCCATCCTGAACGAGGACAACCTCAACAAGTACTGGCAGGTGGATGAAGAACTGACGACTCTGTTCGCCAAGTTCAATATCGACTCGACCATGGGCGGGCATGGCCTTCGCGGGAATCTGGGCCTGCAATATGTTGGCGCCAAGCAGACTTCGGCCGGTAACGAAATCATCCAGCGGGGCTCCCCGGCGGTTGGCAAATGGGTATCTCAAAGCACGGATTACGGCGACTTTCTGCCAAGTTTGAACCTGATCTACGATATCAGTGACAACTCGGTCTTCCGCTTTGCCATGGCACGCTCGATGGCACGGCCAAGGATGGAAGACATGCGCGCCAGTCGTAATGCCAGCGTAAGCATTACTGGTGAATGGAGTGGTTCGGGTGGCAATCCGGATTTGAAGCCGTGGATCGCCGATGGTGTCGATTTCTCGTATGAGCACTATTTCAACCGCACCAGCTATATCGGTATCGCCACCTTCCAGAAGGTGCTGCGCAACTACATCCGCAATCTGACCGATTCTAACTTTGACTTTACCGGCTGGACCAACACCAGTGGCATCACACCGGTCAGCAACATCGGCTCTATGACCCTGCCGGTCAATGACAGCGGTGGTAATGTTAGTGGCCTAGAGCTTTCCGGTGCGATCGATGGTCAGTTGATCTGGGATAAGCTGGACGGCTTCGGCCTGATCGGCAGTTTCTCGCGCGGATGGACGAATGTGCAGTCGGGCGATGATATCGATCCCTCGAAACTGCCAGGTTTCTCTGGTGATGTGGCCAGCGTAACCGGCTATTTTGAAAAGGCCGGGTTCTCGGCGCGGATCAGCTATCGTTATCGTTCGGCCTTCCTGGGTGAAGCCTATGCGCTCTATGCCAACCGGGCGGTGACCCGCATCCTGGCGGACGATCAGGTCGATGCCCAGATCAGCTACCAGATGCAGGATGGCCCGCTCAAGGGTATCACCTTCCTGTTGCAAGGCTATAACCTCGCCAACTCCAACTACCAGACTCAGCTGAAGGTATCGGAAAACCGCGCGGCGGACGGGTCGTCCTTCCCTGAAAACTACGAAGAATACGGCCAGACGATCCTCTTCGGGGTCAGCTACCGGTTCCAGTAGGTCCGAGAGGCCGCCTGTCATCTGTTGCGTATGACGGCGGTGATGATCCGGGGAGGGCTGTCTCCCGGCCTTCCCCGGATGTTTTTTGAAAAGGTAACAGACCCGACCGCTCCAAAGACCGGAGACGGGGAGGTACAGGAAATTTCCATGTCCAAATCATCCTTCCGCCGGGCGCTGCTCGGATCGATCTCGCTGTGTCTGTTGTTTGCGCCGATGACGCGGGCTGAGCCCCTGAATGACTGGCCGCATATCGATTCGGCTATCAAGCGGGACGCGGCGATGGAGGCGAAGATCGCCAAAATCGTCAGCCAGATGACTCTGCGCCAGAAGATCGGCCAGATGACTCAGGCCGAGATTAAGGCAGTGACGCCGGAAGATATCCGCAAGAACTATATCGGCTCTGTGCTCAATGGTGGCGGTTCCTGGCCCTATATGATGAAGCACGCAGGGCTCAACGACTGGGTGTCGATGTCGGATGGTTTCTACGACGCCGCCATGACAACCGACATGAAGACGAAGATCCCGCTGCTGTGGGGCACGGATGCGGTGCATGGCCATGGCAATGTTATCGGGGCGACCTTATTCCCGCACAATATCGGCCTGGGGGCGGCGCACGATCCGGAACTGATTGGCGAGATTGGCGCGGCGACCGCTAAGGCCGTGCGCGCCACCGGCATCAACTGGGTGTTTGCCCCGACCCTGGCCGTGGTCGAGGATCAGCGCTGGGGGCGGACCTATGAGGGCTTTTCCGCCGATCCGCTGGAAGTGAAGGCCTACGGCGCGGCCTATGTCACCGGTATGCAGGGCGATTTCTCGAAAGCCGGAAATGTGGTGGCGACGGCCAAGCACTATATCGGCGACGGCGGCACGCATAATGGCAAGGACCAGGGCGTCAACATGTCGTCCGAGGCCGATCTGATGAACATTCACGGCCAGGGCTATTATGGTGCGCTGGGCGCCGGCGTGCAGACCGTGATGGCCTCCTATTCCTCGTGGACCGATGGCGCTACCGGAAAAGATTACGGCAAGATGCACGGTGATACCTATCTGCTGACCGACGTACTGAAGGGCAAGATGGGCTTCGACGGTTTCGTCATTTCCGACTGGAACGCGGTGGGGCAATTGCCGGGCTGCCTGAACTATCACTGCCCGCAGGCGATCAATGCCGGCATCGACATGATGATGGTGCCGCTCGAGTGGGACAAGTTCATCGACGCCACGGTGGCCGATGTCGAGAGCGGCGCTATTCCGATGTCGCGTATCGATGATGCCGTGACGCGCATTCTGCGTGTGAAAATGCGGGCGAAGATTTTTGGCGCGCGCCCTTCGGATAACGCCTACGCCGGCAAGATGTCGGCGCTTCAGGCGCGGGACCTGGCGCGGCGGGCGGTCTCCGAGTCACTGGTCTTGCTGAAGAATGACGGCAATGCCTTGCCGCTTAAGAAGGGCGCGAAGATCCTGGTGGTCGGCAAGAGCGCCGACAATCTCGGCAACCAGACCGGCGGCTGGACCATCACCTGGCAGGGGACGGACAATGCCAATTCGGACTTCCCGAATGCCGACAGCATTCTGGCAGGCATCCGGGCCGAAGCGGGCGCGGGCAATGTCACCTACAGCGCCGATGGGGCGGGGGTGGATGTCGGCCAGTATGACGCGGTGATCGCGGTCATCGGCGAGACGCCCTATGCCGAAACAGCCGGGGATGTTGCCAACCTCGCACACACGTCGCGTTATCCGGAAGACCTGAAGGTGTTGCAGGCCGTATCGGGCAAGGGGCGGCCGGTGATCACGGTGCTGGAATCGGGCCGGACGCTCTATGCCAATGATCTCATCAACCTGTCGGATGCCTTTGTGGCGGCTTTCCTGCCGGGGACCGAAGGCAAGGGTGTGACAGATGTGCTCTTTGGAGAGAAGGACTTCCGGGGCACCCTGTCGTTCGACTGGCCGTCATCGGGATGCCCGGCGGAGGCTAAGCCGCAGTTCGCATTGGGCTATGGGCTGAGCTATGCTAAACCGGGTGCAGTCGGGGCTCTGCCCGTGACGGCGCCGGTGGAGTGTAAATGATCCCTCTGAAGAAAGTCGTGATTGTGGGGGGCGGGACGGCGGGCTGGATGGCTGCCGCCCTGCTGGCCAAGCTCGCCAGAAAAAAGGAAGGCAAAGGTCTGGAAATCGAGCTGGTGGAGTCCGAGGAAATCGGCACCATCGGTGTCGGCGAGGCGACGATTCCGGCGATCAAGCGCTTCAATCACCTGCTTGAACTGGACGAGACCGACTTTATCAGGAGCACGCAGGCGACCTTCAAGCTGGGGATCGAGTTCACAGATTGGGGGCATCTGGGGAATACCTATATCCACGGCTTCGGCAAGATCGGCCAGGATCTGGGATGGCTCAGGATGCACCATTACTGGCTGAAGATGCGCGGCACCGGCCTGGTATCGGATGTCTTTGCCGACTATTCGATCAATACGGCCGCGGCCTATGCCAACCGGTTCATGCGGGCGCGGCCGGATATGAAGGCTTCACCGCTCAACGATATTGCCTATGCCTATCACTTCGACGCCGGGCTTTATGCGCTTTATTTGCGCAAGTATTCGGAAGCGCTGGGTGTGAGGCGGACCGAAGGCAAGATTGTAAAGGTCAATCAGAAGCCTGAGGACGGGTTTATCGAAAGCGTGGCGCTGGAAAGCGGCACCGTGATTTCCGGTGAGCTGTTTATCGACTGTTCGGGAATGCGGGCGCTGCTGATCGAACAGACCCTGGGCGCCGGCTTCGAGGACTGGTCGCATTGGCTGCCGTGCGATCGCGCCGTGGCTGTCCCTTGCACGCCGGCGGGGGAATTGCTGCCCTATACGCGCTCGATCGCGCATAAATCAGGTTGGCAGTGGCGCATTCCCTTGCAGCATCGCATCGGCAACGGTCATGTGTTTTCCTCACGCTATATCAGCGATGACGAGGCGACGGCGGTGCTGATGAACAATCTCGATGGCGAGGCTTTGGCCGATCCGCGCGTCATTCGTTTCCGCACAGGCAAGCGTCGCAAGGTGTGGGACAAGAATGTCGTGGCGGTGGGGTTATCCTCCGGCTTTATGGAGCCGTTGGAATCGACATCGATCCAGCTGATCCAGAGCGTGGTGCTGCGGTTGCTGGCCTTCTTTCCGGACAGCGGTTTTGCGCCGGCGCAGCGTGACAGCTTCAATGCGCTGGTCGATGAGGAATATCGCGAAATCCGCGATTTCCTGATTGCGCACTACAAACTGACGACGCGCGATGACAGTGCGATGTGGCGCTATTGCCGCGACATGGATATCCCCGATGCGCTGCGTGACCGGCTGGCACTGTGGGGTGTGGCCGGGCGGTTCTTCAAGAAGGGCGAAGAGCTTTTCGCTGACGAAAGCTGGATACAGGTGCTGATCGGGCAGGGGCTGATCCCGGAGGGTTACGATCCGTTCGTTGAACTGCGCACGGATGGCGAGATCGTCAAATATCTGAATGATATCAGTGGTGTGATCGGGAAGTGTGTGGCGGCTATGCCTAGCCACGCGCAATATATAGAGGCCACGTGTAAGGCCCAATAGGAGGAGGAGACCATGCGTTTTTCCGCAAAGCTGCTGATGACGGCAGCGCTGCTGGCATTGCCGATGACCGCATATGCCGGTCCGGTCAAGGTATGGGAGACCGATGCCGACCAGTCGAAACTGCTGGCGCCTCAGGCCGATATTGGCTTTGGCAAGGCATCGGGCACGGTCATCACGGTCGATCCGGCGCAAAGCTACCAGACCATGGTTGGCTTTGGCGCGGCCATGACAGACGCGTCAGTCTACCTGATCCGAAACAAGATGACGCCCGTTCAGCGTGATGCCCTGATGGGCGATCTGTTCGGTAAGAATGGCCTGAATTTCAGCTTTACGCGTCTGACGATCGGGGCTTCGGATTTTTCGCGTGAGCATTACTCTTACGATGACATGCCGAAGGGAGAGCGCGATCCGGACCTTAAGCATTTCTCGATCGAAGCGGCGAAGGCGGATGTTATTCCGGCGGTGAAACAGGCGCTGGCGATCAATCCGAAACTGACCGTCATGGCCTCGCCCTGGTCGGCGCCAGGCTGGATGAAGACGACGGACAGTCTCATTCAGGGATCTTTGAAGCCGGAGGCCTATCCCTATTTTGCCGATTATCTCAGTCGCTACCTGACCGATATGCGGGCAGAAGGGATCGATATCACCCTGCTGACCCTGCAGAATGAGCCGGGATTCGAGCCGGATTCCTATCCGGGAATGCGGGTGGAACCGGAGTCGCGTGCCGCCTTTATCGGTGGTTATCTCGGGCCGAAGCTGAAGGGCGATGGCGGCCGGACGAAGATACTGGACTACGACCACAACTGGGACCTGCCATCTTCGCCGCTGACCGTGCTGGATGACGCCAGGGCCAATCCTTATGTGGCCGGTGTCGCCTGGCATTGTTATGCCGGCGATGTGGCGGCGCAGGGGCCGGTCCATGAGGCGCATCCGGACAAGGATGCCTATTTCACCGAATGTTCCGGCGGGGAGTGGGCGCCGAAATTCAGCGACACCTTCGACTGGACGGTGAAGAACCTGATCATCGGGTCGACGCGCAACTGGTCAAAGGGCGTGCTGATGTGGAACCTGGCGCTGGATGAGACCTTCGGGCCGCACAAGGGCGGGTGTTCGGACTGCCGCGGGGTGGTGACGATCAATTCGACGACCGGCGCGGTGACGAAGAACATCGAATACTACGCCTTCGGTCATGCCTCGAAATTTGTAAAGGTGGGCGCGGTAAGAGTCGCTTCCAGTGAAGCGGACGGCATTTCGAATGTCGCCTTCAAAAATCCGGATGGGAAACTGGTGCTGATTGCGCTGAATGGCAATGCGGAGGCGAAGACATTCTCGGTGGTCTCGGGACGAAAGGCGTTTCACTATAGCCTGCCGGCCGGAGCGGTCGCAACCTTTGTATGGAAGCCTTAGCACCGGCTTGCGCTACCGTTCGGCTCTTGCACCTGTCCCCGCAAGGTGCGTACTCGTTCTGCCGCTGCCATGACCTGTGATTGACTTAGGGTACCTTGGGCAATGGCCTTGCGTACCCAGCCGACCGCCCGCTGCGGCAATAAGGGATCATAACCAAAGAGATTTTTGATCATAAGCAGGTCGCTGCCGGCGGCGATCGCCTCTATGACGGCTTCGCCCCGACTCATGACCTGGCTGATGGCCCCCATATCGAGATCATCTGTTACCACAATGCCCTGGTAACCGAGGCGCTGGCGCAGCAGACCTGTCACGATGGGAGCGGAAACGGTTGCCGGCCTGCCGTCTGGTGATATCGGATCGAGGCGGAGATGGCCGGTCATCACCATGGGCGGTGACTGAGGCGACGCGAGCAGGCGCGCAAAGGGCTCCAGTTCCGCTTCGCTCCAGGTGGCGGAAATATCGGCAGCTTCATTATGGCTGTCGGTCATGGCGCGGCCATGGCCGGGAAAATGCTTGGCCGCACAAGCTATTCCGGCAGTGGCAAACCCCTCGACGAAGGCTTGCGCGTAGGTCGCGATGTGCTCAGGATCGGTGCCGTAGGCGCGCCCATGACGTCCGATCGCGGGATTGCCAGGCTCATCGACGTCCAGTACCGGGCCGAAATTCATGTTGAAGCCCAGCTTCGCCAGCTCGCTGCCGGCCTGGGCATAGAGGGTGCGGGCCTCTGCGGGAGACAGGGTGTTGGCGACAGTCCTGGCGGCAGGCACGTGGGTAAAGCCGTGGCTCTTTTTGAGGCGTTGCACGATCCCGCCCTCATGATCGATGGCCAGCAGGGGCTGAACGTTTCCGGACCTGAACAGGCGCAGCAAACCTGTCACATCATCGGCCGAACCGATATTCTGAGCCACGAAGAAGACCGCACCGACCTGACCTCTATGCACTTGCCGGGCCAGGAGGCGTGCGGAGGGCGAGGTGTTATTTGCGCCATAGAAGCCGACCAGCAGGAGTTCAGCAACGGCTGTCGCCAGTTCGTCACGTGGTCTGAACCAGCCGAACCAGGCGATGGGGTAGGTAAACAAGCCGAGTGTCATACCCCAGCCCGCGCGCGCCATGCGCCCCAACCGCCGCAGGGAGGTAAAAACCCTCATGGACATATAACGCTGGCGACGGGCGTCTGTTTGCCATTTTCGAGCTGGGTGCTTTCCGGTTTTCGATGGCAACGGCACATGACAATTATTCAACCCTAAAAGTGAGTCTCTCGACCTGTAAGCCGATACGTCTTCCGGCTGACCCTGTCACCCGATTCTGGCCATGGGCGCCTTGGCTGCATAGGTTGACTCTGAGGTGAGGATTGTGAAAAGCAACGCTTTCTGAACATTGCCGCTGATTCTTTTTCGATGGCAGGCACTTGTCAGTTTGCTGTCCGGTTTCGGTGAATTTCGAGTAGGTGACCGTATGCTTGCATATGACAGTCGTATGGCCATCAGCCGGTTTCTTTTCGTCAATGATCCGCCTGAAGCGGTTGACCTGGCATTTGTGTGTTGCAGTCCCACCGTCAGCAGCCTGGCGCCGGCACTCGCCTTGTACCAATCCGGCCTGACACGACGCATACTCATTTCGGGCGCCGGCATGACCAGGGAAAAGGTCGTGGAATGGCAGCTCTACCACGCACATGCCCTTGCCGCCGGTGTACCTGAAGACGCGATCCTCCTGGAAAAAGCCGCCCGAAACACCGGTGAAAATGGCGCCTTCGGCGCTACTCTGATCGCCGCTGAACTAGGCTGGGGCCAGGTGAATACCGTGGCTGTCTGTGCCAAGCCGTTTCATATGCGCCGGGCCGTCATGACGCTTCGCAAGTATTTTCCCTCACACGTGCGGCTGATTGCGCAGCCGCCGAATGACCCTGGTGATCTGTCAGCCGAAACCTGGTGGCAAACCGAAGCGGGCCGGCAGCGCGTGCTGGGGGAACTCGGCAAGATCAGTGAGTATGCGCTCAAAGGGGATCTGGGGGATGTCTGACTTGCCGGATATGCACCTGATCGGCGTCGGTGGCACCGGCATGCTGCCGCTGGCGCTTTTGTTGAAGCAGGCTGGCTATTCGGTCAGTGGCAGCGACGATGCCCGTGATCCCGCGCGGTTTAGTTTGCTGGCCGAGCAGGGGGTGCAAGTTTCCGGCGCCGCCCCGGCGCGCGTGCAGCAGGCAGGCTGTGTCGTGGCGAGTCCGGCCATTCCCGAAACGCATGTCGAGCGGCGAGCCGCCCGGCGTGAGGGCATACCGGTTAAAACACGTGCCAGGGCATTGGCGGAACTGATCAGGGACCGCGCGACCATCTGCGTGGCCGGCAGCCATGGCAAATCGACCACGACCGCGATGCTGATCCATATCCTTCAAGCCATGCAAGGGGATGGCTTCGGCTATATGCTGGGCGCTTCATTCCCGGCCGCCGATCTGGCACCGGCGCGACTTGGGGCTCCGGGCGTGCCTTTTGTCATGGAAGCCTGTGAAGCCCATGGCGCTCTGGATGAATGGCAACCGGCGCACGCCATACTGACCAATCTCGACGATGACCATGCCGATCATTACGGCGGCCAGAATGCGCTGAAAGCGGCTTTTGTGCGCTTTCTGTCTCGCCTGCCAAGCGAAGGGCGGGCCGTGGTCTGTGGCGATGATCCGGGCGTCAGGGCAGTGATTGCCGAGGCGCACTGTTCCGTTCTGACCTACGGTTTCGACGAACAAAACCAGTTGCGCGCCGTACGCAATATTAATGGCAATGCCACGGTCTTTCTGAAAGGCGAGGCGCTGGGAGACCTTTCCCTGGCGGTTCAGGGGCGCCATAACCTGCTCAATGCCCTGGCCGCTCTTGGTATGGCTCTGGAACTGGGGGTGGATTTCGCGGCAGCCACCACGGCGCTGGCGGATTTTAACGGAATCGGGCGGCGTTTGCAGAGGATATCGACGCCATCTTCACTCCGTATTTTTGACGATTTCGCTCACCATCCGGCTGAAATTACGGCGTCTCTGGCCGCCTTGCGGGAAACGGCACCGGGACGGCTGGTCGCAATATTCGAGCCGCAGTTGAACAGCCGTGTCAGCCGCATGGCGCCCGCCTTTGCCAAGGCCCTGTCAGCGGCCGACCTGACTCTGGTTATGCCTGTCGCGACACTGGGGGAAGCCGTGCAGGGGCGCGATGGCAATACCGCGCTAGGCGATGCCTGCCTGACAGCCGGCGTGAATTACGTGCACGTCGCCGCCTTTACTGACTTGCTTGCGCGGCTGGAAAGCGAGCTGCGAAGCGACGATACCCTTGTGGTGATGGCGGGCCGCAGCGGCGAAGGTCTTGCCCAACGTCTTTCCGAAGCCCTTTCCGTCCGCAGCGTATCGATAGCGCCAGCCACCGTTTTGCGCGGGGAAATAACGCCGCCGTCACCGGATTTGCTGCATATCATCGCGAGCCATACAGCGGCATATCCCGAGGCGCCCGCGGTCGAAATGGGGCATCGTTGCCTGACCTATTCAGCTCTTCTGGCGAGAACCGGCGATTTGAGTCATGCGCTTGCGGTCGCCGGTGTTCGCGAGGGCGATTGTGTCGCTGTCTGCCTGGGGCGAACGATAGACCGCGTGACGGCCTTCCTTGCCATTCTGCAACTCGGCGGCGTTTTCCTGCCGCTTGATCCCGCCCTGCCGGCCGAACGGCAGAAATACATGCTGGAAAACGCCGGCGCGCGCGTGGTCGTCGTCAATGCCGCGAGTCCGGCCTTGCCGGATATTGGGCTCAGCTTCGTCAATTGCGGTCATCTGCCCGAGCGGGGAGACCATTTGCACGAGAGCTTGCCCCTGAATGGCAGATCGTCGGACGCACTGGCCTACATGATTTTCACCTCCGGCACGACCGGGCGTCCCAAAGGCGTTGAGGTGTCGCGGGGAAGCCTGGTGAACTATGCGGTGGCGGCATGCCGCCATTTCGGCATCGATCGCATGGCACGTGTGTCTCAGGTCTGTGGTTTTGGCTTCGATGTGTCGGTTGGGGATATGGCCATGGCGCTGGCGGCGGGCGCCTGCCTTGTTTACCCGACGGACATGCAAGCGGTCTCCGGTGCGCCTGTAGGCCGTTTCATCGCGCAGGCCCGGCTGTCGCACCTGTCACTGACACCATCGGCCCTGAGCATTATTCCTCAAGGGGCATATCCGGACCTGACACATGTGATCGTGGTCGGCGAAGCCTGCCATCCGTCGCTCGTCGAACGCTGGGGCGAGGGGAGGTGCTTCATCAATGCCTATGGACCGACTGAAGCCACGGTGGAGGTGCTTTTCGCCATTTGCCGGCCCGGTGAGCCCGTCACCATAGGCCGGCCGTTCGACAATATGGGCGCCTGTCTGCTGGACGAAAACCTGAGGCCTGTGGCGCCAGGCTGTGAAGGCGAGTTGTGCCTTTTCGGCGTGGGCCTGGCCAACGGATACCGGCATCTGCCGGAGCTGACAGCGGAACGTTTTCCGACCATAGACATTGAGGGCGTAGGTGCTGTGCGCATCTACCGCACCGGAGACCGCGCCAAGGCCGGACCTGACGGGAATCTCATCTATCTGGGGCGGCTGGATAGTCAGTTCAAATTTCATGGCTACCGCATCGAGCCGGGGGATATCGAGGCCGCCCTGTGCGGTCAGCCAGGAATTCTGGATGCCGTCGTTTCCCTTGTGAGCAGTGCGCCTGCGCCCGATCGCCTGGTCGCCCATATCGTCATGATGCCTGATATGCCGCCACTGGACTCCTTGGCTCTACGCGGTCGCCTGGAAGATCTGTTGCCGACCTATATGGTGCCGTCCGTAATCCTTCCGGTTCCGGATATCCCGCGCAATGCCAATGGCAAGCACGACCGGGAGGCATTGCCGCTGCCGCCGCAACTGACACGGCCGCCGGTAGCACGCACCACCGGCAACGCCACCGAAGGGCGGATAATGGCGCTCGTCGAGGATCTGGGCGGTGCCGGTTTCATTGCGGGCACGCGAGACAGCCTTATCGCGGCCGGCATGGATTCCCTTTCCATAGCGAACCTGCTGTTTGCTATCGAAGATACCTTCAACATCACGCTTGATACCGGCTTCGAGGCTGGTTTTGATACGGTTGAAGTCCTGAGCCTGATGGTCGATTCGCGGCGCAGGATCGCCCATTCTCCTTCCCCTCAGGGAGTGGAGGAACGCTTGGCAGCCAGTATCATGTCCCACCTGGCGACGTGGCCTGGGCAACGGCAGGGCAGGGCTGGGCTGGTGCGCAGCCTGCACGGTCATTCCCCCTTGCCAGGGCTTTTCTGGTGTTTCCAGAATGGCCAGGAACTTGCGCAGCTGAGCGCTGCGCTCGAAGGTACAGCCTCGGTGTACGGATTGCGCTCAGGTCATCTGGCCGTCGAGTACAGCGCTGAGAATCTCCAGGGGCTGGGAAAACTCTATGCCGATGAAATCACCGCTATCGCCCCTGCTGGTCCCTTGTTTCTAGGGGGAAACTGTCAGGGCGGTCTCGTCATGCGCGAGGCCGGAATGGAATTGATGCGCCGGGGGCGGGTTGTGGCTCTGACCATCCTGATGGAACAGGGTCGTTTCCCCTATTACCCCGGCCGCACCCTGCTGCTTTTCGGTGCGCACAGCTACCTCAATCCCTATGGTCAGATTGCGGCGCCGGAACAGATATTCCGCACGGCCTATACGGGTGGTCATCGAGTTGAAATCATACCCGGCGCGCACGGTGCCTATTTTAAGCCTGAGAATGTTGAGGGGCTGGCAAGCGTTATCGCGCGGCATCTGAAGCGGCATCCGGTACCGGAATTATCCTGACTGTCTAAATATACCGGGAATTACAACCTGACCACCAGGCCGCCCGCGGGGGCGTTCGCCAAGGTCAGCGTGCCGCCATTGGCGGAGGCAAGCGCACGGGCGATGGTCAGGCCAATGCCGGTACCGTCGCCGCGTACGCTGATCACGACATTGCGGCCATCGCCGGCACACGAAGGGCGCTGCCGCCGTATTTGACGGCATTGTCGATCAGGTTCATCAGGCAGCGGTTCACGGCGTCGGGACGGACACGCACGGGAAACTGCGCGCCCACGATGCACTGGGGCTTCAGGCTCTGGCGCGTCCGGTCAACACCAGGCCGAGGTTCTGCTGGTCGCGGTTGCTACTCTTTGGGTACCGGCTAAGCTGCCAATTTAGAAAAACTCTCTAACCCATATTATTTTGATATGATATTGAGGGCGTCCAGCCAACCGGACATGCCGTGAGTTGACCCATTTCCCCCTGGAGTCCGCGCATGTCCGCTTCCCCCGTTTCTCGCCGCCTGTTTCTCTTTTCCCTGTCCGCCGGCACGGCCCTGAGCCTGGCGGCTTGCGGCACGAAGTCAAAGACCGGCAAGGGCGCCAAATCGGCCGTACTGACCGCCACCATCGGTTATCCGGAGCCGCACACCATGTTCGCACCGGGCGGCGGCGGTGGCGGGCCGGGCTTCACCGGCTCCAAGGTGCTGGAGCGTCTGGGGCGTTTCAACAAGGACCGTACCTTCTCGCCGGTGCTGGCGGAAAGCTGGGTCATCGCGCCCGATCAGAAAAGCGTCACCTTCAAGCTGCGTCAGGGCGTGAAATGGCACGACGGCCAGGACTTCACCGCCGATGACGTCGCCTGGTCGGTGCAATCCTACTGGAAGCCCTTCTACCCGCAGAGCATCCTCGACTATCTCGATGGCGTCGATGTTATCGGGCCGCACGACGTGACGGTGCGCTTCAATCGGCCGGTGCCGCAGTTCAGCCTGCAACTGCTGTTCTCCTTCGGGCCGAACTATATTCTGCCCAGGCACCTCTACGAAGGCAAGGATGTGCTGCTCAATCCGGTCAATGCTGCGCCTATCGGCACGGGCCCGTGGAAGTTCGTGCAGTGGACGCGCGGCAGCTATGCGGAATTTGCCCGCAACACGGCCTACTGGCGGCCAGTGAAATCCAACGTCGACAAGCTGATTATCCGCTGGTGGCGCGAGGCTTCCTCGCGCGCCGCCGCCCTGGAAACCGGCGAACTCGATGCCGGATTCTCCAATCCGGTGCCGCTGAACGATGTCAAGCGCTTGCAGGGCAACCCGAACCTCACGGTCAGCTTCGAGGACGAAGGCCTGGCCATCTCGGCCTATTTCAATGTGAAGAATCCGATCTTCTCGGACGTGAAGGTGCGCCAGGCCCTGGCCCATGCCATCGACAAGGACTTCATCGCCCGGACCGTCTATTACGGTTTCGCGAAGCCGGCCATCAGTCCTCTGCTCAGTTCCAATGCCGAATACTTCACGACCGATGTGCCGAAATACGACTTCGATCCGGCCCTGGCGGCCAGCCTGCTCGACAAGGCCGGTTATCCGGTAAAAGCCGATGGCGCGCGCTTCAAGCTAAACCTGGTGGCCAGTGGCTGGTCGGAAGAAAACGGCAAGGTGGGCGCCTATCTCAAGCAGGTTTTCACCGACCTCAAGATCGACGTTACCTTGCGCGTGCCGGATCGCCCCAATTCACTGAAGGCGCTCTACACGGATTACGATTTCGACGTCGCCTACAGCCAGGGCGGGGGTACCTCCGACGACCTGAGGCCGGAACTGGCGCAACTCTTCACCACCGCGGGGATTCGCAAAGGGATCGTCTTCCGTAACGCCTCGCGCTATTCTTCGCCGGAAATGGATGACCTGATCCGACGTATCACCATTGAAATCGACGAGGCGAAGCGCAAGGACCTGATCCATCAGTTCGCGCGCCTGGCCATGACCGATCTGCCACTGTTGCCGGTCGTGGAATGGCCCAGCCATGTCATCCTCAACAAGGCGGTCAATCTCAATACGGATGCCGCCTATAAGTCCACGGATACCTGGGCGGATGTCGAAAAGGGATGACAGAACAGTCTTGCTAAAGTGATTGTGCAGGAATTATGTCCTCGCAAATGCGAAATTCGCTTTGACACTAATTCATATCAATTTAATATGAATTAGAACGTGACGGACCACCGGCGTCGGAGCACTTTCCAAAAAGTGCATCAATAAAATCAGGGCATTTATCCGGTCAGTATGACCGGTAGGGGGCCTGGGGCGTGTCTTGCCGAGGAACGGCTGACCCCAATTCTGAAATCATCACTGGCACTCATCTGCGCTGGTTCCGCCGCAGAGCGGACGCGCGCATCCCACATACTGGAGAACTCCCTTGAAGGGCACCTATTCCAAGGCGCTGGCCTCGACCAGTGCGCTTATTCTTTCGCTTGCCGGCCTTGCCGGAGCCGCTTACGCCGCCGAGCCGGACGCAATATCAACGGATGCGGCGGTTGCACCAACTGATAGCTCATCCGAGCCGACCGAAATCGTGGTCACCGCCGAATTCCGCAAGACCAACATTCAGAAAACGCCGGTCGCGGTAACGGCGATCTCAGCGGATACGCTGCAGACCAAGGGGCTTCAGACCCTGCGTGACATCACTGTCCGCGTACCGGGCCTGATCATCGCGCCTTCCGCCCTGACCAACTCGACAGGCAGCTACTATATCCGCGGCATCGGTGAGACCGACTCGATCGCCAACCAGACGGTCGGCACCTATATCGACGATGTTTATATTTCGCGTCCGATCGGTGGCACATTCGATTTCAATGACGTGCAGGATATCGAAGTGCTGCGTGGACCGCAGGGAACCCTCTATGGGCGCAATTCCTCGGCAGGGGCGATCAAGATCACCACCAAGCTGCCGGGCAATGACTTCCACGCTTTTGTCGAGGTCGCAGCCGGCAATCGTGAATCGTCGGATTTCCGCGCCGGGATCAGCGGCCCGCTCATCAAGAATATCCTCTCCGGCAGCCTGGCCGTGGTGAAGCGCTATCGCCAGGGGCTGGTGCTCGACAAGACGCTCAATACCTACGTCGGCACGCTTGATACGACAGGGCTTCGCGGCAAACTCAACTTCACCCCGACCGAGCACTCGTCCTATTTGCTGACGGTCGAAAGCTTCGAGGATAAGGGCGATCCGACCCCGCTGGTGCCGCGCAGCCAGCCGGATGGTGTGCTCGATCCCAATGTCAACTATTCGGAAACGCGGATCAGCAACCACACCAAGCTGTGGGGGGCTTCGCTCAAGGCCACCTACGGCCTCAGCGATAAATCGACCCTGAAGCTGATCACCTCGGTGCGCCAGTTCACCCAGCCGGGCCTCTACGATCAGGACGGTTCAGCGACGGTGATCAACCGCACCTATTCCGACCACCGCGACCTCAACTGGTCGCAGGAAGTCCAGTATCTCTATGACGGCCAGCGTTGGCACGTGGTCGCCGGCGTCTTTGGTCTCTACGACAACTTCGAGTCTTACCGTACGAACTATTCGCCGTCGAATTCTACCGCGCTCCTGCCGAATCGCACCTATCTGCAGGACAGCGGCGAAAAGACCCGCAACCTGTCGGCCTACACGCAGGTGACCTATGATGTGACCTCGAAGCTGCACCTGATCTTCGGCGAACGCTATACCTGGGAAGCGCACAACTTCGTCTTCACCGGCAACGAGCAGAATACGTCCGGTCAGTATCTGACGACCCTTTATACCGTTCGCGAGCCATGGAAGAACTGGACCTCCCTGACGCCCAAACTGGGTGTTAACTACGAACTGACGCCGGCTATCTCGACCTATGTCACCTATTCTCAGGGTTTCAAGGCGGGCGGTTACGATGGTCGCGCCAGCTCAAAGGCGGCGGCGCAGATCCCTTACGATCCGGAAACCGTCACGACCTGGGAAGGCGGCATCAAGAGCGACCTGTTCAACCGCGCGCTCCGTGCCAACCTCTCGGTCTATACCAACGATATCGATGGCTACCAGGCCAGCGTGCAGGATGCCGATGGCATTACCCACCGCATCAATCTCGGCCAGGTGCGCACCCAGGGCTTCGAGCTGGAAACGCGCTGGCGGCCGTTTGACGGCCTCAACTGGACCAACAACCTGACCCTGGTTGATTCCAAGGTCCTGTCCGCCGGCGGCGCGGCCAGCAATGCCACCACCTATGACGGCAAACAGGTGCCATATACGCCCAAGTGGCAGTATTTCAGCGGGCTCGACTATGATCTGCCGGTCCATTTTCATGGCACCTATAGCCTGGGCGCCGAGTATTATTATCGTTCGATCCTCTATACCGACCTGGCCAATACGGCGGCTGCGGCCGGCGAGGCGCAGCGCATCGTCAATGTTTCGGCCAGCTGGCGTCCGGATGATGCACATTGGGTGCTGTCGGCGACGATCCGCAATATCGGCAACAAGCGCTACCAGCAGGGCGGCACGGCCGGCAATGGCGTGACCACCATCAACGCCACTACCTTCAACGATCCGGAACTGTTCCAGGTCCGTCTGCGCTATCAGTATTAAGGCCCTCTCATGCAATATACCCGACTAGGGAAAACCGGCCTCAAGGTCTCACGCATCGCCTTCGGTTGCTCCAGCTATGGCTCGACCGACTGGATGCCCTGGGCCCTGCCTGAATCCGAAGCCCTGCCGTTTTACAAACAGGCGCTCGATGCCGGCATCAACTTCTTCGACAATGCCGACAGCTATTCGACTGGCCTGGCGGAGACGATCCAGGGCAATGCCTTCGAGAAAATCGGTGTCCGGCGCGACGAGGTCGTGCTGGGCACCAAGGTCTTCGGTCCCATGGGCAAGGACGTCAACCAGCGGGGGCTCAATCGCAAGCATATCAAACATGCGATTGATGATTCCCTGCGACGCCTCAAGACCGACTATGTCGATCTCTACCAAATCCATCGCCTCGATCCGACCACCCCGCCGGAAGAGATCATGGAAGCCCTGCACGAGGTCGTCACGTCCGGCAAGGCGCTCTATATCGGCGCCTCGTCCATGTATGCCTGGCAGTTCGCCAAGCTGCAGACCATCGCCGAAAAGAACGGCTGGACGAAGTTCGTCTCGATGCAGAACCGCTACAACCTGCTCTACCGCGAGGAAGAGCGGGAGATGATCCCGCTGTGCATCGATCAGGGCGTCGGCGTCATCCCCTACAGCCCTCTGGCGCGCGGCCTTTTGACCGGCAGCCGCCGGCGGGGCACCAAGCGCTCGGAAGTGGTGAAGGACTTCGCCCGGCCGGAAGACGAGGCCGTGGTCGATCGCGTGTTGCAGGTTGCCGAAGCGCGGGGGGAAAGCCCGGCCAAGGTGGCCCTGGCCTGGCTCCTGACCCGGCCCGGCCTGACGGCGCCGATTGTCGGCGCCACTAAGGTCAATCACATCGATGACGCCGTGGCGGCGCTGGATATCCGGCTGTCGGACGAGGAAATCCGGCTGCTGGAAGAGCCCTATGTCGCTCAGCCGCCGCAGTTCGGCCGCGAAACCGTACCGTCGCACAATGCGGCGACGGCTGAAGCCTTTCGCGCCGCGCTCGGCCACGACACGACGGTGTTCTGATCATGAACGGCAGCCGCATTCTTCCCAGTCCCTATACCGATCCGCTGCGCTTTGACGGCGCCGCGAAAAAGCGCGCCTCACGACCGCTGATCCTGCTGAGGCGGCTGGGAAAGCGGCTGCTGACCCATGTGCTGCCGCTGATGCTGACCATCATTGTCGGGACCTTCGTTCTGATCCACATAGCGCCCGGCAGCTTTGTCGACGTCATGACCTCGGAAACGCAGATCGCCGATCCATCGATCGTCGATCATCTCAACAAGACCTATGGTCTCGACCAACCGCTTTATGTGCAGTTGTGGAAATACCTCGAAGCAGTGGCGCGGCTCGATTTCGGCTTTTCCTATCGTCAGAACATCCCGGTGACCGAGGCTATCCTCAATCACCTGCCGGCCACCCTGATCCTGATGCTTTCCGGCCTGGCCGTGGCAGTGCTAACCGGGGTTCTGTCCGGCATCGCCGCCGCCGCCAACCGCAACGGCTGGATCGACCGCCTGCTGTCCATGGCCGGTATCCTGTTGTTCGCCGCCCCCGTCTTCTGGGTCGGGATCATGCTGGTCATCGTCTTTTCCGTGAAGCTGGACTGGCTGCCCATTGGCGGCATGACGACCATCGGTGCCGATGACGGCCTTTTGGGCCAGGCCGCCGATCTCGGTGTGCACCTGCTGATGCCTGCTCTGGCGCTGGGCCTGCATCAATCGGCCATCTATATGCGGGTGACGCGCAACGCCATGATCGAGGCGGCTCAGGCCGATTATGTCCGCACCGCCTTCGCCAAGGGCCTTTCCGGCACGGCGGTGACCTTCCGTCATATCTTCCGCAATGCCCTGCTGCCGGTGGTAACCGTGCTCGGCCTGCAGTTCGCCACGGTCTTAAGCGGCAGCGTGGTCATCGAGGCGGTCTTCGCCTGGCCGGGCCTTGGCAGCCTGCTCTATGACTCCGTTGTGGCGCGCGATTATCCGGTCGTACTCGGCATCATCATCTTCAGCTCGTTGCTGGTGATCATCGTCAATCTTGTGATTGATCTTGTCTATGCGTGGTTGGATCCCCGCATCGTGCTGGAGTAGGGGCATGACCTTTCTCACTCAATTCCTGCGCAATCCACTGGCGCTTGCCGGCAGCCTGATCCTGGGGCTGGTGGTGCTGTCTGCCGTCGTCGCCCCGGTGCTCTTTCCGGCCGACCCCCTGCGCATCGTCGGCCCCGCCCTTGTCGCACCTTTCACGGACGGCCACTTTCCGCTCGGCACCGACGGTCTGGGGCGCGATATCCTCGCCCTGATCCTGCACGGCGCTTCCACCACCCTGGCCATCGGCGTTTCAGCGGCCCTGACTGCGTTAGTTATTGGCGTCACCATCGGCGCCATCGCCGGCTATTACGGCGGCTGGATCGGCAATCTGTTCGGCCGGCTGATTGAGCTGTTCCAGACCATTCCCGGTATCGTCTTCCTGCTGGCCCTCGTGTCTCTGTTCGGCCCGCACATGGTCTTCATCGTGCTGATCATCGGCATGGTGTCGTGGGAATCGATTGCAAGACTTACGCGTGCTGAGGTCATGGCGTGGAAGAAGCGCGATTTCATTCTGGCCTGCCGCACCATCGGCATGACCGATATTGGCATCATCTTCAGCGAAATCCTGCCCAATGCCCTGGCGCCGGTCATCGCCGTCTCGACCCTCTCCGTGGCCGGAGCGATCCTGGTGGAATCGGGCCTGTCCTTCCTCAATCTCAGCGATCCCAATGTCGCCACCTGGGGGCGGCTGGTCGGCGACGGCCGCAGCATGATCACCTCGGCCTGGTACATCAGCGCCATTCCGGGCGTCGCCATCGTCATCACCGTATTTGCCCTGAGTCTGGTCTCCGATGGCCTGGGGGAAATCCTCAATCCGAGACTGCGCCGATGAGCCGAAATGTTCTCGATGTCCGCCGGCTCTCGACCGCCGTCCATACCCGCAAGGGCGACCTGACGATTGTCGAAGAACTGAATCTCAAGGTGAAGGCCGGTGAAACCGTCGCCATCATCGGTGAATCCGGCTGCGGCAAGTCGCTGGCGGCGCTCTCCCTGATGCGGCTGCTACCCAAGGGGCAGGCGCGCATCAGAGGCGGCGAAATCCGCCTCGAAGGCCGCGATCTCACCGCCCTGCCGGAACGCGATATCGCCCGGCTCAGGGGGCGCGACATCGCCATGATCTTCCAGGACCCGATGAGCGCGCTCAATCCGGTCATGACCATCGGTCGGCAGCTGGAAGAAGCCATCCGCGCCCATGTCGACCTGAAGGGCGAAGCCTTGCGCGCACGCTGCATCGAACTGCTGAAGCGAGTCCATATCCCCGATCCGGAAGCGCGCCTGAAGGAATATCCGCATCGCCTTTCCGGCGGCATGTGCCAGCGCATCGCCATCGCCATGGCCATTGCCTGCGATCCGCGCCTGCTGATCGCCGACGAGCCGACCACGGCGCTCGATGTCACCATCCAGGCCCAGGTGCTGCAACTGTTGCAGGAGCTGAAGGCGCGCACCGGCATGGCTCTGCTGATCATTACTCACGATTTCGGTGTAGTGGCGGAAATGGCCGACCGCGTGGTGGTCATGTATGCCGGCCGCAAGGTGGAGGAGGGCAGTGTGCGCGATATTTTCCATGACCCGCGCCACCCATATACGCGTGGCCTGTTGGCCCTGACCCTGCATCCCGGCCAGCCTGAAGTGGACCGTTTGCCGGAGATCCGAGGCGTGGTGCCGCCTTACGAGGCGCGCGGCGCCGGCTGCCCCTTCGCCGACCGCTGCGACAGGGTGATGGAGGCCTGCCGTCGTCAGGCTCCGGCCACGATTGAAGTCGCGAAAGAACATGAAGTCGCCTGCTGGGCGGCGGAGCTTGAAAGCGAGCGCTATGTCGTTGCTGTCGATCACTGATCTCGAAGTTCACCTGCCGACCGGTGCCGGGCTCGTCCATGCCGTTAACGGCCTGTCGTTCGATATCGCCGGGGGCGAAACCGTCGGCCTGATCGGCGAATCCGGCTGCGGCAAGTCGACCCTTGGCCGCGCCCTGTTGCGCCTGTCATCGGCCACCGGCGGACGGATCGAACTCGACGGCCAGGACATCACCCATCTCGACGCAAAGGCGCTGAAGCCGGTGCGGCCGAAGATCCAGATGATTTTCCAGGACAATGCCGGGGCGCTCAATCCGCGGCATACGGTGGGACAGAGCATCGGTCAGCCCCTGCGTCTGGCGGGCTGGAGCGCTAAGGATGCCAGGGCGCGGGTTTACGAACTGCTGGCGCAGGTCGGCCTGCCGAAGGACGCCTACGACCGCTATCCCAATGCCTTTTCCGGTGGCCAGCGCCAGCGGATCGGCATTGCCCGCGCCATCGCCCTCAATCCGAAACTGATCGTTTGCGATGAGCCGGTCTCGGCACTCGATCCTTCGGTGCGCGCTCAGATCATCAACCTGCTCAAGGACCTGCAGCAGCGTCTTGGCATCTCATATCTGTTTATCTCGCATGATCTGGCTGTGGTGGAGCATATCGCCGATCGTGTGATCGTCATGTATCTGGGGCAGGTCATGGAGCAGGGGCCACGCGGGGCCTTCTGGAAGCAGCCGCTCCATCCCTATACCCGCGCCCTTTTGGCAGCCGTGCCGAGCGCAGACCCGGATGCGGTACGCACCCGCACCGTTTTGCAGGGCGAACTGCCGAGCAATCTCAGCCTGCCCGCCGGTTGTCCGTTCCAGGCGCGCTGTCCGCTGGCCACCGATCTCTGCCGCACAGAAAAACCCGCCTTGCGCCGGGCTGTCAGCGGCAATGACGTTGCCTGCCATCTGGTCGAGCCGGCGCCACTTCTTCAATCCAAATCCATAGAGGAAACCACCCAATGCCCAGCACCCTGATCTCTACCCGCGCCGGCTGGATCGAAGACCCCGAAGTCGTGTTCGACGCCGTACAGACCGCGCTGACTGAGAGCATCGGCACGCCGCCCAAGGCGCGCCATATCCGTCTGGTGCAATTTCCGCCCGATCATTTTACGTCGGCAGAAGGCGAGGGCGAGCGCTACACCAATATCGAGATCACCCTGTTCAGCGGCCGCACAAATGAGCTGAAGCAGGCGCTGTTTGCCGCCGTCAAACGCAATCTCGGCGCGCTCGGCGTGCCGGAAAAGGATGTGAAGATCATCCTCATCGAGTCGCCGAAAGAGAACTGGAGCTGATGGCACAGGAACTTTCCGCGCCGGAAAAGCACGATCCGGCCGCCGCCTTCCGCCACCGCGACTACCGGTTCTTCTACATTACCCGGCTGTGCAACATGTTCGGCACCAATATCATGATGCCGACCCTGGGTTGGCAGATCTACCGCCTGACCCACGATCCGCTGTCGCTGGGTCTGATCGGCCTGTTCGTCTTCGTGCCGGTCATGCTGGCTACCCTGCCTTCGGGGCAACTGGCCGACCGTTACGAGCGGCGCAATGTCTATCGCGTCTTCCAGCTGATCCTGATGACGGCGGCCCTGATCTTCTGTGGCCTGACCTTCGCGGGCGTTTCCAATCCGCTGTTCTACTATCTGGCAGCGGGGCTGTTCGGTGCTTCCAAGACCTTTTCCGCGCCCTGCGCCGCCGCCTGGATGCCTCATATGATTCCGCGACAGGCCCTTCCCAACGCGGTGGCTTGGAATTCGTCGGGTTTCCAGCTGACCAATGTCATCGGGCCGGCCATGGCGGGGCTGATGCTGCATGTGGCGGGCGAGGGCGCGACCTACGCCCTGGCGGCCGGGCTCTATCTTTCCGGCTGTCTGTGCGCAACCCTGATCCGCACCCGGAGTCGAGGCGGCGATCGACGGCCGATCGGCCTGGCCCATCTCTTAGGTGGGCTGAACTATATCCGCCATAACCGTCTGATCCTGGGCGCCGTGACCCTCGACTTGTTCGCCGTACTTTTGGGCGGGGCCATCGCCCTGCTGCCCATCTATGCCAGCGATATCCTGCATGTCGGTTCGGCTGGGTTCGGGGTGCTGCGGGGCGCGCCGGCTCTTGGGGCAGTGGTGACGGCGCTTTTCCTGGCGCTGCGGCCCTTCCGCCGCCATGCCGGTCTGTGGATGTTCACGGCCATAGCCATCTATGGCGCGGCGACCATCGTCTTCGGCCTGTCGAAAATCTACCCGCTGTCCTTGCTGTGCCTGTTCCTGCTGGGTTCGGCCGACATGATCGGCAACTTCATCCGCCAGTCGCTGATGCAGCTTACCTTGCACGATGACATGCGCGGCCGGGTCTCCTCGGTGAACATGATGTTCGCCAGCGCCTCGAACGAGCTGGGTGACATGGAGTCCGGCTTTGTGGCCTCCCTGGTCGGTGTTGTGCCGGCGGTGGTGATCGGTGGTATCGGCACCCTGACGGTCGCAGCGCTGTGGGCATGGAAATTCCCAAATCTTCGTCGCATCGACAATCTGATGGCCTTGCGCAGCGAGGTCACCCATACGGTCGATGCCGAGACGGATGCGCCACTCAGAAAATCGGCCTGATTTTATACCTCCCCGGCGAAGCCGGGGAGGGCAGTTTTATTCTACGACGGCCCCTGCGCCGGGGCGGTTTCGGGGAAGCGGGCGCCGACCGTGGCGCCGATCGGGAAGGCCTCTTCCAGTTCGGCAATGATGTCAGCATCCAGCCCCAGGTCATTAGCGGCCCAGTTCGATTCCAGATGCTTGATATGACGCGTGCCGGGGATCGGCACCACGCCCTTGGACAGCACCCAGGCGAGCGACACCTGCGCCGTGGTGGCGTTCAGACGCTGGGCGATATCCTCGACAATGGCGCGGCGGGCGGCATTGACCTGGGCGGCCTCGCCATGGAAACGCGGATGGCGATGGCGCACGTCCTTGTCGTCTTCCGGTGTGGTGGCGCCGGCGAGGAAGCCGCGACCGAGCGGCGAGAAGGGCACGAAACCGATTCCCAGTTCGCGCACAGTCGGCAGGATCTCGGCCTCGACATCGCGCGTCCACAGCGAATATTCGCTCTGCAGGGCGGTGACCGGGTGTTCCTTGTGGGCGCGGCGGATGGTTTCGGCGGTGGCTTCCGAAAGTCCGATGCCGCCGATCTTGCCCTCGGCCTTCAGGCGCGCCAGTTCGCCGACCGTCTCCTCGATCGGCACGCTGTTGTCGATGCGGTGGACGTAGTAGATGTCGACCTGCTCGATGCCGAGACGTTTCAGGCTGCCCTCGAGCTGGAGGCGGGCATAGGCCGGATCGCCCGATACGCGCTTGCCATTGGCCCCCTCGGCGGAGATGCCGCTGCCGACAATGCCGAACTTAGAGGCGATCACCAGTCCGTCGCGCCGACCCTTTATGGCGCGGCCCACCAGTTGCTCGTTATGGCCGTCGCCATAGACATTGGCGGTATCGATGAAATTGATGCCGAGCCCGATGACCCGGTCGAGCGTGGCCAGGGATTCCGCCTCGTCGGCATGGCCGTAATTATGCGACAAGCCCATGGCGCCGAAGCCCTGCTGACTGACTGTGAATTTTCCTAGATTTGGCATGAATTGATCCTTTCTTGCCGATGAGAGATGCAACATGAATTGGCTTAAATAAAGCCGTAAGTCACGTTAGAAAGTCTAATCGCAGGGTTCATTTAAATCATATTGACTGACTATGATATAGGGCATATGCCTGACCCATTCGGACCGCCCGGCGTACCGGCGCACGCGATCTGCTCCCTCCCTGAAACCAGAGATTAAAGACATGTCGTCACCGCAGACTCCTGCCGGCAAGCCGCTCAAGTTCGGCTATGTGTTTTCCCCCGCGGATGTGATCGATCCGTTCAACCCGGCGCAACTGGTGGCCCAGGCGCAGCTGGCCGAAACCGGCCTGTTCGACTTCATCCGCTTCCCGGAGCGCCCCCTGGAACGCCTCCTTTCTGGCGCCGATGCCGGACCGCGCACCGAAGCCTTCACCACGGCCTCCTATCTGGCGACGAAGACGCAGAAAATCGGCCTGATCGCCCAGGCCTCGACCAGCTATTACGAACCCTTCAACCTGGCGCGCCTGATCGCCTCGCTCGACCATGTCACCCACGGCCGCGCCGGCTGGGACATCAATACGGGGGCTTCGCGTGATGCCCATGGCAATTTCAGCCAGCCGCACCTCAAGGCGGAAGACCATCTCTCGCGTGCCGCCGAGGTCGTCGGGATCCTGCGTCAGCTGTGGGACAGCTGGGAGGGGGGCGCCTTTATCCGCAACAAGGCGACGGGCGAGTATGTCGATGGCGCCAAGATCCACCCCATTCATCACAACGGCGCGCTGTTCCGCATCAAGGGGCCGCTCAATGTCGCCCGCTCGCCGCAGGGCCATGCGGTCGTGGCGCAGGCCGTCAGCGATCAATTGACCGCCGATCTCGCCGTGCGTGAGGCCGACCTGATCTTCCAGCCAGCCAGGGCGCCGGCCGAACTGCGCATCGAGGTCGATACCCTGCGCGATCGTCTGAAAGAAGAAGGCCGGCAGGCGCTGATCCTGGCCGATTTCACGCCGCAAGGCGATCAGGCCCGCATCATCGCCGACCGCATCGAGGCCCTGGCCGAAACCGCCGGTCTTGACGGCATCAACCTGCATTTCGGCCGTCCCGATGCGCTTGCCTCTTACGTCGCCGATGTCGTGCCGGAACTACAGTCGCGTGGCCTGCTGGCCCGCGCCTATGCGGGCACGACGCTGCGCGATCACCTGGGCCTTGCCGAGCCCGCGAACCGTTATGCCGCTGCCTGAAAGGTATCTCTATGTCCGAAGATAAACGCGAACTCCATTTCGGCCTGATGTTCTGGGCCAACGGCACCCATCCTTCCGGCTGGCGCATGCCGACGGCGCACGAGACCGCGCCGTTCGATATCGAATTCCTGCAAAAAGTGACGCAGATCGCCGAAGGCGCCAAGTTCGACTTCCTGTTCCTGGGCGACCGTCTGGCCTCGGATCCAGGCCTGCAGACCACCAATCCGTCGCAGATGTCGCGTCTGGAGCCGTTTGTTTCGGCGGCGTCGCTGGCGGCAGCCACCAGCCATATCGGCATTGTTGTCACTGCCAATCCGACCTATTACGACCCGTACAACATCGCCCACCTGACGGCTTCGCTCGATCATCTCAGCGGGGGGCGTGCCTCTTGGAACCTGGTGACCGGCGCCGATGAGATCGCCGCCGCCAATTTCAGCCGTGATGAGCATTGGGATACCGAAAAGCGTTATGACTGGGCCGATGAATTCGTCCAGGTGGCCAAGAAGCTGTGGGACAGCCGCGATGGCGACGAGGTCCGCCCGATCAATCACCGTGGCCGCTATTTCTCGGTCGAAGGCCCGCTCGACGTCACGCGACCACCGCAGGGCCATATCGTTATCCTGCACGCTGGCACCTCGGACCGTTCGCGCGAACTGGGCGCCCGCGATGCCGATGTCATCTTCGCCGCTGGGCCTAATATCGAAACCGCCAAGGCCTATTACGACGACATCAAGACCCGCGCGAAAAAGTATGGCCGTAAGGACAGCGACATCGCCATCCTGCCGGGGCTTCAGGTAATCGTGGCGCCGACGACCGACGAGGCCGTCGCCATCTTCGATCAGCTCAACAGCTTTGTCATCCTCGATTCCGAGGATACGCCCGAGGAGCATAAGCGTTATGGCGCACTCGGCGGCAAGGGCAAGCGCAACCTCTCCAATGTCTCGCGCATCATCGGTGTCGATGTGCGCGGCCATGCGCCGGAAGACCTAGTGGATCCGCAGATTTTGGCCGACAGTAACGAAGACGGCCAGCGCCTGTTCAGGGCCATCACCCGCCTGACGCGCCGTGAGGTGACAGGGGAAAAGCGCATCAGCTATCGCGACCTGATCCTGTCGGCTTCCGGCCAGATTATCAGCGGTGTGGTCGGCAATCCGGTCGAGGTGGCCGATCATATCCAGCACTGGTTCGAGGCGAAGGCCTGCGACGGCTTCAACATCTTCCCGGCCTATAACCCGGACACTGTCACGGCCTTCGCCGATCTCGTGGTGCCGATCCTCCAGGAACGCGGGCTTTACCGCAAGGAGTACAGTGGCCCGACCTTCCGCGATCACCTCGGCCTGGAACGGCCGCAGAATATCCTCGCCGCGCCTTCCGTGGCGGCGGAATAGGAGGCCGTCATGTCGAGGCAGGACGTCCTGATCGAAGCCGTGGAACTGAATGCTCGTCTGCGCGCCGGTGCAAAACTGGTGGTTCTGGCGGTGGGCAGCGCCACGCCCCAAGGCATTCATGAAGGTATTCCGGGCGCGATACCGGTCGATCCGGCGGATTTCGCCGGCGCCGGTGGCGGCACAAAAGGAGCGCGTCCTCTGCCGGAGATTGCCGATCTGCAGGCCCGAGTGCGCGGGTGGGGCCTGGATGACGACAGCGAGGTCGTGCTCTACGATTCCAATGGCGGCCTGTCGGCGGCGCGCGGCTGGTGGACCCTGAAATGGGCGGGCTTGCCCCGCGTGCGTTTACTCGATGGCGGTCTGGCCGCCTGGGAAGAGGCCGACCTGCCGTTCGCGCCTCTGGCCCACGCACAGGCGCAGGGCACGGCTTCTTTAAGCGCCGGGCATCTGCCGCAGATCGAGGCCGACGAAGCGGCGGATTTCGCGCGCCATGACATCCTGCTCGATGCGCGCAACGACAAGGCCTTCGCCGCCGGTCATATCCCCGGCGCGCGCAACCTGCCGGCGTCGGGCAATCTCGATGGCAATGACCGCTTCCTGCCGGACGAGGCGCTGCACGCCCGCTACAGTTTCCGCGATGGCGCACGGATCGCCGTGTCGTGCGGCAGCGGCGTTTCGGCGGCGCATGATATCGCGGCACTGGCCATCATTGGCATTCAAGCGCCGCTGTATGTCGGCTCCTGGTCCGGTTGGTCGGCCGACCCGTCGCGGCCCGTGGCGCTGGAAGCCGCCTGATGTCTTGCCAGTTCTCAGGCCAGCTTGGCATCCCTCTTTTTCCGGAATATAGGAAGGGACTGTTCATGAAAGGACAAAGACGTATCCATGCTGTCCCAACGCTGCCGCTATGCGCTGAAGGCGATGCTCAATCTTGCGCGCGACACGTCGGGTCTGTCGAAACAGGTCAAGGCGATCTCCATCGAGGAGAGCATTCCGCGCAAGTTCCTGGAAGGCATCATGTCGGAACTGCGCCAGTGCGGGCTGGTGGAAAGCGCGCGTGGCAAGACCGGCGGCTACCGGCTGGCGCGTCCGGCCGAGCTGATCACCTTCGGCGAGATCATGCGCGACATGGACGGGCCGTTGGCGCTGCTCACCTGCGTCAGCCACAACTTCTACAAGCGGTGCGAGGACTGTACCGATGAGAAGACCTGCGAACTGCGCCGGGTCATGTCGCGCGTCCGGCGTGAAGCCTCGGATATCCTCGACCGCACGACGCTTGCCGATGCGGTGGCCAAACCCGGCCTCGGTGTTCCCTGATCCCTTTCCTTTCAGAGCTTTCCAATGATCTTCAAGACGATACCGCTGGTGCCGGCGGATACCGTGTGGCTGACGCGCGGCCCGGTGCCGACCGTGACCGCCATCGGCCTGCAACAGGGCTGGTTCGACCAGGCCTTCGCCCGCCATGGCTTCAATATGCAGACCCTGGAGGCGGCAAGTGACGCCGCCCTGCGATCGCAGCATCTCTATCACGATATCAAGACCCTGATCCGCGAAGGCGGCAATGTGCTGCCGCTGTGGTCGCGCGCCCATAATCTGGCGACCAGGGGCTATGACAATACGGTCGTTGTCGGCCTGACCTGGGTGGACGAGGTTCAGGTGCTGCTGGCGCGACCTGGCCTGGGATTGGGCGATGGTGATCTGTCGGCCCTGAAGGGCAAGGTGCTGGGGCTTTCCAATGCGCCGGGCGAGATCAATCACTGGCGCGCCATGGCGCTGCGCGGTTTCGAGACCGCCCTCGATCTGGCCGGGCTGGGATTTGAGGATGTCGTCCTGAAGGATATCGACGCCCCGCCGATCCGCTGGCAGGACCAGGCGCGCATCGGCGGCACCGGTTCCGAAGTGACGGAAGCAGCCTTGTTGGCGGGCGAGGTCGATGTCATCTATGCCAAGGGTGCCCCGGCGGTCGCGCTTCAGAAAAAGCACAATCTCGATGTCGTGCTCGATATCAATTCGCTCGACGATCCGCAGAAGCGCATCAATAACGGCACGCCGCGCATCGTCACGGTTCATCGCCACTTTCTCGACGATCATCCCGAGCTGGTGGTGGCGCACCTGCAGGTCCTGCTGGCGGCAGGCCGCTGGGCGCATTCGCACCCCGCCGAGGTCGAGGTCATTCTCGGTGCTGAGACCGGCACGCCGGTCGAGAATGTCCGGCGCGGCTATGGCCCGCGCCTGCGTGACAGCTTCGATGTCAACCTGACCGAGACGCGCATCGCCGCCCTGCAGAACCAGGCCGATTTCCTGTATCGCCATGGCCTGACCGAACAGGCGGTCGATGTGCGGGCCTGGATCGATTCCGGGCCTTTGCTGAAGGCGTTCGCCGAGCCGCTGTCGTTCGAAACGAAAAAGGCGCCACAGCCATGAGCCAGACGCCCTTTATTGTCGGCTTCGGCGGTACCACCCGCGCCGGCTCCTCCAGCGAACGCATGGTGGCGGCCGTCCTGAAAGAACTGGAAAGCCAGGGGGCAGACACGCGTCTGTTCGGTGGGGAGTTCCTTGCCGGCCTGCCGCACTATGCGCCGGAAAATCCGCAGCGGACGGACGCGCAGAGTGAGTTTGTCGATGCCATCCGGCGCGCCGATGGCATCGTCATCGGCTCAGCCGCGTGGCATGGCGGCGTGTCGGGACTGGTGAAAAACGCCATCGACCTGATCGGTGACCTGCAGGAAGACCGCCGCGTGTTCCTGCAGGGGCGGGCGGTCGGACTGGTGGTCACGGCCGGTGGCTGGCAGGCGGCCGGCACCACGCTTTCAGCCATGCGCGATATCGTCCATGCCCTGCGCGGCTGGCCGACCCCGGCCGGGGTGGCCATCAAGTCGGAACCGGCTCATTTCACGGCTGACGGAACCCTGACGGATACAGCCATACTGCGCACGGTTCAGGCGCAGGCCGGGCAGATCCTGGCCCTCAGCACGGCCGGCGTACTGGTTTGAAGCGTTTCAATCAGCTCGAAATAGCCCCATCGCGTTCTTTACCTACCTCGCGGTTACTTTGTGCCTGCACCTGAGGGTGACGAAGCTGGTCATGGCGGCGCAAACGACGGACTGACAACTCGGTGGGAAAGAAAAATGGGCACCATTCGCGCGTGACAGATGTGCGGATAAATGCCAGAACCGCCCGATCATGGCCTTGGAAACTTTTTGCTTCGTGCTGTTGGCAGCGGCGCTTCACGCCACCTGGAACGCTGTAGTCAAAAACGGTGGTCACAAGCTGTTCAGCACGATCCTGGTGACCTCAACAGCGGCCATGCTGGCTATGCTTCTGATACCATTTCAGCCCTTGCCGGCGATGGCCAGCTGGCCTTTCATTGTGGCATCCACCGTCCTGCAGGTCGGCTATTATTTACTCGTTGCGCGTATCTATCATGTCGCGGATATGAGTCAGACCTATCCTCTGATGCGGGGAACGGCGCCTTTGCTCGTCGCTCTGATCGGCTCGATTGTCCTGAAAGAGACGTTGCCGCTGATCGCCTGGCTCGGTATCGCAGTCCTTTGCTTCGGTATTCTCAGCCTCGCCTGGGCAGGGCGGTCCACAGCGGGACAAGGCGTGCGCCTGGCGTTTTTCAATGCTCTGGTTATCGCGGCCTATACCCTGGTCGATGGTATGGGCGTCAGGCGGTCGGGACACCCCTTGGCCTATACGCTTTGGATTTTCTGCCTCTCCGGCATCCCCTTGCTGATCTGGGTCTCGGTCCGCCGGCGGCAGGCCTTTCGCCAATACATGACAGGCAACTGGTGGTTTGGCCTGATCGGTGGGGTGGGCACGATTACCTCCTATGGCATCGCCCTGTGGGCAATGACCGTGGCGCCCATTGCCGTGATTTCAGCACTGCGTGAAACCTCGATTCTGTTCGGCATGGTTATTTCAGCAGTTGTCCTGAAAGAACGTGTAGATCGCGCCCGGATCGTTGCGGCCTGCCTGATTGTGGGGGGCGCAGCGGCCCTGAGGCTCGCCTGATATCCTTGATGGCATTCAAGTTTCGATAACACGCTGAACCACAGACCAGAGGGGGGCTGCTCATCGCGCGGGCGGCATTTGTAATTTAGGCTGTTTTCACAATGGTTCCATCCCGCGCTACCAGTGTGGTGTGTGGCGGCACATGGGTCCAGGTTTCGTTGCGCGTCAGCGGCGTCGAGGCCAGTATGGTGACACGGTCGTCCGGTGTGGTCTCCTGGGCGAAATCGACCTCCAGATCCTCGTCGATCAGGCTGGCCTGGCCGAAGGGGGCGCGCCGCTCGACATAGCACAGCTTGGTCGAGCAACTGGCGTAGAGCGCGCGGCCATCGCTCAGCAGGGCGTTGAAAACCCCCAGTCCGCGCAGTTCGGCAAAGAGTTCGGCAATGGCGCGGGCCAGGGCCCGGTCGGACGGGCGCTTCGGATACATGGTGCGCAGGCGATCGAGGAGCCAGCAGAAGGCGTGTTCGCTGTCGGTGGTGCCGATCGGCGCGTAAAAGGTGAGGGACCGTTTCTTGATGCCCTTCAGCTGACCATTGTGAGCAAAGCTCCAGGCGCTGCCCCACAGTTCTCGGCTGAACGGATGGGTGTTTTCCAGCGCTACCTTGCCGCGGTTGGCCTTGCGCACATGGGCTATGACGATCAGGCTCTTGATCGGGTAGGACTTGATGAAACGCGCCAGTTCCGAATGGGCACTCGGATTGGGGTCGTGGATGCTGCGGCAGCCCTTCTGTTCATAAAAGCTGATGCCCCAGCCGTCGGTGTGGGCGCCGGTGGCGCCGCCGCGTTGTGACAGGGCGGCGAAGCTGAAACGCACATCGGTGGGGACATTGGCGCTCATCGCCAGCAGTTCACACATGACTCTCTCTCGTAAGTATGTGGTCTGTGTCGCGGCTAATTGGTCGGCTGTAAAGCGATAATGGCTCTACCAATCGCGCAGGCTGGCTATATTGCTCAGTTGGAGGCGGCGGTGTCGTCTTCCGGCAGGCTGGCCTCCACGGCCTGCATCCGGGCTTCGAGCTGTGTCACGCGGGCCTGGAGCGCCGTGTTTTGCGCCTGGACATCGGTCAGCTGTTTTTCCAGGGCGGTGGTCTTGGGGCTGTCGCAGCCGGTCAGGCAGACGAAGGCGGCGAGGAGGAGGCAGACGGGTTTCATGGCCGGTCCTTTCTGTTTCCTGCAATCTACAGCTGAATGGGCGGAGATGCGTTAACGGGCTTGACTCTTTTATGTTAAAAATGTTCTCTATTTGTTCTTTTTGGAATTCGGAATGTTTGCCCTCAGCCTGTTCGATGCGCCATTGCTGTCCGGCCTGAGCTACCGGGATGACTATATCACGCGAGCGGAAGAAGCCGGCCTGATCGCTGCCATCGACCGGCAGCCGTGGTCGATGGAGCTGTTGCGGCGGCGGCAATGGTATGGCTGGGCGCCGGACGACACCGCATATGGCGCGCCTGAGGAATACCGGCCGCAGCCCATGCCGGACTGGCTTCGCTGGCTGGCGGAGAGGCTGTATGCCGATGGCCTGTTCGCCGGTGTGCCGACGCGGGCCCTGGTCAATGAATATCATCCCGGGCAAGGGATTGGCGCGCATAAGGACCGTGACACGGAGCGAATTCGCACGGTGGCCATTATCAGCCTCGGCTCGCCGATCATGATGGACTTCACCCGGCTGGGCCATGCCGCGCGCACCCAGTATCTATACCCGCGCAGCCTGCTGGTCATGCAGGGCGAGGCGCGGGAAAAGTGGATGCACGGCATTACCGGCCGCAAGACTGACAAGATCGGCGGGCTGGTCCAACCGCGCCAACGCCGGCTGTCGGTGACCTTTCGTTATGTCAGCTCCTGATCAGGGCGGTGCGTTCTTCCGGCGTGATGAAGCGCCACTGGCCTTCGGGCAGGTTGCCGATGCTCAAGGTCCCGATACGGACGCGGTAGAGATCGACGACGCGCAGTTCGCACATGTCGCACATGCGGCGGATCTGGCGGTTGCGGCCTTCCTTGAGGATGAAGGTCAGGGCCTGGTCGCCGGTCTGGATGACCTTGGCAGGCTTGAGCTTGCGGCCGTCGAGTTCCAGGCCGTGGCGCAGCCACTTCAGCTTTTCCTCGAAGATCGGCCCGCGCACCACAACTCGGTATTCCTTTTCCAGGTCGCTTTCCGGACCGATGATCGCCTTGGCCAGCACGCCATCTTCCGAAAGGATCAGCAGGCCGCGCGAATCCTTATCGAGCCGCCCGACTGGGGCCAGCTTGCTGTTCTGATCCGGATAGACGTCCGCCGGTCCGAAGACATTAGCACGCCGGATCATGCGCACCGCCGGGGTTTCGCCCGGCTCCGGCTGGCCGGACACGATGCCGATCGGCTTGTGATAGAGGATGGTCATGCGGGCATCGAGTGCCGCCGCGCCGCCCTGGCCGAGCGTCAGGGTCTGGCCGGGTTCGATCTTGTGGCCGGCGGAGATGACGGTCACGCCCTCGATCTTCACCAGTCCGTCAGCGATCAGGCTGTCGGCCTCGCGCCGCGAGCACACCCCGCTCTGGGCCAGCCACTTGTTGACCCGTACCGGCTCATCGCCATCATATGTTTTCGTTACGCTCATCTGCGCTTCCTACCCCCTGATTGCCGGACGGGCAAGTCTGGGTTACGGTCGGTAGCATGACCCACGACCTCTATATTGACTGGCTGAAGACGGCGCCGCCCCGCGCCGAGATCATGCGTGGCCTGCATACGCGCTTTGCGCCCATCCGTCTTGATGCCAAAGGTGCGCTTGCGCTTGGCCTGAAAGACGACCTGCCGGGCGATGCCGTGCTGGCGAAAGGTCTGCTGGTCGGCGGTTATGACGAGGAACGCGCCATCTATTCCGGTCCGGTATTTGAGGCGCCGGCGGGTGGCGAGGCGCGCACCGTCCACCTCGCCATCGACCTGTTCGAGGCCGCCGGCGCGCCGGTCTTTGCGCCTCTGGCCGGTGTCGTCCACAGTTTCCAGGACAATGCCAACCCGAAGGATTATGGCCCGACGATTATCCTCGAACACGCCGTGACCTCACAACTGACTTTTTATACCCTTTATGGTCACCTCAGCCGCGAGAGCCTGGAAGGCCTTTCTATCGGCCAGCCGGTGGCGGCGGGCGCACGGATCGCCACCCTCGGCGCGGCGGCGGTCAATGGCGACTGGCCACCCCACCTGCACGTCCAGGTCATTCTCGATCTCATGGGCAAGTCCGGCGATTTTCCGGGCGTCTTCAAGAAAAGCGAACGTGAACAATGGAAACGCATCTGTCCCGATCCCGCTCCCTTGCTCGGTATCTGAGTGGCGCCTTACTGGGGGTAATGATCCTGTCCGGCATGTCTGCCTGCTCGAAGGCGGCATCGCCGGAGCAGATCGCTGCCGGCAAGGCGGTCTTCACCGCCAACTGCGCCCTGTGCCATGACGCCAGCCCGGCCATGGCACGCCTGCAGGGGCCGCCCCTGTTCGGCGTGGTGGGCCGGACCATCGGTGGCGCTGTGGGCTTCGACTATTCGAGCGCCTTGAAGACGGCGCATGCGCGCGGGGAAAAGTGGAACGAGTCCAGTCTCGATGCCTTTCTGGCCGATCCGCAGACCGCCATGCCGGGTTCGAAAATGCCGGTCAATGTCCCCGATCCGACCGAGCGCCGCAATCTTATCGCCTATCTCACAAGTCTGAAGGGCAAGACCACCATCAAGCCCTCGATGAAGGGCGATAATGCCTCGGCCGATAGCCTGGACTGGCGCAAGGATGCGCCCGGCGTGGTCCATAAGGTTACTGTGGCGGGCCTGCCGAAGCCCTTCGCCACCCAGTCGGCCGGTAATGGCGCGCAGTTCGTGAGGCCTGCGGCGGACTTCCTGCCGAAAGTCCCTGCCGGGTTTGTCGTCTCGTCGTTTTCGCAGGGTGTGGATGGTCCGCGCAACCTGCGCACGGCGCCCAATGGCGATCTCTATGTCGTGGAATCGAGCCGTGGCCGCATCAGCGTCTTCCGTAATCACGGCGGCAAGCTGGATACGCAGCGGCAGACCTTCGCGGAAGGACTGGACCAGCCGTTCGGTATCGCCTTCCTCAACGGCTACGCCTATGTCGCCAATGTCGGTTCGGTGGTGCGCATCCCCCTGGCCGGTGGCGCGAAGGAGACTGTAGTGGCCCGGCTTTCGACCACAGGCGGGCATTCGACACGCGATATCGTGTTCTCGCGCGATGGTCAGTACATGTATGTCAGCGTCGGCTCGGCCAGCAATGTCGCCGAAGGGATCGGCAGGCCGCCGCAGGGTTTCGTAGCGGGCCATGCGCTGGGCGAAAGCTGGGGCAGTGAGGCGGGCCGCGCCCTGGTGCTGCGCTTCCGCATTGACGGCTCCGAACGCCATATCGTCGCCACCGGCATCCGCAATTGCGTCGGCCTGGTCATGCGACCGGGCAGCGACGACCTCTACTGTACCACCAATGAACGCGACGCCCTCGGCGACAATCTCGTACCGGACTATTTCACACGCGTCAGCGAAGGCCAGTTCTTCGGCTGGCCATGGTACTATCTTGGCGACCACGAAGACCCGCGCCAGGCCGGTATCCGTCCGGACCTGAAGGGCAGGGTCAGTGTACCCGATACCCTGTTCGTATCGCACTCCGCGCCTCTGGGTTTTGCCTTCTATCAGGCGCCGGCGGGCGCGGCCTCGGCCTTTCCGGCGGCTTATAATGGCGTGACCTTCATTGCCCTGCATGGCTCGTGGAACCGCTCGGCGCGCACCGGATCGAAGGTGGTCATGGTTCGGCTGTCCGGCGGTAAACCCATGGGCGAATACGAGGATTTCCTGACGGGTTTCATTCTCGATGACCAACGTGTCTCCGGCCGTCCGGTCGGTGTCGCGGTGGGGCCGGATGGGGCGCTCTATGTCTCGGACGATGCCGGCGACCGTATCTGGCGGGTGGCGCCTAAACCCTGATGCCTGCTTTTAGCGCGGCTGCCGCCAGGGCGCGGACCTGCGCTTCGCTTAAAGCGTCGAGACTGGTATCGAAGGTGGCTTCCGGGGCGTCGATGATCCGGCCTTTATTCAGGCGCAGGATTCGGTCGGCCAGGCGCTCGACCTCATAGGCATCGTGACTGACATAGAGGATCGGCAGGCCGATATCGCGCGCGAGGGCGGCGATCATCGGTACGATCTCGGCCTTGGCCTCGCCATCGAGGCTGGACAGCGGCTCGTCCATCAGCAGGATTTCCGGCGCGCTCATCAGGGTGCGGGCCAGGGCCACCCGCTGGCGCTCGCCACCGGAGAGTTTGTGGACCGAACGCGGCAGCAGGGCCGTCAGGTTCAGGCGCTCGATCAGGCGATCATCGACTGTATGGCCACCGTTGCGCTTCCGGGAAAAGTCAAGATTGCCGCGCACGCTGAGATGCGGCAGCAGCGAGGCCTCCTGAAAGACATAGCCGACGCGGCGCTTGTGGACCGGCACGAAACGGAGGCCCTCCTGCCAGACATCGTTGCCGATGCGAACATGACCTTCAAGTCGCGTCAGTCCGGCGACGGCGCGCAAAAGCGTGGTTTTGCCGGAGCCGGACGGCCCCCAGATGGCGGTGACGCCCTGCGCCGGCACACTGAAGACTGCATCGAGCATAAAGGCGCCGGCAGAGCCTTTGAGTGACACGTCAATCATGTCTCTGGCTCCAGCGGCGGTCGATCAAAAGCAGCAAGAGCAGGACGATAAAGGCAAAGACCATCAGGCCGCCCGCCAGTCGATGCGCATTCGGCCAGTCGAGTTGCTCGACCATTTGCCAGATGCGGATGGAGACGACCTCCGTCTTGCCGGGAATGGCGCCGCCAATCATCAGCACCACACCGAATTCGCCAACCGTGTGGGCGAAGACCAGCAGGGCAGCCGTCAGGAAGCCCTTGCGCGCCATCGGCAGGGCGACCGAAAAGAAGGTATCGAATGGTGTGGCTCTTAAGGTCGCGGCGACATCGAACGGCCGCTGACCCAGGGCTTCAAAGGCATTGCGGATCGGCTGGACGGCGAAGGGCAGGGAATAGACGATCGAGCCAATCACCAGGCCTGCGAATGAGAAGTTCAGCGTGCGGATGCCGAAAGGATGCAGCAGGTCCATCAGCGGGCTTTTCGGTCCCATGGCGACCAGCAGGTAGAAGCCGAGCACGGTCGGCGGCAGGACAATCGGCAGGGCCACGATGGCGGTGATGACATCCTTGATGAAATTCCGCCGGCGTGAGAGCCACCAGCCGATCGGCGTGGCGATGACCAGCAGGCAGAGCGTGGTGACCGCCGCCAGGCTGACGGTCACGTGGATGGCCCCCCATAACTCGGTCATTCGGGTTTATGGCAAACGGCTTCGATATTGTGCCCGTCGGGATCGAGCACAAAGGCACCGTAATAGTTGGGGTGATAGTGTTCGCAAATGCCCGGTGGACCGTTGTCGCGGCCGCCGGCCGCCATGGCAGCCTTGTAGAAGGCGTCTACGACGCTCCGGTTTTCGGCCTTGAAGGCGATGTGGATATGATCGGCCGGCTGGCCGTCCCCGATCCAGAAATCGGGCTTGCCGATGCCATAGCCGGTGCCCCAGGGACCGTCCATGACGATGCCGAAGCCCAGAGGCGCGAAGGCCGCCGTGTAGAAGGCCTTGCTTTTCTCCCGGTTGGAAACCTTGACGCCCATATGGTCGATCATGGCCTTATTTTACCTCGTAGCCGTAGGATTTGATGATCTTAACCGCTTCGGGGCTTTTGAGGAAGGCGATATAGGCTTTCGCCGCCGGATCATTGGCGCCGGGCGTCAGCAGTATGGCCTGCTGGTCGATCGGCGTATAGTCGGCGGCGGGCACGATCCAGCGTGAGCCCTTGTTCAGCTTGTAGATCTGCGACAGGGCGACGAAGCCCAGTTCGGCCGAACCGCTGTCGATAAAGCCATAGGCCTGGGCAATGGAACTGCCCTTGACGATTTTCGGCGACAGGGCGTCATAGAGGCCGAGTTTTTTCATGGTTTCGACCGCCGCCAGGCCATAGGGCGCCGCGGCCGGATCGGCGATGGCGATATGCTGGAAGTTACCTTTTTTGAGGACCTCTCCCTTGCCATCGACGAGGCCGGGCGTGGCGCTCCACAGGGCCAGGGTGCCGTAGGCATAGACAAAGCGTGTCCCTTTGACGCCGAGGTTTTCGGCTTCGAGTTTGGTCGGGCGCTCAGCGTCGGCGCTGAGGAAGACCTCGAACGGCGCCCCCTGCTGGATCTGGCTGTAGAAGCCGCCGGAAGGGCCGAAGCTCATGACGACATGATTGCCGGTTTTCTTTTCAAACGCAGCGGCGATCTCCTTGGCTGGTTCGGTGAAATTGGCGGCTATGGCCACCTGGACATCGCCGGCGAAGGCGGGGACTGCAACAACAGACAGGCACAGGGCCGCCAGCAGGAAGGCGCGCTTATGGAACGTGAGCTTTGAGGTCATCGCGGTTCTCTTTGGATTGGGGGGAAGAACATGTACGCGGTACTTCAAGGCCCGATGATCAGCTGAACACCGGGCCTTGGCAAGTCTTTTAGGCAAGTCTTTTGGGCAGGCCTTATATCAGAAGCCGAACTGGCTGCGGACCGCGAAGGTGGTGTAGTCCTGGCCGATCTGGTCGCCGGCGGCATTGACGCGGTTCACTTCCACGCTCTGGCCCTGGAAGATGAAGCGGACCGTGGGGGTCAGCTGCCAGTCGAGGCCCAGCGCGGTGATATCCTGTTGGCCGCCGAGCACCCGATCCGCCGTCAGCGTTGCGTCAGTGTGATAGTCCAGGTCGAGGGTCGAGTAGCGCGCCACCAGTTCGAAGGCACCCCAGTGGCCGGACTTCGGGTCGAAATTATGCGCCGGGGTCACGCCGTCGAAGGCCGCCGTCTGGGTGTTGTACTTGCGGCTTTCGCCGGTCAGCACCCAGCCGCCTTCCACATACCAGCCCGTAAACTTCGGATTGGTGACGCCGGTGGCGGCGTTCAGGCGCTGGATGCGATAATCGAAGGCTTCGCTTTGCAGGAAGAGGTTCTTGTACTGGGCGCCGAATTCGACGCCAGTGGCGGCGGCGGAATCGGCATTGATGGCGCCGGTATCGATCAGGCGGGTGCCATCGACGCGCAGTTCCGGACGATCACGCAACTGCACCGGATAGCGGGTGGTCGCGGAAGCGCCGGTATCGGCCGGATTGATGATGGCGGAATAGTTCAGACCCACATGGACCAGCGAATTCTGGCCCTTGATCGGCGTGCCGGCGATACGGGCGGTGACGCCCAGCTGCTCGTCGTTATTGACCGTATTGAAGCCGGAGGCCGCCGTATTGAGCGAGGAGACGGTGTTGCCGGTGATGGCCACGGCCCACAGATAGCGGTCCTTGGCGTTGAAGGCCGTCACGCCCATGCGGGTGTCGCCGCCGGCGAAGTTGCGGGCGATTTCGGCCGAGGCGGGGCGCTCCAGGAAGGGCGAGGCGCCCTGCGAGCCGGCATCGGCCAGGCCGACATTCGGGCCGAACTCACCGACACGGAACTTGGCCGACTTGAAGCCGGAATACTGAATCCACGCTTCGTGGACACGGCCGACATCCTCGGCGCCGGCGCCGCCGAAGTCGAAGGTCAGGTTATAGTCGAAATCGCTGAACATCTTGCCGTTGAAGATGACGCGGGCGCGGCGGATATTAGTGCCGCTGTTCAGATCGCGCGCGCTGACGGCGGCAGCGAGGTCCTTGTCCTGGCTGTAGCTCGCGGCGTCGGCCTGGAACAGGCCCTTGACGTTGAAGGTAAAGGCGCCGTCGCTGGAGGCAAGGGCGGGCGAGCCGTTCTTGAGCGTGGCGGCGACCGCAGGGGCTGCCGGCGCGGCCGGGGCCGGCTTGGGCGCAGTGACGGCAGCCAGTGTTTGGGATTGCGCTTGCGACTGGGTCTGCAGGGTCTGCAACTGGTCCGCCAGGCTGCGCACCTGGGCCTGGAGGGCATCGATCTGGGCCTGCTTCTGGGCTTCCGAAGCGTCGTTGTCCGCCTTTTGCAGGGCGACCAGCTTCTGGGCTTCGGCCATGATCATTTCATGGATATCGGCCTGGGTCAGAGGCTTGGCCGGTTTGGCCATGGCGGGCACGGCCAGGCTCAGGGCCATCAGGCTGGCGGCGGAGATGATGAGGGTCCGGTGTGTCCGGCGGGCAGAGGTACGCATGATTACTCCTTTAGAAGAGAGGGAGGAGGGTAAACGGATTAGGTTAATTGCGCGTTTCGTATAAAGGACAACGTGAGGTCGTAAGGGCAGAGCTTTTGTGAGTTAGGTCAAGTCGTCGAGTGGGCTTTAAAAGGTATTTGATTTGTTTAAATAAATTCTGTGTTCGTGGCGCTACACAGTAGCTATGTTGCTACATTTTTCACTTCGACTTCCCTTTTTCGGCCATAAAAAAACGCCCCAGAGCCGACCGTGAGACGGTGGCCTTGAGACGTCGTTGTCCTGATACTGTGGGCGGTTATATCGTCATTGATACGACCGCGCCGATATGTGCTCAGCCTTGAGCCGGGCAAACCTGACCCGCCGCCTGATATTCGTCAAGCGCTTCCGTGGGCTTTATGTGCGCTGCAATAAGTTAGATGCAAATCTGTCACAGGCCTATCCAGCCGTGCGCAAAACCGATAAGAGCCTCCTGACAAATGACAGGAGGCTCTTATGGCCATAGCGCAAAGCGATCTTCAGGCCCGTATCGAAGCGGCCTTTCCGGATGCGGAAGTGATTATCACAGACCTGGCCGGTGATGGCGATCACTACAAGGCGCGCATCGTATCCGAAGCGTTCAATGGCCTGCCGCGCGTGCGCCAGCATCAGCTGGTCAACAAGGCGCTGGCGGACCTGCTGAGCGGCCCGCTCCACGCCCTGGCCCTGGAGACGGTGGCGAAGGGGTAGTCCTTCCGGTGGGAGCCTAATCTTTCTTGCGTGACCCTAATCTTTCTTACGCGACCAGGTGTAGACGCCCTTGCCGCCTTCGAGACCGAGCGACAGGGTATCGCCGTCTACACTATAATCCGCCACGGAATTGGCGTTGAGTTCCCATTTGGTATCGAGACCGGGCGTCAGGCAGGCCATGCGCGTCATGGCCAGAGGTCCGAAGGTCAGGTGGCCGTGGGTGCCGTCGGTCGGTGTCATCTCCCAGATAGCGGTGGCACGGTTGCAATCCACCTTCATGGCGGCGCGGCCTTTGCTGAGGAAGGTCAGTTCATACTTGTCGGGTGCGTCCGGTTTCACAGGGGGCGCATCGGCGTCGTTCGGCTGGAACTGTACCAGTTGCCAGGTGCCGACCAGGGTCTTGGGTGGCTCGGCGCCGGCGGTGGGTGTGCTGGTCTCCACCGAAGCCTGAGGCGAATCCGTGGCGCAGGCGGTCAGGGCAAGGGTGGCGATGAAACTGGCGGTAATCAGAAATCCGGTACGAACGATCATGGAACGGCGCCTTCTGCTGGTGCGATGAGCCCGGTTTGCGGGCGTCAGCACCTTACCGCAGATCGCCTTTTCAGGGAAGATGAGGCTGCGCGTTCTCTTGTCGCATGTGTCACAGGCTCGGCGACGGATCGCGCTTCAGACGGCGCAGGCAGAAGGTCGAGCGGGCGTGGCGGATGCCGGGGAACTTCAGCAGGCGCTTGCGCAGGAAGCCTTCATAATCCTCGGTATCTTCCACAGCAGCAATGATCACATAGTCATATTCGCCGGTGGTCAGATAGGCGTCGGTCACTTCCGGCAATTGCGCCAGGTGGCGGGAAAAGGTCTCGATCTTCTCGTCGTCGTGCTGGTCGAGATTGACCTCGACAATGACCGACAGCGGCCGGCCGATCTTTTCCGGACTGAGCAGGGCGACATAGCCGGCGATCACGCCCGATTCCTCCAGCCGCTTGACGCGCGACCAGCAGGGCGTCTGTGACAAACCCACCTTGTCGGCCAGCTCCTGCGTGGTCAGGTGCGCGTCTTCGCGCAGCAGGCGCAGGATCTTGCGATCGATTTCATCCAGAGACTGGGCGTCTTTTGTCTTGTTCATTGCGTATTTTTGCCCTGCAGCAAAATATTATTCTCGTTGTCGTTATTATTGCAGAAAAATTCTCCCACGCCAATGGGCTTGCACCGGCAGTTTGGAAGCACATTCTCCTGAATCGGGTCTAGTCTCGCATGTAACGATAAAACGCAGGGATCGCTATGCGCGCACAGGTGACATTGGCGGATAAGTACGAACTGGACAGTGGCCGCGCCTTCATGACGGGCGTGCAGGCCCTGGTGCGACTGCCGATGCTGATCCGCGACATGGACCGCGCCCGAGGACTGAATACCGCCGGTTTTATCTCCGGTTATCGCGGTTCGCCGCTCGGTACCTACGATATGCAACTGGCCCAGGCGAAGGATCTGCTTGAGACGCATGATATCGTCGTTCAGCGTGGCATCAATGAGGATTTGGGGGCCACGGCCGTCTGGGGCACGCAGCATGTGCCGCTGTTCAACGGCCATAAACGCGATGGCGTGTTCGGTCTGTGGTATGGCAAGGGACCGGGCGTGGACCGTACGGGCGATGTGTTCAAGCACGCCAATTTCGCCGGGACCTCGGCCCTGGGCGGCGTGCTGGCGCTGGCGGGCGACGATCACAGCTGCAAGTCCTCGACCCTGCCCAACCAGTCGGAATTTGCTTTTGCCGATGCCGAAATGCCGAGCCTGGTGCCTTCGACTATCGATGAGGTGATCGAGTTCGGCCTCAAAGGCATCCAGCTGTCGCGTTATTCGGGCTGCTGGATTGGCATCAAGACCATCGCCGACCTGATGGACGCCTCGACCTCAGCCCATATCGACCACCGGCGCTGGCAGACCACCGTGCCCGATTTCGACCTGCCCGAAGGTGGCCTGAATATCCGCCTCGGTCAGACGCCGGACCAGAAGGAAATCCTGCACCGTCACTTCCGCCTGCCGGCGGCCCAGGCCTTTGCCCGTCATAACGGACTCAACCCACTGACCCAGGACGCGCCCGCCGCACGGCTGGGGATCGCCGCTTCCGGCAAGGGTTTCCTGCATGTCATGGATGCCCTGCGCCTGCTGGAGATCAGCGAGGCCGAAGCCCGCCATATGGGGCTGCGGATCTGGAAGGTCGGCATGGTCTGGCCGCTCGATCCGGTCGGGGCCACGCATTTCGCCGACGGGCTGGAAACTGTGCTGGTGGTCGAGGAGCGGCGCAATCTGATCGAATACCAGCTGCGCGATGCGCTCTACGGCCTGCCCGATGCCCGCCGGCCGAGAATCCGCGGCAAGGATCTGGTGCGCGATGTGCTCGATCTCGATACGGTGGGTGTCGCTATCGCCCTGTTTGAAGTGCTGCCGCCGGAGGCGCGCACCGAGGCGCGTCAGGCCATCATTGCCCGCTCTACGGCCCAGGCGGCGGCCAAGGAAAACGTCGTCCAGCTGCATACGCGCAAACCGTTCTTCTGCGCCGGTTGTCCGCATAATACCTCGACCACCGTGCCGGAAGGCAGCCGCGCCTCGGCCGGGATCGGCTGTCACTACATGGTGCAGTTCATGCCCGACCGGCATTCGGAAATCTGCACCCATATGGGCGGGGAGGGCGTTACCTGGGTGGGGCAGGCGCCCTTTACCGACGAGCCGCACATCTTCGCCAATCTTGGCGACGGCACCTATTTCCATTCCGGCCTGCTGGCTATCCGTCAGTCGGTGGCGGCGCACGTCAACATCACCTACAAGATCCTCTATAACGATGCCGTGGCCATGACCGGCGGCCAGCATGTCGATGGCGTGCTGCATCCGGTGACCGTGGCGCAGCAGGTGGCGGCCGAGGGCGTAAAGCGGATCATCCTCGTGTCGCCGCATCCCGATCGCTGGCGCAATCACCCCAAGATGCCGGCCAAGGTCAGCTTCTATCACCGCGACCAGATCGAGCAGGCCGAGGCCGAACTGAAGGCGACGCACGGCACAAGCGTGCTGATCTACGACCAGATGTGCGCCACCGAACTACGTCGTCGGCGCAAGCGCGGTCTGGCGCCGCAAATGAAAGAGCGCATCTTCATCAATGACAAGGTGTGCGAAGGTTGTGGCGACTGCTCAGCCAAGTCGAACTGCATCGCCGTGGGGCCGAAGGAAACCGAACTCGGGCGCAAGCGCGAGATCGACCAGTCGGCCTGTAATCTCGATACAAGTTGCGTCAAAGGTTTCTGCCCCAGCTTCGTTTCGCTCGAAGGCGCGCAGGTCAAAAAGGCGCAGCCCGCCGCCATCGATCACCTGATCGAAGGCCTGCCGGATATCATACCGGTCAGTTTGAGCGATCAGCCCTATAACCTGCTGATCACTGGTGTCGGCGGACTGGGCGTGACCTCGTTGTCGGCCATGGTCGGCATGGCGGCCCATATCGAAGGGCTGGAAGTCATCTGCGTCGACCAGATCGGCCTGGCGCAGCGCGGCGGCGCGGTCGATGCCCATGTCCGATTTGCCGCGCCGGGCGTGATGGTGCCCGGTGGCCGCATTCCACTGGGCGAGGCCGACGTGCTGATCGCCGCCGACATGATCACGGCGCATGGCAAGGCCTGCCTGCCGTTGTTGGGCAAGGACCGCACCACCGGCTTTCTCAACAGTGCGCTTACGCCCAGTGCCGAATTCACACTTAATACCAACACCATCTTCGATCAGGCTTCGATGACGCGCCGGGTGCGCCAGGCCGCCCGCTCGCTGGAAACGCTCGATGCCGCCGGTCTGGCCCGCACCTATATGGGCGATGCCGTCTATGCCCTGATGATCCTGTGGGGGGCGGCCTGGCAATCGGGCGTCTTGCCGCTGTCGCTGGCGGCGATCGAAAAGGCCATCGAACTGAATGGCGCCGCAGTGAAGGCCAATCTGTGCGCCTTCGCGCTTGGCCGCGCCTGGGCCGAGGGGCGGCTGGAGGCGAAGCCGGAAGAGACGCACGTTTTCGATCTGGAGACCTTTGTCGCGGCGCGTGTGGCCGACCTGACCGTCTACCAGAATGCCGCCTACGCCGCGCGTTACAAGGCTATGGTCGATCTGGTGCGGGGCGAACCACAGTTGACTGAGGCCGTGGCGCGCAATGCTTACAAACTGATGGCCTACAAGGATGAATACGAGGTGGCGCGCCTCTACAGTGATCCGGACTTCCGCAAGACATTGGCTGAACAGTTTGAAGACACGAAGAAAATATCCGTCTTCCTGGCACCGCCCTTCATGGGGACGAAGAAGCGCAAATTCGGCCCATGGGTCTTTCAGGCCTTTGTCCTGCTCAAGGCCATGAAGGGATTGCGCGGCACGCTGTTCGATCCCTTCGGCCATACGCACGAGCGCCGCACCGAACGGCAACTGGTCGTCGACTACGAGCGCCTGATCCAGCGCCTGGTGCGCGATCTCGCGCCTCATAATCTCGATCTGGCGGTGGCGCTGGCCAGACTGCCAGAGGAGATCCGTGGCTTCGGTCACATCAAGCTGGCCAATCTGGAAAAGACCAGAGCGAAGGAAGCCGATCTTGTCGTGCAATTCGAGGCCGCCACACCCAAAGAACCCCATACCAAAGCCCAACTGAAAGACGCAGTACATGTTTGATCATCCCGATTACGACGCCCACGAAAAAGTCCTCATGGTGGAGGATGCGGCCAGTGGCCTGAAAGCGATCATTGCGGTCCATTCCACCGCTCTGGGCGCCGCCGCCGGCGGTTGCCGCCTGTGGACCTATGGCAGCGGCGTGGCCGCACTCGGCGATGCCCTGCGCCTGTCACGCGGGATGAGCTACAAGAACGCCATGGCCAATCTCCCGATGGGCGGCGGCAAGGCCGTGATCCTGGGGCCGGTTCTGCCGGAGCGTCGCGAAGCGGTGCTGGAAGCCTTTGGCCGCGCGGTCGATAGCCTCGATGGCCAGTATATCACCGCCGAGGATGTCGGGGTTTCGGTTGCCGATATGAAGATCGTGGCGCGCACCACCGGCTATGTGTCCGGTCTCGATGCGGCGGTGGGCAAGAGTGGCGGCGATCCGTCACCCTTCACGGCGCGCGGCGTGCGGGTCGGTATCGAGGCGGCGGTCAAGGCCAAGCTTGGCCGTTCTGATCTGGCCGGCATCAAGGTGGCCGTGCAGGGGCTGGGCCATGTCGGCAGCTATCTGTGCGAGGAACTGTTCAATCTCGGCGCCCGTCTGGTGGTGGCGGATATCAATCCGGTGCGGGTGGAAGAGGTGTGCGACCGCTTCGCCGCGGAAAGCGTATCGGTCAACGACATTCTGCTCCAGACCGTCGATGTGGTGGCGCCGTGCGCCTTAGGGGGAGCGATCAGCGAGGTGGTGGCGCAGCAGCTTCAGGCCACCATTGTGGCGGGGGCGGCCAATAATCAGCTCCTGACGCCACAGGCCGGGGTGATCCTCGGCGAGCGCGGCATTCTTTATGCGCCGGACTATGTGATCAATGCCGGCGGCATCATCATGGTGGCCGGTGAAATCTCCGGTCATAATGACGAAGCCCATATACTGGCGCAGGTCGATGCCATCGGACCGCGCCTGACGGATATCTTCATCAAGGCAAAAAGCGCGAATGTGATCACAAATTTGGTTGCCGATTCGATGGCGCGGGATAAGATCGCCGCGGCAAAGGCCCGGCAGAATGTGACCGAGGCCGCCTGATCACCCAAAGAGAGAGACCTGATGCGCGAGATATCCCACTTCATCAACGGCAAGTCTGTGGCTGGCGCATCAGGTCGCTTCGGCGATGTCTATAATCCCAATACCGGTCAGATCGAGGCGCGCGTGGCTCTGGCCACAGCCGCCGAGATCGATGACGCCATCCAGAAGGCCGTGAAGGCGCAAAGTGGATGGGCGGCCATGAACCCTCAGCGCCGGGCACGGGTGATGTTCGCCTTCAAGGCGCTGATCGAGCAGAATATGGAGGAACTGGCGCATCTGCTGTCCTCCGAACACGGCAAGGTCATTGCGGATTCCAAGGGCGATATCCAGCGCGGACTTGAGGTGGTGGAATTCGCCTGTGGCATTCCGCACCTGCTGAAGGGCGACTATACTGAAGGCGCCGGACCGGGCATCGATGTCTATTCGATGCGCCAGCCTCTGGGCGTGGTGGCCGGTATCACGCCGTTCAACTTCCCTGCCATGATCCCGCTGTGGATGTCGGCGGTGGCGCTGGCCTGCGGCAATGCCTTTATCCTCAAGCCTTCGGAAAAGGACCCGTCCGTGCCGGTGCGCCTGGGCGAGCTGCTGATTGAAGCGGGGCTGCCTGAGGGCGTTTTCCAGGTTGTCCATGGCGACAAGGTGGCGGTCGATGCCCTGATCACCCATCCGGATATCAAGGCGGTGTCGTTTGTCGGCTCGTCGGATATCGCCCAGTATATCTATGCCACGGGCGCGGCGCACGGCAAGCGCGTCCAGGCCATGGGCGGCGCCAAGAACCACGGAATTATCATGCCGGATGCCGATCTCGACCAGGTGGTGAAGGATATTGTCGGGGCGGCCTATGGCTCGGCCGGTGAGCGCTGCATGGCCTTGCCGGTGGCGGTGCCCGTGGGCCAAAAGACGGCGGATGCCTTTGTCGAGCGCATGATCGACGCGGCGCGCAATCTGAAAGTCGGGATATCGACCGATGCCGAGGCGCATTACGGGCCGGTGATCTCTGCCGCCCACAAGACCAAGGTGGAAAACTATATCCAGATGGGCGTCGATGAGGGCGCAGAACTTCTGCTCGATGGCCGCGGGCTGAAACTGCAGGGGCATGAGGCGGGCTTCTTTATCGGGCCAACCCTGTTCGATCGCGTCAGGCCGGACATGGTGACCTATCAGGAGGAAATCTTCGGGCCGGTGCTGCAAGTCGTGCGCGCCGAGACCCTGGAAGAGGCGGCGGCCCTGCCGTCCCAGCACGCCTATGGCAATGGCGTGGCCATCTTCACGCGTAACGGCCTGGCGGCGCGGGAATTCGCGGCCAAGGTCAATGTCGGCATGGTGGGGATCAATGTGCCGATCCCGGTGCCGGTGGCCTATCACAGCTTCGGCGGCTGGAAGCGCTCGGCATTTGGCGACATGAACCAGTACGGCGAGGACGGCGTGCGCTTCTACACCAAGGTCAAGACGGTCACCCAGCGCTGGCCGGACGGTGATATCGGCGATCAGGCCTTTGTCATTCCGACGATGAGTTAAAGTACGAAACCTTTCCCGTGAGAGGAGAGGGTAAAACAGGCCAGGAAACCCAATGCCACTGAACGACGACCAGCTTATGATTCAGGCGGCGGCGCAGCGTTTTGCGTACGACCGCCTGCGGCCCCATGCCGGCGAGTGGGACGAACATAAGCACTTTCCGGTCGATGTGATGCGCGAGGCGGCGGGGCTGGGTTTCGCCGCCATATATACCGGCGAGGCGCATGGCGGATCGGGGCTGTCCCGCCTCGATGCCGTGCTGATCTTCGAGCAGTTGTCGCGCGGCTGCATCGCCACGGCGGCCTTCCTGTCGATCCACAATATGTGCACCTGGATGATCGACACCTTTGGTTCGGCGGCCTTGCGCGCACGGTTCGTGCCCCGGCTGACCGGCATGGAACTCATCGCCTCCTATTGCCTGACCGAGCCGGGCTCCGGCTCCGATGCCGCCGCCATGAAGACACGCGCCGAGGCAGAGGGTGAGACCTATGTGCTCAATGGCTCGAAGCAGTTCATTTCCGGCGCCGGCACCTCGGATATCTATATTGTCATGGCGAAGACTGGCGAGACCATATCGGCTTTTGTCGTGCCGAAGGCGACGCCGGGCCTGAGCTTCGGCGCCAATGAAAAGAAGATGGGCTGGAACGCCCAGCCGACGCGGCAGGTCATTTTCGAAAACGTGCGCATCCCGGCCGAAAACCGCATCGGCGGGGAAGGCGAGGGCTTTAAATTCGCCATGAAGGGGCTGGATGGCGGCCGGCTCAATATCGCAGCCTGTTCACTCGGCGGCGCGCAGGATGCCCTCGATCGCGCCCGGCAGTATGCGGGTGAGCGCAGCCAGTTCGGCAAGACGCTCGATCAGTTCCAGGTGACGCAGTTCAAGCTGGCCGATATGGAAACCGAACTCCAGGCGGCGCGCACCCTGCTTTATGAAGCGGCCGCAAGACTTGATGCCGGCGCGCCCGACGCCACCCGCTGGTGCGCCATGGCCAAACGCTTTGTCACCGATACCGGCTCGAAAGTCGCCAATGAAGCGCTGCAAATCCATGGCGGCTATGGCTATCTGCATGACTATGGCGTCGAGCGTATCGTACGCGACCTGCGGGTGCATCAGATTCTCGAAGGCACCAATGAAATCATGCGCGTCATCATCGCGCGCGATATGTTGAAAGGGCAGTGATGGACGTTGTTATCCGCATTGAGAACGGCATTGGCCGCATCACGCTCAACCGTCCGCAGGCCCTGCACGCGCTCAATACCGACATGTGTCGGCGGATGAGCGAGGCCCTGACCGAATGGGCGACCGACGATCGCGTGAAGCTCCTGATGATCGACCATGCTGAGGGCACACGTGGTTTCTGTGCCGGTGGTGATATTCGCATGGTGGCGCAGTCCGGCCGGGTGGATGGTGTCGAAGCGGCTGATTTCTTCCGTATTGAATATACGCTCAACACGCAGATCAAACGTTTCCCCAAGCCCTATATCGCCTGCCTCGATGGCGTAACCATGGGCGGTGGTGTTGGTATCTCGATCCATGGGTCGCACCGCATCGCTACCGAACATACGCTATTTGCCATGCCGGAAACGGGTATCGGCCTGTTCCCCGATGTTGGCGGTTCGTGGTTTCTGCCGCGACTGGAGGGTGAGTTGGGCACCTGGCTGGCCCTGACAGGGGCGCGACTGAAGGGGCGGGATGTGCTGGCCGCAGGCATTGCGACCCATTTTGTGGCTTCCGAAAAACTGCCGGAGGTAAAGGCGCGGATTCTGGCAGGCGAGGCGCCGGATACGGTGCTGGCCGGCTATACCGAGACACCCCGAACGCCGGTCTATGCCGAGCATCTCAATATCATCAATCATTGTTTTTCACGTCCGACCGTCACCGATATCTGTCTGGCGCTGAAAATGGCCGATGATGACTGGGCGACGGCGCAGGCCGATATCCTGAAAACACGATCGCCGCTCTCCATGGCCGTATCGCTCGAACAACTGCGGCGCGGCGCGCACATGTCGTTCTTCGAGGAGATTATGCGGATGGAATACCGCATCGCTTGCCACATTATCCGCACGTCCGACTTTTCCGAAGGCGTGCGCGCGGTGATCGAGGACAAGGATCATGCGCCGCAATGGTCGCCACAGACACCGGCGGGCGTATCGCAAAGTCAGATAGAGACCATGTTTGCCCCGGTGGCAGAGGAGCTGGCGCTATGAAAATCGCCTTTATCGGCCTGGGCCATATGGGCTCCGGCATGGCGGCCAATCTGGTGAAGGCCGGGCATGCCGTGCGCGCCTTCGATCTGAGCGAGGCGGCGATGGCGCAGGCCGTTTCCGATGGCTGCATCGGCGCGCCGTCCCTGGAAAAAGCCTGTGAGGCAGTGGAAGCTATCATTACCATGCTGCCCGGTGGCCAGCACGTCCTGTCCGTCTATTCGCAGGTGGTGGAGCACGCGCCGAAGGGCGCCTTGCTGATCGATGGCTCGACCATCGATGTCGACAGCGCCCGTCAGGTGGCGACACAGGCGCAAGTCGCCGGTTATCCGATGATCGATGCGCCGGTCTCCGGCGGAGTCACCGGCGCGAAGGCCGGCACCCTGACCTTCATGTGCGGCGGCCCGGACGCTGCCTATGAGCGTGCCGAACCGATCCTGAAACAGATGGGCAAGACGGTGATCCATGCCGGGGCGGCAGGGGCCGGTCAGGCGGCCAAGCTGTGCAACAACATGCTGCTGGCCATCACCATGATCGGCACCTGCGAGGCCTTTGCCCTGGCGGAAAAGCTGGATCTGAAGGATCAGGTCTTCTTCGATATCGCCTCCAAGGCCTCCGGCCAGAACTGGGCCCTGACCAGCTACTGCCCGGTGCCGGGGCCTGTACCGACCTCTCCGGCCAATAATGATTACCAGCCGGGCTTTGCCGCCGCCCTGATGCTGAAGGATCTGGGGCTGGCCATGCAGGCGGCGGCCCAGACCAACGCCGATACCCCTTTGGGCTCACGGGCGCATGCGCTTTATGAAGCCCTGTGCAACCAGGGCCACGCCGCACAGGACTTCTCCTATATGATGGAACGGATCAGGCGCGGGGCCTAAGCCCTAATGTAATTCAACACTTCCGGGCTGTTGGCGGCGGCGGCCATGACCACCTTGTTGAGGCCCTGCTGGGTGGTGCGCTCGTCGATCTCACCCTTGCGATACATCCAGGACAGCTTGCGCAGATAGTCGCGCAGGGCGATCTTGTCGTCCTCGCCGAAGCGAACCGAGGTCATGGATTCGATCTTGGCCTGAAGCTTTTCCCGTGCGGCCCGGCCTTCGCGTACGCCAACCTTGAAGGCGGCCATATGCTGATCGACGAACGCCTTACGCGTGGCTTCATTAAACAGATTGATACTCATGATAATGCTCCCGAAAAATCATGCGGGGACCGTCGCACGGACAAGCGCCTTCGCCAACTAACGCTTGCTCACTTCCGCGTTAGCCGCGAACACCAAAAAGGTGATCAATTGTGATCAGAGCGTTTTGTACATCACGAAGGCATCGACAAAGCCCAGGCGCGGATGATCGAAGGCGCCCGGCAGGCAGCCGGCGATCTCAAAGCCCAGTCTTTGCCACAGGGCGACGGCGCGCGCGTTGCTGCTGACCACGAAATTGAACTGCATAGCGCGGAAGCCCTGCGTCTTGGCCGTTTCCAGCGCGTGGCGGCACATGGCGCTGGCCACGCCCTTGCCGGTGGCCTGCGCCGAGACCATAAAGCCGCAATTAGCGACATGGGCGCCGCCGCCCTGGCGATTAGGCATCTGGAAATAGTGACCTAGGATTTCGCCGTCGCTTTCCGCCACATAGACCTGATGCGGCGGCGCGAACCAGTAGGCGAGGCCGGTGTCGCGGTCCCAATCGCGCGGCAGGGAATAGGTTTCCCCTTCGCGGACGATCGGTTCGATAATGGTCCAGATGGCGTCGTGGTCGGCGGGGGTGGCGGGTCTGATAAGCATGCACCGGCTATACGGTTTGTTGATCGCCGCGAAAAGCCTTAATGGCGAGGTGAGGTCGGGTATTTGGAAAAGGTTGGGCATTTGGAAAAAGTTAACGCCTCAGGCGCATCGTCGTCACTACCCCCATCGGAACCCTTCAGTAATGCGTACCCTTGCCCTGCTTACGGCCGCCTGTGCCTGCCTTGTTTCCACACATGTTAACGCCATGCCGCACGGCCCGGAAGGCGATGTGCTGGCCATGATCAATGCCGAGCGCGTCCGCCATGGTTGCCAGCCCCTTCGTGTTGAAGCCCGCCTGTCCGAGGCTGCCGAACGTCAGAGCCGCGGCATGGCCGAGCGCCACTATTTCAATCACAATGCCCCGGATGGCTCCACGCCGGGGCGGCGCGTGCAGGATACCGGCTATGTCTTCCAGATGGTCGGAGAGAATATCGAGGTCAATACGGATGATCCCGAAGAGGTATTCGCCACTTGGATGAACAGCCCCGGTCATCGGCAGAACATTCTGATGTGCGCCTTCAAGGAGACCGGCATCGCCATGGCCTGGCAGGAAGACGACCAGCGCGTCCCCGGTGTGCCGCCGGAATTCCATGCCTACTGGACCCAGGTCTTCGCCATGCCTCTCAATCTGGGTAAATAGCCGTCAGATCACATAGAGATCGACATAATCATTGACCGGCATGGCCTCAAGCGCCACCTGGTCGAGACTGACCTTTAGTATGGCGGCCTGCTGCTTTGCGGGAAAACGGCGCGCCAGGTTGGTGCGGAACTTGGCCTCCAGCAGAGGGATGCCGTCGGTGCGCCGGCGTTTATGGCCGATTGGGTATTCGACCACGACCTCATCAAGCACCGTGCCGTCAGTCAGTTCCACAGTCAGGGCATTGGCGATCGAGCGCTTGTCGGGATCGTGATAGTCGGTGGTGAATTGCGGGTCTTCAATGCAGATGATCCGGTCTCGCAACACATCGATGTGCGGATCGGCCGCCACGCTGTCTTCATAATCGGCGGCGGTCAGGCGGCCGAAGATCAGCGGCACGGCGACCATGTACTGGATGCAGTGATCGCGGTCGGCGGGGTTATCGAGCCGGCCCTTCTTGTCGATGATGCGGAGGCAGGCCTCGTGCGTGCGGATGGTGATGCGTTTGATATCCCCGGTCGTCTTGCCGAGGGCCGCAAGCTGGTGGTGCAGCCGCATGGCCGCCTCGACCGCGGTCTGGGAATGGAACTCGGCGGGAAAGCTGATCTTGAACAGAATCTGCTCCATGACATAGCTGCCATAGGGGCGCTGGAATTTGAAGGGCTGGCCCTTGAAGAGCACGTCGTAAAAGCCCCAAATCTTGGCGGTCAGGACTGACGGATAGCCCATCTCGCCTTTCTGCGCCATGAGAGCCAGCCTGACCGCGCGGGACGTTGCGTCGCCGGCCGCCCACGACTTGCGCGAGCCGGTATTGGGGGAATGGCGATAGGTGCGCAAGGACTGGCCATCGACCCAGGCCAGAGAGACGGCATTGACAATCTCGTCGCGATCCAGCCCCAGCATCTGCGCCACCACGGCGGTGGAGGCGACCTTGACCAGCACCACGTGATCGAGCCCGACCTTGTTGAAACTGTTTTCCAGCGCCAGGCAGCCTTGGATCTCGTGGGCCTTGATCATGGCGGTCAGGACATCGCGCATGAGCAACGGCTTTTTACCGGTAGAGACCGCAGTGCGTGACAGCCAGTCGGCGACGGCCAGTATGCCGCCGAGATTATCGGACGGGTGTCCCCATTCGGCGGCCAGCCAGGTGTCATTGAAATCGAGCCAGCGGATCATGGCGCCGATATTGAAGGCGGCCTGAACGGGATCGAGCTGGAACTGGGTGCCGGGCACTCTGGCGCCATTCGGCACGATGGTGCCGGGGACGATCGGGCCCAGCAGCTTGGTGCAGGCGGGATAGTCGAGCGCCTCCAGCCCGCAGCCGAGGGTATCGATCAGGCAGTTGCGCGCCGTTTCATAGGCAAGGTCGGAGGTGACCTCGTAATCGAGGACATAGTCGACGATATCGACAAGAACCTGATCAGGGGCGGGGCGTTCGTTAGGTATATGGGCAGACATGGTTAGGGACGGTCTTTCAGTGGCACAAAGGGCCGGTCTTCCGGGCCGGTATAGTTGGCATTGGGACGGATGATCTTGCCGTCCTGGCGCTGTTCGATAATGTGCGCTGACCAGCCGGCCGTGCGCGACATGACGAACAGGGGCGTGAACATGTCGGTCGGCACGCCCATCATGTGGTAGGAGACCGCCGAGAACCAGTCGAGATTGGGGAACATCCGCTTGGCGTCCCACATCACGCTTTCCAGCCGCTCGGCGATGTTGAACATCTTCAGGCTGTTCTGTTCATTGGACAGGCGGCGCGCCACTTCCTTGATCACCACATTGCGCGGATCTGAGACCGTATAGACCGGATGGCCGAAGCCGATGATGACCTCCTTGCGGTCGACACGGGCGCGGATATCGGCCTCGGCTTCATCCGGATTGTCGTAGCGTTTCTGGATATCGAAGGCGACTTCGTTGGCGCCGCCGTGCTTGGGGCCGCGCAGGGCGCCTATGCCGCCGATGATGCAGGAGTAGAAGTCGGACCCCGTGCCGGCGATCACGCGGGCGGCGAAGGTCGAGGCATTGAACTCGTGTTCGGCGTAGAGGATCAGCGAGGTGTGCATGGCGCGCACCCAGGAGTCGGGTGGCGGCTTGCCGTGCAGCATGTGGAGAAAGTGGCCGCCGATCGAGTCATCGTCGGTCTCGACCTCGATACGCTTGCCGTTATGGCTGAACTGATACCAGTAGAGCAGCATGGAGCCGAGTGATGCCAGCAGCTTGTCGGCGATATCGCGCGCGCCCGGATGGTTATGGTCCTCGCGCTCCGCCGACTGGCAGCCGAGCACGGAAACGCCGGTGCGCAGAACATCCATCGGGTGCGTGGAGTAGGGCAGGCTTTCCAGCACGGCCTTGAGCGTGGCGGGTAAGCCGCGCAGAGACTTCAGCCGCGTCTTGTAGGCGCTCAGTTCGCTGGCATTAGGCAGCTTGCCGTGGACTAGTAGGTAGGCGATTTCCTCGAATTCGGACGTCGCCGCCAGATCGAGGATGTCATAGCCGCGGTAAGCCAGGTCATTGCCGGTGCGCCCGACCGTACACAGGGCGGTATTGCCGGCAATCTGGCCGGACAGCGCCACGGATTTCTTGGGCTTAAAGCCAATCGATTCAGCGGGAGTATCCGCCATGGCTTGTCTCCTGTTCCTGTCTGTTTTGCCGGTCTTTGCCGGCTTCATTTTTGAACCACGAAAAGCACCAAAAGCACGAAAAAGCACAAAACTCTTAGTGTTGTGACTTCGACGCGAAGCGTCATTCATCAGCCATATAACACTGAGCCGTTGGTTGCCCTTCGGGCGAAAACGATTCAGCGATCTCAGATTTTCGTGCCTTTTGGTGCTTTTGGTGCTTTTCGTGGTTAAACCTTATTGCTGTTGAAGAGCGCATCGAGACGCGCCTCAAATTCCCAGTAACCGATGCGGTCATACAGTTCCTCGCGGGTCTGCATGGTGTCGAGCACATTGCGTTGGTGGCCGTCGCGACGGATAGCCTCATAGACATTTTCCGCCGCCTTGTTCATGGCGCGAAAGGCCGACAGCGGATAAAGCTGGATGGCGACGCCGGCCGAGGCCAGTTCCTCGCGCGAGAACAGCGGCGTCTTGCCGAATTCGGTGATATTGGCCAGCACCGGCACCTTCACGGCGTCGACGAAACGGCGGTAGGTGTCGAGATCATAGGCCGCCTCAGCGAATATACCGTCTGCCCCGGCTTCGACGCAGGCGATGGCGCGCTCAATAGCGGCGTCCACACCATCGACGGCGATGGCGTCGGTGCGGGCAATCAGGAAGAAGTCGGGATCGGTTTTCGCATCCGCGGCGGCTTTGACCCGGTCGACCATCTCAGCGGTGGAGACGATCTCCTTGCCGGGGCGATGGCCGCAACGCTTGGCGCCGACCTGGTCTTCGATATGGCAGGCGGCCGCGCCGAACTTGATCAGTGACTTGATCGTGCGTTCGATATTGAAGGCGGAAGGACCGAAACCCGTATCGATATCGACCATAAGCGGGAGATCGCAGACATCGGTAATGCGACGAATATCGGTCAGCACGTCATCGAGTGTGTTCAGGCCGAGGTCGGGCATGCCCAGAGACCCGGCCGCCACGCCACCGCCGCTGAGATAGATGGCCCTATATCCGGCACGCTTCGCCAGCAGGGCATGATTGGCATTGATCGTGCCGACGATTTGCAAGGGCTTTTCAGCGGCCAGGGCAGCACGGAACTTCCCGCCGGCGGAGGCAATCGTCATGGCAATATCCCTGTTTGTTTTTCTTGAAGGTATCAATTGAAACCATCAAGGTCAAGTCACAGGTTATTTACGTCTGCGTAAAGTTTTCCGTCAATTCACTCTGTCTTGATTGCGCGCAAACCATCGAGATATACGCGCAACTGCTTCATGCCGGAAAGCAGGACACGGGCATCCTGTCCGGTCTTGGCCAGTGAAATATAGCCCTCATAGCTGGCCACAAAGAAGGTGGCCGTTTCGCGCGCATCGATATCGCGTCTGACCTTGCCATTGACCTGGCCCAGCCGCAGGGCATCGGTTACACCGCCGATCCAGTTGGTGAAAATCTCTGACAGACGCATCCGGAAGCCCTCGTCGAGCGGTGACATCTCCTGTGCCAGGTTATTGAGCGGGCAGCCGCCATTGACCTCGGCCTCCGACGTGCCGGTGTCCTCCAGTATGCCGATCAGGGCATCGATCGGATCATCGACATCGTCAAGCGGCGCCAGCCATTTGTCCTGGGTGATCCTGGCGATCACGCCCTCGATCACCGCATGGCCGAGGGCCTCCTTGCCGGAGAAATGATGGTAAAGCGCGCCTTTGGTGACGCCCGCCTTGGCCAGGATCGTGTTCAGGTCGCTGCCGCGAAAGCCGGACTGATACACCTCTTCGAAGGCCGCATTGACCAGATGCTCACGGGTACGACCGGAATCCCGGCGGGAAGGAGTGGAGGCGATGATCTTTTCCATACCGACCAGTATGTATGATGCACGGGTAGAGTCAAGTCTTCACAATATGTGCGGTCTCGCCGGAATTATGCTGACAGAATGTGTCATCAGGCGGATGATAGGCAAGTCTCAGTGCCGCGTACCTGAGCCCACCTGACCAAAGGATGCCGTCATGTCACGCGCCACCCGCCTGCTGGACCTGCTGCAACTGCTGCGCCGCCACCGCTATCCGGTTTCGGGCGCTGAACTGGCGCGCGAACTCGATATTTCCCTGCGCACGCTCTATCGCGATATCGGGGCGCTTCAGGCACAAGGGGCGCATATCGAGGGCGAGCCGGGGGTCGGTTATGTGCTGCGGCCAGGCTATATGCTGCCACCGCTGATGCTGAGCCAGGAAGAACTGGAGGCCCTGGTTCTGGGTGTAAAGTGGGTGGCGGATCGCGGCGATGCCCGGCTGGGCAATGCGGCGCAAAACGCCCTGACCAAGATTGTCGCTGTCCTGCCGAAGGATCTGGCGGACGAGATCGAAACCTCCGGCCTGTGGGTGGTGCCCAGTTGGTCGACCCCGGAAAGCCGTATTGACCTCGGCGATATCCGCGCCTCTATCCGCAATGAAAGCCGTGTACAGGTCCGCTATACCGACCTCAAGGAGGTGACGACCGACCGCGTGGTCTGGCCGATCGCACTTGGTTTCTTCGAACATATCCGCATGGTGGTGGTGTGGTGCGAGATGCGCCAGGCCTTCCGCCATCTGCGGGCGGACCGGATCGTCTCCTGGACGCCGCTGGAAAACCGCTATCCCAAACGGCGCGCCGTATTGCTCAAGGCGTGGCGGGCGGAACGTGACGCTGAACATGCCGAGTATGAGGCGGCCGTCGCAGCGAAGACGGTATCGGCCGCCGTGGCCGTGCAATAAAAAACGCCCCCGAAACCGGGGGCGTTTTCTTTATTCCTTGACGATCGGCAGCCAGACCGCCGAGGCGGTATCGGCGCCGCGATAAACGCTCTCCGTCGCCGCCTTATAATCCGAGGCCTTGGCGTTGAAGATATTATCGACAAAGGTCTGCGGATTGCGGTCGTAAAGCGGGAACAGCGACGATTGCACCTGAATCATCATCTTGTGTCCCGGCAGGAAGACGTGGTCGATGTTCGGCAGGGCGAACTTGTATTCTTCCACCTTGCCGGGTGTCAGGGCTTCCGGCTTGTCGAAGCCATGGACATAGCGGCCACGGAAGATTTCGATACCCATCGGCAGTTCGAAACCGGCCATAGACGGCTTGGAGCCTTGAGAGGCATCTTCCGGCGATTCATTGGGATAGACATCGATGATCTTGACCACCCAGTCGCTGTCCGTACCCGAGGTGGCGGCAAACAGATCGACCTCCGGCGCCCCCATCACATGCACGGCCTTTTCCAGCGGCGCGCTGGTATAGGAGAGCACGTCCGGACGGTCGGAAACGAAGCGCTGATCATGGACCAGCCACGGCTTCCACTGCGAGGCATCGGACATATTGATCGGGCGCGGAATGAACGGCACCGGCTTTGACGGGTCGGAGACATAGTCGTCATGTGCCGCCGCGGCCGGCTTGTCGAAGCTGGCTGTGGCATTGTCGCCGATATAGAGCGGGGTCAGGGTGCCCATCGGCCACTTCGGCGACTCGTCCCAGTGATTGACGCCGGTGGCATAGGTCAGAACCGGCGGGGTCTTGGGATCGGGCGCGCCCTTCAGATAGTGGTCGAAGAAGGGCTTCATATACTTGACGCGGAATTCCTGCGCCGTGTCGCCGGTGAAGGTGAGGGCGCCGAGATCATAGCCATAGTGGTTGACGCCGGAATGGCGCCACGGCCCGATGACCAGCGAGACCATGTCGTTGTTGGTGTCCTTGGGCTCGATCGCCTTGTAGACCGCCGGGGCACCGTAGGAATCCTCCTGGTCCCACTGACCGACGACCAGCATGGTCGGCACCTTCAGCGGCTGTTCGGCCATCCACTTGTCGACCGCCTGGCCGGACCAGAAGGTCGTATAGGCGGGGTTTTCCATCAGCTTGCGCACGAACGGCACCTGATCGATGCCCCATTTACGGGCGTAATCACCGACCGAACCGGCATCGAGATAACGGTTATAGTCATCACCTACACCGCCGGGGATGGCGGCGCCGGCCTCAGCCTTGCCGGTGCTCTGCTCCAGGGCATAGTCGAAGCTGCTGACGCGGAAGGCGCCGTTATGGAACCAGTCGTCGCCCATCCAGCCATCGACCATCGGGCTCTGCGGCACGGCGGCCTTCAGCGCCGGGTGCGGATTGATTTCGGCCATTAGCGAGGTGAAGCCGAGATAGGATGAGCCGACAATGCCGACCTTGCCGTTCGATTCAGGGATGTTCTTGGACAACCAGTCGACGGTGTCGTAGGCGTCGGTCGATTCATCGATTTTGGTGTCATTGAGCGGTCCGGCGAGCGGACGGTTCATGACGTAGACGCCTTCGGAATTATGGATGCCGCGAATGTCCTGCGTTACGATGATATAGCCGTCATCGACGAACTCATTATACATCGCCGGCAGCACTTCCTTGATCGTCTGGCTGGAGCTGCGGGCCATGGTGCCCTTGGCGTCATAGGGCGTGCGGCTGAGCAGGATCGGGCCGTTGGTGGTGCCCTTTTTGAAGACGATGACCGTGTAGAGCTTGGTGCCGTCGCGCATCGGTATCATGACGACGCGGCGGACGAAGTCGGCGTCGGGCCGGACCTTGTCATAGCTGTCGAATATGTCCGGCGTCATGGGCGTGACCGGCGCATTGGCGGCGGGCGCCGGGGCCGGCTTCGGCTTGGCCATCACAGGAGACGAGGCCAGGGCCAGGAAGGCGGCGGCGCAGGTGAGGGTGCGGAAGGTCATGACTTAATCCTTGCTGTAAAGGGCCTTGGCATCGGCCTTGAAGGCGGTGCCGCTGCCGGCGCGGCTGTAGAACATATGGCCGCCGGGATAGACCGACAGCTTGACCTGGCGGGTGCCGCCGAAGGTCGGCATCTGGTCGATGACCAGTTGCGAAGCGAAGAAGGGGCAGGACAGGTCGTTATAGCCGTGAGCGATCAGCACCTTCATCTTGGGATCGTTGGCGATGGCCTGGCGCAGGTCGCTGACCGGCTTGTCCTCGTTGGGATACTGCTGCCAGCCTTCACTGACGATGGGTGACAGGGCCTCGTAATGGGCGTCCGTCTTCCAGCCCACCTCACGGGTGACGAAATCGGCCATGGCGCTGGTGGTGGGGGCCAGCAGGGCGTTCAGGATCGGGTCGCCCGATTTCTGGCTGGCGGATTCGGGGAAGGGATCGTAGGCGGTGACGTTGGAATCGTACCAGCTGCCGATCTTGCGCTCGTTGCGGTGGCTTTCGCGGATAAAGGTCATGCTGTCGACGCGGCCGTCCATACGTGCCACCAGGGCCGGATCGAGGCCGGTATATTCCGACACCTTGGCGACCAGGCGGCTGACGGCCTGCGGATCGGCGCGGCCGGCCAGGAAGTCGGTAACAAACTGGGTACGGTCGTATTGCTCGACCTCGGCGATGGCGGCGGGGGTCAGCTTGCCCTGCTTTTCCAGGTTGGCGGCGGCCATGGAAGGCAGGTTGATCATCCAGGGTAGGGGCGAAAGCGCGGTTTCCGAACCGACAGCAGCCGGATCGAGATAGGGCGAAACCATGATCAGACCGGAAACGCCGACGCCCATGCGGGTCTGCAGGGCATTGGCGATGCGCGGGGCACGGTAGCCGCCGTAGCTTTCCCCCATCACGTATTTTGGCGAGCGCAGACGGCCATTCTTGACCAGCCAGTCATAGACCACGCGCGACAGGTACTGGATGTCGGCCTCGGTGGACCAGAAGTCCTTCTTGGTTTGGTCATCGTCTTCCAGCGAACGCGAATAGCCCGTGCCGACCGGGTCGATGAAGACGAGATCACTCATGTCGAGCCAGCTGTTGGGATTGTCGACCGTGGTGCTGGAATCGGAAGGCGAGTCGCCTTCGTCGCCGAACTGGACGCGCTTGGGACCGATGGCGCCCATGTTGAGATAGACGGATGCGGCGCCGGGACCACCATTGAAGGCGAAGGTCACCGGACGATTGGGATCCTTGCCGGGCACGATATAGGCCGTGAAGACGACATCAGCGATTTTCTTGCCCTTGGCATCACGGACCGCGATACTGCCGACCGTGGCGTCGTAGGCCAGGGTCTTGCCGTCGAGCTGGATCGACTGATGGATGGTCTTGTCTTCCGGCAGAGGCGGCAGGCCTTCGTCGCTCTTGTCATCTTTGTCGGCAGGTTTATCGGCGGCGGCATCCGGCTTGGCCTTGTCAGCGGCGGCGGCGGGCAGGACGGCGCCGGCAAGCAAGAGGCAGGCCATGCCAGCCAGCAGGGCGCGAACAGAAACAGAGGAGCGGTGGATCACTGGGAGACCTTGTATTTATGTCGTTATCATTACGAAGCGATGACAATACACAGTTGGCGATCTGATACAATATACGCCGGTTTCATTTGCATCGAGGGGTGATGAAAATGCAAAAAGATGATGTGGGACTCAATGATGGACTCTTGTTCTGTTTTGCGTGGTGAAATAAAAAACTGATAAATCTCAAATATTTGAACATGGATTTGCTTGCGTAACGCGGTTCGCGGTGTAGGGTGTGCGCGGGCGGAGCTTCGGGGTTTTTGCTGTGACAGGAGCCTTGTTCATGAGTCCGACCCTTGCCCTGGCCTTTACCGGCGCCGCCGGTTTCCTTTTTGGCGTGGCGTCGCCCGCCCTTTTCGATCAGGTGCCCCCCGATGCCAGTCCCACCCCGGCGGCCGCGGCCGTGGCCGGCAGCGCCCCCCAGGTCAGCGATGCGCCCGTCCTGCCGGGACCGGACAGCCTGTGGGAGATTACCACGATCACCACCGTAGCCGGTCAGACGCCGACCACCACCACGGCCAGCCTGTGTGCCAGTCTGGAGGACCTTAAGGCGCCGCCCGCCGCCGTCACCGGGCCGCAATGCGACGGCCAGCAATTCAGCGAGGCGCGTAAAACCGTTTCCTGGAGCACGGATTGTGCGGCGGTGAAGGGGACCGGATCGATCACGATCGCCGAGGACGGCCAGTCCTTTGGCGGCGATGTGACGGCCTCTGCCGCCGGGCAGGACACCACTCTGCATGTGATGGGCAAGGTCACCGGCACCTGCACCAAGTCTTAAGGACAGAAAAGGTTTAACCACGGAAAGCACGGAAGTAATTACGCAAAGAGTTTCCGTGTCTTTCTGTGCCGCCGTGAAGCGGTGGTTCCGTGCTTTCCGTGGTTAAACCTTACTTTTGTTACCTCATCCACTATCCTGCCTTGACTGGAAAAGAGAGTCGCGGCCCCATGCGCGACAACAAAGGGACCGCGCTCATGACCGATATCAAACTCGATGAAGGCTGGAAGACCCTGCTGGCGCCGGAATTCGCCATGCCCTACATGGCCGACCTGAAGGCCTATCTTCAGGAACGCCGCGGGGCGGGCGCACGGATATTTCCCAAGGGGAATGACTACTTCCGGGCGCTCGACCTGACACCGCCGGAAAAGGTCCGGGTCGTGATCCTGGGACAGGACCCCTATCACGGCGAAGGACAGGCGCATGGCCTGTCGTTTTCCGTGAAGCCTGGCGTGCGCATCCCGCCATCATTGGTCAATATCTACAAGGAACTGCAGGGCGATCTCGGTATCGCACCGGCCCCTCACGGCTTCCTCGAACACTGGGCGAAGCAGGGCGTATTGCTGCTCAACAGCGTGCTGACGGTCGAGATGGGCATGGCCGCCGCCCATCAGGGCAAGGGCTGGGAGAAGTTTACCGATGCGGTCATCCGCGCGGTCAATGATCTGCCGCAGCCTGTGGTCTTCATCCTGTGGGGCAGTTACGCGCAGAAAAAGGCGGCCTTTGTCGATACCTCCAGGCATCTGGTGATCCGATCAGTCCATCCGTCGCCGCTATCTGCCCACAACGGATTTTTCGGCACGAAGCCGTTCTCGCGCGCCAATGATTTTCTGGCGTCCAAAGGCTATGCGCCAATCGACTGGCGCTTGCCGGATCAGCCGACAAGCGGATAAGTAGTCATTTTCCACGATATATGTCGCCGGCGAAACAAAAACTCCCCATTTCATCCTTACAAACCGCCTTCTAAAGGTTGGCGGGGGCCGATCGTTCGGAGTTTTTTCATGAAATCCAGTTTTCACCTTCTGTCCGCCAGCGTCGCCGTACTGGCCTTGTCCGCTCTGGGCCTGTCCGCCTGTAGCCCGTCCACGCCGGCTTCCACCGCCTCGGCTTCGAGCGAAACAGCTACGGTGACTACGGATGACACCACAGCGGATACCACCGAAGCGGTGACGGACAGCGAAGCCAGCTCGGCGGCGACCGTCGTGGTCACCCAGGCCGAGACCTACGATCCGGTGGTGATCAAGCAGATGGGCCAGAAGCCCGGCTACTGGGAAGTGAAGCATACCGATCCGAAGACCAAGAAGAGCTACGTCACCCATGTCTGCGTCGACACGGCGCTGGGCGCGAAGATGACCAACCAGGGGCCGGTTTCGGCGCCGTCCGATCGCCGCGACTACAAGGATGACGCCAGTTTCAAGGGCGAATGCCCGAGCGGTGTTCGCGGCGGCGATGTCCAGAAGAGCGACGGCAAGAAGGTCAATGCCTATGGCGACCGCAAGCCGCAGGCGAACGATCATGACCAGGCGCCGGGCAATGGCCAGGACAACAAGCCGGGTAATAACGACAGTCGCCCGAACGAAAACACTCCCGGAAACAATGCGGGCCCTAACGCTCAGAAGGACCAGTCAGGCGCTAAGACACCGCAAGGGTCTAACAATCCGCATGCCACGCCAGCGGAACAGCATGGCAATGACAAGCCGAAATCGGATCGCGCCGGCGATCAATCGACCAGCTCGGCCTTGCATCCGGGTGAAAACCACTAGTAAGTATGGCCTCAAGCCCCACTTCCGAATTTCGTATTTATAATTCCCGTGATTATGGTTTCGGAAGCGGGGCGTTTGAGAAGGTCATTTATGAAGCTATTTTTTCGTGTGTTTTCAATTGCCTGTGCCACATTTGCCTTAACTGGCCTTGGTGCCTGCCATTCGGAAACGAGCGATATGGAAGCCATGTCGTCGGATGAAAGTCCGGCGGCCAGCCTGACCGCAGAAGAAGCGGCGGCCTATGCCAGCTATGTGCCGGACATGGATTTCGATAAGAACACGCCCGATGGGGAGGCGGCGTCAAAATGAGGGCGACGGGTGTTTTTGCTACGGGGCTGATATTCCTGACGATCGCGGGCGGTCTGGCGGGATGCGGCAAGCCGGAAAAACCCCGGACACCGTTCGTGGAAGATGGCGGTGGTCTGTCGGCTGCCACCGCCTCGGCTTCTGAAGCCAGCATGGAAAGCAGCGCGGCCACTTCAGAAGCTGCGCCCGTCTACCAGATCAGCGCCCTGGGCCAGCGCGCCGGCCTGTGGCAACTGACCCAGACCCTGCCGCAACTGGGCGGCAAGACGGTGGCGAAGATCTGCGTCAACGATGCCCAGGGCGAGAAGCTGGCCCTGATCGGCCATGATCTGCCGGGCAAGCCGGAAATGGCGCATCTCGAATGTTCGGCCCGAACCGTGACCAAGAGCGATGATGGCGCCGACATCGATACGGTCTGCATGGTCAATGACACCACCCTGACCTCGCATATACATGTCGATATCGTTGGCCACGAAGCTTTCCACCAGACGGTCGAGACCCGTTATTCCCCTGCCTTTGCCGGCCATGGCGATCAGGTGACGATCACTGACGCCAAGCGCCTGGGCGACTGCCCGGCCGACATGAAGCCGGGCGATTACATCACGGGCGATGGCGTCAGGATCGGCGCCGGCGTGGTGCTGGCGAAATTTCGTTAAATCACCGTTCCTAACGCCGTTCTTCGGATGTATGCTGGCCGCATACAAACCGGAGGAGGCTGTGATGACCGTTCTGCGTTTGCGTACCTGGGTATTGATGGCGGCGTTGGGGGCACTGGCCGGCTGCAGTCCGTCGAAAGCCCCTGACGGCCAGGCGTCCGCCAGCGCCGAAGTGGCAAAGCCGGCCGCGCTTGCCGGCACCAGCCCGATCCTGCAGAAGCCGGGCCTGTGGGAAATCTCTACCGAGGTGCAGGGGCTTCCCAAGGGGATTGTCAGCCAGTTGTGCGTCGACGAGGCCTTGAGCGGGCGCATGGCCGAGATCGGCCTGAAAGGAATGAATGGCAATACGCACTGCTCGCAGAAGAATGTCGTCAGAACCGGCTCCACACTTGATATCGATTCGGTGTGCGAAATGATTGGCCATACCGTCACCAGCCATATTCATATGGAAATGGTCGGCGACAGTGAGTATCACCAGACAGTCACCGCCACGACGACACCGCCAATGACGGGGGATGGCAAGTCCACCACCCGGATTACCGGCAAGCGCACCGGCGACTGTCCGACGGATATGAAGGGCGGGGACATGGTCATGCCGGGCGGCATGAAGATGAATATGTACGACGCGGTGAGCCGGGCAGCGGCCGCCAATTCAGGCCAAAAAAGGATTGCATGAAACAGTATCTGATCGATGCCTTTGCGGACCAGCCGTTCAAGGGCAATCCGGCCTGTGTGCCCGAACCTTTCGATGCCTGGCCGGATGACGCCTTCATGCAGGCCCTGGCCATGGAGAACAACCAGGCGGAAACGGCTTTCCTGCTAAGAACCGACGATCCGGCGCGGTTCGGCCTGCGCTGGTTTACACCGGCTATCGAGGTGCCTTTGTGCGGACACGCCACCCTGGCCTCGGCCCATATGCTGTTCCGCGAAATGGGACTGACGGCGGATGAAGTCCGCTTCGATACCTTGTCGGGACCGCTGATCGTCCGGCGCGCGGGCCGTGGGTATGAGATGGATTTCCCCGGTTACCTGCCGCACGAAATCGCGCCGGTACCGGAGATCGAGGCCGTATTGGGCGTGAAGCCGCAACGCTGCTATGGCGGTCCGGCGCTGATCGCTTTCCTTGACAGCGAAGCGGCGGTGCGGGGCGTGACGCCGGACCTGGAAAAGCTGACCGCCTATCAGGGGACGGCCTATACCGATCGCCATCTGATCGTCACGGCCTTTGCCGATGAAGGCAAGCCTTACAACGTGGTCAGCCGTTTGTTCGCGCCGGATATGGGCATACCGGAAGACCCGGCCACCGGCTCCATGCACTGCATGCTGGCGCCGCTCTACCAGGCTCTGACCGGAAAAGCGGTGCTCGACTACTATCAGGCCCACCCGAAGCGCGGGGCGCATTTGCAGTGTGAAGTGGCCGGTGATCGCGTCAAATTGCGCGGTCAGGCGGTGACCGTGGCGCGCAGTGATCTGCTGATATAAAAGACGTTGGGAAGATAGATGTTGAAGACCTTTGCCCTGGCGGGCGCCTGCCTGCTGGTTTCGTTCGTTTCTGCGCAGGCGGAAGCGCCAGTCTTCAAGCCGCAGACACTGGTGCTGAAACACATTCCGAAAGCGACCGGTCCGGCTGTAGCGCTGTTCAATGGCAAGGATCTCGATGACTGGAGCGCCTGGCTGGGCTATCGCGACCCCGGCCTGACCTATAATCCCGGCAGTGCCCGTCCCATCGGTCCCGGTGGTAAGGGGGATACTTTCTCGGTGGTGGCGGAAGACGGTGCGCCGGCTCTGCGGGTGAGTGGAGAGACCTGGGGCAGTTTGGTTCACAAGGGCGACTTCCGGAATTATCACCTCCATCTCGAATATAAGTGGAGCGGCAAACGCTATGCGCCGCGCCTCGATCAGCCGGAAAACAATGGCCTGCTGTATCACACGCATGGAGCGCCCGGCGCGGTCTGGGGCACCTGGTCAAGGTCCGTGGAGTTCGAGATCATGACCGGCAGCGTCGGCATGGTGGTGCCGGTAGGGGCGGGGCTGGCGGTCGATTCGAGCGTGGCGATCGATCCGGCGATCATCGATCCGAAACAGCGGTTCATGGTGGGCGCGCCGAAAGGCGCGGCAGTCGGCAATACGGCGCTGTGGAATATCGAGAACAATGTCAATGCCGACAGGCCGGTCGGCGAATGGAACCGGCTCGACCTCTATGTCTTCGCCAACCATGCCGTCCATGTCGTCAATGGCGTGCCGGTGATGGAGGTCTGGGGCCTTTGTGATAAGGTTTCGGCGGACGCGCCCTGTGAACCCCTGACCCACGGCGCCATCCAGCTTCAGTCCGAAGGGGCGGAGACCTTCTTCCGCAATATCACGATTGAGCCGATCAATAGCCTGCCGGTCATTGAGGCGCACTAGACCGAAGCGGGTTCCCACAGCTCGATCTTGGTGCCTTCGGGATCGAGAATATGGGCAAAGCGGCCGCTGGGGTCTTCGTCATTACGCCAGATCGGCTTGACGTCGTGTTCGGCGCAACGCGCCAGCATGCTGTCCATGTCGTCAACACAGAAATTCAGCATGAACTCCCGCTTTGACGGCTTCATATAGTCGCTGTTGGACTTGAACAGTGAAAAGACCTGAATGGTCTTTTTCGGTGCGAGCTGAGGGGGGATAGCCGTTCCGAACCAGTTCGCGTCCATATTCATGCCCAGCACCTCGCGATACCATTTCGCCAGCGCCTTGGGCTTTTTTGCCTTGATGAAAACGCCCAGCCCTATGACCTGCGCCATAACCGGTCTTCCTTCCTGCTTTTATCTCTGCGGCAAAATACCGACGATTTGGGTCAGGATTCGGGCTTGGGCCGGGATTTTCGGTTTTTCCACCATCTGCTGAAAAGCCAGATCGCGGGCGTAAGAACAACCGCCAGCGGTAGCAGGAAGGCGGCGATGGTGATCAGCGCGCCGACCATCTGCATCATATTGTTGAGGATATTGCGCAAGGCATTGGTGACCGGACGGAAAGTGCCGTTCGAAGCGGCCGCCGCCTCGCTCTCGTAGGTGAGGGTGAGATGCGTGGTGGCCACCCGCTTGCGCAGTACCGCCAGGCTGGATTGGGCGGAGTCGATTTCGCTCTGCACCTGGGACAGCTGGGTTTCGGCCTCGACCAGATCGGCGACCTTGCCGGGGTGGCTCTGGATGATGGTCAGCAGGCGATCCCGCAGGGCCAGCTTGTTCTTGAGGTGCGCGTCTGTATCGACGATCTGCAGGCTCAGATCTTCACTGGTGACGTTCTGTGAGGTCAGGTGGCCGCCGACTTTCCTGAGGCCGCTGTCGAGATTGCCTTGCCAGGCGGTAAGCCATTGCGGCGTAACCCGAAGTTCCAGGGTTTTACGGACATAGCTGCTGTCGGGGTTGTTATTGGCGCTCAGGGAAATGACCTGACAGACGCCCGGTCCGGCCTTGGCGCAGGCCGCCTGATCCGCAGTGATCAGGGTCTCTATGCCCTTGGCGGAGGCCGAAAAGCCATACGCATAGTCATAAGCCAGTTGCGGGGCGCCGGATGGTGCGTCGGCTGGGGGCTTGGCATTGGCGGCATCCACCGGGCCGGGCGGCGCCACCAGATCCACATTGACCTTCTCTTCAGCGAAACCTTCTTCTGTCGCCGGTTTTGGCGTGCAGCCGCCGAGCGTCAATGCGATCCCCGCCGTCAAAAGAATGGCGGTTGGAATGAAGCGATATGTCATGGCGGTCCCCCCGGCGCATTGTTAAGCCGACTATGACTCCGAAATGCAGAAGTGACTACGCAAAAAGAAACCCCGCCGCAGATACGCGCGGCGGGGCCAAACACAGGGTCCGGTCAGTTGGGGGAGGTGTTTAATCGAGGGAGACGACGGTCACCGATTCTGGCGCCAGCTTCAGCACCAGGCTGCCGTTCTTCGCTGTGGCCGAGATGGCCTTCGGGACAACCGTATTCGGCTTATCGAAGGTGTTGATGCTGTCGAGCTTCGGTGCGGTCAGAGTCTGGCCGGAGGCGGACTTGGCCTTCAGGCCGAGCGCCGACAGGTCGACTTCCAACGGCTGGGTCGGGTCGATATTGGTAATCGAGACATAGACCTTGCCGTCTTTCGCCTTTGCAGCGGCAATATCGGCGCGCGGCAGGGTGACGGTGCCATGCGTATAGGTGCCGGCATCATAGCTGACCGGCAGGAAGGTGGCGTCCTGCCACGGCACGTACATCTTGAAGACGTGATAGGTCGGGGTCAGGACCATCTTGTCGCCATCGGTCAGGATCATGGCCTGGAGGACATTGATCATCTGGGCGATATTGGCCATGCGGACGCGATCGGCATGGCGCGTGAAGATGTTGATCGTCACGGCCGCCAGCACGGCATCGCGCTGCGAGTTCTGCTGATAGAGGAAGCCGGGATTGGTGCCGGGCTCATTCTTCAGCCAGGCGCCCCATTCATCGACCACGAGCGCGACCTTCTTCTGCGGGTCGTACTTGTCCATGATGGCTGAGTGCTTGGTGACCAGTTCGTCCATGCGCAGGGCGGTCTTGATCACCTTGGCGTATTCGGTCTCGTCGAAGCCAGTGGCCGGCTGGTAGGGCGGCCAGTTCTCGAAACCGGAATAGAAGTGCAGGGAGAGGCCGTCCATGCCCTGACCTTGCGTATCCTTCATGACCGTTTCGGTCCAGTTGTAATCATCGACATTGGCGCCCGAAGCGATCTTCTTCATCGGTACGGCGCTGTTGTAATTCTTGGCGTAGGTGGCGAACTGGCGATATTCGTCGGCATAGTGTTCCGGTGTCATATTGCCGCCGCAGCCCCAGCTTTCATTACCGATGCCGAGGAAATGGACGGCGTAGGGCGCCGGATGGCCGTTTTCACGGCGCGCCACGGCCAGGCTCGTTTCCTTTTCAGAGGTCATATATTCCAGCCACTCGGCGGTTTCACGCGGGGTGGAGGAGCCGACATTGGCCGAAACGTAGGAGTCGGCGCCGATCTGGCTCAGGAAGTCCATATATTCGTCGGTGCCGAAGGTATTGGGTTCGATCACGCCGCCCCAGTTGGAATTGAGCGTCACCGGACGTTTGCCTGTGCCGATGCCCTTTTCCCAGTGATATTCGTCGGCAAAGCAGCCGCCGGGCCAGCGCACGTTCGGCACCTTGATCGCCTTCAGGGCGGCGACGACGTCATTACGGATGCCGCGGGTATTGGGGATGGCTGAATCCTTGCCGACCCAGATGCCGCCATAGATGCCGGTGCCGAGATGTTCGGCGAACTGACCGAAGATCTGGCGGCTGATTTCAGCGCCCGGCTGGGTCGTGTCGACGGTGGCCTTGGTGACCGGTGTGGCGGCTTCGGCCATGGCGGCCCAGCCAAAGGCCGCGAGGCCCATTGCGGTTAAGGAAATGGCGTAACGACGCATGCAAAACTCCCTGAATTGCCCGATATTATGGTTGTGCTATTTGTAGGACAATTAAATCAGGCTGGCAAGGCGTCTTTGCGCCTATTTTTCGCGCATGGCCTTGTCTAAGGCCTTGACTTCCTCACGCAAAGCCATGAGGCCGTCGAGTTCCAGGCCTGAGGCGCACAGCATGGCCGGCGGGATGGCGCGGGCCTTTTCACTCAGACTTTTTCCATGTGGCGTCAGGTGAATGCGCACGATGCGCTCATCCTTTGCATCGCGCCCACGCGTGAGCAGGCCGGCCTTCTCCATGCGCTTGAGCAAGGGGGTGAGGGTGCCCGAATCGAGGTGCAGGGGATGGGCGATCTCATTGACCGAGCGGCCGTCCTGTTCCCACAGCAGCAGCATGACCAGATACTGCGGATAGGTGAGGCCCATCGGCTCCAGATAGGGTTTATAGGCCTGGGTAAAAGCGTGCGCCGCCGAATAAACGGCGAAGCAGATCTGGTTTTCCAGCTTCAGTTCGGGTGGGGAGGAATCGGGCATTGCGGGCTCACATACTTTTTTCATTACATAGCGCACAATTTAATTGACATCAAATTGCACACAATATAATTGTTCGATATTGAAATTTACAAAGGAGACCGATCATGACTGAAGCTGTAACTGTTCTGTACACTGCGCACGGCAAGGCCACCGGCGGCCGCGAAGGCACCGCCTCGGCGGGCAATCAAAATCTGAAACTCTCCACGCCGAAGGAACTGGGCGGCGCGGGTGGTGACGGCACCAATCCGGAAGAACTGTTCGCTATGGGCTATGCCGCCTGCTTCATCGGGGCGCTCAAGGCGGTGGGCGCCGGGCAGAAGATCGCCGTCCCGGCCGATACCCACATCGAATCGAGCGTCGGCATCGGCAAGATCAGCCATGGCTTCGGCATTACGGTCGAGCTGAAAATCTCGCTGCCCGGCCTGTCATCCGAAGTGGCCGACAAGCTGATTGCCGATGCCCATCAGGTCTGTCCGTATTCCAACGCCACGCGCGGCAATATCGACGTAAAGCTGTCGCGCATTTAAAGGGGCACGATTGAATGTAAAAAGCCCTCCGGTTTTGCCGGAGGGCTTTTTACATTTTGATGTATCGATCAGGCGATTGACGCCAGTCCGCGCTCCAGGGCGGCGATCAGGTCCGGGGCTTCTTCAAGGCCGATCGACAGGCGGATCAGGCCGTCACTGATGCCGGCTGTGGCCAGGGCTTCGGGCGACATGGCGGCATGGGTCATCGAGGCGGGGTGGACGATCAGGCTCTCGATACCACCGAGCGATTCCGCCAGCGAAAACAGTTCGATATGGTCGAACAGCGTCTTCACCGCGTCCAGCCCGCCGGCCAGTTCGAAGCTCATCATGGCGCCGAAACCGGCCTGTTGCTTCTTTGCCAGATCGTGCTGAGGGTGCGACGGCAGGCCGGGATAATGGACGGCCTTCACCTTGGGGTGGGCATACAGGAATTCGGCCACGGCCTGGGCCGATTGCTGCTGCTGGCGAACGCGGACGAACAGGGTGCGCACGCCGCGCAGGGTCAGGTAGCTGTCGAACGGCGCGGCGGTGGCGCCGACGCAGTTCGCCCACCAGCGGTACAACGTAACGTCTTCCGGCGTGGTGCAGACCAGCGCGCCGCCGATCACGTCGGAATGGCCGTTGATATATTTGGTGGTCGAGTGGACCACGAAATCGGCGCCGAACTTGATCGGGTTTTGCAGGGCGGGGGAGAGGAAGGTGTTGTCCACGGCCACTTTCGCTCCGGCCTTGTGGCCCAAGGCGATCAGTTTTTCCAGATCGATCAGGCGCATCAAGGGGTTGGATGGGGTCTCCAGCAGGAGCAGGGCTGTGGGCTCCGACAGTGCCTTTTCCAGCGCGGCCTCATCGCCCTGGTCGACATAGACCAGATCGATCAGGCCTTGTTTGGCGCGGGCATTGAGCAGGCGCTGGGTGCCGCCGTAGCAATCGTGCGGCACGACCACGCGCTTGTTGGGTTTCCAGGCTCGCACACTTTCGTCCGAAAAGTGGGGGCCACTTTTCGGAGTGTGCGACGGCAGATCCTGCCAAAGGAGATCGAGCGCCGCCAGACCAGAGGCGGTCATGACTGCGCCGACGCCGCCTTCCAGTTCGGCGATGACATCAGCGATGATCTCGCGGTTTGGATTGCCCGAGCGACCGTAATCATAGGTGCGCTTCTTGCCGAAGCCCTCGAAGGTATAGTTGGTAGTCAGGTAGATCGGCGGCATGACCGCGCCGTGCGCCGGGTCGGAATCGATGCCGATATTGATGACCTTGGTGCCGAGCCCGGCGTTCTTCAGATAATCTTTGGACATGTTACTTTTCGAGAGATGTGCGAACAATATCGGAAACGAGCTTGATTTCCTTCAGGAAAGCATCGTGACCATAAAGCGAGGGGAAGTCGATGAAGACGCTGTCGGCCAATGCTTCGTCCAGGGCCTTCATGTCTTCGTAAGGCACCAGCCGGTCGGTGGGGACGGCGGCCAGGAAGACCCTGGCCTTGATCTTCGACGGATCGACGCGGTGGCGGTCCAGGCTGTCGGACATCGAGATCCAGCGATTGACGTCGGTGGCGGCATAGGCGTCGCCACGGGCGCGCAGGTAACCACAAACGACATAGTTGCCGCCGGCGGCTTCCGGCGGCGGGCCGTCGAAGCGCTCGGAGAATTCGGCGTCGGAGCGATAGGTGGTCATGGCCAGCTGACGGGCCAGTGAAATGCCTTCCTGCGGCCTGCCGGTATCCTTGCCGAATTGCAGCAGACGGCGTTGCAGACCGCGGAAGGCCGTGGCCATGGGGTGGGCGCGGTGAGCGGCCGAGATGACGCACAGGCGCTCAACGGCATCCGGATATAGTTCGGCAAAGGCCAGGCCGATCATGGCGCCGTAGGAGGCGCCAATAAAACTGTAGATTTTCTCGACGCCGAGCTGATCGAGCAGCAGCTTTACCAGTCGCGCCTGGTCATGGGTGGTGATGGTATAGACATGTGACGCCGGCAGGCGCGGGGCGAATTCGATGGAGAGCACGCGGAAAGTGTTGAGGTCGAGCGCCTCGCCCGGACCGGCGACGCCTTCCCACCAGCCGGGGGCGGTGTCGGTACTATCTTCCTTGGCGAACAGCACGCGGCCGGCCGAAATGCCGCCGGCGGCTACGACCACAGGCGCGTCCTTCGGGCCATAGAGCCGCGCCACCACGTCATCCTGTTCCAGCTTCATGCCACTTTGCAGGCGGAAATCGGCAGGAATGGGAGCGGTGATATCGGTGCCGATCAGGTCGGGCGCGGTAAAATGGATGGCGTTCATGGTGTGTCCGGTCGCTGCAAAACCTCACCGGACCAGACGGGAAAAGACGCCGCGCGGGCGTTGGAGTTCCGTCTCATCTGTCAGGGAAATGCGCCCTGTAGGAGTTGGCACCATACTGCGTTTGCAGCGGTTGCCCCAGCGTCGTTGGGCCTTTCCCTCGGCTGGTCTCGATGAGTAAAGCCTATATGCGCAAATGCTGCGGTTGCGTCAAGAGGGCGTGTTTCAGCACTTCGAAGACGTGGTTGTCCTGCATCTGGGCGATATTGAAGCGCATGAAGCTTTGCGCCCCCTGGGACAGGCTGAAGGCATTGCCCGGCGCCAGCACCACCTTTTGCGCCAGGGCCTGGCGGGCCACCTCCGAAGCGTCGATGCCATTCGGCAATTCGCACCACAGGAACATGCCGGCCTGAGGTACATGCCAGGGATGAATGCCGAGTGCCGCCAGTTTGCGGAGGATGACCGGGCGCAAGGCGGCCAGCTTTTCGCGCATATCGGCCATGTGCTTACGATAATGACCGCTGCTCAGGATATGATACAGCAGTTCGGCGGACAGCGGATCGTGGGTGAAGCTGGTGGCGATCTTGAGATCGATCAGTCCTGCCAGCCAGTCCGGCCGGATCGCGATGAAGCCGCAGCGCACAGCCGAGGACAGGGTCTTGGAAAAACTGCCGATATGGATGACGCGCTCCAGCCCGTCGAAAGCGGCCAGCCGGGGTGAAGGGCCGTGCTCGAAATCGGCGTAGATATCGTCCTCGACAATCAGCAGGTCATGTCCTTGCGCCAGCTTCAGCAAACGATGGGCGATCACCGGGGAAAGCGTGGCGCTGGTCGGGTTATGCAGGGCGGAGTTGGTGATGTAGAGGCGCGGCTTGTGGGCGATCAGGGCGTTGGCGAAGGCGTTTATATCCGGGCCATTCGGCGTCATTGGCACGCCTATGACCGTGACCCGATGGGCGCGCAGCAGGGCCAGGAAGTTGAAATAGCAGGGATCATCGACCAGCACCGTATCGCCCGGCGTGAGCAGGAAGCGACAGATCAGGTCGATCGATTGCGTGCCGGAGCCGGTCAGCATGATCTGTGAAGGCGCAGCGTCTATGCCGCTGTCGGACAGGCGGCGCGACAGTAATTGCCGCAGGGGGGCGAAGCCCAGGGGCGTGGCATATTCCGTGAGATTGGTCGTCTCGGCGCGAGCCAGGGTGCGCAGGGAGCGGCGGATGTCGTCCTCCGGCAGCCAGGAGGAGGGCACCCAGCCACAGCCGGGCTTGAGATAATCGGCCTCGGTTTCCAGGGATTGGCGGGAAATCCACAAAGGATCGACCTGGCGATCCAGTTTCGGTCCGATCTCCGCCAAAGCCAAAGGCGCATGAGGGGCGGCGACGAAATAGCCCGAGCCGCGCCGGGCGGTGATGACGCCCTCGGCATGGAGGCGGTCATAAGCCTCCACCACAGTCGATTTTGACACCTTCTGCGTTTCGGCCATGGAGCGGATCGAGGGCAGGCGTGCACCCTGCGGTAATTGCTGACGGGAAATGCGGTCACGGATCTGCTCCATGACGCGTGAGGTGAGGGGCGCGCTGCTCATAACTGTACTGGTATCCGTACCCATATGGTTTGATGTAATTTTACCGGAGCGTGCCTGTCAGGGCGAGTCTTTTATCGTCATACGCAAGTTGTAATCGAGGAGTGTATGATGGACCGGAAAACGATCGGGTGGATCAATGGCGGACTGGGCGTGCTGACCTTCAGCGGCTCCCTGCCGGCAACCAAGGTGGCCGTGCAGGCGATGTCGCCTTTGTTCCTGACCAGTGCGCGGGCGGTGATCGCAGCCGGACTGGCGGCCATATGTCTGATCGTGCTCAAGGCGGCGCGGCCGGAAAAGCGCGATATCGCCTCGCTGATCGGCGTGGCGCTCGGCGTGGTGGTCGGGTTTCCGCTGTTGTCGGCCATGGCGCTGCAACACATCCCGTCCGTGCATTCCATTGTCTTCACCGGCCTGCTGCCGATCTCGACGGCGGTCTTTGCCAGTCTGCTGGGCGAAAAGCATCCACCTAAGCTGTTCTGGCTGTTTTCGGGCCTGGGCGGCGTCTGCATCATTATCTATGCGCTGACGCAGGGCTTTTCGGTCTCGCCGGTGGGCGATTTACTGATGCTGGCGGCGATCATTGTTTGCGGTTTTGGTTATGCCGAAGGGGCGCGGCTGTCGCGTAAGCTGGGCGGCTGGCAGGTGATCTGCTGGGCCTTGCTGGTGGCGGCGCCAGTCATGCTGGCTTTAGGCGTGATGACCTGGCCGAATGATCTCTCAGTCGTCCATTGGCCTGCCTGGCTGAGCCTGGGTTATGTGTCGCTGTTTTCCATGCTGATCGGGTTCATCTTCTGGTATCGCGGTCTGGCTTTGGGCGGGATTGCCGCCGTTGGACAGTTACAACTGATGCAGCCGTTTCTCGCACTGATCCTGGCGGCTTGCCTGCTAAAGGAGCCGATCAGTTGGGCCGTGGTGGCGGTAATGGTTGCCATCGTGGCTTGCGTGGCCGGTGCGCGGCGGTTTGCGTCCTAAGGCTTGGGCGTAGCCTTGAGACGACTCCATTCCGACAGGACAATGCCGCCGCAGACCAGGGCCAGGGCCACCAGATGGAAGCCGTGCAGCGGTTCGCGCAGGATCAGCACGGCGAGGAAGACACCGAAGATCGGCAGCAGGTTAATGAACAGGCCGGCGCGATTGGGACCGATCAGTTCGATGCCGGCGATATAGGTGGCTGAAGCGAGCAGGGCGACGAACAACGAGGCATAGACCACGACGCCCCAGCCGGTACTGTCAGGCGCGCCAAACGGATGGGTGAGAGCGCGCCAGATAATGAAGGGCAGGCAGGTCAGGGCGCCGCCGATGCAGGGAATGGCCAGCAGGCTTTGCCAGTGGATCGCCGGCTTCCATTTCAGACTGACTGTATAGCCGCCATAGACGAGAATGGCGCCCAGCATCATCACATCGCCGATATTGAGCTTCAGGTGTAGAAGCTGGTGGATATCGCCGTGGCTGGCGGTGATCAGCACGCCGGCAAAGGTCATGACGAAGCCGATAAGCTGGGCCGCGGTCGCCCTGATGCGGAACAGCAGGAAGTTGCCGAGGAAGATGATCAGGGGGATGCCAGCCTGCTCAATCATGACATTGACCGCGCTGGTCTGGGTCAGGGCTGAATAGAGGAAGATATTGAACAGGGCGAAGCCGCTGGCGCCATAACCAAACAGCAGCGGCCAGTGGCGTTTGATGACCGGCCAGTCGGTTTTCAGGTGTTTGACCGACAAAGAGACGATCACCAGGGCGGCGATCCACCAGCGCAGGGTGGTCAGCAGGATCGGATCGATATGCCCGGCAGCGATCTTGCCCGCCACGCTGTTACCCGCCCAGATCAGGCTTGTCAGGACAAGAAGGCCGTAGGCCCGGAACAGAACGGCGCGGTTATGCATGGGGCTGATTTGCCGCATTCGGAGGGGCTATTCAAGTCTGTCCTTCGGAAGCGGCAGCCGTATCGTCCGAAACCAACACCAAGAATCTTAACGCCAAACACGTTTTTTCTTGGCTCCAGCGTCAAAGTCTTATAGCGACCGTGCAAATTGGTCTGAAACGGGTGAATTATGTCTGTCCTGGTCGTTAAATTCGGTGGTTCGGTGCTCACGAGCGAAAGTGCGCTGCAACGCGCGGTCTCGGAGATTTACCGCTACGTTCGCGACGCGCACAAGGTGATCGCCGTGGTTTCGGCCTTCAAGGGCCAGACCGACCAGCTTTTGCGTCTGGCCGGCAGCTATACTCAGGCCTCGGTGTCTTCGGCGACGCCGCATCTGGTGGCGACCGGTGAAATGCGTGCGGCCACCTTGCTCGCCATGGCCGCCGAACGTTCGGGCATCGTGACGCAGTTCCGTTCGGCCTATGAAATCGGCTTGGTGGCCGAGGGCGAGCACCTTAATGCCAATCCCGTCTCCATCAAAGCCGAGGTGCTGACCAGCGACCTGCAGAAGGTCGATCTGGTGGTGGTGCCGGGCTATGTGGCCGAAAACGCCGGTGGCGAGCCGGTTCTGCTGGGCCGTGGCGGTTCGGACTTGACCGCTGTTTACATTGCCAAGGCGCTCGGTGTCACCGCCCGTCTGATCAAGGATGTCGATGCGGTCTATGACGCCGATCCTGCCAATGTCGGCGATTCCGCTAAACCCTATGAGTCGCTCAACTGGGAAGAGGCGCTGAAGATCGCCTTCCCGGTGGTGCAGGGCAAGGCAATGCGCTTCGCTGCTGACAATAACCTGATGGTTCAGGTCGCCGGCCTGGCCAAGGGCTACGAAACCACGCTCGGCAGCGAGACCGCCTATCGCAAGGGCCAGACCCTGAAACGCCCGATCCGCATCGCCGTCATGGGCGCCGGTGGCGTGGGTTCGAAGTTTCTCGAACGCTGTCTGGAATGGCCGGAACTGATCGAGGTCGATCGCATCCTGGTGCGTGATGCCTCGAAACGCCGCGATCATCCGCTGGCGGCGAAATTCACCTCGGATGCGCGGTCTTTCGTCCGTAACGATGTCGATGTGTTCGTTGATATCGGCACCGGCGTTTCGCCCTCGGCCGAACTGCTGGAAGGCTTCCTTAAGGCCGGTGTTTCGGTCACCAGCGCCAACAAGCAGGCCGTAGCCGCGTCGGCCGACAAGTTGCGTGCGGCCGCCAAGGCCTCCGGCGCCATGCTGACCTATTCGGCTTCGGTCGGTGGCGGGGCGCCGATCATCGAGGCGCTCAAGCGTGCCGCCGCGGCCGGCCATAAGGTCAAATCGCTGGCGGGCGTGCTCAACGGCACGTCGAACTTCGTCATCGACCAGGTGGAATCGGGCAAGACCTTCGATGCCGCCATGGATGAGGCGCGCCGTCTGGGCTTTGCTGAGCCGGATTCGACGGCTGATCTCGACGGCACTGATGTCGGCGCGAAACTCAAGCTGCTGCGTGAAATCGCCTTCCCTGGCCAGACGCCGAAACATATCGAAGTGGGCCAGATCACCGAAGACTCGCTGGTCATCCCGAAGGGCAAGGGCCTGCGCTATGTCGCCCGCGCCTATCCGACCGCCGACGGCCTGCAGGGCTCGATGAAACTGGAAGTGCTCGACGCCGATCATTATCTGGTCGGCGCGCGCGGCGAGCAGAACCGGGCCATCATCGAACTGGATAATGGCGAGACCTGGTACGTTACCGGTAAGGGCGCGGGTGCCTGGCCGACCTCGGAATCGCTGCTGGCGGATACCCTGCAAATCGCCCGCGAGATGCCCCTCAAGTGACACCTGCCGCCTTCAACGCCTTCTGCGCCACCTTGCCCCAATCCACCCATGTGGTGCAGTGGGGCGGGGCGGATGTCTGGAAGGTGGGCGGTAAGGTCTTCGCGATTGCCGGGTTTGTGGAAGAGATCGGTCTGTCGGTCAGTTTCAAGGTGACGCCGATCGGCTATGAAATCCTGAGCGACGCCGAGGGCTGCCGGCCGGCGCCCTATCTGGCGTCACGCGGTATGAAGTGGATTCAGGCCCGTGGCATTGCGGATACGGACCTGATGGACCATGTGCGCGGTTCTTATGATATTATTGTCGCTGCCCTGCCTAAGAAGACGCGGCGTGAACTGGGACTTTTATGAATTACCGCCACGGCTTTCACGCCGGAAATTTCGCCGATCTCGCCAAGCACGCCGCCATACTGGCCATGCTTCGGCTGCTGCGTGACAATGACCGGCCGCTGCTGACGGTCGATACCCATGCCGGCGCCGGTTATTATGACCTGTCCAATCCGGATTTCGCCCGCTCAAAGGAGGCCGAGGCTGGTATCAAATATCTGATGGGTCGCGATGTGCCGGAAAGCCTGAAGCCCCTGGGCGATTATGTTCGCGCCAAGAACGCGAAAGCAGGGTTCAAGGGACGCATCGGTATCTATCCGGGATCTCCGACGCTAATCCTCGACAACCAACGCGCCGGCGACCAGTATGTCGGATGCGAGCTGCGTGACGACGATTACCGCCTGTTGCATGACCGCATCGAACCGCGCGGCCAGGCGATCAAGGCCGACGGTTACAAGGTGGCTCTGCAAACCACCGAAGGCGACGAGGATCTGCTCTATATCATCGATCCGCCCTTCGAGAAGCCGGACGATTATCATCGCATCACCGATACGGTGCGCGACCTGCTGACACTGCGGTCCGATGCCCGGTTTCTGATCTGGCTGCCGCTCAAGGACCTGGAAACCTTCGATGCCTGGCTACGCCATATGGAGCGCGAAATGGGCGACATGGCGGAGATCCAGGTGGCCGAACTGCGCCTGCGGCCGCTATGGAATCCCATGAAAATGAACGGCTGCGCCCTGGTGGCGGTCAATGCGCCGGAAGGCTTCGCGCCGCGCCTCGAAGCCATCTGTCAGGCCGTGGTGACGACCTTTGGCGAGGCGGGGGCCGAAGCGCGCATACGGATATTGTGATCGCTCTCCTTATTGGAGACTCAACCGAAACATGCTATGCTGCGCCGCAATAAAATCCCCATAGGACGCAGAGGATAAGATGTTAAGCATGACCGATTACCCGACGCCGAAATTCCCCGCCTTCTCCACGCCGGAAGAGGTCAAGGCCGCTTCCGAAAAGGTGGTCAACTTCTGGGTCGGGGCCCTTTCTCCCATGTGGGTGCCCTTCTGGGCGGCCTCCAGCTTCGGCCTCAGCGCCTGGGCGATGACGCAGAGCCTGAGCAAGAGCGAAGGCCTGCTGAAGGACGTGCCGCAGATGGGCGACCTGGCCAAATGGCCGGGCTTCGGCACCACAGGTTTTGGTGGTGTCTGGGGCGCGGCGGAAAAGGTGGCCGGCGCCGTCGAACCTGCGGCTGAAAAAGCGGCATCGGTGGTCAAGTCGTCTGCCAGGGCGGCCCCAAAAACGGCAAAGGCAGTTGCCGAAAAGGCCGTGGATACAGCCACGGATACGGCGAAGACGGCGGTGAAGGCCGCAAGCAAGACGGTCGAGGCCACGACAGCGATGGTGACCGACGCCGTGGAGGCTATGCCTGAGCCCAAGGTTGCTTTCGATCCGGTGATCGAAGCGCCCGTCGCGGTCGAGGCCGCGGCCGTGGAAGCGCCGGCTGTGCTCAAGGCGGCGGCCATAGCGCCGGTCAAGGTCGAGCCCAAGCCGATTGCCCGCGCTGTCTCGGCGGTCAAGAAGCCCAAAAAGTAATTCTAGTTCACCCGCCGGACGTCGATCAGGATCGGACGGTGATCTGAACCGTTATCGGGTCCCACCTGACGATGTGACAGGCTGAAATGGCTGCCGGCAAAGGCATTGTCTATGCCTATGCGAAGCGCGCCGGGCAAAAGCGCCGGCCAGGTACCGGTCGGCGCCGCCACCGGACGGAACTTCATGTCGCGGGCAAAGTCCTGCAGAAGATAGGCGCTCAAGGATGAGTTGAAGTCACCGACCATCAGGGTGTCAGGGCGTTCGTCCGCGCCGATATCCTGACGCAGGCGGGTCATTTGCGATGACTGGCACTCATGCGAGGTGAGCCTGGGCTGGCAGAGATGCACCACGGCCAGGTGCATCAGGCCCTGGGGTGTGCGGATATCGAACATGTCGAAGCTGTATTCGGTATCGCCATGATGAGCCGACAGGATCGGGTAGCGCGAATAGACAACCGTATCCCGGTGCTTGGAATGGTAGGGATAGGCCTTATCCACCATCGGCGCTTCGTCCGGATCGGTCAGGTTTTCGACCGTGGCGACGATATCCGGCTTCTCACTACCCACCCAGTCGAGCAGGCGGGCGGGATCGCGGTTGAAGATATAAAGGTTGGAAAACATGACACGCACGGTTGGTGATTTGGTGTCCACCGGCGTTTGAGGGGGAAAGGCCTGCGGCCACAGGGCCAGTAACCAGGCGCCGGCGGCGACGAAACCCAGTCGCCAGGCCGCTTTCTCGCGCATCAGCCAGAAGGCGACGACGAGCGCGACCGTAGCGGTCAGCAGGGGCAGGGTAAAGATATCGATCAGGTAAAGCGGCGGGTAATGCGGATTTGTGTAGCATAAGGCGGCCAGCACAAGTGACAAGGCCGAAGCGCCGGTACACAGAGCCGACCAGATCGCTCTCAGGACAGTGATCGGCCGCATGGGACTCCAATCGGTATTGACAAGAACTGAGTTCCCCGCGTTATTGGTTAACGCAGGTTAAGAGTGTCATCATTCCAGTGTCTATTATGTGTCCATCCATCGGGGGGCAAGGGCCATGTTCGCGAAAACCCAGGACGAGGTATGGCGCATCTATGAATCGGTCGAGACCGTCAAACGGCTGTCGGACCGGATCATCGGCATAGGGCCGATCAATATCATCGGCTTGGACGGTATCCTGGCACTTTTGCCCTTTCCCTTCCTGTCCACGGTCTATTCGGTGGGGGCGGGGCTTATCCTCCTGTTCCAGGGCTTCCGTGCGCGGGTGACACCGGCCACGCTGATCATCTCGCTGATCATTCTGGCGATCGACAGTGGCATCACGACTGTCGAGGATGTCGTCAAGCTGATACCGGGGGCAGGGGCTGTGCTGGGCCTGATCCCCGGCGGGGTGGACGCGCTCTTCCAGGGCCATCTTTATGCCGCCCACCTGATTCAGCAGGATATCAAGAAGACGCATTATATCGAAGGCAGCGCTGCCCAGGCCCATCGTGACGGCAGCCATGAGCATAACATCAGCGATATGCGCGGCACCAAGGGCAAGAAGCGCCTGATCTATCTCTATAGCTGAATAACTAATCCCCGCCGGCAGAGGCCGCCCTCATCCTTCAGGACACATTCATTTCCTGAACAGGTGAGGCGTGAGCGATACGACACCCCGACTCCAACTGCCGCTGATAGGCGACCACAGCCAGAAGCGCATTGTCATGAACGCCGATCTGATGCGGCTTGAAAGCCTGGTGCAGGCGTTCGTCATCAGCCGCAGCGTGGCGGCCCAGCCGGCGGACGCGGTAGAGGGCGACACGTACATCCTGCCCGCCACCCCGACCGGCGATGCCTGGTCATTGCTTCCGGCAGGCAGCTTTGTCCGAATTGAGGGCGGCGTGTGGGAGGCGGTGGATTTCCCGGAAGGCGCCATTGTTTTTGTCCGGAGTGAGGGCATTTTCCTGCTGCGCACGGCCTCGGGCTGGACGAGCTTCGAGGACGCTATCAAGGCCCTGGCCAATCTGACGCGTTTGGGCGTGGGCACGACGGCGGATGCCTATAATGTGCTGGCCGTCAAAGGGCCGGCGGCGCTTTTGAGTGGCAAGACCGTGGCCGAAGGCGGCAGTGGTAACCTGTCGCTGGTTCTCAACAAGGAAGCCGATGGCAATAGTGCGCAACTCCTGTTCCAGAAAGGCTACAGTACGCGGGCGATCCTGGGCCTGCTCGGCGACAGCAACCTGACCCTCAAGGTGTCTCCGGACGGCAGCAGTTGGCGCACCGCCCTGACGGTCAACCGATCGAGCGGCCGGATGCGTTTCGGCAAGGCGATTTACAAGACGCCGGCCGTGCCGCAGCGCAACTATGTGACCGGCACGGCGTGGCTGGCCAGCACAAGCGCTGCCGATAACAACTGGCAATCGGTCTGCTGGTCGCCGGAACTGGGTCTGTTCTGTGCCGTAGCGAATTCCGGCACAGGCAACCGCGTCATGACCTCGCCGGATGGCATTACATGGACGGTTCGCACCAGTGCGGCGGATAATACGTGGATATCGGTGTGCTGGGCGTCCGAGCTGGGGCTTTTCTGTGCCGTAAGCAGTTCCGGCACGGGTAACCGTGTCATGACTTCGTCGGATGGCGTCACCTGGACGGCGCGTGCCAGCGCGGTGGATAATAACTGGCGCTCGGTTGGCTGGTCGCCTGAGCTGGGACTGTTCTGCGCCGTGAGCGCCACAGGGACCGGTAACCGTGTCATGACCTCACCGGATGGCATAAGCTGGACGGCGCGCGCCAGTGCCGCAGACAATACATGGCGGTCTGTCTGCTGGTCCGCGGAGCAGGGACTGTTCTGCGCGGTCGGTAACACAGGGACTGGCAATCGCGTGATGACGTCGCCTGATGGCATCACCTGGACCAGCCGCAGTTCTGCGGTCGACAACGACTGGCAGGCTGTCTGCTGGTCCGCGGAGTTGGGGCTGTTCTGCGCCACGGCCGTGACCGGCACTGGCAATCGCATCATGACCTCGCCGGACGGCATCACCTGGACCGCCCGCGTCAGCGCTGCCGATAATAACTGGCAATCCGTTTGCTGGTCGCCGGAACTCGGTCTGCTTTGCGCGGTAGGGGACGGTGGCACGGGCAACCGTGTCATGACCTCACCGGATGGTGTCGCCTGGGCGACACGATCCAGTGCGGCTGACAACAGCTGGGATGCGGTCAGCTGGTCTCCTGATCTGGGGCTTTTCTGCGCTGTCGGTGTCAGCGGCACAGCCAATCGCGCCATGACCTCCGTTTCGATGTTCAAATACCCTTACAGGAGTTAGGTATGAAACTCATAGACAACTGGCGTTCGGCCCTGCGCGCCTATTCCACCTGGGCCCTGGGAGCTGTGGCGGCGATTCCCGCCCTGTGGCTTCAGGTGCCGGACGAGGTCAAGGCGTTGATCCCGGCGCAGGATATGGCGAAGATCACTGCCGTGATCGCCGTGGCCGGACTTGTGGGGCGCTTTGTCGATCAGGGCACCGGCACGACCCAATCTTAAAGCCGGCTTTACGCGGTTTTTGCAGGATCGGTGGTATAGGGGTATCGCGCCCTCTATCACAAAAAGCTATATCTTGTAACAGTTCATTACAAGGATGGCGCCATGTTCCGCATCAGCTTCAATTTTCACAGCCGCCTGTCGGACGGCCGCTCCAGGGGGCGGCCGGTCAGCGATGCCACCTTCCGCCGGAAACTGGATACGTCGGATACCCTGCGTCACATGTGCGGATTTGATAGCGAACTTTACCAGGCGATCCGCCAACTGGGTGGCTGAATCCGGAAATTATGGACCAGAAATGGCGAAGGCCCGATCCCTTTAGGGGATCGGGCCTTCGTGGTGCCACGTGAGAGACTCGAACTCTCGACCTCAGCCTTACCAAGGATGCGCTCTACCACTGAGCTAACGCGGCCCGGAACAGGGAAACACAGAGAAACCATGTCCGAGGCGGCGGCTATAGCCAAAGTTTTTGAAAAGACAAAGCGAAAAATGCGGGGGAAGGGGTGAAAAAACGCAGGACTTGCATTTAATCCCCGGATTTCTTAAGCCGGAGACCTGACGACCCTCTCTTACCTGCCCCCAGCATGTCCGATACACCAGAAACATCGAACCCAGCCAAACGCCTAACCCAGGCCGAACGGCGCGCAGCGCGCCTGCAATCGGCCCTGCGCGATAATCTGCGGCGGCGCAAGGCATCGGCGGCGCCTGCAGGTCCATCCACTGATAACGAAAAAGCGAAGCCGGACGAGTCCTGAAAACGAAAACGAACTGTTGCGCGGCGCTCAATGTCATGTAGAACCGCGTATTCGCCGCTTCGGCGCAGAGGTTCGAGTTACAGGCCGGTTCATGGATCGCATTGCTATCGAGGGGGGCACCCCTCTTTTCGGAGACATTCCCGTTTCGGGCGCTAAGAATTCCGCCATCAAACTGATGGCCGCGTCCCTGCTGACCTCCGAGCCCGTGCGCCTGACCAATATGCCGCGCCTGGCCGATACCCGCCTGCTGGGGCGGCTGCTGACGCGCTTCGGCACCCAGATTACCGAATCGGATGGTGTGGATGGCCAGGAAACTCTGCTGCACACGCCCGAAATCACTTCGGCCTTCGCGCCTTATGATCTGGTGCGACAGATGCGCGCCTCATTTAACGTGCTGGGGCCGCTGATCGCCCGCACCGGCCACGCCAAGGTAAGCCTGCCCGGTGGCTGCACCATCGGTGCCCGCCCGGTCGATCTGCACCTGAAGGCGCTGGAAGCCCTGGGTGCCCATATCGACATGCACGAGGGCTACGTCTTCGCTCAGGCGCCGCGCGGCCTGAAGGGCGCCGAAATCGAGTTCCCGTTCGTCTCGGTCGGTGCTACCGAGCACGCCCTGATGGCGGCGGTACTGGCCCATGGCACGACCGTCCTGAAGAATGCCGCCTGCGAGCCGGAAATCTCCGATCTGGCCGAATGCCTGAACGCGATGGGCGCCAAGGTCTCAGGCCACGGCACCCCCACCATCGTCGTCGAAGGCGTCACCAGCCTGAAGGGTACGGACTGGTCGGTGATCTGTGATCGCATCGAAGCCGGCACCTATGCCGTGGCCGGCGCCATGGCCGGCGGCGAGATCCGTCTGACCAAGGTGCGCCCGGAACTGATATCCATCCTGCTCGACAAGCTGGTCGAGGCCGGCTGTGAGGTCCATCGCGGCTTCGATACCGTGACGATCAAGCGCTCTGGCGCCATCAGGCCGGTCGATGTGACGACCGATGTCTATCCCGGTTTTGCCACCGACCTGCAGGCGCAGTTCATGGCGCTGATGACCCTGGCCACGGGTGAAAGCGTTATTCGGGAAACCATCTTCGAAAACCGTTTCATGCACGTGCCGGAACTGGGCCGTCTCGGCGCCGACATCCGCGTTACCGGCAGCGAAGCGCGGGTGCATGGTGTCGCCGAACTGCGCGGCGCTCAGGTGATGGCCACCGACCTGCGGGCCTCGGCCTGCCTGGTCATCGCCGGACTGGCGGCGCGTGGCGAGACCACGGTCAACCGAGTCTATCACCTCGACCGCGGTTTCGAGAACCTGGAAGGCAAGCTTTCGGCCTGCGGCGCGAAGATCCGCCGCATCAAGGGCGATACGCCGGTGATGGAAGAGGAATAATGGCTTGGTTCGGGCTAGGTAAGGCACCGGCCAAGCCCCTGCGCCTCATGGCCCAGGCGGCTGAAGACCTGCCCGCCATCTCCGCCCTGGTGCAGGACGCCGCCCTGCGCGCCGGCGATCTCAGCTACGATCCGGCGGGCCGCCATCTTACCCTGCGCATGAACCGATTTTGCCATGAGGCCGATAAGGGCGTGCCCCTGCGTGCGCCCAGCGTGTTGCGGATTTCCGATATCACTTCGATCAAGCTGCGTGGACTCGACCTCAGGCAGGCGAGCCTGCCCCTGAGCCTGCTGGATATCGCGGTTGAGCCGCTGGAAGCGCCGGCCGTGGCCCTGACCCTGCGTTTTGCCGGGGCAACTCATCGCGATGTGCGGATCGAGGCGGAGTGCATCGACGTGCTGCTGCTGGACCTGGCCGCGCCGCGCCGCGCGAGAAGCGTGCCGATTCACGACTAGATTCGCGCCTCAAATCACGCCATGCTCGATGGTGTCACACGCAGAATGAGAGACGATCATGCGCATCGCCCGAATCGATATCGACGAAGAGTCCTTAAGCGCCCCTTCGGACCAGGTGGAGCATGAACGCAAGGTCGCCATCTTCGATCTGATCGAGAAGAACAGCTTCGTACCCGAAGGCGCGGAGGAGGCGGGCTCTTCGGGGCCATTCGACCTGCGGTTAGCTCTGGAAGACAACCGGCTGGTTTTTGACGTTACCGGACCGCAGTTCGCGCGCAAGATCATCCTGTCGCTGGCGCCCTTCAAAACCATGCTGCGCGATTACCGCATGATTTGCGAGAGCTATTACGAGGCATTGAAGAACGCTACCCCTGCTCAGATCGAGTCGATCGATATGGGCCGCCGGGGTGTCCACAACGAAGGCGCTGAACTGCTGGCCGAACGACTCAAGGGCAAGATCACCCTGGACCACGAAACGGCACGCCGCCTTTTTACCCTGGTGAACGCGCTTGTGCGTTCCTGAGTCGGCAGATTTTTCCTATCTTTATGATTTTATTACATTATTTTCATTCATGTTCGTTCAGCAATAGGGCGTGAATCGGGCTGAAACCGGCCATATATCACGCCGTTCGCCTTACTTAGGGCGAGGCTGTGGCAGTATGGCCTTATTTCGGCGCAATCACCTTAAAATGACCCCGTAATCGCCCCACGAAGGTCCGCCGGGATCGCCATATTAGCTCCAGACGACATCATGATCGTCCGGCCCGCACTCTCCCCGGTGCGTGACCAGTTTAATTTGGAGCACATATTATGAAGACCTTTCTGATCGCCACCGCTGCCGTGGCTGCTACACTCGTCGCCGGTTCCGCCGCCTATGCCCAGGATTCCAAGGATGTGGGCAAGGTCTACGGCTCGCTCGGTTACCAGTCGACGGATAACGACACGACCAATTCCAACCTGGGCAGCGTCAATGCCCGCGTAGGCACCAAGATCACCCCTCATTTCGGTGTTGAAGGCGAACTGTCCTATGGCACCAATGACGACAATGGCACGGGCGGCAATTACAAGCTGACCAACAAGGCCGCTGTCTATGGTGTAGGCTATCTGCCGGTATCACCCAGCTTTGACCTGATCGGCCGTGTCGGCGTCTCCGACACCGATCTGAAGGCCCCGGCTGCGGCTGGCAAGTATGAGCAGGGCACCGCTCTGGAATACGGTGTCGGCGGCCAGTATCACATCAATCCGGAATATGCGGTTCGCGCCGACTATACCCGTTCGGATTTCAATGGTGACAAGGGTAATGCCGATACGGCCACCCTCAGCCTCGTGAAGAAGTTCTAACTTCCCCCCGCAGAACACTTCACGTTCAGGCGCGCCTTGCTTCCCCGGCAAGGCGCGCTTTTCCTTTTTGGGCTTTCCAGTTGCGGCCTTTGGGTATAAAGGGCGCAATCGCAAAATTTCAGCCGGGTGAGTCCCTGAGGGGATCATTCGTGCATTCAGAGGGGCCGTATGGCAAAAGAAGAACTGTTGGAATTTCCGGGTACGGTCGTTGAACTGTTGCCCAATGCTACTTTTCGCGTGAAGCTGGAAGAGAGTGGCCATGAAATCATCGCCCACACGGCAGGCAAGATGCGCAAGAACCGCATCCGCGTTCTGGCTGGCGACCGTATCCTGGTCGAGATGACTCCTTATGACCTGACCAAGGGTCGTATTACCTACCGCTTCAAATAAGTTAAGCGCCATGATGGCTGAGCGCGCCCCACTTATACTGGCCAGCGCCAGCCCGCGCCGTCGTGACCTTCTGGCCCAGATCGGCATTGTGCCGGATCATATCGCGGCGGCCGATCTCGACGAAACGCCCCTGAAAATGGAAACGCCTGCGCAACTGGCGTTGCGGCTTGCGGTCTCGAAGGCGCAAGCCGTATCGGCGTCAATGCCGGGGTATGTGCTGGCCGCCGATACGGTGGTCTGTGTTGGCCGTCGTGTACTCGACAAGGCCGAAACCGCAGCCGAAGTCATCACCTGCCTCAAACAACTCTCCGGGCGCGGGCACCGCGTCTATACCGGTGTGGCGATCGTCGACCCGTCCGGTAAGATGTCGTCACGCCTGGTCGAAACGCGTCTGGCCTTCAAGCGTCTGAGCGAAGCTGAAATCGCCGCCTATGCAGCCAGCGACGAGGGGATCGGCAAGGCGGGGGGGTACGCCATCCAGGGGCTGGCTGGCGCCTATGTGATTCAGCTGGTTGGCAGCTATACCGGCGTGATGGGGCTGCCGCTCTATGAGACGAAATGCCTGCTCGATGGCGCGGGTTACGCGCCGTGATCACCCTGCATTACGAAAGCCGGTTCGGTCTGGCGCGCGGTGCCGTTTGTATCGATGGCCGGCCGCATCTATATGCCGAGGGATATGAGTTTAATCAATCATTGACCATAATAGGCACACGCTCTGTAGCGCGTTTAAAAGCCAAGGCGGGCGGTATGGCCTTTCTGGCCATGGTCGATGGTGACGAAGCCGTTCTGGACGTGCCCCAGGAGGTTCTGGCAAGGCTCAATGAAGGCGCGGCGCTCGAGGTCGGGATCGTCGCCGAAGCCCGGCAGGACAAGCGGGCGCGAGCGTGTTTGATTGGTCCGGTGGAAGGCGAACCGCGCCGTCTGTCACCTGTGCTTTCCCTGAAAGAGCGACTGCTGAATCGTGCAAACGCCTGGGGGGAGATTTTTGAATCAACTGTTGATTTGGGTGTGTTGGGCATGGCCGAAGAGGCCGCGCTCAATCCCTCCGGCGCTCTTCCAGAGGGCGGCTATCTGAGCATCGAGCGTACCCGCGCCCTCATCGCCTGCGATGTCGATTCGGCGGGCGGCGAGGGCATCGCCACCTCGAAAGCTTTCGCCAAAGGTTGCAATGAGCGCGCGGTCAGCGATATCGGCCGACGGTTGCGCCTGTCCGGATTGGCCGGGCTCGTGGTGATCGACCTGATCGGCAAGCGTCACGATGCCGAGCGCCTGCACCGCCTGCTAAAGGGGGGATTTGGCGCCGAGGCCGGGCAGCTGATCGTCGGGCCGGTCGGCAAGTTCGGCACACTGGAGTTTGTCCGCCCCTGGGGCGCCACGCCACTGATGGATACGGTGCATTCTCCGGTCCGTTCTGCCCATCGGCTGCTGCGGGAAGCGGTCGTGTCCTCCGAGGGCGAGCCGGGGCGCCTGCTGACCTTGCGCGCGCCGGCAGGCATACTAGATATCATCCGTCCGCTTCTGGCCGCATCGTACGATCCGCTCTCTGCGATCATCCGCCTGGAAGCGGCCACTAGGTCCGAGGTTATTGTCACATGATCCGTAAATGTACCCGCTGCCAGAAGCCTTATGGCGAGGATGTCGAAGGCGTTGTCAATGCCGCGCCGAATTTTGCGCCCTTCTGCTCGAAGCGCTGCGCCGATGTCGACTTGGTCCATTGGCTGAAGGGCGATTATGTCATTGATGGCGCCGGCAGCCTGTCGGTCAGCGAGGAAGACACGGATGCCGGACTGGCTTCAGTGCCTTCCGATGAAGATGATGTGGAAGACTGAGGGGTTTTCGAAAATTCCTGTCTTTTCGGCTGGACAAGGGGATGGGGCTCCCCTATAGACCTGCCTCCGCCCGAGGCGTCGTGAACCATAGCGACGCTGGCTTTGAGGGCCTGGATAGCTCAGTTGGTAGAGCAGCGGATTGAAAATCCGCGTGTCGCTGGTTCGATTCCGGCTCCAGGCACCACTATTTCCTTAAAATTCAATTTCTTACGTATTGTTTTGGCCTTCGGTTCGCGTCTTGGTATCAGGTCAGGTATCACGTTGCCGATCTGTTTTTGTTCTGTTCACTTGCGTTTTTGATGCGCTTGTCTTGCCCGCATCATCTGCCGTGCCTCGCCGGCATATTGCCGAATCATGGTCATTGTGGCGTGGCCGAAGAACGAAGCGATCTCGGCGTCGCTGCATCCCGCCCAGGCCAATTCCATAACGCCGCGGTAGCGCAGGGCATGCAGGTCATAGTCCTCAAGGTCGAGCCGGACGCGTTCTGATCGCATGACCTTGGCCATATAGAAGTATTTCATCCGATTGCCGTTCGATAACGACAGGATGGCCTTTGATACGTGCGGCAAGTAGCCGAGCCCTGCCTTGTGGGCGTCTAGCGCGGCCTTCAGGTGGTCTGTGCAGGGCAACACAAGGTTCACATCGGTTTTGCCCTGCGTGGCCCTTAAATTCGTCGCGTCGGCAAAATGCGCGCCTGAATACGCCCGGTCAGCTATGGCTTGAGCGCCATGCCCGGTTCGACGCTACCCGGCAGGCCTCTGCCATAAATCTCTGACAGGACGTCGACGCGATGATCGTTCAGCATACGCTGGCCCCGGCTGAGCTCCGCCTGCATGACGGCAAGCCGCCGTCCCGCCTGGCGGATTTTGAGAGGGCAAGTCGCAGGGCTTGCCAAAGAGCTTGGTCAAATGCCAAGGTAGCTGAGAGGGGGAGCGGTCAAGCCACAGTGTCTGGGCACATCTTATTGCGATGACCAGCCCCATCACAAAGAACACGAACATCGCTGTGTGAGTGCGGTGATATGACTTTATGTGGAATGCATTCGCGAAAATTCCAAACGCCAACGGCAAGGCAAACCCCCACGATAGATTGAAACTGAGGACGCGGTTTCGGAACTGATTAGCCAAGGTCGCCAGGAGGGCGGCATAGGGCACCAGAATGATCATGTCATAGTCCATCAGCCGAGGGTTGAGGAATACGGCCGTTCCTAAGCCGATGAGTATCCGCTCGTCGTCGGACCATTTGAAGCGACTGCCAATCAGGATGCCGCTGCCGGCGGCAACCGCCATGTAGGCAAGCGTAAGGATGGCATGCAGGGGCGTGCCGGTCCCTATGCCAAGCCACTCTGCCAGGGCGAACCAGCCCAGCCCCGGTTGTTCTTGTATCGCTACACTGCGCAGGGTGGCGAGCCAGTCCGAACGCATTGAGGCGGCCTGGATGAATGACAGCCAGACGACCCCCACGCCGCACAGGCAGGTGCAAGCGAACGCCCGCGCGCAAGCGAGCCACGAACGATCCTGGATCAGCAGAATAATCAGATAGCTTAGAAAGCTAGGCTTAATGTAGGCGCAGGCCAGGACGGTCGCGATGAACGGAAGCTTTCGGTTTCGGAAAGCCACCAAACTGAGAACGACCGTGGCATGCATGACAATGCCGATATTGGCACAACAAAAGGTCATGGGCGACAGCGCCGCAAAAGCCAGCCATCGGTAGGTCGGGGCAACGCCTGGGAAAGTCCGAATAAGAGCGAACCAAAGCATAAAGGCAGTCGCTGGCGCCAGGAGGAGCACAAGATACAGATCGTGCAGGGTATGAGCACCGAAAAGACCGACCAGGGGAGCCAGCGTGCGCGCGATCTGCGGCGCATAGACGTAGGCGGCAGGCGTCAAGCCGGGGCAAACCGGATTAAATGGGCTATGCGCGACGATCCCGTAAGCTGAATGGCCTATACCGACCGCACGGGCTGCGCAGATGACCGCATCAACGTCCATATACATCCAGGAGTGATGTTTTAATTTCGCAATAACACCAGCCACGACCGGAAAGAGACAAGCCGTCACGTAGAGACCGCGACTACCCTTGCCACGCGTGTGTTTTTCAATGAATTGCAGCGCTTTCATATTTGCTCCTTGAGGAACAATTTTATGAAAACAATGTTCGGGAAAAATAGGTCGGTCCTGTGTAGAGAAGGTAAAGTCCGTGGTGAAATGGTGGCGACATCCAGCGCGGAGAGGACGGGCTACGGTCGGACTTCAAAGTCCTCATTACGAAGCCGATACACTCTTTCAAAAACGATCCATCAAAAGCGATATTGAAACCCAAATACCGCATCTGAGCAGGCAAGCGACGAGGCAGGCAGCATTGCACGGCCGCAGGCCGAAGCCTGTTTCGTCGTCTCAGGGCTTGGGTGCGCCCGGCGGCGGCCCACCGGCATTGGCAAACGCATCCCAATGCTCGGCAATCTTGCCGTTTTCGATGCGGTAAAGTTCGAAGTCGCTGCCTTGTGAGACGTTGCGCGGTCCCTCAATATTGGGGGCGCGCATGAACAGCATGACAAAGTCTCCGTCAGCCATGACCAGTACAGGTGTATTCTGGATAACGCCCGTATCGGGCCCAGGGGTAGGCGACTGCCTCTTGAAGCGCGCGAACATCTGCTCGGTGCTCTCTTTCGCATTATGATGGCTGATGTAGCCCGGCGCCAGTAGCGCCCTGGCCTTATCGAAGTCGTGCACTTCAAAGGTCAGGCGAAAATAGTCGAGTACCAGTACTCGGTTTGCGGCTTCGCCGGGTGTGTCGGCCGCCAGGGTCGGCGTACCTCCAAGGCTCAGACCTAGTCCCGCCATCATGGCGATCGTAAAAGGATTGGCTCTCATTTTTATTTCACTCCCTGTTAGGCATGGAAATGAGCACCTCCTTAGCCGCGGTGGCAAATTCGGATTTTCGATAACGTGCATCGGAGATAGTCATGACAGAGGCAGTGCAGGGACTTGGCGCGATCCTGCCGCCAGGGTTACAGGGCGGGCTGCCGAATGGCGGCTGCCCGCGGCAGACGCAGTTGTGCCTTCAGGCCTTGATGCCCCGGAAGCAGAATGATGTCACCGCCGTGTGCGCGGGCAATCGACCGCGATACGGCCAGCCCCAGCCCAACGCCGGATGTATTGAGGTTGCGAGAGTGGTCCGAGCGATAGAATGGCATGAAAACACGTTCCATTTCGCCGGCGGGCAGACCTGGACCTTCATCCTCGACCTCCGTCACAACATCTGTCCCATCCTGAAAAACGCGGACATGCGCCCTTTCGCCGTACTTGAGCGCATTATCGATCAGGTTGGTCAAAACGCGCTCCACGCCGAGACTGTCGACATCGACAGGGACCCGCTCACCGGGATCGAGGCTGATGTCGCCCCCCATCAGGGCGGCGTTGTCGACGACGCACTCGAGAATGGAGCGCAACTCCACGCGTTCCCGCACAGACGGTTCGCTTGCATCACGGATAAAGACCAGAACCGAACTGATCATTTCCTCCATTTGCGCGATATCATGCGACATGCCCTCGCGGGCTTTCGGGGGCAGTTTCTCCAACCTAAAACGCATGCGGGCAAGAGGGGTGCGCAGATCATGGCTGATGGCGCCGACCATGGCCGTCCGATCGTCTATGTATCTGCGTAGCCGTGCCTGCATGTCGTTAAAGGCGCGGGCGGCCCGTCCGATCTCCGCCGGACCGTCCAGCGGTGCCTGTTTGCCCGACGGGTCGCGTCCCAGTCGCTCGGCCGCGTCAGCAAAATTAGCCAACGGCGAGGCAAGCCGCCGGGCAAAAACAAGACCGACTGGAACGACGATTGCAGACGATACCAGAAACCAGAGCATGATACGGCGCTGCCAGGTCGTCGGAAACGTCTCGGGCGCCGGTTGAACCGTCACCCACTGACCTGGGGACGTCTGAAGGGCGGCAACGAAGTCCCCTTGCAGATAGCGGGTTCCAGGCGTGCCGAAGAAGCCTTTAACAGGATCGTTGCCAGACGGCAGGAGGTAGCCGCCGCGATCGGCCGGGCTGACAATAAACCCTGTTTCGCTATCGGCCTTTCCCGATGGCTGGTTTGCGGAAGTCTCCAGTGCTGACTCATTGCGTGGGGGGGGGAAAGGGGCGATACTTTCGTTTGCGTGACTTGCGCCCGATACAGTCGTGCTGGGTGGCTCGTTACCCTGTTGTGCCTTAGGTTCCGGGAATAGGGGCGTCGATATGATGTCTCGCCAGAATGGGATCGTATAGGCGGACCCGCCCGCGGGCGGCGGGGGCGTATAGGCCGGCATCGCCGTTCCCGACGGCGATGCCCCGGACGTGCCTGGACCGCCTGGCGGAGGCGGGGCGGCGCTGACGGTCGGCGGTGGTGAGGCCTCTGGTGCAGCGGCCGAGGCCGGTTGCGGTTGGGGGGAAGACGGTGCAACCGTCTGGGTTTGCGAACTCACCTGTTGGCTTGCTTTGGGGACGACCGCTGACGACGATGAAACGCCCTGATTGGGCAATTCTGAGCGTTGTGGCATCTGATTTTGAGTGATGGGGCTGGGCATATTGGTCGGATAGTTGCCAAAGCCCCCGCCCGGAAAACTCCCGCCGGGTGCGCCCCCCGATCCGGGACCTCCCCCTGGGCCGCCCTGGAAAAAGGCCAGCCCGAAAATAGAAGCTTCGAGAACCTGCGCGTGCTCAGCCACAGGCGAATGAGGCACAGGAAGCTTCACGCCAAAGGACCATTCCAGATCAGATTTAGAGGGGGACTGTTCGGCGAGGGAGGCAGTTCCATTGCTGCCCGTTAGCGGGAGCGGCGAATAGAAAAGAATGCGGACATCAGTCACGGGGGCGCCGACCATTCGCGCCAGTTCCGCGCGCGAATGATCCGAAACCACCCAGTTTGGACTTTGGAGGCTCGGGGGCGCGGAGCGGACAAGACGTGTCAGCGGGCGCGGGTTGCTGACCTTAAGCGGTCCGCCTTTCAAGGCCAGCGCGACCTCTGTCAGCCGATATTTCGGCGCAGGCTTCGGCGGCAACAGGACTGTAAGGGCCAGTGTGGAGATTTGTGCCACGATAACGCTGGCCAGAAGCAGGATGACGAGCTGGACTCTCAGAGGCACGCCCCGAAGGCGCCAGTTACGCCAGCGAACCGGGATCATAGGGCGATGACCTTGGAATCCAGGATATAGCCCAGGCCACGGTGTGTCTTGATAATCTCCATCCCGCTTTGCTCATTTATCTTCTTTCGCAGCCGACTGATCTGGATATCAATAGCTCTGTCCAGAGACACGGCGGAATTACCGCGCGTAAAACGGGCAAGCTCTTCTCGCGACAGAATGCGCTGGGGGTTTTCAACAAGGGCGCCCAACAGCGAGAGCTCGCCCGGGGTCAGCATAAGGACGGTATCGTCGGGGGCGCGCAGTTGGCGGCGGACCAGATCGAAGCGAAAGCCTGAGAAGGCGTACGTCGCAATGCGGCTCTTCGGCGTGGATTGATTGCCACGCCGGCGCAGCAGAGCTCTCACGCGGGCCAGCAACTCGCGGGGTGTCACTGGCTTGACGACATAGTCATCCGCTCCCAGTTCGAGCCCAAGAACGCGATCTATGGACTCGCCCATTGACGACAACATGAGCACGCTGGGACCATCGGCCCCTTTTAGCGACTGGCAGATGGAGAGCCCATCCTCGCCTGGCAGCATGACATCCAGGATAACGACCTGGATGGGATGCGACTGCAACTGGGCGCGGGCTTCCTTGCCGTCACGGGCCTGATGCAGCAAAAACCCATGTCCGGCCAGGTAGTCAGCCATTTCGCGGCGCAGTTCATCATCGTCGTCGACAATGAGGATGTCTGCTTCTCTGGGGCGCAATTCGTCTTCAGCCATGCGGCATACGATACCATGGTTCGGCGCACACGAGTAGAGGATCGTGGCGCGGCGCGCGTTGGCTGGACCGTGAAGAGGTACGTTCTTTCCTCAATTCGGTATGCGACGGTAAGCGTGATGGTCGTCTTGCTTGTAACATCATGTCAGCCTCTCAACGCTCTTGCGGGACTGTGGGGGCGAAACGAGGGCGCGAGGCGCTCAATATTGAAACAATGGATTTCATCTTTGACATTCAAGGGGCCGGTTTGCCCTCTTGAGAGCCGAAAGTCGCTGTCCTGCCTTTCATTTCTGAAACAAAGCATCGCGGATGTTTCATGCCTGAGCGCGGACGTTTCCAACATCAGCGTTTCGCGCCCAATAGGCGCGCGAATGATGCGTCAAAGTCATCCAAGATGTCGCCCGGACGATCTGGTCGACACCCGTTGGGCACCTTAACGTTATCATCGAGGATCTACTATGTACATCGAGCGAACCGATCGGAATTTCGGCGTCACCCTGCGCGCGCGCGGGCACGTCCTGTCGACTGCTGGTACATTTGGCCAGCCGGGCCGGGCCGGTAGCGATGACACGGATATAGGGCAAACGTCCGAGGCTCAAAATCCCAAAGCCCAAAAGCATCATATTCTCATACTTCAAATCGGCGTCTCGGATAAACCGCAGCAGCACTTTAAATTCGATCCCGAGGTGTTCGACGTGACCCTCAGACCGTGGTCCGGCGGTTCAGACCTGGTCAGGTCGGTAGTTCCCGTCAGTCTGGTCATCGTCGAATTTGTGGATGGCGCCTACGTGGATACGGGTATTTACAAAGCCTTAGCGTACTCCCTGCCCGGGGTTCCAGTTATCATGCTGGCGCGATGTGAAGGCGCCATCGACCGCATTGTCGCGCTTGAAGTGGGATTCGCCGATTTCGTCTCGAAGCCTGCCCACCCTCGGGAGTTGGAAGCCAGAGCCCGTGCAATCCTGAGATACGAGCCGGTGCGCGGGAAGCTGCAAGAAGCCACTGGTGTCACCTATGGAGGCATTTATCTCTCATACCATGACAGGTCGGCAACGACGGCGCGCGGGCATGCCCGGCTGACAAATGTCGAGTTTTGCCTTCTCAACAAACTTATTGACGCCGGCGGGCGGATGGTTACCCGTGAAGCGTTGATGGAGTGCCTGGCGGAAGACGTGAAAGATACCCACCGTGAGTACCGGGGCATAGACGTTACCATAAGCCGGCTGAGGCGGAAAATTGACATTCCTGGGCAGGAGAGTCTGATCCGGACCGCGCGAGGTAAGGGATATTGTATCTGAAGCCCGGCTCAGTGCGCTCTGACTGCGCCTGCGTCGCTGGCTGGACGGAGAACAAAGTCGCGCACCGCAATGTCTGAAGCCGGAGCGGGCGTCTCCTGATGTGGTGGAGGCATCGTCCTCCCAGGCGCCTAGGCGGATTTCAGCGGAAACGTCTCTGGCAATAAGGTGGCCATGCCCGCCAGCATTTCGCTGACCAGTCCGGGCAGGTCGTAGCGGGCGCACCAGCCCCAGTCCTTCGCGGCCTGGCCGTCATCGAGCGAGTCCGGCCAGGCGGCGGCGATGGCCTGGCGATAATCCGGCGCGTAATCGATATGGAAGCCGGGGGACTGGCGGGCGATCTCGGCGGCGATTTCGGCCGGCGAGAAGCTGACGCCTGCAATATTGTAGCTGCCGCGTTCGGTGATGGCCTCGGCAGGGGCGGTCATAAGCTCGATCGTGGCACGCACGGCATCCGCCATATACATCATCGGCAGGGTTTCATCGCCATTGAGGAAGCAGGTGAAGGGCTCGTCCGCTACCGCCGCGCGGAAGATATCTATGGCATAGTCGGTGGTGCCGCCACCCGGCGGGGTCTTCCACGAGATCAGGCCGGGATAGCGCAGGCTGCGCACATCGACGCCATGGGTCTGGTGGTACCAGCGGCACCAGCCTTCGCCGGCCTGCTTGGAAATGCCGTAGATGGTCTCCGGCTCTATGATGGTTTTCTGCGGCGTACGGTCCGGGGGCGTGGTCGAGCCGAAGACAGCGATGGAACTGGGCCAGAAGACTTTCAGGTTAAATTCTCTCGCCAGTTCAAGCACATTTAGCAGACTGCTCATATTCAGGTTCCACGCCCACAGCGGCTTTTTCTCGCCGGTGGCGGAAAGCGCGGCGGCCAGGTGGTAGATCTGGGTGATACCGTTTGCACGTATCGCCTGGCGCAGGGCTTCCGCATCGGTGGCGTCGACAATTTCATGACGCAGGCCGGTCACGGTCTTCGGCGGCGCGAGATCGCTGGTGACGACCTGGGCGGCGCCATAGGTTTCCACCAGGGCTGCGGCCAGTTCACTGCCGAGCTGGCCATTGGCGCCGGTGATTAGAATCCTGGGTAATGTGCTCATTGGATCAGCCCCAGTTCACGCCCGGCGGTGGCGAAGGCGGCCAGAGCCTGGTCTAGTTCATCATCCGTGTGGGCAGCGCTGATCTGGACGCGAATGCGTGCCTGGTTCTTCGGAACGACCGGATAGAAGAAGCCGACGGCATAGACGCCGAGGTCCAGCAAGCGGGCCGAGAGTCGCTGTGCCGTCACGGCCTCTTGGGTCATGACCGGGATGATCGGATGTTCGCCCGGTTTCAGCTCAAAGCCCAGCGCGGTCATGCCTGTGCGGAAGCGCGTGGCGTTCTGCTCCAGGCGATCGCGCAGGGCGGTGTCGTGTTCCAGCAGGTTCAGTACCTCGATGCTGGCGCCGACGATCATCGGCGCCAGCGTATTGGAAAACAGATAGGGCCGGGAACGTTGGCGCAGCAGTTCGACCACCTCCTTGCGCGCCGCGGTGAAGCCGCCCGAGGCACCGCCCAGCGCCTTGCCCAGTGTGCCGGTGATAATATCGATCTGGCCGAAGACGCCCCGCAGCTCATGGGTGCCGCGTCCGCGTGCGCCGAGGAAGCCCGTGGCATGGCTGTCATCGACACCGAGCAGGGCGCCGTAACGATCGCACAGGGCGCGAATCTCATCGAGCCGGGCAATGATGCCGTCCATGGAGAAGACACCATCGGTAAAGACCAGCTTGTGGCGCGCCCCGACGGCATCGGCGTCTTGCAGGCAGCGCTCCAGATCGGCCATGTCATTATTCCGGTAACGAAAGCGCTGTGCTTTCGACAGGCGGATGCCGTCAATGATTGATGCGTGGTTCAGTTCGTCGCTGATGATGGCGTCGGCCTCACCCAGCAGGGTTTCGAACAGGCCGCCATTGGCATCGAAGGCCGAGCCGTAGAGGATGACGTCCTCGGTGCCGAGAAAAGCGGCCAGTCGCTGTTCCAGTTCCTTGTGCCGGTCCTGGGTGCCGCAGATGAAACGCACCGAACTCAGGCCGAAACCGCGGGCATCCAGCGCCTTGTGGGCGGCGGCGATGACAGCGGGATGCGAGGACAGGCCGAGATAGTTGTTGGCGCACATGTTGATCAACTGTTGACCATCGGACAAACGCACCAGTGCGCCCTGCGGCGTGGCGATCACGCGTTCGGACTTGAACAGGCCTTCCTGTCGCGTGGTGGCGAGCGTCGCTGCCACGCCTTCGTAAAAGGCATCCATGGACGATTGGGACTGGCTCGACATCGAAACCTCTTTGGGTTAGCTTGAACGTTAAATCGAACATAATTCAATATATCGATCTATTTGTTCGTTATAACGGATAATCTGGCAAAGAACAATACGCATGTCCAATCCCGCCACTGAAGGTCCGCCCGCCATAGGCGCCACATTGCAAGCCCTGCGTCAGACCCGGAAACTGTCACTCGACGAGTTATCCAAACGGGCAGGGGTGTCCAAGTCGATGTTATCGCAGATCGAGCGTAACACCACCAATCCGACCGTGGCCGTGCTGTGGCGTCTATCCAATGCGCTGGGGGTCTCGATCACCGATTTCCTGGCGAGCGGCCGTGCGGAACGTAAGGCGCCGCTGATTTCAGTCGTGGCGGCCCATGCCACACCGTCCCTGATCAATCCCGATGGTCAGAGCGAACTGCGAATTCTGGGGCCCATCGAACTGGCCGGGAAATTCGAATGGTACGAACTGATCATCCAGCCGGGCGGGGCCCTGACCTCTGACGCCCACGAACCGGGTGCCCGCGAGCATCTGTCGGTGCTGTCAGGTTCGGTGGTGGTGCGGGCTGGCGAGGAAGAGACGCGGCTCAGGCAAGGGGAGACGGCGCGCTATGCCGTCGATGTGCCGCACGCCATTTCCAATCCGGGCAAGTCGGTGGCGACCATGCTGCTGGTCGTGGCGCATCCGGACTAATTGTAGCGGCTGATTGACAGGTCGCCGGTTTCGATTTCCGGCGTTTGTCCGCTGATCATGTCGGACAGCACGCGCGCCGAGCCGCAGGACATGGTCCAGCCCAGGGTGCCGTGGCCGGTATTGAGCCAGAAGTTGTCATAGCGCGTCCGGCCGATCACCGGCGTGCCGTCCGGCGTCATCGGGCGCAGACCGCACCAGAACTTCGCCTGGGACTGGTCGCCGGCGCCGCTGAAGAGATCCTCGACCGAGTGGGTGAGGGTGGCCTGGCGGGCAGGAGGCAGGTCGCGGTTGAAGCGGGCGATTTCAGCCATGCCGCCGATGCGGATCCGGTCACCCAGGCGGGTGATAGCCACCTTGTAGGTCTCGTCCATGACGGTGGAGACCGGGGCGCGGGCCTCGTTGACGATCGGTACGGTGATCGAATAGCCCTTGACCGGATAGACCGGCAGGTCGAGGCCCAGCGGCTTCACCAGGGCAGGGGTATAGCTGCCGAGCGCGCCGATGAAGACATCGGCTGCATGATCGCCCTGGTCGGTCTCGACCGCGATGATCTTCTGACCGTCATGGCGCAGGCCGCGGATGTCGACATTATATATGAAGCCCACGCCGGCCTTTTCAGCCAGGGCGGCCAGGGCGGTGGTGAACTTGTAGCAGTCGCCAGTCTCGTCATTGGGCAGGCGCAGGCCGCCGACGATCTTGCTGGCATCGATGCCTGGCTCGGCGCGGGCACAGCCGGCTGCGTCCAGTATCTCAAACGGCACGCCGCCGGCCTTCAGCACTTCGACATCCTTGCCGATGTTGTCGAGTTGCTGCTGTTTGCGGAAAACTTCCAGAGTGCCTTGCGTGCGCTGGTCGTACTGGATGCCGGTTTCGGCGCGCAGGGCGATCAGGCAGTCGCGGGCATATTCGGCGATGCGCACCATGCGGCCCTTGTTCAGCGCATAGCGGGCCCTGGTGCAATTACGCAGCATGGCCAGCATCCAGCGCAGGGTGGCTGGATCGAGCGTCGGACGCACGATCAGAGGGGCGTGCTCCATGAAGAGCCACTTCAGCGCTTTCTGCGGGATGCCGGGAGCTGCCCAGGGTGAGGAATAGCCGGGTGAAATCTCGCCGGCATTGGCAAAGCTGGTCTCGAGCGCGGCGCCGGACTGGCGGTCAAGCACCGTAACCTCGTGGCCGGCCCTGGCCAGATACCAGGCGGAGGTGACGCCGATCACACCGGCGCCCAGGATAACGATCTTCATTCAAGCCCCACATATGTACGATGGAAGCGACGGCCCAGCGCCGTCAGGATTTCGTAGGAAATGGTGCCGGCATCGGCGGCGATGGCATCCAGGCTCTGATGCGGCCCGATCAGTTCGACGAAGCTACCCTCGAAAATGGCGCCTTCGGGCAGGCCGGTGACATCGACCATCAGGCTATCCATCGACACGCGTCCTACGATCGGCAGCCGGATATTGCCCAGCCAGACGGCGCCACGGGGGCTTAAGGACCGTGGCAGGCCATCGGCATAGCCGGCACCGATGGTGGCCAACTTCATTTCCCGTTCGGCCACATAGGTGCCGCCATAACCGATCTGCGTGCCGGCTGGCACGGTCCGAGTCTGGATAGCGGCCACATATAGGCTGACGACGGCCTGCATCGGATTCGGGCCGGCATCATTGGGCGCGCCGCCATAGAGGGCGATACCCGGCCGGGCCAGGGCCTGCAGAAAGCCGTCACCCAGGAAGAGGCCACCGGAATTGGCGAAACTGACCGGTACGCCGGGAAAAAGGGCGCGGATTGTATTCATCTGTGCCAGTTGCGCGGCATTGGCCGGGCTGGCGGGCGTATCGGCGCAGGCGAGGTGACTCATCAGGAAGCGGATGTCGAGCGGCTTAAGTATGCCCTGAGCGGCGGCGAGCGCCTCGGCCTCATCCGGTGCCAGGCCCAGCCGCGACATGCCGGTATCGAACTGGATAACCGCCGGCAGGGGCGTCCCGCGCGCCATGGCCAGGGCAGACCAGCGGCGAATCTGTTCGGTCGTATTGAGAACGGGTATGATGTCCTGATCGGCGCAGGCCTCTTCGATGCCCGGCATCAGGCCGTTCAATATATAGAGTGAGGCGTCGGCCGGCAGGTGAGGGCGCAGATCGAAGGCCTCCCGCGCCAGGGCAACGAAGAAGTGCCGGCAGCCCGCCTTATAGAGCACCTGAGACACAGCCCTGGCCCCCAGACCATAGGCATCGGCCTTGACCACGGCGGCGGTCAGGCCATCACCATTGCGCCTCGAAAGCTGCTGATAATTGGCCACGAGCGCGCCCAGATCTATACTCAGATATCCGCTGGTGCCGCAGGCAAACGCGGCTCGTTCTTCAGGGGTATTGACGATATCGGGCATGGGGGCATCCGGTGGCGCGGTAAGGGAAAGCCTAGGTCAGGTGTTGCGGGATGTGCTGTGAATCCGTCGGTAAAACTGTGAAAACAGGACGCGGGATTGGTAAAATAGTCAGAAGCCGCGCAAAAATATTGCGCTGCGAGATCGTGGAAGTCCAACGCGAAGAGGGCGGGGGTGAGCTAAGACGCTTTTCACGCCTTCTAACGGCGAGTCAGCAATCCCTTATAACGCCGTTTTTGGGAGCGCTAACATGGCGCGCGGCCGGTTGCGGGTTGCGATAACCGGCGATGATTCATCCAGAAGGCGTATTTTGCGAAACAAAGTGGTCCGGGCTGAATTTTTTTTGCCCGTGGTCCAAAAAAATTTTGCGAAGGCTTTGCAACATTAACTATCGGACATGTTTGAACTTTTGGTAAGAAGTTGACGGCAGGTTCGGGCCGAACGGTCACGGCGACGTGAAAACTCTGTAACTGACACCTTGACGTTTAACGCTCAGCCGGATCATTTAGGCCCAAACCGCTTGTTCACGGGTGTTACGACCTGTAACAAAGGGGTCGCCTTTTGAGCCATTCTGGTTCATATTGGCAGAGTTTGTGCTCAGGCGCGATGTGATGCGGACGTCAGATTTCGTACATATAGTGCCCGGACACGGGACTCGTTTAGGGGCCGAAGGCTGACGCCTGAGGTCTTTTACGCGTCTATTGTTTCAACATGGGGTAAACGCTTCCCCTTTAGTCCTTGGTCAACCCTTCGGTGGGTGAAGTCCATATTCAGGAATTGGCGAAAAATGCTCGAACACAAGAAATCTAACCCGCTCATTGCTCTGCTTGGCGCCGCCGCGCTGCTGATGAGCGCACCCGCCATGGCCGCCACGGCCTCGGCCCCCGCCCCGGCGGCCGCTCCGGCCGCTGCCCCGACGGAAGCTCCCGCGGCTGACGCCGCTACGACCGAAGACAGCTCTTCGGCTGCCAGCGCTCCGCACGCCGCCAACGTCGACTTCGTGTCGATGTTCATGGGCGCGACGATCGTCGTTAAGCTGGTCATGGCCATCCTGGCCATCTGCTCGGTTGTGTCCTGGGTCCTGCTGATCATGAAGCTGATGGACTTCTCGTCGCTGAACCGCGTCACCTCGAACTTCCTGGAAGCCTATCGTGGCGCCCGTTCCATCGCCGACATCAACCGCATCTCGGTGTCTGACGAGTTCGCCGGCAACCCGCTGGCCGACATGGCCGCCGTTGCCACTGAAGAAGTCCAGCTCTCCAAGCAAGCCGGTCTGTCGATCTCCGGTGAGCATCGCGATACCGTCCTGCACCGCGCTCAGGCTTCGGTTGCCGCTGTTCAGGCCGGTCTGGCCAAGCGTCTGTCGGGCGGTCTGTCCTTCCTGGCTTCGGTCGGTTCGGTTTCGCCGTTCGTCGGTCTGTTCGGTACCGTTTACGGCATCATGAACTCCTTCATCTCGATCGCCCAGTCGCACACGACCAACCTGGCCGTCGTCGCTCCAGGTATCGCTGAAGCCCTTATGGCTACCGGCCTCGGCCTGATCGCCGCTATCCCGGCCGTTGTCATGTACAACATCTTCAACACCGCCATCTCCAACTACGGCATCCGTTCCGAGCAATTCGTCTCCGAACTGATCAACTCCCTGTCGCGTCAACTCGACAAAGGGGCGTAACTGATATGGGAGCCAAGCTATCAGGTGGTGGCGGCTCGAAGTTTCACGTCGAGGCCAACGCGGAAATCAACGTTACGCCGTTCGTCGACGTCATGCTGGTTCTGCTTATTATCTTCATGGTGGCGGCGCCGCTCGCCACTGTGTCGGTAGAAGTGAAGCTGCCCCCGGCGGTTGCCAAACCGATCCAAAATCCGCCGAAGCCGGTTTATATCTCACTGCAAAAAAGTGGTGATGTATTCGTCGGCAACGAACCTTCGTCGCTCGATACCCTTGGGGATGACCTCAAGAAGGCTATCGGTGCACGGAACCCCGATGAAGAGCGTATTTTCATCCGTTGTGACAAAGGCACCCGCTACGCCGAGTTCATGAAGGTGATGAACAAGCTGCAGGACAATGGTTTCTACAGTGTCGCACTTCAGGGTGAAGACGACGCAAAGTAAGAGGGTCTGAATTTATGGAAGAAACACCCCATAGGAAACGGGACCCGATACTTGATCCGCCAGAGAAGAAGAATTCCGCCTCTCTCTGGGTCGGTCTTGGCGTCGCCGCCGCGCTTCACCTCGGTGTTGCGTACTACTTTCTCCAGGCGAAGTTTGAGCTGAAGGAAGAGAAGTTCACGGATGAGAAGGTGAATGTCGACCTGGTCGCACCGCCTCCGCCTCCGCCTCCGCCTCCTCCGCCTCCGCCTCCGCCGAAGGCACCGCCGCCTCCCGTGGTCCAGCCGCGTGAGACCCCGCCGGTCCCGAGCGTAACGCCGCCGCCGCCGATCCCCGTGCCGCCTGTTCCGCAGGAAAAGCGCGTGGAATACAAGGAGCCGCCGGCACAGATGAACACCGGCACACCGCCGCCCGTGACCCCGCCGGGGCCGCACTATGTCGGTGGTGACTGGAAGGTTCCGGGTTCGGCTGAAATGTCGGATTCCTATCCGGACCGCGCGGCGAACGACGAAGTGGAAGGCTCGGTCACCATCGACTGCGCCGTCAGCTCTTCGGGTCGCGTCACCTCGTGCGATATCCTGAACGAAAGCCCCAAGGGCTATGGGTTCGGTGCCGCTACGGTGAAGCTGTTCATCCGCTACGCAAAGGTCAGCCCCAGTTCCGTGGGCGGCGAGTTGCGTGACGGTGACCGCAAGAAGTTCACCTACAAGTGGCAGCTCGGCTAAGCCGGTCTCCATTGAACGAAAAGAAACGCCCTGGGTTTTGCCCGGGGCGTTTTTTTTATTGCGCTCGATTCTAATTGACGCTTGCGTCAAATTTGATGTGGTAGTATCGTGCTCTTATAAAAAGAAAAGCCAATACACTATACTCGTTGATGCAGGCGCGTACAGCCTTGTGTCGGTGACTATTTGCCGGGCGGGGACTGTTATCCTTCTGCGTGATTTTTAATCATGGAAGGAGATTTATTGTGATAGATGTTGTCCCTAACTACCATTCGCCCATTTTTGATGAGCCGAAATCCAGAAAGTTATCAGCTTCCTTCTACTGGGGTCTGCTTTTTGCTGTGCTTCTGCACCTGGCTTTACTCTACTATTTCTTCAATCATACCTTTACGACGGCCTTCGTGGATAATCCCCCTGAAACGCCATCGACGACTCTCGAATTCTACCAGCCGCCTGTGCCCCCGCCACCAACTGATCAGAAGCCAGCACCCAGCAAGGTGATTGTGGCGCATACGCCTGTGGCGACCACTCCGGTTGACGTACCGACCGTGCCGATCCCCCCTCAGAAGGCGCAGGCCACGGATGACGGGACGAAGACGCCGCCAGTCATCAGCACCGGGCAGGGGGAGGCCTTATCCAGCGCGTCTGCCAATCCGTATGTCGAGGCCCGCTGGACGCGCTTCCCGGATGCAGCGGCCCTGGGGGAGTACTATCCCGAACGCGCCGCCAATGACGAGATCGAGGGGACAGCGACGGTGGAGTGCACAGTGCTGGATGCCGCCGGTCGCGTCAGTTGCCGGGCGCTGTCGGAGGTTCCCGGTAATTACGGCTTCGGCAAGGCGACGGTGCGCATGGTTCAGGACAAGGGCCGAGTCGATACCACGCAAGGCAATGTCCGGATCGGGTCCGTCCTGCGGACTACGGTCAAGTGGCAACTGGGCTGACAAACAGAGCCTCAAAGGACGCCCCGGAAATCCTCCGGGGCGTTTTTGCATGAGGGGGCGCAGACTGATTTTCACATAAATCGCATTCATCCCTGTTTTAGGGGCTTGATTGAGGGGCCGCGCCATATTAGAGGATGGCCCCTCGCGATAGCGTGCCGCCTTAGCTCACTTGGTAGAGCGCCAGATTGTGGCTCTGGAGGTAGCCGGTTCGAAACCTGCAGGCGGTACCATCGCGTTTTTATCCGGTCACAGACCGCTTTTCCCTGCAAATGTCAGATTGCCGCATGGCCACCGCACGCGGAATCGCGTAGGTCGTCCGCATGGCGCAAACCTCTTCCCGATCGGTTATTATTGTTGGCGGTGGCATTACCGGCCTGACCATAGCCGTGGCCCTTCAGGCCAGCGGGCACAAGGTGACCGTGATCGCGCGCGATGCGCCGGAAGACACGGCCTCGGGTGTGGCGGCCGGCATGATCGCGCCGGCCATGGAAGCCATGAACGATCCCGATCCGGCTTTCAGCTTCGAAAGACTGAAGACCGCGCAGCAGGCGTGGCAGACATTGGCGCCTTTATGGCCGCAGAGCCTGCAGTTCCTGTGGCCCGAGGTCATGGAGGGGCATAGCTATTTTATCTGGCCGGAACGGGAAGGGCAGGGGCTCGAAGCGCTGCGTAAAACCCGAGCGGTGCTGGCCCCGCTTTCAGAAGACTTGCATAATGGGCTTGAACTGCCGGAAAGCTTGTCGGCCGTACGCGTGGCCGGTGACGGTAATGTCTCGGCCATGGACCTGCTGCAGGCCTTTGAAGCCCATCTGCGCGCTCTGGAGGGCATTCTTGTTCGCGGCGCCGTGATGCAGGCAGAGGCCGGCCGGGTCCTTGTCGATCATATCGGCTGGGTCAGCGGAGACGAAGTCGTCATTGCGGCCGGCTATGACAGTCACGTCCTGGGTGTCGGCCGACTGAGCCCGATCAAGGGGCATCTGCTTGACGTGACCACGCAGCGTCCGCCCGTCGTTCTGCGTGGGCAGGCGGGATATCTGGCGACGCGAACGGACGGAGCGCGTTTTGGCGCTACCATGCAGGCCGGTCAGTCGGATACCGATGTCGAACCCGAGGTGGTTGCCGATCTGAAGCGGCGGGCCCATGATCTGTTCCCGGATATCGATCTGACGGGGGCCGTCCCCCGCACCGGCATCCGTGCCTCTACGCCGGACGAATGGCCGCTGATCGGCCGCGATCCGGCATCCGGCGTACTGGTGGCCACGGGTATGCGGCGAAATGGCTATATCTTCGCGCCTTTGGCGGCGCAGATTATCCTGGCCCTGGTCGAAGGGCGGGAAAGCCCGGATGGCGGCATTTACCGGCCTGACCGCTTCGCACCCGGCACAAATTAACACTCGTTAAGTGCATATTAACCACATGGGCGGCAAAATCTGCCCATCTATAGTGGTGTCAATATGAGCGGCGTGCCCCAATCTCCTCTCGATCCGAACCTGCTGGGCCAGTTGGTGGACCAGATAAGCCGGCGCGTCAGTAACAGTGCGCGCGCGGAAACGCGCACCAATGGCACCGGCGTGATGGGAGCCCTGCAACGCGCCGCCGATGCCACGGGCGTTGATTTCAACTATTTGGTCAAGACGGCGACGCGCGAAAGCTCGCTTAACCCCAATGCCAAGGCGCCCAGTTCCTCGGCGGCGGGTCTGTTCCAGTTCATCGAACAGACCTGGCTCGGTACGATGAAGGCCCATGGCGCCAAGCACGGTTATGGCGCCTACGCCGATCAGATCACCAAGGGCAGCGATGGCCTCTATCATGTCAATCCGTCGGCGCGGAAGCAGGTGCTGGGGCTTCGCTATGACCCTAATGCCAGCGCCGTCATGGGGGCCGAACTGACCGCCGGCCATGCCGCCTATCTGAAGGGTCGCATCGGTCGCGATCCGACCCAGGGCGAACTCTATGCCGCGCACTTCCTCGGGCCGGAGGGCGCCGCCAGCCTGATATCGGCCAGCCAATCCCGTCCGGGGGCGGTGGCCGCCAGCCTGTTTCCCTCGGCAGCACGGGCCAATCGCAGCATTTTCTACAAGAATGGCCACGCGCTTAATGTCGGCGATGTTCTAGCCAATCTGACACGCACGGGCGGTTCTGATGCAGTGACGGTGCGCCAGCTGGATCCGATCGAGGATACGGACACGAGTACGGATACGCGCCTTGCCGCACGTTGGGACAAGCTGAAGGCTGACCAGGCCATCATGAACATGGTCATGGGCGGCGGCAATGATGGCCAGCAGAGCCTTCTGTTCGCTACGCAACTGCTCTCGGCCTTCGGTCCCGGCGAGGACGGCGATGGAGACAAGGCCCCGGATGCTTCCAGCGGCTACAGCCAGGCCTTCGGCAATATGTTTGGCTAAATCTGCGGTGCCGGCTGGCTCAGGGCGCGGTTCAGGGACTCGCGCGCCAGGGGCAGCAGCAGGGCGCGTACGCCGAGCGTGTTCAGGGCCTCTGCCTGATCGCCGTTAGGCAATACAGCCAGGATATTGAGTGGAGCATCGCTCTGGCTCTGGCGCATTGCATCAAGCCAGGTTTCCAGTTTTGCCCGTGAGCTGGCGTCCTCCAGAGGCTCGAAAGCGCCAGTGCTGATCAGGCAGGCGTCGATGGGCGCCTTTTTCGCCAAGGAGAGGGCACGCTCGCGCGAGGTCGAGGCGAGGCACTGATGGCCCTGGGTTTCCAGCATGTCGCGCAGCTGCGCCGCCCGCAGGGTGTCGTTGACGATCAGCAGCACACGCAGGGACTGCCGCGCGGTCGTTTCGGTCTCTTCAAAATCAACCGGGCGAGCCGGCGGCAGGGCGCTGATATCATAGGGGAGGTCTAGCCAGAACTTGGAGCCGACATCGAGCGTGCTCTCGGCGCCGGTGCGTCCGCCCATCATCTCGGCCAGGGAGCGTGACAGGCTGAGCCCCAGCCCGGCGCCGGAGTGCCCGGAGGAGGTGCGCAGGATACGGCTGTGTGGCGTGAAGGCCTGTGCCAGTTCTTCCGCGCTCAGGCCAGGACCGGAATCGACGACTTCAAGGCGCAGATAGCCTTCGGGCAGATACAGCAGTTTCAGTTCGACGCGGCCTTGCGGCGTATAGAGCACGGCATTGCTGAGCAGGTGGGCCAGGATCTGTTCGACGCGGTGGGCATCGCCGAGCACCGCGCCGCTTTCCGGCAAGCCCTGCGGATTATAGGTGAAACTCAATCCCTTGCCGCGCGCCAGATCGGCGAATTGCCCCATCAGGCGCTGGGCCAGCAGGTCGATATCGAGCGGCTGCATATCCAGCTCGATCTGGCCGGAGGCGGCCGTGTCATTATCGAGCGTGGTCACCAGTATGGTCTGCAGATGGCCGACTTCGGCCAGGGCAGCATCGACATACTGGCGGGGGGCAGGGGCGCGGGTGAGGTGCGTCAGGCCCTGCAGCAGGTTCTGTTCGACACCTTTCAGTCCGGTCTGAACCTCGCGCGACAGGGTTTCCATCAGCGCGACCTTGGCTTCATTCATGGCGTCGCTGTCGGCACGGGCAGCCTCGCGCTCGCGGGCGGCATCGAGCTGGGCGTTTTCCAGCAGGTAATGCTCCTGCATATGGCGGTTCATGATGAAGGCCATGGCGAGGGCGAGCGCCATGCCGCCGACCATCGGCTGAGCCAGGTCTCCGCTGGAATCGAGATTGTACAGGGCGAAAACCGGCCCTGCGGCCGCCAGCGGACCCAGGGTCAGCAGGAAGAGCAATACCGGTGCGCTGAAGAAGATTATGCCGACGGCCGCACCGGCGCAGAGCAGCAGGAGGGTGGCGGTATAGGGGCTGGCCCCGATACTGAGGCAGATGGCCAGCAGGGTGACCGTCCACAGGCCACCGGCCAGCCATTGCCGCCACAGGCGCTCACGGATCAGCATCCGTCGAATGGCCTTGTCCGGCACCGGCACAGGCGTCATGCGACGCGCCACCTGGCCTTTCATTATCATGAAGGCCGACCAGTTGACGATGAACAGCAGTATGTAAAAGGCCATCAGCCAGGCCGGCATGGAAAGGTGCACGGCCCAAAGGAAAAGCGGCAGACCGACGCCGAAGAAGCCGAGGGCATAGGGTGCCAGCCGCCATTGGGCGACCAGGCCGTAATCGAGCACGACAGAGTCACGGGAGGCGTTGCGCGGCAGGGGCGCCCGCGGACGCGGCAGATTGGGCGTAAAGGCATTCATGGTCGCAGACTAGCAGGCTTTCCTTGCTACCGCGTTACTCGCCGATGAGTGGCATAAAGATTCGATGTGGAATTGCGGAAGGGGCGATTAATGCCCGGACCTTTATTTGCAAGGGAAAGCGATATTGATCGTTATTTTGAGCCTTGTTTTTCAGGGTTAACCGCGTCGCAACCCTGCCGGTAAAGCTTTCGTTAGGATTCGGGCGCGACACTATGATTTCCAAGCCTTTTCAAGGATTCGTGCCATGACTGCCGGTAATGCCTCAACCCAGCGCGCCAGCCTTTCCGAACAAGACGTCCAGAAACTGGTGCGTAGCGAAAACGCCGATGATCGCGCCGTGGCGACGCACAGGATCTGTCGCCTCATGGAACGCGGTGACCTGACGCAGGCCGAGCGTACGGCGGCGCAGGAAATCATCCGCATGCTGGCCCAGGATGCCGCCGAGCTGGTGCGCCGCGCCCTGGCCGTGACCCTGCGCACCTCCGACCTGCTGCCGCACGATGTGGCCATGCGTCTGGCCCAGGATGCCACCACGGTTTCGGTACCGGTCCTGACCCATTCGCCGCTGTTCAGCGATGAAGATCTGGCGGCCATCATTCGTTCCGGCGGGCCGGTGCGTCAGGTGGCCATCGCCAAGCGTGAGGCGCTGTCGGAAATCGTCACCACCTCTTTAGCGGATAATGGTGTCGAGGAGGCGGTTGTCATCGCCTGCGCCAATGACAACGCGCGTTTCTCGGATGACGGCATGAACCGGGTGATGGACCGCTTCGGCACGTCAGAAGTGCTTCACAGCGTCCTGATCAATCGCAAGGCCCTGCCGGTTTCGGTCAGCGAGCGCCTGATCCATGTGGTCAGCACAGCCTTGCGCGAGCAATTGGTTTCGCAGCACGCCATATCGCCGGAAACGGCTATCGGTATCGCCACGGCCACCCAGGAACGCGCCACGGTCGACATGGCCGACCAGGCCGGCGCCAGTTTCGATCCGCAAGGTCTGGCCCATCATCTGATGACCTCCGGTCGCCTGACGCCCTCACTCATACTTCGAGCCTTGGCGCGCGGACATATGGGTTTCTTCGAACATGCCCTGGCCGAACTGTCCGGTGTGCCGCATGAGCGGACCTGGCTGATGGTGCATGATGCCGGCTCATTGGGCCTGCGCGCCATCTACGATCGTGCCGGCCTGCCGGCGCGCATGTTCCAGACCTTCCGCATTGCCGTGGAAACCTATCATACGCTCCAGGCGGAGGCTGGGCATCTCGATCCGCTGCGCCTGCAGGAGCGCCTCATCGAACGCTTCCTGACTCAGGTACCATTCGCGCCGCGCGAAGACCTGATTTATCTTTACGATCGCCTGGATCGCGACAGCAAGGGGCGCCGCTGGAGCCGCGCCACCGACAAGGCGCCGGCGACCGTCGCCGCCTGATAATCAATTATTGAGCAAATTGCGTCAGGCCGCCGACTGCGGCATACGCGGCGATATCAGGGCGGCGGTCTTCATGCTGGCATGGGTCACCCCTGCCAGTCTGGCCACAGCCATCTGGCGGTAATTGTCGAAGCCCTGAACCATGCATGCGCCCGCCGAAGCCTTGGCGGCCATAGCCAGTGCGCCGAGATAGTCGCGCAGATTGTCCTCGTCGCGCTTTACGCCGTCATATTCCAGGCAGACTCCCGACAGCCCGCACTTGGCCAGGCCCGCGATGACCTTACGATCGGGACTGACTGAGCCCACGACCGTCATGCAGAAGGGCTTGATCAGCGAGACGATTTCCAGGATTCGATGGGGCGGAACGCCGTCGAGACCGCGTACCTCGAACAGGACCTTCAGCCCCATCTCGGCGGCGGCCTTGTGGACCTCCTGGGTGATCTTCTGGCGGGCACGGGCGGAGGCAAAGGTCGAGAACGCCGCCGGCACCACCATCATCATCTTGCGTTGTTCGGGCGTGCGCAGTTTGAGCAGCTTCAGGCCCTGCTCAACATTGAGAATATCGATCATTTCCCGCAGACCCCAGTCGAGATTGGCCAGGGCCTTGCGATCAAGCAGGGCGTTATCCAGGCTCTCCATCACCAGGGCTTCGAGGCGATGGCCGATCATGACCATCTTCTTCATCTCGAACAGGGGCTCGATCGAACTGGCGACCTTGAGGCTGCGGCCGCCATGCGACAGGCTGGTCGCGACGATCATAGGGCGCTGGCCGCCTGTGCTTTCCGAACCAGCCTCTCCATTGCCGGGACGAATCCCCTGCGCTTTTATAGGCCCGTTGTCGTGGTCATCGGCGGGGAAATAGGTGGCGAGATTGAGCTTCTGTATCGAGATGCGGTCCACATCCTCGGCCAGCACGTCATAGAGAGGGATATCCAGGTCGGACATATCGCCGACAAAGAAGCCGCACAGTTCGCGCCAGGTCTCGGCCATGAACAGGGCGCCCTTGCGCGCGCCACTTTCCGGCAGCATGCCGAGCCAGCAGTCGCCATTGATGGGTATGCACCAGTTGGGTTCGGGATAAGCACGCTCGAAGGCGGTCTTCAGGTGGTCGAATACCTGCTCGCTCTTGCTTTCCCACTTGGCGCCCAGGCGCACGATCAGGGTGTCGAGCTTGAGCAGGAAGGTATGGCCGGTAATATCGACATGGGTTTCGCGCAGGCGTTCAATGATTTCGACGGCGTCGTCATGCGCGATGATCAGGTTCTCACGGCCGTGGCCAGCCGCGCGCATGACTGGTGCCCCGCTGTCCGCGGTGCTGGGCGTGGGCGCCGGATGGGCCTCCTGAGGCATATCGGACATGGATGTCCTTCTTGTGGGTACACTGAACGGCCAAAAGCCTAAGCCGGGGTCAATTGAGACAAGATTAATGCGATGCCATTTTATGCCGAATAATGGCGTTATCTCGGCTCAGGGTTGAGGGAGGTGTGCATTAAGCAAGTCTTCACCCTGTTTGGTCAGACTCCGTTTACCCGAATCCCCGCGTGTACGGTCTGTCATCATCCAGGAACCGCTGCCGTCTTGTCACCCTTGCCCATTGCCAGTCCCGAGCCGATCGACACCGCCGCGGTGCCGACCGAGGTGCGTCCGGCGGTCGAGGCAGGCCGGGCAGGAGCCGACATCTATACGGAAGAAGAGCTGATCGTCCGGTTGTGCGGCCTGCCGGTCAACCTGTCGGCGCCTCTGCTGAAATCGGTTTTGCCGACCCTGACGCCCGAAGTTCTGCTGGCCCTGATTGCCTCCACGGGCGAGTCGCACCATCGCCTTGTGGCGGCGCGTCCGGCCCTGGATCGGCGCGTCATCAAGGCCCTGCTGCGGACGCAGACCGACAGCGTCATCCTGGCGCTGGTGCGTAATCCCGGACTTTACCTGGATGAGGAAGACCAGGCTGTTGTCGCCAATCGCGCCAAAGGAAATCCCGGTCTGCGCGCCGCTTTGCTGGAAAGCGAGACCCTGCCTATCGCGAAGGCGCATCTGCGCGACTGGCGCGCCGAGGCCAGCGGCCACGATAATCTTCGACTGATCGCATTGCTGCGGGGCAGGGAAACCGCCGGTTTCGTGCGCGAACTGGCGCGGCGGGTGAAATGCGACCTGGCCGGCTTGAGCTTGGCCCTGGTGTCGGAATCCGCCGTGCCGCTGGCGCTTAGCCTGCGCGCCGCCGGCCTGGACCGGGCGGTCTTCCGGCCTGTACTGGCCCTGTGGCAGGCCGCCAATGACGGTATGCCCTATATGGCGGAGAGCGCTCAACCCTTGATCCTGTCGATATTCGACCTCCCGGCGGCGGAAGCCCAGCGCAGGTTAGCGACGCTGATCAATCGCGCGCACTGATTTCCTTAGACTTATTAGCGAAAACCGGCTTAGATATGCGGTGTTGCAACCCTTCTGACTGTCGCTAATGTCCCTCCGTCTCGATTTTACCGCCTCCGATCGCCCCGAAGCCCAGGCTGCCTGTGCGCGGCTGAAAGCCATGTATGGTTCGGTCGCCAATCCGGATGTCGTGGTGGCCCTGGGCGGAGACGGCTTTCTGCTGCAGACCCTGCACAAATACCTTAAGGCGCAGATTCCGATCTTTGGCATGAACCGGGGCAGTGTCGGCTTCCTGCTCAATGACTATGCCGAAGACCAGTTGATCGAGCGTATCCTCAAGAGTGAAAGCACCCTGATCAGCCCCTTAAGCATGCGGGCGCGAACTCGCGCCGGTACGGAACACACGGCCCTGGCCTTCAATGAGGTGTCGTTGCTGCGGCAATCGCATCAGGGGGCCAAGCTCAAGATCTATATCGACGGCAAGGTACGGTTGGACGAGCTGATGTGCGACGGCATCATGGTGGCCACGCCGGCCGGCTCCACCGCCTATAACCTGTCAGCGCACGGCCCCATCATTCCGCTGACGGCCAAGGCCCTGGCCCTCACGCCTATCAGTGCCTTCCGGCCCCGGCGCTGGCGTGGCGCCATCTTGCCCCATACGGCCCGGGTGCGCATAGAGACGCTGGAAGAGGACAAGCGCCCGATCAGCGCGGCGGCGGATACCTATGATGTGCGCGATGTGGTTCGGGTAGATATCGCCGAGGCGGAGGATATGAAGGCGACCTTGCTGTTCGATGCCGGCAATGGCTATGACGAGCGGGTGCTTGCGGAACAGTTCGCTTCCTGAAAAATTGAGGCGTATTAGGTCTTCTTAAATGACCTTCCTGTAATCTGCCTCGAAAGAGATTTGCGTGGAAGGTGTCTTACATATGGCAATGCCGGAAAAAGCTCAGATTATTCAAGTGCCCAATACCCTGCGTGCCAAGGTGGGCGGGCGTCTGGGTGCAATCGACGCGCAGGCCATTGCCAAGGCCGAAGCGGCTCTGGCCGACCTCTCCAGCCAGTTCGAGGACTGGCTGATGGAAGAGATCAAGAAGCTGGAGGCCGTTCAGCAACTGATCAAGGACGAAGGGCTTAACCCGGTCAATTCCGACCAGCTGTTCTATCGTGCCCATGACCTGAAGGGCCTGGGAACGACCTACGGCTTTCCTCTGATCACCCGCATTTCCGGCTCGCTGTGCAAGATGCTGGATGAAGAAGAAAAGCGCGCCGTGGCGCCGTGGAAGCTGGTCGAGGCCCATCTCGACGCCATCCGCGCTGTGGTTCGCGGCCAGATCAAGAGCGAGGACCATCCGGTTGGCGTGGCCCTGTCCGAAGCGCTTGAGGTCCGCGTCAAGGAACATCTCGACGAGCATAATCTCAATAGTTGATTGATCCGCAAAACCCAACAGCAAGATAATGAAAAGGCGGTCCGTGAGGGCCGCCTTTTCTGTCAGCTGAAAGTATCGCAGGCCGCTGGATCGCCGGAGGCAAAACCTGCCTTGAACCATTTCATGCGCTGCGCCGAGGTGCCATGGGTGAAGCTGTCAGGCACCACACGGCCTTGAGATTTTTCCTGAAGCGTGTCGTCGCCGACCGATGACGCCGCATTGATCGCTTCTTCTATGTCGCCGTCCTCGATCCAGTGCTTCTCGTCATTGGAGCGCTTGGCCCAGACGCCTGCATAGCAATCGGCCTGAAGCTCAAGCTTAACCGAAGGGCTGTTGGCGCCAGTCGTGCCCTGGGTCCGCTCCAGTTGCTGGACCTTGTCGCTGGTGCCAAGCAGGTTCTGGACATGGTGTCCGACCTCGTGGGCAATCACATAGGCGCGGGCGAAGTCACCCTTGGCGCCGAGTTGCTGGTCCATGGTGTTGAAGAAATCGAGGTCGAGATAGACCCGCTGGTCTTGCGGGCAATAGAACGGCCCCATGGCGGATTCACCCAAACCGCAACCGGTCTGAGTGCCTTCGGAATAAAGCACTATGGCCGAAGGCTGGTATTCACGGCCTTCCGACTTGAAAATTTCCGCCCAGGTGTCGTCGGCCGAGGTATGGATGGTCGAGGCGAACCGGCACTGGGTGTCATCCGTGGCGCAGGTGCTTTGCGCCACGGTCTGCTGCTCGCCCGTTGACTGAACGGATTGCGAGGCATTGAGGATCTGGCTCGGATCTATGCCAAAGACGAAATAGCCGATAAGCGCGATGACAACGACACCCAATCCGCCGCCGCCTATGACATGCGTTGCACCGATCCCTTTGCCGCGGCGGTCCTCGACTTCGCCTTCACGTCCCAGTTGCCATTTCATGCTGATCTCTCCCACAGAGTGTTCCCGACCTTTATCAGGTGAATTAACACTCTTTTCAAGCCGCAGAGTGTTTCATCACTGACAGATTTCAGCGAAGCTGTGGTATAGCGAATAGGGTAACGCCGCGCGGCGGCCGGGACACGCATGAGAGCGTGTTCGTGAATGATTTGTAATGTCGTCTTTCGTTGACTTGCAACGGGGGGCGAAGCAATGTGCGGCGTAAAGAAAACAACGGTGTCTGCCGAAATCGGCGACATAAAAAAGTAGGATCAATGGGCATGACTTGGGGAATTCTGAAAGCCGGTTCGCGGCCGCTGATGGCGGCGGGCCTGACCACGGCCCTGGTGCTGGGACTGGGTGTCAGCGGCTGTTCGGGCAAGAAAAAGGAAGCGGCGCCGGCGGCGCATGTCTCCGCTGTCAATTACGCCGTGGTCCGCCAGGTCTCGGCACCGGTCCAGATTACCGGTTCGGGCACGGTCAGCGCCTGGCAGGAAGTGGCCGTGGGCGCCGAAACCGGCGGCCTGACCGCTGTCGCTCTGCTGGTTGATGAAGGCCAGACCGTCAAGCAGGGGCAGCCCCTGCTGAAGATGGATGATGTGCTTCTCCAGGCTCAGCTCAAGCAGGCCAAGGCCAATTACAACCAGGCCAACAAGGCTTATCAGCGCTCCCAGACCCTGTTTCAGCAGGGATATCTCTCTGCGTCGGCGCTCGATAGCGCCGAACAGTCGAAGCTGACGACCGAGGCCGCCATGGAAACGGCCCAGACCCAGCTCGATATGGCGACGGTACGCGCGCCGGTCTCCGGCATCGTCACCCATCGCACGGCCGTTCTGGGCCAGAACGTCAGCCAGGGCGCCGAGTTGTTCCGTATCGTGCGCGACGGCCGCATCGAGCTGAACATGGAAGTGGTCGAAAACGACCTGCATGATATCCAGCCGGGCATGGCCGCCACGGTCACCAGCGAATCGACCGGCACGGTCGCCGGTTCGGTACGGATCGTTACGCCGCAGGTCGATGCCTCGACCCGCCTCGGCTATGCCCGCGTCAGCGTACCGTGGACCTCCGGCCTGCGTCCGGGCATGTTCGCCTCCGGCACGATCGATGCCGGTCTGCACGATGTGCTGGTTATTCCGCAAAAGGCTATCGTCTATACGCAGAATACCCCTAGCGTCTTCGTCATCGGCACGGACAACAAGGCCCGTGTGCGCAAGATCGTAACCGGCGGTCCGGTCGGCAAGGACGATGTGGCGGTGCGCGAAGGCCTGCAGGCCAACGAGCAGGTAGTGACCACCGGCGCCGGCTTCCTGAATGATGGCGACCTGGTCAAGGGCACGCTGTCGGCGACGCAGAAGGGCGCGGAATAAGATGTCGGACCCGAACACGTCTGCCGCCGAAGGGGGCGGCTTCCAGATATCCTCGTGGTCGATCCGCAATCCGATCCCGACGATTGTCTTCTTTATCGTCATGACCATTGTCGGCATACTGGGTTTCCAGTCAATGCGCGTCAACAACTGGCCGGATATCGACCTGCCTTACGTGGTGGTGACGGTTATCCGTTCCGGGGCGGCGCCTTCCGAACTGCAGAACCAGGTCACCCGTATCGTCGAGGATTCGGTCTCCGGTCTCGGCGGGGTGCGCCATATCCAGTCGACCGTCAATGAAGGCGCCTCGACCACGGTCGTGCAGTTCCAGCTGGGTGAGGACCTCGAAAAGGCTACCAATGACGTGCGCAATGCCGTGGCCGGCATCCGCAGCGACCTGCCGTCCGATGTGCAGGACCCAATCATTTCGCGCGTCGATAATGCCGCGGGCGGGGCGCTTCTGTCCTATACCATCCGCGCTGCCGAGATGTCGCCGGAACAGCTCTCCTGGTACGTTGATAACGATGTCTCCAAGCGGGTTCTGGCGGTTAAGGGCGTCTCCAAGCTGACGCGCGATGGCGGTGTTGACCGTGAGATCCGTATCGAGCTCGATCCGGCCAAGCTGGCGGCGCAAGGTGCCACGGCCTCGGATATTTCCAGCCAGTTGCGCTCGTTCAACGTCGATATGCCCGGCGGCCGGTTCAATTTCGGCGGCCAGGAACAGAATATCCGTACGCTCGGCAATGCCGATACGGTCCACCTGCTGGCGGAAAAGCGCATCGTTCTGTCGAGCGGTAAATCGGTTCGTCTGGGTGATCTCGGTACGGTAAGCGATACCTGGACCGAACCGCGCGTCCGTGCCCGTTATAACGGTAATGAAGTGGTCGGTTTCAGCATCCAGCGGACGCGCGGCACTTCGGAAGTAGCCGTGGCCAAGGGGGTAACGGCAGCGATCGAAAAGCTGAAAAATGATAATCCGAACGTCCGGATCGAGGAGGTGGCGTCTTCCGTTACCGATGTTCAGCGCAGCTATGACGCCTCGTTTGAAGCCCTGATTATCGGCGCTCTGCTGGCTGTGGTCGTGGTGTGGCTGTTCCTGCGCGACTGGCGGGCGACCTTCGTGTCCGCCATCGCCATGCCTATGTCCCTGCTGCCGACCTTCTTCGTCATGCATGCCACCAACCAGTCGTTCAACGTGGTGTCGCTGCTGGCCCTGTCATTGACGGTCGGTATCCTGGTCGACGACGCCATTGTCGAGATCGAGAACATTGTCCGGCACATGCGCGAGGGCAAAAAGCCCTATCAGGCGGCCATCGAGGCGGCGGATGAAATTGGTCTGGCCGTCGTGGCCACCACGGCGACCCTGATCGCGGTGTTCGCGCCGACTGGCTTCATGCCGGGTATCGTCGGGCAGTTTTTCAAAAGCTTCGCGGTCGCGGCCTGCGTCAGTGTCTTCTTCTCGCTGGTGGTGGCCCGGACCCTGACACCGCTGATGGGCGCCTACCTGCTGCGTGACAATCCGAAGCACAAGGACGATGAGCCCTTCTGGATGTCGACCTATCTGAAGATGCTGCGTTTCTCGCTGCGTCACAAGATTCTGGTCGTTTTCTGCAGCCTTGCCTTCTTCGCCGGCTCGGCGGCCCTGGTGGCCTTGCTGCCCAGCGATACTATCCCGGCCAGTGACCAGAGCATGTCGACCATGAGCATTTCCCTGCCGCCCGGTTCGCTGCTGGACGATACCGATGCCGTGGTGATGGAGGTCAGCGACCAGTTGATGAAGCGTCCGGAAGTGCGTTCCGTCTATGCGTCTGAAAGCATGGAAACGGCCAGTCTGATCGTCAATCTGGTGCCATTCAACAAGCGCAAGCTGTCACAGGCAGAGTTCGAGCAGGACTTCTCCAAGGCACTAAAAACCTATCCGGGCATAAGATCCAGTTTTGGTCAGTCCGGCGGCGGCGGCACGGGGGTTTCCTATATCCTCGTCTCCGAGGATGGCGATGCCCTGAGAGCGGCCTCGACACAGCTGCAAACCCAGATGGCGGGCCTGAAGGAACTGGCCAATGTCCGTTCCGAGGATAACCTGACCCAGCCGGAAGTGCAGATCACGCCGAAACTGGACGAGGCGGCGCGGATGGGCGTTTCGACCACGGCCATTTCCCAGGCGGCGCGCGTCGCCATGGTTGGCGACATCGACCAGAGCGTGGCCAAGTTCAATGACGGGGACCGCCAGTTGCCCATTCGTGTGCTGCTGAAGAGTGCCGCGCGATATGATCTGAGCAATCTCGACACCCTGATGGTGCCGACGGGCAGTGGCGCGTCCGTGCCCCTGACCGCCGTGGCCGATGTGACCTTTGGCGCCGGACCTATCGCCATCCACCGCCTTGACCGGACGCGTTCGGCCACGGTCAGCGCCGATCTGAACGGTGTGACCAACGGAACGGGGGAAGCTGCCGTCAAGAACCTGCCGATCATGAAAAAGATCGCAGCCGGTGAGGTGCCTGGTGTTCACACGGTTGTGGACCCGAACAACGAGGATTTCCTCGAAATGGTGCCGAACTTCATCGCCGCCATCCTGACCGGGATTCTTTTGATGTATGTCGTGCTGGTTCTGCTGTTCGGGTCTTTCACGCACCCGTTCACCATCCTGTCGGCTTTGCCATTGTGTTTCGGCGGCGCCTTCCTGGCCCTGATCGCCTGCCGGATGAGCCTGTCCATGCCGTCCTATATTGGTCTGATCATGCTGACCGGCATTGCCGCGAAAAACTCGATCCTGTTGGTGGAATACGCTATCATGGCCATGAAGAACGGCATGTCCCGGCATGACGCCCTGATCGAATCGGCCCGCAAACGCGCGCGCCCGATCGTTATGACCACGGTCGCCATGGGCGCCGGTATGTTGCCGGTGGCTATCGGCCATGACAGCTTCCGTCAGCCCATGGCGGTGGCGGTGATCGGCGGCCTGATCACCTCGACCTTCCTGTCGCTGCTGTTTGTGCCGGTGTCTTACGAACTGGTGGACAAGCTGTCGAACTTCTTCGGCAAGTTCATCAAGTTCAAGGCCGAGGGCAAGGATGAAACGGAGACGGTGCATCCAGGCGAATAAGGCCTGTTACTGAAAGCAAAATCCCCGCTGGAAAATCCGGCGGGGATTTTTTTATGCTCAGAGTGGAGAAATCTTGATCGCGGTGATCTGGTTGCGCTGGCGGCGCATGATCTGGAACTTGCGATCATAAAAGATAAAGGTCTGGCCCGGTTCGGGGATGGTGCGGGCCTCGTGGATCACCAGACCGGCGATGGTGACGGCGTTTTCATCGGGCAGTTCCCAATCCATGGCGCGGTTGAGGTCGCGGATGGCCAGGTCACCATCGACATGAATTGAGCCGTCGGACTGGCGGCGCAGCGCGGTGAGCACGGCGTCATGTTCGTCGTCGATCTCGCCGACGATCTCCTCCAGAATGTCTTCCAGCGTCACCAGGCCCTGCAGGGCGCCGTATTCATCGACAACCAGGGCGAAGTGCGCCTTCTTGCGGCGGAATTCGGCCAGCTGGTCCTTGAGGTTGGTGGTATCGGGGATGAACCACGGCTCACGGACAATGGCCATGACATCGACGCGCGTAATGTCGCCACGGGCGTGGATCACCGCCGCCATCAGGTCGCGGGCATGCAGAACACCGATGATATTCTCGGTGTTGTCCTTGTAGAGCGGTACGCGGGTGTGGCTGAAACCGAGGGCGATATCGATGATCCGGTCGGTCGGCAGATCAGCGTCGATCATGTCGATCTGTTTGCGGTGGACCATGATCTGACTGACATCGAGTTCGGCCAGGTCGAGCACGCCGCGGAACATGTTGCGGTCCTCGACCTGCACGGCGCCTTCGTCATGGTGATATTCGACCGCGCCGCGGATTTCCTCGTGCGCCGCAAGCACATCGACCTCCATGGACATGCGTACGCCGAACAGGCGCAGGACGGCGCGCACGAACCACTGCACGGCATTAATGATCGGCCCGAACACGAAGACCGTCCAGCTGACCGGGCGTGACAGAAAACGCGCCACGTCATCCGGTTTCATAATGGCCAGGGTCTTGGGCAGGACCTCGGCGAAGACCAGCACCAGTACGGTCATGAATACGGTGGAAACCGCCGCGCCCCAGGGGCCGGGAATGGCGCGGTCGATCGAGATGGTGGCGATGGCCGAGGCACCGATATTGAGCACGTTCTGCAGCAGCAGGATGGCGCCGATCATCTTTTCCTGATTGGTCAGCAGCCGGTTGACCCGCTTGGCGGCCCGGTCGCCGTCGCGTTCAAGCTGGTGCATGCGGCCGCGCGAGGCGGCGGTCATCGAGGTTTCGCCCGCACTGAAAATCGCCGATACCCCCAGGATCAGCAGCAGGACAGGAACCAGGGCGATAAGCGAGGCGATCAGCATGAGACACCTAAATTATTTCCAACGCTCAAGCGTTGGCAAGGGCGACCGCCCGCCGTCGCTTGTGCGACGAGCCTGCGCGGCCTCTGAGCGCATAATGCAATCTGCCTGCACTATGCGGATTATAAAACCACCGTTTTGCCCAAGGCGGATTGCGCGCCGTCCAGGCTCAGGAATTCGGCGATGGATTCGGCGGGCACCTTCTTGGCCACAAAGGCCCGGCCTATGCCATTGACCAGCACGAAGGTGAGGGTGCCGCCCTCAGCCTTCTTGTCGTGCCCCATATGGGTGATCAGGCGGTCGGCATCGAAGGGCGCGTTCCTGATATCGCTCATGCGCGTCGGCAAGCCAGCGTGGGCGATGGCCGCCACGGCGCGGGCCTCGTCCTCTTCCGTGCACTCGCCATTGAGCGCGCTGTAGCGGAAGGCCTGGGCCATGCCGATGGCGACGGCCTCGCCATGCAGAAGCGTGTCGCCGAAGCCAACCTCGGCCTCGAGCGCGTGGCCGAAGGTGTGGCCGAGATTGAGCAGGGCGCGCTGGCCGCCTTCGCGTTCGTCGGCGGCGACGATCTCGGCCTTCATCTCGACCGACCGCGCGACGGCATGCAGGATGGCTTCCGGTTCCAGGGCCAGCACCTTCTCGTCATTGACTTCCAGCCAGTCGAAGAAGGCCTTGTCGCCCAGCAGGCCATACTTGATGATCTCGGCATAGCCGCAGCGGATTTCGCGCGCCGGCAGGGTTTTGAGTATATCGAGATCGCACAGCACCAGGCGCGGCTGCCAGAAGGCGCCGATCAGGTTCTTACCCTTTTCGTGGTCGATGGCCGTCTTGCCGCCGACCGAGGAATCGACCTGGGCCAGAACGGTGGTCGGGATCTGGATGAAGTCGATGCCGCGCATATAGACCGCGCAGGCAAAGCCGGTCAGATCGCCGATGACGCCACCGCCGAGCGCGATCACTACGTCCTTGCGATCCAGCCCGCAATCGAGCAGGGAATCGAGCACGAACTTGAAGCCGTCATAGGACTTGCTCTCCTCGCCGGCGGGCACCACGATCTTATGCGTCTTGTGGCCGGCGGCCTCGAATTGCGCCAGTATGCCATCGGCATGCAGCGGCCCGACATTACTGTCAGTGACCATGACCACCCGCTTGTTGGTCAGGAAGGGGCCAACCCACTTTTCGGCTTCGGTCAGAAGGCCCTGGCCGACAATGACTTCATAGGCCTTGAAGCCTTCGCCAGCGACCGGAATGCGTTTCACAAGGCTCATTTGCCACCTGCGATATGGAGGCGCAGGGCCTCGACTACCTGATCGAGTGCCTTGCCGTGCGACTGGTCGCCCGTATCGACGGAAATGTCGGCGATTTCATAGAGCGGGTAGCGGGTCTTGACGTGTTCCTTGAGCACTTCGATAGGGTTCCGGTCTTTGAGCAGGGGACGATGCGGGCGGTTAGCGACGCGCTTGGCCAGCACCTTGATGTCGGTTTTCAGCCACAGGGTAATGGCATGGGTTTTCAGTTTTTCGCGGGTCAACGGATGGGTCAGCGCCCCACCGCCGGTGGCCAGGATGCGCGGCTCGCCTTCCAGCAGGCGCGCGATCACGCGCTGTTCGCCCTCGCGGAATTCCTTTTCGCCGTACTTGGCGAAGATGTCGGCGATGCTCATGCCGGCCGCCTTTTCGATCTCCTCATCGGCATCGACGAACGGCAGGCCGAAATGATCAGCCAGGCGGCGGCCGATGGTGGTCTTGCCCACACCCATTAGCCCGACAAGCGCAACGGTTTTCGGCAGGGGAAACACAGGGCGCGCAACGGGTTCGGGCGCGGAAGGCTCAGGCTGGGCGGTCATTCGCCTGCTTTACACGATATTAGCGGTACTTTGCCAGACTTAACCTTATGACTTCGCGATTCGACCCCGTAAAACAATTCCTGCAGATGCTGGCCGTGGAGCGCAATGCCGCGAAACCGACCCTGGAGGCCTATGGCCGTGACCTCGGCGATCTGGCCGATACGCTGAACGTGACACAGACGGGCCTGCTGGAACTGACGGAAGGCGATCTGGCGCATTATTTCACCCTGTTGAGCGAGCGAGGGCTTTCCGCCGCCACCAGCCAGCGCAAGCGTTCGGCGATCCGGCAGTTCTACCGTTTCTGCGTAGCCGAAAACCTGGCTGCCGCAGATCCCAGCCGCAAGATCGCCGCCGCGAAAAAGGGCCTGAGCCTGCCAAAAATCCTGTCACGTGAAGAGGTGGAGGCGCTGATTGCGGCCAGTGGCGCCAAGGACCCACACCAGGCCGTCCGCCTGGAATGCCTGATCGAGATGGCCTACGCTTCGGGCATGCGCATTTCCGAGCTGGTGGGGCTGAAACTCGATGCCGTCCAGCGTGATCCGGCCTTTCTGATCATCAGGGGCAAGGGCGGGGTGGAACGGCTGGTGCCGCTCAATCCCTCGGCGCGCACGGCGATTCGCGAATATCTCGATATCCGACCGGCTTTCCTGCCGGCGGGGGATAAAAACAATCCCTTCCTTTTCGCTTCACGCGGCGCCGATGGGCATCTGACCCGCCGACGCGTTGGTCAACTGCTCGATGAAGCGGCGGTCAATGCCGGGATCGATCCGGCGCGGGTGTCGCCGCACGTTCTGCGTCATGCCTTCGCGACTCACCTGCTGGAAGGCGGGGCCGACCTGCGCACGGTCCAGACCTTGCTGGGCCATGCCGATATTTCGACCACGCAGATCTATACCCATGTGGCCGGCGAACGCCTGCGCGAGGTCGTCGAAAGCCATCATCCGCTGGCCAAGGGACGCGCTTCCTGAAAAATCCCCTTTGACGGATCACGACTTGCTGTTAAACGGCCTGTCCTCTAAGACAGATGGCCTTTAAGGGTGATCCCCTTATTCGGTATTGGTTTTTAACGCCACGCGCGTACATTTGGGGCAATCAAGAGCGGCCTGATGCGACATTATCTCGAATTCGAACGTCCGATCGCGGACCTGGAAGCCAAGATCGAGGAGCTTTCCGCCCTGTCGCAAAGCGGTGGAGCGAATCTCGATGTCGAGGTGCAGGCCCTGCGCCAGCGCACGGAAGTCCTGCGTCGCGAAACCTATTCCCATCTCGATCCGTGGCAGAAGACCCTGGTGGCCCGCCATCCGGAACGCCCGCACCTGGTCGACTATATCAACGGTCTGATCGAGGATTTCGTCGAACTGCGCGGTGACCGCAAGTTCGGGGATGACCAGGCGATTGTCGGTGGTCTCGGTCGTTTCCGTGGCCAGTCGGTCGTGGTCATGGGGCATGAAAAGGGCCACGACACCACGACGCGCCTGAAGCACAATTTCGGCATGGCCCGTCCGGAAGGTTATCGCAAGGCCGTCCGCCTGATGGAAATGGCCGAGCAATTCGGTCTGCCGGTCCTGACCTTTGTCGATACCGCCGGCGCCTATCCCGGCATTGGCGCCGAGGAACGCGGCCAGGCCGAGGCCATCGCCCGTTCGACCGAAAAGGGCCTGACCCTGCGCGTGCCGGTCATCGCCACGGTGACGGGCGAGGGGGGATCCGGCGGGGCCATTGCGCTTGCCGCCGCCAATCGCGTGCTGATTCTCGAACACTCGATCTATTCGGTCATTTCGCCGGAAGGCGCGGCCTCGATCCTGTGGCATGACGGTTCGCGCGCCAAGGATGCCGCCGACCAGATGAAGATCACCGCCCCGGACCTGTTCAAGATGGGGATTGTCGACCGCATCGTCGAGGAACCGGCGGGCGGCGCCCATTCCAATCCGGAACTGATGATCGAAACGCTCGGCGATGTTCTGGAAAACGAACTCCAGGCCATGAGCTTCCTGTCGCCAGACCAACTGGTCGATCAGCGTGCCCAGCGCTTCTACGATATCGGCCGCAAGGGACTGGCGTAATCCACAGCTCTCAGCGAGTGGTTCAGGCTTCCTTTACCGCTCCCTAATAATCCAGCCTCTCAAATCACTTTGTGAACCGACAGCGCTATTCCTACGCTGCGGCGCAACAACCATAGTTTGGGAAGCCATCCAATGCGTCACCTGTTTATGCTTGCCGGCCTGATGGCCGCGGCCGTCGTCCTCCCCGCCACCGCCCAGGCGGTCGAACCTGATTTTATCGGCGCTCGCGTCGGTACCCTGGGGGGAGGGGCGGAATTCGGCCTGAAGCTCAGCCCGCACTTTACCCTCCGCGCCATCGCCAATGGCGCCAATATCGGCTATAACGACACCAGCGATGATATCCGCTATGACGGCGACCTGAAGCTGGCCTCATACGGCGCACAGTTGGATTATCGTTTCACGGAAAAAGGACCGCTGTATCTCAGCGCTGGTCTCTACAAGAACGATAACAAGATCGCCGCCACCGGCCGCGCCAACGGCACGATCACGGTCAGCGGTGTGACGTTGACGGAAGACCAGGTCGGCACGCTCAATGGCCGCGCCACCTTTGCCGACACCGTGCCTTACCTCGGTATCGGCGCCCGGTGGCCGATCGGCAAGGTCGAGATCAATGTCGAGGCTGGTGCCTACTTCCAGGGCAAGTCGCATGTGACCCTGACCTCTGACAGCGTCTATGCCGACCTGCCGGAAGTCCAGGCGGCGCTGGAAAGTGAGCGCCAGGATTTGCAGGACGATATCGACGATTACAAGACCTATCCGGTCGCTGAAATCGGCCTGCGCTATAAGTTCTAACCTACTTATTCAAGCTGACCTGATGCGGATAGGGGATTTCGATCCCCGCCGCATCGAAGGCGGCCTTGATATCGATCATCAGGCTGGTGCGTGCGCTGTTGCCATGCGCCGGCATGACCCACAGGAAGATGCGCGCGGTGATGGCGCTGGCGCCGAAGACCGTCAATCCAACCACCGGTTCATGCGCGCTCAGGCGCTCGGGCTGTTTCAGGGCGACATCCTTCAGGATATCGAGGGCCCGGTTCAGGTCGGTGTCATAGGCCAAATCGACCAGGACTTCTAGTTTCAGGGCCGAATTGGTCGTGACATTGTAGATCTCGTTGCTGAAGACCTTGGTATTGGGCACATAGACGCGGATATTATCGGCATTGTCGATTTCGGTGGCGAACAGGCCCAGGCGATGCACCGTGCCCTTGATCTCGCCGATATAGACTGTGTCGCCGATGCGGTAAGGCTTGTTGAACAGGATCATCAGACCGGCGGCCACATTGCCGAGCGTGCCCTGCAGGGCCAGGCCGATAGCCAGCGAAGCGGCGCCGAGCACGGTCAGCAGGGAGGCCGTCTGGACCCCCAGCCGGTTCAGCACCGCCACCAGTCCAACCGCCAGAATCAGCCAGCGCACCACTTGGGAAAAGAATTCCAGCAGGGTGCGGTCGCCGTCCTTGTGCACCAGCCGGCGCGAGGCGCGCTTGACGGCATCGGACGCCATGCTGGAAAGCATCAGGGTAATGGCGAAGATCGCCGCGGCCCAGCCGATATTGGCCATCATATCCGGATGCTCGCCCAGCTTGGCCCAGACAATGCCGGCTTCGCGTCCGATCTCATCCACGAAGGACTGCAGGGGACCGAGGTTGAAGCTTGTGCCGGACATTGAAAGGCTCCTTGGCAAATAACAGGTGACCGGCTATCCGTATGGGATGACGGGCGGACTGACAACCTTTTCATGGTCGCGATTTAACTGGCCGCAGGGCGCCTTTGCGGCCCGGTTGGTGCTGGCGGCTGTGCTGGCGCTGTTCGCCGGCCATTTTTTACCCGGCGGGCATGCCTTCAGCGCCGTGCTCAGCGCCCTGATCGTGGTGCGGCCCTATAGCCAGGGCGCCTTACGGGCTGGCTTGATGCGGCTGGTGGCCACGTTGTCAGGGATCGCGCTGTCGTTCGGCACTTTGTTCCTGCACCGCTTCGGCCTGAATGACTATGTCCGCCTGCTGATTGGCGTGGTGCCGCTGGCCTTGCTGACAGCCTATAATTCCGAATATCGCTCCTCACTGATCGCCGCCGTGCTGATGCTGGGCGCCGCATCGGCAACCACGGCCGGCGTGGAAGAGGCCGCTGTGGCCCGCGCGATTGTGGTTGGCCTGGGCGCCTGTATCGGCATCGCCGTTTCCGTCCTGGTCCTGCCGACACCCCATAAGCGCGCGGTGGCTGACAAGGCTTTGCAGATACTGGCGCAGATGATTGGCGGCCTGCTGACGCCGCCGGATGCGCGCTCGGAAAAAGCCGATACGAAACTGCGTCGGGCCTTGCTGGACCTCAGCCAGATGCACCGCGATAACGGCAAGGGCCATGCCGAGGACGATCCCTCCGGACAGATGGTTCGACTGGTGCGTCATGCCCAGGCGGTCTGCCTGCTGCTGCGCGTGGAATGGCGGCGCGAACCGGGGGAGGGCCGGGAAGCCTTTTGCGCAGCGCTGCTGGCTCAGATTGACGCTCTGCGCGCCGGCCAATCTGTTGACGACAAGACCGTCTGGCAGGCTTTACCGGAAGTGACCGGCGTGCAGAACTGGATGGTGCGCGCCCTGGCGGGAGATGTGACGCGCCTGGCGAAGCTGATCAGTTAAGGTTTCCGGCGCGCCTTGAAAAAGCTTTTCAGCATATCGGCGCTGTCTTCTGCCAGCACGCCACCGGTAACGTCTGGCTTCCAGTGGCAGGTCGGTTGCGCGAAGAATTTCGGTCCGTGCTCTATGGCGCCGCCCTTGGGGTCTGGCGCACCATAGATGACCCGGCCGATGCGGGCATGGCTGATGGCGCCGGCGCACATGGCGCAGGGTTCAAGCGTCACATAGAGCCACAGATCGGTCAGGCGATAATTGCCGATTTTCTCTCCGGCGGCCCGTAAAGCCCGTATTTCGGCATGCGCCGTGGCGTCATGTAACGAAATCGGCGCATTTCCCGCGCTTGTTACAACAGTTTTACTTGACGGATCGTAGATTAAAGCGCCTATCGGCACCTCGCCGGACCGGGCCGCATCTTGCGCCTGTTCCAGCGCCTTACGCATCAAGTCGATATCGTCTTCCATGGACGACTTAAAGACGGGCCTGAGTTCAGACGTCAAGCAAATACGGCGTCAAACACATTTAGAGAGATATACCGTGACCCAAGACAGTAACGCTGGAGAGCGTAACGAGCCCCAGAATGAATCCGAACGCGAACTGACGCCGCAGGAAATCCAGGCCGCGAAGGAATTGCAGGAGATCGCCGACGGTCACCGCTACATGCCGCAGGATATGCGCGACGCCAAGGAGGCTGCCGGCAAGAAGGACCGCGCTAAAAAACCGGCGAAAACCGATGCCAAGCCCGCCGCTAATACCGGTGAACGCATCGCCAAGGTGCTGGCGCGCGCCGGCCTGGCCTCACGCCGCGAGATCGAGCGCCTGATCGGGCTTGGCAAGATCGCCGTCAATGGTCGCATTCTCGAAACCCCGGCGGTCCTGGTCAAGGCGACCGATGTCATTACGGTCGACGGTCAGGAGGTCGGCAAGGCTGAACCGACCCGTCTGTGGCGCTATCATAAGCCGGTCGGTCTGGTGACCACCGAACGCGATCCTTCGGGGCGTCCTACCGTATTTGACAAGCTGCCGGCGGATCTGCCGCGGGTGCTCAAGGTTGGCCGTCTCGACCTCAATTCCGAAGGCCTGCTGCTGCTGACCAATGACGGCGAGTTGGCCCGTGCCCTGGAACTGCCTTCCGCCGGCTGGGTACGCCGTTATCGCGCCCGTGCGCTCGGCCACACGACCCAGGCGCGCCTCGATACGCTGAAGGACGGCACAACGGTTGACGGCGTCATCTATGGTCCGATGGAAGCGACGCTCGACAAGGTGGCGGAAAAGGCCGATGGCCGCGCCAACTGCTGGGTCACGGTCTCGATCACTGAAGGCAAGAACCGCGAAGTCCGTAAGGTGCTGGAATCGATCGGCCTGAAGGTCAATCGCCTGATCCGCCTGGCCTATGGACCGTTCCAGCTGGGCAATCTCGAAGTCGGTGAGGTGGAAGAGGTCGGACCGCGCGTTATTCGCGAACTGCTGGCCGATGTCGTGCCGCTGAAGAATCTGCCGCCGGAAGGCGCGTCGCAGACCCGCAGCCGTCCTGCTGCACACCGTGACGCGGAGGCGCCCGCCGGCCGCCGTGGCGGTGGCGATCGCTTTGAAAAGAAAGCCTTCGGCGATAAGCCGGCATTCGGGGCGAAAAAGTTCGGGGACAAGAAATTCGGTGATAAGCCGAAAGAATGGAAGCCGCGCACCGAGTTTGAAAAGCGTGACTATAAGGATCGCGATTTCGATGAGCGTCCGCGTTTTGAAGGCGATGGCGAGGCCCGTGATCGCCGCCCGTCGCGCGAGGGTGATTTCGCCGATCGCAAGTCGTTCGGGGAAAAGAAGTGGACGCCACGCGCCGAGAGCGGCGAGCGGAAGTCCTACGGTGACCGTCCGGCCTTCAGGAAGCCCTATGCAGCCCGCGAAGATGGCGAGCGCAAGTCTTACGGTGACCGCCCGAAGCGCGATTTTGGCGATCGCCCGCGATCAGACCGTCCTCAGGGCGACCGTCCGTTCAAGAAGCCCTACGCCAAACGCGATGACAATGGCATTCCCGCCGGTGAGTCCGGTGCCTATGAACGCGCCAAGCGCGAATTCGGTGGGGCGTCTCGTGAAGACCGCGGCGAGAAGAAGTGGACACCGCGTCCGGAACGCGGCGACCGTCCGCAAGGCGACCGCCCGGCCTTCAAGAAGCCTTATGCCTCGCGTGATAACGCGGGCGGCGAACGCGCCTATGGTGATCGCCCCAGGCGTGATTTTGGTGACCGTCCGCCGCGTGCGGAGGGGGATCGTCCGGCCTTCAAGAAGCCCTACGCCTCGCGTGATAACGCGGGTGGCGAACGCGCCTATGGTGATCGCCCCAGGCGCGACTTCGGTGACCGTCCGCCCCGCGCGGAAGGGGATCGTCCCGCGTTCAAGAAACCCTATGCCGCCCGTGATGGCGAAAGCCGTGGCCCCAAGCGCGACTATGCGCCGCGTGAAGGTGGTGAACGCAAGGCCTATGGCGATCGTCCGTCATCGGGCGGTTTCAAGGGAAAGCCGGGCGGCAGGCCTTCCGGTGGTCGCCCAACGGGTGATCGCCCGTCCGGCGGTCCCCGTCCAGGCGGGAAGCCAGGCTTCAAGCCGCGCCGCGATAGCTAAGCCGTGCGGATTGTCGGTGGCAATTTCAAGGGCCGCAGCCTTGTGACGCCGGACGGGCAGAACACCCGTCCGACCTCCGACCGCGCGCGCGAAGCGATTTTCAATATCCTGGCCCATGCCGACTGGGCACCGAATCTGGAGGGCGCGCGCGTCATGGACGTGTTCGCCGGTTCCGGCGCGCTGGGTTTCGAGGCCCTGTCGCGCGGGGCCGCCTTCTGCCTGTTTGTCGAAACTGACGAGGCGGCGCGTGGCGCAATCCGGGACAATGTCGAAACCTTCGGTCTTTTTGGCACAACCCGCGTCCACCGGCGCGACGCCACCCAACTCGGACCGCGTCCCGGTTCGCAAGCCGAGGCCTTCAACCTCGTTTTTCTCGATCCACCCTATCGCAAAGGCTTGGGAGAAAAGGCTTTGGACGCGCTGATCAGCGGTAACTGGTTGTCTGAAAATGCCATAATCGTCTTTGAACGAGCCGCTGATGAGGACGATTTTGTCACAGGCGTGTGGCAGAAAATCAACGTTAAAACCTATGGCGCGGCGCAGGTTCTCTTCCTGCAACAAAAAATTTTTAATTCGTAAGCGCTGGATTTCATTAAATAAAAAATCAATAAAAACGCCGTGCGTGGTATATTTAACGCAGGGTTAAAAATTATCTATTGACGGTTCTTAACTCTTATCCCCAATATGTCATTAACAAGGCATGAACAGCAAATCGGCCCGCAGAATGAGGCACAAAAATTGCTGGTAGCCTGAGTAGACTATTACTAAAAATTAGGGGTTAAGTGATGGACATTCAAACTGCACAAGCCGTATCGCCGCGCACCGTCAAGCGCCGCGCCGAGGGCCTCAAGCTGCTTCTGGTGGCTGGCCTCAGCGTCCAGGTCTGGGGCGTGGTCATGGGCCTCGGCCTGATCATTCTGAACCTGACACACTGATCCGTTTTTTGAGCCTGTAACTGTCCGTTACGGGCTTTTTTAATGGGTTTTCTCGGGGCCGGGGGCCATTGCCGGGGCGCGCGAAGGATCGCAGCGCCCCGGTCGTCTTTAACGACGCCCAAAAAGTTTTTCGATATCCTTGAGCTTTAGCTCGACATAGGTCGGCCGACCATGATTGCACTGGCCAGAATGGGGCGTCGCCTCCATCTGACGCAGCAGGGCGTTCATCTCGTCAGCCGTCAGCCGGCGGCCGGAGCGGATACTGTGGCGGCAGGCGTGATCGCCGCAGATTTCCGCCATCCGTTCCTTCAGGGCCAGCAGTTCGCCATGCTCGGTCAGGTCATCGACCAGATCGCGCACCAGGCCTGAGATATCGCAATCGCCCAGCAGGATCGGGATATCGCGCACCAGCACACTGGTCGGGCCGAAGGCCTCGATGCCTAACCCCATGGCCTGCAGGTCGGTCTGGCGCGCCATCAGACGGCTGACCTCCTCGCGCTCCAAGTCGACAATCTCCGGAATAAGCAGGCTCTGGCTTTGCACATGGCCTTCCGCCATAGCCAGCTTCATCTGTTCATAGACCAGGCGCTCGTGAGCGGCATGCTGATCGACGATCACCAGCCCGTCAGCCGTCTGGGCAATGACATAGGTTTCGTGCAGCTGCGCCCGCGCCGCGCCCAGGGGAAAGGCTTCCTCCAAGGTTGGGGCTTGCGTGGGCGCGAAGGCAGGAGCTGAGACTTCCGTTACCAGATCCGGAGCATAGGCCTCGGCCACGCCTTGGTAATCGCCGTAAAAGGGTTCCGGCTCGGCCTCGACCCGTGCGGTCGGGGCAAAGGGCGCCGGTTCGGAGGGATAGGGCGCCATATAGGGGCGCACGGCGGCGATCTGTGCAGGCGAGATCGGGTTATAGGGCCGGTTCAGGCCGAGCAGGGGCTGTACCACCTGCGGCTGGAAGGCGCTGATTGTCTGGTGCGCCACAGTGGTGGCGGCGCGGTGGCCGGCCGAGGCCAGGGCGTGCTTGAGGGCGCCGATGATCAGGCCACGCACCAGGTTCGGGTCGCGGAAGCGCACCTCGGTCTTGGCCGGGTGAACGTTGACATCGAGCTCCTGCGGATCGATCTCGACGAACAGGGCGGCCAGCGGATGGCGGTCACGCGCCAGGAAGTCGGCATAGGCCGCGCGCAGGGCACCGGCCAGCAGCTTGTCGCGCACCGGGCGGTTGTTGACGAAGAGATACTGATGCGCGGCATTGCCACGCGAGAAGGTCGGCAGGCCGGCATAGCCGGTCAGGCGCACACCTTCGCGCGCCTGATCGATCAGCAGGGCATTTTCAGAAAAATCGTTGCCGAGCAGGGCGGCCAAACGTTTCAGGCGCCCCTCGAATCCGGCGCTTTCGGCATGGAGCTTGAACTGTTTCTTGCCGTCGAGTTCGAGCGCGAAGCCGACATTTTCATGCGCCATGGCTTGACGCTTGACCTCTTCGGCAATGGCCATGTTCTCGGCGCGCTCGGACTTCATGAATTTCAGCCGGGCGGGCGTGGCATAGAACAGGTCGGTCAGTTCGATGCGCGTGCCATGCTCGCCGCCAAAGGCTGCCGGCCTGAGCGGGGCGATGACGCCGCCATCGACGCGGATATTGAGCGGGCTGCTATCCTTAAGGCGTGAGGTGATATCGAGCCGCGCCACCGAACCCATGGAGGGCAGGGCCTCGCCGCGAAAACCGAGGGTCTTGATATGCAGCAGGTCCCAGGTGCCATCGGCCTGGGGCTTGAGCTTGGAGGTGGCGTGGCGCTCGATGGCCAGCTGCAGGTCGTCCGACCCCATGCCGGAGCCATTGTCCTCGATCAGGATGCGCGACAGGCCGCCGAGATCGGCGCGGATGTCGATCCGGGTGGCGCCGGCATCGATGGCGTTTTCCACCAGTTCCTTGACTGCCGAGGCGGGCCGCTCGACCACTTCACCGGCGGCAATGCGATTGATAGTGTCCTGGGGGAGGCGCTGAATATTCGACATCCGGCCTTTATAGCGGGAGTCGGGAGATGTGTCTTGCATCGTTAAGGAGAACCACGAAAAGCACAAAATAGGAGAAGGTACGTCTTAAGGGCCGGGGCTCTTACAAAATAAAAACGTCAACCTCTGACATCGGAAGTGTTGCGCACAGGCGCTACACCACTTTGCGCTTTTATCTTCTTTTCGTGCTTTTCGTGGTTAAACCTTTAATGCAACGGCCGACGGAAGACCAGCGCCATGCGGTCGGTATGGCCCCGGATCGAGGAATCGAAAACATTCTTCGTGTGATCGTCCGCCGGATTGGCCAGGCTGTCATTGTCTTCCACCAGTTCAAAGCCGGCCGCTTTGAAATCGGCTAACACGGTGGCCTTGTCGATGCGGTGCAGGGTATCGGTCGCGGCGGCGCCCACACCATCGGCGGTCCGGTGATCGGTCAGGATGACCAGCCCGCCGGGCTTCAGCGTCGCCAGCAGAGTCTTGTCCATGGTCACTGCATCATGGCCGGCTTCATTATAGGTGTCGTGATAGATGGTGCCGATAAAGATGACATCGTACGGCGTCGCGGGCATAGGCACCTTGTCGAAATCACTCTGCACCAGATGGATATTGGGCCGGGCGGCGGCCATCTCCTCGCGCGCCGGCAAGGCTTTGAAATCGACATCCCATTTCTGCGGGTTCTGCGAATCGACGCTGCCGGAACAGACGGCCGCTGACAGCAGGTAGGAAGCATAGCCACCGCCGGCGCCGAGATCGAGCACGTGGTCGCCGGGCTTGACATGGTCGAGCACGAAGCGCGTCTCGCTCAGACGGTTGGCATCGTTGGCGCGCTGCTTGGCCGGGCGATCGGCCTTGGCCAGCACCGCCTCGATGCGTGTATCGAGCGTGGCGCTGGGGGCGCATTCCGGCGCTTCGGCGGCCATCGCGGTGTGCGTGAGGCCAAATAATGAACCTGCAAGGGAAAGTACCAGGGCGAAGGAGAGGATACGCTGTGAGACCATGAAAGTTCCTCCTGTTTATGATGGCCAAAAAAGAAAAGGCGCTCCGAGGAACGCCTTTACTATCCGAATTTTCAGTTCAACCTAGAGGCCCGGCAGCTTGGACTTCTTGATCGGCTTCTGGGTAATGATGATCTGCTGATCGCCGACCAGGGCCTTCAGGCGGGCTTCTTCCGAAGCGGCATCGACCGGTGTCGGTGTATCACCGATGGCGGCGTTGGCCGCGGCGGCCTTGGCGTCATCCGAAGCGACGGGCGGCTTCTTCCAGAACAGCACCTTGTCGGCGAAGGTCGGCTCTTTATAGGCCAGATCGCCGAATTCGTCGTCAACCACATAACGGGCCAGCGGATCGGCCTTGTCGCCGCCGACCTTGGCGACGAGGGCGGTCTCACCGGCGGAACGGTTACTGGCGTCGCGCTGGCCGAGCAGGGCCTGGCGCGCGGCGCTTTCCGGCTGGAGTTCCTGTGGGCGCGGCTCGCCGGGGGCGGGCGGACGCAGGGCGTAATCCGGCGGCACGACCAGCGGCGCCTTGGTGACCACGCGGAATTCATCGGGCACGACCTTGTTCAGGCCCAGGGCGTTCCGGGTGGATTGGCAACCCGAAAGGGCGACACCCGCCACGATCAACAGACCCGCCGCAATCTTAACCGACTTCATCATTTGCTCCAGTGTCCCCATTCGGTGCTTTAGCCACGCCGACCAATGCCGGGATCGTGGGGGAAGTGATACTTGTTTTATCTGCTGCTGCCAAGCGCTTTGCGTCAGGCAGCGTCCTTGCGTTTCGCTGTCAGGTCGGCGCGGACGAAATACCAGACCAGCAAAGCCACCCCGATACAGATCGCGCTGTCGGCGACGTTGAAAACCCATGGGAAAATGTGCGTTCCGGAAAAATCGAGAAAATCGATGACAAAGCCCAAACGGGCCCTGTCGATACCATTTCCGATCGCCCCGCCAATAATGAGCCCGAGGCTCAGGGCCAGCCAGGCATTGGTTTGCGTCCGCACATAGTCCATCAGGGCCAGGCCCATGCCGAACTGAAACAGCACCAGAACCCAGCGTCCGGCGCCTTCCGAATGGAAGAAGCCGAAGCTGATGCCCTGATTGTGAACCATCGTGAGTGAAAAGATGGGCAAAATATTGACCTGATCGCCAATGGTTTGCAGATTCAGGCCATGCCAGACGCCGAGCTTGGTCAGCTGGTCGAGGATCAGCACAAGCAGGGCCAGCCCCAGCGCTTTCAGGCCGAGCGAGGAGTAGAGCGGGGTAAAGTGGGCGCGCAGCTTATCCATAAGGCTTATCCAGCGTGGGTGGCGTCATAGGCGGCGACCGCTTCGGCGTCGCGCAGAGACAGATCGGGGTAGCGCGGGTCCGAACCGACCTCTGGCAGAATGCGCCACGAACGGGCACATTTGCGGCCTTCAGCCTGCGCGAAGACCACGGCGATCATGGCCAATCCTTCCAGCTTGAAAGAATCAGCAGGCGCGGGCTCGATCGTCAATGTGGCCTGGGAGGTGCGGAAGACCTCGGCGGCATCGATCTCCTGCATGGCTTCCCAGACGGCGTTATCAGCGATATGGACCACCGGCGCGGCTTCGAGGGCCGAGCCGATGACCTTGTCGCGGCGCTTTTCTTCCAGGGCGGCGGTGACGACCGACAGAACCTGTTCGATCTTCTGCCAGCGGTCGTGTTCGGTCACATTGTGCCATTCGTCAGGCGCCGCCTCGAGCACACGGAACAGGTTGGCCTGCGTGTTGCCACTTGACGCCCACGCTTCTTCGGCAGTGAAGGTCAGGATCGGCGACAGCCACAGGGTCAGGCGCTCGAACAGGATGTGCATCACCGTGCGACAGGCGCGACGCTTCAGCGACGAAGGCGCGTCGCAATAGAGACTGTCCTTGCGGATATCGAAATAGAGCGCCGAAAGCGTCTGGATGCAGAAATCGGCGACGGGACGAACCACGCCGGCGAAATCATAGACTGCATAGGCGTCGCGCACCTTGCCATCGAGGGCATGAACCTCATTGAGGATATAGCGTTCCAGCGAAGGCATGTCAGCATAGTCGACCGCCTCACCATCAGTGAAACCATTCAGCGCGCCCAGCAGGTAGCGAAGGGTGTTGCGCAACTTGCGATAGGCGTCGACCGTGGTCTGGATGATCTGCTTGCCGATGCGCTGATCTTCGGAATAGTCGGCGAAGGCGACCCACAGGCGCAGAATCTCGGCACCGGAGTCCTTGGCGATATCCTGAGGCGCGATGGTATTGCCCTTGGACTTCGACATCTTCTCGCCGTTCTCGTCGAGCGTGAAGCCGTGGGTCAGCACCGCCTTGTAGGGGGCGCGGCCACGCGTGCCGCAGCTTTCCAGCAAGGACGACTGGAACCAGCCGCGATGCTGGTCCGAGCCTTCAAGATAGAGATCGGCCGGCCAGGCGGAATTTTCACGGCCTTCGATGGTGAAGGCATGGGTACAGCCGGAATCGAACCAGACATCGAGGATGTCGGTGACCTTCTCATAGTCGTCCGGATTGTAGCCATTCCCAAGGAAATCGGCGTCCGGGCGGGTAAACCAGGCGTCGGCGCCGCCATCGGCGATCATCTGGATGATGCGTCCGTTGACAGCCTCGTCCTTCAGCGGCTCGCCGGTTGTCTTGTCGACGAACATGGCCAGCGGCGTACCCCAGTTGCGCTGGCGGCTGATCAGCCAGTCCGGGCGCGTCTCGACCATGCCGCCGATGCGGTTGCGGCCCTGGTCGGGATAGAAGGCGGTAGCGGCGATGGCGGCCATGGCTTTATCCCGTAAGGACTCTTCGCCGTCCATTCGGATAAACCACTGCGGGGTATTGCGAAAGATAACCGGAGCCTTGGAACGCCACGAATGCGGATAGGAGTGCTCGACCCGGCCACGCGCCAGCAGGTTGCCGGTCTCGATCAACCGATTCATGACGGTCGGGTTGGCGTCGCCGAACTTGCCCGCCTTCTTGCCCTCGGTTTCCAGCACCTTGAGGCCGGCGAAGAGCGGTACGTGTGGATAGTAGGCGCCATCGGGATCGACCGTATCGGGGATCGAATCGAGCGAACGGCCGGATTTCAGCCAGACATTGTAGTCGTCGGCGCCATGGCCAGGTGCGGTATGGACAAAGCCTGTACCGGCATCGTCGGTAACGTGATCGCCGGCCAGCATCGGCACGTCGAAGCCATAACCGGCATCGAGCGCGGCCAGGGGGTGCGACAGCCTGAGGCCGCCCAGAACGTCCGGCGGCACATCGATGACCTTAGTCCATGAGGTGGCATTGGCGGCCTGCAGCACGCCCTCGGCCAGCTTGTCGGCCAGGACCAGCTTGTCACCGGTCTTGACCCATGGCGCGAAGCCCAGGTCTTCCTCGGATTTAACGCCGGTGACCTCATAGACCGAATAGGCCACCTTGGGATTGAAGCTGACGGCGCGGTTGGCCGGGATGGTCCACGGCGTGGTGGTCCAGATCACGACCGAAGCGCCGTGCAGGTGCGCGAAAGCTTCCGAGGCATCGCCCCAGTCACCCGGCTGGATCGGGAACTTCACCCAGATGGTCGGCGACACATGCGGATGGTATTCGATTTCGGCGTCGGCCAGGGCCGTGCGCTCGACCGGCGACCACATCACCGGCTTCGAGCCGCGATAGAGCTGACCCGACATCAGGAACTTGTGGAACTCGGCCGTCACCTTGGCTTCGGTGGTGAAGTCCATCGTGGCGTAACGGTCCTGCCATTCACCGAGTACGCCCAGGCGTTTGAATTCCTCGCGCTGGACATCGATCCAGCCGGCGGCATATTCACGGCAGGCCTTGCGGAATTCGGCGGCGGGCACCTCATCCTTCTTGCGGCCCTTGGCGCGGAACTGTTCCTCGATCTTCCATTCGATCGGCAGGCCGTGGCAATCCCAGCCCGGCACGTAATCGACATCGTAGCCGGCCAGCAGTTTCGAACGGACGACGAAGTCCTTCAGGATCTTGTTGAGCGCGTGGCCGATATGGATGTTGCCATTGGCATAGGGCGGGCCGTCATGCAGCACGAACAGGGGGGCGCCGGCCGCCTGACGGGCCTTGCGCACGGCGTGATAGAGATCGGCCTCTTCCCACTTTTTCAGCAGCTCGGGCTCGGCCTTGGGCAGGCCGGCGCGCATGGGGAAGTCGGTTTCAGGCAGGAAGACGGTCTCGCGGTAATCGCGGGCGGTCACGGAAGCATTGGAATCGGACATGAATCTCAGGTCTTATAAAAGGATGTCTACAATTGGGCGCAACAAAACTCCCAGCACGGGCAACACGGCCTCGTACTGGGTTTCAAATTCGAATTATGCGGCCGGACATCAACATGGCTCTGGCTTTATCAGAGCGTCTCAATTTTTCCTAGCGCAATTGCGTCTTGGCGCGTTTGAAAGTGCCGTTGAAGCGCACGCTTTCGCCGCCGCAGCGGCCCTGGTCGGTGACCGCCAGGCTGTCGCCGAAGTTCAGCATGGCCACCAGACAGTCGGTTTCGCGTGGCGGATGCCCGTCCTCGGCGGCCTCGTCATAAAGCAGGACAGGGCCATTATAGGCGGTGGTGGCGGTGAACATGCCAAGATGCGTATCGGTGCCGCCGATGGTAGCGAAGCTATAGGCCGAATAGCCAGTCAGGCCGAGGCTTTGCGCGCTCAAACCACTCCGTTTCAGCGGGTCGTAGGTCAGGAGCGCATAGACCGATTCCGGGTCGGGATGAGCCTGCTGGGCCTGGTAGCGGCCTGAGAAATCTGCAACGCTCATGACGGTGAGATTGGCCTTTGTTTGCCCCTGATCGGCATGCCAGACGCCCTGCCAGGCCAGCGACGACAAGGGCTTTGCCTTTTTGATGCTGATACGGGCCTTGTCGACCCAGCCGGAACTGAAGCTGTCGTTTGTCTGGAAGATGACGCAGGCCACGGCATCGCGTTCAAAAGCGATGATCACCGACTGGCCGCGGTCGACCGTATTGGCAGGCGGTCCGCCGCACAGGGCCGGTTCGAGGCCGACGCAGGGGCCGGCGGCTTCGAACAGGGCGGCCGGCTTGAAGGACACGGTTTTCGATATCCGGCCGGTCGTGAAGGTCAGGCCGGGCGTGGCGAAGCGATGCAGATCGGAGAAATCGCAGTCATTATAGCCACTCATTGCACTGGCTATGCCCGGCAGGTACAGCGCAATCAGGCTTGAAATAATCAGCAGTGCCGTCCGCATCTGATATCCCCCACCAGAAAATGGTTAACGCAGGTTAACGCAAAATGGACAGGAGGCCAAGCCTGCCGGACATAAAGCCTGCTGGCAGTTTCTGGTCGCCATCGGGATAACAATGACCTGAAACAGGAGGCCATATGAGCAAGATCGATCTGAAGGCAGAGCACAAACCGCTCTACAGCGCGCCGATGAAGGACTTTGCGCTCGTCGAGGTGCCGCCGCTGCAATATCTGATGTTCGACGGCAAGGGCGATCCCAATACCGTGCCGGAATACCCGCAGGCCATCGAGGCGCTCTATTCCCTGTCCTATACGCTGAAATTCATGAGCAAGCGGGCCTTTGACCGTGACTTTGTGGTCGGTCCGCTGGAAGGCCTGTGGTGGGCAAAGGATATGAAGACCTTCGCCACGCGGGAGAAATCGAAATGGTCATGGAGCATGATGATTCTGCAGCCGGACTGGATCGAGAAGGCGCATCTGTGCGCCGCCCTAAGCGAGGTGGTGATGAAAAAAGGCCTGCCAGGGCTTGAAAAGGTAAGGTTGGAGCGGCTGGAGGAGGGGCTTTGCGCCCAGATTCTGCATATCGGGCCGTATGATGACGAAGGGCCGGTGCTCAGGCGGCTGCATGAAGACTGGCTGCCGGCCAATGGGCTGACTGAGACCGGCCGGCATCATGAAATCTATCTCAGCGATCCGCGTAAAACCGAACCGGCGAAACTGCGAACGATCCTGCGCCAGCCGGTCAGGCGGATTTAAGAAGGTTTATCCACAGTTTTACACAGATTAGAAATGCGCGTCAGCGCCTTCACCATCAGCCACGACTGAATAGTGGTTCAAAGTGCATGACTGGCGCAAGTGCGCCACTTAATCTGTGCAATCTGCCGATTCTACATCTTCTGGAACCAGGCCCGCGCCTTGGCGGCGTCGTTCTGGATTTCCAGCTTCATCTCGTCGAACGAAGCGAACTTCGCTTCCGGGCGAATAAAGTCGAGCAGGGCGGTTTCGACCACCTGGCCGTAAATCTCTTCACTGAAATCGAAAAGATAGGTTTCCAGCAACTCGATATCGCCGCCCACGGTCGGACGCACACCGATATTGCTGACGCCGTTGATCACGCGGCCATCGGGCAAGGCGGTCTGCGTAATATAGATGCCGTAACGCGGACGTTGGTAATCGCCCAGCGTCAGATTGAGCGTCGGAAAGTCGATGGTGCGGCCCTGCTTGGCGCCGTGGATCACTTCGCCGAGATAGGCCTGCGGGCGGCCAAGAATTTCCGTCGCCAGCTTTGCATCACCGGCCAGCAGGGCCTCGCGCACCGCTGAGGAGGACAGTTTGTGCCCTTCGGTATCGGTCTGGCAGGGCAGGATATCGGTGGTGAAGCCCAACTGTTCGCCAAAAGCCACCAAATCTTTGGCATGGCCGCCGCCGCGCTTGCCGAACTGGAAGTCGAAACCGGCCGAAACGTGGCTGAGCTTGATATAATCGCGCAGGATCAGCCGGGCGAAGTCTTCGGCCGTCAGGGCGGATAGATGTGTGTCGAAGCTCAGGACGAAGGCATAATCGACGCCCATGGCCTCGAAGGCGCGCAACTGCTGCGACAGGGTCATCAGGCGGAACGGTTTGCCATCGCGGTGAAAGAAGGTCTGCGGATGCGGATCGAAGCAGATGACCGCCGATGCTACGCCCTTGCGCCTGGCCACGGCTATGGCCGATTCGATGACATGCTGATGCCCCACATGAACGCCATCGAAACTGCCGATCGCCGCGCAGGCGCCGACGGGCAGGGGCGCATCGGTCCTCAGGCTGTGGTCTCCTGCCACGCCAAGCGTGACGACCTTGATGGAGCGGGGCAGAAGCGCGTTCACAGATTTAAGCAGGTCTTTTGGGGGCAATAACCACGGCGGTTCCGCTTAACATGGTCTTGTTGCGCACCTTGGCAAGGGTCGACAGTGTCACATGGCCCGATTTCAGGTCGATGGCCTTGATGGTCACCTCAATGGTCACCTCGTCGCCGGGGCGGACGGCGCGCTTGAAATCCAGAGTCTGCGACACATAGATCGAACCACGGCCGGGCAGGTCGGAGGCCAGGGTCGCCGAGATATAGGCGCCCAGCAGCATGCCGTGGGCGATGCGGCCCTTGAAGGGCGACTTCGCGGCGAAATCCTCATCGACATGGACCGGGTTATGGTCGGTCGACACATCGGCAAAGGCGCGGATGGCAGCATCGTCGACCAGGAAGGCGCGTGAGGCGGTCTGTTCCAGCGACAGTTCGTCAAGATAGAAGGCATTCGTCATGACTCTGCTCTAATTCACGCCGTCAGCACTGCCAAGGTATTTTTTAAGCACAATAAAACGTCCCATGGCGGCACAGAAAAATTCAAACAGAGGCGGAATTTTCACCATAATTCGTGGTTAATAGAGGATATATCGTTGAAATATAATGATAAATTTAGATAACGCTCTTAACCTGATTTTATCGTCTCGAAGCTAATCTGCGATTGTACAGACGGAAGGGCCTGCACTTTGCAGGGCTCGCTTAGAAAAAGTGGGGCGTTACATGGCCATCGATATGTCCATGCCGGTCTTGGTAGTTGATGATTACAAGACCATGCTGCGAATTATCTCCAACCTGCTGAAGCAGTTGGGTTTTGAAAATGTCGAAGAAGCATCGGATGGTACCGAAGCTCTGGAAAAGATGAAGAAGGGCTCTTACGGCCTGGTCATCTCTGACTGGAACATGGAGCCGATGACGGGCTATGAGCTGCTGCTCAAGGTGCGCGCCGATGACGTCCTGAAGCGTACGCCGTTCATCATGGTCACTGCCGAAAGCAAGACGGAAAACGTCATCGCGGCCAAGAAAGCTGGCGTTAACAATTACATTGTTAAACCTTTCAATGCTGCAACACTGAAGCAGAAGATCACGGCCGTCCTGGGTGAATTCTAAAACCTGGTGAGTGCACCCCGTTTCCCAGGAAACGTCTCGTCTATAAAGTAGGATTACTATGGCCCTGCCAGCATCAAAAACAGACGAAGGTTACGCACCAGACGGATTCGATCCGGCCAAGGTCGGCGAACTGGAGCCCAAGCTCATCAATCTGATGCAGCAGTCCGAAGCGCTCGTCGCCCTGATGCGCGGTTTCTTCCAGCAGCTCGACAAGCGTCGTTCGGAAGAATTCAGCGTCATCGCCGGCTATATCGCCAAGGCGAAGGAAGAGATCCGCGAAATGCGTCCGCACGACATTTCGCAGGAACGCATCCCGACCGCCGGCGCCGAACTGGAAGCCATCACTCGCGATACCGAAAACGCCACCCACAATATCATGAACTCCGCCGAAGCCATGATGGGCTTCTCGGTCGATCAGTTCGGCGGCGACGCCAATGCCTACAAGGCGGCGGTCGACGACGAGGTCATGAAGATTTTTGAAGCCTGCTCATTCCAGGACATTACCGGCCAGCGCGTGTCGAAGGTCGTCAATGTGCTGAAGCAGATCGAGGAGCGCGTTGGCCGTCTGGCCAATACGCTGGGTATCGAAGACGGTGCGCCGCGTGAAATGACGGCTGAAGAAAAGCGTGCCCACGATCTCCTGCTCAATGGTCCGGCCATCGGTGGCCCGGAAACCAAGCAGGACGCCATCGACGCCATGTTCGATTCCTTCGACGAAGCCCCCGCCGTCGATACGCCGAAGGTGGATGCCCTGGCTGCGAAAGCACCTGCGCCGAAGGCTGAGCCAAAGCCTGCACCCGCCCCGGCACCGGTGGCCAAGGCGCCTGAGCCGAAGGCTGAACCGAAACCCGCGCCCAAACCGGCTCCGGCCCCTGCGCCAGCACCTGCCGCAGAAGCCGAAAGCAACTCGCAGGATGATATCGACGCCTTGTTCGATATCCCCGCGGAGGACATGGGCAAGACCAATTCCCAGGACGATATCGACGCCCTGTTCGACTAACCCGATAAGCAAAACGGTCACGAAGCGCATCAAGACGCTGATGACCACAGAATAAAGTAATGCGTGATGGTGTAGGAACGCGGTGGCCCGGTTGGCCGCCGCGTTTCTTGCTTTTCAGGGCATTGGCTTTAAGAAGGACGCATGTCCGATCTGATCATCCGCGCCGTTACGCCCGAAGACCATGCCCTCTGGCTGCCGCTCTGGGCGGGCTATAACGCCTTTTATGGCCGTTCGGGCGCGAGCGCCCTGCCGGATGAGGTGACGCGCACGACCTGGGCGCGCTTTCTCAATCCGGACGTACCTGTGCATGCGCTGATCGCTTCCAGCAATGGCGAGATCGTCGGCCTGGCGCACTATCTCTTCCACCCTTCGACCTCGGCCGTTGATCTGACCTGCTATATGCAGGATCTTTTCACCGTACCGGCGCGGCGTGGGCAGGGGATCGCGCGGGACCTGATCGAGGCGGTCTATGAGGCGGCGAGAGAGGCCGGCACAACGCGAGTCTACTGGCATACGCACGAAACCAACCGCACGGCGCAAAGGCTTTATGACAAGATCGCGCAGAAATCCGGCTTCATCGTCTACCGGAAGATGCTTTAGGCTTTCCTGCGTCCATTTACTTCCAGCGTAAGGCCTCGGCGACGTAACGGGCATTGGCCATCTGGCTATCGAGCACAGCCTTCAGCAGCAGCGGATCGAGCTGGCCCTCGGCATTGGTGGCCTCGGCGGCATGGATGCCGGCGGCGATGAACAGCAGGTCGAGGCCCTGGCCATTGGCGCCCAAAACATCGGTCGGCAGGCCGTCACCAATGGCCAGGATACGGGCCTTGTCGTGCGGTTTGCCGGTGATTTTTTCCAGAGCCGCGTAGCATAGTTCATAGATCGGTGCGTAAGGCTTGCCGGCCATGATCACCGGACCGCCGAGCGAGGCATAGAGATCGGCCAGCGAACCGGCGCACATGATGATCTTGTCGCCGCGCTGGACCACCTTGTCCGGATTGGCGCAGATCATCACCGCCTTGCGCTGTGCGGCCAGGGTGAAGGCGTGCTGGTACTGGTCGAGCGTGTCGTTCTCGTCGTCGAACGGACCGGTGCAGGAGATGAAGGCAGCGGTTTCCGGTGTGCCGGAAAAATCGATGTCGATCCCTTCATAGATGACGTTGTCGCGTTCGGGGCCGACCTTCCAGGCCGCGCCTTGCGAAGCGAACTTCTTCAGATACTCGCGGGTGGCGTCGCCGGAGGAAATGACATCCGAAAAACCATCGGCCATGATGCCCAGGCTGGCCAGTTGCTCGACCAGGCTGTCATGCGGGCGCGGCGAGTTGGAGATCAGGATCACCGGGCCATGGTTTGCCTTGAATTCGCGCAGGGCTTCATAGGCGGTGGGGAAATGCTGGCGGCCATTGTGGATCACGCCCCAGATATCGCAGAACACGGCGTCATAATCACCGGCGACATCGGCCAATCCTTTTAAGAGATCAGGGCCGGTTAACAATTCAGGGTGGGACATCAGATTCACGATCTTACAGGCGAGGGAAGGCCTTTCCTTACCGACTGTGAGTGATGAGGGGAAGGCTGAAAGTCAGCTGATAATACAGAAAACTTCTGGGTGCAGGGGCTGTGCCCTGCTTACGCTCGTCTGCGAACCTGCGGCAGGGTAGACTTGATAAAGCCAGCGGGGGGATCGGTCTCGGCCAGCACCTGTTCCTTGATGGCGCGTGGTTCGCCGAACAGGTGACCCTGGGCATAGCCGATCTCGATATCGAGAATATCGACCACCTGCTTTTCGCTCTCGACCTTCTCGGCGATGACCTCGATACCGTAGCGCGCCAGCAGACCGGCATAATCGCCGGCATGGATGTCCTTCAGGAACTTCAGGGTCGGCTTGCCTTCCACATCCAGCAGCTGCTCGAGCAGCAGGGCGGCGCCCACCTTGACGTAGCGCACGTCGGAACGGTGCAGATCCTGCAAGTCGAAATCGATGCTGGTCACCTTGTCGATCGAGAAGCGGAAGCCGAGATCGGCCAGCTTGGCCATGTTGCGCGCCTCGACTGAGCCACGGGTGGCAAAGGCATCCTGACCTAGCTCGAAGATCAGCGAACCGGCGAGATCGCGGTTTTCATTGAGGAACTCGAGGAACTGCGGGAAGAAGGTTTCGTCGCGCAGGGAGGTGAGCGAAATATTGCAGAAGATGCCGATGCGGCGGTCCTGCTTGGCCAGGCGGCGCACGATCTGCACGCAGCGGAACAGCAGCAGGTTGTCGATGGAGGGCACCAGACCTTCGGCATCGGCGACATTGAGATATTCCGCCGGCATCAGCACGCGGCCGGTGACATCGCGCAGGCGCGAGAAGGACTCGTAGAAGATGGTCTTGCGCTGGGGCAAGGAGACGACCGGCTGGAGGTAGAGATCGACGCGGTTGGCGATCAGGGCTTCGCGGATCGTCTCGATCAGGGCCAGGGTCTGGGCTTCGCGGGCGTTCATGGCCGGGGTGCCGCGCAGGGGCACCACCGTGGCGGCGGGCGCGGCCTGCCAGGTATTCAGGCGCTCCTCGATGCTCTCGCCCAGCTTCATGACCAGATCTTCCAGCATCTTGACTTCCGAAGTCAGTTCCTCGGACCGCGAGGTGCGCTGGTTCTGGACGCGGTCGGCCAGTTCGATCATATCCTTCTGGGTGGAATCGATAGCGTCGACCATCAGGCGATGGGCTTCGCGCACGCTTTCGACATCCTGGGTGATGCGGCGCTCGGCCAACTGCTGTGAAGCATAGCCATGAAACGCGAGGAAACAGCCCAGCACCCCCGCCAGCACACCGAACGCAGCACCGCGATCCGATCCGAGCTGGTAAACCATGATGGCCAGGGTCGCACTGATTATAATATACGTTACTACCAGGATAGCCGGGGTGAATTTGCCCATTGAAAGTCCCATTTCACAGGAATCGGCGCACAGAATCGCAGATTGACTATGGAATGATTCAAATCACTCGCCTAGTGGGCGTTAAGATTTACTAACAGAAGATTAAAGTTAACGTCAGTAGGCGCCATCGGTGCTGCGGCGGCGCGGGCCGGCATAGGCGGAATCGCTGGTGCGGCGACGGTCCGGGCCGAAATAGGTCTTGCAGCGAATGAAGGGGCGGGGGCGCATGATCACGGAATCGAGCCGCCCCAGCAGCGAACGAGCGGTCAGTGGCTTGACGATGAATTCATTGACCCCGGCATCGCGCGCCTGGATGACTCGTGAGCGCTCGGAATGGCCAGTGATCATGACCACAGGGAGGTAGGGGTTCGAGGAATCCGGCGCGTTGCGCAGCAACTTGGTGAATTCCACGCCATCGATCGGGTCCATGTTGAAATCGACCAGGGCGATATCGGCCGGGTACTGGCGCAACATGTCCAGCCCCTCGGCACCATCGCGGGCCTCACGGACATTACGAATGCCGGTGCCCTTCAAGATGGCGATCACAATGGAACGCATATGCTGATTGTCTTCGATCAGCAGGATTTTCAGACTACTGTAATCGGCCATGACTTGGGGGAATGGATGGAAAGAGCGCTGTCTTATAGTGTTGTTATAAGAAACGCATAGGCCTGTTGTGCCAAATGTTCAATTATTTTCCATGCAGGCGGCAGTTTGTGGTAAATGGATAACGCTGTTCGGTGACAATCGTCTGACCTGAAGCGTCAGGTTTGCACCATCAGGCTGGGGTCCATATGGCGGTCGCCCCATTTCAAACGCCAGCACAGGTGCGGGCCGGTGGCACGGCCGCGGTCCCCCACAAGGCCGATCAACTGGCCCTGAACCAGGCGGTTACCGGCCTTCACCAGAACCCGCGACTGATGCAGGTACATTGAGATCACGCCCTGGCCATGATCGATAAAGGTCAGACCGCCTTCGTAGAACAGGTCAGGCTCGGCCAGGACCACCAGCCCGCCCTGGGGGGCATAGATCGGCGTGCCGATCGGCGTCGCCATGTCGAAGCCGTAGTGCGGGCTCTTGGGTACACCGTTCAGTATGCGCTGATTGCCGAAACGGCCCGAAACAATGAAGCTTTTCAGGGGCCAGATAAACGGGCTTTTGAAGTTGTCGTCCGTGTCGCGGCTGGCGAAGGCGGTGGCCTTCAGTGCGGCGTCCCGTTTGATGCGCTCCAGGGTTTCTGGCGCTTCCGGCGTCACGGTTTCGGGCGGCAAGCCGTCGACGCGCTGAGTGTCGTAGGTCTGCGGGGCGATGGTGACGGTGGTGGCCTCAATGCCGGCCGGGGTATTCAGCTCTATCCGGCAACTGGCCGGGGAATCGCGATCGAAGCCGACATAGAACCAGCCGTCTGACGAGGCGATGCCCTGGCGTACACCATCCACCCATAGTTCGGCATTGGGCGTTGAGCGGCCGACGCAATAGCCGCTCTGGATAAAGCGGCCCCTCAGGCCGAAAGGGTCAGGCGTTTGGGCATGCGCCGAAAGACCGAGGCCGCCGATCAGGGCGGTCGCGCCGGTAAGTAAGGTGCGGCGGTTCAGCGCTTCAGGTTTTTCCACGCCTGGGTGGCCTCCTCCGGACCGGCATAGGCTTCCTGAGTGCGGGGATTCCAGTATTTCAGCGCCTCCAGAGGAATCTGACGGCCGGAGACGGCGCAGATCACGAACTTGCCGGGACGCATGACGGTATAGTCGCCGTCGCCGTAATGGAGAACGGCTTGGCCGGGCAGGGGAGAGGGCATATGCATGTTCATGCGGTGAACATAGGCCTGATGCGCGGGCGGATCAAGAGAGCCATATCAAAAGAGGCTGCCCTGATCCGGTGCGCTGGATCTGGGCTTTGGGGCTGCCGGTTTGGGGGCTGGCTTGGCGGGCGGCGGACCGCCTTCACCGGCAATGACGCCCAGGGTCTGGTCGCCCTTGAAGGTCAGGACCAGGGCATCGCCGCTGGATACGCCGACCGGTGACTTGATCAGGGCGCCATCTGGCCGATTGACGCGGGCAAAGCCGAGATCGAGTGGCCGGTCAGGGTTGAGGCTCGTGCGCAATTGTTCAAGCCTTTGAAGGCGTTCCTGTCTTTGCCTGAGATCGCGCGCGAAGGCCTCGCTGAGCCTTTTGGCCAGTTCGGGCAGGCGGGCATGAGTGGCGGCGAGCGTGACGCGACGGCTGACGGCGAGGTCGAGGCGCTGGCCCAGTTGCCCCAGATGGGTCTGTTTCAGTTGGACTTCGCGTTCCAGCAAAGACGGCGAGAAGCGCCCCGACAGGCGGGCATAGGCGGTGCGGTGCAGGTTCAGGTTTTGCAGCAGGCCGCCGCCGAGCCGGTGTGCGGCATAGTCGAGCCTTTGCTGAGCGGTGTTGATCAGGTCGAGCGGTTTCGGCAGGGCGCGCGCCAGCAAGGCTATGCGCTCGCGACGCGTCTCCAGCAGGCGCGCCATCGTGCCCTGGCGCCGGCGCTCCAGATCGGCAGTGAAGGCGCGCAGTTCTCCCAATACCGGCGTTGCCATTTCGGCCGCGCCGGTAGGGGTGGGGGCGCGGCGGTCGCTGACATAGTCGATCAGGGTGGTGTCGGTCTCGTGGCCGACGGCGGAGATAACGGGGATAGTGCTGGCGGCCACGGCGCGCGCCAGGTCTTCGCTGTTGAAGGCCCACAGGTCTTCGACCGAGCCACCGCCGCGCGCCACGATGATCACATCCGGGCGGGGTACGGCGGGGTCCGTATGAAAGCCGCGCAAGGCATTGATCACCTGCGGCGCGGCGGCATCGCCCTGCACGATGACCGGCCAGACAATGACGCGGCAGGGCCAGCGGTCGCGGATGCGGTGCAGGATGTCGCGGATGACGGCGCCGGTCGGCGATGTGATGACGCCAATGGTACGCGGCGCATAGGGCAGGGGCTTTTTACGCGCCGGGTCGAACAGGCCTTCGGCGTGCAGCTTCTTTTTCAGGCGATCGAGCTGGGCCAGCAGGGCGCCAACGCCAGCCACTTCCATGGCCTCAATGACGATCTGGTATTTCGATGAGGCCGGAAATGTGGTGATCTTGCCGGTGACGATCACCTCCAGACCGTGCTCCGGCTGTGCCTGCAGGCGGCTGACATTGCCCTTCCAGATGACGCCGTCGATGGCGGCCTTGTCGTCCTTGATCGTCAGGTAGACGTGGCCGGAGGCATGGCGCGTGACCTTGGAGATTTCGCCGCGCAGGCGGACATGGTCGTAGGTGGTTTCCAGAGTGCGCTTGAGTGCGCCGGCCAGTTCGGAAACCGAATAGGCGGCGGCATTGGTTGATTCGGCGGTCAGAAGGTCATTGGCCATAAGGCATCTTAGCGTAATTTCGGGCCGATCCCCACCCTTGGGGGCCGGAATGATTTTTATCCACAAAACTTTGCTACTCAGACAAATCTTTAGGTTTTGTTGAGGGCGTCAAACTAAGCTGAGCCTTGGTAATCTGCAGGACAAAGCGCCATGCGCCGCCTAAATTCGAAGACTGATGACACCGGTCGCCATGCCGTATTTCATCAGCCGGACATTTTTGAGGCCGAACCCGACTCGGGTTTCGATCATCTGACCGCCCTGGCGGCGGATATTCTGGGTGTGCCGATTGCCCTGATTTCACTGGTGGACGGCGAACGCCACAGCTTCGTTTCCGCTCATGGTCTGGACCTGCGCTCCGTGCCGGCGGAAGTCTCTTTTTGTGAGCATACCTTGCGATCCGGCGCGTTGATGATCGTGCCTGATGCCACCGCTGATATGCGTTTTGCCGGTAATCCCTTCGTCACCCATGCGCCGGGCGTGCGCTTTTATGCCGGGCACCCCCTGGTCTGCGAGGGGGCGCTGATCGGTACCTTCTGTGTACTCGATACCGTACCGCATACCGATTTCGACGCCGTTCAGGCCGGTCGCTTGCAAAAGCTGGCCGCCAGTGTCTCCGAAATGCTGATCATGCGCAGCCGCAGCGCGGCGAAGAAGGCGTCGATCCGCAAGTTGCAGGAAACCCAGCGCAAGCTCGAACTGATGGAAGAGGTCGCTGGGGTCGGTTATTGGCATATCCACGCCCCGACCGGAGAGTGCTTTTGGTCGCGCGGCGTCTATGCCATTCATGGATTGAAGCGCGAGGAGTATCAGCCCCGGCTCGACAGCTCGATCAATCTGTTCCATCCCGATGACCGGGCGGCTGTTGAATCCTGTGTCCGTCAGGCCATGTCCAGCGGCGAAGATTTCACTTTCGAGCATCGCCTGATCCGCTCCGATGGCGAAGAGCGCATCGTCTATTCCAAGGGCGGGGTCGAGTTTTCCGAAGATGGCCAGCCGGAATATATTTTCGGCATCCTTCAGGATGTGACCGAGCAGGCGCATCTGGAAGATACCCTGCGGACGGCAAAAGAGAATGCTGAAGCCTTCGTTCTGGCCAAGTCGGACTTCCTGTCCAATATGAGCCACGAAATCCGCACGCCCCTGACCACCATCCTCGGCTATGCCACCCTGCTGAACAGCGTATCGGACCTGCCCAAGGACGCGCGCCACTATGTCGGTCGTATCAACAAGGCGGGCGAGGCCCTGCTCAGCCTCATCACCGACATTCTCGACTTTTCCAAGCTCGAAGCCGGACAGGTGCGCCTGGCGCCGCAGGCGACTAATCTGCGCGTCCTGACCTCGGATATCGTCGACCAGTTTGCTGTGCTTGGCGAAACGCGCAATATCGACGTTACCTGCCGGTACGATGCGAATACCCCGGACTGGCTGCTTCTGGACGATGTGCGCCTGCGTCAGGTCTTCTATAATCTCGTCGGCAATGCCTGCAAGTTCACGCAGAATGGCACGGTGGTCGTTTCGGCCGCCATGGTCGATGCTGGCGTTGATGCCGGCCACTTGCGCGTCGAGGTGCGCGATAACGGTCCGGGCATCCCCTATGACCAGCAGCCGCATCTTTTCACACGCTTCAACCAGATCGACAACGGCATCAGCCGCAAGTACGGCGGCTCGGGCTTGGGGCTTTCCATCTGCCACGAGATCATCAAGCTGATGCAGGGGCGGATCGGCGTTGACTCCGTGCCGGGCGAAGGCGCCTGCTTCTGGTTCGAAATTCCGGTCAGCGAAGCCTCGGTCCCGGCGCCGATCATGACCGCCAACGATCTCAAGCCGGTTTTCCTCGAAGACCGCAAGGTGCTGATCGTCGACGATCACCCAATCAATCGCGAGCTGATCCGTCTGCTGATGACCGATTCCGGCCTGGAAATCCATGAGGTCTGCAATGGCGAGGAGGCCCTGGAGCTGTGCGAGACGATCAAGTTTGACCTGATCTTCATGGATATCCAGATGCCCGTGCTGGACGGCATTGCCGCCACACGCTGCCTGCGCGAGCAAGGCGGCCCGAATGCGGAGACGGCGATCGTGGCGCTCAGCGCCGCCGCCCAGACCAAGCTTTCGGATGATACGCGCGGTCATGGCTTCAATCATGTGCTGACCAAGCCGATCGACATGCCGCAGTTTTTCAATACGCTACATGCCTGTCTCGAAGGCACGGTGACGCCGTATCGGCTGGCCAGCTAGCGGTCAGGCTGTCAGATTTCGCTTGACCCGGAAGGCCGGGTGAGGGAAGCGAAACCCATGAACATTCTGCTGATCGGTTCGGGCGGCCGTGAACACGCCCTCGCCTGGAAAATTGCGCAATCGCCGCTCTGTGGCAAGCTGGTCGTCGCGCCGGGCAATCCCGGCATGGCGTCGATCGGCGAATGCCGTAATATCAAGGCGACCGATGTGCCGGGCCTGGTAGGGCTGGCGCGCGAGATCAAGGCCGATCTTGTGGTGGTGGGGCCGGAAAACGCCCTGGCGGAAGGCCTGGCCGATGCCCTGGCGTCTGCCAATATCCCCTGTTTCGGGCCGCTGAAAAAGGCGGCGCAGCTGGAATCCTCCAAGGGCTTCACCAAGGACTTCTGCAAGCGCCACAATATCCCGACCGCCGCCTACGAGACCTTCGACACTGTCGATGACGCCCGCGAATTCCTGAAGACCTATAGCCCGCCCTATGTGATCAAGGCCGATGGCCTGGCCGCCGGCAAGGGTGTGGCCATTTCGCCCGATTACCAGGACGCGGTGGCCGAGGTCGAGGCCATGCTGGGCGGTCGCTATGGCACGGCCAGCTCTAATATCGTCATCGAGGAATTCATGAACGGGGAGGAGGCCTCGGTCTTTGCCCTGTGTGACGGCGAGACTGCCATCCTCTTCGGCTGGGCGCAGGACCACAAGCGTGCCTTCGATGGCGATACCGGGCCCAATACCGGCGGCATGGGCACCTACAGCCCGGCGCCGATCGTCACGCCGGACCTGCTGCGCATCACCGAGACCGACATCCTGGCCCCGACCATGGCCGGTATGAAGGCCGAAGGTAATCCGTACAAGGGCGTGCTCTATGCCGGTCTGATGATCGAGGATGGTAAGCCGCGCCTGGTGGAATACAATGCCCGCTTCGGCGATCCGGAATGCCAGGTGCTGATGCTGCGTCTGAAGAGCGATATCGTGCCCTATCTGCTGGCGGCCGCGACGGGCAATCTGAAAACCCTGCCGGCGCCACAGTGGTATGACGAGCCGGCCGTCTGTGTCGTCTATGCCGCCAAAGGCTACCCTGACAGCCCGCTGACCGGGTCGGTCATTCGCGGGGCGGACCAGGATTTCGGCGCCGACGTCACCGTGTTCCATGCCGGAACCAGCCGTGGCGAGGACGGAAGCCTGCGCGCAGCCGGCGGGCGTGTGTTGAATGTCTGCGCCCGTGGCAAGACTCTGCAGGAAGCGCGCGACAAGGCCTATGCCGCGATCAATGGTATTGACTGGCCGGGTGGGTTTTACCGCACCGATATCGCCTGGCGCGCCCTTTAGGCTGCGATCTTGGGGCGATTAGGGAAAGCGTACCTGCGGCGCTTGTCTCCTGCTACTCGCCGCAAAGCTCTGGCCTAAAGACGACCGGGAGAAGTGTCAGCTTTCAATCATGTAGGTAAAGGGTTTGCCGCGCGATTCCGGCTCCCAGCCATCGGCGATGGCCTTGCCGATCTGGAGGGCGACGTCGCGCTTGTCGACCTTTGGGCGCTGGGCATGGCGGCTGGGCTTGGGGAACGGATATTCCAGCAGCAGGATTTTCTGCGGATTGTCGGCGTGCTGCACCGATATGCACAGCCCCTTGGGACCATCCACCGACGACCATTGCGGCTCCCGGTGGATGTGCCAGCGGTAGGAGACGCCGTCCAGCAGGGCGACGTCTTCCATTTGTCGTTTCGCTTTCGCGACCATTATTTGCCTTTGGGAATGAGGGCGTCCAGAATCGGCTTCACCCATACCTTCTTTTCGGCGTCATAGACACCAAAACTACCGTCCCAGTACCAATAGGCGGTGGCAAAGCCGTATTTATGCGCCGTGTCGGATACGGCCTGGGTCCAGGCGGCCCGATCCTCTAACTTGCCATATTTGTCATAGGCACCGAATTCGCCCAGGAAAATCGGGCGTTTGGCGGCCTGCGACCACAGGAGAACGCCGCCCAGATCGTCACTGACCTTCTTCATTTCCTCCGGTGTGCCGGTCCAGCGTACCCCTTGCGTCTTTTCCAGATCCGGACCCGCCCAGTTGGCGCCCTGGTGAGTAAAGGTCATCGGCTCGTAATAGTGGATGGTGACAATGATGTGCTTGTCATTATCCGGCAGCTTGAGCAGGGGCAGATCGCTGCGGCTGTTCCAGTGGGTGGGGCCGATGATGACATTGCGCTCCGGATTGGTCTCGCGGACGATAGCCAGCAGGTCGATCAGCCAGGAATTCCAGATCTTGTCATCCACCTGGCCATTGGGCTCGTTCAGCAGTTCGAAAAGGACGCTGTTCGGATAGGCCTTGTAGTGATCGGAGAGTTCGTACCAGACATTCGCCAGGTTGCCGGCGCAGGCGTCGGCATCCTTGGCGCAGGTCTCGAAATCATGCTCGTCCAGAATGACAGTCAGGCCGTTGGACAGGGCGGCCGCCACCACCTGGTCGATCCGCTTGAAATAGTCGGCCTCCAGATGGCCGTCCTTGGTCAGGTGCTTGAAGGCGAACAGCGGAATGCGCACAGTGGAAAAGCCGGCGGTGCGGATCTTGGTGAAATCGCTCATGCTGAACTGGGTCTGGCCGCCATCCCAATAGGCGTCATAACCGCCAATGACATTGATGCCGGCGGCCATTTTCAGGACCTGCTGTTCCGGCGAGATCGGTTCGAACTTGGCGTCACCCTTTACGAAGCTGTTATAGCTGTCGATCTGCTGTTTGGCGATTTCAAGTCCGCGATCGGCGCGCATGGTCGGGGCGTCGGGCGTGATCGGGGTGCCGTTGACCTGGGCCGATGCGGCCAATGGAGACAGGGCGAGGGCAGCGGTGAAGGCAAGCGTGGATATGGCGCGCATGGATTATTCCTTATTAATGTTTATTGGGGGGAATAAGGGCATTGAGAATGGGTTCGACCCATTGCTGCTTTTTGAAATCGTAGAGAATGAAATCACCGGAAAACTGCCAGTAGGCGAAGGCAAAGCCGTGGGCTTCGGTGTAGTTGCCCTTTCCTCCGGCCTGCCAATAGGGATCGTAGCCGATGATATTGACGCCCCGGCCCATCTGGGCGACCTGGGCCTCAGGGGCAAGGGGTTGAAAAGGCGTTTCGGCGTTTGCCTGCGGGACCATCAGGCCAACACCCAAGGCCAGCGCCAGGCCCATGCCTGCCAGCTTCCTGAACACAATATCTCCTCCAACCAAAATCAATGATCTGGCATTTTATTTATGATTGTCGCCACATTAGCCGCAATTGACGGCAGATGGCAAGTCAGGCGGAGTGCGGGCGGATCAGGGCCAGCAGGCCGGCTTCGTCATCGAATTTGGCCGTGATCGGCAGGCAGGCGATGCGCGCACGCCAGGCGGGATCGAGCTTGATCCAGTCCTTCTGGGTGGTGATCAGGCGCGCATCGGCGGCGGCGGCTTTCGCAGCGAGTGTTTCCAGTTCGGCATCGCTCAGGGCGGCATGATCGGGAAAGCCTTCAAAGCCGGCGATATCGTAGCCTTCAGCGCGCAGTGTCGCTTCGAACTTCCACGGCTTGGCGATGCCGGCAAAGCCGTAGACCGGCGCGGGGATGGCCGGGGCATGGGCCTGCAGGCGGGCGATAAAGACCGGCTTCTCGCCCAGAAGCGCGACCAGTGCCGGATCGGGCTGAGCGTCGTCATCAGGCAGCCACAGGATGCAGAGATCGGCGCGAGCCAGGCCGGGGGCGAACGGTTCGCGCATCGGGCCATAGGGACAGATGCCGCCATCGCCGAAGGGCCAGGCGCCGTTACGCGTATCGCCATCGATCACCAGGACATGCAGGTCCTTGGCGATCTTCAGGTTCTGGTGGGCATCGTCGACGATCACCCTTTTGGGCTTCGGCGCCTTGCGGCGTTTTTCGATCAGACGCAGGCCGGCGGCGCGGTCGCGGGCGATGACAAAGAGATGATCTTGCGCCAGCATCAGGGGTTCATCACCGACCTCGGCGGCCGTATGTTTATTCGGGTCGACAGCGATTGGGCCAGCAAGCGTGCCGCCATGGCCGCGCGACAAACCCACCGCTTCCGGCGCCAGCAGATCGAGCAGGGCGGCGGCGATCGGCGTCTTGCCTGAGCCACCGAGCGTCAGGTTGCCGACGCTGATCACGAACAGGGATGAGCGATAAGGCCGGGCATTTGCGGCCTTCAGCGCATTGACCGCCCGCCATAGCAGCGACAGGGGCCACAGCAGCGGCCGCCACCAGGGCGCGCCGGCGGCGTTTTTCTTATACCACCAGTCTGGGGTCTTAATCGCCATCGTATTGTTTCGGGGTCTTTTTCGGCAGAAGGGGCTCCAGCGCCACCCACACGACATCGAGCGTATCGGCCTCCTTGCGGCTGACGGCCAGGGCCCTGTCATTGGCCGCCTTTACCGCCTCCGGGTGCTGGCGCAACTGGCTGAGCAGAAAGCCCAGCTCGGCCGTCCCCTTGACGCGGAAACCGGCATCGGCATCGAGCAGGTCGGCGTAGATGCCGGACCAGTTGCTGATATCCGGGCCGGTGATGACGCACTTGCCAAGCCGCGCCGCTTCGAGCGGATTATGCCCGCCGATATCTTCCAGGAAACTGCCGCCCATGATGGTGATGCCGGCGACCGAGAAGAACAGGCCGAGCTCGCCCAGGGTATCGGCGAGATAGACGTGGGTCTGGCTGGTGACGGCCTCGGTTTTTGAGCGTTGCGCCACCTTCAGGCCCATGGCTTCGAGATCGAGGCGGATTTCGCCGGCACGGATTGGATGGCGCGGCGCCAGGATCAGCAGGTCGCCGCCCCACAGCGCGGGCTCCAGCGCCTTGGCGATCAGGCTATCCTCGCCATAGTGGGTGCTGGCGGCAAAATAGACGAACTGTTTGCCGATCAGCTTTTTCAGTTCGCTCAATGCCTTGGCCTCGACCGGCGGGGCGGCGCCCAGCGTTTTCAGGTTGGCGCGCGGGCCGGGCGTGACGCCCATGGCCTTCAGGCGGTCCTCGCTGGCCTTGTCCTGTGCCATGATAAGGCTGTAGCCGGCCAGCAGGGAACGCATCGCGCCCTTGAAGCGCTGCCAGCCCTTGTAGGTCTTTTCGGTGATCCGGGCGCTGAGCAGGACATGCGGTATGCCGCGCCGGGTCAGTTCGCGCAACTGGGTGGGCCAGATATCGCTTTCGATGAAGACGGCGAGATCGGGCTGCCAATGATCGAGGAAGCTCTTGACCGCCTGCGGCGTATCGAGCGGCGCATACTGGTGGATGGCTCCCTTTGGCAGGCGTTTGGCCAGGATATCGGCGGAGGTGGTGGTGGCCGAAGTGATCAGCACGGTAAGGTCCGGACGCTCGATCGACAGGGCGGCGATCACCGGCAGGACCGACAAGCTCTCTCCGACGCTGACACCATGAAACCAGACAAGCGGGCCTGCCGGGCGCGCGAGGTCGGTCTGGCCCAGCTTTTCACGCCAGCGCAGGGCGTCTTCCTTGCCGCGCCTGACGCGGCGCTCCAGCAGGCCGGGCGCGATCAGGTGCGCTGTGCCCATCAATCGTTGATAGAGGGAGAGGCTTAGGCTCATGCCGCCCCCTGCGGCACCAGGCCCAGCAAGACATCGGCACGATCGGTCACGCCGGTCAGGGCCTGTTCGGCCTGAAGGCGGAGCGCTTCCAGTTGCCTGTCGTCCGTATCGGCCGGAATGGCAGGCAGCACGCCCCAGACCATGGCGCCGCGCGAAAAGGGCAGGGGAATGCGCATGCGGTCCCAGGTCTTGAATTCCATGTAGTGCTTAGTCGACTGGCCGAGGACGACCAGCGGCGCTCCGGACATCTGTGACAGCTTGAGCGAGCCCTCGGTCATGACGCGCGCCGGGCCGCGTGGCCCGTCCGGCGTCATGGCCACACAGCGGCCGCCGGTCTCGCGGTCGCCACGTATCCAGCGGATGAGTTCGCGGAAGGCCTGGGCGCCGCCCTTCTGCTTGGTCGGGTCGGACTTCTTGGCCGAGGAGCCGCGGATGGAATGATAGCCGAAGCGGGTATTGATCTTCATGCTGACCTCGCCACTTTTCGACATCGAGGCCAGGACGCAGACCGGCTGGCCGCGATCGCGTGGCCAGGAGGCATGGCCCAGATGCAGGCGGCCATGCCAGAACATCAGCACGACGGGGCCCTTGCCATCCCAGATGGCTTCAACCGGAGTCTGATCTTCTATAGTCCAGCGCGTTGTTTTGTAGCAGAACTTCAGATAACCGACGAGGGTATTGGCGATCAGATCCTGCATGAAGGGAGACTGGAGAATATCGCTCACGAGGCCACCTCCGCCACGGGGGCGCCGAACTGGGTGGCGGCCAGGCTGGCATAGAGGCCGCCGGCCCGGATCAGCTGGTCGTGTGTGCCGCGTTCGACGATTTCGCCCTGGTCGAGCACCAGGATCTGGTCGGCGTGGCGGATGGTGGAGAGCCGGTGGGCGATGATGAAGGTGGTCCGGCCGGCCATCAGGCGCTCCAGGGCCTCCTGCACCTTGATCTCGGACTGGGTGTCGAGCGCAGAGGTCGCTTCATCGAGCAACAGCATCGGGGCGTTTTTCAGGAAGGCGCGGGCGATGGCGATACGCTGTTTCTGTCCGCCGGAAAGACGCGAACCGGCCTCGCCGACACGGGTATCGTAGCCTTGCGGCAGCTCGCGGATAAAGTCATCGGCGGCGGCGTCCCTGGCGGCCTGTTCGATGTGTTCGACGGTGGCGCCGGCATTGCCGTAGGCAATATTGGCGCGGATGGTATCATCGAACAGGAAGGGATCCTGTGTCACCAGGGCGATGCGGCTGCGCAAACCGGCGATCGACAGGTCACGGTGGCTCAGGTCATCGAAACGGATGTCGCCGGCTGTCAGGTCATAGAAGCGCGGCAGCAGGTTGAGCAGTGTCGATTTGCCCGAGCCGGAAGGGCCGACCAGGGCGATGCTTTCGCCAGCCCGGACCACGAAGCTGACATCGCGCAGGACCGGTGCGTCCCCGTAGGCAAAGCCGGCATGGTCGAAGGTGATGGTTTTGAAATCGCGGCCCAACGGCTTTGCATTGGCGGCGTCGACGATTTCGGGTTCGATGTCCAGCGCTGTGAACAGACGACGAGCGGCGGTCAGGCCCTGGGTGAAAGTCCCTTGCAGCCCAGCCAGCTGGCGCAGGGCCTGACTGGCGGTGCCGAGCGCGGCGACATAGGCGAACAGACCCGCCACGGTTAGGTGTCCGGCATGCGCGCGCCAGCCGGCGAAGGCTAGCAGCCCGGCCAGCAGGAACGCGGTCAGCAATTCGGTGGCCGGCGCCGCCATCGAACGGGCATTGGCGCCCTTTATGAGAAAGCGCTGGCGGCGATTGATAACCTCACCCACGCGGGCTTCTTCCGCGGCTTCCTGGTTGGCGATCTTGACGATTTTGACGCCATCGAGGCTTTCCATGACGGCGGTGGAGAGCGAGGCGGTTTCCGCCATGGCGCCCTGCGCGGCCTTCCGGGTGGCCTTGAGATACTTGCCCATAACCGCACCGATGATCGGACCCGCCACCAGCACCAGCAAGGTCATCGACCAGTCGGTCCAGAACATGAAGGCCAGATTGCCGATCACAAGCAGCAGGGCCTGGACATATTGCACAACCCCGGTGGAAGCCGCGTCACGCACCTGATCGGCGTCATACAGCACGGACGACAGGTACTGGCCGGAATGCGCCTTCTGCAGATGACCGAGATCGGCGCGTACGAGACGCGAGAACAGCTGTTCTTGGATGCGGCCGACCAGTTGATTGCCGATGTGGTTGAGCGTGGTGGTTAGGCCGCGCTGGCCGGCGAAACGGAGCAGGCCGAAGATGAGGATGACCAGAGGCACGGACAGGAGCGGATGCGCGCGTATCCACGCCGGCAGGTGCAGCGTAATGCGGTCATCGGCGCTGCTGATATTGAACAGCAGGTTGATGGCGGGATTGAGCCAGCCCACCACAACGGTCGTTGTGACTGCCACGACGACGGCGCAAGCCAGGGCAAAGAACAGGCGCCCCTTCTGCGGTGCCAGATATTGCGACCACACGCGACCGATCAACGCAGAGGTGCGCATTTCGGTCGAGTAGGTGGCGGGTGTGTGCGTCATGCGTGGTCTGGAAATGGCTTTGTGAGCGATTATATAGGGTTATGCTCGAATTCTGAAAGCCTGTCGCCTGTTTATGTGTTAATGGGCGAGCGAATCCACAATCGAGGTGCCCTTGAAGCTGCTCCCAAAAAAATCGCACGTTAAGCCGTTTCCGACGGACACCAAATGGGGGCTTTTCACCACCTATCTGCATTATCTGTGGGCGGACCACGCCTATTTGCGAATCGGCTTCACCAATGCCCACTGGATCGGGCCGGACATGGTGCGCACAAACCAGCCGTGGCCGTTCCAGCTGGCCTGGTGGAAGAAGCAGGGCATCAAAACGGTTATCAATCTTCGGGGTGGCAAGGGCTCTTTCTATTATCTCGAAAAGCACGCCTGCGAAAAGCTGGGCCTCCAGCTTGAGGATTTCGGCCTGACGTCGCGCAGTCTGCCGACCGCCGCAGAGTTCCGCGAGGCGAAGGCGCTGTTCGACCGTATCGAATATCCGGCGCTGTTGCATTGCAAGTCTGGCGCCGACCGTGCGGGGATGATGAGTGTGCTTTACCGCCATTTCCACCTCGGCCACTCGATCCGCGATTCAGCCAAGGAACTCGGTCTGCGTACCCTGCATATGAAAGCCGGACATACCGGCGTGCTCGACTATGTGTTCGAGGTTTACTTGCGCGATATCGAGCCGCAGGGCATCAGCTTCTGGGACTGGACGCAAGGGCCGGACTACGATCCGGACAAGCTGAAAGCCAGTTTCAAGGCCAGCTGGTGGGGCACCCTGCTGACCGACAAGCTATTGAAACGGGAATAGAAAAAGCCGCCGGATCATCCCGGCGGCTTTTTAGGTGTTTAGTGGCTGTGATCGTCGCTCGACGGATCGATCAGCTTGTGGGCGTGGATCACGAAGTAACGCATCAGGGCATTATCGACAGTGGATTGCGCCTTCGAGCGCCAGGCCAGGACGGCTTCGGCGTTGTTGGCATAGGCGCCAACGAACTCGATCTTCTTCAGATCCTTGAAGGTGGTGCTTGTGAGGTCGGTCAGTTCGCCGCCGATGACGAGATGGAGGAGTTGCTTGTCGCTCATTGTCTTACTCTTACACGTTGATATCAAAGGGTTTCCAGGTGAGCGCACCTTCGAATGATTTCATCGAAAAGCGGCGCGCCCGCGCAGATCAGGCTGGGTTTGAGGCTGTCTATAGCATTGAATCCATAAGGATTGCCTAAATGGTCCGAGACCACCGCGCCGGCTTCCTGGGCAATCAGGGTGGCGGCGGCCACGTCCCAGTCGCGTTTCGGCGTCAGGGCCAGGGTGAAATCGGCCTTGCCGGCAGCGACGCAGACCATGCGGTAGGCAACGGACGGACGGGAGTGAACGCTGAGGCGTGGCCAGGGCAGGGGCCAGATATCCTTGCCGAACAGGCGGGCATCGCCCAGCACCTCGGCGTCTTCCAGGGTGTCGCGCTGGCTGGCGTGAATCGGTTGGCCATTCAGCCAGGCGCCTTCACCGTAAGCGGCCGAATACAGTTCGCCGGAATCGGGGGCATAGACCACGGCTGCGACCGGCTGATTGGCCTCGATGACCGCCAGGGCGATGGTCCAGTAGGGGCTGCCCTTGGACAGGCCCATGGTGCCGTCGATCGGATCGAGCACGAAGGTGCGTAAGGAAGTCAGGCGCTCAGTATTGTCGGCTTCTTCCTCGCTCTGCCAGCCATAATCCGGGCGGGCGGCCAGCAGAGCTTCCTTGAGCCATAGATTGACCTCGGTATCTGCATTGGTAACGATGGAGCCGTCCGATTTGTAACGGGTGATCAGGCCATTCGCCTTTAGATGCTGGGCGAGCGCGCCGGCGCGACGAACCTTGTCGGTAATGAGCTCAAGGTCGGTCGCGTGATCGTCGCGCATTATTTGCCCCCGACGCTCAGGGCTTCGACGAGCAGGCTCGGTGTATCGAGTGTGCCCTTGATTTCCAGGTCGCTGGCGGGGACGAGGCGGCTGTAGATGTCGATCAGGTTGCCGGCCACGGTGATTTCATTGACCGGATAGGCGATGACGCCATTCTCGAACCAGAAGCCGGAAGCGCCGGCCGACCAGTCGCCGGTGTCGTTATTGACGCTGGGGCCGAACATCGAGGTGACGATTACGCCCTGGCCGACCGAGGCCATCAGGCTTTCCGGCGATTGGGTGCCGGCGCTCAGGGTGACATTATGCGTCGAGACGCCCGGCGCGCTGGTCAGGCTGCGCGAGGCGTGGCCGGTTGAGGCCATGCCCAACTGGCGGCCCGCGGCGCTGTTCAGCAGCCAGCCGCCCAGGACGCCATCCTTTATGAGATGGCGTTCGCTGACCGCCACGCCTTCATCGTCGAACAGGCAGGAGCCCAGGCCGCGCACACGCAGGGGGTTATCGATGATCTGGATGGACGAATCGAACAACCGCTGGCCGAGCCGGTCCTTCAGAAAGCTGGAACCGCGCGCCACCATGGTGCCGGAAATGGCGCCGATAAACTGGCTGATCAGCGACTTGGCGATGCGCTTGTCGAAGATGACGCTGGTCTTCTGCGTATCGATCTTGCGGGCACCCAGCGCCGCCAGAGCACGTTCGGCGGCGATTCGGCCGGTGTCTGAGGCGTCAGGCAGGTCAGAAGCGAAACGGACCGAGCGGCCTTCGCCATCGCGCTCCATATTGCCTTCGGCATCGGTGGCGATATAGCGGCCGGACTGGAAGAACAGGCTGGTGGTGTGGTTGCCGCGAAAGCCGCCGGAGGTCAGCATCGACCACTGATTCTGGACGTAGCCGGTGCTGGCGGCATCGCTTTGAAGCGCGTCACTGCCGAGCGACAGGCCGGCGGCCTCGATATCGAGCGCGCGCTGTTGCAGGCTTTCGGCGCTGAGATGCGTGCCGTCGAATAGCTGAAGATCGGTGACTGTGCCCGCATAGAGCAGGGCCGGGTCGGCCAGGCCGGCATAGGCGTCATCGGGCGCCAGCTGCGCCATGGCGATAGCGCGTTCGACCAGACGGTCCAGCGTACCTTGCGAAAATTCGGAAACGGAAACGACCGCCTGCTTGCGGCCGACAAAGACGCGCAGGCCAAGATCGCTGTTCTCGTCGCGCTCGACGGTTTCTACTGCCGCCTTGCGCACGCCGACCGACAGGGAGCGGCTTTCGGCAAAGACGGCCTCGCAGGCATCGGCGCCGGCTTTGCGGGCCGCCGTCAGCAGGTTTTCGAGGCGCTCGAACCGCGCATCGGGCGCGGCAGTCAGCGGGGCGTTTCGCGATTGCAACATGCTCAATTCTATAGGCCCGCCACGGATATGAAAGCAAGTCTCGTTTGTGACAATTTGACCCGAAAGGCGAGCGGAAAATATGCGCAAATTGCATCCGAATACCGCTGGGTTAGCGGTTTTTTTAGGTGTCGCTCTTACGGTGCCGGCGATCAGGCGCGTCCTGAGGGATTAGGGACCAGGACTGGCGTATGCTGAGTTGGATAAAATTGACCTACGCCAGCCTGTTGTCGCAGCGCAAAAAAGAGACTGCCCCTCTGGATCTGAGTGAGGCGGAGCAGGTGGCGGCGATGAAACCCATCGTCTCCAGCTATTGCCTGACCATCGGTTTCTACTACGCCTATGTGACTCTCAATCGCTTCTTCACGGAAACGGGGAACGCCCTGGTCGCTATGGCGACCCTGTCCGGACTGACGACAATCGCCAGCTTTTATCTCTATTGTGTCTACCTGAAATCGGCACGGCGCGTTTCAGAGCTCAATGTCGCTAGCCTGACGGTCAATATTCTCCTGTTCGCCAATCCGGTCACTTTTCAGGCCTTGCATTTCGATCCCAAGAGACTGGTCTATTTCGTTTTCCTGGCCTTGATCTTCTCCATGACCGGGATCAGCCTGCAGGTCGTTGTTCCCAGCGTTCTGGTGACCCTGCTGACCGTTGGCTATATGGCCATCAAGTTCAATGGCGGGGTGTCGATCGACAATGTCGGCATGATTATGCTGATGGTGCCGCTGGCGATCCTGCTGGCCACTGTGGTGCGCCAGACCCTGCTGCGGGCCGTGCAGGCGCGTGTCCGGGCGGAAAGCCTGCATGTCGAGGCCCAGGCCATGGCCGACAGCGACATGCTGACCGGCTTACCAAACCGCCGCAGTTTCTTCCGTCTGATCGAGGCGGCGATTGCCGGCCTGAAGGTGGGGCAAAAGGGCTTTCACCTGGCCCTGATCGATCTGGACGGCTTCAAGCCGATCAACGACATCTACGGCCACAGCGTCGGCGATGCCCTGCTGATCGAGGTCGGGCGGCGCCTGCGTGAGGTCTGCGGCGAGCGAGCCTTCGCGGCGCGCATGGGTGGGGACGAATTCGCCCTGATCTTTTATGGCGATGTGCCGCCGGCCGAGCTGGACAGCTTCGGTCAGCAGCTTTGCGACACTCTGCGCGACACCTACCTGCTGGGGGGCATCACCGCCAATATCTCCGCCAGCGTCGGCTTTGTCCGCTGCGCCAACGATCACCTGACGGCCTCGCAGTGGCTGGAACGCGCCGACTATGCCCTCTATTTCGCCAAGCAGAACCTGCGTGGCGCACCGGTCGTCTTTACCGAGAAGCACGAAACGGAGATGAGCGATTTCAGCCAGGTCGACCAGACCCTGCGCACCAGCGACCTGGAGGCCGAACTGTCGATCGTCTTTCAGCCGCAGGTCGATATCACCGAACATCGCACGGTCAGTTTCGAGGCCCTGGCGCGCTGGAACAGCGCCAAGCTGGGCAATGTCCGGCCGGATATTTTCATCAAGGCGGCCGAGCGCTCCGGCCTGATCACCCAGATCACCCTGCTGCTGCTGGAGAAGGCTCTGACCAAGGTGCGCACCTGGCCGGCCGATACCAAGGTGTCGTTCAACCTGTCAGCGCGTGATCTGCGTTCCGGCATTTCGATCACCAATATCTGCAAGGCCGTGCGCGACTCCGGCATCGATCCGCAGCGCATCGAATTTGAAATCACCGAAACTGCCATGCTGACTGACTTCGAGCAGGCGTGCGAGGCGCTGGTTCGGCTGAAGGCCATGGGGTGCCGCATCGCCATCGACGATTTCGGTTCCGGCTATTCCAGCTTCAGCTATATCCATCGGCTGCCGGTCGATAAAATCAAGATTGATCGCAGCTTCGTGGTGCAACTGCTCCAGCACAGTTCGGCGTTGAAAATTATAAAGACAATCATCGATTTGTGCCGAAATCTGAACCTGGAGTGCGTCATAGAAGGCGTCGAGACTGAGGCCGAGATGCACAAGCTGATGCAGGTACGCGCCCGCTATATTCAGGGCTATCTGTTCTCCAAACCTCTGCCGGCGGATCAGGTCCTGCCGTGGCTGGACAACGAGGTCAGGCAGGTGGGGGCAGCCGCGCAGACGGGACCGGGTCGCGCGACGGCTTAATAGCAAGTTCATTTCAGCAAATGGTTAAACTTCCGGTGGTAATCTTAACTGACCTAGCGCCTGCGGCGCTCGATCAGAAAGAGATTTAGTCGCTTGAAACCATCGAAGCAGTTGGAAATGTCGGCGGACAAGCGGTTGCGGCGCGTGACCTTTGCTTACCAGACGGCTTCTCTTGTAGTGGCCCTGTTCAGTCTTTTCTGGGCGGTGGTATTTGCCGCCAATCGGCAATGGGGGCTGGCGATTGCCGAACTCTTCCCGACCATCACCGGCGTGGTGGGCTTCGTCCTGGCACGGGCCGGCCGGCTCGATGCGGTGCTTGTCATTGCCGAGCTTGCCTTCTTCATATTCATCACCGGCTTTTGTCTGTGGTTCGATACGAATATGGCGGATGCGCCGCGTGTGACCCACCTTTTTTTCCTGACCCTCGCGGTCATGGGCTATCTCAACCATATGCGGCGCCGGTCGGTATTCCAGATGGCTATAACGGGTGCCAGCCTGATAGCCTTCGTGGTTTTTGCCAGTTGCAACCTTCAACTGCCGGGCGCCCAGCCTATTCCAGTCAGCATCCGCCAAATAGGGGTGTGGCTGAACGCTTCGTTGTCAACCGCCCTCTTGTGGGGCATGATTTGCGCGTTGCAACGCGAATTCGTCAATCCCAGCGCCGTCGCACGCGAACTGCCAGCCGCGATCCGCAATGGTCAGCTGCAACTATTCTACCAGCCGCAAACCGACCTCAACGGTGTGATCGTCGGCGCGGAGGCCCTGTTGCGCTGGAATCACCCGAAGCGGGGTTGGGTATCACCGGATATCTTCATTCCCGCAGCCGAGACAGCAGGCCTTATGCCAACCGTCGGCGGCTGGGTATTGAAGGCAGCCTGCGAGACACTGGCCGCATGGAAGGCGCAGCCCGCACTGTGCGACTTGACCCTGGCTATAAATGTCAGTCCCAGCCAGTTCAACCGCGATGGCTTCGCCGAACTGGTGCAGGAAACCGTGTCATTGTATGGCATCGATCCGACGAAGCTCAAACTGGAGCTGACCGAAAATGTGCTGATTGGCGGGATCGAGGCGGTGGCCGAGCGGATGAACATTCTGCGCACCATTGGCATCAGTTTCGCGCTTGACGATTTCGGTACCGGTTATTCCTCGCTCAGTTATCTGCGGCGCCTGCCCGTATACCAGCTCAAGATCGACCGCAGTTTCGTTCAGGGAGCGGTTGAAAGCCCGCAAGGCGCTGCGCTGGTTCGCAACATCATCCGTATGGGACGGGACCTCGATTTTATTGTGCTGGCCGAAGGGGTGGAAACGGCCGCCCAGCACCTGTTCCTGCGCGATGGCGGCTGTCACCAGTTCCAGGGTTATTATTTCGGGCGCCCCGTGCCGATTGGCACTTTTCAGCTTCAGGTCGTGTCAGCCGAGCTTGTCACGACGCCTCACACTCTGCAGGCCCGCATTACGGCAGCGTTTTAAGATCCTTTGTTCCAGATATCTTTTCCTGAACCGGGCAGGCCCATCTCGGCCCACTTTTCCGACACGCGATCAATGATGGACTGTTCCATATAGAGTTTCTCACCCCATTCGCGATGGGTTTCCGGCGCCCATTTGTTGGTGGCGTCGAGCCCGATCTTGGAGCCGAGGCCGCTTTCAGGGGAGGCGAAGTCGAGGTAGTCGATCGGTGTATTCTCCACGACCGTGATATCGCGGGCCGGGTCCATGCGCGTGGAGAGCGCCCACATGACGTCCTTCCAGTCGCGGGCATTGATGTCGTCATCGACCACGATGATCCACTTGGTGTACATGAACTGGCGCAGGTACGACCAGGCCCCCATCATCACGCGCTTGGCGTGACCGGGATAGGCCTTCTTCATGCTGATGACGGCGATGCGGTAGGAGCAGCCTTCCGGCGGTAGCCAGAAATCGACGATCTCCGGGAATTGCTGGCGGATCAGCGGGATAAAGACCTCATTCAAGGCTTCGCCCAGAACGGACGGCTCGTCGGGTGGACGGCCCGTGAAGGTCGAGAGATAGATCGGCTTTTTCCGCATGGTGATGGCGGAAATCTCGAAGATCGGGAATTTTTCGACCGAATTGTAATAGCCGGTGTGGTCGCCATAAGGGCCTTCGTCGGCGTACTCGTCGAGCAGGACATGGCCTTCCAGCACGATCTCGGCATGGGCCGGCACCAGCAGGGGGACGGTCTTTGCCGGCACAAGCTCGGCCTTCTGGCCGCGCAGCAGGCCGGCGAACTGGTATTCCGACAGGGTATCCGGAACGGGTGTGACGGCGGCCAGGATCAGGCCCGGATCGGCGCCGAGCACGGCGGCGGCGGGCAGGGGCTCTCTCTTGCCTTCCGCCTTCCAGCGGCGGTGGTGCTGTGCGCCGCCGCGATGGGCCAGCCAGCGCATGATGGTGCGGTTCTTGCCCATCACCTGCATACGGTAAATGCCGAGATTGTAGTCGTCCTCGCGCTTTTCCGAAGGTCCTTTGGTGACGATCAGCGGCCAGGTGATCAGCGGGGCGGGTTCGCCGGGCCAACAGCCCTGGATCGGCAGTCTGGTTAAATCGATATCTTCACCGGTCAGTACAACCTCCTGAACCGGTGCGGTTTTTACTGTCTTCGGTCGCATGGAAAGCACGGTCTGCATCAGCGGCAGCATGCCGACGGCATCCTTCAGACCGCGCGGCGGCTCCGGCTGGCGCAGGAAGGCCAGCAGTTCGCCGACCTCGCGCAGTTCGGCGCCGGTGGTGCGCTCGCGGCCTTCGAGCGTGACCCCCATGGCGACCCGCTTGACCGTGCCGAACAGATTGACCAGGACCGGCATGGGCGAGGGCGTGCCGTCTTCCAGTGTGACGTTCTCGAACAGCACGGCCGGGCCTTTTTCGGCCAGCAGGCGGGTCTGGATTTCGGTCATTTCGAGATGTGTGGAGACGGGCGTTTTCACGCGCACCAGTTCGCCATCGGCTTCCAGTTTATCGATAAAATCACGCAGGGATTTATAAGCCGCCATGTCACACCTCAATTTACTTGCCGACATAGGCCGGAACGTGGCGAATGGCAATGGCGGCGCATGCCATTGAAAAGCTCATGCAATTCCGCCAAGCTGGTCGGATTCGCGGAGATCAAGCGTGAAGGAAGACAAGAAAGGCCTGCTGGTTATCGGTGCCCGTTCCCTGGTGGGGCGGCGCATGCCTGAGGCTGTTCGTGCCGTGGGCTGGCCGGAGGCCTCGGTGGCGTATAGCTCGCGCCAGCCGCTGGCGGGATCGGGACTGATTCTCGATACCGAACGCCCCTACGAATTCCAGCCGAACCATACCTTTCCGGCGGTGATTGTCTGCGCGCCGGTCTGGCTGATTACCGATACCCTGCTCGAACGCCTGCTTGGGCTGGGCATGAAGCGGATCATCGCCTTTTCCTCGACCAGCCGGTTGACCAAGGCGGCTTCGGCGGAGGCGGAAGAACGCGAGGTGGTGGCGCGTCTGGCCCAGGGCGAACAGACCCTGGTCGATTTCTGCGCGGTGCATGGCGTGGCCTATACCCTGTTGCGACCGACCCTGATCTATGACGAGGGCAGGGATGAAAATATCACCCGGATCGCCGGCCTGATCCGCAAGCTCGGTTTTTTCCCGGTCTGCGGCCTGGCTTCCGGCCTGCGCCAGCCGGTCCATGCCCGCGACCTGGCAAAAGCAGCCATGCAGGCCCTGACCGCGAAGCCGGCCTATAACAAGGCTTATAATCTCAGTGGTGGTGAGGACCTGACCTATGTCGCCATGGTGCGGCGGATATTCGAGGCGCTGGACCGCATGCCGGTGATCGTCGCCCTGCCGGAAATCCTGTGGCGGATCGGCTTTTTCGCCGCGAACCTGATCCGACCGAAGAAGCTGAAGCGCAATATCAGTATGGTCCTGCGCATGAATAGCGACCTGTGGTTCGACCACAGCGCCGCGACGCGCGATTTCAGCTATCAGCCGGGGCCATTCAAGCCGGAGTTTGAGTAACTATTCCGGCTTCCAACGCATGGAGAGGTGCAGCGACTTGCCGTCGAACGACTTCGCCCAATCGGTCTTGTTACCGGAACTGCCGAGCCGGTCCATGATGTGCATCAGAGCAGAGCCAAAGCCGTAATCCTTCGGGTCTTCGGCGGTCAGGACGCAATCATCAAAATCGCCGGTGGCGGTGAAGCGGCATTCGGCCTCGGCCCGGCCGCTGACCCGGTCGTTCTGGGCATCGCCGGGATAGGCTGAAACGCTCAACTGATCGTAATAGCCGTGGATATCCAGGGTCTGGAAGCGCGGATCGCTGTTGTCGGTGGCGTAGAAGATCACGTCCTGCGGAATCTTGCCCAGCTCCAGCACATCGTCGCGCGTCGCATCGGGATGGGCCTTCAACCAGTCCTTCGCGGCGCTATCGTTATCGACACGGGCCAGGATATCGTAGAGCCGGCCGGCGCGCCCGAGGTCCGCCGGCGTGCCCATGCCGGACTCATACTGGTGCGCCAGCAGGCGGACGGCCTCGCGGTTGCCGCACCGGGCCGCCTTCTTGAACAGGTTCAGCGATTCGGTTTCATTGCGCGGTACCAGATCGCCGATCATGTAGATCTGGCCAAGTTCGGTCAGGGCGGCGCCGTGGCCCTGGTCGGCGGCCTTTTTCAGGTTGGCGAGTGCCAGGGCGCTGTCGGCCGGAAGCCCCTTGCCTTCGAGATAGACCATGCCCAGGGCATAAAGTGCGTCGGCATCGCCTTTTGCGGCGGCGCTCTGGCAATAGGGCAGGGCCTTCGTCCAGTCGGCGGTTACTGTCTCGCTCTGGGTATAGGTGGTGCAGACAAAGGCGCGAGCGTCGTCCTGACCCTGGTCGGCGGCCTTTTGGTACCAGTTCAGCGCCTGATCGCCATTGGCTTTCGTGTGATGGCCGAGGCGGTAATCCTCGGCGAGATCGAACTGTGCCTCAAGCTTGCCGCCCTCGGCGGATTTGGTGATCCAGGCAATGCCGGACTTATCGTCCGACTTCTGGCCGAGCAGGCCGTCGAAATAGACCTGCGCCAGGTCGTATTGCGCCTGGATATCGCCGCCCTCGGCCCTGGCGCTCAGGGCCTTGAATTGTTCCTTGGCGGTTGGCGGCTTGGGCGGGACAAGCGCCGCCGCGGCAGGAGACGCCGTGATCGCCAGAGTACTTATCAGCATACCTGTCAGCGGAAGCCAGCCCAGCCTGTTCACTTAAGTACCTACTTGTCGGACCACACGGCCAGTTCGTTACCGGCCGGATCGGTAAAATGGAAGCGGCGGCCACCGGGAAAATCGAAGATCGCCTTGGTTATTCCGGCCCCTTGCGCCTTTACGGCGGCAAGCGATGCCTCGATATCTTCACTATATAGGATGACCAGCGGCTTTGCGGAAGCCTCCGCCGCATCGCCCTGAAAACCACCGTCCAGCCCGGCATCGGCCAGTGCGGCGTAGGTGGGGCCGTAATCGATGAAATTCCACCCAAAGGCCTTGGTGTAGAAGCTTTTGACCGCGCCGAGATCGCCGCCAGGCAGCTCGATATAGTCGATCTTGTGGTGTTGGGGCACTCAGGTCTCCAGTTTCCAGACACTGGCCGGTTTCACGGCGGTTTCCTCGATATCGGCATTGGTCAGGATATCATAATCCGCTAGCCGGATCAGTCCCGTTGTCGGGAAATAGGTCCGGTGCGGATCGCCGATATAGGTCTCTATTCTGTGCCGCGCGGCGCGGCGAAAATATGTCAGCATGGCGTCAGTCATCGGTTTTTCGTAGCAGATATCCCCGGCCAATATGACATCGACCTCGGGCAATGGGCCTTCTGGCAATGAGCTGGCCAGCAGGTCATGACCGGTGAAGGCGAGGTCGACGCCGTTCAGCGCCGCATTCAGCGCCACGGCGGCGCCAGCATAGGGATCGATGTCATTGCACAGCACGCTGTGCGCGCCGGCCTGACTGGCGGCGATACCGACCAGGCCGGAGCCGCAGGCGATATCGAGCACGCGCCGGCCGCGCACGATTTCAGGGTTTTCCAGAATATGGCGCGCCAGGGCCTGTCCCCCCGACCAGGCGAAGGCCCAGAAGGGGGGTGACAGGCGCTGGCTGGCCATCTCCTGCTCGGTCATCAGCCACAGCGGCGTGACCTCGTTAGCCTGATATAGCCGGATCAAAGGCAGGGAGGGCACGGGCAGAGGGCGGGTCTGTGCCTGGATAAAGGCGGTCAGGTCGGTCACTCGGCGTCCGGATCGCTGAGGGCCTGCTGCGCGACCGGCTCGCCGCCGAACTGATCGGCAAATTCGGAGGCGATGACGCCTGTGAGCAGGCTTTGCGGCACGCGGATCTCATAGGGGCCTTCGGCATAGGGGCCGACATCGTAAGGCGCATAGAGGGCATCCACCGCGCCGATCCTGCCACCAGCCTGGGCCGGGATCAGCACCAGTCGGCTGTCAGTGAATTTCGGGCAGGCGAAGCCGGAACTGGCCTGCGAAACCGGCTCGCCGGCCCGCTTCGAACGTGCGGCCTCGACCTGACGGCAGAGATAGGTGTCGATCGTACGGAAATCGGCATTGGGCTGGAACAGGCGTTGGGTGTCGATGATCGATCTGGTGTTGCGGTCCCACAGCAGGGTCTCAATCGTATGGTTGGGATGGGCGCCGCCCTGATAGTCGTCGGCTTCGGAATAGACCGAGACGAGTCGTGGCGTCTGGGCGGAAATCTTCCAGACGATACTGTGGTAATAGGGTGGCTCTTCGATGCCGTCGGCGCTGTTCTGGGCGCGGTCCTTGTGCGCCTGATCCACGAAGGCGGTCAGTTCGGACTGTCCCTGGTTGTACAGCCGGGTATGCAGTTCGGGATAGAGCTTGATGCCTTCGGGCAGGGTCAGATTGACCTGTGCATCGGCCGTGGTGCTGGCGATGGTCAGGGGCGGCGGCGGACCGGCCGGCACAGTGGCCGCCGGGCTGGCGGCGGGCTGGTCCTTAGGCTTTTTCTGGCAGGCCGTGACCGTGACGAGAACGCCCAATGCCATGGCGGTGGCGAAACGGCGTGTCGATATCGGCGGCATGACCTCTCCTGATCTTATGAATTCATCGCACCGGTGAAATGCACCGCCAGCAGGCTCAGGAACCACACTATGCCGGTCAGCCGGTTGGACTTGAACAGTTTGAGGGCCAGGGGGCCATTCCACCGTTCACCTGACGAATCCGGCCGCAGACGCGTCACCTGCATAAATAGATGCGCCAGCACCAGGAAAAGTCCACCGAAAAAGAGCGGCGACAGGCCCGCCAGCCAGCCAGCGATGCCGGTGAGCAACGCTGCCATGCCGTAGAACAGGCTGACACCGCTGACCGTGTGCTTTCCGAGGGCCCGTGCGCTCGATTTGACGCCGATCATGGCGTCATCCTCGATATCCTGCAGGGCATAGATGGTGTCATAGCCCAGGGTCCAGAAGATCAGCCCGGCATAGAAGAGCAGGGCCGGCAGGGTCAGGGTATCGGTCACCGTGGCATAGGCCATCAGGAACCCCCAGTTGAAGGTCAGGCCCAGCCAGGCCTGCGGCCACCAGGTGATGCGCTTCATGAAGGGATAGGCGGCCACCAGCAGCAGGGAAGCGGCGCCGAGCGCGATGGCCAGCCAGCCCAGCTGGATCAGGATCAGAAAGCTGATCAGCGAACAGATGGCGGCGAAGGCGATGGCCTGCTTCGGGCTGATCTGGCCGGAGGGGATCGGGCGGCCGCGTGTGCGCTCCACCTTCGCATCGAAGTCGCGGTCGACGAAATCGTTGAAAGCGCAACCGGCGGCGCGCATCAGCACCGAGCCGATGGCGAACAGTAAAAGTTTGTACCACGGAAAGTGATAGCGCAGGACGTCCAGCGGCGGCATGACCTGGCTGTTGCCGCTGGTATCGGTGGCGAAAAACGGATGAGCGATGGCGAAGGCCAACCCCATGGCGCCCGGCAGGAACAGCAGCCAGATGCCGATCGGCCGGTCCAACCGGCCCAGTTTCAGCCAGGGTTGCAGGGCGCGGGGGGCGTAGCGGTCAACCCAGTTGAGCGTGGCGGCGTCAGGGAGAGGCGCCTGAGAAGGAGCACGTGTCGTCATGCGCCGTTGATGAACCGTGCAGGGCGAATTGTCGAGGGGATTCTGAGACGGTTGCGCGTGCTCTGTCTGACGAATGGGGCAAGGGCCTGTAGCCCTTGCTAAGCCCGGCGCTTGATCAGTTGCGAGCGGTCGCGGCGCACCTGGGCGGCCGGGATGACGCGGGCGAAGGGACGCCGGCCGAACAGGCTGTCTTCCATGCCGGTTTCCAGGATGTCGCCGCGCTTGGGGGCCTTCAGGAAGAGGTCTTCCATCGGTGTGATGACGTAAAGGCCTTCCGGGGCATAGACCAGCACCAGACCTTCGTTCTTCGGCATGACTTCCGACCAGATTTTCAGCTGCTCATAATAGTGCGGGCGGCGCCAGTCGTACGGCCGGTCGGGATCGACATCGACGGCCAGGGTGGTGCCGTTGGGTTCCAGACGCAGCACGAAACCGGCGTGATCCGGCCGCCACAGGCCGTTCATATCGTCATGCTTCAGCCACAGGCACTTGAATTCCTGACAGATCTGCGGGTGCAGGCCCCAGACGCCGCAGCCGCCTTCGGGCCGCACGTTCATGCAGGTGTGGCCGGCTTTCTTTTCGAGATCGGGGATGTCGTAGACCTTGCAACACAGATTGCAGGTGCCGCACTCTTTCAGGCTGGCCCGTTTTACGGGAGCAGGTGGGGGCGCCTTCTGGCTGTTTACGTCATGTGCGCTTCGCGTCACGCGGGGTATCATAGGCCCTGAACCTTTTGTTCAGACTGACGGCCCTTTTGCCGACAGCAACGCCATGACCTTCTCAAAACAGAGTCAATAAACGGTTACTTTAACCTTTTATTTTTCAAGAATTTGCCGCGTGATTCGATGTTCCCGTCCTGTTCACGGCTGGAGTTTCTTGCGACCCTCGATCACCTCGTCATAGGAAAAGAGGATATCCGGATCGGGGGCGGCGACATCGCGGCCGGCATGGGGGCAATCCAGTACCTTGAGGACGTGACGCAGAATGTTTTCACGTGCCTTGACCTTGCTGTCGGTGGCGATGCAAATCCACGGGCCATGTTCATGGTGCGAGCGGCGCAGCATGTCGTCGCGTGCGGCGGAATAATCGGTCCAGCGGTCCTGCGCCACCTGGTCGAGATCGCTGACCTTCAGCTTCTTGCGCGGATCGGAGCGGCGGTCATCGAGGCGTTCCTTCTGCTCCTTCATCGAGATATCGAGCCATAGTTTGATCAGGGTGATGCCGCTGCGCGCAATCATGCTCTCAAAATCGGGCACGTCGCGGATAAAGGTTTCCTGCTGGTCGGGCGTGGAAAAGCCCATGACCTTCTCGACCCCGGCGCGGTTGTACCACGAGCGGTTATATACTACCCATTCGCCGGTGGAGGGGAGACGGTTGACATAGCGCTGGAACCACCAGGCGCCCTTGTCGAAATCGGTCGGCTTGGGCAGGGCGATGACATGGGTATTGCGCACCGACAGGCATTCGGTCAGGCGCTTGATGGCGCCGTCCTTGCCAGCGGCGTCGCGCCCCTCGAACAGGATACAGACCTTGCGGCCATTGGCCATGGTCCAGATCTGGGTGTCGACCAGCGCCACCTGCAGGGCTTCGAGACGTTTCTGGGCGACTTCCTTGTCGTCGTGTTTTGACACCTGATCCTCCTTATTAAACGCTTCCAGCTTGCCGGAATTTCGTAAGGAAACAAGTGTAATCCGTGTTTCAGGCGATACGGCGACCGTCCGAAGTTACAAGGCGCAGGTGCGAGATCTTCTCGGCCGGTTCCGGTTCGATCAGCCGCGAGGCTTCAAGAGTGTAGCGGCCGAGCACGCCATTGGGATTGCGCGGCATCGGGCTGAGGGTCTGGTAGAGGCCGACCATGCGGTCCACCTTGCCGTAGCCGTTCAGCATGGGACACAGGCAGATTTCCAGGCGGACTGTCTCAGTCTGGAACAGGGCCAGTTCTTCCGGCGACATGTCGGGATGCGAGACGTTCCACGGCGCGGTCAACGACAGGATAACCGGCAGTTCGCGGCGGCGGGCCAGCATCAGGGCCGTGGTCAGCGAACTGAGCGAGGCGTTGCGGAAGAGTGCCGGAAAGGCCGTATCCTTCAGGTCATAGCCATGCAGGGAGCGCAAGAATCCGCCCGACAGGCGAAACCGGTGATGGTGATCGGTGGTCGAGACCATCATCATCTGCGGCATCAGGGCCTTGAGGCGGGCCGGATCAAAATGCTCGCGCAGGGGCGCCTTGTCCGGTTGCATCTGCAGGCCGCGCCAGTAATTCAGGAATGAAACTGTACTGGAATGGGGCACAACGATCTCCTTTGCCGGGACAAGAGGCAAGATCGCTGCCGAAAAACGGTGTTTTAGTACATTTTCGGTGCATGATTTAATCAAAAGGCAAGTTTGGCGCGGTATGGTTCTTGCTGAGGAATGGCCAAATAGCCACGAGGGCGAAAAGCCATGAGGAAAGTTTTGATGCGCGCTGTCTTTAAGAATATTGTGATCGCCCTGCTGGGCATTGGCCTGCTGTCCTTTGCCGGAGGCGCCATGGCCTGCGATTGCAAGCCGTCGGCCCCCACCAAGCCGAGCAACCCGCGTCCCCCGCAGAACGGCTGTAATTCGGGCTGCGGTGGTGGTGGCGGATCGAAATCCAGTTCCTATTCCAGCTCGCGTTCCTCCAGCTCTTCGAACTCGACCTCGAGTTCGTCCAGCTATTCCGGCGGCTACAGCAACTGGTCGCAGACCCCGGGCTATCCGCAGTCGGTCGGCGCGCTGAACGTGGTCGGCGGCGACGAGTCGGCTTTTGAATCCTACAGCGAACAGCAAACCTTCACCAAGCAGACCATCATTCAGGCCAGCTGCATTGACGATACCGGCGTGCCGCATCCGGCCTCGCAGGTCTTTGCCGGCCGTGACATCGCCGGTTCCTACCGCGGTGAGGTTTATCGCTGCATCGCCGGCACGCACATGCAGTGGACCTATTCGGACTATGACGGTTCACACATTAATTTCGACGGCGGCAAGAACGCCACATGCGCCAAGAACGAGGCCCTGTGGTTCGAAAACGGCGCCCTGACCTGCAAGGTGCAGATCCCGCAGCGCCAGTGCAACGAGCGTTCGCTGCTGCGCCGCTTCGGCGTCGGCGTCAAGGTTCTGACCCTGACCCGTACCGAGACCATCACCAAGCAGCGCCAGGTCGCCTCGGCCCGCAGCAGCGCCGGCCTGACGGTAATGACCTTCGATGGCGGCGTCGGCGGCTTCGTCCAGTAATATACCTATAATAAAGTGCACCAAGACAAACTGAAAACCCCGCCGGTTCATCCGGCGGGGTTTTTGTTTGCCTATTTGGTGGCCGTGTCCGTCGTCGGTTTGATCTGGATGCGCAGGGCCTTGCTCATGTCGAGATACTCATTGGCCAGCTTCTGGATATCGGCCACCGTCACCGCCTTGTACTGCTCACGGCGGTTACGGATATAGTCGAGCTTCTTCGCGTCGGTGGTCGAGCCCGGCAGGGCGCCGGCCCAGTAAGTATTGGTCTTCAGGTCGGTATCCATGCGGTCGAGCAGGGGCTTCTGCGCGCGCAGCAATTCGTCATCGCTGATCGGATGGGCCTTGAGGTCGGCCACGATACCGGCCACGGCGTCGTAATAGGCCTGGTCGTCTTCCGGCTTCACCTGGGCGACGGCGCTGAGATAGCCATAGCCGGGGAAGGTCTGCGAATAGTAATTGCTGGCATCGGGGCTATAGCTCAGCCCCTTCTGTTCGCGCACGATATCGGTCAGGCGCAGTGACAGCACCTCGGCCAGTACAGTCAGGCCGCGCGCCCGCTGGGTATCCGAGAAGAAGTCGGTGCCCGGCCAGGCGATATAGCTCAGGTCCTGGTCGGCGCGACCCTGATGCTCGAAAGTCTGCTTCAGGTTGGTCGTCGGGAAGTGCAGGGACAGGCCATCGGCGGGGATGGAGGGCTTGTCCGGACGCTTGGCCAGTGTAGCGAAGGTCTTGGTGATCTCCGCTTCGGCTTCCGCCTCGGAAATATCGCCGACAACGGTGATTTCGACTGGTGCGGTCTTGAGTTGATGGTCGATCAGGGCCTTGACCTGGTCATTGGTGGTGGCCAGGAAGTCGGCCTGGCTCGGCATTGTGAAGCGCGGATCGTTGCCGCGCAGGGCGGCCGCGCCGCTCATTTGGAAAACGCCGCCGGGGGTGGAATTGAGCTGATTGTAATAGTCGGGGATGAAGGCCTTGAGGCGGGCGAAGGCGTCGGGGCTGTAGGCGGCATCCTTGGTGAAGGCTATCAGCACCTGCATCTGGGTGGCGAAGTCGGTCGGATTGGTGCCGCCCGAAAGCGTGGTGGCGTCCTCGCCGATATCGAGGCCTATGCTGTAGATCTTGCCGGTCAGGGTGTCCTTGATCTCGGAAGCGCTGAGTTTTCCGAGGCCGCCTTCCTGCAGGTCGGAGACCGAGGCGGCAAAGACTGGCGGCTTCGAAGCCGGCGACAGGGCGCTTAAGCCCCCGGCGAAGCGCACCGTGATGCCGATCTCGTCGTCCTTGAAATTGGTCGTCTTGATGGTGGCGCGTACGCCATTGGACCAGGTCAGCTGGGTCAGGCCGAGATCCTTGATCTCCTCGCGCTTGACCAGCTTCGCCGGCGTACCGAAATCGGTATAGGGCCAAGGCTTGATGGTGCGGGCTTCCTGTGCCGTCAGCTTCGTTGACTGGACGGCCGTATAGGTATCGAGGAAGGCCTTCTGGTCGAAATCGCCCAGGGTCGCGCCCTCATGCCACAGCAGCGGGCCATCGCCGGCAAACAGCGGCTTGATGCCGGCATTGAGCGTATCCAGCGTGATCGAAGGCTTCAGCTTCTGAAAATAGTCCCAGTCCTGCTGCGGTGAGGTGAAGACCTCGCCATCGGCCACAGTGTTGACCAGGGATTCGGCCAGTGTGCGGCTGTTGCGCGTATTGGCGCCCATCAGGGCTTGCTTGAAATAGGTTTCGGTGTCGCTGAGCGTGCGATCGAGTTCGGACTGATCGGCACCGAATTCGATGAACTGGCGCACGGCGGTATAGGCGGCGACGAAGGCCTCCTTCTCGCGGCCGGGCTTGGGCGTGATCGACACTTGAGTGACGGTGGCCGTGTGATCGACATCGTCATGGCCGATCGAGGCGGCGGCGAAGGGCGTATCTGCCAGCTTGGCCAGGCGCTCCAGGCGTTCATTGAGGATCTGGGTGCGCAGGCCGTCGAGGAAATCAACAGTTTCCTTGGCCTCATCCTGATAGACCTCCTTGATCGGCTGCGACCAGGTGAGGGTTAGTTCGGTGCGCAGGCCCTTTTCGGCATAGGCCTCGGAGGTGACGCCCTTCGGTTTATAGGCGCCGAAATCGGTCACGCGGATCGGCGCGGCCGGGGCCTGCCAGTCGGAGAATTTTGCCTTGATGCGGGCTTCCATGGCGTCCGGATCGAAATCGCCGACCACGACAAGGGTCGCCTGTTCCGGACGGTAGAAGCTGTTGTAATAGTCGACAAAGCGGTCGCGCTTGGCGGTCTTGATGATGTCGATCTGGCCGATCGGCAGGCGGACGGGATATTTCTGGCCGCCGAAGGCCGCGTCGGCCCACTTCATGTAGGCGTGGCGGCCGGGGCTGTCGCTGGCGCGTTCCTCGCCCAGGATGACGCCGCGCTCGCGGTCGATGGCGCCGTCGTCGAGCGACAGGTTGCCGGCGGTTTCGCGCATCAGGAACAGGCCGGTATCGAGGTCGTCATCGGCCACCTTGGGCAGGTCCAGTTCGTAGACGGTCTCGCCGAAACCGGTATGAGCGTTGGTATCGGCGCCGAAGGACAGGCCGTGACGCTCCAGGATCTTGACCATGTCGCCCTCGGCCACGTTCTTCGAGCCGTTGAAAGCCATGTGTTCGAGGAAGTGAGCCAGGCCCTGCTGGCTGTCGTCTTCCATCAGCGAACCACCATTGAAGCGCAGGCGAATCGAAGCGGTGCCCGGCGGGGTGGCGTTCTTAAGGATGATATAGGTCATGCCGTTGGGCAGCTTGCCGAAGCGCACGGCCGGGTCGGCCTTGATGTCCGAATGGTTCTGGGCGAAATCGAGGCCCTTGCTGACGTCGACAAGCTGAGCGGAAACAGGTGCCTGCGCATAACCGCTGACAGGGGTGAGGGCGGTCGTGGTCAGGGCCGCGATGGCGAAGGCGGTCAGCAGGGATTTCTTTATCGTCATCAGTGTCGCTCCGGTTATGGAACCGGACACTGCCGCAGGATTACGGCTGAATAAAGCAAAATCCGTCAGGACGAGCGCATCCTGAAAAGTGTGACGCACTTTTCAGATTAAGATGCGCGTTAAACAAGGGAATAGAGCGCAGATCCTATTCTTCAGGATCGACGCTTTAGCTCTTGTTAAGTGAGGGCGATGGCGTGGCCGGCAGGGGCTCCGCCTTTTTCTTCTTGACCGGCTGGCAGACAATCAGGGTGACGGGCACATTGCGCAGATTGCATTCATCGCGTGTCATATACTGGTGATAGGTCAGGGGAGCGTAGAAGAGGTAGCTGCAGGCGATCAGCACGCTCAGGCCGCACAGAAGGCCGAACCTGTATTTCGCCACCAGCGGCACCTGCCGCGCCACGATCTTGAAGCACAGGGCGATCAGCAGGAAGGTCAGGGCCAGGCCGATGAAATAGTGGTAGATGTACATGACCCGGTGGATGCCGAGATAGATGTGGAAGGTCCAGAACACCATGAACATGGCGAACAGGGCCTCCAGCCGGTCATAGTCGCGGGCGCGTGCTTCCGCATCCGGTGTCTCCCGGCGATCGAAGCGGCGGCGTGCGATCAGGACAGCCGCTCCGACGATGCCGATCAGGCCCAGTCCCCAGTTGACCGGATTGCCGAGCATGTGAGTATAGGCGGTCTTCTTGCCGTCGAAATCCCAGCGATAGGTGATGGCCTTGGCCATAAAGGGCCACAGCACAGGTTGCGAGCCATTGGGTTCGGTCTTTACCTCGCCGGTGAAGTCATACTTCATGTACTTGTAATAACCGACCGTGGCGTCCCAGACGACGGCGGGTGACAGGCCGCGCTTGTGGGCAAGGTAATCTCTGTAGACCTGGCCCATGGCGTTGTAATCGCGTGTGCCGGCCTTGGTGGTGATGTCGGGCTTGTTGGGATTGAAGGCGACATGCAGGGTGAAGATCAGCACGACAACCGAAAGGAAAGCGGCGGCGATGGCGCTGCCGCGGCCGAACTGCCGCAGCCAGTTGCGGCGCGAATGGTCCATCCACAAAGCGCGGCCCAGGCTCAGGGCGCCGAGCGCCAGCATGACCAGCGAATTGACCTTAACCATGAAGCTGAGGCCGCACAGCAGGCCAAAGGCGGCATAGGTCAGGAGCGGGCGTTTCGGTTCGCGCCCGAAGGTATGCAGCCACACCAGTATCGAGCCGAGGGTGAAGGTGAACTGGTAGGAATCGAGATGGGCGGCGCGGAAATGGACGATGTAGGCGTTCTCGAAGACGAACAGCAGCGAGAAGACAAAGGCCTCGAAGGCCTCTCCATTGAGCTTCAGTATGATCAGGTAGAAGAGTAGGGCGCTGACAATGGCGAACAGGGCCGAGGGCAGGCGGATCGGGGTGAAGTCATAACCCTTGGGCACGATGCGCGAATCGATCTTCTTCACATCGCCGAGGGCATGGGTGTCGATATGGCTGTTGACGCCCAGCATCTTGCCGGTCTTGACGCCCAGGTCCATGAACATGAAACCAAGCGGGGGGTGCGAGGCATATTGCGCCTTGCCCTCGACATAGCGCTGGGTCGTGGTCAGGTAATAGGATTCGTCCCAGAAGGCGTGGTAGGGATTGTTCAGGTCACGTACGAAATTGAAGCAGGCCAGGATGATGATCAACACGCCCAGTACCCAGCGCAGGGTCTGGTCATCGGCATTCCACAAACGATCGGCAAAGGTCCGGACCTTCTGTGAGAAGGTAGCGGCGGGCATGTTCGTATCGACCGTCATCTGGGCTCGTTTATGTCGTTTTGGCAGGGGCGTTCCTTATGCCCTATTCGTCCGGTTCTGCCTATAGAGTCCGCAGGCTTTGATTCAGCAAGTGCACTCGATCGCTAGGGGTGCAATTTTTGCGGGAGATCCTGGCGCCCTGTTAATAAAAATACAACCTTTGAGGGTCTATTTTGTAAACGCGGCCTGATCAATTCCCCTGAGGTCATGTCGTGTATCGGGCGCAATTCTTCCCTCTTCCGGACGCGCACCGTCATCCCGCCGGACCTGCTGGTCCCGGGTCCGGCAGGATGTTTTTTAGCTCTGTCTCAACTTCTCAGGCGATAGCCGGTTTTGAAGATCCAGGCGATGACGGTGACGCAAGCCGCCATGAAGACCAGGGTCATGCCGAAACTGATCAGCACATTGACATCGGCCTTGCCGTAGAAGGTCCATCTAAAGCCGTTGACCAGATAGACGATCGGGTTGAACAGGGTAACGGTCTGCCACAGCTCGGGCAGCATCTTTATGGAATAGAAGGTGCCGCCCAGGAAGGTCAGGGGGGTGATGATCAATAGAGGCACCACCTGCAGCTTCTCGAAACCATCGGCCCAGACGCCGAGGATAAAGCCGAACAGCGAGAAGGTCAGGGCGATCATGACCAGGAAAAGCGCCGCCCAGACGGGATGGGCGATCTCATAAGGCACGAAGAGGCGCGCCGTGATCAGGATGATGGTGCCGAGGATGACCGACTTGGTGGCTGCGGCCCCAACATAGCCAAGCAGGGCTTCAGCTACAGACACTGGCGCCGACAACAGTTCGTAGATCGTCCCCGTGAAACGCGGCAGATAGATTCCGAATGAGGCGTTCGAGACGCTTTCCGTCAGGATCGACAGCAGGGTCAGGCCGGGCACGATAAAGGCGCCGTAGGAGACGCCATCGACCAGGGTCATTTTACTGCCGATGGCCGAGCCGAAGACGATGAAATAGAGCGAGGTCGAAATAACCGAGGCGGCGATGCTCTGGAACAGAGTCCGCCAGGTGCGGTGCAGCTCAAAGAAATAGATGGCGCGGACGGCGTGGAGGTTCAAGTTCATGCTTTTTTCTCCACCAGGTCGACAAAGATATCTTCCAGCGACGAGCGTTTGGTACTGACGGACTTGAAGTCGATCTTCCGGTCCATCAGGGCCTTGAGCACGTCGGCTACGCTGGCATCCTCGGCATCGCCTTCACCTGTCAGGGTAAAGGTCAGGGTTTCGCCGTCGTCGGAGAGGTCGAGCTTTTGTGGGATATCCGGCGGGGCATCGAGTTTCGATTTCAGGCCGATGGTCACGCGGGTCTGGCCCAGCTTTTTCATCAGGGCGTGCTTTTCCTCGACCAGTATGATCTGGCCCTTGTTGATGACGCCGATGCGATCGGCCATCTCCTCGGCTTCTTCTATATAGTGGGTCGTCAGAATAATGGTGACCCCCTGTTCGCGCAGGCGGCCGATCATCTTCCACATATCGCGGCGCAGCTCGACATCGACGCCTGCGGTCGGCTCATCGAGGAACAGGATTTTCGGCTCGTGCGACAGGGCCTTGGCGATCAGCACCCGGCGCTTCATGCCGCCGGAGAGGGTGGCGATCTTGTTGTCCTTCTTGTCCCACAGGGAAAGATCCTTCAACACCTTTTCGATATGGGGCGGATTAGGCGGCAGGCCGAACAGGCCGCGCGAGAAGGTCACGGTCGACCAGACGGTTTCGAACATGTCGGTGGCCAGTTCCTGCGGCACCAGGCCAATCTTGGCGCGTGCCTGGCGGTAATCCTTCGTGATGTCGTGGCCGTCGGCGATCACCGTGCCGCCGGTCAGTTTCACCAGTCCGCACACCACGCCGATCAAGGTGGTCTTGCCGGCGCCGTTCGGCCCCAGCAGGGCGAAGATTTCGCCACGTTTAATATCGAGATCGATGGATTTCAATGCCCGGTGACCGCTCTTGTAGGTCTTGTCGAGTTGCTTGATCGAGATGACCGAATCCATCTGATATCCTTTGCCGGGTAGCGTATGGCCTATATAGTCCGTTATGCGCCAAAAAACGACAGGGGATAATCGCCAATGAAGAGAGTTTTGTGTCTGGTGATGGGGCTTACCGCCTTTGGCGCACAGGCGAAAACACCTGCCGCCGACACGGTCTTCCGCAATGCCTATGTCTATACGGTCGATGCGAAGGACAGCACGGCCCAGGCCCTGGCGATAAAGGATGGCCGCATCGTCTATGTTGGCGATGACAGCGGGGCAAAGGGTTATGTCGGTCGCAAGACCCAGGTCATCGATCTCAAGGGACGGATGATCATGCCGGGCCTGATCGATGGCCATATGCATCCGCAATCGGGTGGCCTGCGCATGCTGAGCTGCAATCTGAACTATGAAAGCCTGACCGTAGCGGAATTCCAGGCGCGCATTCAAAAGTGCGTCGACGACGACAAAACGGCCGGACCTGACGACTGGCTATTAGTGATCAACTGGTTCGAGCAGGGCGCGAAACCGCAAGGCACAGTCCTGACCCGCGCCGCGCTCGATGGCGTGAAGACCACGCGCCCGATCAAGGTGCATTCGTCGTTCGGCCATTCCAACCTGACCAATACGCGCGGCCTGCAACTGGCCGGCATTACGCGCGATACGCCCCAGCCGAAGGACGGGGTGATCGTCCGCGATGCCGCGGGTGAGCCAACCGGGCTTCTGCAGGACGCGGCGCAGGACCTGCTCGACAAGGTGGTGCCGCCACCGACTGTGGAGACCAATTACAAGGCGACGCAACTGGCGCTGAAGGCCATGCGCGAACAGGGGATCACGTCCTTTCTCGACGCCTATACCGATATCGAGACCATGACGGCCTATCGTACGGTCTCCCAGCAGGGCGGACTGACCGCGCGGGCGCATTTCGCCGTGCTGATCGATTCTCCGGCCGACTATGATGCGGATAAGGCCATTGCCGAGGTGCTGAAGGAAAAGGCCGAATTCGAGCAGGCGGATGACGGCGTGAAGCCAATCATGAAGGTCGATACGGCGAAGCTGTTTCTCGATGGCGTCTATTCGGCGCCGGCCTATTCGGCGGTGATGGTCGAACCCTATTTCGAGAACGGCAGGCCGGGGCAAAATTACGGACCCAAGCCGTATTTCTCGCAAGATCAACTCAATGAGACCCTTACCAAACTGGCGGCAGCCGGGCTCAATCCGCACATGCACGCCGATGGCGATGGCTCGGTACGGATGGGGCTGAATGCGGTGGAAGCCATGCGCAAGGCCCATCCGACGGACGAAATCCGCCCGGCCATCGCCCATGACGAAATCGTCGATCCGGCGGATTACAAACGCTATGCCGAGGTCAATGCTCTGCCGGTCCTGTCGTTCCAGTGGGAGCGGCCATCGGTGGATATCGAGCAGTCGAAACCGGCCCTGGGGCCGGTACGGTCCGCCCTGATGGAGCCGGCAGGCATACTCGAACTCTACGGCGCGCGGATCGTCTATGGCTCCGACTGGCCTGTGGACGCGCTCAATGAATGGCTGGCCCTGCAGATCGCCGTCACCCGCTCGGCCATCGGTGAGGACGCAGTGACATATCCGGGGCGGCTGGGCATCGATCCCGGCCTGACGGTGGGGCAAGCCATACGCGCGATCACGCTCAATGCCGCCTATAGCCTCAGGCAGGACAAGGTGACGGGGTCGCTGGAAACCGGCAAGTTCGCCGACCTGATCGTGCTCGACCGTAATCTGTTCCAGATCAGACCCGAGGAAATCGGTGACACCAAAGTGTTGCTGACCATGGTCGGCGGCAAGGTCGTCTATAAGGCGGATGACTTGAAATAGGCAAACAAAAGGGCCGGCGAGGGGGATATTCGCCGGCCCGGAAGTTATGTCACACGGACTTTATCAGTACTTGTAGGTGATCTGCAGGAAGCCCGAACGACCGACGCCGTCGTACCAGTTGCTGTTGTAGTACGGATAGCTGGTCCAGGTGGAATCGTAGGAGGGATCGGTATCTAACAGGTTGTCGATGGCGAGTGACAGCGTGATCTTCTCGTTGATCTCGTACTGCGCCGAGGCGTTGTATAGCGTGTACGGCTTGACCCAGCCGTCCTCGTCATAGTTCGGCAGGCGGCCGATGAAGTTGCCGTCGATGTTGAACTTCCACTTGCCGGTCTTCAGGTTGACGCTGCCCGAAGCCTTGTTGCGCGGGATGTAGTAGCCTGAATCGTAGGCCAGCTTGTCGATGGGGGTATCGCCGGCATAGCGGGTGTAATCGTGATCGATGGCGTGGGTGTAGCTGCCGGACAGGCCGAGAATACCGATCGGCGTATCGAAGCGCAGGTGCGCCGCCACGTCGATGCCGGACGTATTTTCCTCGGCGACATTGATCGGGCTGACATAGACCTGGGTGATGTCGCCGTCCGAGTCACGGGTAACGCGGGCGATGGCGTCCTGGCAGGTGGGGGAATTGATATCCTGTATGCCATTGCGGCATTCGCCTTCGGTCCGGGTCAGATTGTTGATGACAAGGTCCTCGACCACGCCCTTCATGGTGATCTTGTAGTAGTCGACGCTGAGATCGAAGGCGCGTGATGGGGCCCAGACGAAGCCGGTATTGAAGCTTTCGCTGGTTTCCGGGTCGAGATCGCGGTTGCCGCCGGTCTGGACGGAGATGCGCGAGCCGCGGCCACAATCGCCCGGATAGTCTTCCGGCGTGTCGTTATAGCAGGCGTAGTAGTCGGTGGCGCGGCCTTCCTCGTAACCGATTCCCTGATAGACATAGTTGAGGTCCGGTGCGCGGAAGCCCGTGCCCCAGGCGGCGCGCAGCAGCAGGGTTTTGAGCGGACGATATTCGAGGCCCAAATTGTATGTGGCCTGACCGACATCGTGCTCAGCATAGCTGTAGTGATCGTAACGGGCCGCCAGGCTGGACGACAGGGTTGACAACAGTGGAATGCTGAATTCCACGCCGGTGCCGTAGTGCGTGCGGTGGCCCTTCGAGATGAAGTCGGTCCAGCTGAAGAAGTAGGGCTCCGCCGCCTTGGGGTCGGTGCCCTGGTCGTAGTCCTGGCGGCCGCCTTCGACGAGGAAATTGAAGCCCACCGGGCCGGCCGGCATCTGGAACAGGTCGCGGGTGCCGATCTGGGCCGTGAGCTCGCCGACCGAGCTCTTGGGATGATAGACCGCGTTTTCGGCGATCGAGTCATATTCCTCGACCGTCAGCGGGGTGTAGAACCGGGTCGGATCGGCGTTGAAGACCGGCAGGCCGTAGTCATCGTCCTCACCATCCTGTGTACCCAGGAAAAGCGCATTGGCCTTTGCCGCATTGATCAGCGGGAAGATGACCTCGGCCGTATAGGCGCTGTAGTTGAGCGCAACCTCGTAATTCCACTTGTCATCCTTGCCGAAGGTGCCGCGCACGCCTGGCGTCAGCGTATAGGTGGTCGAGTTGACATGGCGCATAGCCTTGTCGAGCCCGCCCATTTCTTCCGGCGTGAAGATGCGATACCAGTTGTCGGTGCCCCCGGTATAGCTGTTGTAGAAGTCGCCGGTGTCGTCGCCATCGGCGGTCTGGTAACTCCAGGAGGTCGGGCGCTTCAGCAGCGAGACCTGGCTGACGCCGAACTGCACGTCGGCAAAGAAATGCAGGGTATCGGAATAATCGTAGGTGAAGGAGCCCACCAGGTTGCCGGCATGGCGCTCGGACTGGATGGTGCGGTAGCCGGCAGCGGATTCGCTGCCGCAGTAATTGCCTGCCGCGTCATTGTCACCCCCCGAATAATAATCATCGGTCGCCAGATGCGTGGTGCCATTATTGGTGGAAGTGGTCAGGGCGCACTGCGCGTCCGTGGCATCGATGGCGTACACATCATAATCGACGCGCTGCCAGTTGGTTATGGCCGTCTGGTATTCCGGGTCCGGCGCATCCAGTGTCGAATCCTGTTTCTTGCGCTGGTAGCCATAGATCGGGTCCTGCCACAGAATTTCACCGCCGAAGACGCCGTGGAATTTGCCGGCATCGAAGCCTGAGGAATAGTTCAGGCGGTGCGACTGGCCGCCACCCTTTTCGGTCCAGCCATAGCGGTAGTCGAGCGTCGAGCCGTCATACCGCTCCTTGAGCTTGAAATTGACCACGCCGGCCAGGGCGTCCGAACCGTAGATGGCCGAGGCCGAGCCGGACAGGATTTCGATCTGGTCGACCATCCCGAGCGGAATGTTGGAGATATCGGTGAAATTGCCGTTGCCATCGAACGGCATGGGGAAATCGGAAATGCGGCGTCCATTGACCATGACGAGGGTATGGTTGGGGCCGAGGCCGCGCAGGTCGACCTGCTGGGCGCCGGGGGAATAATCGGCGGCATTGCCCGATTGCTGCGATTCCGTTTCACCGCTGTTTTGTGTCACGGTCTTGAGCACGTCCGGTACGCTGGCATAACCGCCGGCGCGAATTTGGTCGGATGTGATCACGGTCACGGGGGCCGGACCTTCCTTCTGGGTGCGGGGAATACGCGAACCGAGCACAACGACGGTCTGCGGTTCTTCGCTCCCGGCTGTCGTCGGGGTTGTGGCGGAAGTGTCCTGTGCGTGGGCGGCGCCATAAAGACCATAGAGGCTACACCCCGCCAGCAGGGTCAGCCGGCACAGACGAGTAAAACTGGGGCGTGTGAAGTTTGTCTTCGTCATTAAGCAGCTCCTGATTTTTACGTAACAATGTTCGCTTTTGCGAATTGGAAAAAATTGCAAATATAGTTTCAAAGTGCACTAAATTTGCTGAAACATGAAGAAAAGTGACATCAATATGTCATCTAGTGCAATCAAATTGTTGCCTTAGGGGCAATTTGAGATCACAGTTGTGGTGATATGTTGCATTTGCGCACTAACCACACGGAGCCCGTCATGCGTCACCTGATTCTCGCCTTAAGTCTCGCCTGTGTAACTTTAAATGTGGCGAATGTAGCGGAGGCGAAGGAATGGACAAGCGGGCCGGGCTACAAGACCTTTGTTATCGGTGATGAGGCCAAACCGACCACCGATCCGGTAAGCGGCGGCTTTCTCCTGAGCGGTGGCGGTGACTGGGCTTATGATGCCTTCCGCTGGTTCACCGCTCATGCCGGTCACGGTCATATCGTCGTCTTGCGCGCTTCAGGCACCACGGAATCGCAGGATGAATTCTATAATCAGGTGAAGGGCGTCAGTTCGGTGCGTACCTTCCTGTTCACCAATCGCAAGGCGGCCTACGATCCGAAGCTTCTGGAAGCGGTGAAGAAAGCCGATGGCATCTTCCTGGCGGGCGGCGACCAGTCCAACTATGTGCGCATGTGGAAGGGGACGCCTTTGAACGAAGCGCTCGATGCCCATGTGGCGGCCGGCAGGCCGATCGGTGGCACCTCGGCCGGCCTGGCGGTGCAGGGGGCGTGGCTCTATGGCGCCATGGATGGCGGCAGCGTTACCTCGCCCGAGGCCATGAAGGACCCGATGGGACCGGCCGTGACCATGGAAAGCGATTTCCTGCATTCGGAGCTTTTGGCCAATATCGTCACCGACAGCCATTTCGGCGTGCGAGAGCGCCTCGGCCGCCTGATCGCCTTTGTCGTCAAGTCGGAAACCCTGCGCGATGCCGATGGCAAACGTTACGCCCATCCGTTGGTTGGTCTGGGAATCGACGAGGAAGCCGCCATGACTGTCGAGGCCGATGGAACCGCAAAGGTCTATTCCAATCTCGATGGCCACGGCTGGCTGGTTCAGGGCGGCGAGGTTCATGACCTGGCGGCGGGCAAGCCGCTCAATATCAAGAATGTCAGCGTCACCGGCATCGGCAAGACCAGCACCTTCAATATAAAGACCCTTGAGGTCGGCCAGCCGTCCTTTACCCGCACCTATGATGTCACCGATGGCGTCCTGACCCAGCAGAAGCATTGGTCGCTGGCCATTCACGGCGGGGCTGGCGTGATCGACCGCGGCGATCTGACGCCGGAGAAGGACGCGGCCTATCGCGCCGGTCTGGCCGAGGCGCTGAAGGCGGGGCAGGCGGTGCTCGACAAGGGCGGCACAGCGCTCGATGCGGTTGAGGCCACGATCAAGCCTCTGGAAGATAATCCCCTGTTCAATGCCGGCAAGGGCGCGGCCATCGCGGCCGACGGCAATGTCTATCTCGACGCCGCGATCATGGACGGCGGCACGATGAAGGCCGGCGCCGTGGCGGCCCTGACGCGCACCAAGAACCCGATCCTGGCGGCGCGCGCCGTCATGGACAAGACGCGCCACGTCTTCCTGGCCGGGGAGGGGGCGGATGCGTTCTCGAAGGCGCAGGGGCTGGAACAGGTCGATCCGAGCTATTTCCACACACCGGAACGCGAACAGATGCTGGTAGACTGGAAGAAGGACCACCAGGCGATGATCAATCCCACGCATATGTACGGCACGGTCGGTGCGGTGGCGCTCGATTCGGACGGTCACCTGGCGGCGGCGACCTCGACCGGCGGCCTGACCGGCAAGCAGTGGGGCCGTATCGGCGACAGCCCGCTGATCGGCGCCGGCACCTATGCGCGGGATAGCGACTGCGCGGTTTCGGCCACTGGCACCGGCGAATATTTCATCCGCGATTCCGCCGGCCGCCAGGTCTGTGACCGCGTGCGCTGGAATCATCAGAACATAGAAACGGCCGCTTATGACACCATCATGTCGATCGGATCGATAGGCGGTGATGGTGGCCTGATCGCCATGGACGCCAGCGGAAAGCCGGCCTTTGCCATAAATGATGTCGGGATGTATCGTGGGGCGGTCTCTTCCGATTCCCCCGTTATCCAGACCGCCATCTATGGCGACGAGAAAATGAAATAAATGACCACGCGCAAGCCCGCTCCGGAACTCGACGCCATCGACCGTAAACTGATGGCGTCGCTGCGTGAGAATTCACGCCTGCCGGTGTCACAGCTTGCCACCATGCTCGATATTCCGCGCACCCAGGTCTATGCCCGTCTGGAGCGGCTGGAAAACGAAGGCATTATCGACGGCTATACGGTCAGGCTCGGGCAGGCCTATTCGAAATCGCGTCTGCGGGCGCATGTCATGATCAAGACCCTGCCGCGACTCTGTCAGGAGGTCGAGGTCAGCGTGGCCGAGATTTCCGAGGTGTCCGCCGTCTATGCCATCAGCGGCGAGTACGACATCATCGTCATGGTCGAGGCGGCAGACAGCATCGAAATGAACGAGCTGATCAACCGCATTGGCTTGCTGGATGGCGTTGAGCGCACCACCACCTCGATCATCCTGGCGGCCAAGCTGGAACGCTAAGCCCGGTGGGCAAACCACTGGGTCAGCCGGCGGATCGCCTCCTCGATCTGAGGCGTGGAGACGGCAAAGCTGAAGCGGATGAAGTGCCGTCCGTCCACCGGATCGAAATCATACCCTGGGGCCGCGGCCACGCCTGTCTCGCGCAGCAGGGTTTGGCAGAAGTCCAGGCTGTTGTCGGTCAGGTGGCCGATATGGGCATAGATATAGAAGGCGCCATCGGGCGGGGCGATTGACGTCAGCCCCATGGCGGGCAGGGCGTCGAGCAGTAATTGCCGGTTTTTGGCATAGACCGCGACATGACCCTCCAGTTCCTCATGGCAATCCAGCGCCACCAGCCCGGCGTGCTGGCTGAGCGAGGGAGCGGTCAGGAACAGGTTGCCGACATAGGCGCGTGCCCGCTCCAGATGGCCCGGCGGCACCAGAAGCCAGCCCAGCCGCCAGCCGACCATGCTGAAATATTTGGAGAAGCTGCTGACGACCAGGGCGTCCGGTGCGAATTCCAGCATGGAATGAGCGGGTTCGACATAGCTCAGGCCATGGTAGATCTCGTCGGAAATGATGCGGATGCCGCGTTCCCGGCAGACGGCGGCGATGGCCTCCAGTTCGGTGGCGTCAATGATCGTGCCGGTCGGATTGGCCGGGCTGGCGATGATGACGCCATCCGGCGCCGGTTCGACAGCTGCCAAAGCCTCGGCCGTCAGCTGGAAGCGCACCGAGGCATCGCAAGGAATCTCCACCGGCACCTGACGCAGGGCCTTGACCGTGTTGCGGTAGGCGACATAGCCCGGCCGCGCCATGGCGATGCGGGCGCCCGGTTCGAAACTGGAGATCAGAGCCAGCAGCAGGGCGGGCGAGGCACCGCAGGTCAGAATAAAGCACTCCGGCGCGACGGTGACGCCATAGGTTTCCCGGTAGTGGCGCGCCAACCGTTCGCGCAGGGCCGGGCTTTCCCAATAACCCAGACCGTCCGTATCCAGCACATGATGCGCGGTTTCGATCGCCCTGGCGGGAGCGCCGGTCGAGGGCTGGCCAAACTCCATATGGATGATCGAGCGGCCGTCGGTTTTTAACTGGTGCGCCAGGCGGCTGATGGTGATGGCGTGGAAGGGTTCGATATCGTGCATGTGTCATCCCTAAGCCAGATGGGCGCCGATCCCAACTGGAAAATGGCAGGGTTTAAACGCTTAATTTGAATAGCTACGTTATGTTTTTTAATGCTTTGGACCGCTTGCCAGAGTAGGGAATTGTTGTTAATGCGAATGATTATCAAGTTAATGCGGTATTTCTCTCCTTATGGCCAGTTCTTCAACGGCAAAATCAGGCTTCTGGCGTAACCAGCTACGTCAGTGGCACTGGATTAGCTCGGCCATCTCTCTGATGGGGCTGCTGCTGTTTTCCGTGACCGGCTTCACGCTCAACCATGCGACGCAGATCGAGGCCGAGCCGAAGGTAACGAAGATTGAGCGCCAGGTGTCGCCCGCTACACTGGCCGGACTGACATCTGTAACCGCCAATGTGCCCCTGACGGCCACGCAAGCCATAGCCATTCGCGGGGCGACGGGCATCGATGTGCGTGGCGCTGCGGTCGATGCCGATGATGACGGCATTTATCTCAGCCTGTCGGCGCCGGGCGTGGATTCGACTCTGGAGATCAGCCGTATCGATGGCCACGCCATCTATGAACGTACGGACCGGGGCCTGATCGCGGTGCTCAATGACCTGCACAAGGGCCGCCATTCCGGGCCGGTCTGGGCCATGTTCATCGACCTGATCGCCATTGCCTGCGTGGTGTTTTCCGTCACCGGCTTCGGCCTGCTGTGGCTTTACGCCCGTGGCCGCCGCATCACCTGGCCACTGGTGGCGCTGGGCCTGGTGCTCCCCTTCATTCTCTTCCTTTTGTTTGTTCACGCCTGAGGTTTCCCATGACTGCCAAATACCTTGCTTTCGCCGCGGTTGCGGCCACCGGCCTGACCGCTTCCGTCGCGAATGCGGGCCAGGTCGTGCTCGATATCGAGATACCGACCCAGAAGGTCGCCGAATATCACAAGCCCTATGTCGTCGGCTGGATCGAGGATACGTCCGGTAATCACGTCGCCAACGCCTTCCTGTGGTACGATACCAAGAAGCAGGAAAATCACGGCGCCCGCTGGCTGAAGGACCTGCGCTCCTGGTGGCGCAAGAGTGGCCGCGACCTGGTCTCGACCGATGGTTTCAGCAGCGCGACACGCGCTCCCGGCCGCAACAGCCTGACCCTGGATACCAATAATTCCGCATTCAAGGGCCTGAAGCCCGGCGCCTACAGCTTCGTCGTCGAGGCTTCGCGCGAACAGGGCGGCCACGACCAGGTAAAGCTGCCGCTGAATTGGAACCCGGCCAGGGCGACGACCGCCACGGCGGCCGGCACCACCGAACTCGGTCAGGTCAAGCTCACCTATAAGCCGTAAATGTCCCTGCCGCTGCCCGCCCTCGATCGTCGCGTCCTGATCCCCGACCTGGTCGCGGAACCGCATCCGCCTGTCGGAACGGTCCGCCACGATCTCGGCGGTTCGGCCTTCGCCACGACCTGGCGGGTCAGCTTCCATGCCGAGGCCGATGCCGTCCTGCTGGGACTGCCGGCGCGGCTGCAGGCAGTGCTGGACGGAATCGACCGGGAAATGAGCCCGTACCGGATCGATTCCGACCTGACGCGTTTCAACTTGGCGCCGGCCGGTACCTTCGTGGCCCTGCCGGCGCGGATGATGACGGTCATACGCCATGCCCTCGCTACGGCGGACCTCACGGATGGTGCTTTCGATCCGGCTATCCTGCCGGCGGTGGAACTGTGGGGCTTTGGCGCTAAGGCTGTGCCCGAGGGGCTGCCGGATACCTCGGTCCTGTCGCCCGGCCGCTGGCGCGATCTCGTCTGGCAGGCGGATGGCATGATCAAGCCAGCGGATGTGCGCCTGGACCTGTGCGCCATTGCCAAGGGGTATGCCGTCGATGCCCTGATGGACCTGCTGAAGGCCGAACCGGGCGTGCGTTCCGCCCTGATCGAGGTTGGAGGCGAACTGAAAGGCTGGAACGTGCAGCCGGACGGCCTGCCGTTCTGGGTCGAGATCGAAACACCGGCTATGACCGCTACCGTGGCCGCGCTGTGCGATCTGGCTGTGGCCACGTCCGGCGAACGGGTGCGTTCGTTCGTGCATGAGGGGCAGGTGCATTCGCACATCATCGACAGCCGTACCCAGGCGCCGACGCGCTCGGGGATTGTCAGCGTGACTGTCTTTGATGCCGAGTGCTGGCGCGCCGACGCCCTGGCCACCGCCCTGATGGTGATGGGGGAAGCAAAAGCCATGGCCTTTGCTGCGACCAGCAATATTCCCTGCCTGGTCTGGCTGCGCGAAGGCGATGGCTTCCGTGAAGCCGTGAGCCCGCGTCTGGAGGCCTGGCTGTGACGCCCTTCCTCGATACCCTGACCACTGACCCCGAACACTGGGCCTGGGCGGGCGGCTTTGGCGCTTTCTTCGTGGCGGTCAGCCTGTGGGCGGCGCTGAAGGGCCGCAAGCGTTCGAACACGACCAGCGACTATCTGGTGCTCTATGCTTCGCAAACCGGACAGGCCGAGGAGATTGCCCGCGACAGCATGGCCTCCCTCGTGGCGGGCGGCCGCGAGGCGCAGGTTCTTTCCACCGACAAGGTGAGCCTGGCGCAATTGAAGGCAGCGAAACATATTCTCTGCGTGATCTCGACCACGGGCGAGGGGGACGCCCCGGACGAAGCCCTGCGCTTCGAGAAGACCCTGATGCGCGAAACGCCGGACCTTTCCGGGCAGCGCGTGGTCGTCCTGGCTCTGGGCGACCGCAAATATCATCAGTTCTGCGCCTTCGGGCACCGTGTTTTCAACTGGCTGGTCTCCTGCGGCGCGGAAGCCGTGGCGCCGGCGGTCGAGGTCGATGATCTCGATGCGGCGGCGCTGAAGAAATGGCATGACCTGCTGGTGGCTCTGGGGGGGCAGGAGACCGTTCATGCCGACGCCGGGCTGCCGTGGCGGCTGGAAACGCGCACGCGCCTCAATCCTCAGGGCAGCCATCCCCTATATCACCTTGGCTTCACCGGCCAGACGGTGGACTGGCAGGCAGGCGATCTCGTTGAAATTACCACGCCGCTTGGCCATCGCCGCGACTATTCGATTGCCAGCCTGCCGCAGGAGGGCCGTCTGGACCTCTATGTCCGCGAAGTGCGCAAGGCTAATGGCGAACGCGGTGACGGTTCCGGCCTGCTGATCGCAGGTCTGGAGACGGGCGGAAGCCTGCCGTTGCGGGTCAAATCACACAAGGGGTTCCATATGCCGGAAGGCGACGGTCCCCTGTTGCTGATCGGCGCCGGATCCGGCCTGGCCGGCCTGCGGGCGCATATCCTTCAGGCGAAGGCGCAGGGGCGCAAGGTCTGGCTGATCTACGGCGAGCGCCATCCGGTGAATGACGGTGCGCTGGCGAACGAAATGACGGCGTGGCGCGAAGCCGGACAACTGGCGCGTCTCGACCTGGTCTTTTCCCGGCCGGATGACGGCCAGGGGCAATATGTCCAGGCGGTGGTGACGGCTAAGGCTTTGGATATCCCGGCCTGGCTGGGCCAGTCTGGCGCCATTCTCTGTTGCGGCGGCCGTGATATGGGGCTGGCAGTCGAGCAGGCGCTGGTGGGCGCGCTCGGCCAGGCCTGGGTCGATGACGCCAAGACTTCCGGCCGATACCGCCGCGATCTTTACTGAATTATATGCGTTTTTGGGAGACACTCATGTTCAAACCTGTCCTGTCCGGCCTTGCCGCCAGCCTCACCATAGCCGCCCTGTTCGCCACGGTTTCCGCTGAGGCACGCACCAGCTATATCCTGCCCTATAATTTCGCGCCGACCGATGCCTATGTCACGGCCGAGGCAGCGACCTCGGAGAACCTCTTCATACCGGAAGGGGCGCTGAAGGTCGACGGCTTCCAGATCATCGACGACAAGGGAGCGGCCACGACGGCCAAGAGCACACAGTTCAAGGAAGTCACCCTGTTTGAAACAGCTCTGCCGCACGAAGGCACCTTCCGCCTGACGACGGGCAATGTGGAAATGCGTTCGATGCAGATGGTTGAGCTCGATGGTCAATGGCGTCCGGTGCGCGGTCCGGGCGGCCCCGGTGGCCCCGGCGGCGGGCAAGGGGGGGCGGCCCCCCAGGGGCAAGGTGCGCCGGGCGGCGGACAGATGCCGCCCCCGCCAGCCATTCCCGCCGATGCCCGGACCGTTACCGTCAAGGGCATGAGCCGCGCCGACAGCTATATTTCGCTGAAAAAACCCTCCGATAGCCTGCCCCCGCTTGAAGGCAAGGGCCTGGAAGTCGCGCCGGTCACCCATCCCAGCCGCCTGTTCGCCGGCGGCACGTTTGATTTCGCCGTGGTGTTCGATGGCAAGCCCCTGCCGGCGGCTGATTTCAAGATCGAGCGCGGCGGCGACCAGTATCGTGACGCCAGCTATGTCTATACCGGCACGACCGGCGCGGACGGCAAGGCGCAGGTGACCTTCGAGACGCCGGGCGTCTATGTCATCGAACTGAACCGCAAGTGGCAGGATGGCGACCAGAGCGATCCGCGCAGCTGGTCCTACAGCCTGACAATTGAAGTCGCGCCCTGACGGACGGCTTCTGCACCTGTCTGCATGGATATTAAGGCCGCCTGGGAGACCAGTGCGGCCTGCCTTTTATGAACAGATTGGCCGTCAGCCGGCCCATGAGCGGATCAGCGCTCAGCGGCATGTCGGAGGGGATAATGCCGGAATGCAGCAGGCTGCCCGGATATATGGCCAGGCGATCCGGCACGGCCTCGATCTCTCCGATCTGTTCGAACCAGGCGTTTGAGCCATTGATATAACCCTCCTGCGGCCATTGCGGGCTTTCGAGCCTGAGCAGGGTGACCAGGGCGTCGACATTTTCGGCCGTCACCCGTTCGATGCCGGTGGCGCGATGGCGGTAGAAGGCCGTGCCCCTTCCCTGTGTCGGGCTGAGATAGTGCAGAATGGCGAGATAGTTCGGATCGGTATCGTCGAAATGCGGCACGCGCTGGTTGGCGGAGAGGGTTTCCGGTCCGCGTGTCACCATGGAAAAGCTGGACTCCAGGATATCGAAGCCGTTGAGACTGTATGTATCGTTGATCAGAGGCGCCGCCGACTGGAGCAGGTCATCGGCATAGGCCTGGGCGGCCGTATCGGCAGGCGTGATGAAGCGCCGCAGGCCCGGATAGTAGGTGCCAGCCGCGGGCGGGAAGGGGGCAAGCCCGGCCGCGAGGTTGCGAATCCGCTCGCAGGCGCCGGTAAAGCCATCCACAATCACGATCCGGCTCTGGTTGTTGCCGATGACCCGCAACTCAGGTGTCATGATTTGTGTCCCCCGTGACAGGATGTTGCGGCTGTTACCTGAAAAGCACATTGTTTTTCACAATAAATACAATGTTTTGCCGCTTGTCATTAATTTGTTTCGCGTTCGACAAGATTGCTTCTTGAAAGCTTGCAAAAACTGTCACCTGGCGGGATTACGGCGGTTTTCCCATGGAACACTGGAGTTCCGTGGGGATATATCATGAAAATCACGCTGTTCACTTCTGTGGCCGCTTTTGCACTGATGAGCGCTGGCCTGGTCCACGCCCAGGATGCTGCGCCTGTTGCCGATGCCGTTGCGCCGGCCGCTTCCGAGCAGGTTACCGAAGTCATCGTCTACGGCCAGGGCCAGAGCCGCCAGACCCAGTCGGTCAAGGCCGACGACATCACCAAGGTAGCGCCGGGCACCAGCCCGCTGAAGGTGCTCGACAAGCTGCCGGGCGTCTCCTTTCAGTCATCCGATCCTTTCGGCGCCTATGAATGGTCGGCCCGCATCTCGGTGCGCGGTTTCAACCAGAACCAGATGGGCTTCACGCTGGATGGCATCACGCTCGGCGACATGTCCTACGGCAACTATAACGGCCTGCACATCTCGCGCGCCATCATCAACGAGGACATCGCCCGTGCCGACCTCTCGCAAGGCGCCGGTTCGCTGGATTCGGCGACTTCGTCCAACATGGGCGGCACCCTGAAGTTCATCTCGCGCGATCCGTCCGAAACGCTCGGTGGCGAACTGGCCGGCACGCTCGGCTCGGATGAGATGCACCGCCTGTACGGCCGCTTTGAAACCGGCGCGATCTCGGCCCTGGGCGGCCTGCGCGGCTATATATCCGCTGTCGACATGAAGACCGACAAGTGGAAGGGCGGCGGCGAGCAGAAGCAGCAGCAGGTCGATGCCAAGGCGGTCCTGCCGATCGGCGAGGGCTCTCTGTCGGCCTTCGTGAACCATTCCGAGCGCCGCGAGCAGGACTATCAGGACATGTCGTTCGAAATGATCGACCGCCTGGGCTATGACTGGGACAACTTCCAGCCCAACTGGCAGCTGGCCAACGAAGTCGCCGCCGCTTACCAGGCTTCCGCCGTGAGCGGCACTGCGGCGACCTATCCCGGTTCAATCGCCACCGTGGATGACGCCTATTATTACGGCGGAGGTGTGCGCGACGACACCCTCTCCGGCATTTCGCTGAACCTGCCGGTGTCCGACAAGCTGAAGTTCAACGGCACCATCTATAACCACACCAACAAGGGCCAGGGCCTGTGGGTCACGCCTTACCTGCCTTCGCCGGGCAATGCCTACATGCAGGCCTTCGCGCCGGCGCTCTATGACGCGACCAGCACCGATGACGCCAATGTCTCGATCCGCACCACGGAATACGACATCGACCGTACCGGCGCTATCGGCGGCGTGGCGCTCGATCTCGGCGCGCATCAGGTTTCGGCCGGCTTCTGGGTGGAAAACAACGACTTCAACCAGGCCCGCCGTTTCTATGGCGAAAGCCTCGAAGCCCCGCACCGCGACAGCCTGGGTTTCCAGAGCAACCCCTTCTATACGCAGTGGGAATATGCCTTTAACACCAAGACCACCCAGTTCTATCTCCAGGATGTCTGGACGATCAGCGAGGCCTTGAAGGTCAACTATGGCTTCAAGTCGCTGGAAACCACCAACAAGGTTGACCAGCTGGTCGGCGGCACCATCAAGGCGGAGCTGAAGTCCAAGGACAACTTCATGCCGCAGGTCGGCGCGGTCTACAAGATCGACAGCCATTACGAAGTCTTCGGCTCCTATTCCGAAAACATGGATGCCTACGTCTCCGCCGCCACGGCCGGTCCGTTCAGCTCGCAGTCGCAAAGCAATATCGACTACGTGAAGGACAACCTGAAGCCGGAATCGTCCAAGACCCTCGAAGGTGGCCTGCGTCTGCGCTTCCCGCAGTTCTCCGGCGTCGCGGCGCTCTATAACGTCAAGTTCGACAACCGTATCCTGGCCGTAGCGCAAGGCTCCGGCATCCAGGGCAATGCCCCGGTGCTGTCGAACGTCGGTGGCGTGACCAGCCAGGGCGTCGAACTGGCCGGCACCTATCGCTTCACCCCGCAATGGAAGCTCTATGCCTCCTACAGCTACAACGACTCCAAGTATGAGGACGATGTTGTCTCGGCGGATGGCACGATCCAGGCCCACACCAAGGACAAGACCGTTGTCAACACGCCGAAGAACCTGCTCAAGACCGAGCTGGGTTATGACAATGGCGCGCTGTTCGGCACGCTGGGTGTCAACTTCACCGGCAAGCGTTACTACACCTATGAAAACATCGGCGGCGAAGTGCCCTCCAGCACGATTTCCGACCTGACCGTCGGTTATCGCTTCGAGAACGTCGGCACCACCATCCAGCTTAACGTCACCAACCTGACGGACGAGAAGTACATCTCCACCATCGGTTCCAACGGCTTCGTCAATTCCGACGCTTCCGGCACGAGCCAGACCATCCTGCCGGGTGCTCCCCGCCAGGTCTTCCTGAACGTTCGTAAAACTTTCTAACTTTTGCTTTACCTGACTTGACCAGCCGCGTTCACCACCGCGGCTGGTTTTTCTTTTCGCAAGGCGCTACCATGATGCATCTTAATCGTCGCCGGCTTCTCGGTGCAGGACTTGCCACCATGGCCGCCGCCACAGTTGCCTATGCCGCCAGTCCGAAACGCCCCCTGATCGTGGGCCACCGCGGCGCGCCGGGCTACCTCCCCGAACACACCATTCCAGGCTATGAACTGGCCATAAAGATGGGTGCCGATTTTATCGAGCCAGATGTGGTCTCCACCTCCGATGGCCATCTGATCGTTCGTCATGAGCCGCTGCTCTCGGTGACGACCGATGTCGTGGATCGTCCCGAATTTGCCGACCGCAAACGTACGCGTACACTCGATGGCATTGAAACAACGGATTTTTTTACCTGCGATTTTACCCTGGCCGAGATTAAACGTCTGCGCGCCCGTCAGGCGTTCGAGGACCGCGACCACAGCCATGACGGCCTCTATCAGGTGCAGACCCTGCAGGAGGTCATCGACCTGGCTCAGGCGAAAAGCCGCGAAACCGGCCGCGCCATCGGCGTCTATCCGGAAGTCAAGCATTCGACCTTTCACCAGCAACTGGGCCTTCCGATTGAGGACAGGCTGCTGGACACCCTGAACCGTGCCGGCCTGGACAAGGCGTCATCGCCGGTCATCATCCAGTCGTTCGAGACCACCAACCTGAAATACCTGCGCGGCAAGACAAAGGTGCGCCTGATGCAACTGATCGACGGTTCGGATACCGATCCGGATACGGGCGCCATGATCCTGAAACCGCCGTCCGACAAGCCCTATGACTGGGTGGTGGCCGGCCGGGCAGGGGATAACCTCGATCAGCTGTCGCCGGCGGGGCTGAAGGCCATTGCCGCCTATGCCGATATCGTGGCGCCATGGAAGCGCCACCTGATCAGTTTCGCCAAGGGGCAACTGGTGCGCCGCAAGGATATCGTTGACAATGCCCATGCCTGTGGTTTGCAGGTCCATAGCTGGACGATGCGCAATGACCGCCTGGACCCGTATTACAAGAACAATGCCCAGGCGGAATATTTCGACCTGTTTGACCTGGGCGTGGATGGCCTTTTCACCGATTTCGCCGATGCCGGCGTCAGGGCTCGCGATGCCTGGATGGGGGCTCGGAAAGGCTGAATTTAAAAACTTTGGAAAAAGCGAATTTAGCGCTTGTCATGGCAAAATAATTGGCTATGTTCCGCGCCTCACCGCCGGGGTCACCAAGCCCGGCAGGTTACGAAGATTGGTTCGGGTGTGTAGCTCAGTTGGTAGAGCAGCTGACTCTTAATCAGCGGGTCCACGGTTCGAGTCCGTGCCCACCCACCAATTTCTTCTCTTATTTCAATAAAATATGCTGATTTCTGTGCGCGTCAAGTTGTGGCTCGCATAAAAGAAACGGCTCTGCGTTTAGAGGCAGAGCCGTCTGCGGTGTCTTGAGAATTCTGGATCGCTATTTCACCGACCGGATCGGCAGGACGAAGAACGACCCCGCGAAGACGAAGACCAGGGCGGCGATGAACAGCACGCGATAGTCGGTATGGAAATATTTCAGCAATTGCGCCGCCATGACCGGTGAGATGATCTGCGGAATATTGACGGCGGTGGTCAGCAGGCCGAGATCCTTGCCGGCTTCGCCCGTGTCTTTCGGCAGAACCTGGGTCATGAGCGCCATGTCGATCGACATAAAGGCGCCGTAGCCTATACCGATCAGGGCCGCATATCCGTACATGCCTTCGAGGTTCGGCATGAACAGCGGTACGACCAAAGCCGCGCCCATGATCAGGCTGGCGGCAAAGACGAACGGCTTGCGGCGCTTGATCCAGTCAGACAACACGCCCGACAGGAAGGAAGAGGTCATGACGCAGACGAAGGTGATGGCCGAGACCGTGCCGATGACGATATTGGCCTGATCGGTGCCCAGGCCGATATAGTCCTGCAGGATGTAGAGCAGATAGGTGACGATGGCCTGATAGCCCATATAGATGGTGAAGCGGCCGGCAAAGGCCCACCAGAAATCGGGATAGGCCTTGGGATCGATCCAGAAGCCCTTGAGGAAGTCGCCGGCGCGGAATTTGGCCAGCGGCTCTCCCTTAGATGAGGTGTCGTGGTTGAGGATAACGAAGGCAATACAGCAGAAGGCAATCGCGCCGGCGAAGACGGCATAGGCCAGCGGCATATTGTTGGCCAGACGCCCGGCGACGATCATGCCGACCGTACCCCCGGCGGTCATGCCGGCGCCGACAAAGCCGGAGGCGGTGCCGCGGGCATGTTCGGGGAAGCGGTCGGCGACCACGGTGGTCAGGGCCGGTTGCATGGAGTTGAGCGCGATGGCGGCGATGACCCAGACGGCCGTAATGGTCCAGAAGGTTGGCATATAGGCGACGCTGGCCAGCGCAATGGCGCCGATTACCGAACCGGCGACGATCCATGGCGTGCGGCGGCCCCATTTTGAGCGGGTGCGGTCTGAAAAGGCGCCGGCGATGGGGGTGGTCAATGTTGAGAAGATCGAGGTGACGAAGAACATCAGGCCGAGGTTCTCTACCTTGTGCGCCGGATCGAGCGTGGCGATCTGGTTGGGCAACAGCACGGCCAGCACGCCGCAATAGAGCGCCAGCAGCATGAAGAAACAGACGAACAGCGAGCACAGCAGCAGCCAGCGGCGGCCGCCTTCGACATGCGGGATGCCGGAAAAGGAAACGGCGGGCGCTTCGGTCAGGGTGGGTTGCTGGTCCATTGTTTCCTCTTTTTTTATAAATGATAGACGGTCCGGGCGGTGCCTGACCAGACCTCTGTTTGCTGATCCTGCGGCAGATAGGCGATGGCAGCGGCCACGACGGCCTGCCAGCGCGCATAGCCGCCAGCGAGATTAACCACCGGCCAGTCACCGCCGAACAGGCAGCGTGAGGGACCAAAGGCGCTCAGGGCGTGATCGAGGTAAGGGCGGAGCTGTTCGGGCGTCCAGTGGTCCCAGTCGGCCTCGGTCGGCAGGCCGGATAGCTTGCAAAAGACATTAGGCAGGGCGGACAGATTATTGATTTCGTTGATCCAATCGTCGCCGGACATATCCGCGCCATGGGCCTTGATATCCGGCTTGCCGAGATGATCGAGAACGACACGCGCCTCGGGCACAGCCGCGAATAACCGGTCCAGCGCCCGGCGCAGTTCCGGCAATTGGCGGGCGCGGATGCACATATCCAGGCTGAAACCCGCCTGCGCAGCGGCGATCAGTCCGGCCACATAGCCGTCCGAGGTCATAAAGCCGTCGGGCTCATTCTGCGCATTTCGGCGGATGCCGACGACCTTCGGCTTGGCTTTCAGGGCGTGAATATGCGGCGTGTCACCGAGTTCCAGCGGCGCATAGGCGACGATACCCAGAATGGGAAAGTCGAGAGTGTTGATCCAGTCGACCTCATCCAGCGCCTCGGCGCAATCGGCCTGAACAAAGATCGCGCCTTCGAGAGACGCGCCCGTCGCTGCAAATTCTTCCGGGCCCATATGACCGCTGATCGCCGGCACATATTGCAGCCAGTCATAGGTCAGCTGTTGCGGATTCCAGAAATGCAGGTGGGCGTCAATCATTGATCACTGGCCTGCCTTGCCGCCATTGCCGGGCAGAATGTCCCAGCCCTGGTTCAGCACCGGCGCCAGAACAGCCTCGACCCGCGCCAGCAGACCCGGGTCGATCGGTTCGGACAGAGCGGCCACATTATCGCGCATATTGGCCGGACTGGAGGAGCCGATGACGGTCGTCGCCATGCCGTTTTTCACCGCGCCCTGCAGAGCGAATTGCAGGGCCAGTTTCGAGATATCGCTGCCGGCCTCAGTGCAGATCCGAGCGGCCTCGGCGGCGGCGGCATGGACCGTAGGATGGCCCGGATGCCAGTCGGGCGGGCCACGGCGAGTCAGCAGGCCCATGCCCAATGGCGAGGCATTGAAAACATTGATCCCTTTCGCCTGAAGCCGCCGGGCCACCGGCGCCAGACGTTGATCCTGGAGCGTGTAGGTGCAGTAGGCCATGACGGTATCGACGCGCTGCTCGACAGCGACCTTTTCCAGCAGGGCGAGATCGTAACCGGTAATACCGACAAGGCTTATGACGCCCTGACGCTTCAAATCATGCAGGGTGGGGAGGGCCTCGCTGATCAATTGTTGATAGTCGCCCATCTCGATATCGTGGCATTGCAGGATATCGATATGGCCGCATTTCAGACGGCTGAGGCTGGCATCCAGACTCGCCAAGGTGGCTTCGCGCGAGAAATCCCACTCCTTGTCGCCATAGCGGCCGATCTTGGTGGCCAGCACATAGGAGTCCCGCGGCACACCCGTAAGGGCGTGTCCCAAAGCGGTCTCGGCCCTGGTCAGGCCGTAATAGGGCGCGACATCGATGAAATTGACGCCCAGCTCCAGCGCGGTCTGCACGGTCTGGTCGGCATGAGTTTGCGAAACGTCTGAATAGACGCTGCCAAGCGAAGCGGCACCCAGGGCAAGCGCGGATATGGCAGGGCCATGCGGACCTAATCGAATCGTCTGCATCTCGGTTTTCATTTCGCTTTTCTGGTCAATTTTTCAGTTTTCCGGCACCAGCCGCAGGCCGGCGCGAGCCGGGCGGACATGGGGGCCGCCCGTAACATTCCACTGGCCGGACTGACGCTTGTCGAGGATCGCGGCCTCGTCGACCGTAATGCCGAGGCCCGGCGTATCGCCCAGAATGATGCCGCCATCGGCAACCTCCTGATCGACCGTCAGGCCGAAGGGCACCTTCCAGTCCTGAACCTCGACCGTCAGCAGGTTGGGCACGGCCGCCGCGGCATGCGCCACCGGATTACCATTATACCCGACCGGCGAGACCGGCAGGTTATGGGCATGGGCGGCCATGGCCACGCGGTTGAAATGGGTGATGCCCCAGACCATACCGGCCTGGACGACATCGACCGCGCCGGCGGCAAGAAGCGGCAGGTATTGGTCAAGCCCTGTCAGGTTTTCACCCGTGGCCACCGCGCATTTGGAGGCGCGGCTAATGACGGCGTGGCCCTCGGCGTCCCAGCGACGCACAGGTTCTTCGATCCAGGTCAGGTCGAGATGCTGTTCGATCTCGGCGATATGACGCACGGCCTGCTTGCGTGACCAGGATTCGTTGACATCGAACATGATGGCGGGGCGGGGCGTGTTGCGACTCAGAACCTCGCGTACGCCCAGCATCCGGCGGATATCGCGCGTGATATTGCGCCCGCCTTTCAGCTTGGCCGAGCTGTAGCCGCGTTCCGCCCATTGGCCGTAGAGGGCGTACAGCTCGTCATCGTCCAGGCCCATGCACAGGCCGGAGGCATAGCCGGGCACGAAGCGGTCGCGCGCGCCAAGGGTACGCCACAATGGCTCGCCCGCCATCTTTGCCTTCAGATCCCACAGGGCCATGTCGACGGCGCCGATAGCGCCATAGGTGGCGCCGGCATGACCGCTCTTGAAAACATGGGCGAGCATCCGGTCGTAAAGCGCTGAAACTGCACGTGGATCTTCACCTTCAATAGCGGGAAACACACGGTCAATATCGCCGTGGGCGCCCAGACCCACGCCGGTCAGTCCCTCATCGGTTTCGAGAAGCAGGATCGGTACATCGGTGATGCCGGAGCGCACCAGCCCGTTGACATCTCCGATCGGACGGCCCCAGTCGTGTATGGTGGTGAGGCTGCGATAGCCGGTAATCTTCATCTGGGGTCTTTCTGGTCGTTTCGTCCCATTGATCGGGCGGATCGCCTGCCTCACCGGCGGGAGGAATTCCGCAATGTGAAGTTATAATATGTATGATGAAAATTAACATCGCGTTCCGGACTTGGCAAGGGCTGAAATGGCGTCCTTGCAGGTTTGAAATAATAAGCCGTTGAATTGCTTTATAATAAGACTTGCGGGTTGTTGAAAAATATATGACATATTCTGAATGAAGCGGGTCGCTGCGGGATTGAAGCCCATGTGAATTTCCGCGATCCGTGTTACGCTTAATGAGAATCGACTTTCCGGGATATGAGCCCCTTGAATACCACCGTAGCCTTTTCCGCCCGCAATGCCCGCCGCCGTCCACGCCTAGCCGTGGCCGTGGTCGAAGATCTCGTGACCGCCATCGTAACCGAGGTCTATCCGGCCGGCTCGGCCTTGCCGCCGGAAAACGTGCTGTGCGATATGTTCGAGGTCAGCCGCACCGTCATCCGCGAGGCGACCACGGCCATGACCGAAAAAGGCCTGGTGGTCTCGCAGCAGGGGCGTGGCACGATCGTGCAGGATTCATCGCACTGGAGCCTGCTCGATCCGATGGTGCTTGGCGCCCTGTTCCAGCGCGATGACGGCCTGAGCTATCTCGATAACCTGATCGAGATTCGCGTCACCCTGGAAGCCTCTATGGCCGCCAAGGCCGCCCAGAAGGCCACGGTCGAGGATCTGGCCGAACTGAAGGGCCAGATGGAAAGACTGGAAAGTCTGATCCAGACCCCGGCCGCCTATGTGCATGAGGATGTCAGGTTCCACGATATCATCATGCGGGTTTCGGGAGACCGCCTGAGCGAAGCCATCATCAATTCGATCCAGGGCAAGGCGCTGAAGAACCTGAACTATTCCGGAAAGCTCAATGTCGAGCATATCAAGGAAACCCATGCGGCCCATGCGGAGGTCTATCAGGCGATCCTGAAACATGATGGCGAAGCGGCGGCCAAGGCCATGCGTGACCATATCGAAAGTTCGTGGAAGAAGCGCCGGCCAACGAGCCTGAAAGCCTGATTTCGGCCTTCAGGAGCGGAGGATCAGCCGATAGCGATATCCGTTCCATTCTTCTGAACGATCTGGCTGGCGGCAAAACCTTCGATCCGGCCCCCCTTCACATCGTCCAGAACGATGGCGGGCCGGGCATCGGCTTTTTCCACGTCGAACTGACAGTCACGTAAGTTCAGGCCGCGCACATTGCGTCCATAGAAGCCATAGGCGGGCAGGGGGCCCATGAAACTGACCTCCAGGCTGGTTTCACGCTTTTCCTTCGGTGTCCGGGTCGCGTCTTCCGCCGTGCCGCCGCCGGCGCTGACGACATGTAGCTTTGAAAAGCTGACATCCATCACCGGGGCATCGGGAATGCCCTGCACGCCGCAGGGATAGCGGCCATCGGCACCGGACACGTCAATATTATCAAAACGCACCCGCCGGCAGGTGCCGACCGCCGTGCCCGCTGGCGCGCGCAACCGGGCCGCCTGGCGGACAAACAGGGGGTGGTTGACCGGGTTTCGCAGGATGATGTTCGAGACGACGACATCCTCCAGTACACCGCCATCGACCACGCCGACCAGGATGCCGCGGGTGTTTTCGCACAGGCAATCGCTGATCAGTATATTTCGGAAACCGCCATTGCTCTCCGTGCCGAGCTTGATACGGCCGAGCACGCCGATATCGTCCACCGAGCGGTAATCCGACAGGCGATAGCTGCCATCGAGCACGGAGCCGGTCTCGAAACCCGAGGTCTGGCAATGGCTTATGATAATATTCTCACAAATGACCGGGCGGCCGAGGGCATAGCTCGATTTGACGACAATGCCGTCATCATGCGGGGCATTGACTCGACAGCCGGTCACGCGCACATCGCGGCAGCAATCGATATCGATGCCGTCCCGGTTGGTGTCGACCGTGATGCTGTCAATGATTGAATTGGTGCAGCCGAGCAGGTGGCAGGCGAAGTGTCCGCCTTCGAGAATGGTCACGTCACGCACCAGCGCATTGCGGCAGTTTTTCAGGCCGATCGCGCGGAGGCCCTGGCCCTGCGTGGCGATTTCCTTCGGATCGGCGCTGCGCGGTGCGATCCAGCCGGTGGCGCCATGCCAGCGGGCACCCGGATCTTCACGCACCAGCCCCTTACCGTGGATCAGGCCGCGCCCGATGATCGAGACGTGATCGGCGCCATCGGCATAGATCAGGCTGCAATGGAACTGGGTGATGCCGAAGTCCTGGAACTGTTCCGGCAAATCAGCCTCGGCCAGGTCATAGCCGCCTGTGTGGATCGCCGGATTAGCGGCTTCAAGCACGCAGCCTTCGGCAAGCAAAAGCGTAATATGATCAAACAGACGCAGCGAAAAGCTGAGATAATGCCCGGCCGGCAGCAGGACCGTGCCGCCACCGGCCCGGCGGGCAGCGGCGATAGCCGTATTGATCGCCGGGCTGTCGAGCGTGACGCCATCGCCGCGTGCGCCGAAGTCGCGGACATTGAACAGGCCATTCGCCGCGAAAGCCGGCAAGGCGATCAGCGCCGCCACCCCCGTGAGCAGTGACCGCCGGATCATTCCTTGCGCGTCTTTTCGGCGATGGGCGAACCGTCCGGCTTCGGCAGGCCGGCAGGACGCGCCAAGGGCTTCACGGCGCCGAATTCGACCGGCCCGGCCTCCGGCATGATGCCGGCATTGGCCATGACCTGCTTCGCCGCTTCCGGCCACTGGCCATCCGTAATCAGGTGGTCGTCAAGAATCAGATCTTCCTGATAGGGCGTCCAGATGCCGCCGGTCTTGGTGGTATTGTGCCAGTTGCCGCGGGCCGTATTGTTGACCGAGGTGCGCAGGGGCAGGGCGCCGCGCGCCGTATTGATGTTCAGCCAGACGCCGGCATCTTCCACCACATTATGGCGCGCCAGTATGCCGCGTGAGCCCTCGTCGAAATAGAGGGCGATACGGTCGCCGATATCGAAGACATGGTTTTCGGCGAAGACGCAATCCGGGCAGGCGCCAAGATTATAGATGGCGCCGCCGTCGCTGAAGAGCTGCTTGACCTTGTAGACGCGGTTGAAGCCGACAAAGACGTCCTTGTGCGTCGTCGGCGTGTCATAGACCGGCTGGCCGCCGCCGCCCTGGGCCACGGCGTCATAACCGCGCTGGCGGGTGCGGTAGTTGGGGTTGCCGCCGGCATCGACATAGCCCCAGCCATAACCGACATCGATCGCATCATAAGGGGCGCCGGAAATGTCGTTATGGATGATGACCGTATTCCACACATAGGTGGAAAGGATGGCGGCATTGTCCTTGTAATCCTGGCTGACGTTCTGGACCAGGTTGTTCTCGACCAGCAACTGGCGATTGGTCAGATTGCCGGAAGACGGATGGTGCGCATCCGGCAGCACGCCGCCGGAGGAAATGGCGCCGCCGGCCAGATCGGTGAAGACATTGCGCGAAACGATGATATCGGCCGTGGCCAGGCCCTGGCCGGTCAGATTGGCATTGGTGTCATTGCCGATGCCGAGCGCATACTGGCCGAGATGGGCGAAGACATTGCCATCGAGCACGATATGCTGGGCAGCGGCAATCTGCACGGCGGCGGGCGTCTGGTGCCATTTGTCGCGCACGGTCTCGAATTCCGGGCAGCCGGTCTTGCAAACCTGAAGCACGTTCTTCGGATAGACGGCGGCCCGGTCGGTCAGGAAGGAACCGCTCTGCTGGCTGGCGAAGCCTTCCGGTGAGGAGGGGCCCATCCATGAACTGTAGGAGAATTGCAGGCCGGTAAAGGTCAGGTCGGTGACCGGGGCTTCCGGCGTACCGGCCGCGCTGACCAGCACCTCCAGGCGCGGCAGGATGACCTTCGCCTTGGCCATATCTACCCCGTCGGCGGGCTTGTAATAGAGCTTGCCGGCGGCCGGATCGATATACCACTGGTTGGCCTTGGTCAGGAAGGCCAGGCTGTTTTGCAGATAGAGGTGCGACCATTCCGGATGGAACGGGTAGGGGATGCTGTCATAGCCCCAGATATTGTTGGCCCAGGCCGGTTGCTGCATGGTGAGGCTATTGCCGCTGATGGTTTCCACCGGTGAGAAGCGCGAGGTGAAGAAACCCTGGCTCTCGATTTCGATCCGTTTCTGGTCCGGCAGTTTTTCCAACCAGGCGAAGCGCTTGTCTTTCAGCACCATGCCGGTTTCGGTGAAGCTTACCGCGTCGCGCGGCAATTCCACCTGGGCGCGTTCGGCCAGGGCGTCATTGACCCAGAGCTGGCGGCTGTCCGTCCCCTTCGGCACATCGGCGACATAGATGTGCTGTTTGGCGTCATGGACGCGCCAGCCGGTGACCGGCACCCCGCCGGAAAGCACCGGATGCGCCTGCGGGGCGGCCTGCCAGGTGACGGTAAAGCCCTTCTGCCCGCCATCGGCCTGGGTGAAGACGAGTGGCGCCGACAGCGGATAGGTGCCATCGGCCAGGATAACGGCCACATCGCCCGCGGCATTGAACTGGCGCACGGCGGCCTGGGCACGGGGCAGGGTTTTGAAAGGGTGCGCCGCCGAGCCGTCGCCGGCGTCATCGCCTGCGGGGGAGACATGGATATCGTGACTGGGATGATCCCATTTCGTCTGGGCCTGTACGGGCAGAGCGACCAGGGGCGGTGTGGCGATAAGGGCCAGGGCGGCGAAAAGGCGGCGATCAACAGGCATTATCCACTCCCACGGGACTATGTTTTTGCGCGGCTTGAACCGCATTTATGCGTCATCCTTCAAACATAATACATCATATGTCAAGGGTGTGATGTGTTCGCAAAAGCTTACATCATCCTGATTTTTTGTCCTGAAGCTACGCATGGCAAGCCTATGGCCATGAAGGCTAAAGCAAGACATCGAGCAATATCGCTCCGCTCGGACCCTTTATCTGAGGTATTCAAATGCTCAACTTTCCCAAATTCAAAGCCGGCGGTTTTGCCCTGGCCCTCGCCCTGACCACCACCGCCCTGGTACCGGCCGTTATGCCGCAGGCGGCCGAGGCCGCCACCAAGGCCGATATCAACAACGATTCCCAGTCGGCGCTGAATTCGCTCTATGCCGGCAATGCCACGGCCAAGCTGATTGGCTCGCGTGCCAAGGCCATCCTGATCTTCCCCAGCATCGTCAAGGCAGGGCTTGTCTTTGGCGGCGCCTATGGCGAAGGCGAATTGCTCGCCAATGGCGGGGTGGAGAACTACTACAACTCCTTCTCCGGTTCCTGGGGGCTGCAGGCCGGTGCCCAATCCTACGGCTATGCGGTCTTCCTGATGACCGACAGCGCCGTGAAGTACCTGCATGACAGTTCGGGTCTGGAAATCGGTGTGGGCCCAACCGTGGTGGTGGTCGATGAGGGCGTGGCACGCAACCTCTCGACCTCTACCCTGAAGGACGACGCCTATGCCTTCATTTTCGATCAAAAGGGCCTGATGGCCGGCGTCTCCATCGAAGGCACCAAGATATCCAAGATCAAACAGTAGTCCCCCAGGTTTGATCTTGCCATGGGCCCTCCGGTTACCCCTGCCGGAGGGCTCTTTTTATTCCAGGGTCAGTCCACCCAGTCCTTTTTGATCGTGCGTGAGGCCAGGGCCATCAGGACCGCTGCCACGATGTAAAAGCCGAGCCCGATGACGAAGGCCCATTTCATCGAATCGGCGCCGTAGTGGGGTTTCAGCAGATCCGACAGTTTGCCGAAAAAGTAGGGACCGACGCACAACCCGATCAGGTTGGTGATCAGCAGGAACAGGGCCGACATCTGAGACCGTGAATTGGCCGGGGCCAGATGCTGGGTTGCCGCCAGCAACGGCCCGATCCAGGTCAGGCCGAGCGCCTGGGGGATCAGCACGAACAGAAACGCCATCTGTGGCGTCTTGGCCATGACACACAGGGCATAGAGCGGCGCCGAGATGATAAAGGCGATGGCGGGTATCAGTGGGTAAGCGAATTTATGCCCCGGCCCCAGACGATCACCCAGCCAGCCGCCTCCGAAAATGCCGGCAATACCGCTGATCAGAAAGGCCCCGGCGAACAGTTCCGATCGGCTGACGATATCCATATGCAGCGAGCGCGCCAGGAAGGTCGGGAACCAGTACAGGAAGCCATAGCCGACCAGTGAAGCGCAGGCCGTGCCGAAGGAAATCAGCCAGAAGGTCGGCTTGCCGGCCGCGAGCCGGACCACGCCCATCAGATTAAGCTGACCGGTCTGCGGTTTGTCGAAGCGACCGCGTACCGGGTCTTTCACTAGCAGACGTAAGACCGGCGCCAGCAGGACGCCAAGGCCGCCAATCACCAGAAAGGCCCAGCGCCAGTTTACCGTCGCCGCCATCAGCCCGCCAAACAGGATACCGGCGGCGCTGCCGAGCGGAATGGCCAGGGAATAGAGCGACAGGGCGCGGGCGCGCTGCTTCGGCGGATAGAGGTCGGAAATCAGGCTGTAGGCTGGTGGCGTCCCTCCAGCTTCACCGATTCCGACGCCCATGCGCGCCAGGAACAGTTGCGGAAACGAGCCGGCCAGTCCGCATACGGCGGTGAAGCCCGACCAGATCGCCAGCGCAGTAGTCATGATCCAGACGCGGGAATAGCGATCCGCCAGCCAGGCCACGGGAATGGCCAGCACGCTGTAAAGCAGGCCGAATGCCAGCCCGCCCATCCAGCCCAACTGGGCATCATTGAGGTGCAGCTCGGCGGCGATCGGCTCCTTGAGAATGCTCAGGATCTGGCGGTCGAGAAAGTTCAGCGCATAGACCGCGATCAGCAGGCACAGCGTAAACGATCGGCCTTTCACAGGCGTGGTTTCCGATGACATGGTCCGTCTCCCCATCTTCGCCGCCTTCATAGGCGTATCCGGGACATCCGACAAAGGAAAAGCGGTGGTTTCATTGAGTTGTCATGAAAAGAGGACTAAACCGGAGCTTCCCATCACACATCAGGAGAGTAGCGCATGATCCGTACCGCACAGGCCCACTGGGCCGGCAATGGCCAGCAGGGCGAAGGCACGCTGACGACGCAGAGCAAGGTGCTGAACAGCCAGCCCTACAGCTTCAAGCTCCGTTTTGAAAACGCCGATGGCCAGGCCGGCACCAATCCGGAAGAACTGATCGCCGCGGCCCATTCCGGCTGCTTCTCCATGGCCCTGGCCTTTGCCCTGGCGGCGGGCGGTTTTACAGCCGACAGCATCGATACCGAGGCTTCGGTCAAGCTCGATCCGGCCGAGGGCGGTTTCGCCATTACTGGCATCACGCTGAAGCTGACGGCCAAGATTCCCGGTATTACCAAAGAGCAGTTCGACGCCATCGCCGCTGGCGCCAAGGCCAATTGCCCGGTCTCCAAGGCGCTGTCATCGGTGCCGATCACGCTTGAGGCGACACTGGTTTAAGGCTGATCGACGTCACAGTCGTTCGATTTCAAGAACCCGGTATAGAGTCGGAAATCCGACTTCTTGCCGGGTTTTTTCAGGCGGGAAACCGTACCGGCGTCTTGCAGGTTGGCAAAGCACCGGGCCAGGTCCGGCGTATGACCCGCTGAAACCACGATCAGGGCGCGACTGCCGGGCTCAGGACGATAATCCGGCCAGTTGTAGCGATCCTGTTCAGCCATAGGCACTATGGCGTGGTCTGACATCCAGAGATGATGATAACTGATCTCGCCCTGACTGTTGTAATCAGTGGTGGCGATCCAATTGGCATCCGCCTTGTGAGCGGCATTATCGACCTGGTACATCAGTCCCTTCCAGCCCTGGCTCAGTCCGGCGGCACCGGTCATCTGCGGCAGAACGGCGCCAAGGGCGAGATAGGCGAGCGCAAGCGCGCTTAGCCCGATGCCCATCGGCGGCGCCCATTTGCGCGCCCAGCCGAACCGGCCGCCTTCCGCCGCCACTGCCGCCAGCAACACCAGTCCGGGAAAGACCGGCGCCGGCCAGTTACCCTGGATGCGGTCGTGAAAGACATGGACCAGCATATAGGCCAGCAGGGGCAGGGGCAGGGCGACCAGCAGGGTCAGGGCGGAGTTGTCGCGCTGTTTCCACCACGCCTTCACGCCCAGAACCACAAAGACAAAGATTAGCGGATTGAGCAGCAGGGGCTGTGAAATCAGAAATTCCAGCAGATATTGCGCTGTCAGGTGCGCACCTTCGATACGGCCGAACTGTTTGGCGAAGGTGATCCACTGGTGTTGTGCGTTCCACATCAGGTTGGGCGCCATGGCTGCCAGAGCGATCACGCCGCCGAGCCATGGCCAGGGCGTCAGAAGCCACTTGCGCGCCGGCTTATCGAGCACAAACCACGCCAGAACACCTAAGCCTAAGAAGAAGTTGGTATATTTGGCCTCTATGCCCAGCCCGGCGAACAGGCCGAACAACAGCCACCAATAGCCCTTGCCAGTCGCCTGCAGCTTCGCCAGCGCCCACAGTCCAAAGGCCCACATCAGCACCGACGGCGGATCGGGCGTGGCGACCACCGAACCGATGCTCAAAAGCAGGCAGGCATTGAGCCACAAGAGGGCGCGGCGGGCGACGGCGTCGCTGAAAAGAGTCTTGCCGGTATCATGGATCAGCCAGCTCAGAATCGCGAAACTCAGGACAAACGGCAGCCGAACCAGCAGGGCTGTATCGTAGAGCCAGGTAAAGGCCGCGATCCACCATGCCACCATCGGCGGATGATCGTAATAGCCAAAGGCCGGATGCTGCGCCCACAGCCAGTAATAGCTTTCATCCGGCACCAATCCGGCAAGCCCTGCCGCCAGCAGCCGCAGGACCATCAGTCCGGCGAGCAGGGGCAGGTAGGGGATACGGCGCAGGCGGTCAATCAGGCTCATACGCTCTTATTGGCCGGTTTCGCCCCTATAAACAAGTCTGGTCAGACAAGCTTCATGACGGCCGGACCGCCCAGGGCTGGATCGGTCACGGATGGCTGTCCGGTTTCGATATGACCGGCAAAGCGATGGCTGAAGCCGTTGCCGCTGACGCTGATATCGTACCACTGTCCGCTGGCCGCCAGATCGAAGGGCAGGTCTTGCGATTGCCCGGCGGTGAGCGTGACCGTCCGTTCTGGCTGGCCATAGGCCTCGTCACGCAGGATCACCTGGCCTTCGCCCCTCAGCGTCAGGCGGTTATCGTGCCATTGCGCCGGTATGGCCTGCGCGGTCTTGCCGGCAAAACGGCGATGGAAACCATTCGGCGCATAGAGCCACAGGTCATAGTCTTCACCCGCCGGGATCAGGGCGGTCAGTTGCCCGCCGGCCTTCACCGTATAGCGGCGCGGTGGCGCGGCCGGCGCCAACTGGTCATAGATATGGAAAACCACGGCGGTCGCGGTGCCCGAATTGCTGAGATCGAGCACCACAAATCCAGGTTTGGTCGCGGCATTGGCTTCGAAAGCGTAGGGCAGGGGGCGCCGCGGCCGCTGGCCCTTTTCCTGAACCGGCGGGGTGATCTGCGCCGGCGGCTTCGGCGTGGGCTGGCCGTCCAGCTTGCGGGCACGCTCAGCGAGTTCAGTCGTTTTCGGCAGACCCTGGAAGAAGGCTTCGCTGTTCGGGCTGGCGAAATCGAAACAGCTGGTCAGGTCACCGCAGACGGCACGGCGCCACGGGCTGATATTGGGCTCATGCACGCCGAACCGCGTCTCCAGGAAACGGATGACCGAGGTGTGGTCAAACACCTGCGAATTGACGAAACCGCCCTTGCTCCATGGCGAAATGATATAGAGCGGCACGCGCGGGCCGAGGCCGTAGGGGCGGTCTTTCCAGTCCTTGTCGTTATGATATTCGCCGGTGGTGTCGACCTGGCTCTCGCCGTAGGTCACGCCGTCGAGCTTGGCGGGCACCGAGGGGGGCGGCACATGGTCGAAATAGCCGTCATTCTCATCGAAATTGATCAGGAAGACCGTCCTGGCCCAGACCGCCGGATTGGCGGTCAGGGCGTCGAGCACCTGGGCGGTATAGTCCGCGCCCTGCGCCGGGGAAGACGGGCTCGGGTGCTCGGACCCCGCCTCGGTGGCGACAATCCACGAGACCTGCGGCAGCTTGTCGGCCAGCACGTCTTCCTTCAGCTTGTCGAGGGCGCGGGTACGCAGTGAACGCGCCGCCAGGTCTACCAGAGGCGCGGACTTCGACTTGTCGGCCATACGGTAGAGCTTGAAGCCGGCCAGGGGATTGTCGGTGAAATTGTCGTCCATATCCTGATAGATCTGCCAGCTGATGCCGGAAGCGGTCAGGCGTTCGGGATAGGTGACCCACTCATAGCCGCCATGGCCCTGCGGATCGGATTTCAGATTGTCGTAGCCGTTATCGATGGCCGGGCCGTGATGCGTGCCGGAAGGATCATTGGTGCCGGTCCAGATGAACAGGCGGTTCGGATTGGTGCCCGCATGGATGGCGCAGTGATAGGCGTCGCAGATCGTGAAGGCCTCGGCCAGGGCGAACTGGAACGGGATATCCTCACGCGTGAAATAGCCCAGGCTGTGATTGTGCTTGGCTCCAGGCCAGTTATCCAGCCGGCCCAGATCCCAGGCGTCCTGCGCGTTGACGAAATTGTGCGGCGTGCCTTCGGCGCGCATATAGGTAAAATCCTGAACCGTATTGAAACGGTAGGGCGCGATCAGGTGCTTGGCGTCATGTTCGTCGGGCTGGGACCATACTGTGCCGTTGACGGTCGGGATCGGGAAGCGGTCGGAAAAGCCCCGCACGCCTGAGAGCGTGCCGAAATAATGGTCGAAAGCGCGGTTTTCCTGGGTGAGGATGACGACATGCTGCACATCCCTGATCGTGCCGGTGCGATTGTCTGCCGGGATATCGAGCGCGCGGGCGATTGAGGCGGGCAGGGTGCCCAGCGAGGCCGTCAGCAGGCTGGACAGCAGGAAACGGCGGCGATCTATGGTCATGATGTCCCCTCAAGGCAGGTGCCTTAGGGGCATATCAGCCGGTTATGACGGTTTTATCAAGGCTGAAGACTGGTCAACACCTTGATTATGCGGCGCGTGCGGGTCTCAGCCGTTTTGGCATCTGTCACCGAGCGGACATGTTCCTTGCGATAGGTGAAGGCCAGCGTGTCGAAAGCGTCGCGCTTGCCGGCGTCTTCAAGAGCGCTGGCCAGGTCGTCCGGCACCTCTACCGTGCGCACTTCGGTATCCAGGGCCAGCTCGATCTCAACTTCATCGCCTGCCGCTACACCGGCCGGAGCGCGATTTTCGAGGCTGAGCGGCAGCATGAAACGGCCGCCCATGACCGAGATTGTGGAGCGATAGGTATAGCCATTGATCGTCACCCGAACCGGCGGACGCTTGCCCTTGCCGAGCGCCTCGACGATTTCCGGGGGCACGATAATGCCCGTAACATTGCGGGCTTCGGGCTGATCGATGATCGTGCGGAATTTCATGAGCCTCTCACAGTTTCAGGAACCAGCGCTTTTGCCAGCATAACAGAAGCGGCAGAAAGATCACCGTCAGCATGACCATGCCGAACAGAAACGAGGCCAGGTGCGAGTCTGCAAAGGTGCTGAACGTCACTTGGCCCAGGCCGCGTAGGGAATAGGCGGGCGGCTTCAGCCAGACAAAATCAATTACCGGTCCGAGCAGGAAGCTCAACACATAGGCCAGCAGGGGATTGGCGCCATAAACCTTTGCCGGGAAAAGCACGGGCGCGGCCTTCAGGCGTTCGATCAGCACGGTGATCAGGGCCAGGGACGCCCAACTGAATCCGCAGGTGAAGAGGATAAAGGTCGAGGTCCAGATGTTCTTGATGATCGGGCAGAGGCCATTCAGCAGAACGGCCAGGGCCATCAGCAGCGTGCCCACGGTAAACAGAGTGACGAGGGGGCGTTTCAGCGAGGGATAGAGGGCACCGGTCAGCGCGCCGAAAAGGACATTGGCGCAGACGGGGATCGTGCTCAGCAGGCCATCGGGATCGAAGACCACCTTGCCGTCGACCGGCCAGTAGGGGAACATGTGATCGGTGGTGAAGACGGCGCGATCGATATAGGCGGGCCAGCTACCGACGGGATCGAAACGTGGCGCCCCAAATCCCGGCACCGGCACAAGATAGAGCCACAGAAACCAGCCGATGGTGACGGCGGCAAAGGCAATGGCCGTGGCTTTCACCGGATTACGGCCGCCGGCAAACAATACAAACAACGAGACCAGAGCATAGGCCATGCCGATCCGCTGCAACACGCCCGGCAAACGCAGATGGGCGAAGTCGAAACCTGGATAGCCATTTAGGAACAGGCCGATCACTACCAGCAGCGCCGCGCGGATGAGGATATGCCTCACCAGCTCGGCCTTGCCGGCGCCTTTTTCAGTCCGGCGGCGCAAGGACAGCGGAATAACCACGCCGATGCAGAACAGAAAGACCGGCGCCACCATGTCGATAAACTCGCCGCCCTGCCAGACCGCATGAACCAGCCAGCTATAGGATTGCCCCCAGGCGCCGGGATTGAGACTGAGCAGCATAAAGATGATGCTCAGTCCCCGCAGTATATCGAGCGCCTCCCAGCGTTTCGTGGTCGTGGCTTCCATGGTTTTTCCCTTATGTTTGTTATGGTGTCCCGAACAGTTTAAAATCCGGCAGCTTGCCGCGCCGTTTCACTTCATCGTCCGTACCGATGCGGAAGACTGAGCCGTCCGAACCATCGAAGGCCTTCCAGATGGGCAGACTCGCGCCGTTCGGATCGCCGGTAGCGGCGAAGGCCACCCAAGTGTCGGCCAGTTGCGCCGCCAGTTGCCGGTCCTCGGCTGTCCACGGGCGCTGTTCCCAATCCAGGTGATCGAAGACGTACTGGATTTCGGCGCCATGGCCGATGCCGCAGCCATAGCCGCAGTTCGGCAGTTCCGCCGGGCGATGGGCAAAATAATAAACGTATGGCTTTGAGCGGCCGTTCCTGACTTGCAAACTGGCCCAGTACTGCATCCGCCAGCCCCACCAGTCGTTGGTGAGTTGGTTGATCGACTGCCTGGCTTCGGCATCGGTTGCGTTGGGATAGGCGGCCAGGAGGGCCGGAGAGGGTGCATGTCCGAGCAGCTTCGTCACCAGGGCCAGGTGGTTGGCGGCGGTGAAATCGCCGGTGCCGAGGATTTCCGGCGCCAGGTCCTTGCCTTCTTCAGCGTTCCAACCGACCAGCAGGGGGACGTCGTTCTGGCGGTGGTTACGGTAGGTGGTGGTCAGATCTTCGACCAGAACGTGGCCGTCGACGATAGGCACTGGCGACCATGGCTGTCCGCGCAGTTGATCGACGCTCAGGGCACGCAGGTCAGCCAGATGGGCCGCACCTGCGGACCGGGTAAAGGCCACACCCTTGGCTTCCGCCGTGGCGCGGTCGAAATGCGCGTTCTCGCTGGCATCGATCGGCAGGGCATCATTGCCGCTTTCGGCGATGGCGCGCTGGAACAGCCCTTTGGCCAGCGGTGAGGCGACCAGGATCGCGACGGATTCGCCGCCGGCGGATTCGCCCATGAGGGTGACGCGATGCGGATCACCGCCAAAGGCCGCTATATTGGCCTGCACCCAGTGCAGCGCCGCGATCTGGTCTTCGATACCCTGGTTGCCGGATGCATGATCAGGGGATTCCGCCGTCAGTTCCGGATGCGCAAAGAAGCCGAAGATGCCAAGCCTGTAATTGATCGTGACTACGATGGCGCCGTGTTTCGCCAGATTGCCGCCGTCGAACACCGGCTGCCCGGCTGTGCCGCCATAATAGCCGCCGCCGTGAATCCACATGATGACCGGCAGGTCTTTGGCGTTTTCAGGCGCCCAGACATTGAGGTACAGGCAGTCCTCGCTTTTGGCGTTGGGCAGCCAGTCGGCATTGGGGGCGCAGGCCGGCGAGAAGGCTGTCGCCGCCTTTGCGCCATCCCACGGCACGACCGGTTGCGGCGGACGCCAGCGCAGATCGCCGACCGGCGGCGCGGCGAAGGGAACGCCTAGCCAACTCCGCACCTCACCGGTGTCGGCACCCGTTATCATCCCGCCGGTCACGGATACTGGCGGGGTCGTCTGGGCAAGGGCAGGGAGTGTCATCAGCGCGGCACCAAGAACGATTAAGCTACTCAGTACTCGCATGGCGTTTCTCCCCCCGCCCAAAAACTTGGAAAGCTTATTTGCCGATCACCTGAACCAGTGACGGGGCCGACTTGGCGAAGGCCTTGTCGGAACCGGAGGCGGTCAGGGTCTGGCTGGCATCGTTCCAGTGCAGGGTGGTGGTCGTTGCCCCCTTGCCCTTTTCATAGTCGTAGCTCACGCCGTCGTCGTCATAAAGCGTAAAGTCGCCGTCCTTGCCGGGATAGACCTTGAGCGCGGCGATGGTCTGCCTGGTGGCGGTCGACTGGATGTCCGACCCCACCGGCACGATCGAGCCGGCCTTCACGAACACCGGAATCTGGTTGATCGGCGCGGCCACCTTGACCCACTGGCCACCGGTCAGCTTCTCGTTGGTCCAGTAATTGTACCAGTCGGCGCCGGCCGGCAGGTAAACGTCCTTTTCCGTCTGGCCCTGTTTGGTGACTGGGGCGACGAGGAAGGCTGGGCCGAACATATACTGCGTGCCGATATCGGCGACGTTCGGATCGTTGGGGAAGTCCATCCACAGGGCGCGCATGAACGGGGCGCCGGTGTCGTAGGTCGTCTTGGCCGAGGAATAGAGATACGGGATCAACTGGTAACGCAGGCGGTCATAATCGGCCAGGATCGCTTCGGCTTGCTTGCCGAAGGCCCAGATTTCCGTGTGTTTGCGATCACCGTGCAGGCGCAGTGTCGGCAGGAAGGTGCCGTACTGGAACCAGCGCGTGAACAGCTCCGGATAGTCATTGTTCTGGCCGACCGTTTCGCGCGCGTCCGACGGATCGAGCAGGGGCGTGCCGGTGAAACTGGTGGTCTGCGGCAGCCATTGCCAGCCGCCGATATCATTGCCCCAATACGCAATCCCCGATGCGGTCATGTTCAGGCCGGTCGGGATCTGGCGGGCCAGGGCTTCCCAGGTCGGGTTGATGTCCGACGACCAGAACAGGGCGCCGGTGCGCTGCGAACCGAGATAGGCGGCGCGCGACAGGATCAGCACGCGCTTGTTCGGCTTCCATTCACGCATCCCTTGCGCCACGCCCTCGACGTGCAGCAGCGGGAAGACGTTGTGATAGCGGTCGCCGGAGCCGATGGAATAGTAGAAGCCATCTGGCACCAGGTCCGGCTCAGTCTCGTCCAGCCACGGATAATCGAAGCCGTGCGACAGGATATTGTCGCGGGCGTGCTCCCAGAACCACTTGCGCGCTTCCGGGTTGGTGGAGTCGATCAGGCCGCCGGTGCGGTCGGAACGGAAGGGCAGGCCATCGACCGACTTGCCGTCCTTGTCCTTCAGCAGGAAGCCCTTGCGGTCCAGTTCGTTGAAGTAGCGGCCCGAAGTCTCGTAGCGCGGCCAGATCGAGATGATCGACTGCATGCCCATGTCGTGCAACTGCTTGTTCATGGCGTCGGGATCGGGATATTCGGCCGGATTGATGTCCATCTGGCCCATGCGGGTCCAGTAGAACCAGTCCACCACCATGACATCGAGTGGGTATTTCTTTTCACGATAGGTATTGGCGACGCGCAGCACTTCCTGCTGGCTGTCATAACGCGCTTTGGACTGGATCAGGCCGAAGGCGGACTTAGGGGGTATCGGCGTCTTGCCGGTCAGGCGGGCATAGCCGGAATAGATCTCTTCCGGCGTCGAACCGGTGATGACGAAGAACGACACGCGCTCGCCGACCTTCGACTGGAAGCCGAGGCGGCCATTGACGCCGCCGACAAAGCGGGTGGCCGAGGCATTGTCCCAGACAATGCCGTAGCCTTTCGAGGAGACCATGAAGGGCACGCAGACGGTTTCGCCGGCCGGGGCGTCATACCAGTGCTGGCAATCGATGGTGCGGCCGCGCAGGTCAAGATCGCTCAGCGATTCCTGGTTCTGGCCCATGCCGTAATAGTGCTCGCCGGCGGGGGCGGCGAAGGCGGCACCAACCTGGTAGGTCTGCTCACCGGCCACTTCGTGCGGCGACATTTCCCAGCCATTGAGCGTCAGGACGGTCTCGCCCTTGGCGTTCTGGACTTGCAGGCCGACCGGGGCGAGGGCGGGGGCGAAGTACTTCTCGCCCTGGCTCGGCACATGCGGTGCCGGGGCGGCATTGACGTGCAGGGTCAGGCCATTCGACGTGAAGGTATCGCCATTGCTGTCGCTGGTCTGTTTGAAGGCGCCATTATCGGCATGATCGGCCAGAATGCCGTAGCCCGGCCCCTTCAGGACCTCGGCCTTATCCACGGCAATGGTGACATGGACGATGTTCGGGCCATAGGCCTCGACCGAGACCCAGGCGCCGTTGCGATCCAGCGTGGAAATCGGCGCAGCCTGTACGGCGGACGCAATCGCGAGGGCCGACACAACGCCCAAAAGGGTGGTTTTTAAAAGGTGACGCATGATCTTCTCCCACAGGTCAGTGCGCCATTGATAGCGCTATCATTAAAGCCACGGCTAAGCTTTGATCGCGGACTCGTCAAGTCCAATCATCGTACAAATCGCGCTTCCGTGAAAATCTGGCAAGGAAGTTTTCACCGGCCAAACCGGCGCCCCGTAGACTCATGGCTTTGCCGGAGGGGCCATGATCATAGACCGCAAAGCCTTTTTCGACCGCGTTCGCGGCTCGCTTTTTGCCGGGAAGCTGCTGTCCAGTCGCGTGGAAGGGATGAGTCTCCTACTCGATGGCTGGGACGCCCGCCATGCAGGTCAGGACTTGCGCTGGCTGGCCTATGCCCTCGCGACCGTCTATCACGAAACCGCCTTCACCATGCAGCCGGTGACCGAGCAGGGCGGGGTGCGCTACCTGACCTATATGTACGATCCGCAAAGCCCCAATCCGAAACGCGCGGCGCAGGCGTTGGCGAACGGCAATACCCATCCTGGCGACGGCGTGAAATACTGCGGCCGCGGCTATGTGCAACTGACCTGGGCCAACAATTACCGGCGCATCGGCGACCTGATCGGCCTTGACCTGCTGTCGCATCCCGAAAAGGCCCTGGAACCGGAGATCGCCGCGCGTATCCTGTTTGAAGGCATGATTGGCGGCTGGTTCAGCGGCGTCGGCCTCGGACGCTACCTCAACACCCGATCCACCGACTGGAAAAACGCCCGCCGCATCATCAATGGCCTCGATTGCACCGATCAAATCGCTGGTTATGCCAAGGCTTTCAACATTGCATTGGCCTAAAAAACTACGGCAAATTTGATCGTCTTTAATTATTAATGCAATAATTACGTGAAATTTCATCATTAATAACACGTTTACGTTGATTTGTTATATTTAAAGTTGCAAATCTAGAACGGAGCGCTTGATGAGCGGGCAACTTTTCTTCGGAGATAACCTACATATTCTCAAGGAATATGTTCGATCTGATAGTATAGATTTAATTTACCTTGATCCTCCCTTCAATTCAAATGCTAGCTATAACCTTCTGTTTAAAGGACCTGCGGGCAGGCAAGCGGAAGCACAAATCGAGGCCTTTGACGATACCTGGCATTGGGGGTTTGCTGCGGCGGAGGCCTATGAAGACGTTTTGCGTTCTGGAACAAATGCCGCCCCGCTCTTAAAAGCTTTGCGTTCTTCGCTTGGTGATAGTGACATGATGGCTTATTTGGCTATGATGAGTATACGTTTAGTAGAGCTTCATAGAGTTCTTAAATCAACAGGGAGTTTGTATCTTCATTGTGATCCTACTGCTAGTCACTATCTTAAATTAGTTCTCGATTCCATTTTTGGAGGATGTAATTTTAGGAGTGAAATAATTTGGAAGCGGACGAGTGCTCATAATTCAGCTAAACGTTGGGGACCAGTTCATGACGTCATTTTATTCTATACTGCTTCTGAAAAATACACTTGGAATAAAGTGTATCAAGATTACAACTCAGCTTATGTTGAAGCGTTCTACCGATATGTTGACTCCGATGGAAGAAGATATCGTATAGGGGATTTAACTGGTGCAGGGCAGCGGCAAGGGGAATCTGGGGCAATTTGGCGAGAAATAAATCCCACCTCTAAAGGTCGGCACTGGGCTCCACCACGTACATTTCCAGGAGGAAGCTTAGTCCCAAAAAATGCTTTAGCTGCATTAGATTATTTGGATTCTGTAGGTAGAATATATTGGCCCCCCAAAATTAATGGCGTGCCTGGTTTTAAACGCTATTTAGAAGATATGAATGGCGTGCAAATTCAGGATATTATTGACGATATTGGTCCTGTCTCTTCGCAATCAAAAGATCGCATCGGCTATCCGACTCAAAAACCGTTTGCCCTTCTCGAACGTATAATTGCGGCGTCGAGTAATAAGGGCGACATTATTCTCGATCCCTTTTGTGGCTGTGGTACTGCAGTTCATGCCGCGGAAAGGAATGAACGTAATTGGATCGGCATAGATGTTACTTTCCCTGCCATTCAAGTAATCAATGATAGGTTGAGGCATTATGCGCCTGCAGCGCAATATGAAATTGGTGGTATTCCAAAAACTTTAGAAGATGCAGAAGCTTTGGCTACTTTGGATAAGTTCCAATTTCAATTTTGGGCAGTCGCGCTTATTGGCGGGCACTCTAAAAGTGGAAGAGGAGCAGACCATGGTATTGATGGTCAATTCTTTTTCAAATTAGATGCGAAAGCTGATGGTGTCGGACTGATATCAGTCAAAGGCGGTAAAAATCTCAATCCGTCCATGGTGCGCGATTTACGCGGCACCATGGAAAGAGAGGGAGCTGAAATGGCGGTATTTGTCTGTATAGGTGAACCTAGTGCGCAAATGGTTACGGAGGCCGCGAGTGCAGGTTTTTTCACTAGTTCTCAAGGAAGGCATCCCCGGTTACAGATAAAGACAATTCGTGATTTATTACAAGGCAACGGAATTGATAGTCCCCTTTTATACACAACCGTATCTATGGCTGAGAGCAACAGAAAATCAGTAAGGGCTTCTCAGCAAAAACTAGCTATTCCATCGAGAGAATTGTTACGCCAACGTAATTTACTCCTTCCGATTATCGGGGGCAATGCAAAAGGCCATAAAGGGCAAGTGGAATTGCCATTTGACCAACACGCAGAAAAGTTGAGCCGAGCAATTAATAAATAACTTAATCTGCGTTCGGCGACTGACGAGGGGCGTGACCTCATCCTGCAAGTCTTCTGAATGCTGGATGGCAGGCCTAGAAGGAACTTGACGTCAGCGCTAGTCTGCAAGTCGCTTTGCCTACATCTGTCATATCCGCATGACCGGCGGCTTCGCCTTGCTTGTCGTCAGCCTCATAATTTTCTCTATTTTCATGGGAAGATAAAGTAAAAAAGCCCGGTCAGCGAACTGACCGGGCTTTTTTACTTAATGCTGAAGCTTTTTTTATGCCGCGCGCAGGCGGCCGACGAAGGCCATGACCTCGTGTTGCAGGTCTTCCGAACGCGTTTCGAGATCAGAGGAGAGGCTGAGCAGGGTCTTGGCCGCTTCACCCGTCTGCGAGGCCGCATCGCCTACGCCCGCCATATGGCCGGTGACTTCGCGGGTGCCGTCGGCGGCGCGGTTGGTATTGCCGGCGATTTCCTGGGTGGCGTAGCCCTGTTGCTCGACCGAGGCGGCGATGGCCGTGGTCAGGCCGCCGATCTGCTCGATGGTGCGCACGATGGTGTCGATGCTGGAGACGGTCTCGCTGGTCGCCGACTGGATCTCGCCGATCTTGCTACGGATGTCGTCCGTGGCTTTGGCGGTCTGCTGGGCCAGTTGCTTGACCTCGGAGGCGACGACCGCGAAGCCCTTGCCGGCCTCACCGGCGCGGGCCGATTCGATGGTGGCGTTGAGCGCCAGCAGGTTGGTCTGGGCGGCGATGGCCTGGATCAGGTTGATGACCTCGCCGATCTGCTGGGCGGCGGTGCTCAGGGTCTGGATGGCGGCCTCGGTCTTGGCGGCTTCCTCGACCGCCAGGCGCGTCACCTGCGAGGTGCGGGTGACCTGCTCGTTGATCTCGCCGACGCTAGCCGAAAGCTCCTCGGTGGCGGCGGCGACGCTCTGGACATTGTTGGCGGCTTCGACGGCGGCATTGTTGACCGACTGGACACGCACGGCGGCATCGTCGGCGGCATGGGTCAGGCTCTTGGCTGAGTCGGCGACGGTGCGTGACGAGGTGGCGAAGCGGCGGGCCAGTTCACCCATGCTCTGCTCGAACTCCGAGGCGATGCGGTTGCGTTCGTCGCGCATGTTCTCGGCGATGCGCATTTCCTCTTCCTGCTGGTGCGCTTTCAGGGTTTCACCTTCGGCGGCGCGGTCACGCAGGGTGCGGATCGAGCGCCACAGCGATGAGATTTCGTCCTTCGCGTGGGTTTCCGGCACGGCGGTATCGTAGGCGCCTTCGGAAATGCGCATGACGCTTTCGGTGACATGGTGCAGCGGGCGCGAGATCGACTTGATGGCCACCCACAGCGAGGCGGCGATCAGGGCCAGGATGCCGGTGCCGGCGATCAGCAGGAACTGCCAGACGCGGGTGTGCTGATACTTGGTCATGTCGGCCTTGGAGGCTTCCAGATTGCCCTTGATGTGCTTGACCATGGCGTCGATCGAGGCCTGGAAGGCCTTGCGGTTCTCGCGGTTGGTGTCGTTGTTGCCCAGCGTGCTGGCCTCGGCCGGCGTGGCCTCGCGGCCCAGGCGGGCCAGTTCGCGGCGCAGGGTGATGAATTCGTTGGCCTTGGCTTCGACATCGGCAAATTCCGGCAGTTCGCCCGGCTTCAGCCCGGCCTTCCACTCGGTCATCATGCTGCCGATTTCGTTCAGTTGCTTATCGACGCCATCCGCGTACTTGGTGGCTTCCTTGGTATCCTTGGACATGTAGACGCCGCGCGATTCCATGACCGCCGCGGTGACCAGGCGGTTCAGGTGTTCCCCGCGATAGGCGTTATCCTGAGCCTTATCAGCACTTTGCAGCATGTGGTTGTAATCATTGATCGTCATCAGGCCAAGCCCGGTGACGGCCGCCGCCATGATCGCGAAACAAGCGACGAGGGCAAGGATGCGCGCCTTAATGGTCATGTGGTACTCCGCTACTTATCCAACTGAATAATAAAGAGGTTTTAGCCTATCTCTGGTTAATGGACTCTAACCGTGTTCTTTGAAAACGCTCCCAGGGATTGCGTAAAATGGCTACACCCTTTGCGGGCAAGGGTTTCCTGATTTCCCTAGCGTTAACCTGTGGCTCGAATTGCGGGGAGAAAACGCATTTAACCTTGTCAAAAGGGGCAAAGCTTCGCAAAAAGGCACCACTGATTTTAAGGAGTCCTGACCATGAAAACCCGCGCCGCCGTCGCCTTTGCCGCCAATCAGCCGCTGGAAGTCGTCGAGGTCGATCTCGAAGGGCCGCGCTATGGGGAAGTGCTGGTCGAGATCAAGGCCACCGGTATCTGCCATACCGACGCCTACACGCTCGATGGCCTCGATTCGGAAGGCATTTTCCCGGTCATCCTGGGCCATGAAGGCGCCGGCGTGGTGGTCGAAGTCGGCGAGGGCGTCACCACCCTGAAGCCGGGCGATCACGTCATCCCGCTCTACACGCCGGAATGCCGCCAGTGCAAATCCTGCCTGAGCCGCAAGACCAACCTCTGCACCGCTATTCGCGGCACCCAAGGCAAGGGTTTGATGCCCGATGGCACCACGCGCTTTTCCTATAAGGGCCAGCCGATCTATCACTATATGGGCTGTTCCACCTTCGCCAACCACACCGTCCTGCCGGAAATCGCCCTGGCCAAGATCCGCGACGACGCCCCGTTTGACAAGGCCTGCTATATCGGCTGCGGCGTGACCACCGGTGTGGGCGCCGTCACCAATACGGCGGGGGTTGAGCCCGGCGCCAATGCGGTGGTCTTCGGCCTTGGCGGCATCGGCCTCAATGTCATCCAGGGGCTGAAAATGGTCGGTGCCGACAAGATCATCGGCGTCGATGTCAATAACGCGAAGAAAGAGTGGGGCGAGCGCTTCGGCATGACCCACTTCGTCAATCCGAAGGAAATTGAGGGCGATATCGTTGCGCACCTGGTCGAACTGACCGGCGGCGGCGCGGACTACACCTTCGACTGCACCGGCAACACCACGGTCATGCGCCAGGCGCTCGAAGCCTGCCACCGCGGCTGGGGCGAGAGCATCGTCATCGGCGTGGCCGAGGCCGGCAAGGAAATCTCCACCCGTCCGTTCCAGCTGGTCACCGGCCGCGTCTGGAAGGGCTCGGCCTTCGGCGGTGCGCGCGGCCGCACCGATGTGCCGAAGATCGTCGACTGGTACATGGACGGCAAGATCGAGATCGACCCGATGATCACCCACACCCTGCCGCTGGAGCGCATCAACGAAGCCTTTGACCTGATGCACAAGGGCGAAAGCATCCGCTCGGTGGTGGTGTTCTAAACTTACGGAAATTTGTGTTTCCGCAAGCGTAAACCCAACTGACAGGGCAAACCAGCAGCCTCAGACTGAAGGTCCGGCATCTGAGGCTGTGACACCATGACAGGGACTATGGAATGTTTTCAGTGGAATTTATCTCCCAGCATCGCGTCTATGACGGCATCCTCTATTTCATTCGTCATGACAGCGCCGCCACGCAATCGAGCATGAGCGCCAGCGTCTTCGTGCCCGATGTCGCCGAAACGCGCACCGATGCCCCGTTCCCCGTGCTCTACTGGCTCTCCGGCCTGACCTGCACGGCCAATAATTTCACCGAAAAGGCCGGCGCCTATCGTAAGGCCTCCGAGCTTGGCCTGATCATCGTGGCGCCGGATACCAGCCCGCGTGGCGCCGCCGCCGATGACGAGGCCCATGACCTGGGGCAGGGGGCCGGCTTCTATGTCGATGCCACCCAGGCGCCGTGGAAGCCGAACTTCCAGATGGAAACCTACATCACCAAAGACCTGATCGAGGCCATCGAAGCCAATTTCCCGGCCGATCCGAAACGGCGCGGCATTTTCGGCCACTCCATGGGCGGACACGGGGCGCTGACCCTGGCCATGAACCATGCGCACCTGTTCAGGTCGGTTTCGGCTTTCGCCCCGATCTCATCGCCCAGCCGCGCCCCGTGGGGCCAAAAGGCCTTCGCCGCCTATCTCGGCAATGACCACGACACCTGGGAACGCCATGACGCCGCCATCTTGATGGCCAAGGGCATGGCCGCGCCGTTCGATGATATCCTGGTCGATCAGGGCCTGGCCGATCCCTTCCTCGAAAAGCAACTGATGCCCGACCTGCTGGAACAGGCCGCCACCACCGCCGGCCAGAAACTGACGATGCGCTACCACGAAGGCTACGACCACAGCTACTACTTCATCCAGAGCTTTATCGACGACCATATCGCCTTCCACGCCGAACGGCTTTAGGAGCCCGTCATGAAAACCCTTATCCTGGCAATGACGCTGATCGCGGCCGCCTCTGCGGGGCAGGCCTCAGTGGCTCAAGCCCAAGCGGTGAGTGCGCCCGCCGCGGCCTGCACGACGCCTTCCGATTCCAACCTGCCGCCCGCCTGGTCGGGCTGGATATCACCGGAAACCCTCGCCGCCGCGGGCGATCCGGCGAAATCGCCCGATGTTTCCGTAAGTCATGCCTATGACCTGACCCTGTTGTCGGTCGCCCAGGTGATGTATCCGGTTGCCGCCGACAAGGCGCCCATGGTCAACAGCTTTGGCGGTCTGCTGTCGCTCAAGGTGACCGAGACCGGCACCTACACCGTGGCGCTGGATGACAAGGCCTGGGTCGATGTCGTCAGGGACGGCAAGATTGTGAAGTCGGTGAGCCATAATCAGGGACCGGCCTGCACCACAGTCCACAAGGCGGTGGATTTCACGCTCGAACCGGGCGTCTACGCCATCCAGCTCAGCAATGCGCCATCCGCCAGCCTGAAGTTACTCATTATTCGGAAGTAACGCAGATGTCATGTGTGCGCCATGGCAAGAGCCGTTAGGCTTATGCCGTGACCGCCTGAGGTCTCGTCCGGATTCTCCCTCAAATGCTGCTCTTTGCCGGTGCCGTCGTCCTGCTCCTCGTGGTGCTGAACGGTATCTTTTCCATGTCCGAACTGGCCGTGGTCTCCTCCAAACGTCCCAAACTGCAAAGCCGCGCCGACCGTGGCGACAGGGGCGCCGCCGAAGCGCTCAAACTGGCCAACGATCCCAACCGCTTCCTCTCGGCCGTCCAGGTCGGCATCACCCTGATCGGCATCCTGGCCGGCGCCTATGGCCAGGCAACCCTGGCGGGTGAACTGGACAAGCTGATCAATCCCATTCCCGCTCTGGCGCCCTATTCGGAAGCCATATCGACCGCCGTTGTCGTCGTGGTCCTGACCTATCTGTCGCTGATCATCGGCGAACTGGTGCCGAAGCGCCTGGCCCTGCTGTTCCCGGAGCGCATCGCCGGCACGGTGGCACGGCCGCTGAACTTCCTCTCCCTGCTGCTGGCACCGTTCGTCTGGCTGCTGACCAGTTCCACGTCTCTGGTGCTGAAGCTGATCGGCGTCCGTGATGAGAAGGGCGAGTCCATTACCCAGGAAGAGGTCGAGACGACGCTGGCCGAAGGCATGGGGGCCGGTCTGATCGAGCCCGGTGAAAAGCAGATGATGACCGAGGTGATGCGCCTGGGCGATCGCACGGTCCGCGTGGCCATGACGCCACGCACCGAGGTCTATCGCGTGTCGATCGACGAGGACGCGGCCGATCTGATGAGACAGATCCGTGAGTGTCCCTATTCGCGCTTCGTCGTGGTGCGCGGGCAGGACCTTGAGGAACCGCTTGGCGTGGCGCACAAGCGCGATATCGCCGATGCGCTCCTGGCCGGTGCGCCGCTTGATCTGGCCGCGATAGCGCAGGAGCCGATCTATATTCCGGTCACCACCTCATTGCTGGTGGCGCTGGAACGCTTTAAGGAATCGCGTCTGCATATGGCCTTCGTCATCAATGAATATGGCGGCTTCGAAGGCGTGCTGACGCCGACCGACCTGCTGGAAATGATCGCCGGCGACCTGAACGAGACCCACGACGACGATCGCCTGATGATCGTCCGCCGCGAAGACGGTTCTTTCCTGGTCGATGGCCGCGCCGATCTGGTCGAACTGGGGGATGCCATCGGTGAGGATTTCGAAACCGGCGGAGGCTTCCATACGGTGGCTGGGCTGATCCTGCACAAGCTGGGACGCTTCCCGAAGGAGGGCGAGATCGTGACGCTGGGCCGGTTCCGGGTCGAGATTGTCGATATGGACGAGCGCCGCATCGACAAACTGCTGTTCCACAACAGCTGATTAGCCCTTGGTGACGGGCGGCTTAGACTTGCCCGTCAGCTTTTCCAGAAAACCGAGCAGCAGGGCCGAGATCACAAAGGCCAGGTGCATGGCGATGACCAGCATGATCTTCTGGTTGTCGTATTTCTCAAGGTTCAGGAAAACCTGAAGCATATGGATCGAGGAAATGGCGACGATGCTGGAGGCCACCTTGATCTTGAGCGAGCCGGAATCGAGCTTGCCCAGGAAGCTGACCTGGTCCTTGTCGCCATGGTCGTCCTCGTCGAAGCGCGAGACGAAGTTCTCATAGGAGGAGATCATCACCATGACGATCAGTGAGGCCACCAGGGCCGCATCGATCAGGCCCAGCATGGCCAGGATCATCTCGTTCGGATCATAGTCGAAAGTGTGCAGGGCCACGCTGTAGAACTTGACGCAGAAGGAGACGCCATAGACCGCCAGGGCGCAGGCGAGGCCGAGATAGAAGATCACCAGCAGCCAGCGGCTGGAAAGGATCAGGCGTTCGATGATGTATTCAAGTTTGAGCATGGGCACTTGTCGCCCGATATGCCGGCTTAATCAAGCACCAGTTCGCGCAAAGCCTGTTCTTCTTTCAGCTTTTCGTCCGACAGGCGCTCAGCTTCGATGGCGTGGGCCTTGAGCACGCCGAGCGCGCGCCATAGTTCGCCGATCTCGGTGCCCATGGCGTCGGACTGCTCGCTGGTCGGCAGAGCGGTGTCGTATTCGCCCTTCGAAATCCGGATCATCGACTGGCGCACGCGGTCGAGCGGATTTGTGATGGAATCGATCACGATCCACAGCGACCCCAGCACCAGAAGCAGTATGCCGATGGAGGCCATGACGAGGAACTGGGTCTGGCGTTCGCTGCGGAAACGATCCATGGCGTCATGCGAACGGGCCTGCTGCGCATTGATCCGCGCCACCATGGCATCGATATCGGCCTGGGTGTTTTCCCGGTGCACCCGGAAGATGTCGTGATTGCCAAAGGCGCGGGCGCTGTCCAGGCCTTCATTGCGGGCCAGGCGGGCGACGGTGTGGCCATCGGTGGCAAAGTCCAGAACGTAGGGTTCGACCTTGGTGAACTCCGGCAGTTCACCGGGTTTCAGTTCTTTTGCCCAGTCCGTGATAAAGGCGGTCAGCAGGTTGGCGCGGACATCGACCTGATCAGCGGCGGCTCGGATGGCTTCCGGCGTCTTCGCCGCATAGACGGCCCGGCCTTCCATGGCTGCGGTGGTGAGGTAGCGGTTCAGGCGTTCGCCGCGAAAGGCGTTTTCCGAGGCGTGATCATAGTCGGCGATGATCCGGTCATAATCGGCCATGGTCTTCAGGGCCAGCCCGGTAATGGCGATGGCCAGCACCGCGAAGGCCGCGACCAGCGAGAGAATCTTGGCCTTGATCGTCATGATACCCCACCACTCTTACACGTCCGCAGTCTAGTGACTTGGGTATTAACAGAATGCCTAGCCCGCACGTACCTTGGCCACGAACTGTGCGATCTGCTCACGCATCTGGGCCGATTGCTCGACCAGACGCGATGCCGTATCCAGGGCCAGGTTGGAGGCCTGGCCGGTTTCCTGTGTTGCCTGGGCGACGGAATGGACATGGCTGGCCACTTCATCCGTGCCCTGGGCGGCTTCGTGGACATTGCGGGCGATATCGGCCGTGGCGGCGCCCTGTTGTTCCATATTGATGGTGATGGCCTGGGCGATCTGGTTCATCTCGTCGATGGTCGCGCGGATCGACTGGATGGCGTCAACCGTGCCGCTGGTGGCCGACTGGATGGTGCCGATGTGCGAGCTGATATCTTCGGTGGCCTTGGCGGTCTGGGCGGCCAGGGTCTTGACCTCGGTGGCGACGACCGCGAAACCCTTGCCGGCATCACCGGCACGGGCGGCCTCGATGGTGGCGTTGAGCGCCAGCAGGTTGGTCTGCTGGGCGATGGCCTGGATCAGGCTGACGACCTCGCCGACCTTGGCGGCGGCGGCTTCCAGATCGCGGATACGCGCATCGGACAGATTGGCCTGTTCCACCGCCTGCTGGGCGATGGTGGAAGACAGCTGCGCCTTCGAGGTGATCTCGTGGATCGAACTGGACAGTTCCTCCGAAGCCGCTGCGACCGTGCGGACATTGGTGGCGGCCTGTTCGGTGGCCGAGGCGATAGAGGTGGTCTGGCCGGAGGCGCGCGAGGCGATGGCGTTGAGCGCTTCGGCGGAGGCCTTCATCTCATTCGAGGCCTCGCCGACTTCGTTGACGATGGAGCCGACGGCGCGTTCGAACTGGGTGGCCAGTTCGCTCATGGCGGCGTGGCGCTCGCGTTCGGCCTGGGCCTGGCGCTGGATTTCCGCCTCGGATTCGGCGTGCGCCTTGGTCCGCAGACCTTCGCGGAAGGCCATGACGGCCTTGCCGATCAGGCCGATTTCGTCGATGCGCTTCGCTTCCGGCACGTCGGCATTGTGATCGCCGCCCGCCATCTTGTCGAAACTGCCCTTCAGGCTGTTGAGCGGCTTGCCGACCAGCGAATAGAGCACGAAGAAGATCAGGCCGGCGGAAATCAGGATGCACAGCAGGGAGATACCCAGCATGAAGCGGTTGTTGTGATCGACCTGCGCGTTCAGCGTGGCCACAGGCACCTGCACGACGACCGCCCAGGTATCTTCGGTACCGGCCGCGGCGATAGGGGAGGCCAGATAGCGCCAGGGTTTGCCGTCCGGCCCCTTGGCGTCGATCTGCACAGTCTTGTTGGCGGCGATGGCGCGGGCGGCGGCATCGGCGGTGCCGGCATCGAAATCCTTCATCGGCTTGCCCGCCGCCTTGGCGTTCGGGTAGCTGACGGCGAGGCCCGTCTTGGAAATCAGGGCCACGAGACCGGTATCAAACGGCTTGATGGCGCTCAGTTGCGCGTTGAGCGAGCCCAGATCGACATCGACCCCGGCGATGCCGACAAACTGACCGTTAATGGTCAGGGGGCGCGTGAAGGAGGTCATCAGCACGTCTTTTCCGGCGATCGGATAGACGTAGGGCTCCATGGCGACAGCGCGGCCTTCATTTTTCGGGCGCTGGTAATAGTCGCCGGCGCCGGGCTTGTCATAATCGACCAGAATTTCACGGATGATGCTGCCGGTGCCGCGGTTCCAGTAAGGGACATAACGGCCGGAGGCATCATTGCCTGCGGTGCCGGCATACTGGGCGTCCTTGCCGTCGAGCGCGTTCGGTTCCCAGGCCGTGTAGGTGCCGAGAATGTCCGGATGTTTTTCGAGGAGAGCCTTAAGCAGGGCATCCTGGGCGCTGCGTTCAGTCAGGCCGGTCGATTTAATCGCCAGCGAGGAGGCGGCAATGTCGTCGGCAATGGTCGCGGCCTGGTCCAGCCGGTTGCGCACGACGTTGGATTCCTTCTCGGCAACGTCGGCCTGCAGGGCATTGGTCTGGTTGGTCAGGCTGTGGCCGGTGCCCTGTGACAGAATGAAGCTGCTGGTTCCGAAGACGAGCGCGAGGGCGGTGGCGCTGATCAGCGCGATTTTCACCGGGAGAGACCGTGACAACATAAGCAACCCCTGTACCTTATACCTGACTAAATTAACGCATGGTCAGGTCCGGACTGTGGATAGAAACGGTTGCTCAAATATTAACCCTGTCCGCTTCGCGCAGAATTATTCGCTGACGAAACCGACGCGGGCATGGCTGCCGTCACAATAGGGCTTGTTGCCGGAATGTCCGCAGCGGCAAAGCTGGAGCGCCTGAGCCTTGCGAATGGTTCGGCCGGTGCCGCTCAGCACTTCCAGATTGCCGGAAATGCGCAAGGGGCCGTTCTTTTGCGGATTGATCTGAACCTCGCCATTACGCACCGCCAGCGCCGTGACATCGCCGGTTTCCGGTTCGCCCGTGGCGATGAACGGATCGTCGCCTTCCTTGTGGGTCTGGTCGCAGAAGGGCTTGTTCTTCGAGCGCCCGCAGCGGCAGAGCGTGGCGCGATAACCGATCGGCTGGCCGTCCAGGATCAGCGCGCCGCGGAAACCATTGGGGCCGTTTTCACGCACCTGGATCAGGTTGACGAGCGGCGGCAATTCCTGCGGACGGCCATCCTTGCGTTTGTACTGGATGGCGCCGGACGGGCAATTCTGCGCCGTGGTCACCAGATTGTCGGCGCAGTCGGCGTCATCCGGCGCGATCCAGGGCCCCACGACATTGGCCTTGAAGACGCCCGGCTGTTGCAGCACGCAGAAGCGGGCATGGATGCAGCGCTTGGCCTCGAATTCGATGATGACGTCCTTGCCCTCGGCATATTCAATCGACGGCGCCTGGCCGTTTTCATAGCCCTTGGTCTCAGCCTTACCGGCCTGGGGTTCAGCCATAACCGTCTCCTTTACGGGCGCTGTTTGAATGCCGCGCAGTTTCTTTGCCAGTGTCGCCAACCGGTTGGACGTGCCATTCGCCAGTTCACCCGTCAGGGCCTTGCGGGCGCCTTCGGAGAGTTCTTCCAGACGTTCGGCGATGAAGGCCAAGGCCGGTTTGCCATCGGGGAGGGGCGTGACATCGCGCAGGGTGGCGAAACTCATCCCCGCCGTGACATCCGGCACGGTGGTGGAAGCTTTCAGCCGGGTCAACTGTTCGGCCACCGGCGTCAGGGCGTACATGCCGTCGATCGAGACATCGATAAAGGCGCGCTTGCGCACCGGATCGTTGTCGGCAAAGCCCTGTGACAACGCGCGCAGCATGACGTTATAGATGGCATTGGCCAGATCCATGACGGCGGCCGCCTCCGGTGCGTCGACCCACAGATTGCCGCGATCCGGTCCGCGCCGCATGACCGGATTATCGGCGACCGGCCGTGACGGCGTGAAGGCTGGATCGGCGGCCTCCATCTGATGATAGGCGTCGCACATGGCCAGGAAGCGGTTGTAATGTGAGCGGGCATTATCGCCATCCGCCCCTTCGCCTTGGTCGACAATGGTATCGCAGGCCGCCAGCGCTGTTTTCAGGCACTTGACGATCTTCAGGCCGGGCAGGGGCGTCATATCGGGGCCGACCTGCAAGGACATGTCGCCTATGAACAGCCTGTTTTCTCCCAGGCGCTGACTGAGATCGGCCAGGGCCTGCCGGATACCGCGATACAGGTGGCCGACGGTGGCGTAATCCTGACCGTTGGGCATGAGCTTGTCAGCGCCCATATTGCGGTCGTAGGTCTCCGCCTTACGGGTAAAGGCGGCGCCGTCGGGACGCGTATCGCCTTCCGGCCGTTCCAGATAGATGAAGTGATCGAGCGTCGATTTGTTGAAGGGATGCAGTTCGACCACCACGCCGGAGGGATGATAGCCGGCGGCAATGGGGAAGTTCGGCCGGCCGAAATGCGGTGAGCCGCCAATCGCAATGGTGATATTGGCCACCAGGGCCAGATGACCCATTTCCTCGACCGCTATGGAAATGATGTCGCGCCGCCAGGCGGCCACTACCTTTGCCTGCTCAGGCGACAGGCCATCGGCTTCGGTTTTCAGCGAGAAGGCGGCGAACAGATAGCAGCACATCAGATTGTGCTCGATTTCCGCCGCCTCGGCCAGCAGGAAGATCAGTTCCTCGCGGGTGCTGACACGGATGGGCGTTTCTGCGGACATATCTATACCTTGTGATGGATTGCGTATAGCGATACTCAGATCCCCGGCCAGCGGTCTTGTACAAATGTGCCACTGTCATTCGCCGGCTGGCAAGGGCTCATTTCTGCGAAAACGCCTTATGGTGCTTGACTCCCGCTCACCTTTCCGACATAAGCCGCCACTTCAACGCCCCAGACATGTCCGGGACGTTATTACGGGTTGATCCTGAACCGCCGTTGCAATCGCCTTTCGCACGTCCGCGGGAAGCCGGTCAGGGTTAGATATCGAAGGTACGATATGTCGAAGCGCCACAGCGCCAAGTACAAGCTCGACCGCGTCATGGGTGAAAACCTGTGGGGCCGTCCCAAGTCCCCCGTCAACAAGCGCTCCTATGGCCCCGGCCAGCACGGTCAGCGCCGCAAGTCGAAGATCTCGGACTTCGGCACCCAGCTGCGCGCCAAGCAGAAGCTGAAGGGTTACTACGGTAACATCACCGAAAAACAGTTCCTGCGCACCTACGAAGAGGCCGACCGCCGCAAGGGCAACACCTCGGAAAACCTGGTGGGTCTGCTGGAATCGCGTCTGGACGCCGTCGTCTACCGCGCCAAGTTCGTGCCGACCGTCTGGGCGGCCCGTCAGTTCGTCAACCACGGCCACGTCCTGGTCAACGGCAAGCGCGTCAACATCGCGTCCTACCGCGTGAAGGCCGATGACGTGATCGAAGTCCGTGAGCGTTCGCGCAATATGGCCCTGGTTCTCGAAGCCCTGCAGTCGCCCGAGCGCGACGTGCCGGACTATATCGAGCTGGATGCCAAGGGCATGAAGGCCCGTTTCGTCCGCATGCCGGAACTGGCCGAAGTGCCGTATCCGGTCAAGATGGAACCGAACCTGATCGTCGAATATTACTCCTCGTAATTTTCGGATTATCGGAATGAAGAAACCCCGGAAGATCGCTCTTCCGGGGTTTTTGTTATTTTGCCCCTGAAGATTCAGGCGGGGAAGAATTGTCATTCATGATCTTCATCACCTCGGCTGTCGGCTTGCCGGCAGTGATGGCATCAACGGTATTCTTGATGCGTTCGGCCTGAGCGCGGTTGTGCGGATCGCCGACAAATGGCTCCAGTGCCGCCACAGCATCGTCACGGCGATCATTGACGAGATCGGCAAAGGCGGCCAGACCGGCATATTCCAGCACGCCCGGCGCCAGCACATGGGCGCCGTTGGCGGCATTGACCACATTCATGTCTGGAAAGCCAGGCTTGCTGGAAAAGCTGCGCGCGAGGAAATATAGGTTTGGCGCATCCATTTTCTTCAGACGATAGGCGGTGACGAATGAGGCGCGGGCCTGATCGATCAGGGCGTTGGCGTCATCGCCGGATTTGCCTTCGGCCTCTTTCAGGTAGGCGCGTCCCAGCAGATAATTGGCTTCAAAACTGTCAGGCGCACTGTCAACCAGTGCCTTGAGGCCAGTTTCTGCGGCACGCACATCGCCATACAGGATTTGCGCGTGTGCGACGGCCAGGCGGAGCTCTGGCGAGGCCTGGGCCGTCAGGTGGGTCTGCAAACGGCTCAAGATGGCTTTCCCCTGGGTGTCGACCGGACAGGTCGTTAGCAGTGAAGCATCAAGCAAATAGGCAGAATCTGCGGCCGGGACAGGGGTAACGACAAGCTGACTGTCAGGATAGTCCGTGACCGGAACCTTCAGGTAAAAGGTCTTTTGTGCATATCGTTGCAGAATGGTCTTCAGACTGCTGACCTTGATGCCCGTTGCTGCCTCGAAAGCGGCAACGGGGGCTTCGCCTTCGCGCAGTCGCTTGAAATAGGCATTCAGATTCTGCGCGCGCTTGTCGTCACTGAGCATGTAATGCGTTAGCAGCCACGATTGGGCGTAAAAACTTTCGATCTCCCAGCTGTTGTTGTTCTTGTCGCCGGCAAAACCAAAACCGGGATCGAGCACCCGGTTGAAGGATATCCAGCGGTCCTCTGCGAGCGTATAGCTGCGTCCTTCTGACATTTCTCCAATGGTGATCGTGTCGTTTTCCGGGTCGGCCGTGGACAGATATTCGGCAAAACCTTCAACATACCAGGCCGGGTAATAGGTGCGCGCGTGCTGGAACATGACATAGTGACTGTACTCATGGAACAGCACGACCAGGTTCCAGTCCTGAGCGGCGCCACTGGTATTCTGCACGGCGCTGTATGCCTGAGTACCTTCAATGCAATTGAAATAGACGCCGCCGACCTGCCTGGCAAACTCCGGACGTACTGACAACATCTGGTCGTCCTTGGCCAGTATGTAGAGCGTAAAACGGGTCTGCGGGCCGTTATCCGAGGCCCCCAGCAGCATATTGGTCAGGGTGCGGAAGGCTTCCAGTTTTTTGGCGTAACCGCGCGTCTTCTTCTCGGATGCGTTGCTGTAAAGGGTGAAATGTGCGGTTTCCGCCTTCAACCAGTCTTCGGCATGTGCGCTTGGCGCAATGAGAAACGCCACGAGCAGAATCGCAGCTGTGGCGTTACGTAAAACAAACTTCATGATGTCCCCCCAGATTATTTAGAGGGAGGATAAATCAGGATGCCGATTTGTAAAAGAGGCGTTTTACGCCTCGATCAGGCCCTGGTCGGCAAGCGCCGTCTTCAGTTCACCGGACTGGAACATCTCACGCACGATGTCGGCGCCGCCGATGAATTCGCCCTTGACGTAGAGCTGGGGAATGGTCGGCCAGTCGGAAAAGACCTTGATGCCTTCGCGCAGGTCGTTGTCCTGCAGCACGTCGACGCCGATATACTGAGCGCCCAGATGATCGAGCACCTGCACGACGAGCGAGGAGAAGCCGCAGCGCGGCTGATCGGGCGTCCCCTTCATAAAGAGGACGATGTCGTGCCCCTTGATGGTGGTGTCGATGAAGCTGTGGACGTCGGTCTCTGCGCTCACGGTACGCTCTCCTTTAAACAGTCTTTCCGCATATAGGCGAAGCGCGCAGGCAAATAAAGAGCAGTGGCTGAAATTTACCCACCAGCGAGTTTGTGCGCACGCTCATTGAAGCGCGCCATCTCGATCTGGGCCGGGACTGAGGAGGGCAGGTGGCGTTCCGGCACATCGGCCAAAGATTCGAGATGCTCCGGGCTTTCGGCGTCGATCAGGATGCACGACATGCTGGACTGGGCGAGTGCATAACCGAGGCAGAGCTGTTCCGGCGTCCATTCGGGCGTCTGGTGCAGGAAGGCGTGGGTGCCGGCGCCAGCCAGCGGGTTCCTGGGCTTGCCGCCGAAAAAGCCGCGCCGGGCCTCCTTCGGCACTACGTCCGACTCTTTGCGATAGGCTTCGGGGTAGAAGTCGGTGGCGATGACATTCATGTCGCGCACCACGGCGTCATCGATCTTGCGCCGCTTGTCCCAGCTGGAATCGATGTCGAAGCTGGTCTGGATGACGTTCATATAGTCGCAGGCAATCAGGTCATACAGGGATTCTGTTTCACCCAGGCCGCCCAGAAAACGCAGCATCTTCGATTTCTGCAGGCTGAGCAGGAAGTTCTGCGTTTCTTCCGAAAGCGTCGTGGCGCCGGGCTGGCTGAAATACAGCACGTCCAGCCATTGCAGGCCCGAATCCTTGATGGCGCCGCGCAGGCGCTCCTTCAGCGGCGGCAGGGCATAGGTGGTGTTATCCGGCGATTGCCACGACTCGTGCGCCGTAACGGAGATGAACAGCAGCCGGCGTTCGACCACCGAAAAGGCTTCGGCCGCCGCGCGCAGGATGCCGACATCCAGGGTATCGAAATGATAGGTATTGATGCCGTTTTCCAGGGCGGTCACAATCAGCCGGTGCATCAGAGGGCGGTTATTGTTCAGGTTCGCGGATTTCAAACGCAGCCCGATCGTCGATAACGCCATGCCGGAGCGGCCGAAGGGACGGTAACGCATGGCTACGGCCTCCTGCGTGCGATACAGCGTGTCGTCTGGGGCATGGTGAACACTGTGATGAAAGCCATATGCGGAAAGCGGAATCGGTCACTTAAAGACTAGGCCGCAAACCGGTTAAGAGAGCTTTAAGCCTGTTGCGGAAACTGGCCGCAGATACGAAAAAGCCGCCCGTTTTGCGGGCGGCTCAGGGGCGTCATATCGGTAAGCTTATGCCTTGCCGGCCATGTAGGCGGGCAGCCAGGCCTCATTGGTCCGGCGCAGGGTCTCGATATCGAGCGAAAGTCCGGCATAGCTCAGGTCGGTGCCGCCAGCCACGCCGATGACCGCGGCATGTACCTCGGCTTCGGCGGCCTGGGCGATAACCAGATGGGCCGAGGCCTCATCGACGGCCAGCAGGTAGCGCGCCTGATCCTCGGCGAAGCCGAAGACGTGATCGGCCAGTTCAGTCGGGTTCTTCAGCGACAGGCCGATCTTCGAGGCCAGCACCACATCGACCGCCGCCGACAGCAGGCCGCCATCGGAGAGGTCATGCACGCCCTTGGCGACGCCCGACTTTATCAGGCGGCGCACCAGGGTGCCGTTGTTCTTTTCACAAGCCAGGTCGACCTTCGGCGGGGCGCCCTTTTCCTGGCCGCAAACTTCGCGCAGGTAGAGGGATGAGCCCATTTCGCCCTTGGTTTCGCCGATCAGTATCAGCACCTGTCCGGCCTGGACCTTGTTGAAGCCGACGCGCTGGTCGTAATCCTTGAGCAGGCCGACGGCGCCGACGGTCGGCGTGGGCGGGATGGAGACGCCGTTGGTCTCGTTGTACAGCGACACATTGCCGGAAACGACCGGGAAGTCCAGTTCGCGGCAGGCCTCGGCCATGCCGTCGATGGCGCGGACGATCTGGCCCATGGTTTCGGGCTTTTCCGGGCTGCCGAAGTTCAGGTTGTCGGTGATGGCGATCGGCTCGGCGCCGACAGCCGTGAGGTTGCGCCAGGCCTCGGCCACGGCCTGCTTGCCGCCTTCGTAAGGATTGGCCTGGACATAGCGCGGCGTGCAGTCGGAGGTGACGGCCAGGGCCTTCTTGGTGCCGTGGACGCGGACCATGCCGGCGTCGTGGCCGGTCGATGAGTCCGACAGGGTGTCGGCCATGACGTGGCGGTCGTACTGTTCCCACAGCCAGCGCTTGGAGGCTTCGTCCGGGCAGGAGATGACCTTGAGCAGGGCGTCGTTCAGATCGTGCGCCGGCACATCGGCCTCGGTCAGCTCGGGCTCGACGGCAGGCTCGACCCACGGACGGTCATAGAGCGGGGCGTCGTCGGACAGCGGGGCCAGCGGCAGGTCGCAGACGATCTCGCCCTTGTGCTTGAGCACGATATTGCCGGATGTGGTGGTTTCGCCGATCACGGCGGCATCGAGGCCCCATTTTTTGAAGATGCGGTAGCCGTCTTCTTCGCGGCCGGGCTTGAGGATGGCCAGCATGCGCTCCTGCGACTCGCTGAGCATCATCTCGTAGGCGGACATGTTTTCTTCGCGCTGCGGCACCTTATCCAGGTCGAGCGTGATGCCGAGCCCACCCTTGCCGGCCATTTCGACCGAAGAGGAGGTGAGGCCGGCGGCGCCCATGTCCTGAATGGCGGCGACGGCCCCTGAGGCCATCAGTTCCAGCGTGGCTTCGATCAGCAGCTTTTCGGCGAAGGGGTCGCCGACCTGCACGGTCGGGCGCTTTTCCTCGGCGTCTTCAGAGAATTCGACCGAGGCCATGGTAGCGCCGTGGATGCCGTCGCGACCGGTCTTCGAGCCGAAATAGACCACCGGCAGGCCGGGCTCGGGCGCGGCGGAATAGAAGATCTTGTCGGCATCGGCCAGACCGACGCACATGGCGTTGACCAGGATATTGCCATTGTAACCGGCGTGGAAGTTGGTTTCGCCGGCCACGGTGGGCACGCCGACGCAGTTGCCATAGCCGCCGATGCCGGCCACGACGCCCTCGACCAGGCGACGGGTCTTCGGATGTTCCGGCTCGCCGAAACGCAGGGCGTTGAGCAGGGCCACCGGACGGGCGCCCATGGTGAAGACATCGCGCATGATGCCGCCAACGCCGGTCGCCGCGCCCTGATAGGGCTCGATATAGGACGGGTGGTTGTGCGATTCCATCTTGAAGATACAGGCCTGGCCATCGTCGATATCGATGACGCCGGCGTTTTCACCGGGGCCGCAGATGACGCGCGGGCCCGTGACCGGAAACTTGCGCAGGTGGAGGCGCGAGGATTTGTAGGAGCAGTGCTCCGACCACATGACCGAATAGACGCCCAGCTCGACGTCGTTCGGTTCGCGGCCGAGACGGTTCAGGATCACCTGATATTCGTCGGGTTTCAGGCCATATTCGACGGCCTTTTCGGCCATGGTTTTTTGGGGTGCGGGGGCTGTGGTGCTCATGCCCGCGCATATAGGGGATTCAGGGCGCGATGTCACGCCGTTAGCCGATAAAAAGCGCCGTCCTCTTGATAACGGGAAACGACTGGCCTAACCTGGCTTTGAGACCATCAGAAGAGGATGCCAGCCGACATGTAATTTCCAGCCGAGAAGCCCGTTTCAATGCTTTTCCCAAGGAATACACATGCCTGTCTCCATACATGTCTCGGACCTGTCGTGGTCCACGCCGGATGGCCGCGCCGTCCTTTCCCATCTCGACCTGACCTTTACCGCTGAGCGCACCGGGCTTGTCGGCCGCAACGGCACGGGCAAGACGACCCTGCTGAAACTCATCTCCGGCGACCTTATGCCACTCACAGGCCGGGTGTCCGTCACCGGCACGCTTGGTGTATTGCGTCAGAGCGTTCAGGCTGGCGGCACGATTGGCGACCTGTTCGGTGTCAGCGATGCCCTGGCGGCCTTGCGCCGGGCCGAGGCAGGAGTGGCCACGCTCGACGATCTCGCCAATGCGGACTGGACACTGGAGGACCGGCTGATCGCCGCCCTGGGCCAGGTCGGGCTCGATGCTGCGCCGGATACACCACTCGATGCCCTGTCCGGCGGGCAGCGTACCCGTGCCGGGCTGGCGGCTCTGGTCTTTGCCGAACCTGATTTCCTGCTGCTCGACGAACCGACCAACAACCTTGATCGCGACGGGCGACGGGCGGTGCATGACCTGCTGGCCAACTGGCGGGCCGGCGCCATCGTGGTCAGCCATGACCGTGAGCTGCTGGAGGCGATGGATGCCATTGTCGAGCTGACTTCGCTGGGCGCCACGCGCTATGGCGGCAGCTGGAGCCATTACCGGGGGCGCCGGGCTGAAGCCCTGGCGGCGGCCGAAGGCGACCTGGCCGATGCCGAAAAGCGCGTGGCGGCTGTGGCGCGCCAGGCCCAGACGACGGCCGAACGCAAGGCGCGCAAGGATGGCGCCGGTCAGAGGAAAGCGGCAAAGGGCGACACGCCGCGCATCCTGTTGGGGGCGCGCAGGGAACGCAGCGAAAATACCAGCGGTGAAAGTGTCCGTCTGGCGGAAAAACAGAAACAGCAGGCATCGGAGGCGGCATCGGCGGCACGGGCGCGGATCGAAGTGCTTCAGCCGCTGACGGTCGCCGTACCGTCGACAGGGCTATCGCCAGGGAAGGCGGTGCTTCAGGTAGAGGATCTGTCTGCCGGTTATGATCGTCCGATCATTCAGGGACTCAGCTTCAGCCTGACCGGACCGGAGCGCGTGGCCATCACGGGCGCGAACGGTTCCGGTAAGACGACCTTGCTGGCCACCCTGACCGGGCAGATGGAGCCCCTTGCGGGCCAGGCGCAAATTCCTGTTCCCTATGCTTTCCTGGATCAGCAGGTGCGTTTGCTCGATCCGGCCCTGTCGATCCGTGATAATTTCCGGCGGTTAAATCCGGGCGCCGATGAAAATGCCTGCCGGGCAGCCCTGGCCCGGTTCATGTTCCGGGCAGAGGCGGCCCTTCAGGCCGTTGGCACCTTAAGCGGCGGGCAGATGCTGCGCGCCGGTCTGGCCTGCGTGCTCGGCGTGTCGCCGCCACAGCTGTTGATCCTCGATGAGCCGACCAACCATCTCGATATCGAGGCTATCGAGGCCGTGGAAGCCGGTGTGCGCGCCTATGACGGCGCGTTGCTGGTGGTCAGCCATGACGAAGCGTTTCTGGCGGCGATCGGGATTACCAGGCGGCTGGATTTATGACTTACCCAGGTCGAACGGGAACTTCGGCAGGTCAGTCTTGATGCAGGTGGCGTCGACATTCGGATCGGCGGTTTCGAGGAACTGGCGGATCATCTGTTTGGCGCATTCGCTGCCGGCGATGGTGTGGGTGCGGTTGGGGAAGAAGTAGTTCCGGCCCTGGCTCAGGCGCTTGACCGCAGCATCGGAGAGCTCCGCCGGGCAGCCGGCATCGATATCAGCCGACAGCATCAGAGTCGGGATATCGCTGGTCAGGGGCTGGTTTTCAACCGGATCGGCCTTGCCGGGATTGAAGGCCTTGCACACCGCGAAGAAACGCTTCGTGTCGTGCGCCGTCGCTACCTGGATCGGATCGTTAGGGTCGATCTTGTCGAGATCGGCGGGATTTTCGAAGGCGAATTCCTCATTGCACAGGGTGGTGAAGAACTGGCCTTCGGTATAGCCGGCCTGGGTTTTCTCGAAGGTATCCAGGGCCTTGTAATCGCCCTTCATGATTGTATCGAGCGTCAGGGGCAATTGGTGCGCGCCATCGGCGGAATAGATTTCATCGAGCAGGAAGGCGGCTAGCAGATCGGCCGTATAGGTGTGGTCATTGGCGGTGACCGGTTTGGCCAGCCAGGCGGTCATCATTGCATCGAGGCGCTTCTCCATGCCGGGGAATTTGGCCTTGCAGGCGGTGTCCGCCTCGCAATAGCGCAAAACCTGGCGGGTCTCGCGCGATACCAGGCCGGGCAGGGGCGCCGTGGCATTACCTTCTGGCGGCCAGGTCGAGGACAGGACGACGGCCCGCAGGTCTTCCGGATCGTGCTGCATCACCGCCATGGCGACGCGCGTGCCGTAGGAGCCGCCATAGAGATTATAGGTCTTGATGCCGAGGGCAGCGCGCAGGTCGCGAACATCCCTGGCCACGGCCGCGCTGTTATACTGCGTCAGATCGTAGCCGGCGGCCTGATATTTCGCCAGGCAGTCGCTGAGCACTTTTACGCCCGCGTCGCTGGTGATGCCGGCATCGGAAAGTGGCGCATTGCCGCAATCAAAGGACGGATTGGACAGGCCGGTGCCGCGCTGATCGAAGAAGATCCAGTCGCGATCCGGCGTGACGCGGTAGCGGGTGCGCAGACCTATGGCCAGGCGTCCGACCATGCCACCGCCGGGGCCGCCATGCAGCATGATGACCGAATCGGGCTTCTTGTTGGCATCCGTGGCGCGGACGATGACCACGGGCAGGGCGACGGTGCGGCCGTTCTTCGCGCCGCGCGTTTCCTCAACCACCATGGTTCCGCATTCGATATTTTTGAGGCCGGTATAAAGGGCAGAACAGGCCTGCTTATGATATCCTAGGGCGGTTTCCGGCTTCGGCTGGCAGCCTGTCAACATCAGGCCCGCCGCCAGAACAACACTCAAGATACGCCACATAGAAAACAACCCTCGTTACATTGGTAACAAGGGTTGCAGGTCGTGGCAGATTTGTAAAGAGGCTTAGGCCGTTTGCAGGGCGTTCACCAGGCTGTGGAACATCGGGGCGCCGTCGGCCGAACCGAGGGCTTCCTCGAAGGCGCGGTCGGGGTGGGGCATCATGCCCAGCACATTGCCAGCCTTGTTGACGATGCCGGCGATGTCATTGACCGAACCGTTTGGGTTTTCGGCGTAGCGGAAGACGACCTGGTTGTTGTCCTCGATCTCCTTCAGCACGTCCGGCTCGGCGAAGAAATTGCCGTCGCCATTGCCCTGGGTCATCCACACGCGCTGGGCATTGCCATAGGCGTTCGTGAAGCGGGTGTTGCGGTTCTCGATCTTCAGCTCGATCGGCTTGCACACGTACTTGAGCGCCGCGTTGCGCAGCAGGGCGCCGCGCAGCAGGCCGGCTTCGCACAGGATCTGGAAGCCGTTGCAGATGCCCAGCACAGATACGCCGCGCTCGGCTTCGGCCTTGACCGCTTGCATGACAGGCGACAGCGAGGCCATGGCGCCGCAGCGCAGGTAATCGCCATAGGAGAAGCCGCCGGGAATCACAATCAGGTCCAGGCCGGAGGGCAGGGTGCTTTCCTCATGCCAGACCATGTCGACCTTGCCGCCGACCGTGGTCTCCACCGCCGTCTTGCAGTCGCGGTCGCAATTGGAGCCGGGGAATACGAGAACCGCTGCCTTCAGTGCCATGTTACGCGACCTCAACCTTGTAGGATTCGATGACCGTATTAGCCAGGAGCTTTTCGCACATGGCCTTCAGCTCGCCCTTGGCGGCCTCCGGATCGGCGCCGGTCAGGTCGAATTCCAGCAGCTTGCCGATGCGGACATTGGAAACGCCGTCCCAGCCGAGGCCGTGCAGGGCGCCTTCGACGGCCTTGCCCTGGACGTCGAGCACGCCGGGTTTCAGGTATACGTGAACCTTGGCCTTCATATTACTGAACTCCGCCTTCAATAACCTTGGGCATGTCGCCCATGATGCCGAGACGCTTGGCGACCTCGGTGTAGGATTCGATCACATTGCCCATGTCGCGGCGGAAGCGGTCCTTGTCGAGCTTCTCGCCCGAGGCCGTGTCCCACAGGCGGCAGCTGTCGGGGCTGACTTCGTCGGCCAGGATAACGCGCGAAAACTCGCCTTCGAACAGGCGGCCGTATTCGATCTTGAAATCGACCAGGGTGATGCCGACCGCGGCGAACATGCCGCACAGGAAGTCGTTGACGCGCAGGGTCATGGCCAGGATGTCGTCGATCTCCTGGGTATTGGCCCAGTTGAACGCCGTGATGTGTTCCTCGGTGATCATCGGATCGTTGAGGGCATCGTTCTTGTAATAGAACTCGACGATCGAGCGCGGCAGCTGCTGGCCTTCCGGCAGGCCGAAGCGCTTGGCCATGGAGCCGGCCACCACGTTGCGGCAGACGACTTCCAGCGGAATGATCTCGACTTCGCGGATCAGCTGCTCGCGCAGGTTCAGGCGCTTGATGAAGTGGTTCTGGACACCGATCTGCGTCAGCTTCGTCATGACGAACTCGCTGATGCGGTTGTTGATCACGCCCTTGCCTTCGAGCTGGGCCTTCTTCTCACCGTTGAAGGCGGTGGCATCGTCCTTGAAATACTGGACGAGTGTGCCGGGCTCAGGGCCTTCGTACAGGATCTTCGCCTTGCCTTCGTAGATTTTCTTGCGGTTCTTGGTGCTCATGTGTGTTCCAGTCGGAATATCCAAACGGCGGTTGGCGCCGGGAAGCAGGCCTGTCGAACTGTGATCTTGGGGAGCGGCTCGAAGGCGGAATATCGGGCAGCATCCTAAAGGACGCGCTTTCGCGCCGCAAATAAACAAAAATGTCCGTCATGTATAGGGCGGACACGGACATTTCGTCTCTTTTTTAACGTCCGGCGCCTTGGTGCGCACAAGAATCTGGTAGCAATCTGACAGTTGTGGTTGCGCGGGGACGAAAGGGGAACTAAAACCAGTCTTACCTGAAAGGTTTTTCTCTATATGCCGATGTCTGATACGCCCGCCGATTCCAATAACCACCCCATCCAGGGCAGTGAGGCATTTGAATTTCAGGCCGCCGCCAGCCGCAATCGCATGATGGCGCTGTGGGGGGCGGAAAAGATGGGGCTTAGCGGCAAGACGGCGGAAAACTACGCCAAGGCCGTGGTCCGCGCCGATGGCGACCAGCCCTCGGAAGAAGACGTGATTCGCAAGATTCTGGGTGACCTGACCGCTTCCAATATTGCGGTGCGGGAATCGGAAGTCCGTACCAAGGCGGCCGAGTTCCTCGCCCAGGCCCGGCAGGCGCTCAAGAGCTAGGCTCAGATCCCGGAGATGATTATGAAAAAGGGTATTACAGCGTTCATGATCATCGGATTTGCCGCCGCCCTGGCCGGCTGCTCCACCTTGCCGAAACATTCCGATCTCGATACCCAGCCTGTGGGGGCGCCGCCCCCTCCGCCACCGCTCGATACCCAGCCGGTGGACGCCCCGCCGCCGCCGCCGCCGCCGACTACGGGCAATTAAGCGCTGAAATGCTGGGGGAATGGCTTAAAAAGCAGGATGTACAGGCTTTACGAGCAAAGAACCGCTTTGTCATGATTGCTTATGCGCTGGGCTTGTTGCTCTCGCCGATAGGATTTTTAAAGGTCCTCATAGCCTATGGCTCCGCGCCTGCCTTTGCGGTTGGGGCAGGGATCGTACTCTCATTACCGATTGCGATATTCAGTCTGCGAAAATCAGATGAGCCGTCGGATCGATTGATTGCTACGCTTTTGGCTGCCCTGGGGTTGCCCATAATCGCCTTGCTGTGCTGGCGTTTTTTCAATGACCTGGCTCATGGACAGATTGATATGAGCCCATATCGAACCTGGCGCCGCGCCATCGGCGGGCCTTGCCTGTTATTGGGTATGATGTGGCTCTATTGGCATGAGTTGAAGCGCTTCAGTCGATCCCGTTCAAGCCTCAGCCAAACCGTCCGGTAATCGAGAAGCGCGGGCCGCCGGCATAGGGCGCTACACTGGCAATGCTGCGTGGTTGATCACCCGCATAGAGCGACAGGTCGTTGAAGCGCGGCATGATCCCGCCTTCGATATCGCCCGACGGCGAATGGAACAGCATCTGTCCGCCCCAGTCCGAGCGCCAGCCCTGCGTGAAGTTCCATTCGAAACACAGGCGCGCCGAGGTGTCGGTGTGCTGGGTGAAGAAATCGCCATTGCGATAGCAGACGGCATCGAGCGAGGCCAGTTCCAGCCCGGTAAGCCCCGTCAGCTGGCCGCAGAAGGCCGCGAAGGCTTCCGATTTCAGCAGATTGGCGAAGGGAGCCAGGGCAATCGTGTCTTCATCGATCAGGTCGAGACCGAGGCGTAAGTATGAGAGGCCGGTCTGGGCGCGTTCGGCGGCGTCCTGCAAACGGGTCTGGATGATCTCCGGCGACAGGGTTTCCAGTTCGGCGCGCGACAGGATGGCGGGCTTACCGTCTTTGGTGACGATCTGCAGGTCCCACGGCGTCTGCTGTTCAAGCGCATGATGGACGCGCTGGGCGTGGTCTTCGGGCAAAGCGCCTTCGAGGCGGATGCGGCCCTTGCCGGTGAAACGGCTTTCATAGCCGGCAAAGTCGAACTGATCAGTAAGCAGGGTGGGCATGGTTTGTAACTTTATAATCGCCCGCCCCATTTATGGGGAGGGGGGACCGCGAAGCGGTGGGCGGGGCTTATGTCAGTGAAACAGCCCCTTCCGTCATTTGCTTCGCAAATGCCACCTCCCCCATGAATGGGGGAGGCGAAGAATTGAGCGTTGCCTACCTAAACACGCGGCTGAAAATGGTATCGACGTGCTTGGTGTGGTAATCGAGATTGAAGAACGGCTCCAGTTGCTCGCGGGTGAAGAACTTCGACACGTCTTCATCGGCGGCCAGGAAGTCGAGGAAGTTGCCCTCGCCGCGCCACACCTTCATGGCGTTGCGCTGGACGGCCGAGTAGCTGTCCTCGCGCGACATGCCCTTCTGGGTCATGGCCAGCATGACGCGCTGGCTGTGGACCAGACCGCCGAGACGATCGATATTCTTCTGCATGTTTTCCGGATAGATCAGCAGGTTATCGACGACATTGGCCAGGCGGCGCAGGGCGAAATCGAGGTGGATGGTGGCGTCCGGGGCGATGCCGCGTTCGACCGAGGAGTGCGAGATATCGCGCTCGTGCCACAGGGCGACGTTTTCCATCGCCGGCACCACGGCTGAACGGACGAGACGGGCGAGGCCGGTCAGGTTTTCGGTCAGGACCGGATTGCGCTTGTGCGGCATGGCCGAGGAGCCCTTCTGGCCGGCCGAGAAGAATTCCTCGACTTCCAGAACTTCGGTGCGTTGCAGGTGGCGGATTTCGGTGGCCAGGCGCTCGATTGACGAAGCGACCACGCCCAGCGCGGCGAAGAAGGCGGCGTGGCGGTCGCGCGGGATGACCTGGGTCGAGACCGGCTCGATTTCAAGGCCCATCTTTTCAGCCACATAGGCTTCGACCTCGGGCGAGACATTGGCGAAGGTGCCGACGGCGCCGGAGATGGCGCAGGTCGAGATTTCCTCGCGGGCCACCACCAGGCGCTTACGGGCGCGGGTGAACTCGGCATAGTAGCCGGCCAGCTTCAGGCCGAAGGTTACCGGCTCGGCGTGGATGCCGTGCGAACGGCCGACGGTCGGCGTGAACTTGTGCTCAAGCGCGCGCTTCTTCAGCGCCGCCAGGACGAGATCGACGTCCTCGATCAGCAGATCGGCCGACTTTTGCAACTGCACGGCAAAGCAGGTGTCGAGCACGTCCGAGGAGGTCATGCCCTGGTGCAGGAAGCGGGCTTCGGGGCCGACGATTTCCGAAACGTGGGTCAGGAAGGCGATGACGTCGTGCTTCACGGTGCGTTCGATCTCGTCGATGCGGTCGGCGTCGAACTGGGCGTCCTTGCCCTTGGCCCACAGGGTTTCGGCGGCCTCGGTCGGGATGACGCCGAGTTCGGCCATCTTGGTGGCGGCGTGGGCCTCGATCTCGAACCAGATCTTGTACTTCATCGCCGCATCCCAGATGGCGGCGGCTTCCTTGCGGGCATAACGGGAGATCATGGGCGATACCTTACAGCTTGAAACGATTGTCTTGAATGATTGTCGGGGTGGCAATGGGAATATGGGGCGGCAATGTCAAGCTTTTTTGCTTTTCCTCAGGGGCGGCCACATTCGTGGCCTTGGCTACGCGCCAAACGTGGCGCGGGCGCTCAATGCGCCATTACACCCTTTAAACTGCCGGTCAGAGGGCTGCAATTGTGGCCAAAAAATGAAGTTAATTTACGCTTTGCAGGTGTGCGGACTTGGCGAGAAGGTTTATAAAGGGTTAATTTTGCGGTAATTTTGAATGTGCGAATCTTTGAAGGTGCTATTGTGCGTAAGCTTTTCCTGAAATCCGGTGTGGCTCTGCTGGTGCTGGCGAGTGTAAGCGTGGCGCTACCTGTCATGGCCAAGGCCAAGCCCACTGTGCGGCCGGTTTCCAAGACCTTCGAGAAAGAGTCGCGCGTCGCCGCGCAGCGCACGGTAACCGTCATCCAGACCGGCACGACCCCGGCCGAGCCCTCTACCGGCAATATCGATCAGGTCATCGCCATGACCGATGCGCCGGCGGTGGCCTGCCCCAGCGGGCCGGTGGGATCGCCGGAATGGGAACAGGTGCCGGAAGAACTGCGCAAGCACGCCATTCCCGGCCAGTGCTTCTCGCGCCTGATGCTGCCGCCCAAGACCGAAACCTATATCGATCACGTTATGGTATCTCCGGAACGCGTGGCGACGCGCCAGCTGCCGCCGGTGGTCGAGGTGGTCGAGGAGGACGTCACGGTGCGCCCGGAACGCACAGAGCATCGCGTCATTCCCGCGGTCAGCCATGTCGAGGCCGTCACCGAGGTCGTGCGTCCGGCCAGCTTCCGCGAGGAGCCCGTGCCGGCGCAATATGAAACCCATATCGAACATGTCATGGTCCAGGAAGCCCGCCGCGAATGGGTGCGCCGCGACGCTATCCAGACCGATGCGCCGATGGTGACCGCCGGCGATCACGCGCCGATCCGCTATCGCGCCGACGGTACCCTGACCTGGCCGGGCAAGTATGCTCAGACTGTGCAGGCTTCGCCTGAGGCCGCCGAGTATCTGGAGCAGCGCGATCAGTCCGTCTGGTGCCTGAAGGTCATTCCCGGCGTCTATGAGGATCGCCCTGTGCGTGTCGAGGTGGCGCCGGCCAGCGTCCGCCGCATCGAGATCCCGGCCGTAACCCGCCAGGTGCGCCGCACGGTCATCGATGCGCCCGAGCGCTATGAGGATGTGATCATCCCGGCCGTGACGGAAAAGCGCCGTGTGCGCCGCACCACCCAGGATGCCCGCGTCGAATCCTATACGGTGCCGGCGGTTTATGACGATGTGACGCGCGAGCGCATTGTCGGCTCACCGGAGCCGGTGTGGCGTGAAGTGATCTGCGGCAAGAACACCTCCAGGGAAAAGATCATGGAGGTCCAGCGCGCCCTGGCCGCCAAGGGCTATAATCCCGGTCCGGTCGATGGTCAGCTCGGCAAGCAGACGGTCAGCGCCATGCAGAAGTTCCAGGCCGATAACGGCCTGCCGCAGGGCCAGCCTTCGGTCGAGGCGGTCCAGGCCCTGGGTGTGCCGCTGATCCCGCTCCACGATTAAAACACATCGTTTTTTGATTTTCGCCCGCTCTACACCTGACAGATCAGTGTTTGGAGTAGTGCATGTTCGATCTTGGCAGTCTTGATCCCTTCATCGGTTACTGGTCGGGAGGCAGCGAGGTCGCGGCCAATCCGTGGACGCCGAGCGGCAGCAATCGCGGACGCTGGGCCTTCCGCTTTGACGACGCGCGCAAAAACGTCATCCACGATTACGAACAGAGCGGACCGGATGGCTCCGGTTTCGATGGCCATGGTGTCTTCTGCGCCGATCCGGCAACGGAGGATCTGTGCGGCTTCTGGTTCGACGATCGCGGCCTGCCGCCGCTCAATCCGGCACGGGGCAAATGGCAGGAGGGGCGCCTGATCCTCTATACCGTTTCGCAGCGGGGCAAGGCGCGCTGGACCCTGTATATCGAGGACAACGATCTAATTTACATCATCGAACGCTGCCCGATCGATTCCGATACCTATTCCGATGTGCTGCGGGGACGGTATCATAGGAGCTGATTTCGCAAAATAACTATATTATATTCAGGTTCTTATAAATGCGAAGTCCGCCGCCGATGACCATTTTGTGTCATCTGAAAGTGCTTTCACCTATCGCCAGAACTCCAAATCCGGTCTAAGATCGGGCGTGGTTGGAATCGTCTTCGCGACCAGCCGGCGTGTTTTACCTCTGGGCGGCTCTGTTCTATTTCATACGGAGTGGAGGCGACGGTCATTATTTTTTGACGATATTACGGGGTTTGTTGTGAGCACGAGATTATACGATACCGCCTGGGTGAGTGTTGAAGGTGTGGAACAGCCGCTTCAGGTCCATAAGGACAAGCGCAATCCGGCCTTGTTCTTCGTAGGCGACTATATTTACGATATCGATGGCCGGGCCATGGGATCGCAGGGGCCTTCGGTGCCGCGCATCCTGACGGTGCACAGTCTGCAGTCGGCGCGCGAAATCGGCCTGCGGGTCAATGTCGACATGGGCGCGGCCTATCCGGAAGCGCGCGAATTCGTCAGCCAGCGCGTTATTTATTAAAAAGCGCAATCCAAAAAGTGTAACGCACTTTTGGGGAATAGTTGCGCGACTAAAAAGCGCCGATCTGTTTGAGGCTGGCCACGCCTTCGCGGCCGACGATCAGATGGTCGTGAATGGTGATTTTGAGCGGCTTGCCGGCGGCCACAATCTGCTTCGTCATATCGATGTCCCCCTGTGATGGCATCGGATCGCCGGACGGGTGATTGTGGACTAAAATAACCGAACTCGATGACAGCTCCAGCGCGCGGCGCATGATTTCGCGCGGATAGGCCGGCGCGTGATCGACCGTGCCGTGCCCCATGATCTCATCGGCGATCAACTGGTTCTTCTTGTCGAGGAACAGGATGCGGAACTGCTCGCGCGGTTCGTGCGCCAGAGTGACCTTCAGATAAGAGATCAGCGCCGACCACGAAGAGATCACGGTGGTGCGTTTCAGCGGCTCGGCCACCATGCGGCGCGTTGCCTCGAACATCAGGGCGAGGTCGAGCGCGATATCGGCGGTCATGCGCAGCGCCTTGCCCGAATTGTCTACCGCCGAGACCTGAAGCATGTCCTCCAGCGGCGCGGAAAGTGCAGCGGGCAGGGAGCCGAAGCGCGCCAGCAGGGCCTTGGCCAGCGGCTTGACATCGCGCTGGGGAATAGAGCGGAAGAGGAACAGTTCCAGCAGTTCGTAATCGGGCAGGGCGGAGACACCGCCCAGCCGGGCGCGGTGACGCAGACGATGGCGATGGCCGCCATGATCCGGGCGGGCTGCAATGTCTTCGGTGTCCCCCCCGTCCGACATCTCTAGCCCAGAACAGGTGCCGGTTTGAACTGTCCGGTTGGCGAGGCGGTGAAGAGTTCGACGCCGTTTTCCGTTACGCCGCAGCTGTGTTCGCACTGGGCGGTCAGCATCTTGTCGCGCGTCACGGCGGTCCAGCCGTCATTCAGCACCTTCACGTCGGGTTTGCCGAGATTGATCATCGGCTCGACCGTGAAGAACATGCCCTTTTCCAGCCGCGGGCCAGTGCCGGGCTTGCCAAAGTGCAGGACGTTCGGCGTGTCGTGGAAAACGCGGCCGACGCCATGGCCGCAGAAATCGCGGACCACCGACATGCGGTGGCTTTCGGCGTATTTCTGGATGGCGGCGGCGATATCGCCAAAGGTATTGCCGGGCTTGATCTGGGCCAGGCCGAGCGCCATGGCTTCGTAGGTCACGTCGATAAGGCGCTTGGCCTTGGGCGCCACGACACCGACTTCGTACATGCGCGAGGTATCGCCATGCCAGCCATCGACGATGCAGGTGACATCGATATTGGCGATGTCGCCTTCGCGCAGGGTCTTTTCCGACGGAATGCCATGGCAGACGACGTGGTTGGGCGAGATGCAGACCGTATGCTGGTAGCCGCGATAGAACAGACAGGCCGACAGTCCGCCATGATCGGCGATGAACTCACGCGCCAGGTCATCGAGATACGAGGTCTTCACGCCTGGCACCACATAGGGGATCAGCATGTCCAGGCATTCGGCGGCGACGCGGCCAGCCTTTCTCATGCCGGCAAAGTCCTCGTCCGTATGGATGCGGATGGTGTCGGAGCGGAGCATATAGTCGGAATCTGTGTTCATGGCGGCAATATAGTCCTGTCGTCCGGTTAAATCCAGTAGGGCCAGAGACTTAACAAGCGACAACTTACCCACCTGAAAATTTAACACTTGGTTAACCTTGCTCTGGCGGCAGGGGGCGGATCAGCTTAAATGGGAGGTTACCATCGGCTTTATGGTGGGCGGGAGTGAATGATGTCTGATACGCGTATTCTGGTGTTCGGTAATGAAAAGGGCGGGGCGGGGAAATCCACCGTGGCCATGCATGTGGCCGTACACCTGCTGCACCTCGGCAAGCGCGTGGCCTTCATCGATCTCGACCTGCGCCAGCGTTCGCTCGCCCGTTTCTTCTCCAACCGCGCCAAATGGGCGGCGGCCAACGAGAAGGTGCTGCCGAACGCCTTCGAGCCGCATCTGCACGACAAGCCGGCCAGCCTGCTGGCCATGCCGGAAGCGGAGGCCAAGGCGGCCTTCGACCGTGCGCTCGATGAAGCCATTGAGCAGGCCGACTACATCATCATCGATACGCCGGGTGGCGATCACGTCCTGTCGCGCCGGGCGCATGCCGTGGCGCACCTGATCATCACGCCGATGAACGACAGCTTTATCGATTTCGACCTGCTGGGCGAGGTCGATCCGGTGACCCTCGATGTCAAGCGGCCGTCGATCTATGCCGAGACCGTGTGGAATTCGCGCAAGCAGCGCGCTGTCTGGGACGGCAAGTCGATCGACTGGATCGTGCTGCGCAATCGCCTGGCCGCCAATGAGGCGCGTAACCGTAAACGGGTGGATGAGCGCGTGCAGGCCCTGGGCAAGCGCGTCGGCTTCGAGGTGCTGGCTGGTCTGCGTGACCGGGTTATCTATCGCGAGCTGTTCCCGTTTGGCCTCACGGTCGCCGATCTGTCGGCGGAAATCCGTCCGGTGGCGGTATCGCTGACTCATATCGCCGCACGTGCCGAACTGCGTGCCCTGATGGGATCGCTCGGCCTGGAAGCCGGCGAGGAAGTGCCGCATACGGTCGAAGATATTGAGGCCGTGGACGCCTGATGTTGTGGGCCATCGGGGCGGTCGCTGTCTTTCTGTTCCTGGCCTGGGTCGGGAAACAGTCGCGTCTGGGGCGTTTGAACCCCGGACCGTGGATACGCCAGTTCCGTACGCTGCGCAGTGTCATCGCCATGGGGTTGGTGGTGTTGGGCGTCACTCTGTTGATGCGCGGAATGGTGTGGCAGGGGCTGGTGTCGTTCCTGGTGTCGTTCGTGCTGAGCGGCAGTGTGCGCTATCAGGCTTATTTTCGCCAGCCTCAGCAACCGGCGACGGCTGCCAGCTATACCCCGGAAGAGATCAAGGCTTATAACACCCTGCGGCTGGCCATCGGCGCCGATCGGAAAGCGATCCGTGAGGCGTGGAAGCGGCTGATGAAGGCGGCGCACCCGGATCAGGGCGGGGATGTGGGGCGCGCCAGTGCGCTGAATGCGGCGCGTGACGTGCTGCTCAAACGCCGTCGCTAAACTTACGGGGTTTGGCTCGGCGCCCCCGGGGCCTGCGGCCCCAAGTCTTCTCTCTTTCCAAAGAAAAACCCGGTCTTTAAGGCCGGGTTTTTCTTTGGAACAAGGTAAGATTTGTGGGGTCACGGACCCCACGCCCCGTAAGTTTAGGCGTCGGGCTTAATCACCATGCAGTCCAGATGTTTGGCCGAGATATCCTTGCAGGCGGCCGAGGCCTGGGCCTTGGTCAGGGTGACAAAGCGCGTGCGATACCAGCCGTTTTCATTCTTGCTGATGTCGGTGGTGCCACCGGAGAGATGATCGCTGAACTTCGTCTTCATCTTCTTGGCCCAGTCATTGGCCAGAGTCTTGTCCTTGAAGGCGCCGATCTGGATGGCATAGACCGCCGTCGGGTCCTTTTTCTTCTTGCCCTTGCTGTCCTTCGCCGCATCCTTGGCCTTGTCCGCCAGCTCAGCCTTCTTCGATTTGGCAGGAGCCTTGTCGGCGGTGGCCACCTGGGTAGTCTTTACCGGCGCGGGCGTCTTGACCACGGCAACGGTGTTGGTGGCGGCGCTCAGGGCCTGGGCCACGTCCGGCGCCTTTACGGTCGAGCTGGTGCGCTGGACATCGACATCCGCGGCATTGGCCTGTTCGCTGCCGGCCAGGGTTTCGCGCAGCTGGGCATCGGTGAGAGGCGAATTGCCGACCACCTGACCGTTATCCGCCAGGATGGTATAGGGTTGCGGGCTGTCCGGCAGCCGGGCTTCGGCATCCATGGCGCGGGTGAATTCGTTCTGGGCGATTTCGATCTTCTCGCCACGATCGCGGCGGGCAATGACTTCAAAGCCGGTATTCATCAGGGCCGTGACGTGTTCGCGGCGCTGGGTCTTGTTCGAACCGCCGAGCATGACGGCGATCAGGCGGTGATTGTTGCGCACGCCCGAAGCCACCAGATTATAGCCGGCGGCATTGGTGAAGCCGGTCTTCATGCCGTCGATCCCCGGCATGCCGCGAAGGGGATTATGATTGACATAGGTGCGGCCGCGGAAGTCCTGCGAGGGCAGGTTGAAATAGTCGTAATACTGCGGATAGTCGCGCATCACCGCGCGGGCCAGAATGGCCAGGTCGCGCGCCGAGGAAAGCTGGCGCGGGTCGGGCAGGCCGTTGGCGTTGACGAAACGCGTCTGGGTCATGCCGAGGTCCTGGGCGCGAATGGTCATCATGGCGGCGAAGCGCTCTTCGGTGCCGCCGATCTTTTCGGCCAGAGCCACGGCCAGGTCGTTGGCCGAATAGAGGGCCACCAGGCGCATGGCGGTATCGACATCGATCGAATCGCCCGGCTTGAGATAGACCTTCACCGGCGCCTGCGAGGCCGCCTTGGCACTTATGGTGATCTGATCGGTCGGCTTCAGCGTGCCGTGCGCCAGGGCATCGAACGCCATATAGAGCGTCATGATCTTGGTCAGCGAGGCGGGGTAACGGGCCGAATCGGCGCGCTGGGCATAAAAGACTTCACCCGACTGGGCATCGACGACGATGGCGGCATAACGGGCATTGTCGGTCAGGTCCTGGGCGCCGGCCGCCACAGGTACGCTCACGGAAAAAACAGCCGCGATCAGCAATACAGCCGTTCTCATGCCCTGCCTCCCATTTGAACAGATTTCCCCGGCCCGCTTAAACATCCGCCCGATCATACGCATCAAAAGCTATCCTCAACTCGTTACACACGCGACTTACACATTGCTGATTTCCGCCGGATACTCACAGGATTAAGAAAACCCAGTCCCCTGAAATAAGAAAACAATGTGTTCTCAATGTGAGCGCTAAAATCACCATAACGTCAGAGGCTAATTCTGTCGTGAATTTTCCTTAATCAAAACTTAAACTCACCGGATCGTGACCGTCATCTGCGCATTTCGCGCTGGTTCTGCGCCCCGCTCCATGCGAGACAACCATCACCGTCATATGGACGCCAAGAAACTCCCATATGAGGGGAATCGCGTCGCCGGGACTTTCATTTCATTTTTGTGCAGCGCAACATAAAGCTTGACCTTATGCTGCACCTGCGTTATGTTCCGCATCAATCGGGCAGAAGGTCCGGAACCCAAATGATCTTCACCCAAGCGTGTTCCTGAGTTGATCTGCCCACCCCCATGAAAAGGAGTTTACCCATGTCGGAAGCTGCTGAAACCATCAAGACGACCGTTGATAAGTTCACCACCGCTGGCAATCAGGCCTTCAAGGATTCGGTCGAAAAGACCCTGGCCGGCCTGAACGAAGCCAACACCCTGGCCAAGGGCAATGTCGAGGCCGTCGTCGAAAGCCTGACCGCCGCCACCAAGGGCGCGGAAACGGTTGGCGCGCAAGCCGTGGCCTTCTCCAAGAAGAACTGGGAAGAAGCCGTCTCGGCCGCCAAGACCCTGCAAGGCGCCAAGAGCATCCAGGAAGTCATCGAGCTGCAGTCCAAGTATGCCAAGTCCTCGATGGAAGCCTACGTCTCGGAAATGAACCTGCTGACCGAAACCCTGTCGGCCTCGTTCAAGGATACCTTCAAGCCGATCAACGCGCGCATGACCGCCGCCGTCGAGAAGTTCCAATCCTACCGCTAAGCCAGTCTTACCGCTAAGCAAGTCCTGCCACTAGACAGGGCTCCGCCTCTGGCGGCAGCGCATAAATTAAAGCCCCGCGCCTTGACTGGTGCGGGGCTTTTCCTATCTGACGCAGACCCGTCACACCTTGATACGGTCTGTGATCGCATTGCGGCATGTTTTTGAATTTAGGGCCTTAACAGCGCGGCCATTTGGACTATCTTGTAATCAGGCGACTCCGTCACAATCTGTTAGCAAGCGGCGAATGCGCATATGGCAGATCGTACAGGGTAGCTTCGAGACCTATTTGAGATGAGACGTATTTTGCGACAGAATCAGCAGGCGAACGAACAGGCGGTCATGGCGGCTGACAAGGGCACGACCACCCGTCCGGGGCAGGCGCCCGGTCTGCTGATCGAAACCAAGCCCAAGCCGCAGAAGCCCTCACTTTATCGTGTTCTGATTCTGAACGACGACTACACGCCAATGGAGTTTGTCGTTTACGTGCTCGAGCGTTTCTTCAATAAATCCAGGGAAGACGCCACGCTCATCATGCTGCACGTCCATCAGACGGGGGTAGGGGTGTGCGGCGTCTATACTTACGAAGTCGCGGAAACCAAGGTGGCGCAAGTGGTTGATATGGCGCGCCGCCATCAGCATCCGTTGCAGTGCACTATGGAGAAGGATTGAAGATAGACGAACGGCCGGGATTTTATCCGAATTCTGTCAGCAGAATTCAGATCAGGTTCAGACTGTGGGGGCTAGGGTTCTGCATGGTTAATATCTAAACCACGCGTTAAGAATTCGGGTTCAGAGTTTGAGTTGAGTAACAGCGTTTTCAGGTTTTATTGGAGGTCGTCATGCCGTCATTTTCCAGCGCATTAGAAGAGACCCTGCACCGCGCAGTCGGTCACGCCAATGCCCATCATCACGAATATGCGACACTTGAGCACCTCCTGCTGGCCCTGATCGACGATGTCGATGCGGCGGCCGTCATGAGTGCTTGTAACGTCGATCTGGCCAAGCTGCGCACGGCGCTTGACGCCTATATCGAAAATGATCTCAAGTCGCTGATCGAACCCAGCTCGGAAGAGGCCAAGCCCACCGCCGGGTTCCAGCGCGTCATCCAGCGCGCGGTGATCCATGTCCAGTCGTCGGGCCGCGATGAGGTGACCGGCGCTAATGTGCTGGTCGCCATCTTCTCCGAACGTGAATCGCACGCCGCCTTCTTCCTGCAGGAGCAGGAAATGACTCGCTACGATGCGGTCAACTACATCGCCCACGGCATCGCCAAGAAGCCGGGCGCCTCCGAACCGCGTGTCGTGCGCGGCGCCACGGAAGACAACGCCAACACGTCTGAAGAGAAGGCCAAGGGCGGTTCTACCGATGCGCTTGCCGCTTACTGTGTCGATCTCAATGAGAAGTCGCGCCACGGCAAGGTCGATCCGCTGATCGGTCGTTCGGCCGAGGTCGAGCGCGCCATTCAGATCCTGTGCCGCCGCACCAAGAACAACCCGCTGCTGGTCGGCGATCCGGGCGTCGGCAAGACGGCCATCGCCGAAGGCCTGGCCAAGAAGATCGTCGATGGCGAAGTGCCGGATGTCCTGGCCGGCGCCACCATCTACTCGCTTGACATGGGCACCCTGCTGGCGGGCACCCGCTACCGCGGTGATTTCGAAGAGCGCGTCAAGCAGGTCGTCAAGGAACTGGAGGCGCATCCCAATGCTGTCCTGTTCATCGATGAAATCCACACCGTCATCGGCGCCGGCGCCACTTCGGGCGGGGCCATGGATGCCTCTAACCTGCTGAAGCCCGCGCTGGCGGCTGGCACCCTGCGCTGCATGGGCTCGACCACCTATAAGGAATATCGTCAGCACTTCGAGAAGGACCGCGCCCTGGTGCGTCGCTTCCAGAAGATCGACGTCAACGAGCCGACGCTGGACGACACCATCAAGATCCTGAAAGGCCTCAAGCCCTATTATGAGACCTTCCACCATCTGAAATACACCGACGCCGCCATCAAGACGGCGGTGGAACTGTCGGCGCGTTACATCACCGACCGCAAGCTGCCCGACAAGGCGATCGACGTGATCGACGAAGCCGGCGCCCTGCAGATGGTCCTGCCGGAAAACAAGCGCCGCAAGGTGATTGGTCCGAAGGAGATCGAGTATGTGATCTCCAAGATCGCCCGCGTGCCGTCCAAGACGGTGTCGCGTGACGATACCCAGGCCCTGCGTGACCTGAAGGTGGATCTCAACCGCGTTGTCTTCGGCCAGGACGAGGCCATCGAACAGCTCTCGACCGCCATCAAGCTGGCCCGTGCCGGCCTGCGCGATCCGCAGAAGCCGATCGGCTGCTATCTGTTCTCCGGTCCGACCGGCGTTGGCAAGACCGAAGTGGCCAAGCAACTGGCCGCGACCATGGGGATCGACCTGCTGCGCTTCGACATGTCGGAATATATGGAGCGTCACACTGTCTCGCGTCTGATCGGCGCCCCTCCGGGCTATGTCGGTCACGACCAGGGCGGCCTGCTGACCGATGCCGTCGATCAGCAACCGCACTCGATCGTCCTGCTCGACGAAATCGAAAAGGCGCATTCCGACATCTACAATATCCTGCTTCAGGTCATGGATCATGGCGTGCTGACGGATGCGGTGGGCAAGAAGGTCGACTTCCGCAACGTGATCCTGATCATGACCACGAACGCCGGCGCTTCGGATAACCAGAAGAACTCGATCGGCTTCGGCCGTGAAAAGGTCTCCGGTGAAGATGAAGCCGCCATCAAGCGCCTGTTCACGCCGGAATTCCGCAACCGTCTGGATGCCATCGTCACCTTCAAGCAACTGAAGCCGGAAGTGATTTCGCAGGTCGTCCAGAAGTTCATCCTGCAACTGGAAATGCAACTGGCCGACCGCCATATCTCGATCGAACTGACCGACGAAGCGGCCGCCTGGCTGTCCGAAAACGGTTACGACGAACTGTATGGCGCCCGCCCGCTGGCCCGCGTCATCCAGGAAAACATCAAGAAGCCGCTGGCCGATGAAATCCTCTTCGGCAAGCTGGTCAAGGGCGGCCATATCCTGGTCAAACTGGCCGACGGCAAGATCGCCTTCGATATCACGCCTTCGCAAAAGGGCGCGGATAAGCCGGGCGCCAAGGCCGAAATCGTAGAGTAAGGGCAGGGGACGCGGTCCCCTGCACCCCACAACGCGATGGTGTTAATTGAAAACATAAAAAAATCCCGGACCTTAAGGTTCGGGATTTTTTATGTTTCAGTCTCATCTGCCAAGTGTCGAGGTGCAGAAGGCTGTGCCTCCTGCGTCTTATCCAAGGCTTCCAGATTGGCGATTACCTTCTTCAGCAACAGGCTCAGGGTCGCGACCTCCTCGTCGCTCAGGCCGGTGAGAGCGTCGGCATTGCCCTGGGTCAGCACCTCATGCATGGCGGGCAGGCGTGCGATGGCGTCTTCAGTCAGAGAGATCAGACTGCTGCGTTTGTCCTCCGGATCGGGTATGCGGTGAATCAGGCCGTCGCGTTCCATGCGCGCCAGCATCTGCGCCATGCTGGGCTGCTCGATCTTCGCCCACTGCGCCAGGTCCTTTTGCGGCAGGGCCTTGCCATCTGACAGCACACCCAGCACCGGTAGCTGGCCGGTGCTGAAGCCTAGCGGCTTCAGGCGTTCTTCGCCGAGACGGTTCATCAGGCGGGCGAGGCGATTGACCAGATGCCCCGGTCGCGAAAAGAAATCAGGACTAAACACGGAAACTCCATTTGCATAGGTGCCTATTTAAATATATATAGGTGCCTATTGAATTTGTAGCGGAGCTTTTGACATGACGCAAGTCCAACCCCGTACGGCCATTATCGGCGGTGGCCCTGGCGGCCTGACCCTGGCGCGTCTTCTTCAGCTCAAGGGTATCGACACAACGGTCTTCGAAGCGGACATGGCGCCGGATAGTCGTAGGCAGGGTGGGTCGCTCGATCTGCATACAGAGTCCGGTCTGGCCGCGCTGGCCGCCGCCGGGTTGAGGGAAGAGTTCGACCGCTACGCCCGTCCGGAGGACCAGAGCGTGCGGCTGTACGACAAGGACGGGCTCTGCGTTTACAACGACGATGACGAAAGTCACGATGGCCGCCCGGAGATCGATCGCGCCCAGTTGCGCAGTCTCCTGCTACGCTCCCTGCCGGCGGATACAGTGTGCTGGGGCAGCAAGGTTCGCGCTATCCAGCTGATCGGCGAGGGCTTCGAGATACAGATGGAAAATGGTTCCGGGGGTACTTTCGATCTGGTCGTCGGCGCCGATGGCACCTGGTCGCGAACCCGTGCGCTGGTCTCCGCGGAAAAACCGGCTTACAGCGGTATCAGCTTTGTCGAATTGACTATCGAGGATGCTGATCGCCGCCATCCTGAGTTGTCGCGGTTGGTCGGGCCGGGTAAGATTTTCGCCCTGGCGGAGGGCAAGGGCCTTATCGCGCAGCGCAATTCGGGTGGCAAACTGCATGTCTATGTGGCGTTGCGCGTGCTGGAAAATGCACTAACCGCGCTCGATCTGTCGTCTGCCGACAAGGCGCGCGAGGTGTTGACAGGGCATCTGGCGGGATGGTCGCCGGATCTGCTGGCTTTCATTCAGTCCTGTGGCGATCATATTGCCGCCCGACCGATCTATGCCTTTCCGGTGGGTTATCGCTGGCCGCACCGCAGCGGCGTCACCCTGCTGGGCGATGCGGCGCACGTCATGTCTCCCTTTGCCGGCGAGGGCGTCAATAACGCCATGCTGGATGCTCTTGAATTGGCTCAGGCCATCGCCGGACCGGACTGGCGTGCGGGCGTCCGGGCTTACGAAGAAGCCATGTTCGCGCGAATACCGGAATCCGCGCGCCAGTCCGCTGAGGCTATGGAAGCCTTTCTGGGACCTGACGGTCTGCAAAATGCCGTGCGTATATTCAAGAGCTTCGGTATCGCCGCGTCTTAAGCATTAGGCAAGCGTGTGGGCGTACCCTGTGGAAAACAGCGGGGTGGCCCCATGATCACGATCTTCCACCGGACAGGCGACCGCGTCGCGGAAACGCAGCAAAGGGCCGATCAGAACGTGCCGGACGATCCGGTCTGGGTGGACCTGATCCAGCCCAGCGAAGATGAACTGCGGCAGCTGCCGCAGAACCTCAATATTGCCCTGCCGTCGCGGGAGGAAACCTGGCAGAATCACGCGCTCAACCGCATGTATACACGTGACGGCACCGCCTACATGACCGCCACCCTGCTGGACGATAACGAGGCGCGCACCTGCAGCACGGTCACCCTCATCCTGACGCCGGATTTTCTGATCACCCTGCGCGATATCGATTCCCCCGCCTTCCTTCAGCTTCAGGAACGCCTGCTGCTATCGCCCAAAAAGTTCCGGACGAGCACGGATGTGCTGATGGCGCTTGTGGAAATGCTGATCCTGCGCACCGCCGCCCATGCCGAAGAGGTAATCACCGGCCTGGACCGCCTGTCCGGCCGCATCTTTTCCGATCATGGCTTTGAAGGGGAAAAGCGCACGCCTTCGGAGATTATGCACGAGGTGCTCAAGGCGCTCGGTTTCTATGCCGATCTCAATTCGCGTATCCACGAAAGCACCCAGAGCCTGCATCGCCTGTGCGCCTACCTCGCTAATACCCTGCCGCCGGGGGATGCCTATGCCCGCGCCCTGAAGGCGCTGGGCCGCGATGCGCAATCCGTGACCGAGCAATCGGCTTTCCTCTCGGGCAAGATCAGCTTTCAGCTCGATGCGGCGCTGGGCATGATCAATGTCGAGCAGAACCAGATCGGCAAGATCTTCTCGACCACGGCGGTCTTCTTCCTGCCGCCGGCCCTGGTCGCTGGCATATACGGCATGAATTTCGACCATATGCCCGAACTGCACTGGATGGTCGGCTATCCCGTGGCTTTAGGGCTGATGGTGGTCGCGGTGTTGCTGCCATACTGGTATTTCCGCCGCCGCGGCTGGCTCTGAACTTATAATTTCCGAGCAGGGCTTTCAATCGTAACTGCATCCCCTACATAAGCGCTTAGAGGCCGCGCAGGCTCGCCGCATCGGCGGCGGCGGGCGGTCGCCCTTGCCAGGCCAAGGCCTGGAGGTTTACGGAGCGCGCCGCATGATACCCTTTTCCATCCTCGATCTGTCGCAGATTTCCGAAGGCTCCAGCATCGGCGATGCCCTGGCCAATTCGGCGAAGATGGCGCAGGCAGCAGAGGCGGCGGGCTACAAACGCTACTGGCTGGCCGAACATCACGGCATGCCCGGCATCGCTTCGGCGGCGACCTCCATTGTGATCGCCCATGTCGGTGCGGCGACCAAGACCATCCGCATCGGCTCGGGCGGCATCATGCTGCCCAACCATTCGCCGCTGGTGATCGCCGAACAGTTCGGCACCCTGGAAGCGCTCAATCCTGGCCGGGTCGATCTCGGCATCGGTCGCGCCCCTGGCACCGATATGATGACCGCCCGCGCCCTGCGCCGGAATATGGATGCGGGTGTCGAAAGTTTCCCGAACGATATCCTTGAGTTGCAGCATCTGCTTGGCGAACCGGATGAAGGCCAACGCATCCTGGCTGTGCCCGGCGCCAACAGTAAGGTGCCTATCTGGCTGCTCGGTTCCTCGCTCTATAGCGCCCAACTGGCGGCGCAACTGGGATTGCCTTACGCTTTTGCCTCGCACTTCGCGCCAGAACTGCTGTTCGATGCGCTTCAGCTCTATCGCCAGCATTTCCGGCCGTCAGCGGTGCTCAACAAGCCGCACACCATGGTCGGTGTCATGGGCGTGGCGGCGGACAGCGATGCCGAGGCGGAATATCTCTACACCTCGATGCAGCAGTCCTTCGCCAACCTGCGCCGTAATGTCCGCACGCCGTTCCCGCGTCCCAGCTATGACGCCGTCGCCAGCCTGACGCCGGACGAAACAGCGATGATCGATCATATGCTGCGCTACGCCATGGTCGGCTCACCGGCCACGATCGAGAAGCGTCTGGGCAGCTTTCTGGAACAGACCCAGGCCGACGAACTGATCGTCTCTATGCCGATCCACGATATCGCCGCCCGTCTGAAATCGGTGGAATTGTTCGCTGGCCTGCCGATGATGCAGAAGGCTTAGTTGGAGACGAATCTTATGTTGTCAGCATGAGGGCCGGAAGGTGTTTTGAACTTGTCATCACTGTATTGAATGACGGTTGACTTTCCAAAGCGTAGTTTGTTCCAGCGCGGTTTTTCAGCGAGGAAATTCCCACTCCGGAAGTTACTGACTGCCTCGCCTTCAAGGGCTTGGCCATTATTGATCAAAACCCAACCGGTTGGGGTATGCGTGAAGGCGTACAGATAGGGCTCACTATAGAGCAGCAATTCACGATTGCCGTCATCATCCAGATCGAACAGCCGGCCCTCACATTTCTTGTCACTGGCAGTGAGACAATCAGGCAGGGGATACGGCTCTTCCATATATGTCTGGCTGAGGAAATCGGCCGGTACGGCATCCTTCGTGAGCATAGTTATGTGTTTGACATCGGGGCGATAGGTTTTGGGTTTGTCCTCATCCTTTGGCGGCGCTCCCCAGCGATATCCACTAGGCATGGCAGAGGCTTCATTGGCTGCTTTGCGAATAGCTTCCGTCTTTCCTGCCTTACTCAGGTGTTTCAGTTCATCAATCCCATAGCTGCCGGTCTCAAACCGCAGCACGCGCCAGTCAAATTTGTCCGACGCCACCTTGCTGCTATTGACGCGGTCGGCTTGTGAGGCTGCGCTCAGGCGATAGGGATCGGCGATTGGCGTCAGAACGCACAGACAGATCAACGCGGCGATAAAGGCCAAAGCAATATTGACGGGCGCGAGCAGGACGAGCCAGCCTTTTGGCATGACGGCCGCCACCGCATAGCCCAGTCCATAGAGTAAGGCGATGGTCACGCCGACCAGCGCCATGGTGCGTTCCGGCGTCAGGCCGTACTGGGCGATGCGCAGCCACAATGACCAGGCCGCCAGGCATGAGAAAACCAGCAGCAGCCCGCAAGCGATCCGCGCTGACCAGCGCAGAATGATGTGCGCCTTGACCGTCTCATCGCCCTGCTGCCAGGCGGCATTGATCAGCAGGACCAGCGCCACGCAACCGGCCAGCAGGGAAGCCGTCGCCGCCTTGGTCTTCCACAGCGGTTCCAGCCCGCTGAAGCACAGCGAGACGGCAAACAGCAGGCCGATTATCGTGATCACCGGCAGCAGCCACGACAGAACGCCCAGCACCAGGGCGCGGAAGTTGTGCATCAGCTTGGGTTGGACATCGCCGAGATTGACGGACGACGCAATCGCCAGCCCGGTCATCGGAAAGGCGAAATATTCATTCGTCAGCAAATCCTTGAACCAGTGGAAGCCGATAAAGCCGAGCAGACCGGCGCCGAGAAACAGAATTGCCCAGAAGAGGAGGGTGAAAATGCCGCTCAGGACCAGTTGTACGCCGCGTTTCCATGCTTCGTCGAAATAGAGAGCGTAGGGCGCGATCGGTTTTCCGGCCTGGTCAGCGCTGGAGATCAGTTCGTGGCTGACGAACAGAAACGGATAGATCAGGAAGGACAGATTGAGGAAAAACGGATTGAAGTTGGTGTCGAGGCTATGGGCGGCGCGGTTCCAGGCGATCAGGGCGATCAGGCCCAACGCAATCGCGCTCCAGAGGGCGAGGCTGAGCCGCTTCATGGCGCCGGCGCCGGCCCAGACGATAAAGGCGCCCAGGATCAGGGTACTGGTCAGCACCTGCGCCCACAATGGCACGGACTTGCCTTCCAGCGCATCGAAGCTCTTTATCAACCAGGCAATGCCCAGGCCGAAGACGAGCCCGACCGCCAGCCGGACAATGAGCGCTTCATTGGCTTTCAATGAGTGAGTGTTCATCGCGTTTCCCCCGTTTTGTCACAGGGGTAACACGAAATGCGTGGTGCGGCTATATCCGCCCCATCGTGGTTTGCGCGTTGTAGATCTGCTGGATCGGCGCATTGTCCGGATCGAGCGCAATCATCCGCCACCCGCCATCGACCTCTTCAAACCGTGCCGGCGCGGCATTGGGGCTGGAATACATGTCGTTCAGGAACTTGCGCGTCACGGCGCGGAAGGGAATGCCGTGGAAGACAAACAGGCATTTGCCGCCGCCCGCGCGATATTCATTAACGCAGGCATAGACCCGGTCGATCACCTCCGGCAACGGTTCGGCGTCCCACGGATAGTGCTTGCCGTCGACATCGGCCTGCGGGTTCATATGCTCGCGCATATCCTCGCGGTGTTGGTGGACCTCATCGATCGTCATGCCTTCGAACTGGCCGAAATTGCGCTCGATCAGCCGCCCATCGATCACCGGCTCGATACCGCTTGCCGCGCCCACGATCCGCGCCGTTTCCAGCGCGCGGGAGAGGGGGCTGGCGATGATTTTCGTGATACCTTCGCCCGCCAGGATTTTCGCCGCCACATGCGCCTGTGCGCGACCGGTCTCGTTCAGCGGAATATCGGTCGAGCCCTGGAGGCGCATCTGCACGTTCCAATCGGTCTGGCCATGGCGAAGGACGTAGAAGGACATTACAGTTTCGCTTTAATCTGGGCCGCCAAGTCTTTCAATTCATTGAAGTCAGCCATTTCGCCGCTGCCATGGCGGCGCGGCGGGCTGTCTTCCCAGACGGGAATGATATGGAAGTGGATATGGAAGACCGTCTGGCCGGCGGCCTCGCCATTGAACTGCATGATGCGGATGCCATCCGGCTCCAGCGCGTCACGCACGGCGCGGCCGACCTTCTGCGTCTGGGCGATCAGGTTTTGCAGGTGCTCGGACGGGATATCGAACAGGTTGCAGGCCTTCACCTTGGGGATGACGAGTGTATGGCCCCTGGATTGCGGAAAGGCGTCCATAAAGCTCAAAATCCGCGCATCCTCATAGACCTTGGCCGAGGGGATATCGCCGCTCAGGATCTTGGCGAAGATGTTTTTCGGATCGTACTGGGTCTGGAGGCTCATGGAGGACCTTTGATTTGTAATGATTCCGAACTTAAAGGACTATGATAAGCCCGCCAAGAGGGGTATTAGCTCGCCCATGATCAATATTCTTTTAGTCATGCTGGGCGGCGCCTTTGGCTCGGCCTGCCGTTATCTGCTGGGCCTCGCGTCCGCCGGATGGTGGCGGCATGAAGGCTGGCCGCTTACGGACTGGCCGGTCGGCACCTTCCTGGCCAACCTGATCGGCGGATTGCTGATCGGGCTGCTGATGGGCCTTCTGTTTGGTCCGCTGAAGGGCCTCTTCGATACCGAACGCGCGCGCCTGCTGCTGGGCGTCGGCGTTCTCGGCGGCTTTACCACCTTCTCCTCGTTTTCGCTGGAAACGGTGCAGATGCTGGAGCGCCGCGCCTACGGCCTGGCGGCGAGCTATGTCTCGCTGTCGGTCATCCTTTCCATCGCCGCCGTGATGGCCGGCCTGTTCCTGATACGGAAATTTTCATGAGTAAAGACGTCAAGACCCTGTACATTACCGATGGCGAGGACGGCATCCGCGTCGATCGCTTCTTCAAGCGCCGCTGGCCGCATATCAACCATGTACAGCTAAACAAGCTGCTGCGTTCCGGCCAGGTGCGCGTCGATGGCGGCCGGGTGAAGGCCGATACGCGTCTCGCCACCGGCCAGACCATCCGCGTCCCGCCGCTGCCGGAGGCGCCGGATGTCGACCAGCAGAAGCGCGAACGCGCCCTGCTGTCGCCGCAGGAAATCCGCTTCGCCCATTCGCTGGTGCTCTATGAGGACGAGGACGTTATCGCCCTCAACAAGCCCTCCGGCCTGGCCGTGCAGGGTGGCACCAAGACCAAGAACCATATCGACCGGCTGTTGTCAGCCTGGGGCGAGGGGCTGGAACGCCCGCGCCTGGTTCACCGCCTCGACCGCGATACCTCGGGGGTGCTGCTGCTTGGCAAAAGCCCGCAGGCCGCGGCGCGCCTTTCCGGCGCCTTCGCCAAGCGCCGCGCCAACAAGACCTACTGGGCGTTGGTGGTCGGCAATCCCAAGCCGGAAGACGGTTATATCGATACGCCGCTGGTCAAGAAGGGCTTCCACGACCGCGAGATCGTCCAGCCGGCCGAGCCCAATGAACCGGGCGCCGAGCAGGCGGAAACCGAATATGTCACCATTTCCCGCGCCGGTCCGCGCGTGACCTGGATGGCCCTGCGTCCGCATACCGGCCGCACGCACCAGCTGCGCGCCCACATGCAGGCCATCGGCCATTCGATCCTGGGCGATCCGAAATATGGCAGCGAGGAGAGCCAGTCCCTTTCGGCCGGCCTGAACCTGCAACTGCATCACCGCCGCATCGAGCTGCCGCACCCGACCAACGGCACCCTGATCGTCGAGGCGCCGCTCGATCCGGTTATCCAGGCCGGTTTCGACCGCTTCGGTTTCGATGAGCACGAGGCAGAGACCGATCCGTTTGCCAATAAGAAAAAGAAGAAAAGATGAGTTTGCGTCTCGCCGTTTTTGACGTTGATGGCACTTTGATCGACAGCCGCTCGTCGATCTTCCGCGCGGCGGTGGAAGCCGCCCATGCCATCAATATTGATCCGCCGACCTATGACGACGTGCGCGCCATTGTCGGCGTGTCGCTGTTCGATGCCCTGGCCATGATGCGCCCCGATCTCGATAACGAGACCATCGCCGCCTATACGCATGAGTTCCAGCAGGCCTTCCTGCGTTTTCACGCCGATCCGGAGTTCAGCGAAGACCTCTATATCGGCGCAGAGGACACCATGCGGGCCCTGAAAGCCGAGGGCTGGCTGATCGGCATGGCCACCGGCAATTCGCGCCGCGGCGTGACCCGCACCGTGGCCAAGCATGGCTGGGGCGATCTGTTCGACGTCACCTTCTGCGCCGATGATGGCCCTTCCAAGCCGCATCCGCACATGCTCCAGCGCAATCTCGATGCGCTCGGCGTGGCCACGCACGAAGCCGTGATGATCGGCGACGCCAGCCATGATATGAAGATGGCCCGCAGCGCCCATGTCCGCGCGGTCGGCGTCTCCTGGGGCTTCCATACGGTCGAGGAACTGCAACTGGCCGGCGCCCACGATATCGTCCATGATTTCACCGAGCTGAAGGCGCTTCTGGATGACTTCAATCCGGAAGTCTTGCCTGAAGCGAAACGCGCAAGTTACTGATATGACCTACAAAGCTGAAGCGCCCGATAAGAAATCCGATAGCCTGGGCTTCCGCCCGAAACGCTTCTGGAAAGCCACAGCCACCCTTTCAGTGGAGGGCGGATTTGCCGTTACCCTCGATGGCCGGCCGGTCAAGACGCCCAAGGGCAATGTCATGGTCCTGCCTAATGCGGCTCTTGCGTCACTGGTCGAAGCAGAATGGGCGGCGGTCGGCGATTACGTCGATTACGAAGCCATGTCCTTGACCCGCCTCGGTTTTGCCAGCGTTGATCGCATGGGGGAGGTGCTGGACGAGACCCTGGCCGAGGTGACGCGCTATTCCGAAACCGATCTGTTGTGCTATCCGTCGGAATATCCGGCCGCCCTGCAGGCGCGTGAAACCGAAGCCTGGACGCCCGTACTGGTCTGGGCCGATGCGGCGCTCGATCTCCAGTTCCACCAGAACCAGAGCATCATCCACCAGCCGCAGCCGAAGGAAACCATCCGGCGGATTCAATCATTGATCGCCAATGCCACGCCCTACGAACAGGCGGGGATCATGCTGGCCATTCCGCTGCTGGGGTCGGTGATCCTGGCGATTGCCCTGTGGCGTGGCCATTTGACCGGTGCAGCGGCCTTCGATGCCTCACGTATCGGCGAGGATTTCCAGTCCGAAACCTGGGGCGCCGATGCCGAAGCCGCCAAACGCGCCGCCGGCATGCGGGTGCAGGCAAAGACGTTGCAAATCTGGTTTGACGCCCTAAAGTGAGCGTATGACCACGTCTCTGGCCCAACCGCTCGTCCTCCAGGCTCTGGAATCCCTTAAAGCGCTCGACCGCCGTAAAGCGGTGGCATTGTTGCGACAGGACATGGCGGCAGCGCCATCGGCTGGCGAGCGCTGGCGCAGCGTTGCGCATCTTGCCGGCACCATCGGTGAAACCGACCTTGAGCTGGAAGCGATGTGGCGCCTGGCCCAGACCCAGCCACAGACTCTCGATAACGTTTTGGCCTACTGTACTCTTCTGGCGAAGCGTGCGCGTTCGGCTGAAGCGCTGTCTGTGCTCGACAGCTTGCCGGCCGCGATCCAGGAACTGCCTTCGGTTCTGCATTTCCGCGCCATGGCCGCGTCAGAGCAGGGAGATTTCGCTGGCGCGGAGTCTCTGTTCCGCCGTGTACTGGAGAAAGCGCCCCTGACGATCCAGACCTGGTTTGGCCTGGGCCTGATCCGCAAGTTCGAGGCGGGCGATCCCGATCTGGCGCGGATGGAAGCATTGACGCCGCAATTGCCAAATAATCTTTCGCCCGACCTGCGTACCCAATGGTTCTATACTCTGGCCAAGGCGTATGACGACGGCGGGAACAGGGCCATGGCCGCTGCCTTATACCAGCAGGGCGCGCGTATCATGCACGCCGCGGCGCCCTTCGACATGACCGGCTATGCCCGTTTTGTCGACGAAGTGATCACTGGTTTCACGCCGGAGGCGTTCGGACACCTGACCCCTTCCGGGTGCGACAGCGATCGGCCGATCTTTGTCAATGGCTTGCCGCGTTCCGGTACGACCCTGGTTGAGCAGATCATCAGCAGCCATTCAGCCGTACAGGGCGGAGGCGAGCTGAACCTGATCCGCTCCGCCCTGATTTCTGTCGGCAAAGGCACTTTGCCGGAAGCTGAAAACTATCAGCGACGCGTCATTTCGGCCGACCCGTGGGGTGATCTCGGGCGCGATTATCTCGACATGTTGAGGCAGAGGCTGGGGGCCGATCTGCGCGTGGTTGACAAATCCCTGGATCAGTCATCGATCGTGGGGCTTATCCTGCATATGCTGCCGCGCGCACGCATGGTGTGGATACGCCGTAATCCGGAGGATTGCGCCTTGTCCAACTTCCGCACCCACTTCAAGGATTCGCTGAACTGGACGTGGTCCCTGGACGATATCGCTGCCTATTTCCGGCTTGAGGACCGGCTGCACGCCCATTGGGCGCAGGCCTTCCCAGAGCGCATACTGACCGTGGCCTATGAGGATCTGGTCAGTACGCCGGACGTCTGGACGCGCCGCATTCTGGCTCATGTCGGCCTGAACGAGGAGCGGCAGGTGTTCACGCCCCATCTGCAGAAGCGTTCGGTGATGACGGCCAGCGTCGCGCAGGTGCGTAATCCGATCAATACGGGTCGTGTCGGCGCCGCCGGCGCCTATGAGGTCATGATGACGGCGTTCCGTCAGGCCTATCACAAGGCCTGAGGTGCTCTTCGGCGCGTTGCTGGCGCTTGGTTAAGCCGCCAGTCAGCCACAGAAAGAACATGTGATAGTCGCCCATAAACGACCACAGCGGATATTTGAAAGTGGCCGGACGATTGTGCTCAATAAAGAAATGCCCGACCCAGGCGCAGCCGTAACCCGCCACCAGCCCAGCCGGAATCCATAAAAGATTGCGCGTGGTGACGGTCAGGATCAGCGCCAGAATGCCGAAGGTCGAGCCAAGATAATGCACGGCGCGTGTCGCAGGCAGGCTGTGTTCGCTCAGGTAAAAGTCGAAGAAGGCGGAATAGGTTTTATAACGCTCGGTCATCGATTTCGTCCCTTTGCCCGAGTTTAGCACAGGTCGCCGTGGAAACCGAATGGTTAGGACTTTGGTTTAACTCTGTCCGTCCCGACAAGGTGAGAGGCGATGACCGAAAAGACCAGATTTCATGCGCTCGACGGTATTCGCGGCCTGGCGGCCATTTCCATCCTGTTGTTTCACTATACGGAACATAATGGCCTGAACTGGTTCAAGGCGGCACCGATAGCCGTGGACCTGTTCTTTATTCTTTCCGGATTCGTGATCATGCACGGTTATGGCGACCGGATTGCGCAAGGCATGGCCTTCCGCCATTTCCTCTGGCAGAGACTGCTTCGGCTGTGGCCACTGTATCTGATCGGCCTGATTCTGGGCGTCGTCGCGGCCTTGGTGCAAGGCGTGTCGGGTGGCGATATCTCGATGGCAACGCTTTCCGGTATCCTGATATTGCCGGATTTCAACCGGTTGATCTGGACCATCAATGGCGGCGCCACATATGGCGTATTGTTTCCGCTCAATGCGCCATCCTGGTCCCTGTTCTTTGAAATGGCCGTGAATATGGCCTTTTTCGCCTATGTCGCCTTTTGCCGGAAGAGGGACCTCAAGATACTGGCGGTCGTTTCCCTGGTGATATATGCGGCCTGCGTCCTGCTTACCCGGCAGGTTAATCCGGGCTGGAGTATTGATAATTTCTGGATGGGTTTTCCAAGGGTGATTGCGGAATTCTTTTTGGGTGCTGTCATTTACGAAGAGCGCCATCGTGTACCCGATATGCCGGCCATTGTTCCAATCGGGCTGGCACTGGCTGTCTTTACCGGCTTCCTGTTTGCCGATGGGCGGGCCTTGCTGCCCAATATACTGATCCTGCTGCCGGCGCTGATCGTGACGGCCTCAAAAATGAAGACGGGCGTCGCTTTTGGAAAAGTGGCGGCGCTTCTGGGCGATCTGTCCTATCCACTCTATATCGTTCATGTGCCCATCTATGCACTGCTGTACTATAGTTTGCCGATAACTGATCTGTCAGCACCCGTGCGGACCGTGGGCATGGCCGTTCTGGCGCTTGCGGTGAGCTTTGCGCTGGTGCGTTTAGACCGGATGCTGCGCCACTATCTTAAGGGACTGCCCTGGCGCACCAGGGGCCACACGGGCGTGGCGGGTTAGCCACCCTTCTTGAACGGCGAAGCCTCTTCGGCCAGCATCAGCATCTGTTCCGCCACGGCCTCGCGTTCACGCACCAGATAGGCCTCCACCGGCGCGCGCAGGCGTTTGTCGCGGATATAGTGCGCCGAATAGACCGGATTGGGCATGTAGCCGCGCGACAGCTTGTGCTCGCCCTGCGTGCCCGCCTCGACGCGCTTCAGGCCACGCGCAATAGCGAAATCGATGGCCTGATAGTAGCAGACCTCGAAATGCAGGAAGGGCACATCGATCAAAGCGCCCCATTGCCGGCCATAGAGCGTATCGCCTGCCCCAGAACGTCCTATGAAGTTGATCGCGCCCGCCACGGCCTCATTACCCTCATAGGCAAAGACCAGCGCCATCTGGTCGGTCATGGTCTCGCGGATGCGGCTAAAGAAGTCCCGCGTCAGATAGGGGCGGCCGGTACCCCACTTGCGGTCATAGGTATTCTCGATAAAGCCATAAAGCTGATCGAGATGTGTTTCGGTGATCTCGCTGCCGACGATCCATTTCAGATCAAGCCTTTCCTGCACGTCTCGCCGCTCGCGCCGGATCACCTTGCGGCGGTTGGAGGAGAGGGCGGCGAGAAAATCATCGAACGACGCATAGCCCGCATTGTCCCACCAGAACTGCTGGTCCTGCCGTTGCAGCAGGCCCATCTCGCCCATCAGATGCCATTCGTCCTCGCGCGGGAAGGTGATATGCAGCGACGATAGTTTGTTACTGTCGCACAGCGAAATCGCCGCCTGCGCCAGGGCTTGCCGGACCTCTGGATCGGGCGAGAGCAGGCGGGTGCCTGTCACCGGTGTAAAGGGGATGGCGCCCTGCAGCTTGGGATAATAGTCACCACCGGCCTGTTCATAGGCGCGCGCCCATGACTGGTCGAAGACATATTCGCCCATCGAATGGTATTTGACATAGAGCGGCATGGCGCCCCGGATGGCGCCGGTGTCATCGCTAAGCGACAGATGCACCGGCTGCCAGCCGCTGGCCTGATTGACGCATCCCGTGGCCTCAAGCGCTTCAAGATAAGCAAAGGATGTGAAGGGGTTATCGTCATCCCTTAAACTGTTCCATGCACTTTCGCCAATCTCGTCGATACGGCTGTGAACTTTGAGCATCAGGGCGGAGGTCATGTCGGCTATATGAGCATGAAGCGGCGGAAAGCTACAGGTCCGCCAGCTTTTTCACGAACTGATACTGGAATTTCCGTCCATCCATCAGCGATTTGACGCGGATGCGCTCGTTCAGTCCATGGACACCGCCGCCATCGGGATCGACGAACATGCCGGAGATGCCGTAGGTCGGGATGCCCGCCGCCGTGGTGTAAATGCCGTCGGTCGCGCCTGTGGTCATGGTTGGCAGGACCGGCACGCCAGGGAACAGCTTGCTGCTGACCGCATCGACCGCCGCCATGATCTCCGGATCGAGCGCCGGCGAGGGCGTGGCCGGGCTGCGCGGTTCCAGTATGGTGACGTGATGATTGGGATCGCCAATCGCCTGGTCGAGCACCTGACGCACGCTTTCCACTGAGGTGCCCGGCAGGATGCGGCAGTTGATATTGGTATCGACGCGCTGCGGCAGGGCATTGGTGGCATGGCCGCCCTGGATCATGGTGGCGACACAGGTGGTGCGCAGCATCGAATGCCACTTCTTGTCCTTCGAGACGATGGCATTGGCGGCCGCGTCGTTCGGATCCTTCAGAAGCGCCTTCATGGCCGCGCCGGTTTCGCCGCCAGTGATATCGGCCATCTTGGTAAAGTAGGCGCGGGTCGTCTCGTTGAACTCGACCGGAAATTCCAGCGCGCTCAGCTTCGTCAGGTCCGCCGCCATATCGTAGATGGCGTTCTGCGGCACTGGCTGCGAGGAGTGGCCGCCAGGATTGGTGGTCTCGATCTGGTAGTTCTGGAAGACCTTTTCCGCCGCCTGAACGCCAAAGGCGGTCATCTTGCCGTTTTCATCCAGCTGGCCGGAACCGCCCTCGTTTATGGCATAGGCAGCGTCAATCCAGTCCTTGTGGTTCTGCCCCAGCCATTCCGCGCCATTGAAGGCGCCGGAGGTTTCCTCGCCGCAGGTCAGAGCCAGCTTGATGTCGCGCTTCGGCTTGTAACCCTCCTGCTTGAAGCGGACCATCAGGTCGGTGAAGACCGCCGCCATCGCCTTGTCGTCCGAAGCGCCGCGCGCGTAGAAGTAGCCGCCTTCCTCGACCAGGGTGAAGGGATCGCGCGTCCAGTCGGCGCGGTTCGCCTCGACCACGTCGATATGGGCCAGCAGCAGGATAGGTTTCTTTTTCGAGCCGGTGCCGTGGAAAACAGCAACCAACCCGCCTTCCTTGGGATGCTCGGGCGTGGAAAAGAGGTGGATATCGTCATCGCTGTAGCCCACGGCCTTCAGGCGCGCCGCCATGCGTTCGGCCGCCAGCGTGCAACTACCGGCGGAAAGGGTGGTGTTGGTCTCGACCAGCTCCTTGTAGAGTTCGCGGAAGGCCGGTTCGCCATCACCCGATTTATCGGCGGCGAAAGCGGGGGCGGCGAAAGCAAGAACGGCGGTAAAGGCGAGCAGGCTGGATTTCAGTGTCATGATCGGTCCCCTTATTGATCGGCGTAAAGCTTGACGAGTGTGTGGAAGAAGCGGCGGCCCTCCATCAGCGACTGCACGCCGACATGTTCATTGAGGCCGTGGATATTGCCATCGTCCGGGCCTTCGAAGAAGCCGTAGAGGCCATAGGTCGGGATGCCGGCGGCGGTGGTGTAGATGCCGTCCGAAGCGCCGACTTCCATGGTCGGCAGCACGGGCACGCCGGGATAGACCTCGGCCACGGCCTTTTCGATCGGCCCCAGGATATCGCGGCCGAGCGCCGGCGCCGGGGTAGCCGGGCTGGGGGCGCCATTGAGCGTCAGACCGACTTTCGGATTAGCGATGGCAGTGGCCAGGGCCTGCTGCACCTCGGCCACCGGCGTGCCGGGGAAGATGCGGCAATTGACATTGGCCTTCACGCTCTGCGGCAGGGCGTTCACCGCATGACCGCCCTCGATCAGGGTGGCGACGCAGGTGGTGCGCAGCATCGAATGCCAGGCCGGGTTCTTGGAGAGTTGCGCATCGGCCGCCGCGTCCTGCGGATTGGCGACAATGGCGCGCATGGCCGCCGCGTCTTCCGGTCCGGCGATGCTGGCCATGCGGGTGAAGTATTCGCGCGTGGCGTCGTTGAGCTTCACCGGGAATTCGTAGGCGGAAACGGCCTTCAAGGCATCGGCCATCTCATAAATGGCATTGTCCGGCACAGGGCGCGAGGAGTGCCCGCCCGGATTAGTCGTTTGCAGGGTAAAGTCCTGATAGACCTTCTCGGCAGCCTCGATATCGAAGGAAACGTGCTTGCCGGAGGCATCGTCCGAGCCATAACTGCCCTCGTTCAGGGCGAAGGCGGCGTCGATCCAGTCCTTGTGGGTCTCGGAAAGCCACTTGGCGCCGTTGAAGACGCCCTCGGTTTCCTCGCCGCAGGTCAGCGCCAGCTTGATGTCGCGCCTGGGTTTGTAGCCCTCGCGCTTGTAACGGATCAACAGGTCGGTGAAGATGGCGGCCTGGCCCTTGTCGTCGGCGACGCCGCGGCCGTAGAACTGGCCGTCTTCTTCGAAAAGCGTGAAGGGATCGCGCGTCCAGTCCTCGCGCTTGGCGGCCACCACATCGATATGGGCCAGCAGCAGGATCGGCTTCTTCTTCGAGCCGGTGCCTTTCAGGGTGGCGACCAGCCCACCGTCATTCGGCGCGCTGTCGGGAATGAAGAGGTGGATGTCGGCATCGGTGTAGCCCGCCGCCTTGAGCCTGGCTTCCATGCGCTGAGCGGCGAGGGTGCAACTGCCGACGCCCGGCGCGGTATTGGTCTCGACCAGTTCCTTGAACAGCGTGCGGAAGGCCGGTTCGCCATCGTCCGCCGCCTGAGCGGTGCCGCAAAGCGCCAGAACCGATGTGACGGCCAGCAAAACAGACTTCAGACCCATATGTACCCCCGTAAAAGAGGTGACGCTAACACCCCTTTCGCGGACGCACAATTGCCTCTTAGGCTTCGCTCCAGATACGTTTGGCTGTCCAGATCAAGGAAAACAGGTTCCAGGCCAGCAATATCAGGCCGCACAAAGCCGTCATGGGCAAGGGAATGTCAAAACCACGATGAAAGCCAATGAAAATCGGTAGCCAGATGATACGCCAGAAAGGGGGGAAGTAGGTTGCGACCAGCAAGGGCAGGCGCTGGACGACGGAGAGGACGATCAGGGAAGCAAGTGCCCAGATAAGCTGGGCTGGCAAAACGAGCGCATAAACGAACCAGACAGCTACGCCAGCCGTGAGCAGAAAGACAAAGGTGGTAAGCAGCAGCTGAGTAGGCTTGCCAAAGCGCATCCATGCACCGAACAGGTTCATCTTGGCGAACCCGGTATTGAAAACACCGGCCAGGAGGGCGGCTGACAAAGCGACATCGGTCGGCAGAGAGAAGTGTCCCAGACTAAAAAGCCACAACAGGATCAAAAGACCTAAAGCATAGACTGGCCTTAGCCAGGGAGGGAGTTTTCCGGGACGTATGTCGGCCTCACCTACGGCTGCGGCCCAGATCAGCATCAATACGGACAGAATAATAGTCAGCCCGGCGCAGCTCAGAGCCAGTGGGGTAAAGGCGTCGCCCACAGGTTTTGATAATTCCGGTGTAGCGCCTAAAAAAGGCAGGAAGACTGTGATGGGAAGCCAGCCGAAACGCAGCCAGGTCGGTAAGGGGCGTTTAGAAGCGCGGTGATGTGCCCGCCAACGTGGCACTTCGAAGCCATAATGATAGGCCAGCATGCCGACGGTCGCGGCGAGCAAGATAAGCGGTGGCAGGATCAGTATTCGCCAGGCTGTGCTCGGTGTGTAAAGCGACAGCAGAATCAGCAGCAGACAAGGTGGGGTGGCCAGCAGGCACCACAGGCCCCAGGAAGGCAGTCTGGGGCGGTTGAAAAAGGTGTCCCAGGCAGATACGGACTGAGGATTGAGATCGCGCACGACGGAGGGCCGGTTTGTGCGAATATCTTTCAACAGATCGGCGATGGTATCAGGTAATGGCATCCGCAGACGCCGCCTGAAATTTATGTCTTCTGGCTCCCCTGTCAGGGCTAGGAAGGCCTTGTGATTTTCATGCTCCCGCTTTTTGACGGCGGTCAGGTAGGCAATGTCCTGCTGCCTCTGGAGGACCTGCAGCAGTAAGGGCGAGCGTCTGATGCCACGAACCTGCTGCCGCCACTTGAAGTGCTCGATAGTGGCGGTAATCAGCGGATCGCTGCGTGGAATATTTGCCAGTAACAGCCGCGCAAGCCAGATTTCATTTTCGGTATAGGTGTCGAGGCTATCCATGGCTGGGGCGCTGAAAAAGTCAGTCAGGGCGTCCAGCCGTTCCGCGTCTGTCGCGCTCGTAGACGCAAGGATTTGCCTCAGACGCATTTTGACCGCCTGAAAGGTGGTAGTCTTGCCGGTGGGAGGGGGAGTGCCTTCGGGGGGAGGCGACGAAGAAACTGGCGTTTTTTTAGATGTGTCGTCTTTCGACGCAGGGACGGAAGGCCCAGAGACAACGGGTGCTGATTTGCCATCGGCAAGGGACAGAGCGCGTTCATAGGCTTCGCGCAAAGCCTTGAAGCCTTCCGCATCGTCTTCCGGATTTGTGACTTTCAGTTTCTGGGCATAGGCGCGGCGAATCTCGCGGCGATCCGTTGTTCGCGGGATGCCGAGCGTCTTCCAGATCGAGTTTACAGCCATGTTTCGCCTTCGAGCGCATCCAGAGCGGATAGCAACTGATCGCGGGCGCGATCGATGATGCGATTGTCCTGGCTTTCCAGGGCCCCCTCAAAATAACGCATCAGGCCGCTGACCTGTTCGCGCTTGTCTCCCAGAAAATTTTCGTAACAGCGTGCGGCCCTGGCCAGGGCAGCACGGTTTGCATCATTATCGCGCGGATGCACCTTGAGCGCTTCCAGAGCCTTGCGCTGCTTTTCAAGATCAGTGCCTGACGGGCCATCCTCATCCATAATGACCAGCTGCCGTTTTTCGTCCGTCAGTGGGACATGGACGTCGACTTCGATCAATCCATTGATATCATAGGTAAAACGGCAATCTACCCAAACCTCGCCCGCCGGTTTGCGCGGTACAGGTATGGAAATTTTGCCGAGCGATATATTGTCGGTCACATAGCGCGACTCGCCCTGGAAGATTTCAAATTCGATCAGCGACTGGCCATCCTGCAGGGTCGAATAGGTATTTACGCGACTGGCCGGCACGGCAATATTGCGTTCTATGATCGGTGAGAAAATGCCGTGGCGCAGGTTGCCGTTATGCTCGCGCTCTGCAATCCCGACACCCAGGCTGAACGGACAGACATCGGTTACGGCCACTTCCTTCAGCGCCTGGTCGCGCGCCTTCAGGCCGGCCTGCACCGCGGCGCCCAGGGCGACAGCCTCATCCGGATGCAGGGTTTGCGCCGGAAACCGGCCGAACATGCGGGTGACGGCCTTGCGGACGACCGGCATTCGGGTGGCGCCGCCAACCAGAACGATTTCGCTTAAAGACTCCGTGCGGATATCGCTGTCGCGCAGGCTGCGCAGGACCGGCTCACGCAAACGCTCTATCAGGGGCGCGGCCAGATTTTCGAATGCCTCGGCCGAAACCGCATGCTCGTAGGCCTTACCGCGCCATTGCACCGCCATCTTTGCCTCGGGTTGGCTGGTGAGCTCACGGCGCGCCTTTTCCGCTGCTGCGCGCAGAATCTGGTGCAGGGCATCCTCTTCGCCCAGCTTGAGTTTCCAGTCATCGGTAAAGCGGGCGCGCATGGCTCGTATCAGGAGGTCGTTGAAGTCCTCGCCGCCCAGACGTGCGTCACCTGTGGAGGCGCGAACCTCGATGACACCCTCGAAGATTTCCAGGATCGACACGTCAAACGTCCCGCCGCCCAGGTCGAAGACCAGGAACTGCGATTCATCGGCAAGCTGGTGAATGCCATAGGCGAGGGCGGCGGCCGTCGGCTCGTTCAGCAGGCGCTCGACCTTGAGGCCGGCCAGTTCGCCGGCGCGTTTCGTCGCCTTGCGTTGCTTGTCGTTGAAATATGCCGGAACGGTGATCACCGCCTCGGTCACCGGTTCGCCCAGAAAAGCCTCGGCGTCGGCCTTGAGGCTGCGCAGCACCAGGGCGGACAGCGCTTCCGGAGAAAAGTCGCGCTGACCCAGCCGGGTGGTCCGGCGCGATCCCATATAGCGCTTGAAGGCGCTGGTGGTCAGCTTGGGGTGCGTCGATTGTCGTTCACGCGCCGGCAAGCCGACCAGCAGTTCGCCATTGTCATCCAGCCCGACAGCCGAAGGTGTCAGATTGTGCCCCAGGCTGTTCGGAATCAGTTCCGCCTTGCCATCGCGAAATACCCCAACGGCGGAGTTGGTAGTGCCCAGATCGATACCGATAATCATGATCCCCCCCTTGGATAACCTTTACCGGCGATCCGTAACCTCGATCAGCGCGTCGATCTCGACGGCGAAGCCGAGCGGGATCTTGTACATGCCAACCGCCGAGCGGGCGTGCTTGCCGGCATCGCCAAGCGCGGCCACCATCAGGTCCGAGCAGCCATTGATAACCTGCGGGATATTGTAGAATTCCGGACCGGCCTGGACGAAGGCATTGAGCTTGATCACGCGGATCACATTGTCGAGGTCGCCGCCGGCGGCGTCCTTCATCTGAGCCAGCAGGTTGATGGCGCACAGGCGGGCGGCTTCCACGCCCTGTTCCAGCGTCACGTCGACGCCGACCGTACCCTTGATTCCGCCATTGGCGTCATTGGAGAGCTGACCGGAGATATGGACGTGATTCCCGGTGCGGACGAAGGGCACGTAATTGGCTACCGGCGCGGTGGGGACGGGCAGGGTGATACCGAGGGCGCGCAGGCGCTCTTCACTTTTCGACATGGAAAGTCCTTTTTCATAAGGCAATGGCGCCGGGTGAAGGGCGCGAACTGCCGACAGCTATAGCCGATTTGCAATCGCCTCGGCCATCCCCATTTTTACCTTTTGTTACCTTCCCCTTCACCTCGGCTTAAGAGAGTCCCTGTAAGGTGGCGGTATCAAAAGCCGGGCCCGCCAAGCGGTCGATTCGGTAAAAACAACAGTTTGATGTGGGTCAGAGCGCTGACATGTTCGAAGGTTTGGGTATGAATCAAAAGAAGGTTCTCATCGTTGAGGACAACGAACTCAACATGAAGCTGTTTCATGACCTGCTCGATGCGCAGGGCTACGAAACCTTCCAGACGGGCGAAGGCCTGTCCGCCCTGACCTTGGCCCGCCAGCACCGCCCCGACCTGATTCTGATGGATATCCAGCTGCCGGAAATCTCCGGCCTGGAAGTCACCAAGTGGCTGAAGGAAGACGATGAGCTGGCCCATATCCCGGTCGTGGCCGTCACCGCCTTCGCCATGAAGGGCGACGAGGAGCGCATCCGCGAAGGCGGTTGCGAGGCCTATATCTCCAAGCCGATCTCCGTCACCCATTTCCTCGATACGGTTCGCCGCTACCTGGGGTAAAGCCACCCGATGACTGCCCGCGTCCTGATCGTTGACGACATTGCCGCCAATGTGCGCCTGCTCCAGGCCAAGCTGGAGGCCGAGTACTACGAGACCCTGACGGCGGCCAACGGCCGTATCGCCATGGCCGTGGCGATCGAGGAACAGCCGGATATCATCCTGCTCGATGTCATGATGCCGGAAATCGACGGCTACGAAGTTTGCCGGCAGCTGAAAGAGCACCCCGAGACCCGCCATATCCCCATCATCCTGATCACCGCCCTGGACGGCCGTGAGGATCGCCTGTCCGGGCTTGAAGCGGGCGCCGACGACTTCCTGACGAAACCGGTCGATGATGTGGTGCTGATGGCGCGCCTGCAGGCCCTGGTGCGGCTCAAGCAGATGGTCGATGACCTGCGCGCCCGCGAATCATCCTCGCGCCGCGCCGGCCTGATCGATCAGGCGCTGTATGAGCGCCAGATATCTGCCACCGGCAATGTGCTGATTCTCGACGACAATGTCCGCCAGGCCGAGCGCCTGATGCTGCAACTGGGTGAAGATCATCGCTGCGCTTACGAAACCGATCCGGAAAAGGCGCTGAAGATCGCTGCCGGCCGAGTCGATCTGATCGTGCTCAACCTGACTGCCAAAACCTTCGATGCCCTGCGCTGGGTGGCCCAGCTACGCACGCATGAGGCCACGCGCCAGCGACCTGTCCTGGCCATCATCAATGCCGATGAGCGCAAGATGATGCTCAAGGCGCTGGAACTGGGCGTCAATGACGTGCTGCCGCGCCCCGTCGACATGCTGGAACTGCGCGCCCGCGCCCGCACCCAGATCAAACGCAAGCGTTATGGCGACTTCCTGCGCAATACGCTCGACAAGTCGCTGGAACTGGCGGTGACCGACCCGCTGACGGGCCTGAACAATCGCCGTTTCCTCGATCACCACCTGAACCTGGCCATGGGACGCCACGTCAAGGGCGGGCCGGCGCTTTCGGTGCTGCTGCTCGATATCGATCATTTCAAGCGGGTGAATGACACCTACGGCCATGATGCCGGTGATGAGGTGATCCGCGAATTCGCCCGCCGCCTCAGCCTGAATGTCCGGGCTATCGACATGGCCTGCCGCTTCGGCGGTGAGGAGTTCGTGGTGCTGATGCCGGAAACCGATCAGGCCGCCGCCCTGAATATCGCCGAACGCGTCCGCTCCCAGGTGGCCGATACACCCTTTGTGCTGGCCGATGGCCGTAAACTCGATGTGACGGTCTCGGTAGGCGTCGCCACTTCCCAGGGCCTGGGCGATTCGCCGGAAGCCCTGCTCAAGCGGGCGGACGAGGGCGTCTATGAGGCCAAGCAGTCCGGCCGCAATCGCGTGATTGTCAGAGCTGCGGCTTAAGCGCGTGGCGATATTCGTGGTGTACGCCTAACCCCCAGACGCAAAAAAGCCGCGCCGGGTATAGGGGGGACTCCGGCGCGGCTCCTTAAAAGCCCTTCAGCGGGGGGATGCTGAAGGACAAACTTGCAAAAGGCAGATTACTTAATCTTGCCTTCCTTGAATTCAACGTGCTTGCGCACGACCGGATCGTACTTCTTCAGCACCATCTTTTCGGTCTTCGTGCGGGCGTTCTTCTTGGTCACGTAGAAGAAGCCGGTGTCCGCCGTCGAGTTCAGGCGGATCTTGATGGAGGCTGGCTTTGCCATGACGTAAAGTCCTTAACGTTCGGATGCGCCACAAGGCGCGAATAAAATCAGGAGCGCGGAAAATACTCACAGAACGTCATAAGTCAATGGACAAATGCGCCGGGAGGACGTTTTTTCGCTGACAGGCCGCCATAGACGCATTTTTGCCGTGAAGGTCAAGCTATCTGCCCCGGATTTACACAGTTTTGAACCTGAAAGCCCAAATGAAACGCCTCCTGACCGCCGGACTTGCCCTCGTCACCTTGAGTCTCACAGGCTCGGCCTTCGCCGAAGGACACCCTACGGGCTATCAGTCGCTAGCGCCGGTAAGCATTAGCGCCGATCCGGGCAAGACCAATACGGCGCAGTCCGATCCGCTGACCGATGTGACGCGCGTCGACCTGGTGGTGCGGCTGAAATGCGCCGACGAGACCTGCACGACCGCGGCCTTTGGTCTGTCGATCGACGATGAGGCCGGCGAGGCGGCGGCCCTGACGTTCACGCCCACTGAGGACGGTAAATTGCAGGCCAGGGTGACCAAGGTGGGGGGCAGCGGCGAAGAGGTGGTGCAGGCCTATGGCCTGTCACCCAAGCCCGGCGAAAGCTTTGACCTGCGCCTCCACTGGAACAACGGCAATCGCGTCACGCTCGATCTCTACGGCACCAATCCGCTGACGGGGCTGCAGACCATGGAAAGCCATGATATCCAGCTCGATGCCGGGATCAAACAGCTGTCCATGCGCGCCTCCGGCGGCGATCTGACCCTGATGAAGCAGAGCTATACGTTCCGCTAAGCGGGCCGCTTTACAGCCATTCGTAGGCTGCATATAAGCGGGCTGCTCGAAAAGCGGGCACCGGAGGGGGGAGTCATGATCAATCTGTCGTGGAACACGCAAGGCCGTATTGCGCTCAAGGATTATCGCAAGGAACGCTGGCGGCATTTTTTCTTCTGCCTCATTCCGGTTGGTCTGTTTATCGCGGGCACGGTTGCCGCTGTTTCGATAGATCCGCTGGTCGGTGCCGGCGCGTATATTATTGGCGCCATCGTGCTGTTATACTACCGCTATCGGTTTCTACAGGTCATGATCAGGCGCCTGCATGACGTGAACATGTCCGGTAAGTTGCTGATCATGAGCCCGGTGGTCATGCTGATCGTGCTCGCCTTCGTGGCAGTATTCGTGTTCTACAGCCTGTCGTCGGCCAGCCTGGGACCGACCGTGGGCAAATGGTTTGGCGATAGCAGCGGCCTGGCGGGGATAATCATCATCCTGCCGATCGTCGCATTCAACCTCTTCCTGCGTTACCAGATGAACCGCGAGGGCACGCCGGGCGCCAACCGTTATGGCGCGCCTTCCGGCACGGCTCAGGCGAACGTGTTCTGAAGCGGTAGGGGCTACCGCTTCTTCTTTTTCTTCATGTTCTTGACGCCGTGCTTAGGTCCGTTTTGGGGCCCGCCGGACTTCATCGTCTTGTCGCGGAAACCGGCCTTCTGCGGGCCTTTTCCGCGTGTCTGGTAGCCCGGACCCCGGCCTCGTACGCCCAGGCGGGGTTTCGGCGCGTTGGGATCGGCCGCTTCCGGCTCGCTCAGCATCTTGAACACCAGCCCGCCGGTGATCGGCATGGCCTCGGTCAGTTCCACCTCGATCTGCCGACCGAGACGCCAGCGCTCGCCACTCCGCTCGCCGATCAGGGCGTGCTGCACATCGTCATGAACGAAATAGTCATTGCCCAGAGAGGAGACCGGGATGATGCCGTCGGCGCCGGTATCATTGAGCTTCACGAACAGGCCAAAGCGCGTCACACCGACGATTCGGCCGGCAAAGGTCGCGCCCACCTTGTCGTGCAGGAAGGCCGCCACATAGCGCTCGATGGCCTCGCGTTCGGCCTGCATGGAGCGGCGCTCGGTGGCGGTGATGTGCTCAGCGGTATCGGAGAGCGTCTTGATCTCGTAGTCGGTGAGGCCGTCATCGCCCAGTTTCAGCGCCCGGATCAGGCCGCGATGGACGATCAGGTCGGCATAGCGGCGGATCGGCGAGGTGAAGTGGGCGTAGTTGTCGAGATTGAGCCCGAAGTGGCCGTAGTTTTCCGGCGAATAGTGCGCCTGCATCTGGGTGCGCAGGACCACCTCGTTGATGATCTCGGCGTGCGGGCCGTCCTTCTGGCTGTCGAGCAGGGCGTTGAAACGCTCCGTGCGCGGCGGTTCGCCCTTGTTCCAGGGTAATCCAATCGTTTGCAGGAAATCGGCCAGATTGCCGACCTTTTCCAGCGAAGGCGTTTCGTGGACACGGTAAACCAGCGGCGTTTTATGCTTTTGCAGTTCCTCGGCCGCGCTGACATTGGCCTGGATCATCATCTCCTCGATCAGCTGCATGGCGTCGAGCGAAACGCGCTGTTCGATGGAGATGACATTGCCTTCGCCATCCAGCTTCACACGCCGCTCCGGCGAGGTGATGTGCAGCGGCTGGCGTACCGTGCGCCCGCGCGTCAGGCAGGCGTGGGCCGCCCACAGGGGTTTCAGCAGGGCATCGAGGATCGGGCCGGTCTTGTCGTCCGGATTGCCGTCTATGGCGGCCTGCGCCTGCTCATAGGAGAGTTTGGCCGCCGAACGCATCAGGCCGCGCACGAACCTGTGGCTGATCTTCTTGCCGGCGGCGTTGAAGACCATGCGCACGGCCAGCGTGGCGCGGTTTTCGCCTTCCTGCAAAGAGCACAGGCCGGAGGACAGCACATGCGGCAGCATGGGCTCGACGCGGTCAGGGAAGTAGGTCGAATTGCCCTTGTCGCGGGCGTCGCGGTCGAGCGACGAACCGGAGGTAACGTAAGAGGCCACGTCCGCAATCGCCACCCAGACGACATGGCCGCCGGGATTGGTTTCGTCCTCGTCGGCATGGGCATAGACGGCGTCGTCGTGGTCCTTGGCGTCCACGGGGTCGATGGTAACGAAGGGCAGGTCGCGCAGGTCGGTACGCTTGCCAAGCTTTGGCGCCTCGGCGGACTTGGCCTCGTCCTCGGTGCTCGACTGGAAGCCGATCGGCAGGCCGTGGCTATGAATGGCCATGACCGAGGCGATCCGCGGGCTGTCCTCCTTGCCGATGACCTCCAGCACGCGCGCCGGCTGCGGCCCGTACTTGTGGACCCCGCCGACCGGGGCCGCGATCACCACGTCACCGTCTTCCAGCGTGTCGAGATTGCCGCCGGTCAGGGTGAAGCTCGCCTTTTCCTTGCGGTTGACCGATTCCAGCCGGTATTCCGTGGCGCCCTTGCGCTGACGGCCGATGCGCACGACACCGACCAGTTTCGGCGCGCCCTGGTCGAGCACCTTGATCAGGTGTGCCACCCAGCCGTCCGAGGTCTGCTCGAAGCGGACATAGATACGGTCGCCCATGGCCGGCGGTGTCTGGGCGGCGGAGGGCTTAAGGGGCGCGAGGCGGGCCAGCGGCGCCGGGTTCTTGGCTTCGGACTTGCCCCACTTGACCCACAGTTCGCCATCGATATCGCGCTCGACCACTTCGCAGACGCCGGTATCGGGCAGGGCGCCCAGGGCGCCGAAGGATTTGCGGCCGCTCTTGTGCAGCTTGCCGGCCTCGCTGAGCGCTTTCAGACGCTGGCGCAAAGCGCGCCGGTCGTCGCCCTTGAGACCGAACTGCTTGGCCAGATCACCGACATCGACCTCTCGCGAGGCCGCCAGGGCATCGAGCAGGGTCTGGTCGTCGGGCAGACCCTTGGGAGGCCGGGGCACAGCAGGTGTCTGGAGATGAGGGGCTTTATTGGCGCGCGGAATGCGGGGGAGCTTTGTCATTGCCTCTAATGTAGGCCAGACTCAAACGTGAAACCATCCCCCGCCAAAGATTTAACTATAGGCTGGCGCCGGGTGATCGGGAGGTAGCTGCATCAGGGTGAACCAGTACTGCTCGATGCGCGCCACGATATCGTCATAGGTGTCGGCATCCAGCGGCTTGGTAATGTAGCCATTGGCGTGATGGTCATAGCTGGCGGTGACATCCATGTCGGCGCCGGAACTCGAAAGCACGATCACCGGAATGCGCTTGAAATCCGGATCCTGCTTGACGGTCTGCAGGAAATCCTGACCGTGCATGTAGGGCAGGTTGAGATCGAGCAGGATCAGGTCTGGACGCGGCGCCTCGGCATGTTCACCCTCGCGACGCAGGATACTCAGGCCCTTTTCGCCAGTCTCCGCCACCACGATGTCGCTGGACAGATTGGCGCGCTTGAAGGCTCGCCGCGTCAGCACGGCGTCGCCGCGATTGTCTTCAACCAGCAAAACCTGCGCTGTTCTGATCCTGTCGGCGATCGTGGTCATGCGACTCTCCCACCTGCTGTCCGCTATACGCAATATGTGGTTATTTTCACCGCCGGTGCAAGCCAATTTCCCGCGAAATAGTGAGTTGAAATTCGCCACTTAGACTGCAACATAGAGGTTGTGCATTGTTACAAAAATGCGTTCCCAGCGGCGGGTGTCCGGGCGTATAGTGTGACGTTGACCCAGAGTAAGATGGCGTAGAGTGAGATGTCGAAATCTGCGCCGCGGGGGCGGCATGCATAACCAGTAGGGCGGACGCCGTGGATCACGGAATGATGAATACCAATCAGTTCATGCCGCATGGCTACTGCTTCCTGTGGCAGCCGGGGGTGTTGTGGCTGCACATACTGTCCGATCTCGGCATCGTAATGGCCTATTTCGGCATTCCGCTAGCCCTGGTCTACTTCATCCGCAAGCGCCGGGACATGCCCTTCCGCCGCGTCTTCATCCTGTTCGGTGCCTTTATCCTGCTGTGCGGCTGCACCCACCTCCTGAGCATCTGGGTGCTGTGGCATCCCAACTATATCTTCGAAGGCTGGGTCAAGGCCGCCACAGCCGTGACCTCCATCGCCACCCTGGTCATGATCGTCCGTCTGATGCCGGAGGCCCTGACCCTGCCCAGTCCGGCGCAGCTGCGCGAGGCCAATGCCAGGCTGGAGGCATTGTATCACCAGAGCGAGGAAAACAGCCGCGCGGTGATCGACAATGTGCTCGACGGCATCATCACCATTGACGAACACGACCGCATCCGCAGCTTCAATGCTGCCTGCGAGGACATGTTTGGCTATCCGGCCGAGGAGGTCATCGGTCAGCCGATCTCTCTGCTGATGCCGGATCCGACCTACAGCGAACATGCCAGCTATGTCAGCGAATACCTGCCGATCGATGCGGGGGCGCGCGAAGTGAACGCCCGGCGCAAGGATGGCAGTCGCTTTGCCGCCGATCTTTCGGTCAGCACGTTCGATGTGGAAGGCAAGAGCCACTATACCGGGATCATCCGCGATATCACCCGTGCCAAGCAGGCCGAGGTCGCGCGTCAGAAACTGCTGCGGCGCCTGACCGATTCCAATACCGAACTGGAGCGCTTCGCCTATGTCGCCTCGCACGACATGCAGGAACCGCTGCGCATGGTGCTCAATTTCAGCCAGATCATCGCCCACGACTATGCCGACCGGCTGGACGATGAGGGGCGCGAATACCTGAAAATCGTCGGTGATTCGGCCGCCCGCATGCGCGACATGGTCCAGGACCTGCTGGAATATGCCCGTCTGGACAAGGAAGGAGCGCGCTTCGCCACTGTGGACCTGCGCGTTGAGCTGGCGCACGTGCTGGAAAACCTGCGCGGCCTGACGCGTGAAACTCAGGCGGTGGTCACCTACGACACCCTGCCGGTGATTTCGGGCAATGGCGTGCAACTGATGCGGCTGTTGCAGAACCTGATCACCAATGCGATAAAATACCAGAAGCCGCGTCGCTTGCCGGTCATCCATGTCGGCTGCAAGGATGAGGGCGACGAGTGGCAGTTTTCGGTGCGCGACAATGGCATGGGCATCGATGAGGCCTTCCTGGAACAGATTTTCGACCCCTTCCGGCGCCTGCATAACTGGGAAAAGATCCAGGGGACCGGTCTGGGGCTTTCCGTCTGCAAGAAGATTGTCGAGACCCACGGCGGCCGTATCTGGGCCGTCTCCGAGCCGGATACCGGCAGCACCTTCTTCTTCACCATTCCCAAGACACCGCAGCCACTGGATCGGGTCAGCGCAGACCGTTTCGCATAGGAGAACAGGCCATGGCCAATCTGCTTATTCGTGAAGGCCGTCCGGCAGAAATCATGCTGGTCGAGGACAATCGCGGCGATGCCCTGCTGGCGGCGCGCGCCTTCCGGCAGGCCGAGATAGAAAACAATCTGACGGTCGCCGATACCGGCGAGAAGGCGATGGCCATGTTGCGTCGGGAAGGGGAGTACGCGAACCTTCGCCTGCCGGACCTGATTCTGCTCGACCTCAACCTGCCGATGATGAGCGGTAAGGACGTGCTGACGGCGCTCAAGGCCGATGACGCCCTGCGTCATATCCCGGTGATTATCCTGTCCAGTTCCGCCGCCAGGCCGGATATCGCTGGCAGCTACGACCTGCACGCCAATGCCTATATCGTCAAGCCGCTCAACCTGGAGAACTTTACCGATGTGGTGCGCTCGATCGAGCAGTTTTTCTTCATGCTGGCTGTCCTGCCGGTGGCGGACCAGAGCTGAGCTATTTGGAGATCAGTGAAGCGGCGATATTGATAGTCAGGGCCAGGACAGTGGCATTGAACAGATAGGCCGAGACACAGTGGATCAGGCCGATCCGTCGCATGTCGGTGCTGGCGAAATCGACGTCCGCCGTCTGGCCGGACGTGCCGATGACAAAGGCGAAGTAGAGAAAGTCCATATAGTGCGGCGTTTTGGTGCCGGGGAAGTTCAGGCTGGGTGTGTTATTATGGCGCGGCAGTTCGGCATAGTAGCCGTGCGCGTAATGAAAGGCGAAAGCCAGGTGGATATAGGTCCATGAGGTGACCAGGGTCAGGCCCGCCAGGCCGATATGCCAAACCCGCTCCGCCGGGCTGACGCTCTGGGCGGTGGCCAGTTCGCCGGCGATCGCCGCGAAGCTTAAGATCGCCGCCAGGATGGACAGCAGCAGGATGGTCCATTCGCCATCGTCGTACAGGTGGGCGTGGTTTTTCAGACTTTCGTGATCAGCCGTCAGCATGGCGTGAAGCGCCAGCCCGATATAGAGCCCGGTAAAGCTGTTCCAAGCAATGAGGGCGGCGGTGATTCCCTTCAGGTGAGTCAGGAAAAGGCAGGCGAAAAGCACGATCAGGCCTATGGCGACCGAGAGGAGCAGTTGCGGTTTCTGGCGCAGATAGCGGATGACGAGCAGGTTGAGCACGCCGGTTTTTGCAGGTGTCATACTATATCTAAAAGCTTGTCAGTTGGCGGGCCTATGTTACGCTCCTCGTCCTGGCATTTGTCAAATGTCTCATCCCGGGGAGGAACCGAACGCTTTCATGACGATCAGTTTTCAGCATGGTATTGATTTGCCGCAGTCGCCGCACGAGGTGTTTTCCCTGCTTGCCGATTATTCCAAGGTGCCGCTGTGGCTGAAACGCTGTGAGGGGGTCGCGAAACAGAGTTCTGGACCGAACAAGGTGGGCGATAAGCTGCGTTATGCCTATTGCGAGGGCGGCCGCCATGGCCTGATGGACGGGGTGATCACCGCCTACGAGCAGGACAGCCATATGGCCTACCGGTACTATGACAAGATGATGCAGGTCATTGTCGAATTTCGCATGGAGCCGAGTGGTGAAGGGACGCGCCTGACCCATTTCATCGATATCACGCCGCATTCCTTCATGGCCAAGCTGATGACGCCGTTGTTCAAAATGAAACTGCCGAAGCAGACCCTCCAGACGATGGAAAATATCCGCGCCCTGCTGGCCAAGGAAACGGTCTGACCGAACATTAAAATTCGGCAATCTTTTCGCCCCGGCGCTCGACAGACGCGCCAAAGAGGGCTTTAACACGTACCAATCGTAACAACTGACACAGGTTGGTCCATGTTCCTCAAATCCAAACTCACTGCTGCCTTGCTGGCGGGCTCCGTTTCCCTGGCGGCCCTGTGCGGCGTGGCACACGCGGCACCCCTGACCTATACCGATATGGTCAAGCTCGATCGCATCAGCGGCTTCAAGCTCGATCCGACCGGCCGCTATGCCGTGCTCAGCGTACGCGCCACCGATCTGGAAAAGAACAAGGGTGTGACCTCGATCTGGCTGAAGGACCTGACGCAGCCCGAAAAGACCGAGGTCAGGCTGGCCATTTCCGATGGCGGCGCCTCCAATGCCCAGTTCGGCCCGGATGGATCGATCTACTTCATTTCCGGCCGCGGCGAGGGTGGCACCGACCAGGTGTGGAAGACCGACCTGACCGGGGCCACCGCCACCCAGGTGACGAAACTGCCGCTCGACGTGCAGGCCTACCAGATCACGCCGGACGGCAAGGGCATCGTTGTCGGTCTGGCTGTTTTCCCCGAATGCAAGGGCAGCGAGATTGCCTGCACCGTGCAGAAGCAGACCGATCGCAAGGCCGACAAGTCTTCCGGCACGGTCTACGACAAGATCTTCGTCCGCCACTGGGACACCTGGGCCGATGGCACGCGCAATCACCTGTTCTATGTGCCGGCGGCCGGCGGCGACGCCGTGGCCCTGACCGATGGTTATGATGGCGACGTGCCCTCCAAGCCATATGGCGACGAAGGCGACTATACGATCAGCCCGGATTCGAAGACTGTCTGGTTCTCGGCGCGCGAGGCCGGCAAGTCCGAGCCGTGGAGCACTAATTTCGACATCTATTCCGTGCCGGTCACCGGCGGTGCGTGGACGGATCACACGGCCGACAACAAGGCCTGGGACGGTACGCCGCGCGTTTCGCCGGATGGCAAGACCGTGGCGTATCTCGCCATGAAGCGCCCCGGCTTCGAGGCTGACCGTTTCGGCATCATGCTGATGGATGATAGCGGCAAGGTGCGCGAACTGGCGCCCGACTGGGATCGCTCGGTCGCCGGCATGCAATGGGCGAAAGACGGCAAGAGCCTGCTGGTCGATGCCGATGATGTCGGCAAGCACATCCTGTTCCGCGTCGATGTCAAGACCGGCAAGGTAACGCCGCTGACCAAGGGGGGGCACACCAGCGCCTATGCCGAAACCCCACGCGGTATGGTCTTCCTGCAGGACAGCCTGAAACGCCCCTCGACCTTCTATCAGGCCAAGCCGAAAACCGCCTTCCTTGACGATGGCGCCACCAATCTGACGAAGTTCGATTCGGTGCTCGATGGCCTGACCACCGGCGCGTACGAGCAGTTCAGCTTCAAGGGCTGGAACAACGAGGATGTCCACGGCTATGTCATCAAGCCGGTCGGCTACGAAGAGGGCAAGTCTTACCCGGTCGCCTTCCTGATCCACGGCGGGCCGCAGGGCTCCTTCGGTGACGGCTGGTCCTACCGCTGGAACCCGCAGACCTATGCCGGTGCCGGCTACGCGGTGGTGATGATCGATTTCCATGGCTCGACCGGTTACGGTCAGGCCTTCGAGGATGCCATCTCACAGCACTGGGGCGATCGCCCGTTGGAAGACCTGCAGAAGGGCTGGGCCTATGCGCTCGACAAGTACAAGTTCCTGAACGGCGACAAGGCCTGCGCGCTCGGCGCCTCCTATGGCGGCTTCATGGTCAACTGGATCGCTGGTAACTGGAAGCAACCGTGGAAATGCCTCGTCTCGCACGATGGCGTCTTTGATGCGCGCAATATGGGCTATTCCACCGAAGAACTGTGGTTCGAGGAATGGGAGCAGGGCGGTGTGGTCTATGACGATCCGGCCAAGTACGACACCTTCAATCCGGCCCTGCACGCCAAGGACTGGTCGGTGCCGATGCTGATCGTCCATTCCGATAAGGATTATCGTATCCCGGTCGAGCAGGGCATTGGCGCCTTTACCGCGCTCCAGCGCCAGGGCATCGAATCCGAGTTCCTGCGCTTCCCGGATGAAAACCACTGGGTGCTGAAGCCGGCCAATTCGATCAAGTGGCATGATACGGTCTTCAACTGGCTGGATACCCATATTGGCGACAAGTCCGAAGGTGCAAAATGATTTCCCGGCGCAGTCTCATCCTCAGTGGCGGGGCAGCGCTGGCTCTGGCCGGCTGTTCTGAAAAAGTGACGCAGGCGCTTGGGTTTGCCCAGCGCATGGTCGAAATCCAGAAACGCCATGGCGGCCGGATCGGGGTATCCGCCCTGACCGGCACGGCCAGCGCCAATGCCGAAGCGAATGGAAATTTAAGCCTCCAGTCGACCGAGCGTTTCGCCATGTGCTCGACCTTCAAATGGGTGCTGGCGACCGCCATCCTGCAACAGGTCGATCAAGGCAAGCTCAAGCTTTCCGACCCGATCAAATACGGCAAAAAGGACCTGCTCGAATACGCCCCGACCACGACCGCCAATCTCGCCAGGGGGCAGATGACCATTGGCGAGCTGTGTTCGGCGGCGGTCTCGCTATCCGACAATACGGCGGCCAACCTGTTGTTGCCGCTGATCGGCGGACCGGCGGGCCTGACCGCTTTTGTTCGCGGGCTTGGCGATGCGGTTACGCGTCTGGACCGAAACGAGCCGTCGCTGAACAGCAATATCGACGGCGACGTGCAGGATACCACGACGCCGGAGGCGATGAGTAATCTGCTGCGCACCGTCTTTACCGGCACAGTCCTGAAAGCGGATAGTCTCCAATTGCTGAAGGGCTGGATGGTTGCCACCTCCACTGGCAACCCCCGCATTCGCGCCGGCGTGCCCAAGGGCGCGGTGGTGGCCGACAAGACCGGCACCGGCGCCAATGGCGCCACAAACGATGTCGCCGTCGTCTGGCTCCCCAATAAACCGCCCGTCTTCCTGTCGATCTATACTTCCGGCGGCACGCTCGATATCGATAGTCGTTATGCGGTCATTGCCGACATCACCCGGCTGGTTTTCGATACGCTGAATTTCGTCGAAACACTGGACAAGGCAGAGGCATCCAGCGCATCGTCCTGACCATGAAATCAGGTGTTTCGATCGATGACGTGCTGGCCGAGGTGGCGCTGATGGTGCGCCCGCAGTTCGGTAAGGGGCGGCGCGCCGACTATATTCCGCAGTTGGCCGGCGTCGATCCGAACAAGTTCGGCATGGCCGTCTGCACCGTTTCCGGCCGCGAATATGTGATTGGCGATGCCGATGAGCCGTTTTCGGCGCAATCGATCACCAAGCTGTTCGCGCTCGGCCTGGCTCTGAACCAGATCGGCGATGAGGTGTGGACGCGAGTCGGCAAGGAGCCTTCGGGCACACCGTTCAATTTCCTCTCGCAACTCGAATACGAGCAGGGCGTGCCGCGCAATCCCTTCATCAATGCCGGCGCCCTGGCGATCACCGATATCCTGCTGGATACGGTCCAGGCGCCGGAGCAGCTGGTGCGCGACTTTATCGGCATGCTGAGCGGCTCACAGCTTGAGATCGATGCCGCTGTAGCGCAGAGCGAGATCGACACCGCCCACAAGAACCGTGCCATCGCCAATCTGATGCGCGGCGCCGGCACCATAACACACACGGTCGAGGCGGTGATTGCCGCCTATTGCCGCCAGTGCGCCATCACCGTCACCTGCCGTCAGCTGGCGCGCGCCGGCCTGCCCCTGGCGGCGGACGGTTTCTCGCCCATTGCTGAAGAGACCATCTTCCCGTCCCGCCTGACCCGCCGCCTCAATGCGCTGCTTCTGACCTGCGGCACCTATGACAGCGTCGGTTCCTTTGCCTATCGCGTGGGGCTGCCGGCGAAAAGCGGTGTCGGTGGCGGCATAGTGGCGGTGGTGCCGGGACAGGCGACCATCGCGGTCTGGTCGCCGGAACTGGACAGGTTCGGCTCCAGTGTCGTCGGTACGGCAGCGCTGGAATACTTCTCCCAGCTAACCAATTGCTCGGTACTTTAGTTTTGCCAAACCTTTATGGCTGACCGTGCCATCGGGATGCCAATCTTACAGGGGGCGGCCTAGACTCTTTGGACATCTGACAAGACGCCACGACTGGTGGCGAGGAGAGTCCTATGCCCAGAAATTACAATATCAACGACAATACCGGCGGAACCAATATGTCGGGCCGCGCCTATACGCCCCAGGTCGCACCGTGGGAGCGCGACAGCGACGATGTCAGCGTCCAGCGCAGCCTGCGCGAGGACAGCCAGGAATGGCGCGACCGTCGCGATGACCGGTATGACCGCGATTACGATTACCGTAGCCGTGACCGCTATGATCGCGGGCAGGACGCCTATTATCGCCAGGATCTGGTGCCGGGCTACGGCGAGGAACGCGCGGGCTATCGCAGCGCCAATAGCGAACGCGAAGATCGCCATCGTGCCGGCCATCGCAAGAACTGGGAAAACCGCGATCCCGATTATCGCTACCAGTATAATGACTATCGCCGCGCCGATGACAGCGACGTGCGCCGTGAGAACCAGGCGCGCTATGGTGAACACCGCCGGGACCGCGGATACCGTCGCGACGACGCGCGCGACTATTACTACAGCCAAGGCGATTATGAGCGCGATCGCTACAACGAACGTGAACGCTACTATGCCCGCGATGCCGACCAGGGGGATTATCGACGCGACCCGGATCGCGAAGACCGGGGCCGCTGGAACCGTCGTTAAGCTGAATTGAGAGGGGCATGCTGAAGACGCCGGATGGATATTCCATCCGGCGTCTTTTGGTTGTGATTGAACAGCCTGTGGTTTAGCGTACGTGGCGTATAAGGGAGGGATGATGCGTCAGGTGATCCTTGCAGGCTGCCTGCTGTTTTGCGCCGGAGTGGCCGAAGCGCAGACGGTAAAGTCGATTGAGGCCGTGCCGGCGGACAGGCAGGTGCTGGATGTTCATGTCGGCGGGCGGGCGGCTGCGCATCCCATGCCGGGTGGGGGCGTGGCCTATGAGCATCAGTGGCCGGGCGTCTATTTTGAAAGCCGTTTCGAGGGGCAGAAGCTTTATATGGCTTTCAGTGATCCGTGGAATGAATACCGCCTGCTGATCGATGACCTGCCGCTGGTGAAGATCGCGCAACCCGGTGAGGGGCGATTGGAAGTCGGTGATTTGACGCCGGGTATGCATCAGGTCAGGGTGGAGAAGGTCACCGAAAGCATCGATCACGCGGCGATGTTTGATGGTTTCTACATACCGGCGGATGAAAAAGTCCTGCCGGTAACGGCGCGGGCCCGACAGATCGAGTTTATTGGCGATTCCTCGATGAGCGGTTATGGCAACCGTTCGACAACGCGGACCTGCACCAGTGAGGAAATTCGTCTGACCACCGATACCCAGCAAGGCTTTGCCGCGTTGACGGCCAAGCATTTTGACGCGGATTACCAGATCAATGCCATTTCCGGGCGCGGCCTGATCCGTAATTACGGCGGCTTCTCACCCGACTATGCGATGTCAAAAGTCTATCCATTCGTTCTGCTCGATAAGACTGTGCCTTATGAAAGTGACGGCTGGCAGCCCCAGATTGTCATGGTCAAACTGAACGCGGATCTTGCCACGCCATTGACGGCTGATGAAATCTGGAAAACGCAGGATGCTCTTGAGACCGAATACAGAAAGGCGCTTCGTGCCTTCGCCTTTACACTGCATACTCGTTACCCGCAGGCGGCTTTCCTGATGTGGGGGCCGGATATCAGCAAGATCACCGACGAGAAGACAAGGCAAGCCATACTTGCCGATGAAGCTGCGAACGCCGAAGAAGCTCGGCGGATTGGTATTCCATCCCTTGGATTTGTACCCACGCCCGGTAAACTGGAAGGCACGGGTTGTGATTATCATGGCAGCCTGGCGGATCACCGTATGGTGGCGGCGGCCCTGATCAGCTATATCGACGCCCACCCGGAGCTTTGGCAGGGCCACTAAAGGGCCAAGGCCTGCCTATAATCCTCGATAGCGTTAAGCTTGGCGTCGAACAGCGACCAGTCGTCTTCCAGGGCGATCTGGGCCCAGATGGCCTCGATCTCGTCGATTAGCAGGGTTTCCGGATCGGGCCTCTTGAGGCGCGGATGATCGAGCTTTTCCGGTGCGGCGGTGGCATAGGTCTTCAGGACACCGGCAAAGGTGTCAAAGACCGGACCCGCATAAGACGCGCCGCGCGGACCGGAAAGCGCCCGCTCTTCGCTGATCGTGCCGCCGAACCAGTCGAAAAACACGCCTTCAAAACTGCCGTCTCTCCGCTGAGTGGCGAGGAAATCATAAAGCGCGGCGGCGAGGGAAGCATTGTCAGCCTGGGGTATCAGATTGAGGCGCCGGCAGGTGGCCAGGCCGAGTTCGTGTTCGTAACGCGCGTTGAAATCATTGAAGCTGGCGATCAGGGGCTCGGGTTCGGTGATCAGGGTCAGGCAGCGGCCGAGCTGCCCCAGGTTCCACAGGACCGCGTCAGGCTGGCGGCCATAGGCATAGAGGCCGCTGTGGTCGAAATAGGCGGCGGTAAAGTGCGGATCGTAATAGGGCAGGAAGCGATAGGGGCCGTAATCGAAGCTCTCGCCGGTAATGTTCATATTATCGGTATTGAGCACGCCGTGGACAAATCCCGCCGCCATCCAGCTGGCGGCTAGTCGGGCGGTACGTGTTACCACGGCATCGAACAGGGCCGCTGTATCCTTGCACTCCGGGTAGTAGTTGGTGCGGACGAAGGCCACCAGATCGCGCATGGTCTCGACCTCGTTGCGGTAGGCCAGCCGCTCGAAGGTGCCGAAGCGAATATGGCTGTGGCTCAGCCGGACGAGGACCGAAGACCGCGTCGGCGAGGGCTCGTCACCACGCACCAGCTGCTCGCCGGTCTCGATCAGGGAAAACGACTTCGAGGTCGGCACGCCCAGCGCCTCCAGCATGGCGGTGGCCAGGACCTCGCGCACACCGCCCTTGAGCGTCAGCCGGCCATCGCCGCCACGTGACCAGGGCGTGGTGCCGGAGCCCTTGGTGCCGAGATCGAGCAGGCGGTCCTGGTCGTCCAGCAACTGCGCGAACAGGAAGCCGCGGCCATCGCCAAGATCGGGATTGTACTGGCGGAACTGATGGCCATGATAACGCAGGGCCAGCGAAACAGGCTGGTTATCCGGCAAAGGCTGGAAGCGGCCGAAATGGCCGATCCATTTGGCATCGCTCAGACTTTCCAACCCGACCGATTGCGCCGCCCTGTGGTTACGATAACGCAGGATCGTCTGCGGGAAATCGGCGGCTTTGACCGGATCGTGCAGGGCCAGGGCGCTATGCGCTAGACGAGGGGCGGGGCGGTAATCCATGGGCGGCTTATAACCGCAGCTTGCCCGATTCGATATCGCTGATCAGGTTCGCCGTCAGGGGCACATAGTCATCGCCATGACAGACAAAGATCGGATCGGTGGTCCTGGTGATGTCGTAGCCGACCTTGATCAGGTCCATCTTCTTGTATTTGAAAGTGCCGGTGGTTTCGGCGTCGTGCAGCATCCGCACAAAACGCGGCCGCGCCCAGACCGGCAGCTTGGAATCGACGAAATTCTTGAAGATTTTCAGATCAAAGCCCTCGCGCTGGATGATCGACACCATGCCGGCCTTGCCGTCATGATTGGGCACCGGCACGCCATAGACGATGGCCTCCTCGACGCCGGGCGCCGCGGCGGAATATTCCGCCACCTCCGAGGTCGAGACGTTTTCGCCCTTCCAGCGGAAGGTATCGCCGATGCGGTCGACAAAATAGAGATAGCCGGCCTTATCCTGACGCATCAGGTCGCCGGTGCGGAACCACTGGTCGCCTTTTTTGAAAACATCGGTCAGGATCTTCTTCTGGCTGGCGGCCTTGTCGGCGTAGCCGGAATAGGCGTGACGGGCGTCGCCGGCGATCTGGCCGATGGCCTCGCCGATCTCGCCGGGTTTGCATTCATAGCACAGGCCGTTGGGCTGACGATCGGGCATCTCGCTCTCGACATCGAAGCGCACCAGGCGGACATTGAAGCTCTTCTTGAGTATTTTCGGCACGCGGGCGATGGCGCCGGAATGGCCGTCGAGATTGAACAGCGACACATTGCCTTCGGTCGAGCCATAGAACTCCATGACTTCCCGGATGCGGAAGCGCGCCTTGAAATTATCCCACACCTCCGGCCGCATGCCGTTACCGAAGGCCATGCGCACCTTATGCTTGGTCTCGTCTTCCGGATTGGGCGCCGGCGGCGAATTGACCAGATAGCGGCACAGTTCGCCGATATAGGCGATATGGGTGATGCCCTCGTAGCGGACATCGTGCCAGAACTGGCTGGCGGAAAACTTGCGCTTCAGCACCACGCCGGCGCCATTAAGCAGGGCGGCGCCGACCGCGCACAGCCCGCCGGTGGCGTGATAGAGCGGCAGGACGCAATAGACCTTCTCGGTCGGCTTCATCTCGGTCAGGCCGGCGAAGGCGCGCATGTAGAGTTCGGCGCGGGCATTGGAGATCTTCGCCGCCTTGGGCAGGCCGGTGGTGCCGGATGTGTAGATATAGAGCGCGATATCGTGGGCAGTGAGGTGGCTGCGGAAGCTGCGGTCCGGGCGGACGGAGGAGACACCCTTCAGGGCGGCATCGAGGCTGCGGCAGTTCTCGGTCTCGTCATCACGCGACAGGTCGAGCACCCACAGGGCCTGATGGCGCTCGATCTGGTCCTGTACCTCCTGGAAGCAGGGACGGGTGGTCTGATCGACAATGGTCAGGCTGGCCACCGAGATATTGATGCAGTGGGCGAGGCCGGAACCGGTCAGGGAGTTGTTGATCAGGGCGGTGATGACGCCGATCTTGTTCAGGCCCAGCCAGATGGCCAAATATTCCAGCCGGTTGGGCAGGAAGAGGGCGACCGTATCGCCGGGCTTGAGGCCGCGCTGACGGCCCCAGTGGGCATAGCGGTTGGCCAGTGTATCGAGCTGCTGGTAGGTGAGGGTTTTATCCTCGAACTTGATGGCCAGGTTGTTGGGGAACTTCGCCACCACCTCTTCGAATTCATCGCAGACCAGTGTGTGTGATTCCGGCTTCACCGGCTTGACCCACTTCAGGATTCGCAGCAGGCGCTTGAGGAATACGGTGTCACGCTTGATGTTGGCGACAAAACCCATGCGTTATGCTCCCGGTACATTTCGGCCTTCGCCGTTTACTATCTCCTTAACCTATCGCTGAATCGTTACCGGTAAAGCGCAAATTCGTGTCAGGCGATATTTTATCTGACGCAGACGTAGCGGAAAGCCGCACCGTGGCGGCTTTCCGCAGGAGCATGTTACTGGTTGATCTGGCCGGCTGTATCGCCGGAGAAAAAGCCCCAGTTGGCAGGCAGAAGCGAGGCGTTGGCGCCCTTCACGCCATTGCCGGCCAGGCCGCCGAAGCGCGACAATTGCACGCCCGCGCCGCCAACAATGATGGTTTCGTTCTGGCCACCGGTGATTTTACCGTCCTCGGCCGACAGGGACTTGCCTCCGGAAGCGGTCAGATTGGCAGTCGACCAGCCTGCCTGTGTCGAGACGGTGGTGATGGCGCCGTCCGCCTTCACCGCATCGGCGATACCGGCGGCGGGGGCGTAGGTGCCGGCAGCGACGGCGACCGCCGGATACCATTTCTGGTTATCTGTGCCGGTGCAGGCCCAGGCGATGACCGAGGTATGGACGCGTACATCGAAGCGTAGGATATCGGCGCAAAGGTCAGCGCGGTTGCGAAGGGAGCCATCCTCCGTAAAGGCCCAGTCCTGTTCCGGCTTGCCGGCACAAGGCTTCAGGGCTAAAGGCTCGCCCCGCATCACCGCGGTCAGGCATAAATCGCCCTGGACGATCGCGCCGCTGTTGCCCACCTTGAAATGGAACGACTGGTTTGGCTTGCGATCGCAGTTGTCGTATTCCAGCTCGGACTTGGAACCGGTGATGGCAAAGCAGCGACCTGAAACGAAATAGCTGGCGATCACCGGCTGGCCGCTGGTGACCGGAGCGGCGGCTTTCGGGGCGGCTGCCGCAGCGGCCATCTGGCTGGCGGAGCGTCTCATATTGACGGCAAAGAACTTCTGGTTGTCGGTGGCGTTGCAGTCCCAGGCGATGACGGGGGTGCCGGGGTCCTTGCGGAAATTCAGGATATCGGCGCACAGGCCGGAATCGGTTTTCAGCGTACCGTCCGCTTCATAGCTCCATTTTTGCTCTGGCACATCGGCGCAGGGCTTGAGCGCCAGAGGCTGGCCCTTTTCCACGGCGGCGAGACACTGGTTGTCACCCTGATAGATTAGGCCGGTCTGGTCATCCATGCGCAAGCCCTGCTCTGGCTGGGCGCTGCACTTGTTGACAACGAAGGTGCCGTCAGTTGCGCGGCTTTCCAGGCAGGCGCCAGCCACAAATTTTGAACCGATGGATAACTGGCCAGTTGGGGGATTTGTCTGGGCAAGCGCAGAGGTGGAGAGGCAGGTGGTGGCGATGGCCAGCCAGCCGATCAGGCGTTTCATGGAAGTCTCCCGGTTTTTGAATTGTCTGTTTAATGGTATTTTGTCAGACAAAACGACGCTTGTAAACCGGGATTTCGTTACTCATGCGTCACGCAAATACCATAATGTTTCCCGATATCTCGCGCCAAGTAGCCATTTTGCGCATGGAGTTTCCACAATGACACGCTTCACATCCCTCAAGGTTTTTGCCCTCGCCGCCGGGGCTCTTTCGCTGATCGCCGGGGCCACAGCCCCCCTGGCCGCCTCGGCGCAAGGCCGTTATGACGGCTATTGCTACGTCAAGAAGTCCGACCTGGCTGGCAAGGACGCCGCCATCGGCGCCGTGGCGGGCGGCATCGCCGGCAACCTGCTCGGCAAGAAGGGCGACAAGACCAAGTCGACCGTGGTCGGCGCAGCGGTCGGCGGTGCGGCCGGTTATGTCATCGGCAAGAACTCGAAAGAAAAGGTGCGCTGCCGTGGCGCCAACTACTACGTCTTCACCAAAGGTGAGTATGAGCCCGCGCCGAAAGCCGATCACAAGGTGGTCTATTTCGAGGACCGCCCGGCCGGCATGAACTACTACTATATCTCGAAGGGCAAGGTGCTGCGTTATCGCGGCCACTAAAGCAGGGGCAGGGTCGCGGACCCTGCACCCATAAGATATATGTGCCTTTGGCCCCTTTCGCAGATCGCGGAAGGGGCTTTCTATTTTCTCCTCCCTTGCGAGCCTCTAGGTGAAGCGGGGGAGGTGGCGCGGCGAAGTTCGTGACGGAAGGGGCTTCTCGCTGACGGGGCATTACGGCGGGTCGGTGCCGGCGTTTTCCTTATCTTCCGCAATGGCGGCGAGATACTTGGCGAAAATTTCGTTGGCGCGTCGTTCGAGATCGAGCGCGGTGCGGGCCGCTTCCGACACCGGTTCCGGCTCAAGCGCTTCGGCCGCGTCTTCCGGCAGTTCATCGACGCCGTCATCATCGAAACGGTAGACGAACGGGGCGTTGTCTTCGGCCTCGGCTGTCGCCTCCGGCATCGCTTTCATCGGATTTGACATGACCGACGCAGTGGCAGGGCAGGTGACAGGCGCGCAAACGCTCCGGCCGATCGGATGGGTAATGGGCTGCTGTTGCAGGGGCGTGACCCGGCTGTAAATCTGGATCAGCATCCGGTCACAGGCCGTGACGGCGCGCAGGGTGCGTTCGCCATCAAGCGCGGTCTTGGGCATGGGCAGGGCTTCGACGGCCTCAAGCACGCGGTCGGCAAAGGCCCGCAGCCGCATCCGCCGCTGTTCAAGCGGCGAAAGGTCGGCGGTGGTGTCGTCAGAACTGTCCATCAGGAAATGATGGGGGCGTTTTTAGGGGAGGGGATAAATTGCCGCTATTGGCCCAAAGCGGTCAACAGTCATTATTCGATTGAGGTCGGAAGCGGAACTAGGCTTCGAGCGTCAAACATAAGTTTGCGCTGCTACAATAATCTCCCACCAGAACGCTGACTCCACCTTCAACTAGAAAGGTAATCGCAACCGATTTCTTTCGTGAGAACTGATTAATTGACCACGAGCGGAAAATGCAATTACCGATTGCGAAGCAACGTTAGCCGTCTAATATAGTTGAATGATTCCATATATCTCGTTGGTAAACGAGGGAAGGCACCAGATAGAATGTCCAGTCTCCGTGTTCGTCAAATGCAAAATCGGATTCGTAGCTTGTTCGAAAGCGATTTGGATTTGCATGGTATTGGAGCGACCGATCCAGAGAGGGATTTAAAGATTCTAACTCGGTGTCTAGCGGCTTTCGCAATTTACAGTGCAACCGGCTGTTCGGAGGCCGAGGCTTCGTCCGCCGTCTGGGATGGTGGTGACGACAATTGCGTCGATGGAGCGTTCTACGATCCCTCGGAGAAGCAGGTTGTAATTGTTCAATCAAAATGGATTCAATCGGGCACGGGCGAACCGTCAGCCACAGACATTTCATCTTTTGCTGGTGGCATCAAAGACTTAATCGAGGGCGATCTAGACGCGTTCGGAGATCGGCTGAAGCCGAGAGTCGAGACAATCTCGAATGCATTAATGCAGCCTGGAACTACGATCAGGATAATTTTGGCTTCGACCGGTGCAAGTGTCATTGCTCCACATGGGACCAGAAACATCACTCGACTTTTGAACGAACTGAACGAAGGCGAGGACGACGGTATTGCCACTTTCGAAGTGATAGGGATGAACGAGGTTTTTGCGGGGCTTTCGAGCGAAGGAACCGTCGGGAAAATTAATCTGTCCGCGACTCTCCTGGATTGGTCTCGGGTAAATCATCCGCATAGCGCCTATTTCGGTATTATCGATGGGGCACAATTAAAAGCATGGTGGGGGGCTCACGGGAAGCGCTTGGTCGCAAAAAATATTAGGCATGCACTTGGCGATACCGACGTGAATCTGCAAATTCGCGCGACTGCCACCAGTGAGCCAGAGCATTTTTGGTATTTCAACAATGGCATCACGCTGATAGCTGAAGATGCGACACGGGCTCCTGCCGCCGCAGCATCGCATTTATCAGGCAATTTCGAACTAAAGGGGGCCTCTATCGTCAATGGTGCTCAAACCGTGAGCACATTAGCCCGGGTAGACGATGAAGCCCTCGGTAAAGTGAAGGTATCAATCAGAATTGTGATCTTGAAAGATGCTCCCGAAAAATTCGGCGCCGATGTTACCCGTACTAACAACCTACAGAATAGGGTTGAGGGGCGCGATTTCGTTTCTGATGATCCTGTGCAGGCGAAGATTAAATCTGAGATGGCGATGGAAGGGGTCGACTACCAATTTCATCGTAGCGGTGACTTCATTTCGTCGCCAACCTCCTGTGATCTTATCGAAGTTACAACAGCGTTAGCCTGCGCGTCATCCGACACGTCCCTTTCGGTTGCAGCTAAGACGGGGATCGGTCGATTTTTCAATGATTTAGCCAAAGCTCCATATAAGTCGGTTTTCAACCCCAACACGACCGGGGCTAGGGCGTTTAATGCCATTAGAGTTATGCGAGCTATCGATGAATGGATTGCTGACACTAAGGGTAATACGATTAAGAAAAGCGGGTACAGTTGGGGAGTGCTAATTCATGGCAATCGAGCCATCGCCGCATCGGTCTTCAAAAAATTGGGTAACGGTATGATCGATCGATCGATCAACGATTTCGATCACTTGTATAAAGATAAAGTGATTGCCGCATGTAACGAAGTGTACCCAAAAATTGTACATGTTTTGGAAGAAAAGTTTCCCAGCAAGGCATTAGCAGTTTTGTTCAAGGGGCCGAACAACTGCAAAATAATTTATGATGATGTTTCGTCAACATAATTGCCATTACTCGGCGGAAGGGGATTCGACTTGTCAGACCATCCTCAGGGATTGCAGGGACGTTCATATCCATACCACGTTAACACTACTGCGGATCACTGGTGGCCAAAGGGGCTGCAGCGCCTTTGGGGAGACCAGGAGGAGTATGTTTCATGTATTAGCCCCGCTGGCGATATCGACCGGAGGAGGCCTTCTAAGAATGGCTCCAAAAAAGGCTACGCACAGAAACGCGGCGGCCACAAAATAACCTTTGGAACCAGCCCGTGGAATCACACCTTTGAACCTGAGTTCGATGAAGTCGACAATAGCGGGCCACCGATATTAAAGCTCATTGCTGCGAAACTGCTTGGCGAAGATAGGGAGTTGTTGGGAATCCCATTCGATCCAGAGATAGCAGATCAAATTGTGATGCTTTGCTTCTCTCTATTGATCCGTAGCCCGGCATTTCGTTGCCATTATTCGCATGTCGGCGAAGCCTTTGGCCTCGGATCTGACGAAGAAACGGGGAAGGCGAATATTTCACATTTCTGGCGGCACGCGAAAGACATCGACCTAAAAAAATGTAACTCAGGTAAATTGCTCCTTCTACATTCAAGTGAATCGGAGTTTTGCTTTGGAGATGGCCTATACGACACGATATTTACACGTCCATTGGTATGGCGAGGCCGAGGAGTTCAGTGTGTGGCTGACCTGATGGGGGATGCATTTGTGCCGTTACTTCCAGATCTTTGCGCATATCTATACTTCGAGCGTGGTGGCCTTGGCATCACCACTCACGTGCTTCAAGTGAGCGCAAAGGCTGTTGCTCAGGTAAATGAGCTCACGCAAATTTATTCAAAGGAGCGACTGTTTTTTCGGAAATCGCCGCCCACGCTTAGTGCAGAGTATAAGCGAAATGAATACCGTAGGGTTGAGCAAAGCCCCGCGTCTATTACTGCGGAGCTTCGGGCTCTGTACCGATGACGACAAAGGTGCAGTGAACAACTCCGAGATTGCCGGAGGCTCTAACTTGGCAGTAGATTGTTTGGGACCGCCGCAATGTCTGCTTACAGGCCGCCTATCGGCTCGACCTCGCGATGTCCGCTCTGGGGTGCTAACAGGACGTTTTTGTTTTTCATTCTGTATGCGAATTACCCCTTTATGCCATCAGTATCACCCGCTATATCCACCCTATGACAAACACCGCTTCTCCTCTCGATTCCGGCCGTGTGGCCGATCCTTCAAAGCTGATCATGGGCCGCACAGGGCCATGGGAAATCGTTATGGGCCTCGAAGTCCATGCGCAGGTGGCTTCTAATACCAAGCTGTTTTCCGGCGCCAAGGTCGGCTTCGGCGCGGGCCCCAACGAGCAGGTCTCGCTGGTTGACGCCGCCATGCCCGGCATGTTGCCCGTGCTGAACAAGTATTGCGTGGAGCAGGCGGTGAAGACCGGTCTGGGCCTCAAGGCGCAGATCAACCGTTTCTCGCGCTTCGACCGCAAGAATTACTTCTATCCTGACCTGCCGCAGGGCTATCAGATTTCGCAGCTCTTCCACCCGATCGTGGGCGAGGGCGAGGTGCTGGTCGAGCTGGATGGCCCAGGTAAAGAGGGAACACCGCCGATCACCGTGCGCATCGAGCGGCTGCACCTGGAGCAGGACGCCGGCAAGTCGATCCACGATCTCGACCCCAATGCGACCTATGTCGACCTGAACCGTGCCGGCACCGCGCTGATGGAGATTGTCTCCAAGCCGGACCTGCGCTCTTCGGACGAAGCGGTGGCCTATTTCAAGAAACTGCGCACCATCCTGGTCTATCTCGGCACCTGCGACGGCGACATGGAAAAGGGCAATATGCGCGCCGACTGCAACGTCTCGGTGCGCCGTCCGGGCGAGAAGTTCGGCACGCGCTGCGAGATCAAGAACGTCAACTCGTTCCGCTTCATGCAGCAGGCCATCGAGTACGAGGCGCGCCGTCAGATCGAGATTCTGGAAGACGGCGGCGTGATCGAGCAGGAGACACGCCTGTTCGACGCCGTGAAGGTCGAGACGCGCTCGATGCGGTCCAAGGAAGAGGCGCACGATTACCGCTATTTCCCCGATCCGGACCTGTTGCCGGTGGAACTGGAAGAGGCGTGGATCGAAAGCATCCGCCAGCATCTGGTGGAGCTGCCGGACGACAAGAAGGCGCGTTTCATCAGCCAGTACGGGCTTTCGCCTTACGATGCGCAGGTGCTGATCAGCGATCAGGCGCGGGCGGACTATTATGAATCCGCCGCAAAAGGCCGTGACGCCAAGCTGGTGGCCAACTGGGTGACCAACGAGTTGCTGGCGCGCCTGGCCAAGGACGGTCAGGAAATCGTCGACTCGCCGCTGCCGCCCGCCCATATCGCCGGTCTGGTGGAGCTGATCGAGACCAATGTGATTTCCTCCAAGATCGCCAAGACGGTCTTCGAGCACATGTGGGAAGGCAAGGGCGCTATTACGCCGGCCGAGATCGTGGAGAAGCACGGCCTCAAGCAGGTGACCGACACCGGCGCCATCGAGAAGGCGGTGGACGAAATCATCGCCGCCAATCCGGACAAGGCCGCCGAGGTCGCCGCCAAGCCGCAGGCGCTGGGCTGGTTTGTCGGGCAGGTGATGAAGGCCACCGGCGGCAAGGCCAATCCGGCGGCGGTCAATGAGCTGCTGAAGGCCAAGCTGGGGCTGTAAGAGGCCCCCTCCGCCCGCTGAGCGGGCACCTCCCCCGCTGCGCAGGGGAGGAGTGAAGGATTAGCCCTCGGTCATGAGATCGGGGGCTTTTTAATTTCCGCTTATCTGGTGCAATTGGCGGGCGAGTGGGTATAGTGCGGTAAAGCAGGAGGGGACATATGGCGGATATCGCACTGAGCCTTGAAGGCGTTTCCAAGCGTTACGGCGATTTCGAAGCCGTGCACGACCTCAGTTTCGAGGTGAAGCGCGGGACGATCTGCGGGTTCCTGGGGCCAAATGGCGCAGGCAAAACCACCAGCGTGCGCATGATGCTGGGGCTTTCCGAGCCGAGCGCCGGGCAGGTGGCGGTGCTGGGGCAGGCACCGGGCAAGGCGCTGGAGCGCATCGGCTTCATGCCGGAGGAGCGCGGGCTTTACCGCAAGATGACGGCGATCGATGTCATCGTCTTCCTGGCCGGGCTCAAGGGCGTGAAGGCTTCGGTGGCGCGGCAGAGGGGCAAGGCCATGCTGGAGGCACAGGGGCTGGGCGCTTTTGCAAACAAGCAGATACGCTCACTTTCTAAAGGTATGTCTCAGAAGGTACAGCTTATTTCCTGTCTGGTACATGAGCCGGAACTGGTGATCCTCGATGAGCCGTTTTCCGGGCTCGATCCGGTCAACCAGCAGGGGCTGGAAGCGGTGATCCGCGAACTGGCGAAGCGCGGGGCGACGGTGCTTTTCTCCACCCATGTGATGCAGCACGCCGAGCGCTTGTGCGAGCAGGTGGTTCTGCTGACCCGAGGGCGCAAGGTGTTCGAGGGCTCGTTGAAAGAGGCGCGGGCCGCGGCGCCCCGACATCTCGATCTGGAAGGGAATTTGAGCGAGGCTGATCTGATGGGGCTGCCGGGGATCGCCTCGGTGAGCGATATGGGCGAGGCGGGCGAGGGGGCGCACCTGTGGCAGTGCCGGTTGCAGGCCGGTCATACGGCGCATGAGGCGCTGAAGGCGGCCTTCCTGCGCGGGCTGGACGTGCGACGCTTCGAGGCCAAGGAACCCAGCCTGCACGAGGCCTTTATCGTTCTGACCGGGGGAAGCAGCGATGTATAAGACCCTTCTGATTGCCCGGCGCGAATATCTCGCCTTTGTGCGCACGGTCGGCTTCTGGCTGTCGCTGTTCACCCTGCCGCTGATCATCGGCGGCAGCATCTTCATTCCGCTGATGATGCGCCATTCCGAGCCGGTGGAAACCGTAGCGGTGCTCGACCTGACGGGCGACCATATCGAAGGGGCGGTGGTCGAGGCCATCCGTGCCCATGCGCCGGAAGCGGGGCCCAATGGCCTGCTGAAGGGCGGTGGGCTGCAGCCGGTGGCCCTGCCGGCCGGACTGACGCCGGATATGACAGCCGTGGCGGCCGAAGCGAAGATTCCGGCCCTGCTGGCCTCCGGAGCGGTGGGGTCGATCATCGTGGCGACCGACAGCGAGAACAGGCTGCATTTCCGCATCTGGTCGGTCAACGGGCACAAGGGGCGCGTCGAGGACGAGATTGGTCGGGAACTGAACGGGCTGCAATATTATAAGCTGGCCGGGATGCATGGCATCGATCAGGGGCTGGCGCGGGAACTGCGCGAGTCAAAGGCGGATATTGTCAGCCTCACGCCCGCCAGCGCGGCCGCGCCCAAGACCGACGGTGTGATTTCAGGCGTGCGCGAAAATGGCGGCAAGGTTTTGGGCATCATCATCGCTTACCTGACCTGGATCGCCATCTTCTCCTCCTCCATGATCCTGCTCGGTTCGGTGATCGAGGAGAAGGCGTCCAAGGTGCTGGAGGTGCTGCTGGCCTCAGCCTCGGCCGAAAGCCTGCTGGTCGGCAAGGTGCTGGGCGTGGTCATGGTCATGCTGACCGTGTGGGGGATCTGGGGGCTGACGGCCTTCGGACTGGCCTCCTATGGCTTCAGCGTCATGCCGCCGGATACGGTGCGAGAGGTCTCGGCAGCGCTGTCCGGCGTCTTCAGCCTGGGCCATATCGCCCTGCTGCTGACCTATTTCACCGGCGGCTACCTGATGTTCGGCGTGTTCTTCGCCGCCATCGGAGCCTTCTGCGAGACCCAGAAGGACGCCCAGGCGATCATCGGGCCGATGACCATGATCATGATGATCCCGATGATCACCATGCAGGTGGCCTTTACCTCGCCGGACCTGCCGATGCTGAAATACATGTCGTGGTTTCCGCTGTTCACGCCCTTCCTGATGCCGCTGCGGCTGTCGCAGAGCCTGCCGTGGTACGAGATCGCGGGCACGCTGGCCGGTATGGGGATCGTGGCGCTGATCATGATCAGCGTCGGGCGTCGGGCCTTCAAGGCCGGGGCCCTTACCGGCGGTAAGCTGAGCTGGGGCATGCTGCTGCAGATCGCTACCCGCAAGCCTGCGAGCTGAGACCGCATGAAAACCCCCGGCGCACAGGCACCGGGGGTGTTTGCTTGATTGTTGTCTGGCTTGAGAGGCGCAGCTTACTGGCTGGAAGACGAGCTGGAGGATTCCGAGCTGGTCGTGACCGTGCCATCGGCGGCTACCGAGGTCGAGGTCGATTCCGAAGCGGACGCGGTGGTCGAGGCATCGGCCGATGTACTGGTGGACGCGGTGGTCGATGAGCTGTCGGTCGCCGGAGTTTCTTGAGCGATCGAGATCAGCGGGGCGGCGCCAAGGGCAGCGATGAAACCGGCGGCGGCAATAATACGGGCAGAAGATTTCATTGGATATTACTTTCTCTCTGTAACTTGTCTTTTAATTGAGATGCAATGCAAGTATTCGTGCATTACGGTTATATCGAATATTATCGCTATGGCGTAATGTGTTCGACGGTTGTGAAATTTCTGCATCAATGCGGCGCAAATTTGTCGCTTGTAAGGTTTATCATCCAGGGTTGTGCCTTATTTGCTGCTTTTTACGGCTTCCTTATATTGTGTTGGTCGATGCCCCATCCGCTGCTTATAAAGAAAAAGCGCCCGACTGGCGGGCGCCTGATCTATTGAACGGATGATGTGTCCGGTTGCGGCGAGTCGCTGACGGGCGGTGGCTGCAACTGGCCCGCATCGGCCGGAACTGTGGTGTCGGGCGGCGGTGCGTAGGATGGCGCCGGCGTCGGATCATTGCCCAGGGCCAGGGCCTTGGCCAGTTCCTGCTTGTTGAGGTCGTTGCTGCTGGCGGGGTTCAGCGGGTCGTTGGCATGGTCACCGGCCGCAAGGGCGCGCTGATGCTCGCGCTGCAGTTGGGCGGCGTGTTCGGCGGTGCCCGGCGTTGGCGGGGTGTCCTTTTCCTGTGTCGGTCCCGTGGGCGTGGGCACCACGGCGGCCTCCTGCGCATAGGCGGAGGCTGTGAGCAGGCCGCCGATCAGGACGGCCGCGGGTATAATCGTCTGGACGTATTTCATGATCATCACCTTTGGGATTGGGGGTCACTTTGTCTCGGCATCCGCCTTGGCACCGGCTTGGGCACCGGCCTCGGCGCTGATACTGGTGTCTGAAGCGGTGTTAACGGCGTCTGACGCTGTGTCCCGAACCTGGCCAGTGGCCGTTCGGGCATCGCTGCGGACAGCATTGACGGTCGATCCAACCGCATTGATCGCGGCGCCCGGATTGACGGTGGCATCGGCGGAGGCATTGCCGTTCACGCTGTCCTGGCTGGCGGAGGCCTGAGCGGAGCCGTGAACTTTGGCCGCCTCCTTGGCTTCGCTGACCGTGTCACTGGTCTGTTTATGCAGGGTGTTGGCGTCCTGGCGAACAGAATCCGCCGCGCCATCGACTGTGCTGGTAACGCCACCGAGATTGGTCTGGCCGCTTAGGCTGCCGCTGCCCTGGAGGCCGCCGCTCAGGCCGCCTGCAGCGCCGCCCAGGCTGCCGCCAGCGCTTCCGCCCCCACCCAGGATCTGGGCGCTGGCAACGACGGGTGTCAGGCTGAGGGTTGCAGCCAGGGCGGCAATGGCGGTGGTGTGGATGACTGATTTAAACATGGGTTCGCCTTTCCTGCGACAGTTATTGTGGCGGCAGTGTCGGGCGGGGGAGGGGCGTCAATGCGGCGGAAAAGTAAGGAGCGGATGCCCTGTTCCGGGCAGGAAAATATAAAAACGCCCTGTATTCACCGGTCTTTCGCTTCGGGCGCGAAAAAAGCCCCGGACCTTGCGGGCCGGGGCTTCGGGATCAGAAAGATAGCCTGTGCCGTAATTTAATAGACATCATAGAAGACGTCGAGAATCTCACCGCTTTGCAGGTCTACCAGGACGACATCGCGGCCGACGAAGAAATAGGCGCAATCATAGGGCGGGGTCGGCAGGCCGTAGGACAGATAGTCGTAGATACGGTAGTCGAAGAAGTAGTCGGGCAGGTATTCGCCCGCCATCCAGCGATGGCCGTACCATTGGTTCGGCACCCGGTAATAGCCGTAGCTTGGTGCGAAGTAATAGCCGAAGCGGATACCCGAATAGCCACGGAAGCGATTGTCACGGCGATAATCGAAGTGATGATCGCCACCACGCCCCGAATTCCAGTCGGGGCGGTTGCCGCCATTGTTCCAGTTTCCGTTATGGTTGCCGTTGTGGCCGTTGTTCCAGTTACCGTTATTGCCGCCATTCCAGCCGCCGTGGTTATTACCGTTATGGTCGTTGTCACGATCGCTGTCGTTATTGCCGCCCTGGTTTGGCTGGCCGCCGCCATTGCCATTCCAGTTCCCGCCGTTTCCGCCGTGATTTTGGCCACCATTATAGTTGCCATTGTCGGGTCGGTCCGGACGATTGCCATTGCCCTGATTATTGTTTTGGGGCTGACCGTTTTGAGGGCGGTCGTCACGATCGGGCGTATTTCTGTCAGGGCGCTGACGGTTCATGCCGCTGTTGGACACGGCGCCGCTGCCGCGCGCCTGGGGCGCGGGACGGGACGGCTGGGCGGCGCGGCTGGGGGCAGCCGGGCGGGCTTGCGGGGCGGGTTGGCTGCGCTGCGGCGGGCTGTCGTTATTATTGCCCTGCCGGTTGCTGCCACTGCGGCTGTCACGGTCACGGGCGTCGGCGAAGGTCGGAGCGAGGGTAACGCCCGACAACATCACCAGCGCCATGCCGGATACAGCCAGTTTGGCCAGTTTTCTGTTCATTTTCATCCTCACTTGTCTGTCAGATCGTCCCCAGGCAAACAGGAACATGCGGATCTGAGACGCGCGGCGATAAAAATTATCGCGTTGATGTCTTTATGACAGAGCCACCCTGAACTGAAGCTGAACGAATTTTGACAGCCATGAGGCGATCAAAAAGCGCCTCTGGCAAGAGCTCGAGCTTAAAAAGCGATTTATTTTGATCGATTTGCTGCAGGCGCACATTTTTAGTCTGAGTGACATCTGGCGCATTAACCTGACTTGTGTTTGATTTGATGAGTAAATGTGAAATAATTTACAGTCTTTTATTTAAAGTAATTGATATTTTATAGGATAATTATCCATTATTGACGAATATGTTAACATGAATTTTAATATTAATTCGTCATTTACACAAAAAATTCAGTGTAAATGATGCTGTTAACTTTAATTTTATCCACCGGTGGTGAACTCGTAACATCAGTTTTCAACGGAGACGCGCAAAAAGCGCGATATTAAAATGACGAACGCCAACGAAATCGAGTTCAATGCCATCCCGCTGCCGACCCCTGAAATGGGCGGTGACGAGCTCTTCAAGCTGGGCCTGATGTATTCCACGGGGCAGGGCGGTGCGCCGGTCGATCTGATCTCGGCCCACATGATGTTCAACCTGGCCTCCATGCGCGGCTCGATCGAAGCCCAGGTCTATCGCCGCGAACTGTCGCGCGAAATGGACCGCGAGGAAGTGGCCGAAGCCCAGAAGGCCGCTCGCCAGTGGCTCGACGCCGGCCGCATCGGCTACGCCGCTTAATCCCGATCAGGGATCGGGATTAAGCTTTTCTTGCGTTGTGCGCTCAAACGCCGCGCAGGTTTACGCGCCTATGCTCAAGAAGCGAAGCATTAGCACGCTTATGGCATGCGCGACGGGCGGTCGCCCTTGCCAAAATTCCTGGGTGGAATTTTGGAGGTCTGCCCGGATTTAGAACGTGAGCCGCGCTATATGCGCAAAATACCCGCTTAGCTGCCGAAGGTTCTGTAGGTAAAGTAATTCATGATGCCGCCGGGGATCAGGTTATTGACCCATTGCTCCATGAAGACGCCCGCTTCGGCGACATTGGTGCGCGGCACATAGACGATATCGAAGCGGCGCAGCGCCACCATCTGCCCGGCCTTGCCCTTGAGCGGGTCCTGCAGATCGACGATCCGGCGCATGGCCTCACCGTTACGGCCGCGGCGAATGATCATCACCTGATGTGTCTTGGCGCCATGGGTGAAGCCGCCAGCGGCAAAAGTGGCCTGAAGGGCGTCCATATCGCCCGACATATCGACCCAGCCCGGATTTTTGACCTCGCCGCCAACGAGCACGCGCATTGGCGCCGTCTCGCCCGGATAGACCGTGACATTGGGATCGCGCAGGGTGCCGGCATAGGCGCGCTCTATCTCTTCCTGCAACTGCGGCACGCTGCGATAGGCGGCCATGATCTGCCCGACCAGGGCCAGGGTGATGCGGCCATCGGGCCCGACCTGGGTCTGGCGGCTGAGTTCCGGCGCGCCCGGCACGCTGATTTCCAGCTTGTCGCCGGGATAGAGCAGGTAAAGCGGCTCCTCATTGCTCCAGTTGGCGAAGCCGATCAGCGGTGCCTCAGGCATCTTGTCCTTCGCGGTCGCGCGGCTTGCCAGGGTGTCAATGGCCATTCCGCCAAGGGTGACGCCCAGTCCGGCATTGAGGAAAAAACGGCGCGTAAGCATGAAAGGTTTCCGGGCGCGTAAAGCATGAAGAGATACTTAATGAATAAGGTGAAAAACGGTAAACATTCGTTAACGCCCGGTCGGTTAATTTGGAATCAAGGCGTGCGCCGTGTGCTCAACTGCCTGAAAGCTTTCTGAAATTTCTGGTTACGGACGAGACTCAATGCGCGCCGAGGATGTGTGGGACGAGGACGACGAGCGGGTGGTGCCGTTGCGCCGGCCGCAGGCGCGTAAAGCGTCCGCACACGATGCTTCGGGCAATGCCAAAGGCGGGCGGTCCGAAAGTCGCATCATGCAGCTTGGCATCGGCGATATCGTGTCGCTGCTGTTCCGCGAACTGTGGGTGATGATTCTGGTCTTCGGCGTAATCTTCGCGCTCGGCCTGGCGGCGGCCTTTTCCATGCCATCGACCTATACGGCCGGCGCCAGCCTGCTGATGCAGCTGGGCAAGAACTATGTCTATGAGCCCGTGGCCGGCGATGCGGCGCGCGGCGCCACGGCAACGATCGACCAGGTGGTGCAGTCGGAAGTCGAAATCCTCAACTCGACCGAGCTGAAGCGCAAGGTGATCGCCAAACTGGGCTATAAGGTGATTCTGCCGTCCGATCCGGCCTACTGGAACCCGCGCAACGACACCGAGCGCGAAGCGGCGGACGCTGCGGCGCTCAAGGTGCTGCAGAGCGGGTTTGAGGCGGCGACATCGCCGGCGAATAATGTCGTGCGCCTGACCTTCAAGCATGAGAACGCCCGCTCGGCCTCGCTGATCCTCAATACCCTGATCGACGAGTACCAGGTCTATCGCCAGGAGGTCTATACCGACCAGACTGGCCCTCTGCTGCAGAAGCAGAAGGATGCCTTCGACCGCCGTTTGGCAGATGCCGACCAGCAGTACCAGGCCTTCCTGGCGCAGAACGGCGTGGCCGATTACGATTCGACCAAGGCGACCTATGCCAAGATCTACGACCAGGTGACCACCGATCTCTACGCTGCCCAGACGCAGTATGCCACCGATCAGGCCAAGCTGTCAGAGGTCAAGGCCAGCCTGGCACGCATGAACCCGGAAATGAGCATCGAGCGCGATCTCGATCTCTCTGTGCCCAGCAAGATATTCTCGCTGCAGCAGCAGCGCCAGGACCTGTTGTCGCGTTATCTGCCGACCGCCCAGCCGGTCAAGGACCTCGACGCCCAGATCGCTGCCCTGCAGGCCATGATGACCAGCGGGCAGGGGATCGGCGAGGCCTCGCACAAGATGGGCACCAATCCGCTTTACCAGACCCTGATGGGCCAGAAGCTCGATCTCGAAGCCGACATGGCCTCGGTCAGCGGCCGTATGCGACTGTTGCAGCAGCAGGCCGGACAGGTGATGGGCAAGATGCAGGGACTGGCCGGTCTGGAGGCCGAGTACAATACCCTGGCCACCGAACGCAGCGCCCTGCAGGACAGCATCAAGAGCTTCACCCAGCGCATTCAGGAAAATGAAGCCGCACAGGAAATGACCAAGGGCGCCGACGATACGGTGCGCGTGGTCGAAAAGGCTTCCATGCCTGACCGCCCGAAGAGCCTGAAGCGCATCATCCTGATCCTCAGCTTCCTGTTCGCCGGCTTCACCGCCCTGTGTGCCGGACTGTTGCGGGTCTATACACGCAAAGGCTTCGCCAATGCGCAGATGGCCGCCCGGACGCTGGATCTGCCGGTGCTGGCCCAGGCCAAAACGAAGGTGGCGTAATGGCTGAGCTGTGGGGCGTAAATGGTTGATCTGACCCGCGAAATGGCCGATCTGATGTCGGCGCTCGGCCGGCCGCAATCGAAAAAGGGGCGGGCGCTGATGTTCGTCTCGGCCTATGGCGGCGAGGGCGTCTCGACCGTTGCGCGCGAATATGCCCGCTGCGAGGCGGCCTTCGCCAAGAAGCCGATCTGGCTGGTCGATGCCGATCTGGCAGCCCAGGGCCAGATGCAGGCCCTCACCAACGATCCGGAACGCTTTGGCCAGCCGGGGGCGCTCAGCCTGGCGACGCCGGACGGTTCGGCCTTCTTCACCATCACGCCGGAGACTAATGCCCAGGGCGAGGCGGTGCGCGATGCCGATTATGTCGTGTCGCGGCCCTTTCTTGGCCGGCACCTGTGGGTGACGCGCTTTCGCCACAAGAACCTGGCGCGCGGCCAGCGGGCGCGCATCGCGCCGCAGACAACCTATTGGCAGGCCCTGCGCCAGCACGCCCAGACCATCATTGTCGATGTACCGGCGGCGGATCGTTCGGGGGCGGCGCTGCAACTGGCGCCGCTGATGGACGGCGTGATCCTGGTGGTCAGCGAGGGCGAGGGCGATATCCAGGCGCGCGTCGACCTGAAGAACGATATCGAGCAGGTCGGCGGGCGTTTCGTGGGCATGGTCTATAACAATGCCAGCCGGATCGTGGGGAACGCCACGCGGCGGCCGCTGGGACGGCTGGCGGGGCTTTGAGCCGCCTGACGGACACGCTTGCGGACTTTGAGGCCGGCATAAGAGAGGACTGGGGAGACGACTGGCTGTCGCTGGTTCTGGGGGCCTCGATCCTGTTCGTGTTTTCGCAGGCCTGGCTATGCCCGCTGTTTGGCTATGGCGAACAGTCGCCGGCGGCGGGGCTGATTGTCCGCAACTTCTATTATCCCTTCTACCTGATGAGCCTCGGGCTGGCGGCGATCTGCTGGCGGCAGATGTTCAGCGCTCTGTGGCGGACGCCACTGCTGCTTAGCCTGTGCGCCCTGTGCGGACTGTCTTTTATCTGGTCGATCGATCCCTCCGGCACCTTGCGCCGGTTCGTGGCTCTGGCGTTCACCGTTCTGGGCGGCTACGCGCTGGCGGCGCGCTTTTCCTGGGCGCGGCTGACCGAGGTGGTGGCGCTGGCCTTCGCCGTCATGATGCTGGGCTCGGCCTTACTGGCTCTCTGTATCCCGAAGATGGGGGTGATGCAGGAACTGTTTCCCGGCGCGTGGCGGGGCATGTGGCTGGAAAAGAACAATCTCGGTTCGTGCATGGCGATCGGCTTCGTAGGCGCGGCGGCGGCGGCGCTGCATAATCCGCGCCGACAGATGTTCTGGGGGATCATGGCGGCGGGCATGGTAGCCCTGACCCTGTTGTCGACCTCCAAGACATCGTTGGTCTGCCTGGTGCTCGGCATGGGCGGTATCGCCTTCATCTGGCTGGCGCGGCGCGGGCCGGTATTGGGCATCCTGCTGACCTGGCTGGCGGTGACCGTGCTGCTGGCCTTGTCCGGGCTGATCCTGTTCGCGCCGGATAAACTCTACCTGTTGCTCGGCAAAGACGCCACCCTGACCGGCCGAACCTTTATCTGGGACGGAATCTCGCGTGTGATGGAAGACCGGCCGAAGCTGGGTTACGGCTATGGTGTGGTATGGACCGACGAGGGGGATTATGCGCCGCTGGCCAAGATCACCGCTGTGGCCGGTTTCCGGGCGTTTCATGCCCATTCATGCTGGTTCGAGACCTGGCTGGGCCTGGGGTTTGTGGGGCTCGGTATCTGGGCGATGGTCTTCATCGAAACCTGGTTGAAATCGCTGTTTCGCATGCTGCGTGGCGATGGCGGTTATTTCGCCCTGCCGCTGCTCGGCATCTACAGCCTGTCTTCCCTGACGGAGAGCATTACCCTGAGCTGGAACGACCTGCGCTGGAGCCTGTTCGTCATGGTGTTGGTCAAGATGTCCCTGCCGCGCGACGAAGACGCGAAGGATTTCAGTTTTAGGCGTTGAGAATCTAGGCTGGAGATGGATGACGCCGCGCACGAGAGGGTGACGTTTCCTTTACCGGCTGGCATGTAGCCTGGACGGAAATCACAGGGAAAAGGTCATGGATCAGGTCTGGCTGCTGCACCACACGCACAGGGTCAATGAAGACCACGAGGATATAAAGCTTCTGGGCGTCTTCTCGTCACCGGAACAGGCTGAGCGCGCCCGGCAGCGGGCGGTGAACCTGCCGGGCTTCAAGGATACGCCCGATGGCTTCAGTATCGACAAATATCTGATCGACCGCATGGGCTGGACGACCGGTTATCGCACCATTTAAGCGGCTTTTGTCTTCTGCAGCGCCTGCCCGCTGGCCAGGCGGCTGCCTTCGGCGAAGGTGACGATCTCAAAACCCATGTCGAGCGCGCGGACGATCAGGCGTTCCAGGGCCTCGGGCGTGCAGCCCCATGCGGACGGTGCGTCACGCACATCGTGGGTATAGAGCACCAGCCAGGCGGTTTCATCTTCGGCGCGGATCAGCCAGTCTGTCGCGGTCTGCTCGCCATCGGCGCCCTCGATACCGACCGCGGGGGTCTGGTTCAGGTCGCTGCCCGGCGTGATCAGGCCGTGGTGCAGGGCGCGCGACGCCGCAAAGCGCGGCCCTAGCACCGACTTGGCCTGCGGAGAGACGTCACCATACGGATAGGCGAAGGTTCTGGCCTGGGGCAGGCCCATCCGGCGGAAGGCTTCGGCGTTCAGGTCGAGATTTTGCGTAATCTCCGCCGCCGTGGCGCGGCCGCAATCGAGATGGCTGAAGGTATGGCAGGCGATCTCGTGGCCGGCGGCGTGAAGCGCGCGGATTTCAGCCTCAGTGGTGTAGGCGCCGAGGTGACTGTCGCTGCCGCACAGGCCGGCGGAGATAAAGAAGGTGCCGCGTGCGCCGTATTTTTCGAGAATAGCCGCGCCGGCTTGGGCGGCCGAGGTCGGGGCATCATCGAAACTGACGGTCAGCAGGGGACGAGGGAGCGCCTCGAAGCGCGCCGGGCAGGTATAGATCAGGCGGGCCAGGCGACGGCGCAACTTGCCGTAAAAGGAACGATCGGCGCTGTAAATGTCTGTCATCAGACGACCTGTGCGTAAAGGGCGGCGCGATAGAGACGCAGGGCGAAAGCGCGCAGCTGGACGGGCAGGAGGGGCGTCAGGCCGGCCATCTTGATGACGGGCCTCAGGGCGCCGGTGAAAGGCAGTTTCTTGAGCAGTTTCGCCACCTTGTAGCTCGGATATTGAGATACCACGTGAGGATGTTTTGCGATCACGCGTGCGAAATTGCCGACCGATTGTTCATATTTCCGCGCCAGGGTCTGCGGGGTATCGAGGCCCATATGGGTGGCGGTGTTATCGATATGACCGACGCCGTATCTCGCCGCGACGCGCATGCCCCATTCGGTGTCTTCCCAGCCCCAGCCGGTGAAGGCGGGATCGAAGCCTTCGGCCGTGAAGACATCGCGACGCACGAGCAGGTTGGAGGTAAAGACGTATTTTTCCGGGAATTGGCTGCGTTCGGCGGCACTCAGGCAATCGCTTTGCCCGGCCATGGCCTTGTGGATGGCGAAGGCTTTTGTTTCGGGCGCCTGAATCAGCGAAAAGCCGCCGAAAACGACGGTCGAGCGGCCATCGGCCTCGGCCAGCCAGCGGTCGAGGAAGCTGGCGTCATCGGGTAGCATATCGGAATCGAGGAACAGGAAGTAATCGCCACGCGCCGCCGTTGTCAGGCGGTTGCGGCCGCGCGCACGGCCCTCGTTTTGCGCGCAGGTGATCAGTTCGCAGGCGAGGGGGGACTGGTCGATAAAGGCGCTGACCTCGGCGGTGATCTCCGGCATGGCGGAGCCGTCATCGACCAGGATGATTTCCAGCGCTTCGGGCGTGCGGCTTTTCAGAGCCCGCAGCAGGGCCAGTGGCGACTCCTTGTAGAAGGGAATCAGCACCGACAGGCGCGGCGTCACCGTGGCGAAGGCGGTGTTGTGCAGGACGGGCTGGCTCATGCGAACACCTTGGCGCGCAGGCGGCCGAACACCTTGAGGGCCGGTTCGCGGATATCGTTGAGATCGAGCCACCAAGCCAGGGCGGCATAGACGATGACGCCGGCGAGGCCTTTCAGGATCAGGTCGATAATGGCCAGGCCGGTATCGGGCACCAGGGCCACGGCCCCCATCATGACGGCGACACTGGCGACGGTCTTGCCGAGATCGAGCACGGGTACCGGCAGGGCCAGGGTCTTCAGGCCCAGTGCCCAGGCGGCGATCAGGCCGAAGGCAAAGCTCAGGGCGGAAGCGAGCGCCGCGCCCATCAGGCCCATCAGCGGAATGAGCATCAAATTGAGCGCGATATTGCTGACGGCGGGCACGGCCATGGCGACGACCAGCAGGCGGGTCTTGCGGGCCAGGGTGAAGGCCTGCAGGAAATAATAGGTGCCGAGACCGGAAAACAGCGCGCCCAGGCTGATCAGCGGGGTCACGCTCAGGGCATCGGCGCGCAGGCCTTCGCCGATCAGCAGCGCGCCCAAATCCGGTGCGACCATGATCAGGCCGCCGACTGCGGGGAAAAGAACAAAGGCCATGGTGCGGATCTGGTGGCGGGCATTCTGCTTCAGCTCTGCCTCGCCGCCATGTTCCAGCGCATGGACCATGGCCGGACCGCCGGCGGCGCCGAACCATATGAACAGCACGTCGAGAATGCGCGAGGCCAGGGAGAAGCCGGCATGATAGGCGCCGGCCTCGGCCTCGTTGAGGAAGTGGGCGATGAGGAAGCGATCGACCGTATAGAGCGCCAGGGTCAGGATCAGACTGGCCGAAACGGGGAAGCCGTAATGGGCGTAGGCACGGGCCTTTTCGGCACTGAAGCGGCCTTTCAGCGCACGGCCCCAGTCTTCGCGCACCACGAAGGGCAGGCACAGAAGCGCGATCAGCCCGGCGCCGACCACAGGCGACGCGCCACCGAGACCGGCCGTAGCGCACAGGATACCGAGGCCGAAGCCGCCGGCCGTCTGGATCATGTCAAGCATTGACGCGGCACCGACGCGGCCTTCTGAGCGGCGCTGTTCCTGCACCAGCTTGACCAGAGACCGGAAGATGACACAGCCCAGCCCGAGACCCATGGCCATTTTCAATGATTGATCGGCATCGCCGGAAGTGGGCCATAGCCACAGGCCAAGCGCGCACAGCACGGTGAAGCCGACCGCGACCAGGGCGAAAAGGCGGTACACCGTGCCGTAAAGTTCCGGGGCTTCGCGATCGGTGCGGGATTCGGCCGGATAGAAGCGTGCCATGGCGGCCTCGATCCAGGTGAAGAACAGGGTCTGCGCCAGGCTGGACATGCCGAAGGTCAGGGCGTAGCGGCCGTAATCCTCGGGCGTCAGGATGCGGGTGAACACCATCAGGGTGGCGAACCCGATCAGGCCTTGCAGGATATTGGCGGGCAGATAGCCCCATAGACCTTTGGAAAACATCAGCGAACCGCTTTCGCATCGCCCAGCAGGCAGGGGACGGTCATAGCCATGATGTAGAGATCGAACCAGATGTCGTGGCGCTCGATATATTCGACATCCAGAGCAATACGGCGGCGGACATCCTCGGCGCTATCCAGCGGGCCGCGTGAGCCCTTGATTGCCGCCCAGCCGGTAACGCCCGGCTTCATGCGGTGACGCCAGGCATATTCGGCGACCAGACGCGCGCTTTCCGATGGGCCGGTCTTCATGCCGATGGCATGCGGACGCGGACCGACGAGCGACATCTCGCCCTTGATGACATTGAACAACTGCGGCAGCTCGTCGAGGCTGGTCTTGCGGATGAAGCGGCCGATGCGGGTGACGCGCGGATCGCCTTTCGTCACCTGCTGAGCGGCGGTGGCGTCGCTCATGTGAGTGTACATCGAACGGAACTTCCACACCCGGATCGTTTCGTTATTGAACCCGTGGCGGCACTGGCGGAAGAAGATCGGGCCGGGGCTGTCGAGCTTGATCAGCAGGGCCGTGACCAGCATCAGCGGCGAGAAGATGATCAGGGCCAGGGTGCCGATGATCAGGTCTTCGGCGCGCTTCAGCATGGCTTTGCGGTCGTCCTCCGAAATACCGGAGACGCGCGCCAGCGGCATGTCGGCCACGCGCGACCAAGCGGCCTTGGCAGACTGGCTGTTTTCCATATCGACGAACAGAGACACCTCATTGGGCAGACTGCGCAGTTTCTCGATAATGGTCTTGACGCGCGCCTTGGCGGAGGTGTCGAGCGCCACGACGATCTGGTCGACATAGGGGGTGATCTTGTGGCCAAGCAGGGATTGCACGTCACCCAGCACCGGCACGCCGGCGACCGCTTCCGGGTTGCGCGAGAGGCGGTCATCGAAGATGCCGAGGATATTGACATGGCGTTCGGCTATGGCCGCCTCGATCAGCTTTTCGGCATATTTCGTGGCCCCAACGATGACAATGCTGGGGATCAGCTTACCCTGGCGGCGCCAGCGATCGACCAGGCTCCACCAGAGAAGGTGCTGGAGCATGAAATAGACGACCGTGGCGCCGATCCAGAAACGGACGGCAGCGGTAACGGCATAGTCGTTGATCGAGAAATCGGCGATGAAATCGGCCATGACATAGCCGCCGGCGAAGACGCAGGCCAGCTTGACCAGGTGTTTCCAGACGCGGCCATTGCGTCCAAAACGATAGAGCCCGGCGGCATAAAAGGCCCAGTAAAGCACCAGGGTGGTAGCCATGAAGGGCAGGATATTGCCGAAGGGCGCGGTGAAAAATCCGTGGGGCGCTACCGAACGGGCGCAGACAACAGCAAAGGCGACCAGGGCGAGGAAATCAATGGAGCGGAACAGGCTGACGAACATGTCGCCGCTGCGGCGCTCACGGGCCGACACCAGCTTCTCCGGCCGGAAGGGGCCCCGGCGATCCCTGGGATCGATGACGGGACTGTCGACGCGCGTGGCGTCTTCGAGCGTGTGGCGGGGGAGGACGGCGTTCATGACCTGCTGGGCTTATTCTAGGCTTGAAATGACCCTAAGCGATTAGACTTAGGGGGCGGTTAACAGTGCGTATTTTTTATGATTTTCTCGTGTGGCGTGTGTGGCGGTGCGGGACAGTCGGGTAAACGGCTGCAAAAACCACGCCGCGGGCACGCGTCATGGCAAAGCTGTGCAACATTTTCCGAAACAGCGTTGCCTTTTAAAAACGAATACGCTAACTCACCCGTAACGGAGACGTGGCCGAGAGGCTGAAGGCACTCGTTTGCTAAATGAGCGTACCCCCAAAAGGGTACCCAGGGTTCGAATCCCTGCGTCTCCGCCATTTCCTTCCCATAGCTTTCATAATTGTTCGATAGCCCTTATGTGATAAGGGTTTGCGCGGGTTTAATGATTAATCCCCGCTGTTTGTGCCTTTCATGCGATGTTACGGCGCTTAAAATTGTTTAACCAATTTCATTATAATGCTAAATTGAAATACAACTGCCGCTCCGGGGGGGGCTAAAATGGGGGCGGGAGAACTTCAGAATGCAGTCGGCGGCGTTTTTACGGGGCGAGAGTAATGGCGGGTTCAGACGACAATTTTGGCTTGAGACCTGAAGCGGATAAGGAAGTCCGGGCGTATCAAAGCGTTGGTAATTCTCTGCTCGATCGCATTCGCACCGGCGAGTTTCGGGTTTCCGGGAAGTTGCCGACCGAACGGGAATTGGCAGAAGTCTACGGCGTAGGCCGGGCCGTGATTCGCGACGCGCTGGTCATGTTGGAAGTCAAGGGACTGGTCCAGTCGCGCCAGGGTTCCGGCATATACATCACGCGCAAGGCTTATGAAATAGATCCGGCAGAAAAGGCTGAGGTCAGGGCGAAGCCTGCCTGGGAAGCCCTGCCATCCGGTGGCCCGTTTGAATTGATCCTGGCGCAGCAGTGGCTTGAAAGTCATATTGCGAGACTTGCGGCCACTCAGATTTCCGATGATGACCTGGCCCTGATCCAGCAGGCTTACGATGACTATTGTCGAGCGGGCTTTGTTGATGCCCGTGAGAGTTTGATCCTGCATCTGCACCTGGCCATCGCCAAGGCCACTCAGAATACGGAATTGACCGTAATCGTGGGGCAGCTTTGGATGCGACGTGACAGCGATCCGTTCTGGAAAGTGGCGAATGTGAGATTGCATGAAACTCAGAACAGGGACCGTTGGGTACGCGATTATGCGCAGGTTATCGCTGCAATCCGCAATCGCGATGGTGATGCCGCCTATGTGGCCATGTGGCAGCACCTTGAAAATGTAAAGCAGTCTCTCTCCGAAGGGTTTGCAGCTATGGAAAAGCCTGCGGAAAAGGCATCGGGACGTGGCGTATCTCGCCGCAAGCTCAGGACTGAAGCCTAAATACCGAAAAAAACGGCAAGATGTCAGGCGAGGGGGGAAGCTCTCGCCATGAACGCGCGCGTCCGCTTCTGAAATAGAAATTGTGGTCCTATGTCCACATTCGGTTTTTTGACGCTATATTGGTTGGCCAATATATTTGGCGGGCCAATTTAAGGAAGCTAAAACTCGCATCTGGTCGACAAATATAGCATATTTGTCACAGAGGTCGACCAATATTCCAGTGGGAAATTGTACGATATTTTTGAAAAAAATATCATAAGATGCCGTTTTGTAACGATAAAATATGTTTTCATGTCACGGAAGCGCGAAATAATTGCGTCAAAAACTATTTATCGCTGATAAAAAATTGTCATAACGCCAATATTGAAATTGACAGGCCAATTTGTCGACCATAGTCTCAAACTCACAATTGGCGCTCCAATACGATCCCAGTGGTATCGTCTCCCGCCAAATTGGTTTGAAGGCTGAAACACGACACTTGTCACGTCTGGAACGGATCAGCACCTGCGTACCTGAAAGGGGCGCCGTTCGAGGCTCAATCTAAAAGGGGATAGACTATGACGTTCAAGGACTACGCACTGCTAAGCACCGCACTGGCCGGCCTGCTTACCGCTTCTTCGGTGATGGCGCAGGAAGTTGCCGCCCCCGCCGCCTCCAGCGACGCCGCCACGGAAGTGGTGGTAACCGGTTTCCGCAAGTCGCTGGCGACCGCGCTTCAGACCAAGCGCCGGGATATCCGTGTATCGGACGGCATTTCCGCCGAAGACCTGGGCAAGTTTCCCAGCGATAACATCGCCGAAGCCATCCAGCGTATTCCGGGTGTGCAAATCCAGAACGTCAACGGTCGCGGCGCCACGATCAGCGTTCGTGGCCTCGGTCCGCAATACGCCAAGGTGACCATCAACGGTCAGGACTTCGCTAATCCGAACTTTATCGATGGCTTCCGCTTCGACATCATCCAGACGGAACTGGCCAGCGCCGTGAACGTCTACAAGTCGCCGACCGCCGACATGGACATGGGCGGTCTGGCCGGCACCATCGATATCAGCACGGCCAAACCGCTCGATATCAAGGGCGAAAAGCTGATCGTCACCGCCAAGGCACAGGAATCCACACTGGCCGATGCCGGCGTCAATCCCGCCGTCGGCATCACCTACGCCAACCAGTATTTTGGTGGGAAGCTGGGCATCTATGCCGGCGCCAACTATCAGGAACTGGACGACCGCGCCGATTACCTCTTCATGGATCGCTGGTACACCTCGGCCGGTACTGACGGTGAATATAATGGCGGCACCGCCACGCCGGCCGGCACTCTGGTGCCGCGCCGCTTTCGTTACCGCCGCATCGACCGGACTTCCGATCGCACGCAGTTCAACCTCGGCGTCGAATACAAGGCCTCCGATAATCTGAAGCTCGGCCTGGCCGGTGTCTATTCCAAGGACGCCACCAAGTATGACGTGACCCAGCTTGTCTTCGGCAATTTCTCGCAAAGCTCGATCACGCCGGTGACGGTTGAGAACGGCGTCGCCACGGTCGTGAACCTGACCAATTTCGGCTACGACAACAACCGCCAGCTGGAAACGCGCGACCTCTCCACCCAGGCCTATACTGCCTATGCCAAGTGGAATATCGCACCGGACTGGACCCTGAACGCCACCGCGCACTACACCAAGGGTGATGGTTACCTGACCGAAGAAGCAGCGATCACCGGCTATGGTGAAGCCTCCGGCACGCTCGACATCAGCGATCCGGACAATATCAAGTTCACTGTCTCGGGCGATCCGGCCAGCACGGACCAGTACGAGAGCTCGAATATCACCTGGTCGAGCTATCCGAACGGCGCGCAGAACCACCAGGTTACGGACTCGACCTCCGCCCAGGTTGACCTGAAGTGGGATGCCAATATCGGTGTCTGGAAAGACCTGAAATTCGGCATCAAGGCCAAGCGTGAAACCTTCATGCGCTATGTGACGCGTCGCGACTATTTCGATGACAATCTGCAATATGTGCCGACGGTCACATCGAGTTCGCCCATTGTCACCGACTTCCTGAATGGCGGCGTTTCGGGCGTGACCAGCTGGTACACGCCGGATATCGCGGCCTATAAGGCGGCCCTGGCAGCGGCCGGTGTCACGGTGGAGACCCTGTATAACCCGCAGGATTCCTATTCGATGGCGCGCAATATCAGTTCGGCCTACGTCATGGCGGATTTTGCCGGCAATCTCGGCACCATTCCTTATCGCGCCAATGCGGGTGTCCGTTACGAGGCTACGTCGCAGAGCGTGACGGCCAACATCACGGATGGCTGCGATTGCGATATCCAGGGGCTTCTGGGTACTGAAACCACCACGATGAAATACAACAACGCGCTGCCCAGCGCCAACATCGCCTTCGATCTGACCGATACCCTGGTCCTGCGTCTGGCGGCCGCCAAGACTCTGGTGCGCCCGATCCTCGACTCCAGCTCGCGCCTCAACACCTCGCAATATTCTGCGACCGACACCAGCGGCATCACGACGGTCTATGTCGATCAGGGCAGCCCGACCCTGAAGCCGATGACCGCCATGAACCTCGATATCGGTCTCGAATGGTACTACAGCCGCAATGCCGGCTTCAGCTTCGGCGCCTTCGCCAAGGACGTGAAGAACGGCACCTATACGCAGCTGGTCTGCCCGGCGACCTGGGATGGCGTAAGCCTGTCGCTCGATGCCACGACCAACGACTGTATAGGCACCAACGACAAGATCTACCAGATCAATGTCACCAAGAACGACGCCTCCGTCGTCAAGCTGCGCGGTGCCGAAATCAACTGGCAGTCCTCCCTCGACTTCGTGCTGCCGATCAAGGGCTTTGGTGTCCAGGCTAACTATACCTACGTCGATCCGCAATATACAGACGACGGGTTCTCGCTGCGCAACCTCTCCAAGAATTCCGGTAACCTCACGGGTTACTGGGAAAACGAGAAGATCAGTGCCCGTATATCGGCCAACTATCGCAGCTCCTACGAGCAGACGAGCGTCGACAGTTTCTTCGCCCGTGAAGGCCATACCATTAAGGGCGGCACCCAGGTCGATTTCTCGTTCGGTTACACCTTCAATCCGCATGTCAGCCTGACCGTCACCGGCCAGAACATCTTCAATAAGAAAGAAGAAGCCTACAAGAACTCCGAGTCGATCTGGCAGGAAACGGGCGTCTTCGGGCCCAGCTATCAGATTGGCCTGACTTATAAGATGTAGGGTGAGGGACGGGGCCAGGTCGCCATCTAAACCCCGTCTTCTGAGCCTGCATGACCCGCGGGGGAGGTCTCCAGTTCTCCTCCCCCTGCTTCCCTCAGCGGGTCATATCCGGACAGTGTAATGTGTGCCATTACACTGTCCGGACTTTCTCTCTATAGTTCCGAATTTGGGATTTCGCCTATGTCTTACCCGCTCTCGCGCCGTCAGGCGCTTCTGCAGTCTCTGGGACTCGCCGGTGTGGCGATGCTCCCGGGAAGGATTGCGCAGGCCGGTGAGGCGACCCCCGCCACGGGCGTGCTGACGCGGCTGCTCGGCAAGACGGCGAAATCGATAACGATTAAACTCTCCAAGGCTTCCGGCGAAGCGCCCTGGTACAGCGTGGCGGCGCGCGGCGGAAAACTGAGCGTAAGCGGGTCCGATTCCGTGGCGGTAACGCGCGGGGTCTACAGCTATCTGAAACAGAACGGCCTGGCCGATATCAGCTGGGAAGGCGACCGCATTGCGTTGCCGGATCAGTGGCCGGCCGCTGCCGGGCAAAGGGTCGAAACGCCGTTCCGCCACCGCGTCTATATGAATACCTGCACCTTCGGTTACACCACGCCGTGGTGGGGCTGGCCGCGCTGGGAGCGCGAGATCGACTGGATGGCCCTGCACGGCATCGATATGCCGCTGGCCATGGAAGGCCAGGAATTCGTCTGGCAGGCGCTGTGGCGCGAAAACGGCCTGAGCGACGCCGAACTGGCCGCCTATTTCTCCGGCCCCGCCTTCACGCCCTGGCAACGTATGGGCAATATCGAGGGCTATGACGCACCGGTGCCGCAGGCGTGGATCGTCAAGAAGCGCGATCTGCAACGGCTTATCCTTGGCCGGATGCGCGAACTGGGCATGACGCCGATCCTGCCGGCGTTCGGCGGCTATGTGCCCAAGGCCTTCGCCGAAAAACATCCCGACGCCCGCATCTACAAAATGCGTGCCTGGGAAGGCTTCCACGAAACCTACTGGCTCGATCCGGCCGATCCGCTGTTTGCCAGGCTGGCGGGCCGCTTTATCGCGCTCTATACCGAGACCTATGGCGAAGGTCAGTACTATCTGGCCGACTCGTTCAACGAGATGCTGCCGCCGATTGCCGCCGATGGCTCCGATGCGGCCAAGGCTACCTATGGCGATGCCACGGCCAATGCCAAGGCGGCGGAGGCAGTCGATCCGACGGTGAAGGCGGCACGCCTGGCCGATTACGGCGCGGCCATCTACCAGTCGATCCGTCAGGCGCGGCCCGATGCCGTGTGGGTGATGCAGGGGTGGCTGTTCGGCGCCGACCGTGATTTCTGGTCGAGCGACGCCATCGGCGCCTTCCTGAGCCGGGTGCCAGATGACAAGCTGATGGTGCTCGATATCGGCAATGACCGCTATCCCGATGTCTGGACGCGCGCCGATGCCTTCAAGGGCAAGTCATGGATCTATGGCTATGTCCATAATTACGGCGGTTCGAACCCGGTTTACGGCGATCTCGATTTTTATAGCACTGACCTGGCAGCTATTAAGGCCAGCGAGAAGACGCGCAATCTCACAGGCTTCGGCGTCTTCCCCGAAGGGCTGCACAGCAATAGCGTGGTCTACGAATATCTCTACGATCTGGCCTGGGAAGACGTGGCGCCTGCCGACTGGTTGAAGACCTATACCCGCGCCCGTTACGGCCAGACCTCGCCGGTCCTGCTTGTCGCCTGGGGCAACCTGCAAACCGCCGTCTACCAGACGCGCTACTGGACGCCGCGCTGGTGGAAGAGCCGGGCAGGGGCCTATCTGTTCTTCAAGCGCCCGACGCTCGACGCGACGGAATTCCCGCCCCTGCCGGGCAATCCGCTGCTGCTGAAACAGGCTCTGGAACAGTTCCTCGCCGTGGCGCCGGACCTGACCGGCTCGAAGCTGTTCCGCAACGATATCATCGACGCCGCGCGCCATCTGGCCGGTTTCGAGATCGACGCGGCGATCCAGGCGGCGATCACTGCGTACAAGGCTGGTGATCTGACCGGGGGAGATGCGACTGTGGCGCGCGTGAGCGATCTGGCCCGGCGCGTCGATGCGCTTTTGGGCGCGCAGCAGGAAACCCTGTCGAGCTGGATCGATGATGCCCGCGCCTATGGCGATACACCGGCGGAAAGCGCCTACTATGTCGAGAACGCCAAGGCGCAGGTTACGGTGTGGGGCGGCAAGGGCAATCTCAACGACTACGCCTCCAAGGCCTGGCAGGGGCTTTATGCCGACTTCTACCTGCCGCGCTGGACGCAGTTCCTGACCGCGCTGCGCCAGTCGGTGGTCGCGCAAAAGTCCTTCGACCAAGCCGCTTTCACGGCCGCCATCACCGAATGGGAACATGACTGGGTGAAGGCCGATACCGCCTATAGCCGCCATGTGCCGGCCGATGTGCTGGCCGATATCAAATCCCTGCTGGAGGCCTGCTGATGAAACCGGCGCGCTACAAATCGCTTGATGTCTTCCGCGGCCTGACCATCTGCGTCATGATCGTCGTCAATACGGCCGGTGCCGGGGCGGAGCCTTTTGCCACCCTGCAACACGCCAAATGGTTCGGCTTCACCCTGGCCGACGCCGTCTTCCCGTCCTTCCTGTTCGCGGTCGGCAATGCCATGAGCTTCGCCATGAAGTCCGGCGTCAGCCATCAGGACTATCTGCTGAAGGTGCTGAAGCGCACGGCGATCATCTTCCTGCTCGGCTACCTGATGTACTGGTTCCCGTTCGCCCACCAGCAGGCCGATGGCAGCTGGGCGTTCAATCCGATCGGCGAGACCCGCATCATGGGGGTGCTGCAACGCATCGCCCTGTGCTTCGGCATTGCCGCCATTGCTTGCCGCTACCTGTCGGTCAAATATCTGATCGCGCTGTGCGTACTCCTGCTGGTCGGCTATTGGTCGATCCTGATGATGTTCGGCGTCCCCGGCCAGCAGCTGACGCCGCTCGGCAATGCCGGCGCGCTGTTCGATCAGGCGGTGCTCGGTATCAACCACATGTATCGAAAGGGGCATGGCTATGATCCGGAAGGCCTGCTCAGCACCCTGCCGGCCATCGTCAATGTCATCGCAGGCTTCCTGGCGGGGCGCTATATCAGCCGCAGCGAGAACAAGCCGCTTCTGGTGCGCAATCTGCTGATCGGCGGCGCCGTGTTCGTCATCGCCGGTCTGCTGTGGAGCCTGGGCTTCCCGCTGGCCAAACGCATCTGGACCAGTTCCTTCGTGCTGCTGACCATCGGCATCGATCTGGTGATCCTGGGTGGCCTGATCAGCTATGTCGAGATTGCCGGGCGAACAGAGGGCACGAAATTCTTTGAAATCTTCGGACGCAATCCGCTGGCCATCTACCTGTTCTCCGAGCTGTTCGTCACCGTGCTGCAGCTGATCAAGGTGAACGGGGAGGGGCTCTATGACTGGATCGGCATTCACCTGTTCCAGGCTGTTATTCCAGGCGCGCTCGGTTCGCTGATCTGCGCCATCGTCTATATGCTGGTCTGCTGGGGCCTGGGCTTCGGTCTCGACCGCAAGAATATCATTATCAAGATCTGAGTTTCCGACCATGCTACAAGCCAATACCCCTCTTTATTATGTCGGCATCGATGGCGGCGGCACCAAATGCCGCGCACGTCTGAAAAACCGTGCCGGGAAGGTGCTCGGCGAAGGCCTGGGCGGCGCGTCCAATATCCGTCTGGGCCTCGTCACGGTCTGGCAGAACATCATGGTTGCCGTCGATGAGGCACTGGGCCAGGCGCAGCTGTCCCGCGCCGATCTGCCCGATATTCATATCGGCATGGGGCTGGCCGGCATTACCACCGAAATGAACGCTCAGGTCACCATCGATTCCGGCCCGGAATTCGGCAGTATCCACGCGGCCAGCGACGCGCACGCCGCTTGTCTCGGCGCCTTTTCCGGCCGTGATGGCGCCATATTGATCGCCGGCACGGGCAGCGCCGGCTACGCTTTCGTGGGCGGCGTCGGCCATGCCGTCGGCGGCTGGGGTTTCGAGGTGGGGGATGACGGTTCCGCCGCTGGGCTTGGGCGCGCGGCGCTGCGGGCGGCCCTGCGCGGTCATGACCAGATCGCGCCGTCCAGCGCCTTTACGCGCGATGTCATTGCCTCCTTCGGCGGCAATCCGGCGGACGTGATCGCCTTCGTCACCACGGCCACGCCCAGCGATTTCGGCACGCTCGCGCCCATGATCATGGAAGCCGCGGAAGGCGGAGATGCGATCGCCACCGGGCTTGTGCGTGATGTCGCCAATGATATCGGCCGCTATATTGCCCGCCTGCGCGATATCGGGGCGTCGCGCATCGCCCTGGTCGGCGGTCTGGCCGACCCGATCCTGCCCTGGCTGGGCGAAGAGGCCAGAAGCCTGCTGACGCCGGCCGAGCAGGACGCGGTCGAAGGGGCGTTACTGCTGGCCCATGGCGCCGATAACGGACTTAACAGATGAACCGGTCGGTCGATCCTGCGGAGTTGAAAGGCCGGCTGTCCTTGCGGGTCATGTTGGGGGAACTGGCAGAGAGCGATCCTGCGCCCCTGTATGTCCAGCTACAGAACAGCCTGCGCCGTGCCATCCAAACCGGCGCTCTGGCCGTCAATGACGCCTTGCCGGCTGAACGGCAGATCGCCGAGGACTTCGACATCGCGCGGATCACGGTGCGCAAGGCGATCGAAGGATTGGCCGCCGAAGGCTTGATCGCTCGCCGTCGCGGCGCGGGCACCTTCGTTATACGCCGACTTGAGAAGAATTTCGCCAAACTGTCCTCCTTCACCGAGGATATGCTGACGCGTGGCAGCACACCGCGTTCCGAATGGCTGAGCAAGAGCCGTGGCACCGTCACGCCGGAAGAAGCGCTGTCTCTGGGCCTGTCGCCCGGTTCGGAAGTCTGCCGGTTCGTGCGCCTGCGTTATGCCGATAATACGCTTATGGCGTTGGAATACACCACCATTCCCGCCTTCTGCCTGCCGCCGCTGGGATTGATCACCACCTCGCTCTATGCCGCCCTTGACCTGACCGGACATCGCCCCGTGCGCGCCTTGCAGCGCCTGCGCGCCGTATCGCTGGCGGTGGAGCAGGCGGAAAAGCTGGCCGTGGCGCCGGGCGAGGCCGGGCTGTTCATCGAACGGCGCGGTTTCCTGGCCGATGGCCGGACCTGCGAACTGAGCCACTCCTATTATCGCGGCGATGCTTATGATGTGGTCGCGGAATTGAGCCAGCAGTGATGCGCTGCGCCCGAACATATTTACGAGACTGCCGCCGATTGTCCTGTCGGAAGCGTTTACCCCTCCGGTTTCGGCCGGGTGGGTTTCTGGGATGATCGGCCCTTGGCGTCCCTTGCCATTGTCTGGCAAGGGACGCTTCTTTTTAATAAGTCAGGTCAGCCAGATTTAAGGCTGTATCTGTTGCAAATGTTTTATAACGCACTGATTATAAAATCATTTGTATGAAAATAATGCGCCGCCCCTCGATAAGGGGATGGGCGTTCTGCAATTAATCGCCAACAAACTGGATAACCAATTGCACATATTATGAGTTTGAACTAAATTGTCAGACTATAATATAAATAGAGGAAATGTTATATGAAAATCAAATCCTTAGTGTCCACGGCCTGTCTGGCGATGGCCTTGACATCCGGCGCCTTCCAGATCGCCAATGCCGATACCCTGCGCGCCGATGCAGCGCTGAAAGCTGACGAAAATGGCGGCACGATCAGCCGCTATATCTATGGCCAGTTTTCCGAACATCTCGGCGGCGGCATCTATGACGGTATCTGGGTCGGGCCGGACTCGAAGATCCCCAATGTCCGCGGGATCCGCAGCGACGTGGTGGCGGCGCTGAAGGATCTCCACGTGCCGGTTGTGCGCTGGCCGGGCGGCTGCTTCGCCGATGAATACGACTGGCGCGACGGCATCGGCCCCCGCGATCAGCGTCCGGTGCGCAAGAACAACTGGTGGGGCGATGCGCCGGAAACCAACCAGTTCGGCACGCATGAGTTCATGGACTTCATCGACCAGATCGGCTCGGAAGCCTATATCTCGGTCAATGTCGGTTCCTCTTCGCCGAAAGACATGCGCGAATGGGTCGAATATATGACCTCGCCCGGCACCGACACCCTGGCCAATGAGCGCCGCAAGAACGGCCGCGATGCGCCGTGGAAGGTCGCCTTCTGGGGTATCGGCAATGAAAGCTGGGGCTGCGGCGGCAAGATGCGTCCGGAATATTATGCCGACGAGTATCGCCGCTTCCAGGCCTTCTTCCACAAGAGCGACACCAATCAGGGCCTGAAGATTGCCTCCGGCGCCAATGCCGAGCACTATGAATGGACCGACACCCTGATGAAGGTCGCCGGTGGGGATATGGATGGCATTTCCCTGCACTACTACACCCTGCCGACCGGTGACTGGAACAGCTCCAAGGGCGCGGCGACCGGCTTCGGCACCGACCAGTGGGTCAGCACCTTCTCGCGCACGCTGAAGATGGAGGAGATCATCAGCAAGCACGAAGCGATCATGGACAAGTACGACCCGCAAAAGCGCGTCGGCCTGTTCGTCGATGAATGGGGCACCTGGTACGATGTGGAGAAGGGGACTAACCCCGGCTTCCTGTACCAGAAGAACACCCTGCGTGACGCCGTAGTGGCCGCGGCCAATTTCAACATCTTCCATCACCATGTCGACCGCGTGAAGATGACGAGCATCGCCCAGACGATCAACGTCCTCCAGGCCATGATCCTGACCGACAAGGACAAGATCGAACTGACGCCGACCTATTACGCCTTCAAGATGTACGTGCCCTTCCAGGACGCCACGGCCCTGCCTTTGACCTTCACGGCGCCGCAATACAGCGCCGGCGGCAACACCATTCCGGCGTTCAACGCCTCGGCGGCGCGCGGCAAGGATGGTCACGTCTATATCGGTATCGCCAATATGGACCCGGCCGATAATATCGTCCTGTCGGTCGATGTCAGCGGTCTGAAGGTGACCAAGGTCGGCGGTCAGGTGCTAACGGCCGACAAGATGGACGCCGCCAATCTGCCGGGCGTAAAGGCCGCAGTCGCCCCCGTCGATTACAAAGGCGGAAAGATCAAGGGCAATCAATTGACCCTCGACATCCCGTCTAAGTCCGTTGTCGTCGTGCAGTTGAACTAAGCCATATCCGCGGCGGGGCTACCGCCCCGCCGCGGCTTGTCTGACAGGATAGCTGCTGTTGCCACGAGCCCGCATCAGGTGGCGGGGCGGCTTAAGGGCGACGTGGCCCGATCCGATGAGGTCAGGGTCGCGGTGAAGGTCAGGGCCTTGCGTGCCGATGGTGATGCGTTCCTGAACACAAAGGTACCCTGGCCTTGGCTATCCAGAGGAACCATGACGAAACCCAGATAGGTCTCAGCCTCGTCCTCGCCTTTTGTCGCGTTCCCGAACAATTCGACGCGGGCGAGGCTGTCTGCCGGTCCCGTAACCGTTCCTGAAACAGCGACTTCACCCTTGATGCGACTGACGGCTGTGAGGGTCGGTGCTTTCAGGTTGTGATTGGGCATAGCCTCGCAGTTTTCAGTGATCGTGGCGCTGCAAATCTGTTCAAGCTTGGACGGATCACTCTCGACGCCGCCGCCGCGATTGCCGATAAAGCTCGCGTGTTCCAGTCCCGGCACACCGAGCACGATAGCGCCTTTCTGGTCGGGCAGGCAGGCGCCGCCGGCAAAGCAGCGTTTGATATCCTTGCCATTGGCATACATGGAATTGGCTGTGATCAGGTTGACCGCCGGTCCGCTCACCCGGTTTCGCGCCGGTGTGCCGTCCGCATTGGCCGGCACCTGCGGGCGTACCGAAACGGCGACGCGATTGCCGGTCATGATATTGCCGTCGACGATATTATCCGTCCCGCTGAGCGTCACGGCTGAGGACAGGTTGGTAAAGTAATTGGCGCCGATATAGTTGCGGTTGCCCCAGTTGAGCTGGACGCCATCCGACAAACCTTCGAAGTGGTTGCGCACCACGATGTTGTCATTGCCCCACAGGATTTCCAGCCCTTGCGAAGGCTCGGCATTGGATGCGTCCGAAGTGACGATATTGTCGGCGATCAGGTTGAAGGCGGCGCCGCGCGTCGCTTCCATGGCATCGCCGTTGTTGAGGAAGGTGTTGCGCAGGATCTTGTTGTGATTGGTCGTCGTGGCGGTTGAATTGCCCTTGCCGTCGTCACCGGTCAGCATGATGCCGGCACCGCCCTTGTTGCCGACGATGCGGTTATCGGAAATGTCGTTGTCGCTGGCGCGGTTGATCAGGATGCCGATACAGAAGTTGCGCACCTCGATGCCGTGTATTTCCACGCCATGGGTATCGCGCAGGATGAGGCCGGGATTGGTGGTAGTGCGGACATTGGTGCCGTACTGTCCCGGCACAGCCCCCGGACAGGCCCTGGCGCCATCGCCGATGACATAGGCCGAACCGTCGATGACCGCATAGGCGCCGGTCTTCGCATAATCCGTGCCTTCGATGATCACGGGGCCCAGGATCGGCGGCAGTTCGTGGCCCGGTTTGATCACGCCCAGCCCGGAAGAGAGGGCTATGCGATACTGGCCGGGATTGAGGTTGTTCTGTTCGATCGCCCAGCGCAGCGTACCGGCCGAGCCGTCATCGGCGGCGCTGGTCACTGCCAGCGTCGTCTTCGGGGCGAAGGCCGGTGACTGCGCCAGAGCCGGCATGGCGAATACGGCAAGAGCCGTGGTGATCAGCAGGGTTTTCATGTTTGCTCCCTAAAACGCTTTTATCAGCCTGAAATTTTTCAGAATGTGACCTTGGTCTGGAGGCCGATCACGGTGGCGTCCGGTGTTTGCTTGAAGTTGAAGGTACCGGGATTGACGACATATTGCACATCGGGCCGCACCATCAGCCACGGATTGACCTGATAGCTGTAGGACAGCTCCCACACGGTCTCGGCCTTGGTCAGATTGTAGCGCGCGTCGTCCAGCGTCACGCCGGCAGAAATCAGGCTGGCGCGTTGCTGGTCGATCAGGCGCGGGTTGATGGTGCCGCTGATCCAGCCCAGGGCGATCTTGTCCTGGTCGCGGCCCTTGAAAGTGCCCTGATAGACGGCGCCCAGCCCATACCAGTTCCAGATCTGCGAGGTGGCGCGATCGTGGGTCAGGTATTGCGCGAAGACACTCAGACCCCGCTTCGGGTTGGCCTTTTCGGCGAAAATCTTCTGCTCGCCCATGAACCAGTAGCCATAGCGGCCTTCCTGTGTACCGCTCAGGCCCAGGCGGCTGGCGGTCGAGGTGTCGTAATAGCCGCCGAATTTGTAATTGCCGGGATGGCTGGTCTGGCTGCCGGGGGTCCAGTTGATCTCGACCGGATAGAGCTGGCCAGTGGTATCGCCCGCCCAGGGCTTGAAGGCATTGCCCTGCTGGCCCAGTTCCGGATTGACCTGAAACACGCCGGTGCGGACGGACACTTCCGGCGTCAATTTCTGCATCACTTCAAGGCCCCAACGGGCATTGGGGTAATTATACCAGCCGGAATCGCCGGAAAGCGACAGGGGATGGGCGCAGAAAGCGGCGTTGACGAAATTGGTGCCCAGGGTTTGGACGGCATAACCATTGCCCATGGCGTAAAAACCGGCCTTCACATAGGTTTTGCCATCGAAAAAGCTCTGATCGTAGCTCATCTCGGTAATGCGGGCATAAAGTCCGCCATAGGCTTCCTGTATGGGAAAGCGGTTGCCGACCAGATCGGCCGATGTGCTTTCGCCGCGCCGGTCATTGAGTGTGAAGTGGAAGGCGCCACCGCTCCAGCCGGCCAGCTTTTTCATATCGAAATCGACGCCGATGCGGATCTGCTCGGCCGTGCGGAAGCCGTTCTCATAACCACCTTCAGTGACACCCAGGCCCTCGACCACGAGATCGCCACGCAGGGTAATACCCTTGGCGGCCCAGTCGGTACGCAGTCCACCCATGTCGCCGAACAGGGTCTTGCCCTCATAGGTGTTATCCGCATGGGCGTTGTCGGCAAGCGCCAGGCCAGCCGTGGCACTGAGCACCAGGGCGATAGTCAGTATGGAACGCGACATGGGCCCTACTTCTTGACGGTGGCGGAATGAAGAATATCGAGCGTCTGCTGTAACTGGCCGACATCGATCTGGCCAGGCGCCGAGGCAGTGCCCATCATGCCGAAGGTCATGGCCGAGCCGAAGGTTTCGCCGCTCAGACGCGTGATGACGCCGGTGCCGCCCATCGACATGGTGAGCAGTGGCTTGTCGGTATAGGTGCTGCGCATCTGCCAGGTGGCATCGAGCAGTTTCAGCACATCTCCGGCGTCATGCGGCATGACGGCGATCTTCAGCACATCGGCGCCCAGCGCGTCCTGCCGGCGCAGGCGGCTGACCAGTTCGGCAGTATCAGGTGTGCCGCCGAAATCGTGGTTTGACATGACGACCTTCTGGCCGGCGGCATGGGCTTTCGCCACAATGGCCCTGACAACGGCCTCATCGCGGAACATTTCGACATCGACCATGTCGGCAAAACGGGCCTCGATCAGCTTGTCCATCAGAGCGCCGTAATCGGTATCGCTGATGGCCGTGGCGCCGCCTTCGGCCTTGGTGCGGAAGGTCAGGATGATCGGTTTGTTGCCCGATGCCGCCGCAACCTGCCGGCCGAGCGTGATCAGGTCTGGCGCGCTGGTCGCGATATCGAGATAGTCGATACGGAATTCGATGACATCGGCCGCTGGATTGGCGGCGATGCGCGCCACCTGTTCGAGATCGGCCGCAGCCGTCTTGCCCGTGAGGGGCACGATGGTCTTGGGGCGGCCTTCGCCGATAGTCAGGCCCTTGACGGTGAAGGCTTTGACCGCAGGAGCGGCGGACGGAGCGGTTTGGGCGATAGCCGGGCTGGCCATGATCGGGGCCGAAGCCAGCAAGGCCAGAGCCAACAGGGAAATGGTCGTTTTCATTATGTCCTCCGGATTATGCTTTTGTCAGGCTTTCAGAGCAAAGCCCGAGGCCAGGCGCGACAGGTTGGCCTCGTGGCCGGTAAACAGGGAAAAGGAGATTGCGGCCCGCTGGATGGCCATGCCGCCGCCGCCGAGTGTCCGGCAGCCCCTGGCGCGCGCCGCCTTGAGAAATGCCGTTTCGAGCGGAAAATAGACCAGCTCATTGACCCACATTTCAGGACGCAGGAGTGCCGGGTCCATCGGCAGGGCGGGCTGGTGCTCCATGCCCGCCGGCGAGCACTGGACCAGGCCTGTGGCGGTCACAAGGGCCTCGGCGAGGGGCTGGGTGTCGATGGCTGGCGTGTCCAGCCGTGTGGCCAGTGCCGCGACGCAGGCCGCATCCGGATCGACGATTGTCAGGCGCCTGGCGCCCATGTCGAGCAGGGCCGAGGCGACCGCGGTGCCGACGCTGCCGGCGCCAAGGATGACCACATGCGACAGATCGGCGCCCGGCAGGCCGGCCTTGAAGCTGGCGATAAAGCTATCGGCGTCGGTATTGCGGCCGATCCTGCGACCATTGCGGAACAGGATCGTATTAACCGCCCCCAGCCGCTGCGCGCAGGCATCGAGGTCCTGCAGGTGGGGAATAACCGATTGACGGTAATGGCGCGCGACATTGACCCCATCGAAACCGGCGCGTTCCAGTCCGGTCAGCACGTCGCCGATATCGGCTTTGTCACCGCCATTACGGCGAAAATCACCACGATGGCCGAGGTCGATCGTGCGGTAGACCATGCCGATGCCCTGCGCGCGGGCTTCATACTCCTGCATGCGCGGGCTGCGCGAGCCAGTGATGCCGCGACCGATCAGTCCGGCCAGAACGGAGTGGGGCAGGGCAGCTGGATCTTCGCTGGCCTCCATCACTGCCGGAGCGATCTCCGTGACCTGCGGGCGGGCCGGATTGAGTACGGCGCACAGGCCGGCCAGCACCATGGGCACCGCGAAGACGGCGAAGATCACCGGCAGGGGCAGTTTGGCGGCCAGCAGCCAGCCGCCGAGCATGGGGCCCAGCACGGCGCCGATGCGGCCGATACCCATGGCCCAGCCGATGCCGGTAGAGCGCACGGCGGCGGGATAAAGCGTAGCGGCAAAGGGATAGAAGCCGTTGAAACCGCCCTGTACCGTCACGCCGATCAGGAAGGCGACGAACAGGGTGCCGCTGACCGGCATATGGACGGAACCAAAGACGATCAGGGCGGCGGCCCCGGCCAGCAGATAGGCGAGGATCAGCTTGCGCAGGTCCACCTTTGCCGGGAACATGCCGATCGAGGTCATGCCGACAAAAGCCCCGACATTATAGGCGGCCCCGGCATAGATGGCGTCTGACGTGGCCAGACCCGCCTGGATCGACAACTTGGGAATCCAGCTGATGACGAAGTAGAGCGTCATGAAGCACAGGGAGATGGCCAGCCAGATCAATACGGTCGGCAGGCCGCGCCCGTCGGCAAACAGGCCGCGCACCCCGACCTCATTTTTCGTTGCGACCACCGTTTCCGGCAGGATTTCCAGAGGGAGCTCGCCAAAGCGCCTGCGCAAGGCATTGATTTTGGTCAGCGCCCCCTTTGGTTGCCGCTTGATGAGGAACTCAAGCGACTCGGGCAGGCAAAAGAAGATCAGTGGCACGGTGACAGCCGAGGCGATCCCGGCCCAGAAAAGCATACCGCGCCAGCCCAGGGCCTCGATATGATGCGCGACCAGGAACCCGGTCAGAACCGCACCGACGGGATAGCCGGCCTGCAGGAAACTTACGGCAAAGACGCGATGACGCGGCGGGGCATATTCGGCGGTCAGGGCCGCCATCGAGGCCAGCACCGTGCCAATACCGATGCCGACCAGGAAGCGCAAACCAATCAGATGCGTGATGTCGCCCGCGAAGCTGGAGGCCAGGGTGGCCACGCTCATCAGGGCAATGGAGAACAGGATCAGGTAGCGGCGGCCCCAGCGATCGGCAAGGGGGGCAATAAACAGGCCGCCCACCGCCATCCCGGCCAGGCCGGCGCTGAAAAGGACGCCGAGACGATCGGGCGTCACGCCCCAGTCTTTCGAAAGTGTGGGGGCAATATAGGACAGGATCAGCACATCCATGCCATCGAGCATGTTGAGCAGGAAGCAGATAGCGACCACCAGCGCCTGCTGTGGCAACCAGCCAAGACCGGACTCGATGGCGGCGGCGTCCTTGCCGACCGTGACATAGGGCGCGACCGAAACCGAACCGCGCGTGGAAAAATCAGCCATTAAACCATATCCAACCTGAGTCGGCGCCTGCACGGGCCATCCGACGGCATCCTCCGTATCGCCGCTTGTCCGCGGTCTTTTTAACGAACTCAGCTATGCGCTTTTCGCTTTTCGGAGGGAAATCCCAAATCGGTTACCACCCATAACCCGAGGTTATAGGTGGTCATAGCTCCGCCTTATGGCCAGGGGCTCAGTGCCTGTTCATCTGCGCAAAGGTCGCCAGGGTCAGCGTGTTGAAGGCTTCGCTGATGACCGAACGCGGACCTTCGGTGGCCCGGCTCAGATAGACCGGCACACTGGCCTGCTCTTCCAGATCCAGGATGCGTACCTTGCCGGCGTGGGCACGCGCGGCGGTGAAGTCATCGATCAGGGCAATACCGATATCATTTTCGGCGAAAGCGAGCGCGGTGGCAGCGTAGCGGACATAGGTGGCGAATTCCGGCACGATGCCGGCCTCATGGTAAATCCGCTGGATGATCTGACCGTGTGGCGATTCATTGCGAAAGGCGATCAGCCGTTCTTCAGCCAGGTCACGGATCGAAATGTGTTCGCGATCGGCCAGCTCATGACCCACTGGCACGGCGCAGACCATCCGGCCGGACCCGATCCGAACCGAGGTGATGCCAGGATGATCTATGTCGAACACCGTCAGGGCATAGTCGCCGCGTTCGGACAGCAGGTAATGGGGAATCTGCGGTCGTGACAGAATCTCGAAATGCACGTTCAGGCCGGGATGATCGTGGATCAGTTGCTTGAGGATGCCAGGTACGATCAGGTGACCCAGGGAAGGCGACGCACCGATGCGCAAGACCTGGTCCTCGCCTTTGGCCAGCCGTCGGGCGATCTGGTCGAGATCCTCAATCCCGCGATAGATGTGCTGGATTTCCTCGAAAAGCACCAGGGCTTCCTGGGTAGCCACCAGCCGACCGCTGGAACGATCAAACAGGCTGTAACCCAGCCGATCCTCCATATAGCGCAACATCCGGCTCAGGCCGGGCTGCGAGACATTGAGCAGCTTGGCGGCCCCAGAGACCGTCTTGGCGATCATGATGGCGCGAAAAATCTCGATCTGGCGAAAATTGAGCATATACTGGCGGGCACCTGAGTAAGTCCCGCAAGCGGGAGCGTTTGACTTTCATTACCGCGTTTCAGATTGGATCGCCATAACCTGTTGTTATGGATGACTCACAAACTGGTGTTGGAATTTATTGCAACCTGTCGCCATTTTCCCGCGCGAAAGGGTCAAGAGGCCTCTGGCCCCATCAGGATGACAAACAATGGACACGAAAAAATCCCTCCTACTGAACGGATTGGCGATCGTACTGGGTGCGGTCATGGTACTGGCGGGACTGTTCTTCGCCTGGGGCGGCGTGCGCCTGATGTGGCTGGGCGGGACGTGGTATTTCGGCCTGATCGGGCTAGCCTTGATCGTCTCCGGGGTACTGATTGTCCTGCGTCATCTGACCGGGATCTGGTTATATAGCGCTGCCTTTGTCCTGACGGTGGTCTGGGCTCTGTTTGACGCCGGATTTCACTTCTGGCCACTGGTGTCGCGTCTGGTGGCGCCAGCCGTTCTGCTCATTCTCGTCCTGCTGACGACTCCGCTGATGCGTGAAACGGTCCGCGAGCAGAGGCGTTACAGCCTGTTCGGGGCGGGGGGCATCGCCATCGCCCTGGTTCTGACCCTGATCTATGCCTTCCTGCCGCACGCCATAATTCCAGCCAGCGGGGTGGCCCCGGCGCGTGCCGAGGTGACGGACAGCGGTGACTGGAACGTCTATGGCAAGGATGGCGCAGCCACGCGCTTTGCCGCGATCGGTCAGATCACGCCGGAAAACGTCAAATCGCTGAAGGTGGCCTGGACCTTCCGCACCGGCGATATTCCGCTGAGCCCGACCGGATTTGGCGCCGAGGACCAGAATACCCCGCTTCAGGTGGGCAATACCCTCTACATCTGTACAGCCCACAATATCGTCATTTCGATTGATGCCACCACGGGCAAGGAAAAATGGCGCTACGATTCCCAGGCAAAGGCACCGCAATGGCAACGTTGCCGCGGCGTGGCCTATCATGATGCCATATTGGCCCCGACGAATATCCCCCGCCCGGCTGCCATCTGTGAGCGCCGCATTATCATGACGACCGTCGACGATCGTCTGATTGCGCTGGATGCCGAAACCGGAAAGCCTTGCCCGACCTTCGGTGACAAGGGAACCGTCAATCTGGCCGCCGATATCGGCCCCATCAAGCCCGGCTTCTATACCCAGACCTCAGCGCCGCTGGTGGCCGGCAACCTGATAGTGGTCGGTGGTCGCGTGGCCGACAATGTCGAGGTCGGCGAACCGGGCGGTGTCGTCCGCGCCTTCGATGTCAATAGCGGCGCTCTGATCTGGGCGTGGGATATTGGCAATCCGGCCACCACCAAACTGCCGCCGAAGGGCCAGACCTATACCCGCGCCACACCCAATGTCTGGGCCGGCATGACCTATGACGACAAGCTCGGCCTGGTCTACCTGCCGACCGGCAACACCACCCCGGATGCCTGGGGCGGCGAGCGCACCGCCAATGACGACAAATACAGTTCCTCCATCGTCGCGCTGGATGTAAAGACCGGCCGTCCGCGCTGGTCTTTCCAGACGGTCCATCACGACCTGTGGGACTATGACGTGCCCGCGCAGCCGACCCTGGTCGATCTGGCCGATGGCACGCCGGCCCTGGTCCAGGTCACCAAGGCCGGCCAGATATTCCTGATTAATCGCGTCACCGGGCAGCCCATCGCCGATGTCGAGGAACGCAAGGTCGCGGTCGGCAATGCCAGGGGCGAGCGCTATTCCCAGACCCAGCCGTTCTCGGTCGGCATGCCTTCCATCGGCGCCCAGACCCTCAAGGAATCCGATATGTGGGGCGCAACCCCTTTCGATCAGATGCTGTGTCGCATCCAGTTCAAGCAGATGCGCTATGACGGTGCCTTCACCGCGCCGGGTGAGGACCTGAGCCTGCAATGGCCGGGATCGCTTGGCGGTATGAACTGGGGCGGTGTCTCGATCGACAAGTCAACCAACTACATGTACGTCAATGACATGCGCCTGGGACTGTGGACGAAGTTCATCCCGCGCGAACAAGTGAAGGGTGGCAGCGGCAAGGGCACTGAAATGGGCCTGTCGAGCCAGGACGGCACGCCCTACATGTCGATGCGCAACCGCTTCCTGTCGGTACTGCAGATCCCGTGTCAGAAACCGCCCTACGGCACGATGACGGCAATCGACCTGAATACGCGCAAGGTCGCCTGGCAGGTCCCCATGGGCACCGTGCAGGATACCGGCCCGTTCGGTATCAAGATGCTGGCGCCGATTCCGATAGGTATGCCGACTCTGGGGGGGGCGCTGGCCACCAAGACAGGCCTGGTTTTCTTCGCCGGTACCCAGGACTATTACCTGCGCGCGCTCAGCGGCACGACGGGCAAGGAATTGTGGAAAGCCCGCATGCCGGTCGGCTCGCAGGGGACGCCGATGAGCTATGTTTCACCGGTTGATGGCAAGCAGTATATTGTCGTCACCGCCGGCGGCGCGCGCCAGTCACCCGATCGCGGCGATTACGTCATCGCCTACAGACTGCCGTGACGCATAGAGGGTGGTGTTTTGGGGCAGACGGTGTGATCGGGCTAGGCTTCGCTATCGAACCCCTTAAGCGCCAGTGCGAGGACACGGACGAACTTTTCGAATACCTGCTCGGCCAGCTTCTGGTCATTGACGATTTCTTCGAGACAAAGCCCGCGGATAAAGCAGCCGATCATATATTCGGTCAGCAGGGGCGAGGGGTCTGCGCCAAGGTAACGACGCGAAATCTCAGGGGCGCCTTCGGTCGGTTCGGAGGGCAGGTAGTCTTCCAGGCGCTCGTCAAAGCGTTCGCGCAGGGGCCTGTCCGTTCTGGCCGCGATCATGAACTCGATATTGGCCGGAAAGTCCTCACGATAATTCTGCCAGAGCAGGCGCAGGCGCTTTTCCAGCTCATCATCCTGACCGTCAAGGCTGGCGACCATCTGACGGGTCTTGTGGATGCGGCGGCTGATCAGGTAAGCAGCGGCTTCGGCGAACAGATCGACCTTGGTGGGGAAATGGTGCACCAGGGCGCCGCGCGAAACACCGGCGCGCTTGACGACTTCTTGAGTCGATGTCGCGGCATAGCCATCTTCGGCCAGTCCCTCAAGCGCGGCCTTGAGCAGGCGGTCCTTCATCTCCGAGCTGCGTTCTTCCTGCGTCCGTCGCTGCATATGAGGCGTGGGAGAGGACATCGTTCACCTGTGAGTTTCTTTTCGGCCGCTCGCGGCCTGGTTTATGTAAATTGAGTATACGCGCAACGATACTCTATATTCTCACATGGCCAACAGCTTCCTGTGTCATTGAACACACGGGGCTGGCGGTAACATAAGATTTTTACGCATTGCGCCTTGACACAAAAACAAACAGGCCTGACTGTATCATTATAAACACGATTGAGGCAAAATAAATAATCTCTGAAAATCAGGGCTTTAGATAAAACCCATAAATAACACTAACTTAGTGTGGTATTGAGTTTGACTAAAGAAACAGGCGACAAAAACTTACTTGAACCTGCGTCGCGATCTGGGATTACGGCTCCAGTCAGCGATTTTCGCTCGGATGAAATGTATCAAAGAGGTATTTAAATGAAGCGCCTGCTACTCAATACGACTGCCACTCTTCTGGTTCTCGCCATAACTTCTGTCGCTTCCGTCCACGCGCATGCCGAGAGCGCGGACACCGCGACGGCGGCGACCAGCGATGATCCGGTTGAAACCATTACCGTCAAGGGCTTGCGCAAGACTAAGGTGCCAACGACTGGCGCTCTGGGCGCGCGTTCGGCGCTCGACACGCCGTTCGGCATCTCGGTTATCGACAGCGACGCCATGCTGGATCGCCAGCTCAATTCGCTGGGGCAGGTCTTCGCCGATGATCCTTCGGTCAATGGTGCCGGTAATACGTATACCTTTCACAGCAACCACCTGAATGTGCGTGGCCTGCAACTGGACGAGTCTAACGGTTTCAAGATTAACGGACTGCCCATCTATTCCTTCAGTGTCGAGCTGCCGTTGGAAGACTTCCAGCAGGTCGAACTGCTGAAAGGGGCCACTGGCTTCATGTATGGCTTTGGCTCGCCGGGCGGTATCGTCAACTACGTCACCAAGAAGCCGGGTAACGATCCGGTCGCCAGCTTCGATTTCGGCTATCATGGCGGCAGCCTCCTGACCGCCCACGCTGATGTCGGTGGCCGCGCCGGCGCCAACGATGTCTTTGGCTATCGCATCAACGCCACGACCGAGAGCGGCGATGCCTATAACGGCGCCAGCGTGCATCGTAACGCGCTGGTCGGCTCGTTCGACGCCCGCCTGACTCCGGACCTGCTGTGGACCGCCGACCTGATCTATCAGGAACGCGATACCAGTGGCCAGGTTCAGGGCTTCGGCACGGCCTTCTATACTGGCAGCGAAATCCTCCCGACCGTCGATGGCGCGCGCGAGCTGCCGGCCTCGAACGGCACCTTCTTCAATACCAAGTTCGCCCTGGCAACGACTGGTCTGCAATGGCGCATCAGCCCGAACTGGAAGGCGAAGTTCGATATCTCGGCCTCCGACCGCCTGGCGCGTTTCGCTGCGGACTGGTTCTACCCCGTCGATTCATCCGGCGAGACCATCGACTATCTCAATGCCAGCCGTTCCGAGAACAAGGTGAACCTGTTCCAGGGGCTGGTTGAGGGAGATGTGACGACTGGCGTGCTGAAGCACCATCTGGTCATTGGCGCCAGTTACCAGAAACAGGAAAATTACAGCAACGCCAATCAGGTCTGGGGCTATCTCGGCACGCTCAACCTCTATGAGGACACGCGTCTGACCTACGATAATTCCAACACCTACGCGCCGTATCACTCGGCCGACTATATCCAGAAGGCAGTCTTTGCCAGCGACAGCATCGACCTGACCTCGAAGCTCCAGCTTCTGGCCGGCCTGCGCTATACGGACTACGAGCAGACCAGCTTCAACACCAGCGGCGTTGAAACCTCGACCTACACCAAGTCGCCCATCACCCCGACTATCGCCCTGTTGTACAAGCCGGTGCCGGACGCGACGGTCTATGTCTCCTATGTCGAGGCTCTTGAACAGGGCAGCGTCGTCGGCTCGACCTATGCCAATGCCGATGAAATCCTGAATCCGCTGCGCAGCAAGCAGTATGAAGCCGGCGTCAAGTACAAGTCAGCCCGCTGGGGCGGCAATGCGGCCCTGTTCCGTGTCGAACGCGGCGCCGAATATGCCAATGCCGACAACTACTACGTCCAGAACGGCGAAGTTCGCTATCAGGGCGTCGAGGTGAACGGTTATGTGTCCTTGACCGATAACCTGAAACTCTCGGGCGGTGTCACGGCCCTGGATACTTCCTACCGGAAGGGCGATGCCAGCATCGAAGGCAACCGGGCCGAGGGCGCGCCGCGCAATCAGGCCGTGGCCAACTTCGACTACAAGGTCTCGGCGGTTCCGGGCCTGAGCCTGAACCTGGGTGCCCGCGCCAACGGCAATGAGGCCATCGATGCCGCCAATACGCTCTTCCTGCCGGGTTACACGCTCTATAATGCCGGCGCCAAGTATACGACGGAAGTTTCCGGCCGTCCGGTGACCTTCCGTGTGCAGATCGAAAACCTGGCTGACAAGCAATACTGGTACTATGTTCAGTCGGGCTACTTCTACACCGGCGCGCCGCGTACCGTGTCGGCTAACATCCAGTTCGGTTTCTGATGACAACCATGGCTAAAAAGCCGATGTCGGCGGCCGCGCAGAGAGGGATCTACGCGGCCGTCAACATCCCCTTCATGATCATGCAGGCGCCGGCCTTCATGATCCTGCCGGCCCTCTATGTAAAGCACGCGGGCCTGGAACTGGTGCTGGTTGGCACCATCCTCACGGTCTTGCGTGTGCTGGATGCCGTGCTCGATCCGGTGATCGGTTTTCTGTCCGATCGCACACGCTCGCGCCTTGGGCGGCGCAAGCCCTGGATACTGGTTGGGGCGGTCCTCGGCGGTGTGGGCACGCTTGCGGCCTTCCAGCCGCAGTATTCTACCGGATATGTCTATTTCACGATCGCCTTCTTTCTGATGACCCTGGGCTGGACGCTGCAGGAAATCGCCCACTCGGCCTGGCTGAGCGAATTGTCAGAAGATCCGCAGGAGCGCCATAGCCTGTCAACCTGGCGCTACAATGCCGGCATGCTGGCGACCGCGCTGGTGCCCCTGATCCCGCTGACGGGCCTGTTCAAAACGACCGAGATGACGCCGCAAGTCATGTCGGTCGCTGCCTGGCTGGTGGTGATTTTCCTGTTTCTGACCATTCCGCCCATGTTCCTGCTGCCGAACGGAAATACCCATACCGAGACCGTGCGCAAGGTGCCCGCGAAGATCGTGTTTCGCGACATGTTCCGTAATCGACCGTTCCTGCTGTTCGTGGCCATCTTCACGACCCAGGGTCTGGCTTCGGGGATGGTGTCAGGCCTCTACTATTTCTACCTCGATAACTATCTCCACGTCAGCGACCGCTATTCCTACGTAATGCTGGCGGTTTATGCGCTGTTCGTTGTGGGCGCCGGTGCTTGGCTTTGGCTGGCCCGATGGATCGACAAGCACATCATCATCGGCATCTGCACGCTTCTGGTCGCGGCGACTAATATCGTCATGTACCTGATCGTACCTGGACCTCAGGCTTTCTGGCAGTTGCTGGGTGCTTTTTCGGTGTCGGCCATCGCTACCGCTGGCGCCATGGCGGCGCAGAACGCCATGCTGTCCGATATCGTTGATTTCGGCACGCTGGAAAGTGGCGAGAACCATTCCGGTAACTATTTCGCTGCCCTGACTTTCATCAACAAGTTCAACCTGGCGGCCGGCAGCGGCATTGCCTTCGTCATTGCCGGTCTGTTCGGCTTTTCGGCCAAGGGAACAAATGGTCCGCTGGCCATGACCGGCTTCTTCGTCGCTATCATCTGGATTCCGTTCGCGCTCAATGTCGTGTCCGGCCTCCTGTGCTGGCGCTATCCTTTGAACCGCAAGCGGCTGGAAGACATCCGCGCGCAGCTCCAGTTAAAAACCGCACCCTCTGAAGACCAAAATCTTATTCCTGAAAAAACGAGTTAAACCCGTGCCTGTCATCGAGATATTCACCAAGCCTGGCTGCGGCTGGGCCGAGCGTAACTTCGCCGCCCTGGAACTGAAGGGGCAGCCCTACCATATCGTGCCATCTTGCACTCAGGCGGGGGTAAAGACGGAAGAGTTCCTCTCCCTGTCGCCCTACGCCCGGACACCGACTGTGCGTATCGACGGCTTTGTTGTCTACGAATCCGCTGTCATCAACGACTATCTGGATGATATTCTGCCGCAATCGCCCCTGCGCCCCGCTGATGCAAAACAGCGGATCGCCAACCGCCTGTGGATCAGGCATTGCGACCGCGAACTGATCCCGCAGTTGAATGCCTTCGCGCCCGGCAAGGAGGCCGACAAGCGCGAGGCGGGCAGGGCCGCCATGACGACAGCGCTGGAACAACTGGCCTACTGGGGCCTGCTCAATCGCCCGTCCGCCTTCTGGGATGGCGAAGAGATCGGTCTGGTCGACCTGGCTTACCAGACCTTCTTCGTTGCATTGTCGAAGGTCAATGCACAATGGGATGCCGGGATCGAATTGCCCGAACCCGTCCGGCAATGGGCGGAACGCATAGAGGCTCATACCGCCGTTCAGCGTGCCCGCGAGGTCGGCCAGCAAGTGACTTATATCGATGCCAAAGGAGCCGCCTGATGATCCCCGCCCGTATTGAAACCCCTTATGGTGTTATTGAACTCGAACTGGATGATGTCCGCGCGCCGATCACGACGGCCAATTTCCTGAAACTGATCGACGATGGCGCGCTCGAAGGCGCCGATGTCTACCGCATCGTTATCTCCACCCAGAAGTACGGTGAGTTGCCGACCATCGACGTCATCCAGGGCGGCATTGGCTGGACGCGTTGCAAGGACTTTACCCCTATCGAACACGAACCGACCAATGTGACCGGTCTTCGCCATCTCGATGGCACGATTTCGATGGGCCGCACCGCCGAATTCGGCGCCACCACAGAATTTTTCATCTGTATCGGTGCGCAGCCGAAGCTCGATGCCGGGGCGATCGAAGGACCGGGCGCGGCGGGCTTTTCGGCCTTCGGCCAGGTGGTTTCGGGAATGGATATCGTCAAAACCATCCAGCACTTGCCGACGATCCATGAATCGCCCACCGGCGAAGAACGCTTCAATGACCAGTTTCTGGAACAACCTGTGCCTGTCAAGGTTCTGCGCTAGAACGTTTCGCGAAAAAGTTTGTTAAAGCAAAGAATTAGAGCGCTGGCTCATGAGGTCAGCGCATGACAATACTCTATTGGCCTCCTTTTAAAGGAGAGCCGGCCGTTCAGAAATGTTCAGCCGGTACCAATCGATTATGACCGGTACCTGAAAGCATTATGAAGCCTGTTTATGCCGATAGAGCGACTTGTTATAGAGATGTGTTTGCCTGCATGGACTTACAGGATGGCCGGCAGGTCGAGACCTTTCTCACGGGCGCAGTCGATGGCGATGTCGTAACCGGCATCGGCATGGCGCATCACGCCGGTAGCCGGATCGTTCCACAATACGCGCGCCAGTCGTTTGTCGGCGTCCTCGGTGCCGTCGCAGACAATGACCATGCCGGAATGCTGCGAATACCCCATGCCGACCCCGCCGCCGTGATGCAGGCTGACCCAGGTGGCGCCCGAGGCCGTATTGAGCAGGGCGTTGAGCAACGGCCAGTCGGAAACGGCGTCTGAGTCGTCCTTCATGGCCTCGGTTTCGCGGTTAGGCGAGGCGACGGAGCCTGAATCAAGGTGATCGCGGCCGATGACGACGGGCGCCTTCAGTTCGCCTTTGCGCACCATTTCATTGAAAGCCAGACCCAAGCGATGGCGATCGCCCAGGCCGACCCAGCAGATACGCGCCGGCAGGCCCTGGAAAGAGATGCGTTCGCGCGCCATGTCGAGCCAGTTGTGCAGGTGCGGATTATCTGGGATCAGCTCCTTCACCTTGGCGTCGGTCTTGTAGATGTCCTCCGGATCACCCGACAGCGCCACCCAGCGGAACGGACCGATGCCGCGGCAGAACAGCGGGCGGATATAGGCCGGCACGAAACCGGGGAAATCGAAGGCATTGGTCACGCCCTCATCGAAGGCGACCTGACGGATATTGTTGCCGTAATCGACCGTGGGCACGCCGGCCGCCTGGAAGTCGAGCATGGCCTGGACGTGCTGCGCCATTGAGGCCTTGGCGGCCTTGGCCACGGCTTGGGGGTCGCGTTCGCGCTTCTCCAGCCATTCCTCGACCGTCCAGCCGGAGGGCAGATAGCCATTGACCGGATCGTGCGCCGAGGTCTGGTCGGTCAGCAGGTCCGGGCGCACACCACGGCGGTATAGCTCCGGCAGGATATCGGCGGCATTGCCGAGCAGGCCGACCGAGATCGGCTTTTCGGCGTTTTTGATCATCTCCAGCGCCTCGTCGATCGTATCGGCGCGGTAATCGAGATAGCGGGTACGCAGTCGCATATCGATACGCGAGGCCTGACATTCGATGGCCAGGCACGAGGCGCCGGCCATTACCGCCGCCAGCGGTTGCGCGCCGCCCATGCCGCCGAGGCCCGCTGTCAGCAGCCACTTGCCCTTGAGATCGCCGTTATAGTGCTGGCGGCCCATCTCCACGAAGGTTTCGTAGGTGCCCTGCACGATGCCCTGCGTGCCGATATAGATCCACGAACCGGCGGTCATCTGGCCGTACATCATCAGGCCCTTGCGGTCGAGTTCGTGGAAATGCTCCCAGTTGGCCCAGTGCGGCACCAGATTGGAATTGGCCAGCAGGACGCGCGGGGCGTTTTCGTGGGTCTCGAAGACGCCGACCGGCTTGCCTGACTGGATCAGCAGGGTCTGGTTGGTTTCGAGGCGTTTCAGGGTTTCAACGATGCGATCATAGCTTTCCCAGTCGCGCGCCGCCCGGCCGATGCCGCCATAGACGACCAGTTCTTCCGGACGTTCGGCGACATCCGGATGCAGGTTGTTCATCAGCATGCGCAGCGGCGCTTCAGTCAGCCAGGACTTGGCGGAGAGCGTCGTGCCGGTGGCCGGCTTGATCACGCGGGAATTATCGAGACGGGTCATTGGTCAACTCCGGGGAGGGCGATATGGGCGGCGCGGGTCACGGCCTGCGAACGGACGAGATCGATGGCCAGGGCCATGTCCGGGTGGAAGTGGCGGTCGTGATCGAGCGCGGGGACGGCGGCGCGGGTGAGGGCCCGGACGCGCTCCAGTGCCTCGGATGAGGTCAGCGGGGCATGGAAATCGCAGCCTTGCGCTGCCGCCAGCAGTTCGATGCCGATGACGGCGAAGGCGTTCTCGGCCATTTCCATCAGGCGGCGTGCGCCATGGGCGGCCATGGAGACATGGTCTTCCTGATTGGCCGAGGTCGGGATGGAATCGACGCTGGCCGGATAGGCGCGCTGCTTGTTTTCGGAAATCAGCGCGGCAGCGGTCACCTGAGGGATCATGAAGCCGGAATTGAGGCCCGGTTTCGGGGTCAGAAACGCCGGCAGACCTGACAGCGCCGGATCGACCAGCATGGCGATGCGGCGTTCGGCGATCGAGCCGATTTCGCAAATGGCCAGGGCGATCATATCGGCGGCGAAGGCCACGGGTTCGGCGTGGAAATTGCCGCCCGAAAGCGCTTCATCGGGATCGGTGAAAATCAGCGGATTGTCGGTGACGCCATTGGCCTCGGTCTCCAAGGTGGTGGCCGCCTGACGCAGGATGTCGAGCGCCGCGCCCATCACCTGTGGCTGGCAGCGCAGGCAGTAGGGGTCCTGTACGCGCTCGTCGCCCTTCAGGTGTGAAGCGCGGATGGCGGAACCGCTCATCAGCTCACGCAAGGTGTGGGCGGTGTCGATCTGGCCCTTGTGGCGGCGCAGGGTATGGATGCGCGGATCGAACGGCGCGTCTGAGCCCTTGGCGGCTTCGGTGGAGAGGGCGCCGGTGACCAGTGCGGTCTGCATCAGCACCTCGGCTTCGAACAGGCCGGCCAGGGCATTAGCGGTTGAGAACTGTGTACCGTTGAGCAGGGCCAGGCCTTCCTTCGGGCCGGGATCGAGCGGCTTTAAGCCTGCGTCAGTCAGGGCCTGCATGGCGGGCTTGCGCACGCCGGCGACCTCGATCTCACCGACACCGAGCATGGCGGCGGCCATATGCGATAGCGGCGCCAGGTCGCCCGAAGCGCCGACCGAACCTTGGCAGGGAATGACCGGCATCAGGTCATGCGCCAGCATGGCCTGCATCAGATCCAGCGTCTCGACCCGGATGCCGGACGCGCCTTGCGCCAGCGAGGCCAGTTTGAGCATCAGCATCAGCCGGACCACGGGTTTCGGTGACGGGGCGCCGACGCCGGCGGCATGGCTGAGGATGATATTGCGCTGGAGCGTTTTCAGGTCGGCATCCTCGATGCGGGTCGAGGCCAACTTGCCGAAGCCGGTATTGATGCCATAGACCGGCTCACCCCTGGCCAGAATGCGGGTGATGGCCGAGGCGCTCTCCGCCACCTGCGGGAGGCAGGCCGGATCAAGTGAAAAGGCCTCGCCGCGATAGATGGCGCGCCATTGTGCCAAAGAGATGGAGCCGGGGGTAAGGATCATACGGGTAGGCCTTGGAATACACGGGAATGGAGGGGCGAAGCGCCCATGAAATAGACGAGGTCGGCCGGTTGCTCGCAGTCCCAGACGGCGAAATCGCACCACTTGCCGGGTTCCAGCGCGCCGATATCGTCGCGGCCGAGCGCCCTGGCGGCATTTGTGGTGACGCCCGCCCAGCATTCATCGACCGTCAGGCGGAAGCAGGTGGCGGCCATGTTCATCGCCATCAGCAGCGAGGTCAGGGGCGAGGTGCCGGGATTGCAGTCGGTGGCGATGGCCATGGGGACGTTTTCGGCGCGTAAGGACTCGATCGGCGGCTTGACCGTTTCGCGCATGAAGTAGAAGGCGCCGGGCAGGAGGGTAGAGACCGTGCCGGCATCGCGCAGGGCTTCGATACCGTCGGCGTCGAGATGTTCGAGGTGGTCGGCGGAGAGGGCGCCATAGCGCGCCGCCAGGGCCGCACCGTGGAGATTGGAGAGCTGTTCGGCATGAATTTTTACCCGTAGGCCGTGCGCCTGCGCCGCCTGGAAGACGCGCTCGGTCTGGGCGGGTGAGAAGCCGATGCCCTCGCAGAAGACATCCACCGCCGAGGCGAGACTGACCGCCGCCGGGATCATCTCGTTACAAACGGCGTCGATATAGGCGTCGGGCCGGTCCTTGTATTCGGGCGGCAGGGCGTGGGCGCCGAGCAGGGTGGTTATGACGCGCACCGGGCGCAGGCGTTCCAGGGCTTTGGCGGCGCGGAGCATTTTCAGTTCGTCATCGAGCGTCAGGCCATAACCGGACTTGATCTCGACCGTGCTGACGCCTGAAGCGATCAGAGCGTCGAGGCGAGGCAGGGCGGCCTGGATCAGATCGTCTTCCGAAGCGGCGCGGGTGGCGGTGACGGTCGAGAGGATGCCGCCGCCGGCGCGGGCGATCTCTTCGTAGGTGGCGCCATCGAGCCGCAGCTTGAACTCATGGGCGCGATTGCCGGCAAAGACCAGATGGGTGTGGCAATCGATCAGGCCGGGCGTCACCAGCCGTCCGCCGAGATCGATGGCGGTATCTGTCTCGAAAGCCGGGGCATCGGCCTCAGCGCCGGCATAGAGGATGCGGCCGTCAAGACACGCGATCACGGCGCGCTCGATAACGACGGTGCCGGCGGCCATGGTCAGCAACCGGGCATTTTTCCAGAGACGATCGCAGCGCATTGCGAACCTTTGATCAGCGGGAGGTGTGCTGATATTTAATAATGTATAGACATATTAAATGGCAAGCGCGAATATCATATCCAGCATTTTGAGCGAGATTTTGATCTCAATTATTTGATTTTATATATGATTATCAGGAGTAGTTGAGCTGAGAACGTCTGTTTTTCGATATCTAATGGTTATGTAGCGCGCTTTACAGGTGGGATGTCGACAGAGGAGTATAAAGCGCCATGACGTAGGCATGTGAGGAGTAGAAGCGGGGCAGTACGGTTCCCGCTGCATAAAGACGCAGCTGCCATTGGTTTTGGGAAACTCTGAAAATAATTATAGGCTACAACATCGAAGACTTATTGATCCTTTATTTATCTGGTCGCTAATGTGTGAAGCGTCGGCTTTGGCGATGCGGATCATCTTAAAACGCAGAAAATCCTAATGGATGAGAGTACGGTATCTGAAGGGGGCGTCGGGGCGGCGTTACAATCCCATCTCGCGGCCATTGTGGATTCGTCGGATGACGCGATCATCAGCAAGGACCTGAACGGCATCATCCGTTCCTGGAACAAGAGTGCGGAACGTATTTTCGGTTTTTCAGCCGCAGAAGCGATCGGCAGGTCCATCACCCTCATCATCCCTCCCGACCTGATCGCTGAAGAAGCTAATATTATCGCGCGTATCAAGGCCGGCCGGCGGGTGGACCATTTCGAAACCATACGCCAGACCAAGGCCGGCGCGCTGGTTCGCATTTCCCTGACCGTTTCACCCATCCATGATTCCGAAGGCCGTGTTGTCGGGGCATCCAAGGTGGCGCGCGACATTACGCAGGTACGCCGGATCGAGGAGCAGCTCAGCCTGGCGACCGAGGCCAGCGATATAGGTCTCTGGGATCTCGATGTGGTGGCCGATATTCTATTCTGGGATGTTCGGTGCCGGCGCATGTTCGGCTATTCCCATGACGACGCGGTCAGTCTCGAGGGTTTCTATGAGGCCGTGCACCCGGACGACCGGGAGGCCGTCTTTACGGCCTTCGAGTCGGCCAAGGACACAAACATCCGGACGGACTACGATATCGAGTTTCGCGTTGTCGGGAAAAATGACGGACGCATCCGCTGGATCGCGGCCAAGGGCAAGGTGCTTTTCGACAGTGCCGGCCGGCCGGTGCGCGCCGCAGGGACGGTGCGGGATGTTTCCGCGCGCAAGGCGGCGGATCTGGAAGCCCAGACCGAGAAGGCAATCGTAACGGCGCTGTACGAGGTGGGAGAAGCCTTTTCGATCAATGCCGACCTGCAGCAGGCCGTTCAGACCGCCACGGATATTGCCACCCGCCTGACCGGGGTCAAATTCGGCGCCTTCTTTTACAACCGCACGGATGCCGCCGGGGAGAGCTACATGCTCTATACCCTGACAGGCGTCGATCGCGCGCGTTTTGAAGGCTTTCCCATGCCGCGCAATACGACCCTCTTCGCGCCGACCTTTTCCGGTCATGGCACGATCCGTTTTGACGACGTGACGGTCAGTCCGCTTTACGGAAAGAACGCGCCCAACCGCGGATTGCCACCAGGGCATATTCCGGTGCGCAGCTATCTGGCGGTACCGGTGCTTTCCAAAGGCGGTGAAGTGCTGGGCGGGCTTTTCTTCGGTCATGCCGAGGTCGGCATTTTTAGCGAACGCAGCGAGCGGATCGCCCGCGCGATTGCCGCGCAGGCCGCAACCGGTATCGAGAGCGTCCGGCAGCTGGAACGGGCGCAACAGAACGAGGAGCGCCTGGGCAATATGGCGGATTCGATCGATCAGATGATCTGGTCCTGCGATGCCGCCGGAGAGGTAACCTATTATAACCGGCGCTGGTATGCCTTCACGGGCATGGAGGATCGGGTAAGGCGCTGGACGTCTGTCCTTCACGATGAAGATCGTGAGGGCGCGCAGGCGGAATGGGAAACGGCCGTAAGCACCGGTACGCCGTTTGAACGCCAGGTTCGCATCTGCCGCCAGGATGGCGTCTGCCGGTGGGCCCTGGCTCGTGCCGAGGCCGTCAGAGACCGCGAGGGGATCATCCAGGCCTGGTATGGCACCCTGACGGATATTCAGGATCTGGTGGACGCGCGCCAGAGGGCGGAACAGGCCAATATCGCCAAGACTGAATTTCTGGCCAATATGAGTCATGAGATCCGCACGCCGATGAATGCGATCATCGGCCTGTCGCATATTCTCGCCCGAAGCGCGCCCCTGACCGAGCGGCAGCAGAATTATGTGGCGACGCTGGCAACCAGCGCCAATGGCCTGCTTGAACTGATCAATGACCTGCTGGATGTGTCCAAGATCGAGGCGGGGACGGTTGAACTGGAAGAGACGCCCGTCGATGTCGTCGAATTGGCGGAGGAAGTGATCGGCATGGTGGCCGTCAAGGCGCGCGAAAAGGGGCTGGTGCTCGCTCTGCATGGCGAGTCGCTCCGTGGCATGCGCTTTTGCGCCGACCCCCTGCGTATCCGCCAGATACTGGTCAATCTGTGCGGCAATGCCATCAAGTTCACCGAAAAGGGCCGGATTGACGTGAGGCTTGTCCGTGAAGGCGGCGATTCCCCCGACCGGTCGATCGTGAGTCTGATCGTGGAGGACACGGGCATAGGCATTGAGGCCGGCAAGGTCGGGACCATTTTCGAGAAGTTCGTCCAGGCGGACAGCAGTATTTCGAGGCACTATGGCGGCACAGGGCTTGGGCTGGCCATTTCGCGAAATCTCGTGGAACTCATGGGCGGCCGCATCGAGGTGGATACCGAGCCAGGTCGTGGCTCTCGCTTCACGGTTTCCCTGCCTTTGCGATACGCTGGCGCTATTCGCGATGGCGGCCTGATGGTCGCTGGACCGAACGAGATGCTGATCCGGGATAATGATCCGAAACTGCCGGTTCTGCTTGTCGAGGATCATGGCCCGAACATCCTGGTCGCCAGCACGTTGCTGGAAGCCTTCGGCTATGGCGTGAAGGTGGCCGAAAGCGGGGAAGAGGCGCTGGAAAAGGTCAGGCGTGAGGCCTTTGCGGCCATACTCATGGATGTCCAGATGCCGGGCCTCGATGGTTTTGAAACGACGCGGCTGGTGCGGATTCATGAAGGTGAGGCCAGCCGGCCGCCGGTGCCGATCATTGGCATGACGGCGCACGCCCTATCCGGAGACCGTGATCGCTGCCTCGCTTGCGGCATGGATGACTATATTTCCAAGCCGTTTGAACCCGAGGATCTCAGGCGACGCCTCGAAACCCTGATCAAGGCGTCTGAACCTATTTAGCTGCAAGCTCAGGTTTGCAATATCTGGAACGTGATGACCAGCACATCGCGGTGGCCGGGCGCGTGCATATCGACCAGGTGGATCGGGGTGACGCCGTGCAGGACGCGGTGGTCATCGAGAAAGACCGCGTCGAGGGGGGTACCCAGGGTGAACTGGCCCAGCGGCTTACGCCCCGGCCCGCAGATGGCGGTGACGCCTTCACCGACATTCAGCCGATCGACCAGTATCACCGCCACCCAGTCGACGCCGTCGCGATGCATGCCTTCCGGCGTCGGCTGGCCGGTTTCACCCGGCGCCGGCTCGATGCGGAACTGATGGATTTCAACGCGTCCGTTCGCTGCGTGCGCATCGGCGGTGAAGAGGTCGCGGCAGAGATCGAGCAGGGCCAGGAAGGCCGGATTGCTGGCCGTCTTCTCCGTCACCGGCTCGAACCAGCGCTGTACGCCACCATTGAGCATGTTGTAATCGCGGCTCTGGTAATGCGGCTGATGCGCTTCACGCGTGAACTGGCCCGATGTCAGGCTGAAGATCGCGTGACGGCGCTTGCGGTAGCGGCCACCATCGGCCATGAAGCGGTCCGGTCCCAGGTCGTCCCATGAGGCGGCAAGGGCTGGCCAGTGGTCGGCGAAACTGGCCGGCAGCAGGGCCTGCGTGATCTCGCGTGGCGCAAAGACATGGCCATCGGCTTTCAGCCGGCGGCGCAGGTCGGGCAGGGCAGGGACGTTATCGGGGGCGTTATCCGGCATTGTGGCAATCCTTTTTCCGCCTCTCTTAACCGCTTCAATGTGAAAAGCAATGTGATGAGGTGTCGCGCCGTGTCTATGATAGGACCGCGCCCATATTCACGAGGCCTGTCATGTCCAATCGCAAAATCTCCCTGCCATCGATCCTGTTCGGTTGCCTGACCGTGGCGGCAATCGCCCTGTTTCTGACGCTCGGCGTCTGGCAGGTGCAGCGGCTGGCCTGGAAGACCGCCCTGATCGCGCGGGTCAATGCGCGCGTGGCGGCGCCTGCGGTGGCCGCGCCCGGCGTGGCCGACTGGCCGCGTGTCAATCGCAACGACGATGAATACCGTCATGTCACCCTGCGCGGGCAGCTGATGAACGATGCCGAGGCCCAGGTCTATACTCTGTCCGACTATGGCGCTGGCTACTGGGTGATGACGCCGATGCGGCGCGATGACGGCAGCATAGTCTATATCAATCGCGGCTTCGTGCCGATGGAGAAGCGCCAGCCGGCCACACGGACGGAGGGACAGCCGCAGGGCGAAGTGACGGTGACCGGATTGCTGCGCCTGCCGGAAACCAGGGGCTGGCTGTTCCAGCAGGCCAATGACCCCGCTCATGACGCCTGGTATCGTCGCGATATCGCGGTCATGGCGCAGAGCCGTCACATCGGGGCGGTTGCGCCCTATTTTGTCGATGCCGACACTACGCCCAATCCCGGCAGCTGGCCGAAGGGGGGGCTTACGGTGGTGAAATTCCCCAACAGCCACCTGATGTACGCCATCACCTGGTTTTCCATGGCGGCGATGCTGATCGCCGTATCGGTCTGGCTGTTGTGGTTCCGCAAGCCGGAAAGCGCTGACGGCAAATGAAAACGGCCGCCGGACTGTCCGGCGGCCGTTTGCTTATTCTGTAGCCTTGAATTAGATGCGAACCTTGACCGGTTCGGCATGGGGCAGACCGTTGACCCAGCGGGTCAGGGCATCATCCATATGGCCCAGCACGGCGAGGTGCAGGCGCTTGAACGGATGGCCGGCCAGGGTCAGGAAGATCTGGAACATGCCGTAGTGCGGTTCCGGGGTCAGGGCGTCGATGATGTCCGACTTGCGGATCACGGCGTCGATGACCAGACCGTTATATTCCAGACGATCTTCGTAGAGCGACAGCTTGCAGCGCCAGATCATGGGGGCGCCGAAGAGGGCGGCCGCGATGGGAATCAGGCTGAGTGCAATGCCGCCGAACTGGGCGACCGCGCCATGCATATGGGTATAGGACTGTATCGCACCGGTAACACCCATAACAATAAGCGCCAGGGCGCCGGCCAGAAGAAGGGCTTTGAAAACCGGTCCAAACTGATAGACACGCGGATAGGCTTTAGTCGCTTCCATACTCTATTTCCTCACGTCAATTAATTTTAACGCCTGCGTCAATTTATCCCACGCTACCTCATAATTGGGATATTGCAACGCCTTTTCCCAATTTTAGATTAATGAAACGGCGTAAAATCGGCCTGCGCGGATTTGGGCAGATTTTGGATGTCACGGTTATTTGACTTTTACGTCAGTGTTTGCAGCGTTAAATAACTCCGTTTTTTAACGCAAATGCGAAAAAATAAATGCGGCGGTGCGACAATGTGCCCCTTGCGACCCTGGCGAAATTCCTGTTTACGCGTCGGAATCCTCGCGAGAAAAAGCGCGAAGAGTGTGCCAACTCCTTTGTGTGATTTAGGTTTAGTCCTGTGAACCCTTTGGATCGTCATTCGACGCGCCTTTTACAGGCCGTATTTTCCAAGCGGAGCGTTTCCTTGTCTTCTATATTGCGGCGCACAATTAAGCGCGCCTTCATCGCGGGCAGCCTGATTGCAGGCGCGGCCCTTTTGTCGGGATGTCACATGGCTGTGATGGACCCGAAGGGCCCCGTCGGGATGCAGGAAAAAGACCTGATCATCCTGGCCGTGCTGTTGATGCTGATCCCGGTCGTGCCGGTCATCTTCATGACCCTCTGGTTCGCCTGGCGCTATCGCGCCTCCAATACCAAGGCGACCTACGCGCCGGATTTCGAACATTCCAACCGCATCGAGGCCGTCGTCTGGGCGATCCCGACCCTGATCATTATCGCGCTCGGCGCCGTGACCTGGGTGTCGACGCACGAACTGGACCCGCGCGCGCCGCTGGCGCCGCATGAAGCCCAGGCGAATGTGAAGCCGATCGAGGTCGAGGTCGTTTCGCTCGACTGGAAGTGGCTCTTCATCTATCCCGAATACAATATCGCCACGGTCAACGAGATGGCCCTGCCGGTCGGCACGCCCGTCCACTTCAAGCTGACCTCGGCCACGGTGATGAACTCCTTCTTCATCCCGCAGCTCGGCTCGCAGATCTACACCATGACCGGCATGGAAACCCAGCTGTCGCTGCGCGCCGACCATGCAGGCACCTATGACGGCATTTCAGCCAATTACAGCGGCCACGGCTTCGCCGGCATGAAGTTCCAGGCCCTGGCCATGGACGACGCCGGTTTCAAGGCCTGGGTGGCGAAGGCGCAGGCCTCGCAAGTCCCGCTGGATGCCGCCGCCTATACGCAGATTTCCAAGCGCGACCTGGCTTTCAAGCCAGCCTATTACGCTTCGGTCGAGCCGGACCTGTTCCACAAGATCCTGAACAATTGCGCCACCGGCGGCCTGTGCACCGATGACTCGCACAATATGGCGATGATGAAGAATCTGGCGCCCGGCGCCGATCAATGCAAGCCGGGTGAAGAGTCCCAGACCAAAACCAAGTCCAAAGCCGCGAAGCCGGCGGTCGTCACCGAGGCGGCCATCACCCCCAAAACCCTTTTCCAGTCATCTGGCGCGCACAAGAGCTGATATCATATGTTAACGCACGCAGAACCTGCCGCCAGCGCGGCTTCAACGGCCGATGTGTCGCCGCTTGTCGAATTCCTGTTCGGCAAGCTGCGCATCGATTCGGTGCCCTGGCATGAACCGATCATCATGGTCGCCGGCGGCGGCATGGTGGGCGGGGCCATCTTCGTCCTCGCCCTGATCACCTATTTCAAGCAGTGGAAATACCTCTGGACCGAATGGCTGACCTCGGTCGATCACAAGAAGATCGGCGCGATGTACATCATTCTGGCCCTCATCATGCTGCTGCGCGGCTTTGCCGACGCCCTGATGATGCGCGGCCAGCAGGCCCTGGCCTCGGCCGGCGGCTCTGGCTACCTGCCGCCCGACCACTTCGACCAGATCTTCTCGGCGCACGGCGTCATCATGATCTTCTTCATGGCCATGCCCTTCGTCATTGGCCTGATGAACGTGGTCATGCCGCTGCAGATCGGGGCGCGCGATGTCGCCTTCCCGTACCTGAACAGCATGAGCTTTTGGCTGACCGCTGCGGGCGCCATCCTGATCAACGTCTCGCTGGTCATCGGTGAATTCTCGCACGCTGGCTGGCTGGCCTATCCGCCGTTCTCGGAGCTGGAATTCTCGCCAGGAGTAGGGGTGGATTATTACATCTGGGCCCTGCAGATTTCCGGTTTGGGGACTCTGCTTTCAGGCGTGAACCTTATCACCACCATCTTCAAGATGCGCGCGCCGGGCATGACCCTGATGCGCATGCCGGTCTTCACTTGGACCACCCTGGCCGCCAACATGCTGATCGTCGCGGCCTTCCCGATCCTGACCGTGACCCTGGCCATGCTGGGTGCCGACCGTTATTTGGGCATGCACTTCTTCAGCAATGACGGCGGCGGCAACCCGATGATGTACGTCAACCTCATCTGGGCCTGGGGCCACCCCGAAGTCTATATTCTGGTGCTGCCGGCCTTCGGCATCTTCTCCGAAGTCGTCGCTACCTTCTCGCGCAAGCGTCTGTTCGGTTATGACGCCATGGTCTACGCCACCATGTGCATCTGTATCCTGTCGTTCATCGTCTGGCTGCACCACTTCTTCACCATGGGCGCCGGCGCCAACGTCAATGCCTTCTTCGGCATCGCCACCATGATCATCTCCATCCCCACGGGTGTGAAGATCTTCAACTGGCTCTTCACCATGTATCGCGGCCGTGTCCGTCTCGAACTGCCGATGCTGTGGACCCTGGGCTTCATTATCACCTTCGTGATCGGCGGCATGACCGGCGTTCTGCTGGCCGTGCCGGGTGCCGACTTCGTGCTGCACAACTCGGTCTTCCTGATCGCCCACTTCCATAACGTCATCATCGGCGGCGTGGTCTTCGCCTGCATCGCCGGCCTGAACTACTGGTTCCCGAAGGCGTTCGGCTTCAAGCTGCACGTTGGCATCGGCAAGGTGTCGTTCTGGTGCTGGCTGGTCGGCTTCTACATCGCCTTCATGCCGCTCTATGCGCTCGGCCTGATGGGCATGACCCGCCGCCTGGACTACATGAACAACCCGGTGTGGCACGTCTACCTGATCGTGGCCCTGTGCGGCGCGTTGCTGATCTTCGTCGGCATCCTCGCCCAGCTGCTGCAGATCGTCTATTCGATCTGGAAGCGCAACGAGCTGCGCGACCTGACCGGCGATCCGTGGGACGGCCGTACCCTGGAATGGGCCACGTCCTCGCCGCCGCCGTTCTATAACTTCGCCGTGGTGCCGAAGATCGGCAATCATGACGCCTTCTGGGACGCCAAGCAGACCGGCCAGGCCTATATCCAGCCGAAAACCTACGAACCCATCCACATGCCGCGCAATACCCCTACGGGCTTCCTGATCGGTATTGTCAGCGCCGGCCTCGGCTTCGGCCTTGTCTGGCACATCTGGTGGATGGCGGGCGGCGCTCTGCTGGTCATGATCGGCCTCGGCATCGTCCATACCTTCAATGAAGACCGCGACTATTACGTGCCGGTCGATGAAGTGAAGGCGATCGAAGACACCCACTTCGCCGATCTCAAGGCCGCGGGCCAGGCTATCAAGGCGGGAAAGTAGGAATATGAGCAAGACCATCAATCCTGTCGAAGGTTACGAAAACCAGATCGACTCCGCTTACGACCACAACCCGAACGACGCGCATCACGCCGGCGAGCATCACGATGAAGCGCCCAAGATCACCCTTGGGTTCTGGATCTACCTGATGAGCGACTGCATCCTGTTCGCGTCGATCTTCGCCGGTTATGCGGTCCTGAAGGACAACATCGCCGGTGGCCCGAACGGTCGCGAACTGTTCGATCTGCCCTACGTAGCGATCGAAACGGCCTTGCTGCTGATCTCCTCGCTGACCTACGGCCTGGCCATGATCAGCATGGAAGCGGGCAAGCTGAAGCCGGTCATCGGCTGGCTGGCCGTCACCGCCCTGTGCGGCCTCGGCTTCATGGGCATGGAAATCCATGAATTCGGCAAGCTGATCGCCGAAGGCAACGGCCCGAACCGTTCGGCCTTCCTGTCGGCCTTCTTTACCCTCGTCGGCACGCACGGTATTCACGTCACCTCCGGCCTGATCTGGATGGGCGCCATGTTCGTCCACCTGTTCAAGCGCGGCCTGACCCCCGCCAACCGCATCCGCCTGATGACGCTGAGCCTGTTCTGGCACTTCCTCGACATCGTCTGGATCGGTGTCTTCACGATCGTCTATCTGATGGGAGCCGCCTGATGAGCACGCCCGATACCGCCAAGCCTAAAAAGGCCAAGGACCCGCATACCCAGCCGGTCGACAGCCACGGCCATGGTCACCATGATGATCACGGCGCCGGCCACGGCACGGTGACGTCCTATGTCATTGGCTTCATTCTGTCGGTGATCCTGACGGCCATTCCTTTCGCCCTGACTATGATGCACGTGCTGCCGGTCGCCACCCTGATCCCGACCATCGTCGCCATCGGTGTGGTGCAGATCCTTGTGCACCTCTACTTCTTCCTGCACATGAATGCGTCTTCCGGGCAGATATGGAATAACGCCGCCTTTGTCTTCACCGTGCTGATCGTTGGCATTCTGGTGGTCGGCTCCCTTTGGGTCATGTACCACCTGAACACCAACATGATGCCGGGCATGATGCCTTCGGTGGGCTAAGCCCATCCATCTGCCTGTTGATTTGAAAAGCCCGCCCGTAGCGATACGGGTGGGCTTTCTGCATTCCGGACGGAATTTAAATCCCGTTAGGATTTGGCGGTTAAGCTCCATTAATCATAATTCGCGTTCGAGACCCTGCCGCCTTCTTCCTCCCCACAGGACAATGCTCACAGGTCATGCCCAGACAGGCCCGGAAACAGACCGCCGATAGTGAATACGTGTTCGCGCCGCACGAGCGGCCGTCCATGCCCGGCTCTCCTTATGCGCCCAGCCACCCGCTGCGCCGCAAGCTGGGCTATGTGATCGTTGCGATCATCATGGCCATGGCGGCGAGCCTCTCCAACGCCATTGTCAGCGTCAATACCCAGTCGCTGGCGGGCGCCATGGGGGTAACGACCACCGAGGTCACGTGGCTGCTGGCCGTCTATGTCGCTTTCAACGCCTCGGCCAACCTGTTGCTGATCAAGGCGCGGATGCAGTTCGGCATTCCGCCGGTCATGCGAGCCCTGCTGTGGCCCTATATCGTGCTGGTGTTTTGTGAACTCTTGTGGCCGAGCTTTTCGCTGGCCATTGTGGCGCGGGCGGCGGGCGGCTTTCTGGCGGCCGGGATGTCGTCGCTGGTTATCTATAATCTGATGCAGGTCTTTCCGGCGAAGTTCCGGCCTCTGGCTATCGTCTTTGCCGTCGGCCTGCCGCAGCTGGCCACCCCGATCGCCCGCCTGCTGCCGGTCGAGCAACTGATGGTCAATGGCCAGCAGACCATCCACATGATCGAACTGGGACTGGCCCTGGCGGCCTCAGCCGGCGCCAACCTCGTGCGCCTGCCGCCGACCGACAAGGTGCCGTCCTTCGATCCGCTGGATGCCATCACCCTAGCGCTGTTCCTGCCGGCCATGCTGCTGCTGTCCGTGGTCCTGACCATGGGGCGTTATCTGTGGTGGACCGATACGCCCTGGCTTGGCGTGGCCCTGGCGGTATCGGTCACTTTGTTCTTCCTCGTCGGTTTCATCGAATACAAGCGCACCAATCCGCTGCTCCACCTGCGCTGGATCGGCAGCAAGGACATCCTGCGCTTCTGCGCCGTGGCCATGCTGGTCAGGCTGGCGCTCAGTGAGCAGACCTATGGCACGCTTGGCTTGTTGACTGTCGGCGGACTGAACAATGACCAATTGCATGGGCTTTTCGCGGTCATCCTGTTCGCCATGATCGGCGGTACCCTGGCCAGCGCCGTGCTTTTGAAGGCGCCGCGCATTCCCTACCTGATCATTGTGGCGTCGCTGATCATTGCTCTGGGCGCCGGTCTTGACAGCTTCGCCTCCAGCCTGACACGGCCGCCGCAACTTTACCTGTCGCAGGCCCTGCTGGCCTTCGGCTCGACCTTCTTTATCGGACCTGCGCTGCTGTTCGGCTTCGGCAAGGTTCTGGAGCAGGGCAAAGGGTTCATCGTCAGTTTCAGCGTCATGTTCAGCCTGTCGCAGAATATCGGTGGCCTGGCCGGTTCGGCGCTTTTGAGCAGTTATCAGGTGATCCAGGCGCGGGCGCATACCCAATCGATGTACAGCCATCTGCTGGCCGGCGATCCGGCGGTGGCGGCGCGTGTGCAGGGGGGCGTGACATCGCTGGCGCAGGTGATTTCGCGCGAGGCCAATGTCGCAGCCTTCAATGATGTGGCGCGGCTCGTCATGGTCATCGCCATTCTGACTGCCTTCTACATTGCCTATCTCATTTTCCTCAAACGGCTGGCGGACCGAAAACAGGCCCTGGCCACATCCCCCAATGCAAAGGCGGCCGCATGACCGACGCTGTAAATCCCGCTCAAACCCCGGCTGCCGACGAGGCGCCGCGCCACTGGACTCCGCCGCAGCGGCCGAACATCGTCGTGGTGTTCTTCGCTGTTCTGGCCGTGGTGGCCGTGCTGCTGATTCTGTGGGCCTGGAACCTGCCGCCCTTTACCGGCGGTGATGAGGTGACACAGAACGCCTATGTGCGCGGTCGCACGACGGTGATCGCACCGCAGGTCAGCGGCTATGTCACCGAGGTGGTGGTGAAGGACTACGAGACAGTGCAGGCCGGGCAGGTGCTGGCGCGCATCGATGACCGCATCTACCAGCAGCGCGTGGCGGCGGCGCGCGCCAGTCTGGCGGCGGCGGAAGCCAGCCTGGCCAATTCGGAACAGGCGCGGGCTTCGCGCACCGCGGCGGCGGAAGGGCAGGCGGCGTCACTGGCCAGCGCTCAGGCCCAGCTTCTGCGGGCACAGGCCGATATGAAGCGCGTCGATGAACTGGTGGGGGATGGTTCGGTATCGTTGCGAGAACGCGACTCCACGCTCGCGGCCCTGCGCGCGGCCGAAGCGCAGGTCAATCAGGCGAAGGCGGCGGGCGATATTTCGCAGCAGGATATTCGCACTGTCGAGGTCAGCCGTGGGGGCCTGGCGGCTCAGGTCGAGGCGGCGCGGGCGCAGTTGAAACTGGCGGAGATTGATCTGTCCAACACGGTGATCCGCGCACCGGAGGCCGGTCAGCTGGGTGAGATCGGCGTGCGCGTTGGTCAGTACGTCACCAATGGCACGCAACTGCTCTCGCTGGTGCCGCCAGATCGCTGGGTGATCGCCAACTATAAGGAGGCCCAGACGGCGCGTATGGCGGTGGGGCAGCCGGTGGTCATGACGGTGGATGCGCTTGGCGGGGCCAAGATCAATGGGCACGTCGAACGCCTGTCACCGGCGGCCGGATCGGAGTTTTCCGTTATTCGCACTGACAACGGCACGGGCAATTTCGTCAAGATCCCGCAGCGCATCGGTATCCGTATCCGCATCGATCCGGGCCAGAAACTGGCGGAGCGCCTGCGGCCGGGCATGTCGGTGGAAACCCATGTCGCCAGCCATGCGAAGGTGAAGGCCGGGGGGAAGGGATGAAACGGCTCCTGTTACTGAGCGTGGCGTGTGTGCTGGGCGCTTGCGCAGGACCGCGCCCGGAGGCGTCGGTGCGCGCGAAGGTGACGCCGCCGGCGGGATGGCGCGACGCGGCGCCCGCACCGGCCGTAGTCAATATTGACTGGTGGCGCAACTTCAACGATCCGATCCTGACGCAATTGGTAGAGACGGCCCTGGCCAACAATACCGATATCGCCCTGGCGGTGACGCGGGTCGATGAGGCGCGTTATGGCTATCAGGCGGCGCAGGGCGCGTTGTTGCCTTCGCTCAATGCCAGCGGCGCAGGCGCCTATTCACGGTCGATTTCTTCGGTCACAGGCCGGCCGGTCACGCAAACCGCCGGCGAAGCGGACCTACCGCTGTCCTATGAAGCCGATCTCTCCGGCCGTCTGCGCAACACCTCAAAAGCCGCTCATGCGACCTTGCAGGCTTCGGAATATGCCCGTGAGGCGGCGCGGCTCAGTGTCGCCGGCACTGTGACCAGCGGCTATATCACCTTGCGGGGGCTTGATGCCCGCCTGGCACTTTTGAAAGAGACCCTGAGCACGCGCGAACAGGCGCTGGCAGCGGCCCGTCATCGCGCCGATACCGGCTACAGTCCGAAGCTGGAATTGCAGCAGGCCCAGGCCGAATACAGCGCCGCTCAACAGTTGATCCCGGCGGTCGAACTGGCGATCCGCCGCCAGGAAGATGCCTTGAGTGTCGTGCTGGGGGATAATCCGCGTGCGATCGAACGGGGTGTGGCTCTGGGGGAGCTGGCTGTACCTGCGGTGCCGGTTTCCCTGCCGTCCGACCTGCTGCGCCATCGTCCGGACGTGGCGCAGGCAGAGGCGCAGATTGTCGCAGCCGATCGCTCGCTTGATGTGGCGCGTGCCGCTTTCATGCCGACGATCCGCCTGACCGCTTCCGGCGGTTACGCGACCTCCGATCTGTTGCCGCATGGCTATGACGTCTTCTCGCTCGGCGGCAATATTGTCCAGCCCCTGTTCCAGGGGGGGCGCCTGAAAGCCCAGTCCGGAGCGGCGGCCTCACGGCGCGATCAGGCGGCCTTTGCTTATAAGAAGGCGGCGCTGAACGCCTTCCGCGAGGTCGAGGATTCACTGGCGGCGGTCGACCGGATCAATGCGCAACAGTTGATTCTGACGGAGCAGACGGCGTCACTGGCGGAGGCTTATCGGCTGGCCGGCAATCGTTACAAGGCTGGCTATTCGCCCTATCTCGAACAGATCGACGCGCAACGCACCTTGCTGGGGGCGCAACTCAGCCTGATCCAGGCGCAGGCGGATCATCTCAATGCCATAGTCGGACTTTATCAGGCCGTCGGCGGCGGCTTTACAGAAACTGGCGGAAAATGAAGTAGAGCGCACCGGAAAGGGCGATGGTGGCGGGCAGGGTCAGCACCCAGGCCAGGGCGATGCCGCGCAGGGTGCCGCCCTGCAGGCCGGAACGGTTGGCGGTCATGGTGCCGGCTACGGCGCCGGAGAGGATGTGCGTGGTCGAGACCGGCAGGCCCAGGCGTTCGGCGGCGAAGATGGTGACGGCCGAGACGATGCCGGCGGAAGCGCCTTGCGCGTAGGTCATCTTTGAATTGCCGATCTTTTCGCCGACCGTGACCACGATGCGTTTCCAGCCGACCATGGTGCCGAGGCCGAGCGCCAGGGCGGTAGCCACCTTGACCCAGCCGGGGACATAACGCGTCATGTCGTTCAACGCGGATTGCAGGCCGGAAAGAGGCGCCGGAGCGGTTTTAGCGTTTTTCAGGATGCCGACCGCGGCATTGACCAGATACATGTCGTTACGCAGCTGCGGCATGTCGGCGGCGGGCACGTTGCGCAGGGCGCCATGGGACTTGATTTCGTCTTCGATATGGCCGGTCATCAAGGCCAGGGCGCCGTAAAGGTCGGGCGTATCGATACGGCGGTTGCGCACGGCGGCATTGACGGCGCTGCGGGCGATATCGAGCGTGGGTACGGTGGCGCCATTGGCGTGGCTGGCAAAGGCCTGCGCGCCGGCATCGAGCTGCGCCAGATAGGCCGGTTGGGCGGCATCGGGCAGGGTGCGGTTGAGCGCATAGGTGGCCGGGGCGACACCGATCAGGATGATCATGATCAGGCCCATGCCCTTCTGGCCGTCATTGCCGCCATGGGCGAAGGAAACGCCGGTGCAGGCCGCAATCAGGGTGGCGCGTATCCACAGGGGCGGCGGCGCTTCGCCTTCCGGCGCCGCGTAAAGCTTTGGATTGCGGATCAGGGCCTTCATCGCCAGCAGCAGGAGGCCGGCGACGACGAAGCCGATCAGCGGCGAGAAGATCAGGGCCTTGCCAACCTTGATGGCCTGGGCCCAGTCGATTCCGGAGGTGGCGTTCATGGCCGAGGTCATCAGCTGGTTGGCGACGCCGACACCCATGATCGAGCCGATCAGGGCATGGGAAGACGAATTGGGGATGCCCAGCGCCCAGGTGCCGAGGTTCCAGATGATGGCCGAGATCAGCAGGGCGAAGATCATGGCGTAACCGGCGCCGGTCCCGACCTGCAGGATCAATTCGACGGGCAGCAGCATGACGATGCCGTAGGCCACGGCGCCGGTCGAGGCCAGGACACCGAGAAAGTTGAATACGCCCGACCAGATGACGGCGGTGAGCGGTTTCATGGAGTGGGTGTAGATGACAGTGGCCACCGCATTGGCGGTATCGTGGAAACCGTTGACGAATTCGAAGCCGAAGGCGATCAGCAGGGCCAGGCCAAGGAACAGGAAGGCGCCCAGCGTGATCGGTTCGCCGATCGACAGAGCGTCATGATGCACGCTCCAGCCGACATAGAGCAGGCCAAGGCCGATCGGAATAAGGAACAGCAGGCCGGCGGAAAGGCCGGAGGCTTTGGGTGTAGAGGGCGTGGAACTCACGAGGTCTGTCTCTGCCGGTTTTCGGTGGCGCCTCTTTGGCAGGTGCGGCGGCAAGAGTCGATTTGTTTTTATGACAGATTTATGACGACTATTGTTCGGAAAAGTCCTTGAAACAAAGGGTTTTCTGAATTTTGAATGCGGGGCTTGCTGTGATCTCAGGCCATTCAAGGCTTTGCGGTCGATATTTAGGCCGAACACGGATTAAAGGCCGGACATGCGTCCGGCCTTTAAAAAATGCGCCTTACGGGTCAAGCGTAGGCGTAAACCCGTTCCGGCCGCAGTTTCAGGGCGTCGCCGATAGCGAAGTGGTCGGCTTCGGTACCGTGCGGGTGCTGGGTTTCGAACAGGGCGCCATCTTCGCCCTTAAGTTCCAGACGCAGGCTGTGGCCGGCGGGCAGAACCGCGCTGACGGTAACAGGGATGCCGGCGCCGCTGCGTGACAGGACGGCCTCATAGGGACGGAAGCGCAGGGTGTAGTCACCATCATTCGCCGCACCGGCGACCGGGGCCGAGAAGCCGTCGAAATGGGCGACGCCGGCAGAGACCTTGCCGGTCGCCTTGTTGGCCGAGCCGAGGAAGTCGAACACGAAGGCCGATTGTGGGCTGGAATGAATTTCCAGTGGCGTGCCGATCTGCTCGACCTTGCCGGCCTTCAGCACCACGACACGGTCGGCGAGGTCGAGCGCTTCTTCCTGATCGTGGGTGACGAAGATGGTGGTCACGCCGGTCTCGTGATGGATGCGCTTGAGCCAGCGGCGCAGATCCTTGCGCACCAGGGCATCGAGCGCGCCGAAAGGCTCGTCGAGCAGCAGGATGCGCGGATTGATGGCCAGGGCCCGCGCCAAGGCGACCCGCTGCCGCTGGCCGCCGGAGAGCTGGGAGGGATAGCGCTTGCCGAGATCTTCCAGCTGGATGAGCTTGAGCAGGCGGTCGACCGTAGCCTTGATCTCGGCCTTGGAAGGACGTTCCTTCGCCGGACGGACATTGAGGCCGAAGGCGATATTCTGCGCCACGGTCATGTGGCGGAACAGGGCGTAGGACTGGAAGACCATGCCGATACGGCGGTCGCGCGGATTGAGCTTGAGATAGTTCTCGCCCTCGAAGGTGATGCCGCCGCTGCTGGGTGTATCCAGACCGGCCAGTAGGCGCAGCAGGGTGGTCTTGCCGGAGCCTGAGGGGCCGAGCAGGGCGATGAACTCGCCGGACTTAGCCTCGAAGGTGACATCCTTAAGCGCCGGGAAGTTGGTGAAGGTCTTGTTGACGTTGGAAATAATGAGCGACATGAAACTGTTTCCTAGTGTCGGCGGGACGCCGCGAGCTCACCCGCGAAGCGCCATTCCAGAAGGGTTTTAAGCACGAGCGTGACGATGGCGAGGCCGGCCAGGATGGAGGCTGCGGCGAAGGCGCCGATCGTGTCGTACTGGTTGTAGGTGATCTCGATATAGAGCGGCAGGGTGTTGGTCAGGCCGCGGATGTGGCCGGAGACCACCGACACGGCGCCGAACTCTCCCATGGCCCGCGCCGTACACAGCAGAACGCCGTAGAGCAGGGCCCACTTGATATTGGGCAGGGTGACGCGGAAGAAGATATCCCAACCGCGCGCGCCGAGCGTGCGGGCGGCCACTTCTTCATCCGTGCCCTGGTCTTCCATCAACGGTATCAGTTCGCGGGCGATGAAGGGCAGGGTGACGAGCACGGTGGCCAGTACCAGACCCGGCAGGGCGAAGACGATCTTGACGTCATAGTCGCGCAACAGGAAGCCGAACCAGCCCTGTGCCCCGAAGAGCAGGATCCACACCAGGCCGGAAATGACCGGCGAGATGGAAAACGGCAGGTCGAGAACAGAGAGCAGCAGGCTCTTGCCCTTGAACTCGAAGCGCGTGATGCACCAGGCGGCGCAGATGCCAAAAATGGCATTGAGCGGTACGGCAATGGCGGCGACCAGCAGGGTCAGAAGAATGGCGTCCTTGGCGTCCTCGGTCTTGAGCGCGGCCAGATAAGGCTGGATGCCTTGCGACAGAGCGGTGACCAGCACATTGATCAGCGGCAGCAGGATGATGAAGGCCAGCCACAGCAGGCTGAAGCCGAGCAGGGCGAAGGCGCCAATGGTTTTCGGTGAACGGGCGGCTCTGGCGGTCATTTGGCGCTCCCGGCATTGGCCTTGCCGATACTGGCGAAGAAGCGTTGGGCGATATTGAGGAACAGCAGGATGACCAGCGAGATGGCCAGCATGATGACGCCGACAGCGGCCGCGCCGGCATAGTCATATTCCTGCAGCTTGATCACGATCAGCAGCGGGGCGATTTCCGAGATATAGGGCATGTTGCCGGCGATGAAGATGACCGAGCCATATTCGCCGACGCCACGCGCCAGGGCCAGCGAGAAGCCGGTGACGAGCGAGGGCATCAGGGCCGGCAGGATGACGCGCAGGGTGGTCTGCACGGCGGTGGCGCCGAGGGTTTCGGCGGCTTCCTCGATCTCGGCCTCGAACTCGGCCAGCACAGGCTGGACGCTGCGGACCACGAAGGGCAGGCCGATAAAGGTCAGGGCGAGGAAGATACCGATCGGGGTATAGGCGATTTTCAGGCCCAGCGGTTCGGTGATCGAACCGACCCAGCCATTGGCGGCGTAGAGGCCGGACAGGGCTATACCGGCCACGGCGGTCGGCAGGGCGAACGGCAGGTCGATCAGGGCATCCAGCAGGCGACGGCCGGGAAAGCTGTAGCGCGTCAGGGCCCAGGCGACAGCTAGGCCGGCAAAGGCATTGACGACGGCTGCAGCCAGGGCGGTGATAAAGCTGAGCCACAGGGCGTGGATCACGCGCTCGTCGGTCAGAACGAACAGGAAGCCTTGCAGGCCGTGTTCCCACGGGCGGGCGATCAGTGCCGCCAGCGGAATGATGACGATCGCACTGAGGAAAAACAGCGTGATGCCGAGGGTGATCTTGAAGCCCGGCAGCACATGGGTCGTGCCTGTGGCGGGGTGGGGCGCCTGGAAGTGGTCCGGGATAACCGGTTCAGGGGGCGCGGTGTCGGGTTGTCCCGTCATCGGGTTGCCTCTTTGCTGGATGATTACGCAACTGCACCGCCAGCTTTTATGCGCAGACGGTGCGGAGATGGCAAATCGCGGTCTCGTGACCTGGATTTGCCGGGTGTGTTACCTCTTACTGATCTGGTCGAAGACGCCGCCGTAATTGAAATGAATGGCCTGGACCTTCTTCCAGCCGCCGAAATCGCGGATGGTGACCAGATTGACCTTGGTGAACTGGCCGGCGTATTTCGCTGCGGCTGTCGGATCGCTCGGGCGGTAGAAGTTGCGGCCGATGATATCCTGCCCTTCGGCGCTGTAGAGATAGGTCAGGTACTCTTTAGCGACGGCCAGCGTGCCGTGCTTCAGGGCGTTCTTGTCGACCACCGCCACCGAAGGCTCAGCCAATATGGAGACCGAGGGGACGACGATCTCGAACTTGCCCTTGCCGAGCTTGGCCTGGGTCAGCAAAGCCTCGTTTTCCCAGGCGATCAGCACATCGCCGATGCCGCGCTCGACGAAGGTGGTGGTGGAGCCGCGCGCGCCGGTATCGAGCACCTTGACGTTGTCATAGACCTTCTTGATGAAGTCGCGCGCCTTAGCGTCGTCATTGTTGCTGACCTTCAGCGCCCAGGCATAGGCGGCGAGGTAGTTCCAGCGCGCACCGCCGCCGGTCTTCGGATTCGGCGTGATGACGCCGATGCCGGGGCGGGCGAGATCGCCCCAGTCGCGGATGTTCTTCGGATTGCCCTTGCGGACCAGCAGGACGATGGTCGAGGTATAGGGCGACGAATTGCGCGGCAGGCGGCCCTGCCAGTTGGCGGGAAGCAGGCCGGACTTGGCGGAGATCTGATCGATATCGTCCGACAGAGCCAGGGTCACGACATCGGCGGGGCTGCCTTCGATGACGGATCGCGCTTGGGCGCCGGAGCCACCGTGACTCTGGCGGATGGTGACGACCTGACCGGTCTTGGCCTTCCAGTATTTGGCGAAGGCCGTGTTATATTCGGTATAAAGCTCGCGCGTCGGATCGTAGGAGACGTTGAGCAACTCCAGCGGCTTGGGCGCAGCGAAGGCGCTTTTCGCGCCAGTCGCCAGCAGGGCGGCCCCGGCCACGGCTGTGGTCAGAAATGAGCGTCTTTGCATGGAATAGTCCTGAAAACGCCCGTCAGTGCGCAAGAGCCTTGCCGCCGGACAGGCTGGATAGGGAGGAAGGGGCATCGCCGTTAGGCGCCGGCGATGCCCCTGAAACCGGTGCTTGAGACCGATTTACTTCTTGGTGATCTGGTCGAACACGCCGCCGTAATCGAACTGTTCCTTCTGGACCTTTGCCCAGCCGCCGAAGTCCTTTATGGTGACCAGGGGCAGGTTGGGGAAGCTCGAGGCATACTTGGCCAGGATCTTCGGATTGGTCGGGCGGTAATAGTTCTGGGCGATGATTTCCTGGGCTTCGTCGCTGTAGAGGTAGCTCAGATATTCCTTCGCGGCGGCCAGGTTGCCGTTCTTGTTGGCGGTCTTGTCAACCACAGCGACCGGCGGTTCGGCCAGGATCGAGATCGACGGATAGACGATGTCGAACTTGCCCTTGCCGAGCGAATTGGTCGCCAGATAGGCCTCGTTCTCCCAGGCGATCAGCACGTCGCCGACACCCCGTTCGACGAAGGTAACGGTCGAGCCGCGGGCGCCGGTATCGAGCACCGGCACGCGGTTGAACAGGTTCTTGAGGAATTCCTTGGCCAGGGCGTCGGTGCCCCAGCGCTTCTTGGCATAGGCATAGGCCGCCAGATAGTTCCAGCGCGCGCCGCCCGAGGTCTTCGGGTTCGGGGTAACGACCGAAACGTCGAGGCGGATCAGGTCGTCCCAGTCCTTGATCTTCTTGGGATTGCCCTTGCGGACCAGCAGGACGATGGTTGAAGCATAGGGTGTCGAGTTGTTCGGGAAACGGCTCTGCCAGTTGGGCGGCAGCAAGCCGGCCTTCTGCGAGATCGAGTCGATATCGGCGGCCAGGGCCAGGGTCACGACGTCGGCCGGGCTGCCGTCGATGACGGAGCGCGCCTGGGCGCCGGAGCCGCCATGGCTTTGGCGGATGGTGATGTCCTCACCGGTCTTGGCCTTCCAGTGCTGGGCGAAAAGGGCGTTATAGGCGACATACAGTTCGCGGGTCGGGTCGTAGGAGACGTTAAGCAGTTCGCGCGTCTTGGCGGCGGCCGGGCCGGCGATTGCCAGGGCACCGGTTGTCAGCGCGCCGGAGGCCAGCAGGCTGGCGCCGCCGAGCAGGCCACTCAGGAAGGTTCTGCGTTGCGGATTCTTGAAAGACATTTCTGAAGTTCCTTCTATGGGCGCTGGCCGAATTCCCATCCGGCCAGACTGCCTCAATTTATGTAAAAAAGCGATCAGCGGCTTTTGGATGAGCGCTTAGTAGCGGAACTGGATGCGGCCCGAAGTGAATTCTTCCTTGCGACGGTCGGCACCGCCGGCGGCGCCCCCTTCGAACTTGGTCGAGTCATAATCGGCCAGCAATTTCAGGTTTTCACTCCAGTACCAGCCGATACCGAAGCCGGTCGAGGTCGCCTTCTGGGCCGATGAGGCCAGGGAGGCGAAGCCGCCTGTAAAGGCGTCCTGATCGATTTCGGTATAGCCATAGCGCGCGGTCAGTTCGAAGGCGCCCCAGGTGCCGTTCTTCAGGCTGAAGTCCTTGTTCGGCTTGACGCCGCCCTTGAAGCCGACGTTCTCACCGGTGAGCACCCAGGAAGCCGAGACGTCAAGCGCCTTGTTTTCCAGCTCGGCCGAGGCGGTGGACGAGGCGACATCCTGCTTCACTGTCACGTAGTCGGCCAGGATGCCGAAGTTGTTGAGGTAGAACCAGGCCTGTGGGTTGGAACGGGTTTCCTTGCCGTTCGAATAGACGCCGGTGGCATACTTGAAGAAGGTCTGTTGGCCGGGGGTCTTGTAGCTGCCGAGTTGGGTGTCGGTCGTGTTGCCGAGGTGCTTGCCGTCCGAACCGGCATAGCCGATACCGAAACCCTGCAGGGCCACGATGCTGGTATTGGCGAAGGGCTGGGCGAAGACGCGGTAGACGACGTCCTTCTGGTTATCGAGATCGTTGTTCAGGTTGACGCCGTCCGTGGCGCCGTTGAACAGGCCGACCTGATATTCCACGGCGTTGTCGAACAGGTTGCCGAAGACCTGGTAGCCGACATCACGGTTCGGCACGAGGTTGGTCGAGTGGCCGCGCTCGGTCCAGATGACGTCGGCGTCGGCCTGCAGGCGCTCAAGGCCGAGCGGCGACTTGAACTTACCGCCGCGGAACTGCACGGCGTCGGAGAACTTGTACTCGACATAGGCGTCAACGATGGACGCGGCCGCCGAAGAGGAGCCACCCAGTTCCGGCGTGATCTTGAAGGAGGCATTGCCGGCCTTACCGCTGAAAGTCGGGCGGATCAGGCGGTCGACGACTTCATCCCGCAGGCTGCCGTCGTCATTGCTGAAGCTGTGAACGTCGACATTGACCTGGGCATTGATGCCGAAGCTGTATTTACCGTCGGCCGAGGTGAAGGTCAGGCCTTTCTTGTCGAGCGTGGCGGTCGGGGTCTTGGCGGCGGCGGCCGTGGCGATTTCCTGATCCAGTTCGCGCTGGCGCTTCAGGGTGTCCAGTTCCTGCTCGAGGCGGGCAATGCGCTCGTCCTGAGTCAGGGTGCTGGTGTCGGTCGAGCCGGCGGCCGGTGCGTCTTGAGCAAAGGCCAGGGCCGGGGTGAGGGTGAGCGCTGCGGCGATCGCGCCGAGGCTGACGGTCAGGTGAGAGATTTTCATAGGGATGATTCCGTGTGGGTGCGTCACTGTCGATGTGTTCGCTAGTGAAAATATGATTTTTATTAGTAGTTTGTGCGCATTACTTCAGGTGTCAGGAGAGGCTTTCGTTGAGGGCCTTCCCCTTGGCGTCGAAGCGCAGCTTTTCGCTGCGTTCGATTTGCACGACCCGGGAGTCGTGGATGACGATTTCCAGCGAGCCGAAGCGGATCTGCTGGAGGCTGGTCAATATCTGGCGTTCGATCTCGGTGAGATTGGACGCGGTAAAGGATTGGTTGGATTCTGGGCGCACGGGGGCGCTGGACGGTACACTCATGGTGGTCCTCGTCTGGAAAAACGGATTTAGGGAAGAAGGTGTTGGATGCCTTACAGCGCGGGGTCGGTAACCAGATCCTGCAAACATCGATGGTCGAGCACGCCGGACATGGCGTTGCGGACATCGAGCATCAGATGACGCAGTCGGCAGGCCGCTTCATCGCGACAGTCTTCGCACTTCTGGTAAGCTGTCAGGCTGGCGCAGCGGATGGGCGCCAGCGGGCCGTCGATGATGCGGATGATGTCCCCCAGAAAGATGTCACTGGCGCTTTTGGCCAGGAAATAGCCCCCGAAGATGCCGCGCTTCGAATCGACAATGCCGTTCTGGCGCAGTTCCTGAAGAATATTGTCGAGGAATTTCTGCGGAATGTCCGCTGCCTCGGCGATCTGTTTGCTGGGCAACATGGGTTTGTCCATTTGTGCCATGTGTATGAGCGCTTTCAGAGCGTATTTGGCTTTCATGGATAGCATGTGTTGCCTCTCCGTCGCGCCGGTTTAAAATCTACACTCAATGAGTATGTTTTAAACAAAAGCGCGTCAATGGTGTTTAAAGCGTATTATTCTAATGTAGATTGTTTAGCGGCGCTAAACCAGTCTTATCTCAGGAAAAGACTTTTCAGCCACTGCGAACCGCTGCGCGCCACCTGCTGCCAATCGGCATCTTCCGCGTCTTCCGCTTCCGGCGTGTAGCCCCAGGGGGTGAATACCTTGGTGCGCAGGGCCTTGAATGGATTGGGGTTTCGCGTCACCAGCACCAGGCCGTGCACCTGGGCGGTGGCGGCCAGCAGGGCATCGCGTTCGTTTTTGACGTCGGCCAGGGTCGCGCGCTTTTTCACCACGCCGGCATCGACCGGCAGGATACGGCCATCGAAGGCGCTCATGACCTGTTCGTCTAGCCAGGTGCGCAAGGGGGCGGCCTGGGCGCGGTCCCGGCGCTCGGCGCGTGCCACGCCGTTCTCCAGTTCCAGCAGTGTTAGGGCCGACATGTAGAGATTCTGCCGGGCGATGCCGGAGGCCCAGCGCATGACGCCTTCGTCACAGCCGCCGGTCCGGGCCTTGCGCAACTCGCCGATCACCGGCGTATCGAGAAGATACATGACCTAGGCTCCGAGATCCGCTGTCCGGTCCCAGGCGGGTGTGGAGAGCGGCGATTCCAGCTCGCCGGTCTCGGCCGGCGGCATGGCCAAAAGGTCGATTATGCTTTCGGTCTGACCGCTGATCTGGCGGTAGGCTTCGAAACTGATCAGCACGTGCGAGGGGCGGCCGCGGTCGGTGATGAAGACCGGCCCCTGGCGCGCCAGCCGTTTGGCCTTGCCAACATCCTGATTGAAATCGCGACTGCTGATGGTAGCCATGTCCGCCTCTGAATTTTCGCAACAAAGGTGCGATTTTTCGAATTTTGTAGGCACGTTACTACAATATGGCCTTTTGGCAACATAAATTTATGTAATAAAATAAATGCCTTATATGAGTTTCGGTTGCGATTTTTCTGTTTGCCGAAGCCGGTGCCACGTGCTGACATCCCGATATTAAAGCGCCGTCACAAAAGAGGCGCAGGGACGCGCAGGGGTAGAACCATATGATTACAGACTTTTTGCAGACGGGTATAGCGGCCGATGTGATGAAGAGCGTGGCCGATACAATCGGCGGTCTTCTGGCGCCGCATGGAACCGCAGGACCTGACGGCATCAGGGCCATGACGCCCGGTGACTTCAGCCTGCACCTGTTCCTGCAACTGGTCATTATTCTGGGGCTGTGCCGCATCACCGGCTGGCTTGGGCGAAAGTTCCTGGGGCAGCCCCAGGTCATCGGGGAAGTCATCGCCGGGGTTATTATCGGGCCTTCGCTGCTGGGACATTTCTTCCCGGGCATCATGGCCGAACTGTTCCCGAAGGAGACCAAGAATATCCTCTATGCCGGCGGACAGCTCGGCATCGGGCTTTACATGTTCATGGTCGGCACTAGCTTTCGCGCCGACCATTTCCTGTCACGCGGGCGCAGCGCCTTCGCGGTTTCCCTGACGGGAATCGCGGCGCCTTTCCTGGCGGCCATCCTGATCACGCCCTTCCTACTGAAGGTGCCGGGTCTTTTCGCCAACGGGCTGCCAACCTTTCAGGCGACCCTGTTCTTCGGTGCCTGCATTGCTCTGACCGCCTTCCCCGTGCTGGCGCGTATCATTCACGAGCGTGGCCTGAACAATTCCATGCTGGGCACCTTGACCCTGGCGGCGGGCGCTTTCGATGACGCAGTGTCGTGGTGCGTGCTCGCCGTCGTGCTGGCCATGTTCGGCGCCGGTGCCGGCGTGGCCGTCATCGCCATCTGTGGTGGCCTGGCCTATACACTGTTCATGCTGTTCTTCGGCCGCAAGCTGTTGGCCCCGTTCGGGCGGGCGGTCGAACGGAAGGGGGAGATGAGTTACACCGTCATGGGCATCACCCTGATCCTGTTCTGCCTGTCGGCCTTCTTTACCGACGCGATCGGCATTCACTCGATCTTCGGTGGCTTCATCCTGGGCACAGCCATGCCGCGCGGAAAGTTCGTCGAGGAACTGAAGAAGAAGGTCGAGCCTTTCGCCGTGGTCATGCTGTTGCCGATGTTCTTCACCTATTCGGGCCTCAATACCCGCATGGATATGGTCAATACGGTCGAGCTGCTGCTGATCGCTGGCGGCGTCCTGCTGGTATCGATCCTGACTAAGCTGGTGGCCTGCTATGCCGCCGCACGCCTGGCCGGAGAAGACAACCGCACGGCGCTCGGCATCGGTGCGTTGATGAATGCCCGCGGCCTGATGGAGCTGATCATCATCAATATCGGCCTGCAGAAGGGCATTATCGGGCCGCCTCTGTTTTCGATCCTGGTGCTGATGACCATTGTCACGACCGCGATGGCGACGCCCCTGTTCGAACGGGTCTATGGCCGCAAGGCCCGCGAAATCGGCGAACTGGAGGCTGTGCCGGATAACGCCACCAGTTGAATTCGCAAGAGTTAGGTGTGTTCGAGTTCCCTCCCTTTGCGAAGTGGGAGACTCGTTGTTCTGATTAATTTGTAGTTATGTTGCTACAATGTGATGAAAAAGCAACAGCAATTTTCTCAATAAATTAAATAACTTAAAACGTCATTTTTAATTTGACCAATTCTCAAAATCTGTAACCCCTAGGATGGCCGACAGGCTCAAAAAATCTCAAACAACGCTTCCGGGGAATTCAGAGTGAACATTATTGACCTGGCGCCAGCGGACCTGCTGCAGGGCGCCATACACGAAATCAGCAATATCCTGTCGCCGCATGGCGCGGTGGGGCCGGACGGCGTCACCAAGGCCTATGCGCCGGGTGACTTTTCCATCCACTTCTTCCTGCAACTGGCCGTAATCATCGTCACCTGCCGTGTGGTCGGCTGGCTTGGCCAGAAGCTGCTCGGCCAGCCTCAGGTCGTTGGCGAAATGGTCGCCGGTGTGATCCTTGGGCCATCCTTGTTCGGCCTGCTGTTTCCCGAAATCCAGGGCGCCATCTTCCCCAAGGAAATTAAGAGCGTGCTCTATACAGGCGCCCAGTTCGGCGTCGGGCTCTACATGTTCCTGGTCGGCACCACCTTCCGCGGCGATCACTTCGTCCAGAAGGGCAAGAGCGCTATGTTCGTCTCTCTGGCGGGCATTACCGCGCCCTTCCTGCTGGCCATTCTGCTGACGCCGTGGCTGCTGACCGTGCCGGGCCTCTTCGCCGCAGGTATCTCACGCTTCAACGCCACTCTGTTCATGGGCGCTTGCATCGCCCTGACCGCCTTCCCGATGTTGGCGCGCATCATCAATGAACGCGGTCTCGCCAATTCGGCCCTCGGCACCCTGTCCCTGACGGCCGGGGCCTTTGATGACGCCGTGTCCTGGTGCGTGCTGGCCATCGTGCTGGCCACCTTCGGCGGCGGCCCTGGCGTGGCGGTGGTGGCCATTGGCGGCGGTCTGCTGTTTGCCCTGTTCGTGATCTTTGTCGGCCGCAAGCTGCTGGCGCCGCTCGGTCGCATGGTCGAAGCCAAGGGCGAGATGAGCCATGCCGTCCTGGCCATTGTCATGATCTGCTTCTTCCTGGCGGCCTTCATCATGGACGCCGTCGGTATCCACGCCATCTTCGGCGGCTTTATCCTGGGCACCGCCATGCCGCGCGGCAAGCTGTGCGAGGAACTGAAGAAGAAGGTCGAGCCGTTCGCCGTGATCGTGCTGTTGCCGATGTTCTTTACCTATTCGGGCCTGAACACCCGCATGGACATGGTCAGCTCACTGCCCATGTTGCTGGTGGCCGGCGCCATCCTGCTCGCTTCGGTGCTGGCCAAGTTCGCGGCCTGCTGGGGCGCGGCACGACTGAGCGGCGAAGACAACCGCACGGCGCTCGGCATCGGTGCCCTGATGAACTCGCGTGGCCTGATGGAGCTGATTATCATCAATATCGGCCTGCAGAAGGGCATTATCGGCCTGCCGCTCTTCGCCATGCTGGTCATGATGGCCATCGTCACCACGGTCATGGCGTCGCCGGTGTTTGAACTGGTCTACGGTCGCAAGGCCCGTGAAAGCGGTGAATTGGGGGCTGTGCCTGAGACATCAAGCTGACATTGATTCGCCTGAAACGCGTTTTAAATTCTGACCAATACGCCTTTGCCCCTGTTTCCCTTGGAAACAGGGGCTTTATTTGGTTAATGACAATGTTGTGACGAAAAATGGATAGCCGCCACCTGGCAGCTTGCCAATCGTCCATGGAGTGTTTGATGCTTAAGACCTGGAAAATAGCCGTTTTGGTTCTTGGTTCCGTTATGACGGCCGTGCCGGCGCTTGCCGGCGTAAGCCTGATGCAGGACAAGCCGGCCGCTATCCAATACGATCCAAAAAGCGGTTTTCCGGATCATAATGGCGCCTTTTCCGCCATGGTGATCGTTATTCCCCAATCGCAACTGCCCGAGTTCGACAAGACCGATGGCAGCAACCGCCATGTCACGCGTGTGGCGCGCGCCCAGGTGGGGGCGAAAATGGCGGTCAAGCTGGTCTTTACCGGCCTGGCCCGTGACGTGGCCGGCAATGGCGATGTGACCTATGACTTGAAGGTCACTGGGCCTGACGGTCTGGTTTACGGCACCAGTGATTACAGTCATCTCGTTGCCATGCACGGGCCCTTGGGCGATACCAAACACGTTTTCGACAACCGCACCAAGGTGGTGCTGATGTCCTTCGATCCGCAGGACAAGCCCGGCATTTACACGATCAAGGCCGTGGCGCGCGATGAGGTGGCGCATCTTGAGGTGCCGCTGACCACGACGATCGAACTGCTTGCACCGGCTGCACCTGTCGCGCCTGCCGCCGCTGCGGCTACGACCGCACCGGAAACGACAGTGCCCGCGAAGAAGAAAAGCCGCAGGAAAGCGCGGAAATGATTCTGTTTGTCACCCAGACCTTTCTACCAGAGACGGGTGGCATACCGGCCCTGATGACCGGACTGGTCCAGGCCCTGACAGTACATGGTCACCCGGCTGAGGTTTTCTGCCGGGCCAGCCGCTTGCATGTTGTGAAAGCGTTTGACGCCTCGCGCCGCTATCCGGTGCATCGTTTCGGCGGGGTTAAATTCTGGCGACGCTGGCAGACAGGAAAGGCTGTGGCGGCGCGCATCCGCCAGGGTGGGGTGACGACCGTGGTGGCCGATAACTGGCGAGTGCTGGCGGAACTGCCAGCAGCGGCGCTGAAATCGGTCAATGTGATATGCCTGGCGCACGGCAATGAATATGCCGGCAAACGCACGCAAGGCATAGCGCATGCCCTGAGACGGGCGAACCTGATCGTGGCCAATTCCGACTTTACCGCCGATCTGGTACTGCCTTTTTCGGGGCAAATCCCGATTGAGGTGGTTCTGCCGGGCGTAACGCCGCCGCCGGGCGCGCGTCCGGCCACGGTAAGCCGTGTAACAAGCCAGCGCCTGTTGTGCATGGCACGGCTGGAACCGCGCAAGGGACTGGATCAGGTCATAGGCGCCCTGGCGGCGCTGAAGCCCGTTTATCCGCGCCTGGCGCTCGATATTGTCGGGCACGGCGAGGACCTGGGGCGACTCACAGAACTTTCGGTATCGCTCGGGGTGAAAAATCGTGTGCATTTTCACGGCACGGTTTCCGACAGCGCCCGTACGGAACTGATCCGCCAGGCGCGGCTATTTGTCATGCCGAACCGCGAAGGGGAGGGCGTCGATGGTTTCCCGACAGCCTTTCTGGAGGCGGCCGCCTTTGGCGTACCTGGTGTTGCGGGGGCAGCCGGCGGGTCCGCCGATGCCGTGCTGGCGGACGAGACGGGGTTGATAATCGACGGTGAGGACATTGATGCCTTGACCGATGCCCTGCGGCGTCTGCTAAATGACGATGGACTGTACCGCCGGCTGGGCGAGGCAGCGCAGGCGCGATTCTGGTCTGACTTCGCCTGGAGCGAAGCGGTCAGTCGCTATGAGGCGGCGTTCGGCCTGACAACTGACTAGGAGACAAGAGATGAGCGAAGCCCTTTCCGAAACCGTGAGCCTGATCATCCCGGCGCGGGAAAAGGATTTGGGGGGCTTCAAGGTGCGGCGTGTGCTGCCCTTCGCCAAACATCGCATGGTCGGGCCGTGGATCTTCTTCGACCATATGGGGCCGGCCGATTTCGCACCGGGCATCGGCATCAATGTGCGGCCGCATCCGCATATAAACCTGGCGACCGTCACCTATCTGTTCGCCGGTAATATCCTGCACCGCGATTCGCTGGGCACGCGCTCGGTGATCAAGCCGGGCGATATCAACCTGATGGTGGCGGGGAAGGGGATTACCCACTCCGAGCGCGAGGAAGAGTCTGCGCAGGCCAGGGCACGTCATCTTGACGGCTTGCAACTGTGGCTGGCCCTGCCGGAAGCCGACGAGGAAATCGATCCGGCCTTTTATCATTACGATGCCGATGACATTCCCGGCATCACCGAAGACGGCCTGTCCGTACGTGTCATGATGGGGGAAGCCTTCGGCCTGACTTCGCCGGTGAAGACCTATGCCCAGACCTTCTATGCCGAGTTCCGGCTCGCTGCGGGCAAAAAAGTGGACGCGCCGCTGACCGCCGAGGAACGCGCCGTCTATGCCTGTAACGGTGCCCTGGAGATCGATGGCCAGAGGCTTGAAGCTTATGAGATGGCGGTTCTTGCGCCGGGCGCGGCCGTGACCATCACCGCGCTGGAAGACGCTCACTTCGTTATGATCGGCGGTGAGCCCCTGACCGAACGCCATATCTACTGGAACTTCGTGTCGTCACGGCCGGAGCGTATCGAACAGGCCAAGGCCGACTGGCAGGCCCAGGACGGCATCGCCTTTCCGAAAGTGCCGGGCGATGAGTTGGAGTTTATTCCGCTGCCGGAATAAATTGCGCCTGATATCTTTACAAATGTAACCGGCTGCGCTTGGTTAGTCCTCCTCCGGGGTATTTCAGCGTCAGTCAGGGTTTCATGAAAAAATACGGTTTGAGTTTGGTCAGTGCGGTTGCACTGATGTCCGCAGTTTTGGCTCCGGCCGCGTTTTCACAGGATATGGCGCCGCCGGCCGTGCCCGTCGAGCAGCCGCAGAATATCCCTTACCCCGGCACCTTGCAGGTCACGGTGGATGCCACCGACCTCGATCACCGGATTTTCCAGGTCAACGAAACCGTGCCGGTCGTGAAAAGCGGCGACATGGTGCTGATGCTGCCGAAATGGCTCCCGGGCCACCATTCGCCGGGCACCGAACTCAGCCGGGTCGCCGATATCATCGTCACCGCCAATGGCCAGCGCATCAACTGGCTGCGTGACCAACTCGACATGAACGCCTTCCACATCACCGTGCCGGAAGGCGCCAAGACGGTTGAGGTGGCGTTCAAATACCTGGCGCCGGTGACTTCGGCCGCCGGCCGCATCACCATGACGGCCGATATGGTCGATCTGCAATGGAACTTCGCCTCCATGTATCCGGCCGGCTATTACGCCAAGCAGATTCCGGTGCAGGCCACGATCAAGGTACCGGCGGGCTTTGGCTATGCCACCGGACTGGAAACCGACAGCAAATCGGGCGACACCATCGTCTTCAAGACGACCGATTACGACACCCTGGTCGACTCGCCGGTCTATGCCGGGCGCTATTTCAAGACCTGGGATCTCACCCCGGCCGGTTCCGATGCGCCGGTGCGCCTGAACATCATGGCCGACGCGCCGGATATGCTCAATGCCCCCGATGATGTCATTGCCGTCCACAAGAAGCTGATTGAACAGGCCTATAAGCTGTACGGTGCACACCATTATAATCATTACGATTTCCTGGTTGCCGCGTCTGATACGATCGGCGGCATCGGACTGGAACATCACCGTTCGTCCGAGAACAGTGTGTCGGAGAAGTACCTGACCGACTGGAAGACCGCCTTCGTCGGTCGCGACCTGCTGGCGCATGAATATACCCACTCATGGAACGGCAAGTTCCGCCGTGGCGCCGATCTCTGGACGCCGAACTTCCAGGTGCCGATGCGCGACTCGCTGCTCTGGGTCTATGAAGGCCAGACGCAGTACTGGGGCTATATGCTGGCCGGTCGGTCCGGTTTGCTGAACAAGGAGCAGGACCTTGGCGCCCTGGCCATGATCTTCGCGTCTTACGACAATCTGCCGGGCCGCAAGTGGCGTCCGCTGATCGACACCACCAATGATCCGATCATCTCGTCGCGCAGCCCGCAGAACTGGACCTCGATGCAGCGCTCCGAGGACTACTATAACGAAGGCCTGATGATCTGGCTCGATGCCGATACCCTGATCCGTGAGAAGACCAATGGCAAGAAGTCGCTCGATGATTTCGCCAAGGCCTTCTTCGGTATCAAGAACGGCGACTGGGGCGAGACAACCTACACCTTCGACGATGTGGTCAAGACGCTGAACAGTGTCTACGCCTATGACTGGGACAGCTTCCTGAAAGCGCGCGTCTATGGCTACGGCCAGAACGGCGATGGCGCCGCGCCGACCGATGGCATCACCCGGGGCGGTTACAAGCTGGTCTATCAGGAAACCCCGACCGACTATTTCAAATCACTGGAATCCCTGCGGAAATATTCCAATCTGAACTATTCGATCGGCTTTTCGGTCAACGGCAAGGACAATACCATCATGTCCGAACTGTGGGATAGCCCCGCCTTCAAGGCCGGGCTGACGCCGGGTATGACCCTAGTTGCGGTCAACGGTAAGGCCTTCGATATGGATCTGCTCAAGGCGGCCATCACCACGGCGAAGACCGGCAGCGAACCGATCGAGTTGATCGTCAAGTCGGATGACAACTATAAAACGGTCAAGATCGATTATCACGGTGGCCTGCGTTATCCGGCCCTGCAACGGATCGAGGGCAAGCCGGCCTTGCTTGATGATATTCTGGCAGAAAAGAAATAAAGAAAAGGCGGGCCTCACAGCCCGCCTTTTTTATGTCTCGTCCGTCTTTGTCGCCTTGAACGGCTCCAGATGCAGCCGGTTGGTGACGAAGAAGGCAATGAAGATAAAGCCGATGGAAGGCAGAATGCCGAAGCGGATACCGACCCACAGCGCGCCGGCGGCAATGATTACGGGCGTCAGACTCAGGCGGAACAGGCCGTAGATCTTGAAGCCGGTGGTCAGGCGCGGATCGGTCAGTTTGCCGATAAAGGCGATGTAGAACCACAGAAGGCCGGCCGCCAATGCCGCTGCGGCCATCTCGCCAATATACATCTGCAATACCACGGGGGGCATGCCGTGTTCGCTGGCCATGGCGTTGACAAAGGGCATGACGCTGATCAGGCAGAGGAAAACGAGGTTGAGCAGGGCGGCGATTTCATCAAATTTCTGCGTGAAGCGGAAGATGAAGCGATGCGCCATCCAGAACAGGCCGAGCGAGAAGAAGCTGACGACATAGAAGATCAGCTTGGCGAGGATGGGCGTCAACAGGCCGACCCAGGTGCCGTCCCAGTGTTCCGGCGGGCGCAGTTCGATAACCAGCAGGGTAATGGCGATGGCGAAGACGCCGTCTGAAAAGAAGATCAGCCGTTCCAGGTCGTAGTTCTTTTCCGGTGTATCGTGATTTTTCATGGCAGCCCCGTCAGATGAAACGGTAAAATCAGCCTAGTCAGGGGCGGCTGTCAAGTCGGAGGCGTTCGTTCATCCCGCAGTCAGGTTTGCGGGTTTATCTAGGAAACGCCCATCCGTGGAGGTATGCCATGACCCGTCTGCGCCTGATTGCCGTCTTCACCTGTATCGCGACCGTGGCCGTCGTCGCCCTGCCGGTCGAGGCCCAGCGGCTTCGCCAGCGCATTATCGAGCGGATAAAGGAAAAATCCGCCGACACACCGCCGCCAGATGCCGGCCAGTTGGTAGCCGGTGCGACCCGTCAATCCGCCGCCTATGGGGCCGATCCGGCGCAGACCATGGAAATCTATCTGCCGCCGCATCCTGATCACGCACCGGTCATCGTTATGGTGCATGGCGGCGGCTGGCGCATCGGCGACAAGAACATGGCCGGGGTGGTGGAGAACAAGATCAGGTACTGGCTGCCGAAAGGCTATGTTTTCGTCAGTATTGATTACCGCATGCTGCCGGAAGCTGGTGTCGACGTGCAGGCACGGGATGTGGCTTCGGCCATTGCTTATGTCCAGGGACATGCCGGTACATGGGGCGGTGACGCAAGCAGACTGATCCTGATGGGCCATTCCGCCGGCGCGCATCTGGTGGCGCTGCTGTCAGCCGATCCGTCTCGCGTGCGCAGCGCTGGTGGTCATAACTGGTCCGGCACGGTGGTGCTGGACAGCGCCGCCTATGATGTAGCTTCGGTCATGAACCGCAAGCATCCGCAACTTTATGACGACGCCTTCGGCACCGATCCGGCCTATTGGACGAGCGTGTCGCCGGCACAGCATATCGCGCCGGACGCGGTGCCGATGATGCTGGTCTGTGCACTGAAACGCCCGGATGATTCCTGCGGTCAGAGCCGTGATTTCGCCGCGCGCCTGAAAAACGCGGGTCAGGTCGCGCCGGTGGTGGAGGAAAACCTGAAGCATGGCGAGGTCAATTCGCAACTCGGTCTGCCGGGTGAATATACGGATAAGGTCGATGGCTTTATGACGGCGCATCTTGGCAGGTGAAGGGTTCGGCGCTAAACCGGGCCCATGATCCGCCTTTACATATCCGAACCGACACCCGTCTTTAGTGCGGGGCTGATGCTGCCGCTCAATATTGACCAGGGGCGCTACCTGACCTCAGTCATGCGCAAGGGCATGGGCGATGAAGTGTCCGTATTCAATGGTCGTGACGGTGAGTGGACGGCGCAGATTGCCGAGGCCGGCAAGAAGCATGTCGTGCTGAAACTGATGGAACAGACGAAGCCGCAGCCGCAAGGGCAGGGACCGGTACTGGCCGTGGCGCTGATCAAACGATCGCCGCTGGAATATATCATCGAGAAGGCGACAGAACTGGGCGCCTCGCGGATTCAACTATTGATGACCCGTCGCACGCAGTCGGATCATGTCAAGCTGGAGCGTCTGAAGATTATCGCCCAGGAAGCCGCTGAACAGACAGAGCGGCTGGATGTGCCGGAGATTCTGGCGCCGATAAAGCTCGATGCCTTTCTGGCGGCGCCGGGTGTGGAGGCGATTGTTTTCGGTGACGAGGATAGCACGCATGAAGGCGATGAACGCCACACCAGGCCGTTGCTGGACGTTCTCTCAACATTGACGAACAAGCGTGCGGCGATCCTGATAGGCCCCGAAGGTGGCTTTGATGATCATGAACGTCAGGCCTTGCGCGGCATGGAAAACGTCTATCCGGTCAATCTTGGACCGCGTATCCTGCGTGCCGATACCGCGGCTATTTCCGCCCTGACACTTTATCAGGCGGCGCTTGGGGATTGGAAGTAAATCGCCAAAATCATAATTGTCACCTTGCCAGTGACGGAAGGGCAGCCCATATAAGCCCCGCTTGCAATATTGAGAGGGCAGGGCGCGTGGCTGAGACTTCTAAGGCGGAACCTGTCCGCACCATGGCCGATCTGGTCAGCTATTTTGAATCCGGCAACAAGCCGCGTGAGAAGTGGCGTATCGGCGCGGAGCACGAGAAGTTCGCCTTCCATCTCGATACCCTGCGCCGCCCGACCTATGAAGGCTCGGATGGCATCGAGGCTATGCTGGTGGGGCTGGAGCGCTTCGGCTGGAAGCCCTATCATGAGAACGGCAAGATTATTGCCCTGCTGAAGAATGGCGCCTCGGTGACCCTGGAGCCGGGTGGCCAGTTCGAGCTTTCGGGCGCGCCGCTGGAAACCATCCACGATATCTGCAACGAGACCGGCCAGCACTTGGAAGAGGTCAAGACGGTGGCCTCCGAGCTGAAGCTGGGCTTTATCGGCCTCGGCTTCTCGCCTCTGTGGACCCGCGAGGAAACGCCGGTCATGCCCAAGGGGCGCTATAATATCATGCGGTCCTATATGCCGAAGGTGGGCAAGCTGGGGCTCGATATGATGCTGCGTACCTGTACGGTGCAGGCCAATCTCGACTATGCCGACGAGGCCGACATGGTGCTGAAATTCCGCACCTCCCTGGCCCTGCAGCCGATTGCCACGGCTCTGTTCGCCAATTCACCGTTTATCGAGGGCAAGCCGAGCGGTTTCCTCTCCGCCCGCGCCAATGTCTGGACCGATACCGACCCGGACCGCACTGGCATGCTCGATTTCGTGTTCGAAGATGGGTTTGGCTTCGAGCGCTATGCCAGGTATGCGCTCGATGTGCCGATGTATTTCGTCAAGCGCGAGGGCGCGGCGAATGGCGGCTATATCGATGCCTCGGGGCAGGACTTCAAGACTTTCCTCAAGGGCGAACTGCCGGCGCTGCCGGGTGAATTGCCGAACATGGACGATTGGGCCGATCATCTGACGACCCTGTTCCCGGAAGTGCGCCTCAAGAAATATCTCGAAATGCGCGGCGCCGATGCCGGTCCGTGGGGCCGCCTGTGTGCTCTGCCGGCGCTGTGGGCGGGGCTGCTCTACGACCAAGCGTCGCTGGAAGCGGCCTGGGAACTGGTCAAGGGTTGGACGAACGACGACCACAACACTCTGCGTGGCATGGCCGCGAAGACCGGCCTCAAGGGCGAGATCGCCGGCCGTCCGGTGAAGGACTGGGCGATGGATGTGCTTGAGATCGCGAAGCAGGGCCTGAGGAACCGCAATCGCCTTTCTGGTGGCCTGATCGATGAGACGGGTTATCTGGCCGAACTGTTCGAAATCGCCGAAAGCGGGTTGACGCCGGCCGACCGCCTGCTGGAAAAGTTCAACGGTATCTGGCAAGGTGACTTCCACAAGCTCTACGCGGCGGAAGCTTATTAAGCCTAAGTCTAAAATCGTATACAATTTCGCACGCGCAACGACTCTTGTGCTTGCCAAGGGGCTGATTTGCTGGTCTTGTCGTTAAAAAGGCAACGATCTCCGATGGCTGCGGGCTGACGGACAATGCCCTCATCCCATTTCGAGACCTCTTTATGCTTAACCTCGTCCTCATCGCCGGCATAGTCATTACCATTGCGACCGGGATTCCGGTCCTGCTGCAGATGCGGAATCACCCCAAGGGGCTGGTGGCCTGCTTCTTTCTGGAAATGTGGGAACGTTTTTCCTTTTACGGTATGCGCGGCCTGCTGATCTATTACCTAACCAAGCAGTTTCTGTTCACCGACGCCCACGCCAGCCAGCAATATGCGTCCTACATGACGCTCATCTATCTGATTCCGTTAGTGGGGGGGCTGGTTGCCGACCGCTGGCTGGGCACGCGTCGTGCCGCCATCTTTGGCGCCATTCTGCTGGTCATCGGCCACTTCGGCATGGGTTTCGAAGGCAAGCCCGCGCAGCAGATACTGAGCTATCAGGGCAAGACCTACGAATTCGTCCGCCATGGCATGGAAGAGCCCAAACTGAAGGTGGGCGATGCGCTTTATACCTATCATGCCGATGCCAGTGAAGCGCTGTTGATCGACGGCCTGCCAAAAGATGCCCCCTTGCCCGCCAGGTTGGAGAAGACGAGTTACCAGCTGGATCGACGCGTTGTGACCTCGTGGGCCGAAAGCGCCTTCTTCCTGTCGGTATCGCTGATCATCATGGGCGTTGGCTTCCTGAAGCCCAATGTCTCGACCATCGTCGGTCAGCTGTACAAGGATCGCGATCCGCGCCGGGATTCCGGCTTTCAGCTCTATTATTTCGGCATCAATCTGGGGTCTTTCTGGGCGGCAATCATCTGTGGCTATCTGGGAGAGACCGTTGGCTGGTGGGCCGGGTTCGGCGCCGCCGGTATCGGCATGGCTCTGGGGCTTGTCGGCTTCCTGCTTGGCAAATCGTGGCTGGAAGGCCGCGGTGAAGCCCCTGACCCGGCAGCTCTGACGACCAAGGTTGGCCAGGTGATACGCAAGGACCATCTGATCTATCTGTTGTCGGTCTGCGGCGTGGCCGTCATCTACTTCTTGGTCCAGAGGAACGAGATTGTTTTCTACGTCCTGATGGCCTTGTCCATCCTGATGCTGGCCTATGTCGTTTATTACATGTTCACGCGCTTCACTCGTGTTGAGAACTTCCGCGTGGCTCTGGCGCTGATCCTGAGCTTCGCCTCGATCGTTTTCTTCACGCTGGAAGAGCTGGCCGGTTCTGCACTCAGCCTGTTTGCCGATCGTAACGTCAATCTCAACATTATTTCCGAGCCGATCAAACTGGGTGGCAATATCCTGCTGGCTTCCCGTGAGCAGCTGGCAGCCATGGGCGGTGTGCCAGCCGGAACGCTTTGGGTCGATATGGGCTTTACAGCCGCCCAGACCCAAACGATCAATACCGGCTGGATATTGATCTTTGCGCCGATTTTCGCCGCCCTGTTCAGCTTTCTGGGCCAGCGCAAGGCCGATCCCGATCCGGTCAAGAAGTTTGCCTTCGGCATCGTTGCCACGGGCGTGGGCTTCATGGTGCTTGTCTGGGCAGCGCCGCTGCATAATGCGCAGTTCCAGTTGCCGCTGATTTTCCTGGTAATCAACTACATGCTGACCACGGTCGGTGAAATGACCGTGTCGCCGGTCGGGCTGTCCCAGCAAACCAAGCTGTCACCGCCACTGATTGTCTCGACCATGATGGCGCTGTGGTTTGTCGGCACCGCCTGGGCTCAGCATTTCGGCGGCCTCATTACCGAAAAAATGAGTGCCTTGACCATTGGTGGCCACGTGGTCGATGCCGGAGAATCGCTGCGGGCTTCGCTGGCCGTTTTCAACATGATCGGCCTCGTCGTTATCGGTTTTGGCGCCGTCCTGTTTGTCGTCAGCTTTTTTATCAAGGGCTGGTCAGGCGGCGTCAACGACGCCGTTCCTGAAGACGCCGGTGCCCGGGAAGGTTAGAAATCCTTCTTCAGCCTTAATTCCAGCATCGGCGGTACCTTGGAGGTCGTATGCTGGGTATAGGAAATGGCTGATAGTCCGCGCAGACCTTCATAGACAGTCCGGTCCTGAGTGAAACGCAGGCTGAGGGGGTTCTTGATCGTGGCCTTGAAGGTGAGTTTGCTGGGAGTCTTGTACTGGAACCAGACTTGCGTCCAAGGATCAAAAAAAGCGTCCGTCAGCTCATTGGCCAGATAGTTGCGGTTCTTGCCCGCGCTTTCGACGTCGACACCCCAACTGGTGCCAGATTTCGGGAACTCCTGGCTGAAGCTGACCGAATAGATATGCGGTTCGATACCGGAAACGCGACGGGTTTGGTCGGTGATCGGGTCCCTCACTTTTGAATGGCGGTAGTACCATTCCAGGCTCAGAGTACCGTGTGGCACGTGTAGACGGTCAAGCGGGGTATCCAGCTTCAGATGGGCGATATCCCACTGCGAGTTGCCGATATTGCCGTTCGCTGTATAGATGTCGCCATCATCGACCACGGCAATGAAATCCGAGGTATCTTCATAATCGTAATGCTCAAGCGCCAGGCTGATGGCGCCCTTGTCCCAGAAGGTATGCTCGATAATGATGGTATTGAGCCAGTCTTTCTGTGGCACCAGATTGCTGTTTCCCAGGGTTACGTGGTCGGTTTCAAGCTGTACCGACGAGGCAAAGCCGCTGAAACTGAGCTGATCGACCTGGCGGATGGTCTTCCAGCTGATCTTGGTTTTGTCGCTGAAAGAATAAACGGCCTGGAAGCGCGGCTTGTAATAGGTGAAGGAATCGGAACGGTTGGCCGCCGGTACGGAGATGGTCGATGCCTCGACCTTTAGTTCGCCTTCGAAGCTCAGCTTTGTCGTTGCCTTCCAGTTGGCGGAGACGAAGGATTCCGTGCGGTCCTCCTGCACGCGGACATACTCGGTGCTGTCACTGCCGCTTGTCACATAGGACGAGTCGCGATCCAGACTGTTGAACACGCTTTCCGTGCCGACCGCGAAGCTCAGGCCATCGCGCTTTTCCCAGCTCAGGCGGCCATTGAGGATGCGCTCATCGGTCAGGCTCAGGGCCCGGTAATCGGCCGTGCCGTCGCTGTCGGTATAGATATCGATATCGTGGACGCGCTCATGGCGGTTAAGCACATTCAGGTTGAGGTCCAGGCCATGGCCGAGCTTGCGCTCGTACTGGCTGCCCAGTTCGCTGGGCGTATCCTTCTCAATGAAGCTTTCATAGCCCATGGCGCCATCCTGATCATAGGTCAGGGTCTGGCGATAGACGGAGGGATTATAGGTGCCGTTGAAGGTGATCTTGCCGCCGAAGAGCGGGCGTGAATGCGAGGCCTGGGATTCGATACCGGTGCCGCCGGCATGCTGGAAGATATTGAGGATCTGCTGGCCGGTGTTGTCGGTGGTCACGCGCCGGGCATTCTGCGCGCCGTTATCGAAGAAGTTGAAGATATCCGCTGTAATATCCGTGCTTTTGCCGTTGCGGTTATCATTGAAGGTGAAGAGCAGGACGCCGGCATTGGTGCGGGCATCGAGATTGCGATAGATGCCGAGGACCGAGAAGTTCGGCTTGGCATCGGTCTTGCGCACCACATTGACGATCTGGCGGTGGCCGTGCATGTCGATACCCGGCGCGCCGCCGGTAATCAGTTCAAGATGGTCGACCTGGGCGGCATTGATATTGGACAGGGTGTTGCTCAGGTCGGCCTTGGTGGTCGGACGCTGGCCATCGATCAGCACATTGCCGGCAGTGCCGGAAAAGCCACGAGCGCTCTCGCCGCCATCGAAAACGAAGCCCGGCACATGCGCAACCATGTCATAGGCTGTCGAGACCTGGAACTCGGTAAAATAGGCCGGCTGGAAGGTCTGGACCCCGTTCGCGGCCGCAGCCGGTGGAAAGGGCGGGGGCGGCGGAGGTGGAATATCCTGCGCCTGGGCGGATGTGCCCAGGCTGAGGGCAAGCCAGGTGGCGGCCCCAATAGCGGCAAGTGCGGTGGTGGTATGCAGGCGCATGAAACTTGTTTTCCCCGGTATGGATGCGAAGCACAGGCGACGCATCCGTTGGGGCATGGCATACCCGCGAAGCCATGGGTTACAAGTTAAATGGATGTAACATTTTCAACCAACAGAATGAAAAATGTCGATTTTGTGTCTATAAAACACAGGCCAATTCAATGTGTTAGTTGGTTGTCTACGGCAAATTTCGTATAACTTGCCCGAGCCCTGTATGACAGAGATTTAATGTAAAACTGTCATTACGATGCCTAATTCGTCCCGCCGACCGTCAGGCCGCGGATACGCAGGGACGGTTGACCGATACCGACCGGCACGCTCTGGCCGCCCTTGCCGCAGGTGCCGACGCCGGGATCGAATTTGAAATCGTCGCCGATCATATCGACCTGGGTCATGGCCGCCGGACCGTCGCCGATCAGGGTCGCTCCCTTGACCGGGGCGCCGACCTTGCCGTCTTCAATCAGATAGGCCTCGGTGCACTGGAAGACGAACTTACCGTTGGTGATATCGACCTGGCCACCGCCGAAATTGACGGCATACAGGCCCTTCTTTGTATTAGCGATCATGTCGTCAAGCTTATCCTGACCGGCGCGCATGAAGGTGTTGGTCATGCGGGGCAGAGGCTGGTGGGCATAGGACTGACGGCGGCCGTTGCCGGTAGCCTTCGTGCCCATCTGGCGGGCGGAGAGACGGTCGTGCATGTAGCCGACCAGTACGCCGTCCTCGATCAACGTCGTGCAGGAGGTGGCTGTGCCTTCGTCGTCGATATTGAGCGAACCGCGCGCATCGGGCACGGTGCCGTCATCGACAATGGTGACGCCCTTGGCGGCCACCTGTTTGCCCATCTTACCGGAGAAGGCCGAGGTGCCCTTGCGGTTGAAGTCGCCTTCCAGGCCATGGCCAACGGCCTCGTGCAGCAGCACGCCCGGCCAGCCTGGCCCCAATACAATATCCATTTCCCCGGCGGGGGCGGCCACCGCGTCAATATTGACCAGCGCCTGGCGCAGCGCCTCGTCGACCTGGGCCTGCCACTTTTCAGGCGCGGTGATATCGAACCACGAAATGCGCCCGCCGCCGCCGGAAGAGGCGGTTTCGCGCCGGCCATTGCGCTCGACGGAGACGCTGACGTTCAGGCGGACGAGGGGGCGATAGTCGTGATAAAGCTCGCCGCCCGCGCGCAGGATGGTGATGGCGCGCTTGTCGCAGGCCAGCGAGGCCGAGACCTGGACGACACCGGAATGCTTTTGGCGGGCATAGGCATCCATGGCCTGTAGCAGGGCGATCTTGTCGGCGAAGGCCATCTCGCCCAGCGGATCATGGGCCTTGTAGTAGGACTGGTTGGTACGGGCGGGATTGGTTGTCAGCTGCACATCGACCGGCTTGCCGGCCTTGGCCAGGACGGCGGCCTCGGCGGCGCGATGGATGGCGTCCAGCGACAGTTCGGCGCTGTTGGCGAAGCCGATGGTCTCGCCGGCTACAACGCGGAAGCCAAAGCCCTGATCGGCGCCATAGGCCGAGGATTTCAGGCGACCGTCATCGAACAGCAGGGATTCGGACTCGCGCTTCTCGATGAAGATTTCACCATCATCGGCGCCCTTCAGGGCCTCTTCCAGAACGCTGTGTGCACCGGCAAGATCGAAATCGCCCCAATCGGACATTGCGGCGGCGGGAGAGAGGGAATCGGCCATGGGACATCATCACTTGAAGCGGTTGGATATCCCTATTTAGGCATGGTTATCGAGCTTGGCCATGATTTAAGTCGTTAAATCTGAAAATGATGTGCGAATGAAAGTCAGATGCGGTAAGGTGATGCGACAAAAGACCGCACTGAGCGCGCGGTTATGGCCGTTTCGGGCTGAAAAAAGGCAAATCCCTTTTTTGGGCCTTTGCAATTTGCCGGGAAGGCTTTAAGGAACCCTGTTGGACGGGCCGGCTAACAGGTCTGAAAGTGCGTCAGATTCGTTCAGTGAATACGGCCGCGTATAAGTTTCAGGGATAGGCAGCTACGGAAGCGTCAAGCTTCCGGCAGCCGTTAAAATGAGGGTTCTGCGAATGGGCATTAAAGGGCTTTTCGGGAGAGGGCTGTTTAAAGCTGCCTCCGGTGCGGTCGCCAGTCTGGCCTTGTCGGCTGCCGTATCGACTTCGGCGTTTGCCGACGAGGTGCAGCAAACCCTCGGCCAACCGACGGACAAGGCCATGGGGTGGCAATTGCCCGGTTCGGCGCTGAAGCGTCAGACGGAATGGTTCTATAACGACCTCCTGTTCCCGCTGATTGTCGCTATTTGTGTCCTTGTCGGCGCACTTCTGCTGTGGATCATCATCCGCTACAACCAGAAGGCCAATCCGGTCCCAGCCAAGTTTTCCCACAACACGTTCATTGAAATCGTCTGGACTCTTATTCCAGTGGTCATCCTCGTGGTTGTCGCCGTTTTCTCGCTGAGCCTGCTGCGCGACTACAACAACATGCCCAAGCCCGATGTGGTGGTGAAGGCCACAGGTAACCAGTGGTTCTGGACCTATGACTATCCCGAACTGGGGGTTACCGATATCGAATCGCGTCTGCGCGAAGATGCCAAGGACATGAAGACGGCCAAGGCCGCTGGTATTCCCTACCTGCTTGAAGTCGATAATGCCCTGGTGGTACCGGTTAACCGCGTCATCCACGTGCAGACCACCGGCGCTGACGTCATTCACTCGTTCACCATCCCGGCCTTCGGCTTCAAGATCGACGCCATTCCGGGCCGCCTGAACAATACCTGGTTCAAGGCCGAGAAGATCGGCACCTATTACGGCCAGTGTTCGGAACTGTGTGGCAAGGACCACGCCTATATGCCGATCGAGATCAAGGTCGTCAGCGACGCAGATTTCGATGCCTTCATCATCAAGAACGGCGGCAAGACCCGCGCCATGCTGGCCTCCGAAGCCGCCGCTTCCGCCGCGGCCGCCGAAGAAGCCGCGGCCTCCGCTGCTGAAACCGCCAGCGCTTCCGCTGCCGCTGCCGAGGTGGCCTCCGCCGCCGCGCCGGCCGCTGCTGCCGCTACGCCCGCTACAACCCCTGCCTCCGCGGCACCGGCTTCCGGTGCGGCCGCCGCGCACTAAGTTCAGTTCAGAGAGATATCATCATGTCTTCAACTGCCGTCACTCATGAACGCGATACACACGCCGGCGCTCACACGCACGATGCGCCAGGGCACGATGCGCACGAACACAAGCCGGGCTTCTTTGCGCGCTGGGTCTTTACGACCAACCACAAGGACATCGGCACCCTCTACCTGATCTTTGCCATCTTCGCCGGTCTGATCGGTGGCGCTTTTTCCGGCCTGATCCGCTGGGAACTGGCCGAGCCGGGCCTGCAGGTCTTCATGAAGGGGTCGATGCTCGACTCGATGGGGCTGTTTAACCTGTCGAACCCCGATCACGCCAAGCACGCCTTCAACTCGGTGGTCACGGCCCACGCCGTCATCATGATCTTCTTCATGGTCATGCCGGCCACCATGGGCGGTTTTGCCAACTGGTTCATGCCGATCATGATCGGCGCGCCCGATATGGCCTTCCCGCGCCTGAACAACATCTCGTTCTGGCTTCTGGTCGCCGCCTTCGTCCTGCTGTCCGTCTCGATCTTCACGCCTTCGGGCCCCGGCGGTGAACATGGCTTCGCCGGTGGCTGGACCATGTACCCGCCGATGTCGAGTCATACAGGCTCGCCCGGACCGGCCATGGACCTGGTTATCCTCAGCTTCCACCTGGCCGGCGCCTCGTCGATCCTGGGGTCGATCAACTTCATCACCACCATCTTCAACATGCGCGCGCCGGGCATGACCCTGCACCGCATGCCGCTGTTCGCCTGGGCCGTCCTGGTCACCGCATTCCTGCTGCTGCTGTCCCTGCCGGTTCTGGCGGGCGCCATCACCATGCTGCTGACCGACCGTAACTTCGGCACCGCCTTCTTTGACCCGTCCGGCGGCGGCGATCCGATCATGTTCCAGCACCTGTTCTGGTTCTTCGGTCACCCGGAAGTCTATATCCTGATCCTGCCGGGCTTCGGTATCGTCTCGCACATCGTCTCGACCTTCTCTCGCAAGCCGGTCTTCGGTTACCTCGCCATGGCCTATGCCATGATGGCCATCGGTTTTGTCGGCTTCATCGTGTGGGCGCACCACATGTACACGGTCGGCATGTCGTTCGACCTGCGTGCCTATTTCGTGCTGGCCACCATGGTCATCGCCGTGCCGACGGGCGTGAAGGTGTTCTCGTGGATCGCCACCATGTGGGGCGGCTCCCTGTGGTTCACCGTGCCGATGCAGTGGGCGATCGGCTTCATCTTTCTGTTCACGGTCGGCGGCGTCACCGGCGTCGTGCTGTCGAACGCGGCCGTCGATTACAGTTTGCAGGACACCTATTACGTCGTCGCTCACTTCCACTATGTGCTGTCGCTGGGCGCCGTCTTCTCGATCTTCGCCGGCTTCTACTACTGGTTCGAGAAGATGTTCGGCGTGAAGTACAACAAGTGGTTGGGCGGCGCGCACTTCTGGATCATGTTTATCGGCGTCAACCTGATCTTCTTCCCGCAGCACTTCCTGGGCTTGCAAGGTATGCCGCGTCGCTATGTCGACTATCCGGAAGGCTTCGCTTATTGGAACATGGTCTCCTCGATCGGCTATGCCATCACCGCCGTCGGCGTCTTGGTCTTCCTGGCCATGTGTCTGGAAGCCGCCATTGTCCGCCGTCCGGCTGACCCGAGCGGCAATCCGTGGGGCGAGGGCGCGACCACCCTGGAATGGACCCTGTCGTCGCCGCCGCCTTATCACCAGTTCTCTGAACTGCCGGTGATCAAGGAAGAGGAAGACGAGCACCACTAAATCCGCTAAAGAGCGATTTACGTAAATCCGGGGGTGAGGTCCGAGAGGTCTTCACCCCTTCGTTCTTGGAGCGGATGTTTGATGTTATCAAAGGTCCGCTCCAAGATTTCATTTTGTCGCGCAATCTATCCGAAAAGTGGTATCCACTTTGTCGGATTGCGCTTTAGAGGTCAGTTTGAGTTCCCAACCGAAACCAAAGGCGAAAAAAGTGGCTCTGACGCGCGAGGAGATGGAAGCGAATCTGCGCACCGCCTACGCATCGAAAGCCATGCGCGGGTCACCGCGTGATTATTTCCAGCTTTTGAAGCCGCGTGTCATGTCGCTGGTCGTCTTCACCGGCTTCACCGGCCTGATGATTTCGCAGGGCTGGAGCGGCAACCATCTCAATCCGCTGCTGGCGGCGGTGGCTGTCTTCTGCATCGCCATCGGCGCGGGCGCAGCCGGGGCGCTCAACATGGCCATTGAGGGCGAGACCGACGCCCTGATGCGCCGCACGCGTATGCGGCCGGTGGCGGCGGGACGAATCACCAAGAATGACGCCTATGCCTTTGGTGGCGTTCTGGCCTTCCTGTCGGTGGCCCTGATGTGGCTGGCCTTTCCTGATGGCCTGGCCGCCGGTCTGCTGGCCCTGACCATTGCCTACTATGTCGTCTTCTATACCCTGATCCTTAAGCGCCGCACGCCGCAGAATATTGTCATCGGCGGTGCCGCCGGGGCCTTCCCTCCGGTCATCGGCTGGGCCGCCGCCACCGGCCATGCGCCGCTGGAAGCCTGGATTCTGTTCGCCATCATCTTCCTGTGGACCCCGCCGCACAGCTGGGCCCTGGCGCTCTATACCACCGAGGATTACGCCAATGCAGGTATCCCCATGATGCCGGTGGCGAAAGGGGCGAAATCGACCCGCCTGCAGATCCTGCTCTATTCGCTGGTCATGGCGCCGGTCGCCTGCCTGCCGATCGCCTTCAAGATTGGGGGACTGGCCTATGCCGCCGTCTCGGTCATTGGCGGGGCCATCTTCATCTATCTGGCGGTACGCGTCTTTTTGTCGCGGGCAGGCGATCATCCGGAAGGTGGAGAGCAGAGCCTTTACGATGTTAAGAAGGAAGCGCTGTCGGCGCGTAATCTCTTTGCCTTTTCCATCCTTTATCTGACCCTGCTGTTCGCCACCCTGCTGGTCGAGCACATCGTCGCGGGACTGCTGTCATGACCGATCTGTCTGAAGGCCAACTGAACGAAGGCAAGGCGGCCTATATCCAGGCTCAGAAAAAGCGCAATCTCTATATTGGCCTGGCCCTGTTTGGCTTCGTCGTGCTCGTCTTCTTTATCTCGATGGCGCGCATGTCGCAGGGCATCAAGAACGATGCGAAGCGCGCCGCCGAAGCCCGGGCCTCCATCTCGGCGAGCAAATAGACATGGCGCTGAGCCGCAACAGCCGTGTGGTTCTGTCTCTGGTGGGCGCACTGGTTGTTATGTGCGGCCTGACCGCGGCGGCTGTGCCGGCCTACCGCGCCTTTTGTAACGCGACCGGCTTCAACGGCACGGCGCGCAAAGCCAAGGCCACGCTGGCGGCGATCCAGACGCCTGGAAAAAAGATTGTGCGCGTGCGTTTCGATACCAATACCAACAACGTGCCGTGGAGCTTCAAGGCGGAAAAGCCCTATCTCGATACGCGAGTCGGCAAGTCGGCCATGGTATGGTTCGATGTGACGAACAATGCCAGCCATCCGGTGACGGCGCGCGCCACCTACAACGTTTTGCCCGATACCATGGGCGCCTACTTCATGAAGACCCAGTGCTTCTGCTTCAATGACGTGACGCTCCAGCCGGGGGAAACCCAGCGTTTTCCGGTCGTTTATTTCCTCGATCCGAAGCTGATGACCAACAGCGATACGGAGGATGTGCCGGACGTCACCCTGTCCTATACTTTTTTCGAGTCGAAGGCGGTGTCCTGAAACAGGATCAGATTGTGGACAAACAGGCATTGGCATAATCGGAATCCTGGGTTATGCCTGAAATATATATAATCAGCCGCGCGTCGAGATGCGGTACCCAAAGGTGAGTTGAACGAAATGGCCCATCACGGCGTAAAACACGATTATCATATCATCAATCCCAGCCCCTGGCCTCTGATGGGCTCGGCCTCGGCCGTTGTCTGGGCGCTCGGCATGGTGGTCGGGATGCGCGGTCTGTTCGGCATCCCCAAGGGCGAGTGGTGGCTGATGCTGACCGGCCTCGTGCTGATCATGCTGACCATGGTCTTCTGGTGGCGCGATGTCATCAAGGAATCGAAGGCGGGCGACCATACGCCGGCCGTTCAACTCGGCCTGCGCTACGGCATGATCATGTTCATCGCCTCCGAAGTGATGTTCTTCGTCGCCTGGTTCTGGATCTTCTTCGAAATGGCCCTGTTCCACGGCCACCGCGCCGGCGCCGGCGAAGCTATCGATGAAGTCAGGACGGCCTGGTCGACCTGGCCGCCGGAAGGCGTCGAAACGCTCGATCCCTGGCACCTGCCACTGGTCAATACCCTGCTGTTGCTGACTTCCGGCACCACGGTCACCTGGGCGCACCACGCGCTGCAGAAGGGCGACCGCAAGGGCGCCATCCAGGGCCTGCTGCTGACTGTCATCCTTGGCGCGCTGTTCACCTGCGTCCAGGGCTTCGAATATGCCGAAGTCGCTCGTGAGCACAATTTCCACTTCTTCCTGTTCAAGGATGCTGCTGAAAATACCGGCGCCGCCAACCTCTACGGCTCGGCCTTCTTCATGGCCACGGGCTTCCACGGCTTCCACGTCATCATCGGCACCATCTTCCTGATCGTCTGCCTGCTGCGCGCCATCGCCGGCGATTTCACCCCGCAGAAGCATTTCGGCTTTGAGGCGGCCGCCTGGTACTGGCACTTTGTTGACGTGGTGTGGCTGTTCCTCTTCGCCTTCATCTACGTCATCTTCGGCGGCCCACATTGACGGCTGACCGCCCACAACATTTCTGACCTTCGGGGCGCCGGCTTCAGAGCTGGCGCCCTCGCTGTTTTACGACCGGAATTCCATGTCCTTTCGCGATTATCTCAAAGCCGTGCCGCCGGGACTGGCGATTGCTTCCGCGATCGCCTTCATTCTCCTCAATGGCCTGGGCATCTGGCAGCTTGAGCGGTTGAAATGGAAAGAGGGACTGATCGCCGACATGGCGCGTACTGAAGCCGCGGCGCCCCTGCCGGTCGAGACCCTGCTGGCGCAGCCGAAACCGGACTGGCGTTCGGCAGCCCTGCCGGACTGCGTAATCGATCCGGCCCAGCTGATCTACATGCATTCGGAAGTGGCGGGCGTGCCCGGCTATCGTGTCCTGACGGCCTGCCCGATCAAGGCGGGCGCCATGCTGGTCGATCTGGGCTTTGCCGAGAACAGGCAGGCAGTGAGTGCCGTCACCCTGGCGCCGGTTGGCCGGCTGCGGCCGTTCGAGAAGAGCGGCCTTTTTACCCCGGTCAATCGCATCGCCGATAATGACTGGTACTGGCGCTCGGCCACCGAAATGGGCACGGCTCTGAAAGCCAGCCTGCGGCCGGATTATTTCCTGGTGCTTGACCTGAAGGCCAGTCGCGCCGATATAGCGGGCCTGTTGCAGGGACCGCTCACCGCGCCTCTGCCAAATCGTCATCTTGAATATGCCCTGACCTGGTTCGGCCTGGGCTGGGCGCTGCTGGGTGTTTTCGGTAGCGTCGTCTATCAAAGAGCCCGAAAGGCTAAAACCATTTGACTATTCTCGCCTCGCAAAAGCTCTACACCTTCGATAACGGCCTGCGTTTGCTGGTCGATCCTATGCCCGGACTGAAGACCTTTGCGCTGAGCGCGCTGATCTATGGTGGGGCACGGTTTGAAACCGAGGCGCAGTCGGGCTGGGCACATCTGCTGGAGCACATGGTTTTCAAGGGCGCCGGTGGCCGCAACGCCCGTGACCTCGCCGAGGCCATCGAGCACAAGGGCGGCACGATCAATGCCTCCACAGGCTATGAACATACCCGTTTCGAAGTACGCGGCCTGAACAGCCTCCTGCCGCTGGCGCTGGAAATCGTCACTGACCTGATGTTTCGGCCGGTCATTGATGGCGAGGAACTGGCGCGCGAGAAGAAAGTGGTCGAGCAGGAGATCCTCGAAGCCTACGATACGCCGGATGATCATGTCTTCGATCTGCTGCAATCGGCCATGTTCGCGGGGCAATCGCTCGGCCGGCCGATCCTGGGCACCAAGCAAAGCCTCAAGCCGGTCACACCGCCGGCTCTGCGCGCCTTTGCCGAAACCCTTTACGCGCCGCACCAGATCGTTATCTGCGTGTCGGGCGGTGTCGTGTCGGAAGAGGTCTATGCCGCTCTGAAACCCTATGTGGAGAGCGTGCCGGCGCATACCGGTTTCGACAGGCCGGCGGTCATGCGTTTCACCACGGAACGCCATGTCCAGAAGCGTAAGATTGAGCAGGCCAATCTGACCCTGGGCTTCAATGGTATAGGCCGCCTCAACCCGGACATCATTCCCCTGCGGCTGTTTAGCGAGATTCTGGGCGGCGGTATGGCGTCGCGCCTGTTCCAGGAGGCGCGTGAAGCCAGGGGGCTGGCCTACAGCATCGATTCCTTCACCACGCCTTATCGTGATGGCGGCATCTTTGGCGTCTATGCCGGTTGCGCCGCCAGGGATGTCGAGCCGCTTATCGAGCTTATTCAAAAGGTTCTGGGCGAACTCTCATCCAATCCGCTGGAAGCCGAGCTAGAACGCGCCAAAGCGCAATTCATGACCTCGCTGTTTCTCAATCATGAAGGGGCGGCCTCGCGCAGCGGCACTTTCGCCAGCCAGCTATCGACCTTCGACAAGGTGTTCACGCTCGATGAGGTAGCGGCGGATATCGAAGCGGTCAGCCGCGATGATCTGGTGCGCGTCGGCTCGGCCATTGCCAGTCAGAAGGCTTGCGCCAGCGCGCTTCTGGGACCGAAATCGATGAGTGACGCGTCAAGTTTGCTGGCGGCGTAATTGGGGTGCATTCCAGTGCAAATCACGTCATGTCTATACCGGGCGTGGTAAAGGGCAGCGACAGCATGGACAGCAAGACAAAGATACCGTCCGACTGGCTGGATGACGCGCTGGCTGGCGCGGATAGCCTGCTGTGGGCCTATGATCTGTCATGCGGCTGCCTGGAATTTCACGGCAGCCTGACGGATGTCGCCTTGCCGTCAGTCTGCACGCCGGATGAGCTGGCGCCCTTGCTGGCGTCGGGCGAGGCCGACAGGCTGGCTCAGGTCCTGCATACCCTGGAAGTGCGCGCCGCCGTCAACCTGCCCGGCGAAGATCAGGTGCAGTGCCTGGTGCGCCTGAAGGACCAGCGCCTGCTTTACTTCAAAGGGCGCCGGACGAGTGCAGCCCTCGTCCTCGGCGTCGTGACCGAGATGAGCCGCGATCTGCGCCGCGCCCCCAAGACGGACGGGCTCATCCAGGATATCCATATCGATCCCCTGACCGGGCTCTATAACCGGCGGGGCTTTCTGGCCGCCAGCCGTGACCTGCTGGCCCAAGAAGGCGATTACGACCTGGTGGTCGGTGATCTCAACCGCTTCCGCCGTCTGAACGAAGCCCTGGGGCATGACCGGGCCGATATGGTGCTGGGCATTCTGGCGCAAAGGTTACGAGAGGCCTTTGGCAATGGTTCGGTGCTGGGCCGGCTGGGCGAAGACGAATTCGCCGTCCTGACCCTGCGCGGCTTTCCCCGTGTCTCGGAGCGGATGCGCAAGGCGATGGAACGCACGCTGGTTGTCGCCGGCTTCGATATCCAGCCCTCCTTCACCATGGGGGCCGTCGCGGTCGAGGGCGGGGAAGGGGCGCTGGAAAGCGCCGAACTACTGCGCCGGGCCGAGATGGCGATCGAGGCGGCGCGCGCCAAGGGAGCAGGGGGCGTCGCCGCTTACAGGCGCGAGCTGGAAAGCGACGGTCTTACGCGCCTGGCCCTGGAGGCGGAGCTGCGCAAGGCCTTCATCAGCGGGGAAATCCATGCCTGGTATCAGCCGATCGTCAATCTGCAGACCGGCGTCATTGCTGGGTTCGAGGCCCTGGCGCGCTGGGTGCATCCGCGGCGCGGCATCATTCCGCCCGACCACTTCCTGACCGCGGCGCGCGATCTCGGCCTGATGAGCGATCTGGGCCTGATCATGATGCAGTCGACCATTCGGGCGCTGGTAAAATGGCGGACGGCCTACAGCCTGCCGCCGCACTTCTTCGTCAGCGTCAATCTGTCGGCGCCGGAGATCGAGCGCCAGAACTTGGTCGAGGACGTGTCACGCCTGATCCAGGAGGCAGGGTTACCGACCAAGTGTCTGAAGCTGGAAGTGACTGAAAGCGACGTCATGCGCGATCCCGATGCGGCCGCGCGAGTACTGGAAGCCTTGCGCGAAGCCGGTGCCGGCCTGGCGCTCGATGATTTCGGCACCGGTTTTTCCTCCCTGTCCTATCTCGCCAAGCTGCCGTTCGATACGCTCAAGATCGATCGGTCCTTTATCCAGACCCTCATGACGGATGGCGCCTCGGAAAAGATCGTCCACGCCATCTTGACCCTGGGCAGCGATTTCGGTCTGGACGTGGTGGCGGAGGGCGTGGAAGACCAGGCACTGGCCGACCGGCTGGCGGGTCTGGCCTGCCATCTGGGGCAGGGCTACGGCTTTGCCCGGCCGCTCAAGCCGAACGATGCGGAGGCGTTTCTGGCGACCTCTCTGGCGCAGGCTTAGGCCGTGCCCGCTGTGCCGGAGAGGTGGCCGGCATCGATGCCCATGCTGGCCAGGGCACGTGACCACAGGTGTTCCGGATCGCCGCCAAACAGCAGTTCCTGGCTTGCCGGCGCCACCAGCCAGGCGTTCTGGCTGATTTCCGCCTCCAGCTGGCCTGGCCCCCAGCCGGCATAGCCGAGCGCGATCAGGCTGCGCGCCGGACCGGTGCCGCCCGACAGGTCGACTAGGATGTCGCGTGAGGCGGTCAGGCCGACGCCCTGTTCCTCGCCATCGGGACGGCTGATGAAGGGACCGCCGAGGTCGAGGGTGACGTCACTGAGCTGGTAATCCAGCGTATGAAGCACGAAACCGCGATCGTTCTGTACTGGTCCGCCACGATAAATCTTCTGTGTGGCCAGGCGACGGGCGAAGATGGGATTATGACTCTCTATGCCCAGTTCCTTCATCATCTGGCTGAAGTTCAGGCCATTGATCGGCTGGTTAAGCACAAGGCCCATGGCGTGCTCGGCATCATGCTGGCAGAGATAGATGACGCTGTGATTGAACGGCTGGTCGTTCAGCGCCGGCATGGCGATCAGCAATTGCCCTTGGTAGGAGATGTGGCCGGCGAGGCCTTCTGCTTGGGAAAAGGAGTCTTGCGGACTAATCATGGCGTCTGTGCCTTTGGGGAGGTGGGCCATTCTTGTAAATGGGAAGGCGATATTACCCTATATGGTTACGTCTGTCCTGATTGCAAAAGGCCACGAATGCGGATAGCGATCCGTATCGCATTTTGATGGCCGGTTCGCAGAGAACGGGCGGCGAATTAAAGAAAGAGATTTATCATGAGCCTGCAAGCCGGAGATACCCTGCCTGAACTGACCCTGACCGTGGTGGACGAAGCCGGCCCCAAGCCCGTCGCTTCGAAGGAATTCTTCGGCGGCAAGACCGTGGTGCTGTTCGCCGTGCCGGGCGCCTTTACCCCGACCTGTTCGGCGCGTCACCTGCCGGGCTTCAAGGATCACGCCGCCGATTTTTCGGCCAAGGGCGTCGATGTGGTCGCCTGTACCTCGGTCAATGATTATTTCGTCATGAAGGCTTGGGCGAAGGATCAGGGCATCAGCGATGAAGTGGTTCTGCTGGCCGATGGCAACGGCGATTTCGCCAAGGCCATGGGCCTGACGCTCGACGCTTCCGGTTTCGGCATGGGACCGCGCTCGCAGCGCTACGCCGCGGTCATCAAGGATGGCCAGATCGACAAGCTGTTTGTTGAGGCCGCCGGTGAGTTCAAGGTTTCCAGCGCCGAATATGTATTGGAAAACCTGTAGGTTTTACGTGCACTTCCGGCGATTGAGCCAGGTCTGCCACCGGGTATATCTCGGTGGCGGAGCGGCCTGACGCAGGTCGGCAAAGGCTTCGAGGCGTGTGCCGGCCGGCGCGGCGCGGGGAGTGAGATAAAGCACATCATAAGGCGGGTCGCAGGCCTTCAGGCCGGCAAAGCTCGCGGGACGCATGATCGCTGTTTCGGCGACAGGGCTGTCCGGCACAGGGCGATGGCAGATCAATTCGTCCTTGCCGCGGGGCGCGCAGGTAAAATCATCGGGCAGTTCGCCTTTTGTCAGAGAATCGGTCCTGGCCTCAAAGCGGACGGTTGGTTCCGGATCGTCATTGCCTCTGTACAGCGAAATATATTCAGAGACGGGCTGGCCTTCTGAAACCTTGTCCTGAAAATCAGTCACCACATGGGTGAATTCCGCAGGCGTATTCAGGCAGGCGGTCGACAGGACAGCGCAGAGCTGAGGCTTTTGCGATTCTGGCGCGTGGGCCCACACGGCAAAGGCCATGACGCAGCCCATAAGCAATACCGCAAGAATCGTTTTCATACACCCAGCCCCTAATCCTGAGCTGTGAAGCTAGACCGAACAGGGTTAACGGGCAATATGTCTATCTTGTTGCGTGTATGACGGCCTTGACAAGGGGCTCTGGCCTGTAGCCCATTTCCCAGGGTGTCAGGCCCATGCGAATGACGATGAGTTTGAGTGAAGGAATGATCGTTACGGTCTGACCATCATGGCCACGCAGCCAGAAGGCGTCGGCGGGGAGGCCCGTGGCGCCGGTTTCGCTTTCCTGTGGACCGAGCAGCCAGGTCTGCATCTGTGAGTAGCCGTCCTTCGAGCCGTTTGAAGTCCGCATCAGGCCGACAAAGCCTTCCGGCAGCAGGCGCTGGCCATTCCATACGCCATCCTGCATGAGGAACTGGCCGAAGCGTGCCCAGTCGCGCGCCGTGGCATAGACATAGGAACCGCCGGCGAAGGTGCCGTGTTCGTCCGTTTCCATGGTGGCGCTGGTCATGCCGAGCGGTCCGAACAGGGCCTGACGCGGGAAGGCGAGGGCCGTGGCGGGATCGCCGATACGATCCATCCACAGGCGGGCCAGGATAAAGCTGGTGCCTGTCGAGTAGGCGAAATGCGCGCCGGGCGTCGTGGACAGTGGCTTGTCGGCGGCGAAGGCGGCCATATCGGGCTTGACGTACAGCATGCGCGAGACATCCGATACGTCGCCATAGTCCTCGTTAAATGCCAGACCGCTTTTCATGGCCGTCAGGTCGCGGATACGGATATCCTTGCGGCCGTCCGTCCATTGCGGAAACAGCGCCGTATCATCGAGCGACAGCTTGCCGGCCTGAACCACGCGGCCGAGTAGCGCGGCATTGACGGTCTTGCTCATGGACCAGCCCAGCAGGGGCGTATCGGCGGTGAAGCCGGGGCCGTAGGTTTCTGCCAGCAGACGCCCATCCTTGATGACGACGATGGCGCGCATATTCGGGCCGGTCAGTTTGGCATCATTGAATACGGCGGCCAGTTCCGGTGCGGCGCCTGCCGGCGCGTCGCTGCCTTCCGGCCAGAGGCCGGGACCATGGGGGATAATGACGGGTTTGGCAGGCAGGTGAATGGCCTGGGCTGCCGCCCAGTTCAGGTCCGGCACACTGGTGCAGCCGAGGCCGTCGCGATAAAGGGCGCCCGAAGGCGCGAACAGGCCCAGAAAGCGCGCCGTAACCGAATGCGCCTTCCGGTCAACCTTGACGGAGATCAGTTTCAGCGCCGGATTGCCGGGCGCCTGAACATCGACGGCCAGCACCTGCTGTGCGTCACGCCCGGCGAGGAAGACATTGGAGCAGACCATCTTGGCTGCATAGCCGTCCCCGACGCGCAGCAGTTCCGGCGGTGCGATAAACAACCAGGCCAGAACGCCCAGCACAGCGGCCAGCAGCAAGGCGCCAAGCCCTGTCATAATGTTACGGATCATTGTGCGCCCCTTTAAGCAGGCGAACAGTATAGGCCCGGATTATGACAGCTTGACAAGCGGCGGACGGATCAGAATTCGTCGTCCGCCAGAGCCATCAGGCCTTCGGCGCCGGCCTTCATCTTGATCAGGTGCGCGTCGGCATCGGGCAGGATGCGTTCCAGGAAGACGCGACCGACCTTCAGCTTGGTGGCGAAGAAGGGATCTGTCGAACCGGAATCGATCTGCGCCTGTGCTTCGCTGGCCATGCGCGCCCACATATAGGCGGTGCAGGTCAGGCCGAACAGGTGCAGGTAGTCGAGCGATCCGGCCGCGGCGGCATCCGGATTACCCATGCCGTTCTGCATCAGCCACATGGTGCCGTCGAACAGCTTGGCCTTCGTGTCCTTCAGGGCCTTGATATAGGCCGGAACGCTGGAACCGGCTTCCTCGGCGGCGACATAGGCGTCGATCTCGCCCAGGAAGGTCTGTAGCGCGCGGCCACCCTTGGAGGGCAGCTTGCGGCCGACGAGATCGAGCGCCTGCACGCCATTGGTGCCTTCATAGATCAGGGTGATGCGGATATCGCGCATATATTGCGAGGCCGGGAAGTGCTCGGTGAAGCCCGAACCGCCGTGAACCTGCATGGCGTCCTGGGTCACCTTCAGGCCCTTCTCGGTCAGGTAGGCCTTTATGACGGGGGTGAGCAAAGCCATGTAGTCGCTTGCTTTTTCACGCTCTTTTTCATCTTCGGCGACGTGTTGCAAGTCGGCTTGCAGTGCGCCCCAGGTCAGGAAGGCGCGGCCGCCCTCGATCAGGGCGCGGCTCTCCAGCAACATGCGGCGGACATCCGGATGGACGAGGATGCTGTCGGCGGGCTTGTCCGGCGATTTAGGCCCACTGAGCGCACGGCCCTGCAGGCGGTCTTTCGCGAACTGGTTGGCAGCCACCAGGGCCGCATGGCCGATCGCCAGGCCTTGCAGGCCGACGCCGTAACGGGCGCTGTTCATCATGTAGAACATGATCTTCAGGCCTTCGTTTTCCGCACCCAACAGGAAGCCCTTGGCCTCGTCATACATCATGACGCAGGTCGAATTGCCGTGAATACCCATCTTGTGCTCAAGACCGGCGCATTCCAGTGTGTTGCGTTCGCCCGGATTGCCGTCGGCATCGGGCAGGAATTTCGGCACCAGGAAGAGGGAGATGCCCTTGACGCCGGCAGGGGCGCCTTCAAGGCGTGCCAGCACCAGATGGCAGATATTGGAGGTAAAGTCGTGCTCTCCCGCCGAGATCCAGATCTTCTGGCCGGTGATTTTATAAGAGCCATCGCCGGTCGGCACAGCCTTGGTGCGCAACAGGGCCAGGTCGGTGCCGCACTGCGGTTCGGTCAGGTTCATGGTACCGGACCATTCGCCCGAAATCAGCTTGGGCAGGTAGAGGTCCTTTTGGGCCTGCGTGCCGCCGGCGGTGAGAGCCGAGATGGCGCCCTCGGTCAGGCCGGGATACATGCCGAAGGCCGAGGAGGCGCCGGACAGCATTTCGGAAAAGGCGGTGTTGACGAAATGCGGCAGGCCTTGGCCGCCATATTGAGGATCGTTGGACAGGGCGGTCCAGCCGGCTTCGGTCAGGGCCTTGTAGGCTTCCTTATAGCCCTTGGGGGCGGTCACTTCGTGCGTGACCGGATCGAGCGTGCAGCCTTCCTTGTCACCGGTGATATTGATCGGGTGGACGACTTCTTCGGCGAACTTGGCTGCTTCTTCGAGAATGGCTGCCACCGTGGCCGTATCCGCGTCCGCGAAACCTTTCAGATTGCTGTACTGATCCGTCTTGAAGACGTTTTCGAAAAGAAACTGATAGTCGCGAACGGGAGCTACGTAGGCCATTTTGTTATTGTCCCTGTTTAGGATAACGGAATTGAAGTCTGATTAATTTGCAGTTTCGCTTTCCAGCGTGTGGATCTGTTCTTCCAGCCAGATGCAGCCATCGGCCATATCCTTGATCGCCGCTTCGATATCTTCGCGCTGACGCTTCAGGGTTTCGATCTGGCCGCGATACTTGTGCAGGGTGGCGCGCATCTGGGCGGCGCCATGATCCTTCGGGGTATAGAGATCGAGGATTTCGTGGATTTCGACCAGCGAAAAACCGAGACGCTTGCCGCGCAGGATCAGTTGCAGCCGGGCGCGGTCACGCGGTGAATAGAGACGGGTCTGACCCTTGCGCTGCGGCGAGATCAGGCCCTTGTCCTCATAGAAGCGCAGGGCGCGGGCCGTGACGTCGAACTCCTTGGAGAGCTGACGGATCGAATAGGTGCGGTGGGTATCTTTAGCGTGCGTTTCCATGAGCATTTTTCTGGATTTGAATGGACTGTGGCAGAATCTTACATTTACGTCAACGTAAAGTTATGTGCTTTCAACAGGGCGGTCAAGCGAAAATGTTTCCGTAAGGTGAAGTGAGCCTGTGACGGGTACGTTGACTTGGATGCAGCCTCATGGTCTCACTATCCCGGGCCACACGGCACAGGGGATGGATATGACATGGCAAGCCAGGCTTATGACGTCGGCGGCGCTGCTTTGTTTGTTGAGCGCGCTGGGGTGCCGGGCGGTTCCAAAGGCGCCGGTAGCGAAGACGATCGATCCGGCCGTCCTGTCCGCCCATATGTGCGGCAAGCCGGAAGGTCGTTCTGACGACAAGCCCCTGCCATTGCTTAAAGGGCTGGCGCCCATTCATTTTGATGCGGATACAGGCAACGCCGAAGCGCAGGCCTATTTTGATCAGGGGTTCGCCCTGCTGTATGGCTTCGAGTATCCAACAGCGGTGCGCAGTTTCCACGCGGCGCGTGTGCGAGATGCCGACTGTGCCCTGTGTAGCTGGGGCGAGGCGCTGGCCATGGGGCCGAATATCAATCAAACCGAGATGGCGCCGCAAGAGCGGGAAAAGGCTCTGGCCATCGTACAGGCGGCACTGGCGAAACCGGGGCTGCGCGATCGCACCCGCGCTCTGCTTGAGGCCCTGGCCACGCGTTACGCGGCGAACCCGGTGAAGGCGCAGGGCGGGGTGCATACCGAGGACTTCGCCAACGCCATGGCGGCGATCGCCGATAAATGGCCTGACGACAATGTGCTCCAGGTGCTGGCGGCGGAATCGGCAATGGATGTGCGGCCCTGGGATTATTGGGAGGCCGGCGGTCACACCGCTTATCCCTGGGCACAGAAAGCCATCGACCGGGTGGAAAAGGTGCTGGCGCGCAGCCCTGATCAGCCGGAAGCCATCCACCTCTACATCCATCTGACGGAAGCCTCTGATCGGCCGCAAAGGGCGGAAAAATACGCTGACCGGCTAGGCATACTGGCGCCCAACTCACCGCATCTGGTACATATGCCAAGCCATACCTATTACCCGGTCGGGAGGCTGGGCGATGCCATTGACGTCAATATCAAGGCCATGGCGATCGACGAAGGCCTGGCGCGTGATCTGGGGGAAAAGCCGGCCTATTTCGGTTATTATTACCATCACGCCACCTTTATCATGTCGGCGGCACAGCAGGTGGGGGACGCGGCCAACGCCTTGCGCCTGGCCAGCGAATCCGAGGCAGGGGTTACCAGCGCCAAGCCGGAAAGCTGGGATGAATACAAGCTGGTCGTCGCCATGCAGTCGCGTGCGCAGTTCATGGCGCCGGCCGACTTCCTGTCCCTGAAAGCGCCGGACAAAACGCTGCAACTGCTGACGGCCGTGTGGCGGCATGGTCGGGTTCAGGCCTATCTCGCTCAAGGCAATCTGGGCGCTGCCAGGCGCGAACTGGCCATTTTACAGAAGTTGCGTGGCCTGGCCAGGTTAGGCGGCGATAACGGCTTGCTGTTTGATCGTGAGGTGGATCTGGCGCAAGGGCGCGTGGCCATGGCGTTGGGGGATGCGGTTACGGCCGGGAAGGTATTGTCAGCCGCGGTCGAGATCGATGGCAGGCTGGCCTATAGCGAGCCGCCGCAGGCCGATCGCCCGGCAGGTGTGACCTTGGGCGCCGCAAAGCTGGAAGTGGGGGACGCGCAGGGGGCGCTTGCCGCCTTCGATGCGGCGTTGAAAATGCGACCGGGCAATGCCTATGCCCTGTGGGGCAAGGCGCAGGCACAGGAGCGGCTGGGCGATAAGGCCGGCAGTGTGGCGACGATGGCTGAGTTCCACAAGGTCTGGCGCGGGGGCGCGACGCCGGTGACGCTTGCCTCTCTTTAGGCGCTGCCGCCTTTAACAATTGACCTCGGCGCTGCCGGGACGTAAAGCCAAGCTCTCTTAAAAAGAAAGGCTTTATCCCCATCATGTCGTCTCTGACCACCTCTGCTTACGCTGGCCGCGCTTGGCCCTTTGAACAGGCCCGCAACCTGATTGCGCGTCTGGTCAAATCGCGCATTGCAGGGCACGAGGATCAGAAACGGGCGCTTGCCCTGATCGAGACCGGCAAGACGGATGAAGCCCTGAAGGCCTTCGAAGGCCTGGACCGCGCCGTGATCTTAGAGACCGGCTACGGCCCTTCCGGCCTGCCGCATATCGGTACCTTCGGCGAAGTGGCGCGCACCACCATGGTGCGTCAGGCCTTCGAGGCGATGACCGGTGGCGCCTGGGCTACGCGCCTGATCTGTTTCTCGGATGATATGGACGGCCTGCGCAAGGTGCCGGACGGTATTCCCAACGCCGAGATACTGCGTGAAGACCTCTACAAACCGCTCACCGTGGTACGTGATCCGTTCGGTGAATATCCCTCGTTCGGTCAGCACAACAATGCGCGTCTGAAGGCGTTTCTCGACAGCTTTGGCTTTACCTACGAGTTCCTGTCCTCGACCTTGTGCTACAAGAGCGGCATGTTCGACCAGACGCTTCTGACGGCTCTGGATCGTTTCGACGATATCCAGAAGGTCATGCTGCCGACGCTTGGGCCGGATCGCCGCGCCACCTATTCGCCCTTCCTGCCGATTTCGCCGAAGACCGGTTTTGTGCTCCAGGTGCCGACGCTTGAGCGCAATGTGGCGGCCGGCACGATTGTCTTCGAGGAAGAGGGCGAACGTTTCGAAGTGCCGGTGACCGGCGGTCACGTCAAGATGCAGTGGAAGCCGGACTGGGCCATGCGCTGGGCAGCCCTGGGCGTCGATTATGAGATGGCTGGCAAGGACTTGATCGATTCTGTTAAGGTGTCGTCTCAGGTCTGCAAGGTGCTGGGCGGTACGCCGCCGGAAGGCTTCAACTATGAGCTTTTCCTCGATGAAGCCGGTCAGAAAATCTCCAAGTCGAAGGGCAATGGCCTGACCATGGAAGACTGGCTGCGTTATGGTGCGCCGGAAAGCCTGGCCTATTACATGTTCCAGTCGCCGAAATCGGCCAAGAAGCTCTATTTCGACGTCATTCCGCGCGCGACCGACGAGTTTTTCCAGCAACTGGATGCGTTCCCGAAGCAGGAAGAAGCCAAGCAGATCGAAAATCCGGTCTGGTTCGTTTTGCGTGGCGAGACGGGGATCAAGTCGCCGCCGGTGACTTTCGGCCTGATGCTCAACCTGGTTTCCGTGGCCAATGCCCAGGACAAGGAAACGCTGTGGGGCTTCCTGCGCGCCTACATTCCGGGCGCCACGCCGGAAAGCGAGCCTGTGCTCGATCGCCTGGCGGGCTATGCGATCAACTATTTCGAGGACTTTGTGAAGCCGTCGAAAACCTTCCGCCTGCCGGACGAGAAGGAAAAGGCGGCGATGTCCGATCTGGCGGCGAAGTTCCGCGAGTTGCCAGCTGACACGCGGGATGCCGAAGTGCTGCAAAACCTCGTCTTCGAAGTCGGGAAAGCACATGAATTCGAGCCCTTGCGCGCGTGGTTTCAAGCGCTTTATGAAGTGCTGCTCGGTCAATCCCAAGGGCCACGCTTCGGTTCGTTCGTGGCTATTTTCGGCCTGGAACGCACGATTGCTCTGCTGGAACAGGGCATTAACGGTGAGTTGGTCCAGGCTCAATAACTCATGGGGTTTGGGGCCTGAGGCCCCAAGCCTTTTTTGCCCTTGAAGGGCGGAGAAAAAGCAAGATAAGAAGGTTTTGTGGGGTCACGGACCCCACACCCCATAAGTCATGAACATGAGGCCACCATGCTGCGTTATGCCGTAGTCCTTAGTGCCCTGTTATGCGTACCCGCTCTCGCCGCCGACCCGCCGCCGCTTCCATCACCCTCAATCATTGACGCCCATGTCGCGGATGCCATGAAGGCAACCGGTGGCAAGGGGGTGGCGCTGGCCGTGATCGATAATGGCCAGGTGGCCTACGTTCATGCCTATGGCGTGCGCAATGCCGCCGGCGATCCCCTTCAGACCAATACAGTCATGTACGGCGCCTCGCTGACCAAGACGGTTTTCGCCTATACGGTTCTGCAGCTGGTCGATCAGAAAAAGATTGCTCTCGATACGCCGATTGCCGACGATCTCGACAAGCCGCTGGTCGATTACGACACCAATGCCATCTATCCGGACAAATACGGGCCCTATAAGGATCTGGCCGGCGACCCGCGCTGGAAGCGGATTACCCCGCGCATGGCCCTGACGCATTCGACCGGGTTCGCCAATTTCTGGTGGATAGAGCCGGACCAGAAACTGCATATCCATTACGATCCAGGCACGCGCTATGCCTATTCCGGCGAAGGCCTGATCCTGCTGCAATTCGCCATCGATCAAGGCCGCAAGGACAAGGGGCTGGGCGTCGATGTCGGCGACCTGACGAACGGTATTTTCCACAATCTCGGCATGACGCGCACCAGCCTGAAATGGCGCGATGACTTTCGGCCGAACCTCGCCGATGGCTTCAATGACAAAGGCGAGGCGGTTGAACACGACGAACGCAGCAAGGTACGCGCCGCGGGTTCTATGGACACAACGATAGACGATCTGTCGAAATTCGCTGCCGCACTGGTGAAGGGCGAGGGGCTTTCACCGGCCTCGCGTGCCGAAATGGTCAGGCCGCAACTGCATATCGGCACGAAGACACAGTTCCCGCCTTTCGCCGATGAATTGCCGGCTGACCAGCAGCGCAAGGATCTCTATGCCGGTCTGGGCGTGGTGGTGTTCGATGGCCCGCAAGGACATGGCTTCTTCAAGGGCGGACATGACAGTCAGACGGCCAACACTATGGTTTGCCTTGAAAGATCGAAACGCTGTGTGCTGATTCTGTCGAACGATGTGCGCTCGGAAGCGGCCTTTGCCGATCTGGTGCGGTTCATTTTGGGGGATACCGGTGTGCCGTATGAGTGGGAATATGGCGATTATGCGGGGAAGTCATAAGGCGTATAATCGGTGAGGTTTACCCGTTACTGACTGGCCCATACAATCCGAGCAATCCACGCCACCTCAAGCCGGTCGAGCACACGATCGGGAAAATCAGGGTTCAGCGAGCGCAACTCCACCTGGCGGGCGGAAAACCGCACCAGCTCCTTGGCCATGACCTCGCCTTCCGTCGTCTTGACTACGACGCGATCGCCTTTGCGCAGGTTCTGGGCATGGGGGTCGACCAGTATCCGGTCGCCGTCCCGATACAGCGGCAGCATGGAATCGCCTGAAATTTCAAGTGCATACAAGCCTGTGTTAACAGAGGGAAAGGTAATCTCGTCCCAGCCCTGGCCCAAAGGAAAACCGGAATCGTCGAAAAACCCCTCGCTGCCCGCCTGGGCAAAGCCGATCAGCGGAATGCCGTGTCCCGCATCGCGGCCCTCGGCCAGCAGGGCAAATTCGGAAAACTTGATGCCGGTCGCTTCCAGCAGCTTCGCCAGACTCTCCGTCGAAGGCCAGCGCGGCCGGGCCTGGGAATCGGGGGAGGTCCGCTTCGATTTATTGAAACTGGTCGGATCGAGACCGGCCAGGCGCGCCAAACCGGAAGGCGTCGTATTGAGCCGGTTCGCCAGGGCATCAATGGCGGCCCAGATATGGCTGTGCGAAAGGGTCATAATATAAACATGTCAAAAAAGCCGGTCAGGGCGTTGAATGTGTGTACTATAGAAGGTAAGGAAAATAAATCCACAATTAGGAAAATCAACCTATTTGGTGGATTTTATTCGTTTCGCCCTGGCCGCGGCTAAACTACCGGCAAGCAAGGCGAGAAGCACACCATAGGCCGAAACAATCAGAACCGTCATATAGGCCCATCTGGCCACCTCGACATTCAGCAGGCCTGTCAGGCCCGACATGGTGGAAACCAGTTGCGCGGCTGAAGCCCATAAGGGCCAGGGATGCGGCGACTTCCAGCACAGGATCACGAAACCCGCCAAGCACAGAATATCGACAAGCGTTTGACTCAGGTCCTGATGGTGGCTGAGGACGCTCAAGCCGTTGGCCAACACATAGGCGGCGAGATAAAGCACTGCTCCGCTGCGTTCGCGCCAGCCGCCGAAAATAATAGCGACCAGACAGGTGAATAAAAGAAAAGCAGCGTCAAAAATCGCCAGCGGAGAATGCAGCATGCCGGAGCCTCATAGCGGGGCGTTACGCATTCACGCTATCCGCGTTTCCAGCAGATATGAAGCGATTATTCCGCGATAATCCGTTCGTAATCGCTTGTCAGTTCTGTATCTTGGGGCGCGGGCGTGGCGGCGGGCTTGTCCTCCGCCGGCAGGATGACGACCTTGCCAAGGCCAATCTGTGCCTGAACCTCTGTCAGCTTTGTATGGGCGGCGGTCATGTGCTGTTGGGCCATACTGAGCGCCATCATGGCCTTCAGCGTATGCTGATGGGCATCATGACCGATCGTGGTCGACAGGCGGATGGCGCGGCGCGACGTGACATAGGTTTCAATCAGGTTGGCGGCTTCCGCCAGGGCCGTGTCGATCGCTTCTTCCGTAACGTGTAATTGAGCGGCCAAAGCTTTGGCGACACTGATTTTTCTCTCTTTCGACATGATAATCCTCAGATTCGGTGAGATAAGGGACGGTGGATGCCGGCCAGTTCAACACCTATCATCAATTATTAATTGTTCAATAATAATATTCTATCCATGGGTGTGTTTTCCTGTTGCATATTCTTGGCGCAGGCAGCGGTAATGCCAAAAGGCTTGCAAATCAGGACAAAGGCGCGTTTTAGATGAGGGTCGCCTCCCTATTGAAAGTTTCCCCATGTCCGCGTCCCTGGATCATGTCCCTGCCAGTAAATCCGCCCTTGTTCTGTTCTCGGGTGGCCAGGATTCCAGCGTTTGCCTGGCGTGGGCTCTGACGCATTTCGAGCGCGTGGAAACCATCGGGTTCGATTATGGCCAGCGCCATGCAATTGAGATGACGACGCGCACCCAGGTGCTGGAAAAATTCCGCGAAGCCTTCCCGCAATGGGCTGAACGTTTGGGCGAGGACCATGTCTGCGATCTGCGCGGCTTCGGCGCCGTGGCGGAGTCGTCATTGACCCGCGAGACCGAGATCGTCATGACCGAACGCGGTCTGCCGTCCTCCTTCGTACCGGGTCGCAATCTGGTGTTCTTCGTCTACGCGGCGGCGGTAGCCGACCGGCGCGGTCTGGACCATCTGGTCGGCGGCATGTGCGAAACCGACTTTTCCGGTTATCCTGATTGCCGCAATGAAACTCTGCAGGCCATGCAGACCGTTCTGCAGCTGGGTATCGAACGGCCGTATGAAATCCATACGCCGCTGATGTGGATCGACAAGGCGCAGACCTGGGCGCTTTCCGAAGAACTGGGCGGCCAGCCGTTGGTTGATCTGATCCTTGAGGAAACCACGACCTGCTATAATGGTGTGCGTGCCGAGCGTCATACCTGGGGGTATGGATGCGGTGAATGCCCGGCCTGCCAGTTGCGCAAGACCGGCTTCGAGCATTTTCTTGAGGCTAAGCTGCCCGTCGAAAAGTGATTAAGCTTTACAGTTCACGTGATTATTCAGGGGGGAGTAGTTATGGATTGTGAGACCAAGGCAAAATTATCTAATCCATTTGTACTCATGTATCGTGTCCCTATTATCTGGGGGCGCCATTTCCCGGTGTTCGCGGGATTGGCAATAATAGGGGCGATACTCACCGCTGCGGGGCTGTGGGGCTGCACTTGGGTAGCAGGACAATTTCATCCTCCGCTTAGACTTGTTGAAGCGGTTAATCTTATAATGATTGCTGGCCCCTTGGTGCTGGCCCACGCTGGATTTCTTGTTGTTGTCAGTCAAGTTTTGGGTAAAGAGTTGGAGCCGTCAATCGGGCGGATTTCCTTTTGGGACTGGCTGCGGGCCAGCCTCGGCCTCTCGTTTTTTATGTCTGCGATACTTGTGCCATTATTGATCTGGCTGCCGCGGATGTCTGTTATGGCTTTAACGGCCGTTTTGATGCTCACCCCCATCTTGCCGGCAATGGCACTGCGAAAACGCCCAGCCGGTCTTTTATTTTGGGTGAAATTCTTCTTTTTCTCCATTCCTGCCGCCTTGCCCTGGGTGATCGTTATCGAGTGTCTGGGGCTTCCGTCTCAGGTCGCGGACAGCTTTGGAATAATGGAAGGCGGAGTCATATTGCTTCCCTTGACTGCCTTACATACATTTCTGGCAAGTACGTCATCTGCTGTCATTTCTACCATGGTGTTTCTTAGCCTTACACGCAACCCTGAGGCGGCCGCGGCAGCCAAAGAATTTGCCGGTTGACTTGCAAAGCCTCATACGGTCTTTGAAACGAAATTTTTAGATTGTGTTTGAATGTATAGTTTCAAGGAAATTTTCCTGACTCTGCAGGGCGAAGGCGGGCAGGCAGGGCGTGTCAATGTCTTTGCGCGCTTTGCCGGTTGCAACCTGTGGAGTGGCCGTGAGCAGGATCGCGCCACGGCGGCCTGTACCTTCTGCGACACCGATTTTGTCGGGACCGATGGCGAGAACGGCGGCAAGTTCCCAACGCCTGCCGATGTGGTGGCCGCGCTGGACGGCGTGTGGGGCGAGGGGCGCTCCGCCGACAAGGCCGTGGTCTTTACCGGTGGGGAGCCGATCCTTCAGCTTGATGAAGACCTGATCGAAGCGGTCAAGGCGGCCGGCTATTTCATCGCGGTCGAGACCAATGGCACGCTGAAGGCGCCGGAGGGGATCGACTGGATCTGTGTCAGCCCGAAAGCGGATAATCGCCTGCATCAGACGCAGGGCCAGGAACTGAAGCTGGTCTGGCCACAGGACGGTGTCAACCCGGCGGAATTCCTCGCCATGGATTTCGAACGCTATTACCTGCAACCGAAGGATGATCCGCATCAGGCGGCCAATACCCAGGCGGTGATCGATTACTGTCTGAAGCATCCACAATGGCGCATGAGCGTCCAGACGCATAAGCTGGTTGGTCTTAAGTAACGAGGTTTGGGGCCGCAGGCCCCAAACCCCATATGTTTAAGCCGCATCCAGCAGCACGATCTCGGCGTCTTCCAGCGCCCGGATATCGAGCGCGGCTTCGTCCTTGATGGCCGCACCGTCGCGTTCATCGAGTTCGACGCCGTTGACAGTGACCTTGCCGCGGGCCACCACCAGATAGAGGTGTCGCGTCTGGCCTTCCGGTGCGGTCACCGGCGTATAGCTTTCAGACTGATCTTTCAGCAAGGTGGCGCCGAGCAGACGAGCCGGGGTACGGATCAGCAGACTGTCTTCATCGCCCTTGAAACCGGAGGCGAGGGTGACGAACTTGCCGGCACGGTCGCCCTTGGGGAAGGGTTTGGCGCCCCAGGCCGGTGGCTGACCGCGCAGGCTGGGCTCGACCCAGATCTGGAAGATCTTGGTGGTTTCGCCTTCCAGATTGTATTCCGAGTGACGGATGCCGGTGCCGGCCGACATGACCTGGACATCGCCGGCTTCGGTGCGGCCCTTGTTGCCCAGAGAATCCTGGTGAGTGATGGCGCCTTCGCGGACATAGGTGATGATTTCCATGTCGTTGTGCGGATGCGGCGGGAAGCCTGTCTGCGACTTGATCTCGTCGTCGTTCCAGACGCGTAAGCTGCCCCAGCCCATCTTGGCCGGATCATAATAGGAGGCGAACGAGAAATGGTGCTTGGCGTTCAGCCAGCCATGATTGGCGCCGCCGAGTTGATTGTAAGGTCTTTTGTCGATCATGAGAAACTCTCCCTCTTGAGCTGTGACCCGATATATAATTGTAACTTTCACAATTACAATAGGCGCGTTTCCCATCATACACACATAAAAAAGCCGGAAGCATCAACTTCCGGCTTTTGGAAAGAAACGTTTATTGCTGCGGTGGCGATGGCGGTTTCATTTTCGAGAAGGCGTCGGTCAGTTCAGCGGCGGTGACCTTGCCATCGTGATCGGCGTCTATCATGTCGAAATGCTCTGCAAAGCGGGAATCGGCCGCGGCTTCAGCCTTGCTGATGGCGCCATCCTTATCGGTGTCCAGACGGGCAATGAGGTCTTCGGCCTTGGGCGGGCCACCTTGCGGACCACCGGGCGGCGGGCCATCCGGGGCTTGCTGTGCGCAAACGGCAGTGGCGGCCATCATCAGGCCTATCGCCATGGGTATAATCAGTTTTTTCATATATGCATCCTCCGGCACGCGCCATGTGCGCGGCTCCGGCCAACAGGCGTAAGATGCGATGCAGCCGGTTTTACGGCTCCCGTGTTACAGGAGTGAAATCAACCGCTGATAGTATGAAATCCGCCGCCGGTCTGGCCACGGTGTCTGAGATAAGCATCCAGCAGTACACAGGACATCATCGCCTCGGCCACCGGTACGGCGCGAATGCCGACGCAAGGGTCATGGCGGCCCTTGGTGATCAGTTCAACCTCCTGGCCCTGCAGATCAATGCTTTCGCGCGTGGTCAGGATGGACGAGGTCGGTTTCAGCGCCATGCGCGCTACGACCGTCTGGCCGGTGGAGATGCCGCCCAGTATGCCGCCGGCGTGATTGGACTTGAAGATCGGCCCATCTGGCCCCATGCGCATTTCGTCGGCATTTTCTTCACCGGAAAGTTCGGCCGCGCCGAAGCCTTCGCCGATCTCGACGCCCTTGACGGCATTGATCGACATCAGGGCTGAGGCCAGCTCGGCATCCAGCTTGCCATAAATGGGCGCGCCCCAGCCGGCGGGAATACCCTCGGCCTGGACCTCGACCACGGCACCGATTGAGGAACCGGCCTTGCGGATGCCGTCGAGATAGCCTTCCCACAGGGGGACGGAGGCCGGATCGGGGCAGAAGAAGGGATTGTTATCGACGGATTCCCAGTCCCAGTTGCTGCGCGTGGCCTTGTGAATGCCGAGTTGCGACAAGGCGCCGCGCACTTTGACCTGCTCACCCACTAATACTTGCAGGACCTTCAATGCCACCGCGCCAGCGGCCACACGGGCCGCGGTTTCACGGGCGGATGACCGGCCACCGCCGCGATAGTCGCGCACGCCGTACTTGGCGAAGTAGGTGTAGTCGGCGTGGCCAGGGCGGAACTGTCTGGCGATCTCGCCATAGTCCTTTGAACGCTGGTCGGTGTTTTCGATCAGGATCGAGATCGGCGTGCCGGTCGTGACGCCTTCGAAGACGCCGGACAGAATCTTGGCTTCGTCGGCTTCACGGCGCTGGGTGACAAAACGCGAACCGCCGGGTTTGCGGCGATCCATGGCCCACTGGATGTCGGCTTCGGATAGCGGAATGCCTGGCGGGCAGCCATCGATGACACAGCCGAGCGCCGGGCCGTGGCTTTCACCCCAGGTGGTGACGCGGAAGAGATGACCGAAAGTATTGTGGGACATGGAACAGGCCTGCAGATTTTCACTGGCTTTAGCCGCGTTTAACTGAGGGCGCAATTTTTTTAGTGTGCAAACCGGCAAACAGAAGGCCATATATCGGGCAACTGGTTACGCTCGAAAGTATTAGTATGAAATGGCTTGGTAAAATCCCTTTCTGGCTGAAGACCCTGGCGGCTTTTGTCGCCGGTATTGCCGTGGCGCTTTACTGGGGCAAGGATGCCTTGCCGTTCCTCAATCCGATCGGTGATACCTTCATTCGCGCCATCAAGATGCTGGTCGCGCCCTTGGTTTTTTTCACCATCGCCGCTTCAATCGCACGCCTGGGCCATAGCGAAGACGGAACAGGCGGCCGCGCGGTCAAGCTGGGCGCCCAGACCATCATCTGGTTCATGATCACTTCGGCCATCGCGGTCTCGGTGGGCCTGGCCATAGGCACTTACTTTCAGCCGGGCGCGGGGTTGGCTGGCCTGCCGCTGGTCGTGGAGGCGCACGATCCAATTCCGGGCCCGGTCGAGGTCATTACCGGCATCGTGCCGTCGAATATCTTCAAGAGCTTTGCCGACGGCAAGATACTCAGCATCGTCTTCTTTGCCATTCTGGTGGGGGCCGCACTGGGAGCTTTGGGCCAAAAAACCAAGGCCTTGTCGGATCTGGTTGAACAAAGCTCTCAGGTCATGTTCAAGCTGACACGCTGGATCATTCAATTGACTCCGATCGGCGTGTTCGGTCTGATCGGCTCCGTGGTGGCAAGCTACGGACTGGAGGCGCTCAAGCCGTTGATCCCCTATATAGGCCTGATCTATCTCGGTTGCCTGACGGAGATTTTCATCGTCTATCCGGTCCTGCTGAAGCTGCATGGTTTGCGCGTCACTGGTTTCTACAAGGGTATCTTCACGGCTCAGCAGACGGCCTTCTTTACCTGTTCCTCGATCGGCACCCTGCCGGTCTCGCTGGCGGTGGCGACAGAAAACCTCAAACTGCCGAAATCCTACGCCGGTTTCGCCCTGCCACTGGGCGCCAATATGAAAATGGATGGCTGCGGCGCCATCTATCCGGCGATTTCGTCGATCTTTATCGCCAACTATTTCCATATCGTACTGACGCCGCAGCACTACCTGCTTATCGCCCTGGCTTCGATCCTGGGATCGCTGGCGACCGCTGGCGTGCCGGGCGTGGCGACGGTCATGCTGACGGTGACGCTGTCTACCGCCGGCCTGCCGCTGGAAGGCCTGGCGATTCTGGCGGCCATCGACCGTATCCTTGACATGATGCGCACGGCGACCAATGTCACCAGCCAGCTTCTGGTCTCCACGATCGTGGCACGTGAAAACGGCATGGTCGAGAAGGACTCCCCCTTGCTGACGAAGCCGGCCAAGGCGGTGTCAGTGGCCGAAATCTAGAGCGGTATGGCGCTTAGGGGGTGACGTTGAACGCCATCCGCATCGAAATTGGCCGGATCGAGCCAGGCCTCCAGCCGTGCCTGGACCTGCGGCCATTCCTCAACTATGACTGAATACCAGGCTGTATCGCGGCGATTGCCATGGCTGATCTGATGGTTACGGAAAACGCCCTCGAACTGAAAACCCAGCCGCAGGGCGGCATGATTGGAAGGGATGTTGAGCTGGTTGCATTTCCACTCATAGCGCCGGTAGCCATGATCGAAGGCGTGTTTCATCATGAGGTACATGGCTTCCGTTGCCACGGTTGAACGCTGCAAGGCGGGGGAGAAAGTCACGCCGCCGACCTCGACGCTGCCGTGCGCCAGATCGTAGCGCATGAAGCTGGCATAACCGAGTGGCGTCTCATCTTTCAGGATAACAAAGGTGTGGAAGTCTCTGTTTTTCTGGTAATCCTGAATACTGGCGTCGATCCCGGCAGCGGAACTGAAGGGGCCGTAGGGCAGGTAACTCCACATCCGGCCGTCATCTTTCGCGAAAGCGGCGTACAGTCCTTCGTCATGGGATATATCGTAAGGCACGACCTCGCAGGTCCGGCCCTTAAGCCTTGAGTCCGGCAGACGTTGGCAGGCCTGCCAGTCGGGCAGGGCCTTACCGGCCGGATTGCCGAAACGGTCATGCTGAAGCCCAAGCGACGGACTGAAACGATCGTAGGTTAGTGACATCTGCGGCTCCCGGTGATGTGCTGCCCTATTGGCACACGGAACCGCCGCGCGAAAATCGTTTTTTTGTTTTGAATTACGATGCCCAGCGCTGGCGGAAGTCATCGAGGACATGTCCGGCCGGACGAACCGCGTCGGCGCAGGCCTCCAGCCGGACATGCAGGTCACCGGCGGGAGCCATATCCGTCGCGGGCAGGCCCAGGCCTTTCAGGCACAGGCTGGCGCCCGACTGGCTGCGGGGCGCGATATGGATGGGGTGCGGCGCATGGGGCGTATCGATCAGGACCTGACCACCCTGGCGGAAAATGCGGTTTTCCAGCCTGGCTGTCATCCAGATGTCATGGCCCCAGACACGGCAATCGCTATCGGTTTGGATCCGGATACGGAACAGGCGGTTGATACCGGCCGCACAGGCAAGGCTAATAGTCGTACCGTCACGCAGGCCTGCCGGTACGGTTAGACGGAGTTGCTTGGTCTGGATGAGTGAGGTCAGTGCCTCGTCCGCCGCGGCAAACTCCAGCGCCGGGACTTCCACGGTGACGCTGCCGCCGAAAAGCGCCTGATGCAGGCTGATAGGCAAGGGACAGGCATCGCTATCCAGGGCACTGCCGATATTAAATTCCTGAGACGGTTCCGTGATTTGACTCGATGTCCTGGGAGACGCTGTTAAAAGGTCACGTGCCAGGATCAGGCGCCGCAAACGGGCATCGGTGCCACCGTTCAGATCGGGATGGGCCTGTTTCAGACGCTGGCGAAAAGCGGTACGAATGGCCTCGGCGTGCGCCGTGCTTTCCAGCCCAAGTTCTTCGAGCGCCTCGGCCCTTGTTTTTAACCCCGACATCTTGAAGTTCAGGCCTCCGAAGTCCATTCTGAAACGCATGGAGCCGGCGCTGATTTTCAGCGCCGCATGACAAAAATTAATGCCCGATTATCCTTTTCAAAGTCTTAAGGCCGCTATGACCGATTCGCTGATCCCGCCTAGCCCCTCCGCCGATGAATATGCCGAGGCGCATGCAGCGCATGTGGCGGAGATCGATTCCGGTGAGCCGTTTGCCCTGTTCGGTCAATGGTTGAAGGACGCTGCCGCCAAAGAGCCGAACGACCCGAACGCCATGGCCGTCGCCACGGTAGATGCCGATGGCCTGCCGGACGTGCGCATGGTGCTGCTCAAGGATTTCGATGAAGCGGGATTTGTCTTCTATACCAATACCTTGAGCGCAAAAGGTCAGCAATTGTCGCAAGACCCGAAGGCGGCCCTGCTGTTTCATTGGAAATCCCTGCGACGCCAGGTACGCATTCGTGGTGAGGTCACGCGCGTCAGCGACGCTGAGGCCGACGCCTATTTCCAGAGCCGCGCGCGGCAAAGCCAGATCGGCGCCTGGGCGTCTGATCAGTCACGGCCGCTGGAAGACCGCTTCGCCCTGGAAAAGAAGGTGGCGGAATACGGCCTGAAGTTCGGTCTCGGCAAGATCGAGCGTCCATCGTACTGGACCGGTTTCCGTGTAGCGCCACTCAGCATCGAGTTCTGGCGCGACAAGCCGTTCCGCCTGCATGACCGGCTGCAGTTTCGCCGCGATACGCTGAGCGGCGGCTGGACGCAAAGCAAGCTGTATCCGTAATTACCAGTTCGCGGGATTGGTTTGGTAGTAGGGGCGGATATCGATCACCCGCATGCCGGCGCGATGAGCCGCTTCCACGCCTTCGTCAGTGTCTTCATAGACCTGAACGAAACGTGGCTTTATCCCCAAACGGTCCGCAGCGATCAGGTACAGGTCCGGGGCCGGTTTGCCGACACCAGAGTCTTCTATCGTCACGATCGTATCCATCAGGTCATGGACGCCGATAGATTTGAGGGTGGGGACCACGATATCCCTTTGCCCGCCAGAGGCGACGCCCAGTTTCAGCTTACCGTGGGCATTGCGCAAGATCTCATGCGTATAGGGAATGGGGCGAACTGAACTCAGATATCCGCCAAAGGCGACAGCGCTGCGGCGGGCCACATCAGCATCGTCAAAGGCCACGCCTTTTACTTCGGTCAGCGCCTCCAGCAACTGGTAGCGCGACAGGCCCAGACGCGCCTGGTAAAATTCGGCCTCAAATGTGACTTTATACTCAGCCAGAATATCGCGGAAGGCGCGGAAATGTGCGCCAAACGTATCGGCCAGGGTGCCGTCGCAATCAAAGATGATGGCCTGGATATCGGCGGGCAGGGAAGAGGCAGTTGTCATGGCCTGTCATCTGGTGGACAAGGCGGTGCAGGTCAAGCCTAATCGCTTGCCATCAAGGCAAAAGCGGCTTAGCCGAAGACGGTTTTTTGTATTTATCGGGGAAGCGTTGCGTGTCCTTAGGTCAGGTTCTGGAATATCTTAGCGAGGGCGCCGACGAGGTGATCGAAACCTCCTGCGCGCAGATCGTGTTGAAGGGGGACAAGGCTTACAAGATCAAGAAAAGCGTCGATTACGGCTTTCTCGATTTCACCACGCCTGAAAAACGGCGGACGGCGCTGATGCGCGAGCTGCGTTTTAATCAGCGCCTGTCGTCCGATATCTATCTCGGTGTCGAGGAACTGACCGGCGAGAGCGTCCTGGTCATGCGTCGTTTTGATACGGCCGGAGTCCTGGGCGAGCAAAGCGTCCGAAATCCCGACTGGACGCCCGATCTGGACGTGATGCGCGATCTGGGGCACTCGATCGCGCGTTTCCATGCCGCATCAGAGGTCTGCCAGGACGCACAGCACAACAACAATATCTATTATGTCATCGACTCAAACTGCAGGAATATCGAGGTCTTCAGGGAAGAACTCGGCGCCGTGGCGGTCGATGCCTATGACACGGCCATGCGTACCGCTTACGCAGCCCTGGAAGCAGACGTGCTGAAACGGTTCGCGGAGGGCCATGTCCGCCACTGTCATGGCGATTTGCACCTGGGGAATATCCTGATCGAACACGGCAAGCCCGTGTTGTTTGACTGTATCGAGTTCAATGATCGCCTGAGCCAGATCGATGTGCTGTACGACCTGGCCTTCCTGCTGATGGACCTGTGGGTGAGGGGGCATGAGGCGGCGGCCAATCTGGTATTGAATGTCTGGCTTGAACAGGCGGCGCGCCTGGAGGATGAGGCGGAAGCCGTCTACGCCGGCCTGAAGCTACTGCCGCTCTATATGTCGATGCGCGCGGCGGTGCGTTGTCATGTCAGTGCCAATTCGGCGAATGATCCGCATGGCGGTATGGAGAGGGCCCGCATGTACCTGCGGGCAGCTCAGTCCTTCCTGGACATGCGGCCGCTGCAGATGAAAGCCATCGGCGGCCTGTCCGGTTCCGGTAAGAGCACGCGGTCGCGCCGTGAAGCGCCGGGGCTGGGGCGGGCGCCGGGAGCGGTCGTTCTGCGCAGCGATGAGATTCGCAAGCGCCTGTGGGCCTGCCCGGAATTTGAAAGCCTGCCAAAGGACGCCTATACGCCTCAGGAAAATGTCCGCACCTATGAGCATATGTTCGCGCTGGCGAAGCAAGTGCTGGGCACAGGCCAGTCCGTAATTCTTGACGCCACCTTTCGGGACGCAACCTGGCGGGACCGTTGCGCCGAGGTGGCGCAAGGGGGCGGTGCGGCCTTTTCCGGACTGTGGCTGGATGTGACGGCAGATATTCGCGGGCAGCGGGTCGCCTTGCGCGAAAGGGATGCGTCCGATGCCACTCCAGATATAGCTGAGGGGCAGCAAGCTGTTGATCCATCTCAGATTTTGTGGCAGATTGAAAAGGCCTGAAAGCGGACCGTCCATGACTTTCCGGCAGTTGAATATTCATCCGTGCGTCAATGAAATTTCGCGTTTTGAAGGTAAGGCCGTGACGCCTGGACTTCAGGCAGTAGTCTGCGGCGCGATCAAGGCAGATGTTGCGGTGTTACGGGAGGTGCCGAGTGTCGGAACCATTTAACGAAAGCAGGCCGCTCGAACCGCCTTCATCTGCGGCGCCGAAAAAGGGCGGTTTCGCCTTTGCTCACCTGGCCTTCATGGTGTCCGCCATCACGGGCCTGTTTCTGCTGGGCACGATGATGGTGACGCATCTCGGCTATATCAGCCTAGACCTGGGCTTCAAAACCCTGACACTGGGAATCGGTCCGCGAATGGCAATGGTGTCCCTGGCGGTGGCGGTTCTTTCGCTGCTGATCTCCCTGTTCAAGTGCCCGACCCGGCGCGCACCCTGGGCTTTCGCCGCCGTGCTTCTGTCCGGAGGTATACTGGGTGGTTTTGCTCTGTATCACAATGCGCTGAAGGACTATCCGCCCATCGCCGATGTCGCCACTAACTGGGATCGCCCCTTGAGCTTCTCTGAAAAGATGATGGCGGAAAGGGGCGCCGATGCCTTGCCGATCGAGGATCTGCCACGTGTGCCGCGCAATGAATCCCTGGACTGGGGCGGCAAGACGGTGGCCGCGATTAATGAGGCGACATGCCCGGCCGCCAAGACCATTCCGGAACATATCATCACCGAAGACCAGATACCGGCGGTCGTGGCGGCGCTGAAGGGGATGCATTATACGGTCCTGGGCACATCGCCGTGGCGCATCGAGGCGACCTACCAGGACAATTTCTACGGCTTCAAGTCTGATGTGGTCATCCGCATCGATCCGCGCAGTGTCGATGTGCGCTCCGCCAGCCGGTATAATATACCCGATCTGGGTGCCAATTGCAGGCGCGTGACGGAAATCATACAGGCCATTCGCGCCATGCCTGTAACGGGTAGCTGAATACGGTATGGCCTATCCCTTGCTGCCTGCATGTCTGAGGCAGGAGCAAAGTCGTGGGCAACAGGCATTTTCTATATATTTCAAAGCGTTTTCAGCGCCTTGCCGCTGCGTTTATTAGTCTTGCTTTGATACATGTCCTGATCGCCGGCTGTATGCCGCAAACGCAGGCGCCGCAAAGCCTGCGCGTTTGGGTCAGGCATTGAGGCCAAAAGGCAACGAATCTGAAATTGGATGTCGTTTGGCTTAAAAAGGGGGAGGGGAAAAAATTTTGCGCCGCAAAATTTGGTAACGCAATTCTTCTCTGTTTTTCTCATATTGAGGAAAATTTAACCGTCAAGCGGAGGCGCTAAATTTCTCTTAATTTTTCAATTAATACTTTGATATGCAAGCATATTATGTGGAATTTAAGGGCTTCAATGTCAAGATTGAAAGAGATTAAATCGCCCCGAGGGGAAAAGTATCCAACATGTTGTCAAGGTTTCGGCTGTGACTTTATTGGAACAGGTTTCAAATGATATAGACAAAAATGTGTCGCGTGATTGACGGATTTGCGACGGCGGTCTTTAACTTCATTAACAGCGTGTAATGCTGGAAACTGCGGTGGGTGCGCCTACACCCTCATGTAACCCGGAGAAACAAGTGAAAAAAACATCTTTGCGATCTGGCCTCTTGGCCACGACGACGATTTGCGGTGCAGCTTTGTCGACGCTGGCGAGCGGTGCCCTGGTGGCGACCGTCGCCACCCTGCTCCCTGCTGCGGCCCAAGCCCAGGACTATACATCGGGCGCCGTTGCAATATTGGTCGACGATTCATCTGGCGCTCCTGTTGCTGGCGCCACGGTAATCCTCAAGTCACAAGCTCAAGGTATCAGCAAGACCCTGACGACTGACTCCTCGGGCGCGGCGACGGCCATCGGCCTGACGCCGGGTGAATATGATGTCACCGTTACGGCCAATGGCTTTGATGCTTATACCGGAACGGCCACTGTCATTGTGTCGCAATCGGTTAGCTATACCTACGCCCTGAATACCACTGGGGCGGCTCAGACTGTTATCGTTAAGGGAAAGCGCGTTCGTCAGGATTTCAATAAGACGACGACCGGCCTGCAGGTCGACCTGACGACCCTGACCTCACAGCAGCCGATTGGCCGAAGCATCGAAGCCGTTACGCTTCTGGCTCCGACGGTCGTGAACTCGACGGCGTTTGGTGAGCCCTCGATCGGTGGTGGTTCGGCGGCTGAAAACGCCTTTTACATCAACGGTCTGAACGTCACCAACCCGGATACCTATGTCGGCGGCGCGCAGGTGCCGTTTGATTTCTACAAGACGGTCGACGTTCAGACATCAGGCTCGCCGGCAGAATTTGGTCGCGCCACGGGTGGTGTTATCAACGCCACGACCAAGAGCGGCACCAACGACTTCATGTTCGCGGTTCACGGCAACTTCGCGCCGGAAAGCCTGCGCTCGGACCGCTTTGCACCGTCCAATACCACTAATCCGGTTAAGTTCCGCTCGGATGACGCCAATTCGATGGTGTTTGAATCGGGTGGTGCGTTGATCAAGGACAAGCTGTTCCTCTACGGTCTGGTGCAACTGCAGGACACCAAGTCGCAATTCTCCAGCTGGTCGAGTGGCTATCTGGAGCAGGACGAGAGCAAAGATCCGTTCTATGGCCTTAAAGCGGACTGGTATATCACGTCGGATCAGCACCTTGAGCTGACCTATTTCGATACTACCTCGACCATGAAGCAAACACGCTATGCCTATTCGTGTTCCTCCATGCAATTCACGCCTGGTCAGCCGACACCAGCTGGTTTTACGACTTGTAACCCGGACGGTTCGGACGCCATCATCGATTACTCGAAGGGTTATGGGGCGACGACCAAGACCGGCGGCGCCAACTGGGTTCTGAAATATACCGGTAATGTCACCGATTGGTTCACGATTTCGGCGGCTTATGGCGACACTAAGAACGCTAACGATTTCTCGTCCGACAACCCAAATGATTCTTACTCCGCCGAATATCATAGAGGGTACTTCCTACGGACCTCGACGAACCAGCTCTACAGCGCCGGTACGACGAAGGACGATTGGGAACGCAAGTTTTATCGTGCTGACGGTGATATCCGTTTCCAGGGCCTGGGCAAACACCACATCCGTTTTGGCTTCGATCACGAAGATCTGAGCATGACCAAGACGACCAAGCTGCCGGGCGACCAGCCGATCCGCTATCTGCTGCTGCCGGATTACAGCTACGGTTATATCATTTATGAAAGCCTGGGCGGTAAGGTCAGTTCCAAGGATACGGCCTACTATATCCAGGATTCGTGGGATATCAGCCGCACCCTGAACCTGCAGATCGGGTTGCGTAATGACGACTTCCAAAACTACAACCTGTCTGGTCAGCGTTTCCTCAACCTAACGGGCAACGTGGCGCCGCGCCTTGGTGTCAGCTGGAAGCCTTCTGAAGATTCCAAATGGCGCTTCTCGGCCTATTACGGCCAACAATATATCCCGCCTGCCATGAACCTTGGCTTCCGCGGCAAGGATTATTACTTCGCCAAGTACTTCCTCGTCCCGGGTTACGGTACGGCTGATCAGGGTTGGACGTTTGACGAGAACGGCATACCAACCTCGATGGGCGATCCTTTGAATGGTTCCTACAGCAATTGTCCGGAGATCGATATCAGTGGAGCGCCGGGCAACCTGGGTTCGACGACGGATACGGCCTGTACAGTATATGGTAACGGTACGCAGGAACCGGCAGCGGCCAAGGCAGCTATCGGCCTGAAGGCCACACGTGAGACGGAAGTCAACCTGGGTGCTTACTTCCAGGCAAACGATGAATGGTCGTTCGGCCTGACCTTCGTCAATCGTACGCTGGACCGTGTTTCGGAAGACACCGATTTTGCGCCACAAATCAATCAATATTGTGCTGACCATGGCATGACCTGCTCGTTCTCCAACGAGTACCATGTCTGGAACGTCGGTGACTCTGTGACCATCAATACGTTTGAAGCCCTGCCAGATGGTGAAACGCAGATTACGCTCACGAACTTGGGTTTCCCCAAGCCGAAGCGTAATTACTGGGGCCTGACTTGGGACTTCAAGCGTGCGTTCGACGGCAAGTGGGGCATTCAGGGCTCTTACACCTTGTCCCGCTCAACGGGTAACTACGAAGGTACAGTTCTCTCAACGGGTAGCGGCTCCGGTCAAACGGATGCTGGTTCGACAATGTTGTACGATTATGTCGGTCTGTCCGACAACTCCAGCGGCATCCTGCCGAACAGCCGTGATCATCAGCTGAAGGTATGGGGGTCCTATGCCATCACGCCGGACTTCCTGATCGGCGCGAATATTCAGGTCATGTCTCCCTATCACTACTCTTGCTATGGCCGCTATCCTGACAAGTCGAACCCGGCCTATGGCTATGGTCACTATAGCCACTACTGCCTGGTTTCCGACGGTGCAGGCGGTTATAAGTACGTAGATGCTCCGGCAGGTGAGGGCGGTGAATCGGATTGGACCAAAACGGTCGATCTGTCGCTGCGCTATACATTCCCGCATCCGATTGCAGGCGGCAAACTCGTTCTGCGGGGGGATATATTCAACCTGTTCAACGACAAGGAAGTTCTGCAACAAAACAACTCGTCTGATGCTGCCTACGGAAAGCCTAATCCGTTGTATGGTACGCCGACCGTCTACAATACCTCGCGTTATATGCGCGTCGGTTTTGATATGACGTTCTAAGACAAAAGAGAAGACAGAATGGGCGGTGGAAGGCAACTTCCGCCGCCTTTTTTATTGAGGTCGATTGATTGTTAAGGGCTGGCTCGATAGCCTTAGAAATAAATCATGCTGCTGCGCATTCCGGCGTGTCGGCTGTGTTGAAATAAGAGAATGGGAACGTATGAGTTTTCAACCGCGGTTTACGGAAATCATTGCTGCAAGAAAGAACCTCGATCGACGTGGCGCAGCACTGATTATCAAACAGGATCTGGAAGTCGGGCCGTCCTCAGGGGCGTTCTGGCGTGAAATAGGGCAATATGCCTCTCAACTGGGGGAGCAAACCCTGGCGCTGGAAGCAGCTAAAAGATTTGCGGCTACGTCTCCGCAGGAGATGGATTACGCCTTTTACTATGCGCTGACCCTATCCCGTTATGGTAAGCACGATTTGGCGCTGGCACAGATGGACAGACTGCCGGTAAAAGATCAGGGGCATCCGGCTGTTCTGCATTTTCGTGCCATGACGGCGACTCAATTGGGGGATTTCGAAAAAGCAGAGAGCCTGGTGCGTCAGGCGCTTGCCGTGTCGCCGGCGCCGGTCCAGTGGTTGGCGCTTTCTGTGGCTAAGAAGTTTAAGGAATTCGATTCCGATATCGTAGCCATGGAATCTATTTTACCTCGCGTTTACAATGCGCCACCAGCCGTAAAAGCTCAGTTGCTTTACTCTTTGGGCAAAGCTTATGACGACGCAAAAAAGCTGGATAAGGCTGCCGCATTCTATGCCGAAGGTGCGGCGCTTATGCGTGCCGCGGCGCCTCCGCCAGATATGAATGAATGGCATGAACTAGTCGATGGCCTGCTTAAAGAGTATACTGTAGATAATCTGGCACAGCTCAGGCCATCAAAAGCGGATGGTCGTCGGATGCTTTTTGTAACAGGATTTCCCAGATCCGGCACGACCCTGGTTGAGCAAATATTGACCAGTCACTCCGAAGTGAGTGCCGGTTCAGAGCTTAATGAAATCCCGGTTGCCTTGATTCCGGCAGGTGATCCTGCGGATATGGATGATGAAGTTCTGACGGCGGAAGCTAATGGGCGTCGTAATAAATTTTCAGGTCAGCTCACCATGGAACTGGCTCTGGATTACCAATCCCGTTCCGCCAGTCCTGATCCTTGGGGCGACTTAGGACGTGATTACTTGCATATGGTGGAAGACCGGTTTGGTTCAGAAGGCTACGCGGTCGATAAAACCTTGAATCTAGGCAGTTTCATGGGGCTGACCCTGCATATGTTGCCAAATGCTAAGGTCTTTTGGTTGCGCCGCAGGCCTGAAGACTGCGCACTGTCCAATTACCGCCTTTACTCTCAGCTTGGCACCTTGCCTTGGAGCTATAAGGCCGAAGACATCGCGGAATTCTTCAAATCTGAAGATAAATTATATGCGCATTGGTCAAAAATGTACCCAGATAGAATATTTACTGTACCGTATGAAGAATTGGTGTCGGATCCGGAAACATGGATACGCAAGATGTTGGATTTTTCAGGCCTGAAAGAAGAGTCGCAAGTCTTTGAACCACATAAATCTACTCGGGCAGTATCGACAGCCAGTATGGCCCAGGTACGGTCACCCATTTCAACAGCACGCATTGGCGCTGCCGAAGCGTACAAGGATTTCGTTGCTGCATTCCGCCGCGCTTATTACGACTAAACAAAAAAGCCCGCCGAATTCATCGGCGGGCTTTTTTGTTATCGCACTGTTGCCTGGTAAGCTTCCGGCGCCAGGACGCTGGCGCCTTGTTCGCGCAGACGTTCGTCGCGGACCTGGGACATGATAGCTTCGGCCTTCGGATCGCTCATGGCCCAGCCCAGGAAGGAGAGCGCCTTGAGGCCGCTCATGCCCATCTGTACGTTTTGCTTCGAGGCGCCAAACAGGCCCGGCTCGGTGTCGTAATTGACCAGCCGCACCTCAGCCTTGCTGTCGATCTTGGCCAGGGTTTTGGCCACTTCGACGGCGTCATAGAAACCGCCGAGCTTGTCGACCAGCTTCAGACCGAGCGCCTGTTCACCAGTCCAGACGCGGCCCTTGGCGATATCGCGGACCGTGGCTTCCGGCAGCTTACGGCCGGCAGCGACGTGGGCGACGAAGCCGTTATAGATTTCGTCGATCCAGCCGGAAAGGGCAGCACGCTGCGTGGGCGAAAAGCCCTGATTTTGGCTGAAGGCCTGGCTGTAGTCGCCGCCAACCGAGATATCGCGGTTGTCGACACCGAAGCGAGCCAGGGCGTCACCGATGGCAAACTTGCCGCCGAACACGCCGATCGAGCCGGTGAGGGTACTGGGATTGGCGACGATGGACGAGGCACCGGAGGACACCCAGTAGCCGCCCGAAGCGGCATATTCGCCCATCGAGACCACCACCGGCTTGCCAGCGGCTTTAGCGGCTTGCATGGCCTCGGCGATCTGCTCCGAGGCAGTATCCGAGCCACCGGGAGAGGATACGCGGAAGATGATGGCCTTGACGCTCTTGTCCTTTGCGGCCTTGTAGAAGGCACCGGCGATATCGTCGGAAATCATGTTCGGATCGCTGTTGAAGCCGCCGCCGCTGCCGGCACGGCCGGTCATGATGGCGCCTTCGCCGTCGATCACCGCAATGGTCTCGCCGGAGGCAGAGGGTGTCAGGGTGCGTTCGTAATCGGCGATGTCCATGACCTTGGCGCCATCGCCGGCGCGTTTGACGGCGGCGTCCTGAGCGTCCTGCACCTGCCCGAGCTGATCAATCAGGCCGAGCTTGAGCGCCTGTTCGGCGCCATAGGGACCGGCTTCGAGGGTGGTTTGCAGTTTACCAGCATCGGTGCGGCGGTCGGCGGCGACATTATTGATCATTGAGTGATAGATGCTGTTCATCCAGCCAAGCGTGGCTTCACGGTGCGCCGGCGTGTAGTCGCTGTAGAGATAGGGGTTGACCGCGTTCTTGAACTCATAGCGCTGCTCGTATTCGGCCTTGATGCCGTACTTGTCGAAGGCGCGCTTGAGGAACATGGTCGAGGTGGCGATGCCGGTGACCTGGAAGGAGGCATGGGGCTGCATCCACAGATTACCCGAGGAGGCACCCAGCATGTAGGAGGCCACCACCATCGTATCCGGGTAGAGGCCCTGGCTGTGGGCGATCACCGGCTTGTTGGCACGGCGGACATAGATGATAGCGTCGCGGATTTCCTCGGCGGCGGAGGGCGAGATGCCGCCTTCCGGTAGGCGGATGAAGACGCCCTTGACGTGAGAATCGTCAGCTGCATGGTGCAGGGTGGTGACGATATCCAGCGTCGACAAACCCTTGCCAGTCAGGAAGGAGAGGGCTGAATTGCGGCTCTGGTCGGTCATTTTCTGACGCAGATCGAGCGACAGGACGACGGCATCCGGCACCTTGGGCTTGGCGGCAGAGGCGATCATGACCACGGCGCCGATTGGCAGGGCGACAAAGACGATCAGCAACGCCACGACGACAGCGGCCAGCGTAATAAAGAACTGTTTCATGCGTAACCCAAGGCCCCCCAAAGATATCTGGACCATAGCATAGCTTTTAATACAGTCAGGTCAAATGAAGACCTTGTCATAACGGGATTTGAAGCAGGTATTAAAACTTGATACGGCCAGGACGTTTTTGCGTCGACGGACGGTCGTGGGCATGGGCGGCACTGCCTTGGCAGTGCGGACAGGACACACCCTTGATATAGCTGGCCTGCTGCTGGTCTTCGGCGGTCAGGGCGTGGTCACAGTGCAGGCAGAGCACCGCGGTTTGTGAGGGCTGGAGGCGATGATCGACGGCGATGCGCTCGTCGAAGACGAAGCATTCTCCTTGCCACAATGACTGTTCGGCCGGTATGTCCTCGAAATATTGCAGGATACCGCCCTTCAGGTGATAGACATCTTCGATCCCCTGGTCGATCAGCCACGAGGTATATTTCTCGCAGCGGATTCCGCCGGTGCAGAAGGTGGCGACCTTCTTACCTTTCAGCAATTCGGCATTATCGCGCGTCCATTGCGGCAGGTGCTTGAAATTGGGGATGTTGGGGTCGATCGCCTTCTCGAAGGTGCCGAGATTGACCTCGTAGTCGTTTCGCGTATCGATGATGATCACATCGTTGCGGGTAATCAGGGCGTTCCAGTCGCGGGGCTCGACATACTGGCCGAAATACTTCATGGAGACCGGCTCGCCAATACCGATGGTCTCCTTCTTCAGCCGCACACGCAGCTTGCCGAAGGGCTGGTAGTCGGCATAGGATTCCTTCCAGGTGATGGGCGCGCCGACCAGCTCGTTCTGCAGATAGCCGAGAAAGCTGTCTATGGCCTCACGCGAACCAGCCATGGTTGAATTGACGCCTTCGGCCGTTATCAGTAGAGATCCTTTGATGCCGAGGCCGTTCAAGCGGTCATAAAGCGGCAGGCGCATCTCTTCGAAGTTCGGGAAATCGAAGAAATGGTAGAAAGCTGCGATGACAACAGGGAGCGGGGTTTGCGCGGTTTCGAACATGTCGCGCAGGTATCATATTTCAGAGATATCGCCAATCCCGGATAAAGGCCGCCTGGCCGTAGCGGTGGCCATCCGCGTCGACGACATTCCACAGGACGGTGTTTTGAATGTCAAAACGCCGGCCGGTGCTTGAAATGCGCACACCGCAGTAATGATCGACCCAGCCCCTGGCCAGGGCCGCTCTCAGCAGAGCATCGCGGTCGGACTGGATGTCGCCGGCGGATTCGGCGCTGAGGCGGGAGGGCAGACGGGTGAAGCCGTCCCAGTCCATTTCCCACAGCCGGAGCGCTTGTGCATTGGCATAACGAAAGATGGGATCGGCTTATATGCCATGCGAAACGATGGCCTGCGGTGCATTGAACATGGCTTGCGCCAGTTCTACGTCATCCAGATCATCGGCATCCGTCGTTCCCAGGAGCGACTCACCGGCAAATCGCCGAAAGCTGTTGGCCATCAGTCGGTTATAGAGGGAAACGTTGGGGTTCAGGTGCACAGGCATGACTTATCAGGTCGTGAAAGCGACAAAAAGCAACGAATTTGCCCAATGATCCACAATAAAGCCGCGGGAGGGGGCCTGAGCATGCGAAAAAGTTGTTTCAGGGGATTGCTTTGGGCAAAACCTTGCGCTATCTCCACGCCTCTCGCGGCGACACGCTTCGCTGGCGAGACCAGCTTCTGCTGGGGAATGGTGTAATGGTAACACTCCGGTTTTTGGTACCGTCATTCTAGGTTCGAGTCCTAGTTCCCCAGCCACGCTCCTTTTTCTCCTTACTCTTCAAAAACATTAAGAAAAATAGCCTATTGTGGTCCGTAGTCGGTACATATGGGCAGGCCAAAGGCGCATCTAAATCTCCCTGAATACATGGCCAAGGTTGGTGCGGACTATAAGGTGAAGCGGCCCATTCCAGATCACGTTTGGGCTGGACTTCCTAGACTCAAATGCAAGGCCCGCATTAAGGTCGTTTCCCTTGATGCCGATGAACAAATCGCAAAACGGAAATTCCTTGCTGTAATTGAGGAAATCGAAAAATGCATCGAACGGTCGGAAATCAAAGCGCCCATGTCTGGCTCTCGGTCGGAGCCAAAGCTGTATGAGCCGAAGGAGATTACGCGTCGCGACAGGTCTCGTGCTTCGTGAAACTTTTGTTAAATATTGGCGCCCGTGTGTTCGGCCCACGTCCTTCTCAATGGGACGAGCAAAGTCCCTCGCTGACACAAGGGATTCAGACACATGAAATTTTCCAGCCATAAGGCCATGCTTCTCGCCACGGTCATGACTGCGGGCTTCGGCCTGTGCGTGCCGGTTTGGGCGCAGGACGCCGTCCAGACCACGGGATCGCAAGAGCAGGACAAGAGCACCACGGTCGTCGTTGTCGGCAAGCGTGCCGATGCCTCGCGTCTTCAGATGAAGAGCGACAATGTCGTCAGCGTCATGTCGTCGGACGATCTGGAACATACAGCGGTTCACAACGTCGCCGAGGCGCTGGCTCTGCTGCCGGGCGTAACCGTCACCAATACCGGGAACTCCTTCTTCGGCGGCATCGACGGCGCGTCGCGCGGCGAGGGCATGTTTGTCGGTGTGCGCGGCATGAACACGGAATTCACCCTGGCCCTGATCAACGGGAGTAATGTGGCCCAAGGCATGCCCTATTCCCGTCAAGTGCAATTGTCGCTGCTGCCGCCGTCGGGCCTGAAGACGATTGTCGTCAATAAAAACTCGACCGCTGAAATGGATGGCGACGCGATCGGCGGTACGGTCGATTTCCGCACACCGACCGCCTTTAATTTCAAGGACAACTATGCCTCTGTCACCGTATCGGGCCGCTTAGAAAGCCGCGCGCGCGATTATGGCGATGATGGCCTGGGCGGCGGCCTGTCCGCCGAGTTCGCCCGCAAGTTCGGCCAGAACAAGCAGTTCGGCCTCTATGTCAGCGCCTTCTACGACAAGCGCAACTTCACCAATTCCGAGGCCGCCGGCGTGATGGCGGCGCAGAATGACGGCGGCTGGGGATATCTGCATACCTCCGACAGCGCCGGTGAAAATCCGGCGAACGGAGATGCGGAAGCCAATCTCGTGCAGACCGGTATCAATCTCGGTGTGTCGGAAGGTTCCACCAAGCGTTACGGTGGCAACTTCTCGCTCGACTGGCGCGTTGACGATGACACCAGCCTTTACCTGCGCGGCTCTTATGCGCGCGCCGACACCGAACAGAATTCGACACTCGACCAGTTCGTCAACAGCCAGTCGCGCGTTTATAATTCGAGCACCGGGCTTTATGATCTGAGTCTGACCTCCTCGTCGGTGCGCGTCTGGTACGAGACCAACCCGGAAAAGGCCGATCTGAGCACCCTGACCTTCGGTGGCGTCAAGAAGGCTGGCGCCTGGACCTTCTCGCCGTCGCTCTTCTACTCCCAGGGTAATAACGACCGTCCGAACCACATTGAAGCGTCCGAACGCAACAACCAGTCGGATAATTACAATTCCGGTACGACCACGCCCTACAGCGGCCTGTTCATCACCTATGACAGCGACGGCTATGCGATCCCGTTGCTGACCGCCGCGCAATCCGATCTGGTCAACAATTCCAGCACGGCACTGATCGCCCGCCGTGCCGGCCAGCTGACGCGTTCGTTCTCGGGGCAGGAAAAGACGGGTTTCAAGTTCGATGCCCAGTATGATTTCACTTCTGGCTCGCTCCAATACATCAAAAGCGGCGTGAAATTCGTTTCCAGCCGCCGCCTGGTGGAAAGCCACGACTGGACCAATGATCATATCGGCAATCTGCTCGGCGAAGCGGGCGTGACCTGGGCAGATCTCGGCATTACGGACGGGTATTACAACTCGGTCTATCCTGGCCTTTATGACAATATCCGCGTCCCCAAGGTCAACCAGCAGGCCCTGCTCGACCTGTTCTACAAGTATTTCGACGCCGCCTCGGCCAGCACCGACCTGTGCTATCTGAACTGCAATACGCTCAAGGGGACGGAAAACGTCAGCGCCGCCTATGTCACCGGCAAGTACGTCTTCGGCAATCTGGATGTCATTCCGGGCCTGCGCTATGAACATACCGATATCCATAACACCTACTGGGACAACGACGCCGAGGCCTTTGCCTCGAACGAGACCCAATATAACGAGTGGTTGCCGAGCCTGTTCCTCAACTATCGTCCGCAAGGCAATGCGGTCTACCGCGCCTCGGTTACCCGCGCCTATATGCGTCCGGCCCTGGTGCAACTCGGCAATGGCGTGTCGACAAGCGGCGAGGGCGGCGACAGCCTGACGGTGACCCAAGGCAATCCGGACCTCAAGACGCTGAAGTCGTGGAATTATGACGCCTCGGCGGAATGGAGCAACTCGCAGGGTGGCTACGCCATGCTCGGCCTCTATTACAAGAAGCTGTCGGATTACATGTATGATAACGGCTCGACCCAGGTCAATTCGGGCGGCGATACGGTGGCCGGCGCCACTTATAACGGCGTCACCTATGAAAGCGTCACCTATGTCCACCCGACCAATGGCGGCGACGGGCATGTGGCCGGCATCGAGGCGCAGCTCTACCAGAAGTTCACCCTGCTGCCGGGCTGGCTGTCGGGCTTCGGCGCGGGCCTCAACCTGACGAAGCAATGGAGCCAGGTGGATATCGGCGGCGGCGAACGCCATCGCGTCCAGAACTCGCCGGACTTCATGGCCAACCTCAAGCTCAACTATGTCTATGAGCGGCTGTCGGTGGACCTGAACTACAACTACGTCGGCGAAACGGTGCTGTCCTACAACACGGTCGCGGGGCTCGATATCTGGACCCGTCCGACCCGTCGCACGGACCTGCACGCCGGCTACGATGTCGGTCATGGTGTGACGCTCGACCTGTCCGTGTCCAACCTGTTCAAGGACTATGGCTACTGGTCGCATGTCGGCAAGAACTCGCTGGCGATCTCGGATGTGGTCAATTCCGGTTCCACGACCCTGCTGAGCGTAAAGTACAGCTACTGATGCGCGTAAGGTCCGGCGCGGCGGAGAGTCCGCGCCGGATTTTTTTCAAAAGGACATGTTCATGAAGTCGGCAATCCGTCTTGCCGTCCTGCTCGCGGGAACCTTGAGTGGCTTTGCCGCCCATGCCGCCGAACCATCGGCGCATTATCGTCAGCTGATCGTGGCGGCGCGTCACCTGGACGACAGGGCGCTGCGCGAGGCCACTCTGGACGGGTTGTCCTCTCAGACCTGCATCCAGCACCGCGCTCGTCTGTCTCCGGACGATAAGGCGGAAATCATTCACACACTCATCGCATCAGGCTTTGTGTCCGCGGATCCGTCCGTTCCGGAAGGCGTGTTCCCGGCGGTTCGCGACGAAGGCAGCGCCTGTCCGCGTCTGTTGCAGGATTTTACCGCGGCGCCGGGCGGCAATACAGGCTCGCATCATGACTGGCCAGGCGGTCTCGTCGCCCATGAGGCCTTCAATCTGAAGGTGGCCATGGCCCTGACACGGCTATACCGGCAAGAGGGCGGCGAAACCATTGATCCGGATACGGTCAGTGCCGCAGTCTTATGGCATGACTGGGCCAAGGCGCTGATCTTCACCTGGAAACCCGACGGCAGCCTGCCGGAAGAGGTCCAGATCGCCGGCACGGGGGCGCACCACATACTGGGGCTGGCCGAAACCCTGTCGCGTGGCTTGCCGCCGGAAGTGGTCGTGGCGCAGGCCTGCGCGCATAATGCAGACCAGGTCCGGGTGCTGAACTGGATACGGGCTGCGGCGATCATCGCGCGCACGCCGCCGGAGGTCGTGGCGCGCCTTGAAGCGCAGGCAAAGGCGGGGCCGTCACGCGCCTGCCTGATCGACAACGCCGCCGACGCCAACTGGGTACATGCCGAAGCCGCCGTGCACAGCGCCGATGGGGCTCTGCGCGAAGAAGCCGCGCATTTCGGTTATGATCCGGATGACCAGGCACGGTATCGCACAGCTTACCGCAACCCGGTATTGCGGGAACTGGGCGCGGACCGGCTCCAGGCCCTTCGCCAGACGCGGGGGGAAGCGGGTGTCCGGCGCGCGCTTGAGAGCCTGCGATGCAAAGGTGTCATGTAATCAATAGCTGTATTTGAGACTGAGCACGATGCGGCGACCTGAATCGACGATATCGGACAGGGCCAGGCTGTGCTTGCCGACATGCGCCCAGTAACTGTAGGCGCCGCCCAGATTGCTGACGCTCAGGTCGAGACGGCTATGGGCAGACAGCCGGCGCCAGGCGCGCAGGTCACAGCGTGTCAGCGGACGCACCCAGGTATTGTCCCAGGTGCCGTCGACGCCGAGGCTGTCATATTCGGACAGATAGGCGCCTGTATGATTGCAACTGACATATATCGCCTCTGCATTTCGGCTGTAACCAAGCACCAGATTGCCAAGCCAGTTCGGCGCGCTCTGCATTGGCATGTTGTGACCCAGGCTGTCGCTGCCGAGATCGACATGCGTGAACTGCCGGCTGAGATTGAGGTCAAGGCTCAAGCGTCCGCCCGGATCAAATGGCGCCGGCCAGACCGCCCGCCACTGGGTCTCCAGGCCCGAGACGAAGCCACGGCCGCCATTGCGCGGTGTCACAATCTTCGAGATGGCATCATCACTAACAGTGTCCCCGCTGATCGTGCTGCCGGCTTCATAGAGATAATGATCGAGCTGTTTGGCGTAGGCGGACAGGGTGAGAGTTGCGTCCGGCGTGATCTGGGTCTGCACGGACAGGTCAAGATTGGAGGCATCCACAGGCTTCAGGTCGGGATTGCCGCGCGTGATTGTCGTGACGCCTGAGGCATCGGTTTCGATGCGCACGCCGCCGCCCAGTTGCAGGAAAGCCGGGCGGTTATAGGACCGCCACACGGCGGCGCGCCACAGGCTGCGGGTATTGGGCCTGAAGTTCAGGGTCAGGCTGGGCAGGAGTTTGTCATAGCGCGTCCTTGACTCCGCCCAGTGGCCGAGCGCGTCCGTGTCATCGGTCACGGGCAAGACCCAGAAGGTGTTGCGGATGTCGGTGTGCTCGAAACGCAGGCCGGTCGTCATATCCCAACGATCGTGATAAAACCGGGCTGTCACATAGGCCGCGTCCACGTCCTCGGTACCTTTCTGCGTATTACAGTTGAGGTTGTTGAGGTAGAGGCTGCCACAGGTATCGAAGCTGGCATCGGACAGATATTTATAGAAGTTCGCGACCAGGCTGTCGTGGTTCACCTTCGGCAGAGACCAGTTATACAGGCCGGGAAAGACCGAACTGTAGGTCCCACCGACGAAGCCGAGGTTGTCCCAGGTCACGCCGGCCTGGGCCAGCAGGTTGCCGTAATAGTCGTTTGTCCAGTCACGGCTGGTGACGTCGCGTGCGCTGCGCGAAATCTTGACGCCGAAGCCAATCAAGGGGGCATCAGTGGCTTGCGGCGCAAACAGCGTGTCAAAAGCCGCGCCATACCGATCCTGTTCACTGTACTGGACAGTGAGCTGGCCAGCGCGCCGCGCCAGAAGGGTGGCGCCCGCCGTATTCAGATCGTTGTATACGGCTTGGGTCAGGTTTGGCACTGGCAGGCCGTTTTCGTAAGTGACCAGAAGGCCGCTGAAGGCGCGTGCGCTGTTGCCCTGGTTATACGCGTCGTTCTGGTCGATCCGCGCCGAGGCCTCGATATGATTGGGCCGGGCACTGCCGCTGTGACTGTAGAACAGGGAGGGGGAGAACCGCCAGCCTGCCCATGTCTTTTCCGCGCCGAACTTTACGGCAGACTGGGTGATGCGGTCCGGATTGGTTTCATACCACACCCGGGTAGACAGGCCGTTGACCGACAGGTGATACAAGCCATCATCGCCCTTCGCATAGGTGTTGCCGGTGCTGACGATCTGGCTGAAGGTGGAGTTCTGCTCTGTATCGGCGCGCGCGGCGGTGGCGTGGAGATAGAGACGCAGATCGTCGGCGCCGCGCCAGTCGAGGGCCAGGCTATGGAACCAACTCGTGCTGGTTCCGGTGGAAACGCCGGCGTTCAGGCTGGTCAGGGTCAGGTTGTCCTCAGGCCGGGCCGGGTTGACCGCATGGCCCTCTGAATCGGCGGCTACGGCGTAAGCCCAGCCATTGTCGTTCTGCGCCCCCATAATACCGGCCAGCTCGGAATTGGTGTAGGGGTGGCGCTCATAGCTACTGCTCAAATAGATGCCGAGCCTGCCGCCGAACGCGTCACGGGTGCGGGCCAGCTCGAAACTGGCACCGCCGCCGAAAGCCGTGTCGCCATAATCGCCGGCGCGCGTATTGAGGCGGCCCGAGAGGTTCAGGGCCGTGTAATGGCCGCCGCTGAAATCCGCCGCCTTTGGCGTTGTGAAGTCGATCGCCGCGCCGATGACGTCCCCGTCCTGATCGGCCTGTCCACTCTTGTAGACGGTGACGGTCTGGAAACTGTCGGCGGGCAACAGATTGAGTTGCACGCCGCGCGAATAGGGCAGGCCCTGGGCCAGGGCCACGCCATTCATCATGGTCAGGTTGAACTCGGTATCCAGACCACGAAACGCGGTGAACATGCCTTCGCCGCGTGAAGCGGAATCGATGCCTCCGATGAAGGAACGGCCGGTATTGAGCACCGTCATGCCGGGGATCGTGCCCAGGGTCTCGCTGATATTCTGGCTGACCCTTTGCCGCGTCTCCGCGCGACTTAGGCTGTACGCGTTCCCGGCGGGGACGCCATCGGCCGAGCCGGGGGCTTCAAATGAAGGCCGACGGGCCGTCACCACCACTTCGGTGATCGGAGGAGCGGTTTCTTCGGCTTCCTGAACGCGGGCAGGCAGCACAGGCGCGGCAAGGGCGGATGAACAGGCGGGCGCCTTGGTTCCGCGACGGTCCTGCCTTGTCTCCGACCGTGCGATGATCAAGGTGCCGCCGTCCACCCGGCGCGCCTCCAGTCCGGTTCGCGCTAGCGCGCGGCAATAGGCGGACATCACATCGAAATGCCCTTCGACAGGTGCACTGGTCAGACGGGACGTCATGGCGCCTGAAAACAGGATCTGCACATGTCCCTGACGCGCGATCTCGCGTAGCGCCTGATCAAGGGGGAGGGCTGGGACGTTGAAAGGGGCTGAAAAGGCCGGTGAGACCACAGACCACGCCGTCAGGATCAGACAGACCGAAGCCGGCCAGCGGCGTACAAGCTCGCGCATTCATCCGACCTTGAGGTAAAGAACGGGCGATACCTAATGGATGCAGATAAGAGATTTATGACAAGTCGGGTGCTTTCATCTGTTTGTCATAAAAACAGTTATTTTGGCGGTTATCGGCGGGCCTTGCGTCTGAATCTTCTGAGACGCGGAAACCTGATGTTTGACTGTGGAAAAATGCGAGTAGGCGGTTTGGCGATGGTGTCGCTGACAGAGGGCGATGAGGCGGTCAATGCGGCAATGCACACCCTTATGGCGCGCTTCGATTCCCGCCTGCGCCGTTATCTCGGCCGCGCGTTGGCGCCGGCGGATGCCGAGGACGCCCTGCACGATATCTATGTCCGCCTGGCCCGGCAGGCCCGTCTGATCCCGCCGCCGGATTTCAACACCACCTATGTGTTCAAAACAGCCGACAGCGTGCTGCATGACCTGTACCGACGTCGTCGATCGCACAATTATGGGGCGCATGTCGAATTACCGGAGGAACTCGCCGCGCGCACGCCGTCGCCGTTCGACGAACTGCGCTGGCGGCGCAATGTCGATCTGTTGAAGCGCGCAATCGCCGGTCTTAACCGCGAAGAACGCCTTGTCCTGATGATGCATCGTGTCGAAGGGAGGAAATTAACCGAAATCTCGCAAAAACAGCGCATTCCCCTGCGCACGGTGCAGCGTCTGCTCGCCGATGCGCTGGCAAAATGCCGTGATAAATTGAAGGACAGCGGATGGTTCGAAATATAATCCCGCTCAACAGGCCGGAACCGGACGGAAAAGAAGAAACTGATGCTGTATGGGAGGCGATGGGCCTGCTGACGGTGGCGGATTTTGCCGCAGTGGAGCGCAAGAGCCTGGCCGCGCGTCGGGTGATGTGGTCAGGTCTGGCTGCCTGTCTGGTGCTGGGGGTTTTGAGCGTCTATGCCCTCCAGCGGCCGGATGTCTATACAAGCGGCATCGGTGAGACGCGGCGTGTCGCCCTGGCCGATGGTAGCCATGTGACCCTGAATACGGGCTCGCGTCTGGAGGTTCGGCTGTCGAAGCATCGGCGCGCCGTGACCCTCAGCCGGGGGGAGGCCTTTTTCGAGGTGGCTAAAACTCCGGATCACGCGCCATTCGATGTCATGGCCGGCCGGGCGCATATCGTCGTGACCGGCACGAAGTTCAATGTGCTGCGTCAGGCCGGCGCCACCGATATCGACCTGCTCGAAGGCCATATCAATGTCGATTCCAGAGGGCAGAACGCGGCGCACCTGTCAGCCGGGCAGGCCGTACATGTCGACGGGCAGGGACGGCTTGGCCCCTTGGGGACCGCGCGCACGGCCTATGTCGATGGCTGGCTGCATGGCCGCGTCAGCTTTACGGCGACCCGCCTGGATCAGGCCGTCGCGGAGATGAACCGCTATAGCCCCCTGCGCCTGAAAATCGCCGACCCGGCGCTCGCCGATATGAAGGTGGACGGTGATTTCAACGCTGGCGACACGCAAGGCTTTGCCAGGGCGCTGAACGCCTTGCACGCCGTCTCCGTGCGTCAAGAGGGCCAGACCTTGGTTCTGGGCGGTTAAGTGGCTTGTTATTCCGGTGTTTCCCTGATTCAGCTGTTTCTTGTTTGAAGGTTTTGCTCATGCGTTTTCCCGCGTTTCTGGCTTCGGCCGCCGTCCTGGCCTTATCTCCGTCCCTGGGCTTGTCGTCCATGGTTTGGGCGCAAACGCCGGACCCCTTGCCGAAGACGATCAATGTCAAGACCAATATCTACTATTTCCAGGGGGAGCAGGCCCTGGCGGAAGCTCTGAAGCGCACCCCGAATACCGGCCGGGCGAAGAACATCATTCTGTTCATCGGCGATGGCATGGGAATCAACTCGGTGACCGCCGGACGCATCTTCGCCGGCCAGCAGCGCGGCCTGGATGGTGCGAGCTATGAGTTGTCCTTCGACAAACTGCCCTACAGCGGCTTCTCTAAGACCTATTCAACCGACAGGCTGGTGACCGATTCCGCCAATGGCATCTCGGCGATTACCACCGGCGTCAAGACGATCAACGGTGCCATCGGGGTCGACGGTACGGTCGTCGGGCCGCGCTGCCGGGGCTCGTTGAAGGCGCGCGTGCCGACCCTGGCCGAAGAAGCCAAACTCGCCGGGTTGTCCGCCGGTGTCGTCACCACAGCCGGCATAACCGACGCCACGCCCGCAGGGGCCTATGGCCACACGCCCTATCGCGGCTGGCGGGCCGACAGCGATATGACGGCCGAAGCCATCGAGAACGGCTGCATCGATCTGGCCCGGCAACTGGTGGAAGCGCCGGCTGCCATCCGCATGGATGTGGCTCTGGGCGGTGACCTGACCAAGTTCGTGCCGGATAATGATCCGCGCAAAGGCAATCGCGCCGATGGCCGCGACCTGACTGCGGAGTGGCTGAAACAGACGCCCACGGCAACATACGTTACGGGCGCCAAGGATCTGGCCGCTATCGATCCGACGAAAACTGACCACCTGCTCGGACTGTTCGCCGATGGCGATTTGCCGTCGCCCGTCGATACCGCCGAGCATTACGACGTGCCCACCCTCGATGAAATGACCGCCAAGGCTATCGATGTGCTGGCGAAGAATCCAAAGGGCTATTTCCTGCTGGTCGAATCCGCTTCCATCGACAAGTGGCACCACCAGAACAATGCCTATCACGCCCTGACGGATGTCGATGAACTGTCAAAAGCGGTGCAGGTGGCCATGGACAAGACCGATGCCGCTGACACGCTGATCATCGTCACGGCCGATCACAGTCATGGTCTCGTTCTGACAGGCGGATCGACGCGCGAAGAGCCTATTATGGGACTGGCACGTAACCATGGCAAGGACAGCCTCGATGGCAATGGACAGCCCTATACGACGCTCTCCTATGCCACCGGGCCCGGCGGTCCGAAGGGCGGCCCGGGCCGGTCTGCCCCGACGGAAGAAGAAGCGACGAGTCCCGGCTATACGCAACCGGCCCTGGTCTATACCGACAGCGCCCAGCACGCCGGCGAGGACGTACCGGTCTATGCTGGCGGTCCCCAGGCGCACTTGCTGAGCGGTACGATCGAATCGAGCTTCATTTATCAGGTGATGGCCCACGCCCTGGGTTTTAAATAGGTGATTCAACGCCCCCTCGGAGTTCTCGGTCTGACCTCAGGCGACAATGAGTGTTGGTCCGGCGGAGGACGTTGAGGGGCGGTTCAACCGCTTTCTGCTCAATTCGATTGAGTTGTGTCCATGCTCCCATTTGAAGGTGGCGAGCCTCCCAAAGGTGCTGTTTGGATGCCATGTGGGACAAGTATCGGCATTCGCAATGTCTGCCGCCAACGCCGCTGAAAAATCGTCCAACCGAATTGCTTCGGCGGGCAGAATGCCCGGCTGATCGACATCATCGCTGGGTGCGTGATAACGGTTTGCTCTCCACTCATGCTCAAGCCGGAAGGCTTCAGTTTCAGGGGTAAAGCCGAATTTGATAGCGAGTGAGGGGATGCCAACACGTACAAAACTGTATTGGTGCCTGCGAACGAAGCTGTTTCGGTTGGGCAGAGGGGCGGGAAGCAGTGATAAGCCTTGTTGGGTGGCAACCGAGCGTGCTGTCTCACCTAAACGGCTTTCCTGATCGCCTAACGTCAGGATGCTCTTTAGAGGCCAGAGTGGCAGCAAGGTGTCGAAGTTGATGTCGGCAACAAGACTTTGCCGGGGTACTGTCGGTCATGTTCCATCATCCTCGCAATTTCTTTGGGCGAGCGGTTGCGGAAATGATGACGCAGCAACCCGGATTAGCAGCAAACCATCTGAACACGAGTTCGAAGGCGCCAACGGTGACAGCACTTCGGCCTGTAGCCCAACTGGTCAAGCCTGTAGCCAGCGGCCATGACGCTTAAAGTGCTGGCCTGGCCGATCATTCCACCTGTCTCCCCCTAAAATATATCTGAAACCAACTCCGAATACCCAACTAGGTTTTGTTGACAAATGTAGCCGGCACGGCCGAATGCCATATTATAAATTGACGTAAGCCCACGCTTTTTACGTCTATATCGGCCATCAACGGAATTACTGCACTAAGAATTTGAGCTAACGTCGGACAGTTGTCCCCTCATAGCAGGTGAGCGCCTATTGTGATGACGAACACTTAGTTGCCGAAGGTCGCCATCAGACGTTCCGAGTTGTGCTTCGCCTCTACTTCTACGCACGCCAAATTTTCTGCAATCAGTTTCCGCGCGTAAGCAAACGCAACGCCTATCCCCAGAAGGACAGGGCCATCGAAGCTGGCATCGCAGACCAGCCAGGCCAAATTACACAAATGACCGGTTCGTAATTGCGCACTATGTCGACCCGCATTTTCGATAATCACGACCGGGGTTTGCGGCGAACGACCGGCCCGCAGAAGGCTAGCTTCGATATGAGTGGCGTTGTGCGACGACATATAGAAGACGAGCGACGCCATCGGATCGCTGATGCTCTCGTCGCGCAGGTCGATCGCGCCATCCTTTGTGCGGCCGGTCAGGAAAGTGACCGAGCGCGCTTCGCCACGATGGGTCAGCGGAAATGAAAACTGCGCGGCAGCAGCCGAGGCGGCGGTAACGCCCGGCAGGGTTTTGTGACCAATGTCGTGAGTATCGAGGTATTGGCGTTCTTCCTCGACACGCCCAAAGACCGACGGATCGCCGCCTTTCAGCCGCACTACATGCAGGCCCTTCTTTGCCAGCCGAACCATCAGTTCATTGGTCTTGTCTTGTGAAACACTCAGGCGGTCACCGCGCTTGCCGACACAGATCTTGACGCATTTCTGTGGGGCAAGCGCCAATATATCTTCTGAGACCAGGGCATCATAGAGCAGGGCCTGTGCCAATTGCAGAGCTTTCAGTGCGCCGAGCGTCAGGTGGTCGGCATCGCCGGGACCAGCACCCACCAGGGATACGAAACCATTAGGCGGCATGTGCGGTCTCCTTTGCGTGTTTCAGCAGGCATTGCTTCAGTTCGCCCTTGCACGAGCCGCAGGCCGTGCCGGCGGTTGTGGCTTCGCCGATGGCCTCGACCGTGAGGGCGCCATCGGCGATGGCGGCGTTGATGGTCTTTTCGCCGACGCTGCGACAGGCGCAGATGATCCGGCCCTTGTCCTGAACGCCGGGTACGCGGCCGATCAGCAGGGCGGCGCGGTCCTTGCTATCGAGCACCAGGTCGCCGAAGCGTTCGAGCAGCCAGTCGCGCGGCGGCAGGCGCTTGGTGACGGGCGCGATGAAAATGACGCGGGTCAGGCGGCCATCTTCGATCCGGACACGGCGTGTCAGGCCGGTGGTTACATCGTCGAGGCTCTGGGTGATCTCGATCCCGGAAATATCCATCGGCGCGATACCGGCGATCTCGAAGCAATCGGCAAAGGCGTGACTGGAGCGACGCCAGACAGCCTCACCGAAATCCGGCAGTTCGCCGTCGAAATCGCGCGGGGCCATGATGAAGCCGTGCCAGGCTTCGTTATAGGCCGCGACCCGCGCCGGTGTGTGCTTGAATTCCGGCTGGCCGGACATCGGATCGACCGCCGGATTGACCAGCGCATTGGCGCGGCCGAAGGGGGCGAACTGGCGCGTCCAGTGCATGGGTACGCTTAAGTTTGCTTCGCGCACATCGTCGGTGACACGAGCCTTCAGGATGGCCTCGCCAAAGGCCGTGGTCACAACGGCTAACCGACTGTCCTTGATGCCGAGGCGTTTGGCATCCTTCGGGTGGATATCCAACAGGGGTTCGGTGATGTGGCGGTTTAGTTCCGGCGCCAGGGCTGTGCGGGTCATGGTGTGCCAGTGATCACGGACTCGGGCACTGTTCAGACTGAAAGGAAAGTCCGGTGTCGGCAGGTTGGCCGGACCGGTGGCCTTGGGCGCGATCAGGCGGGCACGGCCATTCGGCGTGGCGAAGCGGCCGTCGGCGAAAAGACGAGACGTCGAGCCGGTCTTTGTCACTGGCCAGCGGGTTGGCGTGAGCGAGTCATAGGCCTCACGATCAAGCGCAGTCAGGCCTTCGAGATTGAGGAAACGCTGTCCGGTGTTTTCAAAGGCGGTCAGGCCGGCGTGTTCAGCGAAGACCTCGTGCGGGCTTTTCCAGCCGAAAGCCTTGTCCCAGGCGCTGTTCATGCGGCGGGCAACGTCCGCGACGATTGCCCAGTCGGGACGGACGCTTCCAGGCAGGGCGGTCATGCGGCGCTGGCGCGAGATCACGCGTTCGGAATTGGTGACCGTGCCGTCCTTCTCGCCCCAGGCCGCGGCCGGCAACTGGATATGCGCCATGTCCATGGTGTCGGTGCGGGCAATGACATCAGAGACCACGACAAGTTCGCAGTTGGACAGCGCCTCGTGGATGCGGTTGCCATCGGGCATGGAAACCATCGGATTGGTGGCCATGATCCAGATCGCCTTGATCTTGCCGGTGCGCACGGCCTCGAACATATCGACCGCCTTCAGGCCGGGCTTTGGCGCAATGGTGGGTGACTGCCAATAACGCTGGACCAGTGCCTTAGACGCATCATCGAAGTCCATGTGCGCGGCCAACATATTGGCCAGGCCGCCGACCTCGCGACCGCCCATGGCATTGGGTTGTCCGGTGATGGAGAAGGGGGCGGCACCTGGCTTGCCGATCTTGCCGGAGAGCAGATGGGCATTGATCAGGGCCAGCCCCTTGTGGACGCCCTGGCTCGACTGGTTGGAGCCCATGGAAAACAGGCTGACCGTCTTTTCGGTATGAAGGAATGCGTCATAGAAGGTCTTGAGGTCGGCCGGCGAAATGCCGCAGTCATTGGCGATGGCGTCCAGACTCTGGTCATCCTCGCAGAGTGCCGCCATCAGGCGTGAATAGCCTTGCGTATGCTGGTCGATGAAGTCGTGATCGACGGCATTGCGCGCAATCAGGTGGGCGCAGAGGCCGTTCCAAAGCCGTACATCGGTCTGCGGGCGGATCATCAGGTGCAGGTCGGCGGCCTTAGCGGTATCGGTGCGCTTAGGGTCAATGCAGACACGCATCTGGCCGTCTCGGGCCTCAATGCGACGATAGAGCACCGGATGGGTCCAGGCGGCGTTATGGCCGGAAAAGACCAGCAGGTCTGCCAGTTCGAGATCTTCGTAGGTGCCGGGCACCAGATCGGCGCCAAAGGCCTGCTTGTGCGCCGCCACTGCCGAGGACATGCACAGGCGCGAATTGGTATCGACATTGGCCGTGCCGATATAGCCCTTGGCCAGTTTGTTGACGGCGTAATAATCCTCGGTCAGTAACTGGCCGGAAACATAGAAGGCGACCGCATCGGGGCCGTGCTCGGCGATGATGGCGTTGAATTTATGCGCCACGGCATCGAGCGCTTCGTCCCAGCTTGTTGCTTCGAAACCGTTGGGGGTACGCATGCGCGGCTCAAGCAGCCGGCCTTCGAGGCCGAAGGTATTACCCAGCGCAGTGCCCTTCGAGCACAGGCGGCCTTGGTTCGCCGGGTGGTTTTCGTCGCCCTTGACCGACATGCGGCGACCGCCGATCAGTTCCGCCTTCACACCGCAGCCGACCCCGCAATAGGGGCAGGTGGTTTTCATCGTGACGGGCGGCGTGGACTCGAACATTATTATGCGTTCACTCTCAGAAGTTCAGACCCAGGAGGATACGGCCATTGTCGATCCTCAGTGGCACTGTAGGGGTGCAGCCCTTGCCGGCATCGGCGCCCAGAGCTTCGCCGCTTTCCAGCGAGATCGACCAGTTGTGCAGCGGACAGGCGATGGCACGGCCGTGGACAATGCCCTCCGACAATGGCCCTCCTTTATGCGGGCACTTGTCGAAGATGGCATAGTATTCGTCGGCCACCGTGCGGAAGACAGCGATGGCGCCCATGACGGTCTCGACGCGGCGCGCACTTTGCGGGGCAACCTCAATGGCCGCGCCGACATCGGTCCAGTTGATGATTACATTGGCATTCATTCGGCGGGCTCCGGTTGAGTAAAGCCTTCGCGCAGATCGGCGAGGGGCGAAAAGACCTTGGCAGGTTCGGATTTTGGGGCGTGCTCGGCCCACGGATCGACCTGATAGACAGCCTGCGATTCGAGGAAGCGGGTGACGAGGGCAGCGCGCATCTCCGGCTCGGCCAGGCCGTCCTTGACGAATTGCAGCCCCATCCGTTCAATCCACGGCGCGGTGCGTTCGAGATACCAGGCGTCCTCGCGGTAGAGCTGGACAAAGGCCATCGACCATTCCAGCGCTTCCTGTTCGGTCGCCACCTTGGTCAGCAGGTCGGTGCCGCGCAGATGGATGCCGGCATTGCCGCCGACATGCAGTTCATAGCCTGAGTCAACGCAGACCACGCCGAAGTCCTTGATGGTGGCTTCCGCGCAATTGCGCGGGCAGCCGGAGACGGCCATCTTGAATTTGTGCGGCATGTAGCTGCCCCAGGTCGCCTGCTCCAGCTTGACGCCGAGCCCGGTCGAATCCTGTGTGCCGAAGCGGCACCATTCCGAACCGACGCAGGTCTTTACCGTGCGCAGGGCCTTGGCGTAGGCGTGGCCGGAGACCATGCCGGCGGCATTGAGATCGGCCCAGACGGCGGGCAGGTCTTCCTTCTTCACCCCGAACAGATCGAGGCGCTGGCCACCGGTTACCTTGACCATCGGCACGTTGAATTTGTCGACCACATCGGCTATGGCGCGCAGTTCCTTCGCGCTGGTCAGCCCGCCCCACATGCGCGGCACGACGCTGTAGGTGCCGTCCTTCTGGATATTGGCGTGGTTGCGCTCGTTGACGAAGCGCGAGCGCGGATCGTCTTTATACTCGCGCGGCCAGGCGCACAGCAGGTAGTAGTTCAGCGCCGGGCGGCAGGAAGAGCAGCCATCGGGCGTCGTCCATTTCAGCGCCTGCATCACATCCGGAATGGTTTGCAGTTCAAGGGCGATAATGGCCTTGCGGATATGCTGGTGGCCATGTTCGGTACATTTGCACATCGGCTTCGGGCCGGTCTGGGCCTTGAAGCTGTCCCCCAGGGTGCATTTCAGCAGGCTTTCGACAATGCCGGTGCAGGAGCCGCAGGAGGCCGAAGCCTTGCAGTGGCCGCGCATCTTGTCGAGCGTGTCGTTGCCGGACGCAATCGACGCCACAACCTGACCCTTGGATACGCCATTGCAGCCGCACACTTCCGTGTCGTCGGGCCATGCCGCAATGGCGTCAGAAGGGTCCTGGCCGGCCAGGGCATTGGTGACAGCCTGGCCGAAGATCAGCGTGTCGCGGATCGGCGCGATATCCTCTCCCTTCTTCATCAGGTCGAAATACCAACCGCCATCGGCTGCTTCGCCAAAGAGGACAGTGCCCACCAGCTTGTCGTCCTTGATGACGATGCGCTTGTAGACGCCGCGGCCGGGATCTCGGAAGACGATGTCCTCGCAGCCTTCGCCGCCACTGAATTGACCGGCGGAATAGAGATCGACGCCGGAAACCTTGAGGCGTGTCGCCATCTGCGTACCGGCATAGGCATTATCGACATTCTTTTCGGTCAGGACATCGGCGAGTGTGCGGCACATGTCCCAGATCGGCGCCACCAGGCCGTAGCACTGGCCACGGTGCTGGGCGCATTCACCGATGGCGAAGATCGACGGGTCGGAGGTGCGCATCTGGTCATCGACCACGATGCCGCGCTCGACCAACAGGCCGGAGGATTTCGCCGGCTCGACATGCGGGCGGATGCCAACCGCCATGACGAGCAGGGAGGCCGGAATGACGCGGCCGTCTTTCAGCTTCAGGCCCTCGACATGGGTTTCACCTAGGATGGCTTCGGACTGGGCGTTGAGCACCGAGATGACGCCGCGATCGAGCAGGGCCTTTTCCAGCAGGCGGCCGGCGGCCTCATCGAGCTGGCGCTCCATCAGGACATCGACGAGATGGATGACGGTCGATTTCATGCCGCGCTTGGCTAGACCATAGGCGGCTTCAAGACCGAGCAGGCCGCCACCGATGACGACCGCTTCGCCGCCGTTATTGGCCGCCTGGGTCATCAGGTCGACATCCAGCAGGTCGCGGAAGGCGACGACGCCATGCAGGTCCGAACCGGGCAGGGGCAGGCGGATCGGGTCCGAGCCCATGGCCAGGATCAGCTTGTCATAGGCGATGGTCTGGCCGTCGTGTAGCACGACATGTTTCGCCGCCGTCTCGATCGATTGCACCCAGTAGCCGAAGTGCGTCTTCACGCCATTTGAATCATACCATTCTTGGCTATGGGTGACGATCTGTTCGAAGGTCTTTTCGCCTGCCAGCACTGGCGACAGCTGGATGCGGTCATAGGTGGCACAAGGCTCGGCGCCGATGATCGAAATCTCGAAACGGGTGTCATCACGCTTGAGGATTTCCTCGACAATGCGGCCTCCGGCCATGCCGGCGCCAATAATGACGAGACGCTCTTTCTGTGTGGTCATTACTCGAACCCTTTTGAGCAAAAAAAAGAGCCCCGAACCACGCCTTCCATTGCTGGAAAGCTGGTTCGGGACTCCATTGTCCTGATGGTGCGCCGCGGAAACCGCCATTGGTTTCAGAAGCGCGAATATATTTGATCGACAGTGATCAGATCTTTGAGGTTATGCCGATTGCGAAGATTGTCAACACGGAAATTAGGGTTATTTGAGTTTGTGCATTGCGAAGTTACTGGCTCAAATTTTCGCATCCACGGCACCGAAGACATGCCAGGTGGTTCGCCAGCGCTTCTTGACATAGGTGAGGCCAGCCAGCGCCACCAGGGCCAGTCCGGCGAAGCCCAGCAGGCCGATCTGGTAGGAGCCGGTGGCCTGCTTGGCGAGGCCGAGCGAAGCGGCGAGGTAGAAGCCGCCGATGCCGCCGCACATGCCAACCAGGCCGGTCATGACGCCCATCTCGTTGCGAAACCGCTGCGGCACCAGCTGGAAAACCGCGCCATTGCCCATACCCATGGCGCCCATGCCGAAGATCAGCACGCCTACGGCGGTCCAGATGGTCGGCATACCGAAGCTGAGCACCACCAGGGCCAGCGCCGCCACCGAATACATGATGGACAGGGTTCGGATACCGCCGATGCGATCGGCCAGGGCGCCGCCCACCGGACGGACCAGAGAGCCGGCGAAGACGCAGGCGGCGGTGAAGAAGCCGGCATGGATGGGATCGATACCGTATTCGCTGTTGAAATAGATGTTTAGCGAGGAGGACAGGCCGACAAAGCCGCCGAAAGTCACGCCATAGAAGAACATGAACCACCAGGCATCCGGCGATTTGAAGATGTTGAGATACTGCGCCGTCGTCTTGGCGGGCGGCTGTTCCGGCGAATCCTTGGCCAGCAATTGATAAATGACAAAAGTAATGATCAGCGGAATGGCGACCAGACCGAATACCGAAGTCCAGCCGAACATCTTGGCCAGGGTCGGCGCGAACAGCGAGGCGAAGACCGTGCCGGAATTGCCGGCACCGGCGATACCCAGCGCGACCCCCTGATATTTCGGCGGGTACCAGCGCGAGGCCAGCGGCAGAGCGACGGCAAAGGAGGCGCCCGCCATGCCGAGCACAACGCCGAGCGCCAGGACGCCGCCATAATTATTGATATGCAGCAGCCAGGCGGCCAGCAGGCCGGCAATGACGATCAACTGCGCGATGGTGCCGGTTGTCTTCGGGCCGATGCGATCGACCAGGAATCCATTGACCAGGCGCAGTAGCGCACCGGACAGGATCGGCACCGCGACCATGAAGCCCTTTTCAGCCGGTGTCAGGCCCAGGGTCTTGGCGATCTGTACGCCGAGCGCCCCCAGCAGCACCCAGACCATGAAACTCATGTCGAAGTACAGGAACGAAGAAAAGAGGGTAGGGGTATGCCCCGACTTGAGGAAATCCTTGCTGATCATTGTGTGGTCCGCTGGCTGGAGGCGAAAAAAAACGTCCCAGGGCGTGACCTCGACGCATATGCGTGCGGAAGCCTGTCCTGAGACGTCATTGTCTGTGAGATCGGCTTCAGCACCGCCATTGGCGCGGAAAGACCGGGAGCGCAGTCGCCATTGACCGCAAGCTAACGATCGTTCGGAAACGGAGTTACGTCAATTGCGCGGGCCTCTTATTGCGCTGCGATATAAACGCTGCGACGGAAATGTCACGAATGGTGCTCCAGAAGGCATTTCGGGACAATTTTGAGCGAATAGGCAAAAAGCAATCATGTGGTTTCAAATGAAATCACAATTCTGTGATATCAGGCGCAACGGAAGGCGCCGCCATCGAACAACTGATTGGCGGGCATGACAATATTATTTGGCTTTCCCTGAATTTCCCAGCCCGCCACCTGGCCGCCCTCGGTCTTTTCGTCTGCTACAGGCACGTTCAGTCCCAGCGGCATGGCGGCTTCGCGCCACAGGTCCGGGCGATAGATATGGCGGGCCAGTTGGTCGAAATCATGTTCGGCCGTTAATAAACCCCAGCGCACCATCTGGCCCATGAACCATTTGGCGTGGCTGATCCACGGGAAGGTAGCGGTCTGCGGATCGAAGGTCAGGCCACTGGTTTCCAGCGCCAGGTCGATGGCCTTCCACGGCGCATTGACCGAGCCCCGACGCGCCAGGATGCGGATCAGGTCTTCGCGGTGCGCCGGCTCGCTGGCCCATTGTCCGGCACGCAACAGGGCGCGGGTGAGGGCGATCGTCGCCGCCGGATTGGATTCGGCCCAGGTGGCACGCACGCCCAGCACCTTTTCCGGTTTGAGTGTCCAGTAATCTGGATCGGAAAACAGAACCTCGCCGTCGCCGTTCAGTTGCGCTGCCTGCGGCCAGGGCGAACCCGCGCAGAAGCCATCTATCACGCCGTCCTTGATCATATCGGCCATGCGTGACGGTGGCACCACCAGCCATTGCAACTGCCGTTCGGGATCGAGACCGGCCGAGGCTGCCCAGTGGCGCAGGACGAAGTGGTGCGGCGACCAGGTGAAGGGCACGGCGAAGACGAGCCGTCCAAGGCCTTCCTTGCGCCGGCGCTCGACCTCGCGCGCCAGCAACCGAGCGCTCCCCAAGAGGGAGGTGTCCAGCTTGCCGCCGTCCTCCAGCCGCGCCTTGAGCTTGGCTGAGACCAGCACCGAATTGCCGTTGGCGCCCAGGGCCATGGGGGCAATGATCCGGCCCATCGAAGGCCCCAGCCCAAGGGCGGCCGCGAAAGGCATCGGCGCCAGGATATGGGCGGCGTCGATCATGCCGTAGGCCAGCTTGTCGCGAATGTTCGACCAGTTGGCCTCGCGGATCAGCGTCACGTTCAGGCCTTCGCTGTCATAGAAGCCAAGCGCCTCGGCGACCAGAATCAGTGCGGCGTCATTCAGTGGGCTGTAGGCGATTTTCAGGTCAGTCATTGGGCGTCACCAGGTTTCAACAGATCGCTGACCGCCAGGATATCCGCGGCCACGGCATGAATAGGTCGGCCCGTATCCATGGCATGCTTGCGCAAGGCCTTGTAGGCCTCGTCTTCAGAGAGGTTGCGCGAGGCCATCAAGACGCCCTTGGCACGGTCAATGGTTTTGCGGGCGGCGAGATCGGCCTTGGCCTTGTCGAGATCCTTGCGCAGGGTCTGCGTCAGGGCAAAGCGCTGTGCGGCCACGGTCAGGATCGAGGAAATGCGTTTTGGGTTATAGCCATCAACGATATAGCCGGCAACGCCGGCCTCAAGCGCCCTGGCCGTGGCGTTATCGTCGGAGCGATCGACAAACATGACTACCGGACGCGGCACCTGTTCATTGGCGACCTGCAGGGCCTCCAGCATGTCGCGGTCGGGGCTTTCACAGGCGATAATCACCATGTCGGGATCGAAATCACGCAGCATGCGCAGCTCAAAGTGCGCGAAATGGCGAATGACGGGCTGCTGGTCGGTATTGTCCGCGCGGATGCCATCGGCCACCTCTACCGCACGCGTCTGATCAGGATCGATGATGAGGACGTTCATACGGTCCGGTCACGCCTCCAAAGTCACAAAATAAAAAACCGCCGTCAGCCAACCGGACATCGTCCGATCAGGTGAAGGCGGCGTTGCCCGTACCGCGCGCATTCGTCATTGAAGCGCTGGTCGACATGAGCATGCGAAAAAATGAAACAGTGCGCAAGTGCTGCGTTGCAATATTTCGCTCACCTGAAGTTAAACCGTTATCGCAGTCGTTATGCCGCGAAAGGTTTGCTGAATGACACTATGGTGCCAATGAACCTGGCAGAGGAATATGCAGACTTGAGTTATGTGAACATGCCTGCTTGCGGGGCGGTTTAGCTGCGCCTTCAGAAATGTCCGGATTGGGTGCACAGGAGCTGAACCAGGTCGACCGCGTTTGGGGGAAGGCGGAGTTGCCGTGCGTGAAAATACATCGTCAGTGAAGTGCTTGGAACGGAAGCGAAATCGGCCTTGACATGTCAGATTACAAATGTAATCTACATTACAGATGTAATCTTAAGTGCCTTTCGATGTTTAGAACTATAGCCCTGGTCAGCCTCAATTAGCTAACCACCTTACGTGGGGCGGCCACCGTCCCGCTTGTCCAACCATTGATGCCATCACAATAGGTGCACACATGTCCGCAGACCTCAATAATTTGGCCGTAATCGATATCTTCACCGAAGCGGCCTGGCCGATACAGGCCCTCATGCTTATCTTGACCCTCTTCAGTCTCAGCGCCCTGGTCATCGCCGGAATCAAGTTGCGCGGTGAGATCAGCGGTGGCTCTGCGTGGCTGTCGGCCCTGCGCTGGGCTGGCCCCCTGGCCGGTGGCGTGGGGGCTGCTTACATATTTTTATTCTCGTTCGTGGCGTTGAAGCAGAGTGGCGATGTGCCTTTAAGCGTGATGGCCCCTGGACTGGCAGAAGTGGCCTTTGTATTCGGGCTTGGATTATTGTCTGGCGTGATTGCCGTCATCGCCAATGCCGCCATACATGCGCGTATTGACCGCGCCGTACTAGGTTCAAAATGACTCGCCCCCATCTGGCGATCACTGATGCCGAACGCGTCCTAATGGAAATTCTGTGGCGAACCGGCCCCCTTTCGCCCGCGGAATTAATGGCGGCAGTAAAGGCTGTGGAATCCTGGGCGGAGCCAACGATCAAAACCTTGCTGCACCGGCTGATGCAACGCGGAGCGGTCAAGTCCGAAAAGCGTGAAGCCCGGCTGCAATATGTGACGCAGATAAGCCGTGATGCTTATCTTGAGCAACAAGTCGAAGCCCTTGTAGATCGTTTGTTCGATGGCAATCGCCAAGCCTTAATCGCTTATCTAAATCAGCAGGGATAAACGTTTTCGAAATCGGTTGCTGAAGACGCTGGCCGGTTAGGGCGCCAAGGAGCCGAAGCTCATCGTCCGAGCTTGGGATAAAGCGGGCAATCTGAATAAATTACGGCAGCAACTATGTAGTGCTGATTGCCTTGAACTGGAGCACGGTTTTAACCGCAAAATAGAAAGTGGAAACCCCTCCAGGAACCTTTGTCGAGGATTTTAGCTGAGCAGCGCCGTAGTCAATCATTGATCCCGTAAAATCAATGTGTACCTTCTTGGTTTTGGTAAGCTTTTTAGGGTCGTACACGTAATGCTTAAACGCTTTTAGCGCCTCATTGTTTGTTGTTTCATTGGAAATCGACATCGGTATCAAAACCTCGGGACATGTGCTGTCTTCAAGCCACGCGTATTCATCATTGGTTTCGAAATCGCTCGATATCCGGATTTGTTTACCCCGAAAATGATCCGGTGAGGATGCTATCTCGCAAATTGTGTGCAAAGATGCCGGAGGTGAGGCCGCAACTGTGGTACACGCGTTCGATGAGAAGAACCCCGCGGCCAATACGGCAAATGTAATGGATTTACGTGTCATTTCCCTTCTCGCCTCCCTGTATTTGTCACGCATACTTGGTTTTTTTCCCAGAGCGAGTCAATTTGATCATCTCTCGAAGCTTGGTGCTGTAGTCTCCTTTGGGCGCTCGAGACCTGACGGGAATTACAACATTCTCGGCATAGCAGCAGGCGAGCGCTTAGTTACATCGTCAATTGAGACACGTTCTGATTTGGCCTGAAGGCAACGCGCCATATCCGTTCCCATCGGTTAACTCCTGTTACGGTTGCTCTTTCCATCTTTTCAAGAGTTCTTCGAGCTTGTAATCATAGATAGAGTTTCGGGGGAATTTACGTGAGAACAGGGTTGTCATATGTTGCCGGTGCCTTGGCGGCGACGGTACTTTTCACGCACAGCATGGTTTGGGCCGATCCAGCGCCGGTCCCGGCAAAGCCAGAAACGACCAGCGACGACAAGGGCGGGTTGACTTGGTACAAAGCGGAATCTGACCATTTCATAGTTTACAGCGACCAGTCGCGCACTGAAACTGAACGGCGACTGAAGGCATTGGAACAATTCCGATTTTTCGCCACCAAACTGGTGCCTGCGACGCCAGGTGATTTGGTCGAGCCCAAACTTACTCTTTACTTGGTCGACAATAGCCAGTGGCTATCACTGATCGACAGTCGGGACGTTGCTGGTCTCTATATTGCGTGCCGCGAGGGTGTTTCGGCGTTTTCCGCTAATCAAGACGTCTCATTCGACAAAAATTTAAAGATGGATCCGAACCGGCCGCGTCAGGACTTGGGGCAGACGGTGCTGTTTCACGAATATACGCACCACGCTATGTTCCGCAGCGGTATGTCTTCCTACCCGCTTTGGTACATCGAAGGCATGGCTGAGTTTCTTAGCACTTTCACCTATGATGGTCAGAAGGGAGTGATCGGAGACCCACCCTATGCTGACAACTGGGTTTTGACCCAGGTCAACTGGGGGCAATGGGATCACGTTTTGGCTCCCGACGAGCGGTTGTCGAGTGGACTGGCAACCCGCGATGGCGCCGATCCGGTCATATTCTATGCTAAGGCATGGCTATTGACCCATTACATGATGAGCGATCCGAGCCGAGCCAAGTCGCTTCAGGCCTATTTCGAGCAATTGCGTAAAGGTGGAGACCCGGTCAAGACGTTTGCGGCTGCAACCGGCATAGACCCATTGACTGAATTGCCAAAACGCCTCCGCTCCTACAGCCATGCGCTTATACAGTCCGGATACAGCCTCCCGGATATGCCGGATTTCAAAGTAGAGGTCATGCCTATGGAGCCGACGGCCAATACCTATATGATCGCCGCCGCGTCCTTACGAACTTGCCTTCCACCCGCCCGCGGTGAATGGATATTGAAAATGCTCAAGCTCGACGCCAATGCCACGGAGCTGGAAGCGAAGGGAACTGCGGCAAAATCTGATGGGGCGCGCGCCTCTTGGGAACGCCTGAAGGCCCAAGCACCGGAACTGGCGAAAAACGAACAGTATCGCATGGCGGTTGCTTATGGTGAGGTTCTGTATGGGGATCCTAAGGCAGCGCTTGTGGACCTTTCTTCGTTCGGACCAAACAGCGCTCTATATGCGCAGGCACAATATCAGCAGGGCCGCGCATGGCTGGCGCTGGCGACCCGCGCTAGCGGAGCTGAAAGGGCTGAAGACCTGTCACGCGCCGTAGGGCTCCTGGAAAAGGCGTACACTCTGTCACCTGATGACGGTCCGACCCTGTATTTCTTAGCTCGCGCTTATGAAGGTCGGCCAGATTTTCCAAATGACAATGCCATCAATGCGGCGCTGGGCGCTAGCGATGCCATGCCTAGTGTTTACGACTATGCGGCCTATGCAGCGTGGTTGGAACTACTGAAAGGCGACCGCGATTATGCAATGAACCTACTGAGGCCTTTTGGCGAGGACCCACATGCCCGTGATCATGCCAAGTCGGTGACTGAAATAATCTCGGCGATCAGTCAGGGCAAGTCTGCTGCCGAGGTTAAGACAATGATGGATGCCCTCGACAAGAATAACGGCGCCGAAAAATGAATTGACGAGCCCTAAAAAAGTCGAAGTGAGCGGGCTTGATCCAGATCTTGCCCGGTCGTCACGTCGGCCTAAGGGGCGGCCCACTGAATTGGCTGGGATGTCCGCTCTGGAGAGCGTAATCGCAAACTGACACTTGCAGAGTTCTATTTCCGCTATGGGACGCAAAGCAGTCGATTTCCTTAAAGTCAAATCTCCCTTCACATGGCAGAGGTATCCCGCTCCAGCAGCCCCCTAAATCTTCATGCAGCCTAGGGACTATTGGGACAGGCTATGGCCGAGGTTGGGGTTGTGGTAATATCCTGCCTAATATAAATTAGGACCGCAACCAGCTGTGTTCATCCGTCATTAGTTGATGTGGCTTAACTTTTAGATGTTTGTCCGATTATGTGAATAAAATTAAAAGTATTTATGCGACGTACAGACAGTTTTTTTTAATTTAATGATAGTGCGAAATATCTTGCTTGTAAGAGTGGTGTTCATTCTCATATGACGAGAAGAAATTTCTAATTATCAAGTCTGATGTATTTTGTTGAATTTACTTTATTCATTACAGAAATTCAGTTCCGGTACACCAGGTTATCAGGGGGCGGAATATATGGGGGTGAATTATACCATACTGGTTGAGTAGACAATCAGGTGCAAACTTGCCATAGTTGACCAGGGCGACTGGTCCGGAGTGAGGAATGTGTTGCATGCGATTGACATGGATATGGCTGGCGATGGGGATAGCTACCGGTATCACGGGGTGCCAGCGCAGCCAGGTGCCGGCACAGAGTGCCGCTGTCCAGGAAATCGCCTGGCGTGAAGGCGATGTAGACGATGCGCTTGCGGAAGCCAAGGAAAGCGGCAAGCCGATCCTGCTTTACTGGGGCGCCAAATGGTGTCCGCCGTGCAACCAACTCAAAAGCACGCTTTTCAAGGACGCGGCGTTTATCACCCAGACGCGCAGCTTCGTGCCCGTCTATCTTGATGGCGATACGACTGGCGCCCAGCACTGGGGTGAACGGTTCGGCATTCGCGGTTACCCGACCATTATCGTGCTGCGCGCCGATGGTTCTGAAATTACCCGTCTGTCGGCGGCCGGGCGCCTTCCTGAAGTGTTGCGTCTGGCCGCCGGGCGCACGACCTCGATCGATGCCCTGTTTGCCAAGGCTGAGAACCCGGCAACGCTGTCGCCGGATGACTGGCAATTGCTGGCAGCCTTCGACTGGCAGAATGATCCCCGGCACTTCAGCGATCATGCGCGCGCAGTGGCATTGCTCAGCCGGCTTGCGGAAACCGCGCCGGAAGGGCCTGTCAAACGGCGGTTTGCTCTGCTAGCTCTGGCGATAGGCGCTGAGAAGGGAACGGACGGAAAATATATACTGACCCAGGTCCAGCAGACCCAAGTTGCGCAGGTTCTGCCGGCAATTCTTGCCACTCCGGCTGAAGTGATCGTCAATCGTCAGGAACTCAGCTACTGGGTGCCCGCCCTTGTCGCGGCCCTGCCCGACCACGCACAACGTCAAACTCTGGGCGCCTCCCTGATCAAGGCGCTCGATGGCGTCTATGCAGATAATAGTCTGCCATTGCCGGACCGTCTGGAAACGGTCAACGCGGATATCCTTCTCGACAAGGCTGGTATGAAAAAAGTGTCAAAGACTGTGCTGACCAAGGTGAGGGCGCGGGCCGCCTGGGCGGATCGGACGGCAAAAGACCCCATGGTGCGTCAGTCAATCATTTCCAATGCTGCCGATCTTCTGCATGAGGCCGGTGATAATGCCGGCGCCAGGAAATTACTCGAAGGCGAGCTGAAGCGCTCGGCCTCGCCCTATTACTACATGCTGGAGCTGGCCAGCCTGTCCGAGGACGAAAAGGATGCAAAGGGCGCTATCGCCTGGGCGCGCAAGGGCTATGAAGCCTCCGAAGGGCAGGCGACGCGTGTCCAGTGGGCCATCGAGTATTCCGAAACGGTCATGCGCCAGGCGCCGGCTGACAAGGCGGCAGTGGAAGCCAGCGCGCAGGCGGTGATCGACGCCCTGGGGCAGAACACTGGCGGCTATTATCAACGCACGCGCGTCAAGGTCGATGCCTGGGGCAAACTGGTACGGGGGTGGAGCGACGCCCACGATGGAAGCGCCGTCCTGACGCGCCTCAATGCAAAGATGGCTTATGTCTGTACGCGCCAGGGCGAAGAGGCAGCCCGTTGCCGGGACTGGGCACAGACAGCCTGAAGAGGCGTTATGCCGATTTATAGAGTCAGGTCACTGATCGTGAGAACGGCTTGATCGCCAGGGCTGCCGCCATGATCAGGGCAATGCCGATCAGTGCCGCTCAATCCAGTGTCTGGCAATGACCGGGGAGGAATGGCCATATAGGATCAATGATCGAAACGGTCGCGCTAAGCGATCTCTCACTCCGGCCTCTTTGCCTGGAGGCCCATTCCGGGCAGTCATGATAGAGGTGCGCTTCTCAAGCACCTCGGCCGTGCCGCCGAAAGTCACAGCCCAGACAAACTGGTTATGCTCATGATCGGCGTAGGCAAACAACACCTTGAAGCCGAATTTCTGCTGCAGGTGGAAGGCAGGAAGCATTCGCACCCGATGGCGTCGCCGCAATCAGTTTGAGGTGCGGAACAAATGATTTAAATTCATATTTATTTGGTGTGAATTGGTAATCAGGCAATTTGCATGCCGCGTATTTGCGTCAGCCTCAGGCGCCATGTGCCTGGGCATTGAGGGCGGATGTCCGTGAACGGGAACGGCTCCGAATGGATTTAAGGGCAATTCGACACAATAAGGACTTCAGTTTTTGGGAAGGAAGCCGGAGGTAGGGGGCATTCTTGACTCAATTTTTGAAACAGTCTCTTAGGCAAGGCGCGTAATGCGTTGCGTTTTTGAAAGAACGGCGACTTACTAAGGACTACATAATTGACGAGACGTTTCTGCAGGACTCATGACTACACCCAGCCAGCGCATTCTCGTCGTCGATGACGACCCGGAACTGAGACAGCATGTCGCCGAATATCTGTCAGAGAACGGTTTCACGGTTCAGGCTGCCGAGAATGGCACAGCGATGGACAAGGCCCTGGCCGTTCATATGTTCGACGTTGTAGTGCTTGACCTGATGATGCCCGGCGAAGACGGACTGTCGATCTGTAAACGCCTGAATGGGATAAACGGGCCCGGCATCATCATGGTCAGCGCCTCGGGCGCTGAGGTCGACCGGGTGCTCGGGCTTGAACTGGGGGCTGACGATTATCTTGCCAAGCCCTTTAGTCCGCGCGAATTGCTGGCACGCGTGCGCGCCCTCGTGCGAAGGCGGGAAAACGCGGCTCTGGGCGGACTGAGACGCGGCGAGGTTTTCACCTTCTCTGATTTCACCTACGATCCCGTGAAGCGGCAATTGCGGGCTCCCAGCGGCGTGATGGTTCTGCTGACGCTCAGCGAGGCGCTCCTGCTCGGTTTATTGCTGAGCCAGGCACGTACGGTGTTGTCCCGCGAGGCCCTCCAGGCGGTTGAAGTGTCCGGCGGGACTGGACGCAGTGTCGATATCGTTATCAGTCGCTTGCGCAAGAAGCTTGAAATGAACGGTGGCGGCAATCTCATTCGCACCGAACGGGGGCAAGGCTATATACTGGAAGCACAGGTGATACGGGCATGACTGAGAAAAGTCGCTTTCGCCTGCCTGTTGGCGCCCAGGTCTTTATCCTCGTGCTCGTGGCCATTGTGGTCGCGCAAATGATCACGATTTTCGCGGTCAATCTGGCGCCGGTAAAACCACCCCCGCGCTATAATCTGACGGAGCTGGTGACGGCTTTCAATGGCGGCACTGTTGACAATGCCAGGCATCGTGGCCTGAAGCGCCATGTACGGGCTGTCCTGCCAGCGGAATTGCTCGAATACAATAATCCGCGTCTGGCCGCCCAATTAGCCAGCATCATGGGGATTCCTGCTGCGGATGTGCGGATTCATATGCGTGGGCCAGCTGTTCTGGTGGAAGCGACTTCAGGGAGAGGGCAGGGGTTTCGCGGCCAGCCGCCAGGCTCGCCTTCGCCCGGAAGTGGCGGGCCTGAACGCCCGCCCATGCCAGGGCAGGGACCGCCGCCGCCGGGCAATGAGGGGCCTGGCGGTCTGCCGCCTCCAGATAAGGGCGGTAATCTGGCTCCGGGGCAGCCCCCCGAACTGACCCTGGGAGAGTTTATTGCTGCGCGGCATACGGCTGACGGCCAATGGCAGGTGATCGAACCTTATCCGGAGACGGAATGGATCAGGCGCGTGCTCATCTGGGTATTCGGCGGCATGCTGGTAATGGCACCGGCGGCCTGGTGGTTCTCCGGCCAGGTTACCCGTCCTATAAGACGTTTTGCGGATGCCGCCGAGCAACTGGGGCGTGATCCTTCCGCGCCGCCGATGCAGGTTGAAGGACCTGCCGAACTCGGTCTGGCTGCTAAGGCATTCAACCGGATGCAGAATCAGATTCAGCGTTACGTCTCGGACCGCGTCGGAATGGTGGGCGCGATCTCCCATGACTTGCGCACCCCGCTCACCCGTATGCGGTTCAAGCTGGAAAAAGCAGAGGCCCGCCTTCGGGACAGCGTCCTTGACGATGTGGTTCAAATGGAAGCGATGATCTCGGGTGTGATCGCCTTTGTACGCGAGTCGAGCCAGCCGTCGATCCGTGAGCCTCTGGAGCTGACCTCGCTGCTCAGCTGCGCAGTCGATGATCGGCCTGAGGGAGAGGCGGTGTTCAACGTTAGCGATGGTCGGCCTGGCTTTTATGTCCAGGGTGACCCCGTCCACTTACGGCGTCTGTTCGACAATCTGATCGATAATGCGGTCAAATATGGCGGTCATGCGCAGATCGACGTCCAGATGGAAGGCGATGACATCGTTACCTCAATCGGTGATAATGGCCCGGGTCTGGCCGAGGGTGAACTGGATCTGGTTTTCCAGCCCTTCTATCGCGCGCATCAGAATGCCGAGATGAAGGGGGCCGGCCTGGGGCTGGCGATTGCCCGGTCGATTGCCCGGGCGCATGGTGGTGACGTTGTGCTTGCCCGGAAGGAAAGAGGCCTGATCGCCCGGATCAGCCTGCCGGCTTTCAGCAACGCCCGGTAGATACGCACCGCTTGTGGCAAGGCTTTGATTTCCTGTATATTTCATCGCGTTTCTATCTGAAACAAACGCTGTTTTTTCACTCATTATCCCGCCCGATTTCTTCGCTAGCCAAGGCACACACGGTGCTGAAATCATTCGGCTGGAGACGGAAATGGAAGTGAACAACAAACTTGTGGCGGTCAGCGTTGCGGCTTTATGTGCTGTGCTGGCGGCCTGCGGCGGCGGCGGTTCGGGGTCAAGTTCCTCGTCGAGCAGCAGTTCAACATCTTCCTCCAGCTCCAGCAGCAGTTCGTCCAGCAGTTCGTCCAGCAGCTCGTCCTCGAGCAGTTCTGTCTCCAGTTCCGATTGTAGTTCGGAAACCACCCAGGGCGCGGTGTTGACCTGTCTGGCCAATAATTTCCGGGCGACCCTGAGCTCGAGCCAACTGTCATCGGTTAGCTATGATCTGACCTCTGCCAACGCGACGAATTACTGGTCGAACCTGCCTGTTGGAGCAGCCACCCGTCACGGCATTACACTGGGCAGCCTGTCAACTGACCAGAAAACAGCCGTCGATGCCCTGATCAATGCCGCACTGACCAGTCAGGGGCAGACGACAAAAACCGAACTTCTGGCCGCAGATGACTATCTTGCCGATTCGGCCTCCGGTTATGGCTCTGGCCTCTACTATATTTCGTTCCTTGGCACGCCCAGTACGTCGAGCCCGTGGATCATGGAATTCACCGGCCACCACTACACCTTCCTGGCCAGCATCAATGGCGACTATGTCAGCATGACGCCGAACTTTGTCGGCGTCGAGCCGGTCACCTGGACCAGTTCAGGCACGACCCATACGCCGATGGCTTCGCGCCATGACGCACTGCTCGCCATGTTGAATGGTCTGAGCTCTACCGAGCTCGCCTCGGCCAAACTTTCCCAGGCCTATGACGATCTGGTGGTGGGACCGCAAAAGGATGGCAATTTCCCGACAACGGCCTCCGGCCTGCTGGTATCCAGCCTGTCCTCGACTAAGCAGGCTCTGGTGAAGGCCGCTATCCAGTCCTATGCCGGCGATGCCAATGGCACTGGCCAAAGCGACGCCTACACGACGGATACCGCCCTGGCATCGACCTACATCTCGTGGGCCTCCTATTCCGACCTTTCGACCAAGGGCTCCTATGTGCGCATCGACGGCCCGCGTGTCTGGATCGAGTTCAGTGTTCAGAGCGGCATCGTATTCAGTGCCAATCATTATCACAGTGTGTGGCGTGACAAGACGGAAGACTACGGTGGTAACTTCTCTTTTTAAAAGCACGAACGGCATGCGTTATCTTGCCGTTTTGCTCGCGCTGGTCACGACCCTCTCATCGTTGATCAGCGCGAAACCGGCGCATGCTCATCCCATGCCGCAATCTTTTGTGGAAGTCCGCGAAGTGCCATCGGCCTGGACGCTGTCCCTGAGGCTGCCGGCCGATCGTCTGTCGGCGGCCTTCATTCAGGCCGGGCTTGTCCCGGACCCCGGCCCGAATTTCACGGTTTACCCGACGCTTCGTCCAGAGCAGGTGAAGGCCTATGTTCAGGACCATATCGTGGCGCGTAGTGCGGCAAACCAGCCATGGTCGGAACAGGTGACTGTTGTGCGCGGTCCCACGCCGAAAGTTGATGAATGGCAGGTCAATGTGCGTCTGACGCCACCCGCCGGTATTGCCGCTTCAAACGGGTTTTCGCTGGATTATGAAGTGATTGGCCGGGAAATCGCCACCCATTCCGCCGTGGTCTCGGTCGTCGAGGACTGGTCAGGCGGGATGGTGGCCCAACACACCCGTATCCTGGGTACTGTCGGCGGTGAAAAACTGACCGTCCAGATCGTTCCGCAACATGGCCAGATATGGAAAGCCTTTGTCAGCATGGTTCGGCTTGGCGCCCAGCATATCGCCGAAGGAACCGACCATCTCCTCTTCCTGCTCGCCCTGCTCTTGCCAGCGCCGCTTCTGGTGGCGGGGAAGAAGTGGGGCGAATATGGCGGGGCGTCCTACACGTTCAAGCGCCTGTTGAAGGTCGTAACCGCTTTTACACTGGGGCATTCGGCCACACTCATTCTTGGGGCCTTCGGCGGACTGACCGTGCCGCAGAAGCCGGTGGAAGTGCTGATCGCAGTGTCCATCTTCTTTTCGGCTCTTCATGCCTGGCGGCCGATGTTCCGGGGCAAGGAGCCCTGGATCGCGGCCGGTTTCGGCCTGATCCACGGCATGTCCTTCGCCACAGTCATTTCGTCTGTCGGGCTTGATGTCTGGCAGAAGGTGACGGCTGTTTTCGGTTTCAACCTGGGCATCGAACTGATGCAGCTTCTCATCGTGGCGCTGGTTGTGCCGTGGCTGATCCTGCTGGCGCGTGCACGGGCTTATAGACGGGTTCGTCTGACAGGCGCCGTGCTGGCTGCCGTTTCCTCTGTCGCCTGGGCGATTGCCCGGATCAATGGGTACGCCAACCCGGTCTCGGAGCTGATGGATGCCATGCTGGCTCATGCCGCCTGGGGACTTATCCCATTGGCCATTGCGGCTGTGGTCCTTTTCCTTGTGAAGCGACGGCCGCAAGGGGCTGAAACCTCACCGGCCGAGTAACTGTACGCTCCTCGTCAGACATGCCTGCCTTCCGCCCGAATTGACCAGAGTACTTGCCAGACCTGTCATCGACCGAACCTCAGGCCGCCATCCTGGCGGTTCAGAATAGGCCAGGCAGATACGGGAGTATGAACATGCGGTTAGACGGTGTGGATCCACGGATGGGGATATCCGCTGCGGATCGAGAGCAAAGACTAAGATCTATTCCGGTGCGTATGGAACGAGGGAGCAACCAGGTGGGCCTTCTCGTTCTGGGCAGATTGGCGGTCTGCGGTATCGTAGTGATCGGGCTGTCATCCCCACCTGCGAAGCACATGCGCGCTGCCACCGCTACGATTCCGTCCCCACAGAGGGCGGTTCCACTTGTCGAAACGATGCCTCAGGCTGCTGCTGGACCGCTCGCGAATGAGGAGGGGGGGCTTTCATCCGCCCTTTCGACAGCTGTTCCGGCTATGGCGCCAGTAACGGTGTCGCCGGTAACTGCCTCCATGAATACGACCCTTGCAGCTGTGGGGGCGGCGCATCAGCCTGTTCTCATCTATGATAGCAGTGCGCCAACTTCGTCAGCACGTACCGAGCCACAGGCGGCTGGCGGTCAGGCGCTAAAGACAGCCAATGCGAATGCGCTATTTGCCCTTAAGATGGAAGGCGATAAGGTGGCGCGGGCGACGTCGGTTGGCGATCAATCCAAACTGCTCTTGCAAGGCACAATGATTGCCGCAACGCTGGAAACCGCTATTAATTCCGAACTGCCTGGATACGCACGCGCGGTTGTGGCGGCGGATGTCCGCAGTGCCGATGGCACGCAGGTGCTTATCCCGCGAGGCAGCCGGCTGATTGGCCAGTATAAGAGCGCCTTGTCCACCGGCGAAACCCGCGCGTTTATCATATGGGACAGGGTTCTGCGCCCGGATGGCGTGTCGGTGAGCCTCGCTTCACCGGCGACTGATACCATCGGTCAGGAAGGGGTGACTGGCAAGGTTCACAATCATTTTGCCGCTCGCTACAGCGGCGCAATCATGCTGACCGTACTGAACGGCCTGGTTGGTAGCCTGACCGACAGCGACAGCTCGTCGACGACGGTCGTCATTTCGACCTCAGGGTCATCTGGTCAGAGCAATGGAACATCGGTTGTATCTTCAGTCTCCCCGACAGTGAATGTCAAAGCGGGCGTTCATATCCAGGTTTTCCTGGCGCGTGACCTGACCTTTGAAACGGAATGACCATGGAAAATAAAGTCAGTCAGAATGACTGCGCGGGTAGCACTCCTGGAATGCCCATGTCTGAAATGGTCGGATAAATGCCATTTCAGACTAAGGATAAGGGATGTTGCCGTTCTCGTTTTCGATAAGGTCAACGGGCTGGACGTTGCCGGCCCGGCACATCTTGTCGCTACGTCTGGATGCTGCTCTTGTGGCTTTAAGTGAATGCATCGGTGCGGTCGAACAGGTAGCGGCCGAAATTGCCAGCAAGACAATGGCGGGATAGTCAGTTCCGTACCATCGGTGTATCGGTGCTTTTCAATATGCCGGATAAGCGATCGCGGTTGTTGGCGCCGTCAGGTCCCGGCGCTTGAAATAGGTCACCAGAAGGCGCTGCAGTCCCTTGATGTCGCGGCTTTGCCAATGCGCCTGCAGGGCCTCGAATTCGGCCCTCAGATCGCGCGGTGATGCACCTTCCCGCGGTTTCTGGTTAAAGACATGCGTCTTTATGATGGCAATGCTTTGTTGCAGCATCACGCTTCCCGACGTGGCCTCGATCTCGTTGAACAGCTGCATTGTGGCAGCCTTGATATTGATCGTCGCGGGACGGTCAGTCAATTCGGCAACGGTGCTGGCAGGTTCGTTCATGATCAACAGCTCCGGTTTAACGGCGGAATGACACGACAACAGCCATCTTGGCATTCGTCAAATCCAAATCGCCAGATCACCAGAAAAGTGACTTCAAAGCGCAGCGATTACCGTTATGCAGGTCCCGATCATAACAGGACTTAACCTTAACGCAGGGCCATAAGGTCCGTCTTCAGGCGCAGGCTCACCACCACGGCATCGTTTATATCGGTGCGGCCATAGGGATTATGAACATATTGCAGGTCGGGCTGCACAGAGAGACCATCGCGGATATCCCAGCGATAGGTCAGTTCATAGGTGATCTCGCGCTTCAGCGTTTCGCCGGTCGAGGCCTGGTAAGGAACGCCGAAATGGGCGACAGCAACGGCGAAGCCCAGTTGGTCGGTCGCGTGGTTTTTGAGCGGGCCGGTGTAGACCAGACCGCCACCGATATAGTCGGCGATGGACATCAACTGGTCATCTGCCATGCCGGCGCGCACCCAGCCTTTCAGACCGTGATCATCGCTGCCGGTCAGGGTAAAGCCGCTCTGGACATAGGCGCCGCCATTGTCATCGGCCGTGCCTGTGCCATCGAGGCGATCCAGGGTGGCGGTGTTCTTCCACGCGCCGAGTTTCAGGAAACCGCCGTTGAAATCATACTGATACTCGCCGACCCAGTGGCTGCCTTCCTGGGCGGACAGCTTGATATATACGAACTTCTTATCGTCATAGGGATCGCCCGGCACGCCATCGAAGACGCCGGCGCGAAAAGTCTGGTGCGGCGTAAGGCGCCACTGGCCGACGAGGCCCAGGCCTGTGGTCGGGAATATGGAGGGGCCGGTCTGCGAATAATCGATGCCGATGCCGTGCGAAGCGTTGAGAAACACCGAAGCATTGTCCTGGACATCGAAAATGCCATTGAGATTGATGATGCCGGCCATGACATAGGCCTTATCGTCGCCAAAGGTCTTCTTGCCGTAGGCTTCGAACAGTCGCCAGCCATCGGGGCAGTCGATATTGGAGGTCACCTGCACATCGCCAACGCGGTGAGCCGAGAAGTCATCGCCGAAATCACCCAGTACGTAACCGAAGGCTTCCCAGCCGCTGTCATTCTGCCAGTGCGCGGTCAGATCGATATTACTGAGGCCGCTGGAGCCGACATCGAGTCCGCCCTTGACCACGGAATCGACCTCTGTCGTCAGCACCACGCCGGTTTCGATCTCGCCGGCATGCGCCTTCTGCGACAAGACAGCCGCCAGAACCAACAGACCGATGAAGCCATAGAAGCCAAAGGCGGAAGACTGACGATGGGGGCGCAGAGATGACATGAAATCACACGGGTAAGCTGTTACTTTCCCTGTATTATTTCATAAAATACCTACCATTCGGTGAACGGCGTTATCCGTCCCAGCCATCGCCTTGCGGATCAGGCGTATAGGGCAGAAGGTCGCGGGTCATGAAGACGACGTCGAGCCAGCGGCCGAACTTGAACCCGGCGCGCGGCAGATTGCCGGTATGGTCAAAGCCGCAGGCCTTGTGGACGCCGATAGAGGCGAGGTTCTCGCTGTCGCCGATAACGGCGATCATGCTGTAAAGGCCGCGTTCGGTGCATAGGTCCATCAGCCTGATCAACAGGGCCTTTCCTATGCCGCGCCCGGTGGCTTCCGGTGCCAGATAGATGCTGTCCTCCACGCCGTATTTGTAGGCAGGTCGGGTGCGGAAGGGCGCGGCATAGGCATAGCCAAGCACCTGACCATTCTCTACAGCTACAAGATATGGCAGGTGCAGAGCTTGCACATTGGCGAAGCCGGCCAGCATTTCCTCGCGCGAAGGGGCTTCCAGCGCGAAGGTGCCGGTGCCGTGATCGACATTCCAGGCATAGATGGCAGTGATGGCGGTGAAGTCGTCTTCTGTCGCTGGTCGGATATCAAACATGGAACTCTATATTTTTTGCTGTTGGGCCCAGATGGCGAAGGCATAATCGAAGGCGATCTCCTTCAGGAAGTCGAAACGGCCCGAAGCGCCGCCGTGACCGGCCTCCATATTGATCTTGAGTAGCATGGGGGCGCCGGAGGTCGATTTTTCGCGCAGCTTCGCGATCCATTTCATCGGCTCCCAGTAGGTGACGCGCGTATCGCTCAGGCCGCCGGTGGCCAGGACCGGCGGGTAGGGCCTGACATCGATATTATCGTAAGGCGAGTAGGAGGCTATATATTGATAAGCTTCTTCGTCATCCAGTGGATTACCCCATTCCGGCCATTCCGGCGGGGTGAGCGGCAGAGAGGTGTCGCTCATGGTGTTAAGCACATCGACGAACGGCACTGCGCCGATAACACCGGCCCACAGGTCCGGGCGCAGGTTGGTGACCGCCCCCATCAGCATGCCGCCGGCCGAGCCGCCATAGGCGACGATGCGGCCGCGCGTACCGTAACCGGCATCGCACAGGCTCTCGGCGCAGGCGATGAAGTCGGTGAAGGTGTTCTTTTTCTTGTACTTGCGGCCATCCAGGAACCAGCCATAGCCTTTTTCCGAACCGCCGCGGATATGGGCAATGGCATAGACCCAGCCGCGATTGACCAGGCTTAAGGAGCGGATCGAGAAGCCGGGGTCCATCGGCATGCCGTAGGAGCCGTAACCATAGAGCAGGAGGGGCGCCTGGCCGTCGAGCCTGGTATCGGCCTTCATCAGGACCGTGATCGGTACGCTCTCGCCATCGGTCGCCTTCGCATAGAGGCGGCGTGCGACATAGGCCTTCGGGTCGTGGCCGGAGGGAATAACCTGGACCTTACGCAGGACCTGTTCCCGCGTCTCCATATTGTAATCGAAGGTCTGGGCCGGCGTGGTGGGCGAGGTATAGCTGTAGCGCAGGATGTCGGTGTCGTACTCGTAGCCGCCGGAAGCGCCGAGGCTGTAGGCTTCTTCCGCCACCGAAATTTCGTGCTCGGACATGTCCGACTTGCGGGTGATGACGATACGGGTATTGGCGTTTTCGCGTTCGACGCGGATCATGTGGCGCTTGTAGACGCCGGAGCCCGTAATGTAGACACCGGGGCGATGCGGCACGAGGCCTTTCCAGGTGGCGCGTGAAGGCGTGTCTGCGGTCGATACCATCAGCTTGAAATCGACGGCGTTATCGGCATTGGTGCGGATGATGAAGCGGTCATCCCAGTGATCGATATCGTATTGAATGCCTTCCTGGCGGGGTTCGACAACGAAGGGAGCGGCTTCCGGTGTCGCGGCAGGCACCAGCCAGGTTTCCGAGGTCTCGTGATTGCCGGCGCCGATGCTGATAAAGGCGTCGGAACTAAGCGTGCCGATGCTCAGGAAAAAGCCGTCGTCCATCTCCTCATAGACCAGCACATCCTCGCCACCCCGGGCCGGGCGGCGGTAGACCCTGGCCGGGCGAGAGTTTTCATCGCGCCAGACCCAGAAGATATATTTCGAATCCGGCGAGAAGGTAAAACCGCCCTCGCAGCTTTCGATCGGGCCGGGCAGGATGTCGCCTGTCGCCAGGTCCCTGACATAGATCGTGTAGTATTCGGAGCCCTGCGTATCCTCGCCCCAGGCGAATAGCGCGTGGTCGGGGCTGTGCTGGGCGTCTGAGGTTTCATAGAAGTCCGTGCCCCTGGCCCTTTCGTCCTCATTGAGCAGAATCTGTTCGGCTGTGCGGGTTGCCTCTGTCGTCGGCAAGGGGGTATCGAAGGCGCCGGTCGTGCGCGGGCGGCGCGCAATGATTGGATGCTGGGCGCCGGTCTCAAAGCGCGAATAATATTCCCACCCGCCATCCGGTGAAGGCACGCTGGCGTCGTCTTCCTTGATGCGGCCCTTCATCTCGGCGAAGAGGGTCTCCTGAAGGTCTTTCGTGCCGTCCAGAAGCGCGGTCGAATAGGCGTTTTCCTCGGTCAGGGCCGCCTTGATATCCGCCCGGATCAGGCCCGGATCACGCAGGACCGCCTGCCAGTTGTCATCCTTCATCCAGTGGTAGTTATCGACGCGCCTGTGGCCCAGCTGTGTGATTTCAAAAGGCTTTTTCGCCGGTAATGGCGCGACGGGGGCAAGGGCGGCGGTCTTGGCAGAAGCGGACAAAGCGTTTTCCTTGTCAGAAGGTGGGGGCAGACGGTGTGGCGGCAAAAACAGCCTGGGTGATAAAACTGGTACCCAGGGTCGTCAAAATGAAATTTCTGCGATCAAGGTGGCTTTTCATATCCAAGTTCACCTGACAGATTGTTTCAGCGACGAGACGGCGCACGGTTGGGGTAGAGGATTGACCCATTCGGTAAATGCCGTCAAATGGCTTCGGCTGTGATTTTAGGTTTTTGGGGGGAAAAGCTGATGATGGATGTTGACCTGACCGTAGCCCTGATCAAGGCGACCGTGCAGATCGATCAGCCGATCAGCGATTCCAAGCGGATGGTCGGCACCGGATTTCTGGTGTCCGTCCCCAGGGCCGACGGCAAGAGCGAGGTCGTTCTGGTCACCGCCGCCCACGTTTTCGAGAAGATGCCAGCCGCCGATGTGCGCATTGGCTGGCGCGTGCAGGGCGTGCAGGGCAACTGGAGTTACGTGCCTTCCAACATGACCATTCGCACGGCTACCGGCCCCGTCTGGTATCAGCACCCATCGCAGGATATTGCCGTCATTCCGGTCGATGTGCCCGAAGGCCTGCGCGATTCTGCCATTCCGGCCGCCTGGCTGGCCGATGACGCCACCTTCGCCGCTGAACGCGTCGCCGCCGGTGACGAGATGATGACCCTGGGTTATCCGCACGGGCTTTCCGCCAATGTGGCCGGTTTCCCGATCCTGCGCGCCGGACGGCTGGCCTCGTGGCCGGTGGCGCCCTCCGATTCCTATCCGACCTTCCTGATCGACTTGACCGCCGTGCCTGGTAATTCCGGCGGGCCGGTCTTCATGACCTCGCAGGAAGGCAAGGGCCATACCTTTATTGCCGGCGTGCTGATCAAGCAGGTCGAGGATGACAATCAGCGCCTGGAACTGGGCGTGGTGACGGATGCGGTCTTCGTGCGCGAAACCATCAACCTGATGCTGAAGGCGCAGGGCGCGGGGATCAATCCGGTGGCCAGCCTGAAGCCGGCCGCCCCGGCGCCGATGCGTCTGCCGGGCGGCGCCACCACCGATACCCAGGACATGACGCGCCGCATCACCAGCTCCGCCGGTCAGGCCGCTAAGCCGTCCGAAGGCGAGGGCGGCACGCAGGTCACGCCGGATGACAAGACGGCGAACTAATCGAGGCTGAGAGTCAGGCCATCCAGTACGGCATAGCCTGAACGAATGGCCGCTAGATGGGCCGGCGCATGGCTCAGCACATGGGCGAAGAAGACGCGCATCAGCTTGATACGGTCGCTCAGCCAGGCCTTGTCGCCGCTGTCCAGTTGGTTATGCGCGGCCACCGCGCCCTTCAGCAATAGCCATCCGCCGACCAGATCGCCGCAAAGCGTCAGATAGGTCGTGGCGGCGGTGGCGACGTCAAGCGGGGACGCCGGTTTCTGTGCCAGCAGATGGTCGGTGGCCGCTGAAAAAGCCGCCAGGGCCTGCTTCAATGCTTCACAATCCGCTTTGAAATTTTCCGGCAAACCACTGTCCAGAAAGGCTTTTATATCGGATTCCAGTTCTTTCGCAGCGATGCCGTCGCTGCCCAGCTTGCGGCCGACCAGATCGGCGGCCTGGATGCCGTTGGTGCCCTCGTAGATCGGTGCGATACGCGCGTCGCGGTAATATTGCGCGGCGCCGGTTTCTTCGATGAAACCCATGCCGCCATGCACCTGTACGCCTGTGGAGGCGACTTCGACGGCGCGGTCGGTGCTCCAGGCCTTGGCGATGGGGACGAGGAAGTCCTCGCGACGCTTCTGGCGCTCGACATTGTCACCGCGTTTGACGGCATCAATGGCCGAGGCGGTCAGCAGGCAGATGCCGCGCGCTGCCTCGACCTTGGCCTTCATTACGGCCAGCATCAGGCGCACATCGGGATGATCAATAATCGGGGCATAGTCCTGGCCGGTGATCAGGGATTTGCCCTGACGGCGTTCCAGCGCATAGCTCTGCGCCTTCTGCCAGGCGGCATCGGCCAGACCTACGCCCTCGAAACCAACGGCGAGACGGGCGGCATTCATCATGGTGAACATGGCGGCCAGCCCGCCATTGGGCGCTCCGATCAGTTCGGCCTGCGCGCCCTCGAACGACATGACGCAGGTGGGCGAAGCGTGGATGCCGAGCTTGTGCTCCAGCCCGACGCATTTGACGCTGTTGCGCGCCCCTATGCCGCCATCTGCATCGATCAGGTATTTCGGGCACAGGAAGAGGGAAATGCCGCGCGTGCCTTTCGGCGCGTCGGGCAGGCGTGCCAGCACCAGGTGGATGATGTTTTCCGCCCCGTCATGCTCACCCCAGGTGATGAAGATCTTCTGGCCGCTGATGGCATAGGTGCCGTCGCCGTTCGGTTCGGCCTTTGTGGTCAGGGCGGCGAGATCGGACCCGGCGCCGGGCTCGGTCAGGTTCATGGTGCCCGACCATTCGCCGGCGATCAGCTTGGGCAGGAAGAGGTCTTTCTGGCCTTGAGTGCCGTGTTCATGAATGGCCTCGATCGCGCCCTGGCTCAGGGTCGGCAACAAGGTGAAGGCCATGTTGGCGCCGTGGAACATGTCGAAACAGGCCTGTTCGAGCATCTTCGGCAGGCCTTGCCCGCCATAGGCCGGATCGGCCGCCAGTCCATACCAGCCGCCTTCGGCATAGGTCTTAATGGCTTCCAGGAAACCCGGCGCAATCACAACCCGATCCCCTGCCAGTTTGGTGCCGCCCAGATCGCCGGCGCGATTCAGCGGTCCCAATACATCACCGGCCAACTGGCCGGCGGCTTCCAGTACGGCATCACGCAGATCGGCGTCAAAATCCGGAAAAGCCGCGTGGCCATAACTGTCCGACATGCCGATTACATGATCGAGGCAGAAGGTGATATCCTTGAGGCTGGGGCGGTAGGTCATTGGCGACTCCCTGTCTTTTCCGGCCACTGTATGACGATGAAAACAGGGTCGCAAGTTTAATTTACGCGAACGTCAACTTTGAATTAAATGTAATCGTGACTATTGCAATTGTTTTTGCATGACCCCTTATGACAGGTGGTGTATGCAGGGCATATCTGAGGAGAGTGGCCACCATGACAGACCTGACCCCGACCAGTTATAATCGTTACAGCCGTTATATTCACTGGCTGATGGCCTTCCTGATCCTGACGATGGTTTTTCTGGGCTGGCGTTTCGACGACAAGGACACGATGCTGTTCAATCGGGCGAACCTGCACAAATCCATTGGCATTCTCATCATTCTGCTTACACTTGTGCGCATAGGTCTGCGTCTGGCCTATAAGGCGCCGCCAGAACCGCCGATGCCGAAATGGCAGGCCCTGGCGGCCAAGGCGCTTCACCTCGGCTTCTATGTCGTCATGATCGCCCTGCCGCTGTCAGGCTGGCTGATGGTTTCGACCTCGGCGCGCGAAATTCCGTTTTTCGGTATTCCGTGGCCGCACCTGCCGGTACCGCAAACCCATGAAATGCATGAGAGTTTCGAGACGGTGCATGGCTTGCTGGCCAAGCTGATCTTCTACGTCATGATTCCGCTGCATGTGCTGGCGGCGCTGAAACACCAGTTCATCGATAAGGACGAAGTGATTGAGCATATGGTGCCGGGGCTGAAGCCGCGTCCCATACTGAACTATCGCTGGCTGTTGCCGATCGGCGTGGTCGGTCTGGCCATCGCCGTGGGTTTCGGCATCTACCGCGGCACGCCTCTGAACGAAGGCAAGGAAGCGCCCCCGCCGCCGGACGCCGCCGCCGCCGACAGCGCCTCGTCAGAGACGGTATCTTCTGAGGCTGCGTCGGAAGCTGCCTCAAGTTCGACGTCTGAAACAGCAACCATCACCACTTGGACGGTTGATAAATCAGCCACCACTATTGCCTTCGCTACCACCTTTTCCGGGGAAGCGATCAATGGTGGATTTACTTCTTATGCAGCCACTATTGCCTTCGATCCGGAGCAACTCGATAAATCGCACGTCAAGGTCACGATCGATCTCGCCTCGGTCAATTCCGGCGATGGCGACCGGGACGGCACGCTGAAAAGCGATGCCTTCTTCAATGTCACCGCTACGCCCAAGGCGATTTATGAGGCGTCAAGTTTCACCAAAACGGACGCCACCCATTTTGTCGCCAAGGGCAAGCTGACCCTGCACGGCACGACCAAACCGCTTAGCTTGCCGTTCACGCTCAATATCAAATCGGGCATCGCCACCATGGCCGGCACGGTCGATCTCGATCGCACGGCCTTCGGTGTCGGCACGGGCGACTGGGCCAAGACGGACTCGGTGCCGGCGAAAGTCACTGTAAAGATCAACCTGAAAGCCAAGGCGTCGAAGTGAGTGCTGTTGAGGCGGCGGTAAGCGCCCTGCAGGCCGGTGGGTTGATCCACCTGCCGACGGAAACGGTCTATGGGCTGGGGGCACGTGCCGATGATCCGGAAGCGGTCATCAAGGTTTTCGAGGCCAAGGGACGGCCGCGTTTCAACCCCCTGATCGTGCATGTCGCTGACACGGCTCTGGCAGAACGGATCGGTGTTTTCGATGACCGCGCTCTTGCCCTGGCCAAAGCCTTCTGGCCAGGGCCGCTGACTCTGGTTGTGCCGGTGCGGGATGCCGGGCTGGCCTGTGATTTGGCGCGGGCTGGCCTTGACAGTGTGGCGTTGCGGATGCCGGCACACGCCATGGCGCTGGATATTTTGCGCGATTTTGGTGGTGGGGTGGTGGCGCCTTCAGCCAATCGCTCCGGACGCCCCAGCCCGACCACCCAAGCTGACGCTTTTGAAGAAACCGGTGCTTTCGTGCAGGCATCGCCGGATGGCGGCGATTGCCCGGTTGGCGTGGAATCAACCGTTGTCAGTCTGCTGAATGAGGCACGTTATCTGCGTGCCGGTGCCGTGACGCGCCAGCAGGTTGAAGCCGTCATTGGCTCACTGGCGGCCGATGAGGTCGAAGGCCATCGTTCACCCGGACGGCTGACCCTGCATTATGCGCCGGATGCACCGGTGAAAATCAATATTGATATGCCATCCGCCGGTGCGGCCTATCTGGCTTTTGGTCCCGCAGCGCATGCCGGGCCGGTGATCCAGTTGAGTGCCGGCCGCGACCTGCACGAAGCGGCGGCCAATCTGTTTCGGGCCTTGCGCGAAGCCGACCGCCTCAAGCCGTCCGTGATCGAAATTGCCCCCATACCGGATGAAGGCATAGGAGAAGCGATCAATGATCGTATCAGGCGCGCGGCGGGGTTTGTCGGCTAGGCTGCCTTCTTTGTCTTCGTCACCAGTTCGGGCTGCGGGCGAGTGAAGACCCAGTCGCTGTCTTTGGATAGATCGGCGCGGAATTCATAACCGGCGACCTTGAAATCCTTCAGGCCATCGATGCGATCGACGCGGTTGTCAATCATGTACCGCGCCATCAGGCCGCGCGCCTTCTTGGCAAAGAAGGAGACGATCTTCGCCTCGTTCCCCTTGATCTCCAGAAAGCGCGGGCTGATCACCTGAGCCTTCAGCATCTTGGTCAGGGCGGCGCGCGAATATTCGGTGCTGGCCAGGTTGACGAGGATATCGTCGCCCTGTGTCTTCAGTTCGTCGTTCAGGCTTTTCGCCAGCGTATCGCCCCAGAACGCATAGAGCGACCTGGCGCGGCCGGTTTTCAGCTGCGAGCCCATTTCCAGACGGTAGGGCCTGATCAGGTCAAGCGGTCGCAGCACTCCGTAAAGTCCGGAGAGAATGCGGATATGATCCTGCGCCCAGGCTTGCCCGTCGGCGTCCAGAGTCCGTGCCTCAAGGCCGGTATAGACATCGCCGTCGAACATGAAGGCGGCCGCGCCTGGTGTCTGGTCCTCGAACCCCTGGTAACGCTCGTAATTCAGCTGACTGAGCGTTGCGGAGATATCCATCAGCGCGCCGATATCCTTCGCCTTCAGACGCTTCAGCGTCTTCAGCAATGTCTCCGTTTGTTCGATAAAGCGCGGCTCTGTGACGGGCAGGGCGCTGGCGAACGGCGTCAGGTCGAGCGATTTGGCGGGGGACAGGAGAGTCAGCATGAACGGAATATTTAAGCTTTGCGGTGTAAGGTGTCTGTTCCGGCCACAATAAGGATGTTCGCCCTTCTGTACAAGAATGGCGAAACAAGAGAGCCGGCAGAGAGGCAAGTCCGCGTTCCTGTTGCATAAAAGCGTACTCTGTAACCGGTGCCGGATGTTCCCCGGCGTCGGCGCGTTGGCGTTTGACCGAAAACAGGGGAAAATTCATGTCGGTTTCCGCAGGCACCGTACTCGTTCTGGAAGACAGCCGCATACAGGCGCAGTTGATCTCGCGCATGCTGGCAGCCCTGAACTGGTCTGCCGTACTTAACTTCGATCACCGGATGGCTTTTCAGCAGCTCAGGGCCTCACGGGTCGATCTGCTTTTGCTGGATGTCTATGTTGGTGACGACAATACACTGAACTGTCTGCCGGAAATCCGCGCCCTGGCCGATGGCGTGCCCGTGGCCATGATGACGGCTGGTGGCACATACGGTACGGCGTTGAACGCGACCCTCAATGCCGCGCGCCGCGCCCAGGCCGATTTTGTCCTGCCCAAGCCCTTCGCGCCGGAAGACCTGGCGATCATCCTTGATGAATCCATCAGGATGCGCCGGGCGCCTGTCCGGCCCAAACATGTGCTGGTTGTCGATGACTGCCGGGTAGTTCGTAAGCTGACAACAACGGCCCTGGCGCATGAAGGCTATCGCATCAGCGAGGCGCGTTCGATGGAAGAGGCTTTTGAGCGCGTCGATATCGCCCATGTCGATGTTGTGCTGACCGATATCTTCATGCCCGGCATGGGGGGGATCAAGGGCATACAGATCATCAAGTCGACCTGGCCGGAGGTGGCCATCATTGCCATGTCGGGTGGCGCCGAGAACCGTCTGAACAATGACCAGGCCTTGTCTGCCGCGCGATACATGGGCGCCGACGCCTTGCTACCCAAGCCATTCACGTCCGCCGATCTGACCGGCCTGATGGAAGCCCTGATCAGTGAAAAGTGCCTTGCGGTTTAAGGCCTTCAAAGTATTACCGTTACTATTATGCCGCGTCTTTTTTAAGGACCAAGTCGTGGTGCGCCGTTATTGAGATTTTAAGGTATTTTTACTTAGATATTCACAACAAATATAAAGTCGTCGCATTAAAAGGTCCCGGATGAGTCAAGGCAGCGTTCTTATTATGGATCAGAACCGTGATATGGCGCAGCGCATTGCCTCGATGCTGCATCAGCAGAAGTGGACCTCGGTTCTTAGTTTCGATCAGAAAATGGCGATGCGGATGCTCAAGGGCAGCCGTTTTCACCTGCTGCTGTTCGATGCCTATGACGTGGGCGGCGCGACCATCGATCATATCGACCAGATCCGCGGCGAAGCTCAGGATGCGCCGCTGGCCATCATGTCGGATGGTGGCGGACGCGGCACGGCCATCACCGCCGCCATGAATCAGGCGCGCATCGCCGGCGCGGACTTCGTCCTCCCTAAGCCCTTTAATACCGACAAGTTGAAGGGGTTGCTGGCCGATACCAATGCCTATCACCGCGCGCGCTCGAAGGACCACAATGTGCTGGTCATCGAAGACGACGAAGACCTGCGCAACGATGTCTGCCGGGTGCTGAAGCAGGTGGGCTACAAGGTCTCTTATGCCTCTAATGTCGAAGACGCCTTCTTCGATCACAATCTTGGTCTGATCGATATCGTGCTGACGGCCGTGCTCATTCCCGGCATCGGCGGCATCGAAGGGACGGCGCAGATCAAGAGCGAATTCAGCCATTGCAAGGTCGTCGCCATGTCGGAAGGCGTGGATGCGACCATCACGGCGGTGCACGTCCTGGCGGCGGCCAAGGCTGCGGGTGCCGATGCCCTCCTGCCCAAGCCCTTCACCATGCACGACATGTTGAAGACCATGCAGGACCTGATCCGCGCCAAGGATGACGGCGCCGAGGATGCCCAGGCCGCCATCGACGCTATCTTCGCCCGATGATCACCGCATGAAACTGAAATCGATCCTGCCTTCGCAGCCCCTGATCATGGGGCTGGCCGTGTTTGCCGCGCTTCTGTGGGCGCCGCAGATGTTCAATGATGGCGATACCTTCTGGCATCTGGCGGCCGGCAACTGGATCATCGATCACCATGCCGTCCCGCATACCGATCCGTTTTCTTTCAGCTTTGCCGGCAAGCCGTGGCTGATGCATGAATGGCTGAGCGAAGTCTTCATGGCTATCGTGTTTCGTCTGGCCGGTTGGTCGAGCCTGGCTGTTCTGACAGCCGGCGCCGCTGGTCTGACGACCTGGATCGTGGCCAGGGTGGCAGCGCGTTGGCTTGGCGGTATGGCGCTGTGGCTAACCGTCATGCTGGGCTTGAGCCTGATCGGGCCACACTTCCTGATGCGTCCGCATATTCTGATCCTGCCCCTGCTGGCGGCGTGGTGTGGCGAACTGGTCGAGGCGCGCGCCGATAACCGCGGTCCCGGCTGGTGGCTGATCCCGGTCATGGTCCTGTGGGACAATATGCACGGCAGTTTCCTGTTCGGCCTGTGCCTGCTGGCGCCCTTTGCGCTGGAAGCCTGGCTGGCGGCGCCTGTTGATGGGCGCCGGACTGCGATGATCCAATGGGGTGGTTTCGGTCTGATGGCGCTGGTGGCTGCCCTGATTACGCCGCATGGCTTCGAAGGCCTGCTGTTTCCGGTGAAGCTGCTGATCATGCCGGGGATCGCTGGTGTGACGGAATGGGCGGCCGCCGATTTCTCCAAATTGTCGCCGCTGGAGATCGGTATCCTGGGTGCGGTGTTCGTCATTGTGCGCCAGCGCGCCGAAGTGCCGCTGCTGCGTCTGGTGATCCTGCTGGCCCTGGTTCACCTGACCTTCAAACATTCCCGTCAGGAAATGGTACTGGGCGTGCTTGGCGTATTGCTGCTGGCCGAGCCACTGGGACGGACCTTTAGCGGATCGATCAATGGCACGCCGGGCCAGGTGAAATCGAGCCATATGGCGCTGGTGCTGACTGGTATTGCCGTTATCGCCTTGTCCGGCCTGCGCGTGGCCCTGCCGATCGCCGAGCCGCGCACGGCCAATACACCGGTGGCCGCACTGGCGGCGGTGCCGGCAGATTTACGCGCCCAGCCGGTGCTCAATCATTATGACACGGGCGGCTACCTGATCTGGAAGGGTGTGCGGCCGTTTATCGATGGCCGCACCGACATGTACGGGGCGGATTTCTTCGCGAGCTATAACCGCGCCGTCAGTCCTGACCAGGCCACACTCGAAAAAACACTGGCTGACTATCGTATCCGCTGGACCCTGCTGCGAGCTGACACGGGGGCCGCTACGACCATGGATCACATGCCGGGTTGGAAGCGCTTGTATGCCGACAGGCAGTTTGTCGTTCACGTTCGTGAGTAGCGTTTAGAATAATACGTGCGGGTTCATTATCCGTTTTGGATCAAGAGAAGCGCGCACGGCCTGCATGGCGGCCACGGAGACCGGATCCTTGTAGAGCCGGGCTTCATCCGTCTTCATACGGCCAAGGCCGTGCTCGGCTGAGATCGAGCCTTCATATTCGTGCACCAGATCGTGGACCACCTTGGCGCCGGCGTCGCGCATGGCGTTGAATTCCTCGGCGTCCATGCCTTCCGGCACGATGACGTTGAAGTGGACATTACCGTCGCCGACATGGCCAAAGGCCACCAGGCGCGCGCCCGGCAGGAAGGCCTCGATTGCCTTCTTGCCCTCTTCCATATATTCGGCCATGCGGGAGAGCGGGACGGAAATATCGTGCTTCCAGGCGGCGCCCTCGGCCTTTTCGGCAGCGGAGTGATCCTCGCGCAGGCGCCAGAACTCAGCGGCCTGGGTTTCATTCTGGGCGATGACGGCGTCCAGCACCAGCTCTTCTTCGAAAGCCGCTTCCAGCAGACGTTCCATCGATGAGGCCGCACCTTCCGGATCGCCGGAGGCCACCTCGATCAGAGCGTACCAGGGATATTCGTCGCCCAGGGGCTCGCGCGTATCGGGAATGTGCTTCAGCACCAGTGAAAGGCCATACCGGCCCATCAGCTCGAAGGCCTCGACCTGGCCGCCGGTTTCCTGCTTGGCACGGACCAGTAGGTCGATGGCTTTTTGCGCGCTGTCAAAGGCGACAATGGCGGTCGAGCGCGAATTCATGATCGGGAACAGCTTGAGCGATGCAGCGGTGATGATGCCGAGCGTGCCTTCGGCGCCGATGAAGAGATGCTTCAGGTCGTAGCCGGTATTGTCCTTGCGCAGCCGTTTCAGGCCATGGAAAATCTCACCATTGGGCAACACGACTTCAAGGCCGGACACCAGGTCGCGCGTCACACCGTAGCGCAGGACAGCCGTGCCACCGGCATTGGTCGAAATCACGCCACCGACCGTCGCTGTACCCTCGGCTGCCAGAGAGAGCGGGAAGTAGCGGCCGGCCTTTTCGGCGATCTGCTGGGCTTCGAGCAGGGTGAGGCCGGATTCCAGCACCATGGTGTCATCGGTGGGGGCCACGTCGCGGATGGTCTTCATGCGCTCCAGCGAAATCAGGATTTCACCGAACGGGATCTGCCCGCCGACCAGGCCGGTATTGCCGCCCTGCGGGGTGATGGCGACATTGTTGTCATAACAGATTTTGACGACCGCCGCGACTTCCTCGGTCGATTTCGGCAGGACGAGCAGGGGAGTGCGGCCTTTCCACTTGCCGCGCCATTCCGTCAGCTTGGGATCGACGCGCATCGGGTCTTCGCTCCAGCCGGCGTCACCTACCACGGCCTTGATCTGCGCGATCACTTCGGGCGAGACGGCGGGAGCTTCGGCAAAGGCAGGCGTGGACATGGAAAAGACTCTGGCTAAGGTGGGCGTTCGCGTTGCGTTAAGCGAGAGAGCCCGGAAGTGCAAGACACAAAACCTAATCAATCGGATCAGTTTGGCGGGTCACCTGACTTATATCCGATCCCGGCGGTTGGCGTGGTTTGCTGGCGCGGTGACGAGGTTTTGCTGATCCGGCGGGGGCAGGCGCCGCGCCAGGGCGAGTGGTCGATCCCTGGCGGCAAGGTCATGCGCGGAGAGAGCCTGCATGACGCCGCCCTGCGTGAATTGTTTGAGGAAACGGCAGTGAAGGCGAAGATAGGTGAACTACTCGCCGTTTACGAGATTATTGAGCCCCACTTTCATTACGTCCTGATCGACTATGCGGCGGAATATCTTGCCGGAGAACCGGTTGCGGGGGATGATGCGGATGATGTCATTTTTGTAACGATCGATCGGGCTATGTCATTGGTTGTAAAGGCGGATTTGCGCGACGTGCTGAGACGGGCCGCGCATTGGAAAACGCAAACGGGTAGCTGAAAAACACTGTGTCTTTCAGGGCGCGGTTTTATCCACAATTCGAAAAATCTTCAAAAATCACATCTTGCGGTAATTTCGCGTCTTGTGCGAACTTCGCTTTTGTGGTTAATGTCCATTAACGGTAATAAACGGTTAAAATCCGCTTTGTGAATCCGTATTGGGCAAGGCTGTATTTCGCTGAGCGATCAGAGGAACTCCAGACTGTGTCCAGGTCGTCTTGGTGCATTTTTTGGAGTTCGTTCATGAAGAAGTTTGTTGTTGCCGTGACTGTCATGGCCATCGCTGCCGGCGCCACCTTCGTCGCCACCAACGCTGGCGCTGTTCCGCCGGCCTGCAATCCGGCTCGCGCGTCCTGCATGTAATTGCTGGCGCTTTCTAGCGGTTGCTAAAAATTGCAAACGGGTAAGGCTATGCCTTACCCGTTTTGTGTTTTGACTTGCATTATTTGAAGTTTTTCGCACTTAAGTGAATGCTAAGTCTTTATCGGTAAGGTGACGGTTCTGATCAACGGGAGCCGTCATGGGGCGCTCAAAAACATGCTCGAAGAATAAGCATATGAGGCAGTGGGCCGGCCTTGTGTGCGCATTTTTTGCTGCCGGTTTGCTGGTGGCAATGCCGGCATGGTCGCAAGCTGTTTCTTCGCCCACAAACCCGTCTGAGGATTATCATCAGAAGTTGATGAAAGTGTATGAAGTCGTTTCCTCGACACCATACACTTACGATCAAAATGAAATTGATCGCTACGGACAATCGGCACTGGCCATGTCGGGTGATGAGCGCGTTTATGCGCTGTGGCGTGTGTTGTATGCTTACAAGATCAATCAGAATGAAGCCAAGATAAACTATTGGCATGCGCGCATTGTTGAAACAGCCCGTAAAGACAACGATCCAAATCTCGACCTCCTGGCGCGTTTCATGTTCCAGGCTTACCAGAATGAAATCAATGGCTATTCGGTTCTGAGTGAGCGTGAGTGGAATACCTATCTCACCTTGCCGGACCACGCTCTGCAGAACATCGTGGCACTGGAGCGCGAAAGACAACTGCAATATATGACGCAATGGGCCGAAGCGATCGATATGGGGGAAAACCTGATCGTTCGTGTGCGCGGAGAGGGGAAGCCCGCGGAAGGTTTGCTCAGCGTGGCGCAGCAAAACCTGGCCTATAGCATGACCAAGGTGGGCGATTACGATTCATACGCCGACCATGCGCTTTCCATGGTGCGTCTATCACAAAGCAATGCTTTTTTTCTGCAGAAAATGGATATGCTTTATGATCTGGCCTTCTTCGCCGCGCAGGATAACGACATTGTACTGGCCCAGCGTTTGCAGGCGCTTTATTCAAGTTATGTTCGCAAATATAACGTTGCAGACTTAAAACTGCTTGATGAAGAACTGTGTGCAACCGTTCAAAACCGCGCTGGAAATGATCAGGCGGTTATTGACTGCCTGAAAAATTCTTCAGCCATGAAAGGTACGATTGTAACGACCTTTGATGCCGTAAATTTGCGTTCTATTACAAAAGCATACGCGCGAATGTTCAATGTCGAACGCACCGAGTTTTATCTCGCCAAATTGAGGAATGTTCCCGAAAACATTTATGCGCGCGACCTGACGTTTGAGACCTATGTCGAAGCCTATTTAAAGACGGCCAAAGGAGATTCGTCCGCCGGTTTCCGTGATCTGGGGGAATGGGTGCTGGCTTACGACAAGCAGGCACAAGAGCGTCAGGTCTTCGCCGTTAAGGATATGTACAAGGCCCTGCGCAAAGAACTGGACAGCCAGACGGCTGAAAGCCGGCTGCTGGTCAAGCAGGTCGAGATGGGACATCTGCTTCTGGGCGCAGCTGGTCTGATCGGATTGCTGTTGCTGGTTATTCTGGCCGGCGGGGCTTTTTGGGTGCTGCGTATGCGGCGCATGCAATGGCGCCTGCGTGAGGCGCATGAGCACGCCGAAGCCGCCAATACGGCGAAATCGCGTTTCCTCGCCGTTATGAGCCATGAATTGCGTACGCCGCTCAACGGCGTACTCGGCATGGCCCAGGCGCTCAAAAAGGAAGACCTGAATGACACTCAGAAAGAGCAGGTGGACGTGCTTGTCGACTCCGGTCAGACTCTTATGGCGCTGCTGAATGACGTTCTGGATATGTCACGCATCGAAGCTGGCAAGATAGAACTGGCGCCGACACCTTCCACGCTGAAGGAAATGATCGAACGCGTGATCAACACCTATGGCTCCCTGCTGGACGGCAAGGATGTCATGCTACGTTACGAACTGGGCGAAAGCGGCACCCTGCCCATGACGTTCGACGTCCTGCGCGTTTACCAGTGTCTGTCAAATCTTGTATCTAACGCCTTGAAATTTACAGAAAAAGGCACGGTCCGCATCATGGCCTCTGCCATTAAGCACCAGGAAGGCGGCTATCGTGTCCGGATCGAGGTGAAAGACACCGGGATCGGCATGAGCAAGGCGACTCTCGACAAGCTGTTCGAGGCCTTTAGCCAGGCCGAAGCCATGACTGCGCGCAAATATGGCGGTAGTGGCTTGGGGCTGAACATCAGCCGTCGCCTGGCGGAACTGATGGGGGGGACCCTGACCGTGACCAGCGAGGAAGACGTCGGGTCTTCCTTTGTCATGACCTTCGAGGCCGGTGAAGCGACCGCCGCCACCAAGGTGGAGGCACCTGTTGAAATCAAGGCTCAGCCCAAGCATGATGAAAATGCCGACCTGCCGGGCATGCACATCCTTCTGGTCGATGATCATCCGGTCAACCGCAAGGTGGCGCGTCTGTTCCTGGAGCCTTTCGGCTTTATCATCACCGAGGCAGTGGATGGTCAGGAAGCGCTCGATCTCGACATGTCGCGTTATGATCTGGTGCTGATGGATCTCAACATGCCGCGCCTTGGCGGGCTGGAGGCTACGCGCATCTTCCGCTCGCAAGAGCCGGAAGGCCAGCATGTGCCTATAGTCGCCCTGACCGCGGATGCCATGCACGACCAGATCGAGGCCTGTCATGCTGCCGGCATGGACGCGCACATCGCTAAACCGATCATCATGGAAACCCTGATCGATACGGTCGCCGGCCTGCTGCATCTCGACCAGGGACGCACGGAAGCCGACGCCGAGGTCGCCTGACTTCTGGCACGCCGATTTGACTAGGGCGTGACGCGCTCCCCCTGTATACTGCCGCCGGATATTGTTACGGCGTCATATAAAGGGGGAGGCCCAAATTGCTGCAATCCATTTCCATATTCGGTCCCTTGAGCTTCGTGATCATCGTTCTGGGCGTTATGCTGCTGTTCAGCATCGTCAAGATCGTGCCGCAGGGTTACGAATATACGATCGAGAATTTCGGACGCTATACGCGCACGCTGAAGCCGGGCATTGCCTTCCTGACGCCATTCGTTGAGGCCATTGGCCGCAAGGTCAATATGATGGAGCGCGTTTTCGATGTGCCGCAGCAGGATGTCATCACCAAGGACAACGTGAACGTCAAGGTAGATGGCATTGTTTTTACACAGGTTATAGACGCGGCGCTGGCAGCCTATCGTGTCGATAATCTTGACAATGCGATCACCCAGCTGGCCATGACCAATCTGCGCACCGTGGTGGGCGCCATGGAACTGGATGAGGTGCTCTCCCAGCGCGATGCCATTAATTCAAGGCTGCTGAACGTCATTGACCATGCCACCAGCCCGTGGGGCGTGAAGGTAAACCGCATTGAAATCAAAGATTTGAAGCCGCCTCATGACATAACGGATTCGATGGCCCGTCAGATGAAGGCCGAGCGCGAACGGCGGGCCCTGATCATAGAGGCCGACGGCGAGAAACAGGCGGCGATCGCCCGTGCCGAGGGCTCCAAACAATCAGCCGTGCTGGAAGCGGAAGGACGCCGCGAGGCCGCTTTCCGTGATGCCGAAGCGCGGGAACGCGCCGCCGAAGCCGAAGCCAAGGCGACCGACATGGTGTCTCAGGCGATTTCCAAAGGCGATATCAACGCCATCAATTACTTCGTGGCGCAGAAATATGTCGAGGCCTTTGGCAAGTTCGCCGAATCGAACAACAGCAAGACCCTGATCATGCCGGCAGACATGTCATCCCTGGCGGGCATGGTCGGTGGCGTATCCGAATTGATCAAGACGCTGGGGGCAGATGCGCCGCCCAAGGCGCCGGCGAAGAAAGCATAGGGAGGGGCGCATGGATATGAACGCGATACTGTTGATGGGGCCAATGGGGTTGAACGCCTTCTGGCTGTGGTTCATCTTTGGCCTGCTTCTGCTGGGCGTGGAAGTCTTTCTCGGTACGCAGTGGCTGCTATGGGCGGCGGCTTCAGCCGGTGTCGTAGCGGTGATCTGCCTGACCGGCCTGCCATTCGGCGTTTTCCTCCAGGCCCTGACCTTCGCCATTCTCAGTGGCGTGTTGGGCGCCATGACGCCTCGCTTCCTCAAGGTGAGTAGTCACAGCCCGGATGTGAATGACCCGCATCGCCGTATGGTTGGCAAACAGGCCAGGGTGCTGAGTGGTTTCGAACCGGTGGCGGGCGGGGAGCGCACCGGCCGCGTGGTGTTCGATGGTGTCGAATGGCCTGCGGTCCTTGGCGCCGGCGGTGAGGGCGCATTGACAGCCGATGACCGCGTGGTCATTGAGCGGATATATGAAGGGCGGGTCTTTGTAAGGCCAGCCTGAATTCTCCTTCTGGTGGCATATTGCCAGTTTTACCATTCTTTGGTTAAGTGATGCCTTCGGGGTATGCCAAAGGGGGGGAACATGTTGAACTGGCTGCGACTGGCCGTGCTGGTCATCGGTATGGCCGTGCCGTGCTTGGCGCATGCCGGTGCCTGGCCTCAGGGGAAGGGCGATACACAGGTCATCATCAGCTACGAACCAGGTCATGCCGACGATGCCTTTGATGCGTCCGGCAGCAAAACCCAGGCATTCAATACATGGAAAAGCGATGAGACTTCCGTCTATATTGACCAGGGTGTGACAGAGCGGTTGGACCTGACGGCCAAGGTGAATTATCGTGATTATGTTACTGACGATGAAAGTTTTTCAGGTTTAAGTTCAGTTGAACTTGGCGCGCGCTGGACAGTGAAACGCACCAGGGATTCCGTCTTTGCCCTAGGTGCCAGCGTCGAAGGGCTTGGTAAGGGCAAGCGCAGCGATGTCGATATCAGCGGCAGAGGCGGTACGGATTACGACCTGCGCGCCTATGCTGGCCGGAATTTCAAGCTACTCGGCAAGCCGGCCTTCATAGATCTCCAAGCGGCCCGCCATCTGCGTCAGTACGAAGCCAGTCAATGGCGCGTCGATGCCACGATCGGCATAAAGCCGTCGCCGAAATGGATGGTGATGGCGCAGGTCTTTGCCGGCCAGACCGATAGGGAAAGCTGGGGGCGTGCCACCTGGGCCAATAGTGAGTTCAGCGTGGTGCGCCGTTTCGGGCCGCAGCAGCGCACAAGCGTTCAGGTCGGCTGGCGGCAGACAACGGCCGGTCGTGATGTGCCGGCGGCGAAGGCCCTGGTCGTCAGTGTTTGGAAAACCTTTTAAGGCGCGCTGGAAGCTGAGTCGGCAGCGCCCGCCGATGGCGCATAGGGCGTAGTTTCCATCTTGAGCCAGGCAATCAGGTTATGGCGATCTGTCTCCTTCGGAATACCCTGGTAGCTCATCTTGGTGCCCTTGACGACCGCCTGGGGAGCGGCCAGATAGGCGTCCAGCGTGTCGAAATCCCAGGTCACATTATGGGCCGTCATGGCTTCGGAGAAGGTGTAGCCGGGCTCCGTGCCGGACTTGCGACCGAAAACGCCATAGAGGTGCGGACCGACCAGATTCATCTTATCTGGACCGACGGAGTGGCAGGCGCGGCACTTGTTGAACTGTATTTCACCGGCGGCCAGATCGGCGGTGTTGTAAGGGGCGGGGAAGGTGGCCTGTATGGTGGCTTTTTCTTCGGCACTATAGCTGTGTGGGGCCGCCATGATCATGTCCGGCGCATCGTCGTTATCGGCCGCCTTCTGGCTGCAGGCGCTCAGTATCAATCCTGCGCTTATGAGGAGAAAAAGAGTTCTGGTCATGACTGGCCCCTGTGGCTTTACACGGCTTTTCTAGGCCAGTTTCAGGCGTGCTCGCAAATATAATTTCAGACCGCGTTATGACGACGCACTGCTGTCCATCGGGGCAGACGCCGGCACTTCACTGGGGGCAGAGTCTCCTGGGCCTTGATTGCAGGCTGCCAGACAGCTCACAAGAAAGCTTGCCGCTAGAAAAATACGGAAACACGCGCGTGAACCGGGCATGACAGGTCTCCATGATCTTCGGTCCAGTTTATCGAACCTTGGATGGATCATAGTCCGAATATACCCTTACGGCATATGGCTAATTGGGCCGGGTGACCAGATGCCGCAGACCTGTTGCAAAACACCCTCAGTCGTAAAACCTGATCAACAGGAAAAGACCTTGTTCATATCTCTCGAATAAGTGTTTTCAATTGGTTGCACAATGTCAGTAATATATTGACGTGACGTAGGGGCAGGACGTACGGCCATGCCGGCGTATTGAAACTCGGGAACAGGCGAATGACGGAAGCACCTGCGGAACGAATCGCCAATGTGCTGCTGATCGATGATCGCAGGGCGGATGTCGAACTGACGCGCGTCTACCTGCAGGTCCGCGATCGGCTGCAGTTCAACCTGCTGGTCGCCAATGGCGCTAAAGAGGCCCTGTCCGTTCTGCAGGCCGCCGCCCACCGGGGCGAAAGCATCGATCTGCTGCTGGTGGATATCAATATGCCGGGCATGGATGGCTTCGAACTGCTCGAAGCCCTGCGCCGCGATCCCGCGCTGAAGCATATTTCGGTGGTCATGTGCACGGGCTCGACCTACGATCAGGACCTGGCGCGCGCACGGGCCCTGGGGGCGGCCGGCTATATGGTCAAGCCGGCCTCGCTGGCGCAGTTGCGCCCCATGCTGCCCGATATGCCCGCGCTCAGGCTGCTGGACGACGAGGTAGGAATAAGGCTGCTGCGCGCGGCCTGATGACGCTGACTTGATACGCTTATTGGGTGCTTATGTTTATGCATTGATTTAGCCGTGTAATTTCACGCGGACCGGGTTTTAATGCACTGATGTAGGGGGCTGGGCTTTTAAAGAGGAGACCCGCCATGCGAAACCTGCCCGAGCAAATGAAGGTTTGCATCGAACTCTGCTGGCAATGCCGCAATACCTGCCAGGACACCTTCTATAACCATTGCCTCGATCAGGGCGGCGACCATGTGGCGCACGATCATGCCCTGCTGATGACCGACTGTATCCAGGCCTGCCAGACGTCCGCCGACTTCATGGTGCGTGACTCAGCGCACCATATGGCCGAATGTATGGCCTGCGCGGAAATCTGCGAGGCCTGTGCTGCATCCTGTGACAGCTTCGATTGCGACGAGATGAAACGCTGTGCTGAGATTTGCCGGCGCTGCGCCCAGTCTTGCCGCGATATGAGTCATATGGACGCAAAGGTGCCAGTCGCGGCTGAGTGAGGCCTGTTGGCGGTCAGGATCGGCGATATGACTGGTCGCTGTCCTGGTTGTCGCTGTTGGTGCGTTCTTCCGAACCATCGACATAGAGGTTGATCGAGCCGTCGGCTGCGGTTTCGACACGGTTGACGACAGCCGGGCCGCCAAATCGGTCGCGCATGTTTTCATCATTGATGCGATGCTCGGGCTGCGGCACGTCGAGGAACCTGAAGTCGTTCGACAGGTAGATTTCCTCGCCCGTATTGTTGTCGAAGAGATGATAGACGGTATCGGCCATGGGAATGTTCCTCCAATAAGGGTAGTCTGCCACGCCGGTTTGTAAAAATAGGATATGAAACTTGCTTACAGCCAGCCCTGACGCTTGAAATGAATATAGGTCAGGCTCGAGACCGCCACCATAAGACCTAATGCCACAGGGTAGCCGATCTGCCAGTGCAGTTCCGGCATGTGGGCGAAGTTCATGCCGTAGATGCTGGAAATCAAGGTGGGCGGCAGGAAGAAGACCGCCACTATCGAGAAGATCTTCGAGATCAGGTTCTGCTCGACATTGATCATGCCGAGCGCCGCATCGAGCTGGAAGTTGATCTTGTCCGACAGGAAGTTCGTCTGGTTGAGCAGGGCATCGGCATCGAGGATCAGCAGGTCGAGGTCTTCCTTCAGCTCAACCTGATCGGTACGCGCTGCCTTGCGGAAGAAGATCAGCATGCGTTCCAGGCTCTGCAGGCTTTCGTGAATCTTGGAGTTCAGGTCGTTCAGCCCGCCGAGTTTCTGCAGGACCCGACGCATGACGATGGACGGATTGCCCTGCTTGTTCTCAAAGGCATGGTCGTCGAATATGCGCCGTGACAGGTCGTCCAGACCATCCACCAGCATTTCCATGTGCCAGGCCACGCGCATGAACATCTCTTGCATCAGGCCCTCCATCACTTCGGGACCGGACTGGAAGGCCTCAGGGTGATTGAGCAGGCGCTGCTGGAAATGGCTGAAGGAGGTGGGGGCAATATGGCGAATGGTCACCAGGCAGCGGTCGGTCAGGATGAAAGTGACCGCGCTGGTCTTCGGATGGGCGGAATTGATCTTGTGCAGGATCGCGGCCGTCATGAAGGTGGTGCCGCTTTCGGTGTAGAGCCGGTTGAGCGCCTGGTTGCGCCAGATTTCCGCCCGTGACGGGATAGCGATGGCGAGATGGTCCCTGAGATAGCGCTCTTCCTCGGGCACCGGGTTCTGAAGATCGATCCATACCGATCGGGTCAGGATGTCGCCGTGATTTTCCTTCACGCGGGCCAGCAGGGCGGTCTTCAGCACATCCTGGTCGCGGTAATAGGCTGTCATCATGGCGCGCACACCCTCAGGCGCACACCGGCGCCATGTCAGGTATAGGAGCAGAGTTTAAAGGTTTTACGACGCTCTACACGAGGCCAAGATGTTCGAGACCCAGACGGCTGGCCTCGGTTTTCAGCTTGCGCTGTACCTCGGAGAAGCCAGGAGCGCCGCCGCCATCACTATTATAGAGGATGGCCACGGTCAGCTTGCTGTCGGTGAAGCTGCGCAGGTGGCCGGTAAAGCCATTGATGCGGCCGCCATGCGCCGCCATCTTTAGGTTGTTCATTTCGCCCAGGCCCTGGCCGAGGCCGTATTCCAGCGGGTCGGCGCCCTGGCGCTCATAGGCCGGCTTGCCGTTTTTCAGCAGGGTCGGGGTCAGCATGGCCTTCAGGCTTTCCGGTTTCAGCACCCGGCCGTCGAGCAGAGCGCCATGCCACAGGCAGAGGTCCTCGGTCGTGGAACGGATGGCCCCGGCGCCGCCGGCGAAGCTCGGCGAAATCGGCAAGGTCAGGTCGTACTTAGTTGGCGCACGGAAATTCGGACGATAACCGCTGCAGACGGCGGTTGTATTGGCGGTCTTGTCGATCGAGGTCTGGGTCAGGCCGGCGGGCGCGAACAGGTGCAGCGAGCAGAAGTCGGCGAAGGCCATGCCGGACAGGCGCTCCACAATGATGCTGAGCAGGGTAAAGGCGCTGTTGCTGTAAAGCCAGGTGGCGCCGGGCTGTGCCCGGTAAAGTGGCTGGCGGGCGCTGATGATCGAAAGCAGCTGATCGGCGGTGTAGTCGTGCGTCTGGGCTTCGGTCAGTATGCTGTCGGTCTGGCCATTGATGTAATCGCCCATGCCGGATGTATGGCTGAGCAACTGGCGCAGGGTGATATCGGCGGCGCGCGGGAAGGCTGGCAGGAATTTGGCCAGCGGATCGTTGAGCGTTAGCAAGCCGTTCTCGCCAAGCAGCAGTATGGCGGCGGCGGTGAACTGCTTGGTGATCGAACCGACGCGGAATTCGGTCTGAGGGCTGACGACCTTGCTGTTTTCAATGCTGGCGAGGCCAAAGCCCTGGGAATAGAGCAGGGCGCCGGCGCTCATCACGCTCAGACTCAGGCCCGGCGTCAACTGGCGGTCGACCATGCCCTGGGCGATGGCGGAAAGTTCGGGCCAGTCGAACTGCGGCGGCGCCAGCACTTTCTTTTGCAGAGCAGGGATCGCCGCGGGCTTTTCGATCGTGCGTATCAGGGCCGGCGCGGCCGCATTCCCTGCCAGGCCCGCCAGCAGCAGGCCGAGGGTGGAGCGGCGGGTCAGAATGGCCGGATTTTGATGCGTTGCGGTCATAAGCGTACAAACCAGTCAGCTTCCCAGCGCCTTGCCCTCTGCGCCTGCGGAAGTAAAAAATCGATAACGAATCCCGCCCCGTTCGCGGAAGAGTCTAGGCTAATCGCTAAATGGTTTCAAAAGTCTTTTAGTAAAGACTAAATTTACCAAGGTCATAAATTTGTGAATAACTGCCGGGGAGGTGGTGCCGGTTGCAGGAATCGAACCCGCGACCTGATGTTTACAAAACAACTGCTCTACCATCTGAGCTAAACCGGCATTAGGTTCCGGACATCAAAGTCCGGCAAGTGCGTCACGACGCACACTGGAAGTGCGGTCTTATGCCGATGCCGCTTCGCGATGTCCAGATGTAATTTCGAAATAATGCTTGCTCTTGACCGGGCGAGAAAATAGAGGTCTGCCTCTGTCCAGAGCCTTGATCTTTGGGCACCGATCTTTGAAACGATAAGACAAGACCCTATCCATGTCCCGCATCCTGATCACTTCCGCGCTTCCCTATATCAACGGCATCAAGCACCTGGGCAACCTGGCCGGCTCCATGCTGCCTGCGGACGTATTCGCACGCTTCCAGCGGGCGCGAGGCCATGAGGTGCTCTATATCTGCGCCACTGACGAGCATGGCACGCCCGCCGAGTTGGCCGCCGCCAAGGCGGGTCAGGACGTGCGCACCTATTGCGACGAGCAGCACCTCATCCAGAAGAACGCTGGTGAGGCGTTTGGCCTGAGCTATGACTGGTTCGGTCGTTCGTCTTCGCCGCAGAATCGCGAACTGACTCAGATGTTCTGCGAGGCGCTCGATAAAAACGGCTTGATCGAGGAACGCGTCGACAAGATGGTCTTTTCTATCGATGACGGCCGCTTTCTGCCGGACCGTTATGTCGAAGGTACCTGTCCGCACTGCGGTTACGACAAGGCGCGCGGTGACCAGTGCGACAACTGCGGTCGCCTGCTGGACCCCACCGACCTGATCAATCCCTATTCGGCAGTTTCCGGTTCGCGCAATCTCGAAGTCCGCGACACGCGCCACCTTTATCTCTTGCAGACGAAGGTTGAACCGCAGTTGCGCGAATGGATCGCCGGCAAGTCCGAATGGCCGCAACTGGCATTGTCCATCGCCAACAAGCATCTCGAAGAGGGGCTGATCGATCGCGGCATCACGCGCGACCTGAAATGGGGCGTGCCGGTGACCAAGGACGGCCAGCCGCGTCCGGGCTTCGAGGACAAGGTCTTCTATGTCTGGTTTGACGCTCCGATCGAATATATCGGCTCGACGCGCGAAATGTTTGACGCCAAGGGCGATCCCGATGGCTGGCAAAAGTGGTGGCGCCTCGACAAGGGCGCCGATGACGTCCGTTATGTCGAATTCATGGGCAAGGACAATGTCGCCTTCCATACGGTCAGCTTCCCGGCCACCATTCTGGGTTCCGGTGAACCGTGGAAGATGGTCGATACACTGAAGGCCTTCAACTGGCTCAACTGGTACGGCGGCAAGTTCTCGACCTCGATGAACCGCGGCGTCTTCATGGACCAAGCGCTGGAAATCCTGCCGGCCGATTACTGGCGCTGGTATCTGGTGGCCAATGCGCCGGAAAGCTCGGACAGTTCCTTCACCTGGGAGCAGTTCCAGGCGACGATCAACAAGGACCTGGCCGACGTGCTGGGCAATTTCGTCAACCGCATCCTGAAGTTCACCGAATCGAAGTTCGACGGTATCGTGCCGGCCGGCGGCGAGGCTGGTCCGCTGGAAGAAAAGCTCTATGCCGATGTCTCGGCCCTGCTGGTCGAAGCGACAGAGGCTTTCGAGGCGATGGAGATGCGCAAGGCGGCGCAGGCCGTTCGCCGTATATGGGTGCTGGGCAATGAGTACCTGCAGGAAGCCGCGCCCTGGACGGCATTCAAGACGGATGTGGAACGCGCCGGCGTCATTGTGCGCCATGGCCTGAACCTGGTGCGCCTCTATGCCGTGCTGGCCCAACCGATCATTCCGTTCGCCGCGCAAAGCATCGCCGATTGCGTCGGTGTGACCCTGCCGTTGGCCTGGCCATCGAACGACGCGCGCGCCGAACTGAGCCAGCTGACCGCTGGCGCCAAGGTGCAATCCGGCGAAGTGCTGTTCAAGAAGATCGATGACGATATGGTCGCCGAATGGTCGGCGCGTTTCGGCGGCAGCGAGGCGTAACAGGTTACAGCGAATTCATTAGCCTAGACCGCTTCCTGGCCTATACTTCGAATATCGTAATGATCGGGGGTATGTCATGAATCTCGTCCAGTTTCTGTTCAGCTTCCAGGGGCGGGTGCGTCGCCTGCACCTGTGGCTGTTTTTCCTCGTCCTGTCCGTGCTTTACGGCGGCATGTTCTGGCAGTTCGGCCATATCCATATCGATTACGGCAGCGGCTGGATGAATGGCCGCCATGACTGGTACGGCCCAGGCTTCTGGTTCATCGAACACAATCCTGGCTTCGGCCTGTTCGGCATTGTGGCGGTCTGGATGAAGCTGGCCGTCATCGTCAAGCGCTGGCACGACCGCGATAAATCCGGCTGGTGGATATTGATCGCCCTGATTCCGCTGATTGGATGGCTGTGGCAGCTGATCGAATGCGGCTTCCTAGACGGTACGCAGGGACCGAACAAGTATGGTCCGTCGCCAAAGGGATTGTAGCGTTTGAGGCTATGAAGCGCCCCGGATTCGTGTTTAGCTGACACCGGTAAGGCGTTCATTTAATTACAATCAGGGGAGTCTCATGGATTTCAGTAACTGGAAGACGGCGCTTTTCAGCGCTCAGGGACGCATTCGCCGTCGCGACTGGTGGCTGTGGAACATTATTGTCGCCATTGCCACGCAGATTGTCTTGCAGATTGTCATGGCGGTCACTGGCAGCGCCGCGGCCTTCATGCAGAATGGTCAGTTTCCGCTGCCACTGATCATTGCCTACATCATCATTCTGCCGATCAATCTTTGGATCGGTGTCTGCCTTACGGCCAAGCGCTGGCATGACCGTGACAAGTCAGCCTGGATGTACCTGATCATCCTGATACCGATTGTCGGCCCGATCTGGATGCTGGTCGAATGCGGTTTCCTGGATGGCACGCAAGGTAATAACAAATATGGTCCATCGCCCAAGGGAATCGGCGCCACGCCGGATGTGTTCTGAAAAAAAAGCGGGAAGGTTCAGACCTTCCCGCTTTTTTCGTTTAACCACCAAAGTGCTTCTTGGCGGCGCCGGGCAGGTGCTCCGACAGGTACTTTGCCGCGTCATCGACCGACAAGCCGGTCTTTTCGGCAATGGCCGACAGCTTGTCAACGCCGAGGATCGACTTGAGCTGCTCGGCGTCGATGGCGTGATGTTCGCCACTTTGCCACTTGTCGACCACATGGCTCAGGCCGTTGGAGACTAGGTGCGCCAGCAGGGCGGTGACGCCGCCGATCAGAGCGCCTTCGATCATCATGTGGATGATCCCGTGGCTGTGGTGGTGGTCTCCGGACTGGGCCAGTTTGGCGTGCAAGTCAGACATATGCATTCCCCTCTACTTTTTCGGCAGCAACTCGGTAAAGAAATCGTGCCACCAGGTGATTAAATCAGTGGCCATGACCGGCGCGCACTTGAACGTCGTGTCGCAATGACCGAACTCCCAGATCTGGTGACCGCCTTCCCAGATCATCTTCAGCGCCACGAACAGCACGACGGCCACGCCGATATAGGCAATCCAGCGGTATTTATGCAGGATATTGGCGATCAGATTGGCGGCAATCCCCATGGCGGCGATGGAGAGCAGCAGGCCGAAAACCAGTATCGGCACATGGTGCTGGGCGGCGCCGGCCACAGCCAGCACATTATCCAGCGACATCGAGATATCGGCCGCCAGAATTTGCAGGGTGGCGGAGAGCAGTGTCTTGGCCTTGCCGCTCCGGGCCTTCAGCTCGGCGGCCGCCACCTTCGCGGCCATTTCCGGGTCCTGGAGGCCGGTATGTTTGGCGGCCTCGGCCAGGGCGGCTTCGGCGGCCTGGGTTTCATGGTGCTCGCTCAGTTCGCGCCACATCTTCCAGCATACCCACAGCAGCAATATGCCCCCCGCTAGCAGCAGGCCGACAATGGCCAGCAGTTGCACGGTCAGCAACACGAAACCGATGCGCAGGATAACAGCGCCGATCAGTCCATACAGAATCGCCAGCCGGCGCTTGTCCGGCGCTAGACCGGCGGCGGCGATGCCAACGGCGACGGCATTATCGCCTGCCATGACGATATCGATGAAGATGACCTGCACCAGGGCCAGGCCCTGCGACAGCAGGGCGGGGTCGATATTGAGGAAGGTCTCGATCGCCACGGGATCACCTGAAAGAATGGGGTTAACCCTTGATAAGCTACCGGCGTTTCATGTCAATTCTTAGCGGCAGGCACAGGCCTTAATAAGTTCGCCTATACTGTGTCTTTAAATGGTAAGAAGAGTAACCGGAAATTCGAAATGGATGACGATAATTATTGCTTGCTGGTGATTTTAGGAGAGGCCACCTGTTCGGGAGTTGGTTTGTCGTCAAAATATGCCATGGGCGACCGTTATTCGATAATTGCCATTATCAAGGCGGATAGTGAGGAAGAGGCCTACTCCATATTTGTGGGTAATTGTGCGGCTGCAGGGTGGGAAAAGGCCAAAGCGAAACGAATCGGCGAATTCGTGGCGAGTGGTGATGCAGAATATCTCTTAAACGCGGAACGCGACGCGCGCGAAACGGGATATGGTTGGATCGTCTATCAGAAGATCTTACATTGAACCGTTTAGCGGCGCGCACAGGCCTCATATAATGAAATAGACGCGGCGTGGCTGACATTGAGGCTCTCGAAGCCGCCGGGCATGGGGATGCGCGCCAGGTGATCGCAGTGTTCGGCCACCAGCCGGCGGATGCCTTCGCCTTCCGCGCCCAGCACCAGAACGAGCTTCTTCAGGCTGCCGCCCCAGCCCTGCTGGGCCAGAAGCTCATGCAGGTTGAATTCGCCTTCGCCGGCCAGACCGATACTGACATAACCATTTTCGCCAAGCGTTTCTAAAGCGCGTGACAGATTGGTGACCCTGGCAAACGGCACCACATCGACGGCGCCCACCGCCGTCTTGGCCAGAACGCCCTGCAGGGCCGGGGAGTGACGGTCCTGCATGACCAGCCCCTTGACGCCGAAAGCCGCGGCCGAACGGAAAATGGCGCCAATATTCTGTGGATCAGTCACCTGATCCAGCATCAGGATGACATCCAGGCCGTCCCTGGCATCGCGTTCCATCAGATCATCCAGCGATTCGCCTTCCAGCACGGGCGCATGCAAGGCCATGCCCTGATGGACGGCATCGGGCGGCAGCAGGCGCGAAATCTCGCTCATCGGCAGGCTGGTTATACGGATATCCTGACGCTTGAAGAGGGCAGGCGGCGCCGATTTCGTCCGTTCCTCACTTAAATAGAGACGGATCGGGCCCTGGCGGGTAGAATTTTTCAGGGCCGCTTCCACCGCATGCGCCCCCCACAGCCAGCCATCGAAATTGGCCTTAGGCTTCTGTTTGAATTGAGGTTTATCGTCGCGCCGGCTGTCCTGCGCTGGTTTTGTGACAGCCCCTCTGGGCTTGTCCACAAAATTTTGTGACCTGTTTTTACCCGTTTGCGATTTACGGTCGTTGCGTTCACGAAAAGAGGACACTATAAGACGCGCTCCGATTTGAGGCCTGAGAAAGGCTTTTTGACTGATCCGGACGGTCTTTACGACCAAAGCCTGTGAATCAAAAAGTTTTTTTTCATTTTAGGGCTTGAGCTTTTTCGGAAGCTCGGCTTTAAGGCGTCCGGCAAATGACTTTGTGAGTGTTTGGGGGAATGTCCCGAGCGGCAAAGGGGGGGGACTGTAAATCCCCTGCGTAAGCTTCGCAGGTTCGAGTCCTGCTTCCCCCACCATCACTCCAAGTCAGCCAGGCGGTCTCCAATCAAAAATGAAGAAGCAGTGGCTACTCTGGGATCATCGATCCCGGCAAGGGCGACTGCCCGTCCGAGCTGATGCGAGGAGCCCTCCAAATTTCATGGAAATTTGGCTCTTTGCAGACTTCGAACATTTCTTAGAAATGCTCGGGGGCGCTTTGAGCGGAAAAATGCGGGTATAGCACAATGGTAGTGCAGCAGCCTTCCAAGCTGAGGATGTCGGTTCGATCCCGTCTACCCGCTCCAAACTACACTGACGTTTTTCAACCTTAGCCCTTCAGGGCAAATTGGAGCCTTAGACCTATGGCCAAGGAAAAATTCAACCGCACGAAGCCTCACTGCAACATCGGCACGATTG
>NZ_JASGFK010000004.1:0-247423 GCF_047605585.1 Asticcacaulis sp.
CGCCAGATCGAGGCCAAGGCGCTGCGCAAGCTGAAGCACCCGAGCCGCTCGCGCAAGCTGCGGTCGTTCCTCGATAGCTAATGGGGGGGGCAAAGAACGTTTCTTGCGCCCCCACATCTTCCAATCAATAAAAAAGCCTCGCCTTCAGGCGGGGCTTTTTTATTGATCAGGAAAGGCTTGGGGTCGCGGCCCCCAAACCCCGTAAGTCAAGTCGCAGATACCGCACGCCCTTGCCGTTTTCGAGCACGGCGCGCCCGACCTCTGCAAAACCCAGCTTTTCGTGGAAAGCGTCCGACGCCGGATTGGGCGGGTCGTAATTGACCTCGCACACGATGATCTCATGGCCGGCCTTACGGGCGGCGGCAAAGACCGCGTCATAGAGCTTTCGCGCCAGGCCTTCGCCTCGGCGTGACGAACTCACCGCCACCCGGTCGACATAGACGAAGCGCGGATACCGCTTGCGGAACCACAGGAAGTTCGGGCTGTCATAGGGTGTGTCCTGATCGCAAGCGATGACCAGGCCGTCGCCCGCGTCGACCGTGGCGGCGAAAAAGGCCGAACCGATCAGGCCTTCCAACTTTTCCGGAGTGAGCGATGACAGCTCCGTGGCGTGGTCTTCGTTCAGCCCGTGCAGGGCGCCCAGCAGGTCAGGCGAAAGCGGCACGGTCAGGCGGGTAACGGTCATGGCGCTTCATCTTTGCGTTAAAGCTCTTCCTTACCCGTAAGCCCCTCTAACGGGTAGGGGCAATTTAAATGATTTGTCTCTGGCGGCGGCGGCCTTATGGTGCGCCCTATCGAAAGCTCAGCCTACACGGGACAGCCGCCGCCTGATGACCCAGTTTGACCTGCCCGCGTACCTGACCCATCTGGTTTCAGGCCTTCATATCAATCCGCTCTATTCGCTCTCCGGCCTGCTGGTCGGTCTGCTGGTCGGCCTGACCGGTGTCGGCGGGGGCTCACTGATGACGCCGCTGCTCGTGCTGGTGTTCGGCATACACCCGGCCACGGCCGTAGGCACGGACCTGCTCTATGCCTCGATCACCAAGGGGGTGGGCACGGTCATTCACGGCTTCAAGAACACCGTCAACTGGATGATCGTCGGCCTGCTGGCTTTAGGCTCTATTCCGGCCACCGCCGCCACGCTCTATGCTATTCATCACTTCGGCAAGTCCGATGCCATGTCGTCCCTGATCACCCATGTGCTCGGCTATGCCCTGTTCGTGACCGCCGCCCTGCTGCTGCTGCGCGGCCTGATCCGCAAACTGGCGCAACAGCGTCAGGAAAAGGCGATCGAGGAACACAAACCGCTCCATACCGGCCGACGTGCGGTCCTGACCGTTCTGACCGGCCTGGTGCTCGGCTTCCTGGTGTCACTGTCCTCGGTCGGCGCCGGCGCCCTGGGGGTGACTGCCCTGATCATGCTCTATCCGCAATTGCCGACCGTGAAGATCGTTGGCTCCGATATCGCCCACGCCGTGCCGCTGACCTTCCTGGCCGGCATGGGCTATTTATTCATCGGCAATGTCGATGTCAGCATGCTGGTCTCGCTGCTGATCGGCTCGATCCCCGGCATCATCGTCGGCTCGATGTTTGCCGCCAAGGTGCCGGAAAAGGTGCTGCGTGGCCTGCTGGCGACGGTTCTCACCCTGGTCGGCCTCAAACTGGTGACGGCCTAAGGAATAACGATGCGGATGGTTTGCCATTCGTAGTCCGAAGACCGGTCGTTTTCACTCTTCTTCTTGTTGCTCGCCGCTTCATCAGCAGCTGCGCGGACAAGTTGTAGGAGGAAAGCATACAGTTCATCCTGTGAATTGAAATCGCACGCCTTATCGTCTGATGCCAATGGCGTAATGTTCAATCCGCTTTCATCCTGATGATCCGAAGAAATTGAAGCCGTCGCGTCATTGGGGGTATCTTCTTTCTGTGGTCTTGTGAGTGGCGGATAGACGCCTCTCATGGCGCAGGTGACAATCAACATTTCCCCATTGGTATGGCTTCCAGATTGAAACTCAGCGCCATGCGGATAGCGGATAACAGCATAAGCTGAGCGATCAGCCGTTTGGAATATATTGGCGCCTGCCAACCAGTAATCCTGATGATCATCTGTATTCGCCGTGAAACCATAATAGGTGATCGTGGCGTTGAATGGCTTGTCTTTGCTCATCGGGCTGACCGGCAATATGGCGCTGTCGCCGGTATCCGTATGTCTGATCTCGATGGGCGGTGTTTCCGGATCATTCGTTATCAGGCGAATGAGTGGCGCATCACCGAAGGGCGTGGGCGCTTTGGCCAGATCGGGGCCAATAGGAAGCGTGCTGCATGCGGACAGGGCGAGACCCAGCCAGGTAGTAGAGACGAGAAGTAAGCTCAGCAGGCGCATGACGTGTCCCCGGTCGCAAGAAGATTAGATCACGAAACCGTGATCGTCAATCTGTGTGCGTTCTACCACAGAGGCGGGAGCATTGGGGGATATCTCAGATTCCACTTGTGACGCAGCAGATTACCGTTAATCTCTGTTAACGGCCGGTGGGCAGTCGGGCTGGGGGGCTTATGCGCGTACATCTGAACATTAAAACCGGCCTTGCGGTGCTGGGCCTGGGCCTGGGCCTGAGCCTGATAACGGCGCAGGTCATGGCGGCGCCCGCCAGCAGTGGCGGCACGGCCATCGCCATCATGCAGGCTTCCGCGGCCTTGCAGGCCGGCGATTGCAAGGCCGCCAAGGACCCGCTGAACCTGCTCTGGCATGATCCCTATCTCGAGCAAAACGATCCGTCGACGGCCGCGCAGTTCCGCCTTCAGCTGATCGCCTGCACCGCACAGCTGGAAGGGCTGCCGGCGGCGCTGGCGCTTTCGACGGAAAACCTCACCCGCGCCTATGATGTCAACGCCTACGATTTCCACGTCTTCCTGCAGCTGATGGCCAGCAATACGGCCGGAGCGGCGGATACGCTGGATGCCGGACTGACGCACTTCCCCGGCCAGGCGCCGAACTTCAGCGACATGAGCGTGCTCGGTGTGCTGATCGCGCTGCAAGGCAATCCCGAACGTGGTCAGGCCCTGCTCAACCACCTCGAAGAGACGCACTGGCAGGTCCATGACCTTTCCGCCAATCCGCTGATGGGCATGCTGCGGCTGGAAGGCCTGCGCACCGCCGTACGCACGGCGGATGCGCCTCATGCCGATCTATATCGTGCCGACCTGAAGACTAATGCCCTGTTCTATATCCTCAGCCAGGGCGATGGGAACATCAGCCGGGCCGATGTGCCGGCCGCCCCGGTCAGGCCGGTGCTGAATGGCGAGATCGAGGCTGTGAAGGCCGTCATCACCGCCAATCCGGCCAATCTCCTGGCGCTGAATTACCTGATGAATCTGGAACAGGTGAACGACCAGAACGCCCTGGCGCTGACCCAGCTCGGTGGCATTCTCGATCTCGTCGATCAATACGGCCTCGACAAGTTTTCCTCGCCGGAGTCCTATCCCGACCTGCTGACGCACAAGGCCGAGCTCTATGCCAGGACTGGCAATGTCATCGAGGCGGGCAAGGCCTATGAGGCGGGGGCCACGAAGCTGGGCGCAGAAAAATCGAACGATATCCTGCTGTCCTACATGAATTTTCTGGTCGATCGCGGCCAGGACCAGGCCGGCCTAGCGATCAAAAGCCGCCTGTACGCTCTGGATGGGGCCCAGGCCGCCACTCAGGTTGCCACCGAAGCCTGCGCCCAGGGCTATTTGGGGGACCAGGCCGGTTTTGCCGCCAGCATGGCGCAGCTCGAAGGCGCCGATATCATGCGCATCAAGCCCTATCTCTGCGCCGGCGATACGGACAATGCCGCCAGGGCGATGATCGCGGCCATGGCCAATCCGGACTCGCGCGACACCATGATTGCCTTCATGCAGAACGGTCTGCCGCCGATCTCGGTCAGTAACCGCGACGATGCCTTCATCGCCGCCCTGCTGGCGCTCAAGAAGCGGCCGGACGTGCTGGCGGCGGCCGAGGCCAGTCACATCATTATCCGCCAGTGGCCGGTTAGGTTGAATTAGGCGCTGGCTTAGCGGAAAAGGCTGGCTTTTTTATCCCGAACAGGTGTCCATTGCCGGTATCCGTGAGACAAGGAGCCGCATATGAACCCGACCGGCCAACGCATCATTCTTGCCATTGCCGCCCTGTGGGGACTGGCCGGTGTCGTTATGCTGGCTTCCGGGTCGCATCCGCCGCAGACCGGTATTCTGGCGATTGGCGGGCAGTTCCTGTTGTTCCATGCGGTGGCAGTGATCGCTATTCTCTCGACCTCGCTGATTTCCGGTTGGCGACGCGCCCTGCCCATGGCCCTGATGCTGACGGGCAGCGGCCTGTTCGCTTTCGAGATCATCATTCACGCCACGACCGGCGTTGTCCTGCCTGCTCTGGCGCCGATTGGCGGTGGGGTGGCGATCCTGGGGTGGCTGGCCCTGGTCATTGCTCCGTTAATGTCTTCCAAGTAAATAAGGGGCGTCGCATCAGCGGCGGCGGGTGGTCGCCCTTGCCAAAGAACGAAGACGTTCTTTGGAGGTCTTGATTTTATGTCGATAAACGAGCAAAACCCCTGCGGGCCAGATGACCGGGTGATCGCGGGCGTCCTTCGGGGCGCCTGAGGAAAGTCCGGGCTCCACGGTAATAGGACGGCGGGTAACGCCCGCCGGGGGTGACCCCAGAGATAGCGCCACAGAGAGCAGACCGCCGGGCTTCGGCCCGGTAAGGGTGAAAGGGTGCGGTAAGAGCGCACCGCGTTCCCGGTAACGGGGACGGCATGGCAAGCCTCGTCCGGAGCAAGACCAAATAGGAACGGCGCGCGACCGGGCAACCGGAGCAGGGCATTACCGCCCCGGACCGTTCGGGTAGGTCGCGTGAGCCGTCCAGCAATGGACGGCCAAGAGGAATGATCGCCAAGGGGAGCAATCCCTGAACAGAACCCGGCTTACAGGTCATCTGGTCCAATTTTCATTTCAGGGGCGGTTTGAGCGCGCCCCAATCCCGCCGCAATGTGACGCGGCTTTAATACGCCATTAAGCATAGTTGTTTACAACTTGAGGTATCGTAAGCGCGATTTGCGGTCTTCCAGACCGCGGGTCGCGTTTATGATTCCAGTATTCCCGTAGCGTACAGTGTAAGTGTTCAGGCATAAGTATAAGATGTTTTCTTTTTGTTCTGTACTTATCCACGATTGGGCATTTTTGTGCTCAGAATCCCCAGTTGGTGTCATTCAGAGTCGTTGCATCCCATTTAATCCCATGTTAACCCTATATGCATCCCGAAATGACCTGGACGGGAAGGCCGATCAGGGATTTTGGACGAAAGGGAGCGGACCAAAACGGTCTGTGGTGGGTGCGTGTTTCTCTCGACGCATGAGAAGCAGTTGGATTCCAAACGGCGACTTCTGGTCCCGCAGGATTTCCGCGCCGCCGCACTGGCGCCTTACGAAGGCGTTGAGCCGTTCGAGGGGGTGTATTGTTTTGCTGCGATCAACGCCGCGTGTCTCGAATGCGGCGGGGCCGCGTTTTTTGCCATGTACCGTGACGTGATCAACGAGTATCCGCCCATGTCTCCCACGCGCACCGCCATGCAGCGCCGCTTCTATGCCTCGATGCACCGCCTCGGCTTCGATACGGCCGGCCGCATCACCTTGCCGGAAAAGCTGTGCGAACAGTTTGGCCTGTCCAGTGACGTGGTCATTGCCGGCCTGGGTGAAAGCTTCCAGATCTGGGCGCCGGATGCCTATGCGACCTATGCCGCCGAACAGGACCGGCTGGTTGAGGCCGCCTTCGCCAAACGCGAGGCCCTGATATGAGTCAAGACGTCCATGCCTCCGTTCTGCTGCCCGAAGTGCTTACGGCGCTCGGCGATGTGGCCGGCAAGCTGGTGGTCGACGGCACCTTTGGTGCCGGCGGCTATTCGCGCGCCATTCTGGAGCGCGGCGCCAGTGTCATCGCCTTCGATCGCGATGCCCGCGTCAGGCCCTATGTCGATGCCCTGAAGGCGGATTACCCGGATCGCTTCCAGTGGGTGAACCGCTGCTTCTCCGAGATGAAGGAAGGCCTGGCGGAACTGGGCCACGCCTCGTGCGATGCCATCGTGCTCGATATCGGCGTCTCCTCAATGCAACTGGATGAGGCCGATCGCGGCTTCTCCTTCATGCGCGACGGCCCGCTCGACATGCGCATGAGCGTCGATGGCCGCAGCGCCGCCGATATCGTCAATGAGGACGACAAGGACGAGATCGCTCACATCATCTGGCTTTACGGCGAGGAACACAAGTCGCGCGGTATCGCCGCCGCCATTGTCAAACGCCGCGAGGCGCAGCCCTTCGAGCGCACGCTTGATCTTGCCGAGGTGGTCGAGCGCGCGCTGGGCGGACGTCGCGGCGCACCGGTCCATCCGGCGACACGCACCTTCCAGGCCCTGCGCATTGCGGTCAATGACGAACTGGGCGAACTGGAGCGCGCGCTCGACGTGGCCGAAACCCTGCTGAAGCCCGATGGCGTGCTGGCGGTGGTGACCTTCCATTCGCTCGAAGACCGCATCGTCAAGACCTTCTTCAACGAACGCGCCGGTAAGCTTCCATCTGGGTCGCGCTATGCGCCGCAGAAGATTGAGATCCGCCATAACGTCTACAGCCTGGTGACGCCCAAGGCCGTGCAGGCCTCCGCCGCCGAGATCGCCGCCAATCCGCGCTCGCGTTCGGCCAAGCTGCGCGCCGTGCGTCGTACGACGGCCCCCGTAACACCGCCTGTCCCCCTGTCCTCGCGCAAGAAGGTGAGATCATGAAGGGTTTCGTGCGCCTGTTCGAACAACGCGTCCGCGGCATTCGCCTGATCGAGCTGGTCGGGCTGGTGCTCGTGTTTGCCCTGATCCTGTGGGTCTGCGCCAGCAAGGCGCGCGAGGGCGAGGATGTCCGGCGCATGAACGATCTCGACCGCCAGATCGCCGATGAGCAGCAGGCGGTGGATGGCCTGCGTATCAAGGTGGCGCAGCTTGAGCGCCCGGGCCGCCTGGAAGCTCTGGCCGTGCAGGTGCTGGGCATGCAGCGCACCGATCCGAACCATGAGGCTCAGCTGGAATCGCTGCCGGAAATTTCGCGCACCGGGTCGCGTCCCGTGGCGACCACGCCGACACCGGCCCCGGCCGCACCAGCTGCCGCGCCGGTCCCTGCACCCGCCGCCGTGTCCGATGACCTGATCACGGAGGCGCATTGATGAGCCTCTCCCTCTTAGAGACGACGCAATCCGGCTTCCAGTGGGTGGCGGATCGGGTCTGGAAAGTCGAGCATGCCTTCGAACGCGCCAATGCTTCGAATGCCAAGGCGTCCAGCGCGCGAATGCGCATCTTCGGGATACTGGTGGGGATGAGCTTTGCCTATGTCTGCCTGGCCGGCTTTGCCACGCGAGCTTCGTTGCAAGGGCATGAGCAGGTGGCAGCCCTGAGCGGTGAGCCCAATGCCCGTGCCCAGCTGGTTGACCGTAACGGCCAGCTGCTGGCCAGCGACGTCAATGATTACAGCCTGTTCGTCGATCCGAACGACATGACCGGCGATGACCGGTCCTTCGTGCGCCGGGCCCTGCTGCAGATCTTCCCGGACCTGCCGCGCGAACAGGTCGACAAGGCCTTCAAGACCGGCCGGCGCATGCTGCTGACCAACAATATCAAGGCCGAGAAGCGCGACCAGATCCTGAACTACGGTCTGCCGGGCATCAGCTTCGAGGCCGTGCGCGTGCGTGATTATCCGCTGGCCAATACGGGCTCGGCCTATATCGGCATGACCCAGCGCGGCGGCGAGGGCATGTCAGGCGCCGAAAAGGCCCTGCAGGACCAGATCGCCGCCAATGCCGCTTCCGACCAGCCCGTCACCCTCGCCATGGACCTGCGTATCCAGGGGGCGATGGAAAACGAACTGCGCATGATGGCCGAGGCCCAGAAGGCGCAGAGCGCCATCGGGATCGTCACCAATGTCCGCACCGGCGAGGTGCTGGCCCTGGCGAGCTGGCCGGATTTCGACCTGAACCGGCCGGGCGCCTTCAGCGATGCCGACAAGCGTAACCATGCCGCCGTCGACCGCTACGAACTGGGCTCGATTTTCAAAGTCATCTCGATCTCGGTCGGTCTCGATACCGGCACGGCGTCGCTTAGCTCCACCTATGATGGTCGCCAGCCATTGAAACTGGGCTCACGCCTGATCCATGACGAACACGCCTCCAGCGAACTGCTGAGCCTGACCGATGTCTTCATCAGATCGTCCAACATCGGCACCTCGCGTGTGGCGCTCGATGTCGGGGCCACGGCCATGACGCGCTATTATGAAGCGCTGGGCCTGTTCCGCTCGGCCGATATCGAACTGAGCGAACCGGCCTCGCCATTGTTGCCGTCGAAATGGTCCGACAGTTCTCTCGCATCCTCCGCCTTCGGGCAGGGCATGGCCATCACGCCGCTCAGCTTCATCGAGGCGGCCAATGCCACGCTCAATGGCGGCTATCTGCGCCCGCTGACCATCAAGAAGTATGACGGCCATTCGCCCCTGCCGGGCACGCAGGTCTTCTCGGCCGCGACCACCCGCACCATGCTGGAACTGATGCGCCAGAACGTGCTCAAGGGCACCGGCACCCGCGCCAATGCCCCTGGCCTGCGCGTGGGCGGGAAAACCGGCACGGCGCAGAAGCCGGGCAATGGCCGCTATACCAGCGAGGACGTGTCGTCCTTCCTGGCGGTCTTCCCGGTCGACGGACCTGTGGATGGCGACAGATATAGTGTGCTGGTTACCTTCGACTCGCCGCAAGGTGCGCCTGAAAGCGGTGGCTCACGCATGGGCGGCCCGGTGGCGGCGCCTGTGGCGGGTCACGTGATCGAACGCATCGCGCCCTTCCTCGGCGTGGCGCGCAAGGAAGACAAGTTTACCGGACCGGGATGGGACAAGGCGCCCGTTGCCGCCGAAGATGTAACCGGAGACCACTGATGACTGCCCAGACTATCAGTGACCGGCGGCTTTCGGACATTCTGCGGCGCGATCTCGACCAGGACCCGGTCGTGACCGGCGTCACCGCCGACAGCCGCAAGGTGGGCGAGGGCGTGCTGTTCTGCGCCCTGCCGGGCAGCGCGGTCGATGGTCGTCAATTCATTCCGCAGGCCATCAAGCAGGGCGCCGCCGCCATCCTGGCCCCCGAAGGCACCGCTGCCGAAGGCTCTGTCATCGTCAATGTGTCTGACGTGCGTCGTGCCTATGCCCTGGCCGCCAAGGCCTTCTATGGCGCCCAGCCGAAGACATGCATCGCCGTTACCGGCACCAATGGCAAGACCAGCGTTGCCACCTTTTGCCGGCAGATTTTCGCCAGCCTCGGCCACAAGTCGGCCAGCATGGGGACGCTGGGCGTCGTGACGCAAAACCCGGACGGCACGGAAAACGCCATTACCGGTCCTGGCCTGACCACGCCCGATGCCGCCGATATGGCCAGACACCTGGCCGATCTGGCGCTGGATGGCATCACGCATCTGGCGCTGGAAGCCTCTTCGCACGGCATCGACCAGCGCCGTCTCGATGGGGTGTCGCTTACGGCGGCGGGTTTCACCAACCTGACCCAGGACCATCTCGATTACCACGCCACCATGGATGCCTACCGGACGGCCAAGCTGCGCCTGTTCGACCAGCTCCTGCCGCGCGGCAAGACGGCGGTGCTGAATGCCGATTCCGACGCCTATAATGCCTTCGCCGCCCTGTCGATCATGTCCGGCCTGAACGTGATGAGCGTCGGCGAGCGTTCGCGCCACCTGTGGATGTCCGGCCGTGACCTGACGGTCGATGGCCAGATCCTCTATCTCGAATATCACGGCAAGAAGTACGAAACCAAGCTGCCCCTGGCCGGCCTGTTCCAGGCCTCCAATGCACTGGTGGCTGCCGGCCTGGCCATCGCGACGGGCGAGGAGCCCGGTGCGGTGATCGACGCCCTGTCGAAGCTGAAAGGCGCGCGTGGCCGGCTGGAACGTGTCGGCTCCAAAGGCAATGGCGCCGAGGTTTATGTCGATTACGCCCACACGCCCGATGGCCTCGAAACCGTGCTGCATGCCCTGCGCCCGCATACCAAGGGCAAGCTGGTCTGCGTCTTCGGCTGCGGCGGCGACCGCGACCGCGGCAAGCGTCCGCTGATGGGCGGTATTGCCCAGAAACTGGCCGACCGCGCCATCGTTACCGATGACAATCCGCGCTCGGAAGACCCGGCGGCGATCCGCGTCGAGGTTCTGGCGGGTATGGCGAAGGGCGCTGTCGAGATCGGCGATCGCCGTCAGGCGATCTTCGAGGCGGTGGCGGGCCTGAAGACCGGCGATGTGCTGGTGGTGGCCGGCAAGGGGCATGAGCAGGGCCAGATCGTGGCGGGCACCGTCCTGCCGTTCGATGACGCCAGCGTGGTGCGCGAAGCCCTGAACGCCTGAGAGAGCCTGAATATTTGAAAACATTGTTATCTGCGGCTTGATCCTCTGGCGGATATGACGTTATCTGTCTGCGGGCATTTCAGGGGCAGGGATAATGGCATTGGGCAAATGGCTGGTCGGTCTGGCGTTCATGGGCGTCGTCGTTCCGTTGATAGCGCAGGCCCAGCCCCAGCCCTCCCGGCTGGTTCGGGAGGCCCAGTTCGGTTCCATTCACGAAGTGCTGGGCGATGAGATCGCCATCGCTGCGCCGCGCACCGGTTGTCCGGCGAAGTTCCAGCCCCTGGCGGATGGGCCCTGTTTCGACAAGGTGACGCTTAAACCGGCCAGCCTGGGGCCGACCCGCGTGCTGACCGTGCTTAAACCCGGAATGGGCGACTGGGTGTCCGGCGTCTATGGCCGTGATTTCCGGCTCTATGATCTGTTTCCGGTGGCGGAAGGGATTCACGCCGAGGCACTGGCGTTTGAGACTTCCGGCGTCGCCGTGCCGCGCGATTGTTTCTCTCTGGCCAGCGAACCGGTGGGTTACGCTATCGAACACCGCAAGACGGGCGATGTGGCGGTCGAGCACCAGACGGTGGTTTGTGGCGGCGGACCGCGTCAGCCGACCGGCCCCTATACGCCGGAAGGCCCGCCCCTGACGCCGGGGAACAATGGCCTGTGGCACGTGACCGAGACCCAGCGCGTTGAAGGGGCCATGCGCTATCTGGCGACGCCGGGTGCGTGCGAGCCGCAGTATAGCGTCAAGACGACCTGGTGCGCGCAGCCGGCCATCACCTGGATGCAGGCCAATCCGGACGAGAAGGAGCTCGATCTTGTCGCCGCTCGCCATGATGTCCGGGCGGGGGATGTGCTAACCAAGGCCGAAACCGATCAGTGGGTGCTCAAGCGCAAGGGCAGCAACAAATACAAGGTCGACAGCCGCTGGGTCGACAAGTCCTATATGACGGCCGTGGATGGTTGCACGCCGGTCGAGGATATTGGCTGGTGGGTGACGGGGCGTCCGGATGGGCTCTACATCACCGAAAAGGCATTGAACCGCTGTGGCGCGCCACCGGCGCCGGTGCCGGCCGAAATCTGGGAAGCCTATGGCGATGACTATTTCATTGTCGATTGCGCCAGAGAAGGTCGTGGCGATTGGCGCAAGGGGCGTCCGCGCGGCAAGGATGCGCAAGGTAAAGCCCAGGGGGATCAGGCCGCCGAGTGCTTCGATGCGGCGGGCGATTACCTGCGCCGTATCCGGCGCACCAATGCTGTGGTTGTGGTCCTGAACGATCGCGCTCGTCCGGACGATCATCTCTATCCCGGCGGCTATGTCAGCTATGACGTGGCCGAGGTGATGCTGAACAAGGATAACAGCCTGTCGGCGCGTCGGCTGGATTCGTTCGATCCGTCTGGCATTTATATGAACAGGTGCACGCAAGTGACGGATGGGCCGCCGGACTCCAGGGGTTTTGTCATTGTCCGGTCCATGGGCATCGGTTGGGCGCGGGCCTATCGCTGGATGAATTGCCCGGTTTACTAACATCGGAATGCGTTCCATTTGCCAATAAATCTGCCTGCAGATTAACACACTCGCGCTTGCCTAAATCCCTGAGTCGGGTTCAATGGCGTTTTCCTTTTGCTGCGCGTGTGACATATGGCCGACACTCCCCTTTGGACTTTCGACGAACTGGCCAGGGCCACCGGCGGCACACTGACCGGCGCGGGCGAGGGGAGCGTACGCGCCGCCACCGGCGTCAATTTCGACAGCCGTGCGCTCCAGCCCGGCGATGTCTTTCTGGCGCTGAAGGGCGTGCGCGATGGTCATGATTTCGTGCCACAGGCCTTTCAATCCGGCGCGGCCATTGCCATAACCCGCCGGCCGATCGAGGGCGGGCCCTGCCTGCTGGTGCCGGACGTGCAAAAGGCGCTGGAAGACATGGCTGTCTTTGCCCGTGATCGCGCCGTGAAGGCCAAGCGCGGCGCGGTGACCGGCAGCGTCGGCAAGACCAGCGTGACCCAGATGGTGATGCAGGGGCTGAGCCAGGCGGGGCGGGCACATTCCGCGATCAAGAGCTTCAACAATCATATCGGCGTGCCGCTCACGCTTGCCCGGATGCCGGCGGATACCGAGCGCGCCGTTTTTGAGATCGGCATGAACCACGCCGATGAAATCACCCCCCTGTCGGAATTCGTCGCGCCCCATGCGGTGATCATCACCACGGTCGGCGGGGCCCATACCGAGAACTTCCCCGATGGCGATGCCGGCGTCGCCCGCGCTAAAGCGGAAATCTTCGATGGCCTGCTGCCCGGCGGACTGGCCATTCTCAATGCCGATAATCAATGGTTCGATTTCCTCAGCCAGCAGGCGCGGGGCGCCGGGGCGCTGATCGCGGCGTTCGGTGAGCATAACGGCGTCGATGCGCAACTGATCGAGCATCGCGTCAATGGGGACAGGGCTTCGGTGGCGGCACGCTTCCATGGCCGCGACATCCTCTTCAGCCTGGCCCATACCGGCAAGCATCAGGCGGTCAATGCCCTTGCCACCCTGCTGATGCTGGAAGCGCTCGATGTCGATCTCGATACCTCGCTTCTGGCGCTGGAAAGCTTTGCCGCGCTCGACGGCCGGGGCAAGGTGACGCGCAAGGCCTTCAAGGGCGGCGAGATCACCCTGATCGACGAGAGCTATAACGCCAATCCGGTCTCCATGACCGCCACCCTGACCTCGCTGGGCGCGCGCGCCAGATCCGCCGACTCACGAAAAATTGTCGTGCTGACCGACATGCTCGAACTGGGGCCGGATGAGGCGGCGCTGCATGCCGGACTGGCGCCGGTGATCGAGGCGGAAGGCATCGACAAGGCCTATCTGGCAGGCCCCCTGATGAAGCATCTGTGGGACGCCCTGCCGCAAGCTTTGCGCGGCGCCTACGCCGAAACCGCCACTGATCTGGCCCCGGCCCTGATTGAGGGCTTGCAAGGGGGGGATGTGGTTATGGTAAAGGGCTCGAACGGTTCGAAAGCCGGACTGATCGCCAAGACCCTTCTGGCTCTCGCCTAGGACACACTTTATGTTTTACCTGCTGTACGAGCACGTCACCAGTCTGCACCAGCACTGGCCCCTGATCAATCTGATGAAATATCAGACGGTGCGCATCTTTCTGGCCATGATCACGGCCATGATCGTCGCCGTCGCCATGGGCTCGCGCTTTATCCGCTGGATGCGCGCCAGGCAGGGCAAGGGCCAGCCCATCCGCGAGGATGGTCCCTCGACCCACCTCCTGACCAAGAAAGGCACGCCCACCATGGGCGGGCTGATGATACTGGCGGGCATCGCCGTCGCCACCGTCCTGTGGGTCGATCCGCATTCGGCCGCCGCCTGGGTCGTCTTCGGCGTCACCATGGCTTACGGTCTGCTCGGCTTTATCGACGACTATGCCAAGGTGACCAAGCAGACCTCGGCGGGCCTGACCTCGATCCAGAAGCTGATTGCCCAGATATTCATCGCCGTGGTGGCCGTTCTGGTGCTGATGTATTACTCGCCGCAGCCGGCCGATGCGCCGCACCTCAGCACCTCCCTTGTGGTGCCGGTCTTCAAGAACTTCATCTTCAATCTCGGTTATTTCTACATCATCTTCGGTGCTGTAGTGATCGTCGGCGCCTCGAACGCCGTCAACCTGACCGATGGTCTCGATGGCCTGGCCATTGTGCCGGTAATGATTGCCGCGGGCGCTTTCACCCTGATCGCCTATCTCGTCGGCAATGCCAAGTTCGCCAACTATCTGATCATCCATTTCGTGCCCGGCGCCGGTGAAGTGGCCGTGCTGCTGGCCGCGATTATCGGGGGCGGCATGGGCTTTCTGTGGTATAACGCCCCGCCGGCCAAGATCTTCATGGGCGATACCGGTTCGCTGGCTCTGGGCGGCGGTCTCGGCGCCGTGGCCGTGGCGCTGAAGCACGAGATCGTGCTGGCCATCATCGGCGGCCTGTTCGTCATGGAAGCCCTGTCGGTCATGATCCAGGTCGGCTATTTCAAGCTGACCAAGAAACGCGTTTTCCTGATGGCCCCGATCCATCACCATTTCGAGAAGCTCGGCTGGGCGGAATCGACCGTCGTGATCCGTTTCTGGATCGTGGCGGCCATGCTGGCCATGGTCGGTCTGGCCACACTGAAACTACGCTAGAAAGTATCTGCTATGATCCCGGTCAAAGGCTTTGAAGGCAAAAGGGTCGCCATCTTCGGACTGGGCCGGTCCGGGCTTTCGGCGGCGCGCGCCCTGAAGGCCGGCGGCGCTGAGCCGATCCTGTGGGATGACAAGCCGTCGAACCTGCTGCCCGCCACGAAGGCAGGCTTCACGGTCGAGAACCTCAAGACTGCCGACTGGTCGGAATTCGCCGCGCTCGTTCTCTCTCCGGGCGTACCGCTGACGCACCCGGTGCCGCACTGGACGGTCGAGCTGGCCCATGCCGCTCATGTGCCGGTGCTGGGCGATATCGAGCTGTTCGCCCGCACCCTGGCCTGCCTGCCGGCACACAAGCGCCCGCGCACCGTGGCGATCACCGGCACCAACGGCAAATCCACGACCACGGCCCTGATCGGCCATATCCTGAAAAGCGCCGGCCGCGATGTCCATGTCGGCGGCAATATCGGCATCGGCATCCTGGACCTGCCGGAAATGCACGCAGGTGCCATCTACGTTATCGAAACCTCGTCCTACCAACTCGACCTGACCTTAAGTTTCGCGCCGGATGTGGCGGTGCTGATGAACATCACGCCCGATCATCTCGATCGCCACGGCGGCATGGCCGGCTATATCAAGGCCAAGAAGCGCATCTTCATGGCACAGGGCTCCAGTCAGACGGCGGTAATCGGCGCCGATGACGACTACACAGCCGCCCTGATCAGCGAGATGCGCGTCAGTTCACCGGTGAAGCTGATCTCGATCTCGGCCCGCCGAACCCTGGGTCAGGGCGTCTATGCGCTGAATGGCGTGCTCTATGACGGCACCTCGATGCGCGCCCGCCAGGTGATCGATCTCAAGGCTGTGCGTACCCTGACCGGCCGTCACAACTGGCAGAACGCGGCGGCCGCCTATTCGGCCTGCAAGGCGTTGGGCCTTGAAATGGACGAGATCGTCGCCGGCATGCGCACCTTCCCGGGCCTTGCCCACCGCATGCAGGAAATCGGCCGTATCGGTCATGTGCGCTTTATCAACGATTCCAAGGCGACCAATGCCGATGCGGCGCGTCAGGCCATGTCGTCCTTCGATAAATTCTACTGGATCGCCGGCGGGGTGGCCAAGACGGGCGGCATCGACGATCTGCGCGACCTGTTCGGCCGCGTTAAGCACGCCTACCTGATCGGCGAGGCGGCGGAACTGTTCGAGGTCACCATTGGCAAGGCCGCGCCCTGCACCCAGTCGCGCCTGCTGTTTACCGCCGTGGCCCAGGCCTATGCCGAGGCGGAAAAGACCGGCAAGGAGGAGGTGGTGCTGTTCTCGCCGGCCTGTGCCTCCTTCGACCAGTTCACCGACTTCGAGGCACGCGGCGATGCCTTCCGCGATGCCGTCAGCGAGATCAAGCTGGGCGTGACCGGCGAGAAGGTTTAGCGTAATTTTTCCACGAGGAAGTCGACGAACACCCGTACTCGCGCCGGCACATTGGTGCCGCCGACAAAAACGGCATGGATTTGCTCGACATCTCCCGGATTGAAGGCCTCCAGGATAGGCACAAGTGCGCCCGACTGTAACTCCGGGCCGACGCTGAAACGCCCGACACGGGTGATGCCGACGCCCTGCGCGGCCAGCTGACCCAGGGTTTCGCCATTGTTCGCCTCTATGCTGCCCTTTACGGACAGGGCGAAGTCATGTCCCTCGCGCCGGAACGGCCAGACCGGCTCGGCACGACGAAAGTTGAAATTGAGGCAATTGTGATGATGCAGGTCTTCCGGTGCCTGAGGTATTCCCCTGCGGGCCAGATAATCGGGAGAAGCCACAATGACCCGGCCGGTCTCCCCGAGCTTTCGCGCGGTAAGGCTGCTGTCGGCGAGGGGGCCGAACCGGATGGCCACATCGGCCTGACCGCCGGACACATCCACGATGGCATCGCTGAGCGCCATATCGACAAGGATGTGCGGATAAAGTTGCGCGAACTCACCCAGCAGCGGCACCACGCACAGCCGGCCATGAGACAGGGCAGCACTGATCCTCAGGCGTCCCTGGGGATGGCCCTGATCGGCGATCTGCTGCTCGACATCATCGAGATCGGCCAGTATGCGTCGGGCCGCCTGCAGGTAGGCGCGGCCTTCCGCCGTCAGAATCAGAGCGCGCGTTGACCGCAACAGAAGTCGCACGCCAAGGCGCGCTTCGATCCGGTCGATGAGGCGGCTGACCGCCGAAGGCGTCAGGTTGAGGCGGCGTCCGGCCGCGGAGAAACTGCCGCCTTCCACGACGGCCACGAAGGTTTCCAGCGCTCGCGCGCGATCGGTGCCCTCCATCGCTTTTGCGTCCAATGCAAAGATCCTTCGTTTAAATAGCCACTAGTGTCGCCTATTTTCGTCACCCATTTATGCACGGAAATCGTAATTGCAAGAATGGATATTTCCATGAAACTCAATCCCGCTCTGCTCGCCCTGGCCGTTGGCGCCTTTGGTATCGGCGTGACGGAATTTGCTCCGATGGGTCTCCTGCCTCTGGTTGCCTCGGATCTGGGCGTGTCGATTCCCTCGGCGGGACTACTCATCAGTGCCTATGCGCTGGGGGTCATGATCGGGGCGCCACTGATGACACTGACCACCGGACGGGTGCCACGTCGCACCTTGCTGATCTTGCTGGCCGCTATCTTTACCGTCGGTAACCTGCTGGCTGCCGTCTCAAATAGCTACGGCATGCTGTTGATCGCCCGGGTCATCACCTCGCTGAACCATGGCGCCTTTTTCGGAGTCGGATCGATTGTCGCCGCGAGCCTTGTGCCGCCGGAACGCAAGGCGGGGGCAGTTGCCGCTATGTTCATGGGCCTGACCATCGCCAATGTGGTCGGGGTGCCCCTGGCCACCTGGGCCGGCGATCATCTGGGCTGGCGGGCCTCCTTCTGGGGCATTGCCGGCCTGGGCGTGCTGACCATGACCGCGTTGCGCCTGACCTTGCCGGTCCTGCCAGCACCGGCGGGTGGCCGTGCCCTTGCCGAGATTCGCGTGCTTGTCCAGCCGCGCGTTCTGGGGGCACTGGCTCTGACGGTTCTGGGATCCACGGCAATGTTCACTGTCTTTACCTATATCGTTCCCATTCTGAAATCGCAGACGCATGCCTCGCTCGGTTTCATCACGGCCATGCTGGTGACCTATGGGCTGGGCCTGACAGTCGGTAACTGGCTGGGCGGGCGCTTTGCCGACAGGTCTGTCGATCGCACGCTTATGGTCACCCTGGCGGCCTTGACCGCGATCCTGGTCGCTTTTGCCTTCGTGATGCCGTTTGCGGCGCCGACTGCCATGCTTGTCTTCCTGTGGGGCGTGGCCAGCTTCGCCCTGGTGCCTCCGCTTCAGGTGCGTGTCATGACGGCGGCAGAGGCCGCGCCGAACCTGGTTTCCTCGGTCAATATCGGTGCCTTCAATCTTGGTAATGCGATCGGTGCGGCCATCGGCGGTGGCGTGATCGCGGGCGGTCTGGGGTATCCGGCTGTGGCTCTGGCCGGCGCTGGCGCTTCCCTGGCCGGACTGGTATTTATAATCTGGCTGTCGTCACGCGGTGGGCAAAAGGCGACAGAGAATATACCCGGCGGGCTCGGCAATGAAGTCTCAGGCGAGTAGGCGTCATTGTACGTCTTGTGCAGGCACTTAAGATTCTCTTACGAATAGCGGCCTGACTTAAGATGATCTTAACCACGATTTGGTGAATCCTGATAGACTGGTATCCCGTCATCCTGACCGCCAAGGTTCGTCTATGGCCCACGCTTACGCCCATCCTTTTACGCGCACTGATCGTTCTCCCACCGCCATCTGGTGGTGGACGCTCGATCGCGTCACCCTGACCCTGGCGCTGATTCTGCTCGTTCTGGGCTTTTTCTTTTCGTTTTCGTCGTCGCCGGTGGCGGCGCCGCACGTCAGCCATTATGACACCTTCTACTATACCAAGCGCCATTTCGTCTTCGCGCTGATGACGGCGGCGGGCATGACCGCCATCTCAATGCTTTCCCTGAAAGGGATCAAGCGGGTCAGCGTTCTGGTCTATGCCGGGGCGATATCGATCATGGGGCTCCTGCCGCTGATCGGCCACTCGGCCAAGGGCGGCCGGCGCTGGCTGGAACTGGGGCCGATTGCGTTGCAGCCATCGGAATTCCTCAAGCCCGCCCTGATTGTGCTGATCGCCTGGATGTTCTGTGAAGGGCAGAAAGGCAAGGGCGTGCCTGGCGTGACCGTCGCCTTCTGTCTCTATGCCCTGGCCATCATGCTGCTGCTGATCCAGCCCGATGTCGGCCAGTCCATCCTGATCACCATCGCATTCGGGGCCTGTTTCTTCATCTCCGGCGTACCTTTTCGCTGGATTCTCGGCATGCTAGGCGTGGCATCGGCCGGTCTGGTCGGGCTGTTCTTCATACAGCCGCACTTCCGCACCCGCATCATGGGCTTCATCGCGCCGGACGCCGATTCCGGCTTCCAGGTGGCCAAGGCGAAGGCGGCCATCGCCAATGGCGGCCTGTGGGGCGTGGGGCTCAATGAAGGCACCATGAAGCGCCATATTCCCGATCTGCATACCGACTTCATCTATTCGGTGGTGGCGGAGGAATACGGCCTGTGGCTGATCCTCATCATCATCGGTATCTTCGCCTTCATTATCATTCGCGGATTGATCAAGGCCATGGCCATGCAGGATCCCTTCCGCCAGATCGCCACTTCGGGGCTCTACATCATGCTGGGCATGCAGGTGCTGATCAATGTGTCGGTCAATCTGGGCCTGATTCCGCCCAAGGGCATGACCCTGCCGTTCATCTCCTACGGCGGCTCTTCCATGCTGGCCATGGGGCTGACGCTCGGCTTCATCCTGGCGCTGACCCGGCGCCGGCAGGAAGAAATTCCACAGGACGACCCAACGAAATGGTAGCCAAATGGTAGAAACCATTTAGCTTTTTGCGTGAATACCGTTAACGTGATATGTGCGAATTTGAGTACGCCTAAGCCGGACATGAAATGGCCCCCGCTAAAACAGCCAAACCGAGACGCAAAGCGTCGTCCTTTTCCGAAAAACCCCTTGCCGTCGTTGCCGCTGGCGGCACGGGCGGCCATATGTTTCCGGCGGAGGCCTTGGCGCGCGAACTGATCGCGCGCGGCTGGGATGTAGTCCTGGCGTCTGACAAGCGCGGTGCCGCCTATGCGGAAAATTTCCCGGCCATCGAACGTCTGTCGCTTGAGGCGGCAACCTTCAAGACAAGCGATCCCATCGGCATGGCCAGCGCGGCCATCAAGATCGGCCTCGGGATCATGCAGGCGCGCAAGGCTTTCAAACGTCTGAAACCCTGGGCGGTGATCGGTTTCGGCGGCTATCCCTCCTATCCGGCCCTGATGGCGGCGCTGGGCCGCAAGGACATCACCCTTATTCACGAACAGAATTCGGTGCTCGGCCGCTCCAACCGGCAACTGGTCACGCGGGTCGATGCCGTGGCCTGCGCCTTCCCGGTGCTGCGCATGGCGCCGGCCGAGATGGAAGGTCGGGTGCAGGTGGTCGGCAATCCGGTACGGCCGGATATTCGCGCGCTTTATGACGAACCCTATCCGCTGATCAATCCGACAATCCGCATCCTGGTGACCGGCGGGTCTCAGGGCGCGAAAATCCTGTCCGAAACCGTGCCGCAAGCCCTGGCCCTTCTGCCAGTCAGCTTGCGCATGAACCTGCATGTCGAACAGCAGACCCGCGCCGACCAGCTGGAAATGGCGGCGAAGATTTACAAGGACGCCGAGATCGAGGCCGAGGTGGCGCCGTTCTTTTCCGATATGGCCGATCGCCTGGGCCGCGCCCATATCGTCATTGGCCGGGCTGGGGCCTCGACGGTCTGCGAGCTGGCCGTTGCCGGCAAGCCTTCAATCCTCATCCCGCTCAAGATCGCCGCTGACGACCACCAGACCTACAATGCCGAGGTGCTGAAAGCCGCCAAGGCCGCCGTGGTCATTCGCGAGGACGACGTAACGGCGGAAAAACTGTGCAGCGAGATCCGCGCCTTGATCGAAGGGGCGGCGCTCCTGCCCATGCGCGCCAGCGCGGCGAAATCGGTGGCGCGCCCCGATGCCGCCAAATTGCTGGCCGACCTTGTCGAACGCACGGTTAAACGAATCAAGGGATAGACGATGATCGCCAAAGCACTCGATATCGGCTTCATGCAACGGGTGCTGTTTGTCATCCTCGCCGTGGCGGCGGCCCTGTTGGTTTTCAAACTACTGGGCCTGTGGCTGCTGATCTTCGGCGCCATCGTCATTGCCACCGTGCTGCGGGCGCTTGCCGAGCCTCTGATCAAATACACCCCGCTCAACGATACCTTTGCCGTGCTGAGCGTGCTGGTTCTGGTACTCGCTTTTATTTCGGTGACTTTCACACTGTTCGGCTACGAACTGGTGCAACAGACGCATAATCTGACCGAACAGCTGCCGATGGCCTGGGCAGCCCTGCAGAATCGCCTGCAGGTGCTGGGACTGAACGACGAAGTGCAGAAGCAGATGCAAAGCCTGGGGCAGCAGGCCGGGGGCGTGGCTTCCAAGTTGCCAAGCATCGCCGGCAATATTTTTGGTGCCCTGGCCAATCTGCTGGTGGCCACCATTGCCGGCATCATATTGGCCATCAATCCCGGCAAATACCGTGACGGCGTGGTCTTCCTCTTTGCCGACGAACACAAGGAAAAGGTGCGTGATGCCATGAATGTGGCCGGCCACGCCCTGCGCCTGTGGTTTGTCGGCCAGTTCATCTCAATGGTGCTGGTCGGCACACTGACCGGCATCGGCCTGACCGCCCTCGGCGTGCCTTCGGCCCTGGCCCTGGGCATGGTGTCCGGTCTGGCGCAGTTTGTGCCGATCGTGGGGCCAGTGATCTCGGCCGCGCCGGGGCTGCTGCTGGCGGCAGTGCTGGGCTGGCAGAAACTGGTCTGGGCGCTGATTATTTATGTCGGCGTCTCGCAGATGGAGAGCAATTTCATCACGCCGATGGTCCAGCGCAGCATCGCCTCGATCCCGGTGATCGTGACCCTGTTTGCCGTCATCGGCTTTGCCGGCCTGCTGGGGGCGATGGGCGTGTTGTTCGCCATGCCGCTGACGGTGATCATCTACACCCTGTTACGCCGGCTCTACACCGGCGAGGATGTGACGAAGGAAAAGGGAGAGAAGCCGTTCAAAGGCATGCTCAAGCCGAAGGCGGATAAAGCTTCGTGACAGCCTGACTGCGATGGTCTAAAGCCGAATCCCACTTCTATTTCTGACTGCGAACGATCATGACTCTGCAATCCCGCCGCCCGACACCCTTCGATCTCGGCCCCGTTCATTTTGTCGGCATCGGCGGCATCGGCATGAGCGGCATCGCCGAAATCATGATCAAGATCGGCTACAAGGTGCAGGGCTCGGATGCCAAGGCCTCGGCCAATACCGAACGCCTGCAGAAGCTGGGGGCGGAGATCTTCATCGGCCACGAGGCGGCGCACGTCTCGGAAGGGGTCTGCGCGCTGGTCTATTCGACCGCGGTGAAGCAGGACAACCCGGAAATGATCGAGGCGCGCCGCCGCCGCATCCCGCTGGTGCGCCGCGCCGAGATGCTGGCCGAACTGATGCGCCTGCAGTTCTCCATCGCGGTCGGCGGCACGCATGGCAAGACGACGACCACCTCCATGGTGGCGGCCCTGCTCGATGCTGGCGGGCTCGACCCGACCGTGGTCAATGGCGGCATCATCAATAACTACGGCACCAATGCCAAGGTCGGCGACGGTGACTGGATCGTGGTCGAGGCCGATGAATCCGATGGCTCTTTCCTGCGCCTGAAATCGACCCTGGCCATCGTCACCAATATCGACGCCGAGCACCTCGATCACTGGGGCGATTTCGACGCGGTGAAAAAGGGCTTCTGCGACTTCATCGAGAACATTCCCTTCTACGGTTTCGCCGCCGTCTGCATCGACCATCCCGAAGTGCAGGCCCTGGCCGCGCGCATCGATAACCGCCGCCTGATCCCTTATGGCGTCAGCCCGCAGGCCGAGGTGCGCTGCGCCAATATCGAATTTGGCCCGGAAGGCGCGACCTTCGATGTCGTCTTCTCGCCTTTGGGTATTGAGCCCTTTACCTGGGCCGGACTGAAACTGCCGATGACCGGCAATCACAATGTCTCCAATGCCACCGCGGCCATCGCCATTGCCCGCGAACTGGGCATCGGTGAGGACGCCATCCGCAAGGGCCTGGCCGGTTTCGGCGGGGTCAAGCGCCGCTTCACGACCACCGGCGTGGTCGACGGCATCCGCGTGATCGACGATTACGGCCACCATCCGGTCGAGATCGCCGCGGTGCTCAAGGCCGCGCGTCAGGTGACCACGGGACGCGTCATCGCCGTGGTCCAGCCGCACCGCTATACCCGCCTGCGCGACCTGATGAACGAGTTTTCCTCGTGCTTCCATGACGCCGATATGGTGATTGTGGCCGATGTCTATTCGGCGGGCGAACAGCCGATCGAGGGCGTCGACAAGGCGCATCTGGTCGAAGGCCTGCACCGTTTCGGCCATCGCAATGCCGTGGCGCTCGATGCGCCGGCGCATCTGGCGGGTCTCGTAGCGGCGGAAGCAAAACCGGGCGATATCGTCGTCCTGCTCGGCGCTGGCGATATCACCCAGTGGGCCTATGCGCTGCCGGGGCAGCTTGAGGCGCTGAAGGACTGTTAATGCCACTAACTGCATTGCTTCAGGAATTAGCTCTAAGGGCGTATGAAATTGATGCGCCTGAAAGCCTGATACCTTTAGCTTTCGATAATAATCAGTATGACTGCCTGTGGGTTGAGGCTGACCATCAAGTCTTTAGGTACATGTACCGAGAGCGGGATAATACTGAAATCCTCATAGAAACACGTAGCTTGGATGCAGTCCTAGAACGCATTTTTTCGGATATTACCCGAGCAATGGCTATCAGATTTGAGAGTGAACATCGAATTGAAGGGCAGGACTCGCGGCGTCAGTGGTTTCTTTTGCAAGAAAACCTTATGCGTCAATTGAAGGCGGAGTGGGGTGACAATGAAGCAAACCGTCACGCCAAAACTCTGATAATAGCTCCGTTTGTGGACAAAATAACATGACCCACGATTCCCACGCCTGGATCGCCGACCTGCCGCCGGTACGCGGCAAGATGATGACCCGTGCCGCCTTGGCGCCTTTTACCTGGTTTCGTGTCGGCGGACCGGCCGATGTCGTTTTTCTGCCTGAAGACCCGGCTGATCTCTGTGAGTTCCTCAAGAACCTCGATCCCGGCATTCCGGTCCTGACCATTGGCGTTGGCTCAAACCTGCTGGTGCGCGATGGCGGCATCGATGGCGTGGTCATCCGTCTGGGCCGCAACTTCGCCGATGTCACCCCGCGTGGCGATAATCGCATCGAAGCCGGGGCGGCGGCGCTGGATGCCAACGTCGCCAAGGTGGCGGCGCAAAATGGCATTGCCGGTCTGGAATTCTATCGCGGCGTGCCGGGCACCATTGGCGGGGCCCTGACCATGAATGCCGGCTGTTATGGCGCTGAAACCAAGGATGTGCTGGTCGAGGCCTATGCCATTACCCGTGCTGGTGAACGCATTACCATTTCGAATGCCGATATGGGTTTCCGCTATCGCCATTCGGAACCGGAAGGCGTGATCTATACTGGTGCTCTGTTCCAGGGCACGCCGGACGATGCGGCGGCGGTTACCGAGCGCATGGAAGCCATCACCGCCCGCCGCGAGCAGACCCAGCCGATCCGTGAAAAGACCGGCGGCTCGACGTTCAAAAACCCCGAGGGCAAGTCGGCCTGGCAATGCGTCGATGAGGCGGGCTGGCGCGGTAAGTTGTTTGGTGCGGCCAAGTTCTCGGAACTGCATTCCAATTTCATGATCAATACCGGCGACGCCACAGCGGCCGAACTGGAAGGCCTGGGCGAGGCCGTCCGCGCTGACGTTATGACCAAGCTGGGCATCGATCTACATTGGGAAATCAAGCGGATCGGCAAGCCGGCATAGGGGGCAGGTATGATGCTTCTCGACCGTACTACCGCCAAAGCCCCGCTGATCATGGGCATCGTCAATGTGACGCCCGACAGCTTTTCCGATGGCGGCGCCTATGATGCCCTGGCCCAGGCCCGGCGGCTGATCGCCGAAGGGGCCGATGTGCTCGATATCGGTGGGGAATCGACCCGGCCGGGCGCGGAGTCGGTCAGCGCCGGAGCGGAGATCGCCCGCGTGGTGCCCGTCATTGCCGCCATCGCCGCCGAGTGGCCGGGCGCCATCAGCATCGATACCCTGAAGCCGAATGTCGCGCGTGCTGCCTTTGAGGCCGGTGCGACTATCTGGAACGATGTCACGGCCCTCTCGCATACGCCGGAAAGCCTGGACGTGGCAGCGGATTTGGGCGGCGATGTGATCCTGATGCACATGCAGGGCGAACCGCGCACCATGCAGTCAGCGCCGCGGTATGACGATGTGGTGGCTGAAGTGGAGTCATATCTGCTGCAACGGGCTGTATCCGCCGTCCTGGCCGGTGTGGCGCGCGAGCGCATCTGGCTCGATCCCGGCATCGGTTTCGGCAAGACGCTCGACCATAACCTGGCCCTGATCCGCGCGACCGACCGGCTGGCGTCGCATGGCTTTCCGTTGCTGATGGCGGCCTCGCGCAAGCGCTTTATCGCCGCGCTGGAGGAGCGGGAAGGGGGCCTGCCTTCCGGCGCAGGCGAGCGTATCGGCGGCACCCTGGCGGTGCATTTGCACGCCATTGCGAGCGGCGCTAAAATGGTGCGGGTCCATGATGTGCTTGCCATGAGGCAGGCCTTGCGGGTATGGAGCGCGCTCCAAGGACATCTCTGACGCACTTTTTAGTCCGAAAAGTGCGTGACACTTTTCGGAAAGTGCTCAAACTGTGAGCTATCGCACGCGCGCCATCATCTATCTGATCCTGCTGCCGATCTGCCTGATCGGTGCGCTGGGCGATACCGCGCCGCTGGCCTTCTCCTTCGCCTTTCTCGGCATTGCTATCTCTCAGTTCTTCTTCCTGTGCCCGCGTTGCGGCAAGCACGTCGATACCAAGGGCGCCGACCGCGGCAACTTCTTCTACGGGGTGTTCGAGCCGCACGAGACGAACTGCCCGCGCTGCGGCCGCACGCGTGAGAATGTCTGGCCGCTGCAATATGTGGTCAGGCGAGAGCCGTGGGACGGCATCCGCCACGATGATCATTAGAGCGTTTTCCGATCTGGTTGTATCAGATCGGCGCTCTAATTCTTTGCTTTGACGCACTTTTCGGAAAGTGCTCTAGGAACGATTGCGCAGCTTCTGCACCAGCATCAGACCGGCGATGGCGATAAACAGCCCGCCGCAGATCAGCAAGAACGGATCGTGGAGCATCTTGTCGATCATGGCCGGTGAATATCGAAAGCGCCCAGGAAGGCCGGGTCTTCGATCACCGAGCCGCAGCTGAGCTGGTAACGGCCAGGACCAAGCATATTGAAGGCGGCAGGCACCAGCGGCAGGCAGAGTTCCTGCCCGGATTTCTTGCCGACCAGCGACAGCACGAAGCCTTCGGAACGATTGGCGCGCACCAGCCGTCCAGCCAGGATTTCAAAACTGATCATCTCGTCATTGGCGTCGATCTGGTTGAGGCGCACCAGGATCAGGGTCCCCCGCATGGCACGCAAGATGGGATGGCGCCTGTCGGCAAAGGCCTCCGGGTCCAGTTCCGTCCATTTATCAGAATCGCCTGCCTTACGGGTCACTGGACCTCTTCCGCATCGGGGAAGGCCTCGACAAAGGCAAAGCGCGGCACGGAGCCTTTTTCGGTCATGACCGTTTCGGTGAACATGGACAGCGGCCGCACCCACAGGCGCGCCTCACCGGCGGTCTGGCCGATAGGCGCATAAAGCACCAGATCTTCCTCGGTTTCCGAATGGGTGACGGTGCCGAAGACGCGGTAAAGCTTGTTCTTGTAATGGCGATAAGTGCCGCGCGGCAGGGCGCTTTTGTAAAACGAGGTTGTCAGGGGCATCCACCCCTCCTATTTGAGAGTTCAAGCACCACTTGGTTCGCCGTATTTAGCGGCGGCGGCCAATCGTCCTAAATGTGGCGCCCTTACCGGCTGAAGAATCGGCCGGAAGTTCATCTCCTCTATGAGCCTATTCGGCGGTCAAGGAAAGTCCATGCAGCGTGTTCTTATCATTGCCGGTTCCGATTCTTCGGGTGGCGCCGGCATTCAGGCCGATATCAAGACGGTGACCTGCCTGGGCGGGTATGCCATGACCGCGATCACCGCACTGACGGTACAGAATACGCTTGGCGTTTCCGATGTCATGGCCGTGCCGCCGGATATCATTACCGCCCAGGCCCAGGCCTGCCTCGATGATATCGGCGCCGATGCCATCAAGACCGGCATGCTGGCCGATATTGCCGTCATGGAGGCGGTGTCGCTGGTGATCGAAGGCGCCCGGGTCTTTACGGTTATCGATCCGGTGATGGTGGCCAAGGGCGGGCATGCCCTGATGAATCATCATGCGGTCGATGCCATGAAGGCCCTGATGCTGCCCCTGGCCGATCTGCTGACGCCCAATGCGCCGGAAGCAGCGGCGCTGACCGGTCTCAAGGTCGAGACCGAGGACGACATGCGCAAGGCTGGTGAGGCCCTGCTGGCCATGGGCGCGAAAAATGTCCTGATCAAGGGCGGGCATATCGATACGCCCGATGTCGTCGACCTGCTGATCACGCGCCAGGGCGAACACCGCTTTACCTCCGAGCGCATCGATACCCGCCATACGCACGGCACCGGCTGTACGCTGGCCTCCGCCTGCGCGGCCCTGACGCGCGAAGCCCGACCGCTTGAAGAAACGGTCGGGCTGGCGCGCGATTATGTCGGCGGGGCGATCCTGAGCGCCCCCGGTCTGGGGGAAGGCCACGGACCGCTGCGGCATAACTGGCTGCTATAAGCGCCAAAGCGCAAGGCGTTTTGGCAAGGTGACTGCCCGTCGCGCATGTTTGCGTGCGCCTGCGCGGCCTCTGAACGCTTAGCGTCTGTTATTATCGTGCGACTGAACGCGAACCTTGCCGGACAGGGTGTCGAGCTTGGCGTTCAGGGTGTTGATCTCCGGCTGGCTCAGGCCGTGGCCGGACTTTTCGTACTGACGCTTCAGCGAAACGATGGCGTTCAGCGAAGTCGTCAGACGCTTGCCTTCGGCGCGGCTGATGCGGGCGGAACCCTTGCCTTCGGCGATACGTTCCCGAATGTCCTGAATGCGCGAATCGATCTTGCGGCCGGCTTCGACACCATAGGGCTGCTGGACGGCGCCGGCAGGGGCGTGACCTTGCGGGGCAGCCTGGGCAGGCAGGCTCATGGTGGTCAGGCCCGCGCTCATGACAATCATGGCGATCAGGGCTTTAGCTGTGGAGGCGGTTTTCATTGTCGTGTTCCTTTGGTTGAGTGCCTCGCTGGTTGTTCAGCGATGACTCCAATCTAGGCCCGTGAAGCTGAGGCCTTGCTGAACAATGCGTTTCAGACGGTATTCATGTAATGGCCTGATTTTGGCCCGATTTATGGTTGGGCTGGCTTAAAGCCTGGTTTTGTAAGGGGTGCCGAGGGCAGGATTGTGTCGCTGATGATATATGCATCTGAGATTGATCAATGACATTCAGGATGAAAAATAATTAATTTTCACAATAACTTATGCTCAGGCAGCCAAAAGGCGCAGAACCGGAGTCCTGCGCCTTGAGGGATGAGACGGAATTCAGCGTTTAGCCGCGACGATTGTTGAAATCGTGCTTTTCGAAGTGGATCTGGCCTTGCAGGCGATCGAGGCGGTTATCGATCAGGCTGACTTCCTGGGCGCTGAGGCCGCGACCGGAGCGTTCGAAGCTGCGCTTCTGCGAAGAGATCAGGTTCAGTTCCTTGTTGAGGCGGCGGCCTTCGCGCGGGCTGAGCTGGCCGGTGCGGCGGCCCTGGTCGATGCGGGCATCGAGCGTGGCAATGCGGCTGTTCAGTTGTGCCGAGGCATGGCCGGGGCCGCGATGATCGACAACGGCGACGACATGCGCCGGACGGGCGCTGGCAATGGCAGGGGCCGACAGGCTGGTCAGGGCGGCGGCGGAAGCGGCCAGGATAATCAGGGTCTTTTTCATCGTCTTTCTCCTTGTTGTGTTTTCGCTGTTTGGCAGCGATGGGCCTATATAAACACGCGCCCCCTGAGCCCGACCTGAACGGCGCGGTTCATCTTCGGTTCATGGCTTCGAAAAATATCATTTTAAATCAAATGGATAATTTTCGACGTGTCGACGATGTTAAAACGGGCGAGAAAAAAATGCGATTTTGTTCGGTCGCGCGCATTATCAGCCGCCAGTAACCGCCGGTGATGAAAAAAGGCTTGCCCTGGCAAGGCCGAAAGCGCAAAGAGCGGGGGAAATTCGCCGCATCCGAGGGGCTCCGCATGTCTTCGTTTTCCGCCAACAAACCCGCACGCGCACCGGAACGCCCCTGGTTTTCCTCGGGTCCGACCTCCAAGCGCCCGGGCTGGAGCGTGCAGGCCCTGACCAGCGCGCCGGTGGGCCGCTCGAACCGCTCCAAGGTGACGGTCGGGCGCCTCAACCAGGCGATCGACCTGACGCGTTCGATCCTGCAGATCCCGACGGACTATCAGGTGCTGGTCATGCCGGCCTCTGACACCGGCGCCTTCGAGGCGGCCATGTGGAACCTGCTGGGCCAGCGCAAGGTGCAGCTTCTGGCCTTTGAAAGCTTTGGCCAGCTGTGGGCCGATGACGCGGTCAGCCATCTGAAGCTCGATTGCGAGGTGCTTTCGGCGCCCTATGGTCAGTTGCCGGACCTGTCGAGGATCGATCCGCAAGCCGATCTGGTTTTCCCATGGAACGGTACCACCTCCGGCGTGCGCGTGCCCAATTCGGATTTCCTTGATGGTCACGAGGGGCTGGTCCTGTGCGACGCCACGTCAGCGGCCTTCTGCATGGAGCTGCCCTGGCAAAAGCTCGATGTCGCCACCTTCTCCTTCCAGAAGGCGCTGGGCGGCGAGGCCGGTTTCGGCGTGCTGGTGCTGTCGCCCAAGGCCATCGAACGCCTGAACAGCTGGGAATCGGGCCGTCCGATCCCCAAGGTGCTGCGCCTGAAGGCCAAAGGTGCCGCCGATATGAAGGTTATCGGTGGGGACGCCATCAACACCTATTCCTTCCTGGTGATCGAAGACTATCTCGATGCCCTGCGCTGGGCCTCGCTGGAAGGCGGGCTGGAAGGCCTGATCAATCGCTGCAATCACAATTTCTCGGTTCTGCGCGAATGGGTCGAGGCCACCTCATGGATAGACTTCGTTGCCGAAGCGACGGATACGCGCTCCACGACCTCGGTGTGCCTGAAGTTCGTCGATCCGCTGGTGCAGTCGCAACCGGCCGAGGTGCAGGCGAAACTGGCGGCCAAGATGGCCTCTCTGCTGGAGATCGAGGGCGTGGCCTTCGATATCAATGGCTATCGCGCCGCGCCACCGGGCCTGCGCATCTGGTGCGGCTGCACGGTCGAGGCGGACGATATCGATTCGCTGCTGCCGTGGCTGGAATGGGCCTATGCCGAGGCATTGCAAAGCGTATTGGCAGCGGCCTAGCCTCCTGCAAGGAGATCACGGAAAGGCACTGAAGAAGGCGGAACTACACCGAATTCTTTGTGTGATATCTTTTACGTGAAGCGCCTTCCTGACGCGTTTATATCGGCACGCGCAAATGAAAGCCCTTCCAGCAGGATAGATTTTTTATCCTGTTTCAGTGTCTTTCCGTGATCTTCTTCCATACTTAAGCCGGCATTAGCGATCAGGCAAAATTAGAGGGTTACAAGCCCTGATTCATCCTCTATAGGGTGCCACCGGCTAATACGCGCTTGGCTCAGACCCGCGCGGCAATATTCTGTGACCGGAGCAATCATCTTGGCAAACGTAACCGTAATTGGCGCTCAGTGGGGCGACGAAGGCAAGGGCAAGCTTGTTGACTGGCTGTCCAATCGCGCCGATGTCGTCGTGCGCTTTCAGGGCGGGCATAATGCGGGCCACACGCTCGTGGTCGATGGCAAGGTCTACAAGCTGTCGCTGTTGCCCTCCGGCGTCGTTCAGGGCAAGCTGTCCATCGTCGGCAATGGCGTGGTCATCGATCCGTGGGCGCTGTTCGATGAAATCGCCCGCGTCGAGGCCCTGGGCCTCAGCATCACGCCGGACCTGCTGGTCATCGCCGACAATGCCTGCCTGATCCTGCCGATTCACTCGGAACTCGATATCGCCCGCGAAGCCGCCGCCGGTGCCGGCAAGATCGGCACCACTGGCCGCGGCATCGGTCCGGCCTATGAGGACAAGGTCGGCCGCCGCGCCATCCGCGTCGCCGACCTGGCCGATCTCGATGCGCTGGACGCCAAGATCGAACGCCTGCTGGCCCACCACAACGCACTGCGCGCCGGCCTGGGCCTCGATCCGGTCGATGTGGCCGCGCTCACTGAAAAGCTGAAGGCCGTGGCGCCGCGCCTGCTGCCCTTCATCAAGCCGGTCTGGTATGTGCTGGACAAGGCCAAGAGCGAGGGCAAGCGCATCCTGTTCGAAGGCGCGCAGGGCGCCCTGCTCGATATCGATCACGGCACCTATCCGTTCGTCACCTCGTCCAACACGGTCGCCGGCCAGGCCGCAGCAGGTTCCGGCATGGGACCGAAGAGCGTGGGCTACGTGCTGGGCATTCTGAAGGCCTATACCACCCGCGTCGGTTCCGGCCCGTTCCCGACCGAGTTGTTCGACGAGATCGGCCAGGGCATCGCTACGCGCGGCCATGAGTTCGGTACCGTTACCGGCCGCGCCCGCCGCGTTGGCTGGCTGGATGCCGTGCTGGCGCGCCAGTCGATCGCCATCAACGGCATCGACGGCATCGCCCTGACCAAGCTCGACATCCTTGATGGCATCGAGACCATCAAGGTCTGTGTTGGCTACAAGGTCGGTGACAAGGTGCTCGATTATCTGCCGGCCAGCTTCAAGGACCAGCAGGGCATCGAGCCGGTCTATGAGGAGATGGAAGGCTGGAGCGAAAGCACGCAAGGCGCGCGTTCGTGGAAGGACCTGCCGGGCAATGCTGTGAAATATGTCCGCCGCATCGAGGAACTGATCGGCGCGCCGGTGGCCCTGCTGTCGACCTCACCTGAACGCGAAGATACGATTCTGATGCGGGACCCGTTCCAGGACTAGGTATTCGCATACATTTCTTTTGCGAACGTGCCGTAATTTTGCAGCGCGGAATAAAATCTATTTTTACGAATGACGTGTAAGCTCTCTGCAATAAATCATTTGCGGAGAATCCGTTCTTGTTTTCGCTCGACCCCAAGCTGGAGGCCAAACTCAAGCCGCACCTTAAACGGGTGATGGTCATTGAGAGCAATCCGGCCTATGCGCGCATCCTAATGGATATGCTGCGAGTGCTGGGCGCCGAGCGGGTTCAGGTCGAGACCGATGACCGCCGCGCCATGATGATCTGCGAGGATTTCGACCCCCAGATCATCTTCTGCGATCTAAAGGGCGCCCAGGTCGAAGGGGCGAATTTTGTCAGCGGCCTGCGCCGGTCGGATCTCAAGTGCCGCAAGATTCCCGTGATCATGATGGCCGCCAACGAAGAGCCCGATACGCTGAAGGCGGCGCGTGACTGCGGCAGCGACGAAATCATGAAGAAGCCGTTCGCCTCGGGTGATCTGCTCAAGCGGCTCGATCACGTGGTTTCCAAGTCGCGCCCGTGGATCGAGGCGGTGATGTATGTCGGCCCCGATCGCCGGCGCTTCAATTCCGGCCTCGGCGGGGCGGCATCTCGGCCGCCGGAAAACATGTCGGATGGCATGAAGAAGCTGGAGCAGAGCGTGCGCATCCTGCGCGCCGCCGCCGATCAGTTCGAAACCGACCGCAAGCAGGCCAAGCGTGCCATCACGGCTCAGCTGGAAGTGCTGGTGCCGGCGTGCAAGGCGATCACCGATCCCAAGTTCAAGGCGGCTGTGAGTGAAATCTTCGCGGCCTACAAGTCCGGCAACATGTCCGGTCAGATGCTCAAGGAACCCGTGGCATCTCTGGCCAAGATGTTCCGTATCGACGATGCGGCTAAAAAAGAAAACGCGGCCTGATCGCTCGGGCCGCGTTCTTTAAATCAGCTAATTGAATAGCTTAGACTGAAACCGGCGTCGCTGCTTGCGAAGCCGCGACCATAGCCTTTTGCAGCTTCTCGAAGGCACGGACCTCGATTTGGCGGACGCGTTCGCGCGACACGCCAAAGCGCTCGGCCAGCTCTTCCAGGGTGGTCGGGCTGTCCTTCAGGCGGCGTTCCGTCAGGATTTCCTTTTCACGGTCGTTCAACTCGCCCATGGCGGTCTGGAGCAGGTCCATGCGCTGGCCGTATTCTTCGTTATCGGCCAGAACGGTTTCCTGGGATTGCTGCGTGTCATCCACCAGCCAGTCCTGCCATTCCGACTCGCCTTCCGAAGCGCGCAGCGGCGCGTTCAGCGACGAATCGGCCGAGGACATGCGGCGGTTCATGCTGATGACATCAGCTTCGGGCACACCGAGCTTGGTGGCGATCTGCTCTACCTGATCCTGGCGCAGGTCGCCATCTTCCAGGGCGGAGATTTCCGACTTCACCTTGCGCAGGTTGAAGAACAGCTTCTTCTGGGCGGCGGTGGTGCCCATCTTGACCAGCGACCACGAGCGCAGGACATATTCCTGGATCGAGGCCTTAATCCACCACATGGCATAGGTGGCCAGGCGGAAGCCGCGATCGGGGTCGAACTTCTTGACCGCCTGCATCAGGCCGACATTACCTTCGGAAATGACTTCACCGACCGGCAGGCCATAACCGCGATAACCCATGGCGATTTTGGCGACGAGGCGCAGGTGCGAGGTGACGAGGCGATGGGCGGCCTTGGGATCCTGGTGTTCCTGCCAGCGCTTGGCCAGCATGAATTCCTCGTCCTTGGCCAGCATCGGGAACTTGCGGATTTCAGACAGATACCGGTTCAGGCCGCCGTCCGGCGTCAGGGCCGGCAGGGTGCCTTCGCGCGTCGAGAGGTTCGAGGAGGACGTCAGGGCAAGGGAATTGCTCATCTGTTTATCGCTTTCTGGCCGGGGATCTGACGAAAGATCAGAATAGGAAGAGTTATCGGGCATGAGGACCAGCGCCTTGTCAGTGAGGGGGAAGCACAGACTGGCGCACAGGGTATCCACCCCCATGCCCGACAACTGCACTTAAATTTAGGAAGCCATTCCGCGAATTAAAGAGCCTTAAACTGCGGAATCGCAAAAAATCTGGCGTCCTGATGCGAATTTATGGTCGGGATGTACCATATTCGGCGCTGTTACAGGATCACACTTAGGTGAGTGCGGTGCAATAGAAACCGCGTTGCGGTTTTCTATTGCCTCTTTGCCGCTCAGACGCCGCTGGGCTCCTCGCAACAGCTCGGGCGGGCGCTTGCCCTTGCCGGAGGCGCGGCATCCGGAAAATCAAGCATACATATCCGCCAGGGCGTCGGTCAGCGCCTGCATATCCTCGGGCAGGGGCGCCTTGAATTTCAGCTTCTCGCCGGTGATCGGGTGTACAAAGCCAAGCAGGCCGGCATGCAGCGCCTGGCGGGTGAAATTCAGTTCTTTGAGAATTTCCTGCACTTCCCGTGCCGGGGCGCCGGAACCATAGACCGGATCGCCCAGGCAGGGGCAGCCGAGGTGCGCCATATGGACCCTGATCTGGTGGGTGCGGCCGGTTTCCAGCCGGCAGGTCAGGAGGGCCGCCAGCGGTTTGTTATCGCCATAGACCTCTTCCAGCCGGTAGTGGGTGATGGCCTCGCGCCCGCCGCCGCGCAATACGGCCATCTTCTTGCGGTCATGGTGCGAACGGCCCAGGCGCGTGGTCACCGTGCCGGACATGTAGCGCGGGGCGCCGCGCACGAGGGCCTTGTATTCGCGGTCGATATCGTGGCGCGAGAAGAGATCACTCAGTCCGCGATGCGCTGCGTCTGACTTGGCGGCGACCAGAACACCTGAGGTATCCTTGTCCAGCCGGTGCACGATGCCGGGGCGCAATACGCCGCCGATGCCTGAGAGCGTATCGCCGCAATGGAACAGCAGGGCATTGACCAGGGTGCCGTCCGGCGTGCCGGGCGCCGGATGGGCGGCCATGCCGGCGGGCTTGTTGACCACGATCAGATGGGCGTCTTCATAGAGGATATCGAGCGGGATATCCTGCGGCTGCGGGTTGGCGGCCACCGGTGCTGGGATGCTGAGGGTATAGGTGCCGGCGCGAGCCTTGTGCTTGCCGTCGCTGATGACATGGCCATCCAGGCTCAGTCGGCCTTCGGCGATCAGGGCCTGCAGGCGGGCGCGCGACAGGTCGGGGAAATGGCCGGTCAGGACGCGGTCGAGACGATCGCCCAGTTCCGTGGCATCTATCTCGGCCGTCAGTATTTGCGCCTCGCCGTCGCCATCGGGCGCGTCATCGGGCAGGAAGTCGTCATCATCCAGGGTATCGGCAGCGGTCATGCGCAGGGCCATAACACCGGACAGCCGGCACGCCTAATAAAAAACCTCCGCAAGGCTTGCCCTGCGGAGGTTCTGAAATCAGTCGAGGGCGAAACCTACTCGATGTCTTCGTTGATCAGAGCGATCTTGACGTAGCCGTTTTGCTGCAGCTCGTTGATCACCTTCACGAAGTCACCGTAGGTGATGTCCTTGTCGCCACGGATCAGGACGCGCTGTTCGTTGAGCGGGGTGTTCGGGTCGGTGACGCGCAGGGCGGCAGCGACATCACCGATCAGGCGATCCATGCTGGTCTTTTGTGGGCCGATATAGATGTCATCGGGGCCCATGATGGAGATGAAGACCGGGTCCGGACGCTTTTCGCTCGAAGGCGGGGCCTTGGCGGGTGGCAGGTCGAGCTTGATCGACACCGTGGCGGCCGGGATGGACACCATGAAGATGATGAGAAGGACGAGCATGACGTCGACGAACGGCGTGACGTTGATGTCCGAATTCTGTGCGATGGTATACCGGCCACCGCCGCCGCCGCCGAGCTTAGCGCCCATAGTCTAACTCCCTTTAAACCACCGCAGGCGCACAGCCCGCAGGGAAGAACAATTATGCCATCGGCTCGAAGACCGCGCAGAGCTGCGCCGTCCTTTGCCGGTCGAAAGCGATTTAGGACAAGTCTTCGCTAAATGTAAAGCCTGAAAGCCATCCATTGCGGAGCAATATTAAGAATATTTCATGCGCGGCGGGGCTTTTGACGGAGAAAGGGCCGGAAACTTTCCGGAAACCTTTCGGCATCCGGCGTTATGCCGGAATGTGGACGTTGTTATCCGATGTCCTCGTTGATCAGGCCGATCTTCTTGTAGCCATTTTGCTGGAGCTCGTTGATAACCTGCACGAAATCGGCATAGGCAATGTCCTTGTCGCCGCGCACGAGGACGCGCTGTTCGGCGGGCGGAGTTTCCGGATCGGCGATTCGCAGGGCGGCGGCCACGTCGCCGATCAGATGGTCGCGGCTGGTCTTCTGCGCACCGATATAGATGTCATCCGGCCCCATGACCGAGATGAAGACCGGGGTATGCGATTTGGAGGCCTTGCCGTCGGCCGGCGGCATGTCGAGCTTGATCGAGACGGTGGCGGCGGGGATCGACACCATGAAGATGATCAGCAACACCAGCATGACGTCGACGAACGGCGTGACATTGATATCCGCGTTTTGCGCGATCGTGTAGCGGCCGCTGCCGCCGCCCAGTTTCATGGCCATGTTTGCCTCCTGCGTTTGCCATTGCGTCACCATAATTTATGCCTTACATTATGCTTTGTAAAGCAAGGTATATAAAAAAATGAAAGCCGGGTTTGGCATAATAAAAAAGCGGCCCCGCCGGAACGGTGCCGCCTCTATCGGAAACATACGGAATTCAGTCTTATCGCTGCGCCATTTATCGTTGAGTAAGGCGCATGAAGCGCTCCTGCAGGGAGATATCGGTCTTGAAGACGCCGGTGAAGCGTGTCGTGACCGTGGTGACGTTCTTGTGGTGAACGCCGCGTGTGCTCATGCACTGGTGTTCGGCATCGATCATAACCGCCACGCCGAGCGGGGCCAGCGATTCCTCGATGGCGTCAGCCACCTGCTTGGTCATGGTTTCCTGGGTCTGCAGGCGCTTGGCAAAGATTTCGACCACGCGGGCGATCTTGGAGATGCCGACGACCTTGGAGGTCGGCATATAGGCGACCCACGCCTTGCCGAGGAAGGGCGCCATATGGTGTTCGCAGTGCGATTCGACATCGATTTCGCGCAGCATGACCATGTCGTCATAGCCCTGCACGTCCTCGAAGGTGCGCGACAGTTCCTTGGCCGGATCGGCCTGATAGCCCTGGAACCATTCCTCATAGGCATCGACCACCCGCTTCGGCGTATCGATCAGGCCTTCGCGCTCGGGGTCGTCACCGGCCCAGGCGAGCAGGGTCTTGACGGCCTTCATCGCTTCTTCGCGCGACGGGCGGTTGGTGAAGGTGACGACGCTCTTGGGCTTGGAGGTGTTGAGCAGGCTGTTTTCAGTGGAGGTCAGGTTCGACACAGGATCAAGGCTATCCATTATAAATACAGTTCCCAGAGGGCCGAGTGGCGCCGGAACGACGGTTCCGGAATGACGCGTGACATCCCTCACATGGCATTGTGTCAGGGCGCACGCCAGATCCTGTCATCAGGCAGTGGCGGCGGCCGAAACACGCAGCAGGCAGTCCCTTATACTACATCCGCGCCGAAATTGGATCATTTCGGGCAAGATTTTCCGTGGTGCAAAGGTCCGCCGGTGTCTATATGGGAGAGAGCCCTTTGATTACAACTGAAATTCTGCAAAAAGCGCTGATGACACTGCACATACATGACACGCTCAAGCGTGAAAAAGTCGAGTTTACGCCGAAAAATCCCGAACGCGTGACTATGTATGTCTGCGGACCGACCGTCTATTCCTACGCCCATATCGGCAATGCGCGCCCAGTCGTCGTGTTCGACGTGCTGTTCCGGCTGCTGCGCACGCTTTACGGCGAAAGCCATGTGATCTACGCCCGCAACATCACCGATGTGGACGACAAGATCAACAAGGCGGCGGCCGAGCAGGGCGTCGATATCTCGGTCATCACCAACCATTATGCCGACATCTATAATGCCGACATGGCGACCCTGGGCGCCCTGCGTCCGACGCTTGAGCCGCGCGTCACCCACAATATGGACGCCATCATCCAGCAGATTAAAGCCATCATGGACAATGGCCACGCCTATGCCGCTGAGGGGCACGTCCTCTTCGATGTCGAAAGCTACAAGGCCTATGGCGCGCTCTCCAACCGTTCGCTGGACGACATGATCGCCGGAGCGCGCGTGGAAGTGGCGCCCTACAAGAAGAATCCGCAGGATTTCGTGCTGTGGAAGCCCTCAAAGGAAAACGAGCCCGAATGGGCGGCGCCCTGGGGCGCCGGGCGTCCGGGCTGGCATATTGAATGCTCGGCCATGATTGAGGCCAATCTCGGCCTGCCGATCGATATCCATGGCGGCGGCCACGACCTGATCTTCCCGCACCACGAAAACGAGATCGCGCAAGGGGTCTGCGCCCAGCATGGCCACAGTCATGACGGGGAATCCTACGCGCGCTACTGGATGCACAACGGCTTCCTCGATTTCGGCAAGGAGAAGATGTCGAAGTCGCTCGGCAACGTGAAACTGGTCCATGACCTGATCAAGGACACGCCGGGCGAGGTGCTGCGCCTGGCCCTGCTGTCGGCCCATTATCGCGCCCCGCTCGACTGGACGCCGGAACTGATCAGCCAGACGCGGTCGCGCCTTGATGGCCTCTATGGCACTTTGCGCAAGTTTGCCGATGTGGCGGTGCGCGAGGTCGTGGTGCCGGAAGGCGTCATGGCCGCCCTTTGCGACGATCTCAATACCCCTCAGGTGCTAGCGGAATTGTCCTTGCTGGCAAAGGCCCTCGAAACGGCGACTTCGGAAGCCGGGCGCATGATGGCCAAGTCTTACCTGCTGGCCGCCGGCGCGGTCATGGGGCTGCTGCAGGGCGATGCCGAAGCCTGGTTCAAGCAAGGGGCTTCTGATGACCTGACGGCCCAGGTCGAAACCTTGCTGATTGAGCGTGCGGCTGCCCGCGCCGCGAAGAACTGGCCGGAATCGGACCGCATCCGCGATGCGCTCAATGCGCTCGATGTCGAGGTCATGGATGGCCCGGCCGGCGCGACCTGGAAACTGAAAGGCAAGGCATAATGGCGCTTAAGATCGAAAAACGCGTCGGCATCGCCGCCCCTATTGACGATGTCTATGAGGTGATCGCCGATATCAATGCCTGGCCGGAATGGAGCCCGATCCACAAGGCGGCGCGCGGCGACCTGCATTTCGGTGCGCCCGTCCATCTGGAGGAATATTTCGAGGGCCTGGGCACCTGGGAAACCGATGGCGCGATTGCCGACTGGTCGCCCCTGTCGCACATCCATATCTCTGTGCCCAAGCCCTTCTATGCCGGCAGCCTGGTCCGCTATTTCGAATTCGACGCCCTGTCCGAATACGGCAGCAGCTTTTCCATAGGCGCCCTGTTCAGCGGCTTTCTGTCAGTGCGCGAGGGCAAGGCTTACCGCGAGCCGATCCGCCGGGGGTTCGAAGCCTTCGGCGAGGCGCTGAAGGAACGAGCGGAAGCGAAATATGCCGCCGATCCGCATGCCTCCTCGGTCCTCGTGCCGCCGGTGCCGAAGGATGACCCGCTGAACAAGCCGCGCCCGAACTGGCACGGCACCCATTTCTGGGGCAAGAAGAAGTAAGGCCTTGTGCCGCACCGCCATCACGACCATGTGGTACTCATGATCGACGATCTTTACTCCCGCGAAATCCTGCGCCGCACCACGCAGCTTCAGCATGTAGGGCACCTGGCGAACCCGCAGGCCGTGGCCGACAAGGTGGCGAAGCTGTGTGGCAGCACCATCCATGTCGAGCTGAACATGCGGGATGACGTGGTCAGCGATTTTGCCCAGCAGGTGAAGGCCTGTGCCTTGGGGCAGGCCAGCGCGGCGATCCTGAGTCAGCATGTGATCGGCGCCACGGCCGGGGAAGTGATGGCGGCCCGCGATGCGCTACGCAATCTACTCAAGGGCGAACCGGCCGATTTCCCGGACCGCTTCTCCGATCTGCAAATCCTGGCCTCGGTCAAGGATTTTCCGGCCCGGCATGCCTCAACCTTGCTGGCTTTTGAAGCAACCAGTGCGGCTATTTCGTCACTAAAATAAACTAAAACGATACTGGAAGCGCTTCCGACTTGCCAAAGGCTGCGAAATATTTTCCTATGACCTGGCAGGTGAGGGGAAGGCTGCGGGGGGTTGACGCCGTTCGGCTTTTTCTTCATTCGGTGACGCATGACCGCTCTTTATGAACGTTCCGTGCGTGCGGCGTTGCGGGCTTACAAGCTCACATTGTCGCCCTATATCGGGCAGGCCTGCCGGTTCCGGCCAACCTGCTCCGAATATATGGCCGAAGCTTTGATCACACATGGGCCCCTTAGAGGGTCGTGGTTGGGTATCAAGCGGATCTGTCGCTGCCGTCCGGGGGGAGGCACTGGCTACGATCCGGTTCCGGGAAGGGAAACATAGAGCGCATCCCGAAAAGTGTGACGCACTTTTCGGACCAAGATGCGCGTCAAACAAGAGTAAGGTCTGCGTGTCTTTTACGGCACACAGAACCGGGTTGGGTGTGGCATATTTCAAGATCGCATCGAATCCTTATTTAAATTATTGCGCGATGAAGCCCGCCGTAAGGGCTACAGGTCGCCAGCTAAAAGTGACTGAGATGATGATAGACTTGACGTTCCCCGATGGCGCCGTTCGTAGCTTTGAGGCGGGGACAACCGGCAGAAGCATTGCCGAGAGCCTGTCAAAATCTCTGGCGAAGAAGGCAGTCCTTATCAAACTCGATGGAGCTTTGCTGGACTTGGATCGACCGCTTGACCGGGGGGGGGCATTGGAAATTCTGACGCGTGACGCCCCTGAGGCGCTCGAAGTCATTCGCCACGACACGGCCCACATCCTGGCCGAGGCGGTGCAGGAACTGTTTCCGGGCACGCAGGTCACCATCGGGCCTTCGATCGAGGATGGCTTCTATTACGACTTCGCCCGCGATGAGCCGTTCTCGACAGACGATTTCGCGAAGATCGAAGCCAAGATGAAGGAAATCGTCGATCGCGACGAGAAGATCGTGCGCGAGGTCTGGGACCGCGACGACGCCATCAAGCATTTCGAAGGCATAGGCGAAGCTTACAAGGCCGAGATCATCCGCGATCTGCCGGGCACGGAAACCATCACTGTCTATCGCCATGGCGACGCCTGGAAGGATCTGTGCCGCGGGCCGCACCTGCCGTCATCGAAATTCATCGGCAAGGCCTTCAAGCTGACCAAGCTGGCCGGCGCCTATTGGCGCGGTGACCATAACAATGCCCAGCTCCAGCGCATTTACGGCACGGCCTGGGCCACGGAAGCCGATCTCGAAGCCTATATCACCCGTATTGAGGAAGCCGAGAAGCGCGATCACCGCAAGCTCGGCCGCGCCATGGACCTCTTCCACATGCAGGAAGAAGGCCGCGGCATGGTCTTCTGGCACCCGAAAGGCTGGCAACTGTGGCGCACGCTTGAGGCCTATATGCGCCGCCGCCTCGATACGGCTGGCTATGTCGAGGTCAAGACGCCTCAGGTGCTCGATCGCACCTTCTGGGAAAAGTCGGGCCACTGGGAAAAGTATCGCCCGAACATGTTCGTCTGCGAAACGGTTGAGGGGGAAACCCTGTCGCTCAAGCCGATGAACTGCCCCGGTCACGTCCAGATCTTCAAGGTCGGTCTGCGGTCGTATAAAGAGCTGCCGATGCGCATGGCCGAGTTCGGTGCGTGCCACCGTTACGAGCCGTCCGGTTCGCTGCATGGCCTGATGCGCGTGCGCGGCTTCACGCAGGACGACGCCCACATCTTCTGTCGCGAGGACCAGATCGTCGAGGAAACGGAGAAATTCGTTCGCCTGACCAAGATGATCCACGCCGATCTCGGCATGGAAACCGCCTATATCAACCTGGCCACGCGCCCGGAAACGCGTGCCGGCTCGGATGAGTTCTGGGACAAGGCCGAAGGTATGCTGGCCGAAGCCGCCCGCGCCGCCGGTGTTGAGCCGGTGATTGCCGAGGGAGATGGCGCCTTCTATGCTCCCAAGCTCGACTTCATCGTCAAGGACGCCATTGGCCGTGAATGGACCTGCGGCACGCTTCAGCTCGACTATGTCCTGCCGGAACGCCTGGAAGCCGAATATGTCGCGGAAGACGGCTCGCGCCAGCGTCCGGTCATGCTGCACCGCGCCATCCTGGGTTCGTTCGAGCGCTTTATCGGCATCATGATCGAAAACTATGCCGGCCGCTTCCCGCTGTGGCTCGCCCCGGTGCAGGTCGTGGTCGCGCCGATCACCTCGGACGCCAACCCCTATGCCGAAAGCGTCGTCGAGGCGCTGCGCAAGGCTGGTCTGCGTGTCGAGGCCGACCTGCGCAACGAAAAGATCAACTACAAGGTCCGCGAGCACTCCATGGCCAAGGTGCCGGTGATTGCCGTCGTGGGCCGCAAGGAAGCCGAAACCGGCGAGGTGGCCCTGCGCTTCCTCGGTTCCGAAGGCCAGACCATTCTCAGCATCGCCGATGCCGTCAAGAAGCTGGCTGAAGACGCCACGCCACCTGATCTCAAGGAGAGCTGATGACCGCCCTGCCGCCGTCCATCATCGAGATGCTCAAGGAACGCAAGCTGGCCACCAGCGAAGCGCACTACTTCATGCAGCATAACGAGATCGCGCCTTGCGACGACAAGGACGGCATCACGGTGGTCATGGTCGTTTTCCACACCGGCCGCGTGCTGTTCGACAGCATCGGCCGGGTGTTGAACGATCCGTGCGTCAAGCAGTTCATCATTATCGACAACGGCAGTTCGGAGCGCGTGGAAGAGCGCTTGAACGAGCTGAAGGAAGAACATGATCATATCCTGCTGATCCAGGGACAGGGCAATATCGGCTTTGCCAAGGGTGCCAATCTGGGGGCTCATCTGGCCACCCAGCCCTGGCTGGTTTTCCTCAATCCTGACGCCTTGCTGCAGCCCGATTGCGCCCGCAAGCTGGTCAAGGCCGCCAATGCGCAGAAGGCGCTTAATCCCGACGGTCCCTGCATTGTCGGGGCGCGGCTGCTCAATCCGGACATGACGGAACAACGTGGCGCTCGGCGGGGGGAAGTTACGCCCTTCACCACCCTGGTGTCGCTTATGCATCTGCATAAATATGTGCCGGCCTGGCAGAAGTATGAAATCCATTACGAAGACCAGCCTCTGCCAGAAGCACCGGTCGCCGTGCCAACGATCTCAGGGGCCTGTTTCGCGGTGTCGCGTCAGGATTTCAGCCGCCTGAAAGGCTTTGACAGCAATTTCTTCCTGCATGTCGAAGATGTCGATCTGTGCTGGCGTGCGCGCGAAATGGGCGGTGCGGTGCTTTTCCATCCCAAGGCCGAAGTGGTGCATGAGGGCCATACCTCGCGCGTCGAACCGGTGTTCGTCGAGCGCAACAAGGGCAATGGCCTGATCTATTATTTCAACAAGCGGGCCAGGGGCAAAGGCTTTTGGCGGATGGCCTATGTCCGCCTGCTGGCCCCACTGATCATCGGTGTCTCCGTTATGCGCGCCATGTTCCGCGATCGCCTGCGCGATGACGAGGATGAACTGCCGGCCGGATAGGCTGCCCGGATAGGCTGCATTATGCCGGCGCCGCGGCTATTCCGCCGGCGGATTATCGTAAAGCGTCAGCGCCTGGTCATGGCCGTTGTAATTGTGCCCTTTCACCTGGGTGACGGCATGAGGTTTCAGCCCCTGCGTCGCCGCTTCCGTCTGGAAAGCCTTTTCAAACTGCGATTCCACGAACAGCGGCCGTCCTTCGCGCAGGGCCTGGACGGCGCCTTTCACATCGTCGTTGAGCAGTTGCGTCTTGGTGCCCATGGCGAAGACGAAGCTCGGCTCTGAGTAACCGATGATAGCCACGGGGCCTGGCGTGCGCAGGTCGTGGCGCGGATCGAGGTGGTTTGAGACCAGGGCGGCTTCGAGTTGCTTGGAAATCCACAACGGCTTGAGTTGCGCCAGTTCGCTGACAAAGCTGAGGTGCGCGAGGATGCCGGCGGCCAGGATGAAGGCGAAACCGGTGCGCTGACGATTGATCCACATCAGCCAGCCGCCCAGACCGCCCAGCACCCCGGCCGACAGGATGACGGCAATCATGAAGACAAGGGCAGGGCCAGTACCGTAAAGCACATAGCCGGCGATGGCGAGAATGCTCAGGACCAGGCCGCCGATAATGCCGATGGCCGCGTTGAAGATACGTGCCCACAGCTTCAGCGGCACGTCGAGCGACAGGGCGCATAGCCAGGCCAGGGCCGCGAAGGTCGGCAGGGTGTAATGTGGCAGCTTGGTCGGCGACAGTTCGAAAATCAGGAAGGCCGGGACGAACCAGGCGATGGCGAAGCGGATGGCCGCTTCATGACGACGGACAATGGCGGTCTGCAGAGCGCCGCCCAGGAACCAGGCCGCCGGGAATAGGGTGATCGGCAGCAGGGCCAGGTGATAGCCAGGCCACATGAAATGGCCTTCCGAGCCGCCCTTCAGCTTGTCGGCGAAATCCTTGCCGACCGCACCGACCCAGAACTGGCCATCGGTGGTGACGGTGATGGCCATGATCCACGGGCCGCAGATGAGGGCGACCAGTATCAGCCCCCAACCCCAGCCGAGATTACGCGCCCAGCGGATACGGCGGTCCAGCGCCCAAAGGGTCAGCAGGGTTGTGGCCAGGATCATGGGGCCGATGATGAACTTGATCATGATGCTGCCGGCGAGGCCCAGCCAGAAGATCAGCTTGACCCACGGCATTTTCGGGCGCGGATCGTCCTTTCCCAGGTCACGCGTACGCAGGTAGACCTGCGCCAGGGCGGCCATCATCAGGGTGATGAAGCCGCATTGCACGGCGTCGGTCTTGGCGATGAAGGCCTCGGTCGACAGCATAAAGGTGACAGCGAGGAGGATACCGGCCTTGGTGCCGACACGGGTGCCGAAAGCGTAGGAAGCCCCCCAGGCGCAGGCGAAGGCAGCCAGGGCGGCGCCGAGGATCGACGGCCAGCGGAAGGCAAAGACATCGCGCTTGGCGACATTGGAGGTGAGTTTTACCGCCGCGACCTGCAGCCAGTGGATACCGACCGGCTTTTTGTAGCGCGGCACCTCCTGGACATTGATGTTGATATAGTCATGCGTCTCGATCATCTGGGCGGAGGCCTGGATGAAGCGCGACTCATCGCGGTCGAGCGGCGGCATCATGAGTGCGCAAGGGATGGCCACAGCAATGGCCAGCAGAGCGGCGATCAGCGGTCCGCGCCGGCCCTTCGAGACCAGTCGCGCGAAGTGGGTCCGCCCGAACTGCAGCAGGGATTGGATCAAACTTTGTGTGGTGGCCGGTATCGAACCCATCGCGGTCCCTATTTACGCTGAAATGCAAACGGTCTATGAGGCATAAAACCCAATGGGTTTCAATCCTTTGACTAGGGCCTTTGCGAGGCCTTTGAGTTGGGCTTCTGCCCACAATACAGCGAGCCCGCCAGATCATGTCTCTTATCGTTTCCGCCGTGGTGCCCGTCTATAATGAAGAAGGCGCGGCCGTACAAGTCGCCAGGGAAATCGAGACAGCCTTCTCGGAGGTTTTCGGCCCGGAAGGTTTCGAGATCGTTTTTGTCGACGACCGCAGCTCGGACGACACCTTCGCGCGCATTGTGGCGGCGCAACCCGATATTCCGTCCCTCCGCGTGCTGCGCCATGAAAACAATGTCGGCAAGAGCGGCGCCATGCGCACAGGTATCTTCGCCGCCAGGGCGCCGCTGGTGGTGACGCTCGATGGCGACGGCCAGAACCCGGCTGCCGATGCCGCCCGCATGTCGCGCATTCTGCATGACGCACCGGCCGAGGTCGGCATGGTGGCCGGCCAGCGCCGTAATCGTCAGGACACCTCGTCGAAAAAGGTGGCCTCGCGCTGGGCCAACCGCATCCGCAAGGCCATGCTGAATGACAAGGCTGACGATACCGGTTGCGGGCTGAAGGCCCTGCGGCGCGAGGTCTTCCTGCGCCTGCCCTATTTCGACCAGATGCACCGCTATCTGCCATCCCTGGTGACGCGGGAAGGCTTTGAAATTTTATTTGAGTCCGTGGAAGATCGTCTGCGCACCACAGGCCAGTCCAAATATACCAATATCGGACGTTTAGCTGTAGCCTTGACGGACCTGCCCGGTGTAATGTGGTTAAACAGTCGTTTACGCCAGCCCGGCAAGGTCACCGAAAGCGAGGTGTAGGCGACGGTTTCAGGAGCGAAGTTGCTATGGCTATCGATCGTGATCTTATCGCCAAGGAAGCTGCCATCGGCATGTTTGACCGGCAGCCGGCTGATAATCAACAAAGGGGGTTCAGCTTGATTACCGCGTTTCCGCTACTCGTCATCCCGTTCATCGTCTACAATATCCTGGCCCTGTTTTCGCTGGGCGGCACCGAGGAAGCGGCCTTCAATGCCGTGAACCAGGTGTTGTTCAACCTGCCCATGCCATCTCCCAATACGCACTGGTCGGTCAGCGTCGGCGATGTCATCCTGTTCGGCGCCCTGATCTGCCTGTTCTTCGAGCTGCTGAAGTCGACCAAGTCCGACAAGGTGGCCATAGTCAATCATTCGCTGTCGATGGTGTTGTTCATCGTCTGTCTCGTCGAATTCCTGCTGTTCCGGCCTTTCGCCACCTCGGCCTTTTTTCTGCTGACCTTCATGACCCTGATGGATGTGCTGGCAGGCTTTATCGTTACGGCGGTTTCGGCACGGAAAGATATCGACTTCGGTCACTGATGATGAAAAGGCCCGTCGGAATTTTCGACGGGCCTTTTCATATAAAACGGTGCGCGTACAGACCGGGATTTACTCTTGAAAGAGCGACTTAGCCAAATACGGCAAAGATCAAGGTTACCGCGAAGATATCGAAGGCGCGCGTGGCGTAGCGCGTCCAGGCCGGACGGGTTTTGTGGGCTTTGGAAAAGGACAGCACGAAGGGCTCCACAGTGAAGGACCCTTCCTGGCTGCAATAAGTGTGCCGCGAATTTTCTGTTAGATTTCAGTCTTAGTCACACGTCCCGGCGCGGGGCGTCGGTCATTCGGGCCGGAATATTCTGACTTGAGATAGGTCGATTTTGCCCGCTCCAGCGTCTCCGGCCCGCCGCGCAGGCCGCGCTTTTCCCCGCCGCTCAGGAGCTGTGCGGCATAGGTGGCGTCATCCGGCTCCGCCTTTCGTCGCCCGGCGCCTGAACGGCGGGGCGCTCCATCCGATCCCCTGTCAATGACGGGGCCGGCAGGCACAGGCAGCTTGTTGTCAGGATAATTTCCGCTCATGGCCCAAATCTAAGCTGTTTGCGTTAAGACAAAGAGAAAAAGGGCGGCTATTCGCAAAAATAACCGCCGTCTGCCTTATCCCTTTTGCGCCAGGCGGTCGATCTGAGCCTTCATGGCTTCCATCTGCTCGCGCAGTTCGCGGACCTGGTCGGTCTCGGGCTTGCCGGCCGGCTCGGCGGCGGGTTCCGGTGAAGGTGTCGCAGCCGCGGCGCCGCTTGCACCGGTGCTTGCAAAGGAGAAGGGCGAGAACATGCGCATGGCGCGATCGAACATGGCCAGATTCTGCGAGACCTGCTCATCGAAGAAACCGATGCCCGGCGCCGCGCCGAAGGCCTGCGAGAACTGCGAGCGGAAGCGCTCCTGCTGTTTGGCGAAGCCATCGAGCGACATTTCGAGATATGTCGGCAGCAGGTTCTGCATGCTGTCACCATAGAAGCTGATCAGCTGGCGGAGGAACTGGATCGGCAGCAGGTTCTGACCGCGGCTTTCCTCTTCGAAGATGATCTGGGCCAGGACGCCGCGGGTAATGTCATCGCCCGTCTTGGCGTCGAACACCACGAAATCCACGCCTTCGCGCACCATGTCGGACAGGTTGTCCAGCGTTACATACGAGCTGGTGGCGGTATTATAGAGACGCCGGTTGGCGTATTTCTTGATAACGACGCGATCGCCTTCGCCGCGTTTTGCCCTTGGCTTTGCTTCTGCCATTTCGTGTAGTCTCCTGTCCTCTGCCTGGGATGAGCGTACCGGTTATATGTCCGGGTTCTTTTCGCACCCACAACATAAGCCCTTTTTTGCCGTTGCGTAAAGAGGGTGCGCTAAAATGCCGCGAATCCCTTGTCTCAAAAGGTTTTCATTATTGTGTCCTGCGCAAATCGCGCACAAGTCTTTTTGCAATCCATGCTGCGCACAAAAAGTTGAATGAAAGCTGCGATATCGGCCGCTTTTATGGCGTGACGCGGCGTTCACGTTGGGGCACCTATGCGGTCATAAAGTGAAACCAGTATTCAGGACTGCACATAACCGCGTAACTTGATTTCACCCATCGGGTGCCTTAAGTCGCGATTAAGCCAGTCTTTTCAAGACGCCTACAAGGGAAACCGGAAATGTCCGTCAATGAAGTCGTTATCGTCTCTGCCGCCCGTACGCCGGTAGGCTCCTTCCTCGGCACGCTGGGGGCCATTCCGGCCCATGATCTCGGCGCCCACGCCATCAAGGCGGCGGTCGAACGCGCCGGCCTGGCGCCTGCTGACGTCAACGAAGTCATTCTCGGTCAGGTCCTGCAGGCTGCGCAAGGCCAGGGCCCTGCCCGCCAGGCCTCGGTCAAGGCCGGCATCCCTTACGATTCCCCGGCCTGGTCGATCAACCAGATCTGCGGCTCCGGCCTGCGCGCGGTCGCGCTGGGTGCAGCGCAAGTGGCGCTCGGTGAAAGCGCCATTGTCGTGGCCGGTGGCCAGGAAAGCATGTCCATGTCCACCCATGCCGCCTATGTCCGCGCCGGCCAGAAGATGGGTGACCTGTCGCTGGTCGATACCATGATCAAGGATGGCCTGTGGGACGCCTTCAATAACTACCACATGGGCACCACGGCCGAAAACATCGCCAGCAAGTTCGGCATCAGCCGCCAGGAGCAGGATGAATTCGCTGTCGCCTCGCAGAATAAAGCCGAGGCCGCTCAGAAGGCCGGCAAGTTTGACGCCGAAATCGCGCCCTACACCATCAAGGGCCGCAAGGGCGACGTGGTGTTCGACAAGGACGAATTCATCCGCCATGGCGTGACCATCGATGGCATTTCCGGCCTGCGTCCGGCCTTTTCCAAGGACGGCACAGTCACCGCCGCCAACGCGTCCGGCCTGAATGACGGCGCGGCCGCCGTGGTGCTGATGTCGCGTGCCGAGGCGGACAAGCGCGGCTTGAAGCCGCTGGCCCGCATCGTCTCCTCGGGCATCTCTGGCGTCGATCCGGCGATCATGGGCACCGGCCCGATCCAGGCCGTGCAGAAGGCGCTGAAAAAGGCCAACTGGTCGATTGGCGATCTCGATCTGATCGAGGCCAACGAAGCCTTCGCCGCCCAGGCCATCAGCGTCAACCGCGAACTGGGCTGGGATGTATCGAAGGTGAACGTCAATGGCGGCGCCATTGCCATCGGCCACCCGATCGGTGCGTCCGGCGCCCGCATTCTGACCACCCTGCTGTTCGAAATGCAGCGCTCCGGTGCGAAGAAGGGCGTAGCGACTCTTTGCATTGGTGGGGGTATGGGCGTGGCTTTGGCGGTTGAAGCTATCTAAGCGTTAAAAAGTTTTTCGAGGGAGGATATCCATGAGTAGAGTTGCACTGGTCACCGGTGGTACGCGCGGTATTGGCAAGGCCATTGTTAAGCGCCTGAAAGATGCTGGCCTGACAGTCGCCGCCGGTTATGCCGGCAATGAGGAAAACGCCAAGAAGGTTGCCGAAGAACTGGGCGTCTTCATCGTCAAGGGCAGCGTTGATAACTTCTACGACTGCAAGCGCTGCGCTCAGGAGGTCGAAGCGGCCTTGGGCCCTATCGATGTGCTGGTCAATAATGCCGGCATCACGCGCGATGGCTTCTTCCACAAGATGTCGCTGGAACAGTGGCAGGAAGTCATTCACACCAATATGGACAGCGTCTTCAACATGACGCGCCAGGTCATCGAAGGCATGCGTGAGCGCGGTTATGGCCGTATCATCAACATCTCCTCGATCAATGGCCAGAAGGGGCAGGCGGGCCAGACCAACTATTCCGCCGCCAAGGCCGGCATGATCGGCTTCACCAAGGCCCTGGCGATGGAATCGGCCAACAAGGGCATTACGGTCAACTGCGTGGCGCCGGGTTATACCAGCACTGAAATGGTTTCGGCCATCGCCCCGGCCGTGCTCGACAAGATCGTGGCTGGCATCCCCGTCGGCCGCCTGGGCACGCCGGAAGAAGTCGCCGAAATCTGTGCCTTCCTGGCCTCGGACATGGCGTCGTTCATCACGGGGGCGACCATAGCCGTCAACGGCGGACAACACATGCTTTGATTGGCTCCAGGCGCGCTGGGGTGGTTTGCAAATCGTCATCTTTTGAGCTTCCGTTGCTCACGTACCCAAAAGTACGCTGCGCTGCGGGTCTCAAAAGCTGACTATTTTCGCCTCACCCCATCGGCTTGATAGCGCAGTCAAAGTCGCGAAAATGCAAAAGTATTAAGAAGCGCGGGTGGTGGCATCCGCGCTTTTTTGCGTCCGGATTACGGCGGTTTAAATTGGTTGCGCGTCTTAAATCTGCCCAAGTCGCTCCGTAAACCTCTGCGCAATGAACAAGACTTTGGCACATCCTTTGGCGCGCTTCCTGGCTGCTCTTGTCCTGGTATTCTGCCTGGCGGAATCCGGAACGGCGCTGGCCGACGGACCGCGATCGCTCAAGGAAGCCATGTTCGGCAAGAAGGCGGACGATAATCGCTCGCCCTCCCGCCCGCCGGTTGCGCATTTCAAATCCGAAGATGGACAGGGTTTCATTCTCGATGAATCCGGCAACCGCAGCCTCATGCGCTTCGATGGCGACGATGAGGTGTGGCTGCTGACCCCGACCCAGGGGCCGAAGGGCGATGTCGTCTACAAGAACGATGTCGGCGAATCCGTACTCAAATCGACGCGCTGGGGCGGGATGATCCTGTTCAGTGACGACCGGCCGATGGGCGATCCCGCCGCCGTCACTGGCAAGGCCGACGCCTTCACGCCGGGCCGTCTGTCGCCCAGCCTGCTGTTCCAGTCCCTGGTTCATGCCAGCCGCCGCGTCAGCCTGGCGGTCGGCCGTACCATCGGCTTCGATGCGCCGGATGTGACGCCGGGTGCCGATTTCCTCTATGCCGATGCAGCCAGCGTAACGGCCGAAGCCATGGTTCAGGCGTCGCAGCAGACCGGTGGCCGCCAGATCATGGCACCGATCCGGGGGGTTCAGTTCATCGAAGGCCGCCCGCCCAGCGCCACCCTGCAAAACGGGGTGCTGGTGCTCAAGCTCGATGTCTCGCGCGGTGACTGGACCGGCCGCCCGTCCTCACGCCGCATCCTCAATGTGATCGTGACCTCGGCCCCGGTCGGCAGTACGGCCCGTCGCTAGAACTGATCCTTCGCCTTCCGCAGTTCACCGAACTTTGCGGCCTGCGCGGCAAAATCTGTTTCCCGCAGCGGATAGACCAGAAACGGATTGGTCGCCTTTTCCTCGGCCACGGTCGATGGCACCGTCGCTTCGCCGCGTTCCCGCTTTTCCCGGATGACCTTTGCCCGTGCCTCAAGCGCGGCATCACTCCCCAGACTCTCGGCAAATTTCAGGTTGGACAGCGTATATTCATGGGCGCTGTAAAGGATTGTCTCATCGGGCAGGGTCGTGATGCGTTGCAGCGCCCCCCACATCTGCTGCGGCGTGCCCTCGAACAGACGGCCGCAGCCGAGCGGAAAGATCGTATCGGCGACAAAGGCCTGTCCGCCGGCGCGGTCGTAATAGCCGATATGGCCGAGTGTATGGCCGCCCAGATCGATCACCTCCAGAGCGGTTTCGCCCAGACGAAACACATCGCCGGGCGCCAGCACATGATCGAGCGGCGCGATCCGCGTCACCTCCCGCGGACCGAAGATCTCCGCGCCATAGCGTTTTTTCAGCAGGGCGTTGCCGCCGGCATGATCGGGGTGCCAGTGGGTGTTGAGGATATAGTCGAGCCGGTCCAGTCCCAGAGCCGACAGGCGCTCGCTGATGGCGCGCGGTTCGGGGGCATCGATGATGGCGATCCTGCCTGTGGCCTCGTCGCGGAGAATGAAGCCGTAATTGTCCTTCAGCGCCGGGAAGGTATCGACCTTGAGACTCATTTTGCTTTTCACTCTGATATTTTGCCGGATTGGGTCTATATAGGTTTTGTCGTATGTAAGGGAAAGCTCATTGCGTCGTCCGGTCGAAGACCTCAATCGCTTTTATCAGTCGCCGGAAGGTGCCGTGGCAAAGCGCCTGATCGGCCGCAAGCTGACCGAGGCATGGCCGGATGTGCGCGGACTGGACGTGCTCGGCATCGGCTATTGTTCGCCCTATCTCGGCCAGTTCAATGAAGCCCGGCGCGTGCTCTCGGCCATGCCGGCCTCGCAGGGCGCGGAGATCTGGCCGGCCGACATGCGCGTGCGCACGGTTCTGGTCGAGGAAGAGGCCCTGCCGTTCCCCACCGCCCTGTTCGATCGCATTCTGATGATGCATGTGTTGGAGGAAGCGCCCCTGCCGCAGGGGCTGTTGCTGGAAGCCTCCCGCTTGCTTGCGCCTAATGGCCGGCTGATCCTGGGCGTGGCGGCGCGCGGTGGCTTCTGGGCCCATGCCGAAAAGACGCCCTTCGGCTATGGCCAGCCCTATAGCCGGATGCAGCTCGAAGGCGTGCTGCGCGAGGCCGAGCTGGAGCCGCTTGCCTGGTCCTATGCCCTCTATGCCCCGCCTTTCAATGCCCTGCTGCGCTGGTCGGGCGCGCTGGAGAAGATCCTGCCGCGCATGTGGCCGATCACCGGCGGCCTGATCCTGATGGAGGCGGGACGGCGGCCGTTTATCGCCCATACGGCGCGGGCGCAGAAATCGATCCTCCAGGAACTGCGCGGTGTGCTGACCCCCGCGCAGCAACCCGTGCCAACCTCACGCACGCCGACGCCGGTGACGCGAGAGCTGGCCTAAGGCAGGCTTGACCCTGCGGGAGATTCTGCGTCATAGGGTGAAGCATGAAGCAACTGATCATCATGCGCCATGCCAAGGCGGAAAAAGACGCCGAGTCCGGTGAGGATTTCGATCGCGTGCTGGCCGATCGCGGCCGCGAGGAGGCCCGCACGGTGGCCGAGGCCCTGAGGGCCTATGGCGTGAAACCCGATTTCGCCCTGGTTTCCAGCGCGGCGCGCACGCAGGGCACCTTCAATGAGGTGAAGGCGGTGCTGGGCGATATTCCGGCCCTGGTCTCGAAGGATTTTTACAACGCCGGTTCCGAGGCGCTGCGCCGGGCCATCGAGGCGCATGAAAATGACGGCCAGTGCGTGCTGGTGGTCGGTCATAATCCTGGTGTGCAGTATCTGGTCGCCGAATATCTGTTCGAAGGCGCGGCGGGGGCGGACATCACCGACAAGGTGCGCGGCAATTATCCGACGGCCACCGCCACGGTTTTCGATGTCGATGCCGCCGGCCGGCCGATCTATGATGGTATATATCTCGCGAAATGATGTATTCGGTAGCCACACGCGCCCTGCATATTCTGCCGCCTGAAGACGCGCACACCCTGACCATCCTGCTGCTCAAGGCCGGGCTGGGGCCCATTTCGTCTCTCAGCACGCCGGAACTGGCGGTCGAGGTGCCCTATGATGGCGGCACCTTGCGCTTCCCCAACTGTATCGGCCTGGCGGCGGGTTTCGACAAGAATGCCGACGTGCCTCTGGCCATGGTGCGCGCCGGTTTCGGTTTTGCCGAATGCGGCACGGTCACCCCCCTGCCACAGGGCGGGAATCCGAAGCCACGTCTGTTCCGCCTGACCGAGGACCAGGCGGTGATCAACCGCATGGGCTTCAATAACAAGGGGCTGGATGTCTTCCTGCGCCATCTGGAGCATATCAACGCCCACAAGAAGGATGCGGTGATCGGGCTCAATATCGGCGCCAACAAGGACGCGACCGACCGGATGGCTGACTATCTCACCGGGCTGAAGCGCCTGTGGGGGCAGGGTAGCTATTTCACCATCAATATTTCTTCGCCCAATACGCCGGGCCTGCGCGCCCTGCAGGGCAAGTCCTATCTCGATGACCTGCTGGGCCAGATCGCGGAGACCCGCGCGGCGCTGGTGAAGGTCTCCGGCAGCAATTGCCCTATCTTCCTCAAAATCGCGCCGGATCTCACCGAGGCCGAAATTGCCGATACGGTGACCTCGACGCTCGATCATAAACTCGACGGCCTGATCGTTTCCAACACCACCCTGTCACGTGACGGGCTGGTGTCGGCGCAAAGTGGGGAATCCGGCGGCATGTCGGGGGCGCCCCTGTTCGAGATGTCGACGCGAGTGCTGAAGACGGCGCGGGCGGCTTCCGATGGCAAGCTGACCCTGATCGGCGCCGGCGGTATATCGAGCGGCGCCCAGGCCTATGCCAAGATCAGGGCCGGCGCCTCGCTGGTCCAGCTCTATTCGGCTTTGGTTTATAAGGGGCCGCGCCTGGCCGATGCCATCCGCCGCGATCTGGTGGCGCGCCTGAAGGCCGACGGCTTCCGCTCGGTATCCGAAGCGGTGGGGACCGACGCTTAAGTCTCGGTCTCGTTGGCGGTCAGTCGGGCCAGGGCGCAGACGAACAGCGCCCAGATCAGCGAGTTCTGCGACAGGATAAAGCTCTCCGACATGATCAGGAAGCTGAACAGCATCAGGATCAGCACCGAGAAGAAGCCATCCTTGACGCGGGCGAAGCGGAAGAGGGCACAGAAGAAACCGATGGCCAGGACGGTGCCGAACAGCACGACGCCGATCCAGCCCAACTGTATCAGCAGGTCGAGCCAGCCATTATGCGCCGAAGGCACCTCCCAGTGGGTTTCGGCGCGCACCACTGAGGCCGGAACCGAGGTCGGTGTCCAGAAGGCCTTGTAGCCATAGCCCAGCCAGGGATGCTTGTCGGAAAGCCGCATCAATGAGGCCCAGATCTCGGTGCGGCCGGTCAGGGTCGGGTCCTTGCCGAGCATCTTGAACACGGCGTCGGGCGCTATGTAGAACGTCGCGCAGCTGATCATGGCGGCCGTGGCGGCCAGCCAGACGAAGATAACACTGAGTATGCCGCCGCGCTGCAGGGCGATCAGGACCGGAATGGCGCCGGCACTGGCCAGGCAGGCCAGTAGCGAGGTTTTCGAGCGCGACAGCAGGACCAGCAGGAAGATCATCACCGCCAGTCCGATCCAAGCCTTACGGCGCTCAGGCGAAATATAGGCGGAGGCGCAGGTGGCAATGAAACCCAGAACCATCATGGCGGCCATCTGGTTCTTTTCGTACCACAGGCCTTTCCAGGCACCGGCATTGATATCATCGTGAATCCCGAGATGCGGCACGCAGATACAGACGAAATAGGAGCCGGCTGCCAGCACGGCGAAGGCCAGGGCGATGATCTGAACGAGCTGTTCGCCGCGGTACCGGCTGGCGAGGTAAAGGCCGAACAGCGAGGTCATACCCACGGCGAGGGTGCGGCGGCTGGTGATATCCGGGGCGATCGACCAGTAGGTGGAGGCGAAACACAGCCCGACCAGAAGCCCGATCATGAAGAGGGCGGGCAATATGCGCATCAGTCGGGTGACGCGAACCCCGATCAGCAGCAGGACCACGGCATAAACCGGCGGCCATATCAGACGCAGGATAGCGGATTCGCTTTCCGCCACGCCGTCTGCGGTCTGCGGCGCGAACAGCGGGCCGACCAGAGCGTTGGAAAACAGCAGCAGGCAGAAGAGGGTCAGGCCGATTTCGACGTAAAGAATGGCCCTGGCCAGCCGGTCCACCGGTTGGGCAGCCATCGGCAATTCTTGCCGGATGTCGGCAGAACGGGAGGCGGCAGTGCGTGACGCGGAAGCGGACATCGGACCTGAAAATGGCGATCGGGTATTCGTTGACCGCCACTTTTAGCCGATAAGTCTCAATATAAGGTCAAGGGCCGCCTCCAAAATCCAAAAATGGATTTTGGCAAGGGCAAGCGGCCGAAGTCATGGGGGGCTGGTCCGGCGTTTGAGCTGAAAATCAGAAAGGAGAGTATTTCTCCATCAGAGCCTGCGCGGCCGGCGGGGATTGCATATTGGTGACATCGCCCTTGCCGCCATAGGAGATGCGCGCCTCGGCCAGCTGGGTGTGCTTGATGGTATTGGTCGAGGAAATATCTTCCGGGCGTGCGATGCCGGCGACCGTCAGTACGCGAACTTCGCGATTGGTGCGCACCTCCTGCGAGCCCTGGATGATCAAATTGCCTGTCGGCAGCACGCCGGTAACGATAGCGGCCACGGTGACGGAAATCTTTTCAGAGCGCTTGATGGTGCCGGAGCCGGTCGAGGAGGAACTGCTCGAATTGGCCATGGCCTTGGAGGAATCGTAGGCGCCGGGCAGAATCTTGCCGAGCGTGGATTCCAGCCCGAAGAAGGAGGGCGTGGCGGCGGTGAAGTCGTTGGTGCGCGAGCGGTCGGTGGCATTGCTGGTCTGGGCGCTGTCGTCGATATCGACCTGAACGGTCAGGATGTCGCCAACGGCACGGGCGCGCTGGTCGTTGAAGAAGGTGCGCGCGCCGACGCGCCACAGCGAATTGCTGGAGGCGGGCGTATTGCTGGTCTGCGGATAGTTGATGACCTGCTGCTGCGGCACCAGCGCGGCGGGATAGGCCATGGGCGAAAGGCTGGGGGCATTGACGGCCTCGTGGACGGAGGCGCAGCCGCTGAGTGCGACCACACTGGCCAGGAGAATGGGGGTGGAAAGGAGAACTCGGGACATGATCAACACCTTGAGAAAAGGGTCTGAAACTTAACGGGCGGAGAGGTAGGTCTGATTGCGGAGCTGGGCGGCCGCCGGGCCGGAAACGGCGCGGCCGGGTCCGGTGATGACGGCGTCGATAATTTTCTTCGAGGCGGTGTTCTGCACCTGGATGACGTCGCCGATCGCGCCGTCCTTTTGGGCGATGGCGGAAAGGGTCAGGCTCAGCCCGTTCTGGGTCCAGGTGACGGCCACCATTTCCGAGCGCTTGACGGCCATTGGGCCGCTGGTCATCTGCGGCGTCCAGCCGGAAGGGGCCTGTCCGTCGTCTATGGTCGCTAGTTGCTGGGCGCTGCCGGAGGCAGTTTCCGGGCCGGCGGCGACGATGATGCGACGCAGGCCGCGGGCATTATCCCAGTAGAGGCCATTGCGCGCGGCGATGGTCTGGACAATGGCGGCATCCAGTATGGCGGTGGCGCCCTTGCGGTAACCGAGAAGGACATTGGCGGCCTGGCCGGCATTGTCGAACACGTCGCCGAGCGTGATGCGGCCGTCGCCATCGGTGACATTGCTCTTGAGGATGAGCGGCACGGGCGAGGTCTGGGCCTGCGCTATGGCGGGAGCGACAAGCAGCAGGGCCGCGAGGAGCGGAAGCATTTTCATAGCTTAGGCCCTCGCCAGCGCGCTGGTGGTCTGGAGCATTTCGTCTGCCGTGGTGATGACCTTGGAGTTCATCTCATAGGCGCGCTGGGCCACAATCAGGGAGGTGATTTCCGACACGGCGTCGACGTTCGAGGATTCGGTGTAGCCCTGCAGGATGGTGCCGTAGCCGGTGTCGCCCGGCGTGGAAACGTTGGGGGCACCGGAAGAACCGCTTTCGAGGAACAGGTTGTCGCCCTGGGCGTCGAGACCGGCGGGGTTGGCGAAGGTGGCCAGCTGCAACTGGCCGACCACGGTCGGGGTGGTGGTGCCGGAGCCGGAGGTCGTGACCTGGACTTCACCGGTGCTGGAGATGGTCACGGCGGTCGTGCCGGTGGGAATGGTGATGCTGGGCTGCACCAGATAGCCATCCGTCGTCACCAGCCGGCCCTGATCGTCAAGCGAGAAGTTGCCGGCGCGGGTATAGGCGGTTTCACCGGAAGGCATCTGGACCTGGAAATAGCCCCGGCCCTGAATCATGACGTCGTAGTCGTTGTCGGTCTGGGTGGCGGTGCCATCCGTCATGATGCGGTAGACGCTGCCGGTCTTCACACCGGAACCGACCTGGATGCCGGTGGGTACCACCGTGCCGGAATCCGACGACTGGGCGCCCATGCGCTCCACATTCTGGTACATCAGGTCCTGGAACTCGGCACGCTGCTTCTTGAAGCCGACCGTGTTCATGTTGGCGATGTTGTTGGAAATGACTTCCACATTCATGTTCTGGGCAGCCATGCCCGTGGTCGCGGTACGTAAGGCTCTCATAGGACTACGCTCCCAAATTCAAACAAATGACGGCTTCCGGATCGTTCCGCGATCCGGCAGGCGCGACTGCGCGTCCCGGCCGTTGCGGGGAAAGTCCGCGCGGCGCTGAGCGCAAAAGAAAAGACGTGATGGTGATACCTGTCATGGTGATCACGCGACCTTGCCGAGGCGCTCGACGGCGCTGCGGTTCATCTCGTTGTTCTGCTCCATGATGTTGGCGAGAGTCGAATAGGCGCGGTTGATGCGCACCAGGTTGGTGATCTCGGTCATCGGATTGACATTGGAGGCTTCCAGGAAACCCTGGCGAACGGTGGCATCGGCGGCCGGTATCGGCGTGGCGTTGCTGGTCAGGCTGTAGGTGCCGTCGCCGTTCTTCGACAGGTCGCTCATATTGGCGATGCGTACGACGCTGATCTTGCCGACGCGCTCGGACTGGCCCTGAAAGCTCTGGGTAATGATGCCATCGGCGGAGATGGTCGGCTCGCCTTTCTGCGGATCGAGCGTGATCGGGCCGCCGTCGCCCTGGACTTCGTAGCCTTCGGCGGTCACCAGGGTGCCTTCGCCGTTCAGGGTGAAGGCGCCATCGCGGGTATAGGCCGGCTGACCGTTCTTGCCGGTGACGGTGAAGAAGGTGCCTTCGCCGTTCAGGGCCAGATCGAGCGGCGCGCCTGTCTGGTTGAGCGTGCCCTGGGTGAAGTTACGGCCGACGCCGTTGTCATAGGCAAAATTGGCCGGTGTGCGGATCGGATCGTTGACGGCGGGGGCGCCGGGCTCGGCATTGACCAGCAGTTCCTCGAACTTGTAGCCCGTGGTATTCATGTTGGCGAGGTTGTTGGCGCTGATGTCCAGCTCTCTTTGCAGGGTGATCTGGCGCGACAAGGCGACGTAGTTGGCATTATCCATGTCAGCAGCTCCCAATTAAAGGTTCAGGTTCAAGGTGTTAGTGGCCAGCGTCGCGAATCCCTCAGATGCGCCGTTAACCATGTTGTGGGAAGATGCAAGCCCTGTGCCATGCCGCTGAAAATTCATCAAAGCCTTGATTTAAAAGGAAGTTGACGGTTCGCGCCGAATCTTTGCACATGGAGGGGGCGGCAAAAAATGCCGCACGGGGCGCGGATAACAAGCAATCGTTAACCATGTTTGGCGATAGTGCCGTTAACGCTTTCGCCATTCCGGGCCGTGGCTCGGGACGGCGCTTAAGGTTTGTTTAAGAGTTGGGCCTAGACTTAAGGTTCATCTCTGTCGCGTATTATCGATGGGTGGGCAGTTTGGCCAAGAAAGAGAAGAAGCCTAAGGATGCGGAAGCGCCGCCGGTAGACGGTGCCGAAGGCGGTGAAGGCGAGGCCGCGCCCAAGAAGAAGTTTCCCCTGCTGATCGTTATCATCGCCGTGGTCGTGCTGCTGCTGGGCGGCGGCGGCGCCGCGGCCTACTTCCTGTTCCTCGCTCCCAAGAAGCCACCTGCGGCGGCCGACGCCGCCAAGGCTGGCGAACATGGCAAGGAAGGCGAAAAGAAGGACGAGAAGAAAAAGGACGACAAGAAGGGCGGCCACGGCGACAAGAAGGAAGGCGGCGACGCCAAGGTCGATCCGGCCACCCAGCCGGTCGCTTCGGAAGGGCCGAACGGCACGACCTATCTTTCACTGCCGAACATGGTGGCCAATATCCAGTCGCCGGACGGCCATGCCTCATATCTCAAGCTGAAGCTGACCTTCGAGTGTCCGGACGAGGACACTTCGGATGCTATTACCGAAAGCCTGCCGCGCATCAATGACGTGCTGCAGGGCTTCCTGCGCGAGCTGCGTCCGGAAGACCTGTCGGGCTCCCAGGGCAATTACCAGCTGCGCCTCGAAATCCTGCGCCGGGTCAATCTCGTGCTGGCGCCCCACAAGATTAACGCCGTTCTTATCGAAGAGATGTTGATTACCTAATGTCCGACGAGGTCGATCAGGAAGCCATGATGGCGGCTTGGGAGGCGGAGCTTGCCGCCGAAGCCGAGGCCGCCACGGGAGGTTCAGGTGGCGGTGGCGCCGGTGGCAGCGGTGACGCCGGCGGCGATCTCGCGGCCGAATGGGAAGCCATGGTCGGCGGGGGCGGCATGGGGGGCGAGCGCTTCAATGTGCCCGCCGGCGCCGAGCGTATCCTCAACCAGGATGAAATCGACAGCCTGCTCGGTTTCGACCTGTCGGAAGACGATTATAACGAACGCTCGGGCATCCGGGCGATCATCAATTCGGCCATGGTGTCTTACGAGCGCCTGCCGATGCTCGAAATCGTCTTCGACCGCCTGGTGCGCCTGATGACGACGAGCTTGCGCAACTTCACGTCCGACAACGTCGAAGTGTCGCTCGACAACATTTCCTCGATCCGCTTTGGCGATTACCTGAACTCGATCCCCCTGCCGGCGATCCTGGCGGTCTTCCGCGCCGAGGAGCTGGATAATTACGGCCTGCTGACGGTTGATTCCAACCTGATCTATTCGATCGTTGACGTGCTGCTGGGCGGCCGTCGCGGCACGGCGGCACTGCGTATCGAAGGCCGGCCCTACACCACGATTGAGCGCGTGCTGGTGCAGCGCATGGTCGAGGTCATCCTCGCCGATGCCAAGGCGGCCTTCGAGCCGCTGACCCCGGTCAATTTCAACCTCGACCGCCTGGAAACCAATCCGCGCTTTGCCGCCATCGCCCGCCCGGCCAATGCGGCGATCTTGGTCAAGCTGCGCATCGACATGGAAGACCGGGGCGGTCGCGTTGAATTGCTGTTGCCCTATGCCACCCTGGAACCGATCCGCAAGATGCTGCTCCAGCAGTTCATGGGCGAGAAGTTCGGCCGTGACAACATCTGGGAAAGCCACCTGGCCACCGAAATCTGGACCACCCAGATGGAGGTCAGCGCCGTGCTCGACGAGCAGCAGATGCCGCTTTCCAAGGTGCTCAATCTGCAGGTCGGCGAAACCATCGTGCTCAATGCCAATGCGGAATCGCCCGTGCAGATCAAGTGCGGCGCCATTCCCCTGACCACCGGCCGGATGGGGCGCAAGGGCCATTCCATCGCCGTGCGCGTCGATTCCCCGCTGGCTTCTGCGGCCAAGCGCCGCCTGATGCAGCAGAAGAAATAGGCGGGCGCATGGTGAACATCGTCATGAATGTGATCCTGATGGTGCTGCTGGCGGCGGCCCTGATGTTCGGCATGCGCCTCGACAAGCGCCTGAAGGCTTTGCGCGCCGCCCACGAAGGGTTTGCAAAGGCGGTTCACGATCTCGATGACGCCGCCATCCGCGCCCACAACTCGCTGAAGGAATTGCGTGGCCATGCCGATGAATCGCAGGACCTGCTGCATGGCCGCATTCTGGCGGCCCGCGATGTGCTGCAAAAGCTCGACCTGCAGGTGACCCGCGCCGAACGCGTCCAGACGGAGATGGAAAAGGGCATGGCCAGCTACAGCGCCCTTCGCCAGACCTTGCCAGAACGCCAACCGGAACGCCAACCGGAGCGCCTGCCTGAGCCGCGTCCCGAGCCACCTCTGCCCCCGCGCCAGACGCCTGAAATCATCCGTCCGGCGCATTATGAGCCGGAAACCCTGGCCAGCCGTCATGAACGCCCCAAGGAAATGCCCCTGGCCCAGACACCCTATGTGCGCAAGGGCCGCAGTCTCCTGCCGGACTTCGAACCGGAGGATGAGGGCGAGATGATCGACAAGGTCCAGATGTCCGAGTTGGTCGTCGCCAATCTCAATGAAATGATCCGCAGCCTCAACCTGCCCACCAGGCAGGCGTCTTCCGTTGAAGACGACCTGTTCGGCGGCGCCGGCCGCGAAGACACTACCCGTACCGCAGCGGACGCCTCCCTGGATACCCCCAGGGGCCGCCCGCGCCAGTTTACCGTCAAGAGACCCTGATAGATGGCCTTACCCCGTTTCCTGCCGCTTGTTGCCGTCGCCGCGGGCGGCGTGCTTGCCCTCAAGGCGATCACCAGCCTTGAGGTGATGCCGGACGTGTTTCACGCCGCTACGGCCTTTGCCGCCAGCGCGCAAAAGCCCGACCAGAAAAACGGCCAGAAAACCGATAAACCTGCGGCCGAAAAGAAGGCGGCTGCCAAAAGCACGGGCAAAGGGGAGGTTGACCAGCCGGACGACCCGACCCAGAGCTATGGTGTCGATCCGGCGCTGAAGGCGGCGGATGCGGCCTCCCAGGCCAAGGACGCGGCCGCCACGGCGCCGATGACGCCGATCTGCGCCACCTCGGTCGATGACCTGGCCAAGCAGGCCGGCATGTCGCCGAATGAACTGAATATCCTGCAGAGCCTCGGCCAGCGCCGGGCCCAGCTCGACCAGCGCGAACAGCAGCTCAATTCGCGCGCCCAGCTGATCGAGGCAGCGGATTCCAAGCTCGATGCCCGCATTACCCAGCTGGCTGACCTGAAGACCCAGATCCAGACCCTGATCGATCAGGCAACCAAGGTGCAGGACGACGATACGACGCGCCTGGTCGCGGTCTATTCGGCCATGAAGCCGAAGGATGCCGCCGCCGCCATGACCATCATGAGCGACGATGTCCGCCTGCCGATCGCCTCGAAGATGAAGGATCGCGCGCTGGCCGCCGTTCTCGGCGCCATGTCGGCCGATGCCGCCAAGGACCTGACCGAGAAGCTGGCCAAGCGCATGCAGCGCGCCGACAGCCTGCAGCAGCAGCTCAACAAGACGACGGCCGGCGGGCCTTCCGCGCCGGGCGCAACGCCTGCGGCCGCTGCCAAGCCGCCTGCGTCGGGCACGAAAAAGAGCTGATAAACGCGCACAAAAAAGCCTTCCCGATCAGCGATCGGGAAGGCTTTTTTGAAGCCGGTTCTAAGTGCTCTAAATCGACATCCGCATGATTTCCTGATAGGCGCTGATCACCTGGTCGCGAATGGAGATAACCGTCTGCAGGCTCGTCTCGGCGCTCGATACGGCAGTGACAGCGTCGATCAGCTCGGCCTTGCCCTGCGACTGCTGCACCATCATGTCCTCGGCGCCCTGTGTCGTCTTCATCGTGTGTTCGAGCGCGCCCTGCAGCATCTTGCCGAAGTCAGGCGAAGTGGTCGCGCCGGTCGCACTGCCCGTGTCGCTGCCAGCTTCCCTGGCGGCGGTCTGTGCCTGCTTGATGGCCGCGCCATAGGCGCGTGCGGCGGATAAGGGGTCCATCGGTCAGGCCTTATTTTTCGAGGATGTCGAGGGTTTTCTGTGTCATGGCGCGGGCCGTCTCGATAATATTCAGGTTCGCTTCGTACGAACGCTGGGCCTCGCGCATGTCCATGGTTTCGATCAGCGGATCGACGTTCGGCTTCTTGACGTAGCCGCTGGCATCGGCCGCCGGATGGGTCGGGTCATATTCCTGCTGGAAGGCGCTCATGTCCTGCACCACATTGGACAGTTTGACGCCGGTGGCGCCATCGACCTTGGCCGAGGTAAAGACAGGTGTCTGGCGGCGGTAAGGGTCGGCACCCGGTGTGCGGCCGGTCGAATCCGCGTTGGCGATGTTTTCGGCGATGACACGCATGCGTGCCTGCTGCGCCTTAAGGGCAGAGGCGGCGACGGCCATGGTCTGGCTGGACTGGGTCGGCTTGTCATTATTGATCATGGGTCAGCTCCTATTTACCCGGCGCCTTGGCGGCGGTGCGCAGCATCGACATAGACTTTTCGTAGAAGGAGACCGCCGCCTGGAACTGCATGCGGCTTTCAGCCATTTTGAGCATCTGCTCCTCAAGCACAACGCTGTTGCCGTCCATGGTGGTTTCCGAATCGAGCGAGACGATTTCCTTGGCCCGCGTGGCGCCGCCTTCCGGCGCGGCCATGTGCATCGCATTCGTCATGGTCATGCCGACGCCATTTGACGAGTCGTCCTGGCCGGCCATCAGCTTGCCGAAGTCCTGGCCCATCAAATCATGCGGCTTATAGCCTGGCGTCGAAGCGTTGGCGACGTTCTGGGCCACGACCTTCTGCCGGTCGTTCAGCCAGCTCATGCGCGATTGCAGCGCGTTCAGAAACCCTATGCCTTCGTTCGCCATGCTCAAGCCTTTCCGAAACCCCGCGACTCAACCTAATGAGGGTTATGCCACAGATACGAGGCAAATTATGCCCACCTTTTGGTTAACGAAGGCTTTAAGTAAACGCCGCGTTAACCGGCACGGGCGCAGAAGGATGAGATGAGTCTGGTAGAAATCCTGCGGGCCTTTTTCGGCCTGTCTATAGTGATCGGGCTGATCCTCGGCCTGGCCTTCGTGCTGCGCCGTTATGCGCCCAGCCTGATGGCGAAGCTGCAGGCGCAGCGTGGCGCCCGGCGGCTGGAAGTGATCGAGACCCTGGTGCTCGATCCGGCGCGCCGGCTGGTGCTGGTCCGGTTCGATGACAAGGAACGCCTGGTCCTGCTGGGCGAGGGCCGCGAGCTTGATGCGCAAGGCCTGCCCGGCAAATCTGCCGTGAATGCGTCCTCCGTAAAGACATCCGTGGACCCCAATGATGACCTGTTCTGACGTGCGTGCTCCGGATACCGACATAAAGGCGCGCAAGCCGATTGGCCCCAGGACGATGAATCTCATCGTGCTGGCGGTCTTTGCCGTCGCTTTCGCTCTGATGATCATACCCTATGGCGCGCTGGCGCAATCGGTGAATGTCGATCTCGGCAAGGGCGGTTCCTTAAGCGCCCGCGTGGTGCAACTGATCGGCCTGATGACGGTGCTGTCTCTGGCGCCATCGATCGTCATCATGACCACCTCCTTCATCCGCATCACCGTGGTGCTGTCCCTGCTGCGCACGGCGCTGGGCCTGCAGCAGAGTCCGCCCAATGCGGTGCTGGTCTCGCTGGCTCTCTTCCTTTCCGCGGTGGTCATGGCGCCTACCTGGGAGGCGGCCTACAGCCAGGGAATCCGGCCGCTGATGGATCAGGAAATGGAGATGCCGCAGGCCTTCGATGCCGCCAGCCAGCCGGTCAAGGCTTTTATGCTGGCCCAGGTCGATGTTAAGGACCTTGGCCTGTTTGTCGGCCTGTCGAAACTGGAGATGCCGGCCGACAAGATGGACCTGCCAATCCGCGTGGTGACGCCCGCCTTCATGATCTCGGAGCTGAAAAAGGCCTTCGAGATCGGCTTCATGTTGTTCGTGCCCTTTCTGGTAATCGACCTGGTCATCGCTTCGGTGCTGATGTCGATGGGCATGATGATGCTGCCGCCGGCCACTATATCGCTGCCGTTCAAGCTGATCTTCTTCGTGCTGGTCGATGGCTGGCATCTGGTCGCCGGCTCTCTGGTGCAGAGCTTCCACCCGGCGGTGACCGGCGGGGGATAAAGAAAAAGGGAGGCTGCCATTTCATTATGGGACCTCCCGTCCATGCTTACCGCTTACCGACATCGATAAACGGCACTGCGCCGCCGGTCGTGGTCGGCAGATGACCGTCCCACTTTTCGATGGCGCGCAACTGCACCACCTCCGGATTGCTGCTGATCGACACGGCCAGCAGGCGGTTCGATTCCGCCTGACCGCGCGCCTGTTCGATCAGGGCATCGGCCTGTGCCTTGGCGACGGCCACCTGCGCCTGGGCCGCGGCGGCATCGGCGTCGGCCTTGGTCTTGGCCTGGATCGAATCGAGGATCACCTGCGGGTAGCGGATGGTGCCGATCCAGTCGAGCTGGCTGATATTGACGCCCTGTGGCTCCCACTTGCGGTTGACGCGGTTCAGCGCCCTCTGGATCACCTGCTGGCGACCGCCGCGATAGAGGAACTCGACGCTGACCAGTTCGGTTTCCGCAGCGACGGCCGAGCGGACATCGTTACGGATCGGGCCCTCGAACATCTGGTCGAAGCTCAGGCGGTAACGCTTATAAAGCGCCGGCGCCTTGGCTGGATCGATGCGCATGACCAGCTGGACGTCGGCCGTCATCGGCAGGGCGTTGTTGTCGGAAAAGGTGATCTCCTCGTTTTCCGGCCCGCGTTCGTCGGCCTCACGCGTATAGGTGTAGGTCCGCTGGATCACCGGAAACTCGGCGATGCGCTCGCCCAGCAGGTTGAGGTGCCAGCCTGAAGGCACGGGCGTGGCGTCGACGCCGGCATTGGGCCCCAGGGTGCGGATCTTGACCCCGACATTGCCCGGCTGCACCGTCTGGCCGCACGAAACCAGCGAAAACAGCGCCAGGGCGGCGACCGCGCCTGCCGGGATAAGCACTTTCCATTTGCCGGGCAGGGAAACGCCTGAGCGGAGATTATTCATGTTCATATATGTGATTTTCAAGGGCTGCGGCCAGTACGAACGCGGCTCAGGTCCCCCGACCTTTCATGGTTGAGTTTAAAACAAAACAGAACAAGCAAATGCGCGCTCTCACGAAGGAGAGTGACAATAGTCTTGGTTTCGGGGAGGGCTTGATCGCGTAAGAGCAAATATGGGCTGGTGCCGAGATTTCGACGAATGGCCGCGCATTAAACTTGCGGCTATGCCTGACTTAACTGACGATCATTTTCCTTCATTTGTTTTACATCCCCCAAATCTTGGGGACCTGCATATATTACAGGTTTGTCGCCTGTCCTTAAAGCGAAACACGACAATGATCACATGGATGTGACTTTGCGCTCGAAAGCGTGGGCAATACTAAGCCGTCTTGCTTTTCGGCGCATTGGCGGCAGCCTTGGCTGCGGCGTCGTCCTTTTCGCGGAACTTCTTCTTCATGCCGGTCACCCAGGCGGCGAAGCTGTCATTGGCGGCGGTCGAGGCGGCGAAATCCTTGGCGCTCAGCGTGCCGCCATCGAGCGGCGCCAGGGCTACACGGATGGCGTCGCCCGAAGCGGCGGTATCAGCGAATTTACCGAAGCGGGTAGAGAGCCGGGTCAGCGAATCCTGATCCTTCTGCAGGCTGTAGGCCACGGCGGCGCGCAGCAGACGGCCTTCGTCGGCCTGGCTGAGCGGCGCATCGGTCTTCCAGCGGTCAGCCAGGCGCTTTTCCAGCATGGCGCCGGCATGGGCATAGTCCTGCTGGTTCCAGAAGATGTCGGCGCGAATATCCTGCGCGTCCGGAGAGTTGTCATTACCCAGCACATCCAGCGCCTTGTCGGGCTCGTTCAGTTCGCTGAGGGCGCGCGCTTCCAGCAGGCGACGCTCGGCCATGACCGTTTTCGGCAACAGGGTGGTGCGCGTGCTCCACAGGGCCTGCAGCGCTTTTTGGGGATCGTGATTCATCAGATAGATGGCGGCGAGGTCGGAAGCGACCGACGACTTGGCCACACCGTCGAGGCGGTTGCTGACCTGATACTGCAACAGGTCGGCCGCCTGGTCGAGCAGGTCGACATCGACCAGCCGGCGCACGATCCGGCGCACCATTTCGTCGCCATCGGCGCCGATCGGTGTCAGTTCCTTGAAGTCGTTGAACAGGCCCAGCGCTTCCACTGGCTGCAGGCCATCTGCCATGCCACCGAGGAACAGGCCGCGGAAGGCCTGGTTCAGCGTAGTCTGGATCTGGATCGACTGCGGGTCGTTCATGAAGGTCTGGCCGCCGCCCTTCAGCACCATCAGGGCTTCGCGATAACGGCCTTCGCTGAGATAGATGGTGCCCATGTCGTTGATGAGCTTCATCTCGGTATCGTCGCCGCGCCAGCGGAAACGCAGGGAATCGAGCGCGGCCAAAGTCTGGGATGAGGTCGCCTTCTTGAGGTCGTAGGCCAGCATGGCGGCGTGCATGGCGGCCGGTGCGGCGATGCTGTCGTCCGATGCGCGCGCCACCGCCTGATAGACCTTGAAGGCGCGTGCCTTGTCGCCCTGGGCCTCGATGATCTGAGCATCGATCAGATAGGCCTGCAGCTTCTGCAGTGGCGTGGTGGCCTGGGCGATGGCATAGGTGATCATCGCCTCGGCCGTGGTCAGATCGTTCTGCTGGAGGGCGGAATAGGCATAGGCCGAGCCAAGCTTGGCGCGCCATTCCGGCGGGAACTGGTCGAGTGCCTTTAGGCCGAACTTGAAATCCTTGACCGCGTCGGCATGGTGGCCGGACTGCATTTCGGCATAGCCGGTCCACAGGCGCGAGGCCGGATCGTTGATCAACTGCGAAGACGACAGGTCGCCAGTAGCGTCGGCATAGCGACCGGAAAGCATGCGCGCCACGACGCGCAGGCCGCGAATCTGCGGATCGTCCTGCGCGCGTGGCGCTTCCTTGATCAGCAGGTCGAGCACGCCCTGCGCCTCGAAACTCAGGTTCTGCCCGACCAGGAAACGCGCCAGGGCGAGGCGCGCCTTGGTGGGGGCGGTCGAGCCTTGGCTGGCCTCGTCGGCGGCGGCGACCTGCAGGCGGTTATAACGCACCAGGAACCCTTCCGGCGGCGCGGCCGACCAGTCGGCATTCATCAGGCCGGGATAGAGCGCGTTTTTGTAGGCCAGCTTGTCGTCATCCGGCGATGCATTGGGATCGAGCGTCGAAAGCGTCAGGCCATCGGGCCGGGTGATCTCGACTAGGTCGCCGGAGACGGCCACCTTGACGTCCGGCGTCATGTGGAAGACGGCGGCGCCCTGAGCGGTGGAGGCGAGGCTGGCTTCCAGAACGGTGCGGGCATTGGCCAGGTTCTTCACCGGGCCACGCGCGGGGATGACGGCCATACGGTCGCCGACGCTGGGGTCGCGTATCCAGGCGACGCGTGTGGCGCCGGGCAGGTTGATGTTCAGGCTAGGCACGCCGGTGCTGTCATCGCGCACCACATCGACATCCACGGCCTTGTTGTCCAGCGGCTTGCCGCCGAGGCGCACGCGCCAGACCAGGCCGTCATTGATCGCCGACAGCGAACCGATGGTCGGGGCTGTGAGGCGCAGGGCGGTGAAGCCATCATTGCGCGTCCACTGGGCGTCCTGGATGATGGCGCCGTCCTTCAGCTCCGGCGGCAGGCGCAGGTCGACCTCGGAATCGAAGACGATCCATACCGAATCGCCCCGGCGGAACACGGCGGTGGCCACGGGGCCATCGAACGGGAAGGTGACATCCTTGCCGCCATCGGCATCGGCCACTTCCAGCGCCACGACCGGCACATTGGCGGCCTTACTGACGCGCGCGCCGGCAGCCTCCGCGGTGTCTGTGGTGGCGGACTTTGCGGCCTCGCCCTTGAGAACATCCTGCAGGTTGACGGTGATCTGGCCGTCCTTCTTGCCGTCATCTGGCTTGGCGTCATCGACGGCCGTCGGGTCGATCTGCACGAAGACCGCGCCATCCTCGCGGCCGAAATGGGTGTCGAAACCGTCGGTGACCGTCAGCCACAGTTCGCTGGCACGGGCGTCGGACTTGAGATCGACCGCCTTGATGCCGACCGGCGGGTTGGAGCGGATATCGCCGAGATCAGGTTTTTTCTGGCCGGGCAGGCGGATGACCACCTGTCCCTTTTCGCGGCGCACCGAGGCGCGGCTGCCGATGGAGCCATAGATTTCGATACGGCCGGAAGACTTGTTGCGCCCGACGCGGATATCGATATCCGAGCGCGGCGCCACCTGCATGGGCGGAATGGTATCGCCGAGCGCCAGGGTGGCCATGCCCATGCACAAGGTGGCCGCGAAGATGGCGGTGGTGCGCAGGGCTTTCTGCCGGGATGCCGGGATGGAAGGCTGGGGCGGGGCGTCGAGCAGGTCGCGCGCACGATCGAGCGTCCGCTGGGGAGCGGGCGCACTGCCGGCGGCGCCGGCGGTCATATCAGGCGTCTGACGGTTTCGACTCATCTCCCGTTAACTTGCCTGAACGGGGTTTAACCATAGTTAATGCTGAAATAATTTACCTTATAATTTCGGGCTTTAAGCCGGACGAGAATCTCCTCATAGGTTAAGGGCAAATTAACCCTTCATGCGGCAAATATTGCCGGGTTGCGGTTCAATTTTATGATGGATTTAAGAGTATGTCGGGTGCTGAAGTTTTGGGAATTGGGCGTGATGCCATCTGGCTGACCATCCAGCTCTGCCTGCCGATCCTGCTGGTCGGCCTGGTGGTTGGCGTGGTGATCGGCCTGTTCCAGGCGCTGACCCAGATTCAGGAAGCCACCCTGATCTACGCGCCGAAGATCATTTCCGTCTTTCTGGCCCTGCTGCTGCTCCTGCCGTTGATGGGATCGCTGCTGGCCACTTTCATGCACGAGATCGTCAACAAGATCGCGGCCATATAGGCATGTGGCTGGTGCAGGCAGCCCAATTGCGCTCCGGTCTTTCGACCAGCCTGCCTGCGGCCGGTGACGACCTCACCTCCTTTTTCGGCACGTCCGCGCAATTGTGGGCCACCGGCCTGATCTTCATTCGTCTGGCTGGCATGATCATGCTGATACCGGGACTCGGTGATGCCTCGGTGCCGCCGCGCCTGCGCCTGAGTTTCTGCCTGCTGCTGGCCATGATGATCACGCCGATTGTCGGGCCGGTCCTGCCGCCGATGCCGGATAAGCTGGGGCCGCTGACAGGCATTATACTGCACGAAACCATTATCGGCCTGATGATCGGCACCCTGATGCGCGTGCTGATCTTCACCTTGCAGACCGCCGGGGAAATCATGTCGATCCAGACCTCGTTATCCTACGCCCAGACGGCCAACCCGACCGAGGCGCAGTCGAGCACCAGCATCGCCTCCTTCCTGTCCGTCCTTGGCATGGTGATGATCTGGGTGACCAATACCCACCATCTGTTCATCCGGGCCATGATCGATTCCTACCAGATATTCTCGCCGGTCAGGACCGTTATGATCGGCGATGCGCTCACCCTGATGGTTCGTACGGTCAGCGAGAGTCTGGTCCTGGCCTTGCAGCTTTCGGCGCCGATCATCGTATTTGCCCTGGTGCTGAACATCGCCACCGGCTTTGTCGGCCGCATGATGCCAAACTTCCAGGTCTACTTCGCCGTGGCGCCCCTGAGCGTGCTGATTGGCCTGTCCTTGCTGGCCCTGTCGCTTGGCACCCTGGGCATGGTCTTCATTGATCATTACCAGGAACTCCTCGCAGTATTCATCGCGAGGCCGCGATGAATAATTTATGCGCTCAGAGGCCCACGAATGTGGCTTGGCCACGTTCGAATTTTTTCTCGGAATTAGCCCAGTTTGCTTTGACAGATTGGGTGAGGCTCCTCGTAACGGCTCGGACGGGCGCCACGCCGGTTACCGCTCGCGCTTGCCAAATCGTAACCGATTTGGAGATCAAGGGAGGCCGTGTTGGCTGAAGAAGCGGACGGCGAAGATAAAACAGAAGAGGCCTCGGCCCGGAAACTCCAGCAGGCGCGGGAGAAGGGCGAAGTCCCCAAATCCGGCGACCTGCCGCAAGCCCTCTCGCTGATCGGCGCCTGCGCGATCGTGGCCATGAAAGGCCCCGAGCTTTGCCGCACCCTGACCGGCGACCTGCTGCCCTTCCTGGCCCATCCGGAACAACTCCTGGGCTCGCTGGAAGGCGATGGCGGCATGGGCGTGGCCCGCGCCGTGGTCATGGATATCATCCCCATCCTGCTTCTGATCATGGGCGCCTCAATGGCGCTGGGCGTCTTTGGCAATGTGATGCAGACCGGCCTGCTGTTCACCCCGTCGAAGCTGGCCCCGGATTTCGGCAAGTTCAATCCGATGAACGGCCTGAAGAAGATTTTCGGGCTCGACGCCATGATCCAGTTTGGCAAGACCCTGATCAAGTTGATCATCACCGGCTTCATCGTCTGGTCGGTACTGAAGAACCGCCTGACCGACATTGTGGGGCTTGCCGCCGTCTCGCCCATGATGATTCTGCCCTATGCCCACGAGGCCTTCGTCGCTTTGGCCATGGCGGTGTGCATCTTCCTGTTCGTCGAGGGCGCGGCCGATTACGCCCTGCAGAGGTTTCGCTTCATGCAGCGCATGAAAATGTCGAAGCAGGAGCAGAAGGAAGAATACAAGCAGACTGAAGGCGATCCGCACATCAAGGCCAAGCTGCGCGCCTTGCGCATCGAAAAAGGCCGCAAGCGCATGATGGCAAACGTCAAGAACGCCACCGTCGTCGTCACCAACCCGACCCACTATGCCGTGGCGCTGCAATACGAAATGGGCAAGATGGCCGCCCCGATGTGCGTCGCCAAGGGCGCGGATGCCGTGGCCCTGAAGATTCGCGAGGAAGCCGCCAAGCACAATGTACCGATCGTCGAAGACCCGCCGCTGGCCCGTGCCCTCTATGGCAGCATGGATATCGATGAGGTCATCCCCGAACAGCACTTCGCCGCGGTGGCCAAGCTGATCAGCTTCGTCCTCTCGAGGAAACGGAGAGCATTCTAGCGCTCAAACGCCGCGAGGCTTCTCGCAAAGGCTCGGGCGGGCGCCCTTGCCGAAGACGACGAAAAATCGTCTTCGGAGCGCACCAGAACCTTGTTCTGTAAGGGATTTGTTAAACGGCATAGCTGGCATAGAATAAATCAGTCTTTCAGGGTGATTCGCGTCGCCCTTTATTTCAAAGGTGCGCCTTGCCCGCAGTCCAGACCTCGACCCCAGAGACCGTTACCCCAAAGACCGCTCCCACTGCCGAAAATGCCCTGCTCAGCCGGTTGCGCGGCACGCTGAACTGGTGGACGATCGGCATCGTCGCCGTCATCGTGGTCTGCGCCTGCGCCGCCGTCTGGCTGGTGGCCGGACGCTTGCCGGCTGGGATCGTGCTGGGCATCCTGCTCGCCGCCGTGGCCGGGGTGGTCCTGATGGGCATGTTCGCCTTTTCGGGCGAAACCGAAGTCTTGAGCCATGAAGGCTTCAAGGCGGCGGATATCGTCAAGTCGCTCAGCGAACCTGCCGCCGTGGCGGCTTTCGATGGCCATGTGCTGGCGGTCAATCCGGCATGGAGCGATGCCGGCGGCGGTACCCGCCGCCTGCCGCAGGGCGAGCATGCGCCGGCCCTGTTCGTGGCCCTGCGCGAAGCCAGGGCGCAAGGCACAGGCCGCGCGCTGGTGCGGCTCGGCGGCTTCGATTACGAAATGGTGGTATCGCGCCTCGGCGAAGACCTGGTTCTGGTGCGCGCGGCCTCGCAGGGCGTGCTCGGCAATGGCCTGATGCTCAAGCACGAAACGCCGCACGCCGTGGAAGACTCCGGCTTCCTGCCGGAAGCGCCGGAAATCAGGCCCGACCTGCCGGAAGCGGTGATGGATGCCTTCGCCGAGGCCGCGCCCTTCGGCGCCGCTCTGGTGATGGGAGAGGATCTCTTCACCGCCCGCGTCAATGATTTCAATACGGTCTTCGCCGCCCTGACCGAGCGAGTGCCCGACGCCCTGACCGGCATGGTCTTCGGCGACCTGGTGACGGAAAATTCCCGCGCCGCCCTGGCTGAAAAGCTGGTCGCCAATAAAAGCGGGCCGTTCGATATCGTCCTGAACGTCAAGTCCGACCGCGCCCTGCAGATCTATGTCTCGCAGGTCTCCGGCGGCTACAGCCTCTATCTGTTCGATGTCTCCGAGCAGAAGAAGCTGGAACAGACCCTGGTCCAGTCGCAAAAGATGCAGGCCATCGGTCAGGTGGCCGGCGGCATGGCGCACGATTTCAACAACCTTCTGACCGGTTTCAAGTTCCGCAATGACCAGTTGCTGCTCAATCACCCGCTTGGTGATCCGTCTTACGAGGACCTGAACGGCATCCGCCAGATCATCGCCCGCGCCGAGGACCTGGTGCGCAACCTGCTGGCCTTCGCCCGCAAGCAGACGGTCAAGCGCGTCACGCTCAATGTCGGCGAGATGGTCTCGGAAGCCGAGGTCCTGCTGCGCCGTCTGGTGCGCGAGGACGTCAAGCTGGAAACCGCCTATGGCCGCAACCTGCCCAATGTCCATGTCGACAAGGGGCAGATGGAAATGGTCATGATGAACCTGGTGGTCAATGCGCGCGACGCCATGCGCGCCCAGGGGGGCGGCAAGGTCAATATCCGCGCCGCCAGCATGGCACAGGACGAGGCGCGTAACTATGGCTGGCCGGAAGCGCCGGCGCAGGGGGCGGCCCTGATCGAGGTGTCCGATACCGGCCCCGGCATCCCGCCGGAAATCCTGGCTCAGGTCTTCGAGCCCTTCTTCACCACCAAGCCGCTGGGGGAGGGCACGGGGCTGGGGCTTTCGACCGTTCACGGTATCGTCGCCCAGGCGGGTGGCCATATCCAGATCGTCTCACCGCCGGGCAAGGGCGCGACCTTCCGCATCTTCCTGCCTGTTTGGATCGAAACCGAGAAGGAGCTGGCGGCGCCTAAGCCGGAAGTCGCCGCCAAGCCGGTGCCGAAGGATCTGTCGGGGGTCGGCCGCATCCTGTTCGTCGAGGACGAGCAGATCGTGCGTGGCATCGCGGCGCACCTGCTGCGCCAGCGCGGCTACGAGGTGCTGGAGGCCGAGGATGGCGAAGAAGCCCTGGCCATCATTGAAGCCGAGGAAGGCCGGTTCGACCTGCTGATTTCGGACGTCATCATGCCGGGCATGGATGGGCCTTCGATGCTGAAACTGGCGCGTCCGATCCTGGGCGATGTGCCGGTCATGTTCATTTCCGGCTACGCGGAATCGGAATTCTCCGACCTGCTGGAAGAGGAACAGAACATCTCCTTCCTGCCCAAGCCGCTGGATATCAAGACCCTGGCCGAACGTGTGAAGGAACAACTGGCGGCTTAATCCGGGCCGCTGTAGCAGAAGCTGGTGCCCTTGACTTTCAGGGTTTGCACTTGCCCTTGATAGATAACCTGGAGATTGCCTTTCAGATGGTAGGTATCGCCTTCTGAAGACTTATCCACGCGGGTTACCTGATGGGCTTCCTGAACGTCCAGGCTCGGGGCAGTGTAATGCGCCATCGTGGTGTGCTTTGCGCCTCCTGACGAGAGGGTGAGCTGGTATACCTTTCCATCGATCTTGATAAAGGCGTAATCGCTGACTGCTTCGAAAATATTGGGGGCTGTCTGATCTTTCGAAGATGGTCTGGCTTCCGGTCTCTGAAAGGCTGTGAAGCAATCGCTTTCAGCGCCTTCGCCGGGTTTGATGTCATCGATATGAAAATCAGCCGCTATTGCTGGCAATGGCATGGTAATCAGGCTTGCGAAAAAAAAGCACGCATTATTTCCCCCCTGGCTTTCAAGCTACCATACACCATCAAGGCGCATCGATACAGGCCCTGGCGCCGCCTATGGGAATGGTCTGGGTGCCGCCTTTCGAGGTGACGATCAGTTGTCCGGTAAGCGGACGCACCGTCTGGCCGAGGGCGGCGTCCTTGATGTCGTAGGACTCGACCACTGACAGGCTGTTCGCGGCATCGACAAAGCTGCGGACACTGTGAATGCTGTCCGAGCCGCCGGAGGTCATGACGATCTTCACCAGTCGGCCATCGATGCGGATATAGCCCGTAGCGCCACCCTGCAGGGAATCCTCGATCAGGAGGTAGGATGGCTTGGGGCCGGCGCGGGCCACTTTCGTAATGCAGCCGGTGAGGTCGGCGCCATCGCCCGGCTGAAGCGGGCTGACGGTGAAGGCGGCCGCCGCTTTTTCTTCCGGTGTCGGCTTGTGACAGGCGCCTAAAACCACAAGCAAAACAACAGGCCAAAGCGTTTTCGTCATGAGAGGTCCCGCGCGGATTTGCGCAAAACTATCATGGCGATGTGTAAGCAAACAATGTGAGGGTCAGCGCGCCGCTATCTCGCCGAGACGCGCAATCAGGCGGTCGCGTTCCAGCGTCAGGCCCTTGTAGTCCAGTTGGGCCGGCGTATAGGCCTGAAGCTGGCTGATCAGAGCCTGGGCCAGTTCGGCGGCATTGGGTTGCGCCTCCATGGCGGCCAATGGATCAAGATAGATGCGGATGGTGAAGAGGATATCGCCGCTTTCCGGCAACCGGCGCAGGGTCTGGCGTTCCAGCCGGAAATAGAGGCTGTCTATCTTTTCGTCGCCGAAGCGCCACTGCCCGGCGGAATGCGGATGGTGCAGCACGTCATCGGCATGCAACGACCAGTTCCAGCGCATGACCGGCTGTTCGGGCCGCAGATTGTCGAACATGCGCTCGATGACATTGGCGTTGCGGGTGTCGCGGCCAAAATCCGGCACTGGGGCATGGATTTCTTGGAGCGCCTTGCCGAATTTTTCATGCAGCCGCCAGGAGGAAGGGAAACACAGGTGGGCCGCCGCCAGCCGCCAACCATTTTGCCCTCGGCGCATCAGCACCAGGTCTTCCTGCACCAGTCCGCCGGCCACCAGCAGGGGCGGGTAGGGCGTATCCAGCCGCACGCGGCGGAAGGCGGAGAGGATATCGATCTGCGGACCCAGGCGCTGATAAATATCGGGGAAGCGCTCGGGCAGGTGATCGGCCAGCAGGGTCAGCACCTCGCCTTGCGCCGCCTCCGTGCCCGGTTCGGCCACGAAGATTTTATCCGGTACGCGCTCGGCCAGGCGATCCTTTTCATCCAGATAGCTGAGCAGCCTGTCATCGACATCGATCCACTCGGCTGGATCGAGCGGTTTTACGCCAATGGTGAAAAGCTTGTGGGAACCGTCATAGGGGGTATGCATACGGCGGTTCTAGCACGCGGAACGACAAAGAAAAATCCGGCCTGGGTTGCCCCAAACCGGATTTCCAAACTCTGACAAACTCAAGAGGTGTCCGCGACACCTTACTTCTTGAGGAAGCCACCGAACTTGTTGTTGAAGCGCGAAACGCGGCCGGCGCGGTCCAGCAGGGTGCCGGTGCCACCCGTCCAGGCCGGATGGGTGCGCGGATCGATGTCGAGGTTGAGCACGGCGTCTGCCTTGCCGTAGGTCGAACGCGTGCGGTAGGTCGAGCCGTCGGTCAGGGTGACGGTGATCCAGTGATAGTCGGGGTGACCTTCTTTTTTCATCGATCTGTTCCTTTATACGTCCGGCCAGCAGCGTGCGGACGCGATAAAAAATATGAGGCAGGAGTGCCGAAGGTGCGGCTCATACAGGAAGCCGCCTTGCGAGGCAAGTCCTGACTGTATAAAGCTCCCCATATGTCAGATACGCAAGATACCCCCGAAGGCCGTCCAGGCACAGGCGCCGAACTGGCCGCCGATATCCGTCAGGTTGCGGGCACACGCGGCAAGACGCGCAATTTGAAGCCCCTGGCGCGGCTCGTGCCCTATCTGTGGCGGCAAAAGGCCATCGGGGCGGGGATGATCCTGTTTCTGCTGATCTCGGCGGCGGCCACGCCCTCCATGACCTTTGTCGCCAAGAAGCTGATCGATGAAGGCTTCGGCTCGCGCAATACCGCCGTGCTGAACCAGTGGTTCCTGGTGCTGGGCGCCGTGGCCCTGGTCATGGCCTTCGCCACCGCCCTGCGCTACTACTGCATCACCCGCATGGGCGAGCGCGTGGTGGCCGATGTGCGCGAAGACGTCTTCGCCCACATCCTCAAGCTCGATCCCGCCTATTTCCTGAAAATCCGCACCGGCGAGGTGATCTCGCGCCTGACCGCCGATATCCAGATCATCGAGACGCTCGTGTCCTCGTCCATCTCCATCGCCCTGCGCAACCTGCTGACCTTTATCGCCGGGCTGGTGATGATGAGCTTTGTCAGTCCGAAACTGACCCTGATGGTCTTCTGCACCTTCCCCTTCGTGCTGGTGCCGCTGATCGTCTTCGGCCGCCAGGTCGGCAAGGCGACGCGCGACACGCAGGATCGCTTCGCCCGCGCCGTCGGCTTCGCCACGGAATCGCTCGATGCGCTGGAGACCGTGCAGGCCTTTGTGCGCGAAGCCTTCACGCGCAAGCGCTTCGATGAAGCGGTCGAGGAGACCTACCGCACCTCGGTCGGGCGCATGGCGACGCGCGCCACCATGACCGCCATGGTGATCACCCTCGTTTTTAGTGGCATCGCCTTCGTGCTGTGGCTGGGGGCGCAGGACGTGCTGCACGGCCGGATGACCAACGGCACGCTGGTCCAGTTCGTCATGCTGGCGGTACTGACCGGCGGTTCGGTGGCCAATCTGAATGAGACCTGGGGCGATGTGCAGAAGGCGGCGGGCGCCATGATGCGTATCGATGAACTGCTGGATTCGCATCCCACCATCATCGTCCCCGAAAACCCGATTGCTCTGCCGGTGCCGGCGCGTGGCGAGATTCGCTTCCAGGATATCCATTTCGCCTATCCCTCGCGGCCGGATCAAAAGGTGCTCGATGGCTTCTCGCTGATCGTGCAGCCGGGCGAAACCGTGGCCTTGGTCGGGCCTTCCGGCGCTGGCAAGTCAACTGTTTTCAAGCTGCTGCTGCGCTATTATGACTATACCGCAGGGCGCATCGAACTCGACGGTGTCGATATCCGCACGGCTGATCCCAGGGATGTGCGTGAGCGCCTGTCGCTGGTGGCGCAGGATACAGCGCTGTTCTCCGGCTCGGCGGAAGACAATATCCGCTTCGGCCGCGAAAACGCCACCGATACCGAAATCCGCATTGCCGCCGACAAGGCCCAGGCGCGCGCCTTTATCGAGGCCCTGCCAGAAGGCTTCAAGCAGCCGCTGGGCGAACGCGCCAAATCGCTTTCCGGCGGGCAGAAGCAGCGCCTGAGCATCGCACGCGCGCTGGTGCGTCAGGCGCCGATCCTGCTGCTGGACGAGGCCACCTCGGCGCTCGATGCCGAGAACGAACGTCTGGTCCAGATGGCGCTCAATGAGGCGATGAGTGAACGCACCACCCTGGTCATCGCCCACCGTCTGGCCACCGTGCTCAAAGCCGACCGTATTGTGGTGATGGATGCTGGCAAGGTGGTCGATGTCGGCACGCATGACGAACTGGTGTCGCGCGGCGGACTTTACCAACGGCTGGCGTCGTTGCAGTTCAATAGCTGATGGCAATTTTCGTTCATCTGACTTCTGAGACGAATGTAGCGCTTATACGGCGAAACGGCATTGCGGCTACCAGATGGTCGAAAAATATAACACCTGCACGCGGCGTCTTTGCAACGCCCGTGACACCAGACTTTTACAAGAGCCATCAGTGGCTGCGTGAGCTGGCACGGCAGCCGGGCGCTAAAATTGTCGCTGTTTATTTTCGCTTAAAAGATAACGAACCGGTTTATCTGGGGCGTTATCGTCAGGCTCATATCCTGATAAGCGCCGCCGAAGCTGTTTCGAGCTTCATGAAGCAGCAAGGCGACGGAGTTGAGGTCATTATTCCATGCCGGATTGCCGCCTCGAACATTGTTAAGATCAAGTCTCTGCCGCAAACGATTGGCTGGCGTTATTACCCTGAAGCGCGAGGCAAGTTGCCCAGCCCATCGAAAGGATCGTTCGGCAGCCAGAAGACAATAAAAGCTGTAGAGGCGAGGGAAGTACGCGCTGAGGCTCTCTATTATTCGCGCTTCCCGGCAGACTGGTATAGCCCGGAAGATTGATGGTTTTCAGTTCTGCCCGACCACGCACCTGTGAAGCGGATTGCTCCAGCATTGGATTGAGGCTGTCGAAATAAACCGAATAGACCGAATATATTCACCCAAATGGTTGACTATTTCGATGCGCCGTTATATTCAACTAAATGGGTGAATAATGAACGATGAAGCTCTGTCACGCATACTGAAGGCTGTTGGCGACACCACGCGCCGGCAGATTCTGACGCGCCTTGTCCAGGAAGGCGCGATGCGGGTGACGGCGCTCGCCGCTTATTTCGACATGTCCCTCAATGCTGTTTCCAAGCACATCAAAGTGCTGGAGGAAGCGGGGCTTGTCACCCGGCAGACCATAGGCCGCGAACATTTTATTTCCGCGGCGCTCGAACCGCTGAGGCTGACCGAAACCTGGTTCGGGCAGTTGAAGTCGATCTGGGATTTGCGCCTCATGGCGCTGGAAGATGTACTCGTTTCAAAGGAGAAGCCTAATGAGTGAGTTGGAACTGACAGTAACGCGTATCATCGCCGCCCCGCGCGAGGCGGTGTTCAATGCCTGGCTGTCACCGGTGACCCTGGCGAAATTCATGCGGACGGCCGCCGACGGGGTCGAGGCGCGCGAGGTGACCACTGACGCCGTGAAAGGCGGGCGCTTCCGTATCGTCATGGTGACGCCAGAGCGCGAGATTCCGCATAGCGGCACCTATCTGGAAGTGACGCCTTGTTCACGGCTATCCTTCACCTGGGAGTCGCCGCATTCGCTGGATGACAGTGTGGTGACCATTGACTTTGCCGAACCGGCACCCGGCCAGACCGAAATCAGTTTGAAACAGGTGAAGTTCCGCAGCGAAGAGGCGCGTGACGGACATATCCGCGGCTGGACAGCGATCCTGGATTATCTCGACCATAGTCTGGTGATGGCCTGACCGGTTGGGCGCCTGAAAACAAAAATGGCGGACAGTGGGTCACTGTCCGCCATTTTTTGTACGTATCCGGGGAATCTATTTCGCCAGTTGCAGCTTTTCCAGCAGCAGCGGATAGAGTTCCAGATTGCCGCAGATCAGGTCGCCGGTGAGAAGCGGGCTGCGCTCGTCATTGTCGATCGAGCCGAACTTGCCGCCGGCTTCATGGATGAACAGCAGGCCGGCCGCCATGTCCCAGGGCTTCAGGCCGCGTTCCCAGAAGGCGTCGAGCTGGCCGGCGGCCACCCAGGCGAGATCGAGCGAGGCGGCGCCATTGCGGCGGATGCCGACCGTGCGCTGCATGATCTGGTGCAGTTCCTTCAGCGCCTGGGCGTGGCCGGGCTTGCCGATGAAGGGCAGGCCGGTGCCGACCAGAGCGTCGTCCAGGGTCTTGCGCGAGGAAACACGCAGGCGGCGGTCATTATGATAGGCGCCCTTGCCCTTTTCGGCCCAGTAGAGGTCGTTGGTCACCGGATTGAAGGTGACGCCGGCCACGATCTCGCCCTCGCGCTCCAGCGCGATGGTGCAGGCAAAATGCGGGATACCGTGCATGAAGTTGGTGGTGCCGTCGATGGGGTCGACGATCCAGCGGTGGGTCTTGTCGGTGCCGATGACTTCGCCCGATTCCTCGCCCAGGAAGCCGTAGCCGGGGCGGACGCGGGTCAGTTCTTCCAGCAGGGCGGCCTCGACGCGCTTGTCGGCGGCGGTAACGAAATCTCCCGGTCCCTTGCGTGAGACTTGGAGTTCGGAGACTTCGCCGAAATCGCGGGCCACGCCCTTGCAGGCCTTGCGCACGGCGCCGACCATAACCTGAATGAGTGAAGATTGAAGTACGGTCACCATGGGGCGGGCCTTTTAAACGGGATTTACAATGTAGAAGGGGGATGTCGCCATCCCCCTGAAATCAGTTGAAGCTTAGTCAGCGCGCTTCATATACTCGCCGGTTTCGGTCGAGACGACGATGCGCTCGCCCACGCCCATGAACGGCGGGATCATGACGCGCATGCCGTTGGAGGCCTTGGCGGGCTTGTAGGAGGACGAGGCAGTCTGGCCCTTGATGGTCGGCTCGGTTTCCATCACTTCCAGCACGACGGTATCCGGCAGGCTCATGCCGATGGCGCGCTCTTCATGGAATTCGATGGTGACGATCATGCCGTCGTGCAGGTACTGCACCTGGTCTTCGCCGACCCAGTCCTTGCTGAGGCTGATCTGCTCGTAATTGGCCTGATCCATGAAAACCAGCATGTCGCCGTCTTCGTAGAGATAGGAGTGATCGCGCTGTTCCAGCGTGACGCGCTCGACCGTCTCTTCCGAACGCAGGCGCTCATTGAGCTTGGTGCCGGTGATCAGGTTCTTCAGTTCGACCTGGGCGAAGGCGCCGCCCTTGCCGGGCTTCACGTGTTCGGTCTTGACCACGGTCCACAGACCGTTCTGATATTCGAGCACCTGACCGGGCTTGATCTGGTTGGCGTTGATTTTCGGCATGGATACAACTTGTCAATTTCAGTTTGAGTTGGCGGCGTTCCTACTCGGAATGGGCGTCAAAGGCAAGGGGGACCGAAAACAGGCCGTTTCACCCTGTCACGCTTGTAACCATCCGCCATATATGCACACTATTCTAACGGTGTTATTTTCGGGGGGCGGATATGCGCATTGTCTATGGCTTTCTGGCGGCACTCCTGCTGACCGTCATCGGTTTTTGGCCAAGCTTCTTTTCCAATCCGGCGCAGAACGACTGGCTGCATATCGTCCATGGCACGCTGGCCACCGGCTGGATGCTGATGCTGATCGCGCAGGCCTGGCTGATCCACCATGGCCATGTGAAGGCGCACCACCTGATCGGCCGGTTGTCTATGGGCTGGGTAGCGGCGCTGGTCGTCACCGCGATCGCCATGGTCCATGTCATGCTGACCGACTCGGTGGCGCATGGCATGCCCGGCAAACTGGCCCTGATCCTCGGTTTCAGCGATGTCACCACCCTGCCGCTGTTCGCGATCTTTTATGGCATGGCCATCTGGAATGCCTTCCGGCGCAATATCGACCTGCACTACCGCCTGATGACCAGCACCCTGGCCTTCGCCCTGATCCCGGCGGTGGGCCGTATCCGCTGGCCGTGGAGCCATGGGCTGATCGACGGCCTGCAAACGGCCTATATCCTGGTCGAACTGATGCTTGTGGCCTTGCTGACCTACGATTTCCTGAAACATAAAAAGATCCTGCCGCCATACGTGGCAGCCTTGGTTGCCATGGTCCTGATCCATGTGACCGCCTTCCACGCTCCGCAGATCGCGCCCTACATGGCCATCGCCCGGATGCTGGGCTATGTTGGATAATATAATCATATAAAGATATCTTTATATCTTTATTGACTCTGCCTCGATCATGGGGTAGTCGTACCTGTGACTGAGGTCTTCGGAGGCGTTTGCGTCTCCGAAGCTAAGAGGGAAGCCGGTGCGAATCCGGCGCTGTTCCCGCAACTGTAAGTGAAGAGCGGCAAAGCAAGGTCCACTGGGTGACAGCCTGGGAAGGCGCATTGCGGTTATGAGGCACGAGCCAGGAGACCTGCCCCAGTTCTCATATTCACCACGGGCGGGGGTTCCGGTGGGCGCATCGATACCGGGCGCACCCGTGCGTCTGTCCTCTTGCGTTCAATAAACCCTTGCTCCCTGTTTTCGGGATCAAGACATGACCATCATCCAAACCGCCAATCTCGGTTTTCCGCGCATCGGCAAGCGGCGCGAACTGAAGACCGCGCTCGAATCCTTCTGGTCCGGCCAGAGCGACGAAGCCGCCCTGCGCGAAACGGCCGCGGCCTTGCGCGCACGCAACTGGCAGCGCCAGAAGGACCTCGGCACCGATATCCTGCCGTCCAACGATTTCTCACTCTACGACCACCTGCTCGATACGGCCTTCATGGTCGGCGCCATTCCGGAGGCTTACAAAACGGGCGGCGATCTCGACACCTATTTCCGCATGGCGCGCGGCGCCGGCGAGATTTCGGCCTGCGGACATAATCATACGGGCGTTACGGCGCTGGAAATGACCAAGTGGTTCAACACCAACTATCACGTCCTGTTGAGCGAACTGAAGCCCAGCCAAGTGTTCGAGCTGGCGCACAACAAGCCGCTCAGCGACTATAACGAGGCGAAGGCGCTAGGCCACCAGACCCGTCCGGTGCTGGTCGGGCCGGTGACCTTCCTGGCCCTGTCCAAGCCGGCGATTGGTGGCTTCAATACGCTCAGCCTTTTGCCGCGCCTGCTGCCGGTCTATGCCGAGTTGCTGCGCACCCTGAAGGACACGGGCGCCGACTGGGTGCAGATCGATGAGCCGGTGCTGGCGAATGCGCCGAGCGGCCAGATCGCCCTGGCCCTGACAGAGGCCTATGCCCATCTGGCGCGCGAAGTGCCGGGCCTGCACCTGATGCTGACCAGCTATTTCGATGTCCATGACGCCAATCTCGCCCTGGCTTTTTCCCTGCCGGTGGCAGGCGTCCACGTTGACTTGACCGTCAGCCCGGACGTGCTGGAGAAGCTGCCGGCGCTGGCGGGCGATAAGACGGTTTCGCTTGGCGTGATCGACGGCCGTAATATCTGGAAGGCCGACCTGAACGCCCTGCTGGCGCGCCTGAAGCCGGTGGTGAGCCAGCTTGACCGGGTGATTCTGGCGCCATCCTGTTCGCTGCTGCATGTACCGATCGATCTGGGACAAGAAGAAAAGCTCGATAGTGATCTGAAATCCTGGCTGGCCTTTGCCGAGCAGAAACTGGAAGAACTGGCCATCCTGAAATCGGCGCTTGCGGGCGGAGATGTCAGCGTAAAGCTGGCGGAAAACGCTGCCGCCATAGCGGCGCGCAAAACCTCGGCCCGCATCCATAATCCGGCGGTGGCCTCGCGCGTCGCCGGCCTGACCCCGCCGATGTCGGAACGCCAGAGCCCCTTCGCCGAGCGTATCCTGAAGCAGCGCCAGCGCCTGAACCTGCCGCTTTACCCGACCACGACCATCGGTTCTTTCCCGCAGACGGCCGAGGTGCGTGCCGCCCGCCTGCAGCACGGCAAGGGACAGCTCAGCGATGCCGATTACGACACCTTCCTTAAGGCTGAAACGGCAAAGGCCATTGGGTGGCAGGAAGAGATCGGGCTCGATGTGCTGGTACATGGGGAATTCGAGCGCAATGACATGGTGCAGTATTTCGCCGAGCAGTTGGAAGGCTATGCCTTTACGCAACATGGCTGGGTACAGTCCTACGGCTCACGCTATGTCCGGCCGCCGGTCATTTTCGGCGACGTGTCGCGCACCAAGCCGATGACGGTGAAATGGGCGGTCTATGCGCAATCCCTGACCGACAAGGTGGTGAAAGGCATGCTGACGGGGCCGGTGACCATGCTGCAATGGGCCTTTGTGCGCGATGACCTGCCGCGCAGCACGGTCTGCCGCCAGATCGCCCTGGCCATCCGTGACGAGGTGCTCGATCTCGAAGCCGCCGGTATCCGCATCATCCAGATAGATGAGGCTGCCTTCCGCGAAGGCCTGCCGATCGATCCGGCCGGATGGCCGGCCTATCTCGACTGGGCGGTGGACAGCTTCCGCATCGCCTCGGCCGGGGTGGCGGATGAAACCCAGATCCATACCCACATGTGCTATTCGGAGTTCAACGATATCATCCGCGCTATCGCGGCGATGGATGCCGATGTCATCTCCATCGAGACCTCGCGCTCGAACATGGAATTGCTGGAAGCCTTCATCGACTTCAAGTACCCGAACGAGGTCGGGCCGGGCGTCTATGACATCCACAGCCCGCGCGTGCCGGAAACCGAAGAGATGGTGCGGCTGCTGGCCCGGGCGGTGCAGCGCCTGAAGCCGGAACAGATCTGGGTCAATCCCGATTGTGGCCTGAAGACGCGCGGCTGGGCGGAAACGAAGCCGGCGCTGGAACGTCTGGTAGAAGCGGCAAAAGCCATGCGCGCCACCCAGCCTGTGTACGTTTAAGCAGGCTGGTCAGGCCCGTGATCCTGATCTAGGGTACGGGCCTGATCTCTGTCTGGGGGAATATCATGTCACGTTATCTGGCGAGCACTGCGCTTCTCGGCCTGTTGGCGGTAGTTGCCTGTTCGCCGCAGAAACCCGCAGAGACGCCAGCCGCCTCCGAAGCAGCATCCGAAGAGGCTGTTGTCTCCAGCCTGGCGCCGGCGGATTACACCTCGCTCGCCAATGTCATGACCTGTGACTGGCCGGTGAAAAAGACCGACACCGCCGAAAGCCTGCTGGCCATTTATAAGAGTTATGCGCAGGTGGCGGATATTCCCGGCGCAGAGGGCATCACGCAAAAGGGTGTGGTGATTTATGGCAATGATCCGCGCCGCCGCGTCGAGGTCTTCTTCTTCGATGACGCCCTGACCCAGGTCTCGACCGTGCTGATCCGCGGCGATTCCCAGTGGAGCGGCCCAAAGGGGCTGCATCTTAACAGCACCCTGGCCGATATCGCGGCGGCCAATGAAAAGCCGTTCAAGCTTGGCGGGTTCGGATGGGATTACGGCGGCTATGTCACCGACCTGAATCGCGGCAGGCTGGCCAAAGTCAAGGGGGGCTGCACCTTCGGCCTGCGCCTGGGCCTGCCGGAAAATGGCGGACCGGCGCCGGAGGCCATTCTGGGCGAGCGGACGCTTCTATCAACCGATTCGGCGGTGATCGCCGCCAATCCGGTGGTGCAGGAAATGTCGGTCGGCTGGCCAAAGCCGAAAGCGGAGACAGACGAGGATGTCGATCAATAGGACAGCAGGCCGGCCGCCAGCACCATGCCGGCAACGAAGAAGACACCGAGCGCCGCGAAGCCAAGCATATATTTGAACTTGTAATTCATCCGTGGCTCCCGCCAGTTCGCGGCGCACACTGCCATGTTTCCTGAAATTGCCAAGCGGCAACCCTGTCAGGTTGAGGAAAGGGCCGCCATTAGCGCGTTTACACCCGCTGCCGCGCCGGCCGGATGGTTCCATACGGCCCCGCTGACGGCAATGAAATCGGCGCCCGCCGCGGCCACTTCGCCGGCATTTTCAGCCGTGATTCCACCGATGGCGACGCAGGGCACTTCCATGGTTTCTTGCCAGATATTCAGGGTCTCCAGCTCGGCCATGTGCTCCACCGTCTTGGTGGTGGTCGGGTAGAAGGCGCCGAAGGCAACGTAATCCGCGCCGTTTTCCGCCGCTTCCATCGCCAGGTGGCGGCTGTTATGGCAGGTGACGCCGATCATGGCGTCCTTGCCCAGCAGGGCGCGGGCCTCCTTCAGCGGCATGTCCGATTGGCCGATATGGGCACCGTCGAGCTTCAGCGACTTTACCAGTTGCACGCGGTCGTTCATCAGCACGGCGACGCCGAGGTTCTGAGCGATCGGGGCGATGACCTTCGTGAGGGCAATCAGGTCGTAGTCGTTCAGGTCCTTCAGGCGGATCTGCAGGGCCGCGACATCGCCGGCCATGAGCGCGGCTTCCAGTTCACGCGCAAACGCGTTCACATCGGTGATAACCGGCGGGGTGATCAGATAGAGGCGGGCCTGATGGGTATTCATTCGCGGGTCTTTGGCCGAAATCGGGCGAAGACGCAAGGTGGAAGTCGGGAAATGGGCCCCGGGTGCAAGGAAAGGCTAAGGCTCACGCCTTATCTCCATTTTACCGGAAGGCCAGCCTTTCCAATGGCTTCATGCCGACCGAAGACTAGAATGGCGGACCTCTGGCGGGCGGCAGAAACGCACATAACGGAGATTTCCCTATGGCTTTAAATACAAAGACAGTGACGGCGGGGACCGCGATTATTCTGGCCCTGGCGGCGGGTGCGCCGATGGCGGCCCAGGCGCAAACGCAATATGACGGCTACTGCTACGTCAAAAAGGGCTCGAACACCACCGGCACCGTGGTCGGCGCCGTGGCCGGCGGCGCCATCGGCAGCCAGGTATCGAAGAACGAGCGCGGGCTCGGCACTGTGGCCGGCGCGGTGCTCGGCGGCGTCATCGGCAACAAGGTTGCCAAGAGCAATGACAAGTGCCTGAATGGCGAATACTATTCCTATCAGAGCGGGTCCTATACGCCGTCCTATGCGCCCGATGGCTATGACGTCGTCTATTACAAGTCGCGCCCGGACGCCAAGATGTACGATGTCGTCTATTACGACACTCAGCGTCACACCAGCCCGGCCTACAGCTACAATAACAACAGCAATGGCGGCTATGCCTATAATCAGGGCGGCTACAATTCGACCCCTTATAATCAGGGTGTCCAGGGCTGGCGCGATGACAACGGCACCTGGCATGAGGGCCGTCCGGTCGCCTTTGGCTGGAAGGACAGCAAGGGCCGCTGGCATGAAGGCCAGCTTCAGGCCTATGGCTACCGTGATAGCGACGGCCGCTGGCGCGAGACCAGCGCCTCGGCCTATGGGTATAATAATAACTAAGGCATTCAGGCCCCTTCCGGTTCATACCGGAGGGGGCCTTCATTCAGGTGTCTTGCTGTGCGAATGACTTGCAATTGAATCGGCGTCGTGTTATCTGAGACGCATTCGCATTGTCATCCTGCCTGAGATTGCCGTGTACGTCTGTAACTGTAATGCCATCCGTGAACGTGATGCCCATGCCGCGATCGAGTCGGGCGCCTGCACGGTCAAGGCGGTTTTCGATCATTGCCAGACCCGTGCCCAGTGTGCCAAGTGCGTCTGCGATATCCGCCAGATGATCGACGATGCTAGCATTACCATGGCCATGGCGGCGGAATAATCTTTTAAATCTATCATTTAAACGTGCGATTCAATCTTATTATCATTCGCACAAGTTTTTGTTTTTATTCGAAAAAATAGCTTCACAGCGCTAGGGTGCCGCTGTAGGATGCAAGCTGACTTATTTAAAGGCAGGAGTGCATCATGAAGGGCCAACCCGAAATCATCAAGCTGTTGAACAAGGTGCTCACCAATGAGCTGACCGCCATCAACCAGTATTTCCTGCACGCCCGCATGATCGAGAACTGGGGCATGTATCACCTCGGCCGCATCGTCTACAAAGAATCGATCGAGGAGATGAAGCACGCCGACCTGCTCATCAAGCGCATCCTGTTCCTCGACGGCCTGCCCAATCTGCAGGACCTGAACAAGCTGAAGATCGGCGAGACCATCACCGAATGCCTGGAATGCGACCTGAAGGTCGAACTGTATGGCCACGGCATACTGGTGGCCGGTGTCGGGCACTGCGAAGACGTCAAGGACTATGTCAGCCGCGAACTTCTGAAAAAGATCCTGGAAGACACCGAACACCATATCGACTTCCTGGAAACCCAGCTTGGCCTGATCAAGTTGATGGGCGAGGCCAACTACATCCAGAGCGCCATGAAGGAAATCGAAGGCGAGGGTTAACAACCTGTTATAAAGCGCCTTTACCTTTTCAGGCGAACCTCCTAACGTGCCGCCGCACATCGCAGCGATGAAGTGAGCGGACGGGTCTTTTGAGCGTTTATAACCGCAGAGGGTTTATGGGGCTGGGTCTGGCTGGCGCCCTTGGGCTGGCTGGTTCGGGACTTGCGGCCTGCGGCCGCAAGTCCGACGAAGACGTGATCATCGATCCGGATGCCGCCCCCGGCGAGGCCATCGATCCGAAGCTGGCCGCGCAGGCTGGCACGCTGGAATGGGCGGTCAGCGGTCATTGGCGCAGCGCGGTCGACAAGGCCCGCGACAAGTATCGTCATCCGCTGGAGATGATGAACTTCTTCGAGGTCAAGCCGAAGGATACGGTGGTCGATATGTGGCCGGGCGCCGGCTACATGACCGAGGTCCTGGCGCCCTATCTCAACGAGGGCAAGGGCAATTACGTGGCGGCCCTGATTCAGCCGGGCGATCCACCCGAAGCGGCCGCAGCCTCGCTGGAACAGACCTACAAGGCGCATTTCGACGGCGATCACAAGCTCTATGGCGATCTGACCTATGCCGCCTTTGGTGAAACCAGTGGCCCGCTGGTCGAGGCCGGCAGCGCCGACTGCGTGCTGTTCCTGCTCGTCATCCATGACTGGATCGCCAAGGGCATTGCCGAAAAGGCCTTCGCCGATGCCTTTGCCGCCCTGCGGCCCGGCGGCATATTGGGGGTGGAGCAGCATCGCGCCGATATCGGCAATGTGCAGGACCCCGGCGCCACCACGGGCTATGTTCAGGAACCGCTGGTCAAGCAGATGGCCTCCGAAGCCGGTTTTCAGTTCGTGGCCGAAAGCGAGATGAACGCCAATCCCAAGGATGACAAGGATCACCCGTTCGGCGTGTGGACTTTGCCGCCTCAGAGATTGACAGCGCCGCGCGGACAGGCGCCTAATCCGGAATTCGATGGCAGCCTGTACGAATCGATTGGCGAGAGCGACCGCATGACGCTAAAGTTCAGGAAGCCGCAATAGATTTTGTCGCGCAATTTATCCGAAAGGTGGTATCCACCTTATCGGACTGCGATCAATGGGGAAATTGCACACGTGAGCCGGATAGCCGCCCTTTCAACCAGCGCACCGCTGATGTTCACGCCGGAATCGCGCGTGCCCGAAGGCGGTGTGGGCGAATGGTATCGCGGCGCGGGCGGCCTTCGCCTGCGCCTCGGCTTCTGGCAGCCGCCAAGGCGCGATTCCCGCTCGGTGCGCGGCACGGTCTTTATCTCGCCGGGGCGTTCCGAACCGATTGAAAAATATTACGAGATCATTCGTGATCTGATGGCGCGCGGCTTCTGCGTAGTGGCGCATGACTGGCGCGGGCAGGGGCTTTCCGCCCGCCTGCTGCCTGACCGGCTGAAATGCCACGCGCGTTCGGCCGATGAATTTCTCGACGATTACCAGCGCCTGCTCGATACCTTCGAGGACCGCGCCCCCAAGCCGTGGCTCATGCTGGGGCATTCCATGGGCGCGGCGCTCAATCTCGCCACCCTGGCTAAGGGCGAGCAGCGCATCTCCGGCGCCTTCTTCACCAATCCGATGCTGCGGGTAAAGACGGGCAAGCACAGCCTGTGGTCGGTCAATTTCCAGGTCAACTGGCAGGTCAATCACGGCCGCGGTTCGGAATATGTGCCGGAGCTGTTCGACGACCCGTTCATGCACACCTTCGAGGACGATGCCCTGACGCACGACCGCGACCGCTATGCGGTTTGGCACGAGCAGCTGTTCGCTTGCCCGCACCTGGCGGTGGGGTCTCCGACCTGGGGCTGGCTGCAATTCGCGCTGAAGCTTGGCGAGAGCCTGCTGCTCGACAAGGCCAAGGTGCTGAAGAAGCTGAAAATGCCGATCAGCATCGTCTGTTCCGGCGATGATCATGTCATCAATAAGCAGCCGTCGCGCGCCTTCACCAAGAAGCTGGGCAGCGGGCAGTATATCGAAGTGGCCGGCGCCGAGCATGAGGTGCTGATCGAGATGGACGAGTATCGCGTGCAGGCGATGAACGAATTCGACGAACTGGCGAATTTCGTGGCGCCCCACATGATCGGCCAGGCGGCGCAGAATACCGTGCAGGATAACCATGCCGGCCAGGCCTTTGGCCTGATGGCGGCCGATGTTGCCGAGGTGGCGTCCGAGCTGCCGCAGGAGATTTCGCCGGAAAGCCTGATCGCGGAGGAAGGCACGCCAGACCTGTCCGATCCGGAAGGCCAAAAGAGCGCCTGAAAAAAGTGTCGTCAGTTTGCCGCAGGCGTCAGATGAGCCAGGGCCTGTTCGAGCAGGGCCTGTGAACTGGCGGCGATGACCTGTCCGGCTTCCGGACCGATGGCGGTGCCGCGCCAGTTGCTTACCACGCCGCCGGCATTTTCGATCACCGGGATGATGGCCTCGATATCCCACGGCTTGAGGCCGGTTTCCAGCGCGATATCCATGGTGCCCGCCGCCACCATGGCGAAGGCATAGGCGTCGCAGCCATAGCGCACCAGCTTGGTGGCGGTGCGCAGGGCGGCATAGGCCTCGACCTCGGCGCCGGCATAGAGATGCGGGTCGGTGGTGCCGATCACGGCATTGTCGAGTGCCTCACAGGGGCGCACCTTTAGCGGCGTGCTGCCCATGGGCGTTACCAGGCGCGAGCCGAGCGGGGAGCCGAGATAGACCTCTTGCAGGACCGGCTGCGCGATCACGCCCAGCATGGCCTTGCCCCTGTAGCGCAGGCCGATGAGGGTGGTCCACACGGGCAGGCCGGCAATGAAGGCGCGGGTGCCATCGACCGGATCGAGCACCCAGACAAAATCGGCATCGGCATTCTCGCTGCCATATTCCTCGCCGATGATGCCGTGGTCGGGGTAATGCTGGTTGATCAGGGCGCGGATGGCGCGTTCGGCGCCCTTGTCGGCCTCGGTCACCGGGTCGAAATGGACATCGGCGCGGCTGGCATTGCCCTTGTTGATCTCGCTTAAGTCTCGTTGGCGGAACAGCGGCACGGCGACAGCGGCCGCAGCGGCGGCCAGATCCAGCGCGAAGGCTTCGAGGGCGGTGTAATCGGGGGCATTTTCAGACATAAGACCCGCATAGCCTGCGCGGCCATGCGGGTCCAGATGTTTATGGGGCCGGAGATGTAAGAAGCCCCGCCACCACACCTGCGGGAGGTCGTGCGCGCCCGAGCTGTTGCGAGGCAGTCTCTTATGGAAGAATCAGGCGGCTTAAGCCGCCTGTTCGTTATCGCCGTTCAGTGACTTGGCCAGGTCCAGCAGGCGGCGACGCGGACGCTCCGACAGGCGGTAATAGGCCTGGATGAGGTCGAGCGTTTCCTTGCGCGAGAACACTTCGATGCCTTCGTTATTGATGGCGGCCACTTCGGTCTTGTCATCGGACAGGCCGTCGTAGAAATAGTTGATCGGCGTTTCCAGCGCCTTGGCCAGCTGGAACAGGCGGGCGGCCGAGATGCGGTTGGCGCCGCATTCGTACTTCTGGATTTGCTGGAAGCGGATGCCGACCGCCAGCGCGAGTTGTTGTTGCGTCAAACCGAGCAGACGACGGCGACGACGCAGACGCTTACCCAGATGCAGATCGATATCGGTGGCCATGGATGGAACCCCTAAACAGATACGTGGCGCTGTCTCAATGTGAAACAGCTCGCCTTATAGGTTTCACAACTCGTGCCACACGTTTAAACAGGCGTTGATAAGTCGGCGTGCAGGGGAATTATGTCATGACGGTTTCCTGACCCAGATCCTGGGTCACGCCTGAATAGAGCCGGGTGCGCTCGGCATAGAGCTGCTTCAGCTTCTCGCGCTTCATAAAGCGTGCCATGTCCTCGTGCAGGCGGGCGTCCTTGTCGCTTTTCATGCGTTGCAGGGAATCGCCGTGCAGGATTTCGTTGACGGCCTGCGGGGGCTCGCCCGGGCGCAGCAGGGCATGCAGGCGCAGGGTTTGCCAACCCAGATAGACGCAACCCATCAGCAGGCCAAGTGCCGGAATCGGCAGGATATTTTGCCACAGGCTGACGAATAGCAGCCCCAAACCGGCCAGCGCCATTAGGCCAAGGGCGGCGAGGGCGCCGGCCGTCATTTTCAGGGCCAGAAAGCGGGCCTGCGCCGTCAGGCCTTCCAGCGTCATGCCGATCATCTTGGCGCGCAGGAAGGCGAAGGCGGCATTGGCGGCGATCCGGCCATTGAGCCAGAAGATCAGTTCGCACCATTTGGCGTTGACCTCGGTCCAGCGCCGCAGGCGGCCTTCGGCCCAGTAATCTTCCTTGCCGCTGTTGGTCAGTTCCAGCATGGCGTGGCAGGCATGGATCAGGTGATCCTGCCGGAGAATGGCACACTTGCTGACGGTGGCACAGGAGAGCCGCGTGGCGGCGTTGAACTGGTCGGCCAGCGCATTGTGGCGGCGCCGGATCAGTACGCTGCGGATATGGAAAGCGGCCACAGACAGCACAAGGACCGCGGGCACGGGCGCCAGCGCCCACAGGCCACAGGCGGCCAGCGGGTCGCCAAGCAGGGTTATCACCAGCGTCCAGGCGAGGAGGCCGGCGGCGGTTACGAGCGCATGGCGATAAAGCTTGCGGATATTGTCGCGGCGCGAGCGGTGAAGATGGATATGGTTGGCATAGACGACCAAGCCCTTGGCAGCGATCAGATCGCGCACATCCTGGTCACCAAAGGCGGCGATTGCGTCGGCCGCCGTTTCCAGTCCGCCGGGAAACTGGCTTTCGATGCGGCCCAGCGACAGGCGGATCAGGGTTTCCGGCGTCATCTGGCGGCTGCCGGGCGACAGGTCGATCGTTTCGGCGAAAAAGGGATCGAGCCGCGCCTGGCGAAAGGCCTCCCACTGGCCGTCATCCATCACGATGGGCTTATAGTCATCGATCGTCTTGTCCGGCAGGTCCGTATTGGCGATCTGCAGGAAGCCGGTGCGGGTTTCGTTGCAGAGATAGCCCAGGCGTTCACGATCTGCCGCGCACAGATCGTGCGTGGTGCGCAGGGTGCCATCGGTGATCTTGTCGATATAGCCGTGCAAAGTGTCGGCGATAGCCATGGTTGCCTCCAGAGCCGCACACGGCAGCGCGCGACAGCACGGGCGGTGTCTCTGGTGGTGTTTGACGACAAGGGACGGGCAGTCGGCGGGGCAGGCGCGGCAATGTGTGGTGAAGACGTGTTGCGGTAAGGGCCTTGCCCGAAATCCCCTCAGGTCCGACTTGGGACTGCCCGGTATTTTACGCCCGTCACACAGGCGATAAAAGGGGAACTGGCAACAGCGCTGTCAAATAATCGTGATGCGGTGCAGCAAAAAAGCGCGCACCGGATGATGCGCGCTTTTCCTGAAGATTGTAAACGGGATCAGGCTTCCGGGCTGCCAAAGCCGCCGGCCAGGCCGCCTGCGGAGAAGGCGTTTTGCAGCATGGCCATCTGGTTCATGACCGGATTGATTTCCAGTTCCTCGGTTTCGCCATCGACAAACATGCGCTTGTCCATGTGCGAGATGCGCTCATAGAGACGGTTGGAGCGGTCCAGCAGGCTCAGGAGGCCGCCGGGTAGGGTGGCGGCTGCATCGGCGGCTTCGGCCTTGAGGGCGGCAATGCGGTATTTTTCATCGCAGGCATCCTGGGCCGGCATGTCGCCTTCGCGCACGGCGCGCTGGACGAGCAGCCATGAGGCGATCTGCATCAGGCGGGTAGTCAGGCGCATGCTTTCGCCGGCATAGAGCAGGGCGTCTTCACGCGGCAGCAGGCGGGAATCGCGGCGACCGTCGCCATCGAGATAGGCGGCCGTTTCCTCGACCAGCGCCATGCCTTCCTTGAAGGTGCGATCGAACAGATCGGATGAGGCGAAATCCCGCACGATGGAGACGCGGATATTGGCGGGAGCGGTGCTGTCGGACATATACGAAAAGCCTTATGCTGAAAACTTACGGCGGAGGTCTCTTCTGACCTGCGGGGCCTGGCAGACCTTGCTGCCGGGCGTGCCATCATGGAAACCTTTCATAAGCACCTGCAACGCCTGTGCCATTATCAAGATCGCATGACGGTTATTAAGCGTTAATTATCCTTAAAAGAGAATAAAGCATCGGCCGCGGAACGGCGATTTTTTTTGCGGTCCATGGCCTCGGTGGCGCGAATGATCTCGGCTTGCAGCAAGTCTATGCGCACGACCAGGTCCTCGACGCTATAAGGATCGAGGTCCTCGCGCACCAGGGTTTGCAACGCACCGGCCTTGCGCGGCGCCAAGGGTTCATTGTCATCGAATATCGCCATGCTTATCTATCCTGTCTGGACACCAGGCCGCGATCCGCGCCATCGTCCGGCCACAGATGAAACGCCTCTTGCGCGAAGAAATCAAGGAAAACGAATCAGTCATGAAAGCCATCGCCATCCGCGCAGACGGACAAAACCCGTCCGATCTATACCTGAATGATACACAAAGGCCTGATCTGGCGCCGGGCCAGGCCCTGATCCGTACGCGTTACGCCGGGGTAAACCGCCCGGATATCCTGCAAAGGCGCGGCCATTATCCGCCGCCAGCGGGCGCCTCGCCGATCCTGGGGCTGGAGGTTTCGGGTGTGATTGAAAGCCTGAACCCGCCCGTGAACTATGGGGATGATATTGGCTGGAAAATTGGGGATGAAATCTGCGCCCTGGTCAATGGCGGCGGTTATGCGGAATATGTGGCGGTTGATATTCGTCATTTGTTGCCTGTCCCGAAGGGGCTATCTATGGCGCAGGCGGCCTCGCTGCCGGAGAATATCCTGACCGTTTACGCCAATCTGATGGAGCATGGCGCGTTGAAGGCGGGCGAGATCGTGCTGGTTCATGGCGGCAATTCCGGCATCGGCGCCATGACGATCCAGGTGGGCAAGGCGTTTGGCGCCAGGGTCATCGCCACGGCGCGCGGCGCGGACAAGTGCGCCTTTGCTAAGGAGATGGGCGCCGATCTGGTGATCGACAGCGATGCCGAGGATTTCGTGGCCGCGGTCAAGGCGGTGGGCGGAGCGGATGTGGTGCTCGATATCGTCGCCGGCGATTTCTTCGCCAAAAACCTGGCCGCCCTCAATATGGGCGGGCGCATTGTTCAGGTCGGCTTTGGCAAGGACGCCGTCGTTGAGATCGACCTGCGCCGCATCATGGCCAAGCAGGCGATTGTCACCGGCTCCATGCTGCGGCCACGTTCGCCGGAGGAGAAGGCGCGGATCACGGCGAAGGTGCATGAACGCGTCTGGCCCCTGATCGAAAGCGGCGCCATCCGGCCGATCCTGGCGGCCGAGTTCGATTTCGCCGAGGCGGCCCAGGCCCATGCCTGGATGGAGGCGGGCGATCATAAGGGCAAGGTTGTGCTCCGCGTTTCCTCATGATATAAGGATTTGAACATTGTTCAATTTTGGTGCGCTATGAAGAAATGGATGATCTGGCTGGGCCTGACTGTGGTGATTATCGCCGGCGCGGCGGCGGGTATGGCGAAGGTGTTCGACCCGCATGACGCCTGTATCAACAGTGGCGGTCACTGGGTGCAAAAGCAATGTCAGTACTGAGTGGGCGGCTCATAGCCAGGATTGCCCGCCTTTTAACAGATCAAGCGTCGACCGGTGCGGACCGCCGGCCCATCTGAGGGCATCGTTCATCGACCCGCCGGTCGCCGTCTTCAACGGCAAAGACCGATATCGCTTTTTTACAACGTATGGGCGTAAGCGCGGAAAAAGGTAATATAGGGAGATGTGCCATGGCCCCGCTCAAGGTCAGTAGTATCGCTTTCCTTTCCGAAACGAACGACGACTGTCGGCTCAAGACCGATATACTGGAGGCGCCGGTCACAGGGGCCGAAGCGATCATGTCCACCCTGGAGCGCATGAACCGCTTTTTCGGCGCGCAGCAGATTGTGTTCGAATATCACGACGACCGGCGCGACATTCTGATCTGCCACGGCTCCGTTGGCGATAATGAGCCCTTGGAAACCATTACCGTCGCCCTGCGGGATCAGAGCGGCTGGATCAGCGAACTGATCGTTGACCACGATCTGTCATTCAAGGCCAGAAAACGGGCACGCGCCGCGTTCGGATCGTAAATCAGGTTGACCCGTGTGGGGTTGGGCGCGTCATCCAGACGTTCGAATGGCATACTGATTTATTCAGGCGCACACTGAGCCCGTCACTCGCCAGAGGAACACCGCGCCATGCAACCGCCTCAAGTCGATGGGCTGGCCGTCCTGCCCGAACTGACGGACGATGCGATATTGATATCAAACCTGCTGAAGGCGCCCCTTCGGGGGCGAGAGAAGATCGCCAGGGTTCTGCATGCGCTGGACGATTATTTTATCGTCGTGTCGGATATAGAACGCATCAACACAGCGAGTCATAAAATCATCGATAGCCGGGCGCTGCTGCCATTTGGTGGCAAGGTCCAGATCCAGGTCTTCGGCACACGCAATGATCAAGGCTGGATTTCCGAAGTCCTGTTAATCCTTGAAAGCGACAAGGCCCTTCCGCAACTGGCAAAGATTATCGCAGACGCAAGCCATTAGCGATCGGCGCGCGGTTTGTCGCATATAGGGTCGCATCAGCCATCAGGCCTAGAATAATACACTTTCGGCTTTGCTCCCAAGGCGGTCATTAGAAACGATTGGTAGCAAAGACCACGCGATGACCTATTTCGGTTCTGCCATGTCAGCCGACTCAACGGATGCGATCCGTTTTGACAACCCAAGGTAAATATTTGTATCCGCCCTGGTTGTTAATTCGTCAATCATAAACTCACGCTAAGGTTTGATAAGACCCCTGTTTCCAGCAGCGGCGTCGCAGGGGATGATGCAAAAAAGCGGAGGTCAACAATGCGCTGTCCGGTCGAAATCGAAGACGAGGCTTACCGCCTGCTGGCGCTTAAGGAATATGGCCTTGCCGATGGCATTTTGCTCCCAAGCCTGGACTCGGTCGTCCGTATCGCTGCTCAGATGTTCGATATTCCCGCCGCCGCGGTGAACATGATCGGCAGTGAAACAGTCTTTTTAGCAGCTAATCATGGCATTGGCGCCTTCGACAACAGCCGGGATGTCTCCTTTTGCGCTCACGCCATTACACAGGACGATGTGCTGGTGGTGCCAGATACCCGTCTCGACGAACGCTTCCATGACAATCCGCTTGTGACCGGCCCTACCAACATCCGCTTCTACGCCGGTGTGCCCCTGCGCTCGCCCGATGGTCACGCCATCGGCGTATTGTGTGTCATCGATGGGCAACCGCGCAAACCCTTGTCTCCGCAGGAACGCGAAAACCTGAAGAGCCTGGCGGGCCTTGCCGTCGACAAGCTTGAACTCCGCCGTCTTGAAGTCGCCACTGAGACGGGAAAGTCCAACTTCGAAAAAATTGCGGTGAGTTCGCCGAACGCCATCGTCTGCTTTGATCAAAACCGCGTAATTACAGCCTGGAATAAAGCCGCCACACTCATGTTCGGCTACCAGGAGGCCGAGGCCATCGGGCAAGACGTCACGATCCTTATGCCTAAAGACGACCACCTATCTTTCCACCAGGATATCGACCGGATCGTTGCGTCGGGTGTCGCCGCCGTCGACGCCGCTGTCAAGGAAGTGACCGGGCTTCGGCGTGATGGTACGGAGTTCCCGATCGAGTTTTCGCCGTCTTGCTGGGAGGAGACGGACGGACTTCATTTTGGAGCCATGTTGCTGGACGTTAGCGAACGCCGCCGGCAGGCTGACGCTTTGCGTCACATTGCGCTTTTCGACGATCTGACCGGATTGTCCAACCGCGCGGCTTTCGTCGATACACTGGCCAATCATGTAAAGGCAGCCATGCCTGCATCAGTTCTCGTGATCGACATTGACGGCTTCAAAGACATCAACGACACGCTTGGCTACGGCATCGGCGACGCCATTCTTCAGGAAGTCGGCGATCGGCTAAATAATGTTCTCAGAGATTGCGATCTCGTTGCCCGTATGAGCGGCGATACATTCGGCGTCCTCTTGTCCGGTGTCGGGGATATCTTTAGCGCCACCTCGGGTGCAAATGACGTCATGGCGGCGCTCATTGAGCCGATAGTGATCGACGGAAATGAGGTTCGTGTCACTGCCGGCTGCGGCGTGGCCATCTATCCTGCCCATTCGAACGATCCGGACGAGCTGCTGGCAAACGCCGACCTGGCATTGTTTGAGGCGAAGAAGAACGGCCATGGATCGATTAGCGTCTTTGTAACCGCCATGCGGATGGCCGCACAGGCGCGGCGCATGTACGATGTTGAGCTTCATCGCGCGGTTGAAAATGACGAGTTCGAATTGTTTTATCAGCCACAGATCCGCCTCAGCGACCGAAAGCTGGTTGGCGCGGAAGCGCTCATACGCTGGCGGCATCCAGAACGCGGGTTGTTGCCTCCCTCCGCGTTTTTGCCCGCTCTTGAGGTGAGCCCCCTTGCGGCAACGGTCGGCACCTGGGTCCTTGAAACGGCATGTGCTCAGGCAGCGCTGTGGCAGCGACAGGGTCATCAGATCCGCATGGGCATCAATCTCTTTGCGGCTCAGTTCCGCGCCGATGATCTCGTCTCTAGGGTCATGGCGGCCCTCAGAACATATGCGCTTCCGCCGCACCTGCTGGAGCTTGAGATTACGGAAAACATCATACTCGATCGTGATGATCTGGTGCTTGAGCCTCTGCAAAGACTCCGCGCATCGGGCGTGGGCGTGGCCTTTGACGACTTCGGCACCGGTTATGGCTCGTTGAGTCTTCTCAAACACTACCCTTTGACTCGCATCAAGATCGACCGGTCGTTTGTGAGCACAATGTGCGAAGCGTCAAAGGACGACGCCATCGTTTCAGCTTTGATCGCCATGGCGCGTGGCTGCGGTCTCGACGTTGTCGCTGAGGGCGTCGAGACGGTTAAGCAACGAGAGTGGTTAAAGGCCAAGGGTTGCGAGGAAGGTCAGGGCTTCTTGTTTGGCAAACCCGTCCCCGCCGGAGAATTTGAACGTGTACTCTCCTATGTCGGACTGATCTCAGGGCGCTCGGCCTGACAAAAGTGCCGCCAATATCGATGGGCTGCATTCGCTGCCTCCACCTTCCGGATTATCAGGAAGAGGATACGTGCCATAGGACTTCGAGCGCTCTGCTCAATGTCGGTTAGTGGCAAAGTCCTTTCTATTGCGGTTGCTTTTCACAGTCCGCTTTATCCCTAGACCTTCATCATCAATACGGCCAGGCGCAGCCTGTAGTCACGATCGTCGTACAGCCAGTCGAGCGCGCGGAGGGTGGCTTCCAGTTCCGGCTGGCGGGCCCCATTGAGCCGGGCATCGGCATAGGCGCCGTCTTCATCCACCGACACACCGATGGACAGCCAGTGAATATCGCCCGCCAGAACCGCATCCTTCAGGAAGGCCTCTATGGCGCCGAACAGCAGATAGGGCACGGGCGGGCGTTCGCCGCTTTCCACCTGACGCAGATATCGGCCGGTCAGGACCTGCCACGGGCCATCGGCGCGCCGGATGATCTGGCGTGTCACCTGGCCAGGATTGTGCCGGCTCCAGAAGGCGCTGAGCAGTAGCGACAGGGCGCCGTCGCGAAACAGCGACAGGCCGTCCTCCGCCGGATAGGTTTCGCTGACCTGCATGTCTTCGGTCAGGGCCAGATCTATGGTCAGGGCGCGGCCGGTGACCTGGACCCGGAGCGCGGGATAGAGGCCATCAACCAGCCACCAGTCCCCCCGGCGTTCGGGTATCAGGTCGAAGGCCGAAAACAGCGGCGTCAGGTCGATGTGGGGCACGGGCAGGTCGCTCATAACCCCTTAGATAGGCATGATTTTGCGCAACCACCAGTGGGGCCATCAAACAGGCTTCCCTTCGGCTCGAAATCGCTCTATACCATCCCCCACAACACCCGCGCCCGGCCGAAAAGGCCGGGCGTAGCCATTTCTGGAGGGGCGCAGACCCCGAATAAAGGATAAGCCTATGTCCGATATCCTGATGCCGAAGGCGACCGCCGTCTGGCTCGTCGACAACACCTCGCTGGCCTTCGACCAGATCGCCGAGTTCTGCGGCCTGCATCCGCTGGAAGTCAAAGGCATCGCCGATGGCGAAGTGGCGCGCGATATCCGCGGCGCCGACCCGATCGCCAATGGCCAGCTGACGCGCGAAGAACTGACCCGTGCCGAGGAAAATCCGAAGTACCGCATGAAGGCCCAGGTGTCGCGCCATGCCGAACTGCTGAAGCCTTCGAAGAAGGTGCCGCGCTATACGCCGGTGTCGCGCCGCCAGGATCGTCCGGACGCCATCCTGTGGTTCGTCAAGAACCATCCGGAAGTCACCGATGCGCAGATTTCCAAGCTGCTCGGCACCACCAAGTCGACCATCGAGCAGGTCCGTGCCCGCACGCACTGGAACTCGGCCAATATCAAGCCGGTCGATCCGGTGACGCTGGGCCTGATCGGCCAGATCGAACTCGATGCCGCCGTGCGCAAGGCCGCGGAAGTTAAGCGCAAACAGGCCGAAAAGCTGGGTATCCCGCTTGACGATCCGTCGCTGAAGCCGGCCGTCACCGTCCAGCCGGCCTTTGACGAGGAAGAGGACAGCCCCTACGGCAAGAAGGGCGACCTGTCGGTCGAGGACGTTTTCGGCGCCGGCAGCAGCAAGCGCTCGGAACCGGAAGAAGACGAAGATTATTGATATCTTCCCCAAAGCTTACAAAGAAGCCCGCCGGACAACCGGCGGGCTTTTCAGTTCAGGGGCGGGAGGAACACGCCTGGAAATTCAGGCCTTGATATCGATAACCTTACCCAGCATCTCATCGGCGGTCTTGATGACGCTGATATTGGCCTCGAAAGCATTACGCGAATTGATCTGCGCCACCAGATCCGACAGCACATCCTGGTTGTTCGATGCGTCGCGCACGGTATTCGTGGCAGCCTGATCGAAACGCTGCGAGGCGGAAATCATCCCGGATGTGGCGGTGCTGATAGCGGACATATCCACAGTATGCGCGCTGAAAATTAAGGATTTTTTTAGAAATGCGGTTAAGCGTCGTTAACCGAGAAAGCCCATATCCGCCGTGGCGAAGTTGCCGATATTGGGCAGGACCGAGGTGATTTCCGAACTCGACAGGCCGAACCATTTGCCAAGCGTAGCGGCCATCTGATCGACCGAGGTCGAGGGCAGAAGGCGACCCTGGCCAACCTGATCATCGGTTTCCAGCGAGATATGCGGCGCCGTGCCGTAATACTGGCCACCCTTGACCGCGCCGCCAATGACGAAATGGTGGCCGCCCCAGCCGTGATCGGAGCCATCGCCATTATAGGCCAGGGTACGTCCGAAATCGGAAGCCGTGAAGGTGGTGACCTTGTCGGCGACGCCCAGTTCGACAGTGGCGTTATAGAAGGAGGTCACGGCCGAATTGAAGGCCGCCATCAGGGCAGGATGGTCCGTCATCAGGCCGTCATGATTGTCGAAACCGCCCATAGAGACGAAGAAAACCTGCCGCTTGCTGCCGAGCGTGTTGCGCGCGGCGATCAGCTTGGCAATGATCTGGAACTGCAGGGCCAGGTAGTTGGTCTGGTCGAAGGTGGTGGTCAGGGTAATCGGGGCCAGCGCCGCGTTGACGACGGTCTCCATGTCGATCGACCGCTTGGTCACGGCATTGAAGGCGTTTTCCATGACGTGGGTGCGCGTCTCGGTAATCAGGTCATGCAGCAGGTTGGAGGCTTCGGCGGAGCCGAACATCCAGCCCTTGGAGGCCCAGATCGGGATCGCGCCATCGGTGCTGATCTGGTACTGCAGGGTGTTATTGCCGGAGACGAAGACCGCATTGCCGGAGGCCGAGATGCAGGTCATCAGGCTCTGGCCGTTGGACGACAGGGCCAGATCGCCCATGCGGCCGCCCCAGCCGACCGTCGAGCCTTCGGAACTGAGCGACTGCCAGATTGATTGCTGGTCGTTGTGTGAGAACAGCTTGGGCGGCAGGGGATAGGACTTGCTGCCGCTTTCATACTGGGCGAGCGTGAGCGGCACGACCAGCGGGCCGACATTGAGCTGCACGGCCGCCTTGCCGGAATTGAACAGTGAGGCCACGCCGGTCAGTTCCGGCGCTAGGGCGTATTGAATATTATTGGTCAGGGTCTGCGAAGTCAGGGTGGTCAGGGCCGTGCCGTCCAGTTCGCTGCGGCCGAGCGCCACCCCGCCGCGCTGGCGGCCGGCCGCGCCGCCGCGAATGGCGCTGTAGAGATCGTAATTGGTCAGGTCGTAGGGAATAACGGTATTGGCATAGTCATTACCGCCATAGAAGAAGCAGCAGACGATCGCCTTGTAATCGGTGGCGGTCATGGCCGCGGCCTCGCCGACACTGGCCAGATTCATGGCCATTGGGGCAGCGGCGCCCAGGCCGGCCATTGCGGCAGCCCTTTTCAGGAAGGCACGGCGGCTGAGGTCGGGAATTCGGCTGTTGTACATGTGAATTCCCTATTTCTGGATCAAATATTCGGGGCAGGTCATCAGCAGCAGAACGCAGTTGCAGATGCGGTCCAGCTTGTCGTCATCCGTGCTGGTGGAAGTGATCGGATGGGCGTCAATCGCCGTCTTGATGCGGGCAATGGTGGCGGCGGAAACCTGGTTGGCGCTCAGGCGCAGGTTCATCCAGTCGAGCAGGGCCTGCGAGTCGCTGATCTTGGCCAGGATGGCCGTGTAGTCGGGTTTCACATTGCCGTAGCCGTCGCGTATCGTGGAGGTGAAGAAGTTGATATAGCCCGCGACGGTGGTCTCATTGTGCAGCTGGAATTCCGGCGCCACATCCCCGGCGGCGGCGATTTCGGTCTGCGGCGGCACATAGCCTGGCCGGAAAAAGTTGAACACCGAAGGCGAATGCAACGGGCTCTGGCCCAGGCCCCAGTCGGAGCTGGACAGGTCATAGATCTGCCAATAGCCGTCCGAACTGTAGATATCGAAGGTCCGCGCCCACTGCACGAAACGGATCATCGGTTCGCGCAGTTTGCCCGCCGTGGTGTTGGTCGGCAGGGTGCGCGCCTCGTCATCCATCAGTATGGCCCGCCACACCGCCTTCAGATCGCCCCGTACGCCGGAGCCATTGTCGTTGAACTTGGCCGCGACGCGGGACACATAGGCGGGTGACGGATTGGAGGTCACCAGCCGCTGGATCATCTGCTTGCCGAAGAAGGGGCCGACGTTCGGGTGATTGAACAGGGTGTCGAGGGCGATCTTGAGGGCATCCGGACCGGAGGTATTGGCGGGGATGGTTACGCCCAGGAAGGTGGCTTCAAGCATCGAATGGTCATCGGCGTTGAACGTCATGGGCGTTGTGGCAAACTCGGTCGACGGCACGTCGTAATCGAGCCAGCTGACATCCGTCCAGGTGACTTTCGACCAGTCCCAGTCATAACCGGTAAAGACACGGGCCAGGTTGGAGATATCGCTTTGCTTGTAGGTTTCCGTCTTGTTGCCCAAAAGGTCGGTCTTGGGGGTGCCGTCGGTATTCAGCTCATACAGGCCGATGGTGAAGAGCTGCATCACCTCGCGGGCGTAGTTTTCGTCGGGCTCGCGGCCTGTGGCGGTATCTTCCTTGAGATTGCCGGCTGTATTCAGAAAGGTGCCGATGGCCGGATTGAGCGTGACCTGTTCAAGCAGCGTGCGGAAGTTGCCGAACACATTGGCATTGAGCATGTCCCAATAGCCGGTGATGACATAGGCGGGCCACCAGCCGCCGATCGGATTGACCGAAGCCACCATCATTTCCGATACGGCCAGGGCGCAACGTTTGCGCAACTGGTCGGTATCTGTCATCAACGCGTGCCAGATCATGTAGTCGGTGGGCGTTGAATCGAAATAATTGCCGCCGGAATTGGGTACATTATGACCCTGGGAATTCAGCCAGGCCACGCCGGTCTGGGTGGCTGACGTATTGAACTGGGCCGTCAGCCAGCCGTCATAGCCCTTGGAATTGAGCGTGGTGAGGTCGCTGTCCTCAAAGGCGAACTGGGTCTGCAGCAGAAAGCGGGCGGCTTCGGCTTGCGGATAGTTGTAACTGACCGGCGTGGTCGAACCGCCACCGCTGGAACTGCTGCCGCCACCGCCGCCACCGCAGGCGGAAAGCGCCACCGACAGGGCACCCAGCAGGCCAAGCCCGGCGACGGACGGAGTGGTTACGGGATCTGGGGCGGGCGTTTGTGCCGCGGCGGGGACAGGGATCGGTTCATCGTGCGTTTCGGGTCGCGTATCCTGTAAATCCACGTGTCTGTGCCCCGGCAAGAGGTTACTTTGTTACAGGCCCTGTGTCGGGCGTGAAACAAACCTATGTTGTCCAGGTGTTAACGTTTTCCTAAATCGCGAAACTCTGTTCTCCCAAAAACAGAATCGTGATCGCCAAGGCCATCTGCATATATGCAAATTGGTGCAAAAGGCTTTGGCGTTTCGCCTTATGCGCGCAAAATGGCCCCCGCCTTACCGGCGGCGGCGATAATTTTGGCGCTGACGGCCTCGATCTCCGGTTCGGTCAGGGTCTTGTCGGTCGGGGTGAGGGTCACCTCGACGGCCAGGGATTTCTGGCCTTCGGGGACGCCGGCGCCGGTATAGACGTCGAACACCTGCGCATCGCCGATCAGCACCTTGTCGGCGCCCTTGATGGCGCGAACCAGATCGCCGGAAGCGGATTCGGCTGGCAGCAGGAAGGCGAAGTCGCGGGTCAGCGGCATCAGGTTGGAGAGGGTCAGCGCGCCTTTGGACTTGCCGGACTTCGCCTTGGGCGAGGGCAGCAGGTCGAGGCGGATTTCGAAGCCGACGTGAGCGCCGTCGAGATTCAGCGCCTTGAGCACGGCCGGATGCAGTTCGCCGAACTCGGCGACGATCTGCTTCGGGCCCAGTTGCAGGCGGGCTGAACGGCCGGGATGCCACCAGCCATTGTTGTTGCCCTGAACCAGTTGCAGCGAGACCACCGGCGCGCCCATGGCTTCCAGCAGTTCCATCAGGTCGCCCTTGAGCGCGAACAGGGCGTCTTCGCCACGGGCGGACCAATGGCGCGACTTGTCCGGCGCTTTTATCGCGGTGATGGTGGTCTTCTGGTCGTTCGGTTCCAGGCCCTGGTAGATGGGCCCGATCTCGAACAGTTGCACGCCCGAGAACCCGCGCGCGGCATTGCGGCCGGCGGCTTCCAGCAGGTTCGGCAGGCTGGAGGGCCGCATGCAGTTCAGTTCCGAAGCGATCGGGTTGGCAAGGACGAGCGTATCGTCACCGCCGCCGAACAGCTTCGCCCAGTCCTGGCGCATGAACGACCAGGTGACGGCTTCGCTATAGCCAAAGGCGGCGAGAGCGCGGCGCGCGATGCGGGCCTTGGCCTGCTGGCCGGTCAGCACGCCACCGGGACGCAGGCCTACGACCGGCAGGGGCGTGGCCGGGATTTGGTTGAAGCCGTAGATGCGGGCGACCTCCTCGACCAGATCGGCCTTGCCATCGACATCACGGCGCCATGACGGCACGGTAACGGTCCATGGGGTGCCTTTGGTCACGCCGAAGCCCAGCGCGGTCAGGATTTCGGCGATCTTGTCGGTCGGGACATCGAGGCCGGTCAACTGGCCAACATAGGCCGGATCGAAGCTCACATCGGCGCGACCTTCAACCGGCGTGCCGGCTTCAACAACCTCAGAGGCTTCCCCGCCGCAGAGATCGAGGATCAACTGGGTGGCCAGTTCCAGACCCGGACGGGTCGATTGCGGATCGACGCCGCGCGCGAAGCGGTACTGCGCATCAGAATTGAGGCTCAAGGTGCGGCCGGTCTGGGCGATGCGGATCGGATCGAACCAGGCGGATTCGAGGAAGACCTCGGTGGTGGTCTCATCGACGCCGGTCGACTCGCCACCCATGACGCCGCCCAGCCCGATCGGGCGCTGGCCATCGGCGTCGGCGATGACGCACATGTCCGGGCCGATGTCATAGGTCTTGCCATCGAGCGCGATCAGTTGTTCGTCATGCACGCCGTTGTGGTGGCCGAGACGCGCTTCGAGCGTGGTGCCGGACAGCTTGGCGACATCATAGACGTGCAGCGGGCGGGCGCGGTCGTAAGACAGGTAGTTGGTGATGTCGACGAGGGTCGAGATCGGCTTCAGACCGATGGCCTTGAGCTTGTCCTGCAACCACTTGGGCGAGGGGCCATTCTTCACGCCGCGGATAACGCGGCCGGTGAAATGGCGGCAGCCGTCGCCATCGACCTTGACGGTGATGGAGGAGGGGAAGGTGCCGGCAACCGGCGCAATCGTCTTCTCGGTGAAAGTGCCAAGACCCGTGGCGGCGAGATCGCGGGCAATGCCGTGGACGCCCAGCCAGTCGGGACGGTTGGGGGTGACTTCGAAGTCGATGACCGGTTCGGCACCAAAGACCTCGGCGGCCGGCGTACCGACGGCCAGGCTGTCGGGCAGGTCGAGGATGCCGTCGGCGTCGCTGTCGAGTTCCAGTTCGGCGCCCGAGCACATCATGCCGTTGGAGACGACGCCGCGCACCGGCTTTTCGACCAGCGTGACGCTGAGGCCGGGCACATAGGCGCCGATCGGGGCATAGATGGTGGTCATGCCGGCGCGGGCATTGGGAGCGCCGCAGACGATTTCCTTGCGGCCGTCGACGGTATCGACCTGGAGCACCTGAAGCTTGTCGGCGTTCGGGTGACGGGCGGCCTCGATGACCTTGGCGACCGAGAAGGGCTTAAGCGCCTTGGCGGGATCATGGATGTCTTCGACTTCGAGACCGGCCATGGTCATGGCGGCCGCCACCTCATCGATGGTGGCGTCGGTCTTGAGGTGGTCTTTAAGCCAGGAGAGCGAGAATTTCATGTTCTTGTCTTTGTCATGAGGTCAAGGAGCCAATCTTTCCTAAGAAGAATGGGCCTCCTTGCCTTAAATCTTAGGAGAGGCCGGAAGCGCTGTTCGGCGCATTGAACCCGCTAAAGCCGTAATGCTGAAGCCAGCGCGTATCGGCGGCGAACATGTCGCGCAGGTCCGGCACGCCGTATTTCAGCATGGTCAGGCGATCGACGCCCATGCCCCAGGCAAAGCCCTGGTATTCATCCGGATCGACGCCGCAGGCGCGCAGCACGTTCGGATGGACCATGCCACAGCCGAGGATTTCCAGCCACGAGTCACCGGTGCCGACCTTGAGCTCACCCTTTTCCCACGAGCAGCGCACATCCATCTCCGCCGAGGGTTCGGTGAAGGGGAAGTGGTGCGGGCGGAACTGGGTGGTGACGCTGTCCGTTTCAAAGAAACGCGAAATGAAGGTTTCCAGCACCCATTTCAGGTGGCCCATGTGTGCGGTTTTGTCGATCACCAGGCCTTCGATCTGGTGGAACATTGGCGTGTGGGTCTGGTCTGAGTCGCAGCGGAAGACGCGCCCCGGCACGATCAGGCGGAAGGGGGGCTTGCCGGAGATCATCGAGCGGATCTGCACGGGTGAGGTATGGGTGCGCAGCAGCTTCCTGACCCCGTTTTCATCCGGGTTGAAGAAGAAGGTGTCGTGCATTTCGCGCGCTGGATGCTTTTCCGGGAAGTTCAGCGCGGTGAAGTTATGGAAGTCGTCCTCGATATCCGGACCTTCGGCGACTTCGAAACCCATGTCGGCGAAGATGGCGATCATTTCGTCCATGACCTGAAGGGTCGGGTGGACGCCGCCCTTCGGACGCGGGGCCGAGGGCAGGGAGAGATCGATGCGTTCCTTCGCCAGGCGCTCGGCCAGGTGCGCGGCTTCGAGCACATCCTTGCGGGCTTCCAGAGTGGCGGAAACAGCGTCACGCACGGCATTGATGGCGGCGCCAGTGGTCTTGCGCTCTTCCGGCGGCAGGGCACCCAGGGTCTTGAGCAGGCCGGAAATGCGGCCGGTCTTGCCCAGGGCCGAGACGCGCACGGCGTCAAGGGCGGCCAGGTCTGAGGCGGCGGCGATCTCGCCTTCGATTTCGGTCTGGAGGTCGGTATAGGCGGTCATCAGGCTTATCTTCACAGAAAACGGATGGGTGTGTTTAGGCGAAAGGCCGCCGGGGATAAAGCACAAAAAACCCCGCGACCGGTAAAGGTGCGGGGTTCTTTTGTTCAGGACCGATCTGCGATCAACCCAGAGACTTAGGCCAGAGCCGCGCGCACCTTTTCGGCAACGGCCTTAAAGCCGTCGGCGTCGTGCATGGCGATATCGGACAGAACCTTACGGTCCATGTCGATGCCGGCCACGTTCAGGCCATGGATGAATTGCGAATAGGTGAAGCCTTCCAGGCGGGCAGCGGCATTGATGCGCTGGATCCACAGGGCGCGGAAGTTACGCTTGTTGACCTTGCGGTCACGGTAAGCGTACTGGCCGGCCTTGTCGACGGCGGCCTTGGCGGTGCGGATGGTGTTCTTGCGACGGCCATAGAAACCCTTGGCGAGCTTCAAAACCTTCTTGTGCTTGGCGTGGGAAGTTACGCCTCTTTTAACGCGAGCCATTGTTCACTGTCTCCTTAGGCGTACGGCATGTAGGACTTGATCTTCACGATGTCCGGGCCGGACATTACTTCGGTACCCCGGTTTTGACGGATGTACTTCGAATTGTGAGAGATCAGACGGTGACGCTTACCGGCGACGCCGGCCTTCACCTTGCCAGAGGCAGTGATGCGGAAGCGCTTCTTGGCGCCCGACTTGGTCTTCAGCTTGGGCATTTCATGTACGGCTGGATTAAAGCCGCCCTCTATAAGGATTGAGACTCGCCCAGGCATGCCTTTTGGCCCGGCGGGTCGAAGCTCTCAAGCAGCGGAGCGGTAGAGCGCCGCGCAAGAACGGAGGCTGTTACAGGAAAAGGCCTGGCAGCGCAAGGACTGAATCGCAAAGAGAGTGCCGCCTTACCTCTTCTCCGCTGCGATAACCTTCTGGATCGCTTCGGCGCAGGGCTTGGTGACCTGGAATTTCGCCGTCGCCATCTGGGCGGCATTGAAATGGATATAGCCCCGGCCATCGGTCGGCATCCAGCCGTAGAAGCTGGCAATGCGCGCGATCAGGTCATTGGGCGTCGGTTGCGAGATATCGGCGCCGGCGTCATAGGGCCTGAAGACCGCGCCGGTTTCCTTATTCATCCACATCACGTCCCACAGCTCGGTCTGGTAAACATGCAGCAGCAGGCGATTGAAGCCATCCGTCCGCCAGGTGATTTCGCCGGCGCAGGCCTGATAGCTGAGATTATCGACCGGATTGAAGAAGGACCAGCCAGGCGTCAGGCTGTAGCGTGACTTGATCCGTTCCAGGCGCTGGCCCAGCCGGCGATCCTGGTTGGGCGATTGCAGGATGACGAGCCAGCAGGGTGCGTCTTCGCCAAGCGTGGCGGTGGCGACCCGGTTGAAACGCTCCAGCACCGCGCGCAGTTCGTCATGGTCGGCGGCCAGTCGGCGGTCATTGGGCAGGAAGTGAAAGCGCGTCAGGTTCCAGCCTTCGGCCTCGCGCAGCAGGTGCCCGACCGGCTGGCTGTTGGGATGAAAACGCAGCCAGTCGGCTTCAAAATTATCCATGCGCTTTTCGCTTCTGGTACTTGCCGAGCTGCAGGGCCAGCAAAGCGGCGGGCAGGGTGGTAATCGCGCCCATCCACACCGAGGCGTCCGGGCCGAACAGGCTGAAGGCATAGCCGGCGAACATAGGGCCGGTGATGCGGGCGATGGCGCCGGTTGACATGTTCAGGCCCAGCATGGCGCCCTGCTTGTCCGGCGGGGTCGACAGCGAAATGATGGCGCAGATCGAGGAGAAGATGACGGCCTGGCCGAGCGCGCCCAGCATGACAATGGGGGTGATTAGCCAGCCGAAAGGGTTCATGCCCTGAAGGACGAAGCTCAGGCCGAAGACAAACAGCCCTGCCGCCAGCACCCGGCTTTCACCGTAGCGCCGGGTTAGCGGCCGCATGAAGACCATCTGCATCAGGGCCGCAGCAATGCCGAGCGGCAGGAAGATGGCGCCGATTTCTTTCGGCCCCCAGTGGAAGCGCGCTTCCGCCCACAGGCCGAAGGTCGATTCCAGTCCTGCGAAGGCCATCATGTAGCACAGGGTGGACAGGATCAGCCGAAGGATTACCGGGCTCTGCAGGGCCTCCTGCGCCGTTTTCAGGATATTGGGCTGCGCGGCCTCGACCTTGGTCTTTCGCTGACGGCTTTCACGAATGAACAGCATGACGCCGAGCGTGGCGAAGGCCGAAAGCGTGGCGGCGCCCATCAGCGGCAGGCGGAACTGGTTGCCGCCGGCGGTGGTTTCATGGCTCAGTATCCCGCCGATAAAGGGCCCGATGATGAAACCGAGCGAAAAGGCGCCGCCGATCAGGCTCATGCGGCCGGCGCGTTTATCCGGCGGGGAAACATCGGAGACATAGCCTTGGATGGTCGAGATATTGCCGGAACTGAGGCCGCTGAAGAAGCGGATCAGGATGGCGATCCAGATATTCGGTGCGAAGGCCAGCAATATATAGAAGAGAACGCTGAGCGCCGTGGTGACGATCAGGATCGGCTTGCGGCCGATGCGGTCGGAAAGCCGGCCGAAATAGGGCTCGGCGAAGAACTGGCCGAGCGAGTAGGTGGTGAACATCAGGGTCACCTGCCATGCCTGGGCCTGCAGGCTCTGGGCGAAGAAGGGCATCAGCGGCACGACAATGCCGAAGCCGACCAGATTGACGAAAACCACGGCGAACATGGCGGCCAGGGGGCCGTTTTCATTCAGGAACAGGCGTACCTTGCGCAGCAGGCGGCCGCGAAAAAAGGTGCGCGTATCGCTTTCGTCTTCTTTGGCGTTTTCTTGGGCATCTTCTTCGACAAGGCGCAGTTGATCCGGTTCGGACAGCAAGGACTCGTCCGTGGACGCAATGCGGGTATCGGGTTTGGCCATGACGGGGGTTATAAATGATTTGCCGTCGATTGCGACAGTTTCTTTATCGCGAGTGCGTGAAGCCTGTGACTTGACTCTTTTAAAATGTTCTTGTTATGTTCCGTTATGGCGCAGAAAGCAGACATGACGGATCTTGATCCTCGCTGGAGAGATGGCGGCGACTTGCGCTGGCTCTATCTCGACATGAACAGCTTCTTCGCCAGTTGCGCCCAGCAGGATGAGCCAGAGATCCGCAACCGGCCGGTGATCGTGGTGCCGGTCATGTCGGACTACACCTGCGCCATCGCTGCCAGCCGCGAAGCCAAGGCGTTCGGTGTTAAGACCGGCACCCAGGTGAAGGAGGCGCGGGAGAAGATCCCCGGCCTGATTGTCCGCGAAGCCCGGCCGGATCGCTATGTCGATGTGCATAACAAGATCCTGGAACAGATCGATCAGGTCATCCCCGTCGAGAAAGTCTGCTCGATCGACGAGGTGGCGTGCCGGCTGATGGGCCCGCAACGGCTGGAGGCGCCGGCGCGGGCTCTGGGCCATCGCATCCAGCGGCGCATCCTGGAAAATGTCGGTGAATGCCTGACGGCCTCCATCGGCGTTGCGCCGTCGCGCCTGCTGGCCAAGACGGCGGCGGACATGAAGAAGCCGCTGGGCCTGACCGTGCTGCGTCAAGATGAATTGCCAGGGGCGCTGCTCGATCTGGAGATCGACGAATTCGCAGGCATCGGACGCTCGATGAAGACCCGGCTCAACACCGCGGGTATTCATACGGTCCGGCAGCTGTGGGATCTGTCGCCCTCGCGGATGCGTCAGCTCTGGCGCGGTATCATGGGAGAAAACTTCTGGTATGCGCTGCATGGCACCGATCCGCCGGAGATCGAAACTCACCGGGCCAGTATCACCCACGGTCATGTGCTGGCAAAGGAATTGCGGCCGGCCGAGCACGCACGCGGCGTGGCCCGGCGGCTGACGGCCAAGTGTGGATCACGGCTGCGGCGTATGGGCTATAAATGCGGTGGCTTGCACCTATACCTGCGCGGTGCGAATGGCGAGCGGCTGGAGGCGGCCACGCGTTTCGCCGTGACCTCGGACAGTTTTCGCATGCTGGAAGCCTCCGATGACCTGTGGGCGCAGTGTGAGCGCAAGCTGAAGGTGCCGCGCGTCAAGCAGATCGTGGTGACCTGCCTGCACCTGATCGAGGCAAGGGCCAAGCCTGACCTGTTCGGCTGGACGCCGGAGGGAGAGGAGGATGGCCGCCATATGAACCTGCTGTCGGCGCTCGATGGCCTGAACCAGAAGTACGGTAAGGATACGGTGACCATCGGGCCGCGCACCAAGATGCACGGCTTTGTCGGCGCCAAGATCGCCTTCAACCGCATCCCGGAACAGCCGGAATTCTGGGAATGATCAGGGGAGGATAATGACGAAGGTCTTCAGCACCGGTTCGATCACCTGCCACTGGCCCTGATAGCCATTGCGAAAGACGATATGATCACCGGCCTTTAATGTCACGGGCGGCTGGCCGTCCTCAGTGACGATGGCATGGCCTTCGAGGATGGTGCAGTATTCCCATTCGTCATAACTCACCCGCCAGGTGCCCGGCGTGGCGGCCCAGTAACCGGCATAGGTCTTCTCGTCCGGCGTGGTTTCCAGAAGCCATGAGGTGAACTGCGGATCGCCCGCGATCACACGTTCTGGCTTCGGGCGGTCGTGTTCCGGCGTGACAGTCGAGCGGTCGAAGGCAATGAATTGGGACATGGCGGGGCTTTCAGTGGTGTGAACTTAAAGTAAGATACCCCACCACCAACGCGCAAGAGCGCGTCGGTTCCCCTGCCCAGTAAACTGGGGAGGTATAAGAAGGCAGACAACAAAAAAGCCCCGCTTGCGCAGGGCTTTATCTGTTCCGATCCGGCGGCCTATTTCGGCGCCAAAATCATGATCATCTGCTTGCCTTCCATCTTCGGTTCGTATTCGACCTTGGTGGTGGGCTCGAAGTCGGCTTTCACCTTTTGCAGCAGCTTCATACCGAGTTCCGGGTGGGCCATTTCACGGCCGCGGAAGCGCAGCGTCACCTTGACCTTGTCGCCTTCTTCAAAGAAGCGCGTCATGGCCTTGGCCTTCACCTCATAATCGTGAATATCGATATTGGGGCGAAGCTTGATTTCCTTGATTTCAACGACCTTCTGCTTCTTGCGCGCCTCGGCCTTCTTCTTCTGTTCCTGGAAACGGAACTTGCCGTAATCGAGGATCTTGCAGACGGGAGGATCGGCGGTGGGAGAGACTTCGACGAGATCGAGACCGGCTTCTTCGGCGGCTTCCAGAGCGGCGGAGGTCGGCATAATGCCTTGCTTTTCGCCGGCAGCGTCGATCAACAGTACACGGGGAACCTTGATCTCATTGTTGATGCGGGGGCCGTCTTTGGGAGGCGGGGCTTGAATTGGACGACGAATAGGTCGTTCTCCTGAGTCTGTTAAAACGAATTGCGCGGATTATGGCGAATCAAGGGGTTTGTTTCAATCCCCTATGCGCCGGAAAGGTTAAATAGCCGCTTATATTTTGGGAATTGTTACCGTCTGTGGCGCTTTAGGCGCGATGCTTATGTAAGCAGCGAGCGGTAAATATCAAGGGTGCGCTGGCACATCAGCGGCAGGCTGTACTGCTCCAGAACGTGTTCGCGGCCCTGATGGCCCATCTCGAAGCGCTCGGTTTCCGGCAGGGTAATGGCGGCCTTCATGGCATCGGCCCAGGCGTGGGCATCGCCAGGCCTGACCAGCCAGCCGGTCTCGCCGGGGATGACGGTTTCGGCCGTGGCGCCATGATCAGCGGCGAGCGGCGGGCGCTGCATGGCCTGGGGCTCGACCGCCGTGCGACCAAAGGCTTCCGGTTCCAGCGAGGGCGCCAGGGCATAATGGCAGGCAGAATAGGCCGACGGCATATCATCGCAGTGACCGACCAGCTTGATGCGTTCCTCAAGACCGTACTTGTGGATGCTGTCCTTCAGCGCCTTCGTGTAGTCGCTGCGGCCCTGGTCATCCCCCACCATAATGATCAGGAAGTTGTCGATATCCTCATGGCGCAGCATATTGGCTGCCTCAACGATCAAGGCCTGGCCCTTCCATTTGGTCAGGCGCCCGGCCAGCAGAAAGCGGATGCGGCCGTCCCCCGAAAGCACGCCCCAGCTTTCCTCCATTTTCAGGATCTTGCGCACATCAAAGGCTTCCGGATCGAAGCGCTTCATATCGATGCCGCGCGGGATACTGATCACCTTTTCCGGCGACACACCGGGATAGGTTTTCAGGATATGGGCACGGGTGAAGTCCGAATTTGCAATGGTGATATCAGCCCGCGTCATCTGGCTGTTGTACCAGCGCTTCAGGCCTGATCTGGCGTTATAGATGCCGGCATAGGTGGCCACGCTGCGGATGCCCTCGGCTTTTGCCGCGCCGATGGCGGCCATGGCCGGGGCGCGCGAACGGACATGGACGATATCGATCTTTTCCTGCCGTATCAGGCGGCGAATGGCGTTTGCGTTCTGCCACTGGACGAAGGGGTTCTTGCTGTGCACCGGCATATGGATGACGGTGGCGCCTTTTTTCAGCAGGCGGTCTTCCAGCCGGCCGCCCTTGGTGGCCACAATCGAGCGCCCGCCCGCGGCGATCACAGCCTCGCTGACATCGACCACGGTCTGCTCGACGCCGCCCGTATCCACTTCGGGGACGACCTGCAGAACGCATGCGGTGAAGGTGGGCTTGGGCATAAGGCTCTTGCAGGACGAGGGCGGTATTGACTAAAACAGGCAATGAGCACGGAAATACCCCCATTACAAGCGCCGGTCCAGTGGCTGGATACCCCAAACGGTGACCGCCTCGCCTGGCGTCGCGTGTCCGGCAGCGGACCAACCCTCCTGTGGCTGGGCGGCTTTCTCTCCGACATGACCGGCAGCAAGGTCACGCGTCTGACCGCCGAAGCTGAGGCCCGCGGCTGGGATTTTCTCTGTTTCGACTATTTCGCCCATGGCGAGACCGGCGGGAACATCGCTGAGGCACGCGTCGGGCGCTGGCGGGACAACGCTTTGGCGGTGCTGGATCAACTGACCGATGGCCCGGTGGTGGCCATTGGTTCCTCCATGGGCGGCCATATGCTCTCCCTGCTGATGCAGGCGCGGCCCGAGCGCATCCAGGCGGCGGGCTTCCTGGCGCCGGCGGCCGATTTCGTTACGGCCCTGATCCAGCCCTCCCTGTCACCGGAGGATCGGCGCCAGCTTGAGATTTCCGGCGTCTGGATGATGCCGGGCTATGATCGGCCGGTGCCGTTGTCACAGGCCTTTTTCGAGGAAGCCCGGCAATATGAGGTGCTAAACGCGCCCCTGCCTTTCGATGGACCTGTGCGTATTCTACACGGCATGAAGGACGATGTCGTGCCGTGGCGTCATGGCCTGCGCCTGCTGGAGACCGTCACCACGCCGGACGCGCATATTCACCTGATCAAGGACGGCGATCATCGCCTGTCACGCCCGCAGGACCTCGACCTGCTGGTCGATATGGCGGCGGAGCTGCGCAGCTAGGCCATCCGCTCCTTCAGGTGCTCGCCCACGCGCAGGGCATTGGCCACGGTCGTCAGCGTAGGGTTGACCGACGAACTGGAGACGAAGAAGGACGTATCGACGACATAAAGATTGTCGAGATCGTGCGCCTTGCAGTTGACATCCAGCACGCTGGTGGCCTGATCGCGGCCGAAGCGCAGGGTGCCGCACTGGTGCGCTGTGCCGTAGAGCGGCAGCAGGGAATCGATCTGGAAGTGCGGCTCGAACAGGGTGTGCTGGCGCAGGGAAAAGCTTTTCAGGGCCTGTTCCAGCTTTTGCGTCAGCTTGAGGTGGGCCGGTAGATTGTTCGGCGTATAGGTCAGTTTGATCTGGCCGGTTTCGGTGACAGTGACGCGGTTCTCTTCGCGTGGCAGGTCCTCGGTCATAGTCAGGAAGGCGACCATGTGGCGGGCGATGTCATTGCTGAGAAAATCCGGGATCAGGGCGGGCGGCAGGATGTCGGAAATCTGGCCTTCCAGGGTCTGGCCGGACATATATTCCAGCAACTGGATCTGTCCCATCGGATAGGGATAGTCCTTGTCGCCGAAATAGAAGTCATTGACGGCAAAGGTCTTGGGGAAGGTCGAATCGAAGCGGTCGGCCATGATCGAGATGACCGCCGAGGTGGTGTGGAACATGTAGTTGCGCCCGACTAGACCGGAACTATTGGCCAGACCGTTCGGATGCGCGGCCGTGGCCGATTGCAGCAGGATAGCGGCGCTGTTGGCGGCGCCGGCGGCCAGGGCGTAGAGATCGCCGGTAAAGGTCTGGAGGCCGCCATCCGCGGTTTCGGTGACCACGCCGGTGACGGCCTTGTCGTGCGACTCGATGCGTTTGACCTTATGTCCGGTCAGGATGGTGACGTTCGGCAGGTCGCGGATGGGATCGATCACGATACTGCGGGCGTCGCTCTTGGCCTTGAGCAGGCAGGGATAACCGCCGCAGGTGGTGCAGCGGACGCAGTGCGAGGTCAGGGGATTGGCGTCATCGCGATTGACCCCGAGCGGCAGGGGTGACGGATGCCAGCCCAGGTCCTGGAAATGCTGTTTCAGCCGGGCGACGCCGGGATCATCCATGACCGGCGGATAGGGAAAGGGCGGATCGTCTGGCTGGTCGTTGGGGTCGATGCCGCGCTCGCCATGGACCCGCCACAGCTTTTCCGCCTGTTCGTACCACGGCGCATAATCGGCATAGGAAAGCGGCCACGCCGGGGAGAGACCGTCAGAGTGCTCCACCGCCTCGAAATCGCGCTTCTTCATGCGCATCAGGGCCGCGCCATAGAAGGTGGTATTGCCGCCGACCCAGTAGTTGGTATTGGGCGTGAAGGGCTTGTTGGCCTTGTCCAGCCATTGTTCCTTTGTGCGGTAGCGGTGATCGACGAAAACGGCCTTCGAGTCCCAGTTCTGCGGCTCGACCGGCAGCTCCTGGCCGCGCTCCAGGATCAGAATTTGTTTGCTGGTATTGGCTAAAGCATAGGCAAGTGTGCCGCCCCCGGCACCGGAGCCGATAATGATGATGTCGTAATGCGTGGATTCGGTCGCGGTGGCGGCTTGCGGCATTTGACTCTCTGGGCCTATTCTTTGAGTTGATACTTTTTGGCGCCCCAGCGGATCAGCGGGGTAATCAGGCCATCGGGCAACAGGGTCATGGCGGCGACGGCGATCTGGTTGAACAGGCCGGTGACGATGACCTCGCGGCCGGCCTCGTTGGCGCGGATGGCGGCCTCGACCACGGCCTCGGCGGTCTGGACAAAGCGCGCCGGATGCGTTTTCAGCACGGCGTCCATGCCATTGGCGTGCTGGAATTCGGACTCGGTCGAGCCAGGACACAGCGCGGTGACATGTATCCCCTTGGCCCCGACCTCGGCCGCCAGGGAGCGCGAAAATTTCAGCATGTAGGCCTTGGCTGCCGGATAAAGCGTATGACCGGAGGCGCCCGGCGAAAAGGCGACCATGGACGAGACATTGATGATCCGCCCAAAACCCTGTCCCAGCATGTCATTGAGCAGGCCATGGGCCAGCAGGGTCGGCGCCGCCACGCAGACCTCGATAAAATCTAGCTGCTGCTTCGCCGTGGTAGTGGTGAAGGTATGGGCCAGGGAATAGCCGGCATTGTTGATCAGGCCGTCGGGGCGGAGGTTCATCTCCTTGATACGCGCCAGCAGACTGTTTACCTGCGCACGATCGCCGAGATCGGCGTCCAGGCAGGTGATTTCGACGCCATGCGCCGCACGAAGCTCGGCCGCCAGGGCTTCCAGCCGGTCGAGGCGGCGCGCCACCAGGATCAGGTTATTGCCGCGTCGGGCATAGGATCGGGCAAACTGCGCGCCGATACCGGACGAGGCTCCGGTGATCAGGTAGGTACGACTCATGATGGCCTCCAGGGCGTACTTATAACTTAGAAGTTTGTCGGTCGGCTGCAAGCCCTCTTCGCGAGAGGCGATAGCTTGCTAATCCGCCTTCAAGTGACTCCATATGTCAGCCAGTCCCTCGCGATAGGTGAGGTAGCGCGGCCGCCAACCGAGTTCGGCCTTGGCGCGGGCATTGGAGACGCGCTTGTTGTCATTATAGAAGCGTCGCATCTTGCCGTTTAAGGACGGATCATCCCAGGCGATGACCGGCGGCAGGGGCAGGCCCGTCAGGGTGGCGGCATATTCCAGCACCGTGTCGGCGGGGGCGGGTTCATCGTCGCAGAGATTATAGATGCCGCTCGCTCTGGGGCGATCCAGGCTGGCCATCAGCGCGGTGGCGCAATCGTCATGATGCAGGCGGGAAAAGACGTGATTGGGTTTATGGATGCGCCGTGCTGTGCCGTCTTGCAGCCGTTCGATGACATTGCGGCCGGAGCCATACAGGCCTGGCAGGCGGAAAATGTGTGCCCCGACGCCGAGCCATTGTGTCTCGGCCACAACACGGCGGCGGCCTTCGGTGGAGGTCGGCGCAAGCGCCGAGTCTTCAAAAACCCAGCCGCCGCCTCGATTGCCATAGACGCCGGTGGTGGACAGATAGCCGACCCATTTTCCGGCCAGGTCGGACACGCCCAATGCGGCGAAGGCCGGGCAGCCATTCTCATCGGGTGCCGGGGTAATCAGCAGGGCGACAGATTTACTGACGGCTTCCGCCAGGCCGTCCGGATCAGCCGGATCGATGGGCGCAATGCCCTGTGCGCTTAGTTCACCGCGTTTTTCCGGTGTGCGGGCCGTGGCGGCGATATCGTAACCGGCGGCGCGGGCGGCATCGGCGAAGACGGCACCGATAAAGCCATATCCGAAGACCAGGGCCCTCGGTTTCAAGGGGCGTCAGACGCGAAGACACCGGCCGAGGCGTTTTCCGAGGCTTCGGCCGCCTGACGGTCTGCCGTCATCTTGTCGTTGCGGGCGCGGTCCTCTTCCTGCTTCTGGCGGCGGGCGTCGCGTTCGCGGACCATGCGGTAATAGTCCGGCTTCTCGATGGCGTGGCCGAAAGGCGCCGGTGATCTTTGCCCCAGGCCCTGCGGCCAGACAAAACTCAGCGCGATCATCAGGAGCGCGATCAGGGCGGCGGCGGGGTAGAAAATCTTGGGGTTCATGCCTGGCTTTATAGGCAATTTGCCGCAGTGACACCAGCCTCTTTTATTCGGCATATTCTGAGGCGTGGGCCTCTTGTGTGATGCGAATGTCACACCATATCGGAGCCATCGGGCCGCTGCCTTTTGAGGGGCGGCCGGAAATTCAATCCGCCGGAATGGGGACCCACAGACTATGAATATCGAAAAATATTCCGAGAAAACACAAAAGCTTATCCAGAGCGCCCAAGGGATCGCGCAGGCACGCAATCACCAGTATTTCACGCCGGTCCATGTGCTGAAGGCGCTGACCGAAGACAAGGACTCGCTGGCCAGTCAGCTGATCAATCTGGCCGGCGGTCGCGCCGACGCCTTTTCCGCTTCCGTTGACCTGGCGCTTGGCAAGCTGCCTGCCGTTACCGGTGGCGCGCAGCTTTATATGGCCAACGAAACCGCCAAGCTGTTCAATGACGCCGAGGCCGAAGCCAACAAGGCTGGCGACAGCTTCGTCACCGCCGACCGCTTGCTGATTGCCGCCGCCGACAACAAGGACGGCGCGGAGGCCCTGAAGGCCGCCGGCATTTCGCTCGGCAAGCTGAAGGACGCGCAGACCGCCTTTCGCAAGGGCAAGCCGGCTGACAGCGCCTCGGCCGAAAACGGCTTCGATGCCCTGAAGAAATATGCCCGCGACCTGACCCAGGCGGCGCTCGACGGCAAGATCGATCCGGTTATCGGCCGTGACGAGGAAATCCGCCGCACCATCCAGGTTCTGGCGCGCCGTACCAAGAACAATCCGGTCCTGATCGGTGAGCCCGGCGTTGGCAAGACCGCCATCGTCGAAGGCCTAGCCCAGCGCATCGTCAATGGCGACGTGCCGGAATCACTGAAGGACAAGAAGCTGCTGTCGCTCGATATGGGCGCCCTGATCGCCGGGGCGAAATACCGCGGCGAGTTCGAGGAACGCCTGAAGGCCGTGCTCAATGAGGTGACGCAGGCCGAAGGTCAGATTGTGCTCTTCATCGATGAAATGCACACCCTGGTTGGTGCCGGCAAATCCGATGGCGCCATGGATGCCTCCAACCTGCTCAAGCCGGCGCTGGCGCGCGGCGAACTGCACTGTGTTGGCGCCACCACGCTCGATGAGTACCGCAAGCATGTGGAAAAAGATCCGGCCCTGGCCCGGCGTTTCCAGCCGGTCTTCGTCACCGAGCCGACCGTGGAGGACACGATCTCGATCCTGCGCGGGCTGAAGGAAAAGTATGAAGTCCACCACGGTGTACGCATTTCGGACTCGGCCATCGTTTCAGCGGCCACGCTTTCCAATCGCTATATCGCCGACCGTTTCCTGCCGGACAAGGCCATCGACCTGATCGACGAAGCGGCCTCGCGCGTGCGCATGGCCGTCGATTCCAAGCCGGAAGAACTGGACGAACTGGATCGCCGGATCGTGCAGCTCAAGATCGAGCGCGAGGCCCTGCAAAAGGAAACCGATGCCGGCTCGAAGACGCGTCTCGAAAAGCTGTCCGAGGAACTGGAAGAGCTGGAAGAAAAGTCACTGGCCCTGACCACGCGCTGGAAAGCGGAAAAAGACAAGGTCGGCTCGGCCGCGCGGTCACGCGAGGCGCTGGATCGGGCGCGGATCGACCTGGCCAATGCCCAGCGCGCCGGCGACCTGCAAAAGGCCTCGGAGATCATGTACGGCATCATTCCGGCGCTGGAAAAGGCACTGGAACGGGCGGAAAATGCGCCGCAAGGCGAAGACTCGCCGCTGACGCCGGAAGTGGTCGACAGCACCCAGATCGCTCAGGTCGTCTCGCGTTGGACCGGTATTCCGGTCGACAAGATGCTGGAAGGCGAGCGCGACAAGCTGCTGCGCATGGAAGATGTGTTGCGCGGCCGCGTGGTTGGCCAGGACGAAGCCCTGACCGCCGTGGCGGATGCCGTGCGCCGGGCGCGGGCCGGGTTGAAAGATCCGAACCGTCCGATCGGTTCGTTCCTCTTCCTGGGGCCTACGGGTGTTGGCAAGACCGAGCTGAACAAGGCCCTGGCAGAGTTTCTCTTCGATGACGAGACGGCCATCACCCGCCTCGACATGTCGGAATATATGGAGAAGCACTCCGTTTCGCGCATGATCGGCGCGCCTCCGGGCTATGTCGGTTATGACGAGGGCGGCGCGCTGACCGAAGCCGTGCGGCGCCGGCCCTATCAGGTGGTGCTGTTCGACGAGGTCGAGAAGGCGCATCCGGACGTATTCAACATCCTGTTGCAGGTGCTGGACGATGGCCGTCTGACGGACGGGCAGGGGCGTGTGGTCGATTTCCGCAATACCCTGATCGTCATGACCTCCAATCTCGGTTCGGATGTGCTGGTCAATATGGAGCCGGACGGGGATATCGAAGCCGTGCGTCCGCTGGTGCTGAACGCGGTGCGCAAGCACTTCCGGCCGGAGTTCCTCAACCGGATCGACGAGATGATCCTGTTCCATCGCCTTGACCGGGTGCATATGCACGACATCGTGCGGATCCAGCTCAAGGGTCTGGAAAAGCTGATGGCCGATCGGGAAATGACGCTGAGCATTGACGATGCGGCGCTGAACTACCTGGCCGACAAGGGCTATGACCCCGCCTATGGCGCGCGTCCGCTGAAGCGGGTGATCCAGAAGCTGCTGGTGGATGAGATCGCCCGCAAGATTCTTGGCGGCGAGGTGACGGATGGCGATGTCATCCATGTCGGCTTCGACGGGGAGGACCTGACGATCGGCAAGCCCACCGTAAACTAATGGGGTGTGGGGTCTGTGACCCCACAAACCTTGCCTTACTCACTAAAAAAGCCTCGTCCAGGGACGGGGCTTTTTTAGTGAGTAGAGAAATCTTGGGGGCGCGGCCCCCAAACCCCGTAAGTCACGGGGTGTTCCGATTGGCAGTCCCTAGGGGAGTCGAACCCCTCTTTTCAGGTTGAAAACCTGACGTCCTAACCGATAGACGAAGGGACCGCATCGGCAGAGGCGGTTCTTTGGCCGATCCGGATGAAACGGTCAAGCCCTGCGCGTGCGATTTCCACAAGCATTATCAAAAAAGCCCACTCGGAGGAGCGGGCTTTTTGTTTTTAGTCGCGCAGCAGTTCGTTGATGCCGGTCTTGGAGCGCGTCTGGGCATCGACGCGCTTGACGATGACGGCGCAGTAAAGCGCCGGGCCGTTCAGGTTATTGGCCGAAGGCATGGCGCCGGCCACGACCACCGAATAGGGCGGCACTTCACCGTAGAAGACCTCACCGGTGGCGCGATCGACGATACGGGTCGACTTGCCGATGAAAACGCCCATGCCGAGCACGGAGCCTTCGCGGATGATGCAGCCCTCGACCACTTCCGAACGCGCGCCGATGAAGCAGTTGTCCTCGATGATGGTCGGTGTGGCCTGCAGCGGCTCCAGCACGCCACCGATGCCAACGCCGCCGGAAAGGTGCACGTTCTTGCCGATCTGGGCACAGGAGCCGACCGTGGCCCAGGTGTCGACCATGGTGCCCTCATCGACATAGGCGCCGATATTGACGAAGGACGGCATCAGCACGACGTTCTTGCCGACAAAGGCGCCGGCGCGGACAATGGCGCCCGGCACCGAGCGGAAGCCGGCGTCCTGATAATCCTTGTCCTTCCACTTGGCGAACTTGTTCGGCACCTTGTCCCAGAAGGGACCGATTGCGGCGCTGTCGAAGGCGTTATGGCCGGCGTGCATCAGCTCGTTGCCGTTCAGGCGGAAGGAGAGCAGCACGGCTTTCTTGAGCCAGTCGTGTGTGATCCACTGGCCGTCCTTCTTTTCCGAGACACGGAAACGGCCATTATCGAGCAGGCCCAGCACCTTTTCGACGGCTTCGCGGTAAGGACCGCGATAGGCGGGCGACAGGGTGTCGCGCGCATCCCAGGCGGCTTCGATATCATCCTTGAAGGCGGCGAGGTCGGACATGGTTGTGCTCATCTGATAGGGCTGAAAAAGATGGCTAGGCCTTACGGCGGGGAAGCCGCGCGATCAAGCCTTAATTCGCCTCAAGCGCATTCAGAAAGGCTTTCAGCGACGGGCCGCGGAAATCGACGTGGCTGTCGCCATTATCAAGCGCTTTGGGGCCCACGAGGATGGTCTTCATGCCGAGCTGATGCGCCGGCTTGAGGTTCTTCGGGCTGTCTTCGAAAAAGGCGGCCGTATGGGGATGGACCGCATGCACGGCCATCATCTTCTCGAAGGTCACCAGGGCGGGCTTGGGAATCCATTCGGCGTGTTCGAGATGGAAGACACCGTGGAACAGGTCGGCCATGCCCATATGATCGAGCAGGCGGATGGCGTGGCGCTCGTCGCCATTGGTGAAGACCAGCTTGCGGCCGGGCAGGGCGTGGATCATGCCGTTCAGGTCGGGATCGGGCGCCAGAGTATCGAGCGAGACGTCATGGACCTCGTTCAGGAACACGTACGGGTCGATATTGTGGTAGGCGACCAGACCGGCCAGGGTGGTGCCGTGTTCCTGGAGGTATTTGTCGCGCAAGACGGCCGCTTCCGTAGGGGCCAGGCCGGTTTCGCGCACCATGAAGGCGGCCATCTTCGCCTCGACCTGCGACATGATATTGGCCTCATGCGGATAGAGGGTCTGGTCGAGATCGAAGATCCAGGTATCGACGTGGGCGAGGGCAGCGTGCATCGGTCTCTCCCCCTCTCCCCGCGTGCGGGAAGAGGGCAGGGTGAGGAGCCTTGGACCGAGGCATAGCCCCTCATCCGGCCCGTTGAGCCACCTTCTCCCCGTAAACAGGGAGAAGGGACGTTTAGTCCGCCGTTATCAAAGTACCGGCGCCATGTTCGGTGAACAGTTCGACCAGCATGGCGTGCGGGCGGCGGCCATCGAGAATGACCACGGCCTCGACGCCGGCTTCCACCGCCATGATGGCGGTTTCCAGCTTCGGGATCATGCCGCCGACGGCGACGCCGGTTTCGATCAGGCCCTTCGCCTCGGAAATGGTCATCTGGCGGATCAGGTTCTTGTTCTCGTCGAGCACGCCGGCGATATCGGTCAGCAGCAGCATGCGCTTGGCACTGAGCTTGCCGGCCACGGCGCCCGCCACCGTATCGGCGTTGATGTTGAAGGTATGGCCGTCTTCCGATACGCCGATCGGGGCGATGACTGGCACATAGTCGTGGTTCGGATCATCGATCAGGGTGCGGATCAGCTTGTCGTCGACGTTTTTCGGTTCACCGACAAAGCCGAGATCGACGACCTGTTCGATCATCGAATCCGGGTCCTTCTTGATGCGCGTGGCCTTCTCGACCGTGATCAGGCCGGCATCTTTGCCGGAAAGACCGACACCGCGGACATCGGCCTCGCGGCCGGCCTGGGTGATCCAGTTGGCGATCTCCTTGTTGACCGCGCCCGACAGCACCATCTCGGCGATTTCCATGGTCGCCTCGTCGGTGACGCGCAGGCCGTCGACAAAGGTTGACTTGACCCCGGCGCGGCCGAGCATCGAAGAAATCTGCGGGCCGCCACCATGCACGACCACCGGATGGATGCCGAGCAGCTTCAGGAGCACGATATCCGAGGCGAAGATCTTGGCCGTTTCGGCCTCGCCCATGGCATGGCCGCCGTACTTGATCGTCACGATCTCGCGGTCGTAGATCTGGATATAGGGCAGGGCTTCGGCAAGGGTCTTGGCGTTGGCCCAGCCCTTCTCTTCGATGGAGTCGATTTCGGTCTGAATAATCATGCGCGCGCCATACAGGATACGTGTGTCGCTGTCATGAATTTTTTCAGGTTACGCTGGTTTGCGTAAGGAAAAGCGCGTGGCGGTCAGGGTGTCGGAGACGGCGCAGCTTTTGGAATCGACGAAATTCAGCGCCCGCATATGGGTGCGTACCGCCGATTCCGGCAAACTGGATGTGGCGCCCTTGGGATAGACGATCCAGACCGGGGCGTGCGGCAGGCGCTGGGTAACCTCGGCCAGCCCGGCATTCAGCTCGGCCGGGGTCAGGGCCACGGCGATGGAAAGGACCGCGTGCATGGGATCGGTGGTGACGGCATTGATCAGGGCGTCATTGAGCGGACCATCATCGACATGGCCCCAGACCAGTGCGCGATGGCCGGTATCGATACCCAGCTTCTGCGCCAGAGAAGGTGGCTCGGTCGTCAGTTTAACGAGCCATTTTGCCGCCTGGCCTTCCGGTAGGGCCAGCGCATAAGCCTGACTACCATGTTCGAACAGCAGTTCGTGATTGACCGCGCGTGGGTCTTTTAGTTCCGCGATGGGCAGGGTCTGTCTGAAGGCGCCACGCAGGATCAACTCGCGGCTTTCCAGCACGGCATGGACATGGTGATGTTCGTGCCCAACCCGCAGTTCGCTTTCGGCTTCCAGACCCATGATACGCATCCTCCCAGACATGAGAATATCACGTCCGCGATTGCGCGCAATTATCTCCGCCTTACAGGCTGACCTCGCAGGTCTGCATGATCTCGCGGCGCAGTTCGGGGATACCGAAGCCGGATTCCGATGAGGTGGCCAGCACAATCGGGTGAGCCGCCGGCCGTTTTTTGATAGCGTTCTGCGTCGCCTCGATCACATTCGCCAGTTCGGCCGGCTTGATCTTGTCGGCCTTGGTCAGGATGATCTGATAGCTGACGGCGGCCTTGTCCAGCGCATCCATCGGCTCGTTATCGACCGTTTTCAGACCGTGACGGGCGTCGATCAGCAGGTAGGCGCGCTTGAGGTTGGGGCGGCCGCGCAGGTAGTCGCTCCCCAGGTTCTGGAACTTCTTGACCGTGGTCTTGGAAGCGCGCGCCCAGCCGTAGCCCGGCAGATCGACCATATGCAGGGCGCTGTTGAGCAGGAAGAAGTTCAGCTCGCGCGTGCGTCCGGGTTCGTTGGAGGCGCGGGCCAGATGCTTCTGGCCGACCAGGGCGTTGATCAGCGACGACTTGCCGACATTGGAGCGGCCGGCAAAGGCCACTTCCGGCAGTTCATCGGAAGGCAATTGCGCCACCGACACGGCGCCCATGACGAAGGAGACCGGGCGGGCGAAAAGCACCCGCGCGGTTTCCAGTTCGGCCTCATACTGTTCGGCTTCCGACTCGGTCACGCCGCTTTCTTGTCCTTGTTCATCATCTCGCCCAGCTTCTTGAAGCCGGTATCTATGGGGTTCTCGACCTTGAGGCGGTGCATGATTGAATATTGCTGCAGGACGGTCAGGATATTGGACCATACCCAGTAGACGATCAGGCCGACGGCGACGTGTGCCATGAAGAAGGTCAGCATCAGCGGCATGAAGGCCAGCATCTTCTTCTGCATCGGGTCGATGCCGGTGGTGGCGCTCATCTGCTGGCTGAGCCACATCGAGCAGCCATAGAGGATGGCGACGACGCCGATATGCAGCGGGCCGGCGAGGATGGTGCCGATCAGCGGCACGTCAGCCGGCGTGAAGGGCAGCAGGCCGAACAGGTTGACGATCGAGGTGGTATCGGGCGCCGAAAGGTCCTTGATCCAGCCGAAGAAGGGGGCGTGGCGCATTTCGATGGCCAGTTGCAGCACCTTGTACAGGCCCCAGAAAACCGGGATCTGCAGCAGCATCGGCAGGCAGCCGCCGAGGCCGGCCATCGGATTGACCTTTTCCTCCTGATAGAGGGCCATGGTCGCTTCCTGCTGCTTTTGTGCGTCTTCCGGATAGCGCTTCTTGATAGCGTCCAGCTTCGGCTTCAGGCGCTCCTGCACCTGCTTCATCTTGGTCATCGACTCATAGGAGCGGTGGGCCAGCGGATAGAAGACGACCTTGACGATGACGGTCAGGGCCAGGATGGCGACGCCGAAATTGCCGATAAATCCATAAAGCTTATCGAGCAGCCAGTACATCGGATAGGTGATGAACTGCAGGCTGCCCCAGTCGGTGGCATAGCCGAAGCGGGCGATCTTCAGGTCTTTTTCGTAGGCCTGGAGTTGGGCAGTCAGCTTGGCGCCGGCGAAGATATGCGATTGCGAGGTCCAGGTCTGACCGGCGGCCAGGCTGACGGGCGCATCGACATAACCGGCGCGGAAGACCGGCACATTATTGATCAGGTTGGCCTTGGCGGTAAACAGGACGGATTGCGCCTGATTGGGGATGACGGCCGCCATCCAGTACTTGTCGGTGATGCCATACCAGCCGCCAATGGTGGCCTGATCCTGCATGGCCTTGGGATTCTTGTCCTTGGCCATGTCCTTGTATTTCAAGGAGTCGGTGCGGTAATCGCTCATGCCGTGCTTGTCGGCGGCCTTGGCGTAGGTGGCGACGGCGCCTTCGTGGACAACGGCATTCTTGCCGGCATCGGCGGGCATACCGCTGCGCATGACGACCGACAGAGGTTGGAAGCTGACGGCGGCGGCGCTGGCATTGCTCACCGCATTGTCCTCGGTGATCATGTAGTTGGCGTCGATGCTCAGGGTGCGGGTAAAGGTCAGACCGGCGCCGTTATTGTAGCTGAGAACGACCGGATGGCCGGGGCTGAGGACACTGCCACCGGTCTGGGTCCAGACGGTGTTGGCGTCCGGCATGCCGGGCACGTTCTGGGCGATATAGCCGGACTGGATATAGTAGGCATCCTTGGCGCCGGCAGGCGTCAGCAGCTCGACCGGATCGTTCTTCTTGTCGACGGTCTTGTCGTACTTGGTCAGGAAAAGGTCGTCGATCAGGGCGCCCTTCAGCGCGATCGAGCCTTTCAGCGAAGGCGTATTGATAGTTACGCGCGGTGTGGCGGCGATGGCCTGTTCGCGGGTCAGGGTCGTGGAGACGCCACTCATCGGCAGGCCCGCGGCCGCGGCGCTGGAAGAGGCAACGGCGGCGGCCTGTGCGGCGGCTTCGCGCTTCTTCTGTTGCGGTCCGAAGATGAAGAACTGATAGATTGCCAGCACGGCCATGCTGATAATCAGGAAATAGATCATATTCCGGTTGTCGGTATTGTTATTCATCGAACGGTCTTTGTTTCCTGAGTAGTGTCTTCGGGTTTGGGGGCCTTCGGGCGGGCAAGCCTTATCAGGGCGGCTTTGACATCGTCAAGTAAAGCCTTCCAGTCACGCGAAACCGTATCGGCGCGGGCGATCAGCACATAGTCGTGCCCGGGCAGGCCAAATTGCGGAATCATCGCTTCCGCGGCTTCACGCAGGCGGCGCTTGGCGCGGTTGCGCACTACGGCATTGCCGATCTTCCGCGTAGCGGTAAAGCCGACCTTTATGGCGTCATCGTCGCGCTTTTTTGCCTGCACGACCACGCCTGGGCGTGCCTGCCAGGCGGCCTTGCTGGCGGCCAGAAACTCTGCGCGGACTTTGAGACGGGGGATCATCGGGGCTTTTTGTCTGCGCTACCGCTTCGCGGCCTAAGCGCTCTAAATGGAAAGCACAGATCGGAAATACAAGAAGAGTCCTTAAGCGACTTAAGGACTCTTCTCAAATTCACAGCAATGCGAAGGCGCTATTAGGCCGTCAGGCGCTTGCGGCCCTTGGCGCGGCGGCGGGCGACGATCTTCTGGCCGTTCTTGGTGGCCATGCGGGTGCGGTAGCCGTGGCGGCGCTTGCGCACGAGGCGGCTCGGCTGATAGGTACGTTTCGTTCCCATAGGGGGCTCCGATTGGTTTAGGCGGGCCCCGTTCAGGGCCGGAATTGCGTAAAGAGGCGCGTGGATAGTCCAGCCACACGGCCTTGTCAATAATATTTGGCCTGAATCCGCTAAAATGCGACTGATCCGCCAGATTTCTGCTATATATACAACGAGACCACCACAGATCAAAGGTTTACGTGTTCGATCCGGGCAAGTCAGGCGAAAACTTCATGAGGCCGGAGAAGCCCCGCAGACCGGAACGGCGCGCGGGATTCTATGCCGAGCGCCTGAGCCATGCTGCGCAGGTGATTGCTGCCTTTTCCGTCAAATACGGCGTGCTGGGCTTCCAGCTGGCGCGCAAGTTCGTCTTCAGCCTGTCCGGGCAATTGCTGATCCTGACGGCCATCTTCATTGCCATCGTCGAGGCGGTGATCGTTATTCCGTCGCTGGCCTCCGATCATGAGCGCTGGCTGCTCGACCGCGTGCGCCAGGCTGAGCTGGTGTCGCAATCGATCGATGTGGCGCAAAATAACGCCGTCTCCAAGGAAGTCTCCAACCAGCTGCGCCGCAGCGCCGGCGTGCTCTATCTGGCGGTCGAGATCAATGGCGAGAGCTACCGGCTTTATGATTCCCGCGTTGGCGTGCCGGAAGAGGTGTTGGATCTGCGCCAGTCGCACAAGAACCTGTGGCATGACATTCTCTATCTGTGGGCGCCGTGGAAAACCTTCATGGGCCAGCCGGACCGGCTGATTCATATCGTGGCCCAGCCCAAGGTGCGCGGCGGCCAGGAAATCGAGATCGTCGTCAAGGCCGAGCCGCTCAAGACCTATCTGAAATCGAGCCTCGGCAGCATGTTGCGGGTGTCTCTCAGTATCTCGTTCCTGGCCGGTTTCCTGGTCTTCCTTGGCCTGTCGGTCTTTATCGTGCGGCCGATCCGCCAGCTGACCAAGGGTATTGTCCGCTTCAAGTCCAATCCGGAAGACGCCACGGCGGCGCCACGTCCCTCCGACCGGATGGACGAGATCGGCCAGATCGAACGCGAAATGGCCTCCATGCAGGAAGAGGTACGCCAGGCCCTGCGGTCACGCGCGCGTCTGGCCGCGCTGGGCCAGGCCGTTTCCAAGATCAATCACGACCTGCGCAATATGCTGACGGCAGCCCAGATGGCTTCCGACCGTCTGGCCAATTCCGCCGATCCGACCGTGGCCAAGGCCCTGCCGCGCCTGGAACGCGCACTCGACCGCGCGGTCTCCCTGGCGCAGAACGTCCTGACCTATGGCAAGTCCGACGAACAGACGCCGCAGATCCAGATCGTGCGCCTGAAGGAACTGGCCGAGGCCGCCGCGGAAGACGCCGGGCTCATCCTGGCGAATCTGGCACCGGAAGGCGTGCGCTTCATTTCCAAGGTGGCCAAGGGCTTCAATCTGGAGGTCGATCCGGAACAGCTGCACCGGATTCTGGTCAATCTGATGCGCAATGCCCGTCAGGCCATCGAGTTGCAGCCTAACCGCAAGGCGCGCGGCCGGGTAACGCTGACGGCGATCAAAACCAGCGAGGAAGTCCTGCTGATCGTTGCGGACAATGGCCCCGGCATTCCGGAAAAGCTGCGCGAAAAGCTGTTCCAGCCCTTTACTTCCAGCTCGACGCCGGGCGGATCGGGGCTTGGCCTTGCCATCGGCCGCGAACTGGCGCAACTGCATGGCGGGGATGTCCGGCTGGTCAGCACGGGCACCGACGGCACGACGTTTGAAGTGCGCCTGCCTCTTAAGGTTTAGGCCTTTAAAAGTTTAATGGAGTAAATGCGTGGAATTCGAGGAACTGTTGGAACTGGCGCGTGACAGCTATGTCGATCAGTTCGTTGATTTCGTCGATAAGCAGGCGTCGTTGCATGATCAGGGGGCGGCGGAGGTCAAGTTCGTGATCGACGGCGACAGCGAATTCTACCGCAACTATTACTGCACCGATTTTGCCTCGAATGACGGCGAAGGCCAGATCATCGAGCTGGCGCCGGACGAGGAAGTGACCTTCGACCCGGTGGAGGTGTCGCTGGGTGAAATGGATATGACGGTCAGCCGGCTGGTGTGGAATGACGTGACCATCGCCTCCAATGACCGGCCCCTGCAGGGCGGCGATTTCGAGGAGTGGTTCGAGACCTGGTTCGATCCGGAAGAGACGAGCTTCGATCCCGATACGCGCTTTTCCGCCTGCATACACTCGCTGCGGGTGACGCCGGAGCAACTGACGGTCGATCTTGGCACCGCGCCGGTGACGGCCCTGGCAGACCTGCTGATGCGGTTCGAGAGCCTGGGCTGCCGTTCGCTGACGGTCAGTTGATCAATCGCGCCACATACTGCGGCACCACCTGTGTGGCCGGGCCGAGAATCTTCTCTGCAAACTGGCTGTGACCCAGCGAAGGCTCCAGGTTAAGCTCCACCGTATGGGCGCCAGCTGACCTGGCCGCCGAGACAAAGCCTGCCGCCGGATAGACATTGCCCGATGTGCCGATGGATATGAACAACTCGCAAGCCTCAAGTGCCTGTTCGATACGGTCCATTTCCAGCGGCATCTCGCCAAACCAGACGATATGCGGCCGCAGGTCTGAAGCCACGGGAATATCGGTCTGCCAGTCTTGCACCGCGCCGGTAATCAGGTGGCGCGCCTTCAGCAGTTCGCCATGCATGTGCAAAGGCGGGAGGGCGCCTGCAGCGGCATGGGCGCGGTCATGCAGATCATCGACATTCTGTGTCACCACCAGCACCTCATGGGCGGGATCGGACGCCAGCCGGGCCAGGGCGTGATGGGCGGCATTGGGCGAAACCTCCGCCAGCTGCCGGCGGCGCATGTTGTAAAAGTCCTGCACCAGCGCTGGATTGGCCGCGAAACCTTCCGGTGTCGCCACGCTCTCGACGCTGTGGCCGCACCACAGGCCATCGGAGGCGCGAAAGGTCGGTACGCCCGATTCCGCCGATATGCCCGCACCGGTCAGGACGACAATCTTCATTTTACAACAACACCTTCGCGGCGCGGATCGCTGCCGCCGTCGAACGAGCCATCCGGCTGGAGAAGGATGCCGTTCAGGCCCGATTCCTCGCCGGCCAGGGGCGACAGCCTGTAACCCATGCTTGTCAGACCATCCCAGACCGCCGGTTCCATGCGCGGTTGCTCGATGCGGATGGTATCGCCGCGCGCCATGACGATGGGCAGGTTGATGGCGTCCTGCATGGCAAGCTTCCAGTCGAGAATGCCGATCAGGGTTTTCAGGTTATAGGCCAGAATCGCCGAGCCGCCCGGCGAGCCGACCGCCGCGATCACCTTTTTGCCGGTAGAATCGAAGACGATCACCGGCGACATGGAGGAGCGCGGGTGCTTGCCGGGCGCAACGCTATTGGCTATGGGCAGGCCATCCACGGTCTGCGGACTGAACGAGAAGTCGGTCAGCTGGTTATTGAGGAAGAAGCCTCCGACCATCCGGCCGGTGCCGAAATAGCTTTCGACCGTCGTGGTCATGCTCAATACATTGCCGTAGGTGTCACGTATAACAAAGTGCGTGGTGCCGCCGGGTTCCAGCGTCTTGTCCATCGCCACCTTCATTGCCAGGTCGCCGGCCTTGGGCGCGGTGTTGGCCGTCCCCACCTGAATCAGGGACGAGCGGGCCTTAAGATAGTCCGGGTTCAGATAGGCGTCCTGCTGCGAGGCGAAGAGATCGGTATCGGCCTCATACTGGTCGCGGTCGGCATACATCAGGCGCTCGGCCTCGATAACCACCTGCCACGACCGCGGATCGTGCACGCCCCATTCGGCCAGAGGCTGCGATTCGGCGATTTTCAGGCCCTGCAGCAGGGCGATGCCGCCGGAAGGGGCGTTGTTCGAGCAGACAATATAGATGTGATAGGTGATGCAGACCGGTCGTCCGGCATAGTTGCCGACGGTGGAGTAAGGGCTGGTGGTGGTAACCTTGACTTGATAGCTCGCCAGATCGTCCAGGCTCATGCCGCCCGGCAGGGGGGCTTCGTGCGTCTTGGCGATAATGGCTTCGGCGATCGCCCCCTTGCGGAAGACATCGCCGCGCTGGCTGGCGAAGGCGCGCAGGGTTTCGGCATAGGCCGGGTTCTTCATGAGGTCGCCGGTCTTGCGAAAACCGCCCTGACCGTCACCGAAATAGGCGATGAAGTCCGGCGTGTGCTTCTCGGCAAAATCGACATTTTGCAGATAGTTGCCCAGGCGCTTGGTGACCGTAAAACCATTGTCTGCCAGAGCCTCAGCCGGCGCGAACAGGCTGGCCCACGCCTGATTGCCGTGGTCCTTCTGCGCCTGGTCAAGCAGGAACATGGCGCCGGGGACGCCGGTGGCGCGGCCGGAAACCACGGCATCCTTGAAAGCGAGCGGTTGGCCATCCGCACCCATGAAAAGGTCCGGCGTGGCGGCAGCCGGGGCGGTCTCGCGGCCATTATAATCGCTGATCTTGCCGGTCTTGGCGTCGTACCACAGCATGAAGGCGCCACCGCCGAGGCCGGAGCTTTGCGGCTCTATCAGACCCAGCACGGTCTGGACCGCCACAGCGGCATCGGCGGCCGTTCCGCCGCGCCTGAGCACGTCCATGCCGGCTCGCGCTGCTTCCGGTTCAGCGGCGACCACGATGGGCTCGACGCGTGCCTTGTCATGAACGGGCAGGGTGGCGCAGCCGGAAAGGATCAACCCGATGCCTGATATAATGAATAGTTTCAGGGAGACAGGGCGCATGGGAGACTCCAGGGGCAGCGGATACCGGTTCTATATAGGGGTATGAAGGGCTGCGGGCAGGGCGATCAACAAAAAATCGTCAATTCGGTGGAAAAAGTGCCAATCCGGCCTTGCCTTTGCCGCGAAGCTCAACTAAATGTCCGCCCCTCGCCGGAGGGCTTCTGCCCGAAGGTCTTGAATGCGCAGGCACTCGTAGCTCAGCTGGATAGAGCATCAGACTACGAATCTGAGGGTCAGGAGTTCGAATCTCTTCGAGTGCGCCATTCAAATAAAGCAGCCTCCCGCAAGGGAGGCTTTTTTGTTGCCTGGTGCCGGAGTGATTCGACAGACGGTGCTCTTGCCCGCTCAATCAACCAGTTGTTGTACGATCAGGTCAATGACGTCCACAAACGCGCCTCCTCCGGCGCGTCGATGGGCCAGATGGTCGTGAGATATCCGGCCCCAGCCCTGTCGGAAGCCACCTTGTCAGTCTGCAATCGGGCCTTAATCAGACGCCCGCCTGAACTCATCTGGAAATGGACCGGAGCACATCGAAGGGTACTGGTGCTCCGGTCCATTATGGCCGGAAGGGATAAGAACCGGCCAAATCAGATGGCAATGGCTGCAAAACTGCTTAGCTATCTTTATATTTAATAATAATCATTCGCAATATCAAATACAGGTTGATATGGCAATGGCGGCCGGAAATATGTTGATCGTTTTCGTGGCTCCCACCGGGAGGGAAAGCGTGAGGTGCGTCAGGGCGCCCCGAGCTGTTTCAGTGCCACGCCAAGAACCTTGAAGCAGGCGACCATTTTTTCATAATCATCCGCACCGTCCCCCCATACAGCAACCTCGGCACCCAACGTCTGCGACAGATCGTCCATCAGGGTTGGCATGACCGATGTCGGAACGGTTCCGATTGACGCGCGTTCAAAATCGATGTCGAAACGACACCGGGGAATTGCGCCCAGCTGCATGGACATATGTACGGTATTGCCGGTCAGGGCCGTGGTATAGGCCGAAGAGACGCTCACGTCCCGGATATGCCTGGCCTGGTGAATGGCCTGCACCACAGCCGAAAACGCCTTGCGGATATCAGCCGGTTCTTCTTGCGACGATGAACCATCCGGCACCATCTGGAGGGAAAAGTCTCCGTGCTGCGCCATCATCTCGATCAAATGATCGAAGATGCCGTTACCGGTTCTGACCTCTATTGGTCCAGGGCCTGGCAGGCCAAGCCTTATCCTGAAGCCGTGCCCGATCATCACGACATGCTGCTGCCGGGTGCGGCGTCGGTGCGTGGCGGCTTTTTTACGGCGCCCCGTCCAGTTCGAAAGGGAGATACCAAGAGCTTTCAGGATCAGGTCATTGGTCGGGCGATCCCCCAGGGGCACAAGCAGCCCTTGTGAAACCAGATACGACTTCAGCCCGTAATCCTTGAGCGCCAATTGCACGGCCAGAAGACCATTGGGTCGAAGCACAAGGAAAGGCGCATCATGCAGATCATGGTCGATGGGGTGTGACGAAGTCTGTAACACATGGTGCATCCGTTGCATTTCGGATTGTAGGGTATCCACGCGCGCCAACAATTCCGCGCAGCCTTCGGGGGTCATCCAGCACAGGGCCTGCTTCAGACTTCCGCAGGAGAGCGGGTTCAGTTCACAAAAGCGGGAAAGATTTTGAATTGTGTGGCGGTTGGAGATCAATGCGCCAATCTGGCATTCCGGTTCTCCGGAGAGGTAGGCCAGGTTTCTGAGCACGACCACATTGCTCAAATGGGCGGCCACTTCCGCCGTACTAGGGGCTTCGCAAACGTCGAAATAGCTCTCATCGACAACGAGCATCGTGGGGAAAATGTCGATGGCCAGGCGCTTTATCTCTTCAGCCTCCCAGGCCCTGCCGTTTTCGAGTCGCGGATTGTTGACCAAGTGAAGAATACCGCCCGTAGGCAAGGGCTCATCTGGCTGGACCTTCAGGAAACGTGTCCTGTAAACGCGAAACAGGCCTTCGAACTGGTTGTCTTCGGCGGTGACGAAGGCCAGATCCTTGCCCAGCGCCGAACGCAATATCAATTCGAGACCGTGAGCTACACCGCGTACCACCTGCAACCGCTCCGGGCTGGTGGAATAAAAACGGCTCATCTCGCTCGCCAGCTCATCGAGGGCATTTGTCGCACACGAAAGGTTTTGCGGTGCTACGGACAGGGGGGGGAAGGCGGTTCCGAGATTCATAGTCCGTGGCCTGGTCCGCTGGCAGGGCGGTTTGGGGCGCGATCATCCATCGCCGTCATGATCTGGGTAACCGTCACCTGTTGCGATAGGCTCAGGAAGGGACTCCAGATATCGAATATCAGGATGGAACGAACCTCATCGCTGTCGTTCCAGGCTTCATGTTCGATCGTATCGTCAAACACCCACGCCTGGCCGGGCACCCAGTTCCGCACTTCGTTGCCGACCCGGAAGCCGCAATTCTTGGGAACGATAAGCGGCAAGTGAACGACAAGGCGCGTGTTTGAAATACCGGTATGCGGCGGGATGCGGGTATGGGGTTTCAGCGCTGAAAACATGGCTGAAGGCCCTCGTCCAGGAATCCTCGGTTGCGGCAGAGGGGCCAGGGCCCTCAGGGTTTTCGGGCATCGGGAAGCATTTTTAGCGTTAAGGCCGCCTCCGTCTATCAGATGAAAGGCGCTCCAGTCCGGATTGCGGTTCAATTGGCGCCACTGGTCGAGTGGCAGGCGGTCGGCATATTGAATGTAGGGCGCAAAGCCCGACAGGTCTTCATCAATAACGCTGAGGAGTTCGTCGCGAATGGCTTCCCATTGGCTTTCAAGCGCTTGCAGCCAGGGGAAATAGCCACGGTCATAGAATTCGATCGCAGGCAATCCCGGATAGTAGAACTGGGCGGGTTCCTGATGAAACCGCCGCTTCACCCGCAGCGCATCATCGATGAAGCGTTCGGCCGCCCATTTTTCCGTCAGAGAGGCGTCTGTTAACGCGTCTGCGCCGGCCGCCATCACGATGCTTCGCCGTTCGGCGATATAGGTGTCATGGACTTGACGGGCTTTTTCGATGGCCTTTTGTGTTGCGGGATCGAATGCGACTTCAGCGGGCATGAGTTCGAGGGCTATGCCATAGGCTTCCGGTGCTTCGGGATTTCCCAGGCGCTCAAGCACCGAAGCCCGCATGAGCAGGGCCAGGAAGTGCCGGGGCTCCCTGCTCAGGGCGCGATCGAGCGTCGTCAGCGCGTCATTGAGCCTGCCGCCGGCACGATATACCGAGGCCAGCATCAGCCAGGTATCAATCGGTTCGGCAGGATTTCCGATGAGTTCGGACAATAAGTGTTGCGCCCGCACGAAATCACGTGTCGCTATGGCGCGCCTGGCCGGTTCGAGCCGGTCGGAAGGAAGGTTGTTCAGGATACTGGACACGGCAATTCGCTAAATAGGACAGCACCTCGATTCCGTGGAAAAGAGATGCCGTCTTGCCGACCGATGTGACGGTTTTTGACCGCCGCCGCAGTCAGGAATAAATAGGGTGGGCGGCGGAATCCCCGGTGATCCGCCGCCCGGACTGTGGTCTAGAACTTGACCGACAGACTTGAGAATACATACCGGCCCAACGCATCATAAACGCCGGCATAGGTATTGCCGTTTGTGCCGGTCGAATTCGGCAGCACAGGCGGGTCCTTGTCGAGCAGGTTGTTGATGCCGACGCGGAGCGTATATTTCGATTTGATGGTGTAGGCGACGTTTACGTCATAGTAGTCATAGGCCTTGATCTCAGAGGCATAGACGCCGGCATATGCGTCGCCATATGTGCTCTCGACCTCGCCGTAGTGACGCCAGGTCAGCCCCAGGTCCAGATCCCAAGGCGTATACCAGGTGCCCATGAGCTTGTGGCGATACTTGGGGTTGGGCGTGCCGCACTGACCGTCGAACAGGCCGGCGCATTCCACTGAATCAGCGGTTTCGGTCGCCTTGCTGTCGAGGTTGGTGAGCACGGTCGCTACATAGTTCACGCGAGCACGGCCAAACGGCAGAGCGAAACCGTAAGTACCTTGCAGGTCGAAGCCGCGGGTATGCAGTTCGCCTGTGTTGGTGTTGGTGGTTTCGATATAGCCATCGGTGCTGAGCCACAGCGAGCCGGTCGAGTCGCGATGAATCTTGGAGCAGTAGAAACTGTCCCCGGTATTCATACAGTTGTCGAGTATGGTCGTCGCGTCGATGGTGCCGATGACATTGGTGATGTCGATGTCGAAATAGTCGATCGAAGCGTTGAAGCCTGGCAGATAGGATGGCGTATAGACCATACCGATGGTGGTTGTATCGCCGGTTTCCGGTGTCAGGCTGGTGTTGCCGCCGGCCTGGACGTTATATTGTTGAGCGGAGTTGCTGGCGATATTGCCGTATTGAGCGGAGGTCACGCCTGTTCTCTGGCACTGTTCGAGTGTCGCGGAAGGCGTGTCGCTGCCTACGATTTCGACAGCGCAGGGATCGTCATAATCGCCCAGTTGGACCGAGACAGTAGAATAAAGCTCGAGAATGGAAGGCGCACGAACGGCGCGTTGCTTGCCTAGGCGGACGGTCAGGTCGGCAATCGGCTTATAGACCGCCATGGCCTTCCAGCTGCCGACGGTGCCTGCCGTCGAGTAATCAGCGCTTCTGTAACCCAGTTCAACCGAGAGGGCCTTGGCCCAGGGTGCATCGTCCACGATTGGCACAATAGCCTCGCCGTAGATTTCCTTGGCTTCAAAACTGCCCGAAACAGGGTCCGTCGTGCCGCCCGCACCAGCCAGGAGGCCTTGGCGCAGATTGTCGTCGGCATCGAACTCCAGGCTTTCCCGGCGATATTCGAGACCCAGCGAAACGTTCACGCCGTTATTGGCCCAGGGCGACTTGATGCCGTAACCTTCCAGATTGCCGGCCAGGTTGGCTTGCAGGATGGTTTCACCAACGCCGCCCCACTGGGTGCCGATGGCCGACACATAGTCCAGGGCTTCCTGGCTGAGGGCCTTGCCCGAATAGATATCCAGCGGGACGCAGTTCGGGTCCGTACCATCGACAACGGATTGACAGGTCGGTGTGCCGTCGACATCGACAACATCCAGTGCCTTCTGAATACGGTCATTGCTGTATTCATTGTACGTGGTCTGGCGGTAGTTGACCATGCTGTACTGGGCGCTGGCATCATAGCTCCAGGCATCGTTGATATCTCCCGCTAGGCTTTCACGCAGGCGATAGGAGGTGTGGCGGATATCATATTGGCGGCCACCGGATTCCACGAAACGACGACCGAGCAGAACGTCCTTTGTCGTACCGTCAGACACATCGGCCGAGGTACAGCCAAAAGCCGAAGATACGTCAGAGCTCATCAGTGGGTTGTCACAATTGATCGTCCAGTAGCCGTAGAAGGCGCCGGAAGCAGCGATCTGTCCGACCGTATGGTCGTCGTTGAACATCAGTTCGGTGCTGAGCGTGGTCGTATCATTGATGTTATAGGTCACAAAAGCGCCCAGGCCGTACTTTTCATCCGGGCGTTGGTAATAGTTGATCGGGCCGTAGTTATAGGCCATGGCCGAGGTGTACGGCACGACATTGCCCGAGGAATCCAGGCTAAAGCCGGAAGGATATGTGCTGGCGCTATCTGAGCTGTAGAAGCGGCCGGGATAGGTGGTGGAGGAGCCGCCGCAGGAGGAGAAGCTGCTAAGTGTACAGGCGGAATAGTCGCGCTTGGCCTGGGTAACGGCTTCGATCTTGCGGTAATCGAAATAGACAACGGCATTGCCTTTGTCTTCGGCAAAATCCGCGCCCATGGTCAGGGTCAGATTGTTCTGCTCGCCGTCGCTGACATTCTCCTTGGGCAGTGCGAAACCCTTGGCCGAAACGACAGAAGCGTAAGGGCTGTCGTTCTTGTGCTGGTAGAAGCTGTGATCGAAATCCAGCTGCACACCGGTAAAGTGCTTCTTGAGCACGAAGTTGACAACGCCGGCCATGGCGTCCGAACCGTAAACGGCGGAGGCGCCACCGGTCAGAAGGTCCACATGGTCGATCAGGGCTGCGGGGATCTGGTTCAGGTCGGCAGACGGTGCGACCGGAGACCCGGGGGCCATGCGGCTGCCATTCAGCAGGACTAGGGTACGGGAGGTGCCCAGGCCGCGCAGGTTGACGGTGGCCGTGCCGGAGGCGCCGTTTGAATCGAAGGCCGTGTCAGCCGCGAAAACCTGCGGCATGTTGTTGACCATATCCTCGGTGCGGGTCACGCCGGTCGCCTTGACATCGGCGGCGGTGATGGTGGTCACCGGACTGGCCGAGGTCAGGTTCTTGCTCTTGATCCGCGTGCCGGTCACCACAACTTCAGTGACAGGCGCCGTGTCAGCGGCAGGCGCAGACTCTGTCGTTGTTTCCTGGGCAAATGCGTGGGAAGGCAGGACAAGTGCCAGCGAAAATAGAGACGTGCAGAGGGTACTTGTGGCCATGAGGCTCACTCGCAAAGGTAGGCTTTTCATTGATATCCCCGGATTGGAGCGGGCTTTTACGGCTCGCTCATGTTCGCAGCATTACAAGCTGTTAATGAAGCAAACGCGTTAAGTTCAAATGCGTCAACAATCGTTCATAGTTGCGATGTATACCGGTTTTGGACTGTTATAATTAAGTCACAAAAACCATCAAGGGGTGCAATTTGCATCAGGATTGAAATATTTATCGGCGTAAAATTTGTGTCTTACTTGAAATAATTTCGTCGTCTATTTTTATACGTGCGCTAAAAGGACTATCTACTCTATTTTACTTTGAAATACAAAGTAAAAGCGAAAAAGTATAAAATATTCAATTTATTATCTTCAATGTTTACCATTTTAACGGCCTGATTGCAACCGGGGGTTTGTCGGGCTTTTAATTATATTTGGTGCTTTTGCGGTAATATGCGGCGTGCCGCGCTCACTGCAGGTTCAAATCTGTGTCCAGACGGCGACCTGAGCCTGTTTTGATAATGGGGCGGATTTGGGGGCTCGTTCCGGGGGTAGATTCCGGCGTTGACGATCGTCGGGGCACGGCTTTCAGCAAGCGTGTTTTGCCCGTGACACTTTTGTCTAATGCCTCTCTAATTTATGACATCGATGACATTTGCAATTGACACAATGTAACTTTGTTGCAAGAAAAGGGCTGTGACAAAGCATAATCAGGCGCGTTTCAATCTAAAAGGCCTGGGGGGTACGTAAAAATATCTAAAAATACAAATGGCTAATATCGTTAGCGTCGATATGGCTATTTTGTCCTTCAGGACATTATTTGCGTCTTCGTTGTCAGCGGGGGCGCAATCGTGCCGGGGGACATCTTTCATTATAAAAAACAAGGGACGAGACATGTCATCACACTTAGTCAGGAAAGCGCTTCTAAAAGGGGCCCTGGGGGCTATCCTTATGTCTGGCGTATCGTTGACAGCGCTGTCAGCGGCGCGGGCACAGGATGCCGCACCGGCGGCAACACCGGATGCGGAGAGCACGGTTGTTGTTGTCACCGGCATCCGGGGCAGTCTGCGCAGCTCCATGCAGGTTAAAAGGACCGCGCAGGGCGTCGTCGATTCGATCTCATCGGAAGATATGGGCAAGTTCCCGGACACCAATCTGGCCGAATCTCTGCAGCGCATCACCGGCGTATCGATCGACCGCTCCAATGGCGAGGGCTCCTTCGTCACGGTTCGCGGTTTCGGTCCGGAATTCAACCTGGTGACCCTGAACGGCCGTCAGATGCCGACCTCTACGCTGGGCGACGGCGCCAGTGCCCCGTCCTCACGTTCGTTCGACTTCGCCAACCTCGCCTCGGAAGGCGTGGCGGGCGTCGATGTCTACAAGTCCGGCCGCGCTTCGGTCGATTCCGGCGGCATCGGCTCCACCATCAATATCCGCACGCCGCGCCCGCTCGACAAGCCCGGCTTCCGCGGCAGCCTGGGGGTCAAGGCGGTTTATGACACGTCTGAGAATGACGGCAGCGATTTCACACCGGAAGTCTCCGGTATCCTCAGCGATACCTTCGCCGACAACAAGTTCGGTATCCTGCTGACGGGCTCCTATCAAAAGCGCAAGGCCAGCAATAACGATTTCTCGGCCGGCTGGCGTGACGGTTATCTCGGCAGCGAAAACAACTGGGGGTCGCTCGCCCAGACCGGCACGGCCGGTGGCGACAAGATCACCAATCGCCCTGAAGGCAACGATGTCTACGAAGTCCAGCAGAACGGCGCCTATGACATCCATGACATCGAGCGTGAGCGCCTCAATGGCCAGCTCGTCCTGCAATGGCGTCCGGTCGAAAACCTGACGGCCACCCTGGATTACACCTATTCGAAGAACAAGGTCACTGACCGGACCTCTTCGACTGGCGTGTGGTTCAACTTCAATGACGTTTCCAGCGCCTGGACCGATGGTCCCGTTGCCGGCCCTATCTGGTATTCCGAACATTTCCGCGCCGATGAGCACAAGGATCTGGCCTATTCCGCCAGCCTGACGGCCAACCAGTCGGAAAACAAGTCGACCGGTCTGAACCTGAAGTGGAAACCGCTCGATGCCCTGACCCTGGAACTCGACGCCCACCACTCGACGGCGGAATCGCGTCCCGACAGCCCTTATGGCTCGAACATGTCCATCGGTGCCTCGATCTTTGGCGTCATGGATCAGAAGATCGACTATTCAAGCTACCTGCCGGTTATGAGCTACAGCATGTATCCCGGTATCGATTATCTTGACGCCTCGCTCGTCACACCGACCGGTAATGCCTTCCGCAATGCCTACTTCAAGGACCAGATCGATCAGGTCCAGCTTCGCGGCCGTTACACCTTCGACAGCGGCTTCCTGAACAGCATCGATTTCGGCGCTTCGTCGATCGAGAACAAGGTGCGGTCGGCCTACGGCTACATCCAGCACGATACCTGGGGCGGCGTCGGTCCGGCCTCGGATATTCCGGATGACATCTTCCAGCTGGTCAGCATTCCTGACAAGTTCGATGGCTTGGATGGCGCCAACAGCTCCGCTATTCCGCAACAATTCCTGGCCGCTAATATCGAGAGTTACGTGGCGAAGCTGGATCAGTTGTATCAGGTCTGCGGCGGCACCATGGATTGTCTTGCCGATTATACGACTGATCGTCGCATCCGTGAAAAGACCACAGCCCTGTATGCCCAGGCCAACAGCAGCTTCGAGCTGTTCAGCAACCCGGCGCACCTGGATGCTGGTCTGCGCTATGAAAAGACGGATGTCACCTCGTCCGCCCTGGTGCCGATCCCGACCTCTTCGGCCTGGGTTGCCGCCAACGAATTCGATCTGACCTTCGGTGGTGAGAGCGACTTCACCACCTTCACCGGCAACTATCAGGAACTGCTGCCGAATATCGACTTCGATTTCCGTCCGCGTTCGGATCTCGTGGTACGCGCCTCGGCCAGCACCACGATCACCCGTCCGGACTATGCCAGCATGCAGGGCGGCCGTACCCTGGACCAGCTGTACCGCATCGGTGGCGGCACGGGCAGCCAGGGCAATCCGGGTCTGAAGCCTTACAAATCGAATAATATCGATCTGTCGGCGGAATGGTACTACGGACCGGACAGCTATCTCTCGGTGGGCTATTTCCACAAGGACGTGTCCAACTTCATTTCGACCACCCGGATCGATACGACGGCCTTCGACATGAAGACGCCCTACGGCGGTCCGCGTTATAATGCGGCCGTGGCCGCAGTGGGCGCCGATGGCAATATCCGCCAGTATATCTTCGAGCAGTATACCAATGCGGCCTATGCCGCCCTGGGTTCCGGCGCCACCTACCAGCAGGTCGTGGACTATGTGAACGCGAACTATGCCGATGAGGTGCACCTGGCCAATACGCTTGACAGCTCCGGCAATATCTCCGGTCAGATCATCGCCACGGCGGCAGATCCGGATCTGAACTTCCAGATCACCACGCCGACCAACAGCGACCAGACCTCGGCGCTTTATGGCTGGGAATTCAATATCCAGCATACCTTCGGTGGCACCGGCTTCGGCATTATTGCCAACTACACCAAGGTGGATGGCGATGCGAAATACGACCCGACCCAGCCGGCCAGCGTGACGCAATTCGCGCTGACGGGCCTGAGCGACAGCGCCAATCTGGTCGGTTTCTACGACAAGAACGGCATCCAGGCACGTATCGCCTATAACTGGCGTGCCAAGTTCCTCTCCGGCACCGGCCCGAACCCGACCTATGTCGATGACTATGGTCAGTTCGATGCCAGCGCCAGCTGGGAGTTCAAGCCGGGCCTGACCGCCTTCATCGAAGGCATCAACCTGACGAACGAGAGCCGTCGCGTGTTCGGCCGCTCGTACAACAACGTCAAGTTCGTGGCGCCGGGCTATGCCCGCTACTCGGTCGGCTTCCGGTATGCGTTCTAATACCGGGACTTAAGGCCCGAACATCAGGAAGCCACTCCGGTAACGGGGTGGCTTCTCTTTCCTGCGTACGGTGATATGGTTTCACCGCGAGGATTCAAAAAGAGCATGGATAACCTTGTCAGGGAGATTGTGATTGTGGGGGGCGGCACCGCGGGGTGGCTGTCCGCCTGTATGCTGGCGGCGTCTGCCGATCCGGCCGCAACGCCCCGTCTGTCCGTGACCCTGGTGGAATCGCCCGACGTGCCGACCATCGGCGTGGGGGAGGGGACCTGGCCGACCATCCGCCGTACCCTTCAACGCATCGGCATTGCCGAACCGGACTTCCTGCTAAGCTGCGATGCCGCCTTCAAGCAGGGCTCGCGCTTCGATGGCTGGTTCGATGGCGCGCCTGACGACATCTATCTGCACCCCTTCGTACCGCCGCCGATGAGCGAACTGGGCGATTGCGTCGCTCTGTGGCGAAAGGAGGGGCAAACGCGCCGCTTTGCTGATTTTGTCAGCCCGCAGCCGGAAATCTGCACGCTCGGCCTGGCGCCCCGGCAGCGGAACATGCCCGACTATGCCGGCGCCCTGAACTACGCCTACCACCTCGATGCCGCCAAACTAGCTCTGCTGTTGTCGCGTCATGCCACGGAGCGGCTGGGTGTGCGCCATATCACCGACCACGTCACCGAGATCGAGAAACACGAAAACGGCGATGTGGCAGCGGTGATGACCCGGTCGCACGGCGCCATCGGCGGCGACCTGTTCATCGATTGCACGGGCGCTGCAGCCCTCTTGATCGGCGGCGCCCGCGGCGTCGGCTCTATCGATCGCAATGCCGAGCTGTTCAATGACCGGGCGCTGGTGCTTCAGGTGCCGGTGCCGTCCGACAGCGCGATTGCCACCACGACCAATGCCACGGCCCATGCCGCCGGCTGGATCTTCGATATCGGTCTGCCGACGCGGCGCGGTTTGGGGTGCATCTATTCATCGGACCACAAGACGGACGAGGCGGCGGAAAACACCCTGCGCGACTATATCGCCCGGACCGCGCCCTGGGCGGGCCAGAAGGCCCTGTCGCCCCGGCTGATCCGCTTCCGCTCGGGCTATCGCGAACGGGCCTGGGACCGCAATGTCGTCGCCATCGGCCAGGCGGGCGGTTTTATCGAGCCGCTGGAAGCTTCGGCCATCGTGATGATCGAGCTGGGACTGGAAAGCCTGGTGCGCAATTTCCCGAAGAGCCGCGTCGGCATGGATATTCAGGCCCGGCGCTTCAATGCGCTTACCCGCTATCGTTGGGAGCGCATCGTTGAGTTCGTGAAGCTGCATTACCTGCTCAGCCGCCGCACCGAGCCCTACTGGCAGGATCACCGTCAGGCCGCGACCGTGCCGCCGAGGCTCGCCGGCCTGATGGAGGTGTGGAAGGAACGTGCGCCATCGGAGTTCGACCTGCCGGAGGTCAATGAGATCTTTTCCGCCGCCAGCTATCAGTACATCCTCTATGGCATGCGCTTTCCACCGGCCAGCGATGGCCCCATGCGCTCGCCCGAACGCGATGAGGTGATGCAGGCGCTGAAACAGGCGCACGCCCGGACAAGGGCTCTGGCCGCCGGCCTGCCGGACCATCGCGGCTATCTCGATGCCCTGCGCGAGGCCCATGCCCCCGCCCTGATGACCCAATAAAACAAGACCCGAAAGGCTGATATGTCCAACCACGCCATCCTGACCGCCGAAGCGCATCGCGACCTTCGCATCGCCACGACCGCCAGCGCCGCGTTCGGCGACGACGTGATGTGCTGTCTGACCGTACCGGTCGAGTTTCGCCAGGTGCAGAACGAATATCCGATCCTGTTCCGCCTGAACCCGGAACGCACGGCCTATTCGGCCTTCGCCCTTTTCGGTTTTGAGAATGGCGAGAACCTGTTCCTGGAAGGCGACCGCTGGGCGGCCCGCTATCGTCCGCTGGCCATGGATATCCAGCCCTTCCTGATCGGCCGTCATGCCGATGACCGCGGCGACAAACAGGTCCATATCGATCTGGGCAGCGCCCGCGTCGCCAGAAGCGAAGGTATGCGCGTCTTCGACGACCTTGGCCGCCCGACGCCCTATCTCGAAACCATCGCCGAGAAGCTGGGCGAACTCGATGCCGGTTATGAGGCGGCGGAGGCCTTTCACGCCACCCTGATGCGGTTCAATCTGCTGGAGCCGCTGGCGCTCGATATCACACTCAATACCGGCTCTACCTACCGTTTCGTCGGCTTCCACGTCATCAATGAGGATCGCCTGCGCGCCCTCGATGCCGACCGCCTGAAGGAACTGCATGACAAGGACTACCTGATGCCGATCTATATGGCGCTGGCCTCGCTTTCCAATATTACGAAGCTGGTTGACCGCAAGAATGCCCGCACACCAAATGCCTGATGCCGATCCCAGCCTGTTCACGCGCCTGAAGCGGATACCGGACGTCACGGTGACCGATGCCGCCGATCTGGACGCGCGCCTGAAAGCCGCCGAACAGCCGTTTGTCGTGCGCGGGCTGGTGGCGGACTGGCCGCTGGTCCAGGCCGGGCGCCGGTCCTTCCGGGAGGCCCGTGACTATCTGCTGCGCAAGCGCCGCGATACCAGCTTTGTCGTCTCGGTCGGCGATCCGGCCTCAAAGGGCCGGCTGTTCTATAATGACCAGATGGGCATGAACTTCCGTACGCAGAAGGCCAAGCTGCCTGAGATCTTCGCGCAGCTCGACACCATCGAAGGCCGCCCGGATGCGCCACCGGTCTATCTGGCCTCGATCGACGTCCATGAGTTCTTCAACGGCCTGCACGAGGAAAACCACGTCGATCTGGGTGACCGGCACTGCATGGCCAGTATCTGGATGGGGACGCAGACGCGCATCGCCGCCCATAACGATTTCCCTGATAACCTGGCCTGCGTGGCGGTGGGGCGCCGGCGGTTCACCCTGTTTCCGCGCGAGCAGTTCCGCAATCTCTATCTCGGCCCGGTCGATAATACGCCGGCCGGCCGCGCCGTCAGCATGGTCGATTTCCACGCGCCCGATTTCGAACGCTTCCCGCGTTTCCGCGAGGCGCTGGACTTTGCCCAGACGGCGGAATTGGGCGCGGGTGACGCCATCTTCATTCCGGCCATGTGGTGGCACCATGTCGAAGGACTGGAAGCCTTCAATGTGCTGGTCAACTACTGGTGGCGCGACACGCCGCGCTGGCTTGGCCAGCCGCAGGACGCGCTCAACCTCGCCATGATGGCCATTCGGGAACTGCCCGAGGATGAGCGGCAGCACTGGCGCGACATGTTCGACTATTACGTCTTCACCAACGGCCCGGAGGTCGTGGACCATATCCCGCCGGAAGGCCGCAGCGTGCTGGCGCCCCTGACGCCGGAAAGCGCCGCGCGTATCCGCGGCTTTCTGTTGAGGCAACTGAGCCAATGAACGAGATGAAACCTTTACGCGTTGTGATTGCCGGCGGCGGCACGGCCGGCTGGATGACGGCGGCGGCGATGGGCCGCACGCTTGGCCGGACCATTGACCTGACGCTCGTGGAATCCGACGCCATCGGCACGGTGGGGGTGGGGGAATCGACCATCCCGCCACTGGCCACCTTCAATCGCCTGCTCAATATAAATGAAGCCGAGTTCATGCGCGCCACCGAGGCGACGTTCAAGCTCGGCATCCTGTTCGACAACTGGAAGACGCCCGACAGCCGCTACTTCCACTCCTTCGGTCTGACGGGCAAGGATCACTGGTCGGCCGGCTTCCAGCATTTCTGGCTGCATGGCCTGCAGAACGGCCATACCGCGCCCTATGACGACTATTGCCTGGAACTGGTGGCGGCGCTGCAGGGCAAGTTCGCGCATCTGCCGGACAACCGCCTGAACTATGCCTATCAGTTAGATGCCACGCGCTTCGCCAAATTCCTGCGCCAGATGGCCGAAGGCGATGGGACCAAACGCATCGAAGGCAAGATCGCTCGCGTCGAGCTGAATCCGGAAAGCGGCCATATCGCCGCGCTGCACCTGGAGGCGGGCCAGCGCATCGAGGGCGACCTGTTTATCGATTGCACCGGCTTCCGCGCCCTGCTGATCGGCGAGGCCCTGCATGTCGGTTATGACGACTGGACCCACTGGCTGCCTTGCGATGCCGCCATCGCTGTGCAGACCGAAAATGTCGGGCCGGCGCTACCCTATACGCGGGCCATGGCCCATGACGCCGGCTGGCAGTGGCGTATCCCGCTCCAGCACCGCACCGGCAATGGTATTGTCTATTGCAGCCGTTATCTGACGCGCGAGGCGGCGCTGGAGCGACTGCTTGGCAATCTGGAGGGCCAGGTCATCACCGAGCCCAACAATCTGCGCTTCACCACAGGTGCCCGCCGACGTCAGTGGCACCGCAACTGCGTGTCGATCGGGCTGTCCAGCGGCTTCATGGAACCGCTGGAAGCCACCAGCATCCACCTGATCCAGCGTTCGATCCTGCGCCTGATCCGCATGTTGCCGGCAGGCGAGATCAGCGAACGCGACGTCGCCGAGTTCAATAACCAGCAGGATCAGGACATGGAACAGATCCGCGACTTCCTGATCCTGCACTATAATGTCACCGAGCGCCGCGACAGCCCGTTCTGGCGGCACTGCGCGTCCATGCCGATCCCCGACAGCCTGACGCAGAAGATCGAGCTGTTCCGCGAAACCGGCCGCGTCTTCCGCAAGAATGAGGAACTGTTCGCCGAAAACAGCTGGGTGCAGGTCATGATGGGGCAGGGCATTATGCCGCGCACCTATCACCCCATCGCCGGCAAGCTCAGTCCGGACGAACTGGATCGCCTGCTGGGCATGATCCGCGAAAATGTCAGCAAGACCGTGGCCTCCTTGCCGAGACACGCCGATTATGTCGCGGATTTCTGCCACGCTAAGGATGTAAATCCGGCTTACGCCTAAATTCGCTCTGGCCTTTTATATTTGTCCGACATAATATCCGCGCGCTGCACCGCTATCCGGCGCGGCTGAACCATAATCAGGTGCGGGGAAACGGGTAAGGCCAAGAGAGGCGAGCCGGGGATTCGTGCCATCAGTGACATTAAAAATGAACCCTCTTTCCCGTCGCCGCTTTCTTCTCTCCTCCGCCGGAACTGGTCTTATGGCATCCGTTATCGTCTCCGATGCTGCTGATGCGGCCGAACTGAAAATCATCAATCCCCTGGTGCGCCAGCGCGCCGATGCGCAGATCTTCCGCCATAATGACGGCTGGTTCTACATGATGGCCTCGGTGCCGGAATATGACCGTCTGGCGATCCGCCGCGCGAAGACTTTAGCGGGTTTGAGCACGGCCGAGGAAACCGTGGTCTGGCACAGGCCTGAAAGCGGGAAGATGGCCGGCTATATCTGGGCGCCGGAACTGCACTGGTTCGATGGCGCCTGGCACATCTATTTCGCCGCTGGCGATGGTGACGACAAGTTCCATATCCGCACCTATGTGCTTTCGACAAAATCGAAAAACCCGCTGAAGGGCGAATGGACCCTGCTCGGCGCGGTCGAAACACCGTGGGACAGCTTCAATCTCGACGCCACCAGCTTTGTCCATAAGGGCGTTCGTTATCTCTGCTGGGCGCAGCATGAGCCGGGCATCGCGACCAACAGCAACCTCTATCTCGCACCTCTGGCCACGCCGACGACCTTCGCCGCCACGCCGGTGCGTCTGACCGTGCCGACCCTTCCCTGGGAAATCATCGGCTTCAAGGTCAATGAGGGGGCAGCGGTTCTGGCGCGTAACGGCCGTTTGTTCCTGACCTATTCGGCCTCGGCCACGGATTACAACTACTGCATGGGCATGTTGACGGCCAGCGAGGACGCGGACATCATGGACCCGGCCTCATGGTCGAAGTCGGCGGAACCCGTGTTCAAAAGCTCGCCGGAGCATAATGTCTGGGGGCCGGGGCATAATGGCTTCGTGGTGGATGAAAAAGGCCGCGACATGCTGGTCTACCATGCGCGCGATTACCGTGATATCCAGGGCGATCCGCTGTTCGATCCCAACCGCCACACGCGCGTTCAGCCGATCCACTATACGGCCGATGGCGTGCCCGATTTCGGCCTGCCGGTCGTGATCGGTCCGCTCGATCAGGCCTGATCTCGTTTCAATTACTCTGACAATTTGCACTTGCCGCCTGTTTTCACCGGTGATACATGTTTTTTGTCTGAGTAAAAGCGCTGCACAAAAGCGTCGCCGGGCAAGCAACAGGGAGCAGGCGCGTGAGCGGCATAGAGATCAGGGGCGTGAGCAAGGCCTATGGCCAGGTATCCGTTCTCGAAGACATTTCCTTATCGATAGCGACGAATGAATTCATCGCCTTTCTGGGGCCATCGGGCTGCGGAAAATCGACCCTGCTGCGCATGATCGCCGGTCTCGAAGAGGTTGATGGCGGGGAAATCCATATCGGCGAGCGTCGGGTCGACACCTTGCCGCCGGGCGCGCGTGGCGTGGCCATGGTGTTCCAGAATTACGCCCTCTATCCGCACATGACCATTGCCGACAACATGGCGTTCGGTCTTCGGAATGTCGGCGTCGACAAGGCCGAGATCGCCAATCGGATCGCCGAGGCGGCGCGCATTCTGGAGCTGGAGGATTATCTAAATCGCAAGCCGGGCGAGCTTTCCGGCGGGCAGAAACAGCGCGTGGCTATCGGGCGCGCGATTGTGAAAAATCCCGAATTGTTCCTGTTCGACGAACCGCTGTCGAATCTCGATGCGGCGCTTCGGATGCGCACGCGTCTGGAGCTGGCACAGCTGCGCCGTCGTTTGAAAGCGACCATGATCCTGGTGACTCACGATCAGGTCGAGGCCATGACCCTGGCCGACCGTATCGTGGTGATGAAAGACAAGATTATCCAGCAGGTCGGTACGCCGATGGAGATCTATACCAGGCCTGCCAATGTCTTCGTGGCCGGCTTTGTCGGTTCGCCGCCGATGAATATCCTCAAGACCGAGCTTGCCGATGAGGCGGGTTTTGCCGCTGTCACCTTAGGGGGACAGAAAGGCATTCGCACGGGTATTCGCGCGGACAGCCTGCCGGCATCCGAGCATTGGCGCGTGGGTTTGCGGCCGGAAAACATCCGTATCGGCGTGCCGGACCAGAGCGATCTCAATGCGACGGTGGAGTTTGTCGAACGTCTGGGCGAGCGCACGCTGGTTTATACGAAATTGGAAGACGGTACGGCCGTAACAGCCGAAGATTCTGGCCTGTCGCGCGTCCGTATGGGCGATGCCGTCGGCCTGAAACTGGACGCCGGTGCGGCGCATCTCTTCAATGCCCAAGGCGTGGGCTATCACGCGGACGGCTGGGAATGACTGCAGTTACGCGCAAAAAAGCCGACTGGTCGAACGCCCTGTTTGTGGCGCCGTTTCTGTTCGTCTATCTCAGCCTGCTGATCTATCCGCTGCTGTCGGGTATGTTCCTCAGCCTGTTCAAGGCCGACCTGTTCGGTGGGCGTGAGTTTGTCGGGCTGGAGAATTTCAGCCGTCTGCTGCGCGATGACATCTTCCTGCAAGCCGTCAGGAATACCTTCTATTTCGTCCTCCTGACCGTACCCCCGCTGACCGTCATCCCGTTGGTCCTGGCGCTGCTGCTCAATCGCACCACGCGCGTGGCCGCCTTCTTTCGCGGCGTCTTTTTCTCGTCATCGGTGCTGTCGGTCACCATCGTCACCCTGATCTGGCGCATGATCCTGATGGCGGATGGCGGCTTCATCACCAATATCCGTGCGTTCTTCGGCTTGTCCGCGATACCGTTTCTCAGTGATCCGAACCTGGTCATGATCTCGATGGCCATGATCACCGTCTGGTGGTGCTTAGGCCTGCCCATGATGCTTTACCTGTCGGCACTCCAGCAGGTGCCGCGCGATATCTATGAAGCCGCCGAACTGGACAACAGCTCGTGGTGGCGCACGCTGCTCTTCATCACCCTGCCGTCGCTTTACCGCACGATTGTACTGGTCGCCATCTTTCAGGTCGTGCTGCAATTCCAGCTTTTCGGCCAGCCGCAACTGATCACCCAGGGCGGCCCCAATGGCGCCTCGCGACCGATCGTGCTGTTCATCTTCGAGGTTGGTTTCCGCCGCTGGGATATCGGCTACGCCGCCGCGGCTTCGCAGATCCTGTTCGCCATCATCCTGATCGCCACGGTCGTTCAGTATTTCGTCACGCGAAAGGGAGCGAAATGAGCCCTTCGCAATCGAAAATTTTACGTAACACGGCGGTTCTTGTCGCCCTGATCGTACTCGGCCTGATCATGCTGATCCCGCTGATCTGGACGGTCATGCTGTCGCTGAAATCGAATGGCGACCTGTTACGCTCCACCGCCAATGCCTTCCATGCCCCCTATACCGGCGAGAACTACGTCGCCATCATGCAGAATAGCCAGGTCCTGCACTGGCTGATGAATTCAGTCATCGTGTCGGGCCTGACCACGCTCGGCGTGCTCATCCTGTCATCCCTGGCCGGCTATGGCTTCGCCCGGCTGGACTTCCCCGGCCGCGACAAGCTGTTCCTGTTCGTCCTGTTCGGCCTGGCCATTCCGGAACAGGCCGTGATCATCACCCGCCACCAGATGTTTAGCGCCCTGCACCTGCACAACAGCTTTCCCGGTCTGATCCTGCCCGGCCTGGCGGCACCGTTCGGCGTCTTCCTGATGACCCAGTATTTCCGCGCTATCCCCAAGGAACTGGACGAGGCGGCCCTGCTCGATAATGCCTCGAAGTTCCGGGTGTTCTGGCAAGTACTCTTGCCGCTGACCATCCCGGCCCAGGCAACGCTCGGCATCTTCACCTTCCTGTCGTCATGGAACGACTACTGGTGGCCGCTGATCTCCGCCACGCGCGCGGATATGTTTACGCTCACCGTAGGCCTGGCCTCTTCGCAGATCAATTTCGCCCAGACCAGCGGCCTCGGCTACCTGATGACCCAGGCCGTCTTTGCCTCGGTGCCGATCCTGATCGTCTATATCATCTTCCAGAAGTATATCGTGAAGGCGGTATCGGGAGCGGCGGTACGATGAGAAGGCGCGCCTTGATTTTATGTTTGCTCGCGCTCGTTGGCTGTCATCCGCGCGATACGACGACCCATATCACCGTCCAGCGCATCTTCGGCGAATGCCGCGCCAATGTGCCGAAAGGGCAGGCGCCGCTGCGCAACCCGGACGGCGAATGCGAAATCATCACCGGCCTGCTCGATCAGTTCGAAAAGGAAAATCCGGATATCAAGCTGTCGGTCAATGTCGCGGCCTGGCCGGGCTATGACCAGCTGTCGGCCGAATACGCCGCCGGCGATCCGCCCGATATCGTCACCATGCACATGTCGGCCATGCCGGATTACCAGTCGCGCGGGATGATCCTGCCGCTGGACCAGGGCTTTGCCGCGCACGGCATCAATCCGGCAGCCTTCACCCCCTCCGCCAAGGCGGGTGTGATTATCAAGGACCATGTCTATGGCATGCCGTTCGATAACTGGACGCAGCTGTGGCACATCAATACCGGCCTGTTCGCGAAAGCCGGGCTGATGAAGGATGGCCAGCCCGTCCTGCCACACTCGCCGGACGAACTGATCCAGCAGGCGCGCCAGTTCAAGGCGAAGACCGGCTTACCATACCTGATCCAGGCCACTGACAACGAGCGCGCCTCGTATACGCGCAACCTCTATACCTACCTGCTCGACCAGAAGGCGGTCTTCTTCCCCGACCACAAACACATCAAGCTGGATACGCCGGAAGCGCGCCGCATCGTCGACCTGTTCCGCCAGATGTATTCTGAAAACCTGATGACGCACGATCAGGACTATCCGGCGGCGACCTCGGCCTTTCTGAACGGGCAGGGGGGCGTCTATCAGGTCGGCACCTGGATGATCGGCGCCTTCAATGCCGAGGCCAATACCGAAGGCCGGCCGCTCTATCATGCCTATACGGTCAAGCCCTATCCGATGCTCTATGGCTCGCAACAGGTGGCCTATGTCGATGGCCATGCCTGGGTGATGCCGAAGCGCCAGCGCACACCGGCGCAGACCGAGGCCGTGTTCCGCCTGATGAAGTTCCTGCAAGCGCACGATTACGACTGGTCGCGCACTGGTCACCTACCGAGCCAGATGCCGGTAGCGACGAGCGCGCAGTATCTCGCCCTGCCGTACCGCAAGGACATTATCGAATTGGCCAGCGTCGGCGAAACCCTGCCGGTCGGCGTCGAGCGTCAGTTCGCCATCCAGGATATTATCGGCGACGAGATGGCCTCCGCTATCACCGGCCACAAGACGACGGAGCAGGCGCTGCAAGCCGCCGAGCACCGCGTCAACGACCTGCTATTCCATCTTCTTTGAGCAAGACCATGACTTTAAAAGCTTCCATTATCGCCGACCGAGATTTCGTCATCGCCCCGCTCGATCGCCGCGTCTTCGGCACGTTCGTTGAGCACATGGGCCGCTGCGTCTATGGCGGTATCTATGAGCCCGGCCACCCGACCGCCGATGAGCACGGCTTTCGCGGTGACGTGCTGGCCCTGACCAAGGAACTGGGCGTCACCATCGTCCGCTACCCCGGCGGCAATTTCCTCAGCGGCTATGACTGGGAAGACGGCGTTGGGCCGAAGGATCAGCGCCCAGTGAAGCTTGATCTCGCCTGGTTCACGACCGAGACCAACCAGTTCGGCACAAACGAGTTCATCACCTGGTGCCGCAAGGCGGAGGTCGAGCCGATGTTCGCCGTCAATCTCGGCACCCGTGGTCCGGACGAGGCGCGCCATTTCCTCGAATACTGCAACCACCCCGGCGGCACCTACTATTCGGACCTGCGCAAGGCGCACGGTTTCGAGCAGCCGCATGACATCAAGTTCTGGTGCCTGGGCAACGAGATGGACGGGCCGTGGCAGACCTGCGCCAAAACCGCGACCGAGTATGGCCGCATCGCCCAGGAAACCGGCAAGGTGATGAAGTGGGTCGACCCGACCATCGAACTGGCCGCCTGTGGCTCGTCGCAGCGCGCCATGCCGACCTATGCGGCATGGGAGTACGAGGTGCTCGATACCTGTTTCGACCAGGTCGATTATATCTCGCTGCACCACTATATGCGCAACGATTCCAATGACATCAAAGAGTTCTTCGCCGAGATCGAGAGCCTGGACTACTTCATCAAGGAAGTGGCGGCGGTGGCCGATGCCGTGGCCGCCAAGCGTCGGTCGAAGAAGCGCATCATGCTGTCGCTCGACGAATGGAACGTCTGGTACAAGGCGCATACCCCGACGGATGTGAAAAAGCCCGGCTGGCCGGAAGCGCCGCCCTTGCTGGAAGAGATCTACAATTTCGAGGATGCTCTGGTGGTCGGCGGCGCCCTGATCGTGATGATGAACAATGCCGACCGCGTAAAAGCCGGATGCCTGGCGCAGCTCGTCAATGTCATCGGCCCGATTTTCACCGAAACTGGCGGCGCGGCCTGGCGCCAGACCATTTTCCACCCCATCGCTGACTGCACGCGGCTGGGCCACGGCGAGGTGCTGCGCCTGAAGGTCAATACCACAATATTTGAGAGTAAGGCGCACGGCGATATCCCGCACCTGCTGGCGACAGCCATCTATAATCCGGAGACGGGTGATGTGTCGGTCTTTGCGCTGAACCGTTCGACGGAAGACGCAATGGAACTATCGGTCGACCTGCGTGGACTGGGCGAAGGGCTGTCCATTGTCTCGGCGACTGAGCTGCATCATGCCGATCTGAAGCAGATCAATACAAAGGATGACGAAGCTATTCGTCCGACACAAAACAAGTCGGCCCTGGCCGAAGGCACTGGGCTGAAGGCCACCTTGAAGCCGCAATCCTGGAACGTTTTTGTGTTGAAAGCGGCGATGTAGGCGGTCAATTTCCATCAATGATTTTAATACGGCCAGGTTCACCTGGCCGTTTTTTTATGCCGAAATATTTGTCAGACTAGAATTGCCTGTCAAAAGTCACTGTTTTTGGGAATGAAACGGGTATTTGTGAAAAAATTTAACCTTAAATTTTACTCATAAAATACCTATTGTTTCAGTTTTGCCTTGTATGCAAGCCTGTTTGTAACAGTGTTGCGTAATGGCGACAATGATTCAATAAATCAGACAAAAACATGGCGATTTGTGTCAGGCTGTATTGACAGAAATTTATTGTCGGACAATATCGACCCGTAGAGTTCAAAGAAGAACCGGAACCATATACAGGGAGATCAAAATGACTGACCGTTCGTCAGTGAGCCGTCGTGCCTCATCGTCCACGCTTGTTAAATTCGGCCTTACCGCAGCGGTTTCCGCGCTGGCTTTAGGCGTGGCGTTCCACGCTGGTGCGCAGGAAGCGACTACTGCCGCGAGCGCCCCTGCGGATGACAATACCGTCGTCATCGTTAAAGGCGTGCGCGCTTCAATCACCAAGAGCCTTTCAAATAAACGCCGTGCCACTCAGGTGGTAGAATCAGTAGTCGCTGAAGATATCGGCAAGCTACCTGACAATAACGTCGTAGAAGCCCTGCAGCGCGTCACCGGTGTGCAGGTGACCAACCGCTCAGCAGGAGAAGTGGGCACTGTCACTATTCGCGGCTTGCCGGATGTGGCGACGACCTGGAACGGTCGTAATGTCTTTACGGCTTCCGGTCAGTCATTCGCTCTGGCCGACATCCCCTCCAACCTGGTTCGCCAGATCGATGTCTATAAAACCCGCTCATCCGACCAGCTTGAAACCGGTCTGGCGGGGCAGATCGACGTCAAGACCCTGCGGCCGTTTGATTTCAAGGGAGCAGAGATTTCGATCGCGGCACGGGGCATTTATCTGGAACCGGCTGACACCTTTAATCCGAATATCAGCTTGCTAGCATCCAATCGCTGGAGCACCAGCCATGGCGATTTCGGCGCTTTGATCGATCTTAGTTATGCCAAAACGAAATACCGTGATGAAAGCGTGACGCCGGGTGCCCTTGTCCCCTTCCTTACGGAAGATGACGTACCCGCGGGCTGGGTACCGCTGGAACGTATCTTCAATACAGATGCACGTGCCTCCGAAGCGTTGATCTGGCAGCCCGGGCAACTCATGGGCCTGTCTTCCGAGCCAGGTTCCACACTTAATATCAACGGCACGCCATATAAGTATTACCTGTCGCGCGATGCCATTTTCCAGAGCGATCTGTTAGGGGAACGTGAACGTCCGGCGGCGAATATCGCACTGCAATGGCAACCGAACGCAGACGCGATCTACACTTTTGAGGCCATGTATGCCGGGTATCGCAACACGACCTATAACAGCCTGTTGTTCTCATTCGTTGACTGGTGGGGCAATCCGGGCGCTGTGACCACCTTCCCCGGCACCAATATTCTCAAGACCCGCGTTGTTAATAACGTCTATGGATTCAACTCTGGTGACCTGACCACTAATGCGACTGATTCATATGTCTACGCTCTGAATGGCAAGTGGAATATTGGCGACAAGCTGACCCTGACTGGCGACCTGGCTTATCAGAGCAGCGTCTTCCATTCGGAATTCACCGCACAGCGCATTGATCGTGTGGCAAACCAGATTACTGTTGATTTCAATGATCACGATGGCATTGCAGCCTTCAGTTTCGATGACAACAGCCTGTTGACCGATCCGACACAATGGAACGTCGCGCAATTCTACGACAACGCGAACCGTAATGAGGGCTCGGCCACAACCGCCCAGCTTGACGGTGTTTATTCGCCGGATCACTGGGGGCCGGTTGTCAAGCTTTCCTTCGGTGGTCGCGCCGATGTACGTAGGGCGTCCGAAGCCAATCGTGGCCAGAATTCTTACCTGGGCCGGAATCTGGCGACGATGCCTGAAGGTTGGCAGTTTGTGAACAGCGACTTTTTCGATGGCTATTCCGACGTGCCGCGTTCGTGGATGGAAGCCAATGGCTACTATATGCGCGATCATATCGACGAAGTGCGGGAACTGTATCATTCCGTCGATCCAAATTTTAAAACGACAGATCAACTGTCATTGTTCAAGAACTTCGAAGTCAATGAAAGCACCCAGTCGCTTTATGTGATGGCCGATACCGATAACCAGCTTTTCGGGAATCGTCTGCGTGGTCAGTTCGGGTTACGCTATGTCACCGTTGATACCGACATGACCTTCTATGATCAGGCGACGGCGACCCAGGCGTCAGCATCAAAACATGCAGATCGCTTGATGCCAAGCGTCACTCTGCGCTACGATTTCACCGACCAGTTCGATATGCGTTTCAACTATGGTGAAACCTTGCGTCGCCCCAATTTCGGTGATTTGAACCCGAACCATATGCTGACCGATGACCTGACCGGCGTGGGGTATGGCACGGCGACGGGCGGCAATCCGGATCTGGAGCCGACCCATGCCAAGAACATTGACTTGACCGCTGAATGGTACTTCACGCGTGATAGTGCTGTCTATGGCACTCTGTTCCATCGTGAAATTGACGGACTGGTCGTGCCACTGCTGCACATTGAAACCATTGCGAACACAACTGCCAATACCGATAAGTTCCTGATCAATACGCCGGTCAATGCGTCCGATGGAACGTTGGATGGCTATGAACTGGGTCTGACCTATTTCCCGAAAAATCTGCCGGGGTTGCTTGATGGCTTCGGGCTCCAGGCCAGTATCACGGGGCTGCGGTCGTCGCAGAATGTGCCCTATACTGATGCAGCGGGTAATATTATAGGCGAATTGAAGAATTCGTTCTTCGCAGTCTCGGACTTTTCGTACAATGTCACTCTAGCCTATCAGCGTGGTCCGGTCGGCGCGCGTCTGTCCTATGTCTGGCGCAAGGAATTCCTCAACAATAATGAGGCAAGCCTGTTCGCCAACCCGCTTGGCGTCTGGCGCAATCCGGAAAGCAGTCTGGACTTCCAGCTGAACTATGACATCAATGACAAGATGTCGGTCAGCATCGATGCGGTTAACCTGACTGATGAGAAGATGCAGCCTTATTACGCTTTTGGTAGCGCCGGTGGTCCTGAGACCGACGATTTCGGTACTTTGATCAACGGGCGTCAGTTCGCCATCGGCTTCCGCTGGAAGTACTGATCACTCCTGTGTATCCTCTCTCGACTTGACCTGGGCGCTGCGCTGCAAAGCGTCAGCGCCCTTTCTTTATCCCGTAAGGAGCGATCATGTGGAATCGGCGCGGCATATTGGGCGCTTTGGCACTATCCGGCATCGCCGCGACCTGGACAGTCCGAAGCGAACCGGCGGACGGTTTGAGCGGCGATATTTCACCCGTCCACGATCCGTGCCTGATCAAGGGTGACGGTCTTTATCATGTCTTCTGCACCAGCCAGTTGCGTGATGGCCTGATCCACTGGCGCACGTCGCCGGACCGACTCAACTGGACCTTCAAGGGGGCGGTCATGCAACGGTTCCCCGAGTGGGTCATCGATGAAATACCCGATACACGCGGCGCCTGGGCGCCGGATATCAGCTATGTCGATGGACGGTATCTGCTCTACTACTCCGCCTCGCTGTTCGGTAAGAATCACTCGGTCATCGGCCTGTTGACGACCGACACGCTTGACACCACCCATCCGGATTTCGGCTGGAAAGATGAGGGGCTGGTCATCCGATCGCGCGAAGGTGACCGTTATAATGCTATCGATCCCAATCATTTTGTCGATGCGGATGGCGCTCATTGGTTAACCTTCGGCAGTTTCTGGTCAGGCCTGCAACTGGTTCGGCTCGATCCTGCCACCGGCAAGCCGAAGAAAGGGGCATCGGTCAGGCGGATTGCCGGCCGTAGTGCGCCTGGTGCCATCGAAGCACCGTTCATTTTCCGGCGAGGCGACTGGTACTATCTCCTGGCGGCCTATGATTTTTGCTGTCGCGGCGTGAACAGCAGCTACTATACCTGCGTCGGCCGTGCGGCATCGGCGACGGGGCCCTATGTTGACGATACCGGCAAAAAACTGACCGATGGCGGCGGTAAAGTGCTGCTCAGGGCCAGTGAAACTGATCGCTTCAAGGGGCCGGGCGGGGCGTCTGTTTTCGCGGAAAACGGCGACTTTTTCATTGTCTATCACGCCTATGACGCCGAAGCGCAAGGCAAGGCGATCCTGCGGATTCAGAAACTGGACTGGACGGCCGATGGCTGGCCGGTAGCGGCATAGATATGGACGATTTCGACGATTTCCCGGAAGCCGGACGCGAGCTGGAAACGGGCCCTTTGGATGCTGAATTCCGTCATCGTGTGCCGCAGGGCCGCTTGCATGGCGCCCTCGCACACCGGTTGGGTGTTGAGATTCTGAGCGGCCTTTATCCACCGGGCGATATCCTGCCGAACGAGATCGAATCGAGCGCCAGCCTTGAGATTTCGCGCTCGGCCTACCGCGAGGCCATACGTATCCTCGCAGCCAAGGGCATGGTTGAAAGCCGCCCGAAGATTGGTACGCGAGTTACCGAACGCGAGCGCTGGAATATTCTCGACCCGGATGTTCTGCGCTGGATGTTCGAGACCGAGCCGACCGAAGCCTTCATCCTGGGCCTGTTCGAACTGCGCCTGATCACCGAGCCGGCCGCCGCTGCCCTGGCCGCGCAAAGGCGCAGCGATACCCACCTGCGCGCCATGGATGAGGCGCTGAAAGTCATGGCCGCGGAAACCCTGGCGACGGAAGCCGGGCGACAGGCCGATCTCGATTTTCATGATGCGCTGATGCAGGCCACTGAAAACGAAGCCCTGGCATCGCTCAGTTCCTCAATCAGTGCCGCTGTGGCCTGGTCGACGCGCTACAAGCAACGCTTGCAGGCCCTTGAGCGCGATCCGGTGCCCGATCATCGGGCTGTTTATGAAGCCATCGCTCGCGCCGACGCGGCGGATGCACGCTGGTGCATGGAGTCGCTGGTGCGATTGGCGCTCCACGATACGCAGCGCAGCATGAAGGTAAAATAAGCATCGGTATATTGACAGACAATTGCATCGCTAATACATGTAATTGTCCGACAAAAATAAATCAAATCCAGGTCGGCCAGGGAGAATAATCATGTCGATGTCTCGCAGCCGCGGGCTTATCCTGCTGTCCGCTACGCTTGTCCTTCTGGCCTCTGGCCTGGCCGCTTGTGGTGGTGGCGGCGGCGGGGGCGGCGGAAGTTCCTCTAGCGGAGGCGGAACCACCAGTTCATCGACCTCCAGTTCCACCCTGGCCAGCCTGGACGACAGCTATCAGCTCAAGATCGTCAACGCCTCGACCGGACAGACTCTGACCATAGCCGGTCAGAGCCAGGTGGCCGGCACTGCCATCACCACGGCGGCAGATGACGGCTCAACCAGTCAGCGCTGGCATGTCATGCCGATGGGCTCCAATCAGTACAATATCGAGAATCTTTTGACCCACCAGGTCATGGGAATTGCGAGCGCCTCGACCACCAGCGGGGCCCTTGCTGTACAATGGGCCGACAACGGCACCAGTGACCATCTGTGGTCGTTCTATAAGCTGTCTAACGGCAATTATGTCCTGAAGAACGTCAATAGCGCCCTGTATCTGCAGAGCGATGCGGCGGGAGCGTTGACCCAGGTCGCCCGCTCGAGCGAATCTTCAGCGCAGGAATGGACGATTACCGTTACAACCACCGTGGCCTATCCGATGCCGCTGACCGTCTCCGGAGCTGGCACGTCGGTGCATGACCCAAACATGCTGCAGGATGCCAGCGGCACCTTCTGGCTTTACGGCACGCACAATACCCTGGCCAGCTCGACCGACATGGTCAATTTCACGACCGTGGCGGCTGGCGATATTAATCCGGACTTTTCCTGGTGGGCGAGCAAGAACACCACGGGTACTGGCGGCCGCACCGATATCTGGGCGCCGAGCGTGATGTTCGCCAATGGCAAATACTATCAGTACTATTCGATCCCGATCTATGACACGCCGTCCAATTCCAGCACCAATTCGGGGGCGGAAGCGGTCATTGCCCTGGCCACCAGCACCTCGCCCAATGGGCCGTGGACCGATGCCGGCCAGATCATCGCCTCGTGCGGCACCACGGCCGGCTGCACCACCACTTTCAATGCCATCGATCCGGCGCCCTATATCGATACGGCCGGCAACTGGTGGCTGACCTTCGGGTCGTGGGAGGACGGTATCCACGTCCTGCAACTGGATCCATCGACCGGCCTGCGCCTGTCATCCAATTCGACGCTCTACAATATCGCCAAGCGCAGCGCGGGCGAAGAGGGGCCATTTATCTTCCCCTATACGGTCAATGGCACGCACTATTACTACTACTTCGCGCCGATCAATCCCTGCTGCAGCGGCATTTCCAGCACCTACCGCATCATTGTCGGCCGCTCGACCAGCCCGACCGGCCCGTTCCTCGATCGAGGCGGCCTGGATCTGATGGATGGCGGCGGCACTCTTCTGCTCAGTTCACATGGCGCCATCTATGGACCGGGCGGGCAGAGCGTGGTGGAGGTCGGCACACAGCCAGTGCTGGTCTATCACTACTATGATGGCAATGCGAACGGCGCGCCCAAGCTTGGGCTCAATAACCTGAAGTTCGATGCCGGCGGCTGGCCCTATATCGAATAGCTGAGGCCTGGGTGCAGGCCGGACCTATTCCGGCCTGGGCCACAGGCGCTGGTCGTGCGGAATGGGGCGATAGGCATGGCGCTTGGCCAGCTTTTCGCGCCAGAAGCCTTTGTAGTCGGCCAGGGTCTGGACCTCGATGGCCTCATGATCGTGCTGCAGGGCGAGGTCAAAATAGGTGCCCAGATTGGCCAGGTCAGGCTGGGGCAACTTGTCGTCCAGACAGGTCTGCCACATGCCGGCATAAAGGTCTTCCAGATGCCGGACCAGCTTGGTGGTGTCGAACAGGGTGCTGCTGAGGCGATTGGCCAGCAGATGCTCGCGCCAGGCTTTCAGGTCGCTGTGTCCGCGGCCGATGGCGACGGCGCGGTCGACATAGTCTTCTGCTTTCGTGCAGACCAGTTCGTCGGGCAGACCGGAAGCCTTGACCAGCGAGCCGCAGACCCGTGAGGCAAAGGTGCGACCGGAAAGGGTGAGCACCGGCACGCCCATCCACAGGGCGTCGGAACAGGTGGTGTGGGCGCCATAGGGCGTGGTGTCGAGGAACAGGTCGGCCAACTGGTAGCGCGCTAGGTGATGCGGATTGGCCTTCTTGTCGGCGAAAATGATGCGTTCGGGATCGATGCCCCGGCCTTCGGCATAGGCCTTCAGGCGGCCGTGTGAGGCCTCGGCGCCGGAGAGCAGCCAAAGCACGCTGTCCGGCACACGCGTCAGGATATCCAGCCAGCGGTCGAAGGTGAACTTGGTGATCTTGTGCGTGCCGTTGAAGCAGCAATAGACGAAGGCGTTTTCCGGCAGGCCAGCGTCGGCGCGGGTCGGCACCTCTTCGGCGACGATGCGCAGGCGATTGTTAGGCTGGTAGCAGGGCAGGCGGGTGACGGCTTCGGAATAATAGATTTCGTCACCTTTCGGAATGATCCAGTCGTCGGCGATGATATAATGATGATAGGGGCTGCCGAGTGAGCCGGGAAAGCCCAGCCAGTTGACGATCACCGGCGCGGGTCGCAATGGCAGCAGCTTGGTGCGCCCGTCGCGGGTGTAGCCGTTGACGTCGATCAGGATCTGGATGCCGTCGTCGGCGATGCGCCGGGCGGCACTGACATCGTCCATACGGCTGATGTCGATAAAATGATCCGAGGTTTCCTTATAATGATTGTGGATCGTATCGTTCGACGGAATGCCGCAGTAATAGGCAAAGACCTCGACCTTTTCGCGGTCGTGCAGGCCCAGCACCTCATACATCAGGTGGCCGATGGCGTGTTCGCGCAGGTCGGACGACAGATAGCCGATGCGGATGGGCTTGTGGCCCTGGGCATTGGTCTTCGCGCTGTAGGCGGCCCAGTGGTTGGTGATGATGTCGCCGACCGGCGTACCGACATCCCTCAGATTATAGTGATGGCTAAGGGCCAGCTGGAAAATGGGATCGTCGGTATAGGCGTCGATCGACAGGGGCGAAATGCCAGTCAGCAGCTGTTCGCGAGTCATGTTCTCGAATGAAATGATCACCGGCCAGGCGCACTGGCGCTGGCGCAGGGCAATGAAATGCTGCATGGCCTCACGCTGCTGCGGATCGAGTTCCAGGCTGATGCGCAGGGCGGTTTCGGCGGGTTCGTCCTGATGCGCGCCTTCCAGCACGCGGGCGGCTTGGTTGAGCGCCATGGTCTTGTGCTTCAGCGCCGAGCCGGTGACCTGATCGAGCCGGCCGGCCAGCTCATTCCAGGTCAGGACGGCCTTGGCATTATCGCCCAGGCCTTCGTAAATGCGACCGAGATTGATGTAGGCGCTATGGAAATCGGGATTGACCGCGATGGAGCGCTCCATGACTTCGCGCGCTCGGTTCAGATCGCGATTGTCGGTCAGAATGACGCCGAAATTGAACAGCAGTGCGTAAAGCAGGGGGTGGTCCGGATTCTGTGCCACGAAGGTTTCGTAGAGTGCCGCCGCCGCCGCTGTATGCCCGGCCGCTTTCAGGGCCTCGGCCGACTGGATCAGTTCCATGACGCTCATGCCCTTGGGCGGTGGTGGGGTCTGGGCGGTGTCCGGCATGGCGAGATTTCCTGATTCGATACTATGCCAGAGAGTAGAGGGCGTTAACCTTTTGTCAAAGCCCAACCACAGTTAAGGCAGGCAGGAAGCTCAATGATAAAACGGGTGCAGCGACGGTGAAATGATGTTTCCAAACAGAAATGTTTGTGACTGTTTTTGTAATAATTTCTGACAAATAAGAGACAGTGCGCCAGATTGTATATCATATTCGTGACAATCGTATAATTTATATTTGACGTTTTTTACCTCATACGTATCGATCGATGACACGGTTGTCCAAGGATTGCCGCCTCCCAGCTCCTCCCCAATCCTTTATTTCAGTTAAGGTATCGTATGAGTAAGACACGCAACTCTCTATTGATCGGCGCCGCCTGCGCCGCGCTACTGACATCACCTGCGGCTTTCGCCCAGGACGCTGCCACCTCCGATACCGCTGCACCCGCCGAAACCACCACCGTGGTGGTCACCGGTACGCGCATCAAGCGCCCTAATCTCAAGAGCAACAGCCCCATTACCACGGTCGACTCCGCCGAGATCAAGTCTCAGGGAGCCACTACGGTTGAAAGCGTGCTGAACAACCTGCCGCAGGTGACTTCCAGCGCAACCCAGTATTCCTCGAATGGGTCCGACGGCACGTCGCAGGTTAACCTGCGCAATCTCGGCACCAACCGTAACCTCGTTCTGATCGACGGCCAGCGTGCTCTGCCGGCCGAAGGCAGCGATCTGAATTTCATACCGACGGCTATGGTTGATCGTGTCGATGTGGTGACCGGTGGTGCGTCCGCCGTTTATGGCTCCGATGCTATTTCGGGCGTGGTCAACTTCGTTCTGAAGAAGAACCTCACGGGTATCCATCTCGATGCCCAGTATGGCTATGCCGAGCATACCAACGACGATGAGTATTCGCGCAGCGTTATCGAGTCCAAGGGCTATGATGTGCCGAAGACCAACATCACCGATGGCAGCACCTATACAATCAACCTGTCGGGCGGTACCAATTTCGGCGATGGCCGTGGCAATATTTCCGGTTTTGTCGGCTATCGCAAGTCAGAGCCGGTAACCCAGGCCTCGCGCGACTATTCGGCTTGCGCTTTCGATATGGCCTCTGAAAGCAGCTATACCTGTGGCGGTTCATCCAACAGCGCCTACGGCAAGATCACCTCCACGGATTCGTCCAGCCCGAGCTATCTCACCAGCCTGGCCAATAACCCGGATGGTTCGAAGACCTTCGTGCCGTACGATTCGTCGACCATGGCCTACAACTATTCGCCGACCAACTATATCCAGCGCGACGACAAGCGCCTGAGCGCCGGCTTGTTCGCCCATTACAAGTTCAATGAAGCCTTTGAACTCTATGGCACCTTTATCGCCATGAAGGACCGCAGCTTCTCGCAGGTCGCGCCATCCGCTATCTGGCAGGGCACAAACTTCACCATCAACTGCGACAATCCTCTGCTGAGCGACTCGCAGAAGGAATCGCTGTGCGGTTCGACGACTTCGACCGCCGATACCACAGCGCAGATCGGTTACCGTTTTGCCGGCCTTCCGCGTCGTGACGATCTGCGTCACGAGGATTATCGCGGCACCATCGGCGCCCGCGGCCAGATCAATGACAATATCAGCTACGACATCAGCTACCTGCAGTCGGTCGTCTTCTACAGGGAAGCCTATTATAACGACATCAACCAGAACAAGGTCGCCAATGCGCTCCAGGTTGTCGATGTCGATGGCGTTGCTACCTGTAAGTCGGTGATTGACGGCACCGATCCGGACTGCGTGCCGGTGGATATCTTCTCGACTGCCGGTCCTTCGGCGGAAGCCCTGGCCTATCTGTCGGATGTCAGCGAAACGCGCAACACCCTGCGCCAGCATTCGCTTGCCGGCAGCATCAATATCGACATGGGCGCCTATGGCGTGAAGTCACCTTGGGCCAGCGATGGCGTGGCTTCAGTCTTCGGTGCGGAAAGCCGCGTTGACAGCCTGAACTATGTCGTCAACGAAGTTGCGCTCAGCAATGGCGGAGTCAATTCCGATGGTCGGGTGTCGACTAACGAAGTCTATGCCGAATTCAATGTGCCGGTTATCCAGGACAAGCCGTGGGTCAAGGACCTGACCCTCGATTTCGGTCTGCGTGGTTCGGCCTACAAGGCCTCGTCGTCCACGACTGAAGCGCCGCTCAAGCATACCTCGACCTGGAAGGTGGACGGCGAATATGCGCCCAACAGCGATATCCGTTTCCGTGCCAGTTATAACTTCGCCGTACGGGCGCCCAGCATCTCCGAACTGTTCACCGCCCAGAACTATGGCAACGTCTCTATGAGCGACCCCTGCGCGGGTTCGGACCCTTCGGCGACCCTCGAACAGTGCGAGCTGTCAGGCGTTTCGGCTGCCCAATACGGCAGCATTCTGGAATGTCCGTCCGACCAGTGCACGCAGAAATACGGCGGCAACCCGGACCTCGATCCGGAAAAAGCCAAGACCTATACCCTTGGCTTCGTCTATACGCCGACCGCTGTGCCGAGCCTGCGCATGAGCGTCGATTATTATCACATCCACGTCGACGACTACATTTCATCGGTTGACCCGACCCTGATCCTCAACCAATGCCTGACCACCGGTAACAGCTTCTTCTGCAATCTGATCCACCGCGATCCGACCACGGGCAGCATCTATGGCAGCAATCTGGGTTATGTGATCTCGACCAATGTCAACACCGGCTATCTGCAGACCAGCGGTTATGACTTCCTGGCCAGCTACACGATGGATCTGGAAGCGGTCACCGGCAAGCACTTCGGCAAGGTAGCGTTCGATTTCAACGGCACCCTGCTGGCTGAACAGGTCACCGAGCCCCTGCCAGGCCTTGGCACCTACGATTGCAAGGGCCTGTTCGGTCCGGTATGCGGTAATCCGAACCCGACCTGGCGTCATACCCTGCGCACGACCTGGTCGATGCCGTGGATTGCGGCTACCCTGTCGGCCAACTGGCGCCACCTCGACCCGGTCAAGCTGTCCAGCAACACGGACAACAGCTACCTGGCCGGCACGACCAGCGAAATCGACCGCCAGATCAAGGCCTATGACTATCTCGATCTGTCGGCCACCTATCGCTTTGGCGGCCGTTACACCTTCCGCGCCTCGGCCAATAACGTGTTCGACAAGGATCCGCCCACCATCTCCGAGGAAATCCTCACCGGCTATGGCAACGGCAACACCTATCCGGGCACCTATGATCCGATGGGCCGCACCATCATGTTCGGCATCACCGCCGACTTCTAAATTTCGTAAATTTGTGTGCAACTGGCAGCAACCGCGTTCCGCGCGGTTGCTGTTTTTTTGTGCGCAGGGGCAGCACATGACATAAGTTTAAGGCTCGATTGCGATTCGGGCGCAGACCTAAAAGGAATGGCGTGAAGAAGATACTGGTCACCGGCGGGGCGGGATTTCTGGGCTCGCACCTGTGCGAGCGCCTGCTGGAACGCGGCAATGACGTGGTATGCGTCGATAATTTCTTCACCGGCCAGCGCCGCAATATCGCGCATCTGATGAGCAACCCCTATTTCGAGATGCTGCGTCACGACGTGACCTTTCCGCTCTATGTCGAGGTCGATGAGATCTATAATCTCGCCTGCCCGGCCTCACCGGTGCATTACCAGTTCGATCCGGTTCAGACGACCAAGACCAGCGTGATCGGCGCCATCAATATGCTGGGCCTGGCCAAGCGCACCAAGGCCAAGATACTGCAGGCCTCGACCAGTGAAATCTATGGTGATCCGGAAGTCCATCCGCAGACCGAGGAGTATTGGGGCCGTGTCAATGTGCAGGGACCGCGCGCCTGTTATGATGAGGGCAAGCGTTGCGCCGAGACCCTGTTCTTCGACTATCATCGCCAGAACCGAGTGAAGATAAAGGTCATGCGCATCTTCAACACCTATGGACCGCGCATGCACCCCAATGACGGCCGGGTCGTGTCGAATTTCATCGTCCAGGCGCTGAAGGGCGAGCCGATAACACTTTACGGTTCCGGTGAGCAGACGCGCAGCTTCTGCTATGTCGATGACCTGATCGACGGCATGATCCGTCTGATGGATAGCCCGGACACGGTGACCGGGCCCATCAATATCGGCAATCCGGTCGAGTTCACCATGCGCGAACTGGCGGAACAGGTGATCAGACTGACCGGTGCCAACAGCGAACTGATCAACCTGCCCCTGCCGGCCGACGATCCGCGTCAGCGCCAGCCGGATATCTCTCTGGCGAAGACCACGCTGGGCTGGCAGCCCTCCATCGCTCTGGAAGAGGGCCTAAGCAAAACCATAGACTATTTTCGCGAGCTTCTCGGTTGATTAGAGAGACGTTTTGATAGAAACAAAACACCTCTCTAATTTTTGTTTTGCGCGCAATTTATCCAAAAAGTGCTGCACACTTTATTGGATTGCGCTTATTCGCCGCGGGCCACCTGATCGAGCGTCTTGGCCGGTGTAATAGCCTGCGGATCGATGAAACAGTGGATGATTGCCGGCTTGCCTGAGGCTTGCGCGCGCTGGAAGGCCGGGGCGAATTCGGCCGTGGTGCGCACGGTTTCGCCATGGCCACCGAAGGCGGCCGCATAGGCGGCGAAGTCAGGGTTCTTCAGATCGGTGCCGACGACGCGGTGCGGATAGTTCTTTTCCTGGTGCATACGGATGGTGCCGTACATGCCGTTGTCGATAACCAGAATTATGACCGGGATATCGTACTGGACAGCCGTGGCGAACTCGTTGCCGTGCATCAGGAAGCAGCCGTCGCCGGCGAAGACGACCACCGTCCTGTCCGGGCACTGGCGCTTGGCCATAACGCCGGCCGGTACGCTGTAGCCGACGCTGCCGGAGGTCGGGGCGATCTGGGTGCGCGGTTGCGTGTGGCGCCAATAGCGGTGCAGCCAGATGGCATAGTTGCCGGCGCCATTGCAGGTGATGGTGTCGGCCGGCAGGTTTTCGCGCAACCAGACCATGACCTCGCCATACTGGAAGTCGCCGGGGATCTGCGCTGGTGTGGTGGTCCACATCAGGAAGTCCATATGGGCGTTCTGGGTTTCTTCGGCCCACGGCTTGCTGACCGGCGTTTTCAGATGCGACAGCGAACGGGCGAACTCATCGGGTGCGCAGACGATGCCCAGGCTCGGCTGGTAGACCTTGCCGATCTCGCCGGCATCCGGGAAGATATGGATCAGGCTCTGTTTTGGCGTTGGAATATCGATCAGGGTATAGCTGGAGGACGGCACCTCGGCCATGCGCGCGCCCAGCAGGATCAGCAGGTCAGCCTCTTTGACACGGGCGCTGAGCTTGGGGTTCTGGCCGAAGCCGAGATCGCCGGCATAGGAGAGATGATCGGCCGGAAAAAGCGCTGAGCGGCGGAATTCGGTAGCCACCGGAATCTGGAAACGCATGGCGAAATCGGCAATGGCCGTGCAGCCTTCATAACTCCAGTTGCTGCCGCCCAGTATGATCAGCGGTTTCTTCGCCGCCAGCAGATGTTGCTCGAATTGCTGGAAGACGTCGATGGACAGTTCCGGCCTGGCGAAGGTCAGGACCGGCGCATCGGTCACGTCTTCCATATCCGTCAGTACGTCTTCCGGCAGGGAGATGACCACCGGACCGGGGCGGCCCTGCATGGCGACGCGGAAGGCGCGGGCGACGATTTCGGGGATGCGTTTCGCATCGGTGATCTCGACCACCCATTTGGCGACGCTGCCGAACACCTGCTGGTAGTCCATTTCCTGAAAGGCGCCACGGCCGAGCATGGCGCGCTCCACCTGGCCGATTAACAGGATCATCGGCGTCGAGTCGTGCTGGGCGATATGGACGCCGTGGGCGGCATTGGTGGCGCCGGGGCCGCGCGTGACGAAGCAGACGCCGGGGCGGGCGGTCAGCTTGCCATAGGCCTCGGCCATCATGGCAGCACCCCCTTCGTGGCGGCAGATCAGCACGTCGATATCGGCGTCGTACATAGCATCGAGCGCCGCCAGGTAGCTTTCGCCCGGCACGCAGGTGACGCGATCGACACCCTGGATTTTCAGTTGATCGACGAGGATCTGGCCGCCGGTACGTGAAGTCATTTGGAAGTCCATTGGGCTTGCCCGGTGCCGAGCATGGGGGAGGGGGAGGTGGCGGACATACGTTCGCCATTGATGACGATGGGCGAGGCGACGCCGGTGACCTTTGAGCCATCGGCGGCGGTCAGGTCGAGCTTCAGGCCGCGATGGATGATCTGCGGATCGTTGAAGACGTCCTCGATGCGGTTGATTGGCCCGGCCGGGACACCGGCGGCTTCCAGCGCGTCAAGCCAGTCGGCGCGGGTCTTTTGCGCGAGGTAAGGCGCCAGTTCGGTCTGCAATTGAAGGCGTAGACCGACCCGCTGGGCGTTGGTGGCATAGTCCGGATTGGCGGCGATATCCGTGGCGCCCAATGCCGCACAGAATTTCTGGAACTGGCCGTCATTGCCAACGGCGACGATGATATGGCCATCCGCTACCCTGAACACCTGATAGGGCGCGATATTGGGATGGGCATTGCCGAGGCGTGAGGGCGACCTGCCGGAGACCAGATAGTTGCTGGCCTGGTTGGCGAGGATCGAGGTGGCGGTATCGAACAGCGACATGTCGATGTGGCACCCTTCGCCGCTGACCTCGCGGCCGCGCACGGCAGCCAGAATGGCGGTCGAGGTATAGACGCCGGTGAAGATATCGACCACGGCGACGCCGACCTTCTGCGGTTCGCGTTCGGGTTCGCCGGTGATGTCCATCAGGCCCGACATGCCCTGGATGATATAGTCGTAACCGGCGCGTGCGGCATAGGGGCCATCCTGACCGAAGCCGGTGATAGAGGCATAGATCAGGCGCGGATTGACGGCTTTCAGACTGTCATAGTCGAGGCCATATTTCTTCAGGCCGCCGACCTTGAAATTCTCGATCAGGATATCGGCTTCGGATGCCAGTTGGCGGATGGCGGCCTGGCCTTCGGGGGTCTCGAAGGCGATGGCGACGGAGGACTTGCCGCGATTGGTGGCGTGGAAATAGGCCGCACCCCAACTGTTGCCGGCGGTATCCGTGACAAAGGGCGGCCCCCAGGTGCGGGTGTCGTCGCCGACTTCCGGGCGCTCGATCTTGATCACTTCGGCGCCGAGATCGGCCAGCAATTGTCCGCACCACGGACCGGCGAGGATACGGGCAAGTTCCAGGACTTTAAGGCCGGCCAAAGGCTTCATGCGGCAAGACCCGTAAAAGAAAGCAAGACGCCCCACCACCACGCCTCAAGAGAGGCGCGGTCCCCCTCCCCAATCAGTTGGGGAGGTACAAGAAAATCATACCTCCCCGGCTTTGCCGGGGAGGGGGACCGCGCCTGAAAGGCGTGGTGGTGGGGTATCTTACTTTTCATCAAAAGAACGCCTGCAATCCCGTCTGCGCCCGGCCCAGGATAAGGGCGTGGACATCGTGGGTGCCTTCGTAGGTATTGACCGACTCCAGGTTCTGCGCATGGCGCATGACGTGGAATTCCTCGTGGATGCCGTTGCCGCCGTGCATGTCACGCGCCTGGCGGGCGATGTCCAAAGCCTTGCCGCAGTTGTTGCGCTTGATCAGCGAGATCATTTCCGGCTGCATCTTCCCGGCATCGAATAATTGCCCGACACGCAGCGCGGCTTGCAGGCCGAGCGTAATCTCGGTCTGCATATCGGCGAGCTTCTTCTGGAAAAGCTGCATCTGGGCCAGCGGCTTGCCGAACTGCTTGCGGTCGAGACCGTACTGGCGGGCGCGGTGCCAGCAATCCTCGGCGGCGCCCATGGCGCCCCAGGCGATGCCGTAGCGCGCACGGTTCAGGCAGCCGAAAGGCCCCTTGAGGCCTGAGGCATTCGGCAGCAACGCGTCTTCACCGACCTCGACGCCATCCATGACGATCTCGCCGGTGATCGAAGCGCGAAGCGACAGCTTGCCGTGGATCTTCGGCGCGGAAAGTCCTTTCAGGCCCTTTTCCAGCACGAAGCCGCGGATGACGCCATCAAGCTTGGCCCACACCACGAAGACATCGGCGATCGGCGAGTTGGAGATCCACATCTTGGTGCCGTTGAGGCGGTAGCCGCCATCAATCTTCTCGGCGCGGGTGGCCATCGAGCCGGGATCGGAACCGGCGTCGGGTTCGGTCAGTCCGAAGCAGCCAACCCATTCGCCGGAGGCCAGCTTGGGCAGGTATTTCATCCGCTGGTCTTCGGTGCCATAGGCATAGATCGGATACATGACCAACGACGACTGCACGCTCATCATCGAGCGGTAGCCCGAATCCACGCGTTCGACCTCGCGGGCGATCAGGCCATAGGCGACGTAGGAAGCGCCGGCGCCACCATACTGTTCCGGAAGCGTTGCGCCGAGCAGACCGAGTTCGCCCATCTCGTTGAAGATGGCGCGGTCGGTGTGCTCCTCGCCATAGGCCTTCAGCACGCGCGGCATCAGGGAACCCTGCGCATAGTCGCGCGCCGCCTCCATGATCATCCGCTCGTCGTCCGTCAGTTGCTCGGTAAGGAGAAACGGATCTTCCCAATTAAAATCAGACATCAAACACCACGCCCTGGGCCAGCGGCAGGGTGCTGCCGAAATTGATGGTGTTGGTGGTGCGGCGCATATAGGCGCGCCAGGCGTCGGAGCCCGATTCACGGCCGCCGCCGGTTTCCTTTTCGCCACCGAAGGCGCCGCCGATTTCCGCACCCGAGGTGCCGATATTGACATTGGCAATGCCGCAATCCGAACCGGCGGCCGACATGAAGAGTTCGGCTTCGCGGATGTCGTTGGTGAAGATCGAGGAGGACAGGCCGGCGCCGACATCGTTCTGCATGGCGATGGCGTCGGTCACATCGGAATAGCGCAGGATGTAGAGGATCGGCGCGAAGGTTTCACGCAGGACCGGGCCTTCGTGCTTGCCCATTTCAACAATCGCCGGGCGGACATAATAGCTGTTGTCGCCATAGACGGTGACGCGTTCGCCGCCGGTGACGACGCCACCGGCCGCCTTGGCTTCGCCGAGCGCCTTTTCAAAACCGTCGAAGGCCAACTTGTCGATCAGCGGACCGACCAGGGTGCCATCTTCCATCGGGTTGCCGATCTTGACCGAGGCATAGGCCTTCTTCAGGCGCGGCACCAGGGTGTCATAGACGCTGTCATGAACGAACAGGCGGCGCAGGGTGGTGCAGCGCTGACCGGCCGTGCCCATGGCGGCGAAGGCGACGCCGCGCAGGGTGAGGTCGAGGTCGGCGGTTGGCGCGACGATGGCGGCATTGTTGCCGCCGAGTTCGAGGATCGAACGGGCGAAGCGGGCGGCCAGCTTCGGACCGACGGCGCGGCCCATGGCGGTCGAGCCGGTGGCGGAGATCAGAGCGACCTTTTCGTGATCGACCAGGACTTCGCCGATTTCGCGGGCGCCGATGATCAGGGCGGAGAGGCCGGCCGGGGCATCGTAGCCTTCATCGACATAGCGCTTGAGGGCGCGCTCGAACAGGGCGTGGGTGGCCAGGCCGGTGAGCGGCGACTTTTCCGATGGCTTCCAGACGATCGAGTCGCCGCAGACCAGGGCGAGCGCCGCGTTCCACGCCCAGACGGCGACGGGGAAGTTGAAGGCCGAGATGATGCCGACCACGCCGAGGGGCTGCCAGGTTTCCATCATGCGGTGGCTGGAGCGTTCGGTGGCGATGGTCAGGCCGTAAAGCTGGCGGGAGAGACCGACGGCGAAATCGCAGATGTCGATCATTTCCTGCACTTCGCCCAGGCCTTCCGAGGTCACCTTGCCGACTTCGAGCGACACCAGCTTGCCCAGCTCGGCCTTGTGGGCGCGCAGTTCTTCACCGAAGATGCGGACCAGTTCGCCACGCTTCGGGGCCGGGATGACGCGCCAGTCAAGAAAGGCCTTGTGTGCGGCGTCGATAGCCTTTTTGGCGTCGGCGGCCGAGGTCTCGACGACATCAGCAATGCGGTCGCCATTGACCGGCGAATGAACGGCCAGCGAACCGCCGGTATAGGATTTGGCGTCGACGCCGAGGGCTTTCAGCAGGTCGGCCACTTCCGCGGCGGTCTTGGTAGTGTCGGTGATCATGGTTCGGTTCCTTAGAAACGTGAATCGGTAAGGTGCACCGCTTGCGCGCCGACCTCGTAAAAAACTTCCTTGAGCGCCCGCATCTTGGCATCAGTGGGCGTGGTGACGGGCAGGGGCAGGTCGGCTTCGGCCTTTTCGCCGGCGATCAGTTCGGCCAGGGTGCGGCCCATGACCGTGCCGGGCGCGATGCCGCGGCCATTGTAGCCGCTGATGCCAATGACGTTCGGTGCGAATTTGTGGAAACGCGGCAGGTTGTCGTCGGTCATGCCGATCTGGCCGTACCATTCGGCCTCGAACTTCACATTGCCGATTTGCGGGAAAATCCTGTGCAGGGCGCGCAGGGCCCAGGTGCGGTGGATGGCTTCGCCGACGCCCTTCAATGCGCCGACGCTGCCGAAGATCAGGCGGCCATGGATATCCATGCGGAAGGAGGACAGGACTTCTTTCGTATCCCACACGCCTTCCTTGCCGGGCAGAATGGTCGCGCGGATATCTTCCGGCAGTGGTACGGTGGCGAAGTTGAAATAGGGCAGGTGGACCTGTTCGCGGCGAATGATTTCCCACGGGCCTTGCGTATAGGCGTCGGTCGCCATGATCACCCAGTCGGCGGTAACGGACCCTTGCGGCGTTTTCACCCGCCATTGCGAACCCTTGGCCGTCACTTCCAGCGCGGGAGAACCGGTATATAGTGTCGCGCCTTCTTTCAGCGCTGCCGTGGCCAGTCCGCGCACATAGGCCAGCGGCTGGATGGTGCCGGCACGCAGATCGAGCAGGGCGCCGGTATAGGCGGTGGAGCCGACCTTTTCGGCGGTTTCTTCGGCGGAGAGGAGGCGCACCGGCGCGCCACGCGCCTGCCATTGCTGTTCGCGCTGCTGCAACTCTTCCAGACCCGCCTGACCGACACCGCAATGCAGGGTGCCGTGCTTTTGCAGCTGGCACTGGATACCGTAATTATCGACAATATCGAAAACGGCCGAAGGGGCATCGCCCAAGAGCTTCAGCAGACGGTCGCCGTGGACCTCGCCCAGCACGTTCGGCAGTTCATCGGGCATGACCCACATGCCGGCATTGACCAGCCCCACATTGCGCCCGGCGCCGCCGAAACCGATCTCCTTCGCTTCCAGAACGACCGAGGCCACGCCTTTTTTCGCCAGGTGCAGGGCCGCCGAATTGCCGGTATAGCCGCCGCCGATGATACAGACTTGCGTGCGCACATCGCCGGTCAGTGCGGCCGTTTCCGGCGCCGGCGGCGCGGTGGTTTCCCAGAGACCGTGCGTTTTCGTGCTACCCTGCATGTCATTCCGTATCTGTATGGACAACTGGCTTATACGCGCTAATATGGGTCTTATCCATTGCCATTTCGGCATTACATCATTCTAATTTGGAATGACATGAGCCTATGTTAGCCCCGCGCCGCTTTCTGCCGCCTACCGCCCACCTGCAGGCCTTCGAGGCCGCGGCGCGCACCGGGAGCATTACGGCGGCGGCGCGCGAGCTGGCCCTGACTCAAAGCGCCGTCAGCCGCCAGATCAAGGCCCTGGAGGACCAGTTAGAGGTCGAGCTGTTCCACCGCGAACGCCAGACCATCCGCCTGACCCCCGGCGGCGAAGCCTATGCCCGCGAAATCCGCGATGCGCTGAAAAAGATCAGCACCGCCTCGCTCAATCTGCGCGCCAATCCCTTTGGCGGGACGCTCAATCTCGCCGTCCTGCCGACCTTTGGCGCGCGCTGGTTGGCGCCGCGCCTGCCGGGCTTTCTCAGTCAAAATCCGGGCACCACGCTCAACCTGACGACCCGCCTGACCGCCTTCGATTTCCGTCAGGAAGCCATGGACGCCGCCATCCACCACGGCACGGGTGACTGGCCGGGCGCCGAGACCCTGCTGTTGCGCGAAGAATATGTCGTGCCGGCATGCAGTCCGGCCCTGCTGGAACGCTACCGCTTCGAGGCGCCGGCGGACCTGCGCAAGGCGCCACTGCTGCATATCACCACCCGGCCGGACGCCTGGGAACGCTGGCTGCGCCAGAATGAGGCCCCGGCCGAGCATGTGCAGGGCATGCTGTTCGACCAGTTCGCCACCATGGCCCAGATGGCGCGCGCCGGTCTCGGCGTGGCCCTGCTGCCGGACTTTCTGATTGAGGAGGAGCTGCGCACCGGCCAGCTGGTGCGGGCGCTCGACCTCCCCATGAAGAACGCCGAAGCCTACTATCTGGCCTGGCCGGAAGACCGCGCCGACCACCCGCCGCTGGTCGCCTTCCGCGACTGGCTCGTTACCGAAACTGCCGCTGATAACGGACAATAAAAAATGCAAAACCTGACCGCGCACGACCTGATCGACCGCCTGCCCTATGCCAAACTGACGACGCAATTGCCGAAGCTGTTGCAAGGGGAGACGACCTCGCCACAGCGCCATGTCCATACGGTTAGCAATGAGGGCGAGCCAGATGCGACCCTGCTGATGATGCCGGCCTGGAGCCAGGGTATGGGCGGTGTGAAGGTCGTCAATGTCACGCCCGGCAATGCGCGACGTCACCTGCCGGCGGTGACGGCCAGCTATCTGTTATTCGATGCGGTGACCGGTGAACACATGGCCCTGCTCGATGGCGGCGAACTGACGGCGCGGCGGACGGCGGCGGTGGCGGCCATAGCGGCGGATCGCCTGGGGATTGACGGCGCGAAACACCTGCTGCTGGTCGGCTCGGGCCGGATCGCCTCGGAACTGGCCTTTGCCTATCGGGCGGTGCGCGGGATCGAAACGGTCCAGGTCTTCAGCCCCACCCTCGCCAATGCCGAAAAGCTGGTGGCGGCGCTGAAGGCAGGCGGCTTCCAGGCTGAGGTCTGCGCCGATCTGGTGGCCGGTGTGGCAAAAGCCGATATCATCGCCTGCGCCACGCTTTCGACCGAACCGCTGATCAAGGGGGAATGGTTGCGCAACGGCCAGCATGTGGCGCTGATCGGTGGCTATCTGAAGGATATGCGGGAGGCTGATGATGCCGCCATGACCCGCGCCGAGATCTGGGTCGATACCTTCGCTGCCCTGAGCGAAGCCGGCGACCTGACCCAGCCTATCGCCGGGGGGCTGCTGCATCATGAGATGATCAGGGGCACCTTGCAGACGCTTTGCGCCGGCGAGGCCGTGGCCGATCGGGAAAGCCGCATCACCCTGTTCAAGAGCGTGGGCGATGCCGCGCAGGACCTGGCGGCGGCATCGCTCGCTGTGGGCTGATTACCAGCGCGGATCGGACTCGTGTGGTGGGATCTGCATGTCGTGCAGTAGCAGGGCGACGTGCTCGCTGTCGTGTCCCTTGCGGCCGAGGATGACCGAACGATGGGCGCGTGGCGGCGTCAGGCTGGCTTCCGTGAGCACGGCGGCAATGCGCTGATCGTATTCGTCGCGCAAGGACGCCTTGCAGATCGAGATACCGTCCGCCAGCAGGGCCTCGTCGACCTCGTCCATGATGAACAGTTCGTCGACGAAATGGTTCATGAAGTCGAGACTCTTCACCAGGCGCTGATGGCTGACGCACGATGAATCGCCCAGCCGGATCATCCAGTCGCGGGCGAAATCGACGTGATAGGCCACATCGCCGACGCACTTGGCGGCGATGTCGGCCATGGCCTTGTCGGACGAACCCTTGAGCGCTTCCAGGAACAGAAGCTGGTAGTTCGAGAACAGGAACTGCCGCGCCAGGGTCTGGGCGAAATCGCCGTTCGGCTGCTCGACCAGCAGGCAGTTATGAAAATCGTGCAGGTCACGGCGGAAGGCCAGGGTATCGGCATCGCGGCCGCGTGCGTCGGTTCTGGCCGCGAGTTCGAGCCAGAAGGTGGCCTGTCCGACGAGGTCCAGCGCCAGGCTGGACAGGCCGAGATCGACCTCCAGGCTGGGGGCGTGGCCGCACCAGGCGCTCAGGCGCTGGCCGAGAATGAGGGCGTCATCGCCCAGGCGCAGCGCATATTCGAAGGCCGCATCGTCGGTTCGGAGTGTGGGCTTGATTTTCGCATTTGTTTTCATGGTGTTTGTTCCCTGTCCCTTTTCATTATCATGCCTGGATGGCTATTTTTTGACGCTTCAGACAAAAAATGCTGCATCGGGGCGTGATGCAGCATTTTTAAGAGGTCTGGCGAGGCGCGCCGCCGGGTTTACGTCTGCTGTCTGGGTGTGGCTTGGCTTCGAGGTGGTGCCCGAATCCTGGCGTGAGAGCGGAGGCGTAAACATGGTGTGGTATGTGGCGTTTTCTCTTGTTATTGAAAACACAATACAAACGTTCGGACTCACGGTCAATTTCAAAAACTGACATTAATGTCAAATTTGGAAAATTGACGACAGTTTGAGAGAATTTCTCATTGTGCGATGCGGCAATTTTCATGCTGCGCACATCATTTTCTACTCCAATTAAGCGTCTCATAGGCGGCATCAAGCAGGCTGTCCGGACCGGGCTGATCGGCGGTCAGTTCCCAGATCATCAGGCCAGCACCCAATTCCTGCGCCAGTTCAGCCTTGGCGCGGATGGTCGGGCGGCCATTATAGGTGACGTAATCGCAGCCGGCACAGGCCTTGCCGAGGATATCGTTTTCAGCGACCGCCTCGCCATATTGCGCCAGCAGACTCTTATAGTCATGAAAACCGGCCTGATAGCTGCCGAAGGCGTGGCCGTAGAAGGGAATGCCGAGCACGATCTGGCTCTTTTTCGTGCCGCGCGCCTGCCAGACAGCGATATCGTGCCGGGCCATTTCGAGCGTGGCGTGTTCGTCGCCCGGCGTGCCCCAGTCCGGGCCTATGGCATCGTAGGACATGATGTTCACATAGTCGAAATAGGGCACGGAGGAGACCGGCACCATGCCGCCTTCATTGGCCGCTGTGGCGCAGGTGAGCAGCTTGCCGCGCTTTTTCAGGGCCGCGCTCAGTGCCTGGATAAAAGGGGTATATTCACCGCTGCGGTCAATCTCGGTCAGGACTGCCCATTCGAGATCGACATCGAGGCCATCGAGGCCGGTATCGTCAAGGAACCGGATCAGGGTATTCACGGTATGGGCGCGATTGTCGGCACTGAGCAGGGCCGGCCAGTCGCCGGAACATTTGGGCAGGGTGCCGCCGCCCAGCGAGGCCAGCACTTTGACGCCCGCTTTGTGGGCGCGATCGATCACCGCCTGGACATCGGCCACGGGCAGGGGGCTATGGTCGTGCGTATCCATGCAGGCCATCAGGTCGCCATTGACGATCTGGCCTTGCGGATCGGGATTGACGAAGGACAGGTTGATATGGGTGACCTTGCTGAGGTCGATCGTATCCAGATAAGGCAGCATGGGCCCCTTGAAGGCCGGCAGGTAACCGATCATGACCGGCTTTGGCGCTGGCCTGGCCGTGGCCGGCATGGCAATCAAGGTAGCAGATACAGCCAGAAGGATTGGCGCAATCAGGTCGACAAGCGCTTTCATTATTGTTTCCTCCATTTTTCTGGAATGGTGACCTACCTATTGGTCATAAGCAACCAGACCAATTTTATTTTCTCCCTGAGTTGAGATTGTCACCTGCCGTGGCTATGGTTGCCGCAGATATTCTCCGGACGAGGTGCGCCGTACCCGGTTACGAAAAGACGACGCCAAACCGGAGTCGAGCCATGTCCAAAAATCCAAAATTATGGGCGATCATCGCCATACTGATTGCCATCATCTCGGTGCAACTGGGCGCGACGCTGAGTAAGCACGTCTTCCCGCTGGTCGGTTCCGAAGGCACCACGGCGCTGCGCCAGTTCTTCGCTACCGTTTCGCTGCTGATCGTCTTCCAACCGTGGCGCAACGGGCCGGAGCGCAAGCACTGGCCGGTGCTGGCGCTATATGGCGCGATCCTGGGCGTGATGAACCTGGTCTTCTATGCCTCGATCGCCCGCATCCCGCTGGGGATCGCCGTGGCGCTGGAATTTTCCGGACCGCTGGCCGTAGCCATCTTCGGTTCACGCAGGTGGAGCGATTTCATCTGGGTGGCCTGCGCTGTCGGCGGGCTTTTGATCCTTATCCCTTGGCAGGGTTTGGGGGGCGATGGCGCCGGCGCGCTCGATCCGCTGGGCGTGATCTATGCCCTGATCGCTGGTGTGCTGTGGGGGCTCTACATTATCGTTGGCCAGAAGGTCGGCGATCGCGTTCATGGCGGCAAGGCCGTGGCGCTCGGCATGGCGTTTTCGACGCTCTTCACCGTGCCGATCGGGGTTGCCTTTGCCGGCGCCTCGCTTTTGTCGCCAGTCATCCTGCTCTACGGTGTGGGCATCGGCATCCTGGCCAGCGCCATTCCCTATGCGCTGGAAATGGTCGCCCTGAAGGCTATGCCGGCCAAGACCTTTGGCCTGATGATGAGCCTCGAACCGGCCGCCGCGGCGCTGTTCGGTCTCGTGCTGCTGCACGAGCTTCTGACGCCGCTGCAATGGCTGGCGGTGGCACTGGTCATCATCGCCTCGGCCGGCTCCAGCCTGACGGCGAAACGCGGATCGAACGACGCGACGGCTTAGCGCATCCCGATAAAGTGTAACGCACTTTTCGGATTAAGATGCGCGTCAAACTAGGCTGTGACGATAAAACCATTTTCGATTCGTACCGGCCATGGCGTCAGCGCTTGCCCGGCGCAGGGACCGCCGACGCATTGACCGGAAGCGATGCGAAACAGAGCGCCATGCCAGCTGCACGAGATCAGGTCGGCCTGTGGCGTCAGGTAATCATCCAGTTCCTGCGCCAGCGGCAGGCCAGCGTGTGGGCAGTGATCGACATAGCCGTAATAGTCATCTGCCTTGCGCACCACGAAGCCATGAAAATGCGCTTCGCCGATTTCGAGAACGAAATTCCGCGCGCTATCGGGCGCGATCAGATCCTTCAGCCCCAGTTTAACGCCGGCGGGGGTGGCGTAAACGCGTAAATTCATCTGGTATTGAAATCGACCGTATCGGCATCGGGCTGGTGCGCCGGATGGGCGCGGGCGAAGGCGGGATGCTCATCGCAGCGCTCATTGACCGCCCGGATATTCGGGTAGGGATCGAGGCTGACGCCGAAGCGTTGAGCGGAAAAAACCTGCGGCACCAGGAAGCAGTCGGCCAGGGTGGGGCGCTCGCCGAAGCAATAGCCGCCGCCATGCCGGGCGATCAAACTTTCCAGGGCGGTGAAGCCCTCGGCGATCCAGCCCCTGGCCCACATCTTCGTCTGGGCGTCGTCGGCGCCCCAGTCATTTTTCAGTTCGCGTAGCACCCGCAGATTGTTGAGCGGGTGGATATCGCAGGCGACCAGCGCCGCCATCGCCCGGACGACGGCCCGGTCGGCGGCGGCACGCGGCAAAATCGGCGGTTCGGGGCAGGTTTCCTCCAGCCATTCAATGATCGCCGAACTCTGCGTCAGGATGTGGCCGCCGATATCGAGCGCCGGGACAAGGCCTTGCGGATTGAGCGCCTTGTAGCTATCGAGATGCTGGGCATTGGTGCGCAGGTCGTGACTGTCCTGCTTGTAGTCAAGCCCCTTGAGATTAAGCGCGATCCGAACCCGGTAGGCGGCGCTGGAGCGCCAGTAATCATGCAGCTTGAGCATCCTCGCCTGCTTTCTGGTTATGCGGCGGGTAAAATGCGCCCGCGGCACTCGCCGAAGCCTATGCTGACATAGCCGTCTGCTTCGGCGCGCGCGCTTAAGATAAGCGCATCGCCGTCTTCAAGAAAGCTGCGTGTTTCATTTGACGGTAAACTCACGGGCTTTTTACCGCCTTCGGACAGTTCCAGCAGGCTGCCGGCGCTATCCGAAGTTGGGCCCGAAATAGTGCCGGTGCCGAGCAGATCGCCGGTTTGCAGGTTGCAGCCATTGCTGGCGTGATGGGTGACGAGCTGTGCCGGCGTCCAGTACATATGCCGCGCCTCGCTGTGGCTAAGGGTAAAGGGTGGCAGGTTTTGCGCGCGCATGTCGGCGGTTTCGATCCACACCTCAAGCGACAGTTTCAGCGCGCCGCCGGCCTGAGCGGTCTCGTCCCACAGATAGGGCAGGGGGCTGGGATCGCCTTCCGGACGCGGCGCCTGCGCCAGCCGGAACGGTGCCAGGGCTTCCGGCGTGACGATCCACGGCGAGATCGTCGTCATGAAGTTCTTGGCCAGGAAGGGACCGAGCGGCTGGTATTCCCAGGCCTGAAAATCGCGCGCCGACCAGTCATTGAGCAGGCAGTAGCCGGCGATATGGTCGGCGGCAGTGGCGATATCGATGGGGTGTCCGAGGTCATTGCCGGGGCCGACCCAGATGCCCAGTTCCAGCTCGAAATCGAGACGCTTGCTGGGGCCGAAAGACGGTGTCTCGGCTTCCGGCGCCTTGGTCTGGCCTTTGGGGCGGATGACCGGCTCACCGCTGGGGCGGATGGAGGAGGCGCGGCCATGATAGCCGATCGGCACATGCTTGTAGTTGGGCAGCAGGGGGTTGTCCGGCCGGAACAGCTTGCCGACAGTGACCGCATGATGGATGCCGGCATAGAAATCGGTGTAGTCGCCGATGCGCGTCGGCAGATGCAGGGTGCAATCGGCGGCGGCGTGGAGGTAGGGTTCGGCGGCTTCACGGTATTGCGGATCGCTGAGCAGTTTCGACAGTTGCCGGCGCAGGGATTTGCGCAGGGCGGGCGTAGCCAGCACAGCTTCTATCGTCAGGCTGTCCTGCATCAGACCGGCGGCCACCAGCGCTTGCCATTCGACGATCTGGCCGCCGATGGCCGTACCCGGACGCGGGGCTTCATCGGTCGGCGAGAATAGGCCGAGCGGCAGGTTCTGGATTGGGAAATCCGTATGGCCATTGGCGCTTAAGACCCATGAGGTCAGTTTCGGATCGTGAGTTGAGTCAATCATTTAGGCAGTTCGGCTTTTTTGAAGTTGTCCCAGCAGTGATCGTAATCGCGCTGGAGCAGGGGCGTTTCCATGGCGAAGGTCGAGGGAATGAAGGGCAGGCGACTTTCGAACATAAAGGCCATCGTCCCCTCAATCCTGTGCGGTTTGAGGTCGGCCGAGATGGCGGCCTCGTAGCTGGCCTTGTCCGGGCCGTGGCCGTTCATGCAGTTGTGCAGGCTTGCCCCACCCGGCGCAAAGCCGTCTGCCTTGGCGTCATAGGCGCCGGTGATCAGGCCCATGAATTCGCTCATGATGTTGCGGTGGAACCATGGTGGGCGGAAGGTGTGTTCGGCCACCATCCAGCGCGGCGGGAAGATGACGAAATCGGCATTGGCCGTGCCAGGCGTTTCCGATGGCGAGGTCAGGACGGTGAAGATCGACGGATCGGGATGATCGAAACTGACCGTATTGATGACGTTGAAGCGTCGCAGGTCGTAGCGATAGGGCGCCAGATTGCCGTGCCAGGCCACGACATCGAGCGGAGAGTGGTCGATGCGCGTGGTCCACAGACGGCCGCAGAATTTCTGCACCAGTTCGACATCGCCATCGATGTCCTCGAAGGCGGCGACGGGTGTTTCGAAATCGCGGGCATTGGCCAGGCCATTGGCGCCGATCGGGCCGAGGTCGGGCAGGCGGAACGGATGGCCATGGTTTTCCAGCACATAGCCCGTCGCCTGATCGTCCGGCAGGGCGACGCGGAACTTCACGCCGCGCGGAATGATGGCGATCTGGAGCGGTTCGATTTCCAGCTTGCCCATTTCAGTAAAGATCACCAGCCGGCCGGATTGCGGCACGATCAGCAGTTCGCCGTCGGCATCGAAGAAGACGCGGTCCATGGAACGGTTGGCGGCATAGAGCCAGACGGTCACCCCGGTCTGTGCCGCCGGATCACCATTGGCGGCATAGGCGGTCAGCCCGTCGATAAAATCGGTCGGGGCATCGGGCGCGATGAGTGGCGACCAGCGCAGGCGATTGGGCGTCGGTTGTGCGAAGGTGGCGGGTTCGCGCAGCGGCGTAAAGGGCGCATGGCTGGCCGACGGACGCAGACGATAGAGCCAGGACCGGCGGTTTTCGTTACGCGGCGCGGTAAAGGCCGAGCCGGAAAGCTGTTCGGCATAGAGACCGAACGGCACCTGTTGCGGCGAGTTCTGCCCCACCGGCAGGGCACCCGGCACGGCCTCGGTCGAGAAATGGTTGCCGAAGCCGGTCATGTAATCTGACATCTGCGCCTCCCGTTTTCTTATACCTCCCCATCTTTGATGGGGAGGGGGACCGCGCCCGAAGGGCGGGGTGGTGGGGTATCTGACTTAAGCGACTTTAATAACCCCGCGCCGGATCTGGTCCAGCTCGATCGACTCGAACAGCGCCTGGAAATTGCCATTGCCGAAGCCCTCATTGCCCTTGCGCTGGATGATCTCGAAGAAGATCGGCCCGAAGGTATTCTCGGTGAAGATTTGCAGCAAGATGCCTTCTTCGCCGACATTGCCGTCGATCAGGATGCGGTTGGCTTTCAGGCGTTCGAGATCCTCGCCATGGCCGGGGACGCGCTTGTCGACGAGATCATAATAGGTCTCGATCGTGTCCTGCAATTTCACTCCACGGGCGCGCAGCTTCTCGACTGTTTCGTAGATATTGTCGGTGGTAAGCGCGAGATGCTGGATACCCTCGCCATTATACTGGCGCAGGAATTCTTCGATCTGGCTGGTATCGTCCTGGCTCTCATTGAGCGGAATACGTATGGCGCCGTCCGGGGCTATCATCGCCTGCGAGAACAGACCGGTCGCCTGTCCCTTGATGTCGAAATACTTCTGCTCCTCGAAACCGAAGATCTGCGCGTAGAAGCTCGACCAGGTGCGCATCTGACCGCGCGCCACATTGTGCGTCAGGTGATCGAGCACCTGGAAACCGACGCTGTTCAGGGCTTCATCGTCGATGGCACCGGGGATGGCGTCCCAATCTGCGTAAATGTCATGATCGACCAGATAGAGCAGCGAGCCGCCGATGCCCTTCAGTGCGAAACTGCCTTCGCCGAGGGCGCCCTGCGATGCATCGGCCGCCTGCGCGCCATTCTGCAAGGCCAGGTCATAGGCGGCTTTCGCATCGGCAACGCGGAAGGCCATACCATTAGCCGAAGGACCATGGTGCGCCGCGAAATCCTCCGCCTGCGGGCTGCCGGCGGTGCTCAGCAGGAAGTTAATATGGCCCTGTTTGTAGCGCACGATATCGCGTGTCCTGTGGCGTGCGGCGGCGACAAAGCCCAGCATTTCCAGCTGACCGGCCATGGCTTCGGTATCCGGGCCGGTAAATTCGACAAACTCAAAACCGTTGAGACCTAAAGGATTGGCATTCATTTTAATTCTCCTTGTTCTCAGAGGTAGGGTTTCAGGCAGGCCGCGAAGCGCGGCAGGTTTTCCGGTCGCAGGCCGGCAATGTTCATGCGGCCGTTCTCGACCATGTAGATGCCGTCGCGGACACGCAGCTCGGTCACGGCCTCGCGGCTCAAGGGGAGCAGGACGAACATGCCGGTCTGCTGCGCCACCGAGGCCAGTTGCGGCACGGCGTGAGCCAGCTCGGCGCGCATGGAGTTCAGGCGGGTGCGCATGGTGGCCAGTTCGGCCTGCCAGCTGGCGGTCAGCTCGGTCGACTCCAGAATGGTGCGGACCACAGAGGCGCCATGGTCGGGCGGCATGGACCACATCGAGCGGCCGGCCTTGACGCAGGTGGCGCGGGCGCGCTGGGCGGCCTGGGCGTTGCTGCCCTTGATCCACAGGGCGCCGAGGCGTTCGCGGTAGAGGCCGAAATTCTTCGAACAGGAGGCGGTCACGATGGCTTCCGGCACGAGGTCGAGCAGGGCACGCAGATCGGCGGCGTCTTCTTCGAGACCGTGGCCCAAGCCCTGGTAGGCGATATCGACCAGAGGCAACAGGCCATTGTCGGCGCAGAAGGTGGCGATGGTCCGCCATTGCTCTGGGCTGAAGCCGGCGCCCGTCGGGTTATGACAGCAGGCGTGGAGCAGCAGGGCGTCACCCGGGCGGGCGGCCTTGAGCGCGCTCATCATTTCGTCGAACAGGACAGTTTGAGTCGCCTGATCGAAGAAAGGATGTTCCAGCACCTGCAGGCCGGTGGAGCGCATTAGGGCATAGTGATTGACCCAGGTCGGGGCGCCCAGCCAGATGCGCGCCTGCGGGTTGGCGCGGGCGATCAGTTCGGCCGCCAGACGCAGGGCGCCGGTGCCGCCCGGCGTCTGCATGCCGCAGTAGCGGTCATCGGCGGCGCGCTCAGCCCCCAGCACCAGCGGAGTCAGCAGATTGACAAAGCGGATATCGCCTTCCGCCGCCACATAGGCCTTGGTGGTCTGCGCATCGGCCACGATGTGTTCAGCCTGGCGGACGGCCTGCATGACCGGCGTGCGGCCCAGTTCATCGCCATAGACGCCGATGCCGAGATCGATCTTGCCGTCGCGCGGATCGTCGCGCAGCAGCTTGAGCAGGGTCAGCATGGCGTCAAGCGCCTGGTTGTCCAGGGCGTCGAAGAGCGGCGGGTGAGAAAGGGTGGCGCGGGTATCGGCGGTCATGGTGGCTCACAAAGATGGTATCTATTGAAACTATCCCTGTTGTTACCATCTGGCAATACCCGCATGCGGTCTTTTTTGCGCCTTATGACGCTCTGGACGTCACGACAGCGTGAGCGAGGCCTTTTTGCCCGTGCCGCGGAAGACCATGACCGCGAAGAAGACGATCTGCGCCGTGGTCAGCAGGCTGCCTATGCCGATCACGGGGATGAACCAGGGGGTACGGATCTGGGCGCCCCAAATGCCGGGGATGAAGAAAACCAGACCCGCCACGGTCAGCCAGTAGTGGATGGCAATCGCCTTGCGCGAGGTATGCGGATGCGCATTGTAATAAAGCCCTGCCAGGAACATCCACACGCCTGCCACCAGATTGATATGGGCGTGGGTCGGCGCCTGGGTGAAGTCCTCGGTGGCGCCCATGAAAAGACCGAGCACAATTCCGATGCACAGGAACACGACACTGGTACGCAGGAACAGATTGCCATTCATGATAGTCCCCCTTTATGAGCCTGTTCTGGCTTGCTGAAACGGCTTATGGTTAACGTAACCGCGATATTTCTGCAAATTACGCTTTGGTGTCGATTGTCAGCCGGGGCATTCCGGCGCAAAGTCAGGATACCGCCCTGAAACGCCCACCGGGAAAACAAGAGAGGCGGGTTGAGGAGAGATTGCCTATGAAGACTGCCGCCGCCCTGATTTCCGCTGCCCTGTGTCTGGGCGTCGTCGCTGCCCTGCCTTCGCATAGCCTGGCCCAGCCGGGTTTCGATGTCGCCATCACGGTTGATGACCTGCCGGCGCATGGCAGCGTGCCGCCGGGCATCAGTCGCACCGATGTGGCGCGCGACTATCTGGCGGCGCTGAAAGCGCATAATGTCCCGGCCGTCTATGGCTTCGTAAATGCCGTGGCCCTGGAGCGCGAGCCGGGCAGTGGGGCGGCGCTCGATATGTGGCGGGCGGCCGGCTATCCGCTCGGCAATCACACTTACACCCATATGAACATCAATTCAGGGACGCTGGAAGCCTTCGAGGCCGATCTGGAAAAGGGGGAGCCGGCGATCCGCGACCGCATGCAGGGTGAGAACTGGCGCTATCTGCGCTTTCCCTATCTCAGCGCCGGCGACGACGCGCATCATGCCGGGATCATTGCCTACCTGAAGGCGCACGATTACAAAATCGCCGACGTTTCCATGAGCTTTAACGACTGGGCCTATACCGAGCCCTATACGCGCTGCGTGACCAAGGGCGATACGGCGGCGATCGAGGCCATGAAGATCCAGTACATGCAGGGGGTGAAGGCCTCCATCGCGCGGGGCCTGATCGCCTCGCAGAAGGTCTATGGGCGGCAGATTTCGCACGTCCTGCTAATCCACGAAGGCGCCTTTACCGCCATGATGCTGCCGGAGGTGTTGACCGCGTTCGAGGAAGAGGGGGCGCATTTCGTCACGCTCGACCAGGCGCAGAGCGATTCGGCCTACAGCGCGCCGAGCGCTCATCAGGGCGAGGGCATATTGCTCGAACGCGTGGCCAAGGAAAAGGGTATCGACCTGTGGAGCGACGCCCCGCCCGATGTTGATATCAGCAACCTCGACGCGGTCTGCCGCTAATCAGAAAGCTTCCGAGACAATTTCGCTGTCACCGCAGAACCAGGCGCGCTTCATGCCCTGCGAACGGAAGGGCACGATCACTTCACCCTGCTGGCTGAGTGCGATCAGGCCGCCTTCGCCGCCCATGTCGACAATCTGTTGCAGCACTGTGTCGGCGGCTTCCGGCAGGGCCTGTCCGCCGGCGTGGCGAAAGGCCAGTTGCGCCGAGGCGTTGACGCGGATGAAGTATTCGCCCTGGCCGGTACAGGAAACGGCGGTCTGGCCATCGGCCCAGGTGCCGGCGCCGATCACCGGCGTGTCGCCAACGCGCCCGGCCATCTTGCCGAAAACCCCGGCGGTCGAGGTGGCGGCGGCGAGATTGCCGTGGCTGTCGAGACAGACGCAGCCCACCGTGCCGTGCGCCAGGGTGCCGGGCGGATGGTTGGATTCGAAGCGGCCGGCGCGGGTGAAATATTCGGCCTCATCGGCGATAGGGGCAAAGCCCTGCTCATGGGCGAAAAGCGCTGCCCCCTCGCCGGCCAGCATGACGTGCGGCGTCTTTTCCATGACCGCGCGCGCAACGAGGACCGGATTGGCGAAGCCCTGCAGGGCCGTGACCGAACCGCAGGTCTGGTCGGCGCCGTTCATCAGGCTGGCATCGAGTTCATAATTGCCGGCCTGGTTGGGCGAGGCGCCCCGGCCGGCGACATAGAGGCCGGAATCTTCCAGCTGACGCACCACCTCGGTGACGACATCCAGCGCTGTGGCTCCGGCCTTCAGGCGGTCGCGGGCGGCTTCGGCGATATCGCGCATATTGGCGATTTCGACGGAGTAGTCGCGGCCCTTTTTGGCACCGGCACCACCGTGTAAGGCGAGAGCGATCATTGGAATCTCCGGATAGTTTCGGACGTTCCTATGATCGCTCTCCCTTAAGGTTTCAAGTTTAATCCGCGGCGTGGGTAACCGGCCCCTGGACCAGGGTCTTGCGGCATAGCCAGACGGCCGGCACCAGCAGAAGGATAATGATCGATGAAATGCGGAACAGATCTACAGTTGCCAGCAGGAAGGCCTGGTTGGTGACCTGCCGTACAATCGAGCCGACGCTCTGTGCCGCCGACAGGCCATAGTCCTGAGCCTGACGCAAGGCCTCCAGGAAGGTCGGATCGTTCATGCCCATCACCTCGGCCAGACGTGTCTGGTGCTGGGTCTCGCTGCGTTCCCACAGGGTGGTGACGAGCGAGGCGGCGAAGGAACCGGCGATGATCCGGGCGAAATTGCTCAGGCCCGAAGCTGCCGGTACACGCTGATGCGGAATACCGTTCAGACCGATGCTGATAAAGGCGATAAAGAAGAAACTCATCGCCGCGCCCATGACCAGCATTGGCATGGCCAGCACCAGGAAACTGGCATCGGTGGTGAAAAGCGAGCGCATATAGAAGGACAGGGCGAACAGCAGCAGTGACGCCGTGCCGAGGATACGCGCGTCATACCTGTTGAGCAGGCGTGCGGCGAATGGCGTCATAATGACCGCCACGGCGCCGGACGGGGCGGCCGCCAGGCCGGCCCAGGTGGCGATGTAGCCCATGTTCGTTTGCAGCCACAAAGGCATCAGCAGGTTGGCCCCGAAGAAGATGGCGTAGGCGATACACAGGACCGTGGTGCCGAAAGCGAAGTTGCGCGTCTTGAAGAAGCTCAGGTCGACCATCGGATTCTTGTCGTTCAGTTCCCAGATTACCCAGGCGATAAAGCCGATGATGGCGATGATGGTTTCGACGACGATGGCGGGCGAATTGAACCAGTCGGCTTCCTTGCCGGTATCGAGCATGACCTGCAGGGCGCCGACCCAGACAACCAGCAGGGCGAAACCGGTGCGGTCGATAGGCCGCTGAAAGGTCGGGGTTTCGCGGTCGGACATGCCGCGCCAGCAGAAGAAGGCGCAGAAGATGCCGACCGGCACATTGATGAAGAAGATCCACGGCCAGGTCATGTTGTCCGATATCCAGCCGCCGAAGATCGGGCCGCAGATCGGCGCCACCAGGGTGGTCATCGACCAGATGGCCAGGGCCGTGCCGCGCTTGTTGGGCGGGAAGATCATCATCAGCAGGGCCTGCGAACCGGGGATCATCGGCCCGGAGACCGCGCCCTGCAGGATGCGGAAGAAGATCAGGGAGTTGATGTCCCAGGCCACGCCGCACAGGAAGGAGGCGATGGTGAACAGGATAACCGAGGCGGTGAAGGTCTTCACCACGCCATAGCGGCCCATCAGCCAGCCGGTCAGGGGGACGGAAATGCCGTTGGCCACGGCAAACGAGGTGATGACCCAGGTGCCCTGCGAGGTCGAGACGCCAAGATCGCCGGCAATGGTAGGCACAGAAACGTTGGCGATAGTGCCGTCGAGCACCTGCATGAAGGTGCCGAGCGCCAGGGCCAGGGCGGTGATGGCCAGCAGGCCACCCGTCATGGGGGCGGGACCGGCGGGCGCGGCATTAGCGGGGGAGGACATGGAAAGCCTCTCAAACAGAATAGAAAAAGGACCCCGCATCCGGGGGGAAGAACAGATGCGGGGCCAGGGAAGCCTAGTTCTTGGTATCGATCTTGGCGCTCATCGACAGGCCGACGCGCAAGGGGTGCGCCTTCAGTTCCTTCGGGTCGAGATCGATGCGGACCGGCAGGCGCTGGACCACCTTGATCCAGTTGCCGGAAGCGTTCTGTGCCGGGATCAGCGAGAAGGCCGAGCCGGTGCCGCCGGAAATGCCGCGGACCGTGCCGTGGAAGGTAATGCCCTTGCCATAGAGATCGGAATGCAGTTCAACCTTTTGGCCGGCAATGACCTTGCGCAGCTGGCCTTCCTTGAAATTGGCATCGACATAGGCGCGGGCGATCGGCACGACCGTCATCAGCGGTGTGCCGACGCCAACCTGCTGACCAACCTGGACCGCCTTCTTGGAGACGATACCGTCGGTCGGGGCACGGACGATGGTACGCTCCAGCGCCAGGTTGGCGGCGTCAAGCTTCGCCTGGGCGGCCAGGATCTCCGGGTTCTGCGCGGCGTCGACGCCGGCGAACTGGGCGGCATTGGTGGCGCGCTGGCCACCGGCGGCCTGAACCCCGGCTACGGCCTGTGCGTGCGCGGCCTGAGCGGCGTTCAGCGCGGCCTGAGCCTGGGTGAAGGCGTTCTGGGCCGTGGTCAGTTCTTCCTGCGAGACGGCGCCCGATTGCGCCAGATTCTGGCGGCGGGTCAGTTCGGTCTTGGCATTGCTCAGATTGGCCTGGGCGGCAGCGATCTGCGCATCGGCGCTGGCGATATCGGCCTGACGGGCCCCCACCTGACCGGCCAGGGCCTCATCGCTGGCATAGAAGCCCTGCACGCGGCGCTGGGCCAGGGCCAGGGCGGCCTGGGCCTGTGCAACGGCGATCTTGGCGTCGGCATCGTCGATGGTCAGCAGCACGTCGCCGGCCTTCACGGCCTGGGTCTCGGAAACGGCGATGCTGGCGACAGGACCGGCGACCAGGGCGTTGACCTGGGCCGTATCGGTGCCGACATAGGCGTTGTCCGTCGAGACATAGTGGGCGGCGACGAGGCCGTAGTAAGCGCCGTAAGCGACGGCGCCGACAATCACGGCGGCGCCGAGATAGGTCAGCAGGCGCTTGCGCTTGGCATTGCCGGCGGCCTGGGTGGAAGCCTGTGAAGGGGCAGCGGGGGCGGCCGAAATCTTGTCGGCAGTTTGAGCGGTATCGGGCATGTGCGGATCTCTGTGTTAGAGCTTAATTTTGGGCAATATTTTGCGAGCTGTAGGCGCCGCCGAGGGACTTGATCAGGGCGATATCGAGCGTCATGGCGCGGCTTTTGAGGTCGGCCACCACCCGGCGCTGGCTGATCAGGCTCTGTTCGGCCACGAGTAGCGAGGTGTAGTCGGACAGGCCGCCATCGTAGCGCAGCTTGCTGAGGCTGTAGGCGTCCTCATAGGCGGCCAGCGCCTTCTCGGAATTGTCGAGTCGGGCTTGCAGCGCCTTCTGGCTGGAGAGGGTGTCGGCCACCTGTTGCATGGCTTCCAGTACACCCTGGTTATAGGAGGCGATGGCCAGGGCATGCTCGCTCTCGGCCGATTTCAGGTTAGCCTTCAGCGCGCCGCCATCGAACAGAGGCAGACTGATGGCCGGGCCGACCTGGCCGATATCCGAACCGGGCGAGAACAGCTTGTCAAGGCCCAGAGACTGGAAGCCGGCGAAGGCGGCGATATTGATATTGGGGTAGAAGGCGGCATGGGCCTGCTTGATATGGGCCGAGGCGGCCTCGGCGCGCCAGCGCGCGGCGATGATGTCCGGACGGCGGCCGATCAGGTCGAGATTGACCTGGCTGGGCACTGAACCGAAGGCTTGCGGATTAAGCGACAGGGCTGGCCGTTGCAGGGTGTTGGCGAAGTCCGGCGCGGCGCCGGTCAGCGTGGCGAGCAGGTGCTTGTTGAGGTCGATCTGCTCGTCCAGCGCGGCCAGATCGGCCCGGGCGGCGAAGATGCCAGCCTGGGCCTGGGCGTCCTGCGCCTTGTTGCTGACGCCGTTATTGAGCTTGTCCTGCACCAGCTTGGCGCTGTCCGTGCGGATGCCGACGGCGCGCTCGGCCAGGTCGCGTTCCTGATAGAGGCGGTCGAGGTCAATATAGGCGGTGGCGATGGCGGTCGAAAGCACCAGCCTGGCCTGGGCGGCATCGGCTTCGGCGGCTTCGGCGCTGGAACTGGCGGCGGCGATAGCGGCGCGGTTCTTGCCCCAGAAATCCAGCTCCCAGTTGAAGCTCAGCGTCGTCTGGCCGTAATCCATGTAGCCGGCGGTATAATCACCTTCCGGGTAGAGGAAATTGGCGCTCTGCTTGGCATCGAAAGCGGTGGCGCTGGTGCCCACCTGCGGGCGGTTGGCGGCGCGGTATTGAGAAACCGTGGCTTCCGCCTGGTTCAGGCGCGCTTCGGCGATAGCCAGCGAGGGTGAATTATTGAAAGCCTGGTTCATCAGGCGCTGAAGCTGCGGATCGCCGAGATCCTTCCACCAGGTCTGCTCGCTGACCGCATTGATGGGGTTGACCTTCTTGGCCTGGCTGGGCTCAGATGCGAAAGGCGCGCTTTGTGGAATCGTGGTGCAGGCCGCCAGAGAACCGGAAAGCGACGTGGCAGCCAGCAGGGCTGCGACAAACAGACCGCGCTGCGGGAAAGGGCGCGGTATATGGGAGGAGGGCATGTTATGTGTCATTATAATAAGTCTCAAATGGGCGGACTCTTGAAACAACCGTACGGTATGGTCATTTTGGCTGGACATATAGTCCGGCACGCTGTATCTGTCAACTGACCATACCGTACGGTTTAGGAAAAATCTTGCGATGCAAAACGAAAAAGTAGCTGAGTTGAAGGCCAAGGACCAAACCTGCCCGGAACATAAGGGGCGCATGAGTGGCGAAGACCGCCGCGAAGCGATCCTCGATGTGGCCACCGAAATCTTTCTGGAAGAAGGCTATGCCAGTGCGTCGATGTCGACCATCGCCGCGAAGCTCGGTGGCTCGAAGGGCACGCTCTATAACTACTTCAAGAGCAAGGAAGAGCTGTTCACGGCCTATGTGCAGCGCAGCTGCATCTTCCATCGTGGCGAGATCAATGAGCTGCTGACCGACGAGGGTGATGCTCGCACGGTGATGACGGCCTTTGCCAAGGGCTATGTCCGCGCCTTCACCGCCGAACCGGCCCTGCAGAACTGGCGTGTCATTTCGGCGGAAAGCCACAAGTCGCCTGAAGTCGGCCGGCTGTTCTATGAAAGCGGCCCGCTCGCCGGCGCGCGCATCATTGCCGACTATATCGAAAAGGCCGTGGCGCGCGGTGAACTGGTGGTGCCAGATGTCATGACCGCCGCTCACCATTTCACGTCGCTGATCCATGGCCGCATGATCAAGGCGCGCTTGCTCAACTACATGCCGGCCCCCAGCGACGAAGAGATTGCCGCCGAGGTCAATGCCGCCATGTTCGTCTTCTTCGCCGCCTATGGCGTGAAAAAGGCCTAGAGCCTGATCACCTGAGCGGCCAATACGCGCGGTGCTTCGCGATGGCTGATCAGGATCAGGCCCTGCGGTTTTTCGTTCAGCCGTCGCGCGAGGTTCGTCACCACGTGCGCCTCCGTGGCGAGGTCGAGGCCTTCGGTTGGCTCGTCGAGGATCAGGACCGGCGCCTCGCGCAGCAGTGCGCGGGCCAGGGTCAGGCGCTTGCGTTCGCCGCCTGACAGTGTGACCCCGCCATCGCCGATCCAGGTATCGAGCGTCCGGGGCAGGGCTGCGACCCGATCTTTCAGGCAGGCCAGCTGCAACGCTTCCCACATCATCGCTTCCTGCGCCGCGCGATCCAGGCCTTTCAAGCGCTCGTCGCTCACGGCCATCAGCAGGTTTTCGCGGATCGTGCCGGTCAGTACGGCAGCATCCTGCGGACACAGGGCGAAGAGGTCCGGCGCGCCGCCCTGATCCCTCAACCCGGTCAGGGCCTCGATGGCGCGCGTCTTGCCGCTGCCGGAAGGGCCATCGATGCGCAGGCGTAAGGCGCGGTCGAGCGGGTAAGATTGGCCGTTTAGCCGGAAAAAGGTCTGTGCTTCGCTGGCCGGAGCCGCCGGGTGGTCAAAAATCGCCGCCACGCGGACCCTCGCCTGATCCGACAGCGCCTTCTGGGCCAGGGCCCGCGTCAGGATGTTCAGGCTCTCGAAGCCCATGCTGCCCGCCAGCAAAGCCAGGGCCATCAGGGGCAGGGGCCGGTCCAGGCCAGTGAAGGCGATGACGGCCAGGCCAATCCCGGTCAGAACGGTCAGCAGGGCATTGACCATCGCTTCCTTGCCGAATGTACGGGTCTTCGCGGCCAGCAGGGCGGCTTCGCGCGCTTCCAGTTCGGCAAGCAGCGGAGCGGACAGGTCATAGGCGCGGATATCGGGCAATACTGGCATCAGGGCGAAGAAACGATCCTTCAGCGCGCCGAGGGCTTCCCCTTCTGATGCGTCTGCTTCCGGGCGGCCATGGATATGGCGCGCTGCCCAAAAGGTAACGCCCATGACGATCGCTGCAGCCAGCGCTGCCCAGGGCGATGCCAGGGTGATCAGTAGCAGGGCAGTCAGGAGTCCTGCGCCACCGGCCCACGGCGCGCTGCGCATCACCAGGGCATTTTCCAGCGTGGTCACGTCCTGGATAAAGCGGCTGGAGGCCTCGCCCCGGCTCAAACCCAGACTACGGCGCGGATCGCCCGCCAGCACGCGGCCGAGCAGGGCCGGGCGCAACTCGGCCATGGCGCGCAGGGCCGCCGAGTGTCCCGCATAGCGTTCGCCATAGCGCAGGACGGTGCGGGCGATGGCGAAGAAGCGGATGGCCGCGCTCGGCAGCAGATAGTTGAAACCCTGCGCCGCCACGATCCCGGCCGCGCCCGCCACCGCGGCCCCGGTCAGGAACCAGCCGGAAATTCCCAGCAGCAGTACGGCGGAAACGCTGACACCTGCCGCGAAAAGCGCCGTCAGGAAAAGGCGCGTGCCGAACCGGTCGATCAGTTTTTTGAAATAGGTATCGAAGCTCATGTCAGTTCCACCACCTGATCGGCCAGGGCGCAAAGCACCGGCGAATGGCTGGAGAGGATCACCGTCCGGCCTTTGAAAAGGTCTGGCAGGCGGGCAATCAGTTCGGCCTCGGCCTGAGCATCGAGATCGGCGGTCGGTTCATCGAGCAGCAGGACCGGGGCATCCTTCAGCCAGGCGCGCGCCAGGCCTATGCGTCGCCGCTCCCCTCCGGAAAGGCCTGAGCCGCGCTCGTTGAGATCTGCCGTCCGTTGCACGGCGATCTCGCCGAGGCCGAACAGCCGGATAGCTTCGGCGATCCGCCCGGCCGTGGCGCCGCGATTGGCCAGGGTCAGGTTATCGGTCAGGCTGCCGGCGAGGATCGGCGGGTTTTGCGATACCCAGCCGATGTGCGCGCCGATATCGCCGCCTTCCGGCAGGGGCGCGCCATCGATGCGCACCTCGCCGGCACGCTTCAGGCCCTGGCCGAGCAGCAGGCGCAGCAGGGTGGTCTTGCCCGCGCCGGTCGGCCCCCTGAGGGCGATCACATGACCGGGCCGCGCGGTGAAACTGACAGGACCGATATGGAAATCCGGATCGTCAGGGAAACCGCAGGCTACGGCATCGTAGGTGATTTCAGGGGCGACGGAGGGGGAAGGCGAGGCCGGCTGCTCCGGGCGCATGTCGATATCCATCAGCCTTTGCGCCGCCGCCAGGGCGGTCTGGCGGTCGTGATAGGCGGCGGCGAGGCGGCGCATCGGGGCATAGACCTCCGGCGCCAGGGCCAGCACGAAGAAGGCGGCGGCGAAGGTCAGATGTTCCGGCACCTTGAAGGGCAGTTCGCCCAGCAGGTAGAAGCCACAATAGACGGCGATCAGGGCCACGCTGAGCGCGCTGAAAAATTCCAGCACGGCCGAGGTGATAAAGGCGATCTTGAGGACACTGAGGGTCCGTTCGGCGACGTTTTCGGCGGCGCGCGCCACGGTACGAACCTGGCGCGGTCCGGCTTCGAAGCTGAGAATGAGCGGCAGGGTCTTGATACGATCGACAAACAGATTGGACAGGCGCGACAGGGCGTCGAGTTGCCGTTTCGATTCCTCTGCGCTGCTCAGGCCGAGTATGGCCATCAGGGCGACAAACGGCACGAGGGTCAGCAGCAGGATACCGGCGCAGACCGGACTGGCCAGGGCCATGATGGCGAGAAAGGCGAGGGGAAGCAGGCGCGCCTGAAATTCGCTTTGCCGGAAGCGGGCATAATACCCCTCCAATGCTTCGGTATCCTCGAACAGGGCATTGAGGCGGCCCTGATGGCGGGCGGCGTCGATACGGCCGGTCAGGGCCTGTTTCATGAAGTCCAGGCGGATACCGGCGATGATACGCCGCGCCGACGCCAGACCCAGCTTCTGCGTCATCAGTCCCGAACCGGCTTTGAGGATCAGGGACAGCAGCGTGATCGCAACGGGCAAGGCCAGCCGGCTGATAGTCTGCCCCTTGTCGAACAGGTCGCTGACGGTGTGGCTGAGGCCCCAGGCAAAGCCGATGATGGCGACACCCTCCAGCAGGGCGAGCCCGTCCATAAGCCGCACCGTGCGGCTGTCGGTCTTCGCCCACAGGCGCAGACGATCGCGCGGCGTCACTAACCTGTTATCGGCCTCCGATAGCTTGGGGGGGTGCGACATCATGCTCATTGTGCGGCGCAAGATTAAGCCTTACTGTTTATATGGTTTTAGCGGCGCCGTTCTCCAAAGGGTTGAATTTGGGCGTTGCTAAGGGCTGTTTTTCAGTGTCTTCTCACCGGAGACGCGAAGTTTTTGGGGAGAAGTCTTTATGGACCTCAGTACCGTAGAACTCTCAAGGCTGCAATTCGCCTTGACGGCTATGTATCACTTTCTATTCGTTCCGCTGACCCTGGGGATGAGCTTCATGCTCGTCATCATGGAAAGCGTCTATGTCCTTACGCGCAAGGAGATCTGGCGCACGATCACCCGCTTCTGGGGGCTTCTGTTCGGCATCAACTTCGTCCTGGGTGTGGCAACAGGTCTCACCATGGAATTCGAGTTCGGCATGAACTGGTCCTACTATTCGCATTATGTCGGCGACATCTTCGGCGCGCCGCTGGCGATCGAGGGGCTGATGGCCTTCTTCCTGGAAGCCACCTTCGTCGGCCTGATGTTCTTCGGCTGGGAAAAACTCTCCCGGCCGGCGCACCTGATGGTGACCTTCCTGGTGGCGCTGGGCACCAATCTGTCGGCATTGTGGATTCTGATCGCCAACGGCTGGATGCAACATCCCACGGGCGCCGAGTTCAATCCGGCCACCATGCGCATGGAAGTGACCAACTTCATCGAGGTGCTGTTCAATCCGGTGGCTCAGGCCAAGTTCGTCCATACGGTCAGCGCCGGTTACGTACTGGCGGCGGTCTTCGTCATGGGGGTTTCGGCCATCTATCTGTGGAACGACAAGTGGACCAGCATCGCCAAGCGTTCGATGGCTGTGGCCGCGGCCTTCGGCCTGGCGTCCTCGCTGTCGGTTGTCGTGCTGGGCGATGAGTCGGGTTACGCGCTCACCGATAACCAGAAGATGAAGCTGGCCGCCCTGGAATCGATGTGGCACACCGAAAAGGCGCCGGCCGGCATCTCGATCTTCGGCATCCCGAACGTCAAGGAACAGCGCACTGACTTCGACATCAAGATTCCGTATGTGCTGGGCCTGATCGCCACGCGCAGCGTCGATACGCCGGTCATCGGTATCCTCGACCTGACCGACAAGGCGGAAGTGCGCATCCGTTCCGGCATCATCGCCTATGACGGCGTGGAGAAGCTGAAGGTCAATGCCGATGATATGGCCGCCAGGGGCGAATTCGAGGCGCACAAGGCCGATCTCGGCTACGCCCTGCTGCTGAAGAAGTACGTCTCCGATCCGCGCACCGCCAGCAATCAGCAGATCGTTCAGGCCTCGCTCGACACCATTCCCAATGTGCCGGTGATGTTCTGGGCCTTCCGCCTGATGGCCTATCTCGGTTTCGCTTTTATCCTGCTGTTTGCCACCGCTTTCCTGATGGTGACCTTCGAGAAGCACAACAATCGCCTGTTCCTGCTGGCCTGCATGATCGCCATTCCCTTTCCGTGGATCGCCATCGAGGCGGGCTGGCTGCTGGCCGAGATCGGTCGCCAGCCCTGGGCGGTGGATGGCGTGCTGCCGACCTTCATGGGCGCTTCCTCGCTCACCAAGGGCCAGATCTGGGCCACCATTTTCGGATTTACCGCGGTCTACGCCACCATGGCCGTGATCGAGGTCAAGTTGATGATCCGCGCCATCAACAAGGGGCCGTATGAAAACAAGCTCGGCCGAATGCACGACGATCCCGAAGTCAGCCACACCGATGATCCCGCCATGCCCGTTGTCGGCCCCGCGGAATAAGGAGTTACTCTAATGGAATTACCTTTCGACTATCCGACCCTCAGGGTCATCTGGTGGGGCCTTGTCGGCGTTCTGCTGATCGGTTTCGCCATCATGGACGGCTTTGACATGGGGGTGGCGGCCCTGCTGCCTTTTGTCGCCAAAAACGACTCCGAGCGCCGTGCCGTCATCAATACGGTGGGGGCGACCTGGGAAGGCAACCAGGTCTGGTTCATCCTCGGCGGCGGCGCCATCTTTGCCGCCTGGCCCTTTGTCTATGCGGTTAGCTTCTCCGGCTTTTATCTGGCCATGTTCCTGGTGCTGTTCGCATTGATCCTGCGGCCGGTCGGCTTCAAGTACCGCTCGAAGCGTCCCGGCAAGGCCTGGCGCCGCAACTGGGACTGGGCGCTGTTCGTTGGTGGCTTCGTGCCGGCACTGGTCTTCGGCGTGGCCATGGGCAATGTGCTGCAAGGGGCCCCGTTCAGCTTCGACAGCGATCTGCGCGCCACCTATCATGACATGTTCCTGGGTGGTCTCCTCGGCCTGTTCTCGCCCTTCACTCTGCTGTGCGGCTTGGTTTCCGCCGCCATGCTGGTCCTGCAGGGCTCGACCTGGCTGGGCCTCAAGCTGGAAAAGGGCATTGTCCGTGACCGCGCCCTGCGCTTCGGTTTCTTCGCTGCCCTGGCTGTGATCGTGCTGTTCGCCGCGGGCTACGTCTTTGTCCGCTTCTCGGGCCTTGGTTTCAGCGTTGTCGATGCGGTCAATCCGGCCGGCGCCTCCAATCCCACCCGCGCGCAAGTGGTGCCGATGGCCGGCGCCTGGCTGGCCAACTACGGCAAGTATCCGTGGATGTGGGCCGCACCGCTACTTGGTTTCGCCGGACCGCTGGTCGCTATTGCCGGTCAACGTCTGCGCAGTGACTGGCTGGCCTTCGGCGGCTCGTCCCTGGCGATTCTGGGTATCATCGCCACGGTCGGCTGTTCGATGTTCCCGATCATCCTGCCGAGCACGGTGGATGCCCATTCCAGCCTGCTGATCTGGACCGCCTCCAGCTCGCACCTGACCCTGTTCATCATGCTGCTGGTGACCGTGGTCTTCCTTCCGATCATCCTGTTCTACACCGCCTGGGTCTACAAGGTGTTGTTCGGCCGGATCAGCACGGAACAGCTTAAGACCAACCCGGATCTGTATTAATCAAGGCTGGGGAGGCGAGCCTCCCCAGGCCCCTCAGAAGGACAAGAGACATGTGGTATTTTTCCTGGATATTGGGTGTCGGCCTGGCCGTCGCCGTCGGCATCCTCAATGGCATCTGGTATGAATTCCATACCACCGACGATCCGGATGCCGAAGATCCCTACACCGAATAGCTATGTCAGGCGCGGTCTTCCCCTGCCGCACCCGATCCGGAAGCCGGTCTGATTCGTCAGGCCGGCTTTTGTTTATTCACGCAATGAATTGACGAGATTAAACACCATGGTCTTGGCCTCGTCATCGTGACCGCCCTGGGCCAGGCCGTAAAGGGTTTCCATCACCGGCTCGGCGATCGGGGGCACGTGCGCCTGATTGACCACCTCGAAAATGCCCGGCAGCACCAGTTCGCGCACCTCATTGTCGTCCACCAGCGCCTCGGTGATCTTCTCGCCGTCGCGCAGGCCCGTGAAGGTGATCTTGATGTCCTTGTCCGGCTTCAGGCCGTAAAGCCGGATCATCCGCGTGGCCAGGTCCATGATCTTGACCGGCGTACCCATCTCCAGGATGTACAGGCCCGACTTGTGCTCCGGCGTCTTGGCATTGTTCATGGCGGCGGTCAGCACCAGTTGTACCGCCTCGAAAATGGTCATGAAATAGCGTTCGACATCGCGGTCGGTGAGAGTGATCGGTCCGCCGCGCTCGATTTGCGACTTGAACAGCGGCACCACCGAACCGGTCGAGCCCAGCACATTGCCGAAGCGGACGACGCAGGCCTGGTGCGTGTCGGAAATCTGCGTGCGGATCAGGTGTTCGGCCAGGCGCTTGGTGGCGCCCATCAGCGAAGAGGGAGCTACGGCCTTGTCCGAGGAGATCAGCACCAGTTGCTTGACCCCGGCGGCCTTGGCGGCATCGATGACGCACTGGGTACCCAGCACATTGGTCAGCACACTTTCGCTGGCGTTCAGCTCCACCATCGGCACATGCTTGAGCGCCGCGGCATGAAAGATTACGTCCGGCTTCTGCTGGGCCACCAGGGCGGCAATGCGTTCGCGGCTGCGGATATTGCACAGGAAGGGCCGCGCCCGGTCACCGGCGCCATTGTTCGGAAATTCCAGCTTGATGTCACGGTCGATTTCGTAGAGCGCCAGTTCGGAGTGATCGATCAGGCTGACATGCGACGCACCGAGCGCCAGCACCTGCTTGCAGATTTCCGAACCGATTGAACCGCCGGCGCCGGTCACCAGTATGCGCTTGCCGGTATAGAAGGCCTTCAGGCCTTCAGTATCGAGCTGAACCTGTGGGCGATGGAGCAGCACCTTGAACGAAGCCGGATCGCTCGGTTCCGGCAGGGGCAGGGAACCGTTTTTCTTTCCGAACGCTGCCAGCCGAGCCAGAAAACGCAACAGTCGATAATTGGACAGACTCATGGATATTCCGGCGGGCTTGGGATATTAGATTGCGTATTGAGCGTGTAATGACGGTTTTAGCAAGGCCTCTGCACGCGCGTGACGCACTTTTTTACAACCGACTGCGGGTTTACACGTAAACAGGGTTATGATCGCAATATTGTTCTTTGGCCGTGTGGCCGATCTGTTGGGTAAACGGCGGATGGACATGGCTCTGCCTGCAGGCGGTCTGACCCTTGAAACCCTGCGTAACCAGCTCTTTGCGGAAGGCGACCCGCGCCTGCGCATGAGCGTCAACCAGGTCGTGGTCACGTCTGACCAGTCTTTGGCCGATGGCGATGAGGTCGCCTTCTTCTCTGTCTTTTCCGGCGGCTGACATGGCGCAGATCGCGGTCTATCTTCTGCCTGAGGCGCTCGATGCGGCGCAGGCGCACAGCGATTTCCTGACGTGCTTTGGTGCGACCGGCGCGGTAGCAGCCTTCACCGGCGTGGTGCGGGGTGAAGCGAAAACGGGAGCGGTAGATTATCTCTATCTCGACTGGTATCCCGGCATGACCGAAGCCACGATGCAGGCGATTGCCGAGAGCGCAGCGGCGCGATTCGGTATCCAGGCCCTGGCCATTCATCACCGTTGCGGCAAGGTGCGGGCGGGAGAACCGATCGTCTTCGTGGCGGCGGCCAGCGCTCATCGCCGGGCGGCATTCGAGGCCGTGGACTATATGATGGACCGTCTGAAATCCGAGGCTGCCCTGTGGAAACGCGAGGTCGGTCCGCAGGTCGATCACTGGGTCGAGCCGACGGATAAGGATGGTGAAGACCTGAAACGCTGGAGCCAGACATGAGCGACCTGTCGCATCTCGATGAAACCGGCCGCGCCCGCATGGTCGATGTTTCGGAAAAGGCGGTGACCGCCCGTATCGCCACCGCACGGGGGCGGCTGGTCTGCGCGGCGGAAACCGTGGCCCTCGTTCGCGAGAACCGGACGCCGAAGGGCGCGGTGATTTCGACCGCCGAACTGGCAGGCATCATGGCCGCCAAGCAGACGGCGAACCTGATCCCCTTGTGTCACCCACTGGCCCTGACCAAGGTGGCGGTGCGAATAGCCATTAACGATGCCCTGCCGGGCTTCGATATCGAGGCTGAGGTGCGCACCACCGGCCAGACAGGCGTCGAGATGGAGGCCCTGACCGCCGCCAGCGTTGCCGCCCTGACGCTCTATGACATGCTGAAAGCGGTCGACAAGGCCATGCGCATCGAAGGGATCGAAGTCACCGCCAAAAGCGGCGGCAAGTCGGAGTGGCCCTGAACATAGGCAGCGCATAAAAAAACGCGGAGGCCTGAGACCTCCGCGCAAAAGTCATAGTCAGTAATGACAATATTCGAACGCGCCGCACATACCAAGAATGCTGCGCTGCAAAAAGAGTTTACGACTTAAAAGAGCCTGGCGTGGATTCCGAGCCACACCCGGCGCCCGGTCTGACCGTAGCCGCCAGCTGTCTGGTAACGCGTGTCGCCGGCGTTCTCGATACGGCCATAGATGCTCAGGCGATCGTTGAGGGCATAATCGGCGCGCAGGTCGACCAGGTCGTAGGCCTTGAGCATGCCGGTATAGGCCGTGTCGAGCGCTTCGCCGACATGACGCAGACCGAAGCCCAGGTCGAGCTTTGCCGTGGCATTCCAGGTCAGATCGAGGCTGCCCATCTGGTCCGGGCGGCGCGGCAGCAGGCTGCCGGCATCGTCACGCGCGTGCAGGAAGGTGTAATTACCGCGCAGGTGTAGGGCGTCGGTCAGGTCTTTGGACAGTTCCAGTTCAACGCCGCGCGTTTCTGTACGGTCGATATTGCCGTAGCAGCCGTAGACCTGGTCATCGCGGCAGCCGCTATAGACGAAGTCGATCTGGTCGCGCACCGAGCGGGTGAACAGGCTGACGCTGAAGACGCCGCCGGTGAAATCATAATCGACGCCGCCATCGAGCGTGGTCGATTTCTCCTCGGTCAGGCCGGAGGTGCCGTAGTCGCTGTAGAGCTGGTAGAGGCTGGGCACCTTGACGCCCTGTCCGGCGCTGGCATGGAGGCGGAAATGGTCGCCCAGTGGCGCATTGACCGTCACCTGGGCAATGTCGTTACCGCCGAAAGACGAGGCATCGTCATGACGGGCGCTCAAGGCGACATCGAGCGGGCCGAAATCGTGAGTCACCTGGCCGTAGAGGCTCGCCAGGGTGGAAGAGGCGCGGGTCGGCACCGGATCCGGGTCATAGCTGGACGGATAGGCTATGCGCATGGTGTCGCGCTCGTAGCTCAGGCCGCCAAGCAGGCGGGTCGCCGCGTCGAGGCGGTAGCTGACGTGATAGTCGGCGGCCTCAATATGGCCGTTGGCGTCATAGTTCGGCGTGTGGTCATCATTGTAATAGGTGTTGTCGTTGTCGGTCACGCTGACTGACAGGACCTGTTCGCCTTTCGCGAAGCGATGGGTGAGGCCGACGACCGACAGGCTGGTATCGTTCTTGCCGAACTCACCGGTATCGGCAAACACATAGTCCGGCGCCGGGTAACCGTCGAAATCGTCGCGGCTGTGGCTGGTGGTCGAAAAGGCCTGCAGGCTCAAGGACTCGTTGAAATCGTAACGCAGCTTGCCGTTCAGAGTGGTCTGGGTGAAACCGTCCTTTTCGCTGCCGCCGGCATAGGTGGAGACACCACGATCATTATAGGTGCTGCCCGACAGGCGCCAGGTCAGACGATCCACCTTGCCGCCGATGCCGGCACGGGCGGAACCGTACTGGTCGAAGCCTTCGACGCGCAGGTCGCCTTCCAGCTTTTCCGTCGGGGTGCGCGAGGTGATGCTGACCACGCCGCCCATGGCGCCGGAGCCCCAGAGGGTGGACAGAGGTCCGCGCAGGACTTCGATGCGCGAGGCATCGTCCGTGCTGACCAGGCCGAGATTGGTGCCGCCGCCGACCTGCGAGGGGTCGTTGAGGCGCACGCCATCCAGCATGTAAAGGGTGTGATCGGCACCGGCGCCGCGAATCGAGGCCGTGGTGGTGGAGCCTGGGCCACCGTTACGGGCGATGCTGAGGTCGGTGGTGCGCGTCAGCAGGTCGGCCACGAACAGCGACTGGTAGGATTTGATATCGGCATCGGTCAGCACATCGACGCTCTGGCCGACTTTCGAGACCGGCAGGGCCTCGCGTGTGACGGTGACGATGATTTCCTGCGGGGTCTCGTCCGCATGCGCGAAGACGGGAAGGGCCAGCAAGGCGGTGGACAGGATAAGGGCGGTTTTGCGATTTCGCATCGAAGGGACTTTCGGTCAGAAACGAAAGCCGTAAACGCGCCTGACGAAGCCCGCGCCGCTTACGGCTTACAAGGTATCGTCTCTCAAGCAACTGACTTGCTTGCGCTGCACTTCCCGGCCACGCAAAGGACGACAGCCAAGGCAGGTCTCCTGACTCGCGCCTCGAACGCGGGCGACGTCTTCCCGATCTCTCAGTGACGTGTGTCGCTCGCTCGGCGCTTACAGTTGCGGGGACAGTCCGGGAGTTCAACCCGATTCCCTATTATCCCGCGGGTTTGACGCGCGGGCACCGTTGGCACGCGGCGGACCTAGGGCGTTTGTTGCGCCGCGTCAACCGTCCTGTCACAATTGACCCGTCAGTGCGGCTTTTGCGCCGCATCCTCCGCCGGAGTGAGGGTTTGCAGGGAAAGCGCGTGAACCGGACCGGCCAGTTCCTCTGCCAGGGTGCTGTTGATCAGGCGCTGGCGGGCCACGCGATTCAGGCCTTCGAAGCGCTCGGATACCACACGCACGGAAAAATGACTTTCGCCCCCTTCACGTGCGCCCGCATGTCCACTATGTTTAGCGCTGTCGTCATGAATCTCCAATTGCTGCGGGGCGAGAGCCTGGTTGAGCTTCGCCTTCAGGCGGTCGGCAATGATTCCCATATTCTGCCTCACTTTCAGGGTATGGACCGGATGTCAGCTTCTTTTAAGATTTAGGGATCATATTTCAAGGTATGAGCGAAGGATTTAAGTACAAACCGCGTATGGGCATGGATATGCGCATTCGTCCGCCCAAGGAAGGCGAGGAAAAGACGCGCCGTCCCGAAGACGACGTGCTGCAACTCAAGCCGGGCGAAAAGCCCTGCGAATGGCCGGAATGTCATAAGGCGGCCACGGCCAAGGCGCCGAAGTCGCGCGAAATGATGAACGAGCACTATAATTTTTGCATGGCTCACGCGGCCGAATATAACAAGAACTGGAACTTCTTCGCCGGTATGAGCGAAGGCGAGGCCCGCCGCCACCGCGAATCGATCGCCACCGGTGATCGTCCGACCTGGGCTTTCCGCGCCTCGCGCGTCAGCCGGGAAGCGGCGAACTTCGCCACCAAGGGCACCAAGGCCGGCGGTTTCTACGATCCGCACAGCGTCTTTGGCGCAGGCGCAGCCCCGATGAAGGAAAAGGGTGTTCAGTCCGAACGCCAGTACGGCAAGATCGAACGCGGCGCCTTTGCCGATCTCGATCTGGAAGTCGGCGCCACGGCCGAACAGATTCGCGTGCGCTATACCGAAATGCTCAAGCGCTGCCACCCGGATAACAACGGTGGCGACCGTTCGGCCGAGGACAAGCTGCAACGGGTCATCAAGGCGTACAAAATTCTGAAAAAGATGAGCCTGGCATAGATTTTTGCCATCCTTTCCATAGTAAAAAACCCTCGCCGGTGTGCGAGGGTTTTTTCATTTAAAGACTGCTGAAGAACGGATCGTCCGCCATATCCCCGCCCGGTTTGCGGAACAGATGGACATGCAGGCGGCGGCGCAGGGTAAAGCCCAGGCTTTCATAGAGACTGATAGCGGGGGTATTTTCCGGCAGGACATTGAGAAACGGCACGCGGCCATCGGCGACGATGCGCTTGCCCAGAATCGATGTCAGTCGCCGGGCATGGCCGCGCCCCTGGAAGTCCGGATGGACGCAGATGGCGCTGATCTCGGTGAAATCCGCCGGTTTCATGCGTTCGCCGGCCATGGCCGCCAGCCGGCCGTTTTCGAACACGCCGATATAGCTGCCCATCTCGATGGTGCGCGTACCGAAAGGCCCCGGCTTCATCAGGGTGGTCAGGGCGATCATCTCGTCAACGTTTTCAGATGACAATGGTTGGGCGTTATCAGCGACATCGGCCGGCTGGAAATCATATCCGGCCATTTGCAGGATGGGGAAATGGACGAGCAGGTCCAGGCCCTGCGGTGTCGGCAGTTCTTCGGGCGCCCATAAAACGGCGGTCTCGCCCTCGGCCATCCGTTCGGTGAGAAGCGGCAGGGCGTTGGGCGTTTCAATGGCGGCGAAGGGAGATACCTCGGCCGGATAGCGCCGCACCGGTCCGTCGCCGATGGCCAGGTGCGAATGACGGGCGGTCAAGGCCGACCAGGCGGGATTATCGAGTTCAGTGATCTTCATGCGGTGCGTCTAACAGAAAAGGCATTCGGCTGCTGCCGGAATCTTGCGCTATAAATGGCTATGGAGGCGCTTATGAACAAGCTCTTGAAAGGCGGCTGCCAGTGCGGCGCCATCCGTTTTGAAGTGATCGGCCCGCTGCCGGACGCCTCGATCTGCCATTGCCGCATGTGCCAGAAGGCGTTCGGCAATGTCTTCGCGCCACTGGTCTCGGTGCGCGGCACTGATTTTCGCTGGACGAAAGCCGAACCGAAACGTTTCGCGTCCTCCAATCTGGTCAATCGCGGCTTTTGCCCTGAGTGCGGCACGCCCCTGACCTATGAAGCGCCGGACGGCATGGCGGTGTCGATAGGCGCCTTCGATCATCCCGAAACGCTGGAGCCACATATCCAGTATGGTACGGAGGCGCGGATCGGCTGGCTCGATCACGTCAATGACTGGCCCGCCCGCACGACGCTGGAAGATATCGAGGCTGCGCCATTTCTCGACAAGCTGGTAAGCCGTCAGTATCCGGATGAGCGATAAGTAAAAAACTTCGCGCAGCGCGAAATTACGGGTTGTTTCCTGATCTCTAAAGTCTTAGCTGAAACCCGTACATCCTTGCTGCCGAAAGCCTGATTATATGTCTGCCGAGCTTGAATATCCCGATCCGCTGCTGTCCCATGTGCCCGATAAAAAGGTCAATGTCCGTGACGTGTTCGGCATTGATATCGACATGCAGGTGCCGGCTTTCACACACCGCGACAGCCACGTGCCCGATATCGATGAGGCCTATCGTTTCGATCCGCAGACGACCCAGGCCATCTGCGCCGGTTTCGCCTTCGATCGCCGCGTCATGGTGCAGGGCTTCCACGGCACCGGGAAATCAACTCATATCGAGCAGATCGCCGCACGCCTGAACTGGCCGCTGGTCCGCGTCAACCTCGACAGCCACGTCTCGCGTATCGACCTGATCGGCAAGGACGCCATCGTGCTGAAGGACGGCCAGCAGGTCACCGAGTTCAAGGAAGGCATCCTGCCGTGGTCGCTGCAACGCCCGGTCGCCCTGGTGTTCGATGAATACGACGCCGGCCGCCCGGACGTGATGTTCGTTATCCAGCGCGTGCTGGAAGCGCAAGGCCGCCTGACCCTGCTCGACCAGAACAAGGTCATCAAGCCGAACCCGTTCTTCCGTCTGTTCTCGACCACCAACACCATCGGTCTGGGCGATACCACTGGCCTTTATCACGGCACCCAGCAGATCAACCAGGGCCAGATGGACCGCTGGTCGCTGGTCACCACGCTCAACTATCTCAGCCATGAGGCCGAGGTCGAGATCGTGCTGGCCAAGGTGCCGGAATTCAACACCGGCGAACGCAAGGGCATGATCGACGCTATGGTGCGCGTCGCCGACATGTCGCGCTCGGCCTTCGCCAATGGCGATATCTCCACGGTCATGTCGCCGCGGACGGTCATCACCTGGGCCCAAAATACTTTGATCTTCAACAACGACCCCGAACTGGCCTTCCGCCTGTCGTTCCTCAACAAGAGCGACGAACTGGAGCGCCATACCCTGGCCGAGTTCTATCAGCGCGCTTTCGGCACCGACGTGAAGGAAAGTGCCCTGAAGGTAAAGGTGATCTGATCCTGTCTCGCCCTCCCCATTTATGGGGAGGGGGGACCATCGCTTGCGATGGTGGGCGGAGCTTCTGTCTTATGCCCCTTCCGTCATTTCGCTTCGCTCAATGCCATCTTCCCCAGCCTCGGCGGCAGCCAAAATGGGGCAGGCGAAAGAAGAGTAAATCTGTCCGACCATGGCCAACAAGCCGACCATCCTTTCCGAACCGTTCAAGAAGGCGCTGGTGCATTCCACCCGCGCCCTGGCGGAGGATGCTGAGCTGGAGGTGGTTTTCGGCTCCGATGGCCCGCGCATCGACGGCAACAAGCTGATCCTGCCGCACCCGCCGCGTGACCTCGCGCCGAAACTGGCCCAGCGTGTGCGCGGCCAGGCCGACCGACTGGCATTGAAACGCGCCCACCACGACGATGCGGTTCATGCCCGTGCGCGGCCGCGTGACGATATGAGCGCCGATGCCTTCGATGCGCTCGAAGAGGCGCGGCTGGAAGCGATCGGCGCCCGCGCCATGCGGGGTGTGCGCAGCAATCTGCTGGCGGCGCAGGAAGGCGATCTCGAACGCTCCGGCCTCTATCGCAAGGAAGACAAGGCGGATATCGGCCTGCCGGAAATCCTTGGCCTGATGGCGCGTGAAGCGGTCACCGGCGATCCGATCCCGCATTCCGTGCAGCGCGTGGTCAATCTGCTGCGCGCCGAAATCGAGGAAAAGACCGGCGACGGACTGGAAAAGCTGGCTGCGCTTATCCACGACCAGAAGGCTTTCAACAAACAGGCGCGCCATATCCTGACGGCGCTCGATCTGAAGGACGACAGCCAGGACGCCGAGGACGAGAAGGACGAAGGCGAGGAGGGCGAGAGCGAGGGCGACAGCCCCAAGGAAGACGCCCCCGAAAAAGACGAGCAGGACGATAGCCAGTCGCAACAGGATCAGCCGGAGGAGCAGACCGGACAGGATCAGCCGCAGGAGGGTGAGGACGACTACACCCAGATGCAGGGCGACCCGCAAATGGCCTCCGAATCCTCGACCGACGAGACGCCCGATGGCGAGGCCGGTGAGGCCGAGCGTCGCGAGAATGACCAGCCGGACGCCAATATCAAAAAAGACTACGAGGTCTATACCAAGCAGTTCGACGAGGTGATCACGGCCGAGGAGCTGTGCGATCCGGAAGAACTGGAGCGCCTGCGCGGTTTCCTGAACGCGCAACTGGCCAATATGGCCTCGGTGGTGTCGCGACTGGCCAATCGTCTGCAACGCAAGCTTCTGGCCCAGCAGAGCCGTTCCTGGTCGTTCGATCTCGAAGAAGGCGTGCTCGATGCCGCCAAGCTGACCCGCGTGATCACCGATCCATCGGCGCCGCTCAGCTTCAAGCAGGAAAAGGACACCGAGTTCCGTGACACGGTGGTGACCCTGCTGCTCGATAATTCCGGCTCGATGCGCGGCCGGCCGATCATGGTGGCCGCCATCTGCGCCGACGTGCTGGCACGGACCCTGGAGCGCTGCGGCGTCAAGGTCGAGATCCTGGGTTTCACCACCAAGGCCTGGAAGGGCGGGATGTCGCGTGAGGCCTGGGTGCGGGCGGGCAAGCCGGCCAATCCGGGGCGGCTCAATGATCTGCGCCATATCATCTACAAGGCGGCCGATAATCCCTGGCGCCGGACGCACAAGAACCTCGGCCTGATGATGCGCGAGGGCCTGCTCAAGGAAAACATCGACGGCGAAGCCCTGCAATGGGCCTATTCGCGTCTGGTCAATCGCCCGGAGCAACGCAAGATCCTGATGGTGATTTCGGACGGCGCGCCGGTCGATGACTCGACCCTGAGCGTCAACAGCGGGCATTATCTCGAAAACCACCTGCGCAAGGTGATCAACGATATCGAGACGGCGCCCAAAACCTCGGGAAGGCATGTCGAGCTGGTGGCCATCGGTATCGGCCACGATGTGACGCGCTATTACAAGCGCGCCCTGACCCTGATCGATGTAGAGCATCTGGCAGGCGGGCTGATGGATAAGCTCACCGAGTTGTTTGAAGAGAAGTAAGAAACCCCACCACCATTGCTGCGCGTCGCTGGTGGGGTTTCTTGTTTTCCTGTGCTAGGAAATTTTATGCGCGTTATTCTGGTTTGCCTGGCCCTTCTTGCCACCTCGGTCCGTGCCGAGCCGCAGCCCTATCTGCAAAAGCCGACCGTCAGCTTTCGCGTCCTGGAGGGCAGCGACCCGAAACCGGTCAATCCGAAAGTGCGCTATGTCGGTGGCTATGAGCTGCAGGCGAAGGGCACTTCCGAACTGGTGGGCCTGTCCGATCTGCATGTCGTTCCTGCTGGCGATACGCTCAAGGTGGAAGCCGTCAGCGATTTCGGTGCCATGGCGCAATTCGAACTGAAGCCGGATGGCAAGGGCGGCTATCTCGACAGCCCGCTGGAGATTGACCCTTTGCTGGGCAGCGACGGCAAGCGCTTTGATTACAAGGATCTGGCCGATTCCGAAGGCATGACGGTCGATCCGCTGACGTCTGACCGGTATGTCTCCTTCGAAGGTTATCAGCGGGTATTAAGATTTACGGCCGCCGGCAAGCGCAATCCCTGGAAAGCGGCCAGTGAAACCCTGCCGCTGGCCGGCCTGCCTAACTTCCCTCCCAATCAGGGTATGGAGGCGGTGACCTACATACAGGAAGCGAGGGGTGACACCCTGCTGATCGGCGTCGAATCGGGTGGTTTCTGGCGCTGCGGACTGGCGCTCAATAAATGCATCGAAGTGCACGGTCCCGCCACGCCGGGTTTTCTTTACATGATGACCTCGCTGGCTGTGGTCGATTATGCCGATGCGCGCCGCGATCACGATATTCTGGGTCTCTATCGCTATTACGACCCGATCACCGGCCCGCGCAATATGCTGCGCCTGCTGCATCTGGAGGGCAATACGCTCGCCGTGGTCAGCGACATGGCGAAGATCACACCGCCCCTGCCGGTCGATAATTTCGAGGGCGTATCAGCGGTCAAAACCGCGACCGGCTACCGCATCTTTCTGATCAGCGACAGCCTTAAGGACGACGGCAAGCCGAAACTGCTGGTCTTCGACTGGACACTGTGAACCAAAGAAAAAGCCCTGAACCGATGGTTCAGGGCTTTTATGTATTCGATAATCCGCAGGGATTAAGCGGCTTTCTCGGCCAGCTTGTCCTTGATCTGCTTCTTGATGCGGCGAGCGCGGATCGACAGGTTTTCGTCGTCGGCCTTGACCAGGAAGGCATCCAGGCCGCCGCGGAAGTCGAGCGTGCGCAGGGCGGCGTTCGAGATCTTCAGGCGGAACGTTGCGTTCAGCGCGTCCGACTGCAGGTTGATTTGACGAAGCGACGGCAGGAAGCGGCGCTTGGTCTTGATGTTCGAGTGGCTGACGCTGTGGCCGACCATGGGACCGACACCGGTCAGTTCGCAACGACGCGACATGGGATATACCTTCGATTAAAACGAATATATGAGCACGTCCAGACACCTGTCCGTCGCGCGAGAGGCGGTTCTATAGGCAAATGAGAGGGGGAGGTCAAGAGTTAAAAGGCATTTTTAGACTCTTAAACTCAGTCGTCGCAAGGTTTACAGCCAGCATGCGCGCAAAACAAAAAACCTCCTGACCGGAGTCAGGAGGCTTGATCGCAGCGAATCCGAAAAAGGCCTAGGCGGCCTTGGTCAGGTTCTTGTTGAGGATAGCCACGGCCGAGTCACGGTCGATCTTTTCGATGGCCGCCACTTCGCGGGCCATGCGGTCGAGGGCCGATTCATAGAGCTGGCGCTCGGAATAGGACTGCTCGGGCTGGCTGTCCGAACGGTAGAGGTCGCGAACGACCTCGGCCAGCGAAACCAGGCAACCGGAATTGATCTTGGCTTCATATTCCTGGGCGCGGCGCGACCACATGGTGCGCTTGATGCGGGCGCGACCCTTGAGGGTGACCAGGGCTTGCGACATGACGGCTTCATGGGCGAGGTGACGCAGGCCGGCCACCTTGGCCTTCTTGGTCGGCACGCGCAGGGTCATTTTCTCATGATCGAAAGTCACCACGTACACTTCCAGAGTATAACCGGCCACTTCCTGGGTCTCGATGGCAACGATCTGGCCAACGCCGTGAGCAGGATAGACAACCTTGTCGCCTACAGCGAATTCGTGACGGGAAAGGGTGAGGGTGTCGGACATGGCGAACCTTTCGAGAGGTTGGGGCAAAGCGGCGGACAATCGGGTCTCTTAGGTGTCAAGACGTCTCGCTCCAGCAACCGGGGAGGGGCTGAAGGACACATTAGAGCGCACAAAATCATCCTCAAGAGAGCCCTCATGGGGATGGTCAGCGTGCGCTATTCTTAACTAAGACAAGGTTGTCATCCGACCTGCGTCGATGGTGCATTTAAAACCCGCGGGAACCGCGGGTATGAACGCCTGAAACAAACGAAGATTTGCGCGGATCGTATTGGTCTGGCTTATCCCTATACGGGGACAGAAGAAGGCCGTGCGACTCTTGCAATATGACGTGTATATCACAAATTTACGGCAAAATAAAGGGCTGGAGCGTTAGCGCTCACACGGGCCGCCACAATAGTAGCAGGATAGCGCACAGAGTTGCGCATTCAAAGCCTGCTGCGCGATAAACCTTGTGAATAAAGGCTTTTTTACTGCCTTTATGGTGAAAAACGCGCGATCCGATGAGGGCAGAAGGCCATCCGCCAAGCCAGCAGAGGGTCAGGAGTGTCCGCTCGGAAATACGTTTTTCTCGCATAACGGCGTATTTTTTATCGAGCCGCCAGGCGTGCCATGTCACGAGATTGATAAGTGCGCCATAAAGCAGGCAGACCGGCCAGAAGGGCAATGGCCTATTTGCCGTCGCCGGGCTTTTCCGAGAAGTACTTCTCGAACTTGCCGGTTTCGCGCTCAAACTCCTCTCGATCGGCGGGTGGGGTGCCCTTTTCCGAAATGTTCGGCCAGACGGCGGCGTACTTTGTGTTGATCTCCAGCCACTTGGTGCCTTCGTCCTCGGTGTCCGGCTTGATGGCGTCAACCGGGCATTCGGGCTCGCAGACGCCGCAATCGATGCACTCGTCCGGATTGATGACCAGGAAGTTCTCGCCTTCGTAGAAGCAGTCGACCGGACAGACTTCCACGCAGTCCATGAACTTGCACTTCACGCAAGGGTCCATAACGATGTAGGTCATAGTCAAAAGCCTCGATTACAAAAGCGGAAAGTGCCTCATGCTCAGATAAGGCCGCCATGTCAAGAGTCCGCCGTCTGTGAAAACCTGATTTGTTCTAATCCGACGGATTAGTATCCGTCCTTATCGTCGCGAAAGCTTGCCTGCAAAGACTTTGCGCCTCATTCTCATGTGCTTTGAGGCGGGCATGCTCAGGCCTCTTCTGGTGCGGCCTTCACGAGATAGAGGCCTTGCGCCTCCGTTGCCGGACCGCGCCGCTCACCGGTTTCCTGTACGACGATATCGAACAGACGCGTACCGATAGCGAAGATCAGCCGATCGCCGGGCTTGATAGTGGCAGAGGCTTTCTCAATGCGCGTCACCTTGCCGAAGCGTTCCAGCCGGATATGGCTGCTTTCGCACGCTCGGGCGGAGAGCGCCCGCGTCTTGAAGAAACGCGCCCGCCAGAGCCACACATCGAGCCGGACCGAAGAGGAATCTGTCTGCATGGCGCAGATATTGGAACGGCGCGGGCAAATGTCAAACCGGCGCTTGTGACGGCATGGTCATTCGCTATAGTCGCCAAAAGAAACAGGCCCCGTCACAGAGAGGGCTATTCGGGAGAAGATATCATGATCAAGTGGATGGTGGCCGTATCATGTCTGGCGCTGATGGCGGGAACTGCGGCGGCCGAGCCCAATCTGAAGCTCAATGACAAGGGCTATTTCGAAGCGCCGGGACTGAACGTTACCGTTTTCGCCGACATCTATCCCGATGGCCACCAGACCGGCGTGACGGTCATCCAGCATGGCGTGCGCGTGGCGGCCAATGGCGATTTGCGGCTGGAGCCCTCACCCGGCCAGTGGTCGCCCATGCCGGCCGGCGATGGCCAGCCCGTGGTCGATGCGACGACCAACAGCGTTTCCCAGGCGTTGCATTATCCGGACGAGACCAAGAACCGAAAGGGCTTCAATCCGATCGATTATCCCGATCTGAACTTCAGCTATAAGGTTCGCGTCACGCCTCTGGAGGGCAATAGCTTCAGGGTATCCGTCGATCTCGACAAGCCCCTGCCCAGGGACTGGGAAGGCAAGGTGGGCTTCAATTTCGAGCTGTTCCCAACCGATCTGTTCGGCAAGTCCTGGCTGATGGATGACAGGAGCGGCATCTTCCCGCGCCAGGCCAATGGCGGCATGTCGGATGATCATGGTCAGACCATCACCGCCCCGCTGGCCAAGGGCCACAGCCTGACCGTGGCGCCGGAAAGCCCACTGCAACGCATGACCATTCAGAGCCAGACCGGCGAGCTGGAACTGTTAGATGGCCGCGGCAATGTCAATAATGGCTGGTATATAGTCCGGGAAGTTACGCGTCCGGGGGCTACCAAAGACGCGATTACCTGGACGATTACACCGAATGTCGATCCCGACTGGCGTTATAAGCCCATAGTGCAGGTCAGCCAGGTCGGTTACCGTCCGGATCAGGCCAAGACCATCATTATTGAGCAGGATAAGCGCGACACGCAGGCCGATCCGTTGATACTTTACCAACTGACGGAGACAGGACGCGTGGAGGTGGCGCGCTATACACCGAAACCATGGGGGCAGTTCCTGCGCTACAATTACCTGACCGCCGACCTGACGGCGGTAAAAACGCCGGGTATGTATCTGCTGGCTTATCGTGGTGCGGACACTGGCACGTTCAGAATCGCCGATGATGTCTATGATCGCCATGTCTGGCAGCCGACCCTGGAATATTTCCTGCCGGTTCAGATGTGTCATATGCTGGTCAGGGAAAACTACCGCACCTGGCACGGTCTCGATCATCAGGACGATGCCCGCATGGCGCAGGTTGGCAATCATTTCGACGGCTATGACCAGGGTGCTGATACCCTCACCAAATACAAGCCCGGCGACCGCGTGCCGGGTCTGGCCTCCGGTGGCTGGCACGATGCCGGCGATTATGACCTGCGCGTCGAGAGCCAGATGGGCACGGTGTGGCTGCTGTCGAAGATGGTTGAGGAGTTCGGCCTGAATTACGACGCGACCACCATCGACGAGGCGAAGAAGGAAGCCGACATCCACCGGCCGGACGGCCAGAATGACGCCATCCAGCAGATCGAGCACGGCCTGCTGTCGGTGCTGGGCGGCTACAAGGCGCTGGGGCGGACCTATCGAGGCATCATAGAGCCGACGCTTGAGCAATATACCCTGCTCGGCGATATCTCGACCCAGACAGATAATCTCGACTACGACCCGGCGCTGAAATCGGGCGAACGCACCGCCACGACCTCGTCACTGACCGATGACCGCTGGGTCTTTACTGAGGACAATCCCAATCGCGAACTGGGCACGGCCGCGCAACTGGCCACGGCTTCGCGCGTGTTGAAAACGGCCAATCCGCAGATGTCGGCCGATGCGCTGTCGGCGGCGCAGGATATCTATGCCAGGGCCTATGACCGCGCCACCGATTTGCAAGCCAGGGTCTTTGTCCTTTCCGAACTGGCCCAGACCACGCAGGATGCGGCCATCCTCAAACGGCTGGTAGCGCTCAAGCCTGAGATTGTCACCCATATCGATCAGACGGGCGCGATGCTGGCTTCCGCCATGCCGCTGATAAAGGACAAGCGCTTTATCAACGATGTCGGGGCGGCGGTGAAGACCTATCAGGCGAAGCTGGCTGATGAGGCGACGAAGACGCCTTACGGCGTGCCTTATGTGCCTTATATCTGGGGCGCCGGCTGGCAGATTCAGGAATTTGGCGTTCAGCAATACTTTTTCCGCAAGGCCTGGCCGCAATATACGCCCGATACCCTGCAGATGGAGGCGCTGAACTTCGTGCTGGGAGTCCATCCGGGAGAAAACACGGAGTCTTTTGCCTCCGGTGTCGGGGCGAAGTCGGCGACCACGGCCTATGGCGCCAACCGCGCCGACTGGTCCTATATCCCCGGCGGCGTCATTTCCGGCACAGCCCTGATCCGTCCCGACCTGCCGGAATTGAAGACCTGGCCCTATTTCTGGCAGCAGACGGAGTATGTCATGGGCGGCGGTGAAACCAACTACATGTTCCTGGTCCTGGCGGCGGCGCAGAAGCGGTAACTGTCACAAGCCTGTCACGTGGTATGCGCATAAGCGGACCCTGAAATGGAGACCTGCCCATGCGTCCGCTGATCGCTTTGTTTGCCCTGTTTGCCGCCACTTCGGCCGCCGCCGAACCGCGTCTGATCGCGACGCTGGATATCGATGCCTCGCGTCACGACCTGGCGACGCAGACCGAAGGGGCGCTGGAAGATGGCGTATCGGGTAGTATCCTCGGGGGTCTGGGGTCCGGGCTGGCCTATGCGGGGGGCGATACCTTCCTGATGCTGCCGGATCGCGGACCGAACGCCACGCCTTACGACGCCTCGGTCGATAACACCACGCGCTATTATAACCGCTTCCATAGCTTCCGTTTTCAGCTTGAATCCTCCAACGGGGGCCTGCCTTTTACGGTGAAGGAAACACTGGAGGCCACGACCCTGCTGTGGAGTTCTACGGCCCTGACCTATAAGGGGGAGGCGCCGACGCTCAATGCCGCGGGACGTTTTTATTTCAACGGCCGCTCCGACCAGTTTGATGTAGCTAAAGGTTCGGTCAATCCCGCCAATGCCCGCTTCGATCCCGAAGGCATCCGCGTCTCGGCCGATGGCAAAAGCGTCTTCGTTTCCGATGAATACGGTCCCTGTCTCTACCAGTTCGACCGCGCCACGGGCCAGCGCCTGAAAAGCTTCGTCCTGCCGGCTAAATTCGCGGCGGCCCATCTGTCCTCGAAGGGCGACGAGGAAATCGCCGGCAATGACAGCGGCCGCGTTGCCAACAAGGGCATGGAAGGCCTGGCGATTACGCCGGATGGCCGGACCCTGGTCGGCATCATGCAGAGTCCACTGGCACAGGATGGCGGCACCAAGGCACCTTATGTGCGTATTCTTACGGTGGATATCGCTACCGGCGCCACGCATGAATATGCCTATGGGCTGAGCAATATCGGCACGGCGGAAAAGCCGAAATATGCCGGGATCAGCGAGATCGTGGCGGTCAATGACCACCAGTTCCTGATCGATGAACGCGATGGCAAGGGCCGTGGCGCCGGCGGCGAACCGGCGTTCAAGAACCTGTTCCTGATCGATCTGAAGGATGCCGTAGATGTCAGCGGCCTAACCGGCGCTGAGGCCCTGGCTGGCAAGGCTGTCAGCAAGACGGTGTTTCTCGATATGGTCGCCACGCTGAAGGCGGGCGGCATTGACCACGATGCCATCCCCGAGAAGATCGAGGGCGTCAGTTTCGGCCCGGATGTGACCCTCAATGGCGCCGCCACCCATACCCTGTGGATTGCCAGCGACAACGACTTCCTGAGCACGCTCGATGGCAAACCCAATCCGAACAGTCTCTATGTCTTCGGCTTCAGCGACACCGACCTTCCAGGGTATGTGCCGCAGGTTCTGGCGAAGTAACCCTAGTCCTGTCCGACCTTTTCCGCCAAACGGGCGCGCAGGTCGGCGAAGGGCGAGTAGGGATTGACCGTCGGTTCCTTACGCGGCTGGTCCTTGTGTTGACGTTCCGGGCGCGGCCCACCCTGCGGCTTGCCCTTGCGGTTTGGCTTGCCTTCAGAACGGGCGGTGGCCTGATCGCCCTGATCTTTGCGCGCCTGAGCTTTGCGTTCCGGACGCTGGCGTTGCGGTTTTTCACGCGGCGGGCGCGGTTCGAACGACTTCTGCCGCCAGCCCAGCAGCTGGATCTCGCGGGTTTCCGTCAGAAGTGCCGCAGCTTCGTTGGTAGCTTCTGCGGGCGCTTCCGCCGCCACTTCGACAACCGTCTCAACGGGCATCTCTGGAACTGTCTCTGATTCTGGTGCCGACTCGATAACGGTTTCCGTAGTCTCAGGAGCGCTCTCTGCCGCCTTGCTCTTGCGGCGTTTGCGCCGCTTCTTGCCTTCGGGAGGAGCTTCTCCGGCCACCGGCGCGGCCGCGACTGTTTCGGTGACGGTCATAGGCTCGACCTTCACCAGGCCAAGGGCCTGCATCAGCTTGTCGCGCTGCTTTTCGCCTAAGGCCAGCACGGCGAAGGCGTCTTCGCGCACATAGGTGGCGCCCTTCTGCCATTGGCCGTGGTTCATGATCTTGTCGAGCTGCGACAGGGTCTTGAGCGCCACCGCGCCGTAATCAGGCAGCAGCAACTGGCCACGCAGGCTGTGCTTGCGCTGTGGATGGTCTGCGGGGTTTTCGCCCTTGCCGAAGGCCTGCAGCAGCGGGCGCAGCCGTGGGCTCTGGATATCCGGCAGGAACCAGGCATAGCGGTGGCCGGCAATGCTTAAGGCTTTGAGCGCTGTCTTGTCTTCCGCCGTCAGTTTCAGGGCTTCGTCACGGACCATGACCCCGCCATTTTCATACAGCCGGAAGGCGATGGCGCGGACATTGGCCGAGACGCTTTCGTCGTCGGCCACCTGCTTCATCTTGTAGAGGCTTTTCAGGCCCGATTGTGCGCTCTGGCGGACATAGTCGGTCAGGCGCTTCAGCGCGCGTTCGGCCAGCACCGGGTGATCTGGGGCATCGATCAGCTTCAGGCGCGGATTGAACCAGTCCGAGGGTTCTATGCGCGCCACGGGCTCTTTCTGCCATAGCACATCGTGGTTACGGATATGGAAGGCCTTGGAGGCGCTTTGCGCCAGATCGCGCAGGCGATCGAGCAGCAAGGGCTTGATGGCGCGGTTGGCGGCCTGGCGCAGGGCCTTGTCGGCGACCACGCTTTCGCTGCTGGACGGCCGGAAACTCAGGCCCTTGACCTCGCCGACCACATGACCCTCGATGATCACCTGACCTTCGGGCGTCACTTCCGGACGCGGGGCTTCCTCGGCATCGAGCGCCTTCAGGAGTGCGCTGGTGCGGGCGTCGATAAAGCGCTGCATCAGAGCTTCGTGCAGCTTGTCCGACAGGCGCTCTTCCAGATCGCGTGTCGTGTCGCGCCAGTGCTCGGTGCGGGCCAACCAGGCGCCGCGATTGGCGATATAGGAGAGGGTGCGCACGCCTGAAAGCCGCGAGGACAGGGTATCGATGTCGCCATCCATATGGTCGAGATCGCGAATGCCGGCCTCGAACCACTCCTCGGCGATAAAGCCGCCGGGGCTGAGGCGCGACCAGAACAGGTGCGACACCAGCTTCAGGTGCTCATCGAAACCGATCTTGCGGAAGTCGGGCAGCTGGCAGGCTTCCCAGAGGGTGCGTAAAGATACCGGGTTCCTGATCTTGGTGGCGATGTCTTCGTCCTGGCTCAAGGCACGCAGCGACTTTTCATCGAGCGCCTCCTTGGCCAGGTGCAGGCCGATGGCCTGCGGTGGCTGGCTCAGGCTTTTGAGCAAGGCTTCCAGGGTCGAGAAATCGAGTTTGTGGTTGCGCCACTGAGCGGCATCGAGCGGTTGGAAAATATGGTTTTCGACCGCATGGACCAGGTCTTCGTCCAGTTCATGGCATTCGCCGGTAACGCCAAAGGTGCCGTCATTCATATGGCGGCCGGCGCGACCGGCGATCTGGCCGATCTCCTGCGCCGTCAGGTGGCGTGTGTGCTTGCCGTCGAACTTGGTCAGGCCGGAGAAAGCGACATGCTGGATGTCCATGTTCAGGCCCATGCCAATGGCGTCGGTGGCCACCAGAAAATCGACCTCGCCCTTCTGGAACAGCTCGACCTGGGCGTTACGTGTTTTGGGTGACAGAGAGCCCATGACCACTGCCGCGCCGCCGCGCTGGCGGCGGATCAGTTCGGCGATGGCGTAGACCTTCTCGGTCGAGAAGGCGACGATGGCCGTGCGCTTCGGCAGGCGGGTCAGCTTCTTCGGACCGGAATAGGTCAGCGATGACAGCCGCTCGCGCATCATGATCTCGGCGCCGGGGAAGAGGCGGTGGAACAGGGGCGCGAAGGTCTTGGCGCCGAGGAAGAGGGTCTCGAAACGGCCGCGTGCGTGCAGCAGGCGGTCGGTGAAGACATAGCCGCGCTCGGTATCGCCGCACAGCTGGATTTCATCGACGCACAGGAAATCGACCTGGCGTTCCAGCGGCATGGCCTCGACCGTGCAGATGAAATAGGACGGCAGGCGCGGAATGATCTTTTCCTCGCCGGTGATCAGGGCCACGGCATTGACGCCCTTGATCGCCACCACGCGCTCATAAATCTCACGCGCCAGCAGGCGCAGGGGCAGGCCCATCATGCCGGAGGCATAGCCGCACATGCGCTCGATGGCGTAGTGGGTCTTGCCGGTATTAGTGGGGCCGAGCACGGCCATCAGCTTCGCGTCGCTGACGGCGTGGATAATGGGGCGGGGCTGGTGGGGGGCGATCTCTGACACGGTGCATAAATAGGCGCGCCGCCGTCATTTGAAAAGCGCTAATCGCAAATCTGAACAAGGTGTTACCGGATCGCTGAACGCCCCGGAAACAAACCGTGTCCGAATCACTGACTTTGCCAGATACCCGTTCTGTTCCCTACCAGATATGGTATGCCGCCAGCGCCTTAACCATAGAGCGCTTACGGCAGCAGGTCGGTGCAGGCGCGATTGCCGCGCATGCGGGTGACCCACAGGGGTTCGATATATTCGGCGCCGGCGCGGAAACCCGGCGCGCAATCGTCCGAAATATCCGTGGCGTTATTGCCGGTCAGGTCGAGTGACACGCCGAAGGACTGAGAGGTGCCGCCGCGGCCATAGCGGCCATATCTTCCATAGCCATAACCATCGTAACCGTAGCCATCATAGCCGTAACCGAAATAGCGGTTGTTTTTTCCGTAGTCGGTCTGGCTGTACGCTAAACCCAATGTGCCGGTTTCACCGAGCGGGATGATCGAGGTGACATAGCCGCTGCGATAGCCGCCGGTGCCGATGCTGACCCCGGCCGAGCCGTGGATCTGGCGGCGCTGGTCGCTGGGGCCGGTCTGGGTGTCTTCGGCCGTGGCGTAGGTTGTGGCCGGATCGATGCGCTTGATCGCCGGGGCGGCGTTCAGCGCGGCGATGACCACGGCCGGGTCGGTGCTTGGCTTCGTGGCCTCGGCGCGGGCGGCGGCATCGGCCTTGGCCTTTTCCTGTTCGGCCTCGGTCGGCAGCTTTACGGTATGGGCGGTGGTGGCCACGACTTCCTCGCCTTCCATGGCCAGCGAAACGCCAGGGATGGCGCTCAAAAGAGCCAGACTCAGGGGCAGGGTAAGGATAAGACGGGAGGCGCGCATGATCATAAATCTCCGACGCGGTATAGTGCGCCCGGTGTGGTGCGGAATTATGGCGCGAATGTATTTTTGCTGCAAGTCTCCCGCAAAAAGGCCATACTGATCCCTTACTTGGATGGGTCTATATCCTTCGCGCACAGCGTAGCTTAAAGGGTGCGGGCAATGAGTCAGGTCAGCGCAGCGACAAATCGTCTCGTCCTTCTGGTCGATGACAATGACGAGACCGCTTTTGTCATCGAATCCATGCTCGACCTGATGGATTTCGGCGTCGAACGGGCCCGGGACGGCCGCGAGGCGCTGGAAATGTCGGGCATCAGCGCCTATGCCCTGATCCTTATGGATATCGAGATGCCGGTCATGGACGGGCTGGCGGCCACCAAGGCGATCCGCGGCCAGGAAGGCGAGGGGCTGGTGCCGCCGGTGCCTATCGTGGGGATTACGGGGCATTCGGACATGGGGACGCGCCGGCTGTGTCAACTGGCCGGGATGGACGAGGTGTTGTGCAAGCCGTTCCTCATGGAGCAGCTCGAAGAGATCGTGACGGCGGTTTCGGTCAAGCGGGTGAATTGAGGTTTTAAAAAAGCAAGATACCCCACCACCCCGCCATGAAGAATGGCGCGGTCCCCCTCCCCGACAAGCGGGGAGGTGCAAGATTAAGGATATTCTCTTTCTTGATCCTCCCCGCTTGTCGGGGAGGGGGACCACGAGTGAAACGAGTGGGGGTGGGGTTTCTTACTTCCTCTCTCAAGGCGGCACCTTGCGTACCAGCCAGGCCGGGAAGCCGATGGTGTTGGGGCGTTCCTTGTAATCTTGCGGCGGTCTGCCCGTGCTTTTGGCTGGCGGCTTATTGAGCACGCGTTCGTCAAAATCCGCCGCAAGGCTGTAATAGTCCGGGTCGTCTTCGCCAAAGGGCGAATAGTCGGGCCAGCGGCCATCACGGCGGGCCATGGCGCGCGTGACCGCATTGGCGCGGTTCAGCATCAGCAGGGCCGACTAGCGCGCCTTTTGCGCCGGATCGCTCTCGCACTGGAAAATGGTGAGGCTGTCCGCCAGCCGCCACGGATCTTCCGGTGCGGGGGCGTCTTTGTCAAACGCGGTGCCGTCCGGCCAGATGCCGCTTCTGCGGACACAGCCGGTGGCGTAGCGCTCGACCCTGGCCATGAATTCAGCGCGCCAATCGGTGGCTTCTGCCTGATCGTCTTCATCATCGAGATCGTCGGCAAAGCGGGCGGCTTTGGCCGGTTTGGGCGTATCGGCGCGCGGGGCTTCATAGAGCTGGGAGAGCATACGGTCGGCGGCCAGGGCGTAGCGCCCGGCGCGTTCGCCTTCCAGAAAACTATCGGGTTTGGTGATAAGGGTAACCGCCTCCATGACGCGATCGGCATAGCGGCGTAGCAACCGGCGGAGGGGTTTGATGGCGGCATCGGCATGGTCGCTGGCGGTGTCGCCGGGGATCAGCGGCAGGGTTTCGATGGCGCGGTCATGGACGGTGATCGCCCGCGCGGCGCGCTCGGCCTCCAGATAGGTTGTGGGCAGGTCGAGGGTCTGGATATGGCTGGCGATATCGTCGACAAAAGCGCGCAAGGCCTCGCGCCGCCGTTTTAAAATATCGGCGTCGGTCTCTTGGCCGGTGTCCGGCAGATCGTCAGTGTCGAGGCTGGCCTCCATCCGGATAGGGTAAGCGCGGATGGAGGGGAGGGGGATTTTGCATGGCTCTCTATTCCCAAATCGGAGTGGAAGGGAGCCATTATTATCCTATTGCAGCGTAATTCCATGACTGCGCGTTTCGGTTCATTGTCCATATTTATCTGCACAACGGTTTGCCGATCATTGGCTTGACCGACACAAATAACCACCGTGTTAGAAATCCTATGCCCGTTAAAATAGCAGTCAAAATTGCAAGCTTGTATTCATTTTGTAAGGTTTCCCATTTTGTGTGGTTGAGGCGTTCTTGATTTTTCCATGCATAAGCTCCTTTTGAGCTTATAACTAACGCTCCACTTTCATTGTATTTTGCGACTAAATGTCCAACAATATTTACTATCTCATCCGGAGATACAGGGATTTGTTGACCTCCGACATCCATTCGAACCACATTTCCTCTTGCCTGAAAAAGCGAAAGGCGGCCGCTTTTTGCATACTGCAACTCGGATTTTATTGTGCCATCCAAATATATGAATGCGGCACTTGTGTTCAATTGGACCCTTTGCTCGTCCGACAAAAGGGACATAATGTCAGTATTTTTAGGTACAAAATCCGCGATCAAAGATACTTCGGGGGAGCCTACCTTGGTTGTGCCGTTATCTAAGTCACTGATCTTGCTGACCTGAATTTCTTGGCATGGCTTGCCTGGAAGTTTGCTGCGGTCGAAAGCAAAGGTGTGTGACGTTGAAGCGTTATTGTATTTTATGGAGTAAGTTGATTTTGATGGCTTTACCATATTTTCCTCATCGTCAAATAGGTATAGAGAAACTATGGTGCGAAATTTTCCGTGTGGATAAAGAGATATTTTGTCAGATGAGTTTATAAATTGCGTAATTCCAATTTTTTCATTGCTCTTGTTGCTGTACAACGTAGATGATGTTCCGCTTTTTATGTTTTCCAATGCTGATATATTGTTCGCCGCTTCGAAGCGAATTTTATCTGTTTTATTATCCAAATAAATCGCAGCATTGTTTATATTGTTCACGCTCATAATTGGATGTTTGAAATTGTTTGGTATATCGCCCTCACACATTTCAGCTGCATAAATTTTTAGATCATACTCTACGTCGCCCGCATCCTTACTCCACGCCACTGCGGATTTATCATTTGATTTTAGGCTGATTGATGAGAAGTTTATGTTGCGTGGCGTCAGCACGAATTGCTCTTTAGGGTCGTCATCGTCATAGGTTGAAGGAATATAGTAATCAGCCATCTCATTTTTGGACGTAATGTAAGCGAAGTTCAATGGTTCCCTCGCAACTAAGTCTACAGATTTTGGCAATGGAATAGTGATAAACGCCATTACATAGTAACACGTTGCAGATGTTGATAGCCCAATCAATATTGAAATCAAAGAAATAATGAATGTATTTTTGATTGGTCTCAATTGTGAATTATTCATTATCATATTTATTAATTCTACACATACTAAAGATATAGCCCCCAATAAAAAGCCGCCGCTTACATTCCCAATAATGTTTTCTGACAAACTAAAGGCAACGGAATGTTGAAAAATATTCGACACTATGTCACTAATTAACAAAAATACTGCTGATGAAATAGTTACCCTAAGCGCGAAGGCGCCTTGGCTTTTTGCACCTATAGATATTAGAGTTATCAAAGCTGCTATTAATGGATATGGCCAATATAGGCTTGTTGAGATCCAAGAGGCTAAATTGGGCGCAATACATGCGCAACCGTGCTTAACTGTCGCATCAAATATGGTGTCGGCGTCGTGACTTATTGCTCCCATCACCGCAGATTGTAATGGGGCGCCAAAGCTAATCAGAAAAGATAAAAGCAACCAAAAGGGAACGGCTACAGGATGTGTCTGTAACCGAATTTGAATAGCTTGAGATCGAGCCGCGCGAGCCATTAATAGCTTGAAGCGGCGAACTAGATATAGGCCGTGCATCGTCCATGCTTACGATACAGTTTGATTCTTTGGGAGCCTCTATTTTGCGAATAATTGCCAAGTTTGAAGGCGATTAATACAAACTTACGATCGATACCAACATGAGTTGCTTAGTGTGATGGGTAATCGTGCCCTAACTGTGTGATCAGTCTTCAAGTGACGTCACTGATCGTACTTCAATCTTACGGGTGCAGGGGCCGCGCCCCTGCCTCTCGCGCCTGCGAAAATAGTTTCGCGGGTGCTCTGGCCTTTTGAGCCGGTTTCGGTTATACGGCGCGCAAATCTATATAAACCTCCACCTCGCAGCCTCTCCGAATTCGCAGAGGCTTTTTTGGCATCCGGAGCGGATAGCCCCCTCCGTCAGCGACTTCGCGCTGACACCTCCCCCGTTTCACAAGGGAGGAGAGAAGGGACTTTCGACGCCTGTATTGCCCCTCACCCCGACCCTTTCCCGCACACAGGGAGAGGGGGAAGATACAAGGCCCTTTATGAACCTGCGTAATATCGCCATCATCGCTCACGTTGACCATGGCAAGACCACTCTCGTTGACGCCCTTCTGGCCCAGTCCGGCGTTTTCCGCGCCAACGAAGCGACCGTCGAGCGCGCCATGGACTCCAACGACCAGGAACGCGAGCGCGGCATCACCATCCTGGCCAAGTGCACCTCCGTTCTGTGGAACGGCAAGGCGGGCGAGACCCGCATCAACATCATCGACACGCCGGGCCACGCCGACTTCGGCGGCGAAGTGGAACGCATCCTGGGCATGGTTGACGGCTGCGTCATCCTGATCGACGCCGAAGAAGGCGTCATGCCGCAGACCAAGTTCGTGCTCGGCAAGGCGCTGAAGCTGGGCCTGCGTCCGATCCTCTGCATCAACAAGGTCGACCGCCCGCACGCCGATCCGGATCGCGTCCACAACGAAGCCTTCGACCTCTTCGCCGCCATGGGCGCGAGCGACGAGCAGCTCGACTTCCCGCACATCTATGCTTCGGGCAAGAACGGCTGGGCCACCATGGACCTGAATACGCCTTCGGACTCGCTGGCGCCTTTGTTCGACCTGATCGTCGAGCACGTGCCGTCGCCGGCCGTGCAGAAGAATGTCGACCAGCCGTTCCAGATGCTGTCGGTGCTGATCGAATCCGATCCGTTCCTGGGCCGCCTGCTGACCGGCCGCGTGCAATCGGGCAAGGCCGTTCCGGGCCTGGCCATCAAGGCGCTGAACCGCGATGGCGTTGAAATCGAGCGCGGCCGCATCACCAAGGTTCTGGCCTTCCGCGGCCTGAAGCGTCAGCCGATCGACGAAGGTACGGAAGCGGGCGACATCTGCGCCATCGCCGGCCTGAGCAAGGCGACCGTGGCCGATACGCTGTGCGACATGAGCCTGGATACGGCTCTGCCGGCGCAACCGATCGATCCGCCGACCATCTCCATGACCGTTTCGGTCAACGACTCGCCGTTGGCCGGCCGTGAAGGCACCAAGGTGCAGTCGCGCGTTATCCGTGAGCGCCTGCTGCGCGAAGCCGAGTCGAACGTCGCCATCCGCATCACCGAATCCGACGAGAAGGACGCGTTTGAAGTGGCCGGCCGCGGCGAACTGCAACTGGGCGTGCTGATCGAAAACATGCGCCGCGAAGGCTTTGAAGTGGCCATCTCGCGTCCGCGCGTCGTCTTCAAGCAGGACGAGGAAACCGGCGAGAAGATGGAGCCGATCGAAGACGTGGTCATCGACGTCGACGAAGAGTTCACCGGCATCGTCATTGAAAAGCTTTCCGCCCGCAAGGCCGAGCTGAAGGACATGGCGCCTTCGGGTGCCGGCAAGCAGCGCGTGGTGCTGAAGGCGCCGTCGCGGTCGCTGATCGGTTATCAGGGCGAGTTCCTGACCGATACGCGCGGCTCCGGCGTGCTGAACCGCGTGTTCTCGCACTATGAAGGCTACAAGGGTCTGATCGACCAGAACCGCAAGGGCGTGCTGGTGTCGAACTCGGACGGGGAAACGGCCGCCTACGCGCTGTGGAACCTGGAAGAGCGCGGCGTGATGTTCGTGGGCGCCGGCGAGAAGACCTATATGGGCATGATCATCGGTGAAAACTCGCGTTCGGACGATCTGGACGTCAACCCGATGAAGGCCAAGCAGCTGACCAACGTCCGCGCCTCGGGCAAGGACGAAGCCGTCCGCCTGACGCCGCCGCGCCGTCCGACCCTGGAACAGGCGATCGCCTATATCGAGGACGATGAGCTGGTGGAAGTGACGCCGAAGTCGATCCGCCTGCGCAAGAAGGAGCTCAATCCTTCGTTCCGCAAGAAGCGCGTTAAGGTAGACGCGTAATCGGCGCAAATCTCTTGCTTATAAACAGAACGGCTCCAGGAAACTGGAGCCGTTTTTGTTTTGTTCTTTTGGCTTGACATTTATCCACAGTGTGAACATATGGGGAACATCAACAAGGATGTTCGCCATGCTGGATACCAGGGTCTATAGTTGTCCGCCGCAGGTGAGGGATCTGCCGCAGGAAACGCAGATCGGCATCACCTGCCGGGCTTGCGGGTCGCAATGGGGGGAAAGCGTTCAGGGGCTGATCGCGCGCCATATGGGGGCGGAGTTCGTCGATCTGCTGGAATGGAAGTATCGCTGCCGCGATGAGGCGTGCGGCGGGCTGGTGCGCGTGGTCATTGATGGTCAGGCGCCCGAAGCGCCGCAGGTGCAGCCGCGTGTGTCGGTGCTGGCGGGGCCCAAGGCGGTGGGGCCGAAGCGGCCGCTCTATCCGGTCAAGGCCGTCGTCAAGCCGCGCGTGGCGCCGCCACCGGTTATTCCGGCGGCGAAACGGCAATTGTCGCTGCCGCTCGTTCCGCATTGAGTTTTTAGGGCCGGGTAGGGCAGGGTTGCGGCATGAGTGATGTGTCCAAATCCCGGCCGGCGGCTGCCTGGTGGCGTTTGCTGGCGGCGTCTGTATTCACGGCGGTGCCGGCGATCGGCCTGCCGTCTTTCATTTCGCACCTGTACCGGGTGCGCCCGCATGTCACCGATGCGCCGGGTGGGTATGTGCTGCCGCATTACCGCGATGGCGTGACCTGGTATTTCGCCCATGCCGACGAGACCCTGATCAAGGGGCTGTCGTTCTGGCTGCTGGCGGGGGTGATCCTGCTGATGTTCGTCGGCGGGCAGATGTTGCGACGGCCGCTGAAACAGTGGCTGAGGCGGCCACATTCCGGCGACGATCAGATCAGGACATGATCGACCGGCTGGGGCAGGGGCGGCAGATCGCTTTCGCCCAGGGCCTCGCGCATGTTGAGTTCGATGGTTTCGGCCAGGGCCGATAGCGGCAGGTTGTTGGCGGACAGGCCGAAGGGTTCCTCCAGTTCGTCGCCCAGGGCATCGAGGCCGAAGAAGGTATAGGCAACCAGGACCGTGGCCAGCAGGGTGGCCCAGCCCAGGGTCTCGGCGAAACCGAAGGGCAGCAGGAAGCAGAACAGATAGGCCGTGCGGTGCAGGAGCAGGGTATAGCCGAAGGGCACGGGGGTGGTGCGGATGCGTTCGCAGGTGGTCTGGACCATCGACATGTCGGCCAGGGTCCGGTCGAGCATCTGGAACGGGATGTCGCCGATGCGGCCATCGGCGCGGCGGGCGGCCAGATCTTCGGCCATCAGGCGCAGTATGGCGTCGGGCGGAAACCGGCTGGCGCGCCAGCGGGCGGCCTCTTGCGGTGACAGATGTTGCGTCACACGCGCTTCCTCGCCGAACCCCGGGCGCAGGTGCTGGACCAGGGCATGGGCGAAGGCGGAGGTCAGGTTGAGCCAGCGCGTCCGGTCCTGCGGCGGCAGGATGAGGGTCTGGCGCGACAGGGTGCGGCTGTAGAGGATCAGTTCGCCCCAGTGCTTGCGGGCTTCCCACCAGCGGTCATAGCAGGCGCTGTTGCGGAAATTGAGAAAGACCGAGATGGCGATGCCGACCAGGGCAAAGGGCGCGCCGCTGTAATTGGGTAGTAGGTGCGGCCAGGCCTTGCCGGTCAGAATGACGGCGACCGAAATCGCCGCGACGATCAGTACCTGCGGCAGGATGCGCGGCACTATGGAGCCCTGCATCACGAAGAACAGTTGCAGCAATCTGGGGCGGGAGCGGACGATCATCGGGGGACTCAGAAGGGTTGCGCCATACTGGTTAAGCGTCGTGGCCCTGCGATGCAAGGCGTCAAAGACGCGCAGTTGCCTTCGTACCGAGAGCGGGTTAGGCTCAGCTTATAAAAACGGGAGGTCCTCATGTCGGTAACGGGTATTGGCGGCGTCTTTTTCCGGGCGGAAGATCCAAGCGCCTTGAAGGCCTGGTATCACAAGTATCTGGGGCTCAGTTTCGATTTTAAGGCGCCCTGGGTGCAGGAAGCCGGCCAGACCCTGTTCATGCCGTTCAGCAAGGGCACGGATCATTTTCCCGCGGACAAGCAATTTATGATCAATTTCCGGGTGACGGATCTGGACGGGCTGCTGGCGAAACTACGTGAAGCGGGTATAGGCATCACCACCAATCCGGACTGGGATACGCCCAAGACCGGCCGGTTTGCTCATATCCATGATCCGGAAGGCAACCGGATCGAATTGTGGGAGCCGCCGGCGGAGTAATCCAGTCAGCGGCTGCCAGGGTTTTTGGCCAGCGAGATATCCGCCGCCTTCGCAACGCGCGAAATGCGCGGGAAGATATATTTGAACGACGTCGCGTGGGCATCGGCGGCATTGGTGGTGCAGGCGTCCTCGACCACGACCAGGTCGTAATTACGTTCCCAGGCATCGCGCGCGGTGGATTCGACGCCGATATTGGTGGCGATGCCCGCGAGCACGATGGTTTTGATGCCACGGCGGCGCAGCTGCAGGTCAAGGTCGGTGCCATGGAAGGCGCCCCAGTTACGCTTGTGGACGACGAGGTCACCCGGCTGCTGCAGGCCGTCGACAAATTCGTAAAAAACGGGCGGCAGGCCGCCGACGGGCAGGCCTGCCGGTTCATCGACAGGCTGCTTCAGGGCATCATTATAATCGTTGGCCCAATAGACATGAACCAGAACGACGGGGCTGCCGGCGGCGCGGAAGCGTTCGGCCAGGGCCTTGCCCCTGGCGACGACATCGGCGCTTTCATGCGGCGCGCGGCCGGGCGTGGCGATGCCCTTCTGCAGGTCGATCAGGACGAGGGCGGTGGTGCGGGGATCAAGCGGGAGGAGGGACATGGTGTACCTTTACTTATTGTCGCCCCCGGAAAGCTTTGTGTAGCAAAGTCAGGCCGCATGGGTCCACCGCATTTTCAGCAAACCGCGTTACAATCCGTTGAATCCATGTCATAAGTGACACGAATTAGCCGCGCTTCGGACTCATGGCAAAGGCCTAATGTCGCGAATCAGTTGTGTATTCGGGAGTGTTTTTCTTGTCTTCAAAGCCCATTGTCTTCATCGCCACTCCCTGCTTCGGCGGACAGGTCACCCAGACCTACATGCAATCGATCATCTCGCTGATGGGCTATTGCTCCCACCGCGATATCACCCTGACCCTGGCCATGCTGGGGCATGATTCCCTGATCACGCGCAGCCGCAACACCCTGGTCTCGGCCTTCCTGGCGTCGGAAGCGACCCACATCATGTTTATCGACGCCGATATCGGTTTCGCGCCGGAACATGTCGAGCGCATGCTTGAAGCCGACAAGCCGCTGGTGGCTGGCATCTATCCGCTGAAGGTGCGCGACTGGGCGCTGCTGGATGGCATGACCCCGCCGGACGAAGCCAGCCTGCACTATGTCGGTACGCCGTTCGACGATGCCGAATGGGATGGCGATTTCGCCACCGGCGCCTATGCCGGCACCGGCTTCATGCTGATCCGCCGCGACTGCATCGAGGCCATGCGCGAGGCCTATCCGACGCTCAAATATGGCCATGTCCATGCCTTCCCGCGCGCCAAGGACCTGGGCACCGAGCATGTGGCCCTGTTCGAATGCATGATCGAGGAAGGCTCCGGCCTCTATCTCAGCGAGGACTTCGCCTTTTGCCAGAGATATCGCGCCATTGGCGGCAAGGTCTGGCTGGATACGAAGGGCGAGCTGACCCACGTCGGCAGCCATGACTTTGTCGGCCGTCCGCACGGCCGCTTCGCCCCGCCCGTGCAACTGCAGAAGCTGACGGGCTGAGGCGCGCTTTACCCATTTTCTGGCCTGTTTACTGTAGGGCCGCGCAGGCGACGCGGACGCCGGCCCCGCCGATCGGCTGGGTGCTGTAATCGTCCGGCAGGGCATGGATCACCACGGACGAGCCATCCGCATCCATCAGGGCTGGCAGCTTGCCGCCTTCACGCGCGCTGACCAGTGCCGAATAGACCTCGGCTACGGCCGTGCCGTCGGCATGGGCGAAGATATTGGGCAGGTCGCCGGCATCGTTGGCATCCGCATTGAGCAGGCCGTGGGTAACCGGCGTCATGCTGTGGACGTGGCCGCCGGCCGAAGCGAACTTCTCATCGGTGCACGAGCCTTTTTCATGGAAGTGCATGGCGTGCCAGCCGGGGGTGAGGCCCTTGGCCTCGACGCGCAGGATAACGCCATTGGGGGCCGGCTTGATGGTGACCGTGCCCATATCGGTGCCGGTGGGGCTTGCCAGTTTGCCGGTCAGGGTATCGGCGGCGGGCAGGGGGGCGGGCGCCGGCGTATTCTGCGCCAAGGCGGGGCTGGCGAACAGGGCGATGGCGGCGAGGCTGTAGCGGATCATATGGGGCTCCCAGTTGCGAATGATTCTGAACTGGAAAGCGTTAACAGGGGAATCCGGCCTTGCAAAGGCGGGAATGTAAGGAAGCCATCAAAATTGCGGCATGAAGGTTTCGGCCGAAGCGCGGTCCCATTCGCGTTGCAGGCGGTCATCGACCCCGCCGGTCAGCAGGACGCCGGGGGCCAGTTTCTGATAGGCGACATCGCCGCGCACCACCTCGCCGGTGGTTGAGCGCATATGGAGATGCCAGGGGCGCAGGTCCTGCGGATGGGAAAGCCCCGCCGCGCCGACCACCTGGGCGATGGCGCCGAGCGTATTGCGGTGGAAGCTGGCGACGCGGGGCGCTTTGTCGGCCACCACCAGGGCGCGCTGGCGGTTCTTGTCCTGGGTAGTGATGCCGGTCGGGCATTTGTTGGTATGGCAGGCGCGGGCCTGGACGCAACCGAGCGAGAACATGAAGGCACGGGCGGCCATGACGTAATCGGCGCCCAGGGCGTGGATGCGGCAGAAATCGAAGGCGGAGACCATCTTGCCGGAGGCGCCGAGCTTGAGTTCGTCGCGCAGGCCGGCGCCGGTCAGGGCATTGTGCATGAAGCTTAAGCCCTCGGTGAGCGGCAGGCCGACATGATCGGACAGTTCCATCGGCGCGGCGCCGGTGCCGCCTTCGCCGCCGTCGATGACGATGAAGTCAGGGCGGATGCCGGTTTCGAGCATGGCCTTGATGATGGCCAGCACCTCAAAGCGGTGGCCGACGCACATCTTGATGCCGACGGGCTTGCCGCCGGAAAGCGTGCGCAATTGCTGGATGAAGGCCATCATCTCGATGGGGGTGGAAAAGGCCGAATGGCGCGAGGGCGAAATGCAGTCCTGCGTGGTGTCGATCAGGCGGGTGGCGGCGATTTCCGGGGTGATCTTGGCCCTGGGCAGCACGCCGCCGTGGCCCGGCTTGGCGCCCTGGCTGAGTTTCAGCTCGATCATCTTGACCTGCGGATCGGCGGCGGTTCTGGCGAAGAGGTCGGGGTCGAAATGGCCGTCCTTTGTGCGGCAGCCGAAATAGCCGGTGGCGACCTGCCAGATGATGTCGCCGCCGCCTTCACGGTGATAAGGGCTGATCGAGCCTTCGCCGGTATCGTGGGCGAAGTTGCCCATCTTCGCGCCGGTGTTGAGGGCCAGGATGGCGTTGCGGCCGATGGCGCCGAAGCTCATGCCGGAGATATTGAGGATCGAGGCATTATAGGGCTGGGTGCAGGCCGCGCCGCCGATGTCGATGCGGAAATCGGCGTCCTTGATCTCGACCGGCATGACCGAGTGCGACACCCAGCCATAGCCGGTGGCGGCGGTATCGAGCACGGTGCCGAAAGGGCGCATGTCGGAGGCGTTCTTGGCGCGCTGGTAGACGATGGCGCGCTGGTCACGCGAAAAGGGCAGGGGATCGCGCTCGTCCTCGATCAGGTACTGGCGGATTTCGGGGCGGATATATTCGAAGATGAAGCGGAAATGCCCCATCAGCGGATAGTTGCGCAGGATCGAATGACGCGTCTGGAAGAGGTCGTAAAGGCCGAGCAGAGTCAGGGGCAGGAGGATGACCAGCGGCCAGGCGAATTCCGGGTTGAGGGTGCAACCGAGCGCCAGGGACAGGAGGGTAAGGGTGACGGTCAGGTTGAAAACGAAGAAACGCGACATGGCTGGCTCCCGATGCGGTAGCGCGTCTTAGCATACCGGCCGGCGGCGGCAATCGTCAGATGACAAACTATTCACGCGTAAGCCGGTTGCAGGCGAGACAAGTTCGGCATAGGTTCGCCGGCACCCATAAATCATAATGTGAGTTCTTATGATCGATCGTCGTTTTCTGGTTGGCGCACTGGGCGCCCTGCTGGGCCTGACCGCTACGGAAGCCCTGGCCGCCGCCAAGAAGAAAAAAGCCGCTGCCAAGAAGACGACGGCGAAAAAGAAAACCACCAAGACGACGAAGAAAACGGCAAAGGGCAAGGCGGCGCCGAAAAAGGCCGTAAAGAAGGCCCCGCCCCCTGAGCCGGTCGAGCCGCCACCCCCACCGATCCCTGAGGTGACACCGCCGGAAGTGGCGCAGGCCCTGACCTCGGCCTTCGGCGCCATATTGCGCGAAATGCTGCTGGCCTCGCCGGTGCTGGCCACCTATGCCGGGCTCGACAAGCCGGAATATGGCGAATTCGCCGCGTTGAAAGCGAAACTCGATGACCGCAGCGCCGCCGCTCAGGCTGCGCATGTGACGCGCCTGAAGCGGGCGGTCGACCAGCTCAACGCCATTCCGCGCGACCAGCTGGCGGCCGCGGATCGGGTCAATTACGACGCCGTGCTGTGGGACAACACCAACCAACTGGCCCTGGCGCGCAACTTCACCTTCGGGGACAGCGCGCCCTGCGGCGGATCGTGGAGCGGGGGCTTCCCCAATCCGTACATTATCAGCCAGCTTTCGGGCTCCTGGCAGTATATTCCGGACTTCCTCGACAGCCAGCACACGATTGAGAACGCGGCCGACGCGCAGGCCTATCTCAGCCGCCTGACCGCCTGGGCCGGGGTGCTCGATCAGGAAACGGCGCGGGCCAGGGCCGATTTCGCCCGCGGCGTGGTGCCGCCCGATTTCATCATGAGCAAGACGATCGCGGCGCTGACCGCCCTGCGCGACGCCGATCCGGCGACATCCGGTCTGGTAACGTCGCTGGTGACGCGCACGGCGGCCAAGGGCATTGCGGGCGACTGGCAGGTTCAGGCCGCGACCATCGTTTCCGGTCCGGTGAAAGAGGCGCTGGGCCGCCAGCTCGATGCCCTGACCGCGCAGCAGAGCGTGGCGAAGCATGACGCGGGCGTGCTGAACCTGGGCAATGGCGCGGCCTATTATGCGCAGTGCGTCAAGCTCAACACCTCGTCCAGCCTGACGGTGAAAGACATCCACAAGCTGGGTCTGCAAAAGGTCAGCGATCTCACCGCCGAACTGGATACGCGTTTCCGCGCCATGGGGCGCAGCCAGGGTTCGGTGGCCGATCGCATGAAGGCCATGTACAAGGACCCGCAGTATCTCTACCCCAATGACGATGCCGGCAAGGCGAAGCTGCTCGACGATCTGAATACCAAGGTCAAGACGGTGCAGATCCGTCTGCCGCAGTGGTTCGGCGTGCGGCCCAATACCCAGGTGCAGGTCAAGCGCGTGCCGGTGGCTACCGAGGCCGGGGCGCCGGGCGGTTATTACAGTCCGGGATCGGTCGATGGTTCGCGGCCGGGGATGTACTACATCAATCTGCGCGATATTTCCGAGCTGCCGAGCTGGACCCTGCCGACGCTGACCTATCACGAAGCGATCCCCGGCCACCACCTGCAGGGCACGATCCAGCAGGAGACCAAGGGCCTGCCGATGCTGCGCAAGCTCTCCAGCTTCAATGCCTATGTCGAGGGCTGGGCGCTCTATGCCGAGCAGCTGGCCGGCGAGATGGGCATGTACGACACGGACCCGGCCGGGCGCATCGGCTATCTGCACGACGCGCTGTTCCGTGCGGTGCGGCTGGTGGTCGATACCGGCATCCACGGCGCCGGCTGGAGCCGCGAGCAGGCGATTACCTATATGATGGATACGGCCGGAAAGGCGCAGGGCGAGGCGACGGCCGAAGTGGAGCGCTATTGCGTCTGGCCCGGCCAGGCCCTGGGCTACATGGTCGGCAAGCTGGAATGGCTGCGCCTGCGCGATGCTGCCAAGGCGAAGCCGGGCTACGATATCAAGCGTTTCCACGATACCGGCCTTCTGTGCGGCGCCGTGCCGCTAGATGTGCTGGATGATGTTTATAAGGCCGCAGGCCTGATCTGATGAAAAGGGATAGTTCCATGATCAATCGTCGTAATCTGCTGGCCGGCGCTTCCGCGCTCACGGCCGTGGCCGTTTCGGCCTGTTCGAAGCCGGCGGCCAAGGCGGCCGATCTCAACGCCGTCTTCCAGTCGATGTATGATGAGACCGTGGCCAATTCGCCGATGCTGGCCACCTCGCTGGGGCTGGACAAGGACAAGCTGGCCGGGCTGAAATCGAAGCTCGATCCGGCCACGCCGGAAGAACGCGCACGCCTGACCGCCTATTACGAGAAATCGGCGACGGCGCTGAAGGCCATCGACCGCAAGACTCTGACCGGCATGGACCGCATCAACTACGATACCGTGCTTTGGGATACCGAAACGACGCTTGAAGGCTACAAGAGCTTCAAGTTCGGCGATGGCGGCACCTATTGGGGACCGTACCCGATCACGCAGCTGACCGGCAGCTATCAATCAGTGCCGGACTTCCTCGACAGCCAGCATAGCATCGAGACCAAGGATGACGCCGACGCCTATGTCAGCCGCCTGAACCAGTATGCCCAGCTGCTCGATCAGGAAACGGCGCGCTTCAATGCCAGTATCGCCGACGGCATCGTGCCACCCGACTTCGCCCTGCAGAAGGCGATCCGCCAGATGGAAACCCAGGCAGGGACCAAGGCCGATGTCTCGCCCCTGGTGCAGTCGATCGTCAGCCGCACCAAGGACAAGGCCATCGCCGGCGACTGGTCTACCCCGGCCACCAAGGCCTATCAGGACGCGGTCCTGCCGGCGCTCGGCCGCCAGATCGACGCGCTGAAGACAGCCCTGCCCAAGGCGACGCACGATGCCGGCGTCTGGCACATTCCGAACGGCGACGCGCGCTATGCCTTCGGCGTCAAGGCCAATACCTCGACCACGATGTCGCCCGATGAAATCCACCAGATCGGGCTCGACAAGGTCAAGGAAATCTCCGCCGAGATGGACACCATCATGAAGGCGCAGGGCATGACCAAGGGCACGACCGGCGAACGCCTGGCCGCCATGCACAAGGACCCGAAGTTCTGGTACGAAAACACCGATGCCGGCAAGGACAAGCTGCTAGCCGACCTGAACAAGCAGGTTGAGGTCGTCTTCAGCAAGCTGCCGCAGTTCTTCGGCACCCTGCCGAAATCGAAGGTGGTGGTGAAGCGTGTGCCCAAGGCGACCGAGCTGGGCGCGCCGGGCGGTTACTACAACGGCGCTTCGCTCGACGGCAAGCGTCCGGGCGCCTACTATATCAACCTGCGCGACACCAAGGAAGTGCCGAGCTGGACCCTGCCGACCCTGACCTATCACGAGGCGATTCCCGGCCACCACCTGCAGATCTCCATCCAGCAGGAAAACAAGAACCTGCCGGAACTGCGCAAGATTTCGGGTTTCAACGCCTATATCGAGGGCTGGGCGCTCTATGCCGAGCAACTGGCTGGCACCGACATGGGTATGTATGCGACCGATCCCTTCGGCCATATCGGTTACCTGAGCGACGCCCTGTTCCGCGCCTGCCGCCTGGTGGTCGATACCGGTATGCACCACAAGAAGTGGACGCGCGAGCAGGCCATGGCCTTCATGATGACCAATCTCGGCGATTCCAACGAAACCGAGATCGAGCGCTATTGCGTCTGGCCCGGCCAGGCCCTGGGCTACATGGTCGGCAAGATCCAGTGGCTGAAGCTGCGCGCGGCGGCCACCGCCAAGGCCGGGGCGGCGTTCGACATCAAAAAGTTCCACGACACCGGGCTTCTGTGCGGCGCCGTCCCGCTGGCGGTGCTGGAGCAGGTCTATACGGACGCGGGCCTGATCTAAGAGTGACAACGGCGGAACCCTGGTTCCGCCGTTTTTTTATTCGAAGACCTTTTCCACATTGGCGCCGGTATAGCGCGTCTTCTCGAAGCGGAGAGACCGGCGGTGCGCGCGAGGCCCTCTCGAAGAGGTCATGACAAATCCACATGAAAAACTGCCGTTATGTAACATTGGTATTGATGTCGTCTTTGAAATAGATTTCACTCAGGGCCGGGTCTGCGTCTGGAACGGCGGTTTGACGTAAGGGCCCGGGATTCCCAACGGGGCGGGGCCGTCTGCATGATTTACCGCCGCAGCCGGACCTCGTGGGTGAAGAATGAGAGATCAGGGTGTTTCGGGCGCTGGAAAGCGGCTCCGTGTGGTGATTGTCGGGGGCGGCACGGCGGGCTGGATGTCAGCGGCGCTGCTGGCCCATATCGGCCGCGGTCGTCTGGCCGATTTCACCCTGGTCGAATCCGAGGATATCGGCACGATCGGTGTGGGCGAGGCCACCATTCCGGCGATCAAGCGCTTCAACCGCCTGCTCGATATCAATGAGCGTGATTTCATCCGCCAGACCCAGGCCAGTTTCAAGCTGGGGATCGAGTTCGTAAACTGGGGGCGCGACGGCACGCGCTATTTCCACCCGTTCGGCCCTATAGGCGAACCGCTCGGCCGTACCGGTTTCGAGCATTTCCTGGCCCGGCGGCGCCTGGCCGGGCATGTCGAAAGTTTTGAGGATTACGCCATCAACTGCGTGGCGGCGAAGCTGAATCGCTTTCGCACCCCACCGCGCGACGGTTCCGTCTTGTCGCATCTCAGCTATGCCTATCATTTTGACGCCAGCCTCTATGCCGCCTTCCTGCGTCGTCACGCCGAGGCCAATGGCGTGCGGCGGATCGAGGGCAAAATCACCCGTGTAGGGCAAAACCCGGAGAGCGGCTTCATCGAAAGCCTGACCCTGGCGGATGGACGCGAGGTACGCGGGGATTTCTTCATCGACTGTTCCGGACTTTCGGGGCTGCTGATCGAAAAGACACTGAACAGCGGCTATGACGACTGGAGCCATTTTCTGCCCTGTGACCGGGCGACGTTCGTTCCCAGTGAGCGGGTGGAGCCGCTGACACCCTATACGCGTTCCACCGCGCATTCGGCGGGGTGGCAATGGCGCATCCCGCTCCAGCACCGCACGGGTAACGGTCATGTGTTCTCATCGGGTTTTATGGCGGATGACGTGGCGGCGGATATCCTGATCCGGACGCTCGATAGCCCGCCCTTGGCTGAGCCGAAGTTCCTGCGCTTCAAAACCGGCCGGCGGCGTTTGAGCTGGAACCGCAATGTGGTGGCGATCGGATTATCGGGTGGTTTTCTGGAGCCGCTGGAATCGACCAGTATTCACCTGATCCAGTCCGGCCTGGTGAAATTGCTCGACTACTGGCCTGAACCGGACTTCAACCCGCTATTGAGCGAGCAATATAACCGCGCCATGGCCACGCAGTATGAGGGTATACGCGATTTCATCATCCTGCATTACAAGGCGACCGAGCGAGAGGATTCTGAATTCTGGCGTTATTGCCGCCATATGGCGGTGCCGGACAGCCTGACCTATAGGCTGGATCACTTCCGCGCCGCGTCGCGCATCGTCCTTACGCCGGGCGAACTGTTCCAGCCGACCAGCTGGCTGGCGGTAATGCTGGGGCAGAACATCGTGCCGCAGGGCTATGATCCGGTGGCCGATATTGTCGATCCGGTGCGCGCCGATGCTGAGTTTGATGCCTTACGGGCGACGATCGATCGGGCGGCGCAGACCCTGCCGACCCATGCGGCGTTCCTTGAAGGCCTGCGCGCGTAGAGGACATGTAAGATTTTGAATAAATTAAATATTCTAAAAATTTTCTCAATTCGCGCCGAGAACATATTGCGAACATGGAACAAATGAGGTACGTATAAATCCTCACGACGATGAAAACAGACCCCGCGGGCGGGGAATCGTGACATAGGAGGGTTTGGTTATGTCATCTCAAGCGGTATTGAAATTGGTAGGCAAGAACGAAGGTGAAAAGCAGCGCGCTCTGGAAGCGGCGCTGGCGCAGATCGATCGCGCATTCGGCAAGGGCTCGGTGATGAAGCTGGGCTCCAATGGCAAGGTGCAGGAGATTGAATCCATCTCCACGGGTTCGCTGGGCCTGGATATGGCGCTCGGCATCGGTGGTCTGCCGAAGGGCCGTGTCATTGAAATCTACGGACCGGAATCGTCGGGTAAGACGACGCTGGCCCTGCACACCGTAGCGGAAATCCAGAAGCAGGGCGGCACGGCGGCCTTTGTCGACGCCGAACACGCGCTCGATCCGACCTATGCCCACAAGCTGGGCGTCAATCTCGACGACCTGCTGGTTTCCCAGCCGGATAACGGCGAGCAGGCGCTTGAAATCACCGATACCCTGGTGCGTTCCGGCGCCGTCGATATCGTGGTCGTCGACTCGGTGGCGGCGCTGACGCCGCGCGCCGAAATCGAAGGTGACATGGGTGACAGCCTGCCCGGTCTGCAGGCCCGTCTGATGTCGCAGGCCCTGCGCAAGCTGACCGGCTCGATCTCGAAATCCAAGTGCATCGTCATCTTCATCAACCAGATCCGCATGAAGATCGGCGTCATGTACGGTTCGCCCGAAACGACGACCGGCGGTAACGCGCTGAAATTCTATGCCTCGGTCCGCCTCGATATCCGCCGCACCGGCGCCATCAAGGTGCGTGACGAAAACATCGGCAACAGCGTCAAGGTGAAGGTGGTCAAGAACAAGATCGCGCCGCCGTTCCGCGAGGTCGAGTTCGATATCCTGTTCGGTGAGGGCATCTCCAAGATCGGCGAGATCATCGACCTGGGCGTCAAGGGCGGGATCGTCGAGAAGTCGGGCTCCTGGTACTCGTACAATTCGACCCGTATCGGTCAGGGCCGCGATAATGCCCGTGATTTCCTCAAGGCCAATCCGGATATGGCGAAGGAGATCGAAAACGGTATCCGCAAGAAAACCGCCGCCATCTCCGAGGAGATGCTGGGCGCACCGGAGCCGGACGCCAATGAAGGTGATGAATCGCTGTAGTGTTCTGGTGATGCGAACCAAACCCATGCTTTCGCATTGCTGACGAAGAAGGCGTCCCGCAAGGGGCGTCTTTTTTGTTGCGCTCATTACAAAAAGATAGCCCTGCCTGCGCAAAGGTCTTTGCGCTTGTGTGTAACCCCCTCTATATAGCGGTCTTTATTTTCAAGAACCGAAGACCCTCATGCCGTCCTTAAATCAGATACGTCAGACCTTCCTCGATTACTTTGCCAAGCAGGGGCATGAGGTCGTTTCGTCCTCGTCGCTCGTGCCGCATAACGATCCGACCCTGATGTTCACCAATGCCGGCATGGTGCAATTCAAGAACGTCTTCACCGGCGCGGAAACGCGGCCTTACAATCGCGCGACGACTTCGCAGAAATGCGTGCGTGCCGGCGGCAAGCATAACGACCTCGATAATGTCGGCTATACGGCGCGCCACCATACCTTCTTCGAAATGCTCGGTAACTTCTCCTTCGGCAACTATTTCAAGGCCGAGGCGATTGAATTTGCCTGGAAGCTGATCACCGAGGACTATGGCATCGATAAGAACCGCCTGATGGCGACGGTCTATATCGATGACGATGAAGCCTTCGACCTGTGGAAGAAGATCGCCGGCCTGCCGGAATCGAAGATCGCCCGCATCGCCGGTTCGGACAATTTCTGGTCGATGGGCGACACCGGTCCGTGCGGCCCCTGCACCGAAATCTTCTATGATCATGGCGATCATATCTGGGGCGGTCCTCCGGGTACACCGGAAGAGGACGGCGATCGTTTCGTCGAAATCTGGAATCTCGTCTTCATGCAGTTCGACCAGTCGGCCGATGGTACGCGGGTCAGCCTGCCGAAGCCGTCGATCGATACCGGCATGGGTCTGGAACGCGTCGCCGCCGTGTTGCAGGGCGTGCATAACAACTATGATATCGATCTGTTCAAGACCCTGATCGGCGCTTCGGAAGCCGCCACCGGCGTCAAGGCCGAGGGGGACAGCCTGCCGTCGCACCGCGTCATTGCCGATCACCTGCGCTCGTCCTCCTTCCTGATCGCCGACGGCGTCACGCCGTCGAACGAAGGCCGCGGCTATGTGCTGCGCCGTATCATGCGCCGCGCCATGCGCCATGCCTATCTGCTCGGTGCGCAGGAGCCACTGCTGCACAAGCTGGCGCCGACCCTGGTCAGCGAAATGGGCGGCCACTTCGGTGAACTGAAGCGTGCCGAGGCCACTATTGTCGAGACCCTGCGTCAGGAGGAAGAACGCTTCCGCCGCACGCTCGGCCGCGGCATGACCCTGTTGGACGACGCGACGCGCGACCTCAAGGAAGGCGACATGCTGAGCGGCGAGACCGCCTTCAAGCTGTACGACACCTATGGTTTCCCGCTCGACCTGACCCAGGACGCCGTGCGCGCCAAGGGCCTGAGCGTCAATCTCGATGGTTTCGAGCAGGCCATGGAGGCCCAGAAGGCGCGCGGTCGTGAAAACTGGACCGGTTCGGGTGAAAAGGCCCAGGCCTCCGAATGGTTTGCTATCAAGGACGCGGTCGGCGCCTCGGAATTTGTCGGCTACGACCATCTCGAAGCGCAGGCCCACGTGCAGGCCCTGGTGCTGGACGGCGCGCAGGTCAAGGAAGCCCTGGCCGGCGATATGGTCGAAGTCGTTTTCGAGAAGACCCCCTTCTATCCGGAAGGCGGCGGTCAGGCCGGCGATACCGGCACGGCCGAACTGCTGCATGGCAAGGGCCTCATCAAGGACGCCTATCGCCAGGCCGGCGATCTGATCGTCCACCAGCTGGAAATTACCGAAGGCGCGCTGAAGATCGGCGACAAGGTGGAACTGAAGGTTGATGCCGAAAAGCGCCATACCACGCGCTCCAACCACTCGGCTGCGCACCTGCTGCATGCCGCGCTCAAGCACGTGCTGGGGCCGCATGTGGCGCAGAAGGGGCAACTGGTCGATGCCGACCGCATGCGTTTCGATTTCAGCCACGGCGGCCCGCTGACGGATGACGAGATCGCGCGCATCGAAGGCGAGGTCAATGCGGTGATCCTGCAGAACGAAGCCGCCTCCACACAGCTGATGTCGCCGGAAAAGGCGATCGAGGCCGGCGCCGTGGCGCTGTTCGGCGAGAAGTACGGCGAGGAAGTGCGCGTTCTGGCGCTTGGTCATGCGCTGGAAGGCGATGGCAATTACTCTGTCGAACTGTGCGGCGGCACCCACGTTTCGCGCACCGGCGATATTGCCCTGTTCAAGATCATTTCCGAAGGTGGTGTGGCGGCGGGTATCCGTCGTATCGAAGCCTTTACCGGTGAGGCGGCGCGTCAGTACCTGCTCGGCCAGGCCGGTGTGGCGCAATCGCTGGCCGATCAGTTCAAGGTGCCGGTGGCGCAGGTTGAAGCCCGCGTCGAGGCCCTGATCGCCGAGCGCAAGCGTCTGGAGAAGGAACTCTCCGAGGCCAAGCGTGCGCTCGCCGTTGGTGGCGGTGGGGCGGCCTCCGGACCGGAAGAGATCAATGGCACCAAGGTCATTGCCCGTGTGCTGGAAGGCGTTGGCGGCAAGGATCTGCGTCCGCTGGCCGAGGACTTCAAGAAGTCGGTCGGCAGCGGCATTGTGGCACTGGTCGGCAAGCTGGATGGCAAGGCGGCCGTTACCGTGGCGGTGACGCCGGACCTGACGGGCAAGTACAATGCCGCCGAGCTGGCCAAGGCGGCGGTGATCGCCATGGGCGGCCAGGGCGCCGGCGGCAAGCCGGACTTCGCCCAAGGCGGTGCGCCGGACGATTCCAAGGCCGATGAAGGTCTGGCGGCGGTCAAGGCGCTGATTTAACGCCTAAATTAATCAGTGTCAGCCGTTGAAAAATTGCATACCCTGTCTGGAAACGGACAGGGTATTTTCTTATGAACAGACTATCCGGCAAAACCGCCTTCATCACCGGCGCCGCCAGCGGAATTGGGGCGGCCATCGCTGAGGCCTTTGTGGCAGAGGGCGCTTTCGTCGTCATCGGCGATATCAATGCCGAAACCGGCGCGGCGCGGGCAGCGGCATTAGGGCCTAATGCGCGCTTCCTGCGCCATGACGCCACGGATGAGGCACAGTGGGCGGCGGCCATGGGCGCCATTGTGGCGGCGCATGGCGGGCTGGACGTGCTGGTCAACAATGCCGGTATTACCGGCACTGAAGGCGGGCATCCGCATGATCCGGAGCATACCCGCCTCGATGACTGGCATCAGGTGATGCGGATCAATCTCGACAGCGTGTTCCTTGGTTGCAAGCATGCCATCCAGGCCATGCGCGCCACCGGACGGGGCGGCTCGATCATCAATATGTCGTCGCGATCCGGCCTGGTGGGGGTGCCGAAGACGGCCGCCTATGCCGCCAGCAAGGCGGCGATCCGCAATCACAGCAAGACCGTCGCGCTCTATTGCGCCGAGCAGAACCTCGGCATCCGCTGCAATTCGCTTTATCCGGCCTCGATCCGCACGCCGATGTGGGACGCCATGATCGATGGCGCTGAGGACGAAAAGCGTCTGCTGGCCAATATGCCGCTGCACCGCTTCGGCCGGCCGGACGAGGTGGCGGCGGTGGCCATCCTGCTGGCCTCGGACGAGGCGACCTATATTACGGGTTCGGAATTCAATATCGACGGTGGCATACTGGCCGGCACGGCGACTTCCCCGAAATAGACCCTGTGGTCAAATGCCCGGATCTGTGCCATGCAAAAGGTCATGATCATTTCCGACAGCCTAGTTTGCCTGCATCTGCATAAATCCGGCGGCACCTTCCTCAATGCCCTGCTGATGAAATGCCTGCGTTCGGCGCGGCGGGTCGGCTATCATCTGCCCTATAGCGAGGTGCCGGCGGCTTTTCGCGGCCTGCCGGTGCTGGGGACGGTGCGCAATCCCTGGGACTATTATGTCTCATGGTACCATTTCCAGCAGGGCCAGGAAAATCCGAACCCGCTGTTCCGCATTTGCAGCGAGGACGGCGCGCTGGGTTTTGAAGGTACGGTGCGCAATCTGGTCGGCCTGGTCGATGATGACGCCCGGATCGACCGGCTGGCGGCGATTTTCCCGGACCATTTTGTCAATCACGGCCTGAACCTGCGCCGTCAATGTATCGAAAGCCTGCGCGGATCGGGCAAGGGCTTTTACACCTTCCTGCATGACCGGCTCTATGCTGGGGCCGAGGCGCCGCAGGTGCTGCGCATGGAATCCTTGCGCGAACAGCTTTATGGCCTGACGCTCGGCGGCACGATTGTGGAACAGGCGCGCATGAAGGCCTTTCTCGATACCACGCCGAGGCTGAATGTAAGCGAACGGGGGCGTTATGGGGATTATTATTCGCCCGAGCTGCGCGATCTGGTGGCGTGCAGGGACCGGCCGGTGATCGAGACCTACGGTTATAGCTTTCAGGACACGGATGGAAAATAGGTCATGATAACTGTGGACATTGGTCTCGGCTTGAGGCTAGGCTCCGGTCATCGGCTATTATAGTTCAGGCTTATGAATTTCGCGCAGGACGCCCAGAAGCTGGGTACATTCGATATCAGCGCATTGAAGACGGTGGTTGCCGGCTTCGATGACAGCGTCTGGTATGGCGATGACAGCCGCCAGAAGATCTATCCGGCGCACGCCAGCACCCAATCCCTGAAGCTGATTGCCGACGCCGATTTTCGCCACACAGACCCGACCACCCAACCGGCCTTTGCGCCGCTGGAACCGCTGATCCGGCCCTTCATGGACCATATTCGCGGCGTCTATCTTCAAACCCTGCGCCAGCGCCGTGTCGCCGAAGCGCACGGGGCGGGCTATTTCATCCGCGTTCTGCTGGCGCGTCTGCCGGCCGATACCGAAATCAAGCCGCATATCGACGAGGGCGAGTCGCTGAAGCGCTGTCATCGCATTCATGTGCCGATCATCACCAATCCGGACAGTCTGTTCATGGTGGGCCGGCTGAAATTCCACATGCCGGAAGGCGAGATGTGGGAAATCAACAATCGCCGTACTCACGCCGTCCGCAATGATGGCACTGAGGCACGCATTCATCTGATCATGGACTATGTCCAGCCGGGGGAGACGGTGTTCGACCTCGAAGGCCCCATCACCGCTTAAGGCCCCATCACCGCTTAAGGCCCCATCACCGCTTAAGGCCCCATCACCGCTTA
>NZ_JASGFK010000005.1:0-236358 GCF_047605585.1 Asticcacaulis sp.
CGGGAGACCTCAGCACCGCGCATCGAGACGCGGGAGACCTCAGCACCGCGCATCGAGACGTGGGGGGCCTCAGCACCGAGCATCGTGACGTGGGGGGCCTCAGCACCGAGCATCGAGACGCGGGAGACCTCAGCACCGCGCATCGAGACGCGGGAGACCTCAGCACCGCGCATCGAGACGTGGGGGGCCTCAGCACCGAGCATCGTGACGTGGGGGGCCTCAGCACCGAGCATCGAAGCCTTCGGCTATTCGATGCTCCGCGTCACCGCCCGCATGTCTATCTCGTTCAACGCCGGCCCTAACGTCGCCGTGCACTATGAAGGCGACGTGACAGTCACTGGCGGCCACTCCGTCGAAATCAAGAAAGAGACGCCGCAGGACTGGTGCGACTATTACGGTGCCCGCGTCGTTGATGGTGTGGCCATCCTGTACAAGGCGGTCGATGCGCAGTTCAAATCCCACTGGGGCGGCGACTACACACCCGGCCTGACGCCATCGGTTGACAAGTTCCGTGCCGAACCGGAGTGCGGCCCTGGTGCGCTGTATTTCAGCCCTACGCCCCGACATACCCATCAGTTCGTCACGAACCCCGAAAAGTATGTCGCTTGCCCTGTGCGCCTCGAAGATATCGTGACGCACCCCACCGGTTCATACCCAGCCAAGGTCAAGGCCAAAGGGTGCTGCGCCCCGGTTTACGAGTGTGACATCTGGGGTGATCCGGTCAAAACTACCGAGGCGGTGGCCTGATGTCCCTCTGCATCATCACCCCCATCGGCATGCACCCTCGGTTTGTGGCGGTTCGTCCGCCGCACTTCCGGGCCATCGCTGGCGGCATCATTCACCGCACAGACATGGGTGATGAGGCCATTACGCTAGATGAGGCGTTCCAGCTGGCTCAGACCTATGAACGGGCCGCCGCGCTCCATGCGCAGGCCAAGGACGTGATCAAGGCTGCGGGTTATCGCGACAAGCTGCGTGATCTGCGCGCCGCCTGGTCCGAGGTTCGGCAAGGGCTGCGAGCATGACCCCGCAATATCCCTTCGACTGCCCGCTGGAGTTCCGCGCCAAGCCCCGCTCTCGCTGGCCCTACATCGCAACCGCTGCCGCCATCGCTCTGATTGCCGGCGCATTCATCATCATGGGAGTTCAATAATGTCCGACTGCAACATCTCCCCGGAAAAGCTGAAGCTGCTCCGCGCGCCATTCCTTCCGAACCAGATCAGTAAGAAGCCTGTTCCCACGAAGGCGCAGACCGACGCCCTAAAGGCAGATTACAAGATCGGCATCCGGTGCACTCAATGCGGTGGCTGGCACCACAAGGACGTGCAGCACCTCGACTACGTGGGCCACGCCGCCATAACTGATCGCCTGTTGGACGTAGACCCGTGCTGGAATTGGGAGCCGGTTGCCCTGCTGGCTGACGGCACGCCTTCGCTCGACGCCAACAAAGGCATGTGGATCAAGCTGACTATATGCGGCCACACCCGCCTCGGCTACGGCCACGCAGAGGGCAAGCAGGGCGGGGACGCCATCAAGGAAGTGATCGGTGACGCATTGCGCAATGCGGCCATGCGGTTTGGTGCGGCTCTGGATCTTTGGCACAAGGGCGACCTCCATGCCGATGATGAGCCTGCGCCCACTCCGACGAAAGAGGCGGAGCAAAAGGCGGAGCAAAAGGCGGAGCAAAAGGCGCCCGCCAAGCAACAGCCCGCACCCGAGGCCGCCGATATCTTCGCTGAAGTATCTGCCAATTTCTCAAAGTGCGTGACCATCGAGCGCCTCGACAATGGCATGAAATACTACCAGCCCAAGGTGTTCCCCGGCGATCTGCCTAAGCTGGCCGATATCTACAACGATCATCTGGCGCGGATCAAAGATGCCGTCGCTCAATCCCAACAATTCGATGAGGTGGCTTAATCATGGCCGACACCGCACAAACCATTCCGACGCACTACATGTCATCTAAGGGCGCCATGCTCATCACCAGTATGGCCTACCCACACATCGTCAACGCCATCGCCAAACTTGAGCGCGAGGGCCGTGACGATATGGCCCCCGTCATCGCGGCCCTATCTGCTCAGCGTGATAAGCTCGACGCCGAACGTGAGGCAGCCGAATCCGCCGCGACTGTCGCGGAGGCTGTCGAAGGCCATAACGGCGCGCCAGAATTGACGCCCTTCGAGGCGGTCAAAGCCAAGTTGGAAGACCTACGCATCGAAGCGGGAAACTGGCTCGATGGCGCTGAAGTCACCAGCCAGGAACAAGCGAACGAACTCGGCCGCCTGCTGGACATGGTGCGCAAGGCTTCATCCGAGGCCGACGAGGCCCGCAAAGCAGAAAAGCTGCCCCACGATACGGCAGCCAACGAAGTGCAAGAACGTTTCAACACCCTGATCGGCAATACCAAGAAGGTTGTCGGCATAGCTGTGCGCATGGAGACGGCACTCAAAAACGCCATCGGCAAGTGGATGGTCAAAGTCGAGCGTGAGCAACAGGCCGAACGTCAGCGTCTTGCAGCCATCGAGGCGGAACAACGCCGCATTGCCGAAGAGGCAATATCCCACACCCATATCAGCGATGACATCGATGAGCGCGATGCCGCCATTGCGGAAATGGACAAAGCCCGAGAGGCCGCCATTGAACTCGGGGTAGCCAACCGCCAGCGGGCACAGGTCGAAACGGGTGGCGCGCGTGCCATTGGCCTGCGGAGCGTATTCCGCGCCGAAGTGACGGACCGCATCGAGGCGCTCAAGCACTATCGCGAAGATAGGTTACCGGAATATCAGGCCGCGCTTGAGGCGATGGTTCTCCAGTTTGCCAACGCCGACATTAAGGCTGGCAAGCGCTCCGGCATCCCCGGCATCACCATCCATGAAGACAGGGTGCCGGTCTGATGAGCGACATTCTCATGAAGCGTGACGGGAGTGTCCTCAAGGCGTGGGACGCTCTTGCCGAGGACGACCTGCGCACCCTTCCGGAAAACAGCGCCCTGATGGTGAAGGTCACTCGCAAGCGCAGCCTACCGCATCACCGGCTTTACTTTCAGTGCCTACGGTCGATGGTCAAGTCCGGTGCCAACGGCACGGAATCCGACATTCACAGCGCCACGAAGATCAAGGTCGGGCTGGTGAGCATCTGCCAGCTTCCGAGCGGCGAATACATGGCGTTCCCCGACAGCATCGCATTCGACAAGCTGGACCAGACGGGGTTCAACCAGTTTTTCGCTAAGGCCGTCGCGTTCTGGAAGGCTTGCGGTTTGTGGAACTGGCTGTCGCCCGACCTCCGCGTCAAGCTGTCTGACGATCAGCGGGAGGCGGCGTGATGGAAGTGAAGCACACTCCAGGGCCACTATCGTTCACAGGCTTCATCCAAGACGGGTCAACGTCTGGCCATGTCTACCTGACCGATGCCAATGAGCGAAAAATCGCCTCATTGTGGGGAGCTGGCACCGAGAAGGTGGCGAATGCACATCTGTTCAGCGCCGCTCCCGAATTACTCGACGCCTGCCAGGTCGCCATTGGACATCTTACCGGCGGAATGGATGGCGACTGGCGCGACTGCGACCCTGTGGCCGTTCTGCGCGCCGCCATAGCCAAAGCTACGGGAGCGGCATGATGAACAAGTTCTCCATCCGCTTCTATGTCTGGACCTACCATTCGGTAAAGCGCGAAGTCGAGAGTTGGCATTCAGGCAATCAAAACCTCAAGAACCCCACCATCGAAATATCGGCCCGCGACTTTGACGAAGCCTATGTGACCGCGAAGAATGTCATCACCGGCATCCTTATGGACGGACGTGTCTGGCAAGCTGGGATTGAGAAGGTCGAGGCGGTGAAGTGATGGCCAGAGACGAATTCACCTCCCGCCAGAAGGACGAGATCCTCAAGCGCAACATGCAGCGCTTCGGCTGGCCGTACTGCGAGGTCTGCCAAGCCATGATCAAGCGCGGTCAGTACGACGTCGACCACATTAAGCCTTGTTGGGAAGGCGGCAAGGCCGAGGTCGGCAATGGCCGGATCATCTGCCTGCCGTGCCACAAAGGCAAGTCTGCCGAAGAGGGCCGGGTGACGCAGGAAGCCGACCGGAAGGGCCGCAAGGATCGCGGCATTCGCAAGGCTCAGTTCAGGCCGATGCCGGGGACAAAAGCGTCAGGCTGGAAGGCCAAAATTGGAGGCGGGTTTGTCCGCCGTGAAAGCTAGGAGAGAGACAATGCCAACAATCACCATAACGAAAAAGGTCGAGCAGGAAGTCAAGTTCCTGCGCGTCGATGCCGGTGTCCGCTATTGGGAAGACGCCACCGTCAATGGCAAAGAAGATGACGAGTCGAAACCCACTATCCCGTTTGCCGCGGGCGATGCCTGGAAGCCGCTAATCGACATCGAATCTGGAAAGATCGTTGACTGGCCCGAAGGCATCACGGCGTCGGTTCACTACAAGGTCTGTGACGCCGGCCTGTATGCCCTCCTGGATGCCGACAAGAACGTGGTTGCGGAACACGACGGCTACGTCCCGAAGATGCTCAGCCCGAAGGACAACGGCTACGGCGATTACATCATCATGGATATCGGCGCTGACGGCGTGATCGCGGACTGGCGCATCGATTTCGACAAGTTTGAAGCCGACGAAGATTAACCAGCCAAGGGCGGGCGGTTGCCCAATAAGCGCCGCCCGATTTGGCTCTATCACAGGAACAGAGACATGATCATCCTACCGTATTTTCGCAACTGCTGGACCGTTCTATTCGGAAAGAACAGCCTTGACCGCAACCATGCCCTGAAGGCCGTCTTTCCCGCCCTCTGGTCCAGCGTTTGGAATACCGGCTGGAACCGCTGTCACGAAAACATGCGCCACGATCACGAGCGCGATATTGCGGACAAGGACGCTGAACTGTCTGCCCTCCGCGCACAAGTCAGCATCCGCCACTCCAATGGCCGTTTTATGAAGAAGGTGGCCTCCAATGGCTGAGCGCCCCATTCTTTTCAGCGCGCCTATGGTCCGCGCGATCCTTGATGGTCGCAAGAAGATGACGCGCCGTGTTATCAAGCCTGCACCAGGACCGCGCGCTGACGAGTTCGACTCTGAGACCATGAACGCGGCATGGCAAGAAGGTTGGATTGATGTGAAGTGCCCATACGGGAAGGTTGGCGATCGTCTTTGGGTGCGGGAAGCCTTCTCTACTGGAGGCCTTGCGCCAAATGAAGCTTATTATCGCGCGTCTGCCTTTGACCGCGACTGGTACGATTTCACGCCAGATGAAGTCGCGGAAATTCGCTGGAAGCCATCAATTCACATGCCTCGCTGGGCTAGCCGCATCACGCTTGAAATCACCGACGTTCGCGTCGAACGCCTCAACGACATATCCAAAGATGATATTTATGCGGAGGGCGCAATCACCGACGAGTGGCTCGAATGGCGCGAAGACGCGGTGAATATTGGTATGCCGCCCGGCTCATCAATCATGAATGAGCATGATGTTTGGGAGCGTCTTTGGGACTCGATCAATGGGTTAAAGTTCCCGTGGGCTTCCAACCCTTGGGTTTGGATTGTCGAATTCAAGCGGGTGGAGCAACCCAATGACTGACACAAGCCTTACCGCTGGCTTTACGGCCAGCCTTGCTAACCCAACCCCTAATTATGTGATCCAGGGTTTCGGCAAGCTCAAATGGAATGGCTCTCAGTACGAGTTTGAGGGCGATCCACAAGAAAGCGCGAAAGTCTTCGCTGAACATTTATTGCGGGTCGTCAATGACGGACCCGCTCCGCAGGAGGCGGTTCCTGTGGCTTTCGTGGCACCGGGAACCTTGCAAACTCTTTTGGATATGCAACGGCATGGCAGCATCGACGCGAAGGACATTCGTGTTTTTCACCGCAGGACCGTCGCAATGTCGGAGCCTATCTACACCCGTCCCGCTCCAGACATCAATAAGGAACTGGTTACGCGTTCAGACTGGGAAGGTGCACAACACGCTCTGGCATATCTGGAGGTCGAAGCTATCGGTAACGGCACCGATGAGGCTGTTGAAAACGCCATGCTTGTTCGCAAGGTTCTGAACGCGATCAGGCCGCCTGAAATCTCTCGTGCAAAGGGGATGGGGTGATGGAAAACACATCAGTCACACTCGATCTTTCGAGGCTTTGTCGCGAACGAACAGGCGACGCAATCCGCAGTGTCATGCAGCTCTGCGAGACGCACGATCAAATGCTTGCCGTTTCAATATCGGGCCTGTTTTCAGCATACGGAAACGCCTCTGGCACACTTGCCGGAATAATGGGCATCGAGGCATCTCAGATTGAGCCAGCGGAATTTATGGCCGTATTGCTCGAACTCATGGCTGCTGCAAAGGAGCCTGAAAAATGGGACGAAATTGTCAACGCAGGCCGCCAAGCCCTTAAGGGAGGTGAGGCGCGATGAAATCTTTATGGCTTAAAATGCGCGCACAGCGCCCGTGGGTCAGCTTCATCACGGCCATTGTCCTGCTCCAGACAATCAGCATGGAATGGCCGTGGATATTTCGTGCCCCCGCCGCGCTGATAGCCTTCGCCTGCTTTTCCCGCATCTTAATTTACTGCCTGCCGAAGTGGAAAACCAACCATGAATAAGCAAACAGCGCTGAAGCCATGCCCATTTTGTGGCGGCAATGCTCAGGTAGATAAAAGCCACGGTGACTGGTTTGCGTACTGCTCTGTCTGCGACATGTCGAGATCAGCTTACGACACTGAAGAACGGGCTGCGGATGATTGGAACAACCGCCCCGACAATCCAACAGGTGACAGCGAGTGGCTGACTGAAAAGGACGTTGACGAAATCAAAGCTGAGGCTTGGCAAGAAGGTTTTGACGAAGGCGCAACCGGTGCTCAAGGTGCGACGAACGATCTTTGGCGCTCCATGGTCGCTGACCTTCAAAAGCGCGGCAACTTGCTTGACCATGGATCAGAGGGCGAAGAAGGCGCGTTTACCGCTGATGATGTGATGCAGGCTTACTTTGACGCCATTCGTGAAGCTGGCTCCTCAATGAGCCTAACAGTTACAGATGCAGGGGTTGAACTGGAGTGGGGCAAGGATGACCCGAACGTTCTGCTTTTCAACAAAGTGTCTATCGGGCACGTTCATTCGCCTGACGCGGCGCATCCAGGTTGGGATTTTGAGCTTGGAAATGGCTTCTTCGGGCCGTTCGGAACATTTGAGACCATCGAATCCGCTCGCACAGCCCTCGAATCCGCCGCCCGCACACGGCTCTCCCCAGTGACCGAAAAGGGAAGTGCTGGAGGCGACCAATGAGCGACCGCGACATGACTGTTTCCGAACTCATCGAAGGCCTGAAATGGCTCGATAATCCTGACCAGGGAATGCGCTACTTTAGCGGCGGAATTGATGACCGTGGCCCGAAATACGACAGCGAAACCGGCGAACGGATATGGCGTGGTCATAAGCCTGCCGAACTGACCGTGGGAGGGCAGCGAGCGAAATTCCTGCATCGCCTCATTCGGAGCGCCCCAAATCTGGCCAAACTATTGGAGGCAGATCAATGAAACAGATATTCGGTTACACCGCACCAGAACGCAATGACGGCGAACAGTACGTCAAGTTCCTCGCCGTCTTTCAGGTCGGCAGTGATTTCATGGTCGAACTTCGTGACGGCAATGCCAAGCACACGTCTTTGATGGTCCCTGCGAAACAGATTGCCGAACTTTCCGCAGTGCTTTGCCGCTCACAAACCGACGAAAATGATCATCAACCCGATTTGTCGATAACGGATGAGGGACAAACAGGCTGGGCGCTGTCCGAACATCAATATGATGGTGTGCGCGATCTAATTCGTAATGCGTATATCGAGGGCTGCGAAGCGGTTGATGCCAATTACGACCCTGACGACCCCGATCCTGATTTTAAGGAAGCGGGATGCGATTATACGGAGTCAGTCACGGACGCGTTCATTCAACTATTCCCAAGCGTCACATTCCCCGCCCCACCAGCACAATCTGATGAGCCGATTGGGTATTATGCCGAGACCTCACCGGGCGGTACGAAGTTCCTTGATTTCAATCGTTCCAACATTGAAAAATATGTTGGCCATGATTTTCCAATAAGTCCTGTATTTCTTGGCCGGTCCCCTGCCGCTGTACCTAATGAGCCGGTGGCGTGGCGTATGCGTCATCGCCTCAGTGCTGCGGCATGGTCCTACTTCGCGTCCGAGCCCCTTGCGGACCCTGGAAAGTGGGATTTGGAGGAATATGATATTGAAGCCCTCTATCTCCGTTCAGCCCCCGCCGCTGTACCTGATTGGATGCACAAGAAGCGCGGAACGCTCTATACCGAAATTGGGCGCGGCAAAATGCAGTGTTCGACGGAATTCGCCGCTGACGATGATGACGTTGTGATCTACCGCGGGCAAGACGGTGCGATTTGGGTCCGGCAGGTCAAAGAGTTTGAAGACGGCCGATTTGAGCCTCTGCCCACCTCACCTAGCGATGGGGGCGAGTAATGCCGCATGTTTCTCGCAAAGATTTCGAGGTCAAGCCGCCGAACGACTTTATGAACTTTCGTCAGATTTGGTTTAAGGGCCACTTTTTCTCATACGATTATGGCGAGGAAGAGCATACCTGGCTCCAAATAGACCGCTACATCAATACCTATAACAAAGGGTACGAAGATGCACGGCGCGATATAAGAAGGATTATCGGAGTATGACCGCCCCCACATCACCAGTTATAACAGAAGCCCATGAGGCTTTGAAAGAGATGCCAAATGGAGCCTTTTTCCTGCTGGCCGGAAGAGACGAATGGACAGACTTACGTCCTAACGTGGCCAAAATCACCGCCGCTCTTGATCTAGCCGAAACACGAGCGGATCACATCGCCAAGCTTGAGGCGGAGAAAGAAGCAGGCGGCTTTACTGGCTTAAACGCCGTCATGAACCAAAAGCTTATTGAGGCCAATGAAACAATCAACGCCATCCGTGAACGTTGCGAGAATTTTGAGCAAATGTTCAAAGACACCATTAAGTCGCGTGATGCCGTTGAGCTTCGCCTAGCGGCTGTGGAGGGGGAACGAAACGCTCTACACGCCAATCAGCAACAGCACTACAATAGGTGTATGAAGGCTGTTGAAAAAGCAAACGCCGAACGTGACGCCCTCCGCAATGAACTGGAAGGCACTGACTTTCTCAACCGCCTCAGTGACCAGCAGGTTCTTGCAATCCATGACGCCAGCCACAAGCAGATGATCGCGCGCCATGGGACACCTAACCGCGCAATCATTGCCGAGGTGCAGATTGAAGAATTGCGCAATGAACTGGAAGCGGCGAAGAAGCTTGCCTTGCACGCTCGAAATACAATCCTGAAGGCGATGAGTGCGGAACGATCTCAAGCAAGCCTTGAAAGTGCCAATAGCTATGCGCTGGCTTTTCTGAATGATCTGCTGGACACCCGCGCCGCCGCACAGGCAAAGGGGGAATGATGGCCGCACAACGCAAATACGCTGAACGCACCGACCACTACCCTACCAAGGCCGCAGTAAAGCGCGCGGTCGAAACGGCCCGCGAATTGGGCCTGACTGTGGTCGGGGTTGAAGTTTCCCGCGCAGGGGTCATAAAGGTTCTGGATCAGGCGGCCGTTGGCGCCACCGCCCCTAAGGATGAATTTGAAGAATGGCTGGCAAGCGGAAAACTGGGGTAGAAGGCGTCCATATCGTTCGCAAGATAATGGCGGATCAAACAGCCTCTTGGTACGTTTACGCCTGGCGCGGCGGCCCACGCATTCGAACGCAAGAGGGCGGTGCACGGCCCGTCATGACCCCAGACGACGTCAAAGCCATAGCCGCCGCGTATGAAACTGCCAAACCGATCAACAAAGGCGACATCCGTTCATTGGTGGCCGGATATCGCTCCGATGCGAACCCCGATTGGGAACGCCTCGCCAAGGGCACGAAGAAGCTTTGGAGCGACGCCCTGGACCGTGTGCTCGATAGATGGGCGAATGTGCCCCTGCGTCTTTGGAGCGACCCACGCATGGTGACGCAGGTGGTCAAGTGGCGCGACGAAATGAAAGACACGCCCCGTGCGGCTGACACGCGGATAGCCAGCTTGAATCGCCTTCTCGCATACGGCCGCCTGCGCGGCTTGGTCACTATCAACGTCGCTGCCGACATCCCGACGATATACCAGGGCGGCCACCGCGCAGAGGTGATCTGGACACAGGAAGACTTCGACCATTTTGCCGAGGCGGCGCAACAGCCGGTGTGGGACGCGATACGCCTGGCTTCGATGACCGGTTTGCGCCGGCAGGACTTGGTGACGCTCAGGTGGTCGGATATCGGCGAGTTCGCGGTCCAGATCACCGCTCTGAAAAAAAGTGCTGGGAAGCGCCGCCGCGTGGTCGTGCCGATCATCCCTGGTCTTGAAGACCTGCTGGCTGACCTCAGAACGCGGACACGCAAGCCGGGTGTGGACACCGTACTTGTGACCATGCACGGAACCAGCTGGACGGTGAGCGGCCTTAACAGCAGCATTCAAACGACCCGGAACAACGCGCGAGAGATTATCGGGCATGATGCCAAGGGCAAGCCGATCTATGGCCGCCATTACCTCGCTTATGAAGATGACGAGGGCAAAAAGAAGTGGAAGCGGCTGCACGATGTGCGCGGCACATTCGCGACCAAACTGATGACGATTCCAGGCGCCCGACTGACCGACCGCGAGATCGCCGAAGTCATGGGATGGGAAGTCGAGCAGGTCGCAGAAATTCGCCGCCGGTACGTTGACGACGCGGCCATCGTTGTGGCATTGGGGAAACGTCTGGCGAACATCGATGTAAACCAGACTGTAAACTGACATGGTTTTGGCTTCGGGAAATTCCGGAAACACCAATTAATCCTGACGGTTAGCGGGTGTAGCTCAATGGTAGAGCAGCAGCTTCCCAAGCTGAATACGAGGGTTCGATTCCCTTCACCCGCTCCACCAGGGTCACAGACCCTGGACCCGTAACTTGATAGCGCAGGCGGCACCTTCGTGTCCTTTAAAGACCGCGTTCAGACGTTCTCCTCCTTTTTCCAGCCGTTTGACTGGCACCATGCTGTGGTCTGCGTACCCGGACTGGCGGCTTGTCTGCTGTATGGTCTGATGACGCATGACACCCTGACCGCCGCCATGGCCGCCGGCGCGGCGTTCTCGGTCGGGTTCGGTCTGCGCCGGTTTCACCAGACGCGTTCGATGCTGGGCGCCGCCGCGCTGATGACCGCGGCCGCCCTGGTGGGTTCCCTGACCGCCGGGCATTTTTTCATATATCTGCCACTGGTAACTGTTGCGGCTGCCGGTTGCGCCTGCCTGGCCCTGATTGACGAAGATATCTGGTGGGTGTCGCTGCAAGCAACCATCGCGCTTCTGCTGGCCAGCCACTATGCCAGCGATCTCGATGCCGCCCTGCACCGCGCCGGTATTGTCGCCCTGGGCGGCGCGTTCCAGATGATCTGTGTTCTGGCACTCGACCGGTTGATCCCGCGTGGCCACCCCAAGGCGCAGCGCAATGTGCCCATTCCCGCCACGCGCCGCACCCTGACCGTCTATGGGCTGGTGGCCGGCGCCAGTGTTTGCTTAGGCATGCTGGCGGCCTACGGTCTGCACCTCGACAAGGCCTATTGGGCACCGATGACCGCTTTGATCGTGCTCAAACCGAAATATCAGCTGACCCGGCAGCGCGGTTTTGAGCGGTTGATCGGTAATGTCGCCGGCTGCGCGGTAGCGACCGCTCTGACCTTTGTTTTGCCGGCGCTCGGCTGGCTCGATCTCGTGTTGTGCGTGATTGGCGCGGGATGTGCCTATGCCCTGATCAAGGCGCGCTATGCTGCCTTTTCGCTGGCCGTGAGCTTTACCGCCGTCATGCTGCTTTACGTGGCGCATGTCTCGGCGCTTCACGGCGCGGAACAACGCGTTTATGCCACCCTGCTGGGCGGGCTGATCGCCATCGCCGTCATGTGGATCGCCAGCAAAACCGTTGCGCGCGATTTCGCCATCTGAACCCAAGGAGTCCCTATGACACACCCTGCTCTCAAATCCGGCAACAAGGCTCTGATCACCGGCGGCGCCTCCGGCATTGGTCTGGCGGCCGCCAAACGTTTGGCGACACTGGGGCTGGCGGTCCATCTGGTCGATCTGGGCCAGGACCGCCTGAAGGCCGCCAGCGACGCCATCGCCGCAGAGGCCAGTGTGCCGCATGGTGTGGTGACGATCGAGGCGGATATCAGCGATCGCGACACCCTGTTCGATCTGGCGCGTCAGTTTCCGGACATCGATGTGCTGATGAACAATGCCGCCATCAGCGGTGGCGGCAGTTCCGCGCTGACAGGTGAGAGCTGGCAGCGGGTGCTCGATGTCAATCTGTGGGGAGTCATTCACGGTACCCAGGCCTTTGCCCCCGCCATGGTGGCCAGCGGCAAGCCGGGTTTGATCATAAACACCGGCTCCAAGCAGGGCATCACCACGCCGCCGGGCAATCCGGCTTACAATGTCTCGAAAGCCGGTGTGAAGGCCTTTACCGAAGCGTTGCAACATGAACTGCGCAATGGTGCGAACCCGGCGGTGACGGCGCACCTGCTGATCCCCGGCTATGTCTGGACCGGGATGACGCAGGGCGGCCAGACGGAAAAGCCGGCGGGGGCGTGGACTTCGGAAGAGACGATCGATTTCATGCTGGAGAGCGTCGGGCGCGGTGACTTTTATATTCTGTGTCCGGATAATGATGTGCCGCGTGCGCTGGATGAGAAGCGCATGGCCTGGGCGATTGGCGATGTGATCGAGAACCGCCCGCCGCTGTCGCGCTGGCACCCGGATTATGCCGATGCGTTTAAGGCATTTGTGGAGAAAAAATAGGTTATTGGGTTTGGGGCCTGTGGCCCCAAGTCTTCTCTGCTTCCAAAGAAAAACCCGGTCTTTTGGACCGGGTTTTTCTTTGGAACAAGGCAAGGTTTGTGGGGTCACGGACCCCACACCCCATAACTTATTTGCCCTTCGCCAGATCGTCGAACGCACGCAGTGTGGTGATCAGGTCCTGCATCTTGTCGATATAGATCATGTTGGGGCCGTCCGAAGGCGCATGATCGGGGTCTTCGTGGGTTTCGATGAAGACAGCGGAGACGCCAACCGCGCAGGCGGCGCGCGCCAGCACCGGGGCGAACTCACGCTGACCGCCGGAGGTCGTGCCCTGGCCGCCCGGCTGCTGCACCGAGTGGGTGGCGTCGAACATCACCGGATAACCCGTCTGGGCCATGATCGGCAGGCCACGGAAATCGCTGACCAGGGTGTTGTAGCCGAACGAGGTGCCGCGATCGCACAGCAGGATACGCTCATTGCCGGTCGAGGCGATCTTGTTGGCGACGTTCTTCATGTCCCACGGCGCCAGGAACTGGCCCTTCTTGACATTGATCGTACGGCCGGTGGCGCCGGCGGCCAGCAGCAGATCGGTCTGGCGGCACAGGAAAGCCGGGATCTGGATGACATCGACCTGCTTGCCCACCGGCTCGCACTGACCGGCGTCATGCACGTCGGTCAGGACCGGGCAGCCGAACTTGTCGCGCACCGCGGCCAGGATATCGAGGCCTTCCTCCATGCCGATGCCGCGGGCCGTGCCGATGCTCGACCGGTTCGCCTTGTCGTAGCTCGACTTGTATATGAACTTCGTGCCCGATGGCGCACATGCCTCGGCGATCTTCTCGGCCATCATCAGGGCGTGGTCGAGGCTTTCGATCTGGCAGGGACCGGCGATCAGGACGAACGGCTCATCACCGCCGACCGTGATCTTCGGCTGGCCGAAATCGCCGATCTCGAAGGTCTTGGTTTTGACGTGCTGCGGCTGGATCGACATGAGCTTACTTCCTTAAATCACTTGTTCAATGCGGGCGACATCGACGGGGTTATTCAGTTCCCAGAACACGCGACCGCGGCCATCGACCTCGACGCAGCGGATGGCCGTGCCGTTTTCCAGGAAGCGCAGTTGTTCCAGACCCTCATAGGTTTCCAGAGGTCCGACCGGCCATTTCAGATAGCTGTTCAGCGCCTCGCCGCGATAGGCATAGACGCCGACATGGTGGAAGACGGGAATGGTGTCGCCCTCGCTGAAGGTCTTGCCCGTGTAGGGAATGACTTCCTTTGAGAAATAGAGTGCGTTCATGTGGCGATCAAACACCGCCGTGGTGCCGCCGACGCGGCCATTCTGACGGTCCTCGACGAAATTGGCGTAGGTCTGGGCGTCACAGCGCAGCACCGGCGTGGCCATATCGACATCCGGATAGGTCTTCATCTCGCGGATCAGATCCTCGACGAACCAGGCGGGGGTCAGCGGCGCGTCCCCTTGCAGGTTGACATAGAGATCGGCCGACTCTTTCAGCTTGTGCATGGCCTCGGCGCAGCGCTCGGTGCCGTTGGCGCAGGATTCCGAGGTCATGATGACCTGGGCGCCGAAGGCTTCGGCGGCGTCACGGATGCGGTCGTCATCGGTACAGACATAGACCGACGACACGCCCTCGACACCCTTGGCCGCTTCCCAGGACCGCTGGATCAGCGACTTCGGCACGCCATCCTTGCCGGTCAGCATGACCAGCGGCTTGCCGGGATAGCGCGTCGAGGCATAGCGCGCGGGGATAAGAATAATCGTCTTCACTTAGGCAACTCCGGCGCGCAGGCAATCGTGAATATGGATCAGGCCGACCGGCTTGTTGTGGTCATCGACCGCGAACAGGCAGGTAATCTTCTTGTCGTTCATGATGCCCAGCGCCTCGGCGGCCAAGGCATCGGGGCGGATGGTGCGCGGACCGGCGTGCATGACCTGCTTGGCGGTCTTGTCCATCAGGCCGGTCATATTGCGGCGCAGGTCACCGTCGGTGATGATGCCGGTCAGCTTGCCGTTGACGTCAGTGATGCCGACCACGCCGAAGCTCTTGGCGGTCATCACCAGCAGGGCCTCGCCCATCGGGGTCTGTTCGGTGACCAGCGGCAGGGCCTCGCCTGAGTGCATCAGACCGGAGACCGGCAGCAGTTGCGCACCCAGCTTGCCGCCGGGATGGAAGGTCTTGAAATCGGTCGGCTGGAAGCCGCGCTTTTCCATGATCGCCACGGCCAGGGCATCGCCGAGCGCCAGGGTCATGGTGGTCGAGGTGGTCGGCGCCATGCCGATGGCGCAGGCTTCCGGCGCATTGGGCAGGACCAGGGCGATATCGGCCGCCTTGAGCAGGGTCGAGTCCGGGCGCGAGGCTACGCCGATCAGCGGGATCTGGAAGCGACGGGTATGGTGGATGATGTCGCTCAGTTCCGAGGTCTCACCGGAGTTCGACAGCACCACGACCACATCATCGGGCGTGATCATGCCAAGGTCGCCATGCGAGGCCTCGGCCGGGTGGACAAACTGCGCCGGCGTGCCGGTGGAGGCCAGGGTGGCGGTGATCTTGGCGGCGATATGACCCGACTTGCCCATGCCGGACAGGATCACCCGCCCCTTGACGGCATACATCACCTCAACCGCCCGCACGAACGATTCCGACAGAGAACCGGCAAACAGCAGCAGCGCCTCACCTTCCGTGCGCATCACGCGCGCCCCGGTGGCGAGAATCTCGGTGCGGCTGTTGATTTCGGATGTCGGGCTTAGGCTCATAGTCACACCATATGGAACTGAGCGCCCCTCTTAGCAAGGTTGGCATAGGGGAACAATCCCAATGCGCAGATTGCCCCTCACAAGGACTTCACCTAATATTGGCCATAGTCGAGGGGCCTATGGATCGTAATTCACAAAACCTGACGGGTGTTTGGCACGGGCTATATAGCTATGTCACTCAGCCTTATGTGCCTGAAAATCATTTCATCGCAGTTTTGATCGATAGTAGTGGTCATCTTTCCGGGACCGTTCACGAAACGATTACGCATAGCAATGGCACATCAAGTGATCAAAACGCTGATGTCGTCGGTAAGCGCGATGTTGCGAATGTCACCTTCATGAAAACCTACGATGGCAACAATGGTTGGAGCCATAATGTCTTTTATGTTGGCGCCTTAAATGCTGAAAACAACGAGATTGAAGGCATATGGCGGATCCACGGCCGTTATGGAAATTACGAAGGCAAGTTTTTGATGATCCGTAACAGTGGAAACGATGAAGCCGTGGAAGTCGCAAAGTATGAAACGGTCTGACACGGCTCCCACTCACCCCCTCGCGCCCTTTCTGCAACCGGTCCGGCGCTGGATCAGACACACCTTGCTGGTCCTGCCGGGGCCGTTGCGCGAGTTTGTGCTGTTCGGGCTGAAAATGGCGTGGTCGTGCCTGTTCGGCGCCGGAATGCTGGGGCTGATGATCGTCACTCACCTGATCTGGCCCGCCAACAGTCCGATCTATCGTTATGACTTCCTTCTGGCCGCTGCGATCGGTATTCAGTGTCTGCTGCTGTGGACGCGACTGGAAACCTTCGACGAGGTGAAGGTCATCTGCCTCTACCATATCACCGGCACGATCATGGAGGTCTTCAAAACCCATATGGGCTCATGGGCCTATCCGGAGCCGTCGATCTTCCATATCGGCGGAGTGCCGCTGTTTACCGGCTTCATGTATGGCAGTGTCGGCTCATTCATAGCGCGGGCCATTCGTGTCTTCGATATGCGCTTTTCGCACTATCCGAAGCCATGGGTGACTTACCTGCTGGCGCTGGTGATCTATGTGAACTTCTTCACCCACCATTTCCTGTTTGATTTCCGCTACCTGATCTTCGCGGCCATCTTCGTGATCTATTTCCGTTGCTTCGTCTTCTTCCGCATCGATCAGACCGTCCATTCCATGCCTTATCTGCTGGCAGGGACGTTGACGGCCTTCTTCCTGTGGCTGGCGGAAAATATCGGCACGCTGACCCATACCTGGAACTATCCCGGCAAGGCGTGGCATCTGGTTTCTATTCAAAAAATGGGCGCCTGGGGCCTGTTGTTGATCATCAGTTTCGTAACGGTGACGCTGATTTTCAAACCGAAAGCACCCGATGGCGAGCCCGAACAAACAGGCGGTTATCGTCTATGGTTTCAGCGTTTAACGTCTGGCCACCAGATTTGACAGAGCTTCGAGATAGTCGGCGAAGGCCTTGCGGCCGGCGGGCGTTATGTGAGCACGGGTCAGGGGTTTGCGGCCCTGGAAGCTCTTGATGATCTCGACATAGCCCGCCTCTTCCAGCTTGCGCAGATGGACCGACAGATTGCCCTGTGTCGCCTCCAGTACCGCCTTCAGCTCATTGAAATCGGCGGCCTCGGCATCCATCAGATAGGCCATTACGCCTAAACGCAGGCGTCCGTGAATGGCATCATCAAGTTTATTAATGTCGAAACCAGCCATGATTATTTTTGCGCCTGCCGCATCATGTACCAGCCGCCGCCGCCCATGATGACGAACAGGGCCAGCCCCAGGACCAGCACATAGTGCGGCGTGCCGATCAGCAGGCCCAGGGTCAGGGTGGTGACGAACCAGCCGGCGGATATAACGGCCAGCCAGGCCTCCTTGCGGATCATATAGGCGGTGAACCACACGGCGCCCTGGAAGGCGCAGACCGTGATGGGATACAACAGCCAGATCAGTATGCTTTTTTCGGTAATGGCGGCGTAGGCGAAAACGCCGACCATGAAGAGATTGGCCAGTCCGGCGCTGCTGAAGGCGGCATTGAGCGCCCGCGTCGCCACGCCATTTTTCGGCACCTTGCGATCGCGCCACAGGATGACACACATCACGGCCAGGAAGACCACGGTGGGCAATATGCCGGCGATCAGGTTGCCCAGCCCGCCGATATTGACGATACCTGCCAGATGAATCCATTGCACCAGGCATTGCAGGCCATAGCATACGCCGCCGGTCAGATAGAGCGCGCCGCCGGAAATCCGCACCCGCGCGCCTTCGCTGACGAGCGCCTTCACAAAGGCCAGATCGGCCTGAATATCCTTGCTCATATCTCACCTGCCTTTTGCCGGCGGTCCAGAGCCACCATGGCCCAGCCAGCGCCCCCCATCAGCACGATCAGGGCGATGCCGAGCACGAGCAGATAGGCCTGGGTGTGGCGGATCAGCAGTCCCAGCGCCACAGTGGTGAGGAACCAGCCGGCGGAAATGCCGACCAGCCACAGCTTGCGCCGGATCATGTAGGCGACATACCAGACCGCACCCAGAAAGGCGCAGATCACCACCGGATAGAGCAGCCAGATCAGCATACTTTTCTGCACGCTGGCCACATAGCCGAAGACGATGGCAATGGAGAGATTGGCCAGGCCGGCCGAACCATAGGCGGCATTGAGCGCTCGCGTGGCGACGCCCTGCTCACCCGCCTTGCGGCTTTTCCAGGCGACGTAGATAATGACCGGAACGGATACGACGATGGGAAACAGGATCAGCGCCCACGCGATCAGCCCGGTCTGCGGCCAGCCGAATGCCCCTTGCGCCCAGTAGGCCAGGCAATCGACACCATAGGCCAGGCCGGCGGTCAGGAAGACGATGCCGGCCGCCCCTTGCGCCTTCGGGCCCTCGCTGACGAGCGCCCGAAGGAAGGCGAGGTCCTTATGGATGTCCTCGCTGTTTTCTGTCATGCCCGATCTCCTATTAGGGTCGCCTGGCCCTTGGGTGCGGGCTTTGCCTTACGGCGGCGGCCATTGAGAATCGCCCCGATGAAGCTGTAGCGTACCATAAATTGATAGGTGAACAGTCCGATCATCACCGTCGCCAGCAGGATAGCGGCGAATTTCAGTTCGGCCGGCGCAGCGACATGGCGCGTCGCCAGTTGCAGTCCCATCACCACCGGGATGTGCAGGATATAGATCCAGTAGGAGGCATCCGACAGATAGCGCAGCACCGGATTTTCACGCTTGAGGAAGGCATGGGCGGCACCGATCAGGCCCAGCGTCCATGACCAGCCGGTGAGCAGGTAAAGGGCGAGATATAACGGATGTTCGCTGCCCTTTACCGGCGTTATGACCGGCGTAAGACCCACCATGTTCAGACAGATGACCGTACCGAGCATAGCGGCGGGCAGATGCGCCCACCAGCGCTGCGCCAGATGCCCCAGCAGGTCCGGTGAGCGATGCAGGAACCAGCCAAACACAAAGGCCGTGGTGAAACCCGCCAGGGCCGGTGTATTGAGTATAACACCCGTATCCGGGGTGGGGATGCCGAACCACATCAGCCAGGCGGGGTTGGCAGAGAGGGCGGCAAAGGCCGGCAGGATCAGGACGACGCCCATCAGATCGGTGCGCGTCAGGCACCCGACAACGGCATCAAACATCCGGCCAAGAACGCCGCCGATGCGCAACAGATCCGTCACCAGCTTGAGCACGATGGCGCCGCCATAGAGCCACAGCAGGGCATAGAGAAACCACAGATGGGTCAGCGGAAAGGTCTTGGCCGACAAGGGGGGCGGCGGGGCGGCGGGTACGGCCGGTGCGCCTGGCGGCGGCGCGAAGGCAATGATCATCACAGCGATGATGGAGGCAAAGACGATCGGCCAGAAGATGGCCAGGGGCGCCCCGACGCGGATCAGGCGGTTTTTGATAAAGCCGCCAAGGCCACGCTTCTCCATCAGCATATGGGCGAAGAAACCGGCCATGACGAAGAAGGTCGTCATGCGGAACATATGGATGACATAGAACAGCACGCCCAGGCCCGCGGACGCGCTGTCGTCCTTCAGGAGCCAGACCTGCGGTTCGATAAAGGACATACTCGTATGCAACGCCACGCCCAGCAAAAGCGCCAGGCCGCGCACGGCATCGAGATCGTGGAAACGCTCACTCGTCAAACTTGGATTCTGCGCCATGACGGCCTCCCATGATGAGGCCTCATGCCTCGATCTGTGGACAAATACATCAACAAGTTTAAAGTGTAAACTGGTTTAACAAATCCACCCTTGCATTGTGTATTCCGCTCCCGGATAGTGACGCGGGGACAGGGGGAACCGGATGACGTCACAGGCGCCAAGGGTACATACCGGCAAGGGGCAGAGCATCGCCCTGGTCATCATGGCCGGTGTAGACATCGTACTGGGAGCGATAGCGATCGCACTCAACCTGGCCCTGAATAACGGTACCGCGACGTTCTCAATGCCCTCTGCGGAACCAGTTGCTCAAAACACCATGATCGTAGGCATGCTGTTTCTGATCATGATCGTGCAGATCGCGGTCCGATCTATAATGCTTATGATCATGGCCTGGTGGAGCTTTCGCTTGATCAGCAATGCACATCGCCATACCAATTTTCCCGTATCCAGACAGTGGTCCTGGCTCGGCTGGTTTGTCCCGGTTGTAAGCCTGTGGCTGCCTGTGCAGGCTATGCTGGGCCTGAACCTGACCCATAGACGCATATCGGGCGCGCGGCGCCTGATCATTTTGTCGTGGTGGGTCGCGCGCATTCTGGCAAGCCCGACTGCCGGTGTTCTCAGTTTCGCCGGTGTTGTGATCATCGCCCGCCTTGGCGAATACAGACGCGACATGAGCGACACGATAATAAGCTGGCTCGTCTCCATGATGGTCATCGGCATTTTGGCGCAGTGCCTTGCTATTGCGGTCATCCTGTTGACCCAACGCAACCAGCCCAAGCCGGGCATCATCGTCAGCGCGGATATTTTCTGATGCTTCGAATACTGCGCAATACTATGATCGGCCTGGTGGGGACGGCTCTGGCGGTCTGGCTGCTGGCGGTGGGCTATCTATATTTTGAGCAGTGCCACATTCTTTTCCATCCCGAACCGGAGACCGAGCCCATTGCGATAAGCGGCCTCGCGCTACAGGATATCCGCATTCATACGCCCGATGGCGAAACGCTTCAGGCCGTCTATGAACCGCCGCAGCCCGGCAAGCCGATCATCCTGTTTTTCCATGGCCAGGGCGGGACTCTGATGGTGGGGAAATGGCGCTATCTGCGCATGCACAAGGCCGGCGTTGGTTTTCTGGCCCTCGCCTATCGCGGCTATTCCGGCTCGACCGGCAAACCAACCGAAAAAGGACTGCTGATCGATGGGCTGGCGGCCTATGACTGGCTGAAGGCGCAAGGGTTCAGGGACAGCGATATCGTCATCCACGGCCATAGCCTGGGCACCGGCGTCGCTACCTATGTGGCCACGCAGCGTCCGGCAAGGGCCCTGATACTGGAAGCGCCCTTTACCGCCGCCAGCGATGTGGCCGCCGAACGCTACCCCTATATCCCCGTAAGCCTGCTGATGAAGGACAAGTTCCTGAGCCGGGAACGCATCAGGGAGGTTCACATGCCAGTGCTGATCGCGCACGGGGATCGCGACAGCATCATCCCCTTCGCGGAAAGCGAGCGCCTCTACCAGCTGACCAATGCACCGAAGGTCTTCATACGCATGCGCGGGTCAGAGCATAATACCCTGACCCGCGATGGCGTGTATTCCTATTACTGGAAGTTCCTTGGCCTGCCGGACACGGAACCCCCGTTTTAATTATTGCGTCAGGGCCTTGGCGTGGCCGATATCGATACCGGAAACCACCGATTTCAGAGTCGCCATATCGACATTGTCGCCATCGGCCTCAACGCTGATCCGGCCATCGGAGACGATGGTGTATTCACCATGCTTGGTAGTACTGTCCCACTTCTCGCTGACCATGTGGCCGTTCTGGGTCGTGACCTTTTCATAGCCGCCGGCGCTGCTACTCGATGTATTCAGGTTCATCGCCGCCGCCATGGCGCCGATGCCGGCCACCGATCCCATGTCGGTCACCGTCACGTTCACCGTGCCGTCGCCGATATGATAGGTACCCTTGGCGCTGGATACGGCGATACCGCCGGCGCCGCCGGAACTGGTATTGTCATCCGTGCGCGCGGCGCCATTGAGCGTGGGCGGCAGCAGGGCCAGAAGCGCCGTGGCGTCGGCCAGCTTGATCGTCGACTGGCCAGTCTGACCCGCCGAAGCCTGAGCGGCCATCTGGTTCGCCGCGACCTGCATCTGGCTGGCGGCGGCTTCCACCTTGTCGATATTCGGCGCGACTACAGCATGGTTATTGAGGGAAAGGCTACCCAATCCGCCGGTCGCCATCATTCCGGCGCTGGTGATGCCGCCGACAATCGTACCGACAATCGCCGCCAGAACGATATAGACCACGGCGATAACGATCATATAGACCACCGTCTTGTCCGCCGGGCTTTTCATCAGTTTCGGCAAGCCCAGATAGAACAGGTAGATGCCGTAAAGCGCCGCCAGCAGGCTGAGTATGCCGAGCGCCGGCAACAGGCCGAAGATGGCCCCTACCCACCCGGCCGTGGAGGCATAGGCGGCCAGTTTCAGTGCCTGGATGAAGTTCTTCTGGCCATTGAAGCTGGGCGCCAACGCATCGATGATCAAGGCCACCACATAGATCAGTATCAGCGACAGCACGTAGCTGACGGCGGCACCGACAATCGCCATGACCAGCGGCGTATGGTAGGAAAAACCCAAGACGCCTATGCCGAACACCACGCCGCCAATGGCGCTGGCCACCGGTCCGATGGCCGCCAGCGGCATGATGTAGCTGGTGTAGAGCTGCTGGACTGTCGGCGTTTCATGCTCGATCACGTCCCAGGTGGGCGATGGTTTCAGCAGAATAGCCTGAACACGCTCGATCAGGTTGTTTGGATTTTGCGGATTGGCGTTAGGATTGGGATCGGGTGCCTGGATGGGTGGCGGGGTATCGTCAGCCATGGAAATATCGCCCTTGGAATTATGCCTCAGAATTATGGATGAAATACGCGGGCACTATATCGGCGGGACATGTGGCCCCGGAGAGGGAACGATGGCCAAAAAAGAACCCCCGGTCCAGTCAACCGGGGGCCTTTTGCTTTCAACGTTTCGTGATGTCCGGAAGGGACTTATTCCCTAAAATCGACGTGCCGGTTGTCCTTCACCGTAAACAGGCCGATCACTACCGTCACGACCGCCACGCCGATGGCGTACCACAGGCCGTCATACATGCCGCCTGTCGCCGCAACGATGGTGAAGGCGATGAAGGGCAGCAGGCCGCCAAACCAGCCATTGCCGAAGTGATAGGGCAGCGACATGGCGCTGTAGCGGATGCGCGCCGGAAACATCTCGACCAGGGCCGCCGCCATGGGCGCATAGACCATGGTGACGAGCAGCACCAGCGCGGTCAGTATGCCGATCGTCTTCGGGAAGTTGATCTGCGCCGTATCCGCCTTGGCAGGATAACCGGCAATCTTCAGCGCGTCGCCGACCGCCTTGGCGAAGTCGGTCTGGCCGGCTTTTACGGCTTCCGCAGCCAGACCAGTGCCTTCAAAGGACGGGATCACTGTCTGGCCGATGCGGACGCTGGCGATAGTCCCGGCAGGGGCGGCTTCATTGGTATAGCTGATGCCGTTCTTGGCGAGATAGGACTTGGCGATATCGCAGGATTGCAGGAACTTCGCCTTGCCGACCGGATCGAACTGGACGGCGCACGCCGCTTGATCGGCCACCACCACCACCGGCGAGGCCTTTTGCGCGTGTTCGAGGGCCGGGCTGACCGCACCGGTCAGCATCTGAAACAGCGGGAAGTAGCCGATGGCCGCCAACACCAGCCCGGCCAGGATGATCGGCTTGCGGCCGATACGGTCTGACAGCCAGCCGAAAAAGATGAAGAAGGGCGTGCCGATCAGCAGGGCCGCGCCGATCAGCCAGTAGGAGGTGGCGAGATCGACGTGCAGCATCTTCTGCAAAAAGAACAGGGCGTAGAACTGGCCGGTGTACCACACGACCCCCTGCCCGGCCACGAGACCGAACAGGGCGATCAGCACGATCTTCAGGTTCGACCATTTCAGAAAGGCCTCGCTAAGCGGCGACTTGGCCGTACGTCTTTCCGCCTTCATGGCCTGGAAGATCGGGCTTTCATTGAGCTTCATGCGGATCCAGATCGAGACGGCCAGCAGCACGATCGAGAACAGGAAGGGCACGCGCCAGCCCCATTCCTTGAAATCGTCCTCGCTGACATAGTGTTGCGTGACGCCGATGGCGACGAGGGCCAGCAACAGGCCGAGCGTGGCGGTGGTCTGGATCCACGCCGTCATCTGGCCGCGCTTGTTGTCCGGCGAATGCTCGGCCACATAGGTGGCGGCCCCGCCGTATTCGCCGCCCATGGCCAGGCCCTGCACCAGGCGCAGGCCGATCAGGATGATGGGGGCGGCGATGCCGATCTGGTGATAGGTGGGCAGGACGCCGACCAGGAAGGTCGAGAGGCCCATGATGATCATGGTGATCAGGAAGGTATGCTTGCGGCCGACCTTATCGCCCATGCCGCCGAAAACCATGGCGCCGAAGGGCCGGACCACAAAACCGGCAGCCAGGGCCAGCAGGGCGAAGATGAAAGAGGTGGTCGGGTTGATGCCCTTCACCTCGAAGAACTGCGCCCCCATGATGGCGGCCAGCGTGCCGAAAATGTAGAAATCGAACCATTCGAAAATGGTGCCCAGCGACGATGCGCCGATTACCAAAGCCATGCTTTGCTTTTTATGTGCCTGTTCGCCCATAACGTCTCAACCCCTTGCTGTCATTATGCGCCCGGTGACCGGGCGAGGACTTTCGTCTCTTTGAAATAAGAAATGGCACAGGGTTGCCATTCCGGCAAGCGGCCATCCCTGACAGCGGTATTTTTCATGGCGCGCGGCAATAAAAAAACCCTCCGGCGGGCACCGGAGGGTTTTGCGTTCGCAAGGGCTAGATACCTATTGCGCGGTCTTCAGCGCACTGGCGACATCGTCGGACTTGGCGTCTTTCAGCACGCTACAGGTGCGCATGCCTTCCAGCATACGCTTGAACGGCAGTTCGCCGCGATTGGAAGCAGCGACCTTCGGCCCCATGATCTTTTCGACCTCATCCGCCTTCGACGCCGAGCAGAAAACACCCGGCAGAGCCGCGATGCGGCCAGTCGAGAAGATGCCGGCGCTGGCCGCCACGCTGTCATAATTGGCCTTCAGCCAGTCATAGGTCAGGTCGCGCGTGTCCTTGCTCATCATCAGCCCGCCGAGCAGGCCCGTCTTGTCCGGCACGCGCAGGCGCGTGTCATTGAGGCTGGCCAGCAGCCAGGTCGCCGTTTCCGGCTTGGCGCCCGCCGTGACCGCACGCAGGCCCGAAGAGCGGAAGGCCTCGTCATGCGTGGTCATGACACGCTCGAACATGTCCTTGGCCGCCGGCAGGCCGCCTTCTTCGACATAGATGGCCAGCGCCCGGCCGCGATAGGCTGGATCCAGCGCCTGGGCATTACCGGCCAGATAGGCCTTGGCGGCGTCCGCCAACTGCTGGCGGATGGCGGTATCGTGGGCATCACCGGCCACCAGCCCCACCAGGCTCTGGCGCAGCTTGGAGGTATCGGGGTCTTCGCTGGCATAGGCGCCGGCCTTCGGGTCGAAGCCGAGCGCCTTCAGGCGCGGCAGGTAGATGTCGCTCATCACCCGGCGATAATCGGCCGTCGAGGCCTCACCGATGATGCCGCGATTATACAGGCCCGCCAGGCTCTCCCCGCCGCCGACCGCGACGTTGGAATCCTTATTGTTGACCATGACCTTCGCCGCCTTGACCAGTTCGGCGGCCGGCAGCTTGCCGGCATAGAACTGGCCCCACAGGCTGTCGATGGCGGCCAGCCCCTCGGCGCCGGAGAGCTTGTCGCCGGTGGCGATCAGAGCATCCCAGTCCTCTACCGGCAGGCTGAAGCGGTAATAGCCCGTGCCACCGGCATTGGGCATGAAGGCGCCGGGTTGATCGACACCGAGATTGCCCTGCTGGTCCTTCAGCATATAGCAGCTGGTATCGGCATCACGACGGATACAGAGCGGAATGGTCCAGGTCTGCGGATCGAGCGTGGTGCCGAGGCGGGCATAGCGCGACTGGGTGGCCACCAACCAGCCGCCCTGGTGGCTGAATTCCACCACCGGGAAACCCTGCTGATTGACGAAGCTTTTCATCGAATCGAGTACGGCCGGATTCTGCGCGGCATCGGCCAGGGCGCCGAAGAAATCGTCGGACGTGGCGTTGCCGTAAGGGTGACGTGACATGTGCAGGCGCACGCCGGCCTTGAAACGCTCGTCACCCAGATAGCCTGCGATCATCGAAACGACCTGACCGCCCTTGCCATAGGTGATGCCGTCGAAGGCGGAATCGATGTCGCCATTGTCGGTGATCGGCTGGTGGATCGGCCGGCCGACCTTCAGCGCATCGGTATTCATCGCCCCAAAGCCTTCGTCAACCGCGCCGACACCGATGTTCAGTTCCGGGCGCCATTCGTTGCCGATGCGATAGCCCATCCAGTTGGCGAAGCTCTCATTGAGCCAGATATCGTCCCACCAGGCGGGGGTGACATAATCGCCGAACCACTGGTGCGACAGTTCGTGGGCCACCACCATGCCGAACTCCTGCTTCTGAGTGGTCGGTGCATTGGCGTCAAGCAGCAGGATATTGTCGCCATAGATATCGATGCCGGCGTTTTCCATGGCGCCCGGCATGATCGGCGAAGCGACCTGGTCCAGCTTCGGGAAGGGGAAGGCCTGGCCGAAATAGTTTTCGAGGTGCGAGACGATCGACGGCGTTTCGTCGAGCGCATATTTCAGCTTGTCCGCATTCGGCTTGGTGGCAACGATGCGGATCGGCAGCGGATAGTTGCGGTACTGGTTAGGCGGCGCCACGCCTTCGGCCACGGCGAACGGCCCGACGGCGAAGGCGACCAGATAGGTCGGCAGCTTCTGGGTCGGGATATACATGTGGGTGACCATCTTGCCTTCGGCGGTCGTGCCGTCCTGCGGTGAATTGGTCAGAGCCACCAGGCCGTCTTGCGTGGTGATCTGCACGCGGAACGGCGTCTTGAAGCCCGGCTCATCGAACGAGGGGAAGGCGCCGCGGGCGTCGATCGATTCAAACTGCGACCAGACATACCAGTCGCCGCCGACCTGCACCCGGTAAAGCCCCGCCGCATCATTGGTGAAGGGGGCGTCATAGTCGAAGACCAGGGTGACAGGCCCGGCCGGAATGGCCTTGGCAAAATCGAGGCGGGCGACGCCGAGATCATCGACCTGGGTATATTTGGCGGAAACCGGCTTGCCAGCCACCATGGCGACGACCTTCGAGACCTTCAGGTCGCGGCCATGCAGATAGAGCGACTTGGTTTCGGCCTTCACATTGACGTCGATCTCGACATGGCCGGAAAAGCGCGGCTTCGAAGGGACGATGGTCAGGTTGAGCTTGTAGGACAGCGGCGTGGCAGCATCGGGCAACTTGCCCTTCGGCGCATTGGCGTCGGCGACAATGGCGACATCAGGGGCCGCAAAAGCGACAGGGGTGAAGGCGGTCGTGGCCAGCAAAAGGCCCGCGGCCAGGCAAAGTGCGCGCATGAAAACTCCGGGTCAGGCAGAAACACCGCAGGGGCTAGGCGGCCCGGATTGCGGCATAGTGATAAAAATTGAAACCAGTCGATTTGCTAGCACGGCCATTAGGCTGCGCACATTAAGTTTTTGTAATGCGCAATCGGCAGGCGTGACATAAAGGCCGCAATGTATCGCCACCGTCAGTTTTCTTCAAAAACGCAACCAAGGTTTAAGCATGTTCGGGCTGAATGGGCAAATTGCTCTACCTTGATTGCCCCGAAAAGACGCAAGGACCTGTTTTGAAACCTTCTCTCCTCGGCGCCTTGCTGGCGCTTTCTCTGCTTACCGGCGCATCCACCGCCCGCGCAGAATCGATCTTCACCTATACCAGCGCCAAGCTGCTCCTGACCGGCGGGGTGTCTCAGGTCGAAGGATCCGCCGGTGGCGGCCTCACCCCCTGGGCGGTGATCGGCGGTTACGGTTCACAGAACCAGACCGGCGGCAACATCTATTACACCAATGTCGCTACGCAGGATTACCGGGTGACGTCCTATGGCGCACTGGTCGGCATTCACGACCGCGTCGAGGTCTCGTATGCCCGGCAGGATTTCGACCTGCAAAAGATTGGCGGTGCGCTGGGCCTGGGTGACGGCTACACAATTTCGCAGGACACCCTCGGCGTGAAGGTGAAGGTGCTGGGGGACGCAGTGCTGGAACAGGATAGCTGGCTGCCCCAGATCGCTGTCGGCGCGCAATTCAAGACGAACCGGAACGGCGCGTTGGTCAAGGCGCTGGGCGCACGCGAAGACAGCGGCACCGACTATTATGTCAGCGCCACAAAACTCTTTCTGTCGCGTGGCCTTTTGCTGAACGCCACCCTGCGCGCCACGAAGGCGAACCAGTTCGGCATTCTGGGTTATGGCGGCATCGACGATGACTACCACCTGCAATTCGAAGGCTCCGTCGCTTATCTGATCAATCGCAAACTGGCCATAGGCGCCGAGGTGCGCACCAAACCCGATAATCTGGCGGTCGCCAAGGAAGGTGCGGCAGTGGATGCCTTCCTGGCCTATGCGGTCAGCAAGCATCTCTCCGCCACCCTCGCCTATGCCGATCTCGGCAATATCGTCACACGCCGTCAGTCCGGACTCTATGCCTCGCTGCAGGTCGGCTTTTAAGGAGCAAACGACATGAACTCTCTCAAATATGCCGTGTTCTCCCTTGCCTTACTGGCCAGCACGCCGGCCCTTGCACAGGAGGTTTCACCGGCATCACCCGGCGCGATCAGCGCGCCAACGGCGCCTGTCATTTCACCCGATGGCAGGCTCTACGCCGAATTCGGCGGCAATGAGGGCCTGGTGAAGCTGATGGATGACTTCATGGTCATCCTGCTGGCCGATCCGCGTACGAAAGACTTCTTCGTCGCAGTCGACCAGACCCACGTGAAAGTCGAACTGGTTTCGCAATTCTGCCAGATCCTGGGCGGCGGCTGCACCTATACCGGCAAGGACATGAAAGAGGTCCATGCCAAGCTGGGTGTCCACAAGGAAGACTTCCTGGCGCTGGTCGAGGACCTGCAACTGGCCATGAACAAAAATCGTATTCCATTCGCCGCACAAAACAAGCTGCTGGCCGCGCTGGCCCCGCAGCATCGCGACGTTATATCAGAACCCTGATCAGCCGAAGGGTTTGGCGGCCTTCGCCAGCACGTCCTTCGCCCATGACGGCACCTCGATGCCCGTCTTCGCCGTGGCGACCGATATGGCCAGGCAGATCGCCAGAACCAGACTGATGCCTTGCCAGATATGGACCTGGTTGCGCGCCAGCCACGAATGGGTGCGAAAGAAATCCGGCTCCGCGCCATGCGAGCCGGTTTCCAGCTTGAAGGCCATTTCAAAACCGTCCTGGAAACGGTCCGCCGGATTGGGCGCCAGAGCCTGGAAGATGACGCTGTCGAGCCAGGCCGGCAGGTCGGCGCGGCGGGCGGTCAGACGCTCCGGCTTGTTGAATTTCGGCGTCTGACCGGTTTCGATCTCACCGAAAGGATAGGCCCCGCCGGTGAACATGCGATAGAGCGTCACCCCCATGGCAAAGATATCCGAACGCTCATCCCCCGGCTGCCCCTCAAATAACTCCGGCGCCTTGTAACTTGGTGTGCCGGGCACGAACAGGCTGTCCTTGTCGATGCCGGGAATGCGCGCTACGCCGAGATCGACCAGCTTGAAACCACCATCCGCCATCAGGATGATATTCTCCGGCTTGACGTCGCGATGGATGATGCCGGCGCGGTGCAGCGAGCCCAGCGCCTTGGCCAGCTTGGTGGCGATGTCCACGCCTTCGCGCAGAGGGATCTTCGGCGCACGCGACAGGCGGTGTTCAAGGGTTTCGCCGGTATAGAAGGGCTGGGCGACATAGAGACAGGTCTGGCGACCGGGCGCGATATCGAGCACCGAGCCGATCCACATGTGCTGCACGCGGCTGGCCACCCAGGCCTCACGCATGAAGGCCGAGCGCGCCGAGGTTTCCGAGCCGATGGTATGGGGCTTGGGGAATTTCAGCACCACGAACGGGCTGATGCCGGTGCGGAACTCGCGCAGGTCACGCGCCCGGAAGACGCGGCTGTAGATGCCGTCCGCCAGCTGGCGTTCCAGCTTGAAGCCGTCGATGGTCTCGCCGACATGCGGCGGCTCGATGATCGGCAGTCTGGCGATGGCCAGGTTCAGGTCTTCGATCGTGGCCGGCGGCAAATCGATGACATCGATCACCAGGGCCGTGGCATTGTCGTCACCACCGTGCGCCAAAGCGGTGCTGACCAGGCGCTGGGCCGTTTCTTCCGGTGAGGTGCGGCCATCGAGCAGGGACAGGATCAGGGCCTGGCTGATGAAGCCGTGGACGCCATCCGAGCACAGCATCAGCCGGTCATGCGGGAAGATATCGTGCGCGCCGTAATCGATACGGATCGATTCCTCGGCCCCGACCGCACGGGTGATGAAGGAACTGTCCTCGCCGCCTTCGGGCTTGTGGTCCTGGGTCAGCAGTTCGAGCTGGCCGGCGCGCAGGCGGTAAAGCCGCGTATCGCCGGCATGGAAACTGTGCAGCCGGCGTCCTTTGATGACGATGCCGGTAAAGGCGGCGCACATGCCCTTCAGGTTTTCGTTCTTCTGGCCTTCGCGGAACAGCCAGTAATTGATGCTTTCCAGCGCCCGCGCTGCTGTCTTGCGCGGGGAAAGCAATTCCGACTGGCCGAGATAATCGTCGATGAAGGTGCGCACCGACAGCTCGGCTGCCACGCGCCCGCCCTTGCGGCCACCAACGCCATCGGCCAGGGCCGCCACGGCGCCATGGTGCCGTTCGCCCTCATCGAGATAGAGGGCGGCGAAATCCTGGTTCTCGTCGCGCTTGCCGATATCGCTGGCGAAGCCGGTGGCGATGTCGAGCCGGGAGGCGGCGGAATTGGTCGGTGGCGGGGTCATGCGGTATGTGTGCAGGACCGAACGGCGTTCGTCCAGAGGGCGGTTGTATTTCGCCCTTCCGGCGTGACTTTTATGGAACTCCCCCCGATATCGGGGGACAGAGACTACAGCCTGTCGAGCGGCAAAACCTCGACACGCGATCCGGCGTTCTGCGGCAGGGCATTGGCCGGCAGGCGGATCAAGGCATCGGCGCGGGCAAACACGCTGACGAGCGAGGAATCCTGATCGTCAAACGCCGCCACCTGCAATTGCCCCTGCAGGGAGCTGCTGAGCTTGGCGCGCAGATAGGATTCACGCGGGCCGGCGGCCGATAACGGCCCTTGCGTCACCGCCGTGATAAAGGGGCTGGTTTCCGCCATGCCCAGAGACGCCTCGATCCATGTCTTCAGGAACAGTTGCGCCGTCACGAAGGCCGAGGCCGGATTGCCGGGCAGGCTCAGGGCGCGCATGCCGCTGGCCAGCCGGCCGAAGCTGGTCGGCTTGCCGGGCTTGACCGCCACGCTGGCGAAATCGCGCTGCAGGCCCAGCTTTTCCAGCGCCGGCCGCACCAGGTCATAATCGCCGACACTGGCGCCGCCGACCGTGACGATCAGGTCAGCCTTCACGTTTTTCAGCGCCTTGTGCAGGCTTTTGGCGTCGTCGCCCTCCACGCCGAGATAGCTGGCCTTGCCACCCCATTGTTTGATCAGGGCCATCAAGGCATGCGAAGCGGATTCATAGATCTGGTCAGGCTTCGGCTTTTTGCCTGGCAGGACCAGTTCGTCGCCGGTGCACAGGACCGCGATCTCCGGCCGGTGGCGCACCGGCACGGTATCGAGCCCCGCTGCGGCGATCAGCGACAACCGCCACGGATCGAGCCGCGCCCCCGGCTCCAGCAGGACATCGCCGGCTTTGAAATCCTGGCCGGCGGCGCGGATATGGCTGCCGCCCGGCGCGCGTCCTTCCGGCAGGATTTCGATCACTGCGTCTGTCCGCACGACGTTTTCCTGGATGATGACGGCATCGCAATCGGCAGGCACTGGCGCGCCGGTAAAGATGCGGACAGCCTCCCCTACCTGGACCTCGCCCGTATAAGCCCTACCGGCCGAGCTTTCACCGATGACCTGCAGGGTGATGGTTTTGGCCTTCGGTTTCAGCGACTCCCTGCGCACAGCATAGCCATCCATGGCCGAGGCATTGAAAGGTGGCTGGTCGCGCCCGGCCACGATCGGCGCGGCCAGAACACGGCCCATCGCCTTGGCGAGGGAGACCGATTCCACGCCCGGCAGCAGCGCGCCCTTCCTGACTGCGGCCAGTGCCGTCTCGACCGGAACGTTTTTCATTTCTCTTTCAGCCTCGGCATCAGCTCAACCATGTTGCACGGCCCGTGGCGGCTATCGAGCTGCCAGCGGATCACCTTGTCCCAGCCATCCTTGACCGCGCCATTCGAACCCGGCAGGCAGAAGATGAACACACCGTCGATGATCCCCGCCAGCGCCCGCGATTGCAGGGTGGAGAGGCCGACCGTCTGGTAGCTGAGCATGTGGAAAATAGTCGAAAAGCCGTCGATGCGCTTGTGCAGCAGCGGCTCGATCGCTTCCGGCGTAACGTCGCGGCCGGTAATTCCAGTACCGCCGGTCGTCACGATGGCGTCGATCTCTCCGGTCTTGATCCAGCCCATGACCTTGGCGCGGATGGCGTCGATATCGTCACGCACGATGGCGCGGCGGGCCAGGCTGTGACCGGCGGCTTCGATGCGTTTGGCCAGCACATCGCCGGAGGTGTCGCTTTCCTCGTCGCGCGTGTCCGAAACCGTGAGAACGGCCAGGCTGACCGGCCGGAATGGCCTGTGCTCGTCGATGCGACCACCGCCCAGAAATGCCCTATCCGTTTCCGTTATCTCGCTCATGCCGGCCTCCGTTTTTCTTCCGTTTAGGCCGGCCGTGCGATCATCTCAAGCGAAAAGGCCTTCGCGGCTGAGCAGTTCGGCATAGGCGCCCTCGATTCCGCCCCTGACCGTGACATCGCCCGCCAGATCTTCGGCGAAGACGGCGCGCAAGGCCAGAAAGCGGCCCACATCCGCCGGCATATCATCGCACGCCTTGCCGATGGCGATCAGTTCAGCGGCCAGCGGATCGGTGATGGCGTCACCCGAAACCGCCTTCTTGCGCACGAACCGCATCCACGCCGCCAGAGGCAGGCAGAGGCGGCGGATATCCTGACCGCGATCGAGCGCTTCACCCAAACTGCTCAGGATACGGATCGGCAGCTTCTGCGAGCCGTCCCAGGCGATCTGGGCCAGTTTATGGACGATGGCGGGATTGCGGAAGCGCTTGAGGATATCCTCGCAATAGGCGACGAGATCAAGTCCTTCCGGCGCTTCCAGCAAGGGCACCACATCTTCCATCATCAGCCTGCGGACCGTATCCGCCAGTTCAACATCCTTCATGGCTTCGGAGACACTCTCGTAGCCGCGATGCAGGCCGAGATAGGCCAGGGTCGAATGCGGGCCATTGAGCAGACGCAGCTTGGCGCGCTCATAGGCGGGCACATTATCGGTCAGGGTGACGCCGACGCTCTGCCAGTCAGGGCCGTTTTCATGCGTGTGCTTTTCGATCACCCACTGGGTGAAGGCCTCACGCTGGATCGGCCAGGCATCTGCCATACCCGTCACCTCAGCCACGCGCGTCCGCAAGGCGTCGTCGGTGGCCGGGGTGATGGAATCGACCATCGTGGACGGGCATTGCAGAGTATCGTGAACCCATTTGGCCAGATCGTGGTCGTTCTGGCCGGCAAACACCGTAACGGCTTCCTTCAGGCGCTGACCGTTCTTCGGCAGGTTGTCGCATGGGATCAGCACGAATGGCTTCAGACCAGCCGCCCGGCGGCGGCGCAGGGCTTCCGCCACGTAGCCGATAAAGGATTTCGGCGTCTGCGGATTGGCCAGGTCATGGAGAATGTCCGGGTGCTGAAGATCGAGCGAAAAGTCTGGCGCCAGGCAATAGCCTTTCTCGGTAACCGTCGAGGTGACGATTTCGACCGACGGCCGCAGCAGGCGCTCAAACACGGCTTCGATGTCTTCCGGTCCGACCAGCACCTCACGCATCGAGCCGATAATCCGGTAGCTGATCTCTTCATCGAGCACGGCCAGGGTATAGAGGCCATCCTGCGGTTTCAGGGCATCGCGCACGCCCGCCGAATGCAACGACACGCCGCAAATGCCCCAGCGCTTGTCCTTCGCCGCCAGGGCATCGAAATAGGCCGCCTGATGGGCGCGATGAAAAGCGCCCGGCCCGAAATGGACCACACCGATCTCAAGCGAGGCCGGATCATAAGCAGGTTTTTCAGCCTTTGCGGTGGAAAGCGTAGTCAAGGACAGCATGGTCAGAGCGTTACCCCATTTTTCCAGATGGCGATCTCGCGCTCATCGTTTGTTTCATTGCAGGCCGGCCGGCCCGAAGCGGTTTTCAGGATCAGGTCCATCAGATTGTCGGCGGCGACGTCCAGACCTTCCGGGCCGTTCAGCACCTGACCGGCATCGAAGTCAATCCAGCGCGGCTTTCTTTGCGCCAGACCAGAATTGGAAGCAATCTTGAGCGTCGGCGCCGGAAAGCCCAGCGGCGTACCCCGGCCGGTCGTGAACAACACGATCACCGCCCCCGCCGCCGTCAGGGCCGTGGAAGATACCGCGTCATTGCCCGGTGCTTCGAGTAGGGAGAGACCGGTTTCATGGGCGCGCTCGCCATAACGCAGGACGTCATTCAGGGGGCTATGCCCGCCCTTCTGCACGGCGCCGAGCGACTTTTCCTCCAGCGTGGTGATGCCACCCGCCTTGTTGCCCGGCGAAGGATTTTCGAAAACCGGCTGATTGTGATCGATAAAATAGCTCTTGAAATCATTGACAACATCTACGGCCGCCTGGAAAACCCGTTCGTCCTTCGCCCGGTTCATCAGGCCGCGTTCGGCACCGAAGACTTCCGGTATCTCCGTCATGATCGCCTTGCCCCCGGCGAAGGCGACGCGATCGGCGATCAACCCCACCAGCGGATTGGCGGTCAGACCGGAAAACCCATCCGATCCCCCGCACTTGACGCCGATTGTCAGATCACGGATGAAGCAGGTTTCCCGCCGATCCTTTTCGATTTCCGCGACCAGTGCCTCCAGCGCTTCCAGACCGGCCTCGTGCTCGTCCTCGACCATCTGGGCGGCGAAATATTTCAGGCGTTCGGCAGGACGGTCGATCTCCCTGATCAGGGCGGACAGCTGATTGTTCTCGCAGCCCAGGCCGACGATCAGCACGCCACCGGCATTGGGGTGCATGGCCAGGGAGGCCAGCAGCTTGCGGGTATGATCCAGGTCGTCGCCCAGTTGCGAACAACCGAGCGGATGAGTGAGGGCATACACCCCGTCGATCCGCCCCGCGAACCGTTCCGAGGCCTTGCGCGCCAGTCGCTCGGCAGTCTTCGCCACACAGCCGACCGTGCACAATATCCAGATCTCATTGCGGATACCGATCTGGCCATCCTGACGACGATACCCCTGGAACGTCCCTTCGGCCGGCTTTTCCGGCAGGGCGACCGGCGCCGGCTGATAGTGATAGGCTTCCAATCCGCTCAGGGCCGTGACCAGATTGTGCGCATGCACATGATCTCCGGCGGCGATCTCCTGTGAGGCGCGACCTATGCTGAAGCCAAGCTTGAAAACCTCATCTCCCGCCCGGATAGCCTTCAGGGCGATCTTGTGCCCCTTCGGCACATCGCTGTGCAGGACGATCTCGCGACCGTCGACGACCAGACCATACCCCGCCGCCAGGTCCTGCAGGGCCACCGCGACCGAATCGCTGCGGCTGACCCGCAGCCAGGGCACCGACAGGACGGCCGGATCATCCGCCATTTAACTACTCCCAGGACATGTTTTACAAGCTATGATACCGGTGTCATAAACGCATGACGCGACCATTTCAAGAAAATAACTGTTCAGCCGGCACGAAGCCCGCTACCGATAAGACAATAAGACGATCAGGCCCCGTCCATGCCCACAGAAACGCCAAAAGACGCTCCAAAAGACTCTGTCGACGAATTCATCCAGCGCCGCAAGAAGGCGACGATCAACGATGTGGCGCGACTGGCGCGCGTATCGAAAAAGACAGTCTCGCGCGTCATCAACAAATCGCCCAGCGTGCGCGCAGAGACTCGCGACAGCGTCAACGCCATCATCGAACGCATTGGCTTCCGGCCCGATCCGCAGGCGCGCGGCCTGGCCTTCCGCCGCGCCTTCCTGATCGGACTGATCTATGACAATCCGAACGCGCAATATATCGTCAACATGCAGATGGGCGCGCTCGATGCCCTGCGCGGCTCCGGCACCGAACTGGTGGTTCACCCATGCGACCGGCGCAGCGACCGCTTCATCGAGGATATCCGCGACTTTATCGAATTGCAGCGCCTGGCCGGCGTGATCATCCTGCCACCGATCTCGGAGGACAAGCGCCTGCTGGCCCTGCTGGAAGAACTGGACGTGGATTACGTCCGCGTTTCTGCCGTGCAGCCCGACAGCGCGTCGCGCGGCCTCAGGGCCGGCCATGCCGTGCTCTCGAAAGAACGCATCGGCTGCCGCGCTGCCGGCGAACACCTGGCCGGCCTTGGCCACACACAGATCGGCTTTATCGCCGGGCCGGAGGGTTATGTCTCGGCCATCGAACGTCGCGCCGGCTTTCGCGAGGGTCTGCAGGCGCATGGGCTCGATATCGACTGGGAACTGGAAGCTCAGGGCGCCTATACCTTCGAATCCGGCCACGCCGCGGCATTGAAAATCCTCAACCGCCCCAACCGGCCAACTGCACTTTTCGCCTGCAACGACGAAATGGCCATCGGCGCCTACAAGGCGGCGTTCGAACTGGGCCTGCGTATTCCCGCCGACCTGAGCATCTGCGGCTATGACGACAGCCCCATGGCGCTGCGTGTCTCGCCACCGCTCACCACGGTCAACCTGCCGAGCCGTGACATGGCCAAAGCCGCCGCCATGACGCTTCTGACAGAGGCGGACGACCGCAAGGACGCCATCATTTTCGAATCCGCCCTCGTCATCCGGGAATCGACCAGCCAGGTTTGATAATTTTGCGCATAAACCGGGTTGTCAAACCTTATGACACCGGTTACCTAAGACGAAATACTGCCTCTACAGGGTCGATCAGAGCCAATCCATGTCCAAACCGCTTTCCCTTCACGCCGATCGTCTGTTTTCCAGCGATCCCACCCAGCGCGCCATTGCCCGCGACCTCTATGCCAGCGTGAAGTCCTTGCCGATCCTGTCGCCGCATGGCCATACCGATCCATCGTGGTTTGCCGGCAACCAGCCCTTCGAGAACGCCACCGCCCTTTTCCTGGCGCCGGACCATTACATCTACCGCATGCTGTACAGCCAGGGCATCGACATGGATGCGGTCGGGGTTGGCTCAAAGGCCGGTCCTTCCGATGCCGACGCCCGCACGGCCTGGCGCATCTATGCCGCCAACCAGCACCTGTTTCGGGGCACGCCTTCTTACATGTGGATGTCGCATGTCTTCGGCGAAATCATGGGCTTCGAGGTGGCGCTGGATGAAAGCACCGCCGATTTTTACTTCGACCGTATCGGCGAATTGCTGGCCTCGGCGGCCTACCGTCCGCGCGCCCTGTTCGAACGCTTCAATATCGAGCTTCTCGCCACCACCGAAGGCCCGACGGATACGCTGGAGCACCATCAGAAAATGAAGGACGATGGCTGGAAAGGCCGCGTCGTCACCGCCTATCGTCCCGATCCGGTCATCGATCCGGAGCATGAGGATTTCCACGACAAGCTGGCTCTCTTCGCTGACCTGACCGGTGAGGACGTCCATAGCTGGAAAGGCTATCTCGCCGCTCACCGCAAGCGTCGCGACGTCTTCATGTCCTACGGCGCCACCTCGACCGATCACGGCCACCCAACGGCCCAGACCGCCAATCTGTCAGCCGCGGAAAGCGAAGCCCTGTTCGCGCGTGTCCTGGCTAAAGAGGTTTCCACGGCCGATGCAGAGCTGTTCCGCGCTCAGATGCTGACCGAGATGGCGCGCATGTCGCTCGATGACGGCCTGACCATGCAGATCCATCCCGGCAGCTTCCGCAATCACAACAAGCAGATTTTCGACAAATACGGCCGCGACAAGGGCGCCGATATCCCCCTGCCGACCGGTTATGTCCATGCGCTCAAGCCGCTGCTGGATGCGTTCGGCAACGAAAAGAACCTGACCGTCATTCTGTTTACGCTCGATGAAACCAGCTATGCCCGCGAACTGGCGCCGCTGGCCGGTCACTACCCGATCCTCAAGCTCGGTCCCTCCTGGTGGTTCCATGACAGCCCGGAAGGCATGATGCGCTTCCGCGAGCAGGTGACCGAGACGGCCGGCTTCTACAATACGGTCGGCTTCAATGACGATACCCGCGCCTTCCTGTCGATCCCGGCGCGCCACGACGTCGCCCGCCGCATCGATTCCACCTTCCTGGCGCGTCTGGTGGCCGAACATCGACTACCGATCGAGGATGCCGTCCAGGTCATCCAGGACCTGACCTACAACCTGCCGAAAGCGGCGTATAAGCTTTAATTAAAGCGCGTCAGCTTGTCCGGATTGCGCTGAAACCATATGGCGGTGATCCGCCCCTCGCTGATCTCGACGCTCAGCACATCGGTGTAATCATCGGTGTGCGTGGTCAGCAATGACATGACGCCATTGACGCGCTCATAGCGCAGCACCCGTTCGGTATGGTTGCGGAATTTCTGGTAAATACCGGCCATGAAGGCGCCGACCCGCCGTTTGCCGTCGAGAATATTGATCGCCGCCGATATCTTGCCGCCACCGTCGCTGTAGAGCTTCACATCATCGGCCAGCAGGGCTTCCAGCGCCGCCATATCGCCTTTCTGCGAAGCGACCACAAAGGCTTCGAGATAACGGCGCTCGTCATCCGGCGTCACCTTGAAACGCGGCCGCGACGCCCGGACATGCTGACGGGCACGGGCGGCCAGTTGCCGGCAACTGTCTTCCGAGCGCTCCAGTGTCCGGGCGATCTCGTCATAGCCGACATCGAAGACATCGTGCAGCAGGAAACTGGCGCGTTCCAGCGGGGTCAGGCGTTCAAGCGCATAGAGCAGACCAATGGACAGATCATCGGCCAGTTCGGTGGCCACCGCCGGCGAGCCGGTGAAGTCGCTGATATCGTGCAGGGGTTCCGGCAGCCACGGCCCGACGTAATCGACGCGCTTTTTGTGCGCCGATTTCAGGATATCGAGACAGAGGCGCGTCACGATGCGGGTCAGGTAAGCGCGCCTGTTGTCAATGGTGTCAGGTTCCGTGTCGCGCACGCGCAGAAAGGCATCCTGCACCGCATCCTCCGCCTCGCTCACCGTGCCCAGCATCCGGTAAGCCACGCCCTGCAGGTAGCGGCGCTCGTCTTCAAACCACTGGATATCGGATTTCGGGATCATGCTGATCTCAGTAAGGCTTGATCCACAGATAAGCCAGATAAGCACAGATGGGTCACGGATAATCTTATCTGCGCTTATCTGGCTTATCTGTGGACCTCTAAATATCAAGCTGCCGGCTTATCATTGGCATGGAGAAAACGCATCGAGATAGCGAGGCGGTTCCAGGCATTGATCATCGCCACAGCCAGGGTCAGATCGGCCATTTCCTTGTCGCTGAACTGCGCCTTGACCTCGGCATAGGTCTCGTCCTCGGCGCGGTCAACGTCGATATGGGTCAGGCTTTCCGCCCACAGCAGGGCCGCGCGTTCCTTTTCGGTGAACATGCGCGACTCTTCCCAGGCCGGCAGCAGGTTCAGGCGGACGGGCGTATCGCCGGCCTTGAGCGCCTCCTCATAGTGCATGTGCAGGCAGAAGGCGCAGCCATTGATCTGCGACACGCGCAGCTTGACCAGGCTAAGCAGTTTCAGATCGAGCGCGCCGTGCAGATAGGTCTCGACGCTGACCATGCCATTATAGCCATCGGCGGCCAGGGCGGCGAGGTTGAGGCGGTTGAAGTTCGTCATAACAGTCTCCTTCGGTTGGATTTGAAAGTATGACGAGCCAGCCCGCACCTCTGTGACATTGCCGGCAAAATTATTGCCAGAAGCCGGAATTAAATTGAACAGGACACCGGTATCTTTTAGGTTTGCGGCCACAATGAAAGACATCGCAATGCCTTACAATTCCATCGCCGATCGTTTTGTCGCCGCGCGTAAATCCGCCGCCGCCCTGCCCGATTATCCCGGCGACCTGCCGTCCGATATGAATGCCGCCTACGCCATTCAGGACGCGGCGCTCAACTCATGGCATCAGGGCTTGGCCGGCTGGAAAATCGCCCGCCTGCATCCCGATTTTCAGGCGGTAATGGGCACCGAACGGCTGGCCGGCCCGATCTTCAAACCGGCTTTCCGGGACTATACCGGCCCTGTCGATGTGCCGGTTTTCGAGGGCGGTTTCGGCGCGGTGGAAGCCGAATATATCCTGCGCATCGACCATGACGCCGACCCGGAAAAGACCGAATACAGCGAAGAAGAGGCCCTGCGCCTGTGCGATGCGATGTTTGTCGGCATCGAGATGGCGGGCTCGCCCTTTCCGCAGATCAATACCCTGGGTCCGGCGGTGACCGCTTCCGATTTCGGCAATAATTTCGGCCTCGTGCTGGGGCCGCGCCTGCTGGAACTCGATTCCGACTCCACGCCGCACACGCTCTCACCCGAAGTGCTGCAAACCTTCCGCTCGAAGACCGCGATCGATGGCGAAACCGTCGGCGAAGGCGGCCTGTTCGTCATGCCCGGCGGGCCATTGAAAGCCCTGGCTTGGCTGGCCGGCCATCTGGCCCAGCGCGGACGCCCATTGACGCGTGGCCTGCTGATTTCCACCGGCCAGACCACCGGCGTGCATCGCATCCTGCCTGGTCAGAACGCCACCGTCACCTTTTCCGGCGCGCTGGATGCCGTGCTGGACCTCAGAGCCATCGCGCTGAAAGCCGGCGCACCAGAAATATCATAAAAACAGGAAACGTCCTCCATGCCTTCTTTTGTTTGTTTCGGCGAACTACTGATCCGCCTGACCGTCACCGGCGGCCACCAACTGGAAACCCTTGCGCCCCTGCAACCGGTCGTCGGCGGGGCCGAGGCTAATGTCGCCGTCGGTCTGGCGCGGTTGGGACATCAGGCGCGCATGGTCAGCGTGGTGGCGGACAATGCCCTGGGCCAGGCGGCGATCAACGAACTGCGCCGCTGGGGCGTCGATACCCAGGCCGTCAGCCGGGCGCCGCAACGCATGGGGCTTTATTTCCTGACGCCGGGCGCCATCCATCGCCCGTCGGATATCGTCTATGATCGTGCCGGTTCGGCCTTCGCCGGCGCCGATTTCAGCGCGCTCGACTGGCCGAAACTGTTGAAAGGCGCCGGCTGGCTGCATGTCTCCGGCGTCACGGCGGCGCTTGGCGAAAACTGTGTGACGGCGGCGCTCACCGCCATGACAGCCGCGCGCAAGGCCGGGGTGAAGGTGTCGTTCGACTGTAATTACCGCCCCAAACTGTGGGCCGAATGGAGCGCCGACGCGCCCGCCTATATCACACAACTGATGGCCCAGGCCGACCTGATCTTCGGCGGCTACCGCGATATCGAACTGGTGTCAAAACAGCGCTTCAATGACGAGCGCGAGGCGGCGGACCATGCCTTCGCCACCTTCCCGCACCTGCAACGGCTGGTCTGTACCCGGCGCGAGCAGATCAATGTCGATCACAACCGCCTGACCGGGCTGATGTACACGCGTGACGGTTCGCTGGAAACGGACACCCACGATATCGAGCGGATCATCGATCGCATCGGCGGGGGTGACGCCTTTGCCGCCGGCGTCATGCACGGCCTGCTGAGCGGCGCGGATGATGAAAAGGCGCTCGATTACGGCATTGCCTGCGCCTGCCTGAAACACGCCCAGCCGGGTGACGCCAGCCTGGCGACACCGGCCGATCTCGACGCCTTCCTCAGCGATGACGGCTTCGACGTAAAACGCTGATTGACTTAAGGGTGCAGGGCCTGCGGCCTTGCTACTTTACGATGTCATCCACCGTACGGCGGGTAATGTCGTGATAGCCCGGACGCGCCTCCGCATAGACCTTCTTGGCCATCTCCACGCCCCAGCCGTCCTGCGCCATCAGGCTCTTGAACAACGGCTGCACGAACTTGCGGCGACCTTGCGAAGTCAGGAAGTCGTGCAGGGCCGGCATGGCGGGCTGGTAATGATGCTGGATGGCCAGTTGCAGCCAGGCGAACAGGATTTCCGAATTGTGGGTCTTCGAGAAGCCATAGGCGTCATCGAGCTGCGCCATCTGCTCGACCGTCAGGGTATCCGGCAGGTGAGTCAGGAAATACTGCCATTGCGGCGAGCTGTAATCGGCAACCTTCAGGTCCTTCGCCGGCGTGCCTTCCGTGAAGGCCAGCACCTGCGCCGATACCTCATCGAGCAGGGTCGAGGTCGGGATCACCGCATTGTCGGGCATGCCCTTGTCATAGAGCCACTGGTGAATCTTGAGCGATTTCTCAAGGTCCGTATCATTGTGCAGAAGGTGCGTGCGCAGATCGACCACGAAGGCATCCGTCGTCATACTCTGGAAGGCATAGCGCGTGAAATAGCCCTTGAGGTAGGCATCCAGCTTCTTGCGGCCGAAATGCGCTTCCAGCATGCGCAAGAAGGCGGCGCCCTTCTCATAGGGCACGTCGCTGAAATAGTCGTCCGGGTTGATGCCCTTTAGATCGGGATGCAGACGGGTGAAGTCCGGATTGGCGGTCTTGCTGGCCGGATCGGTCAGATCCTTCATCGTGCCCTGCAGGTCCTGCCAGCCGAGCACGCGCAGCATTTCGGCGCGCTCCTTGCCGTAAACCTCTTCCATGATCCGGTTCTCGAAATAGACGGTGAAGCCTTCGTTGAGCCAGAAATCTTCCCACGTGGCGTTGGTCACCAGATTGCCGGACCAGGAGTGCGCCAGTTCGTGCGCCACCAGCGAGACCAGCGACTTGTCGCCGGCGATCACGGTGGGGGTGGCGAAGGTCAGGGTCGGGTTTTCCTGGCCGCCGAAGGGGAAGGACGGCGGCAGGACCAGCACATCATAGCGGCCCCACTGATACGGGCCGTAAAGGCGCTCGGCCGCTTCCAGCATGGATTGCATGTCGGTGAATTCATTGGCCGCGGCGGTCAAGGTGGCCTTTTCGGCATAGACGCCGGTGCGTGAACCCTCGGCCTTGAAGCCGATATCGCCGATCGCGATGGCAATGAGATAGGGCGCGATCGGATGCTTCATGTCGAAGCGGAAGGCGCGCTGGGCGGCATGACCGGGCACCTTCTCGCCTTCGGGCGTCAGGCGATCGGCGCTCATCACCGCCACCAGGTTGGACGGCACGACAATGCGCGCGCTGTAGGTCTGGCGGATGGCCGGGCTGTCCTGTGTCGGTATCCAGGTGCGGGTGTGGATTTCCTCGCCCTGGCTGAAAACGAAGGGCTGCTTCTTGCCGGCGGTCTGTTCGGGCGAGAGCCATTGCAGGGCGCTGCCGTCCTTCGTCGTCGCGTAATGGACGACCACCTTCTGCGCCCCTTGCGGCAGTTCGATGGTGAGCGGCTTGCCCATCATGTCATTGCCCTTGCCCAGGGTGAATTTCAGCGGCGCGCCGGAGGCATCGGTCACGGACTCGATATCGAGCGCACGGGTATCGAGGATAACCTGCTTGGCATTGGCTTCGGTGACGAGCGTCAGCGTCGCCGTGCCCTTGAGGATCTTCTGGTTGAAATCGGCGGTCAGATCGAGATCGACATGGCTGACGCGGGCTTCCTGCGGGCGGGCATAGGAATGATCGTCCACCGTCCGGGCCACCATGGCCTGGGGCGCATTGGCCTCGTTATCCTTGGGGGTGCATCCGGTCATCATCACACCGGTCGAAAGCGCGAGGGCCGCCATAACGCAGGCGAGCAGACCGAGCGATCTTTTTGTCGCGGCTTTGGCAATCCTCGAAAGGGCGGGCATCGGTCGGCATTCCTCAGGCAAATGGCGCCGTTGATCGGCACACCTCTATTAAACGGGAAAACCTCTCTTCACACAACCGTGAAAAAACAACAAGAGCCGCGTGTCGGGGTGACACGCGGCTCTGCGGATTCAATAGCTTACTTTCAGATCAGGAACGCGAGCGGCGCTTGAACTGGGCGCCTTCGGTGCGGGCCTTGGGAGCGTCGCTGTAATGCGGGTTCGCCGGCTTGAAAGCGCCCTTGGAGGCGCCGGCCTTGGCATTGTCCTTGCGGCTGGACGGACGCGGCTTGTCACTGCGATCCTGACGGAAATCCGACTTGGCCGGGCGATCCCCACGCTCGTCGCGCGCGGTGTATTCACGCGGACGTTCGGCATGGGTGCGTTCACCACGGGGTGAGTCCGAACGCGGACGATCATAGCTGCGTTCCGAACGTTCACCGTGTTGGGCCCCACGCGGGCCACCGCGATTGCCGTCACGGTTAAACGGCTTCTTCTTGCCGAAAGGCTTCTTTTCCGAGCGCTTCTCGAACATCTGATCGGCGGCCGGCACGGCCGGACGTTCGGCCGACATCGGATCATAGGCCGACGGACGCGGGCCGAAATCCTTTTTCTTCTTGCCGTGCTTGCGGTCGGCGAAGGAAGAGCGCTCGCTGCGTTCGCCATGCACGCTGTTTTCCGAGTTGGACCGGCCCGGACGGTTACGGCCGCGCTTGTGCACGAATTCCGCATCCGGATCAAAGTGACGCGCTTCCTTCTTGACGGGGATGCGTTCCGGCGTGGTCGGCTTTTCAGCCACACCCGAAGCCAGCATGGCCTCGTCGAGCAGCTTCAGCGCCTGGTCCTTGCGGCGGTCATAGGACGGGATACGCTGGCGCGTCATGCGCTCGATATCCTTCAGCATACGGCGCTCGTCATCCGAACAGAAGCTGATCGAGATGCCGCTCTTGCCGGCGCGGGCGGTACGGCCGATGCGGTGAACATAGGCCTCAGATACGTTCGGCAGCTCGTAATTGATGACGTGGGTGACGCCATCGACATCGATACCGCGCGCCGCGATATCGGTGGCCACCAGGGCGCGGACCTTGCCGGCCTTGAAGGCTTGCAGCGCGCGCTCGCGCTGGCCCTGCGACTTGTCGCCGTGGATGGCGGCGGCTTCGATGCCACCGGCCTGGAGATAGGCGGCGACCTTGTCAGCCGAGCGCTTGGTGCGGGTGAAGACGAGCGTGCGGCTCAGGGCGTCCTCGGCATAAAGCTCGGTCAGCAGGGCGCGCTTGCGCTGGGCTTCGATGAAGAGGACGGTCTGCTCGACGCGCTCGGCCGTGGTGGCTTCCGGCGTGATCTCAACCTTCTTCGGCTCGGTCAGCAGTTCGGAGGCCAGGATGCCGATTTCCTTCGGCATGGTGGCCGAGAAGAACAGGTTCTGGCGCTTGCCCTTGATGCGCGAAGCGATCTGACGGATCGGCTTGACGAAGCCGAGGTCGAGCATCTGGTCGGCTTCATCGAGCACGAAAAATTCAACAGCCGACAGATCGACGGTCTTCTGTTCGATGTGATCGACCAGGCGGCCCGGCGTGGCGACGAGGATATCGAGGCCGCCATTCAGGGCCTTATATTGCGGGCCGTACTTCGAACCGCCGTAGATGGTGGCGATCTGCAGGCCGGTGCCGCGCGAATATTGCTGGAAGCTTTCGGCGATCTGCGACGCCAGTTCGCGGGTCGGCGACAGGACGAGCACACGGGTCTGCTTCGGTACGGGCATCTTGCGCTCGGAGAGCACCTTTTGCAGGATCGGCAGGGCGAAGGCCGCGGTCTTGCCGGTGCCGGTCTGGGCGATGCCGAGCAGGTCATGGCCGTTCAGCAGGATGGGGATGGCCTGGGCCTGGATCGGTGTCGGCGTGGTGTAACCGGCCTTTTCCAGCTGGATCAGCAGGGTGGAGGACAGGCCAAGATCGGAAAACAGTTTGGTCAACGTGTGTCTTTCATATGCTTCGGGCATCACGAAAGCACACGCCTTCGCAGCGGCCCTTACCCGCAACTGGCCCATGCCAATTCGGGGTGTGAGGGTCGAAGCGTTCGCGTGTCACGGACTTCGGTATTTTACAGATGGCAGACGACTCAAAGCCGTCCTGTTATTACTGGCGGTATGTACCTGGGGTAACAGGCATACCTCACGCGGCCAGCGCCCTGATATTCGGGCGGCGCCTTCATGAGCGAAAGCGCAAAAAAAACGCTTTCGCAGAAGCGAAGCGGCGTAAATGACCTTTTACCGGACGAATGTCAATAGCTGTAGCAAAAGTCGCATTTTGCTACAGGCTTTTGCAATGCGAAATAATATCCACACAATTTCGGCATGGCCGCATCGCTTTAAGACACTTACTCATTTTTTATAAACCTTGGAGGCGTACAGTCTTACCCGACACAGCCTGTAAGTCGTCGCGTGAATGAACGACAGGGCTCAAGGACCAGTTTCAAGGCCGGTAATTTTTAGTAACGCGTACGCATACCCATGCCCGGTAACCGGCCGGCGCATGGCAATTCCACATCTTGCTGTCAGGTTCGACATGACCTTGCCTACCCGTTCAAACGCTCAAGCCCTTGCTGCCCGGCCCGCTCCGGCGGCTGCCAGGCATGAGGCCAGGACTGAGGCGCGTCCGACGGTCGAAGTCATCATGCCGGACCAGTATGCCGACCGCCGCGCAGAGCCGCGTTTCCAGTGCGATGCCCGTGGCGCCATGCTGTTCCTGTCCAACGAACAGATGATTACCTGCCGTATCCTCGACCAGAGCGCCAGCGGCGCCCGCGTCGCCATGGAGAACCTCGACACCATACCTTCGGAAATCTGGCTGTTCGATCTCGATGCCGCCATGGCCAAGCGCGGCTCGGCCGCCTGGACCATGGCCAACCGCATGGGCCTGAAGTTCAACTTCATCCAGAAAATGCCGGACAATAACCAGCGCCCAGCCAAGATACCGGCGAACGTCCATGCCGCCTGGGTGAAACTGACCAATCCGGAACCCCAGGCGCCCGACGACGACGTACTCTATTTCGACTGATCTTCGGCCGACAAAGAAAAACCCCGCCAGGCTCAAACCGGCGGGGTTTTCTTTTACATCAGCGACCGGAACTTGAGCGTACCGTTGACGGCCTTCAGCTCTTCCAGAGCCTCTTTCGGATAGCCCTTGTCGACATCGACGATGACGTAACCGAGTGTTTCGTTGGTCTTGAGATGCTGGGCCAGGACGTTCAGATCGTACTTGGCCATGATGGCGTTGATCGCCGCCATGACGCCCGGCACGTTCTTGTGCAGGTGCAGAAAGCGGTGGCGGCCGGAAACTTCCGACAGCTGGACGTGCGGCATGTTGACCGAGAAGGTGGTGTCGCCACGATTGAGGAAGCCCAGCAGACGCTCGGAGGCGAATTCGGCGATGGCCTCCTGCGCTTCCTCGGTCGAGCCACCGATATGCGGCGACAGGACCAGGTTCTTCAGCCCCATCAGCGGCGAGACGAACGGATCGTCATTGGTGCGCGGCTCTTCCGGGAAGACGTCGATGGCCGCGCCATAGATCTTGCCCGATTTCAGCGCGTTCGACAGGGCGGCGATATCGACGACATGGCCACGCGACAGATTGATGAACAGGGCGCCGTCCTTCATGCGGGCAAATTGCGCCGCACCGAACAGGTTCTTGTTTTCCGCCCGGCCGTCGACGTGCAGCGACACCACATCGGCCTCAGCCAGCAGGGCATCGAGCGAGCGATAACGGCGGGCATTGCCGAGGGTCAGCTTCTCAGCCAGGTCGAAATAGATAACGCGCATGCCGAAAGCCTCGGCCAGAATCGACAGCTGCGAGCCGATGGCGCCATAGCCGATGATGCCGAGCGTCTTGCCGCGCACCTCATGAGCGCCGGTGGCCGATTTGTCCCACTTGCCCTGGTGCATCTGGACGGACTTGTCATAGATGTTGCGGGTCAGGATGACGGTCAGACCCATCACCATTTCCACCACCGAACGGGTGTTGGAATAGGGCGCGTTGAAGACGGCGATGCCCTTTTGCGAACAGGCCTTGAGGTCGATCTGGTTGGTGCCGATGCAGAAGGCGGCGACCGCCATCAGCTTATCGGCGGCCTCGACGGCCTTGGCGGTCAGGTTGGTCTTGGAGCGCAGGCCGAGGATATGAACGCCCTGCAAGGCCTCGATCAGGTCGGCCTCATCGAGGGCACCCTTGACGGTCGTGACGTCGTAGCCTTCTTCGCGGAAGGCGCGCACGGCGTCCGGGTGGATGTTTTCGAGCAGCAGCACCTTCAGCTTCGAGCGCGGGAAGGAATAGCGGCCCTGATAGCCTTCGGCGTGCAACACTTCGTCAAACGAGGCGGCGGTCAGGCTGGTGTCGCCATTGACGGCGGCGACCACCTTCGGACGCACTACATTTTCGGTGAAGGCGTAGAAGCGCTCGGCCGCACCGCCCTTGTAGACTTCGAAATCGGTCCAGCCATCACCGACCATGGCGACCTGGCCGGTCAGGCCGATGCCCGTCAGGGCCGTGATCTTGCCGCCATCCTGCGACAGCGGATTGGCCTGATCAACGCCCGTGGCCACGCCTTCATCGTTCCAGATCAGGCGGTTGGCCAGCACATATTCGGCGCCGATACCGTAATCAGCCACCACCGGATCGATGAAGTCATGGAAACCGCCGGAAATGATGCGGAACTTGCCAGGGTTCTCGGCGAAGACGGCCTTGTTGCGCACCACCGAGGCGCTGACCTTGGTCTTAAGCACCTCGATCAGGGCGGCGATATCGTCGCGCGTCGGCTTCAGCAGCTGGACGCGGCGGCTGAGCGCCTCGGCGAAGCTGATCTCACCGGACATGGCCTGATCGGTCAGGGTCTTGATCCGGGCGACATCGGCCTGGCGGACCGGATCGGCGGCGGAGAGCAGCTCGGCCAGAATATCCAACGCCTCGACCGAGGTAAAGGTCGAGTCGAAATCGAGAACGACAGTGGCCAGGTTCGGTTGAGGAAAGCTTGCATTCATAGCGGTCACGCCTATCTAGGGGCTGAACCGGCGCAGGGGCCGTCAGCCCGCATCAAAAAGATGCGCCGCAAATAGGATAAAAGCGCCCCCCGCACAACCGCCTTCGCCATTTATTATGGCATGTGGCGGTTTAATTCTTTAAAACTGTAGACTGATGACCGATAAAGCTGCCAAACCCGTAAAATCTGAAACCAAAACCTCTGATTTTTTGCGCGAATATATGCCCGAACTTATTGATCCCACCGAAGATTACTCCGCCCGCTTCGTTATCGAGGCCCATCCTGTGCATGGGCGGCTGGTGCGGCTCGGCGATACGCTCGACCAGATCCTGAAGGCGCACAACTATCCGCCGCAGATCGCCAACCTGCTGGGCGAGGCCTGCGTGCTGGCCGTGCTGGTCGGCGCCTCGTTGAAGTTCGAGGGGCGTCTGATCCTGCAGGCGCAGGGCGACGGCGTGGTGCGCTATGTCGTGGCCGATTACGACACCAAGGGCGGCCTGCGCGGTTTCTGCCGTTTCGATCCGGAAGAACTGGCGGCGCTGGTGGCGTCCAATGAGGGCAGTTTCCAGAGCCTGGGCGCCCAGACCCTGCTCGGCAAGGGCACCTTCATCATGACGCTCGACCCGGAAGATCACGGCGAGCGCTACCAGGGCATCACCCCGATCGAGGGCGAGAGCCTGGCCCTGTGCGCCGAAACCTATTTCCGCCAGTCGGAACAGGTGCCGACCCAGATCAAGCTGGCGGCTTCGGAATATATGGATGTCGACGGCCCCCACTGGCGCGCCGCCGGCGCCATCATCCAGGCCATCGCCGGCGATGAAACCCGTGGCGACACGAAAGAATCCTTCCAGCATATCCGCGCCCTGTTCGATACCCTGGGCGAGGAGGAACTGACCGATTTCGACCTGCCGGGAGACCGCCTGCTGTTCCGCCTGTTCCATGAGGACGGCGTGCGCATGAGCCAGGCCAAGGCGATCCACAAGCTCTGCCGCTGTTCGCAGGAACGCGTCGAAGGGCTGGTCCAGTCCTTCACCAACGAAGAGCAGGCCGAAATGCTGGAAGCCGATGGCAAGGTGCATATCACCTGCGAGTACTGCTCGAAGACCTTCCTGGTCGGGCTGTAAGAGGTCTGATTTCCAGAGCCCTGAATATCCCGGCTTGAAGCCTGTGCCGTAAACCGACATATAGCCAGTCCCACCAAGAGCGCCGCCATGTCCGAATTCCAAGCCCGCCTGAACGATCTGCTCGACGAGTTCGAGCTGTTCGATGACTGGGAAGAGCGCTACCGCTATATCATCGACCTGGGCAAGGACCTGGCGCCGCTGAAGGACGAGGAAAAAACCGACGCCACCAAGGTGCTGGGCTGCGCCTCCCAGGTGTGGCTCGTCATGGACCCGGCTCCGGCCGGTATATTGCGCTTCCGCGGCGAATCCGACGCCTTCATCGTCAAGGGGCTGATCGCTGTGCTGATCCGCCTGCTCGACGGCCTGCCCTACAGTGAAATTCAGGGCTTCTCGATCCGCGACACCCTGGCGAAGCTCGGCCTCAACGAGGCCCTCTCCTCCCAGCGCACCAACGGCCTGATGTCCATGGTCGAGCGCCTGAAGAAGGCCACCGCTTAAACCATCTCCCGCAGATTGGTGGCCAGCACCTTGACCGCCAGCGGACCGGGCGCGTTGCGCAAACAGGCCTCCAGCCCTTCCAGACCGGCATCGAAGGCCGGATCGTCGCGCAGGTCCTCGATCAGGCGGCAGCCGTGCCCGGCCGTGGTGCGGTCACGGCCGAAAGCGGCGCCCACGCGTGCCAGCGGCCAGTCGAAGCTGACATGGGCCAGGTACATTGACATCTGGCGGGCGCGGGCGGCGCGGGCATTGTTACGCGTCTTGCTGCGGATCTGCGCCGCCGGCACGCCAGTCGCCAGCGCCACCAGATCGGTCACGAAGGAGGCGCGCGCCATGTCACGCCTGTGGCCTTCCCGATGTTTCCCAAGGGGTTTCGCCGCGCCCTCAAGCGCCTGCATTGCCATGAGACCCATTGTATCCTCTGATTTGATCATCTGTATTCCCACCATCTGATTGCCCGGTTTCAAACCGTGAACAAATCATAGGTACGCGCCGACAACAGAGGATAACTTTCCTATTAAATAATGTGAATAGGTATAATTTCCTTTACGGAACAATTTTAGATCATTATTTTTATTAAAATATGCCCAAGGTTGTGCTTCAGTTTCCCATGCTTCAGGAGCGCGCATGCCCTTACCCAGGCGCGAGGAAAGACCGACTCAGGAGGCTGAGCGAATGCCTGTCTGGACGAGATCGATCTTGCCGATCAGGGCGTCGTGGCCCAGGATCATGTCCACATTTCTGCCATCGGAGGCCAGGGGCAGGCGCAGCCAGAACAGGCTCAGGCCCCGCGCTCCGCGCCAGGCCATGGAATGCAGGCCGACATTGGGCTTGCCGGTCTCGACCACCAAGGTCAGGTGCTCGGCCCAGTATTGCGCTTCCGGCTCGGTATAGATGTCGTCCAGACGCTTGCCGGTGATTTCAGTGCCATAGGCATTGAAAAGCTCGGTGCCGGCCAGGCGCTGACGGAAGGCTTCGGCATGGTTTTGCGGATCGGGCGCCAGCACGTCGATCAGGCTGACGGTCGGCAAACGGGTCTTGATGGCAACCGGATCGAGGTCCTGACGCGATGGCAGCCTGCCGCGACGGCGCAAACTCTTCCAGTAACGAAAGATGTCCTCATGCGAGCGCAGGGCCGCCAACATTTCGGAAGCTAAACCAGCCATAAGTAAAAGTTCGTCTGCCCCTTTGCTTATGCGCCTTCCATTGGGTCTTCCAAGGATAACGCCGTCGCATACACATATACACATGAGAACAAGACGCGAACACTTGCACTAAGTCTCTAAAAGACAGCCCATACTCGCGAATCACCCGTATTCACCTTCTCTTAACTGGTGAATCCTTGGCAAGCAAAAAAGGGTTAACGCAAACCTTATCCAAAACACGTTACAGGCCTGATTCATGGGGATTAATAAGCGATCCATACGGTATACAATCGCAATTCGAGGTTTCCCTTGCGTCACGACGCCCGCCGGTTGAGTCATATTCGCCACAGGAAATTATTGCCGGCCTTCAGGTATAGGCGCAAATAAAAAGCCCCGGCCATTGAGCCGGGGCTTTTTAATTTCCTGGTCTTTAAATCTATCAGGCCTTGCTGCCGCGGGTCTTGCGGGTGACCTGGCGGCCGCCCTGGCCGAGGCCCATCTGCTTGGCCAGATCCGAACGGGCCTTGGCGTAGTTCGGGGCAACCATGGGATAATCCTTCGGCAGGTTCCACTTGGCGCGATAGTCTTCCGGGCTCATGCCGTACTTGGTGCGCAGGTGGCGCTTCAGCGACTTAAACTTGCGGCCATCTTCGAGGCAGACAATATAGTCAGAAGAAATCGACTTCTTGACCGAAACAGCCGGCTCCTTCGGGGCTTCGACCTTGGTCTCTTCACCGGTTGAAATGGAGTTCAGCGCAGCATAGACGCTCTGGATGAGCGAAGGCAGTTCGCCGGCGGGTACGGAATTATTGCCGACAAAGGCAGAAACGATGTCCGCCGTCATGTCCAGGGTATCTGTCTTGCTGTCCATTATATTATCCTTTGCACTGAATGAGCTTTACCTAAGCCAGTGTCAGACAATATTCAAGCCTCAAGGCTAAAAAAAACAATATGCCTTTCAGATATGAGGAACGCATTACTTTATATATGCCGGGTTTGGCAGAGTTCAAAATGGTCCTATACGACTTGCACTACAGTTGTGCCGCGTATTAACCCTTCAAATCTTGTGCAAATGCGAGCATGGCGGCGCGTTGCGGCACACTCAGCGAATCAAGATCGATGTCCTCACCGCTCGAAATGGCGCGCAGCATGACATGGGTCAGCGCCGAGGAGAGCGCCCAGTTCCAGTAACGCAACACGGTCTGGGCACGATCGACGGCCAGTATGTCATAGGTCACCAGAACCTCGGCCAGATGCGGGTGCATCAGGCCTTCCGGGGTACGCAGGGGGCGACGCAGGGCCTTCCAGAAGGCGCGCAGGGCCTTTTTCGAGAGCCCGGTCGCCTTGCACAGCACGGCCAGTCCCTCACCGCCACGATCGCGCATGATCTTGGCGCCGGTAGCCGGCTTGATGCCTGACATGTAGGAGATTTCCTCAGCCATGTGCCGGGTCATGCCCTGTCGGGCGGCATCGGCGACGGCCTCTTCCAGGGAAGCGTAGGGGCTTTTCTCCACGGCCTTGCGGTTGCGCTGGCGGCGTTCGATGAACTGCAGCGCCTTGCGAGCCAGGGGGTCCTGCCAGTTTTCGGCGGCCATCATGGCAAAGACATCCGAGGCGACATCCTGCATGATCTCGCGATTGACGCCAAAACGGGTCAGTATCTGGCGGCGACAATCGGACTCGGCCCACCAGAACATAACATAGGCCGATGACGGGCGCAGCTCGGCACGCTTCATGATCAGCGGAATGAGCTGCGAATGGGCCTGGCTCATGGCCACGGCCGCTTCCAGTGACGGCTGCGACAGCCGCGCGCGCGGATTGCGCAGCAAGGTCTCGATGACCGGGATATCTTCGGTATCGACCAGGTATTCGCACAGCACGCTGGGCAGTTCCTTGCGCGTGGCCAGGACGAGGTGATGCTGGCGATTGCCGAAACGCGCGCAGTAATAGAGATCGGCGTCGGTCAGGGATTCGCAATCATCGATCAGGGCCCGCGCCACATCGGCGTCGTCGGTGATCAGCATGCGGATCAGCGAATTGGGGATTTCGGACAGGATGCTGACGCGCTTCGCCACGCGCATCCTGTCATGCAGGGGGGATTCGCGCAGCATCTCGACCAGCAGATCGGCGGTGACGGCGCGTTCGAAGGCATTGATGCGGCTTTCCGGCAAGCAGACCACGTCCGCCAGACGCTTCAGCAGAACCTGACGCGCCTGATGCTTCGGCGGCGCTTCCTCGGCAATGATGTCGTCGAAAATCTGGTCGAGTTCGCCGGAGGACGCGGCCTCAAGGCCTTCTCCGTCCTCGGCCCCATCGGCTTCGGCGGAAAAATCGGTACGGGCGGCGGAACTGATCATGCCGGTATCATGGCGTGCATCTGTTAATCTTTTGTATAATCGCGCCGCTGATGCGGCGAGCATGCGCGGCCTCTGAGCGCATAAACTATTTGGCGGAAACTCGACGCTTTTTGGCGTGAAAACCCTCTGGCATATTTATGCCGCCTTCGGCACTTTCCAGCCACCTGAACTCAAGGAGCCTGTCATGCCCAATACGCAATATGAACTTCATATCGGCAACAAGAACTATTCATCGTGGTCGCTGCGTCCGTGGGTATTGCTGAAGGCGCTGGACATTCCCTTCCTCGAGCACCAGCACTACTTCCAGCCCGACAACAGCGCCTTCAGGAGCTTTTCGCCCACCGCCCTGGTACCGGCCCTTATTGACGGCAAGCAGACGATCTGGGACTCTCTGGCCATTGCCGAGCACGTTTATGAAGACTATCCCGCCGTATGGCCGTCCAGCCGCGAGGCGCGCAGCTTTGCCCGCTCGGCGGCGGCGGAAATGCACTCCGGCTTTTCCACCCTGCGCAACCTGTGTTCGATGAGCGTGGGCGTGCGCGTCAAGATGAAGGACACGCCGCCAGCCCTGATCCGCGACCTGGCGCGCATCGACGACATCTGGCGCTACGGCCTGAGCAATTTCGGCGGCCCCTTCCTGGCCGGCGGCAGCTTCACGGCGGTCGATGCCTTCTATGCGCCGGTGGTTTTCCGCGTCCAGACCTATGGCCTGGGCTTCGACCTCAGCAAGGAAGCACGCGCCTATGTCGACTTCATGCTGGACCTGCCGGCCATGAAGGACTGGTACGCCGCCGGCATTGCCGAAACCGAGCGCGATATCCCGCATGACGAGGAAGTCCTGCAATCGGGCGAGGTGATCGCCGATTACCGGGCCACAGCCTAAGCGGCTTTTACTTCGGCGAAGAAGGTTTCAATCTCGCTGCGCATATCCGCCGAAGCGGCAAGCAGGGTATCTGACATGGTCTTGAGCTGGGCCGAGACCGCCTCGGACTTGTCGGCCGTGGCATGAACCGTCTCGATGCTTTCCGAAACGCGGGATGTGCCGCGTGCGGCCTTGTGGGTATTGTCGGCGATGTCGCGCGTCGACATGCCCTGCTGCTCCACTGCACTGGCAATGGCCGCTGTGGCGTCGCAGATGCTGTTGATAGTGCCCAGGATAGCGGAGATCGATTCAACCGTTACCTCGGTGGAGGCGCGGATATCCCGGACAGAGCCTTCGATCTCGTCGGTAGCGCGCGCCGTCTGCGCCGCCAGGGTCTTGACCTCGGTGGCGACGACCGCAAAGCCCTTGCCGGCCTCACCGGCGCGGGCCGCCTCTATGGTTGCGTTGAGCGCCAGCAGATTGGTCTGGCTGGCGATGGCGCGGATTAATTCGATAACGTCGCCGATCTTCTGGGCAGCCTGCGACAGCTGCGCCACGTTTTCCTGTGTGCCGACCGCTTCGCGTGCCGCCACCTGGGCGACTTCGGCCGAATGATGGACCTGGGCGTGAATTTCGCGCACCGATGCTGCCAGTTCCTCGGCGCCGGAGGCCACGGTCTCGACATTGTAAGAGGTGCTGCGGGCATCTTCCACCACCGACTGGGCGACATGGGTGGTTTCATGCACGGCCTGAGACAGGATATCCGCCGTATCCGCCAGATGCTCGGAATCTGCCCGCAAGCCCTGAATACGGCTCTGCATCCGGGCAATGAAGGCCTCCGACAGGGCGCTCTGGCGGGCATGTTCCTGCGCCTCGTGTTCGCGCGCGGCGATCTGCTGGCGGGTCAGGTCCTGCGCCGCTTCCTCGGCGGCACGGGCAGCCGCCAGGGCATCGTCGGCGGTCTGAAAACGGACTTCGAGATTCTTAACTACCCAGATCAGCACGCCGGTCTGGAGCAGCAGGATGACGGCATGCAGCAGGACGCGCGCAATCTCACCATGTGCACTGGGGAAGACGGCCGCGGGCAGAAGGAAGTTCAGCGCCAGGTGATGAACCGCTACGACGCCGGCATAGGCCACCAGCGCCCGCCACTCGCACCAGCCGGCGATCAGGGCCAGGGCGGCAAAGAAGTACATATGCATGTCGATCTGGAAGGGCTGGCCCTGGAAGGCAAAGACCAGCAGGCAGATCAGGCCGGCCAGCGCCATGGAGGTGATCACCCGCGTATTGATGCCGGCGCGATGGCGCAGCCAGTAAAAGGTCGCTCCTGCCGCCAGGATCACGGCGCCGCCCAGGGTCACCGGACCGTTGGCGCGATGCAGGCTTAGGGTGGCGGCAGCGATCAGGCCAACATTGAACCAGATGAAGCCGATCAGGAACGTGCCGAAGCGGCGGCGCAGATCATAGAGCCCCTGCATGTTTAATCCTTTTTGAGGCAACCGGCCATAATGCCGGGACTAAAGACGATAAGCGCGCCGCTCTTATAAAGCCGTGCAGGAAAGGTGGCAGCGTCAGTGGCGGACGGACGCGCCAGCACGATGAAGGGCCAACGTCCGGTATCGACGATCAGGCCATCAGCGCGTGCCACGGCATTGGCGGCCGCGGCACGGCTGGCAAAGGGCGAGACCAGAACGGCCACATCCGCACCGGAGCGCGGCATGAAATAGGCAGCGAGAATAACGAGAGTCAGCACCAGTCCGTAAAGGAGCGGCGCCCCATAACCGCTGGAACGGTCATTTTCATGTGCGGTTGACCTGGTCATATACGCGACTCAGCAGTTACTTGTGAAAACCAATGTTATCCCAACTCCGTCTTAATGGCGGATTAACCCGCCGAAACGGATCTGTGGATGGGAATGGCTTGCAAAAAAAATCGTACAATTTAAGGTCGCGCCCAATCATAAGAACCGGGAGCCGTCATGTCACGTCATCGTCTTTTTCCCAGCCTGCTGGCCCTAAGCCTCGCCGCTGGTTTCGCTTTTTCAGCACACGCCGAAACCGTCACCCTCGCCTCGCCCGATGGCCGCAATGTCGTAACGCTCGACAGCGACAAGCTGACCTATGCCATAAGCCGCGACGGTCAGGCAGTCATCGAGGCCTCGCCGCTCGGCCTCAATCTCGATATCAACCAGATCGGCGCTGGCGCAGCGCTCAATAGTCATTCCGAAACCGCCGTCAACACCACCTGGAACCTCGTCGTCGGCAAGACGGCCACCGCGCCCGATCACTACACCCAGTCCACCCTCGCCTTCACGACGCCGAAGGGCCTGAAATTCGATATCATTGTCCGTGCCTATGACGATGGGGTCGCCTTCCGCTATGCTGTGCCGGAACAGGCAGGTGTCAGCGATTTCAAGGTAATGAGCGAAGTCACCCAGTTCAACTTCCCGAAGGATTACGACTGCTGGGGCGCCAATATGGGCCGCTTCGACACCAGTTTCGAGGCCGAATACGATCAGATCAAGGCGTCGAAAATCCGCAATTTCAATAACTATATCGCTCCGCTGGTCTGCAAGACCGGCGACGCTCAGACCACCTTCGCCCTCGCCGAATCCGACGTGAAGGACTATCCGGGTTTCTTCCTCTCCGGCCGTGGCGATGCCGGTCTGGGGGTCAGCGTTACCCTGCCGCCGCGCTTCGACAATGACCGCAATTTCCGTTCGCGCAAATCGGTCTCGGCCAAGGTGCATCTGTCCGGCAACGGTTTCCAGACGCCGTGGCGCGTGGTCATGCTGGGCGATGCACCGGGCAGCCTGACCGCCTCCACCCTGATCCCGACCCTGGCCACGCCGTCGCAGATCAAGGACACGAGCTGGATCAAGCCCGCCAAGACCTCCTGGGACTGGTGGAACGACTGGGCCCTCAATATCCCGAATGCCGGCATCAATACCGAAACCTACAAGGCCTTTGTCGATTTCTCGAAGGAGATGAAGCTCGACGATATCCTGATCGACGAGGGCTGGTCGGTGAACAGCGATATCGAGCCGCGTGACGACGCCGATGTCACCAGGGCCAAGCCGGTGATCGATATGCCGGCGTTGCTGGCCTATGCCAAATCGAAGGGCGTTGGCGTCTGGTTGTGGGTGCAGTGGCAGCAGCTCGACAACCAGATGGACGCCGCCATGGCGCAATATGAGACCTGGGGCATCAAGGGCATCAAGGTCGACTTCATGAACCGCAACGATCAGGAGATGGTCGACTGGTATCACAAGGTGCTGGCCAGCGCCTCCGCCCACCACATCATGGTCGACCTGCACGGCGCCTATCCGCCCAACGGCCTGAACCGCACCTGGCCAAACTACGTCACCCAGGAAGGGGTGCTGGGCGCCGAGAACAACAAGTGGAGCGCCCGCATCACCGCGACACATAACGTCACCCTGCCCTTCACGCGCATGATCCTGGGGCCGATGGACTATACACCGGGCGGCTTCCGTTCGCTGACCCCGGCCGATTTTGTCAAGCAACAGCGCTACCACGCGCCGTTCGTGCAGACGACGCGCGGTCAGGCTGTGGCCATGTATGTCGTCTATGACAGCCCGTTCCAGATGGTGTCCGACAGCCCGGATGCCTACAAGAACAGCGACGGCAGCTGGGCCGATGGCGCCGAATTCATCCAGTCGGTGCCGACCTCGTGGGACGAGACCCGTGTGCTGGCTGGCGATATCGGGCAATATATCGTCACCGCCCGCCGCAAGGGCGATACCTGGTATGTCGGCGCCATGACCAATGAAGAGGGCCGCACAATCGAGGTGCCACTGAGCTTCCTCGGTCAGGGCAATTACAGCGCTCACGTTCAGCAGGACGGCGCGGATGTGAACCATCTGAGCACGTCCGATATCACGGCCGATGCCGGCAAAAGCCTGACGCTGACACTGGCGCCTTCCGGGGGTGCGGTCGCGGTGATCACCCCACAAACCAAGGGCAAGAAGAAGATTAAGGCGGTTATAAAGTAAAACATCTCTTATACTTCCCCACCTTTGGTGGGGAGGGGGACCGCGCGCCACCTGGCGCGCGGTGGTGGGGTTTCTTACTTTCCCAGCGTCACTTTCCCCTCGCACTTGCGAAACATTAGGCCTATATGCGCCGCATGCCCGACACTGCCGCCCTGCCCGAAACGGTCCGCAAGCCCCATTTCGCCGAATTCGTCGCCCTGATCGCCTCCCTGATGGCGCTGGGGGCGCTGGGCATCGATTCCATGCTGCCCGCCCTGCCGGTGATCGGTGCCGACCTGAATGTGCAGGTCGAAAACCATCTGCAATGGATCGTTTCCAGTTATTTCCTCGGCATGGGTTTCGGCCAGCTGTGCTTCGGCATCCTCTCGGACTGGCTGGGCCGCAAGCCGGTCCTGATCGGCGGCGTGCTGGTCTATGTCGTCTTCGGCCTGATCGCCGCCGCCAGCCAGAACTTCGCCATCCTGCTCGTTTTGCGCCTGTTCCAGGGCTTCGCCGTCGCCACCACCGGCGTGGTGACGCGATCGATCATCCGCGATCTGTACAGCGGTCCGCAGATGGCCAAGGTGATGTCGATCAGCTTTGTCGTCTTCCTGCTGGTGCCCATCCTGGCGCCCAGCATCGGCCAGCTGGTGCTGCTGGTCTGGCCGTGGCGCGCCATCTTCCTGCTGATGTCGGTCATGGGCATCATAACCATCCTCTGGACCTGGCTTCGCCTGCCGGAAACCATCGCTCCGGCCGATCGCCACCGCCCCGACCTGGCGCACCTGCGTCGCGTCGCCTTCTTCGTCATCACCGAGCCCAGTTCGATCTTCTACGCCTTCGCCATCATGAGTCTGACCGGCGGCCTGCTGGCTTATGTCTCGCTGATGCCACAGATCTTCGGCGAAATCTTCCACCGGCCAAACCTGATGGCCGGCATCTTCGCCGCCTGCGCCGGCACCATGGGCCTGACCTCGGTGCTCAATGCTTCCCTCGTCGAACGCCTGGGCATCAAGCGCATTTCGCACAGCGCCCTGACCGGCTATCTGGTCATTACCGCCATCCACCTCGCCTGGGCATGGAGCGGCCGCGAGACCATCCTCAGCTTCGCCATCCTGCAGGCCCTGACCATGGGCCTGATGTCGCTGTCGACCTCCAACTTCTCGGCGGTGGCCATGGAAAAGGTAGGCCATGTGGCCGGCACCGCCGCCTCGCTGCAGGGCGTGATCACCACGGTCGGCGCGGCCTTCGTGGCGGGCTTTATCGGCAATGGCTGGACCGGTCATATCTACTGGCTGCCCATGGCGGCTCTGTTCTGCGGCCTTATCGCCTACTCCCTGATCGCCATCGCCGAAAAGGGCAAGCTTTACCGGAACAGCTAAGCTGACAGATTCCATTTGCCAGTTCCGTGTTTCAGGCATATACCTTGTATGACAAAGTAACTGGTCACGAAAGGCTCACGTGCCGCCCGCCGCCGACAAGACACCCGAAAGCCGCCGTACGCAGATGTACAAGGGCGTGCTGGAACTCGCCCTGATGCGCCTGCTGCAGGATGGCGCGCAATACGGTCTGAAAATCCTCGACGGCCTGCGCGAAGAGGCCGGGCTCGACCTGTCGGAAGGCACGCTCTACCCACTGCTGCACCGGCTGGAGAAGGCGGGACTGATCAAGGCCGAGTGGCGGCACGAGGCCGAGGCCAGCCATCCGCGCAAATATTACGGCCTGACCCCGGCCGGCGCCATCGAACTGAAGGCGCAGGGCGATATCTGGCTGGAAATGACCGAACGTTTGAACGCATTTCTGAAGAGGGGAAACTGAGATGGGTGCACAGGACGAAGCCGACATCAACACCTGGCTAGGCTATCTCGAACAGGTTCTGGAACCCCTGCCCGCCATCGAGCGCGCCGATATCGTTTTCGAGGCGCGCGCCCATCTGGAAGAACGCGTGGCGGCCGGTCTGAGCGCCACCTCCGCACTCGCCGGGTTCGGCAAGGCCGAGCAATATGCCCGCGGCTTTCTCGACGACCATGCCCTGACCCAGGCGCTCGACAGCCGCCGTGCCCTGACCATGGCCCGCACTCTGTTGCAGGTCGCCGGTCAGAGCCTGATCGCAACCCTGGGCCTGGTCGGTTTTCTACTCTTCGCCGTCACTACGCTGGGCGCCGTAGCCTGCCTGCTGATCAAGATCGCCAAGCCCGATCTGGCGGCCCTGTGGCCAGACGCTCAGCGGCTGGGCAACTGGGCCTACCCGATCCTTATCGCCGTGGTGGCTGTCGATGCCTGGCTGGCGCGCTTCAGCCTGGTGCTGGCGCTCAAAGGCCTGAAGGTGCGCTCAGACCGGGAGTAGACAATTGACCGCCCGGTGTTTTTCAGTCGGCGTTTTTCAGGCGGTCTTTTTCAGTTCGGTTTCCAGCCATTCCATATCGTCGTCACTGAGGCCGAAATGGTGGCCGGCCTCGTGAACCAGGATATGGCTGACCAGGTCTTCCAATGAGACACCGCCCTCAGCCCATTCATCGATGATGGCGCGACGGAACAGCTGGATCATCGACGGCAGGTCGCCGGTCATTGGCTCCAGCTCGGCAGGCCTGCCTGTATAAAGCCCGGTCAGTTCGTAGGCGTCTTCTATTTCCAATTGGTCGAGCAAATCTTCCGAGGGAAAGTCCTCGACAATCAGCACGACTTCTTTGAGATAGCCCGCAAACGGTTCGGGCAGCCGTGTAAGGGCTGCCCGGGCAATCGTTTCGATATCGTCAAGCGATGGTGCAAGGCCGAATTGGCTCATAAGACGTGCTCCGTAAAATTGTGATAGGCGAGCCGAATAGCAGGAGGCTAGCGCCGCCCGTATTTAAATACGGGCCAGCGACGCCGACGCACTAGGCGGCCGCCTTGCGCAATTTTACCCTTCGATGTCCTCGGGCAGGCCGACAACATGGAAACCGGCATCGACGTGGATCACTTCACCCGTGGTCGAGAAGCCCAGGTCCGAAGCCAGCCATAGCGCCGCACCGGCCACGCCCTCCATCGAGGTTTCCTCTTTCAGCAGTGAGAACTGGCCCGACTTGGCGTGCAGGCCGCGGCCGCCGGAAATACCGGCCAGAGACAGGGTGCGCATGGCGCCGGCCGAGATGGCGTTGACGCGGATGCCCTTCGGACCGAGGTCGCGGGCGATATAGCGGGTCGAGGCTTCCAGCGCCGCCTTGGCGACACCCATGGTGTTGTAGTTCGGGATGACGCGTTCGGCACCCAGATAGGTCAGGGTCACCAGCGAGCCGCCGTTGGGCATCAACTCGGCGGCGCGGCGCGACACGTCGACGAATGAGAAGGCCGAGACGTTCAGCGCCAGCAGAAAGCCTTCGCGCGTGGTGTTTTCAACAAACGAGCCCTGCAGTTCGTTCTTATTGGCGAAAGCCACCGAATGGATAACGAAATCGATCTCGCCGTAGACTTCCTTCAGCTTGGCGAAGGCAGCGTCCATGGAGTCGTCCGAGGTCACGTCGCATTCGATCAGGTGCTTGACGCCAATCGATTCGGCCAGCGGGCCGACGCGGCGCAGCAGGCTTTCACCGAGATAGGAAAAGGCGATATCGGCGCCCTGGGCGGCCAGTTGCGAGGCGATACCCCAGGCGATGGACTTGTCATTGGCGACTCCCATGACCAGGCCCTTCTTGCCCTTCATGAGTTCGCCCTTGGGGAAGTTCCAGTCGTCAGCCATAGTCAGAAGTCCTCGAAATGAAATATCGGCTGTTAAGAGCAAATAATACGCTCAAAAGCAAGATATTCCGCCTTCATCAAGCCCGGACAACGCTTGTCGGCACTTTGCGACCGGGCACCAGAGCCAAAACAACAACTATTAAAATAGTTAGCCATGTTGCGCCATAGTACAGCCACATCATGATCAAGCCATTTGTTTGCAAGGCACCATCACCCGACATCATCCACTTCACATAGAATCTAAACAGCAGAGGTGCGGTAACTGGCAAAGCCAGCCATCCCGTTAATCCAAGGTCATGGAGCCGGTTGAAACTCGCAATGAATACCGGCAGTATAGCCAGATTAAGCGCCATAAACAGAGGCATCAGCAAACCCATATCCTGCAAATGTCCTCCCAATCGGAGCATCACAAGCGGCGCAAGATAGGCGATATCGCGACCACAAAAGAAAATCGCCAACATCGGAACAGCGACAAGCGCATAGGGCAATCGCGTCAGCCGTCCCCTCAACAGCACAACTGACAGAAATGTGCTCATATGAAGATCCCCCACCGTTATTTAACGGCAGGGGATCATGAAAGCATTGGCCTGTAAAGCGAAAGCCTAGAGATCTTCCTGGGATAAGATGATGGATCCGTTCGTGCCGCCGAAGCCGAACGAGTTCGACATGATGGTGCCGATGGGGCCATCGTGGCGCTTGCGCAGGATGTTCATGCCGTCAAAGGCCGGGTCGAGGTTTTCGATATGGGCGCTTTCGGCGGCGAAACCGTTCTGCATCATCAGCAGGCAGTAGATGGCTTCCTGCGCGCCGGCCGCGCCGAGCGAGTGGCCGGTCAGCGATTTGGTCGAGGAAATCATCGGGCTGCTGGCACCGAAAACCTCGCGCACCGCACCCATTTCCTTCTCGTCGCCCACCGGCGTGGAGGTACCGTGTGGATTGAGGTAATCGATCCGACGGCCCTTCGCTTCGGCCAGCGCGATCTTCATGCAGCGTGCTGCGCCCTCGCCCGAAGGCGCTACCATGTCGTAGCCGTCCGAATTGGCGGCATAACCCACCACTTCGGCAATGATATTGGCGCCACGCGCTTTCGCGTGCTCATACTCTTCTACCACGACCATACCGGCGCCGCCGGCGATGACAAAGCCGTCGCGGTCGCGGTCATAGGCGCGCGAGGCCACGGCCGGCGTCTCGTTGTAGCCGGACGACATGGCGCCCATGGCGTCGAACATGTCGGACAGGGTCCAGTCGAGTTCCTCGGTGCCGCCGGCAAAGATCACATCCTGCTTGCCGAGCATGATCTGCTCTGCCGCCGCCCCAATGCAGTGCACCGAGGTGGCGCAGGCGGAAGAGATCGAATAGTTGACGCCGCGAATCTCGAACCAGGTGGCGAGCACGGCCGAAGGACCAGACGACATGGCCTTGGGCACGGCGAAGGGCCCAATGCGCTTCGGCGAATTCTTTTCGCGCGTCACGTCCGCCGCCGCCACGATGGCGCTGGTCGACGGCCCGCCGGCCCCGAAAATGATGCCGGTGCGCTCATTGGAAATATCGCTCTTGTCCAGACCGGCCGAGGCAATGGCCTGCTCCATGGCGATATGGCCATAGGCCAGACCCGGCGACAGGAAGCGCGCCGCGCGGCGGTCGATCAGGGCCTGCCAGTCATCGACCTTCGGCGGTGCATGCACCTGGCACTTGAAGCCCAGGCGCGCATAATCCTCGGCAAACACTATGCCGGAGCGTGCCTCTTTCAGCGACTGCGTGACCTCATCGGCGCCCAGGCCGATGGAAGACACAATCCCCAGTCCTGTTATCACGACTCTACGCATGTAATTTCCTACTGTTAGTCCCTGCTTGGTCTCTGGAGCGATTATCGTCTTGCGGCCTTAGCCGAGTTCCTTGGCATCGAACAGGCCGACGCGCAGGCCTGACGCCTGATAGATAGGCTTGCCGTCGGCTTCGACAACCCCGTCGCCGATGCCCATGATCAGTTTGCCCGACATGACCCGCTTCATATCGATCTTGTAGGTCACTTTCTTGACACCCGGCGTCACCTGGCCGGTGAATTTCACCTCGCCGACGCCGAGTGCACGGCCGCGGCCCGGATTGCCCTTCCAGCCGAGGAAGAAGCCGACCAGCTGCCACATGGCGTCCAAGCCCAGGCAGCCCGGCATGACCGGATCACCGATGAAGTGGCATTCGAAAAACCACAGCTCCGGGTTGATATCGAGTTCGGCCTCGATATAGCCCTTGCCATGGCTGCCGCCGGTTTCGCTGATTTCGACGATACGGTCGAACATCAGCATGGGTGGCGCGGGCAGCTGGGCATTACCGGGACCGAACATGTCGCCGCGCCCGCAGGACAGCAGATCTTCATAGGAAAAAGACGAAGGACGATCGGTCATCAGTAATAAGCTCCGGGGCATCGACACTTCACCCGGCCAGTGTCGATCCATGTAACATTAAAAAACGATGCGTTACATTAAGCCGCGCGTCGGCTCAACCCTTTTAAGGGAATTACCGCACACTGAACGTCGATTTCATACGGATAATCGCGACACTTTTGCCGGCTCAGCGCGCGGCGAACGGATCCGGACGCTTGCAGGCTGCCGTGGTCTGGGTGCCCCAGAGCGATGGTTGCGGCACCCAGCCGGTCTGACCCGCGGCGGAAATGCGGCACCAGCCCTTCCTGCATTTATCGAGCGAGGCCAGGGCCTTGGGCTTGAGAATCGCCTTGATATCGGCCTTTTCATCCGGGCTGTAGCGCATCTGCAGTTTCTGCCCCGCCGGGCTCATGACGGTCTTCTGCGACTGGATCATGGTTTTGCTGACCCAGGCGACGCCGCCATCCGGATCGCAGATCAGGCGCCAGTCGCGCGTTTCGGAAATGATCTGCACCGGCAGGGAAGCCGTGCGGTAGGTCCAAATGATGCGATTATCCTTGCTGGGGCCATTGCGCGCATAGACCTCATTGCGGCGCAGCATGGCCCAGCGCGGCACCTGCAGGCCCGAGGGCGTATCGAAGGTCTGGTCCTCAGCATGCGCCGCCTGCAGGCCGGCAAGTCCTGATCCAATTGTCAACATCACCGCCAGCATCGGCCCGGCTTTAAACCCGAAGCCCCTCCAAGAGACTTGAAAAAGCCGGGTGAAAACGTTTATGTCGGGAAAACCTGTGAACACGGGCGGACGCATATCTGTCTGAAGTTTACGGGAGCGGGTCATTTCACGGCACAGCCGGAAACGTCAGACCCGCATGATTGCCCGCAAGGGTTCAGATTTGGTTAACCGAGTGTGAATTCAGGTGGATACGAACGGACACCAAGGTCCGCGGTGGTTCAGGGTTTCGGGAAAGAATTCTGCAGCGCCGACATAACGATTAAAACAAGTAAGGCATTCATGAGCGCTGCGAAACTCAAGGTCGTTCTCACCATCAAGCTGCCCGATGCGGTCGAAACCCGCATGCGCGAACTGTTCCACACCACCTTGTGGCTACACATGACCCCTATGCCGCCGGAGCAGATCCTGGAAGCGGCAAAGGATACGGACGTACTGGTCACCTCGATCAATGACCGCATCGATGCCGATTTCTTTGCCAATTGCGGTGACCGCGTGAAGATGATCGCCAATTTCGGCGTCGGCCACGAACATATCGATATCCATGCCGCCACCGAGCGCGGCATCATGGTCACCAATACGCCGGGCGTGCTGACCGAGGACACCGCCGAAATGACCATGGGCCTGATCATGGCCGTGTCGCGCCGCTTCGTCGAAGGGGCCGAACTGGTGCAGAAGGGCGAATTTTCCGCCTGGTCGCCCACCTTCATGCTCGGCCGCCGCATCTTCGGAAAACGCCTCGGCATTATCGGCATGGGCCGCATCGGACAGGCCCTGGCCCGCCGTGCCCGCGCCTTCGGCATGAGCGTACATTATCACAACCGCAAGCCGGTTTCGGCGCGCATCAGTGACGAGCTGGGCGCTACCTACTGGGACGATCTCGACCAGATGCTGGCGCGCATGGACGTCATCTCCATCAATGCGCCGGGTGGCGAGGGCACCAAGCACCTGCTCAGCGCCGAGCGTCTGGCCAAGCTCCAGCCGCATGCCATTCTGGTCAATACGGCGCGCGGCCAGATCGTCGATGAGCAGGCCCTGGCCGCCATGCTGCGCGCCAAGCTGATTGCCGGCGTGGGTCTCGATGTCTATGAACGCGAGCCGGCGATCAATCCGGAACTGATCGGCCTGCCCAACGCCATCCTGCTGCCGCACATGGCCTCCTCCACCATCGAGGCCCGTCAGGACATGGGCGACCGGGTCATCCTCAATATCAAGACTCACCAGGACGGCCACCGTCCGCCCGACCGCGTCATTCCGGCGATGCTGTAAGATTGAACCCAGCAAGCCGGAAACCCCGTCAAAAAGTTTTTCACAGGATTCCGCAAAAAGGCGCTTGCAATGAAAACGGCCTTCCGTCTATAAGGCCGCTCTCCCGGCGAGACACTGTCCCAGACACGGACTTGCCAACGGATAATGCGGGCGTAGCTCAGCGGTAGAGCGCCACCTTGCCAAGGTGGATGTCGAGAGTTCGATCCTCTTCGCCCGCTCCAATCCCTTCTTTCAGGGGTTGGCGATTCTCTCCAGACATCTCACACAAAACCCATAGCTAACGCCTCATGCGTCCCGCTACCGAAACGCCTCAAACACCTGGCTGCGCAGCCAGCGGTGGCCGGCGTCGGCGTCCATGCGGGGGTGCCAGATCTGCGACACCGTGATCGCCGGCGAGCGGACCGGCAGATCGAACACCACCGTCTTCATATCCGGACCGGTCTGACAGAAAGAGCGCGGCGCCAGACCGATCAGGTCCGAGACCGCCGCCACGGCCACCACCGCCGGAAAGCTGGGCACCACAATATTGACCTGGCGCGACAACCCCAACTTCGCCAGCGCCCCATCTACCGGACCGGTGTCCCGGCCGCGTCGCGATGAGACCACATGCCCCCAGGCGACATAGCGTTCCGGTGTGACCGGCCCATCGAGCAGGGGATGGCCGGCGCGCACGATCCCCATGAAGACATCGTGATAAAGGGTCTGGGCACGCAGTTCGGCGCCATCGCCCGGAATGACGCCAATATCGAGATCGACCGTGCCTTCGCGCAGCAGGCGGATATCCTTGTCCGGTTTCGGCGCAAAACGCAGGCGCACCTTTGGCGCAGCCGCCGCCACCGAAGCCGCCAGACGTGCCGCGTGGCGCAGCACGAAGGCCTCATTGGCGCGGATGGTGAAATCGCGGTTCAAGGTGGCGATATCGACCTCCGGCGGCGGGCGCAGGACGGCATGAATATCGGCATTAAGGGCGCTTACCTGTTCGGCAATGCGCTCGGCGTGAGGCGTCGGCACCATGACCCGGCCGGCCGGCACCAGCACGGGATCATCCAGCACGGCCCGCAACCGGGACAAGGTGCGGCTCATGGCCGAGGGGCTCAGCCGCATCCGTCGCGCCGCCGCCGTGACGCTGCGCGTCTGTAGCAGGGCATCCAGCGCCACCAGCAGGTTCAGATCCAGATCAGACATGTGGGCCTCGTTACATATAGCGTTATACGCAAAGCTGAATTGATTTTGTTGCGTTTGGCGCAATTCAGACCTTGCGCTATATCAGGCGGCGAAACCGAAGGAAAGCCCATGTCCCCATCCGCCGCCCCCGATTCCGATGGCCTGCCGACACCCCGGCGTCATTTCGCCATAGGCGTCCTGCTGCTGACTCTGGTGCTGGTGGTGCTGGACAGCGCCATCGCCAATATCGCCCTGCCCTCGATCGCCGCCTCCTTTCACGCCCATGCCGGCGATACGGTCTGGGTGGTCTCCAGCTATCAGCTGGCCGTGCTGATCGCCCTGCTGCCCTGCGGCGCGCTCGGCGAAATGCTGGGACCAAGACGCGTCTATCTGTGGGGCGTGGCCCTTTTCACCCTGGCATCGGCGGCCTGTGCCTTCGCGCCCAGCCTGCCGGTCCTGATCATTGCACGCTTCGTGCAGGGCCTGGGCGGGGGCGCCGTCATGGCCCTGGCCACCATGAACCTGCGCTTCGCCGTGCCACATCGCCTGATCGGCACCATTATCGGGGTCAATGCCATGACCATCGCCATCGCCTCGGCGGCCGGGCCGGGCATTGCCGGCGCCATACTGGCCGTGGCGCACTGGCCCTGGCTCTTCGCCGTCAATGTGCCGCTGGGCATACTCGTTCTGCTGTGCGGCGGCCTGCTGGCCCACACGAAAGGTATCGCGCGCCGGTTCGATATCGCCGCCCTGATCGCCAATATACTGATGTTCGCTCTGTTCTTTTCCGGCGCCGAACGGCTGGCAAAAGACCCGGTCACCGGCGGCCTGCTGATCGCCGGCTCGGTGGTCGCCCTGATCTCCCTGCTTTGGCTGGAGCGCCGCAACCCCACCCCGCTTGTGCCGACGGACCTCTTCGCCGCTCCGGCCTTCCGGGTGGCCGTGATCGCCTCCGTCTGCTGCTTCACCGGCCAGATGCTGAGCTATATCGCCCTGCCCTTCTATCTCCAGTACCGCCTGCATATGACGCCGACCCAGGCCGGTCTCTACATGATGCCCTGGCCCGCTGCCGTGGCGTTGATCGCCCCGATATCGGGGCGGCTGGCCAATCGCATCAGGACCGGCTGGCTGTGCGCCGCCGGCGCGGCTTTACTGGCAACTGGGCTCCTCATTGTGGGGCTGCCGCCCGCCAATGGGCCGATGTTCCTCGTGGGCACGGTAATCGCCGGTCTTGGCTTCGGCCTGTTCCAGACGCCGAACAACCGCATCCTGCTGCTCTCGGCGCCAAAGCACCGCAGCGGCGCAGCCGGCGCCATGCAGGGGACCGCGCGCCTGACCGGCCAGACCTTCGGCGCCATCTCCATGACCCTCGTCTTCGGCACGGTGTCGCTGGGCGGCGCCCCCACCCTGGCCCTGCTGCTGGCGGCCGGGTTCGCCGGCATCGCGGCCCTGATCAGCCTGGCCCGCATACGCTTCGAAGTCGTCGCATAAGTAAGTCCATACTTTGCTGAACGAAGATGAACGGCACACTCAGAGGCCGTTCATCTCACCTCTGCCATAACGGTCCTCAACACGGCACATAGCCCCTCAGGCCGTCAATGGAAGGTACAGAGTATGAAGACGATTGCTTTAGCCCGGTGGGTTCTGCCCGCCATCGCGGTGGCCAGCCTCGGCGTGGCGACCCTCCCCGGCACCGCCGCGGCGCAAAGCTGCGAACAACGCCGCAACGATAACCGCACCAGCGGCGCCTTGGTCGGCGCCGTCGCCGGCGGCGCGCTGGGTGGCGCCACCTCAGGTCATCGCCAGAAGGGCACAGGCACAGTCGCCGGCGCGCTTCTCGGCGCGGCCCTCGGCGCCTCGATCGGCAGCGACAACACCCGCTGCTATTCCGACCGTTACGCCTATGACGATGCGCCTCCCCCGCCGCCGCGCCGTCCGGCCCCGCGTTATGAGCGTTACTACGATGGCCCGCCCCCGCCGCCGGTCGTTTATGAACGCGTCTATGAACCGGCCCCGCCGCCTCCCCCGCCGCACGGCTATTATGAACGCGATTACGGCCCGGCCGGATGGTAAGGAAAAGGCGATCTGCGGATCGCCTTTTTTGTTATTTCACACCAGTGGCCGGCGATTGAAGACATCGTCGGCAATGGTGCGGATGGTAATGCTGGTCTGGAAGTTCAGCACGCCCTGCTCCTCGCTGAGCGCGCGATGGGTGAAGGCGTCATATTCCTCCATCGTGCCGACCTGCACCTTGAGCAGGAAGTCATAGTCGCCGGTCACGTTCCAGGCGCCCGTCACCTCGCGATGGCGCACGATCCGCTTCGAGAACGTATCGGTGAGCTGCATGCCGGAATGCTGCATCTTGACGACCACATGGATGGTCAGGGCCGTGCCGGTCAGTTGCGGATCGATCACGGCAATATCGGCAATGATCACCTTCTCCTTGCGCAGCCGCCGCAATCGCCGCAGCACGGCGGACGGCGACAGGCCGACCTTGTCCGCAAGCGTTCGGGCCGGTTCGATATTGTTATGCCGCACCTGTTCGATCAGGCGGCGGTCAAAATCATCAAGTTCGACTGTTTTTCGCATGAAATAACTTATAGCGCCTAAAACAGGCGCAATCACTACAAATTTCGCCACCAATCATCGACCTGGATCGCTTATTTTGTGGCTGGCGCAGTCCACAGCCCCCCGGTGGACCGCCCCCTGTATCCCCGCGCTTTGTATGGAAGCCCCTATGACTCAAGATATTTCCCGCACCGGCGTTTTCAGCCACTTCTGGCAAGGGCTTATGGCAACCTCCGAGGCCGCCGTGCGCGTCCATTACGATGCCCCCTGGAAGACAGCCCCCTTGCCGCATCCCGTCGTTAGCTCACGGCGTGCAAAGTCACCGGCACACCCGAACAGCTTTCCGGCGGAATAACCTCCGGCACCCGGCGGAAAGTGCGGCTGTTGCGGGCCAGAAGTCCTGACAATTCCGCCGCCGCCGCGCCCAGAGGCTCCGGCGCCGCCTGCCCCATCATCCAGCGGGCATGCGCCAGGCAGCGCGCCTCGTCACCGGTCTGGGCGGCTGAAAACAGCGCCACCAGGCTCAACTCGTCATGCGTCAGATAGATATGCCCCGGCCGCGCCAGGGTAATCGGCCGCGTGCCCCTGGAAAGCACGAGCAGCACGCGCTCAAAGGCCTTGGCGCCCGCATCGACATGCGGGCCGAAGGCGTGGCTGAATTCACGGTGGATCATGCGGCATTCCGGCGCGCAGGCCACGGCCGTGCGCATCACCCAGACAATGAAATGTTCGGCATAGCTGAGATTGCGGATATCGCGGCTTGCCTGATCCGGGGTCGTATAGTCGTCTGTGTTCGGCTGCGGCATGATCGAACCTGAGAATTATGTTGCGAATAATTCTCATTAACACTATAAGGGAGTCGGGGCAAGCACCAAGATAGGACAAGAGAGGAAAGGTCGATGGTCCGTACATTCACCGAACCGACGCTCGATGACCTGCTGGCCGATCCGCTGGTTCAGATGGTCATGCGCAGCGACGGAATAAGCCGCGGCTTCGTCAGGGAGCTGATGGACAGCGCCCGACAGGCCCTTTCATCCGGCTCTCTAAAGCCAGTGCACCTTGGCATCCGCCCGGCGGTTTGAAGCGGTCGCGGCCGCCTCGCAGGCCTGATCCTGCAGCAGGGCCATGCGCCGCTTGATGTCGTTGGTCAGGACCGCCAGGCCCGCACCGGACAGCCGCCGGTGCAGCGACATGTCCATGAAGTGGTTAAAGGCGCCGAGTCCTTCCGGCGCGCGGTTGGCGAAATAGGTGCCCGCCAGCTGCTTGATGGCCGCGAAGATGATTTCCGGCTCGGCGACCTTTTGTTCTATACGTTTCATCAGCCGGTCGATTTCGCGGTCGAGGTCCATGGGCATGTTCCTGTAAATCACAGAACGCCGGACGCGCACCAGATAAAGCGCCTATCTGGGGCCACGTCCCGGTTCGGGTGACGTTTGATTTCAACAGTGAGGAAGTAAAAACGCGCAAGCAGGGCCACTGGTCCGGGGCTGCCTGTTACTATGGCGCGAAGCCTACCAGTGCAGTGCGGAATGTAAACCCCGGAAGAGGGTGAACAGCGTCTTCACTATATTTAACCGTGGACACATGGTCTTGACTTACCCCTGCCCGCCGTAGTCTAGGAGCATATGACCGGCATCCTGAAATCCGAAAAATTCCTCCTGCTTGGCGCCCTGATCGCCGTGGCCGCCTTCCTGGGCGAACATGTACTGCTTGAGGGCGGCCAAGCCGTCTCCCTGATCGCCGGCCTGGCGCTGATCGCCGTCATCATCATGGTGTCGCTGCGTGTGGCGCACCATGCCGAGGTGCTGGCCGAAAAGGTCGGCGAACCCTACGGCACCATGATCCTGACCCTGTCGGCGGTGCTGGTGGAGGTCATCATCCTGGTCATGATGCTGAGCCACACCACCTCCCCGACACTGGCGCGCGACACCATCTATTCCGCCGTCATGCTGGACATGAACGGCATACTGGGTCTGGCGGCGATCCTGGGCGGCCTGCGCCATGGCGAGCAGCCCTATAATGTCGATTCCGGCAACACCTATATCGTCATGATCCTGACCGGCATGGGCGTTTCCATGGTGGTGCCGGAGTTCATCCCGCAGCATCACTGGCAGGTGTTTTCGGTCTTCACCATCTGCAGCATGCTGCTGCTCTATGGCGTCTTCCTGCGCCTGCAAACCAGCCAGCACAGCTATTTCTTCAGCTATACCTATGCCGAGACCGGCGACAGCGACCACAAACACCACGGCAGCGTGGCCGGTTCGGTTACCTGCCTCATCATCGGCGTGGTTCTGATCGGCGTCCTGGCCGAGGTCATGGCCAAGACCATGGACCGCGGCCTGACCGGCACCGGCGTGCCGCCGATCATCGCCGCTATCCTGGTGGCCGCCATCTCCGCCAGCCCCGAGATCCTGACCGCCCTGCGCGCCGCCCTGGCCAACCGCATGCAGCCCGTGGTCAATATCGCGCTCGGCGCCTCGCTTTCCACCGTCATCCTGACTGTGCCGGTGATCGAGATCATGGCGCTCATTACCGGCCATCCGGTGCAGATGGCCCTCAGCGCGCCCCAGACCGTCATGACCGTGCTGACCCTGGTGGTGGCCGCCATCAACCTGCATGACGGCGAAACCAATGCCATAGAAGGCGCGACGCACTTCGTGCTTTTCGCCACCTTCATCATGCTGGCGGTAATGGGGCTGTAGGTCCGTTCGCCCATCTGGCTTATGCGCTGCCGCCGCATTCTCCCGGCAAGGGCATGAAGATGGTAAATCCCTGCAATTCAAGATGATTTCACTTGCATCCGGTTGAGGTACGGTTTTTGCTCTCATCCGGCTACCGGGCGGACTCTGTCACAAAATGACGCGTTTTTCCGGCTATGGCCAGATGGGGCCAGATGGGGATCGATAGGGTTCAGGTATGTTGTTGCAAAGTGAGCATGATCTGATTTTGCTGCTTGGCGTTGCCGCCTTCATCCTGCTTGCCCTGTCGATTGTCGGCGGCGTCATCGCCTCGCTGAAGTCATTCCAGGTCCGCCAGTTCCAGGATCTTCTGTTCAAGGCCGAGCGCAAGATCGATACGCTCGAACGCCGCATGTTCAATGTGCTGAACGCCGTGCCCGTGGCCCTGGTCGAGACCGACGCCACCGGCAAGTTCACTTTTGCCAACCGCGCCGCGCACCAGCTTCTGGGCCGCAAGGATTCCGAACTGCTCGGCCTGCGCTTCCATTCCGCCACCTGGGGCATCGCCTATCCGGACGGCCGCATGATCCCTGCCGACCTGCTGCCGATCGCGCGGACCCTGCGCGGCCAGACGGTCAAGGGCTTCCAGCACCTGTTGGTGAATCACGGCAGCCGCGAAAAGGTGCTGGTCAGCGTCACCTCCATGCCGATCATGAACGGCGCCGGCGAGGTCATCGGCTCGACCGCCGCCATGGTGGAACTGGAAACCGCGTCCGGCGAAGGTATCGACGACCTGAATGGTCTGTGGCGTGGCAACTGGTTTGCCTCCTCGACCGTGCCCTTCTGGGGACTGGATGCCGCCGGCCAGATCATCGACATCAACACGGCCGCGCTCGACGCCTTCGATCTCAGGCGCGAGCAGGTGCTGAACAAAAACTGGACGCAGGTCTTCGTCGCCGACGCTGATTTCCAGATCGCCATCGATTATCTCGGTGCCGTTCAGGATACGGCCGCTCCGAACCACGAAGCCTCGGTCCGCATGACCCTGAAAGCGGCCGATGGCGAAAACCAGGCCTGCATCGTCACCGCCTGGGCCGTCCATACCCATGAAGGCGGCGGCCATGGCCTGACCGTCACCGCCCTGCCCTCCGGCCTGCTGCCACAGGCGGCGCCGGCCCTGCCGGATACCTCCGACCAGGCGCTTGAACTGGCGGATCACCGCCTGGCCGAGCAGGCCCGCGCCGCGCTTGGCGTCGGCACCTGGCAATACGATGCTGACGCCGATACCATTGTCGAGGATGCGGGCATGATGGCCCTGATCGGCCGCGACTATCCCGGTGGCCCGACCCTGATTTCCGATACCGACCAGGCCGTGGCCGACGCCGCCTTCAGCGAGCTGCTGAGCGGCGAAACCGACCACCTGGCGCTCGATATCCAGGTCACGCGCAAGGACGGTACCGAACGCTGGATCGCGCTGGAAGGCCAGGCGAAGACCGCCGGCGGACAGCGCCATATCTACGGCGTCGCCTTCGATTGCACCGCCTGGAAGAGCGCACAACCAGAATCGCCCGCAGCGGCCATGGCCGAAACCGCACCCCAAGTCACCGGCATCACCGAAATCGAACTGGAAGACGCCGTGGCGAAGGCGCGTGAAGAGGCACGCGAGGCCGCGCTCGCCGAGGCCCGTACTGCCTTCGAGGCCGAGCTGGAATCGGCGCGTATCGAGGCGGCGCTGGAACGCGAAAGCGCCATCACCGAAGCCGCCGCCGTCGCCCGCGAGGAAGCGCTTGCCGGCATTGGGACAGGCATAGGGGCCGGGATCACCACGCCTGCGGAAGCCGCTGAGCCTTCGCCCTATGAATGGCAGACGCCCGCCACCACGGCCCTGCCGGATCCGGTCATCGTCCATGAACCCGATCCGCTGGTGGTGGCGGAAAATGACGCGCTGAAAGCCGAGCTCGCAACTGCCCATCAGGCCCTGGCCGATGCCGAGGCGCATCACGGCGACCTCAAGCAGCAGGTCGAGGCCCTGTCGGCGCAGGTGGCCGCCCGTCCGGCGGAAGACAGCCGCGTCGCCGGAATGACCGCCGAACTGGCCATGGCCCGCGCCGTGCAGGCGGCGCTGGAAACCGAACTCGACGCCCTGCGCAATGCCCCGGTGGTTGAGCCGGATTACAGCGCCTATGAGGGCCGCATCCGTGCCCTGGAAGCCGACCTGCAAAACGCCCATACGCAAAAGTCCGAGGCCGAGCAGAACTACCGCGCCCTGGCCGAAACCCCGCCGCCTGAACCCGATTTCAGCGCCCATGAAGGCCGCATTGCCGAACTGGAAGACCGGCTGACCGCCGCGCAGCATCGTCATGACGACCTGGCCCAGCGCTATCATGTCCTGTCGAACACGCCGGCGCCAGAGCCCGATTATCGCCTGCATGAAGCACGCATCACCGGCCTGAAGAACGCGCTCGACCAGGCTTCCGCCCGCTATGCCGACCTTCAGGCCACCCACACCGCGCTGGTCAATACGCCGGCGCCGGAACCCGATACTTCCGAATGGGAAGGCAAGGTGAAGGCCGCGCAGTTCGAAGCCACCAAGTGGCAGGCCGCCTATCACGATGCCCAGGCCAGACTGGAGACGACACGCAATGCGGCGCCGGAACAGCCCGCCACATCGTCCGACGTACAAAAGGCTTTGGAAGAGGCACGCGCCCGGCAGGCCGACATGCAGCTTCAGCTTGATACCCTCAATGCGGCACTCGATAATGCCCAGCGCTTTGAAACGGTCGGCCGCCTGACCAGCGGCGTGGCGCAGGATTTCGCCCAGATGCTCAATGTCATCAATGGCGCACTCGAAGCCATTGCCCGCCAGAGCAGCAGCCCGGAAAATATCCGCCGTCTGTCGGAAGCGGCCCTGACCGCCGGTAAGCGCGGCGAACGCCTGACCCGCCAGTTGCAGGCCTTCCAGTCGGAAGAATTTTGAATTCCCGATAGCCTCTGGCCGCTTTTGTAAAGTAAGATACCCCACCACCATTGGCTTCGCCGAACTTCGTTTGCTGCGCAATGGTGGTGGGGTATCTTACTTTTTCACGCGCAGGCATATGGCACGGTTCGGTTTAAAGGCAGAGGATTTGCGGCTGTGGGCGCTGGTGACGGCAACCGTGCGCCCGCACAAGCCGGTGAAGAAACCGGAAGCCGAACCGCAGACGGAGACCGTCCGGATCGCCGACATGCCCGGCGAAATGACCGCCGCCAAACCCGTGCCCGCGCCTCTGACGCCCTTTAAGATCGGTCAGTCGTTAAAGCCCGTCAGCGGTTTCAAGATCACTCGCGCCGCCGACCATGCCCCCGATCCGATCGAGCCGAAACGCAAGCGCCGCATCACGCGCGAACGCGATCCGATCGAGGCGCGGCTCGACCTGCACGGTCTGAACGCTTTCGCCGCCGAAGCGCGCCTGAAGGCCTTCGTGCAGCAGGCCTATGCCAATGATTATCGCGCCGTGCTGGTGATCACCGGCAAGGGCCTGGCGGAAAACGGCATCTTGAAACGCCATGCGCCGGAATGGCTGGCCGATCCGGCACTGGGCCATATCGTCGCGGGTATCTCACAAGCCCATGCCCGCCATGGCGGCACCGGCGCACTCTATGTGGCGCTCAAGCGGCGGCAGCCCTAGCCTTCGAACGCCGCCGGCTGCGCCTCCGCTTTCGGCAAAGGTTTCTGTTCGGCCTTGAACCAGAACAGCAGGGCGCCGATCGGCAGGCACATTAAGATCATCGGATACTGAAAAAGTTCCATGGCCATGAAGGCCTGGGGCGCATGGAAATTCAGCAACCTTATGCCGAAAGCGCCGGTGCCCCAGTCGAAGGTCAGGTATCCGATACCCAGCGCGACGAACGGAACCCAGGCCCAGCGCCATTTCACGCGCGGTCGCGTCAGGCTGGCATAGAGTGTCACCAGGCTGAAGGCGAGGATGAGCACTGCCAGGGCCAGGACGGCGTAGTGCAAAGGCGATTTGCCCCACAGGCTGAATTTCACCGCCGCGATATCGGCGTTACTCAAGCGGCGCAGGTTGAAGCTTGTGACCTTGATATCTTCGCCTTGCTGGCGGAAATTGGTGATCGTGAAGATGACCTTGTCAGGGTAGTAGTGCGCAATAACGATATTGCTGTCGGTCCATTTGCCACCACTTCCCGATATCCAGGTCGTATTGGTGTGGAAGCCAAGAACGCGCGTGGCCTGAGGCGTCTCGATGGAACCATACTGCGCGATGGTCGGTATCGCCCGATAGAAGGCGTTATCGAGAATCTCAGGCGCCGTCAGTGGCTTGAGGCTCTCGATATCTTTTCTTTGCATGAGGTCAGCGTAAGCCTCTGCCCGGCGATAGAGATCGGGCGGTGTCAGTTTCATGACCGCCGCATCCTCCTCACCATTGATATCGTAATAGTCCGGCGGAGAGACCAGTGGCCAGACACCCGCCGCCAGAATAGCCAAGCAGAACAGGGCTGCGGCCCCTTTGCCGATAAGTTTCCACATCATCCCCTCCCCCTTGTGTGGAGAGGCTAACACAGCCTTTCAGCCTGCGGAAGTCAGATCAGCCCCTTCTCCGTGGCCAGGCCCTTGAGCGAGACCTGAGCGCGCGGGCCGTAATGGCCGATCACTTCCGCCGCCGCCAGAGAGCCCAGTTCGGCGCAGGCCGTGACGTGCAGCCCTTGCGTCAGGCCAAACAGCACACCCGCCGCGTAACTATCGCCCGCGCCGGTCGTGTCCACCACCTTGTCGCACGGCGCTGCCTTGATGGTGTGGGTATCGTCCAGCTTGGCCACCACCGAACCCTGTTCCGAGCGCGTGATGAAAGCCAGATCGGTCTTGGCGCGCAGGAAACGCAGCGCCTTGAAGAAATCATCGGTCTGGAAGAGGGCCAGCAGCTCGCCCTCATTGGCGAAGACGATATCGATATGGCGGTCGATAAAGGCCAGCAGATCCTCGCGCCAGCGATTAACGACGAAGCCGTCCGACAGGGTGATGGCCGTCTTGCGGCCGGAGGCGCGCGCCACCTGCGAGGCCTTGGCGAAGGTCTCGCGGCCCGAAGGGGAATCGAACAGATACCCCTCCAGATAGGTGATCTGCGAGGCGCGGATGATCTCCTCGTCGAGATCCTGCGGGCTGATCAGGGCGGCGGCGCCCAGAAAGGTCGCCATGGTGCGCTGGCCATCGGGCGTCACATTGATCAGGCAGCGGCCTGTCGGGGTCGGGTCATCATGCAGCACCTGGGTACGGAACTCAACGCCCATCTTGCGCAGGTCGCGCGCAAAGAATTCGCCCATGGCGTCATGCGCCACCTTGCCGACATAGGCGCATTTGGCGCCAAAATTCGCCGCGCCGGAAATGGTATTACCGGCCGAACCGCCTGAGGCCATTTCGGTGTCGGCCATGGCTTCCGACAGGCTGAGCGCACGGTGGCTGTCGATCAGGGTCATCGCCCCCTTGTGCAGGTCATGCTTCGTCAGGAAAGCATCGTCCGAAGGGGCGAGCACATCGACAATGGCATGGCCTACGGCGGTGATGTCATATTCGGCGGTCATCTCGTCAGGGCCTCAGAATCCGGTTGCTATGCTGTAACCTAATGATCAATAAAGAGTCCATGAGCAAGCGCATTCTGATCCTTACCCCCAATCCGGACCATCCGTCACATCATGGCCGCTGGCCCTATGTGCTGGACGCTTATCGCGAAGCCCTGGCCGGCATTGATGCCGAGATCTTCGACCAGCCGTGGTCCGAACCGATCGCGGAGGATTACGACCTGATCCTGCCCCTCGTCGCCTGGGGCTATCACAATGCGCCCAACAGCTTTATCGGCGCCATGACGGCGATGGGGGCGGCCGAACGCCGCGTCTTCAATCCCCCGGAAATCGTCAGCTGGAATGTCGACAAGCGCTACCTGCGCGACCTCGCCGAGGCGGGTGTACGCATCATACCGACCCTGTTCACCGAAGGGGTGACGGACGCGGACGTGGCCCGCGCCCGCGCCGATTTCGGCCAGAAAGCCCTGGTGCTGAAGCCCGCTATTTCCGCCGGCGCCAAGAACACCCTGATCTGGGAAGGCGACCATCTGGCCGATGCTATTGAAGGCGCGGCCGATGTCGAGGATCGCAAGGCGACGCCGCCGGTCGGCCCCGCGATGATCCAGCCCTTCATGCCGTCGATCCAGTCGGAAGGCGAATGGTCCCTGCTCTATTTCGTCGGCCAGTTTTCCCATGCCGTGCTGAAGACACCGAAGTCCGGCGATTTCCGCTCACAGCCCGATTACGACGCCCATCTGCGCGTATTGACACCGCCGCCGGACGCCCTGGCCCTGGCGCAATCGGCCATCGATTTCATTGGCCGCGACCGCCTGCTCTATGCCCGCGTCGATATGGTGCGCGCGCCCGATGGCGGCTTCTGCCTGATGGAACTGGAACTGATCGAACCCGATCTCTACCTGACCTACGATCCGGAAGCCGCGATGCGTTTCAAGGACGCGGTCGAGGCGGCAATGCTGGTCTGTGGCTGCGCCGGTGATGACCATGTTCATTGAAACCGAGCGCCTGATCCTGAAGCCGATCACGGCGGATGATTACGAGGACCAATGCGCCCTCTGGAGCGATCCGGACTATGTGCAGTTCATCAGCGGCAAACCGATGAACCCGGAAACCGTGTGGCTGCGTCTGCTGCGCGACCTGGGCCACTGGCAGGTCTTCGGTCACGGCAACTGGTCCGTGCGGCCAAAGACAACCGGCGAGCATATCGGCACGGTCGGCATATTCGACTACAAACGCGATATCACCCCGCCGATTAGCGCGATGGAAGTCGGCTGGGGACTAAGCCCGGCTTGGCAGGGCCAGGGCCTGGCCGCCGAGGCCTTGCGGGCGATCCTCGCCTATGCCGATGAAGGCCTGAAGCTCACACGGCTCCAGTGCATTATCAGCCCGACCAATACGCCCTCGCTGAAACTGGCTGAAAAACTGGGCTTCACCATTGTCGGCAACGTCGTCTACCACGACGATAACATCCACCTGCTCGAACGGTTGCGTCCCTGAATTTTGTCACTATTGACGATCTCGCTTTTTCATGCTTAGTTATTTAGATAATTAGCTAATTGAAATCTGGAGAGATGTGGTGCAGGCATTTGAAAACATCAGCCGGATTGATCCAATCATTGAGGCCGATGCCGTGGCCGGCAGGGTCGTCTACGCGCCCGTCAAATCGCTGTTCCTGATCAGCATGTATATGGCCACGCTTTACGGCCTGTTCCATTACCTCCGCTGGGATACAGTGCTCCTGTTCACGGTTAAAACCGTCGCTGTGCTTTTGCTTGGTCACAGCGTGGGCATGCACCGGCGCCTGATCCACAAGAGCTTTGACTGTCCCCCGTGGCTGGAACGCACACTCGTCTATTTTGGCGTACTGACCGGCCTCGGCGGCCCATTCGCCATGATCCAGACGCACGACTTCCGCGACTGGGCGCAACGCCAGCCGCAATGCCACGATTACTTCGCCCATCGCCAGCCCATGCCCATTGATGCCCTCTGGCAGATGCACTGCGATATTCAGCTGGAAAGCCCGCCACACCTGACCATCGAACCGGACGTGGCCCATGACTCGTTTTATCGGTTTATTGATCGGCACTGGATCGTCGTTCACCTGCCGTGGGCTATTGCCTTCTACCTCATCGGTGGCTGGGCCTGGGTGATCTGGGGTGTCTGCGCACAGATCGCCACCACAATCACCGGCCACTGGTTGATCGGCTATTTCGCCCATCAGTCTCATGAAGACGACTGGCAGGTTCAGGGCGCTGGCGTGCAGGGTCGAAATGTCCCGCTGACCGGCCTGATCACCATGGGCGAGGGCTGGCATAACAACCATCACGCCTTCCCCGGTTCGGCACGCATAGGCCTTTATGAAGGCCAGAGCGATCCCGGTTATCGCTTCATCAAGATGCTGGAGGCGCTAGATCTGGTTTGGAATATCCGCCTAGCCAGGGACCTGCCTTATCGTCCGCAACTCCACTGGTCTGAAGGTGCGCAACCGCACTTCAAACCCGATGTAAGACTCTGTCCCTCCCTATTGCGAATAGGCCGCCTGGGACGATTCCGCATCTAAACCAGCGGTGTAAAATCGACGCCGATCTTAGGGCACAAATCCCGCACGATGCAGATATCGCACTTGGGTTTGCGCGCCACGCAAGTGTAGCGGCCATGCAGGATCAGCCAGTGGTGCGCGCGGGTCAGCCAGTGTTTCGGGATGATCTGCATCAGCTGCTTTTCGACCTTGTCCGGCGTGTTGGCGGCGGCATCGACCAGACCCAGCCGGTGCGACACGCGATAGACATGGGTATCGACCGCAATCGCCGGCTCGATATCCATTTCATTGAGCACCACGCTGGCCGTCTTGTTGCCCACGCCCGGCAGGCTGACCAGGGCTTCGCGGTTCATCGGCACCTGCCCGCCATACTGATCGATAAGGATGCGGCACATGGCCATGACATTCTTCGCCTTGTTGCGATAAAGCCCGATCGAACTGATCATCCGCATCAATTTCTCTTCGCCCAGGCTGAGCATATCGGCCGGATTATCAGCGATGGCGAACAGCGGCCCGGTCGCCTTGTTGACCGACACATCGGTTGCCTGCGCCGACAGCGCCACGGCTGTCACCAGAGTAAAGGCGTTCGAGTAGTTCAGCTCGGTCTTCGGGTCCGGCTTGTCCTGCTCGAAACGCTCGAACAATTGCCTAATCAGTTCGGGATCGACCTTGCGGCGTTTCGGAGCCTTGGCTTTGGTGGTTTTCATCGGTGCGCTTCAACAGTAGAGGTGAAGTCCTTATGCCCGATTCTCCGGAAACCCAGAAATGACCGCAATCCTGTTCGTCTGTCTTGGCAATATCTGCCGCTCTCCCCTGGCTGAAGGCATTTTCCGCCATCAGGTCGAAGCAGCGCGAATGACCGACCGCTTCACCATCGATTCCGCCGGCTGTGGCGGCTGGCATACCGGCGAGTTGCCGGATAAACGGTCTATCGCGGTGGCCCAGGCCCATGGCATCGATATTTCCGGTCAGCGCGCCCGGCAGATCCACATCGATGATTTCGATCGCTTTGATCTGATCCTCGGGCTGGACCGGGACAATGTCCGTCACCTGATGGCCATGAAACCGGAAGGCTCACAGGCCGAGGTGGCGCTCTATCTCGAAAAGGCGCTCGGCATGGCCAAGAATGTGCCCGATCCCTATTATGGCAGCGAGGCGGATTTCGAGGCAGTTTTCCAGATGTGTGAAAAGGCCGGAGCGGGCTTGCTGAAAAAGCTGGCAAGCGCCTGAAATTTAGGACATTGTACCGGCAAATGTCTTCTGATTGAGTGCGACCCTATGTCTAACGACCCCGAATTCAAAAATCGATCCAATGCCGTCATCGACTTTTTCAACGAGCAAATGCAGAAGAGCGGCCTGCCGCCGCACTTCACCGCGGCGTCGGGCGCTTATGCTGCCGCCCGCTTTGCGGTCTGGGCAGCGGCAAGGAACACCGTGAGTGTTGATGAACTCAAGACGCGCCGCCAACATGTGATCGATACCTTTGCCGAGGGGCATCGCCAGATGCTGGAAGAGCATTTCGACGAGTATGTAAACAATTACGACCAATATTTTCAGCAAAAGCCGGGCGTAATTCTTCCTTAAGCCATCAGACGAATACGCCAGCTATTTCGATGCGGTGAAGCAAGTGTCCAATGATATCGACCGCGCATTTTACGATCGTGCTGACGCACATATCCATCTGGCCAACTCTCAGGTTGATGGCGTAGGCCGGGGCAAGGTCAGCGCGTCCATGATGTACGCCAATGCCCGATTCAGTGCCTGGTTATCGGCCACATGGTGCCAATCTGCGGAAGACATGCAGATGAGGCGCGAAGAAAACATCGCTTACTTCGTCGAGCAGTTTCAAAAAATGCTCGACGAAAATTACGATGATTACGCGGATAATTTTGAAACCTATATGGATAACCGCAACGGCTAGAGGATATACCGGCTCAGATCGGCGTCTGTAGCGATATCGCCCAGGCGCTTTTTGACGTAATCGGCGTCGATCGTTACCGTCTGGCCGTGCATATCGGAGGCGGTGAAGGAAATATCCTCCATCACCTTTTCGATCACGGTCTGCAAACGCCGCGCGCCGATATTCTCCACCTTGGCATTGACCGTGGCGGCCGCTTCGGCCATCACGGCGATGGCGCTGTCATCGAACACCAAAGTGACGCCTTCGGTGGCCATCAGCGCCTGGTTCTGCTTGATCAGGTTGGCTTCCGGCTCGCTCAGGATTCGGCGGAAATCCTCCTGGGTCAGGGCCTTCAGTTCCACGCGGATCGGCAGGCGGCCCTGCAGTTCCGGCAGCAGGTCCGACGGCTTGGCCACATGGAAAGCGCCCGAAGCGATGAACAGAATATGGTCGGTCTTGACCGGGCCATACTTGGTCGAAACCGTAGTCCCCTCGATCAGCGGCAGCAGGTCGCGCTGCACGCCTTCCCGGCTGACATCGGCGCCGCCGCGATCGGAGCGCGAGGCCACCTTGTCGATCTCGTCGAGGAAGACAATGCCTTCGTTCTCGGCCAGTTTCAGCGCTTCGTTGGCCACCGATTCCTGATCGAGCAGCTTGTCGGATTCCTCGGCAATCAGCGGCGTCAGAGCGGCCTTCACCGTGGTCTTGACCGTCTTCTTGCGGCCGCCCATTGCTTTTGACAGCATGTCGCTCAGATTGAAGGCGCCGTTCTGCTGGCCGGGAATCTCCATGATGCCGACCGGCGCACTGTCGGCCAGGGAAATCTCGATTTCCTTGTCGTCCAGCTCATTATTGCGCAGCTTCTTGCGGAAAGAGTCGCGCGTCGCCGCGGCGGCGGTTTCGCCCACCAGCGCGTCAATCAGGCGCTCCTCGGCATTGTGCTCGGCCTTGGCACGCACGCCAGCGCGGTTCTTGTCCTTGACCATCAGCATGGCCGCCTCCACCAGGTCGCGCACGATCTGATCGACATCGCGACCGACGTAACCGACCTCGGTGAACTTGGTGGCTTCCACCTTGATAAAAGGGGCTTGCGCCAGCTTGGCCAGGCGGCGGGCGATCTCGGTCTTGCCGACGCCCGTTGGCCCGATCATCAGGATATTCTTCGGGGTGATCTCATCACGGATCGACTCGTCGGTCGCCTTGCGACGCCAGCGGTTGCGCAGCGCCACAGCGACGGCCTTCTTGGCGTCGTTATGGCCGATGATGTGGCGGTCCAGTTCGGAAACGATTTCGCGAGGAGAAAATGTCGTCATCTTAAGCACTCAGTTTCGGGGATCGGGACATCAGGGTGATGCCGTCCCGTGTTTCATCAATATCAAAGCCGGCCTTGCGGAAGGCCGATATGGCGCGGTCGTTCGAACTGGCCGGATCGATCACCAGCCGGGTCGCGCCCTTCGCCAGCAGATCGTCGCCGAACTGGCGCAGGATCTGCGATCCCAATCCTTCGCCGGTCAGCGAGACATCGCCGATAAACAGGTCGATCCCTTGTGTCCCCTCCGGCTGATCCGCTCCGCACAGATACGACTGGATATAGCCGATCGGGCGCCTGTTCAGCTCGATAATGTAGGGCGCGCCCTCGTCCGACCAAATGAGGTCCAGCGCCTGCTCGACCTCATCCTCCGGCGTCGAACCGTCTTCCGACCAGAAGGGCTCGACATGCGGCGATGACATCCAGATCAGCAGAAGCCCGGCATCATTATCCGTGAGGGGCCGGAAGGTGATCACGCTTCCAGCATCTCGATGGTCAGGTGGTCATTTGTATAGACGCAGATGCTCGACGCAATCTTCATGGCCTTGCGCGCGATGACCTCGGCATCGGGCTCATAATCCAGCAAGGCACGGGCGGCCGAAAGCGCATAAACGCCACCCGAACCGATGGCGGCCACGCCGTCTTCCGGCTCCAGCACATCACCGACACCGGTGATGGTCAGCACGGTATGCTTGTCGGCCACCAGCAGCATGGCCTCCAGACGGCGCAGGTAGCGATCCGTGCGCCAGTCCTTGGCGAGGTCGACACAGGCGCGGGCCAGCTGATCAGGATAAAGCTCCAGCTTGGCTTCCAGCCGTTCCAGCAGGGTAAAGGCATCGGCCGTGGCGCCGGCGAACCCGGCGATGACCTTGCCGCCCTGGAGCGTGCGCACCTTGCGCGCCCCGCCCTTGACGATGGTCGGTCCCATGGAGACCTGACCGTCACCGGCAATGACCGTCTTGTTGTTCTTGCGTACGGCCACGATGGTGGTGCCGTGCCAGTTTGGGAAGTTTGAGTCTGTCATGCGCCGTTAATTGGCGCTTTTACCATTGCGATTCAAGTGGGGTGGTGCCATTTGCCACAGTATGCTCTCAGACGATGAAATCGACCGCTATGCCCGCCATCTGGTGCTGAAGGAAATCGGCGGTCACGGCCAGATGGCCCTAAAGGCCGCGAGGGTGGCCCTGATCGGCATGGGCGGTATCGGCTCCCCGGCGGCGCTCTATCTGGCGGCGGCGGGTGTCGGCACGCTGGGCCTGATCGACGATGACGATGTGAGCTTGAGCAATCTGCAACGGCAGGTGCTGTTCGGCAACACCGATATCGGCGCGCCCAAGGCGGAGGCGGCCGCCACGCACCTCGGCCATCTCAATCCGCATTGCGACTGCCGGGTCCATCGCCTGCGCCTGAGCGAGACCAATGCCGCCGAGGTTTTGGGCGGCTACGATATCGTGCTCGATGGCTGCGATAATTTCGAGACCCGCCTGCTGGTCAATCGCGTCTGTCATGACCTGAAAAAGCCGCTGGTCTCGGCGGCGCTGGGCCGCTTCAGCGGGCAGCTGGCGATCTTTGACGGATCGCCCTGCTATCAGTGCCTGGTGCCGGATATCCCGCCCGATGCGGAAACCTGCGAACGTGTCGGCGTCGTCGGGGCACTGGCCGGTGTCATGGGCAGCCTTGCTGCGCTGGAAACCATCAAGCTCATCACCGGCGCCGGCGAAACCCTACGCGGCAAGCTAATGATCTTCGATGGCCTCGACATGACCTCTCGGATCGTCAGACTGGCCGCCGATCCGGCCTGCCCGGTGTGTGGCGTCTAGCGGCGGCGCACAAATTGTGTCATAAGAAACCAAATTATAACATTCGGGATGAAACGCACAGGCCAACCGCTTTAATCGGGAACGCCGCCTGATGACGACCACCACCGCCAGCCCACCGCTCGACAAGGACGGCAAGGACGCCCTCTACCCCACGGTGAAACACACGGTGCTGGAGGATATCTATGCCTTCGCCATCGGTTGTTCGTTCATCGCGCTCGGCATCGTCATGCTGCGCACCGCCGGCCTGACCACCGGCGGTGTGGCCGGGATCGCCTTGCTGGTCTCCTATATCGCGCCCCTGCCGGTCGGCCTGCTGTTCATCCTGATCAATATCCCGTTCTTCCTGTTCGCCTGGCCGGCCATGGGCAAGCGCTTCATGATCAAGACGGTGATCGTCAATCTGGTCATCATGGGCATGACCAGTTACGCGCATTTCGCCTTCAAGCTGGAAAGCCTGAACCCGCTGTTCGCCGCGCTCTTTGGCGGCACCATCATCGGCATGGGCATCCTGGCCCTGGCGCGGCATGGCGCCGGCGCCGGCGGCACCGGCGTGCTGGCGCTTTATCTGCAAAAACGGCGCAATATCAATGCCGGCAAGACCCAACTGGCTTGCGACGCCCTGATCATGGCGGCGTCGATCCTGATCCTCAATCCGCACCAGCTGGTCTTTTCGGTGATCTCCGCCGCCGCCATGAGCGGGGTCATGGTCGGCTTCCACAAGCCGGAGCGCTACATCGGACGATAAGGCGCCCTTACGCCGCCGCCACATCCGACAGGAAGCGTGCGACCGTCTGTTTCAGACTTTCGCTCTTTTCGGCCACCGTGCGGGACGCATGGGCCACCTTGCCGGCCGATTCCGCCGTCTGGGCCGCCTCATCGCGCACCGAGGTCACATTGCCGCTGACGATACGCGTCCCTTCCGAGGCCCGCACCACATTGTGAGTGATTTCCTGCGTCGCCGCGCCCTGTTGCTCCACCGCGCCGGCAATGGCGGTGGTGAAATGCGACACCTCTTCCATGGTGCGGGCGATATTGGCGATCGCCTCCACCGTGTCGCGCGTCGAGGCCTGAATGGCCGATATCTGCGCCGAGATTTCCGCCGTCGCCCTGGCCGTCTGGGTGGCGAGATTTTTCACCTCGGAGGCCACCACGGCAAAGCCCTTGCCGGACTCGCCGGCGCGAGCAGCTTCGATGGTGGCGTTGAGCGCCAGCAGATTGGTCTGGGAAGCGATGGCCTGGATCAGGGTGACCACCTCACCGATTTTCGCCGCCGCGCCCGCCAGGCTTTCGACCTTGGCATTGGTGTCGAGCGTCATCTGTGTCGCATTGCCGACCACGGCGTTGGCGCGCACCACCTGATCGGTGATCTCACCGATCGAGGCCGTCAGCTCCTCGGCCGCCGAGGCCACGGTCTGGACATTGCCGGAGGCATCGAAAGCCGCGGTGCCGGCGCTGGTCGCACTTTCGGCCGTCTCGGCGCTGGCGCGCGACAAATCATCGGCCGTGCTCAGGATATCGCCCATGGTCTGACCGACCCCTTCGAGCGCGATCTGCATATCGGTGCGGAAGGCGCCGATCAGCGCTTCGATCTGCGCCTGGCGCTGCTCACGGCGGCGGTCTTCCTGGTCCTTGTGCTCGGACAGATGCAGGCGCTCCTGGCCCTGCCGGCGGAAAATTTCCAGCGCCCGCGCCATGCTGCCGATTTCGTTTTGCGCCTGTACGGAAGGAATGACGGTCTCATAGTTGCCGCCGGCAATATCGCCGACCGTTTTTTCAAGCGCGGCCAGCGGCTTCATCAGAGTGCGCGACAACAAAGCGGCGACGATGGACAGGCCGATCATCAGGGCCACCGAAGTCACGACAACCTTCAGCATCAGACCATTGGCGGCGGCCTGGATGGTGGCGGTGCGGACACCGCAGAACAGGATGCCGCTGACCTCTCCATTGGCGGTGAAGATCGGCTGATAGATCGTATAGTAGGCAACGCCCAGAATATCGGCCTTGCCCAGATAGGGCTTGCCTGCCTTGATCAGATTATAGGCCTTGCTGTCCTTGCCAAGCGTGGTGCCGACCGCGCGGCTGCCATCCGGCTTGGTGATCGAGGTCGTGACGCGAACGAAATCATCCTGCGCGGCGTCATAGGCAAAGACGGTGGCCTGCTGGCCGGACACCCGCGCCACCTCATCGATCATGTCATTGTCGGTAAAGGCGGGCACCTTGTCCATGACCACCTTGCCGACATTGCCGTCATCCGACCAGTCAACCTGGGCATCTGCAAAACTATGGTGCAAGGTCGCCGCGGCAACGCGCAGGGCCGAGTTCTGGTATTTCAGCGCGGTCTCAGCCGTATCCGCACGCATTTGCACCACCACTACTCCCAGCAGTGCACACACCGTGACCGCAACGAAGGTCACCATGAGACATCCGATAAGGCGGACCATGCTGAAACGACTGAAGATTTTTTCCAAGGCACAACCTCAACACGCAATTTTCACATATGCGTATCAGATTTATACTTAAAAATGCCTTAAGCCAGACCTGGGAAACGGCCAAAGTCCCTTTATTTATAAGGGAATTAGTCGCCAGCCTCTACTTCTTCGCCGCGTCGCTCAGCATCTTGAGCAGACGCGCCTGGTCCATATAGCCGACCATACCGACCAGGGCTTCCTGCACGCCGGGATCGCCGGCCAGGTCCTGCATGGCCGACTGACCGAGATCGCTCAGGGCCGTCTCGATCGCCTTGACACCATCGACACGGATGGCCGCCGTTGTTTCAGCCGGGCAGTTCTCGATCAGCAGACGCGAAAACAGCGCCCCACCGGCCTTGTCGACCGAGGTCATCTGCGCATCCGACAGCGTGGCCAGATCGGAAATCCCTTCGTGCTTCGATATGGCGGCGAAGGCCCAGCGCGTCAGCACAAGCTTATCCTGCGGCGTGGAGGAACGCACCAGGCAGGCCGACAGGGCGTCGGTTTCCGGACTGGCCAGGGCCTGCGAAGCCAGGGACATGCCGAGAATTGTGACAAGCGTGACGCCAAGCGTCCGGAAAGAAAAGGCCATGCGATCCTCAGGATTATGTGTGAGTGGCAACTTACGCCGCGCTGTGTAACCGCGCAATTAGACATTTCGCAGGCTTTACTGTATAGGGTGCGCCAATCCCGCAAATATGTCTTTATTGAAAGCCGCATATCTTGGCCCATACGCTCGACCTGTCCGCGAAACCCACCGCCGCCACTCTGGTGAATATCACCGGCCTGACGCGCAACGAGCTGATGCAGGCCCTGGTCGAGTCGGGCGTGGTCGAGGCGCGCAAGGCGAAGATGCGTATGCAGCAGATCTGGCGCTGGGTGCATCATTACGGCTTCACCGATTTCGACCTGATGACCGATATCGCCAAGGATCAGCGCGCCCTGCTGAAGGAGAAATTCAGCCTCGCCCGTCCGGAAATCGTCGAGCGCCAGATCAGCAATGACGGCACGCGCAAGTACCTGATCCGCATGGCGCCCGGCATCGAGGTCGAGAGCGTCTTCATTCCCTCGGTCGGCCGCGCCGGCGCCCTGTGCGTCTCCTCGCAGGTCGGCTGCACGCTCAACTGCTCCTTCTGCCATACCGGCACACAAAAGCTGGTGCGCAACCTGACCACGGCCGAGATCGTGGCCCAGGTCCAGGTGGCGCGCGACGATCTCGGCGAATGGCCCTCGCCCAAGGAAGACCGTCAGCTCTCCAATATCGTCTTCATGGGCATGGGCGAGCCGCTCTATAATCTCGACAACGTCGCCGCCGCCATCGACATCATTTCCGACGGCGAAGGCATCGCCATCTCCCGCCGCCGCATCACGGTCTCGACCTCGGGCGTGGTGCCGGAACTGGAAGCGCTGGGCAACCGCACCCAGGCCATGCTGGCCATTTCGCTGCACGCCACCAACGATCCGCTGCGCGATGTGCTGGTGCCGCTCAACAAGAAGTACAATATCGAACAGCTGATGGCCGCCATCCGCGCCTATCCCGGCCTCAGCAATGCCCGCCGCGTCACTTTTGAGTATGTCATGCTGAAGGGCGTCAATGACTCACCCGACGAGGCGCGCGCCCTGGTGCGCCTGCTGAAGGGCATACCGGCCAAGATCAACCTTATTCCGTTCAACCCCTGGCCCGGCACCGATTATACCTGCTCCGGCTGGGGCGCTATCGAAACCTTCGCCGCCATTCTCAACAAGGCCGGCTATGCCTCGCCCATCCGCACCCCGCGCGGCCGCGATATCCTGGCGGCCTGCGGTCAGCTCAAGTCGGAATCCGAAAAGAAGCGCGCCTCGGTCGTCCGCCGCGAACAACGTGCGGAAGCTGCCTCAAATCAGGACAGCCTGCCCGCCGGCGAGAGCCTGCCGTTCGCCCATCTGGCGAGTGGCATGGTCGATTAAGCCTTTGCGCTATATGGATATTCGGTCCGTCATATAAAATTTATCCACAGCCCATAAGCAGGCCTTGATCTTGCAGGGAAGTTGTTCATAGAGTGCGGCCGGCCGTTGGGATGCGGCGGACGCGCCCGGATATGATTTAGGACCAGCGTGTTAGGGGACCAGAATGACGCCTGATAGTTTTAACCTCAACTTCCTGTCGCCGGATGTCCTGCGGCCGGAAATTCAGGCCTTTGCGTCGGGCTTCCCCATTACCCTGCTCCATGCCGGCGTCACCCTGGCTATGCTGTTGATCGGCGCCACCATCTATTCGCTGCTGACCCCCTACAAGGAAATCCACCAGATCCGCGAAGGCAATTCCGCCGCGGCGGTCGCCTATGGCGGCGTCATCATCGGCCTGGCCATTCCGCTGGCGGCCTCGCTGGCGGCCTCCACCTCGGTGCGCGATATCGTGCTGTGGGGCGGCGCCACCATCCTGCTGCAGCTGTTCGTCTTCCGCATGATCGATTTCCTGCTGGCCGGCCTGCCCAACCGCATCAACGAGGGCGAGGTCTCCGCCGCCGTGCTGCTGGTGGCCGCCAAGCTGGCCGCCGCCCTCGTCCTCGCCGCCGGCGTCTCCGCTTAAGGGGCCGCCGATGAAGCTTGACTGGCTTCTCTACGGTGCTGTCCTCACCACCCTGGTCTGCGTGACCGGGAGCTGGCATGAGGTCTCGGACGCCCCACCAGCCCCGCCACCGCCGGGGATCGGCGAGATGTCTCTGTTCGCCACCTATACCCCCTTCACCGCCTCCTCGATCATCAATCTGCCGGTCGACGACCAGAAGGTCATGACCGGCACGGCCTTCTCGATCTCCAAGACCGGCGAATGGATCGTGGCCGAACAGAGCGTCGGTAAATGCACCCATCCCTTCCTCAATATCGGCGGCAATCTGGCCGTGCCCTTCAAGACCAAACCTGTTCCCGGCCATGAAGGCTATCTGATTGCCATGACCGATGGCGGCGGACGGCCGCTCACCATGGCCGATCCGGCAACGGTGAAGCCGGGCGTCCGCGCCTTCATGCCGGGCTATCCCGGCGGCACGGTCGGTGAAGCGACCGGGCGTCTGATCGGCCGTACCATGATGAAGCACTCCAAACGCTTCGAAGGCAGCGAGCCGGTACTGGCCTGGGCCAAGGCCGGCCAGACCTATGAACTCAAAAGCGATCTCAACCAGCTGGTCGGCGGACCGGCCATCGATGATAGCTCGCATGTGGTCGGCATCACCCTGAAGGAAAACCCGCGCCGCGGCCGCATCTATACCTCCGTGCCGGAAACGGTCATTGCCATCGCCAACCTGTCCGACCGCAAGCCGGATTACGAAGCCGAGGCCACGGTGACCAAGCGCAATTACGGCATTGTGTCCGACACCCTGCGCCGCGAATATCGCGTGGTCCAGGTCGGCTGCATTATATCGTAGCCAGCCAGCAGGCTGGACGGATGTTTTCCATGTGCAGTCCTGACAGATTTATGTCCCGAATCTGCTAGGTATGGGGCATGACTGACACCGCCAATCCCCTAGATCCCGCTCATCTCGCCCATCTGGCGATGCGCGATCCACGCCTGAAGCCGCTGACCGAGCACTTCGCCCATATCCAGCATCGCAAGCGCCCCGGCGGCTTTCCCGCCCTGCTCGGCCTGATCGTCGAACAGCAGCTGTCGGTCAAGGCCGCCGACACCATCTTCGGACGGGTACGCGACGGCCTGGGCGAGGTGACGCCGCAGGCCCTGCTGGCGCATGACGAAGATCTGCTGCGCGGTTATGGCCTGTCACGGCCCAAAATAACCTATGCCCGCGCCCTGGCCGAAGCCTTCCATACCGGCGGCTTCGATACGACGGCGCTTGAAAGTCTCGATATCGAGGCGGCCGCCGCGCGGCTGGTAGCGCTGAAAGGCATCGGCCGCTGGACCGCCGAGGTCTACCTGATGTTCTCCGAGGGCCGGCTCGATCTGTTTCCAGTCGGCGATGTCGCCCTGCGCGAAGCCTTAGGCTGGCTGGACAAGTTGCCGGAACGCCCGAACGAGGCCTATTGCGCCGAGCGCGCGCTCGACTGGGCGCCTTACCGCACCATCGCCGCGCACCTGCTCTGGGCCTGGTATGGCGCGGTTAAGCGCGGTGAGATGATACGGTAAAAACCTCGTGAATTGACGCCATTCAAAATCAGGCGCGTAGTCGGCTCATCCAAAAAGCGAAGGAGCTGGATCATGAGTTTGCTGAACGACATACTGGGCGCCGCTTCCGGTCCCGGCGGTTTCGACGTTGAGAAACTGGCCGGCCATCTGGGCGATGGCGGACTGGAAGGCATTGTCGCCAAGTTTCAGCAGGGCGGCCTGGGAGAGGTCGTCCAGTCGTGGATCGGCACCGGCGGCAACCTGCAGATTTCCTCCGAACAGATCGAAGCCGTGCTTGGCTCGGACCAGGTGAAAAACCTGACCCACGCCATGGGCATCGACAGCTCACAACTGGCTCAGGCCCTGCCCGGCCTGATCGACCACCTGACGCCTAACGGTCAGATGCCGCAAGGCGGCATCAGCGACATCCTCGGCTCCGCCATGGGAAAGGGCGGCCTGGGTGATGTGCTTGGCGGCCTGCTGAAGGCTTAGGGTTTTTACCGAACCGGCTTGATCCTGTTATCCGGCGTCACTTCGACGTCGGGTTTCAGGGCATGCTTGTTGGCATCCTTCGGCGCATTGAACCTGTGGCCGCCATCGGGGTGGAAATATTCCTTGTCTTCGCCGGCCTGGTTCAATTCGTTGGGCGAAAAGACCTTCCTGCCCTCCTGAAGTGGCTTGTCACGAACATCGGACGTCATGGCGCATCTCCTTATGTCTGTAAGGCGACCAGTCTATGCCTTGCGCCATAAGAACAGCGTTCTCTTGCAATCAGGTGATTATAAAAGACCGGTAAGGGGCAGCGCCTGGCGGCCGCTCCCTAATATCCACTCATCGAATAGGGACGGTCGGCTTTTGCCGTCGCCCAAGTCTTGTTGGGCTGGGCCTGCATGACAAAATGCAGTTCACCTCCCGCCAGTATATCAGCGTGGCGGATAAAGCCGGCCTTCAGCGGCTTGCCATTCAGGGTCACGTTACCAACGTAGGCGTTAGCGTCTGACAACCCCTCGACCAAGACTACGAACGCCTTGCCATTGGGCAGGTTCAGTTGTGCGCGCTCAACGAACGGCCGGCCAATGACATATTCGCCGGAGCCCGGCGTCACCGGATAGAAACCGATGCCGGTGAAGAACAGCCAAGCCGACATTTGACCCAGGTCGTCATTGCCCGCCAGTCCGTCCGGTGTCGGTTTGTACTGGCTCGAGACGATCTGTTTCAGCCGCGCCTGAGTCCGCCACGGCGCGCCGGCGTAAGAATAGAGATAGGCCGCCGAATGGCTCGGTTCGTTACCGTGGATATACTGGCCGATCAGCCCGGCAATATCCTCGGCGTGGGAATAGTCGAGCTTGGAATTGTCATAGTCGAACATGGCATCCAGCTTGGCCACCGTCTTACGGTCGCCGCCCAGCAGTTTGATCAGGCCGCCTTCGTCCTGCGGCACGAACCAAGTATATTGCCAGGCATTACCCTCGGTATAGTCGCTGCCATAATTGATGGCGGTCGGATCGAACGGCTCGCGGAAGGTGCCGTCGGCCTTGCGTGCCCGCACCCAGCCGCCTTTTACATCGAAGGTGTTGCGCCAGTAGGCGGCGCGTTTCTCGAACTGGGCGGCAATATCGGTCTTGCCCATCTGCCGCGCCATCTGCGCGATCGTCCAGTCGTCATAGGCATATTCGACCGTCTTGGAAGCCGCTTCCGGCTCCTGGTCTATGGCGGCATAGCCCCGCTTCATGTAGCCCTCGAGCCCGCCGTAGGGGCCGTAGGTTGCGCTTTTCACCATGGCATCGAGCGCACGGTCGGCATCGAAGCCCTTTATGCCCTTCAGATAGGCATCGGCAATCACCGGCACGGCGTGATAGCCAATCATGGTCCAGGTTTCGCGCCCCTGGAACTGCCAAACCGGCAGGATACCGAACGGGCTGTCGGCCTGACTGACCAGCAGGGAATTGATGATCTCGGCATTGTCGCTCTCCGGCCGTATCAGGGTCAGGAGGGGATGCTCGGCGCGAAAGGTATCCCACAGCGAGAAGGTCGAGCGGAAGGTGAAATCGACCTTGTGAACCTGATTGTCCGTGCCGCGATACCGGCCATCGACATCGCCGGCCACCGAAGGCGCCAGCAGGGAATGATAAAGCGCCGTATAGAGGCTGGTCTGCATATCGGCCGGCGCCTGGATATCGACGGCGCCGAGCGCCTGTTCCCAGGCCGTGCGGGTTGAGGCGCGAACCGCATCGAAATCGCTGCTTTCACTGGCGAGATTGGCGATGGCGCCGGCCTCATCGACACTGGAAAGGGCGACATCGACAGTCAGCGGAGCGCTCAGCCTGCCGAAATCGAAGGTGCCGACCAGGGCGCGGCCTTCGCGCAGGGCCAGATCTGTCTGACCGCGGCCCGGTCCCTGGAAGCCCTTGTAGGGCACATCGGTTTCGGTATTGAGGAAGGCGTGCCCGGTCAGGGACGCGGAAAAGCGCATGGCAAAGCACAGCTTGCGATCCGGCGCCCAGCCACGCGTTTCGCGACAACCGGTCACCGTGCCATCGGGCAGGAGGCGAATCTGCGACCACAGCACCTTGCCCGGATAGTTGTAGATGCTGGACCGCAGGTCGATCAGCAGGTGTGCCGCCTGATCCGCCGGGAAGGTGTAGCGATGAAGCCCGACGCGCGTACCGGCGGTCAGTTCGGCCCGCACACCATAATCGCTGAGCGTGACGGCATAATAGCCCGGCTCGGCCGTTCCGTGGCATGGTCGAAATGCGAGCGATAGCCCGGCGCGGTGTCGTCACCCGGCTCGGTTGCCACCGTATCGCCGGCAATTGGCATGATCAGGAAATCGCCGAGATCGGAATGACCTGCGCCGGAAAAATGGGTGTGCGAAAAGCCGAGGATCGTCGTGTCTTCGTAGCGATAGCCGGCGGCCCATTTATAGCTCTGCTTGAAGGGCGCGATATGGGTATCCGGCGACAGCTGCACCATGCCGAAGGGCGCCACGGCCCCCGGATAGGTATGGCCTTCGCCGCCGGTACCGATTAGCGGATTAACGGATTTATAGGCGCTCGCACCATCCGCCAGGGCACTGCCTGCACAGAAACCCAGGCACAAGGCCATTGCCACCAGTCCCACAGCGCGCTTCATGCCGGCCACCCTTCCGTCTCGTTTGCAACCAACGGACAGTTTCACAGCACAGGCACGGCGGCAAGCCCTGAACTCATTCGACAACCGGGTGAATTTACATCCCTTTCGCGATGCTTCAGCGCGTCCATTTTCGACATATTATATTACCCTCGCAACAATCATTTCACAGGTCGGCAAGGCGTCAGCTTCTGAATTATAAGTGAAAAATATATTGCGATTTCAAAATATTATGTGGCATTTCTGCTATTGATCCCAGCGATTTCGGACCAAATCCCGATAAGGTCTGGCAACGTTGTCAGACTCCATGATAGCGATACCATAGAACGCGATCCCAAGGACCGGCCGGTTAGAGGACCCCGGCTGCCCGGAGAGTATCGCGTCTTCATGTTAGGGAGAACGCAGGACCTGGCGAAACGCATCGCGGGGATTTTTTGTCACCTCAAGGCGTTTTTACATTTAAACAATGTTTCATATGCGCCCCGCCAGGGCCGCATTCTCCCTCACCTGAAAAACCGATCCCGCCTGCACACGGGCGGATTCTTAATACAGGGAGACGTTATTATGACGACCACAAAAAAGACCCTTGGCCGCCTGATGGCCACAGCCTCGGTTTCGGTGCTGGGCGCCCTCGCCCTCACCACTGCGGTTCACGCCCAGGATACGGCCCCAGATACGGCCCAAGATACAGCCCAGACCACTGAAAAGACCACTGCCCCTGCGGCCTCCGACGAAACCGTCGTGGTCGTGACCGGTCAGCGCGGCCAGCTCAAGAGCGCGCAGAAGATCAAGAAGGATTCGGCGGTCATCGTCGATTCCATCACCGCCGTCGATATCGGCGCCCTGCCTGATCGGTCGGTCTCCGAAGCCCTGCAGCGCATTTCAGGCCTGACGCTCGAACGCACCAATAATAACCGCGACCCGGCCCGCCTGGCGGTCGAGGGTGGCAATGTCCAGATCCGCGGCCTGTCCTGGGTCAAGTCGGAAACCAATGGCCGCGACATCTTTTCGGCCAATAACGGCCGCGCCCTGAGCTTCGACGATCTCTCGGCCGACCTGTTGGCCGGCGTCGACGTCTACAAGAACCCCTCGGCCTCGCAGATCGAAGGCGGCATCGGCGGCATTGTCGACCTGCGTACCCGCCTGCCGTTCGATTCCAAGGGCCAGGTGATGGCGGTCTCGGTGGACAGCAATAGCGGCGACCTCGATACCAAGGCCCACACCTCGGTGAACGGCTTCTATTCCAACCGCTGGCATACAAGCGCTGGCGAAATCGGCCTGCTGGTCGACCTGTCTTCGGGGAATGTCGGCAACCGCACCGACAGCATCAGCCTGGCCTCGTTCAACGCCACAACGATCAAGAATGCCGACGGCACCACCGTGCAGAACGCTGACGGCACGGACAAGACCTTCTATATCCCCGGCTCGATCGGCTGGCGCTCGGTCACCTGGAACGCCAAGCGCACGGCCGCCACGGTGGCCCTGCAATACCGCCCCAACGAGGAATGGCTGTTTACCCTGAACTACATCGACGCCCGCTCGCGTGAAAGCAATCTCGAATATGCGGTCGGCAGCTGGGATGGCACGCTGACCTCGCCCGTGGCTGACAGTTCGGACTGGAACTACCAGTTCGATTCCAGCGGCGTGCTGACCTCCGGCACCGACCCGGCGGCGGTCATCGACGCCGATACCCGCTATGAGCTGGATCACAAGAAGACCGCCGACACCTCGCTGAACGTCAAGTTCACGCCGAACGCCAAACTGACCGTGACCGGCGACCTGCAATATGTCGATTCCAGCGCCGACATGGTCAGCATGACCGCCTATACCGAAACCACGGCCGGCGCCTCAATCTCGTTCGCAGGTCTGCAGAGCGACTCGCCGACCGTCACGATCAACAATCCGGAATTCCTCGAAGACGCCAGCAACTATTACTGGGCGGCCGCGATGGACCACCTGGAACACAATACCGGCCAGCAGCTGGCCGTGCGCCTGGATGCCGATTACCGTTTCGATGCCAGTTGGCTGCGCGACATCAAGGTCGGCGTGCGCTCGACAGACAAGCACTATGTCACCCGCCAGACCCACTGGAACTGGGCGCCACTGTCCAACCAGTACTGGGCCGGCAATCCGGACGCCATCTACATTACCGACACCGATTCCAGCCTGGTCTCCTACCAATCTTTCAGCAACTTCTTCCATGGCAATCTGAGTGTGCCGAGCGGCGCCTGGTTCACCAATGCCAATGTCGTCATGCACGGTACGGAATATGCCTACAACCTGCTGAAGGGCACGGAAAACTGCTGCGGCTCCTATGACTATACCTGGTCGCCACTGGCCAGCGATGCGTGGAACGATTCCGATCCGTCATCGGATAACGCCTCAGCCGGTGTGAACCGCCAGCAGGAAAAGACCGACGCCATCTATGCAGAGGCCAGCTTCGGCGGCGACAGCTTCTTAGGGATCGGCGAGTACAGCGGCAATTTCGGCCTGCGCTACGTCCAGACCGAAAGCATCCAGAGCGGCGGTTCGGTGGCCATGACCGCGCCTTCGAGCGGCTGTGACTCGACCACCGCGGACTGCACGGAATATGACAGCGTGGTGGCCTTCGCTTCCGGCACCATTTCCGGCGCCGATGCCGGCACGACGGACCACAAATATTCCGACCTGCTGCCGAGCTTCAACATGCGCGTGGCCCTGACCGATCAGTGGCAGGTGCGCCTGGGCGCCTCGCGCGCCATGGTGCGCCCGGATATGAGCCAGATGATTAACTATACGACCCTGTCGTATGACGCCAACGCCACCAATAGCTTCACCGGCACCGGCGGCAACCCCTACCTGAAGCCGATCACGGCCGATCAGTACGATTTCTCGGCGGAATACTATTTCGCCCCGACCGGCAGCTTTACCTTCGACCTGTTCGACAAGGAACTGCAGAACTACATCTATACCGGCACGGAAGATGAAACCTACACTTCATCCAGCGGCACCACCTACACCTTCACGGTGCAGCGCCAGTTCAACGGCTACAAGGGCTCGGTCAAGGGCTTCGAAGTCGCCTACCAGCAGTTCTACGACTTCCTGCCGGGCCTCTGGTCGGGCTTCGGTGTCCAGGCCAACTATACGCACCTGAATTCCGAAGGTGGCCACAACACGGCGGCCAACGTCTATGACACCAACCAGATCACGGGTCAGAACCAGGACCTGCCGCTGGAAGGCATGTCGCCCGAGAGCTACAATCTGGCGGTCATGTACGAAAAGTACGGCATCTCGGCGCGTCTGGCCTATAACTGGCGTTCGACCTACCTGCTGACCTCATCGGCGGCCAATGTCAACGCGCCGGTCTGGTCGGAAGCCTATGGCCAGCTCGACGGCTCGATCTTCTATTCGCTGAACAAGAATTACAAGATCGGTATCCAGGCCACCAACCTGACTCATTCCAAGACCATACTGGATGTCAGCACGGCCAGCGATGTATCGATCCGCGAGCACTACAGCTGGGTCGATACCGATCGCCGCATCGCCGTGGTGCTGCGCGCCTCATTCTAACCCTTCCTCCCCACTGGTGTTGTGACCGCCCCTTCCCGCCTGCCGGGAAGGGGTTATTTTTTGGCCGCGACATCGGCTATTTCAAAAGCGGCCTCGAAGCCGTCCGCGAGATTTCGCAAGCTCAGCCGCCCGCCATGCAGCTGTGCGATACGTTCGGCAATGGCCAGACCAAGCCCGGTGCCGCTGGTGGCAAAGGCGCCGTCAACAAGCGGCTGGCGGGCGCTGTCGCCGCGCACGAAGGGCTCGGTCAGGGTGGCCAGCTGATCTTCCGCCACACCGGAACCATGATCGCGCACACGGATCAGCCATTGACTGCCTTCCCGCCGGCAGGAAAGCTCGAACGGCGGCTGGCCGTAGCGCAAGGCATTCTCTATCAGGTTGGTCAGTGCACGGCGCAGCGCCTCGGGGCGGCCGGCGCAGCGATCGTCCGGCATGATGCCGTCCCAGACCAGGCCCGCAGGCCCGTAATCCTTGACCAGATCGACAAACAGCGCGCGCAGGTCAAGCGGCGCCACCGTCTCGGCATCAAAGCCACGCGCGAACATCAGGAATTGTGACAGGATGCGGTCGATACTGTCGATCTGGCGGCGCGCCGTGCCTGTCAGCGACTCGTCCTCGCCCTTCATCATCTCGAAGGCCAGTTTCAGCTTGGCCAGAGGTGTACGGACATCATGGGAGATACCAGCCAGGATCAGGCGGCGGTCGTCTTCGGCCTTGGCGAGACGGTCGGTCATCAGGTTGAAACTGCGCGACAGGTCGGCGATTTCGAGCGGCCCCTGCTCGCTCAGACGGGCGGGCGGCGCTGCCAGACGATAGGTTTCAGTGGCGTCACGCAGGGCGTTCAGTGGCCGCAGCAGGCGGCGGCTCAGGATCGCCGCGGCCAGCAGGGCCAGGCCGACCGTGGAAAGCGCGCCCGCCAGCAGCAGGCCTGTGGGGCCCAGCAGGGGCGGGGATTTCACGCTGATCCAATAGGGCTGGCCACCCAGCCAGACGTGCATCCACAACTTGCGGCTATGATCCGTCCGCCAGTAGAGATCGGTCCGGTCGCCCATGGCCTTGACGAGCTGGCGCATGAAGGCCCGTTCCAGCAGACGCGGTGGCGGGCCGGTATCGTCCGGCGGCTTCGCCCCCGCCCACACCTGGATATAGGACGATTTCGCCAGGTGACTCATCAGGCGGGCGCGCTCGGCCGCGGGCGCATCGGCCAGGGTATCGGAGAGGGAGGCAACATTTTCGGCCATCACCCCAGCCACCCGCTGCAGCTCCGGCCGCAGCACCAGGAGCGTGAACATCAGTATGCTGAGAATCTGCGCCACGCCGACGATGAGGACCGTCAGGGCCACGGTCTGGCCCCACAGGCTGTCAAGACGCAGTCCGAACCGGAAGCTTTTCATTCTGGCGCCTTTGCAAAGACATAGCCGTGTCCCCAGACCGTCTTTACCCATTCCGGATGGGCCGGATCGGCTTCGATCAGCCGGCGCAGGCGCACGATCTGGACATCAACGGCACGGTCGGTCACCTCGGCATCGCGCCCCATGGCCAGGTCGATGATCTGGGCGCGGGAGAGGGGCCGCCCGGCATGCTGCAGCAGCACCTTGAGCAAAACGAATTCACGCGTGCTAAGCTCTATCGGGTGATCGTCACGCGTCAGTTGCATCCGGCCGAGATCGAGCCGGAAGGGACCGAACCTTACCTCTCCCTCACCGGTGACGAGATGCGCCGCCACCGGCCGGCGGCGCTGGATGGCGGCGATGCGCGCCAGCAGCTCGCGCGGCACGAAGGGCTTGGGCAGGTAGTCGTCCGCGCCCATTTCGAGCCCCAGTATGCGGTCGATCGGGTCGCCCTTCGCCGTCAGCATGATGATGGGCGTATCGACGCCGGCGGCGCGCAAGCGGCAGCAGACGCTCAGACCGTCCTCGTCCGGCATCATCAGGTCGAGGATCAGCAGGTCTGCGGGTTCACGCGCCAAAGCCCGGTCGAGCGCCTTGGCATCGGGCACGGTTCGGACGGCAAAGCCGTTTTCGCTGAGGTAGCGCTGCAGAAGGCCGCGCATCTCGGCGTCGTCATCCAGCACGATCAGGCGGGCGGGCGTTGCGGTCATGGCATCTCCAGTCGCCGGCACCTTACCGGAAGCCACAGACTGGAGCAGCGCTGAAGATGTTACAAGCTGTTACGGCGCGGCCCGTTCGCAGCATCCGGTAACATCTCTGCGTTTCGCGTCGCTTTTGCGTAACAGCGCCCGCCTAAGCCTGATCTCCGTCAAGACGTGACACCCCATCCACGGATCAAACAGGAGAACAGAATGAAAAAGACGCTTATCACCACCGCGGCCGCCGTCCTCGCACTGCTGACCCTCGCCGACACTGCCTCGGCCGCCACCGGCCATGTCCGCGCGCGTGGCGCCAATGGCACCGTGGCCGCCGGTACGAAGAACGGCAACAGCTATGTCCGTGCCCGCGGCACCACGACCAACAGCGATGGCAGCACTACCACGGCCAGCGGCGGCGCTTTCAAGACCAATACCGGCGCCTATGGCGCGCGGGGCTCGACCACCACGGTCAATCCGGACGGTTCGGCCACCCATTCGGGGAGTGCCTATGCCTCCGGCGCCAAGGGCACCGCCAGCACCTCCGGCGGTTTCACGCGCAATGCCGATGGCACGGTCTCCGGAGCGCGCAGCACCGATGTCACAAATGCCACCACCGGCAACAGCTACAGCGGCACCACCAGCTATGACAGCACGACCGGTGTGACGCACAGCGCCACCTGCCATGACGCCTCCGGCGCCGAAATCGCTTGCCCGACGCGCTGACGCCCTTTCCCCTGCGCCCACCGGCGCAGGGGGGCCCTTTTTCCGGAGTTCGCCATGAAATCCTTCGCCCTTTCCCTCCTTCTCTGCACCCTCGTCCTGCCGGCAGCACCGACCCTGGCGCGCCAGGCGCCGCCCATGCCCCCAGCCATCAGCCCTGAACAGATGCAACAGGCCATTAATCGCGTCAAAGAGGCCGACAGCAATCACGACGGCATGATCACACGTGTCGAATGGCAGACATATCGCACCGCCCAGTTCAGCCACTTCGACCGCAATGGCGACGGCGTCCTCTCCGAAGCCGATCGGCCGCGCCTTGCCGGCAGACGCAATGGCGGACGGCTGGCCGAAATGATGGCCCTGCTCGACCAGAACCACGATGGCCAGGTCAGCCGCGCCGAATTCGTCAACGGTCCGATGCCGGCCTTCGACCAGGCCGATCTCGATCACAACGGCGTGGTCGATGGCTACGAAATCAAGCAGGCGGAGACACGTCTGCCATGATGCACAACATGACCCATAACCTCTATCATGGCGTATTTATCTGGGTCGCCCTGGCCTTCGTGATCGCCGAGGCGCTTTACATCGCCCTGGTGCGCCGGGAAGCCTACGATGTCCGCCAGACGGCGGCTTCGCTGGGCGTGGCGGTCGGCAATGCCCTGCTGCGCCCCGTGACAGGGCTGGTCATCATGACCGTCTTTCCGTTTGTGGCGCAGTTCGCGCCCTGGCATCTGTCAATGCGCGATCCCTGGGTATGGATCGCCGGGTTCCTGGGCTTCGAGTGTCTCTATTACTGGATGCACCGCTTCAGCCACACGATCCGCTGGATGTGGGTCTCGCATGCTGTTCACCATTCCGCCAACAGCTTCAACCTGCCTGCAGCGATGCGACTGGGCTGGACCGGCGTGCTGTCCTGCGAATGGCTGGCCTTCCTGCCCATGGTTCTGCTGGGTTTTTCGCCCTTGATGGTGGTCATCCTGCTGTCGGCCAATCTCACCTATCAGTTCTTCCTGCATACCGAACTGTCGCCGAAATGGGGCGTGCTGGAACAGGTGCTCAATACACCGGCCCACCACCGCATTCACCATGCCTCGAACCTGCAGTATCTCGACCGAAATTTCGGCGGTGTGCTGATCGTCTTCGACCGGTGGTTCGGCACCTTCGCCGAGGACGACCGCAGCGAGCCCGTGGTGTTCGGGCTGACGACGCCGATCCGCTCCTACAATCCCTTCGTCATTGCCCTGCGCGAATGGGGACGGATGTGGCGCGACCTGAAGCGGTCCAGATCGGTAACCGAAGCGGCCCTGACCCTGTTCGGCCGGCCGAAATAAACACTCGCGTTTTTTAGAGCGCCGATCCGATCGCATTGCATCGGCGCTCTAATTCTTTGCTTTAACGTACGTATTAATTCGAAAAGTGCGTCACACTTTTCCAAAACGAAGTCTGGCGAAGCCCAGGCGCTCTAGCTGAAATTCTTCAGCTCCGGCCACAGCGTGACCCAATCGACCTTCAGCCCCTGGCACCAGGCAATGGTCTTGCCGTTTTCATAGGCCATGGCGTCACGCGAATAGGTTTCGCCCAGAATGACGGTCTTCTGGCAATAGGGCTCAAGCCGGTCGGGATTGTTCTGCACCACCAGCAGATTGACCGGGTGCTGGCCGCGCAGCCCCCAGAAATAATACTGGTTATGGCCGCTGATCACCGGCGGCAGGTCATAGGTCTTGCCGTAAATATCCAGCGCCGCCGCCTCGCCATAGTTTTCCAGCTTAATTCCGGTGCGGGCACGCTCGGCGGCCGGTATTTTTTGCCAGGCCGCACCGACCTGATCTGTAAAATCATGCCAGCCCAGCTGATCGGCGAACAGTTGCGGCAACAGCGTGCCCTTGAAGCTTTTCTCCTGCTGCTGTGGCTTGATGGGTGCGTGCTCGATATAGGTTCGCAGGGCCTCGACCGACAGCACAGGCAAGGCGAGCGGCGCCGCGAAGGCAGAGAGGCCCACCGCCAGAAGGCCCCAACCCGCCAAAGCGCTCCGGGCTACGGTTTTGTGGGCCCAATGCGCCCAGGCGACAGCCCCGATAACGAACATGGTCGGATAGGTGGCGGCGATATAGTAGTCCTTGCCATGCATGAGGAGCGTCAGGCCGAAACTGGCCAGGAAGGCGATGGCGAGAAAGCGCACCGGCTTCAGGGCCGGGATGACGAAAGGCGCCACCACCCCGGCGATCCACACCGGCGCCAGCAGGGGATTCATCACCAGGACCTGATTGATGATATAGCCGAGCGGCGGAACATCTGTATTCTTGGCACGGGCGGCCGCGGCCAGTTCGAGAAACGGCCAACCATGTGTCGCCTGCCAGACGATCGATGGCAGACCGATGGCAACCGCAATCACAGCGCCTAACCACAGCATCCGGTCGCGGAAAACCCGGCGTTCGGGCGTGGCCAGCAGGCCGACGATCAGAGCGATCGCCCAGGTATAGAGGGCATATTTCAGTTCGAAATCGATCCCCGCCACGACGCCACACCACAGAAGCGCGGAACGATCTCCGTCACGGGTCGCTTTGACCAGCAGATAGGCGATCAGGGTCCAGGCTAAAGGATCAAAGCTGGTGGTATTGAGTGTGGCCGCCATCCCCATCAGCATCGGGGCGATCGTGACGCAGATACCAGCGCCGATGGCGGCAAAGGTATCGCCGCCGAGCAGCCGGGCAAACCGGACCGCCAGCCAGACTAAGGCACCGGCAGCCAGGGTGGCGGGCAGCCGCAGCATCCAGGCATTATGGCCCAGCGCGTAGAAGCTGGCGGAAAGCAGCGGGATCAATGGCGGTTGATCGGCATAACCGAAGGCCGGATGACGCCCGCAGACAATGAAATACAGCTCATCGCGGAAAACATCGTAACGCCCGGCAAAGGCGGCATGCAGGGCAAAGGCCAGCATGCCCAGCCCCAGGGCGAGATAGTCCTGTTTCCAGCCCAGTTGCTGCTTCGCCATGCCCCGCCCTCCAAAAACCTAAGCTCTCGTACAGGCCACCGGCGCGTGGCGTCAAGCCTTGAGGCCCTTGGCGCCTTCAACCAGTTCGGCCACCACCGTCGGATCGGCGAGCGTCGTGATATCGCCCAGTTGATCCGGCTGCCCTTCGGCGATCTTGCGCAGGATGCGGCGCATGATCTTGCCAGACCGCGTCTTCGGCAGGCCCGGCGCCCACTGGATGACATCCGGCGAGGCCAGCGGTCCGATCTCGGCGCGCACATGATCGCGCAGTTCCTTTTTCAGCGCATCGGTCGCCTCGACACCGGCTTTCAGCGTGACATAGCACCAGATGCCCTGGCCCTTGATATCGTGCGGGAAGCCAACCACCGCGGACTCGGCCACGGCGTGATGCCCGACCAGGGCGCTTTCGATCTCGGCGGTCCCTAAGCGGTGGCCGGAAACGTTCAGCACGTCATCGACGCGACCAGTGATCCAGTAATAGCCGTCCTCGTCGCGCCGGCAGCCGTCGCCGGTGAAATACTTGCCGGGATAGGTCGAGAAATAGGTATCGAGGAAGCGCTGGTGATCGCCATAGACGCTACGCATCTGGCCCGGCCAGCTATCGGCGATGCACAGATTGCCCTCAACCGCACCCTCCAGCACCTTGCCTTCGGCATCGACCAGAACCGGCACGACACCCGGCAAGGCCTTGGTGGCCGAACCCGGTTTCAGCGGCGTGGCGCCCGGCACCGGCGTGATCAGATGGCCGCCGGTCTCGGTCTGCCACCAGGTATCGACGATGGGGCAATTGCCGTTGCCAATGACGCGGTGATACCACAGCCAGGCTTCCGGATTGATCGGCTCACCGACGGTGCCGAGCACGCGCAAGCTTGCGCGCGAGGTCGAGGTCACCGGCTCGTCGCCAAAGCGCATCAGGGCGCGGATGGCGGTCGGGGCGGTGTAAAAGATATTGACCTTGTGCTTGTCGACCACGTTCCAGAAGCGCGAATTATCCGGATAGTTGGGCACGCCCTCGAACATCAGCGAGATGGCGCCATTGGCCAGCGGGCCGTAGACGACATAGGAATGGCCCGTCACCCAGCCGATATCGGCGGTGCACCAGTAGATGTCGCCATCCTGATAATCGAAGGCGGTCTTGTGGGTATAGGCCGCCCAGGCGAGATAGCCACCGGTGGTATGCAGCACGCCCTTGGGCTTGCCGGTAGAGCCGGAGGTATAGAGGATGAACAAAGGATCTTCGGCGTTCATCGGCTCCGGCGCGCACTCGTCCGAAATGCCTTCCAGCGCTTCCGGCACACTGACATCGCGGCCGCCATGCTTGAGGTAGTGCGCCTTGGTGTGTTCGACGACCAGAACGGTCTGGACATTCGGGCATTGCAGCAGAGCCAGGTCGACATTGGCCTTGAGCGGAATGATCTTGCCGCCGCGCAGGCCTTCATTGGCGGTGACAACGACATCCGAACGACAGTCCTGGATACGGCTGGCGATGCTGTCCGGCGAGAAGCCGCCAAAGACGATATTGTGCACGGCGCCGATGCGGGTACAGGCCAGCATGAAGAAGGCTGCTTCCGGCACCATCGGCAGGTAGAGGGTGACGCGATCGCCCTTCTTGACACCATACTTTTTCAGCAGGTTGGCGCGCTTGTTCACTTCCCTGGCGAGCTGATTATAGGTGACGGTGTAGGAGACCGAGGGATCATCGCCTTCGAAGATCAGCGCCACCTGCTCACCGCGCGTCGCCAAGTGGCGGTCGATGCAGTTCACCGAGACATTGAGCACGCCATCGTAAAACCAGCGGATACGGAAGTCCTCGCGATGGAACGACACGTCCTTGACCTTGGTATAGGGCTGCATCCAGGCCAGGGCATCGCCCAGCGTGCGCCAATGCGCATCAGGATCGGTCTCGAACAGCTTGTGCTGCGCGGCCAGACCATCAGCGGTGAGCGTCTTCGGACGAATGAAATCGGCCGGCACGCGGAACAGGGTATCGTCACTCATTGGGTATGTCCTGGAAGTCGTCTGCCTGGGTGTTTTTTGTTGGCGCGAACTTAAGGCTCATGGATTCCAGAGTCCATAAGACCAATGCGAAAAAACCCGCCACGGAGGGGTTCTGGCCCTCGGGCGATGCAGAATGCGACAGCAAAGGTTGCCTATGCCCCTTTCCGGTGCGTATGGTTGCGCTAGTTGAGACTTCGGAGTTCGCCATGCTGCTGCATATGTCCACCTGGAAAGAGATCGACACGCGCCTGAAAGCCTCTCGCACCGTCATCATTCCCATCGGTTCCAATGAGCAGCACGGGCCGATGGGCCTGCTCGGCACCGACTGGCTGTGCCCGGAAATCATCGCCCATGCCGCCGAAAAGGAAGGCGATCTCCTGATCGCCCCCACCTTCAATATCGGCATGGCGCAGCATCACCTCGGCTTTTCCGGCACCATATCCTTGCGCCCCACCACCTTCATGGCCGCCATCGAGGACTGGGTGGATTCGCTGGCCCGGCATGGCTTCGACCGCATCTATTTCCTCAATGGCCATGGCGGCAATATCGCCACCATCGAAGCCACCTTTTCGCAGATCTATTCGCACTATTCTTTTGCGGCCGAGCCCTGCCCCTTCATCCTGAAACTGCGCAACTGGTGGGATTTGCCGGGCATTGCCAGCCTGTGCGCCCGGCTGTATCCGCAAGGGCACGGCAGCCACGCCACGCCATCCGAGATCGCCGTCACCTTCGCCGCCTATCCTGACTTCGTGAAGTCGGCGGCGATGGAACCGCAGATCGCCGCCACCGGCCCGATCCGCGACGCGCTGGATTACCGCGACCGCTTCCCCGACGGCCGCATCGGCTCGGATTCCTCGCTGGCGACGATCGAACAGGGCGAGCAGATCATTGCTGCCGCGGTTAAGGGCCTGCTCGACGACGTGGCGAAATTCGACGCCGAATAATCAGGCCTCCAGCAGCGCCTTCACCTTCGCCACATCTTCCGGTGTCGAGGGATTATAGATGACCAGTTGCAGGTCAGGGCGGCCATCGACCGCGAAGGCGCAATAGTCGAGCGCGATCCAGCCCAGATCGGGGTGATTGATCCGCTTGGGGTGATCGCCAAAACCGCTCTGCACATTGTTTTCGCGCCAGTAGCCCGCAAACTCTTCGCTCATCGCGCACAGCTCGTCGAGAAAGCCCTGCACCTCGTCCGCCGCCCCGGCGCGCACCACATCGGCGCGGAAGGTGGCGACAACAAAGCGCGCGATCCCCGGCCAGTCGGCCTGCCGACGCCGCACATGGTCAGACCCGAACATCAGCCGCAGGATATTGCGCTTGTCCGCCGGCATGGCGCCATAATCGGCCAGAATTTTCGTCGCGGCCCGGTTCCAGCCGACAATGTCCCAGGTCGGCGTCTTGATATAGGCGGCGCTGTAAGGCAGGGCGTCCAAGATGCCCTGCAGGCGCGGACTGATGCTCTCCGGCGTGCGATAATGCACTTCCGGCGGACGCCCCAGCCCCAGCAGGAAGAGATGCTCGTGCTCGGCCTCGGTCAGCATCAGGGCACGCGAAATCCGCGTCAGCACATCGGCCGAAGCCGCCCCGCCGCGCCCCTGCTCCAGCCAGGTATACCAGGTGGCGCTGACATGGGCGCGCTGCGCCACCTCCTCGCGCCTGAGACCCGGCGTGCGCCGGCGCGTCAGCGGAATGCCGAAAGCGGTCGGATCGAGCCGCGCGCGGCGATCTTTCAGAAAGGCGCCCAGGGCATTATCATCAGCCATGCTGTTAATCATTATACCTGTATAAAATCCCGTCTTTTACCCGGATAATTTACGCGTCATATCACCTCCTGTCCAGTTTCATTGGAGATTTGAAGATGAGAGTATTTGTAACCGGTGCGTCCGGCTGGGTGGGTTCGGTGGTGACGCAGGAGCTTTTGCGCAACGGCCATTCTGTGCTGGGCCTGGCGCGCTCGGACGACTCCGCCGCCAAAGTAGCTGCCATGGGGGCAGAGGTGCTGCGCGGCGATGTGCAGGATATCGACAGCTTGGTTGAGGGCGCGAAATCGGCTGATGGCGTGATCCATACCGCCTTCATCCACGACTTCACCAGGTTCGCCGAGAATTGCGAGATCGACCGTCGCGCCATCACCGCCATGGCCGATGTGCTGACGGGCAGCGAAAAGCCGTTTGTCATCACCTCAGGCACCGGCGTGGTCGCTTCGGCCGGTCGTGGCACGGAAGATGTCCGGGTCGCCGATGTGCGCACGTCCATGCCGCGCATCGCCTCGGAACAGGCCGCCGAAGCCGCCGCCGCCAAGGGCGTCAATGTTTCGGTGGTACGCCTGTCACCCAGCGTGCATGGCGCCGGCGATCATGGCTTCGTGCCGATCCTGATCGGCCTGGCGAAGGAAAAAGGCGTGGCCGCCTATGTCGGCGATGGCGGCAATGTCTGGCCCGGCGTCCATCGCCTCGACGCCGCGCGACTCTACCGCCTGGCCTTGGAACGCAACGCCAAGGACGCCCGTTATCACGCGGCGGAAAACAGCGGCACACCGTTCCGCGATATCGCAACGGTCATCGGCAAGCATCTCGATGTGCCTGTGGTCAGCCTGTCGCAAGAAGCGGCCGCCGCACACTTCGGCTGGTTCCATCACTTCGCCATGATGAACAACCCGACCTCCAGCGACTGGACCCGCGAAACGCTGGGCTGGGCGCCGACGCAACCCGACCTGCTGAGCGATCTCGCCGCCTCTTACTTCAGCTAAACAAAAAGGGCACTGGCCGCCTGACCAGTGCCCTCTTCTTCTGGCAACCGTGAAACGCCTATTCCACGTAGTTGCTGTCGATCGAGGCAAACACGATGCCCGGCTTGGCAATCTGGGCCAGTTCCACGGCGCCGGTCGCATCGATGTGCGCCTTGCCGTCAACGGCATAGGCGGTGTTGTTCGAAACGTAGTTGTAGGTGAAATAGGTGCTGATCGCGCCGTCATTAACCTTGCAGGCCTCGATCTTGATCAGGCGCTTGCTCTGGGCCGGGGCGCTGCCGCGCACCTTGTCGGCGGCCGCATCGGCGATCTGCTTGCCGATGGCTTCTTCCTGGGCGGTGGTGCAGCTATGCGAAGACGGGCTGGTGAAGCTGCCGGCAAAGCTCGGCGTGGCGGCAGCGGAAACAGCCAGCAGGGCGGCGCCGGCGAAAAGGGTGATGGATTTCATCATGGGACACACTCACAAAGTTGAATGACGGTTTCTGGATCGTCACGGCCCTAAGAGAGGGGGAGAGGGCGGTCCGTGACAAACCCAGGCTGCACCACAATGACAGCGCTGTCATCAACAAATATCGCATTGCAACATTTTGTGATCGTATACGATTAATCAGAAAACTAGACCAACCTTAGCCACGCTTCGGAAAAACTTCCAACTGATGACGCAGCCTCTCCGCCATCGTCAAAAAAGATGGCCCCACCGGCACTTCAAAACCATATTCAGTCTCAAAATCACCCTTTTCCGCCCACGGCGGTCTGGATTCCAGTGAAAAACTTACATGAATAGTGTTTGGGCTACTTCGTTTGAAATAGAGATTGGGCTCAATAAATCCACAGTCCTGGCTTGAAGCAGCGCCAGACGCCACGGCAACAAGCCAGTCAGCCAAAGCCTCTACTTCCGTGGTCAGAAGACAGGGGTCCGTAAAACTCCACGACCTTCCATCAATTCCGGCATGACCCAAAACCATCAGCCAATTCGAATCATAAGCGTCGCGGATCTCGTTCGGAAATTGATAGCCCACTATCTTTAACCCCAGCCAGGATTCACCGTTGGCCAGCAAGGCGTCCCCTTGATCCAGAAGATCATTCGAGGCAGCCGTTTCCAAAGCCAACGCGCGCTTCTTACCCAAGAATAAAAAGCTGCCTATACTCAGAAAACCAAGAAGCGCCCTTCGCAGCATCTCCCCCCCCTTATGAAGTTTAGACCCGCTCGCTTTTCAGCGGCCGAGACAGCAGGGCCTCGATGGCGCGGGACACGTCCATCTCTCCGATCAGAACAGCATTGACCGCCTCGCAGATCGGCAGTTCAACCCCGTGCTTGCGGCCGAGATCGACCACGGCTGGTGCCGACTGGACGCCCTCCGCCACCGACACCTTGCCTTCCAGGAACTGCGCCAGGGTCTGGCCCTGCCCCAGCGCCAGGCCGACACTCATATTGCGCGATTGCGGCGACGAGCAGGTCAGCACCAGATCACCCAGCCCACACAGGCCGGACATGGTTTCGAACTGTGCCCCGAGTGCAATCGCCATGCGCGACATTTCGGCGAAGCCGCGGGTAATCAGGGCGGCATGGGCATTGCGCCCCAGTCCACGCCCCTCGGCGATACCGCAGGCGATGGCGATAACGTTCTTGATCGCCCCGCCGGCCTCGGCGCCGATCAGGTCGGTCGATTGATAGGGGCGGAAGGTCGGCCCGGCCAGGGTGGCGGCGATGCGCGCACCCAGGGCTTCATCCGCGCAGGCCAGGGTCACGGCCGACGGCAGGCCCATGGCGACTTCCTTGGCAAAATTTGGCCCGGCCAGCACCCCCGGCACGGCTTGCGGCAGGACTTCCGCCAGCACCTCGGTCATGAGCGCATCGGTGCCGCGCTCGACCCCCTTGGCGCACAGCACCACCGGCAGCCCATCGCGCACATAGGGCTTGAAGGCCGTCAAGGTGGAACGCATGAACTGGGCCGGCGGCACAGCCAGGATCAGATCGCAGGCGGCCAGATCGGCGAAATCGCTGGTGGCGGTGATGGCGTCGGACAGCGTCACCCCGCCAAGATAGACGGCGTTTTCACGGGCGTCGTTGATCGCCTTGGCCACCTCGGCTTCACGGGCGTGGAGCACGACCGTATTGCCGCCGAGCGTCGCCACCTGCGCCAGGGCCGTGCCCCAGGCGCCGGCGCCGATCACGCCGACCTTGCTGAATGTCTGAACCGTCACGCCTTGGCTCCCTTGCGGCCGGAATATTTATGGATCGGCGCATTGGCGGCGCTGACTTCATCGAGCGGCCAGCGCGGCCGCGCAATGGTGCTCATGCCCGATACCGGATCGGGGAGCGCACCCTTGCCCAGCTTTTCATAATGTTCAAGCCCCGCCAGGGCGATCATGGCGGCATTATCCGTGCAGTATTTCAGCGGCGGCGCCTTGAGTGTGAAGCCATTCTTTTCCGCCGTGGCGGTCAGGGCCGTGCGCAGGGCCTGATTGGCCGCCACGCCGCCGGCCACCACAAAGGCCGGTTGGGTCACACTGTTTTGTTCTTTGAATAACTTCATGGCGCGATCGGAGCGCTCGACCAGTTGCCGGGCAATCGCCGCCTGCACCCCGGCGCAGAGATCGGCGCGGTCCTGTTTGGTCTTGACCTCGGCGTGGGCGATCATGGCGGCGGCCGTCTTGAGACCTGAGAAAGAAAAGTCGCAGTCCTTGCGACCCAGCAGGGCGCGCGGCAGGGTAAAGCGGCTGGCGTCGCCGGTTTTCGCGCAGGTCTCCAGCGCCGGCCCACCGGGATAGCCCAAGCCCAGCACCTTGGCGATCTTGTCGAAGGCCTCGCCCGCCGCATCATCGATCGTGGTGCCCAGACGTTCGTAATCACCGACGCCTTTCACACTCAAGAGCTGGCAATGTCCGCCGGAAATCAGCAGCAGCAAAAACGGGAACTGCACATCTTCCGTCAGGCGGGCGGAAAGCGCATGGCCCTCCAGATGGTTGATACCGATCAGCGGCAGGTCGCGCGCCAGGGCAAAGCCCTTAGCGAAGCTTAAGCCCACCATCACGCCGCCGATCAGCCCCGGCCCGGAGGTGGCGGCCACGAGATCGAGCGTCGGATCGCCGGCCTCAGCCAGCGCCTGCCGCGCCAGATCATCTATGGTTTCGACATGGCTGCGCGCGGCAATTTCCGGCACCACGCCGCCAAAGGCCTTGTGCTGCATCACCTGTGAATGGATCACCGACGACAGCACCTGCGTGCCGGTGCCGTCGCGACGCACCACGGCCACGGCGGTTTCGTCACAACTCGATTCAATGCCTAGAACGGTGAGGGTCTGCGTCATTAGGTTTCTACACCCCGTCATATAGTCGCACGTCAAGTGTTTTGCATTGATCCTGCATGACAAAGTGCTAGTGAAGGCCCATGAGCAAGCTGAAAATCGGTACACGCGGATCGAAACTGGCCCTGACCCAATGCGGCTGGGTACAGCGGCAGATTGTGGCCGCCATGGGCTTTGATCCGGCACAGGCGGATGACATCGCCCCCCTGACCATCATCACCACCCAGGGCGACCGCATCCAGGACCGCCGCCTGATCGAGGCGGGCGGCAAGCAGCTCTTCACCAAGGAAATCGAGGACGCCCTGTTGCGTGGCGATATCGATGTCGCCGTCCATTCGCTGAAGGACATGCCGGCCGCTGAAATCCCCGGCCTGTCGATCTGCGTCATTCCGCTGCGCGAAGACCCGCGCGACGCCTTTATCAGCCTCAAGTACGCACGTGTCGAAGATATGCCCGCCGGCGCCCGTCTGGGCACGGCCAGCCTGCGGCGCCAGGCGCAGATGCTCAGCCTGAGGCCTGATCTCGATATCGTCATGATCCGTGGCAATGTCGACACCCGCCTGGCCAAGCTGGCCGCCGGTGAGTGCGACGCCATGCTGCTGGCTGCGGCCGGGCTGAACCGTATGGGCCTGTCGCACCATATCCGCTCCTTTATCGATGCCGACATTCATGCCTCCGCCCCGGGACAGGGCGCGCTGGCCGTGCAATGCCGCAGCGAAGACCTCGGCGCCGACTGGATGCGCAAACTGCATCACGAACCGACCTTCCTCGCCGTCCAGGCCGAACGCGGCGCACTGGAGGCGCTCGAAGCCTCCTGCCGCACCGCTGTCGGCGCCTATGCGACCATTGAGGGCGACACCCTGTCGCTGTTCGTCGAAGCCTTGAGCGCCGATGGCAAGACCCGCTGGCAGCGGCGCGAAACCCTGCCGCAGCCGGACGCCCTGAGCGCCCGCAATCTGGGCCTGCGCCTCGGCGTCGAGATCAAGACCGAGGCCGGTCCTGACCTGATCCAGTACGGCGGCTAGAACCATGTCGTCGTCCGCGCTCCCCCTCGTCTGGATCACCCGAACGGCGGCGGGCGCGCAAAAGACGGCACGCGCGGTGGAAGCCCTGGGCTATGAGGCGCTGATCGCCCCCGTCCTGCGCGTGGCGCCGCTGAAACCGGTCATCGATCCGCATAGTTTTGACGCCGTGATCTTTACCAGCCGCAATGGGGTCGAGGCTTTTTCCAGCCTGTGCAGCCGCCGGGCGTTAACCGCCTGGTGCGTGGGCGAAGCCACGGCCGCCGCCGCGCAACAGCACGGCTTCCAGACGGTCATCAGTGCCGATGGCAATGTCGGCGACCTGATCGACTTGATCCGCCGCGACAGCGACCGCCACAGCCGTCTGCTCCATGCCGCGCCACGCGAGCCTGCCGGTGACCTTTGCGAAACCCTGCGCGCTGACGGTTTCCAAGTCAGCGAGGTGGCGGTTTACGAAACGCAAGCCATCAGGCCACCGCTGTCGCCGGCCGATCTGGCGCGCCTGCGACATATCCTGATCCATTCGCCCAGGGGTGGCCGCGCGGTGGCGGACGTTCTGCTCGCCCATTATGATAAACTGCACTTCCCCAAGCTCTGCTTTATCTGTATTTCTGAAGCGGCATGGCAGGGCTTGGAAACGACGCTTGGCAAGGCCATGGCAGCGGGCCTGGAGCGGCGCATCGCCGCCACGCCAGACGAGGCCGCCATGCTGAGGCTTTTAGATACGGACAAATAAGATGAGTGAACCGGTAAATACCAACGACACCAGCGCAGAGACGCAGGATTGGGCCGATTCCAGAACCACCAATATCGCGCGGATGCTGGCCTTCTTCATCCTGCCGTCCATATTCGTGCTCATCGCCATTTTCGCCGTCTTCTGGGGTCTGACGCATCAGAAAAAACCGGCCGTCTCGGCCCCTGTGGCCGCCGCCAGCGCGCCGGCCGTTACAGACAAGGACGCCCAGATCGCCCAGTTGCAGGCGCAGATCCTGGCCCTGCAAAACCAGCAACACCCGGCCGAAACCCCTGTGGCCACCGCCCCGGCCCAGTCGGTCTATAGCGCCGATCCCGGCGCCCTGGCCCAGCTGTCCGCCCGTCTCGATCGCGTCGAAGCCGCCCAGCGCGAACTGGCGAAAGCCACCGCCGCGGCCTATGCCGCCCGCAGCCTGCAAACGGCCGCCCAAGGTCAGCAGCCCTTCCTGTCCGAACTGGCCGCCATCGAGCCGGCGCTGAACGATCCGGCGCTTTCCGCATCCTTGCGCCCCTACGCCGAAAAGGGCGTGCCCAGCGCCATCAGCCTGGCCGTCGCCTTCCCCGCCATTGCCGCCCGTTCCAGTGGCGCCGCCCAAGCCGATGACGGCAAGCATGGTGTGCTGGATAATATCCGCCATTTCCTCGGCGGCTTTGTCCATATCCGCCGCATCGATGGCGCGCAAGGGTCTGACGCCACCCTGCTGAACGCAGAAAACCGTCTTAACAGCGGCGATCTCAAGGGCGCCCTGGCCTATATCGATACCCTGCCGCCCAGCGCGCAAAAAGCCCTTTCCCCCTGGCTGGAACAGGCCCGCGCCCGTGTGCTGGTCGATGACGCCACCCGCCGCATTTCCGAAACCACCCTCAGCCGCCTCAGCCAGTTGACGAACACCCAGGCCGCACCGACCAATGGGGGCGTTCTATGACCCGCACCCTTCTGATCCTGCTGGGCATCGTCGTCCTGATCGCCATCGCCATGACCAGCCTGCATGATGCAGGACAGGCTTCACTGCTCTGGCTCGGTTATCGCGTCGATACCTCGGCGGCGGCGGCCATTATCATTGTCGGCGTCATGGCCTTCTGCGCCGTTACCTTCTGGAATATCGCCCTGTGGCTGTCACGCTCGCCCCAGCGCGCCGAACGCGCCCGCGCCGCCGCCCGCCGCAAGCAGGGCGATGAGACTCTGACACGTGGCTTTCTGGCCGTGGCCAGTGGCGATGGCGCCGAGGCCCGTCGCCAGGCCGCCAAGGCGCTCGATGTCTGCGATAATATCGCCCTCGTCCGTGTGCTCACCGCCCTGGCCGCCGAACAGGCCGGCGACGATGTGGCGACCAAGACCGCCTATTCGGCCATGCTCAATGTGCCCGAACTGAAAACCGCCGGCCTCAAGGGCCTGATGCAGCTGGCGAAGGGCCAGGGCGAGAAGGCCGAGGCTGTGCGGCTGGCCAGCGAGGCCTATAATCAACCCAAGCCCGCCATGTGGGCCTTCGAGACCCTGTTCGAAGCCCGGCTCGAAGCCGGCGAATGGGCCGAAGCGCTCGATCTCATCGACAGCGCGCTGAACCGAAAGCTGATCTCGCCGATCTTCTCCGAACGCGCCAAGGCCGCCCTGATGGCCGCCTCCGCCGCCCGGCTGGAAACCTCAGAAGAAGCGCAAATGCGCGACCAGGCGCTCGATTACGCCCAGCGCGCCGCCAAGCTGCAACCCGCCTTCACCCCCGCCGCCATACTGGCCGCGCGTCTGCTGAACGGTGCGAAAAAGGTCGGCCGCGCCGAGGATGTACTGGAAGCCGCCTGGGCCGCGCAGCCCCATCCGGCCATCTGGCTGACCTATCGCGACCTCGTCTCCAGCGAAACGCCGAAGGAGCGCGCCCGCCGCCTGCAGGGCCTGATCGACCGCAACAAAAGCCATCGTGAAAGCCGGATGCTGCAGCTCGAACGCGCCATCCTGAGTGGCGTGAAAGCCGATATTACCACCGCCATGTCAGCGCTTTCGGAAGACACCGCCGAGGACCGGGTGACCAAGCGGGTTTGTGGCCTGATGTCGCGCGGCGCTCAAGCGTTGGGCGATCTCGATACCGCCCGCACCTGGGTGGCTCAGGCCGTTCTGGCCAAGGGTGAACCCGAATGGTCGGATATCGATGCCGAAGGCAGGGCGTTCGCCTACAGCGCCTCGGACTGGAGCGATCTGATCCTAACCTTCGCCCGCAACGCCACCCTGGCCCATCCGCGCTATGAACGCGGCGAAAAGGGCCTGCCGGAAGTGCCTGAACTGTCATCGCGCTACGTGCCCTCCATGCCGTTCATCAAGGCGGCGCGCAAGGTCGCGTCCGGCAAGGTAACCGCCATGCCCCTGCCCGACGATCCCGGCGATTATGATGCGGCGATCACCGGCCAGGATCTGGACATGATCGAGGTGCCACAGGTCAAGACGGCCCGCCCGCGCCGTACGCCTTCACGCACAAAGAAATAGTGTTTGGGGCCTTGGCAAGCCGCCAAGAGATGTGTAATGAACGCGCCTGCTCGCGCGCCCAGCGCCGCGACGCTGTTTCCGGGCCGCTTTAGCTCAGCCGGTAGAGCACCTCATTCGTAATGAGGGGGTCAGGTGTTCGAGTCACCTAAGCGGCACCACTACCTCGTTCGCCAAAGTCCGCGAATGTTTGAAAAATCCAATAAAATCTGCTACTTTAGACGCTAGCTGGCCGCTAGTGTCCGCCGCCGTTCGCCTACATTCAGGTGATTTTGGGGGCTTGCGTGGGGGCCTTTGCGAAACGCAAAAATGAGAGGCCCCCAAATGGCACTAACGGATATTGCCCTGCGCAACGCCAAGGCTATGGAAAAGCCTTACAAGCTAACGGATGAAAAAGGCCTGTATCTTCTGATAACGCCGTCGGGCGGCCGCCTCTGGAAGCTGAAATTCCGCAACAAGGCCGGGGTGGAGAAAAAGTTATCCCTTGGGACCTACCCGGAAGTTGGTTTGAAGCAAGTCAGGGAACGTCGGGACGATGCGCGACGGATGCTGGCGAACGGCGTTGACCCCGCCGAACAGAAGCGTCGCGATAAACACATTGCAAAGGTCAGTGCCGCAAACACATTCGGTTCGGTTGCAAAATCCTACATTGCTAAGAACAAACGCGACGGTTTGGCCGACGCGACGGTACTGAAGCGCGAGTGGTTCACGCGCCTTGTTGAGAGGTCACTCGGACATCGCCCTATTGCCGAAATTCAACCCTACGAAGTTCTGGATGCAGTCCGGCCTTTCGAGGCATCAAAGAACGATGAGAAGGCGCACAGAACATTGCAGTTCATTGGCCAGGTCTTCCGTTACGCGGTCGCCAATCAGCTCACGCCATCTGATCCGACCCGAGATTTGCGTGGCGCTTTGGCCAAACGCAAACAAAAGCATCACGCTGCAATCCTTGAGCCCAGCAAGGCGGGTGAAATGCTGCGAGCAATTGATGGCTACGAGGGCCATCCTTCTACGCGCATTGCTTTACAATTATCGGCGCTGCTCTTTGTTCGCCCTGGCGAACTTCGCCGGGCTGAATGGGCGGAAATCGACTTGGGCTCCAATGTGTGGCACATACCTGCCGCGAAAATGAAAGCCCGGATGGAACATGCTGTTCCTCTTTGTCGGCAGGCTTTGGCACTTTTTGAGGAAGCGAAACTCTTGTCCGGCAGGGGACGCTACGTATTTCCGTCTATTCGATCACCACTAAATCCAATGTCTGAAAATACGGTCAATGCGGCGTTGCGGAGATTGGGCTTCACCGGGGATGAAATGACCGCCCACGGTTTTCGCGCCATGGCCAGCACCCTGCTCAATGAATCAAACAAATGGTCGCCCGACGCAATCGAACGATCATTAGCACATAAAGACAAAGACGCCATTCGCGCGGCTTACCATCGCGGCGCGCATTGGGCTGAACGTGTAGAAATGGCGCAATGGTGGGCCGATTATCTCGATGATTTGCGAGCGCCCAAATAGGCGGCGCAGTGGCGTAGCCTCAAGAAAACTGGCGCCCTCTTCGTGGCGTGGATCTCAATTAAGAATTAGACCATTGTTGAAGTTCGTTAGAAACGCAACGAGGTCCGCGTGAAGTATGAGCCGCCGTCTTCCAATCTTGATGGACCTGAGATCACCGCAGGCAATCCGTTCATACAAAAATGTGCGGCCAAGGCCCGACGCCTTGACAGCTTCGTCGATGCCATAGGCAATTTTTTCGATCGTTTGTACCGGCATTGAAGCTTCTCCCCTAACGCCGCTCTTCATGGAACAAATTCAGCGATCAGGTGGGCTCAGTTTCCGTGATGCCAACCGGCCGGGTCGGCAATCCATTGATTGATGCTCGACTCTCGCCAGCCGGCGCCGTGGACGCTGATTTTGACCTGTGATGGGAATGATCCCTCGGTGATCTTGCGATATAGAGTCGACCGGCTCAGACCTGTCCGATCTAAGACGGTCTTCAGGCGGATTATGCGGTCCGGTGGGGACATCATGGGCTTCTCCAATTTCCTTTGAGATGCACAGGCATCGTGTAAGAAAATTGAGCAAAATCCCAAGCAAATTCAAGATGCCCTGGGGCCAGAACGGGCGAAAAGCCCTTCAGAGTCCGCGCCTGTCGTCCGAGGGCGTACTATGGCGTATAATAAGAAAGAATTAGAAAGGTAACGTTTCTGTGTTCGATCGTCCCACCACGTCTCAGTCGTCGCCCTTTTACTTCATAGAGCGCAAATAGAACTACGATTGCCGGGGATTCAAGCTAGACAAGTGATCGTCACAGACCAGTTTCACGACTTCCTGGAGGGCGATAATTCGTTCGACCAACCAATTCAGCTCTTCATCCGTGACCTGATATTCGGCAGAGTAACGTGCTTCAACATAAGCGCGACGCAGCCGATCAAACGCCTGACGGTGCAGTCGGCTGTCGGAAGGCCAAATGCCCCTTAAACGCTCGTCGAGGTCTTCAGCTTGGGAGCGCAATGCTGAAATACGATGGCTCTTAGGACTGTACAGCGTGAGGGTAAGCAAAGTGCAGTGGTACAATGCCTCAGTGGCTTGATGCAGGTTGAAGGCAGCTTTATTGCCGTGATGTCGAGAAAGATGAAACTCAGCGGCCTCAATAAACTCTTGGCCACTCACTGACCATTGCCGGTAGTTCGCCTCTGCTTCCGTTCTTACTTCCTCGGCGGTAAGCAGTTTTGGCTTCGCGAACGGGTGTCCTTCCGCTTCATACAAGGCGATGCCATCGCGCGCGATATCTGAGAAAAACGGCCGCCCCCGGCTCAGTTGCTCGTTCACATCATCCAGACTGTGCACGATGAAGTTCACCGGCGTCTTGATATGCTGGGTGACCGTCAGTTCCCGGATGAAATGCTGATCGGCCTTGTCCCAGTAAGTATGCAGGTCGGTAAAGTCTTGGCCATTGACGACCACCAGCAGGTCATAGTCCGAGCGATAGCCGCTCAGGCGATCCTCCACCCAGTCGCCGCGCGCATAAGAGCCGAACAGAATGACTTTGAGAATGCGCCCTGCCTTGCGCTTTGGGGAGAGCGCCGTCTTGGTCGCATCCTCAAACTCGTCGAACAGGATCTTCACGACGCGTTCCAGTTCGCGTCGTTTCGTATCCGGCAGATGATCGAGTTTGTCGGTGTTCATGGCGTCTCTATTCCCGATTCTTTGTGCACCACTTCGCCTGATGGATCAATGAGGTGGTAATCCATTCCTGTAGCCTGTTGTCGTTGTCAGATGCCGGGGCGGAAGTAGCCATCGGTCAAATCGCAGGCGCGCACCGGTATACAGGCCTCCTCATCCAGTGCATTACAGAACATGACACGGGCCTGCGCCAGTCGCTGACGAGCCTTCTCCGGTGTCAACTTGAACTTGTCGGCAATTTCCGTCGCCGTCTGTCCCTTAGCCTGCCGCATGAGAAGCGCCCGACGGTAGAGCAAAGGCACACGGTCTAAGGCATTGAGAGCCAAGTCTCGATCAGCCGTGGCCTGGGCCTTTTCGGGCGCTTCAACCGGCTGCGGCGCCACATAGTGATTGATCGACGGCTGGATGTCGCCAAGTCTCCGGACGGCGATGTCGAACACTAGGCGCAGCATGTAGCGTTTGGGATCGGTGATATATTCCCAGTGGTCGCAATTGATCAGCTCTACCTCGGCCTCGGAAACAATACGCCGAGCGGCCCGCATGCTATCACTTAGCCGCCGCGCCAAGGCAATGTATTCGGCCTGATGAGGCGAGATATAGGCATAGAACCAGCACATCTGCCGGCCCATGGTCTCTTCAGTGAACCAATGTGGTTTCGTCCATTGCAGTCCCATTCCCTTGACCTCCGCGAGGCCTGCGCTTTGACAGCGGCCTCGCATTCGCGTTGGTGACGGGGGAGTTGGAAAACCGAGTAAGCCCGATCCCCCTGGCCTTTAGCACGGACGTGCCTGGACATACGCCAAGGGCTCCCCCACCATGATCAACGCGCGGACTGCCGGACAGCAGACGGCATGGCCGCACACTGTAGTGGCAATCTCGAACGGTTCATAGCGGAAGTGCTATCGTTTTGGACGACAAACTAACCAGCTTACTTCGGGGTTTCCACGCCCCAGAGCTGCATGTGGCAACTCCACCCAAGAGCGTAATCCAAGTGCAAAGTTACCGCAAGGGGAACTTGATATTTAGACGCGCCCCCGGTTATGGTTGAAGGGATTTGGGCTGATCAAACAGATGCCTTTGCAAGGGGAGCCAAAGCAGATGAGGAACGGATCTCATTTGATTGTCGCAATCGTGGCGTTTGCAGTTGGGATAGTGGCGTGCGGACTCATCACAAGCGACCACCTTATGGCTCGCCTGAGAGATGGCGGCCCGATAAATATCGTCCGAGACGGCATTGAAAGAGTGACCATGCACCGGCCCCTTCACGAAGGTTGCGAGGGCCCCTTGAGTTTTAACAAGTATGCTGTGTCGGCGTCTGATTTCGATCGAAGGTATGGGCACCGATACAACCGGATAGATAAACTATATGATCGCCCCTTGGACAACGCTTGTATCGCGCGCTTCTACGGAGTAGCAGGTCTCGATTTTTGGGAAGATCGAGGTGATATCACGGCGGCGTTCGTAAAGCTTAAAACGGAACGATTAGGCACAAAACTGGATTGTAAGAATGAACCGGCCTTGGTTGCGGAACTGGAAAAGATAGGCAGTTCGGAGTTTAAGGCACCGCTAGCTAGTGATGGCCCGAATACCCGAGTTCCAGAAGTCTATTATGAAATCAGGACAATTAAAGATACTTGCGGAAATTTAGCGCCCGGAGAAGGTGAGCGGTTGATTAAACATGCGCTTGAACTTGGCTACGAGGATCGCGGACCCAAGTTCGGTGGAGCAGAATGACTGCCAACGCCGACGAGATTCTTTCTAAATCTCTTCGTGTGAAAGGATTCAAAGACAATGCTCATGAATTCAAGAGCTGAACTGGTCGACTCGAACGGTCACAGAATAGAACCACGCCCTGTCGACAAAAAAATAATCGCCGCCCACATTCTTAAGCAAGCAGACCCAGTAAATGCCTTTCTTGGGGCGGCACCAGAATTCCAGGTTGCGGTAATGCCGATGCTTATTTGCTTGATAATACTAAATTTCGCCGGCATTCGGCGGTTATTATCCAGAGATTATCGAATCGGAGCGCGACTGAACAGAATCGTGACCAGAGTTGCGATAATCGGCGCCCCCCTAGTCACTGCCTACATCATCCAAAAAACTGTATCTGGTATGCGGGCTGAGCAGTTTCAAAGTCTTACCATATGGGTGCCCAATGCAATTAAATGTATGTATGTTCTCTTGCTTGGTATCCTTCTTTGGACGTCCTCGCGCTTCCTTTCGCAGAAACCGCTGCGCCCTTAAATTCTCATCCCATGTCCGTAAGCGGGCAGTCTCCCGCTTACGGACATGGTGGCCACTTGTCGGGCGGTCGGGCGTGGGTCAAGCCCTCTACCGTCAGGCGGATTTACCGGCCTTTCGGTAGATCCGGGGCTTGAGGCGCGTTCGAACGCCCGACACCTTCCTATGTAGGCTGTGTCAGTTCTGTTGACCTTGTTGCACCCGTGGTCGCCGCCTGGGTTCTGTGCCATTGGCTTCAGCTTCCGCCTCGAATGCCCGCTTGCCCGTCCGCCGCCATAGTTCGATCGTGCCGGCGCCTTCCGGCCTTCTGAGGTTGGCGGCTAGGGTAAGGAAAGCACCATAGAGAACCGTCCTGTCATCCGCCGTCAGTTCGTCCAGCCTGGCCTTGATGACGAGGCCACCCAGTTCGATCAGATGCCGTGTCCGCTCGCGCCGCTTCACCATCCACTCTCGCGTGTCAGTCCTGGCTTGGCTTAAGTGCAAACGGTTCCGCAAGGCCGTCAGCTTTTGTATTCGCCGGAGGGTTCGTGTCAGATCCTGCGCCAGCGTCTTTCTGTCCGCCACCTTGAAAGAAGGCCGCACCGGAGTTGCGCATTGTCTCCTTCCGTTGGCTTGCGGCATCCAACACAATTCCGAGCAACCCGCCCGCCAGTGTGTCGATGTCCAGGGCGTCGGCGCCGGTGGCGACAACCAATTCGCCAAGCTGTCGAATTTTGCGCTCCTTCAGCGTCCGGGCGCGATCGTTCAGCGCCTTCAGTTCCGCATCGAAGTCCCTCGGTTTACGCATTTCTGTCTCCGTCATTTGAGCCTGAGACCATTATAGGGTAAGGTGCCGCGATAAGCTGCAATGTCACCGAGACCGATTGAGACAGCCCGGTCCATCCCGAGATTTAATCTAGGGAGTGCGCGCTTATACGTCGTGCCGACGTGCGCTTTTAGGCGTAGTTGGTATGTCGCCATGGCGATATTTCATTTCTCAGCGAAAGTCATTTCCCGAGCAGCCGGCTCCAGCGCCGTTGCTGCCGCTGCCTATCGCTCAGCCGGCCGCCTGTTCGACGAACGCTTGGATCGGGCCCACGACTTCACCAACAAGTCGGGCGTCGTCCACTCCGAGGTCATGCTCCCCGACAACGCGCCGCCGGAATGGTCGGACCGCGAGCGGCTGTGGAATGCCGTCGAGGCGTTCGAGAAGCGCAAGGACGTCCAACTCTCCCGCGAGGTCGAGTTCGCCATTCCTAGAGAGATGAACCAGGCCCAAGGCATCGATCTCGCCCGCGACTTTGTTCAACGCGAGTTTGTCGATCGCGGCATGATCGCTGATCTCAATGTGCATTGGGATATCGGCGCTGATGGTCAACCCAAGCCGCACGCCCATGTCATGTTGACTATGCGCGAGGTCAGCGAAGACGGCTTCGGCCCGAAGGTACGTGACTGGAACCGTGTCGAGCTGATCGAGCACTGGCGCGAGGCCTGGGCCGATCATGTCAATCAGCGCCTGACCGAACTCGATATCGACGCTCAAATCGATCATCGCAGTCTGGAAGATCAAGGCATCGAGCTGGAGCCACAGAGCAAGATCGGCGCCGCCGCCCGCCGCATGCAGGATCAGGGGCTGGAAGCCGACCGGATCGATGAGCATCACGACATCGCATACAGAAACGGCGAACGGATTATCGCCAATCCTAACATCGCGCTCGATGCCATTACCCATGGCCAGGCGACCTTCACCAAACGCGATCTGGCCATGTTCGTGCATCGCCATTCGGACGGGGCGGACCAGTTCAATGCTGTCATGACCGCCGTGCGGCAATCGCCTGAACTGAGAGAGTTGGGCAAGGACGGGCACGGTGAGGACCGCTTCACCAGTCGCGACATGATCGAGGCCGAGGAGCGCCTGCACCGCGCGGCGGACCTGATGAAGGCGCGGGAGCAGCATCGTGTGTCAGCGGGCAGTCGAGAAATCGTCCTGGGGCGATCCCAGGCGCGCGGCTTCACCCTGTCCGACGAGCAGAAGGGCGCGTTTGACCATGTTACGGATTCACGGAGCCTGAACGTCGTCATAGGCTATGCCGGCACCGGCAAGAGTGCCATGCTGGGGGTGGCGAGAGAGGCCTGGGAGGACGCCGGCTACACGGTTCGTGGGGCAGCTCTGTCGGGGATCGCAGCCGAGAATCTGGAGACGGGCTCAGGTATCACCTCTCGCACTCTTGCCAGTCTGGAGCATCAGTGGGGCAAGGGCCGTGAGTGTCTGACCGCACGCGATGTGCTGGTGGTCGATGAGGCCGGCATGATCGGGATGCGGCAGTTGGAGCGCGTGCTGTCGGCCGCTGCCGAGGCCGGCGCCAAGGTTGTGCTGGTTGGTGATCCGGAGCAGCTTCAGGCCATCGAAGCCGGGGCAGCCTTCCGGTCGATCCACGAGCGCCATGGCGGCGTCGAGATTACCCAGGTGCGCCGGCAGCATGAGGACTGGCAGCGAGACGCCACGCGCCATCTAGCGACCGGTCGAACAACGCAAGCCCTACATGCCTACTATGACAAAGGGCATGTCCATGAAGCCGAGACGCGGGAGGATGCCCGCAAAGAAATGGTCGATAGATGGGATAAGGATCGGGTCGATAATCCAGAGGCCTCACGCCTGATCCTGACGCACACCAATGAAGAGGTTCAGGCGCTGAACCTATTGGCACGCGACCGGCTGAGGGCGCGCGGCGAGTTGGGTGAGGACGTCGAAGTCAAGGTCGAGCGCGGCGAGCGGAGCTTTGCGCCCGGTGATCGAGTGCTGTTCCTGAAGAATGAGCGCGGGCTTGATGACCAGGGTGGGGTGAAGAATGGCACGCTGGGGACGGCGGAGGCTGTTGAGCCCAACCGGATGTCGGTTCGCCTGGATGATGGTCGGTCGGTCGCGTTCGACCTGAAGGACTACAACAGTCTCGACCATGGCTATGCTGTGACCATCCACAAATCTCAGGGTGTCAGCATCGACCGGGTGCATGTGTTGGCAACGCCGGGGCTGGACCGGCATTCGGCTTACGTTGCCCTGTCTCGTCATCGCGACAGCGTAGATCTCCATTACGGCAGGGACGACTTCGAGGATCTGAACCGCCTGAACCGCACGCTGTCGCGTGAGCGGTCAAAGGACATGGCGCGGGATTATGACGGCGCGAAGGACTTCGCCGAACGACGCGGTATAGGCTTCCGCGAACGGGTCATTGAGATCGTTCGAAAGCTACCCGAACCGGTGCGGAGCATGTTCGACGGTTTAGACCTCGGGCAAAGAGCCAAGGCTCCACATCCGGCACCTGTCGATTACCGGGCAGAACGCGAGGTCCTCCGCAACCAGGCCATACGCCGCCATGCCGGCGCAGCTGTCGATATCCTCCGAATGCGGGAACAGGACCTGCCAGGCCTACCCCATCAATGGAGCGCGCTGGAAAAAGCGCGGGCGGCACTGAACGCCTTTGACAAGCACGCGTCCCAAGACCTGGAGCCCGCTTACATCAACGATCCATCCATGGCGAGTGAAGCCGCCAGCGGCAAAACCCAGCGCTCGATCCGCGTCCTACAGATGGAGGCGGAGGTCCGCGCCAACCCATCGCTGCGCGCTGATCGGTTTGTCGAGGAGTGGACGGGTATGAAGTCTCAAGGACATGCAGCACAGCGATCCGGCGACCGAGCCGGTGCCCGGCGTATCAGCGACGACATGCGCGAGTTGGCCCACAAGCTGGAACGTGATCCACAGATGGAGTCCTTGCTTCGCGGTCGGCGCAAGCAATTGGGGCTGGACAACCTCCCCGACTGGGATCGTGGCCGCAAACTGTCGCATGACCTGGCCAGCAGCATTGGCTTCGGCAAGGAGAAAGATCGCGGCCTCGGGATAGGGATGTAAAGGAGAACAGCAAATGATGGAGGAACCGGCACAATCGGCGGCAGAAGCGTTTGAAGCCCTTAAGCAGGAAGTCGCTTTGTTGCGCATGGCAGTGCAGCAATTGCTGAACGAGCGCCAGACGCCAGACTACAGTCAGACGCTCGGTAAGATCATGCGCGACATGAAAGAGGCAGCAGATGGTATGACCTGGCTGGTCAATAGACCGGCCATCCAAGTGCCGGCCGACGAACTGGCAAGCCGGATCTGCGCAGCCGGTAAACAGGCGCGCAAACTGGACCGTGAAACTGTTCTGGAGGCGGCGCGCGCTATGTCGCAAGCGACTGGGAAAATAGATGGGCTAGTTTCCAGAGCAAAGGATGCAAACTCACAGAGGCAATGGCTTTGGCGAGTCGGGATCGGTGGTGTCAGTGGCGGGACATTGGCCGGCATGTTACTGGCAATTGGGCTGCTGCACGTGGCTCCCGAACATAGTGCGGCCTGGATTTTGGGTTTGAATGGTTGCCGGTCTGCCAACCACAGGATAGCAATCAAGTAACGATTTTTAAAATGCCCATCTGCTTCAATCGCTTGCCAGTTGAATCGCGACCTGCTTAAAGTCCTGCTTGACCCGAACCGGGCAGAATATGCAATCGCCGTGGGGGCAGAGAGTTGAATCACCAAACCTTGTCATCGTTCATCTGGTCGGTCGCCGATTTGCTGCGTGGCGATTACAAGCAGTCGGAATACGGTAAAGTGATACTTCCCTTCACTGTCCTGCGCCGTCTCGACTGCGTGTTGGCGGACACAAAGGAAGCCGTGCTTGGCGAATTTACCGCCAAAACCGCGCAAGGCCTGAATCCTGAATCCTTCTTGCTTCGTAAGTCAGGCCAGGGCTTTTACAACACCTCATCGCTCGATCTGGTCAAGCTGCTGGGCGATCAGGACAATGTCCGGCAGAACCTATATTCCTACGTTCAGGGCTTTTCGGATTCCGCCCGCGACATATTCGAGCGTTTCGATTTCTACACCCAGGTCGAACGTCTGGCGAAATCCGGTCTGTTGTATTTGGTGACTGAGAAGTTCGCCAACATCGATCTGCACCCCAAGCATGTCGATAACGCGCAGATGGGGCTGGTTTTCGAAGAGCTGATCCGCAAGTTCGCCGAAATCTCGAATGAGACCGCCGGTGAGCACTTCACCCCGCGTGAAGTGATCCGCCTCATGGTCAATCTGTTGTTCATCGAGGATGACGACGTGCTGACCGCTGGCAACGCCGTCGTGCGCACCATCTATGACCCAACGGCGGGTACGGGCGGGATGTTGTCAGTGGCAGGTGAACACCTGCACGACCACAATCCGAAGGCCCGTTTGACCATGTTCGGCCAGGAATTGAATGACGAATCCTACGCCATTTGCAAAGCCGACATGCTGATCAAGGGGCAGGATGTCGGCAATATCGTGGTAGGCAACACGCTGTCGGATGATGGTCACGCCGGCCGCAAGTTCGATTATATGCTGTCCAATCCGCCCTTCGGCGTCGAATGGAAGAAGGTCGAAAAGGAAGTCCGCAAAGAGGCCGCTGAGAAAGGTTTCGACGGTCGTTTCGGCCCTGGGCTGCCGCGTGTCTCTGACGGCTCAATGCTATTCCTGATGCACCTGCTGTCCAAAATGCGTCCCGCCATCGATGGCGGTTCGCGTATCGGCATCGTCCTGAATGGTTCGCCTCTGTTCACCGGTGGTGCCGGGTCCGGCGAAAGCGAAATTCGTCGTTATGTACTCGAAAACGACCTGGTTGAAGCCATCATCGGCCTGCCGACCGACATGTTCTACAACACGGGCATTAGCACCTACATCTGGATTTTGTCGAATAAGAAGCCGAAACCCCGCAAGGGCTTGGTCCAATTGATCGACGCATCGTCCTTCTGGCAGAAAATGCGCAAGTCCCTTGGTAGCAAGCGCAAGGAACTAGGCGACGGACATAACACCGACATTACCAGACTGTTCGGCGGGTTCGCAGAGGCGGAACAGGCGATCATGACCGATGCCACCGGCAAGGAAGTGTCACGTCATCTGCTCGTCGACGGACAAGCGCCACCAGCGGCGCCCGAAGGTGGCAAGGTCAAGATCGTGCCTATCTCTCGTATCTTCAAGAACGAGGATTTCGGCTATACGACTATCACTGTCGAACGCCCGTTGCGTGATGAGATGGGTAAAGTCGTGGTGGGTCAAAAGGGCAAGGCCAAGGGTAAACCCCAAGCCGACAGCGCCCTGCGCGACACAGAGAATGTGCCGCTATCGGAAGACATCGGGGCCTATTTCAAGCGCGAGGTCCTCCCCCACGCGCCCGACGCCTGGATCGACGAGGACAAGAGCAAGATCGGGTACGAAATCCCGTTCAATCGCCATTTCTACGTTTTTGAGCCGCCGCGTGATCTGCATACCATCGACGATGAACTTAAGGTCGTCACGAAGCGGATTTTACAACTCATCGAAGGGCTGGCGGAATGACACTCGCTCCCGCCATTGATGCCTTTGCGACCATAACGCAGCTGATCGAGGCGTCCCGGGCCAAGGCCTATGCGGCGGTCAATACGGCCTTGATCGATCTCTATTGGCAGGTCGGTGAAACCCTGAGCCGCAAGATCGCCACTGCCGAATGGGGCGAAGGCGTTGTCACGCAATTGGCGCAGCACATCGCGGCGACGTATCCTGGCCTGCGCGGATTTACGCGCGCCAACCTTTATCGGATGCGGCAGTTTTATGAGACGTACCGCGACGATGAAATTGTCGCACCACTGGTGGCACAATTGCCATGGACGCATCATTTGATCATAATGGGGCAAAGCCAGCGTCCTGAAGAACGCGAATTTTATGTGCGCCAGGCCATCACGGAACGATGGAGCAAGCGCGAACTGGAGCGACAGCTCAAAGCCGCTCTGTTCGAACGAATTATCTTGCACCCGCCAAGAGTCTCACCGGCGGTGCGACAATTATTCCCCAGTGCACTGACCGCCTTCAAAGACGCTTACATGGTCGAGTTCCTGAACCTCCCCGACTCTCACCTTGAGGCCGATCTGCATCAAGGCCTGATCGGTGCGCTCAAGTCGTTTCTGATAGAATTGGGCGGCGACTTTTGTTTCATCGGCTCGGAATATCCCCTCCAGGTCGGCGGTCGCGACTTCGCTCTTGATCTGCTTTTCTTCCATCGGGGCCTGAATGCGCTGGTCGCCATCGAACTGAAAATCGGCCGCTTCGAGCCGGAGCATCTAGGCAAGCTCAGCTTCTACCTCGAAGCTCTGGACCGTGATGTCCGCAAGGCTCATGAAAATCCGGCCATCGGCCTATTACTGTGCGCCAGCGCCGACGACGAGGTGGTAGAATATGCTCTCAGCCGTAGCCTGTCCCCTGCCCTGGTAGCGCAATATCAAACTCAGTTGCCGGACAAAGCTCTTTTGCGCGCCAAGCTACATGAATTCTACCTGTTGAGTGCCGGACAGGGAGACGACGCATGAGCCTGAAACCCTATCCTGCCTACAAGGACAGCGGCGTGGCCTGGCTTGGGCAAGTGCCGGACTCTTGGAAGGTAATACCTTTCTACAGAGTAGCATCTGAGCGAAATGAATCTAACAAGGGCATGGTCGAGGACAACTTGCTGTCGCTTAGCTATGGCAAGATTATTCGCAAAGATATGGAATCGAACGACGGATTACTGCCGGAATCATTCGAGACGTATCAAGTAGTTAGAGCGGGGGACATAGTTTTCCGTCTTACCGACTTACAAAATGATAAACGCAGCTTGCGAACTGCATTGGTGCCGGAGACTGGTATCATTACCAGTGCTTATTTGGCGGCGAAGCCATTTGGTGTTTCATCTATCTTTCTAAACTACCTGCTTCGCTCCTACGACGTGACGAAGGTATTCTATTCAATGGGGGGCGGACTTCGCCAATCCATGAAGTTTGATGACATCAAACGTCTGCCAATATTAGTGCCCACATCGAACGAGCAGCACGCCATTACCGCATTCTTAGACCGAGAGACGAGCAAGCTCGATGAGCTGGTTGCGGAGCAGGAAAAGCTGATCGTGCTGCTGGCCGAAAAACGTCAGGCGACGATTTCCTATGCCGTGACCAAAGGCCTGAATCCTGACGCCCCCATGAAGGACTCCGGCGTCGAATGGCTTGGCGAAATTCCGGCAAATTGGAAGGTCGAACGCCTAAAGTTTTCCATCGCAGCAGTCGAATCAGGAACCAGCGTTAATGCAACGGACACATCAGCGCAGGGACGTGAATTCGGTGTTCTGAAAACCAGTTGCGTTTACGATGGCGACTTTCGCCCTGAAGAAAACAAATCCGTTGTACTCGAAGAGTATAACCGCGTTAGCTGCCCTGTGCGAGCTGAGACGCTCATTGTTAGCCGTATGAACACGCCTTCATTAGTGGGCGCCGCAGGTTATGTGAGTCAAAACCGCGAGAACATCTTCCTACCCGATCGACTTTGGCAGGTGAGCTTCCATGAAGCCTTGCCAAAATTCATACATGCATGGACACAAACACAGTTCTATAGACTGCAAGTCGAAATGGTCTGTTCGGGTACCAGCTCCAGCATGCAGAATTTGACACAAGGACAGTTCGGCGATTTTATCGTTTCACTTCCTCCGTTATTAGAGCAAACAGCAATTGTCGCATTTATAACTTCGGAGACCGGCAAGTTAAATGCCCTGATCACGGAGGCCGGCCGCGTAATAGACTTGTTGAAAGAACGACGAGCAGCGCTCATCTCTGCTGCCGTAACAGGTAAAATCGACTTGCGCCGCCCGTCAGCCGAAATCATTGACCTCGACGCGGTGCGTCGTCGAGTGCGGGGCCTTCTGGCGGTCGAACTCATCGAGAAATCCCAAGGGAGACCAACCTTTGGACGCACCGCGTTGCAAAAGCATGCTTATCTGGCGGAAGTCTTCGCTGGCGTCCACGAAATTGGCGGTAGGTATATCCGTAACGATTATGGTCCGTTAGATCGGGAAATGATCGCCGACATGGAAAGCGAGGCCCAGACCCTTTGTGGCATCGTCACTCAGCCGCCCACAGGCACAAACCGATCATTCACCTATCTCCTTTCACGGTCGGCGGGAACCCTTAGCGACGAACTCGCCCGCCAACTAGGTCCGGAACGTAGCGCGAAATTGCAGCGGTTGCATGCCTTGCTCGCCCCCCTCAACACACATGAAGCGGAGGGGGTGGCAACTTTATTTGCCGTGTGGAATGACTTCAAGCTTGAGAAAAAAGAACCGACTGATGATGAGATCATCAATGGTTTTCTCAATGATTGGCATCCCAAGAAACCTGAAAATTTCACTGCCCAGGAATTGCAATTGCGTCTCAAATGGATGCGGGACCATGATCTGGTGCCAACCGGTACCGGTCCGAAAACTGAAACCGGACGGTTATTCGCATGAACCTGCACCGCGAGATTCATTTCGAAGATGAGATCTGCGGTCATTTGGCAGCGAGCGGTTGGCTGTATAGTGACAGCGACCCCGCATTCTATGATCGTCAGAATGCCATCTACCTCCCCGACCTTTTGTCCTGGCTAGAAGATACCCAAGCCGACAGCCTCAACAAACTAACCAAGACCCACGGCCCACAAACGGTGCAGCGCCTGGCCGAACGTGTTCGTAAGGGCTTGAATGAGCGCGGTACGCTGGAGGTGCTGCGCCGGGGTGTGGAGATGTTGGGCTTGACCAAACCTCTGTCGCTGGTGCAGTTCAAGCCGGCGCTCGGCATCAACCCGGAAATTCAGAAACTCTATGAAGCCAATCGACTGCGCGTAGTCCGGCAGATCAAGCATTCGCTCAATAATCCGGCCGAATGTTTCGACCTGGTACTGTTCGTCAACGGCATTGCCATCGCCACTGTTGAGCTGAAATCCGACTTCACTCAAAGTGTCGACGACGCCGTTGACCAATACAAATTCAACAGAAATCCGTCGCCTAAGGGCGGTCAAGCCGAACCTCTGCTGGCCTTCCCCGGCGGCGCGCTGGTGCATTTTGCGGTATCGCAGTCCGAAGTCATGATGGCGACCAAGCTTGCTGGGCCGCAAACCGTGTTTTTGCCTTTCAACAAGGGCGATCATGGCGGTAAGGGCAACCCACTCAACCCCGACGGTTTCGCAACGTCGTATCTATGGGAAGAGGTCTGGGCGCGTGATAGTTGGCTCGATATTCTCGGCCGCTATATGATCGGTCAGCGCGACCCCAAGACCAAGACTTTGTCACGCTACATCTTCCCTCGCTATCACCAGTTAGACGCCACGCGGCAACTGATTGCCGATGTTCTAACGAACGGCGCCGGCGAACGCTACCTGATCCAGCATTCGGCCGGGTCGGGAAAGACCAACTCAATTGCCTGGTCGGCGCATTTTCTCGCGGACCTCCACGACGATCAAAACCGGAAGGTTTTCGATAGCGTTTTGGTTGTGTCGGATCGCACCGTCCTCGACAGCCAGCTACAGGAAGCCATTTTCGATTTCCAGCGCACCAAAGGCGTAGTGGCGACGATCAGCAACGATAGCGGCTCAAAGAGTGCTCAGCTTTCGCAGGCGCTGAAGGACGGTAAAAAGATTATCGTCTGTACCATCCAGACCTTTCCATTCGCGCTTGAAGCCGTCAAGGAACTCTCGGCCACCGAGGGTAAGCGCTTTGCTGTCATCGCCGACGAAGCCCATTCGTCCCAGACCGGCGAAGCCGCGGCCAAGCTGAAGATGTTGTTGTCGGCAGATGAACTGGCCGAACTCCAGGACGGCGGGGAAATCGGCACCGAAGACCTGCTGGCGGCGCAAATGGCAGGTCGGTCAGGCTCGGACGGCTTGACCTACGTTGCCTTCACCGCCACGCCCAAATCAAAGACCCTTGAACTGTTCGGCCGCAAGGATGCCGATGGCATCCCACAGGCGTTTCATGTCTATTCGATGCGTCAGGCCATCGAAGAGGGCTTTATACTCGATGTGCTGCAAAATTACACGACCTACAAGTTGGCGTACCGCCTCGCCAACAATGGTGAGGAATGGGACGAGCGCGAGGTCGAGCGTAACGAGGCACTGAAAGGCATAAATCAGTGGGTGCGGCTGCACCCTTATAACATCGCCCAAAAGGTCCAGGTCGTCGTCGAACATTTCCGCGAAAACGTGCAGCCATTGCTCAACGGGAAGGCTAAGGCAATGGTCGTCGTCGGCAGCCGGAAAGAGGCTGTCCGCTGGCAAAAGGCGATCCGGGGTTATATCGAACGGCAGAACTATGCTCTGGGCTGTCTGGTCGCTTTTTCCGGTGAGATTGACGACAAGGTCTCATACCCCGAACCGGTGACCGAGGTCAGCAAAGTGTTGAATCCGGGCCTGAACGGCCGCGACATCCGTGAAACGTTCGCGGGTGCCGACTATCATTTGCTGCTGGTTGCCAACAAGTTCCAGACCGGGTTCGACCAGCCGCTGCTTTGCGGCATGTATGTCGATAAGCGCCTGGGCGGTATCCAGGCCGTGCAAACCCTGTCGCGGCTCAATCGGGCATATCCGAACAAGGACACCACCTACATCCTCGATTTTGTCAACGACCCCGCTGAGGTACTGAAAGCCTTCAAGACCTATTTTGAAACGGCAGAACTGGAAACCACGACCGACCCGCATATGGTCTATGACCTGCGCGCCAAGCTGGATTCGAGTGGCCACTATGACGATTTTGAGGTTGACCGTGTCGCCAAGGTCGAGATGGACCCGAATGGCACCCAATCCCAACTGAGCGCAGCCATTGCGCCTGTAGGCGATCGTTTGTTGAAGCGCTTTTCTGCGGCCAAAGCAGACAGGAAGGCGGCTGAGGACCGCGAGGATACAAAAGCAGCGCAAGATGCCAAAGACGAAATGGACAGTCTTACGCTGTTCAAGGGCGACATACAGACCTTCGTGCGGCTGTACGCCTTCCTGTCGCAGATATTTGACTATGGCAACACGGACATCGAAAAGCGCTTCCTATTCTACAAGCGCTTGATTCCGTTGCTGGAGTTCGGCCGCGAGCGCGACACTGTCGATCTATCCAAGGTCATCCTGACGCACCACAATCTGCGCAGCACCGGCCAACAGACGCTCAACCTTAACCATGGCCAAGCGGAGAAGCTAAAGCCCATGGATGCCGCCGGGACGGGTTCGGTTCAGGAAAAAGACAAGGCGCTGCTGAACGAGATTATCGAGAAGGTCAACGGACTGTTCGAGGGTGAACTGACCGACAACGACCAGTTGGTCTACGTCAACGGCCTGGTCATGAAGATGGTCGAGAACGAAACGCTGATCCAGCAAGCGGCGAACAATTCGAAGGAACAATTCTCCAACTCGCCCGACCTGAAAACTGCTCTTGTGAACGCCATTATGGACGCCCTGGATGCACATAGCACGATGAGTTCCCAGGCTCTGAATTCCGAACGCATTCGAAATGGCCTAAAGGACACCTTGCTTGGGCCTGCTGGCCTCTATGAGGCTTTGAGGGCAAAATCACTTGGGGAAAGCAGTGGCATACAGCGCGGCGTTCAGTTCTAATCGGGTAATTTATTACAATGGAAATCCAATTTCCATTCAACGTGGACGATAAGCGGATGACTAAAAATATGGGACGCCCCCCGTTGTCAGCCACGCCGTGCGGACAGGCATGGTTATCTCAATTTCCCACGGCAAATGATAAGGCTGTCGCCCAACGAATACTCGACGCTGTTTTCCTGATGAATGAGGAAGATGTTTCGCGCGCCATTCGCGCCTTAATCAGGAAATATGCCTGCGCACACAAAAGGAGAACTAAATACGTCGCATTGTTCGCAGAACGAGAAATGCCGGAGCAGCACTTCTTTGAAAGTCAGCTAACTGCCGATCGAGAGGGGACGCCTCGCATGCGGGCCTACGGTGCCAAGGGGCGTCCGGCTGTAAAACCCAAGCGAGGCGGCGTACGTGTAGGGAGTGAAGGACCTATCGCATTCCTAATATCGCAACTTGCTGAAGATCCGGCAATCCGCGTTAAAAATCATCCAGGCCCAGATCGTATACGAGCAAAGTCTAGTCCGGTCAGAACTATCGGCTTAGTGACAGATTTTATCGGTTCCGGCACTCGCATATTATCGCTCCTGGATAAGTTGTGGGCGGTCCCGAGCGTCAAATCGTGGATATCGACCAGAAACATTAAGCTTGCTGTTTTCGCTGCGGCTGGAACTGTTCAAGGAATCGCGGCGGTTAAGGCACATAGAACCGCCCCCCGAGTAAATGTTGCGCACGTTGTTTCTAACCTTTTCAGTAAGTGCAGCCCCGTCGAACAATCGCGTCGAGAGTCGTTGCTAACCTACTACGGCCCGTCATCTGGGAGAGGGGGCGGTATTTTAGGATACAAAGATTCGGCGGCTCTAATCGCATTCAGTTACCGGTTACCAAACAACCTTCCTCCCATATTTACAGAAGATGACCCATCCGTCGGATGGAGGGCGTTATACAAAGGCCCCGTGCCAGAGGACTCCGCATCTGCCTTTGGTATACGTCCATCACCAGCAATTGTAGCGGAGACTTCCGAGGCACTTGGCTTAAAGATAGCAGCTGATCTGGAGGAGTTAGAGGAAAAGGACGCCCTAGTTTTGCAGGCGGTTCGCGGTAGATGGCGCGCCGGCGCTCAGGTGGCCCTCGCCGAATTGACAGGCTTGTCCGTGCCAGAGGTCTTGATGGTATATGAGCGGGCAATCCGGTACAGACTCCTAGATTCATCTGGTCGTTTAACTGATGTAGGCCAAGCATTTCTTGCTGCCGGAACCCAGCGGGAATTGAAACGGCCCACTATTCCCACGCGCAGCGACTCATATTATCCGTCTTCGTTGAGAACTCCGCGATTCTTCACTAGCGTTAGCTGACTTCCGGGTCAGCCAGGGTGGGAAGCACGAGTTTCCTGCCGTGGGGGAGCAGGTTCTGCTCGCCGTTGATGGAGCTATTGATTACCGGTACACGTGAGTTCACCTTCATCCCTCGTGCCTCGGGCTCTCTCGCCGGCTCGATTGAAGCCGAACTCACGCCTACCGGCACGGACCGAAGTAGATGAAGCATCCCTGGAGTTCTCAACAATTTAGGCATGGCGCCTCGGAGGCAGGTCTTCCCGAAGAAGACGTGATGGCCTCGCTTCGTATTGCTAGGTCGATCAAAAGTAAAAATAATGACCTTCCTGTAATTTTGACATTAGGGCACTTAGCGACTCTGACAGACTTGCCAATCAAATACCTCGAACGCATCGTCCAAAAGACTGGCGAGCATCCGTACCGAGTCTTTCGAGTAAAGAAGCGTAATGTTTCTGGTAACGGTGCCGCCGCGCCGCGGAGATATCGAACGATTTGCGTGCCTGAGCCAAATCTAATGCGCTTACAGAGATGGATTGCTCAAAACGTCCTCAATGTAATGTCACCTCACCATAGCAGTTATGCATTTGCCCCCAACGGTGGAATCATCAAGGCGGCTGAAAAGCATCTAGAATGCAAGTGGTTGCTCAAAATGGATGTACGGCATTTTTTCGAATCTATATCGGAAAAGCAGGTTTATTTTGTATTCCGGCGGTTCGGATACGGAGCGCTAGTGTCATTCCAACTTGCCAGAATATGCACCCGATTATCGAAAGACGGAAATCCGACACGCCTCGAAGCAGATGGCAAGCCTATTTCTAGGTGGCCTATGGGCCACTTGCCGCAGGGGGCTCCATCAAGCCCGATGCTAGCCAATTTCGCTATGCATCATTTTGATGAAAGGGTGACAAATATTTCGAAGGCATTCGGGTGGACCTATACCCGATATGCTGATGATCTGATTTTCAGTACAACCGGTGAGGCAACCCGTGGGCTCGGAATGTCGCTATCAAAATTAGTCGAAATGACATTAACACGGGTCGGCCTTTATGCTCACAGGCAGAAAACGTCCTTAGTGCCACCGGGAGCCAGGAAAGTCGTGCTTGGTATCGCTGTTGATACAGATCGGCTCCGACTGACAAAGGAATACAAGAATAACGTTGAAACCCACCTGTATGCCTTAACTTCTCCGTCTATCGGCCCGCTCGCTCACGCAGAAGAACGTAAATTCGCGTCTATAATCGGCATGAGGCGGCATATCACAGGTTTAGTCGCGCATGCACGGCGAGTAGATGAGCCTTATGGCGAGAGGCTGAGAGTTCAACTTCGCTCCGTAGCATGGCCCTGAAAAAGTTCATTTTACGGGGCAAAGTGCGGTGATTTTATTAGGGCCGTATAATGCCCATCCAGTGATCCAGAGTATTATTGAGGACCGTAACCGAAACACCACATGAGTCCTGGGGGCCAATTTGGGGGCTCCGCGAAACCCTTAATTTTCAAACGAAATTGAATTCAATGGGTTATTTCTTGAATTCGAGTCACCTAAGCGCACCACTTCCTCTTGATCACAGACATTTTCCGCGAAATCAGTTTTGAGTCCGGTTTCGGACACACAGGATTCCAGGATTAACTCCGGCTTGTCCGCTGGAATTCATCGGATGTCTCATCGAGGAAAACATAGAGGGCCGCGATCTTGCCCTCACGCACGATCATCACGTCCCAACCGGTGTAAACAACCGCCAGATCGCGAGGCCCCGAGCCCCAGGCCATACGGCCGCCATTGAGCAGGACCTGCCCCTTGCCAGAGGGCGTGTAGACATAATCAGGATGGGTCGCCCGCAGATCGCCGGCAAACTGGTTTATGGCATCCAGGCCGGTAATGGCGCCGGGCGGCACATAAAGCACGGCATCCGCGTTCCATAATTCACCGATCGCGGCACGACGGCGGACAGGATCGCCCTCACCGAAGACTTCCTGCAAATTGCGGTCAAGCAATTCGCGGATACGGTCGGCGGATTCGTTGACAGGGATGAACATTTTTCAATCTCCTCAGACTCGCTTTTTCGTGGGAGCAGAAAGCGCCCGACGCATCGGGCGCCTCAGCGCTAGATCTGGGCCTGACCACCGTCGACGAACAGCTCGATGCCATTGACGAAGCTGGCCTCATCGGACGCCAGGAAGAGCACGGCCCTGGCAATCTCATCCGCCTGCCCCACACGGCCGGCCGGGATCAGATTGGCGAGATAGGCCTTGGTGCCCTCGGCCTGATCACCGCCTCCAAACAGATCGTTCAGGCCGGCAGTATCGGTCACGCCCGGGCTTATGGCATTAACCCGGATCTGGCGGTCCTTGAGGTCCAGTATCCAGTTGCGGGCGAAATTGCGCACGGCGGCCTTTGTGGCGGAATAGACGCTGAAGGCCGGCGTGCCCGAAATGCTGGTTGTCGATGAGGTCAGGACGATGGCGCCACCATCCCGCAGAAGCGGCAGCGCCTTTTGCACCGTGAACAATACGCCCTTCACATTGGTGTCGAACGTCTTCTGATAGTGATCTTCGGTAATGGCGCCCAGGGGGGCGAACTCGCCGCCGCCGGCATTGGCGAAGACCACATCGATATGGCTGTGCTGCTGCTGGACAGCATCATACAGCCGATCGATATCCGCCAGATTGGCCATGTCGCCCCGCACGCCGGTCACACGACCGCCAATCGCCTTGACGGCGGCATCGAGCGCCTCCTGACGGCGGCCGGTGATAAAGACCGAAGCGCCCGCGGCAACGAAGGCTTTTGCGGTGGCCAGACCAATCCCGCTGGTGCCGCCGGTAACCACCACGACCTTGTTTTCGAATGCCCGATTTTCCAATGAATGTACCATTTGTCTGTCTCCATGTTTAGACGGCTGCATTGCCGCTGACGGGAGAAACATAAATTCAGAACGATACTGGCTGTAGTCGGCAAATCTGTTACATATCGTTCCAAATGGAGAACGATAATGCGTAGCGACCTCAACGATCTGGCCTATTTCGCCGAGGTAGTCACACATGGCGGGTTTGCCGCCGCCGGGCGCGCCTTGCGCGAACCCAAGTCGAAACTCAGCCGCCGGATCGCCGCGCTGGAAGACAGGCTGGGCGTGCGCCTGATCGAACGCTCCAGCCGGCGCTTTCGCGTCACGGATGTCGGTCAGGTCTTCTATCAGCGTTGCCGCGCCATGCAGGCCGAAGCCGAACAGGCCGAAGCGCTCGTGGCGGAGGCGCAGTCCGAACCCCATGGCCTCATCCGCTTCAGTTGCCCCACCGGCCTGGTCGAAGTCATTTCGCCACTGGTCGCCGGCTTCCTCGAGCGCTATCCGAAGGTTTGGCTGCAGCTCGTCGCCACCGATCGCTCGGTTGACCTGATCACCGAACGGATCGACCTGGCGCTTCGGGTTCGCTTGTCACTCGACAGCGATGCCTCGCTGACTATGCGAACCCTTGACCAATCGACCCGCATACTGGTGGCCTGCCCGCAACTGGCCGGCCGCATCGGTGACATCGATCAGCTGTCGGATTATCCCCTTCTCGTATCGAGCGATGACCAGGACAGTACAGAATGGCCCCTGGAAACCGATGAGGGGCGCCGCCAGCTCATTCGGCATCAGGCGCGCATGGGCTGCACGGATTTTGCCGCCGTACGCACGGCCGCCATAGCGGGACTAGGTGTCGCGTTTCTTCCCGACCATGTGTGCCGGCAGGCCCTGGAGGATGGCCGCCTGACCCGTGTGCTGCCGGTGTGGCGCGGTCAAAAAGGCATCGTCCATCTTGTTTTCACCACCCGGCGCGGCCTGCCGCCGGCAGTGCGCAAGCTGATCGATCATCTGGCGGCGGGTTTCCCGAAAGATGCGCTCAGCGGCGCCAACGGCTGATATCAATGGCGGTCGACCGCGTCCGATGGAACAAGTCTGCGCTGCGGCGCTTCCGAAAGCGATCAACAGTCCTATGGCGCACCCAAGAGGATTCGAACCTCTGACCTTTGCCTTCGGAGGGCAACGCTCTATCCAGCTGAGCTATGGGTGCCGCTACAGGACCAGAGCTACCTAAGCGAAACCGTCCGCGCACTCAACTGCAAAAATGACATTAGCCGGAATTAGGCCGCGTGCTTTCGCGCCGCACCAGTTCCGGCGCCACGATAACCCCCTCCGCCGGCGCCGGCGCCCCCGCCTCCAGCGCCGCCACCAGCATTTCCAGCCCGCGTCGCCCCAGATCGAACACGCCGACACGCAGGGTGGTCAGCGGCGGCGAGGTAAAGCGGGCGATCGGGATATCGTCAAAGCCGATCACCGCCATGTCTTCCGGCACCTTTACGCCCGCTTCCCGCAAGGCCAGCAGACAGCCAACCGCCATCATGTCATTGGCCGCAAAGATACCGTCCGGGCGCTCCGGCCCGGCCAGCAGCGCCTTGGCGCCGCGATAGCCGGACTCCTCGGTGAAATCGCCTTCGAACAGCGCCGCACCCTCACAGATCGACAGGAAACCGCTTTGCCGCTCCCGCGCCTCGAAATTATGCGACGGTCCGGAAATGATCGCCGGTCTCTGACAGCCCTGCTCACGCAGATGCCGGGCAGCCGTAACACCGCCGCCGAAATTATCGATGCTGATGCCGCCCTGGCCGGCGCCGATATGGCTGACAATGGTCACCACGGGCAGGTTCAGCGGCAGGACGGTCGCCAGGTCGTGCGAGTCGACAAAGGGTGACATGACCAGCAGACCATCGACCCGGCCACCCATGGCGCGCATGATACCGAGCGCTTCATCCGGATTGCCGTGCGAACCGGACACCAGCAGATGCAGACCGCGCGCCCGCGCCGCCACATCGATGCCGCGAATGATTTCGGCGAAGAATTCGCCATAGATATCTGGCAGCAACACTCCGACGGTATTGGTGCGCGACATGACCAGCGACCGCGCGCCGCCATGGGGCACATAACGCAGGCGCTTGGCGATCTCCAGCACGCGCTGCTTGACATCGTCAGCGACATTATCGAGGCCGTTGATGGCGCGGGACGCCGAGGCGATGGACACATTGGCTTCGCGCGCGATGTCTTTCAGCGTAGCTCCGGCCATGTGATCTCCTTCCCTTCTGATGTAAGTCGATTATGAAGCGCTGTAAAGTTGCGGGTGCAGGGCCAAGCCTTCACTAAAATGGTGGCCCTTCGTCTTTCAAAATGGAAACGCCGTCACGCCCTTGATCCATTCGTCGATGACCAGCGCCTTGACCGCCGGCGGGGCGGCGCGTTCGCGGCAATTGGGCCGTTCGCACAGCCGGCACATCGGTCCGGTCTGGACGGCATTGGGCTGGGCCAGATCGAGCCCGCGCGCATAGATCAGTTTCTCGGCATATTTCAGCTCACACCCCAGGCCGATCGCCTGTTCGGCATAGGCGCCATCGGCATAGGCGCGCAACCCCCGATCAAGCGTGCGCGACAGGGTGAAATAGCGCTGACCATCAGGCGTTTCGATCACCTGCGTAATGATCCGGCCGGGTGTCTGGAAGGCCTGGTGGATATTCCAGCGCGGACAGGCGCCGCCATATCTGGAAAACGGGAAATGTCCGGCAGCGAAACGCTTGGAGACATTGCCGGCGGAATCGATGCGCATCAGGAAGAAGGGCACCCCACGGCTGCCGGGCCGGGAGAGCGTGGTCAGGCGCTGAGCGGCCTGCTCGTAGGAGACCTCGAATGGCGCGCGCAGCAGCTCGATATCATAGGCATTGCTTTCGGCCTCATTGAGGAAGCGGCCATAGGGCATCAGCGTGGCGGCGGTCAGGGCATTCAGCAGGGCGATCTTGTAGAGCCGCGCCGTGGTCAGATCGGGCGCCTTCGCCTTTTCCGCCAGAGCGTTGATCTCGGCCCCACAGGTGCTTAGCGCCAGTTGGTAGAGGATAGCGAAGCGCCGCGACGAACCGCCGAGGGTCTCCGAGATCATCAGGCGGCGGCGGTGGGGATCAAAGCGACGCTGGTAGATCATCATCACCTGCGCCGGCATCAGGCGGATTTCGATGCCGTATGCGTCCTTGAGCTGGCGTAGGGCCGCCTCTTCAAGCGTATGCGGATCGCCGCCCAGGGCATTGAAAAGCTGCTCGCCCCGTTCGTCCAGTTCCGGAAAGAAGTTGTGGTGGCTCTGTATCTGGTCGCGCACCCAGTCGGTGGGCGATTGCTCAGTCTCTTCCGGCGCCGCCACCAGGGCATCGCGCTTGCGGCGTTCGGTATAGGCACGATAGAGCCGCGTCACCGCCTCGGCCGCCATGGGGGATGAGGCCACCAGTTCGGAGATTTCCCGCCGTGGCAGGTGCAGGTCTTTGAACAGCGGGTCGGCGAAGATTTCGACCAGGTCGGCCTCGCCGGCGGGTTCGGAGTCGTCGGTAAAGGTGCGCAGGTCAAGATCGTAGGTCGCCGCCAGCTTGAGCAGCACCTGCGCCGTGACCGGCCGCTGGTTGCGTTCGAGATGGTTGAGATAGGAGGCCGAGACGCCGAGATCGGCGGCCATCTGGGTCTGGGTCAGGCTGAGGTCATAGCGCAGTCGCTTCAGCCGCCCGCCGAGGAAGAGTTTGCGATCCAGATCGGCCATAGGCTGCCTCCAAGAGGCAAATATTGTCATAAATTTACAAATAACGCAATGTCACAATTTTCCAAATGACGCCATTTGCATGCCTAAATATCTATCTTTACCAACAATATAAGCGCTTCATGTCTTCACACACATCGACGGTACGCCGTCTGAAAGTAGACATATTATGACACAAAAGCTCAAATCCACACCCATCACCAACCCCTGGGGCTTTGCTCTTGAAGATTGGGCCACCGTCTATGCCGCCTCCTTTGGGCTCTTCGCGCCCGGCACTCTGATGGCCGCCCGCCGCCTCACCACCTCCACGCCTGCCCCCCCCCAACAAGGATAAGCGATCATGACAACGTTCCAGGATTTAGTCCCCGCCGCTCCCAAGGGCCGTTTCGACGGCATACAGCGTAACTACAGCCCCGAAGACGTCCTGCGCCTGCGCGGCTCCTTCCCCATCCAGCACACGCTCGCCGAGCGCGGCGCCAACAGGCTGTGGGAGCTGCTGCACACGGAGCCCTTCATCAATTCGCTGGGCGCCATGACCGGCAACCAGGCCATGCAGATGGTCCGCGCCGGCCTGAAAGCCATCTATCTTTCCGGCTGGCAGGTCGCGGCCGACTCAAATACCGCCTCGTCCATGTATCCGGACCAGTCGCTTTATCCTGCCAATGCAGCCCCCGAACTGTGCAAGCGCATCAACAAAACCCTGCAACGCGCCGACCAGATCGAGCACTCGGAAGGTTGGCCAAAAAACGAAAATGCGCGTGACTGGTTCGCGCCGATCGTCGCCGATGCCGAGGCCGGTTTCGGCGGCCCGCTGAACGCCTTCGAAATCATGAAGGCCTTTATCGAGGCAGGCGCCGCCGGCGTCCATTTCGAGGACCAGCTGGCCTCTGAAAAGAAGTGCGGCCACCTCGGCGGCAAGGTGCTGATCCCGACCCAGGCGCACGAGCGCACCCTGACCGCCGCCCGTCTGGCCGCCGATGTCATGGGGACGCCGACCCTGACCATTGCCCGTACCGACGCGGAATCGGCGCAACTGATCACCTCGGACGTCGATGAGCGCGACCATCCGTTCATCGAACGCGACAACCGTACGGTTGAAGGCTTCTATCGCCTGAAGCCGGGCACCGGTCTCGATCACTGCATCGCCCGCGGTCTGGCCTATGCCGATTACGCCGACCTGTTGTGGTGGGAGACCTCGCACCCCGATCTCGACGACGCCCGCAAGTTTGCCGAAGCCGTCCACAAGGTCCATCCGGGCAAGCTGCTGGCCTATAACTGCTCGCCCTCCTTCAACTGGAAGGCCAAGCTGGATGACGCCACCATTGCCAAATTCCAGCGCGAGCTGGGCGCCATGGGCTACAAGTTCCAGTTCGTGACCCTGGCCGGCTTCCACTCGCTGAACAACGGCATGTTCGAGTTGGCCGACGGTTATCGCGATCGCGGCATGGCGGCCTATTCCGAACTGCAACAGCGCGAATTCGCCAATGAAGCCACCGGCTACACCGCTACCCGTCACCAGCGCGAGGTCGGCACCGGCTATTTCGACAAGGTCGCAATGACGATCAGCAATGGACAATCCTCCACCACGGCCATGAAGGCCTCAACCGAGACGGCGCAGTTTGTCGCCGCCGCAGAATAGGAGATTTGACAATGGAAACCAGCAATCGTGACTCGATCATCGCCTACTGCCTGGCGCCGCTGAACCTCAATCCGAACAGCGAAGCCATGCGCGAAACCGTCCGCCGTCTGGACCACGCACTCAAGACCTTCCAGTCGCAGGCCGGACGCCCGGTCGCGGTCGACTTCTCGCAGATGCCCTCCCTGGTCATCAACGAAGCCGCCCACGGCTACGAATAACCCGGCATAATCAGAAGAATAAACGCCGGTTTTGACGCCCTCTCCTGCCCCCGGAGAGGGCGTCGTCATTCGTGGATTTACACCCGCGTATCCACTGCATAATATGCCGTCGAGCAACGGGGAAAAGATGATAATGCGCCTTACGAGACGTTGGCTTATGGGCGCCTTCGGCGCACTTATTCCCTTCACGGCCAAAGCCGCGGATACGCAAGGCGCACCTGTACCGCCTTCTCTGGATACCCTGCTGGCAAGCTTCCCCTATAAGGTCATAACCACCACCGGCGAAAAGGCACTGGCGGAATGGAGCCGGCTGAAAACCAATAACGAGGGCTGGCCCGTGGTCGTTGGCAGTGAAGACGACCTGCGGATGCTGCTGGAGAACTTCAGCTATGCCGCCCCCCGGACACCGGTTGATATCCTCAAGGCCGCCGACGCCCTGACCCTGCCAAAGGATCTGATCGCCTGGCAGGCGACCAATGGCTATGGCGGACTGGGCGACCCCGTTGGCGAATGGCCGGCGCAGGTAGATTCCGGCAATCTCGGCCTGAGCGTGGCAATTGACATCCTGACCGATAAACCTCTGGCAACCGCCTACATCATCATGGTCCCGACCACACATAGCTGGGAAGTGCCGGCCTATCTGCGCTGGGGGAACTGGAACGCCTGCCCGCCGCCTGAATATCATGTGGCGCTTCTGCGTTCGTGGCATGAGCGGTTTGGCGCCGAAATCGCCGGCCTCAGCGGGGATGTCCTGAACCTGCAGATCATCAGACCCTTGCGTGAAAAGGATGAGGCCTTGGCTGTGGCGCGGGAACAGTATGTCTATTGCGCCGACCTCGTGGAGCAGGGCGTAGGCAGTCTGTCGGCACTGGCGGCAACACTCATCGGACAGGACTGGTGGTACTTCTGGTGGGATTAATTTTCAGCCTGCCTCTTTCTGCGCTTTACAAAACAGAGTTACGGGCACAGATTTATCGCCAGCCTTCTCATCAGAAACCACCGACAGGACGAAACGACCAGCAGGACCTGCAGACATGTCCCGCAATGGAGTTTCATCATGAATACGCCTTCGGATACCCTGTTTTCCCATATCAAGCCCGCAGATACCCCTTACCGGCCGGATGGCCTGCGCGACTTCTTCCTCTACCGCGACCTCGGGGTGGCCGATGCCACAAAGGGCAATGTCATCGCCCATCTGGTCAAGGCCAATCACCCGCCCACAAACGGCACGGGCTGGCATTATCACGTCGCCGATTTCCAGATCGTCCTGATGATAAAAGGCTGGGCAAAGTTCATGTACGGCAGCCAGGTCACGCTGGTAGAGGCCGGTGACTGCGTCCACCAGCGCCCCGGACTGGTCCATTACCTGTTCGATTATTCGCCGGACATGGAATATCTCGAAATCGTCAGCCCGGCGGATTTCGGCACGATATCCTGCAAGGGCCCCTGCATCGCGCCACCGATTACGCCGTGGACATAAATTGCGGCCTGCGAGGGATTTTTTAACCGTGCCATGTCAGGATAGGCCTTCAGGGAAAGTCCCGCGTATTTTGGGATAAATGAATGCCAAACACCGAAGCCAGCCGCCTGGCGGCGCTCAAGCGTACCGGTCTTCTGGACAGCGATCCGGAACCCCTTTTCGACCAGCTGACCCAGCTGGGCGCCCGTTTTCTCCATATGCCCACCTGCCTGATTTCGCTGGTCGATGAGGATCGCCAGTGGTTCAAATCACGCGTCGGCCTTGAGGTGCAGAGCACACCTCGCGATGTCGCCTTCTGCGATCATGCCATTCGCGGGCAGTCGGTAATGATCGTGCCGGACGCCACCAAGGACCCGCGCTTTCGCGACAACAAGCTGGTGACCGAAGGTATCAAGATCCGCTTCTATGCCGGTGCGCCGATCACTTATGAGGGCGAGAATATCGGCACTGTCTGCGTGATCGATTATCGACCCAATACCCAGTTCGGTGACCGGGAAGTGGCTGTGCTCAAGCATCTGGCGGAAATGACCGCGGGTATATTGCGCAAAAACGCCTCTGAACGCGACAACGACGAACTGCTGCTTTAGGTCTTTGTTTTAGCCCGCCCGATTGAGATAGTCTTCCGAACGCATTTCCTCCAGCCGCGAGACCGTGCGCTCGAACTCGAACGCGCCATCGCCCACCGGATAGAGCAGGGAAGGCTCGGCATCGGCCAGGATTACCGTCTTGGTGCCGGCTTCATACAAGGCGTCGATCAGGGTGACGAAGCGTTTGGCCTCATTGCGGTTGGAGGGCGACAGGATCGGCACGCCCTCGATAAACACCGTAGTGAAGCGTTCGGCGATGGCGAGATAGTCGGCCGGACCATTATTGGCGGCGCACAGCTCCGCGAAGGTGGCGCGCAGCATGGGGCCGGCAGCGCGGGCAAAATGCAGCTTGCGCTCATTGACCGTCAGCACGCAGTCCAGTTCGGTCATCAGGTGCTTCATGTCGGCCCACAGGCTATTGAAGGCGGCGATGGCGTGCGGTTCGGTGGAGGGCGAAAACCAGGTCTTGGCGCCACGCAGGCGGTCCATGCGGAAGTCCTTCGGCCCGGAGACCTCGACCAGGGTGGTGCGTTCCTTGATCATACGGATAAAGGGCAGGATATGCTCGCGATTCAGCCCGTCCTTGTAGAGATCGTCGGGCGGGCGGTTCGACGTGGCCACCAGTATGACTTTGCGGGCAAACAGGGCCTCGAACAGGCGCCCCAGGATCATGGCGTCGGCGATGTCGGTCACCTGCAACTCATCGAAGCATAGCAGCTGAGACTGGCTGGCGATCAGGCGGGCCACCGGCGCGATCGGGTCGTCGCCCTTGTGCGTGCCGAAATTGATCTTGCGGGTCTTGGCGTCGCTTTCGCGCCACAGGCGGATGTTGTGATGCACCTCGGCCATGAAGGCATGGAAGTGAACGCGACGCTTCGAAATCTTGTGCACATTGTTGTAGAACAGGTCCATCATCATGGACTTGCCGCGCCCCGGCGGGCCGTAAAGATAGAGACCGCAGACGCGCGGCTGGATGCCGAGCAAGCGGCGCCACAGGGCGCTGCTCTGGCGGATGCGGCGTTCGAGCACGACCAGACTTTCGATGGCCGCCTTCTGGGCGGCATCGGGAATAATCTCGCCCGTTTTCAGCAGGCGTTTGTATTCACTACGGATATTGGTCATTCGATCTGTTCACGCGACGGCCTTTGCGGCCACCCACCATTTATAGGGTCCGTTTATAGACGATAGGCTTCAAAATGGCGTTAAAAAAATGCTGCAAGTGCGTTGGGTCAGCAAATCCAGGCCTCAGCCTTTTACAAAGGTTTTGCAGTCAGGGAGTTTTTCAGGCGAAGCCTTAAAGTCGCTTGCTGCGGGCAGCGACAGTTAACGCGCACACAACAACACCCAATGCTACCGCCAGCCCACACACAAAAGCTTCCTGCGGTTTTCCAGCAGCACTATATCTATCGGCCAAACGCACAAAGCCAAAACACCAGCCAATGACGACAACCAAAAACAGCCATGCCTTCCAGTGGACCGGAATGATCATGCCACGTGAAATGATCGTCGGCTTTGTATCTATGAACCAGTGTTCATCCTTGTCAGTCATAAAAGCCCTCTGACCGTAGACTACTTTGTCAATCGCTTCGAAATCTGCTTGGCCACCTGAATACCATGAGCGGCTGAGGTGGTCACGCAGGGATGCCAGTAGTCAGTCACCTCGCCACAGGCATAGATACCCGGCGCACTGGTTTCGCCGAAGCGATCGACCCGCACATAGCCATTTTCGAGGTCCAGCGTCAGCCCCTCCGGCACCACCGCTTCGAAGCCGTACATCACGCCCCAATAGTCAAAGGCCTGCCCATTGACCGCAAGGCTATCGGTATCGAGATCGCATTGGCCAGTCACCACCGACACATCCGGGATCATCTCCTGAAGCAGCTTCTGCGCTCTCGGGCGGTTGCGGCTGAAGATCGTCACCTCTCCGCCGCGATCACGCACAAACCGGGCCTGGTCGAAGGCATTGTCGCCGCCGCCGAAAATGGCCACGCGTTTGCCCTTCACCTCCAGCGCCTCCATCGCCGCCCCCGGTCCGACGACAACCCGGTCCGAAGCGGTGAAAAAGCCGGCGCGCGGCCTCGAGCCGGTGGCGATCACCAGATAGCGCGTGGAGAGGACTTCGCCTTGCGTCCGCACAGACAGCCCGTCTTCCGAGACGCTCAGGACAGGCCTATTCAGCCGCACCTCCACGCCTTCGGCTGCCGCATGCGCCGCCAGCGAGGCCGCGACCTGCTGGCCGGTCTTGCCCTGCACGCCCGGTATCCACAGGTTCTCATACGGACTTCGCGTCTGCAAACCGCCCAGCTGCGATGATGCCTCCAACAAAAGGCACGTCACGCCCAGCTTCTTCAGCCAGATGGCGCAAGCGATCCCGGCCGGACCACCGCCGATAATGATGACATCCGTATGTGGCATGATCCCTTATGGTTTCCCTGGAAACGGCATTTTTGTCTAAATCATCCTAAGCCGGCAATTAGGTCTTGTCATATGGCTGAAAAAGGCCCATTTGCGCGCCACGTACACGTTCAGCTTGAGGAGCAGCATTATGGGTTATCGGGTCGCCGTTGTCGGCGCCACCGGCGCCGTGGGTCGCGAAATGATGGCGATCCTCGAAGAAGTCAATTTCCCCATCTCGGAAATCTACGCGGTCGCTTCGCGTAAATCCATGGGTATCGAGATTTCCTTCGGCACAAAAACCCTGAAATGCCAGGACCTCGAGCAGTTCGACTTCTCCAAGGTCGATATCGTTCTGATGAGCGCGGGTGGCGACGTTTCCAAGGCCTGGTCGGAAAAGATCGGCAAGGCCGGCCCCATCGTCATCGACAATTCGTCGGCCTGGCGCATGGACCCGGACGTGCCGCTGATCATTCCGGAAGTGAACCCGGACGCGGTCTGGGACGCCAAGAAGAAGAACATCATCGCCAACCCGAACTGCTCGACCATCCAGATGCTGGTCGTGCTCAAGCCCCTGCATGACGCCGCCACCATCAAGCGCGTCGTCGTCTCGACCTATCAGTCGGTGGCCGGCGCCGGCAAGGCGGGCATGGACGAGCTGTGGGACCAGACCAAGGCCATCTATGGTCTCGGCGACAAGGAGCCCAAGAAGTTCACCAAGCAGATCGCCTTCAACGTCATTCCGCACATCGACGTCTTCATGGAAGACGGCTATACCAAGGAAGAATGGAAGATGATCGTCGAGACCCACAAGATTCTCGACCCCACCATCGATGTCGTCCCCACCGCCGTGCGTGTGCCGGTCTTCGTCGGCCACTCGGAATCGATCAATATCGAGTTCGAGAGCCCGATGGACGAGCAGCTGGCCCGTGAAATTCTGCGCGAAGCCCCCGGCGTCGCCGTGGTCGACAAGCGCGAGAACGGCGGCTACATCACACCGATCGAGGTGGTCGGCGAATTCGATACCTACGTCTCGCGCATCCGCAACGACACTTCCGTGCCTTACGGCATCTCGCTGTGGTGTGCATCGGACAACCTGCGCAAGGGCGCGGCGCTCAACGCCGTGCAGATCGCGCAGCTTCTCGACGAACGCGGTGTTATCGAGGCCAAGACCGACGCTTAAATCTCACTGATCGTGATGTTTTTAAAGCCGGCGGAGCCTGAAGGTTCCACCGGCTTTTTCTTTCTGGATGCCCCATGTCTTCGCAAGCCCCCTCTCCCATCGCTGGCAATCTCCTGACCTCGCCCATCGGGCTGGCCATCGCCTGCTATACGATCTGGGGCATCGTCCCGTTGTTCTACGCGCCGATCCACGCCTTTGGTGGCGGCGCCATCGAAATCATCGGTCATCGGTCGCTATGGGCTTTTGTCTGGGCCGGCGGTCTGGTTCTGGCCCTGAAACAATGGCCACAGGTACGTAACGTACTGGCCACGCCCTATCTGCGCTGGATGCTGCTGTTATCGTCACTGCTGGTCGCAACCAACTGGGGCGTCTATGTCTGGGCCGTGACCAGTGGTCACACCATCGAGTCCGCGCTGGGCTACTACATCACACCGCTGCTCAACATGGCGGCCGGCGCGCTGCTGTTCAAGGAACGCATCGACAACTGGGGCAAAGCCGCCATCGGCCTGGCTGTTGCGGGCGTCGTCATCCAGACAATGGCCATCGGTCACATACCGTGGGTGGCGCTGATCCTGGCGGCGACCTTCGGCAGCTATGGCGTCGTGCGCAAGCATTTGCCGGTGCCTGCCCTGGCCGGGCTGTTTGTTGAGACCGCCTATCTGGTTATCCCGGCCGTTGTCTATCTGGTTTGGCTGGAGGGCCACGGTCAGGGGCACTTCTTCGCGCCATCGCACGCCTTCTGGTTCATGCTGACCGGGCCGGTGACGGTGCTGCCGCTGGTGCTGTTTGCCTTTGCCGCCAAGCGCCTGCCGCTTTCGACGCTCGGCTTTGTGCAGTTTATCGGCCCGACCCTGACCTTCCTGATCGGCCTGCTTCAGGGCGAGCCCTTCACGCCTCTGCGTGGCGTGTCATTCGCCTTTATCTGGCTGGGTGCTGGCGTTTTTGTCTTTGGGGCGTGGCGGCGGCTGAAAGCGATCAAGCCGGTAGAGGCGAATTAAGGCAAAGGGGCTCAGCCCCTTTGATCCCAAAACCTAAAGGCAAGAATACAGCGCATTGATCAGCCCGACCGGGCGGGGATCGCCCATCAGATAGGCCGATTGCTTATTCATCACATAGCCGACGCTCAGGCGCTTTTCCGGATCGGCCGTGGCGCAGGAACCGCCCCATCCGCTGTGGCCCAGAGCGCGGTCGTTCGGGCCATAGATGTTGATGCCGCGATTGCGCAGAAGGCCCGCCGCCCAGCTCAGCCTGAACGGCAGCACCCGGTCCTGGCCATAGACACGTTCGCGGGTCAACTGGCCCAGCGTGCCGAGTGACAACAGCTTCTGCCCCTTCAGCGCGCCGCCATTGGCGATCAGGCCCATGAACTGCGCCAGCGACAGCGCGGTCGAATGCGTATTGGCCGAAGGGATTTCCATGCGCCGCCAGTCGGCCGAGCCCTTGCCCGCCGGGGCCGAACCGCGATCGAGGAAGGCCGCCTGCTTGATGGCGTCGATCGGACCGAGATCCGGTGCCGAGGTCGGCTTCTGCATCACCGCAATGCGCGGCGCATATTCGTCCGGCGTACCGATCATCAGGTCAAGCCCGAACGGTGTGGCGATATCCTCAAGCAAGGCCGTGCCCAGCGAACGGCCATCGACGCGGCGAAACACCTCGCCCAGCAGATACCCACCAGCAATGGGGTGATAACCGGAGCCCTCGCCCGGCGTCCACAAAGGCGCCTGCTCGCATAACGCCTTCAGCGTCGCCGGGACATCGAACCAGATCGACGGGTCCTGCGGCGGCGAAAAGCCCGGCAAACCGCCCTGGTGAGAGATCAACTGGCCCACCGTAATCCCCGCCTTGCCGTTCTGGCCGAATTCCGGCCAGTAATGCGCCACCGGCGTTTCGTAATCGAGCTTGCCGGCATCGACCAGCCGCGCGATCATTACCGCCATCACCGCCTTGCCGGTCGAGAACACCGGCGTCAGGGTCGTGTCGCTAAAGGGCACCGCCCCTTCGCGGTCGGCATTGCCACCCCAGATATCCAGCACCGTCTCGCCATCGACCACGGCCGAAAAGCGCGCCCCGCGTTCAAGCCCCTGAGCGAAATTGGCGGCGAAAACATCCTTAACGGCGGCGAATTTGGGCGGGCAGATACCGGAAATTTCGGTCATGGGGGGAGGCACCTTTTTCTGATTCCTTCGTGTGTATCGCTACACCTGGGATGTGACAAGACATAGCCCGGCGGCGCTCACACCTCCAGCGACTCGCGCAGCCATTTTTCATAGTCCTCACTGGCCCAGACCACCGGCGTGGCGAGGATTTCCGGCACCTCATAGCCGTGGTGCTGCTTGACCAGCTTTTCCAGCATCGGCAGTTTTTCCACCAGGGTCTTGGCGGTCAGCATGACCTCGTCGGCCGTATCGATCTCGCCCTTCCAGCGATAGGTGGAATGGATTTCGAAACTCTGCACACAGGCCGCCAGACGGGCGGTGACCAGCAGGCCGGTCAGGCTCTGGCATTCGGCCTCATTGGCGCAGGCAATGGAAACAGTCACAATATCGGTCATGCCGCCGTCCGCTAGGAATCAAGATATCTGCAATGTCACTGACGACAATGCTGCTGACCTATTACCACTTCAGTTCAGTTTCAACACGCCTATTCAGGGCTTCCCGTATATTGTCGTCCGTAGCCGCTGGAGGAACAGATGTATCAGTGGAGTGTATTTGACCTGGCCTTTCCGTGGATCGGACTGGCGGGCGCCCTGGTCCTGCTGCCGCTGCTTTTCGGCACCAACCTGTTGCGCCGCAATCATGATGTTTCACGCTGGCGTGATCCGGCCTGGCTCGGCTGGCTTCTGACCGTAATCTACCTCATCCACAATGTGGAAGAATACGGGATCGATGCGCTAGGTCACCCCCACGCCTTTCCCACAGCATTGTGCGCGCAGCTTGGCTTCCAGACCTACCCGAATTGCGTGATCCCGCCCGTCTTCTATCTGTTCGTCAATATCTGCGCCGTGTGGATCGCCGCGCCCCTGTGCGCGCTGCTGGCGCGCCGCCATCCGGTATTCGGCGTTTCCATGGTCGGTCTGACCGCAACCAATGGCATTGTCCATCTGCTTCCGGTCTTACGCGGTCAGGGTTATGATCCCGGCCTGCTGACCGCGGTTGTGCTGTTTTTCCCGATCACCGGATGGATCGTCCGGGCCTGTTTCGGCAAGGGCAAACTGCCCTATCGCGCCCTGATCGCGATCCTTCTGGCCGGTATCCTGCTTCATCTGTGCCTGATGCTGCCGCTGCTCGCCTACACTCATGGCCTGATCGGTGCGCTAACGCTCAATACGATCCAGGCCCTCAATCCGCTCTGGCTTATTGTTCTGCCGTGGCTGGCCTGCGGCAAACATTTCGATCCTTGACACTTCACCACAAGAACATATCATGAACATTTATGAAGAAGACGCTTAAAGAGAGACTGGCCATCCTGTCGGACGCCGCCAAATATGACGCCTCCTGCGCCTCGTCCGGCACCACGAAGCGTGACTCATCGGCGTCCGGTGGCCTGGGCTCGACCGAGGGCTCCGGCATCTGCCACGCCTATGCGCCAGACGGCCGCTGCATCTCGCTGCTCAAGATCCTGATGACCAATTTCTGCATCTATGACTGCGCCTACTGCATCAACCGGTCGTCTTCCAATGTCGAACGGGCGCGCTTTTCACCGGAAGAGGTGGTGTGGCTGACCCTGGAATTCTATCGCCGCAACTATATCGAGGGCCTGTTCCTGTCTTCCGGCATTATCCGCAATTCCGACTACACCATGGAGCAGATGGTGCGGATCGCCCGTGACCTGCGGCTCAAGCATAATTTCCGCGGCTATATCCACCTCAAGACCATCCCCGAAGCCTCGGCGAAGCTGATCGAGGAGGCCGGGCTTTTCGCCGACCGCCTGTCGATCAATATCGAGCTGCCGACCGATGCCGGGGTGGAGGCCTTCGCGCCGCAGAAGCATCCGGCCAATATCCGGCGGTCGATGGGCGAGTTGAAGGCGAAGATCGACGAAGCCAGTGAACCGACGATGCGTAGTAAGACGCGCAAGCGCTTTGTGCCGGCCGGTCAGAGCACGCAGATGATCATTGGCGCCGATCCGGCCAGCGATGCCACCATCCTGAATACCAGCGCCGGGCTTTACAGCGGCTACAGGTTGCGGCGGGTCTATTATTCGGCCTTCTCTCCCATCCCCGATGCCTCGAAGGCCCTGCCGCTGATCAGGCCGCCTCTCGTGCGCGAACATCGCCTCTATCAGGCCGACTGGCTCTACCGCTTCTACGGTTTCGGCATCAACGAGATCACCGCCGCCCGGCCCGATGGCATGCTCGATCTCGATCTGGACCCCAAGCTGGCCTGGGCCCTGGCAAACCGCGCGCGCTTTCCGGTCGATATCAATAAAGCGGAAAAGGAGATGCTGCTGCGGGTGCCAGGCTTCGGCGTAAAAACGGTCAATGCCATCCTTAATACGCGCCGCTTCAAGCGGCTGGCCCTCGATGATCTGGCGCCGCTGAAAGTGTCGATTAAAAAAGTGCAGGCCTTTGTCGAGGCCGCCGGCTGGACACCGCTGAAACTGATCGATCGCGGCGACCTGCGCGGCATGTTCGCGCCGGAACCACGACAACTGCAACTGTTGTGAGTCCGGATTGCGGACAATCGATACAGTTCCCATGTCATCCGGCAAGCCTAGAGGAGGAAAGAATGAAAACACTGATTTTAGCTCTGCTCGCCGGCGCTCACCTATTCGGTCAGCCAGCCGTAACCGAGGAATTGCTGACGGCGTCGGCAAGCGATTTCCAGACACACGCGCCACCCAAGCCTGTCGATATCCGTAACCTGCGGCTGGGCGCCATAGAGCAAGGCAACGGTGATCAATATCTTTTATGCGGGGAATTTCGTGCCGGTTCGGGCACCGAACCGTCCGACTGGACGCCATTCGCCACCATCAAGACAAGCGGTTACGAACAATGGCTGGGCGACCAGGCGACCACTATTTGCGGCCGACAACATATTACCTGGGAACAGAACCATGATCTGTCGGCCGATCTGAAAGAAAAGCTGGGGCTAAAATAGTCAGATGCGGATCATCTTGCGTGCTCGTGGTGATTTCGATGAATGGCGCGACGCGGCCCGGCATGCGCTGGCGCAAGGCATTTCCCCGCGCGATATCGACTGGCTGAGCGAAGCGGCCGCCGATCAGGAATTGTTTCCTCCACCCGTCGCACCCAAAACGGCCGCCCGCGCCATCTCCGTGCCGAAGGATTTCCTGCCGCTGGCTGAAAGCCTGATCTGCCACAGCGATCCGGCGCGTTTCGATCTGGCCTATCGTCTGTTGTGGCGGCTGCAAAGCGAAAAAGACCTGCTGCACATCCGCTCCGATCCGGATGTGACGCGCGCCCATGCGCTTAATCGCGCGGTCCATCGCGACAGCCACAAGATGCACGCCTTTGTGCGCTTCAAGGAAATGCCTTCCGAAACGGAGCGCCGCGCCTTCGTGGCCTGGTTCGAACCCGATCATTATATCGTCGCCCGCAATGCCGGTTTCTTCCAGCGCCGCTTTACCGATATGGACTGGCTGATCGCCACGCCGAAAGGCTCCATTGCCTGGGATGGCGAAACCGTGCGCTTTTGCGACGCGCCCGCGGAACGACCGGACATCAGCGATGAGGCTGACGATCTGTGGCGCACCTATTACGCCCATATCTTCAATCCGGCGCGCCTGAAGGTGAAGATGATGCAGACGGAAATGCCGAAGAAATACTGGAAAAACCTGCCCGAAGCCGCCCTGATCCCCGAATTGATCTCAGGCGCCGAGCAGCGGGTGCGCGAGATGGCCGAACGCGCCGCCAGCGATCAGGCGCCGGCCTTTCATCATCGCCTGCGCACACGGCAATCGTGACCGGCCAATCATAACCGCACCGTAATCCCTTATCGCATTTTTACAATCCGACAGCCTAGACAGTATGCGGGTCGTGGCAAACGGGGGTTTGACAGACAGGTTAAGGCTTATGAGTATTTTCAGTCATATCAAAGACTTCATTTTCCACAAACACAGCGATCAGATCGTGCCCGCCCCCAGGCAGCCCATTCCCGCCGAAGAAACCCTTCATACGTCCGAAGCCATAGCGCCGGCCACCACCATGGCCGACCCGATGCCCGCTCCGGTCATGGAACAGGTCGATGTCGCCGCTATTCTCGATCAGGAAAATGCCACTCGCGATCCGAAGCTGAACTGGCGCATGTCGATCGTCGACCTGCTGAAACTGGTCGGCCTGGAATCCGATCTCGGCGTCCGCCAGGCCCTGGCCGCCGAGCTGGGCTATACCGGCGATCTGCGCCACTCCGGCGCCATGAATGTCTGGCTACACAAGCAGGTCATGCGCCTTCTGGCCGAAAACGGCGGCAAGGTGCCAGCGGAACTCAAAAACTAGAGCGTTTTCCGATCTGATTGTATCAGATCGGAAAACGCTCTAGTTCTTTACTTTACCGCACTTTTTAATCCGAAAAGTGCGTCACACTTTTCGGAAAGTGCTCTACCCTTCATCCGGATGGAAGGCGGTCTTCGTACGGGTATCGGCCGTAAAGACATAGACCAGCAGCGATACGGCGATACAGCCGGTCACGTACCAGAAGAAGCTTTCCTCCGCGCCGGCCTGTTTCAGCCACAGCGCTACATATTCCGCCGAGCCGCCGAACAGCGACACGGCCACAGCATAAGGCAGGGCCACGCCCAGTGCCCGGATATGCGAGGGGAAGAGTTCCGCCTTCACCACCGCATTGATCGAGGTATAGCCACTGACGATGATCAGCGCCGCCATGACCAGTCCGAAAGCTGGCCAGAAGCCCTGCACATGCGCCAGGGCTGTCATGATCGGTACGGTGAAGATCACGCCCAGTACGCCGAAGCCGATCAGCAGGGGCTTGCGTCCGATCCGGTCAGACAGCGCGCCGAACAGCGGCTGGGCCAGCATATAGAGGAACAGGGTCAGGGCCGACAGATTGGTAGCGTCGGTCTTGCTCCAGCCGGCGGTATTGACCAGGAATTTCTGCATATAGGTGGTGTAGGTATAGAAGGCGACCGTGCCGCCCATGGTCAGGCCCACCACCTGAAGCGCCTGCCAGGGGTGTTCTTTCAGCAGGGTCAGGGTGCGGTTGCGTTCAAACTTCCGGCTTTCCTGAAATGACTCGGTTTCGCTGATGTGGCGGCGGATGAACAGGGCCGCAAAGGCCAGCAGCGCGCCGATGACGAACGGTATCCGCCAGCCCCAGGCTTCGAGCTGGGCGTGGGACAGCAGGGTTTTCTGCAACAGGATCAGCACGCCCAGCGCGATCAGTTGTCCCATGATCAGGGTGACATACTGAAAGCTCGACCAGAAACCGCGATGGGTCTGGCCGGCCATTTCCGACAGGTAGGTGGCGCTGGCGCCATATTCGCCGCCGACGCTTAAACCCTGGAGGAGCCGCGCCAGCAACAGCAGGGCCGGCGCCGCTATGCCGATGGTGGTGTAGCCCGGCGTGATGGCGATGATCAGCGAGCCGGCGCACATCAGCAGCACCGAGGCGGTCAGACCGGCCTTGCGGCCGTAGCGGTCGGCATACCAGCCCAGCAGCCACCCGCCGATCGGGCGCATGAAGAAGCCGACCGCGAAGATGGCCGCCGTATTGAGCAGTTGCGCCGTCGGGCTCGAATTGGGAAAGAAGGCCTTGGAAAAATAGAGGGTGAAGGCCGAATAGGCGTACCAGTCGTACCATTCGACCAGATTGCCGATCGAACCGCCGAGGATGGAGCCCAGTTTGGTGCCCGTTATTTTGCCCTGTTTCATGATCGCAGGGTTTCATAGTTCAATTGACGAGACAAGGCGGTTTGTTTTAAGGATCGGCAACCATCTCCCGCAAGGTATCCAGTCTCATGAGCGCCACCATCCCGCCCCCCGAAGTCATCTATGTCGACGCCCACAAGGTCGCCTGCAATGGCGGCGGCGGCGCACTGGGTCATCCGCTGACCTATTACGAACTGGGCGAGGACGGCACGGTCGAGTGCGGCTATTGCGACCGCAAGTTCGTTCATAAGGACCATGCGCACGATTACCATGATCCGGCGCCGCGTCCCGAAGGCGAGCACTAAACCTTGAGATTCCTGCATACGATGGTCCGGGTCCATGACCTGGACGCTTCGCTGGCTTTCTGGTGCAAGGGACTGGGCCTGATCGAAACCCGCCGCATGGAATCGGAAAAGGGACGCTTTACCCTGATCTATCTGGCGGCGCCGCTCGATGAAGACCATGCGCGGTCTTTTAGCGCCCCTGAACTGGAACTGACCTATAACTGGCCGGATGCCGACGGCAAAATCGAGACCTATGCCGGCGGCCGCAATTTCGGCCACGTCGCCTATGAGGTCGATGACATCTACGCCGCCTGCCAGCACTTGAGCGACCAGGGCGTGGTGATCAACCGCCCGCCGCGCGATGGCCACATGGCCTTTGTCCGCTCGCCCGACGGTATTTCAGTGGAATTGCTGCAGCGAAACGGTTCGCTCGAACCCGCAGAGCCATGGGCTTCGATGGCAAATACCGGCAGCTGGTAAGGTCTCGCAGATTTCGCCCGCCCCATTTATGGGGAGGGGGACCATCGCTTGCGATGGTGGGAGGGGCAACCATGCGAACCATTCGAATTGACTCTAAGATCAAAACAGCTCGGCGGCTCCGCAAAGACCTGACCAAGCCTGAACTCTGGCTGTGGCTGCGATTAAAGGCCCGCACCTCTGGCGGCATTATCTTTCGAAATCAGCATCCGCTCGGCCCATATATTCTCGACTTCTATTGCGTCAAGGCGAGGCTTTGCATTGAAGTCGATGGAGAAATCCATACGCATGACCATCAGCGCGAACGAGACCTGGTGCGGGATCAATGGCTCGTGGGCCAAGGCATTCACGTTCACCGAATTATTGCGAGAGATTTACTGGCCGATCCCGATGAAGCCGCGACAGGGGTTTTGGATTTAGCCATTGAACGTGTGGCTTTTCTTGCAAAAGCCCCTCCCACCGCCGCAAGCGGCGGTCCCCCCTCCCCGTAAACGGGGCGGGCGAAGGGCAATCAGTTGAAAGCTTCCACGCACAGCACATGGGTCGTGGCCAGGCGCACCAGATGCGACAGGGCAAACTCCGCATCGATTTCGCCATTGGCGGCGAGCACCAGCGTATCCGCCAGGCGCTTGTCCAGGGCGGGGCCATTCAGATGGCACAGGTCCAGACGGCACAGCAGCCCCAGATCGGCCACGGCCTCACGCAAGGTGATGTGTGCCTGCAGAAAGCCTTCGAGAATGCCGCTGGCCTGGATGCGCAGGCGGTTCTGGTCGGTTTCTCTCATCATGGACATGGGGGTACTCCGTCTTTTTACTGGGTCTGTTGAAAAATTTATCTCGCACTAGCACAATGAAGTTCATATTGCACTGCGGCATAATGGCGGTGCCGACATAACTGGTTTCAGAATGTAAATCCTGCCGTTACCTGTCGCTTTGAATTGGCATCAGATGCGGAACGGCCTATGAAGACAGCCGGACACTCCCTGAGCAGAAATACCGCATGTCAGATACCGAAAAACAGAAGCGCCTCGTCCTGATCGACGGCTCCGGCTATATCTTCCGCGCCTATCACGGCCTGCCGCCCCTGACGCGCAAGTCGGATGGCCTGCCGGTCGGCGCCGTCAGCGGCTTCTGCAATATGCTGTTCAAACTGATCAAGGAACACCGCGGCGACGATGCCCCCTCGCATCTGGCGGTCATTTTCGACGCCGGCTCGAAAACCTTCCGCAACGAGATTTACGACCAGTACAAGGCCCACCGTCCGCCGGCGCCGGAAGATCTGATCCCGCAGTTCCCGCTGATCCGCGATGCGACCCGCGCCTTCGGCCTGCCCGCCGTCGAGATGGCCAATTTCGAGGCCGATGACCTGATCTGTACCTACAGCCACCTCGCCAAAAAACAGGGTTTCAAGGTCACTATCATCTCGTCCGACAAAGACCTGATGCAGCTGGTCGATGACGATGTCAGCCTGATGGACCCGGTGAAGGGCACCATTGTCGGCCGCGAAGGCGTGATCGAGAAGTTCGGCGTACCGCCGGAACTCGTGGTCGACGCCCAGGCCCTGATCGGCGATTCCGCCGATAATGTGCCCGGCGCTCCCGGCATCGGCGTCAAGACCGCCGCGCAGCTGCTGCTCGAATACGGCAATCTCGATGCCGTCCTTGCCAGAGCCTCCGAGATCAAGCAGGAAAAGCGCCGCCAGACCCTGATCGATTTCCGCGATCAGATCCTGATGTCGCGCGAACTGGTCACCCTGCGCTGTGACTCGCCCACGCCGGTCGATATCGATACCTTTATCCTGAAGGAACCGGAACAGGACGCCCTGCTCACCTTCCTGGGGCTGATGGAGTTCAGTTCCCTGGCCAAGCGGGTCGGCGGCAATACGCTCAGCCTGTTGCAAACCTCCTCGGCGCTGGACAAGCTGCCGACAGCGCCGGTCCTGCGTCCGCTCTACAGCGCCGCCAAATCTGGTCCGGCCGAGGCGGCCATCCAGCCCGTCCACCGCGAGACCTATGAATGCGTCCAGACGATGGAAGCCCTCGAAAAATGGATCGCCTGCGCCTATGAAGCGCAAATCATCGCCATCGATACCGAAACCGACGACCTGTCTGCCTCCCATTCCGGTCTGGTCGGCATTTCGCTGGCGGTCGGGGTCAACCAGGCTTGCTATATTCCGCTCGCTCATACCTCCGGCGAAGGCTTCGATTTTGGAGATAATGGCGGCCTGCAGCAGATCGATTTCAAGCAGGCCATCGCCGCCCTGAAGCCCCTGTTCGAAGACCCGACCATCCTCAAGGTCGGCCAGAACATCAAATACGACCTGTCGGTCCTGCATCGCCACGGCATCGATGTCGCCCCCTATGACGACACCATGCTGATCTCCTATGTGCTCGAAGGCGGCCAGCACGGCCACGGCATGGACGAACTTTCGGAACTGCACCTCGGCCATACCCCCATCCCGTTCAAGCAGGTGGCCGGCTCCGGCAAGTCGGCGAAGTCATTCAAATATGTCGCGCTGAAAGAGGCCACCGAATACGCGGCCGAGGACGCCGATGTGACGCTGCGCCTGTGGCAGATCCTCAAGCCGCGTCTGCAACGCGAAGGTCTGGTGACAGTCTACGAGACCCTGGAACGCCGCATGCCCGCCGTGCTGTCCGAAATGGAACTGGCCGGTATCCGCATCGATCCGGCCATCCTGCAAAGCCTGTCGCACGATTTCGGCACGCGCATGACCGCCATCGAACAGGAGGCGCAAGCCCTGGTCGGCCGGCCATTCAACATGAACAGCCCGCAGCAGCTCGGCCAGATCTTCTACGACGAAATGCAGCTTCCCGGCGGCAAGCGTACGGCCTCAGGCCAGTGGGCTACCGATGTCAAGGTGCTGGAGGAGATCGCCGAGGGCAAGCCGGGTCTGGAGCCGGGCCAGCCGCTGGCCCGAATGCTGCTCGATTACCGCCAGATGGCCAAGCTCAAGGGCACCTATACCGACGCCCTCACCGGCTACGCCGATAAAACCACCCAGCGCATCCATACCAGCTTCCATCTGGCCGCGACGCCGACCGGGCGCCTGTCGTCCAACGAACCCAATCTGCAGAATATCCCGATCCGCACCGCCGAAGGCCGCAAGATCCGCCGCGCCTTTATCGCCAAACCGGGCCACAAGCTGATCAGCGCCGACTACAGCCAGATCGAACTGCGCATCCTGGCCCATATCGGCGATATCCCCCAACTGAAGGACGCCTTCCAGCGCGGCGACGATATCCACGCCATGACCGCCTCGGAGATGTTCAATGTGCCGATGGAAGAGATGACTTCGGAAATCCGCCGCCGCGCCAAGGCGATCAATTTCGGCATCATCTACGGCATTTCGGCTTTTGGTCTGTCCAACCAGCTCGGCATCGAGCGCGGCGAGGCCGGCCGCTATATCGAGACCTATTTCGACCGCTTCCCCGGCATCAAGGACTATATGGACGCCACCAAGGCCTATGTCGCCGCCAATGGCTTCGTCACCACCCTGATGGGGCGCAAGATCCATATCCCGGAAATCAACGGCAAGGGGGCGCTCAAGGCTTTCGCCGAACGCGCCGCCATCAATGCCCCGATCCAGGGCACGGCCGCCGATGTCATCCGCCGCGCCATGATGCGGATGCCGCAGGCCCTGATCGACGCCGGGTTCGCCACGAAGATGCTCCTCCAGGTCCACGACGAACTGATCTTCGAAGCACCGGAAGCCGAGGTCGAGACCGTGATCCCATTGATCCGCGATATCATGCAGAACGCCACCCTGCCCGCTCTGGAAATGAGCGTGCCCCTGGTGGTCGAAGCCCATGCCGCCAACAACTGGGATGAGGCGCATTAGGCGGTATTGGGCGACCGTATGCCGGATGCGTTTAACTTTTTTGTCATAAAAGTGCAACAAAACCAGATACATCGGCCCGTCTTCAATTAACGCCTCATTTACTGCACCGGCGTTATTTGAATGAGGTCGCGATGGGCTGCGTATCAGGACCGACCCGATTCGACGCAGCAACGCAGGCTGCCGGATGCGAGCGTGGCGTACCAGGTCCAGGGAAATGCCGATGTTCAAGAACCTCACCATTCGTGCGCGCGTGATCGCCGCCTTTGCCCTGGTGCTCTGCGCTACCGCCGCCCTGGGGCTCTTTGCCATACAGAGACTGAGCGCGGTCAATGCCGCCGCAAATGATGTCTCCACCAACTGGCTGCCCTCCGCCAATATACTGGGCGATATTTCCCAGGACTTCGAGCAGCTTCGAGCCCGCCAGGGGCAATATATGCTGGCCCCCGCCGACAAGAAACCGGCCCTTGCCGAAAAGATCAAGGACTCCGAACAGAGTCTGAATGCCGCCCTGACCGCCTACAAGCCGCTGGTCAGCCCCGGCGAAGAAGCGGAAATGGCCGCAGCCATCAATACCCAGATCAGCGCCTATATCCAGAACAGCGGCCCGGTGATCGCAAAAGTCGATGCCGGCGACATGGCCGGCGCCACGGATCTCTATTTCGGTGACATGCAGAACAGTGCCGACTTGGCGCGCAAGGCAATTCGTGGCGATCGCGCCTTCCAGCTCAAGATGGGCAGCCAGGCCGCCGCTAAAGGGACGGCGCTCGGCAAGTCCGCCATGACCCTGATCATGGTTGCGCTCGCCCTGACGGCCCTGGCCTGTTTCGTCATCGGCTTTGCCATGATCCGCGGCATTTCCCTGCCGATCGGCCGCATGTCGGCCATCATGCAGAAACTGGCGGACGGCGATACCGCCGTCACCGTACCCAATACCGGCGAGCGCAATGAAATCGGCGACATGGCCGGCACGGTCGAGGTGTTCAAGGACAACATGATCCGCAACCTGGCGCTGGAAGAAGAAACCCGCCAGGCGCGCGAGGATGCGGAGGTCCAGCGCAAGACAGCCATGTACGAACTGGCAGATCAGTTCGAAAACGCTGTCGGCGGTGTAGTCGAAGCCGTTTCGGCTGCCGCCACCGAAATGCAGGCCACAGCGTCTCAGCTGACGTCTTCCGCTCAGGAATCCGCCGCCCAGGCCACCTCGGTTTCCGCCGCCGCCGAAGAGGCCGGCACCAATGTCACCTCCGTCGCCGGTTCCGCCGAGGAACTGGGCGCTTCCGTGCAGGAAATCAGCCGCCAGGTCGAGCATTCCTCGGTCAAGGCGCGTGAAGCCGTGCGCGAAGCCGATTCCACCGCCGCCATCGTGCAGGAACTGTCCGAAGCCGCCGACCGCATCACCGGCATTGTCGACATGATCACCGGTATCGCCGCCCAGACCAACCTGCTGGCGCTCAACGCCACCATCGAATCGGCCCGCGCCGGCGAGGCCGGCAAGGGCTTCGCGGTCGTTGCCGCCGAGGTCAAGCAGCTGGCCCAGCAGACCAGCAAGGCCACCTCCGAAATCAGCCAGCATATCGGCAGCATCCAGTCGACGACCCGCCGCGCGGTGGAGGCCATCGAAAATATCACCGGCACGATCCGCGACATCAACGACTCGTCGTCGACCATTGCCGCCGCCGTCGAACAGCAGGGCTCGGCCACCAACGAGATCGTCCAGGCCGTTAACCAGGCCTCGATGGGCACGCAGGAAGTGACTTCGAACATTACCGGCGTGGCCCGCATGGCCGAGGAAACCGGCGCCGGCGCCTCACAAGTGTTGTCGGCCTCGTCCGAACTGGCCCATCAGGCCGCCAACCTGCGCACCCAGATCAATAATTTCCTCGCGCACGTCAGAGCCGCATAAGCCGCAAAAAAAGTTCACAAAAAACCTTCCCGCGCAAAATTTATCCTTAATCCGATTTTTACCATGTCGGACGTATGACCACTTCAGTGTCGAAGTGGTCTGCGTTTTAAAGGACCCAAACCCATCCGTTGCAGCATAACGCAGGCTGTCGGATACGGCCTGTGTTTGTGTCGGTCCAGGGGAATTTGTGTTCGTCATGCTGAAAAAACTCACCATTCGCGCCAAGGTCATGCTTGGTTTCGGCCTTGTGCTCTGCGCCTGCGTGGCCCTGGGCATCTTCGCCATCCAGCGCCTGGGCGCGGTCAATGCCGCCGCCAAGGATGTCGCCACCAACTGGCTGCCCGCCGCCAATGTGCTGGGTGATCTGTCGCAGGATTTCGAGCAGATGCGCGCCCGCCAGGGCCAGATGATCCTGGTGCCGGCCGAGGGCCGCGCCGACATGAAGGACAAGCTGGCCGATTCGGAAACGCGCCTGAATGCCGATATTAAGGCTTATGAGCCACTGGTGACCCAGGGCGAGGAAAGCCAGATGGCCGAGTCCATCAAGACCGCCATGGCCACCTATGTGGCTGACAATGCGCCCCTGATCGCCCAGGTCGAGGCCGGAGATACGGCCGGCGCCGTCGAGCGCTACAAGGGCGCCATGCAGGACAATGCCAATGCCGTGCGCAAGGCCATCCGCGCCGACCGCGCCTATCAGCTGGAGGCCGGCAACAAGGCCGCCATGGCCGGCATCGCCCTCGGCAACGCCGCCATGACCCTGATCATGATCGCCCTCGCCGTCACCGCCGCCTTCTGCGCCATCGTCGGCTGGCTGATGATCATGGGCATTTCCAAGCCGCTCAGCGAACTGGCTTCGGCCTTCACCCGCCTGTGCAACAGCGATACCTCGGTCGTCGTGCCGTGCAAGGATGAGGTCGGCGAACTGAAGCAGATGTCCACCGCCGGTGAATTCCTGCTGGCCGCCCTCCACGCCCACGCTGCTTCCGAAGCCGACAAGGAACGCCTGCGCGCCGAGGCCGAGGCCGAGCGCAAGCGCGTCATGTACGAACTGGCCGATCAGTTCGAAGGCGCCGTCGGCGGTATTGTCGAAATGGTCTCCTCCGCCGCCACCGAAATGCAGGCCACCGCCGCACAGCTGACGTCTTCTGCTCAGGAATCCGCCGCCCAGGCGACCTCGGTTTCCGCCGCCGCCGAAGAGGCCGGCACCAATGTCACCTCCGTCGCCGGTTCCGCCGAGGAACTGGGCGCTTCCGTGCAGGAAATCAGCCGCCAGGTCGAGCATTCCTCGGTCAAGGCGCGTGAAGCCGTGCGCGAAGCCGATTCCACCGCCGCCATCGTGCAGGAACTGTCCGAAGCCGCCGACCGCATCACCGGCATTGTCGACATGATCACCGGTATCGCCGCCCAGACCAACCTGCTGGCGCTCAACGCCACCATCGAATCGGCCCGCGCCGGCGAGGCCGGCAAGGGCTTCGCGGTCGTTGCCGCCGAGGTCAAGCAGCTGGCCCAGCAGACCAGCAAGGCCACCTCCGAAATCAGCCAGCATATCGGCAGCATCCAGTCGACGACCCGCCGCGCGGTGGAGGCCATCGAAAATATCACCGGCACGATCCGCGACATCAACGACTCGTCGTCGACCATTGCCGCCGCCGTCGAACAGCAGGGCTCGGCCACCAACGAGATCGTCCAGGCCGTTAACCAGGCCTCGATGGGCACGCAGGAAGTGACTTCGAACATTACCGGCGTGGCCCGCATGGCCGAGGAAACCGGTGCCGGCGCCGCTCAGGTGCTGTCGGCCTCGTCCGAACTGGCCCATCAGGCCGCCAACCTGCGCAATCAGATCAATGGCTTCCTGGCGCACGTCAGAGCGGCTTAATTAACTAAGGCGCGTTCACATCCTGACCGTATCTGTTATGGTCGGTCTATGAGCGCGCCTTTACTCGCCAGACATCAATGTGAATTTCTTGATCTGATCCTGGTCGAATGCCCCGCATGTCACGGCAGAGCGGAAGTGCGGCGATCATCAGAGCCTGGCAAGCGTCGCCTGACCTGCACAGCTTGTTTTCATGCCCGCAATATCCTGCCTCGTGACAAAGGCATAACGACCTATCCACCAACAGCTAACATCTGTAATGGCCATCCGCTCTGGCTTGAGGCTGAGACACGTCTGGGTAAGTTTTATGCCTTCAATTTCGAGCATCTGGATCATATAGCTGCTTATGTCGCTGCCCCCTTGCGTCGAGTCGATTTCGGCCCGGTGACTTTTCGTAATTCATCTGTCAGCTCACGACTGCCTTTATGGGTAAAAGTCGCGAAGAACCGCGGTGAAGTTCTCAAAATCATAGACAGACTGCGTCGAAAATGACCGTCAAAACCCTCGACCACGTCAATATCCAGACCCGCGACATGGCCGGCACCATCGCCTTCTATGCCGATCTGCTCGGTCTGGTGGCGAAGACCGCGCCGCAGCGCCGGCCGGAGCATCGCCAGTGGCTCTATGCCGGAGACCGCGCCGTCATTCATCTCAATCTCTTCGGCACCGACAATACCTACAAACGCGAGGTCATGCCGGGCGCCCCCACCGGCGCCATCCATCATATCGCTTTCGAGTGCGAGGGGCTCGATGACACCCTCGCCCGCATCGCGGCGCGCGGCCTGCGCTATGAACGCAATGAACTCCCAGAGATAAGCCTGACGCAACTGTTCGTCGTCGATCCCAACAATGTGCTGCTGGAACTGAACTTCCGCTATTAAGCGGCTAATACCCCGGCGGCCTGCATCATCGGCTTGAGCGTCGCAAGGATCTGCGGTTGCGCGGAGAGGCCGGAGCGCATGGCCGGGTCGCGCATCATCTTCATCACCTCGGTCTTCGCCTGCTCGCTCAAGGCTCCAAGCGGCGCGGATTGTCCTGAGGCGAAGCTCAGCAGCATGGAGAACTTCTGCACCGGCGACGCGCTTCCGCGCAGGATATGGGCCAGCAGCTTGACATCCGTCGCGATCTGGCTGCCGATCGCGCCCAGCCGTTCGCTGATCGCCTGGCCATCCTGATCGATCAGCGCCGCGGCCGTAACCCGCCCCTGCATCTGCGCCAGAGCCAGCAGGCGCTGGGCAATGGATTGACTGCTTTCACGCATGTGGCGTTCGAACTTGTCGCCGCTGACGATCTGGGTCAGCCAGCGCGCGGCCTGACGCTTGTTGGCGGCGCCCACCATGTTCTCGCACAGCCAGATCAGGCGGTCGGCTTCCTCGGCGGGCGTTTCGGCATCCGCCAGCAGGCTGGTGACGAAATCGGCGGAGACCAGCTTTTTCGAGCGTTCGGCAAAGGCCTCCGTGATGTCGTCACGCTGACTTTCGTCCCGCCCCGCCGCCGTCAGGCACAGGGCCAGCACGCGCAGGGTTTCGATCTCCGCCATGGCGTCGTTCGGCTTCAGGCGACGCGGGTTCTTCAGCTCCTGCATCAGGCGCTTGGAAATCTGGTAGCTCAGGTTCGGCATGCAGCCGGCCTGGATCAAGTCGTTATAGCCCCCCAGCACGCCGGTCAGCGGCGGCATCAAACGCGCCACGCGGGCATCGGCACGGCCGATGAGTGCGACTTCGCGGCCAGCGGCCAGGCGCGTCATCAGGATCATGGCGCTGCCGAGGTCGGTCTCCTCGCCCATCAGGTCGTTCAGGCTGGCGCGCGAGGCGAACAGCTCCATCACCGGCATTTCGATGATGCGCAGCGCCCATTCGCGCGTCGCATGGGCTTCCAGCCAGGCATGGATCAGGCTGGCATAGATCAGCAGGGTTTCCAGCTTGGCCAAGGGTCGGCGATGCGGCTTGAGCACGGCCGCCACCGCACCGCCAAAGATATAGGCGCGGTCAGGATTGTCATGCAGCCGGTCGATCAGGTCGAGGGCATTTTCCGGCGTCATTTCGGGAAACAGGTTCTTGCGGCCATCCTGGATCAGGCGCGTACAGGCGCGATCGAACAGGCCCGACCAACGCCGCATCAGCTCGTGCAGGTCCTGGCCGGTTTCATGGCTTTCTGGCACTGAAAGCTTCTGGGTCACGTGCAGCAGTTCGCTGCCGGAGGCTTCCAGCTTTTCCGCCAGATCGGGACGATGCAGCAGTTCGAAGGCGGTCACCGATTGAAGTCTCAGCCAGTCCTCCAGCAGGCGCGCCACCTTTTCGCGGGCGTGCGCGTGGTAAAGATCCTGCGGGCTGGAACAGATCGAATCGGTGGCCGGCGCCAGCTTCACCTTCTTCTGTGGGGCGGATGTGCCCTTTTCCAACACGGTGACGCTGCTGTATTCGCCGGTCTCCGGATCGAGCACTTCCTTGGTGACGCGCACGGCGGCGCGGCCCTCCTTCAGCATGTCGTCCGCGGTTTGAATCACCTGATCGCGCGTCTCCGATGCCATCTCCAGCACCCATGAGGACTGCGGCGTGCGACGCGTGAAGAGTTCGTAGTGCACCGGATGGTGACTCATGGTGGCCCCGGAAGAATGCGTTTGGTTTAAGGCTTAGTGTTTGATACGCATGGGAATATTACACCCATGACGTTAAATTATGATTTAGGCCCCAATTGCGCTCTCTATGGCCAAAAAACGCCGTCTTGACGCCCTGAAAAGACCGCAGCGGTGCTTTTAGTGCAGGATAACAGGGCTACGCCTGCGTGGCCCAACGGGCAAAGTTCAATTGAACTTTGCGCATATCGGTTTATTTAAGAGAATAGTTTTTCAATTTCGGAGATCACATGGCCAAGATTACTTTGGTGGACGACGACGAAAACATTGTCACCAGCGTCTCGCTGGCTTTGGAAAGCGGCGGCCACACCGTCCAGGCCTATTATGACGGCGCCGCCGGTCTGGCCGCGCTGGAAAAGGACCCGCCCGACCTCGCCATCCTCGACGTCAAGATGCCGCGCATGGACGGCATGGAAGTCCTGCGCCGCCTGCGCGCCACGTCCAACCTGCCGGTCATCATCCTGACCTCGAAGGACGACGAGATCGACGAGGTGCTCGGCTTCAACCTCGGCGCCGACGACTACATGCACAAGCCGTTCTCGCAGCGCCTGCTGCTCGAACGCGTCAAGGCGGTCCTGCGCCGCGCCGGCATTGTCGAGCAGGGCGAGGCCCCGGAAGTCACCGAAGCGCTCAATGCCAAGTCGCTGAAGCGCGGCAAGCTGGTCATGGACGCCGCCCGCCACGAATGCACCTGGGACGGCAAGCCGGTGCGCCTGACGGTCACCGAGTTCCTGCTGCTGCACGCCCTGGCCCAGCGCCCCGGCTTCGTCAAAAGCCGCGACAACCTGATGGATGCCGCCTATGACGACCAGGTATATGTCGACGACCGCACCATCGACAGCCACGTCAAGCGCATGCGCAAGAAGTTCCGCCAGGTCGATCAGACCTTCGATTCGATCGAGACCCTCTACGGCGTCGGCTATCGTTATCGGGAAATCTGAAGCAGTTCCGGTCTGGCTTGCGTCAGATCGGCGCTTTGATTTTTCATCTCCCCCTTTTCGGAAAGCGCTTTGGTGTCAAAGTCCTGGCTAAAACGGCTCCCCTTCGGTCAGTCCCGACTGGGACGGCTGATCTTCGGACTGAACCTGCTGGGACTGCTGATCATCGTCTTCGGTTCCCTGGCGCTGAGCGATTTCCGTGGCGGCCTGATCAACGCCCAGAGCGATTCCCTGCTGTCGCAGGCCCAGCTCATGGGCGAGGTCATCGCCGAAGCCGCCACCGAAGGCGTGCCCGAGCCGCATCTGGAGGCGGATAACGCCGCCTTCGTCATGGGCCGCTTCATTCCCACCGGCCAGCGGGCCCGCCTGTTCGATGACAAGGGCAAGCTGCTTTCCGATTCCTATGCGGTATCGGATATGATCGATGTGTCGCAACTACCGCCGGCACGCGATCCAAAAGCCGCGCCGCCAAAAGATAAGTCCGCCAAGCGCGAGGCGCGCCGGGCGGTGGCCGAACAGCAGTTGCACGGCGAAGTGATGATGGCGCTTTCCGGCGCGCCGCCCACCGCCGTGGTTCGCCGCAATGAGCGCGGCATCAAGGTGGTGTCGGTCTCCGTGCCTCTGCGCCACGTCAAGGAAGTGCTGGGCGTGCTGACCATCGAGCGCGGCGATGTCGACAAGATCGTGGCGGCGCAGCGCTGGTCGATGCTGCCCTTCATTCTCGTCGCCTTCGGCGTCACCATGCTGTCGTCCCTGCTGCTGAACTGGCTGGTCAGCCGGCCGATCCATCGTCTGTCGGCGGCGGCCGACAATGTCCGCCTGGCGCGCACCCGCGCCATCTCCCTCCCCGATCTGGAATCGCGCCGTGACGAAATCGGCACCCTGGCGCGTTCGCTGGAATCGATGACCGACACCCTGTGGCGGCGCATGGAGGAAATCGACCGCTTCGCCGCCGATGTCTCCCACGAGATCAAGAACCCGCTGACCTCCATCCGCTCAGCGCTGGAAACCTTGCCCCTGGTCAAGAACGACGAGGCCAAGGAAAAGCTGCTGGCCGTGATCAACCAGGATGTCCGCCGCGCCGACCGCCTGATCACCGACATTTCCAACGCCTCGCGTCTCGATGCCGAACTGTCACGCGAGACGCCCAAAACGGTCGAGGTCGGCACCCTGCTGGACGATATCGTCTCTCTTTACCAGCAGAGCCATATCGCCGGCCAGGTGTCGGTCCGCTTCACACGCACCCTCACCCCGGCCGCCTCTCGCGTCAATGGCCGCGAAGGCCCCCTCGGCCAGGTCTTCCGCAACCTGATTGACAATGCCCGCTCCTTCTCTCCGGAAGGCGGCGAGGTGCGCGTCACCCTGGCGCATAATGGCAGCGACCCGGCCCGGCCGATCAGCATCGTCTTCGAGGATGACGGCCCCGGCATACCCGAAGACAATCTGGAGACCATCTTCCAGCGCTTCTATACCTCGCGGCCCAAGGGCACGAGCTTCGGCAAGAATTCCGGCCTCGGCCTGTCGATCTCGCGCCAGATTATCGAGGCGCACAACGGCAAGGTCTGGGCGGAAAACCGCCAGGATGAGACCGGCCAGGTTGTCGGCGCCCGCTTCTCGATCCGCCTGCCGAACGCTCACTAGAGCGGAAAGCCCCTGAGTCCGCTTTCAGGCCACTCACCCCTCAACATAATTATCACCTATGCTCTATCCGGATACCTGCGTTAACCTTATTATGGTGACGCACATTCCGGGGAGATTCGATTCATGCCAACCCTATTGCAGGGCATTGAGTCATTATCAGAACGACAAAAAGAAGTTCTGCGCCTGACAGCGAAACACTTCGCCGCCAAGGAAATCGCCCGAACGCTGAATATCACCGAACGCACCGTGCGCGCCCATACGGAAAGCGCACGCCAGCGCCTGGGGGCCGCGACCAGTCGCGAAGCGGTGCGCATTTTGCTGGCCCATGAAGCCGGTCAGACCATTGGCAAAAATGACCAATGGGCATCGTCGCCAATAGCCGGTCCGCACATCGATGCGCCAGACTGGGCTCATGAACAAGCCCTTCCTACCGCATCCCCCACACGACGACATCATGACGATCAACTTCAGGCATCTGGAGTTGGCCTGGCAAATGCTGGCCTCGCCCGACAAGGTCCAGCATATACAGGACGCGATCGAGACCTTGAAGACGATGAACCGGACACACGGCCCGGCGAAAGCGGTCTTCAACATGGTCGCCGTGGGCGCCTGGCTGACGGACGATGGGGCGAGTTCAGGCGAAGGCTGAAAACCCTCCCGGCGATCCAGGTCCTGGGCCTGGTCGTCATTGCCGCAGTCCTGTTGGTACTGGTCGCCGGCATGTTTGCCGGTACGCTTCTGGGAATGGTCGAAGCCGTTCACAAACTCACAATCTATGCCGGCTGGAAAAGCTAGCCGGGGAAAGAAGCAAAACGTGAAAAGACAAGACATGGTGCGCCACGGCGCCGAGCAACTCTTCACCGCCGAACGCTCGATCAAGGCCGCGATGTGCGATACGGCCGCCCTTATCAGCAGCCTGAGCCAGATGAGCAGCAGCAATGAGATTTCGGTCATGATCGGCCAGGAGGCTTTCGAGGAGGCCGCCGCCACTTTCCTGGCCCTGACCAATGCCCGCGGCGCGATTGTGCGTACCCACAGCGCCCTCGATGAAGTAAAGACTCAACTCGGCTGCGGCGCCATGGCGGCGGGCGGCACAGGCGCGAAACCGCCGAAATCCGACGATACCGTACTGATTCAGCCGCTACGGGCGGCATAAGGACAAGGCATTTATGTATTACACCTGGGCCTATACGGCATTGATACTCGGTATCCTTGTCTCCGTGTATGCCCTGGTGCGTGGCGGCCCCGCCGAAAGGACCGGGGCCGTTATGTTTCTGGTGGCCTGGCTGGCGACCACCCTGGTTCAGGGGCGAAAATTCAACGGGATAGAATGGGGCATCGTCGCTGTAGACAGCGCGCTCCTGGTCGGTTTCGTTTTTTTGGCGCTGTGGTCACGCAAGATATGGACGATCCTGATCGCTGCCTGTCAACTGAACGCGGTCGCATCGCATTTTGTGCCTCTGCTGGCGCCGAAATTCAATTACGTGGCCTATCTTACCCTCGTCGAATTCTGGGGCGGATATGGTCTTTTGCTCTTTCTGGCCATCGGCACATACAGCCATCAGCGCGAATTGCGGCTGACAAAGGCCGGCGCCGCAGGATGACAGACGGCCTGCCCTGGGCCATCCGAAACCTTACCTCTGTCGCGAGAAACAGTTTTCACAGCTTACCATCCGTGCCTAAATACCGGCATGAGCAAGATGATCATCCATGCCACCTCCTTGAGCCTGCTGGTCGGGGCTGAATGGCGCGGTGTGCTGATTATGGGCCCTTCCGGCAGCGGCAAGAGTGACCTGGCCCTGCGCCTGCTCGAATCCGCCAGCCGTGGCGGCTGCGCCCTCGTCAGCGATGATTACAGCGTCCTTTGGACCTCCGGCGGACAGATCTATGCCGCCGCGCCCGAAACCATAGAAGGCCGCATGGAGGTGCGGGGCCTCGGCATTCTCGATATCGATACCCGCCGCCTGACTCGCATCCACCTGGCGGTTTTGGCACAGTCCGATCCCATCGAGCGCCTGCCGGAAAACGAGATAACGCCCATTCTGGGACAGGCTGTACCGACCATCCGGCTGAACCCGCGTGAGGCCTCCAGTGTCAGCAAACTCCTGACCCGCTTGAAAGTCGCTTAAAAATACTTACTTATGCGTAAGCTTTCAAAGTCATTCATACCCTGTAAATGTCACCTCTGGCATATTTGGCACACCCGGCCGATTGCGGCGCGAAATTTGCCAGGGGCATTCAAATCTCGTTTTGCAGTGCGATGAAATCGGGATTAGTATCAAGGGCTACCCCGCATGCCGGCCGCATGACCCGCGCGGAGTACCCTGAAGCGTAAGGATAGTGCCTTAATGATCGGACTGGTCATCGTTACTCACGGCAAGCTGGCTGACGAGTTCGTATCGGCAATGGAGCATGTGGTCGGGCCGCAAAGCCAGGTAGCGGCCATCTGTATCGGTCCGGATGACGATGTGGCCCAGCGCCGCAAAGACATTCTCGACGCCACCTTTGCAAACGATTCCGGTGACGGCGTCATCCTGCTGACCGACATGTTCGGCGGCACGCCCTCAAACCTTGCCATCTCGGTCATGGAACAGACCAAGGCCGAGGTCATTGCCGGGCTCAACCTGCCCATGCTGATCAAGCTGGCAAGCTTGCGCAAGAACGAAGACCTCGGCGCCTGCGTTGGCCATGCCCAGGAGGCCGGCCGCAAGTACGTCACCGTCGCTTCCTACGTGCTTTCCGGCGATAACTGACGTTATCACTGGAACATTTTTGCTTGCCCCGCTAGCGGATGCCGGCCCCGTATCGCTGCCTGAGGGCGGCCCGGCGATAACTGCCCACCTTTTCCCTCTGGACTAAACTGCCGAACGCCCGCATTCTCACGCGCGAAAAAGCCCTTGTCCAAGGGAGACTTGAGTGAGCGAGACAGAACCCGGCGTGCGTACAGAGGTTGAAATCTGCAATATGAAGGGCCTGCACGCGCGGGCCTCTGCCAAGTTCGTCAAGCTGGCCGCCGCGTTTGACGCCCAGATCTATGTCATCAAGGACGAAACCCGCGTCGATGCCCAATCGATCATGGGCCTGCTGATGCTCGGCGCCGGCAAGGGCACTACCATCGGCATCGAGGCCGAAGGCAAGCAGGCCGATGAGGCCGTGGCCGCCTTGGCCGAACTGGTCAGCAATCGCTTCGACGAGGACGAATGAGAGCCGCTTCTGCCTTCTGCACCCTGGCCCTGGTCTGCGGCCTGGCCATATCCAGCCTGGCCGCCGCACCCGTTCATGCCGAGGGCTCGCCCGCCGCGGAAGATGAAACCGACGCCCCCAAGCCGAAACCGGTCGTCAAGCGCAAGAAGAAGCCCGCCGCCAAACCGGCGCCGGTCGTCACCACGCCGGCCGCGCCCGTGCCCTATAGCGCCTATTCCTCCGGCAACCTCAGCCCGGATATGAGCAAGGCCCTGACACCGGGCGTCACAGCGCCCACGCCCCTGCCGCCGCCGGTCGCCATCGCGCCGGCACCAATCACCATGCAGCCGATCGCCGATCCGCCCCCTGCTCCGCCGGTGGCCCAGGCTCAGCCTGCCAAGGTCGCCCCGGCTGCCCCTGTTATCGATCAGATCAGCCTGAAGTGCGAAACCCAGGTGACGGAAGGCAAGCGCTTCATCTCGCAGGGCGTCTTCTATATCGACCTGTTCCCTTCGCCGGTCTTTCCCGATGAAAACGCCGACTTCAAGTTCCTGTTCGTCGATCCGGGCCACAGCTCGCTGATCCGCGAGTCGATCTGTCTCGATACCCTGTGCCCGGCCAATGTGACCGGCGCGGCCTATTATCTGGTCAATCGCGTGACGAGACGCGGCTCAGCTCTGCGCATCACGCTCGACCGCTCCAATGGCGCCTTTTATGCCGAGGAGATCGACAACAAGCGTATCCGCAAGGATGCGCATCTGGGCGAAAAAGGCTTCTGCACGCCGCAAAAATTGCCGAACGCGCTTTTCTAGACTCGCTGGATACGCACCGCCAGCCACGGTTTGCCCGGTAAGGTGATCGTCGGGCGGGCCGGATCGTGGAAATCGTAGCCATCCTTTTTCTGCATCGTGAAAACACCCGGGACCGGCGTTACCGTCATGTTCCAGGTGTCGATCAGATCGGCACGAAATTGTTCCCCACCAGCCAATCCCGGCTTCGGCAGGTCAAGCGACCACTCTGACGGCGCCTCGTCACCGAAATAGTGCAGGTAATACTGACCGGCCTGGCCGCCGATATGGCGATCCCACCACTTGTCTATCGGATCGATGCCCGGTTTCGGCCCGGCCTCCATCACCGTTTTCAGGAAGGCCAGACGCGGCGCACTGTCTCCGCGCAGGTGCCCGCCGACGCCGGTCCAGCCACCATCCGCGCTCAGATTCTCCCCGGTCAGCACTTCGCCGTGGCCGACATAGGTGCCGGCGATCAGGCCATGCCAGAAGCGCGACACCAGTTCCTCGGCTGTCAGATTGCCCCAGCGCAGGTCGATCCGGCCTTCGTAGCAGACCTCATCGAACACCACCGGCTTTTCCCAGACGCTGCGATAGATTTCGGCGCGCGTATCGTCCTTGACCGACATGCCGTTCTGGATGCTCGAATGCGTTACCCAGGGTCGGCGATTATCGAAGAAGGCCTTGCAGTTATGGATCGAGCGCAGACGCTGATGCGGATCGGTGTCGGCGACGAACTGGCCGAGATGATCCCAGTCCGCCGAGCTTTTCGCCTTCACCAGATCGAACTCATTGGCCATCGACCACCAGACATTTCTGTAGGCGCCCAGCCGGGCGATCATATAGCGCAGGTAACGTTCATCGTCGGCGCGGGCCATTTCGGCATAGCCATGCGTCTTGTCGTAAGGGTGATGCAGGATGATATCGGCCTCGATACCCAGGGCCTGAAGCTGCGCCACACGTGCCTCAAAGCGGCGGAAGAACATCGGATTGAAGCGCGCCGGATCCCAATCCTTCGGGTCCGCGCCGCTATAGGCAAAGGGCTCTATCGGCTCCGCCTTGACATTGGCATAGAGGCACATGCGGATCTTGTTAAACGGCGTGGCCTTGAGCGTCGCCAGCGTCCGGTCGCACTGGTCGTCCGATTGCTGCGCCCAGGCATAGGCCGTAGTGCCGATCTGGCGAAAGGGCGTGCCATCGGCATAGGCGAAATGGTAGCCATCCGCAGTGACGCGCACCGGCCCATGGTTACGGCCGGTGGCCGGTCTGGCGGTAAAGACGCCCTCATGGCCGGTCAGGGCCTCGGCATTACTCATCGTGCGCCATTGCCAGACGCCTTCGCTTTCCGGGCTGAAGCGGAGGCGGTAGACGCCGTCACCATCATAAAAACCCGGTACATGGACGGTTTGGCCGTCATGGCTGAACACCGCCGACAGGGACACATCGACAAACGGATTGCCCTGCGCCGGTCCATCCAGCGCAATTTCATACAGCCCCCAGCGCTCTGTATCCGTCGCCGGACGCCCGTTCTGGGCTTTCGCTACGCCGACGACAGACAAGGTGCCCGCCAGCATCATGACACCGCGTCGCGTCAGTTTGGCCATGATAACCTCCCATATTATTTGTCGGTCATCATACATTTATGAAAACAAACAGCAAGCCTGGAAGGCGGCCTTATGCCTTTCTTATGTTGCAGCGCCCCTAAAGCGGCGAAAATTTAGGTGCGCGCCGACTATAGTGAATCGAATTATGTAACTCATTGAATTTCAGGAGGTTATCATGAACAGCGACCGCATTCAGGGCAGCTGGGAACAGGTCAAGGGCAATGTCCAGAAGATGTGGGGCAAGCTGACCAATGACGATCTCGATGTGATCGAAGGCGACCGCAAGCTTCTGGCCGGCAAGATTCAGGAACGCTACGGCATCGCCCAGGACGAGGCCCAGAAGCAGATCGACGAATGGAATATGCGGCACTGATGCCGCGAAGTGCCTCGCAAAGGCTCGGGCGCGGATTTGCGCTTACCAAACCTTCGATTTGGAAATCCGAGTTCCCATTGGCACCGATTTGAAATTGTCGCTTCTTTCCCGCCGGATGGTTGCGACGATATGGGCGGGAAGGCGTTTCCTCAGATGCGCTTTCCCGCTCTTTTATTATGTGTTGCCAAGATTACAAAAACTTAATCAACACACTGATTTTATTAAATATACGTCATGACTCCGAGTTAATTTGATCTGAAGCCGCAATGGCGCGATGCGTGGGCACCCCTTACCTTTCGGAGCCCGGAACCATGCGCCTGACGATCAAAACCCTCCTCCTCGCCACCGCCCTCAGCACCGCTTCTCTCACTGGCGCCGCCCTGGCCCAGACGCCCGCCGTATCGGCCAGCGATGCCAGAACCGCGCTGGACCGCGACATGCCGCAGGTCCTGAAAGACGCCGGTGTGCCCTCGGTTTCCATCGCCCGCATCGAAAATGGCAAACTGGCCTTCACCGCCGCCTATGGCGAACAGAGCGCCGGAGTGCCCGCCACCACCGGCACGCTTTACAATGTCGCCTCGCTGACCAAGCCGATCACCGCCGAGGTCATCCTGCGCATGGTTTCCGAAGGCACGCTGCAACTCGATGAATCGATGTCGCGCTACTATACCGATCCGGACATCGCCGCCGATCCGCGCACGCCCTTGCTGACGCCGCGCCTGGCGCTCAGCCACCAGACCGGACTGCCCAACTGGCGCGATGACAAGCTCACCTTCGTCCGGAACCCGCAGAGCGGATTTGCCTATTCCGGCGAGGGCTATCAGTATGTCGCCCGATTTGCCGCCAAAAAGTGGAAGACGCCATTCGAGACCCTGGCCAATAAATATGTGCTGTCGCGGTTCGGCATGACCGATACCGACTATACCCAGAGCCCGGACGCCCTGGCCCGCATCGCCCTGCCGACCGACGCTTCCGGTAAGGCGCTGGCGCCCGATTTCGCCACTGAAGCCAATGCCGCCGACCTGCTCTACACCACGCCCGCCGACTACGCCAAGATGGTGCTGGCAATCGTCAACAAAAGCGATGTCAAGGGTGTGGCCGGTTTCGATCGCGACCGCATCCAGGTCAATACCACGGCGGCCGATTGTGCCGGCATTGATGCCGCGCTCTGCCCGACCAGATCCGGCATGGGCCTCGGCTGGCAGGTCTTCCAGTTCGGCGAGGGCAAGACGGCGCAGACCTATATGATGCACACCGGCAAGGACCCCGGCGTTTTCACTTTCGCTGCCTATAATCCGGATACGAAAAACGCCACCCTTATCTTCACCAACAGCGACAATGGCGCCAAGGCGGTGCTGGCGGTGCTGGAACGCATCGGCGGCGATCCGGCCTTTGTCAGCTATCTGCGCGCCGAGGCCGCGAAATGATGAACCAGAGACCGGCCGGGCATGGGATGGTGGTGCATCACGACGCCGTCTGACCTGCCTCTGGTCCATGGGGTTGCCATCGGGCAATCCGGAAATGACTTGTTTTAGGGCTCAGACGCGGTGCCGGCTTGATTTCAGGGGGCAAAACCCGCCGCCCATCGCGCCTGAGCCTTGAACCCGCCGGGTGTCCCAATAATGGAGTCTTCGGTGGCTGGATTGAGCTTATGGGCTGGCGAATAAGGATGCTGTTTATGGCACAACTCTAAGCTATAAAGAGACGATAAACACACGCAAAGATATCCACAATCCGCCGATCGAGCACTTTCCGAAAAGTGTGACGCACTTTTCGGATTAAAAAGTGCGTTGAAACAAAACTAAAGCGCCGATCTGATCTCATCAGATCAGGGCTTTAGGACAAGCCGGTTTCGCGGTTTAACCGGCGGGCGGCGGCCAGGGTTTCCAGACTGTGATCAAGCACGGCCTGCCAACTGATCAGGGCTTCGCGCTCGGCGGCGGGTTCGGCGGTGATCACCCAGGCCGGCTTGGTCGGCAGATCGTCGCGGGTCTCGGTATTGACGGCATCGAGCACCTTGCCCATCGCCAGCAGGGTTTTGGCAGCCTGCTCGGCTTCCTTGTAAGTGACTGGCGGTTCCAGCGCTTCGACGGCGCGCAACAGCGCCTCGGCCTGATCGCGCAGACGCTGCTGCTGGTTGCGACGAAGCGCCTGTCTTTGTTCAGGCGTGGCGATAGGGGTGTTTGTCTGTTCCATGGGGACAAGCATGGAACGGGGATGAGAGGCGGGGATTATTTCTCCTCCCCCGCTTTGCAGGGGAGGAGATGTTAAAAAAAGCCCCCGTTTCCGGGGGCCTTTCTTTAGACATTGACACCGTTCTTGGTCGCTTCCGATCGCTTCTTGAGGAGCGTGTCAAACGCGCCCCAGACGCCTTCGTCGCCGGTCCACTGGCCCTTGGTGGCGGCCTTGGAATATTCCGTGGCGCGGGCCTCGAAGAAGTTGGCGTGCTCGACGCCCGACAGCAGGACCTGCAGCCAGGGCAGCGGGTTTTCCTTCGCGCCCCCATAGACTTCCGGCAGTTCGAGCTGGCGCAGGCGCCAGTCGGCGATATAGCGGATATAGGCCTTGATATCGTCCGGGGTCATGCCCTGGACCGGGCCCATTTCGAAGGCCAGGTCGATGAACTTGTCTTCCATGGTCACCACGGTCTTGCAGCAATCGATGATGTCATCGGCCACGGACTTGGTGACGGCCTTCGTTTCGCGGTTGAAGGTATGATAGAGCTTGATGATGCCTTCGCAGTGCAGGGATTCATCGCGCACCGACCACGAAACGATCTGGCCCATGCCCTTCATCTTGTTGAAGCGCGGGAAGTTCATCAGCATGGCGAAGGAGGCGAACAGCTGCAGGCCTTCGGTGAAGCCGCCGAACATGGCGAGCGTGCGGCAGACATCGGCCTCGGTATCGACGCCGAACGTGCCCATATAGTCGTGCTTGTTCTTCATGGCCTCGTATTCCATGAAGGCGCCAAACTCGCTTTCGGGCATGCCGATGGTTTCCAGCAGCAGGGCGTAGGCGGCGATATGGACGGTTTCCATATTGGCGAAGGCCGACATCATCATCTTGATCTCGGTCGGCTTGAAGACGCGCGAGTAGCGTTCCAGATAGTTATCCTGGACCTCGATATCCGACTGGGTGAAGAAGCGGAAGATCTGGGTCAGCAGGTTGCGCTCGGAATCATTGAGCTTGGAAGCCCAGTCCTTGCAGTCCTCGCCCAGCGGCACTTCTTCCGGAATCCAGTGGACCTGCTGCTGCTTGCGCCAGAATTCGAAGGCCCACGGGTAGCGAAACGGCTTGTAGGAATGGCTCGGCGTTAACAGACCAGCGGACGAATTAGCCAGAAGAAGTGAACTGCTCATAAGAAATCCCGAATCGATACTAAAAACCCAGATGACACCGCCATATCACCACATTTCGTGGTTAAAGCCAGATTAACATCTACATCTTGTATGTGGTTTTTGGGGATAATTTTTTCAATCGCGACACGAAGTCGCAGGTTGCGATATCCCGCCGTCAGGGTAGCACAGGGACGGGGCGTCCGCAGCGGCAAAAGTTAACGATTCACAAGTGGTGATGCGCAGGGCGCTTAGATCAGCTACCGCTCGCCTTGACCGAATCCCATGAGTGGGTCGGGGCGGTGGTCGAAGCCGGGGCGGCCCTGGCCACGACCGCCTGTTGCAGCCAGGCCAGCGCCGCATCGGCCTGTTGCGGCGGCAGGTCCAGACGCAGCAGGCTTTCGGCTTCCGGCATCTTGCCTTCGAGACCGAGCACCAGGGCGAGGTTCTGGCGGATCTGCACGGTCACGCCGGGCTGCGCCACCGCGGTGCGCAGCAGGGGCTCGGCGCCGGCGATATCGCCACGCGTCACTTTCGACATGGCCATATTGGTCAGGACGGCGGGATTATTGGGCGAAAGGTCCAGCGCCTTCGCCCAGGTGCTTTGGGCCTCGTCCGGGCGCTTGGTCTGGTCATAGGCGACGCCGAGCAGCGAATAAGCCTGCCAGTCCTTCGGCTTCAGCTCGATGACATGCTGCAGCGGATCGATGGCATAAAAAGCGTTGTTGTCGGCGATATGGGCGCGGGCGGCGGCCAGCAGGACATCGGTATTATCGGGCGCGAACAGCAAGACCTTATGGGCGGTATCGGCGGCTTCGGCATTGCGGCCCAGGGCACGCAGGGCATTGGAGAGATAGAGGCCGATCTTCTGGTCGGTCGGGCTATGCTCGAACTGAGTGCCGAAGAAGGCGGCCTGCTGTAGCGGACTGGCGCGCAGCATGGCGTCGATCTCCGCCCTGGTGGCCGGCTTGAAAACCTCGGCTTTCGAGGTAGCGGCCGTGGCCGGCGCCGGTGTGCTGTTTTTCGTCTTGTCCTTGCCGAGCAGGCCGGCCGAGGCGGGGCTGGCGATCACAAGCGCCACAAGGGCGGCGGAGGCGAGAAGATGACGCATGGAAGACCCCTGATCGGAGACGGAATTAAGCTTTCGGTGACCGCTGTGAAGATATAGTTAAAGCTCTTAACAATGGTTAACGCAGAACTGCCCATGCCCAAGCCGATCAAAACCCCGAAAAATACCGCTGAAAACACCCTCATCGCCCTGTTCGAGGAGGAGGCCGAAGCCGCGATCGCCGCGCTGAAACCGGCGCAGGCGCAGTTCCTGACGCTGAAGGGGTTCAGTGGCAAGGCGGGCAGCCTGATCGTGCTGCCGGAGGAAGGCGGCTGCCGCGCCTGGTTCGGGCTCGGTCCGCGCAAGGCCTATACGCCGATGACCTTCCGCGCCCTGCCGGCGCAATTGCCGAAGGGCCTGTGGCGCCCGGAATACGATGCGGGGCTCGATGCCCACGCCATCCATGTGGCCTGGGGGCTCGGCGCCTACAGCTTCACGCGCTATAAATCGAATAGCGCGGCGAGTGAGGTGCGGCTCGATGACAGCGCGCTTGATGAGACTGTAAAGGCAGCTGTGGCCCGCGAGGTCAGGGCCCACAATCTGGTGCGTGATCTCGTCAATACGCCAACCAACGATATGGGGCCCGCCGAGATCGAAGCCGAGGCGCGAAAAGTGGCCGAAGCCCATGGCGCGGAGATCACGGTGATTGTCGGCGATGACCTGCTGACCGAAAACTATCCGGCCGTCCATGCGGTCGGCCGCGCCGCCGGACCGCATAACCAGCCGTGCTTTATCGAGATCAGCTGGTCGCCGAAAGGCATGCCCGGTCCGCTGCCGGTCATTGCCCTGGTTGGCAAAGGCGTGGCCTTCGATACCGGCGGGCTCAATATCAAGGGCGGCGCCGGCATGGGGCTGATGAAGAAAGACATGGGCGGCTCGGCCCACGCCCTGGCCCTGGCCGAGTGGGTGATGGCCAGCCAATTGCCGGTGGCCCTGCATGTGCTGATCCCGGCCGTCGAAAATTCGATTTCCGGCGATGCCTTCCGGCCGGGCGATATCCTGGCCTCGCGCGCCGGACTTTCCATCGAGATCGGCAATACCGACGCGGAAGGCCGGCTGATCCTGGCCGATGCCCTGGCGCGGGCGGGCGAACTGGAACCGGCCCTGACGGTCGATTTCGCCACGCTCACCGGAGCGGCGCGCGTCGCCCTGGGGCCGGAGGTCATTCCCTTCTATACGGATGACGAGGACGTGGCCCGCCAGCTGGAAGTGGCCTCGATCGCGCAGAGCGACCCGCTGTGGCGAATGCCGCTGTGGAAAGGCTATACTGACGCGCTCGAGTCCGACATCGCCGATATCCGCAACGATCCCGCGGGCTGGGCACAAGGCGGCTCGGTGACGGCGGCGCTTTTCCTGCAGCGGTTCGCGCCGAAATCCGGCGCCTGGGTGCATTTCGACATCTATGCCTGGAATCCACGCGGCAAGGCCGGTTCGCCGGTGGGGGCCGAGGCGCAGGCGCTCCGGGCGGTTTATCAGTTACTGAAATCTTACTGAAATCCATTGCGCCATCAAGGCGTTAAGACCTCCTTCAGGAGTCATAAATCTCCTGTTGACCTTGGCCGTTAAGGCGATCTTTGCATCCGTGTCGTAGAGTACCCACATAAGACGCAGAACATGCGTCAAGGTGATGTGACCTGTAGAAGGTAAGACGGCTTTATGACGCAGATGAGTGATGATCCTTTCGACAAGCGCACCACGCCCTTCAAGGATGGCGTGACCGATCAGGCGCATGAAGGCCTGATCCGCGCCAAATCCTATGTCGCCGGCGAGGTACTCTCCTGTTACGACGCCTCGGCGCCGATCCTGTCGCAGCCGGAACACGGCGCGGAACAGTGGGATCAGCTGCTGATGGGCGAGCGTTTCAAGGTCATCGAGCGCAAGCATGACTATTTCTGGGGCCAGGCCCTGCGCGACGGCTATGTCGGCTATGTGCCGGTAGCGGCCTTCAAGCGCGACTGGTACCTGCCGACGCACTATGTCTCGACTCTGCGCACCTATGTGTTCGCCGGTCCAAACCTGAAATCTTCGACCCTGACCGCGCTCAGCCACAATGCGCTGGTGTCGGTGACGCGTTATGAAAACGGCTTTGCCTATATCAATGACATGGGCTGGGTCTTCACCAATCACTTGTCGACCTTTGAATCCTTTGCCGAGGATTTCGTCAGCGTGGCCGAGAGCTATATCAATGCGCCTTATCAGTGGGGTGGTCGCGAAAGCCTGGGTCTGGATTGCTCCGGCCTGCTGCAACAGGCGCTCTATGCCTCAGGCTATGGCTGCCCGCGCGATTCCGACATGCAGATGAAGCTGGGCCTGCCCCTGGACATCGGCGCCACCCTCAAGGGCCTGGTGCGCGGCGATCTCGTCTTCTGGAAGGGCCATGTCGCCATCATGATCGATGACGTCAACATCATCCACGCCAATGCCCATCATATGAAGGTGGCCATCGAGCCCCTGGCCGAGGCAGTCAGCCGCATCCATGGCTGCGGCTCCGGCAAGCCGCTGGCCTTCAGAAGGCTGTAATTCACGAAGCTAAAACAAAAACCCCGCCGGATCGCTCCGGCGGGGTTTTTGTTTGCGCTGAATGAGGGCTATTTCGAAGCGGCTGAGCTGGCCGCTGCGGAGGCGGCTGGCGCGGCAGAGGCCGAAGCGCCCGCCGCAGGCGCGGCACCAGAGGCCGGGGCGGCACCGGCGGCAGCCGCCGGATTGGGCGCGGGCACGGCATAACCGGTCGAGCCCTGGCTGTGCAGATAGGCGATCAGGTTGATGCGGTCTTCCGGCTTCTTGACGCCGACGAAGGTCATCTTGGTGCCCTTGACCACCTTGCCCGGCGCGCCGAGGAAGGTATAGATCGCGTCCCAGGTCCAGTTCGGCACTTCCTTGGCATGCGCCTTCATGGCGTCGGAATAGTCCATGCCCGGATGCGAGGCCACCGGACGACCAACCACACCCCACAGGTTCGGACCGATGGCGTTCGGACCGCCATTGGCATTGTTGTGGCAGGAGGTGCACTTGGTCTGGAAGGTCTTTTCCCCGGCGGCGATATCGGCGGTCGGGATAACGGTGCCCCAGTCGGGCGGGGTATCGACGGCCGCGGCCGCGCCGCCTTCACCGCCGGTATCGGCGACTTCGATGGCATAGCCGGCCTTTTCAGGCGCTTCGCGATGATAGATGGCTTCGGCGCCCAGCTTGACGCCCATGATCACCAGGCCGGTCGCCAGAACCGCACCGAATATTTTGTTTACCTGCAGGTCGCCACTCATGTCGCCCAGTACCCTGTTGATTCATTAGTGCTCGAAAGCTTAGGCCACGGCTGACATCTGTCAATATGTGGCGAAAGCAAGGCTTATTGATCTACTTGCGTTTGGTTGTCTGACACGCTACCGCGAAAGACGCAAGCCGCGTTTTACCACACCATGGGCAAAACCGGGTCTTGCGTGGCATTTCGTCGCACTTTACGCGCTCAGTCGCCGCGAGGCTCCTCGCAACGGCTCGGGCGCGCAGTCGCGCTTGCCAAAACCGAAACCGGTTTTGGAATTTAACTGAGAGAGAGACCAAAATGAACGCGTCGACCATTCGCAGAATCGCCTATCAGGGCGAGCCGGGGGCTTTCAGCCATCAGGCCATAAAGCGGTGGTTTGGCGAGTTTACACCCACACCCTACCCGACCTTCGAAGCCGCCTTCGCCGCCGTGCGCGATGGCGAGTGCGAGCTGGGCATGATTCCGGTCGAAAACTCCGTGGCCGGCCGCGTCACCGACGTTCACCACCTGCTGCCCAATTCCGGCCTGAAGATCATCGGCGAACGCTTCCTGCCGATCGAGATGATCCTGATGGGGGTGCCGGAAACAAAGCTGGAAAACATCAAGGTCGCCGCCTCGCACACCATGGCGCTGCTGCAATGCCGCAAGGCGCTGAAGGAACTGAACATCACCGCCGAGGTCTTCCATGACACGGCGGGCGCCGCACGCGCCCTTTCCGAAACGCGCGAGCTGGACCGCGGCGTCATCGCGCCGGAACCGGCCGCCGAGCTTTACGGCCTGAAGATCCTGCGCCGCCATATGGAAGACGCGCGCAACAATACGACGCGCTTCCTGATCCTGACCACCGAAGACCGCGTGGCCGAGCCCGCACCGGGCGTTGCGTGCATGACCAGCTTTATCTTCCGCGTGAAGAATATTCCGGCCTCGCTCTACAAAGCGCTCGGTGGTTTCGCCACCAATGGCGTCAACATGACCAAGCTGGAGAGCTATATCGAAAACGGCGTCTTCGCCTCAACCGTCTTCTACTGCGATGTCGAGGGGCGCCCGAGCGAAGGCGGTCTGAAACAGGCGCTGGAGGAACTGAACTTCTTCGCCGTCGATGTCGAGATTCTCGGCACCTATCCGCTCGATCCGTTCCGTAATTCCGAAGGCCAGCGCTGATGTCGGATGACCGTTTGACCGCGCTGGAGGAACTGACGGCACACCAGTCGAAAACCATCGACGAACTGTCTGAACAGGTGACCGAGCAGTGGAAGGTCATCGACCGGCTGAAGCGCGTGCTGGAACAGATGGGCGAGCGGCTGGAAACCATGGAATCCGGCACCGGTGAGGTGCCGGTGACCCGGCCGCCGCATTACTGACCCTTCTGGCACTGCCCCAGAAAATCACGCGCCAGGGCCTGATCACCGGCACTCATCGATACAGCCGCCGTGTAGCCTGTCGTGAACAAAGAGATCACGTCGCTTTTTCCCAGAATCCTGATCCGCTTATCGGTCTTGGCGAACCGGATCGTCAGGTCCCAACCTTTCTCGGTGTTGGGTTTTGCTTCTGCCGGGAGAAAGTCAGGTTGTCCCTTGCCGGTGAAAAGCGCCATAAGCGACGCTCCCGGGGTGATGACTGCGCCCGGAGCGTCTTCTATTTTCTGGCCCGTTTGCAAGTCCAGCAACCCGGTCACGCCAAAATTCGTGACACTGATATCCGCAGTCCCACATTCAAACTCATAGACCGGGCGGTTATCCGAACCGTAAATGAGCTGAAGGCCATGAACGTCCGTTGCCGGCGTGAGCCCCCAGCTCTGCGCCTGTGCATTTGAAGTGAGCGACAGAAGTGCCGCAAAACTACATATTGTTCCGAACAAAAGCTTCATCTCATCCCCCTGTGCTCTGATGGCTGACCCTCTTGTAAACCTGATCGAACCTATCCGACAAGATGCGCCCAGCGAGATGCCGCTAACCCGGCCGCCGCATTACTGAACGCTTACTGAGGCGGGGGTTCGCCCCGGCCGCTGCGGCGCTCAGGCCCGTCATATCTGGAATCGGCCCGGCGCCGGCGTTCGGGTCCGAAAAAAGTGCTTACCTTGACGAACGGGCGCGGACGATCGACGATGGACACGACCTTGCGGTAAAGCTCATTGGCCGTGACCGGCTTGCAGCAGAATTCGGTCACGCCCGCGTCACGGGCCGAGGTGACGTGCGACCGCTCGGAATGCGCCGTCAGCATGATGACCGGCACGAAGCGGTTGTTGCTATCGGATGATTTGCGAACCAGATTGACGAACTCGATGCCGTTCAGCACCTCCATCTGGAGGTCGGCAATGATGATATCGATGGAATCGTGCTTCAGACTGTGAAAGGCTTCCGTGGCATCGCGCGCCTCGAAAACATGCACCGCGCCAAAACCACGCAGGATGGTTTTCACGATGTTCATCATATGGCCGTTGTCCTCAACGACCAGAAATCTGACACGCTCCAGGCTTGCCATTTACGCCTCACTCCCGCTGACGGACAGTGTCAGCCTGGCGCACAGAATAAAAGAACAGAGTTACCGGATATTTTACAGACACCTTCAAAGGCGGCCTTTATTTCTTGCCGCTGACCTCGGCATAGACCGCATCAAAGGTATCCGGCACGATGGGGCCGCCGATCTTGTCGGTAATGGTGCCGTCCGGGCTGACGATAAAGGTTTCCGGTACGCCGGTAATGCCGAGCGCCAGCGCCATCTTGCCCTCCGGATCGGTCAGGGTCTTCGCATACGGATTATCGTGCTGCGCCAGGAAATTCAGCGTGTTCTGCGGCGCGTCCTTCCAGGCGATACCGATGATCGTCACCCCCTTGGCCTTCAGCGCCATCAGTTGCGGATTTTCGGCGACGCACGGTGTGCACCACGAAGCAAAGACATTCACCAGCACTGGCTTGCCCGAGCCCGCCACCAGGGCCTTCAGTGAGGCGGGCGTGCCGTCCTGCAGGTCGTTGATCACCACTTCGGGCACGGCCTTGCCGACCATTTCGCGCGGCTCCAGCCGTTCCTTCTTGTGGAAGTTATAATAGCCCAGCACCGCCAGCAGGCCCAGGAACAGCACCAACGGCGCAAAATAGACTAATCTTTTCATTTTGGGCGCTTCATTTGCCGTCAACGGCTGCCTGCAGGGCCTCCAGCACCTTGCGGCGTTTGGCCTGCGCCCGCAGGGACATCACGATCAAACCGATCAGGGCTACCACCGTGGCGCCATAGGCGCCCCAGACGTAGAGACCGTATTTCCCCATATCGACGTCCATGCGGGCTCCTAGTTGAAACTGAGGCGGGCGCGCAAGGCGCGGTATTTGCGGGCCAGTATCTCGCTATCCAGCCGCACCAGGAACAGCCAGATCGCCAGTACATGATAGGCCGCCACCATGACGAACAGCGGCCACAGCATGGAAGCGGCGATAGTCGGCCCGCCCTTGACGAATATGCTCTCGCCCTGGTGCAGGCTGTTCCACCATTCGACCGAAAACTTGATGATCGGCAGGTTGACCAGGCCGACCAGAGCCAGGATGGCGGTCGATTTCGCCGCGCGCATCTCGTCCTCGATCGAGGCATGGAGCGCGATATAGCCGATATAGAACAGGAACAGCACCAGCACCGAGGTCATGCGGCCATCCCACTGCCACCATGTGCCCCACATCGGCTTGCCCCACAGCGAACCGGTAATCAGGGCCAGGGCAGTGAAGACCGCCCCGATCGGCGCCAGGGCCTTGGCCGCGGCATCGGCCAGCGCATGACGAAAAATCAGGCCGAAGAAGCTGGCGATCCCCATGGCGGCATAGATGAGCAGGCCCATCCAGGCCGCCGGCACATGGATATACATGATCCGCACCGTATCGCCCTGCTGGTAGTCCTCCGGGGAGGCGAAGCAGAGATAAAGTCCCCACGCGAACAGCAGCGCCGACAGGCCAGCCAGCCATGGCCGCAGGGGCCGGGTGACGCGCGTGAACCGCTCCGGATTGGCGAGGAAATTGATCATAGATTGGACATAAGGGGTTTGGCGATTTTCGGCAAGAGTGGCCGACTGACACGATGTCGCGCGTTAACCTTCTGCTTGGAGTTGTTTGCTAAACTGTCATGAAACGCTGGGAGCGCGTGCATGTTGTTCGGGTATTTTCTGCTGGCCATGATCTTCGGCCTGACCTTCGCCGTGTATTATTTCGATGTGCGCAGGGATTGCCGCTGGCTTTCCTGGGTGGCCGCCATTGTCATGACCGGCTTCTGCATCGCCATCGACCGCATGGTGGAAAATGCCATCTATGCCCACCTGATCATCCAGCTGTCGATCCTGCTGATGCTGGGCCTGAGCATCCCCGCGCGTTACTGGTTCGGCCACGCCAATGCCCGCCGCATCGTCTATCGCGAACACCATATCAAGGCCACGCGCTACCTGCCTTGGTGATTAGCGCTTTTCTAGTTCAGGGCGCTTCTTAGCGCCGCCCCCATGGCAATCGGCCCCAGAGCCAAAGCAAACAGCGCATAGGCCGCCAGGAATGCCAGGGCCTGAGCAGGCGATGCGCCGGTCTGCACGGCCTGCATCAGGCCGGCGCCGAAGATCACCGGCGGCACATAGAACGGCAGGACCAGCAGCGCCATCAGTACCCCGCCCTTCCGCGACCCCAAGGCCAGAGAGGCGCCAATCCCGCCGATCAGAGCGAAGCTTAAGGAGCCAAGCAGGGCCGAGAGCAGTCCCATCAGGGCCAGCGATACCGGCGCGCCCAGTATGATCATCACGATGGGGGTCATCAGCGACAGGATCACGCCGGTGCCGAGCCATTGCGCCAGACATTTCAGCAGGGCAATCAGTTCGAGCGGCAGGGGTCCAAGACGCAGGGTATCGAACACCGCGTCCTCGTAATCGCGCTCGAACAGGCGTTCCAGAGACAGCAGGCTGGAGAGCGCCAGGCACAGCCAGGTCAGGCCGGCGGCGATGCGGGACAGAACGGCCTGATCGGGTCCGAGACTTAAGGGGATCATCGCCATCAGAGTCAGGTAGAAGCCGACGGCCAGCAGCGGCCCGCCGCCGCGGGTCAGCGACAGGCCGAGGTCGCGGCGGATAAGGGCGATGGACGCGCGGATCATCCTCAATTTCCGCCCCCCCTGTTTACGGGGAAGGTGGCACGGCGCTTTAGCGGCGTGACGGAGGGGGCGAAGATCATATCTACGGCCACCTCAAACACTCGCCGCCTCACGTTCTTTCGCTGTCGGGCGTTCGAGCTTCAGGCTGCGCGTTTCGAACGGCAGCGGATCATGCACCGCCGCGATGATCATTCCGCCTTCGGACAGATGCTTTTGAATGATCCCCGCCAGCAGGGCGCGGTGACCCACATCCAGCGGCGCCATCGGTTCATCGAGCAGCCACAGCGGCCGTTTCACCATCAGCAGACGCGCGAACGACAGCCGGCGCTTTTGCCCCGCCGAGAGGTAGCGCGTTTCCAGATCAAGCAGCGGCGAAAGGTTCAGTTGTTCAATCCCGGCAACATCTCCCCCCAGAAAATTCGCCTGGAATTTCAGCTCCTGCGCCACCGTCCGCGACGGGCTCAAAGCGTCCTGGTGGCCGAGGAAATGGATCATGCTGCCATGCCAGATTTCCGGCTCAAACTGCACATCATTCTCATGCGCAGAAATCGTGCCCGCATGGGGCATAAAAAAGCCCGCGAGGGTGCGCAAAAGAGTCGTTTTTCCGACACCATTTTCGCCCGTCAGGCTAATCGCCTCGCCGGGTTTTATTTCAAAATTCAGGTTGTGAATCAAAAGGTTGTATCCCTTCTTCAGGGTCAGACCTTCGACCTTCAGATTCAACCCCATAAAAATAACCCTTTTCGCACCAAGGCTTACTTGGTTCTGGCATAGACGAAAACAAATAGAAAGTTTAGAAGGCAGATGCTCCGCCTTCAAGGTATTGCAGCGCAATGTCCGGACCCTGTGCGTCCCTCATCCAACGCGCGTTCTTGAATTCACAGCTGCCATCGTGGCGACTGGGCGGGCTAACCTGAAAAGGACACTGCGTAAATGTCTTCTGTTGACTCGTTCAAGTCAAAAGCCGAACTCAAGGTCGGCGACAAAACCTACACCTACTACGATCTGAAAGCCGCCGAAGCCAACGGCCTCGAAGGCGCCTCCCTCCTCCCGGCCTCGCTGAAGGTCCTGCTGGAAAATCTCCTCCGCAACGAAGACGGCGACACCGTCAAGGCTGACGACATCCGCGCCATGGCCGCCTGGGTCAAGAACAAGGGCGCTGTCGAACACGAAATCTCCTTCCGTCCGGCCCGCGTGCTGATGCAGGACTTCACCGGCGTTCCGGCCGTTGTCGACCTCGCCGCCATGCGCGACGCCATGGTCAAGCTCGGCGCCGATCCGGCGAAGATTAATCCGCTGAACCCGGTTGACCTCGTGATCGACCACTCGGTCATGGTCGATTATTTCGGGCAAGCCACCTCCTTCACGCAGAACGTCGACCGCGAATATGAGCGCAATATCGAGCGCTACAACTTCCTGCGCTGGGGCTCCTCGGCCTTCAACAACTTCCGCGTCGTGCCTCCCGGCACCGGCATCTGCCACCAGGTCAACCTGGAATACCTGGCCCAGACCGTCTGGACCAATGTCGCCGATGGCGGCGAAGTGGCTTATCCGGATACCGTGGTCGGCACCGACTCGCACACCACCATGATCAACGGCCTGTCGGTCCTCGGCTGGGGCGTCGGCGGCATCGAGGCCGAAGCCGCCATGCTCGGCCAGCCGATCCCCATGCTGATCCCGGAAGTCATCGGCTTCAAGCTGACCGGCAAGCTGCCCGAAGGCGCCACCGCCACCGACCTGGTGCTGACCGTCACGCAGATGCTGCGCAAGAAGGGCGTCGTCGGCAAGTTCGTCGAATATTACGGCGACGGCCTCGTCAACCTGACCCTGGAAGATCAGGCGACCATCGCCAACATGGCCCCGGAATACGGCGCCACCTGCGGCTTCTTCCCGGTCTCGCAACCGACCATCAACTACCTGGCCGAAACCGGCCGCACGCCTGAGCGCGTCGCTCTCGTCGAAGCCTATGCCAAGGCGCAGGGCCTGTGGCTCGATCCGTCGGTTGAGCCTGTCTTCACCGACACCCTGGAACTGGCCCTTGACTCGGTCCTGCCCTCGCTGGCCGGTCCGAAGCGCCCGCAGGACCGCGTTCTGCTCTCCGACGCCGCCACCGCCTTCACCTCGGCCCTGCAGGGCGAATTCGGCAAGGCCGGCGACGAAGCCAAGCGCGTGCCGGTCGAAGGCTCCGACTTCACCGTCGGCCATGGCGACGTGGTGATCGCCGCCATCACCTCCTGCACCAATACTTCGAACCCCTCGGTCCTGATCGCCGCCGGCCTCGTGGCCCGCAAGGCGCGCGCCCTGGGCCTGAAGGTCAAGCCGTGGGTCAAGACCTCGCTCGCCCCCGGTTCGCAGGTCGTCACCGACTACCTGAACTCGGCCGGCCTGACCGAAGATCTCGACGCCATGGGCTTCAACCTCGTCGGTTACGGCTGCACTACCTGTATCGGCAACTCGGGCCCGCTGCCGGAAGCCATCTCGGCCGCCGTCAATGCCGGCGATCTGGTCGCCGCCTCGGTGCTCTCCGGCAACCGTAACTTCGAAGGCCGCGTCAACCCCGACGTCCGCGCCAACTATCTGGCCTCGCCGCCGCTGGTCGTGGCCTATGCCATCGCCGGCTCACTGAACATCGACCTGACCAAGGACGTGATCGGCACCGGTTCGGACGGTCAGGACGTCTACCTGAAGGACATCTGGCCGACGACGCAGGAAGTCACCGACATGCAGCGCAAGCACGTCACCAACGCCATGTTCGCCAGCCGCTATTCCGACGTCTTCAAGGGCGACAAGCACTGGCAGGCCATCCCGGTCGCCGGCGGCCAGACCTATGGCTGGGACGAGGCCTCGACCTACGTCGCCAACCCGCCTTACTTCGACGGCATGACCATGACGCCGGACAAGGTGACCGACATCGTGGAAGCCCGCGTGCTCGGCGTCTTCGGTGACTCGATCACCACCGACCACATCTCGCCCGCCGGTTCCTTCAAGGCCGCGTCTCCCGCCGGCAAGTACCTGATCGACCGTGGCGTGCCCGTCTCGGAATTCAACGGTTACGGCGCCCGCCGCGGCAACCACGAAGTCATGATGCGCGGCACCTTCGCCAACATCCGCATCCGTAACAAGATGACCCCGGAAATCGAAGGCGGCGTGACCAAGCACTTCCCGTCGGGCGATGTCATGCCGATCTACGACGCCGCCATGCGTTACCAGTCAGAAGGCCGCAACCTGGTCGTCTTCGCCGGCAAGGAATACGGCACCGGCTCGTCGCGTGACTGGGCCGCCAAGGGCACCAAGCTGCTCGGCGTCCGCGCCGTCATCGCCGAAAGCTTCGAGCGTATCCACCGCTCGAACCTGGTCGGCATGGGCGTCCTGCCGCTCCAGTTCAAGGTTGACGGCTGGGCCAAGCTCGGTCTGACCGGCGAGGAAATCGTCACCATCCGCGGCCTGGAAAGCGTTCAGCCGCGTCAGGAACTGATCGTCGAACTGTTCCGCGCTTCGGACGGCAAGGTGGCCCGCTTCCCGGTCCGCTGCCGCATCGATACGCCGACCGAGCTGGAATACTACAAGAACGGCGGCGTCATGCCGTACGTCCTGCGTAACCTGGCCCGCGGCGTCGCGGCTGAGTAGGTTCGGTATCCGTTAAAAAGAAAAAGCCCTCCGGCCATCAGGTCGGAGGGCTTTTTCTTTGCAGGCTCACGGACCCTGCACCCATAACTCGACAGTGCAGGCGGCCCCTTGTACCTCCCCAACTTGTTTGGGGTTTGGCGCAAGCGAAAGTATAGCTTTCGCAAGCCATGGGACCGCACGACGCCGCGAAGCGGCTAGATGCGGTGGTGGGGTTTCTTGCTTTCTTCCCTTCCCGCCCCTAAAACTTGACTATGCAAAACCGCCTTCCCCTCCTCATCGCCCTCGCCGGACTGGCGGCTGCGATCTATGCCGTGATCCTGAACCTGGTCACGGCCGTGCCGGCGGCAGCGCAATCCTTCGTGGTGCAGAGCCTGATCTTTGCGGTCATCGCCATCGTCTGCGGCATCTATACGCTGCGCAGAGGTGGCGGCTGGCGCTTCCTGGCCATTGCCATGATCGGCCCTGCCGTATTTGTTATCGCCGATGGCGGGATGCGCCTCGCGCTTTCTCTGCATCAGGGTGTATAATCCGCGGCATTCACAAGAGGTGCATGCCATGTCCCAGCCGATCAAATTCTACTCCATGCACCTCTCCGGCAACGCCCACCGCGTACTGCTGATTTTACGTGCGCTCGACCTGCCGTTTGAACTGATCGAGGTCAATTTGCGCGAGAAGGAGCAGAAGTCCGAGGCCTTCCTGCAGATGAACCCCTTCGGCCAGGTGCCGGTGATCGACGATAACGGCACGGTCATCTGGGATTCCATCGGCATCATGACCTATCTCGCCCTGCGCTACGATGACGGAAAACTGCTGCCGCGCGATCCGGCGCAGTTCGGACAGATCATGGCCTGGCTGGGCAAGACCTCCGGACCGATCGCCTATGGCATCGCCGCCGCCCGGCGCATCAATCTTTTTAATGCACCGGCCGATATCGATTCCGCCCATGCCATCGCCCATGACTTCCTGCATGTGATGAATGAACATCTGGAAGGCCGCGCCTGGCTGGTGGGCGAAACCGTCACCCTCGCGGATCTGGCCTGCTATGCCTATGTCGCCCATGCGCCCGAAGGCGGGGTGGATCTGAAAGCGTTCGGCAATGTCAGCGGCTGGCTGGCCCAGGTGGAGGCCCTGCCTTTCTTTTCCGCCATGCCCAAGGCCAAGGTCGGTCTTTGGGCGGAATAATACCCCGCTAACAGGTCTCCAAATTCCAGCGGCATTTGGCAAGGGCAAGCGCCCGCCCGAGCGTGTGCGAGGAGTCTCGCGGCGTTTGAGCGGTATAAAGCAAAAAAAACGCCGCCGCGAAGGAGGATCGCAACGGCGCAGATTGATCTCGGGGAAGAAGAAATGTCTGTCAACCAAGGGACCACTTGAGTTCCGGGGGCTGGGGGGGCTGTTCAGGGGGGAACCCGAGCAGATCGCCTTGGCTGACAAATACATAATCGCGGCCGAACCGGGCTATGGAAGGGCCAAAATAAGGTCATATCGCGACCATTTCATAACCAGACCATAAAGACGATGCCCCCTTCGGACGATAAATTTACTTGCGCGATTCAGGCGCATCAGGCGTAATCGGGTTGGATTTTACTCCAGACTTTTCTGCGGATTCTTGGGCTTATGAGTATTCAGGACGCCAGCAGCGCTTTTGGCGCTTCGCAACCCCTTAAGGGCCCGATCTTTTTCGAGCGGCGGGAACTGGAACTGATCCTGCGGCTTTACGGGCAGCATGTGGCTTCCGGCGAATGGCGGGACTATGCCATTGATCAACTCACCGATGCCGTGGCCTTCAATATTTTTCGCCGCTCCAATGAGGCGCCGCTCTATCGCATCGAAAAGCGCCCCTCCCTGGCCCGCAAGCAGGGCGCCTTTGCAGTCTTCAACCAGGCGGGCATGATCCTCAAGCGCGGCCGCGAACTGGGACCGGTGCTGGCTGTACTCGACAAGCGCAAGTTCGACGTTTTGTAGGCCATTACGGCTTCGCCGGGACGATCCAGGCCCGTGCATTCGCCAGATCGAGCGTCACGACCCACTGCGCCAGAACCGGTGCGCCGATATTGCCGTCAATGATCAGGGGCATGGTGCGTGCGGCCTCCGTCTTCAGCGGCACGCCGCCGTCGATGTCCGCTTGCAGGCTCTGCGGCTGCGGGCTGTCCGCGCTGAGGCCCAGCAGTTCGGCGTTATGGCTGCCGACCACGACCGGCGCATCGCTGCCGGAATCCAGTTCCAACCAGACATTGCCCTTCGTGGTTTTCACGGCGACAAAAGGCGTCAGGGACAGGCCGGCCATTTCGCGGTTGAGACGGACCGTCACCTCACGGGCACCCGCGATACGTGCCTTCAGGCTTTCCGGCGTTTCGATCACCAGCTGGCTGTGCCCCAGATCCAGTGTCACGACCTTTCCGGCAAAGCTGTCGAGCGCGATCGAGCCGGCCAGCGGCGGCGCGTCCTTGGGCAGGACATTGGCGAAATCCCACACGCCGGCGGTCGGTGTTTTCAATGTTTCGCCAGCTGCACCAAAGGTCAGGTCGTCACAACGTTTCAGGTCCATGCGGTCACCACGCATACGGAAGCCGGTCATCTGCCCCCAGGGTTCGCAACCCATCTCCGTTGCTGTGGCCGGGGTGATCACCGTAATGCCGCCGGCGGTATCGAGCAGAAAGGTCTCCGGCTTGCCCTTGACCTCGGCCTGGAAGGACCAGATGACGCCGAGATAGGGTGACAGCGGAATAACAGCTGGCGCTTCGGCCCGCGCCATTCCGCCGGCCAGCAGGGTCGCCATGGCCAGCCCGGCCGTAAGTATCGTTGCTACCTTCATCATATCCCCCGGATGTTGCAAATGCTGGCGGTATCATGGTGTCAGAATAGCTGACTGTCCAGATATGAAAAAGCCCTCCGGAATCGCTTCCGGAGGGCTTTTCAGTTCAGATGTATCAGGCCTTAGCGACGGCCGCCGAACAGGTTCAGCAGGCTGAGGAACAGGTTGATGAAGCTGACATACAGGCCGATGGCGCCGATATAGGTGAGGGCGGCGCGGTGATTGGCCGAGGCCTGGCCCGCCGCATAATACAGCGACTTCAGTGACTGGGTCTGGTAGGCGATCAAGGCCGAGAACAGGACGACGCCAATACCCGACATGGCCATCATCATGATGCTGCTCTTCAGGATAAAGGCATTGACGACACCAGCGATGATCAGGCCCAGGACCGAGGCCGAGAAGAAGCCGCCCCAGCCGGACATATTGACCTTGGTGGTATAGCCGATCAGGCTGACCACGCCAAAGGTGGCGGCCGTGACGAAGAAGATGGTGGCGATCGAGATGCCGGTATAGAGCAGGAAGATCGACGACAGCGACACGCCCATGATCGCGACGAACACCCAGTAGAAGGCGCCCGAGACCGCGGCATTGAGGCCATTCATGAAGCGGCCGGAGATAAAGCTCAGGGCCAGCGGCGCGAAGGCGAAGACCCAGCCCAGCAGGGTATAGCCGGTGACGCGGCCGTCAGCGGTGAAGTTATACAAAAGCCGGATCAGGAAGGGCGAATTGGCGACGGCCCACGCCATGCCGCCGGTGACTACGAGCCCCAGCGCCATTTTCTGATAAATACCAAGCAGGAAGTTGCGCAGGCCCATATCCTTGGCCTGTTCTTCTGCGGTGGGCATGGCAATATAGCGTGTGTCCATGTCGTTCATAGGTTTGAAACCCCTGTTAAATGTCTGATGCCGCTGGCCAAGTCTTGCCAAGGCATTCTTGTGATAATATGGGACTGTGGCGCTTTCCTGACAAGGGGCTTTCTATTCCCTGTCGGGACTTTGATTTTCTAAGCAAATTCAGGCCAAACCAGCATGAAATATTCTCCCCTCGGACGCACGGGTCTTGATGTCTCCCGTGTTTGCCTCGGCACCATGATGTATGGTAGCCAGGTATCGCAGGCCGATGCCTGGGCGCAGATGGACTATGCCCTGACCCGCGGCATCAATTTCTTCGATACCGCCGAAGCCTATGCCATCCCGCCGCAGCCGGAAACGCAAGGCGCCACCGAGCGGATCATCGGCGAATGGCTCCAGGCGCGCGGCAACCGGCAGGATATTATCCTGGCCACCAAGGCCGCCGGCCGCAACGACCAGATGACCTGGATCCGCAATGGCCCGCGCCATACCCGCGAACATCTCGATGCCGCCATTGAAGCCTCGCTTGAGCGCCTGCAGACCGACTATATCGACCTCTACCAGCTCCATTGGCCCGATCGCCGCTATGTCGCCTTCGGTTTCCATCACTATGCCGATTACGATGGCGATTACGAGAGCTTCCATGCCATACTGGAAACGCTTGACCGCCACGTAAAGGCCGGCCGTATCCGCCATATCGGCGTGTCGAACGAGAGTCCCTATGGCGTAATGAAGTTCCTCGCCGAATCCGAAAAGCATGGCCTGCCGCGTATCGCCTCGATCCAGAACGCCTATTCGCTGGTGTCGCGCGCCTTCGATTACGGGCTGGCCGAAGTGAGTTTGCGCGAAGAGGTTGGCCTGCTGGCCTATTCGTCGCTGGCGCAGGGCTATCTGACCGGCAAGTATCGCAATGGCGCCCTGCCCGAAGGCGCACGCAAGACCCTCTATCAGCGCCTGTGGCGCTATGAAGGCCCCGGCGGGATCGAAATGATCGATAAATATGTCGATCTGGCCGCCGATCTGGGCCTGACGCCTGAGCAACTGGCGCTCAAATTCGTCGATCAGCGGCCGTTCGTCACCTCGACCATCATCGGGGCCAGTACGATGCCGCAGCTGATCAGCGATATCGACGCCTTCGATACCGAATGGACACCGGAGATCGACAAGGCCGTGCTCAAACTGCACCTCAGCCATCCCAATCCCTGTCCGTGAGGTCCTGATATGATGCGCTCTGCTCTTTTCATTCCCTGCGCCAATCCGAAAGCCATGGCCAAGGCGGCGACACTCGCCTGCGATGCGCTGATCTTCGATCTGGAAGATGCCGTGGGCGAGACCGAGCGTGATGAGGCCCTGGTGCGGCTGGCGGAGACACTGGCTGGCCGGTTTACAGCGAAGGCGGTGCTGGTGCGTATTCATCCGCAGTATCTCAATGCTATTCACAAAGCGCTGGCGGGCGCAGCCATAGACGGGCTGGTCATTCCCAAGGTGAACGGTGTCGCCGATATCAGCGGCGTGGCGCATGTCTGGCCGAATATGCCGCTGTGGGCGATGATCGAGACGGCACAGGGCGTGGTCAATCTGGGCGAAATCGCGACGGCCGGCGTAAAGGGCCTGATCGCCGGACCGAACGACCTGCGCAAGGATCTGCGCACCCGGCCGATAGCGGACCGCGCCGATATCCTGTTCGCCCTGTCGCAGATCGTGCTTCATGCCCGCGCCAACGACCTGATCGTGCTGGATGGCGTCTATAACGCCTTCAGGGACGAGTCCGGGTTTGCAGCTGAATGCAAACAGGGCCGCGATCTGGGCTTCGACGGCAAGACCCTGATCCATCCGGCCCAAATCGCGGCGTGCGAAGCGGCCTTTTCACCCTCGGTGGCCGAGATCGCCTGGGCCACGGCCGTAATCGCTGCTTTCGAGGACAGCGCGGCGGGTGTGGTATCGGTGAATGGCGAGATGGTCGAGCGTCTGCATCTGGAACAGGCAAAGCGCATTATTACGCCTGAATAGTGTTTTACCGAGCTGAAATCATATTTTTATAAGGTTTCGGAAGTTTTTAATGTATGATTATACGAAGGATGATAGTGATTCCGCCCGGTAAGTCGTTTTTGCATACCCCTTAGTGAGAGTTTAGTGAAAACCCGTAGCAATCTAACGGTCAGAGTCATCAATCTGGAAAGTGATACTACTCGCCGGAAGGCTGTAGAGGACAATCTTAAAGATTTTAACGATGGCAACTGGGGCTTTTTCAAGGCGCTGAAAAGCGATGCGCCCTTCGAATATCCGTCTGAACCGTCCAAACAACTTATCCACTACGGCCGCAAACTTGGTCCGGGCGAAATAGGTTGCTTCAAAAGCCATGTCGCGGTCATTCAGGAGTTTGTTTCCAACGCCGAAAGCGACTGGCTTCTGGTTCTGGAGGACGATGTCTGGGTCGATACGCTGTTCGATTATCAGGACACGATTGCGCTCGCGGAAAAGGCGAACCTCAACTATATCCGGCTCTATGCCAAACGGCTCAAAAAAGCGCGCGTGGTTCATGCCTGGGGCGAGCGGCAGCTTATTCGCTATACGTCGGATCCCTACGGCACCCAGGCCTATCTGATCAATAAAACGGGCGCGCGGCGGTTCCTGCAGTCGCTGAAGGCCATTACCTTGCCGATCGACGACGAAATGAGCCGCTTCTGGGCGAACGGTCTTGAAATCTATGCCGTCTATCCGTTTCCCGTCGTGGAAAAATCGGCGCCGTCAAATATCTTCAACGACCGCATACAGCGCATGGCCGACCGGGAAACCAAGGCCGTGGAGCGCTTCCTGTTCAAGGTCACGGAAAAGGCCGTCAAGGAACTGGCCAACATGGCCTTTCTTCTCAAGCGTCGGCATATCGCCGCCCGATTGAATCAGAAGCGAGCCTAAACGCCCGCCTTCAGCAGGTGATAGGTGATGGCGTCGTACAGCGCATTGTAGGATGCGTCGATCACGTTGTGGCTGACGCCCAGCGTATTCCAGGTGCGGCCCTGATCGTCACGGCTTTCGATCATGACGCGGGTCAGCGCCGCTGTGGCGTCGGATGGGGTCAGGATACGCACCTTGTAATCGTTCAGGTGCATGGCGTTCAGTTGCGGATAGTGCGGCGTCAGGGCCTTGCGCAGGGCGGCATCGAGCGCATTGACCGGCCCATTGCCCTCGGCCACGCTCATCACCTGCTCGCCCTTGACCACCAGCTTCACAGTGGCTTCAGCAACATCAAAAGCCCGGCCTTTTGCGTCCTGCCGGTATTCGTTGAGCGCGCGATAGCTTTGCAGTTCGTAATAGTGCGGCAGCTGGCCCAGGCGTTCGCGCGCCATCAGCTCGAAGCTGGCGCTGGCGTCCTCATAGGCATAGCCCAGCGCTTCACGTTCCTTTACGGCCGTGACCAGCGCGCCGATGTGGTCGTCATCGTCGGAGACTTCGATCCCCATCTGGTGCAGGCGGTTGACGATATTGGCGCGGCCGGCCTTGTCCGACACCAGGATCAGGCGCGAATTGCCAACCAGGGCCGGATCGATATGCTCGTAGGAGCGGCTGTCCTTGTTCATGGCACTGACGTGCAGTCCGCCCTTGTGAGCGAAGGCGGACGCGCCAACATAGGCGGCATGGCGATTTGGAGCGCGGTTCAGCCGGTCATCGACCAGGCGCGACAGTTCGCCGATATGGGTCAGCTGCTCCGCCGAAAGGCCGGTGTCAAAGCCCATCTTGAGCATCAGGGTGGGGATGATGGCGATCAGGTTGGCATTGCCGCAGCGCTCACCGATGCCGTTGATGCAGCCCTGCACCTGGCGCACCCCGGCCTCGACGGCGGCCAGCGAATTGGCCACGGCCTGTTCGGTGTCGTTATGGCAGTGGATGCCGAGATTGGCGTCCGGCAAGGCGGCTTTGACGGCACTGACGATGCGATAGACTTCGGAGGGCATGGAGCCGCCATTGGTATCGCACAGCACCAGCCAGTTGGCGCCGGCATCAAAGGCGGCCTTCAGCGCTTCGATGGCATAGGCCGGATTGGCCTTGTAGCCATCGAAGAAATGCTCGGCGTCGAACACGGCTTCGCGGCCATTGGCGCGGATATGGGCCAGGCTGTCGCTGATCATGCGCAGGTTCTCAGACGTGGAAACCTTGAGCGCGGTTTCGACCTGCCAGTCCCAGGTCTTGCCGACCAGGCAGACGGTGGGCGTATTGACCGCCAGCAGGTCCTGCAAACCGGGATCGTTGGACGCCGAGCGGCCGGCGCGGCGGGTCATGCCGAAAGCGGAAACCTTGGCCGTCTTCGTCTTTGGCAGGGCGCCGAAAAAGGCATCGTCCGTCGGGTTGGCGCCGGGCCAGCCGCCTTCGATATAGTCAATGCCGAACGCGTCGAGCGCCGCCGCAATCGCCTGCTTGTCCGCGACAGAAAAATCAATGCCTTGCGCCTGCGCACCGTCGCGCAGCGTGGAGTCATAAAGATAGATACGTTCAGCCATGCCCCATCTACAGAATGGGGATAAGGCAGGTCAACCGAATAAGCCGTCACGAATGTAACGGTCCGGCCGCGGATAATTACGAACGCCGGTTTGCGGGAACCTGAAAAATTTACACTTCGGCAGGATATGCGACCTAGAATTGCAAGACCGCTTTCCGGACCGAGACCCATATAGTGCCCCGCATTCGTACCCGTCTTATCTGCCTGTCTGTTATGCTTGCGGGTTTGAGCGCCATGCCCGCCCTTGCCTGCACGACCACGGCCTCCCGCACCAATACGGTGGGGCCTTATTCGCCCGCCGCCGTCAAGGCGGGCAAGGTGCCGGCCATTTCCAATCTCGCCGGCATCAACTGCCCCACCACTGTGCTGGTCCTGTTGAGCAACAACTATATTCGCGCAACCTTTTCCAGCCAGAACAATTTCCTGCTGAAGCCGGCCTCGGGCACGGACAGCATCAGCTACACCGCTTCGATCGATTCCAACGGCACCTATCCGATCACGCAGGGTGCCACGATCGACTATATGCAGAACAATGTGCTCAACCTGCTGGGCCTTCTGGGCGGCAGCTCCGCCGACCTGCCCTTCTACATCAAGCCCACCAGCACCAGCCTAGTGGCCGGCAATACCTATACCGACCTGATCAGCGTAACCTGGGACTGGTATCTGTGCACTATCAACCTGGCGGGCGCCTGCATCGGCACGGTCGACAAGAGCACGACACCGGTCACCACCCAGATCCGCATCAACCTGACAGTCACGCCCAATCCGCCGGTCGTGGTCTCGACCTCGACCGTGACCTGGGACCCGATCAACAATACCAGCAATCCAAAATCGATTCCCGGCAGCAAGCGCCGACTGGCGGCCGTCGTTTCCAATCCCGATATCGTCGCGCTCGACACGAATACAGTGGTCGTCCGGCTGCCGACTCCTTCGGGCCTGATGATCGCGCCAGACGGCGACGGCACCAATCTGGGCTCGGTGATCCAGGTAACGCAAGGCTCCACGGCCACCGGCCTGACGCTCAACTATGTTTCGCCCTCCAGCACAACGGACGATGTCGACTTTTCATCCGACAACGGCACGACCTGGACCTATGTGCCGGATACGGCCAGCGATACGTCAAAAGCGGCCGTCACCGATATCCGCCTGCGCTTTCAGGGCAGCATGGCCGCCAGTTCGTCCCTGACCGTGACCGTGCCTTACAGCATTAAATAATCTGGCAGCGTAAAGTCAGGCGGCGCGCAGAATATCCGCCGGCGTGACCAGCTTGAGCAGCGGCGATTGACGGGCCCGTTCCACCACTTCCGGCGTAAAGCCCAGACGCGAAAACATGACATAGTTGGGCAGGGGCGCCTTGCCGCCCGGCGGGTTCGGGTTCTCCGGCGCATGATCAGTATGACGGACCTGCTGCATCAGATAGTCGGCACCGGCCTCGCCCACGGCGCGCGTGCTCCAGGCACAGGCGCCGAAAACTGGCGTGCGGTCCATCAGCCGCCCGGCAATGGGGATGTTATAGCCCTGGCCCCAGGTCTGCCCGACCACCTGGGCCGGTGAATCGAACAGGTCCGCGCTGTGCAGCCGAACATAGTCGCGGCAGACATCCTCGAACCCCATCATCATGTAATCGTTGAGCTGATGCCGGATCGTCTCGTCGAACAGCCGCGCGCCATGGCCGCGATCTATGCTCAGACGATGCGGCTGCACGAACAGGTTCCAGAACCGCGTCAGGGGATCGGAGATGGCGAAGCGGATATAGCGCGCCTTCGGATCGGCATCCATGGCGCGCACATCGGTGATCAGGCGCATATTGCGCAGCTTTTCCAGATAGGAACTGATCGATATGCTGGTCTGGGCGCCCATGATGAAGCTCTTGATCTCGCCGCTTTCCCGGTAACCATTGGCTATGGCGCGCAGGATGCTGGCATAGACCTTGATATCCCGCAGGTCACGCCCCAGCAGGTCGGTCGGCTCATCTACCAGGTGACCGTCAGAGGACAGAAGCAGCCTGACAATATTGTTGCTTAGCCCGGCCTTGGGATCGAGCAGACGCAGATAGGCCGGAAGCCCGCCGAAAATGGCGTAGGCGGCGATGCAGGCCTCGTGGCTGTAATCTGGGAAAAACTGCACCGCTTCGTGCAGGGGCAAGGGGGCGAGATCCATGACTTCCGGCGAGCAACCCGCCAGGGCATGTTGCGCGAGCGCCGGCGTGCCTCGGGTCAGGTCGATCATCTTGGTGACGTTCGAACCGGCCAGGACCAGCTTGAGATCGGAGGCCGCCGCCACGCCCGACTGCCAGAAGGTGCGGATGGTCAGGGGGAGGGTCTCGTCGGAGTCGCACAGGACGCTGAAGTTATCGAGTATAATGATAAGGCCTGGCCGCTTCTGCGCGCTCACCGCCACGGCGCTCAGCAGGCCCAGCCAGTCGTTTTGTGCCTCCATGGCCGGATCCGGCCCCAGATTCGCCAGGCACGAGCGCTTGAAGGACTGAAAATTGAGCCGGGAGGTCTCGTTCGAGGCTTGCAAAAATACCACAGTCCGGTTTTTGCATACCTGCAGAATCAGGCGCGTCTTGCCCACTTTCCGGCGTCCGGTGACGACAATCAGGCTCGGCCCAGGCTTGTCGAGCAGGTCGTTCAGGCTGGCCAGTTCCCGTGTTCTTCCAACGAACATCAGCGGTCATTCCAATTAGCGTCATCGTGATTACGGTAACCCATCTTCTGCAGACGCTTCGGAAATGCCGCCACTCTTTCCAGAGCCCCTTTGCAGGCTTACGTAATCGCCAAACTCTGCACCAGATGGTTGCACAAGTCAAACCGCCCGCTACCGCCGGGGCCGCGCTCAAACGCGATACGGACCGCAACCGTATTTTCGAAGCCGGCGACAGGTAATTTTAAATACCATACGAAACAATTACTTGCCGTAATCGCGACTGTAACCACAGGCCGCAACCCGCAATTTAAAGTTATCCTGAATACTTCCATCAGGCGATCAACCAGGAAAGGAATTGGTAAGCATTAAATTTTAGCGTGACAGGTCAGTGTAGCGCCACATTATAAGTACTTGTGAAATGTATACGAGCAGAATTGCTTGCAAAATCAGGCATAATTTGAAATTTGTGCAAATTATTGTGTGCAATTTTGCATTCCTTATTGCATTTTTACTCAATGCATCCAATGCAAATGCCGCAGAACGCGTCCTGTACGTGGAAAATACGGCGCACGTTTCTTATACGCTGGCCGGTGTTGCGCATGATGCTCCCTCAAATACGGTGATCACCAGCCTGGTGGCGCTGATCGACGTGGAAAATACCGCGCTCGCCGCCCAGACCGACACCCTGCCGTCCGAAGCGAGCGGCTACAGCTACAGTTTCCGCATCACGAATACCGGCAGCGATGTCGACCAGTATGAACTGGCGGCCGCCTTTACCGATCGTTCGGGGGCCATCGATTCCCTGTGGATCGACAGCAATCACAATCATCGCCTCGATGAGGGTGACGCCCGTATCAGCGACGCCGCCCTGCCGCTGGCCGCGGGCGCCTCGGCCGATGTGCTGGTCCTCTCCGCCACGCGCGGCACCATGGGCCTGACCGTGACCTCGACCAATGACGATCCCGCCGCCGTTATCCGTCATCAGCACGCCACAGCCGCCATCGCCCTGGAGAACGGTCAGGGCGACGATGCCGTCACCCTGACCAAGTCACAGTCCGTCGATACGCAGGGCGCCGCCGCGCCGAACACCGGCAGCCTGATCACCTATGACCTGACCGCCCACATTCCCGCCCGCGCCGGCCTGAGCGACGGCGTCATCACCGACGCCATCCCCGCCGGCACGACCTATGTCAGCGGCAGCCTGACCTTCGACGGCAGCCCTCTGACCGATATCGCCGACAGCGATAACGGCGCCTTCGACACCGCCCGCAAGGTGATCAGCGTCACCCTGCCCGCCACAATGACCAATCCGGATAATGCCGCAAACCATACCGTCCGCTTTCAGGTGCGGATCAATTGAAAGGAGACCTGAACATGAAAACACCCGCCTCCAAGGATCCCATCTCCGCTTCGAGCCAGCGCTGGCTGGCTGGCTTTGCCTGCGTCATCATTCTGTCGGCCATTGTTCTGATGGCCCTGCTGATCATGGTCGCGAACAAGGCCGTGGCCGCCCCCGCCGCGCCGGTGACGCTCAACCTGACCGTCATGAAGGAAATGCGGGTCGCCGCCTCCGACGGCACCACGAAGATCAACCTCGTGGATGTCAGCGCGGTGACGCCGGGCGACCGCCTGGTCTACACCCTGACCTACACCAATACGGGTTCGAAGCCGGTGTCAGACCTGGTGCTGAACTATCCACTGCCGCAAGGCATCGCCTATCGCGCATCCGCTGATGGCTCACTGGCGCCGCAGCTTTCCGTCGATGGCGTCCACTTCGCCCCGCAGACGCCGGAAGGCACCGTCACCGCCCTGCGCTGGCAGGTGGCCGGCGACCTGATGCCGGGCGCCCGTGGCTCGGTGTCCTTCAAGGCGACCCTCAACTAACCCCGTTCAAGTCCTGAAAGGCAGTTCCCTCCATGCATCTGCGTAATCTCATTCCGGCCTTCCCGCTGGCGGTTGCCGCGGCCTTCGCCCTGAGTGGCGCCCTGAGCGGCACGGCGCAGGCGGCGGGCACGGTCGCCGGCACCAACATCAACAACACCGCCACCGTCAACTATTCGGTCGGCGGCGCGACCCAGACCCCGGTCACCTCCAACACCGCCACCTTCGTGGTCGACCGCAAGGTCAATCTGTCGGTTACGGAAGTGGGCGGCGCCACGACGACGATCTCTTATGGCTCCACCAATCAGGTGACCACCTTCCAGGTCACCAACCTGACCAACGCCACCCAGGATTTCCGTCTGGTGGCCTCGCAGCAATTGTCCCTGGCGCTCACCCTGCTGGGCCTGACCGACAATATGGATATGAGCAATGTCCGGGTGTTCGTCGATGCCAACAACAATGGCACCTACGAGGCCGCGACCGATACGGCGACCTATATTGACGAACTGGCGCCGGATACGTCCAAGACGGTCTTTATCGTGGCAGACGCCCCGGCCAGCGGTGCGGCCAATGGCACGGCCGGTGTCGGTCTGACCGCCATATCGGCGGCCGGCGGCACCGCCGGCACCCTGGGTTCGGATCTGGTCGCCACAGTCGGCGCCGATAATCCGGCGACCGTCGATATCGTCTTCGCCGACGCCACCGCCGGCCCGCTCGACGCTGCGTACGACGGCAAGCAAAGCGCGCTGGATGCCTATGCGGTCGCCTCGACCACCGTCACCTTCGCCAAAACGGCCACCATCATCAGCGATCCGGTCAATCTGACGACAACGCCCAAGGCGATCCCCGGCGCCACGGTTGAATACTGCCTGAGGGTCTCCAATACCGGCCTGAATGCCGCGACGGGCCTGACCATCACCGACGCCATTCCGGCCAATACCACCTATGTGGCGAACTCGCTCTATGTCGGCGGTTCGGTCGTGTCGACGCTCTGCCTCGCCGACGGCACCCATTATAACGACACCGGCGCCGCCGGTAGCGGTGCGACCATGGGCGGCACAGCCGATGGCACCAATGTCACGGCCTATATCCCGACGCTGGCCGCCGGCGTGACCACCACGGCGCGCTTCCGCGTCACCCTGAACTAAGCGTTACCGGAAAGGCCTGGCCACGCGGCCCCGGCGTGAGCAAGGACATGGTCAAGATCAGACATCTTCTCTGTCTTTTATGGGCTCTTTCCGGGCTGGTCTCGCTGCCGATGTGCGCCCCCGCATCGGCAGCGACCCAGCATATCCAGAATACCGCCACTTTCAGCTTCAGCCATAACGGCTCCGCCGATAGCGTAATCTCAAATACCACCACCCTGGATGTCGATCTCGATGTATGGCCGACCGCCATCAAATTCTATCGGATGCCCAAGGATTTCGACTACAGCGACCTGACCTGCGTGGCCGGTCCTCCCGTGGGTATTCACGCCGCCCCCGTCGATGCCGCCACCCTGGCCACCATGTCCGAGGACAGCGATGCGACCGATCCGGATATGGCGGTGGTCCTTCAGGCGCCGAACTCAAATCGCGATCCCGCTGCACGCGAGACTGTAACCATTATTGGCAGCGCCTCCACGGGTCAGTCCGGCACGGTCATCCTGACCGAGACCGGGCCGAATACTGGCATCTTTGCTGGCGGTCTGTACCCGACGGCGCCTACCGGTCACGCCCAGGCCTGCCTGCCTGTCTTCCCGGCCAATACGCGTTTCAGCGCCAGCTTTCCGGGTGACAGCTATTCGACGCCCAGCGAAAACAGTATTCTGATCGATCCCTACGGCCATGTGTTCGATTCTGTCACGGGGGATCGCATCAATGGCGCGATCGTTTCCATCGTCAATGACGCCACCGGCCAGCTCGCCGCCGTCTATGGCGACGATGGCGTCACCGTTTATCCCTCACAGGTGACCAGCGGTCAGGATGTGACCGACGCCGGCGGCACGGTTTATAAAAACAGCGATGGCGATTATCGCTTCCCGATGCTGGAGGCGGGCACCTACCACCTGATCGTCAAAGCGCCGGACGGCTATACCGCGCCATCCACCGTAGCGCCCGCCGACCTGCCGACAGGGTCGAGCGGCGCCTATGTGATCAGCGATGCGTCCTACGGCAAACCGTTTGTGCTCAGCTCGCCCGAACCGCTCCAGGTCGATATTCCGCTCGATCCGATACCGCACGGCGCCCTGCTGATCCAGAAGACCGCTTCGCTGCGCGAGGCCTCACCGGGCGATGTCATCGCCTATCACCTGAGCATCACCAATCCCGAGATCAGCGTCACGCGGAAAAGCGTCATCACCGATACCCTGCCGGCCGGCCTGCGTTACAAACGCGGCACAACCAGCGGGGTCGATGAACCAGAGGTTTCGGCGGATGGACGCACCCTGACCTTTACCCTGGCCACCCTTGCAACCAATCAGACGATCGATGTGCGCTATGGCGTCGAAGTCATGCCCGCGGCGCCGGTCGGAGATGCCGTCAATAGCGCCGTAATCCAGATTACGGGCGGCCCGGCCAGCGCCGTGGCCTCTGCCCATGTGCGTATTCAGCCCCTGCTGTTCACCGACGCCATGACGATTGTCGGCCGCGTCACCGATGGCGGCTGCGAGGGCGGTTCTGACAGTGGCAAGGGCGTGGCGAATGTCCGTCTCCTGTTGGACGATGGCACCTATGTGATGACCGACCGCGACGGCCTGTACCATTTCGAAGGCCTGCGCAAGGGACGCCATGTCGTCGCCCTCGACACCACCGCCCTCTCCGAAGCCTGGGCCCCGGTGGTCTGCCAGGACGATACCCGCTGGGCCGGCAGCACGACGTCGCGCTTTGTCGAGGGCGACGGCGGCAGCCTGAAGCGCGTCGATTTCCGCCTGAAGGCGACCGGCAAGGCGGCCGCCGAAGAAGAAGCCTTGCCGATCAAGGTCATGGCCAGCGACATCGCCGCCGGCGGCCGCACGCAATGGCTACTCGGCCAGGCGCCGGGCATAGACTGGCTGTTTCCGGACGTCGATCACAATCCGCGCGCCCCGGCGCTGCGCGTGGCCATCAAGCACTATCCCGGCCAGCGCGTGGCCCTGACGGTCAATGGCAAGCCCACCGATCCGCTGGCCTTCGACAGCACCGACAAAAGCGATGACGTGGCCGTCAGTCTGTGGACCGGCCTGCCGCTGGTCGAGGGCGACAATGTGTTGGAAGCCCGCGTGCTCGATGCCTCCGGCGCGGCGGTCAAGACCCTGACGCGCACCGTGCACTATGCCAATACGCCTCTGCAGGCGACCTATGTGCCGGAGCTGTCGCGCCTGGTGGCCGATGGCCGCACACGTCCGCTGATTGCCGTGCGCCTGACCGACCGCGACGGCAAGCCGGTGCGCGACGGCGCCATGGCCGCCTTCCACATCGACCAGCCCTACAGCACTGCCCAGGCGGCGCAGGCCGAGCAGTCGCGCCAGCTCTCCGGCCTCGACCGCGCCGACACCTTCGTGCGCATCACCGGCGACAACGGCATGGCCTTCATCGCCCTGGAGCCGACCACTCAGGCGGGAGAGGCACACATCACCTTCGAGCTGACGCAAGACAAGACCACGCGCAAGAGCGATATCCGCGCCTGGCTGGAGGCCGACCAGAAGGACTGGGTGGTCGTCGGTTTCGCACAGGGCACGGCGGGCTTCGACACCCTGACCAAGAACACCCACCGCTACTGGCTGCCCAAGGATCGCGACATCACCACCAGCGGCCAGCTCAGCCTTTATGCCAAAGGGCGCGTCAAGGGCAAATGGCTGCTGACCCTGGCCTACGATTCCGACCACAGCTACGATCCGGACAGCGGCCTGCTGTCGGGCATCGATCCGGACAAATATTACACGGTCTATGGCGACGGCACACGCCAGGCCTATGACGCCGCCACCTCGCGTAAACTCTACCTGCGCCTGGAGCGCAAGGACGCCTATGTCATGCTCGGCGATTTCGAAACCGGGCTGAAGGACACGCAGCTGGGGCGCTTCAGCCGCACGCTCAATGGTTTGAAGGCCGGCTACCATGGCAAGCATATCGAAGCGACCGGTTTCGCCGCCCGGTCAGACCAGCGCTACGCGCGCGACGAAATCCAGGGCAATGGTCTGTCCGGGCCCTACCGCCTTTCCGCTGGCGGGCTGATTTCCAATTCGGACCAGGTCACGCTGGAGACGCGCGACCGCTTCCGCCCGGAGAAAATCATCGAGTCCCGCCTGCTGACCCGGCATATCGATTACGACATCGATCCCGACGCCGGCACCCTGACCTTCCGCGAGCCGGTCCTGGCCCGCGACGCCGATTTCAACCCGATCTATATCGTTGTCGATTACGAGGTCGAGGGTACGGGCGACAAGCGCCTGGTGGCCGGCGGCCGGGTGTCGGCGAAGATAAAGGACCGCCTTGAAATCGGCGCCACCGTCCTGCGTGACGACAGCCAGAGCCAGGCTACGGTCGCCGGTCTGGATATGAAGGCGCAGGTCGGCAAGAGCCTTGAGGTGCGCGCCGAAGCGGCCGGCGGCGGACGCAGGAACGCCGGCGACAATACCGCCTTTCTGATCGAGGCCGAGCATCGCGGCACCCGCAGCCAGATGCTAGCCTATGTGCGCCAGCAGGACGAGGGCTTCGGTGTCGGCCAGCAGAACATCACCGAGGCCGGCACGCGCAAGCTCGGCATCGATGGCCAGATACGCCTGACCGATATCTACTCACTGAGCGTTTCGGCCTGGCGCCAGCAATCGCTTGTCGATACCTCAAGCCGCATCGCCGGCGATATCAAGCTGGAACGCCGACACAAGAACGGCACCCTGTTCATCGAGGCGACCACGGCCTCCGACGAGGGCATGGGCCAGGATACGACGACGGATACAGCCACCTCGGCGGTCAGTTCGACCAAGCAATCGAGCCAGATCATCGGCATCGGCGGCACCCAGAGCCTGATGCACGACAAACTGCAACTGAGCGGCCAGGTTCAGCTGGCCCTCGGCGGGGCGGATGACAACAGTGAATACCCGGTACGCCAGTCGATCGCCGCCGCCTACAAGCTGACTGACTCGGTACGACTGATCGCCGGGCATGAAGTGGCCAATGGTGCGGGCCTACACGGTCATACCAGCCGCATCGGTTTCGATCTGACTCCGTGGCATGGCGCCAAGCTGATGACCACGCTCAACCAACTGGCCCTGGGGGAGAACGGCGCCCGCAGCTTCAGCCAGATGGGTCTCAACCAATCCTTGCCCATCGGCCAGAACTGGACCGTGGATGCGACGCTCGATTCCAGCCAGACGATGTCCGGCCATATCAAGGAAGACGCGGTCAATCCCTTCCAGCCGATCACCACCGGACAGGCCCTGAATGACAGCGGTAATTACGATTACACGTCCGCCACGCTCGGCGCCACCTACCGCGCGAGCAACTGGTCATGGAACGGCCGAGCCGAGGTACGCCGCAGCGACGTCTCCAACCGCACCGGACTGACGAGCAATCTGATCCGGGCGCTGGGCGAGGGCAAGACGGTGGCGTCTTCGCTGCGCATCTACCATCTGACGGACAGCGAAGGCCGCAAGGCCGAATTGGCCTCGGCCGATATTTCGCTGGCCTGGCGTCCGCTCGACAGCCGCTGGTCGGTGCTGGAACGTCTGGAACTGCGCCACAACCGCGCCGATGCCGATGTGAAGGACGCAGACGTGCTCGGCATCACGGTCTCAACCGGCGAGAACCAGGTAACGACGCGCCTGATCAACAATATCGCCCTGAACTATACCGCCGACCACGGCATCGAGGCTTCGGTCTATTACGGCGCCAAGCTGATCCGCGGCAAGCTGGCCGACGACGCCTATGACGGCTTTATCGACGCCATCGGCGCCGATATCCGCAAGTCGCTTGGCAAGCGCTTCGATATCGCCTTCTCGCTCAGCCGCCAGCTGGCCCATAACAGCGGCGTCAGCGCCATGAGCTACGGCCCTTCCATCGGCTTCTCACCGAAAAAGGATGTGTGGATTTCGGTCGGCTACAACATCGCCGGCTACCATGATCCGGATACGGACGGCAGCCACTATACCGAGCAGGGCCCCTATATCACTGCCCGCGTCAAGTTCGATGCCAATACCCTTAGGAATATCTTCTGATGCCGTCTTCACCCAGGATTGGATTTCACATTGTCTAGTTTGCAAAATGGTCTCTATAGTTGTCGAATCGATTCCGGACTCCTCTTTTCGGCGAGGGAAACCGGTCCGATGGCCGCGCACCAGGGAGACAGCGACTTGAATTCCGAGTTTAGCCAGGATGTCATCCGCCTGTTCGATCAATCGCCGACCTTCATGGTCTTCCTGAAAGGGCCCGAACACCGCTTCGAGCTGGCCAATCCCGCCTATATGGCGCTGGTGGGTGAACGAAAGCTGATCGGCCTGACCGTGGCCGAGGCGATCCCAGAGGCAGTGGATCAGGGCTTTCTCGGCATGCTCGACGATGTGTTCAAAAGCGGTGAGGCCATTACGGCCCGCAGCGCGCGCTATGACCGCGTGCTGAACGGCGCCACCACCGAGCTCTATGTCGATTTCGTCTACCAGCCGATCATCGGCAATGACGGCCAGGTCAGCGGCATACTGGCGCAGGGCGTGGATGTGACGCAGCGGACCCAGGCCGAACAGGCGCTCATCGAGGCGCGCAATGCCGCCGAGGCCGCCGAAATTTCCAAGGCCGATTTCCTCTCGCACCTCAGCCACAACATCCGCGCGCCGATGAACGCGGTGGTCGGACTCGCCAATATCCTGACCACTACCCAACCCCTGAGCTACGAGCAGGGCGAATATCTCCACGCCCTGCTGCTGAGTGCGGAATCGGTGCTCCATCAGGTCAGCGACATGGTCGATACGGCGCGGATCGAAGCTCATATCATCGACCTGGATATCGCCGCCTTTTCACCGGCCGAGCTTGTGGCGAAGGTGGCGGGTAATGTCGCCGTGCAGGCGCGTGAAAAGGGCCTGTCGCTCGACGTCGAAATCCTGTGCGACGAAGACGAACAACTGATGGGCGATGCCGCGCGCATCGGCCAGATCCTCAACCAGCTGGCCAGCAATGCCATCCAGTTCACCGAGGACGGCGGCCTGCATTTCACCGTGGCGACCGAATCTGCGGAGGATAGCCAGCGTCGGCTGACACTCACAGTCAGTGATACCGGGGTGGGCATGCCGGCGGGAAAAATCGCCACGCTTTTTCGCCCCTCGGTCGATGCCGATACCGGGCTGAAGCGCCGCTATGGCGGCACCGGCCTGGGGCTTTCGATCGCCCGCACCCTGTGCGAGATCATGGGTGGCACGATCACGGCGGAAAGCACGCCGGGCGAAGGCTCGCGCTTTACCGTCCGGTTGCCGCTGGCCAGCGCTGAAAGCGATGGGGCTGAAACGACCCCGGTCCCGGCTGAGGCGGAGACACTGGCGCAAACCGATCTGTCCGGCTTCCCGCCGATCCTGCTGGTCGAGGACTATGAGCCGAACATACTAGTGGCAACCACCTTCCTGGAACGGCTGGGCTATCGCGTCGAGGTGGCGATGAACGGCCTGAGCGCCGTTGAGAAGGCGCGGACCGGTGTCTATGCCCTGGCGCTGATGGATGTCCAGATGCCCGGCATTACCGGCATCGAGGCCACGCGCATGATCCGCGAGGAAGAGGCCGTTGAAGGCCGCCCCTATCTGCCGATCATCGGCGTGACGGCCCATTCCCTGGCCGCCGACCGCGACCGCTGTCTGGAGGCCGGCATGGACGAATTCCTGCCCAAGCCGTTCAATGCCGCCGACCTGCATGAAAAGATGGCGGCCGTTCTGAGCCTGCAAAAAGCCGCCTGAACCCGCCAGGCGCCGATTTTATCAGGCGGCTTTTATATAGGCGTCTTCGGTTTCGATGGAGGCCTTCAGGTGCGGCAGGGCGCGTTGCCAGGCCGCCTCCAGGTTTTCCAACTGCGGCAGAAGCGTGCCCACGCCCTGGTCGACCTCGGCATATTGACCCGCGCCGGTCTTCAGTTCCACGGCCTGCACATCCAGGGCCATCAGGCCGAACGGCTGCGCCTGGGTCTGCAGGGCCTGAATCTCCAGCAAAAGGTCCGAGGCCGGACCATTCGATTCAATCAGGCTGCGCAGCCGCGCCAGACGCGCATCGCCATCCTGCATGAACAACTGGATATAGGCGGGATAGGCCTTGCCGAGCGAGAGGCGCAACGATTGCAGGGTCGCCTCGTCCACCACGGTGCGGTGTTCGTAGGAGCTGTGCGCCGCCAGGACGATCCGGTCGGCCGGCAGCCAGCGGATGAGCGCCGCCGACAGTTCGGTGCTCTTGACCGGCTTAGTGATGAAGGCATCCATGCCGGCTTCGAGGCACTTTTCCCGGTCGCCGATCATGGCGTTGGCCGTCAGGGCCAGGATGGGGATATGGCGCACCTCTCCACCTTTCATCAGTTCACGGATGATCGTCGTCGCCTCGTAGCCATCCATCACCGGCATCTGGCAATCCATGAAGATGATGTCGAAGGTTTCGCGCTTCGCCTTCTCGATGGCGACCTGGCCGTTTTCGGCCACCTGGACCTCGCAGCCCATGCCGTTGAAGATTTCCAGCGCGAACTCGCGGTTGACCCGGTTATCCTCGACCAGCAGGATACGCACGCCGGGGAAGGTATGTTCTTCGGCCTCGATGACGGTTCCGCCGGCCGGCGCCGGTTTCTGGACCAGGCTGGCCGGGAGCCATTTCGACAAAGCATGGACCAGATCGGCGCGACGCGCCGGCTTGGTGACGTAATCACGCATGCCGGCCGCCAGGCAAAGGTCGCGGTCGCCCTTGTCGTCATTCGCTGTCAGGGCCAGTACCGGCACCTCGGCAATGGTGCCTTCGCGGATATGGTCATTAATCGCCTTGGTGGCCTCGAAGCCGTTCATGACTGGCATCTGGCAGTCCATGAGGATCAGGTCGAACTGTTCGCTGATGGCTTTTTCAACCGCCTCGGCGCCATTGACGGCCACCTCGACACTGGCTCCCAGGCCTTCGATGGTCTCGACCGCAAAGCCCTGATTGACGCGGTTGTCTTCCGCCAGCAGGATGCGGGCGCCTTCGAAACGGGTCAGGGTTTCGTCCATGATCCGGGTACGAATATTCTCGACCCGGACCAGGCCGTCGCGCTCGCCGTTCTTCCAGGCATACCAGACCATGTTCACCGTCTCATGCAGCTGGCGGCTGTAGACCGGCTTCGACAGATAGGCCGATATGCCGACGCTGGCCATGCGCTGGGCGAAGGTCTGGCCGCCCGCCGATGACATGATGACGATGGCGATATCCTTGATCGTCGAGTCGTGGGCCTTGATGCGCCGCGCCAGTTCCTCGCCATTCAGCCCCGGCATGACATAATCGAGCAGGGCGATCTGACAGGGCGTGCCGTGATTTTTCTGGACCTGGAGCATGTCGCAGGCCTTGAGCGGATCGACGCAGGTGACAACCTCCATGCCCAACACTTCCAGTTGTTCGGAAATGATGCGCAGATTGTCGACGACATCGTCGACCACGAGCACTCGCACGCCCTTCAGGTGATCGAGATCGATATCGCCGGCCGGGGCCAGGGCGGCGACGCTTCTTTCCAGGGTCAGGGTGAAGGTAAAGACCGAACCCTTGCCGACCTCGCTTTCGACCTTGATCGACCCGCCCATCATCTCCACCAGTTCGCGGCAGATGGCGAGGCCGAGACCGGTGCCGCCGTATTTGCGCGTCGTCGAGGAATCGGCCTGGGTGAATTTCTGGAACAGGCGCGACTGGACGTCGGCCGGAATACCGATGCCGGTGTCCTCGACGGAAATACACAGACGCGACATGCGCGGATCGCTGATCGTCAGTTCCTCGACATTGAGCAGAACGCGACCGGCGGCAGTGAACTTGATGGCGTTGCTGAGGAGGTTGGTCACAATCTGGCGCACGCGCACCGGATCGCCGACGAAGCTTTCGCCGGCCTGCGGCGCATAGCGCATGACCAGCTCTATGGCCTTTTCGCGCGCCTTGACCGCCATCAGGGCCGAGACCTGCTCGACCACCGTCTTGAGATTGAACGGTATCTCCTCGATTTCCAGCTTGCCGGCCTCGATCTTGGAGAAGTCCAGGATATCGTTGATGATGGACAGCAGGGTTTCGGCGGACTGCATCGCCGTCTGAGCGAATTCGATCTGGCGCGGATTGAGGCGCGAATCGAGCAGCAGTTCGGTCATGCCCAGTATGCCGTTCATCGGCGTGCGGATCTCGTGACTCATGGTCGCGAGGAATTCGGACTTCATGCGGTTGGCATGGACGGCGGTCGAGCGGGCAGCCTCCAGCTCGACATTGTTGCGCGTCAGTTCTTCGGCGAAAACGGCCAGCCGGTTTTCGGCGCGCTTGCGGTCGGTGATATTGGTGGCGAACTTGACGATCTTGAAAACCTTGCCGAACGCGTCGAAGACCGGGTTATAGGCGCCCTGAATCCACACCTCGTTGCCATTCTTGTCAAAGCGCTGGAACTCGCCGGCCTGGAAGCGGCCAGCCACGAGGTTCTTCCAGAAAAGCAGGTATTCCGGGCTTTGTGCGTCCTTCGGATCGACGAACATGCGGTGGTGGTGACCCTGGATTTCCGACAGGTCGTAACCGAAGATGTTCAGGAAGTTGCTATTGGCCGTCAGCACCTGGCCTTCGAGATCGAATTCGACCACCGCCTGGGAGATGTTGATAGCGTTTATCTTGCCGGTCAGGTCGGCATAGAGCTCGCGCTTCTCCGTCTGGTCGCGCACCGACACGACATAGAGCTTGCGGCCGTCGCGTTCGAAGCGGCCAAAACCGAATTCCACCGGGAAGAGCGTGCCGTCATGACGCTGGGCATTAACCTCGATCGACTGGTCCAGCTTGCCATCGGGTGCCTCGAAATAGGCGGTCAGCAGGTGCTGGTACTGTACAAGGTGGTCACTGGCGATCAGCTGGCCGAGCGGATGATTGCGCATCTCCGCCTCAGTCGTGCCGAACAGGCGCTCCGCCGTGCTGTTCATGCTGAGCACGATTCCGGCTTCATCTATGGTGAAGATGGCCTCCAGGGTCGAATCCAGCACATCGCGCACCTGAAGGGCGGCGAGGAATTCCTCGCGCCGGACCGCCGCGCGGCGAAACAGGAAGACGGTCAGCACGCTTGCCAGGGCGGCGATGCCGAGGAAGGCCAGGGTGGCGTTGCGCGCCAGCACAAGGCCATCGTAACGCGTCTCTATGGTATCGCTCAGATGGTCATTGAACAGCGTCGCGCTCTGGATATTGGCATTAAGGGCATCGTTGAGCAGCAGGCGCGCCTTAGCAAGGTCCACGATGCTTGAGTCCTGAGGCGCGATGGTATCGAGTTCATCGGCCAATGCGTTTATCTTGTCGACCACGCCGAAGCGGTGCTCGATATTGCGAGTGCGTGCATAGGCAGCATGGCGGCTCAGGGTCGACAGGGGATACTGGTAATGGACCAGGGCGGCGCGCAGGCCGGACGAGGCATCCTGAATGGCTTCCTGCTTGCTGCGGACATCGGTCAGGGAGTTGGTCGGGCGCTCGATGATGCGATGAATTTCATACAGGCGATCGATGAGGTCGGCCGTATCGACAATATCCAGCCGCGCGATGGCCGAACTTTCATTATCCGGATCCTGGATCAGATGCGCCTCGGTACCGACGTCCTGCATGAAAGCCATCAGCGCGTCCAGGCTCCTGTCGCGCCGGGAGGCGGTCATGACCGGCGCCTGGCTGTAAGCCAGGAGATCGGCGCGGATGCTCTTCCACTGCGACCTGACGCCCAGATAGCCCGCCGTCGCATCCAGGGCATCGACCTTGCCGATACTGGCGCGCAGGGCCGCGCCGGTCGCCCGGTCGACGGCCTCCGTTTTCGAATAGTAATGGCCGGTGCCCGACGATCCGCTGGCATATTCCTCAAGCTCCGCGAAGACGTTCACGAGCGCGTTGTGATAGGCCAGCCCCTCGCGCTCCGTGCGCGTGAAATCCATGTTGCGATGGATTTCGTGCAGGAAAATACTGACGGCGGCCACGATCGGCACGATCAGCATGGCGAAGACAGCAATCGGGAAATATTTGTGCTTGAGCATGACGCGGCTTTACGGATCGGCGGGTGAAACCTGAGGCGGCGCGAAGACACGGTGTGGGCCAGATGTGCGCGCCCCATAGAAATGCATTATATTACCATGGGACGCATTCTGACGCCCTTGTCACAATTTAAGGTGGAAAATATTAAGAAATTGTAGTTGAACGCTGAGACCGAGATCACTTGCGGTTGTGATCGCGCAAAACCCTGAAACTCTAGCCCTGAACGCGCTCGACCAGCCAGGCGGTGCCAGCCTGGATCGTCGGGAAGGCGCGCATTTCGTGCCTGGGAAACAGGAGATCCGCCAGCGGCAGCCGCGCCGTGATGAGCGGATTTTTGGTGATTACCGCTACGCGCACGTCGCGCTTGATGAAGAAGCGCAGGCCCGCCCAATACTCGCCAAGACGCAGGATATCTTCATAGGCCACATGGCCATCGCAATCGAGCAGATCGATAACCCGATCATAGGTCCATGGGGCCTCGAGCGATTTGAGTATCTCTATCTGCCGATCGATGAAGGCCGCAGAGTCCATGGGCCCCACGACAGTGAGATAAACGCAGTGATTTGCCTTATCGACCACATGGGTCAGGAAAAATGCTTCAGTCATAGTCGGGCCTTGCAATCGCCCCCAGGTTTACATGTTCAGGATTAAGATTTTGCCCACGCCTTTGAACACAAAGCGTTGCGCTCATACGATACGCGCAACAAAACAACTCAAGGTGCAAAAAAGTTATCCGTTCCTTTACCCGATATTGGAATAATGTCGTTATCAATTTTTTGGAATCCCCCCTGTGAGCGACGCCGCCGGACCTCCAACCTCTCCCATTGCCCCTGAGCAAGATGCCGGTTTCCTTGAGCGTTTGCTTGACAGCCTGCCAAGCGGCCTCCTGCTCATTCGCGGCGACAGAAGCATCGGCTACGCCAACAAGGCGTTTGTGGCGCTGTGGCGGGTGCCCAGCGACCTGCAGATCTACCGGAATGATTTCGCGCTGCTGAATTATGTGACCAGCCAGCTCATCGATCCCTATAGTTTTATCAGCGAGGTCGAGCGCCTGTACGCCTCGCAGGAAACCTCAGAAGATGAGCTGCATTTCAAGGACGGCCGCATATTCGCGCGCCAAAGCCTGCCGGTGATAGACGACCAGGGCGGCAATGGGCGCCTGTGGATCTATACGGCCATGGATGACGCGACGAGTCTGGCGCGCCGCCGCATGGGCGCACCGGCGGAAGGGCCTGGTGCTTCATCGACCGCTTCATCGGCCGCTCACAACCGCAAGGGACTGTTCGATGTCGTGCGCGACGTCATGAAGGGCCAGCCCCCCAGACACAACTCCTGACACTCTTCCCCTTAATTAACAAGGCGTTTACCTTATAAAGGCAGATTGATTTCTGATATTCGCATTTGCGAAAAACCGGAATTCGGATATAGTCCGGGCAGTCCCTTTACACCCTCAGGTATGAATGCCCGACACCTTTTCCGACAAGCAGGTAGCGGCATCTCCCCGCCTGAAAATGAGTGACATCGCCGCCTTGGCCGGCGTTTCCGTCTCCACCGTTTCCCGCGCCCTGGCCGGCAACAGTCTGATCCCGCAGCGCCTGCGCGAACGCATCGAGGAACTGGCCGAGAACCACGGCTATGCCGTCAATCACGCCGCCCGCAACCTGCGTCTCCAGAAAACCCAGACCATCGGCATCGTCGTGCCGGTGCCGGCAGAGATGAGCCAGTCCCTGACCGATCCACTGCTGCTCCAGATGATCGGTCACCTGACCGAAGAAATCAGCCAGCGCGGCTATGACCTTTTGCTGCGCAAGATCAACGCTCCGCAAAAGGGCTGGTTGCAATCCCTCATCCAGTCGCACCGCTTCGATGGCCTGCTCGTGCTGGGCCATGGCGGGCAGCAGGCCGCGCTGCAGGAGACCGCCAGCAAATACCTGCCCATGGTGGTCTGGGGGGAACGCGCCACTCAATCTGCCTATTGCACCGTCGGGATCGACAATGTGCAGGCCGGGCGGACCGCAACCGAGCACCTGATTTCCATTGGGCGCAAGGCCATCCGCTTCCTCGGCCCCGCGGCCAAGACTCCGGAAGTCGAAAGCCGGTATCGCGGATATGTCGAGGCCATCAGCCTGTCGGGTCTGTCGATGAATACCGCGCCGGTCACCTGCCAGTTGACACATGTCTCGGCCTACGAGGCGGTGCGGGCCCTGCTGCAGGCCGGAGAACCCTTCGATGCCCTGTTCTGTGCGTCGGATATCGTGGCCAACGCGGCCCGCATGGCCCTGACCGAGGCGCGCCTGCGCATTCCCGATGCCGTGGCGCTGGTCGGTTTTGATGATGTGCCTATGGCGCAGACCCTCTCCCCGCCCCTGACCACCATCCGCCAGGACCCCGGCGTGGCTGCCAACCTGCTGGTCGAGATGCTGTTCCGGCGCATGGCGGGGCAAAGCACGCCGGCGAACCTCTTCCCGGCCCGGCTGATCGTGCGGCAATCCAGCGTGGGCACCGCACTGTTTTCCTGACACCTATTCCGTCGGAAAAGCGACGCGGGTCTGCGAAAACGCCTCTTCGAGGCGCGCCAGCTGTTCCGAAAACCACGGCATACCGTTGGTGGCTTCGCGTGCCGCCGCCTCAATCTCCTTGGCGATGCCCGATACCAGGGCCGCACCCATCTGGCGGCTCGATGATTTGAGCGTATGTGCGGGCGAGACGATAGCGGTGACATCGCCGGAGGCAATGGCGCTGCCGATGGCGTTCACATACCCTTCCGCGTCTTCGAGATAGTAGCCGCACATGGTCGGGAACTTGGCCTTGAACATCGCCCGTGCCTCGCTGACGGCCGCCATGTCCAGAATTTCTGCTGTATTCATTACTCGATCCTCATTTTTGAAGGTTACTGGCTGGCCAGGCGCGAGGCCTTAGCTTTTTCATTGGGGGCTTTTTCACTGGGGGCTTTTTCGCTGCTGGCCATGGTCCGCGGCATGTCGGCAACGCTGGCGCCCAGCGCGGTATAGAGATTGACCCCGGCTGAGGTCAGGCGCGCGCGCGACTGGACGGCCGACAGCTGCGCGTCCAGCAACTGCTGTTCCGCGATCAGGACATCGAGGAAGGTGGCATAGCCCGCCTGAAATTTCAGGCGCGCCTGACGTGCGGCCTCGGCCTGGATGGTCGACGTATTGTCGAGCGTGGTCAGGCGCTGCTGCTCCTCGCCATAGACGACAAGGCTGCGTTCGACATCTTCGACCGCCAGCAGCACGGTCTGCTTGTAGCTGAGGAAGGCCTGCTCCTGACGCGCCGACTGGGCATCGATCTGATTATGTATGCGGTCATAATCCAGCAGGGGCCGGCTGAGATTGGCCGCCAGGTTCAATGGCGCCGAACTGCCGAACAGGCTGGACGAGGACAGGCCGAAGAAGCCGGACAGAGAGATTTTCGGGAACAGGTCGGCCGTGCTGATACTTTTGGCAAGCCCCTGCTGTTCCAGCTGGTATTCCGCATTCTGCACATCCGGACGATTGGCAATCACCTCGGCGGGCGTCTTCAGGGCGGTATCGGTGACGAATACCGGCATGTCGCGGTCCGGCATCAGCAGGGCATCGCGGGCACCCGGCGCCTCCCCCAGCAGGACCGCGATACGGTTGCAGTCGATCTGGATGGCGGCGCGGACACTTGGCAGCTGCGATCTGGTCGTTTCCACCTGGGCGGAAGCACGCAGGACATCGAGCTGGACACCGGCACCGGCGGCGGTCTGAATCTTGACGACGCGCAGGGTTTCACTTTGCAGCTCGATATTCTTCTGCAGCAGGGCATATATCCTCTGCTGCTCACGCAGGTCGATATAGGCAATCGCCACCTCGCCCAGCAGAGAGTTGATCGCGCCGCGATACTGCGCATCCGCCGCATTCAGGCCGGCCTGACCCAGCTGGGATTCGAGTTTCTGCAGGCCATAGAGGTCGATATCCCAATTGCCGCCGACGCCCGCACCGAGACGCGCATCGCCATCATTGAGGCCGCCCATCGCCTTCTGCCCGGCCGTCACAGCGCCGCTGCCATTCAGGTACAGGCTGGGCTTGTAACGCACATCGTTGATCTTGCTGAGCGAACGCGCCTCATCGACCCGCGCCATGGCCACCTTGACGTCGAGGTTCTGCGCCAGTGCCGCCGACATCAGCTGATCGGCGACCGGATCGTGCCAATCCGTCCACCAGTCCGAACGCGCCGCCACCTTCGAGGGGGCGTCTGGCGCCGCATGCCAGACGGCCGGAGCTTCGAGCGCCGGCTTCTGATAGGCGACGGGCGCGGTCTGGCAGGCCGTCAGGGCGAGCAGAGCCGACAGGGCGGCCCCTCTGATATAAATACGCATCATCCTAGTCCTCTGGCGGCGGTCTTCATTTGCGGGACATCCAGATCCTCGTCCGTGATCAGCGCATCGAGGGCATCGGACAGTTCATCCCAGTCAGTAAGCAGGCTGTCGATCTGCGGGGTCAGGGTCTCGCAGTTGCGGCCGGCGGCGGCATGCTGGGCGGCGGCCTGCATCAGCTGGTGCGCCGTATTGACGAAGGCGGTGGCGCCGAAGAAGGGGGCATGAGCCTGCAGGGCCTGGATATCGATCAGCATGTCTGCGGCGGGCCCCTTGGCCACCATCACCTTGCGAATAGAGGCAAACCGCTCGTCGCATTCCTTGAAGAACAGGCAGACATAGGCCGCGAAAGAGTCACCCAGGCTGTTGCGCAGCATATCGAGCGAATGCGCTTCCAGCGTGGCCGCCCTGCGGGTCGACTGGCGCGGGGCGGAGAGCTTGCGCTGCGGCGGCAGCCAGGTGTTCAGCGCCTCGACCAGCTGTGACTTCTTGACCGGCTTCGTGATGAAGTCGTCCATGCCGACGCTCAGGCATTTCTCGCGATCGCCGATCATGGCATTGGCCGTGAGAGCGACAATCGGCAGGGTATCGACTGCACCCTCGGAGATCAGTTCACGAATGATGGCCGTCGCTTCGTAACCATCCATTTCCGGCATCTGGCAATCCATAAAAATCATGTCGAAGCTGTTCGTGCGGACCTTTTCAACCGCTATGCGCCCGTTTTCAGCAATCTGGACATCGCATTCCAGGCTGGAAAAGATTTCGAGCGCGAACTCGCGATTGATACGATTGTCCTCGACCAGCAGGATACGGGCGCTGGGGAAACGCTCCGCCTCCGCCGAGGCTTCCTGCGAAGCGGCCAGATCGGGCTGCTGGACCAGGTGGCGCGGCAGCCACTTGGTCAGGACGTGGACCAGATCAACCTTGCGCATCGGCTTGGTCACGTAATCGCACATGCCCGACGCCAGGCAGCGTTCGCGATCGCCCTTGAGATCGGAGGCCGTCAGGGCCACGACCGGCAGGTCCTTCGTCTTGCCTTCGCGGACCTGGCGGGCGATGGCTTCCGCCGCCGCAAAACCGTCCATGACCGGCATCTGGCAATCCATAAGAATGAGGTCGAAATCCTGAAGCCGCATCATGTTCAGCGCTTCGGCGCCATTAGGCGCGATACTGACCTCGACACCGAGGCCTTCAAGCACTTCCGTGGCAAAGCCCTGGTTGATGCGATTGTCCTCGGCGACCAGGATTTTCGCGCCCTCGAAGCGCGTCAGGTTTTCCGCCTTGAGACGGGTGCGCAGGTTTTCGACCGTCACAAGTCCATCGTGTTCGCCGTTTTCCCAGCAGTACCAGACGGTGGCGAGGGTTTCGCGCAGCTGGCGGCTGTAGACGGGTTTGGACAGGTAGGCCGACATGCCGCAGCTGGCCATGCGCTTGGCGAAACCAAATCCGCCGGCAGAGGTCATGATGACCAGCGCCGTGTTCTTGACGGTAGAGCCCGGCGCCTTGATGAGCCGCGCCAGTTCCTCACCATTCATACCCGGCATGATGTAGTCGATCAGCGCCATCTGGCAGGGGGTGCCCTGGGCCTTCTGCTCGATCAGGATATCAACCGCCTTGTGCGGGTCCAGGCAGGTCAGGACCTCCATGCCAAGAGCTTCCAGCTGTTCGGCAATGATGCGGGCATTGTCGGCGACATCGTCGACCACCAGGATACGCACACCCGCCAGGTGATCGATGGCGATCTCATCCGGAACCGCCAGCAGTTTGGCATTACGCGGCAGATCGATGGTGAAGGTGAAGACAGCCCCCTTGCCGACCTGGCTTTCGACACCGATGGTACCGCCCATCATCTCCACCAGCTCGCGGCAGATGGCCAGGCCGAGACCAGTGCCGCCGTATTTGCGGGTGGTCGAGGAATCGGCCTGGGTGAACTTCTCGAACAGCCGGGACTGGACGTGCGGTGCGATGCCGATGCCGGAATCGGCCACAGAAATGCTCAGGCGCGCGATATCGGGATTATCGGTTTCCAGCTGATCGACCTCGACCAGTATCCGACCCGTGGCGGTGAACTTGATAGCGTTGCTGACGAGATTGGTGACGATCTGGCGCACGCGTACCGGATCGCCCATGAACTGTTCGTCGGCAGAGGGCGCATAGCGCATCAGGAGTTCCAGGGCCTTTTCCTTGGCCTTGACGGCCATCAGCTCGGTGACGCCTTCCATGATGTCGCGCAGATTGAAGGGAATTTCCTCAAGCTCCAGCCGGCCGGCCTCGATCTTGGAGAAGTCCAGGATATCGTTGATGATCGACAGCAGGGATTCCGCCGACATCATCACGGTCTGGGCGAATTCCTGCTGGCGGCGCCCAAGTTGAGATTCCAGCAGAAGCTCGGTCATGCCGATAATGCCGTTCATCGGCGTGCGGATTTCATGGCTCATCGTGGCCAGGAATTCCGACTTCATGCGGTTCGCCCGCTCGGCCGAGGCGCGCGAAGCCTCCAGTTCCAGGTTACTTGCCGACAATTGCTCGGCGAACAGGACCAGCGAGTTTTCCGCGCGCTTGCGATCGGTGATATTGGTGGCGAAATTGACGACCTTGAGCACATTGCCGAAGCTGTCGAAGACGGGATTGTAGGCCGCCTGTATCCAGACGACATTGCCGTTGCGATCGAAGCGCTTGAATTCACCAGCCTGAGGCGAGCCCTCGCTCAGGTGCTCCCAGAAGAGACGATATTCCAGGGAGTGCATCTCCTTGGCATCGACGAACATGTGATGGTGGCAACCGAGAATATCGGACAGTTCATAACCGAAGAGGGCGAGGAAATTGCTGTTGGCTGCCAATATCCGCCCGTCGAGATCGTATTCGACGACAGCCTGGGTCTTGTTGATGGCTGTCATCTGCCCGGTGAGATCGGCATAGAGGCGGCGTTTTTCGGTCATGTCGCTGGCCGACACGACGTAGAGCCGCCGGTTATCGCTGTCGAAACAGCCGACGCCGAATTCGACCGGGAACGGATCGCCGCCGAACTTCAGGGCATGCACCTCGACGGTCTGCTCATTCAGCCCTGTCTGGCCGGTGACGAAACTGGCCATGACCATCAGGTAATGCGGTACGTGCTCCGCCAGGATCAGGCTGGTCAGCGGCTTGCCGATAAGAGAAGATTCGGAGAGCCCGAACAGGCGTTCGGCGGCCGAATTCATCGTGACGATCACCCCATCACCATCGACCGTGAAGATGGCCTCGACGGTAGCGTTCAGAATCGAACGCACCTGCATCGCCGACTTGAATTCCTCATTTCGGATCGAAGCGCGCCAGAAATAGAGGATCGCGCTTACCGAAGCAGCCAGTGCCAGCAGCAGCATGCTGACTGTAAGAAGCCGGGCAATTCTTTGAGCGGCGTACCGAACCTTGATCACATGATCCAGGCGTACGCTATAAGCCCGAACAGCGGCAACATTGGCATTCAGTGACGCCTCGGTCAGTTCCCTGGCACGATCGAAATTCACTGTCTGAACCGGTTGTTGCGCATCGCGCTCCAGTTCACGGATCAAATCATCCATCTTACCTATGGTGTTCAGTTGTTTTTCGACAGCCGCTGCTTGAGACGTCCGGGGCAGACGCTCCAGAGTATAAAGCGGATATTGATAGCGCTCCTGGACAACGTTCAGTCCGGCGCCGACATCCTGCACAGCCTCGCGCAAAGCCAAACGCTCATCGTCATTTGAAGGTTTCTGCGCCAATAACCGCTGCAGGCGATGCAGGCGGTCGAGCGCGTCCGGAATATTGACAACGATAAGACTGGCGATCGCATAACTTTCAACTTCAGGATCGGCCGTCAGGTGAGAATCGGTGGCGACGTCCCGCATAAACAGCTTCAGATCATGCAGCAGTTTATCCTGATCTGCGGTCGGTGCTGAAAGTGTCGAGGCATAATCGACCAACCGAGCCCGAAGGCTTTTCCACTGTTTCTGATCGTCTTCCGTGGCGCCATTGTTCTCCAGTGCGTCTACATGCTGGAGCTCATTTAACAGGGCCTGGGCCTTTGGCAGCCTGTCAGACTGTGTTTGCGGTCCGGACAAGGCATCGGTGTAGATCTGCGCCCTGTACATGACGTTACCCAACGCCGTCACATAGGTCAGGCCATCGCGTTCACGCCGCGTATACGCCTCTTCCCCGGTGAAGTGGTGCTGGAGCAGGCCCACAGCCGCGCAGATCGGCATGATGAACAGCGTGAACAGGACCAGCAGAAACAGGCGATGCCTTGTCATCTTGGCGCTACCTTACCAGTCCAGGCTTTTTTCCTGGCTACAGAAGGCCGTCACTTCGTTACCGGCTTCATTGTAGCCCAGACGATCGAAGCTCAGGGCATTGGCCTGCGCGATGCCGCGTCCGTGGTTATCCATCGCCCGTGCCGGATCGATGAACAGGTAATTCTTCCAGTCGAAGCCCCGGCCCTGGTCGCGGATCACGACATAGAAGCCTTCCGGCGCGCGCTTGTAGAAGACGTCGACATGGCGCTGGCTGAACTGGGGCATGGCCAGGCGCGACTCAATTTCGGCCGCCCAGGTGCCCTGCGCGATCAGCTGGCTTTTCGTGGCATAGCCGATCTCCAGATTGCCGTGCTCGACGGCATTGACGAGCAGCTCGGCCAGGCCGGCGATGGCGCGCTCCGGCGCCGGGAAGCAGTTGGCCAGGAAAACCGACAGGTTTTCCGCCTCGGCAATGGTCTTCAGGCGGAAGGCGCTGGATTCGATCAGGTTGAAGCTGGTGCGATGCTTGTTGAGCTCGCTCGCCAGCAGGCGCTTTTGCTGCGAATCGCGGATCGCGGCCAGCAGGACCGACTTCAGCACATCGGCATTGACCGGTTTGGTCAGGTAGTAGAAGACGCCCGCGTCGATGCCCTGCTTGACCTGATCGGGGCGATCGGAACCGGTTTGCATGATCACCGGCATCGACTTCAGTTCGCGCGTCTCCTTCATACGGGAGACCAGCTGCAAACCATCCATGACCGGCATTTCGCGATCGAGCAGGATCGTATCGATCTCGAAATGGCGCTGCATCAGGATGTCCAGTGCCTGCTGACCGTTCTCGGCCTCGATCACCTGGTAACCGAGTTCCTCCAGCATGGCGGTCAGGGTCATGCGCGTGACGCGGTCATCATCGACGGCCAGGATCAGGGGCGCCGCTTTGAAGGCGTTGGAAATCGATTGCATACGGGTTTCGACCGTATCGTACGCGGCGTTGGCCAGATTTTGCGGCATCTCAGTTTCCGATGAAATTAAAGGCTTAGGTCATGAACGGATTGTCGAACACCTCACCAGGGTCACAATCGATGGCTGTTATGATAAACAAAAAAGCTTAAGGTTCAGTGAGTGAGTTTTCAAAAGCTCTCTGCATCGGCTTCATGAGGTAGGCCATCACGGTTTTCTTGCCGGTGATGATGCCGGCGATCACGGTCATGCCCGGACGCACCTTGTGCGCCGTATTCTTGCCGACATAGTCTTTGTCGAGCAGGATGCGTGCGCGGTAATAGGCCTCGCCGCCGGTCGTGGGCGTAAAGGTAGTGGCTGAAATGCTGTCGATGCGGCCGGTGATGGTGCCGTAGCGGCCGAAATCAAACGAGCTGACCTTCAGCTTGACAGATTCGCCCGGCGTGATGCGGCCGATATCGACCGGCGAGATGCGCGCCTCTACAACCAAAGTGTCATGGGTCGGCACGATTTCCATCAGCGGATCGCCCGGCGCGACGACTTCGCCAATGGTGTTCAGCTTGAGACCCTTGACGACGCCGGCATAGGGCGCGTGGACGACCAGGCGGTCGACCTTGGCGCGCAGGCGCATGACCACCTGCTGCTGCTGACTGAGCTGGTTTTCGACTTCATCGAGGCTCTGGCGGGCGGCCAGGTATTGGACTTCCGACGACACGCCCTGATCCTTCAGGGTCTGCTGGATGGCGAACATTTTGCGCGAGGTGCTTTCCGTGCGCTGCAGGCCGCGCAGTTCGATGGTGGCCCGGCTCAGATCTTCCTGGGCGCCGGCGCCATCCAGGACCAGCAGGGGCTGACCCGGCACGACGGCCGAGCCGTCGCTGACCAGGATTTCCTTCACGATGCCGCCGTCGAAATGCTGCACGACACGCGAGAAGCCGGTGGGATAGACCTCACCCGGCGCGGAGGTCACCTCCTCGACATTGGCGAAGCACATCCAGGCGATGAAGCCCAGCACGGCCACGGACAGCAGGATCATGGTGGTGCGCACCAGATGCGGCGCGGTCGATTCCTCCAGCCGGGTCGACTGGCGCAGGAACTGTAGCTGCGCTTCGCGTTTCTCAAGTCGTATCGAGGTGCGCTTCGCCTTGGCGGGCGAGGCCTGGTTACCCGTCATGACGGTGAACGGATTGATAGAGCCAATCAGGGAACTGATACTCATTGGATTTTGCTCGCGGTTTGAGAATAGGTTTCGTCGCGCATGATCTTCACCACTTGCTCGGGATTGCCGAAGACGAAGCGATCGGGGGCAATCAGGCCCAGCGCGCGATCGGCCATGCGGATGTAATCGTCACGGTGCGTCACCATGAGGATGGTCTTGCGGCCCTTCCAGGACTTGATGCGGTCGATGAACATCTTGCCGGCGTGGCTGTTGAGCAGCGCATAGGGCAGTTCGTCGATCAGGAGCACATCGGCATCCTTGAGATAGGCGCGCGCCAGGATCAGCTGGTGCGACAGGGCCGAGGACAGGGCATGGCCGGGGCTGTCCAGCATCTGCGGCAGGGCCATGACCGCGGTCTTGGCGTCGGCCATTTCCAGCGCGTCCCACAGCTGACGTTCGGTGGCGTAGGGGCGCGCCAGTCTCAGGTTTTCGGCGATGGTGCCGATAAACAGTTCCGGAATTTGCGGAATATAGGCCAGACCCTGACGCATCAGGATCGGATCGAACTGACGCATGTCGGCACCATCGATATAGACCGCGCCGGCCTGCGGGCGGTAAAGCCCCATGACCAGCTTGAGCACGGTCGACTTGCCGGAACCGTTGCCGCCCGAAATGGCGATCATCTCGCCGGGCTGAGCATTGAAATCGAGGCCGACAAAGACCGGATCGTTATCCTTGGTATAGCGCAGGCCGACCTTGGACACGGTAATCGACCCTGCGACGCGGCCGGGACGCGCCAAAGACGGCGACAGTTCGCGCTCGGTCTGGATCGTCATCAGGCGATTGACCTGCTCGATGGACTGCTGCAGCTGCTCGAAGCGCGGCATGGAGCTGACCACAGTCTGCCACGGGCCGATAAAGCGCCAGAACAGCATCATGGCGGCGAATAGCGCACCGCCGGACATATGGCCGTGCCAGCAGCGATCGACGCCGAGATAGATCAGGGCCGAGGCCGCGATGATGGTCAGGGAATAGACCAGGGTTTCGACGATCTGCGACAGGAACTGGCCCTTGAATAGGGTCAGCGAGGATTCGGCGGAGATCTCGCGGTACTGGTCATGCCAGATTTCGCTCATGCCGTTGAGGCGCAGGGCGTCCTGCTTCTCGAACAGTTCGATATGGTTCGACTGGCACTTGGAACGGGCCTTCGCCATCTCGAACATGGAGAGCTTCAGTCGCGGGCGGAAATAGACGGCGATGCCGGCATAGACCACCAGCAGGGTGGCGGGCACAAGGGCCAGCCAGCCGGTCAGGACCACAAGCGCGACAAAGCCGACGCTGGTGAACGGGATTTCAAGCAGGGTCAGGAACAGCGGGCCGTTGAAGAATTCGCGGATCGAATCGAAGGCGCGCAGCCGCGCCACCTGCGAGGTCACCGGCGCCGTTTCGATGGCGTGCGCCGGCAATTGCAGCAGGCGCGACAGGACGCGGTTGGAGGCCATGTGGTCGATGCGGGCCGCGAACCAGGCCAGCCGCTTCGAGCGCAGATTGCGCAGGTGGAACTCGATCCAGATGGCGATGGCGGCCCCTGCCCCCATGACGAAGATGGTGTTGACCGTGGTGATCTGCGCCGCGCGATCGAAGATGATCATCAGGAAGATCGGCAGGCCCAGACCGATGAAATTGATGGCCAGGCTCAGGGCCGTGACCTTGGCGAATAGATAGCGGAAGCGCTGCAGAACGGTGAAGAACCAGCCCTTACCCGCGATAGACAGGGCTTCCTGCTCGGCCTTCGAATCCCCCGGATTGACCTTGCTGAAGATATAGGCCGTGCCCTGGCGCAGGTCCTTTTCGGGCGTGGTGACGACTGAAATCTCGCCCTTCCTGTCGACGAAAACGCAGGGCAGCAGGCGGCGATCGATCTCGCGGCGGGAAACCTTCAGCGGCGCGCCGGTAAAGCCCAGGCGGGCCATGAAATTCAGCACATCGACCAGCTCCATTTTCGGCTGGTTCCAGGCCAGGGCCTCGGCGATCCGCTGGGGGTCGCCCTCAAGGCCATAGGCGCGCAGGAGTTCTTCCTGGATCGTGAAGGCGGGAATCACGGGGTCGGGGGTAATGCCGGCATCCCTGGCCTTGAAGCGAAAACCTTCGAAACTCACAGGCGGACCTCCTGATACGGCAGGATATTGTACAGTTTGCTGTCATCGCCCACGCCCAGGGAGATAAGCTGGCCCTTGCGCAGCTCATAATGGGTGTCCGCCAGATGGATGATGTTATGGTCGTTGGTCACCAGCACCATGGTCACCCGTCCGCGCAGGCGTCCCATCAGCCGGTAGACGTAGTTGTAGCCTTCCTTATCCAGGGCCTTGTCCGCGTTGTAGAACAGCAGAACGCGCGGCTTGGAGGCCAGGACGCGCGCGATGGCGATACGCTGGCGCAGGCCCGGCGAGAGGGCATCGGAGTTACCGCCTTCGAGCGCCGTATCGTAACCCGCCGGCATGGCGGCGATTTCGGCATCGAGGCCCAGCAGTTCGGACATTTCCTTGACGCGCTCATCGCCGACCCGACCGAAGCGCGACAGGTTTTCGTAGACCGTGCCCCGGAAGATCACGCCATCGTGCGACACGTAGCCGATATGGCTGACCAGCTCCTCGGACGAATAGAGGTGCGGATTGATGCCATCCACCTCGACCGTGCCGCTGCTCGGCGGAAAGAGACCGGCCACCAGCTTGAGCAGGGTCTGCTTGCCGGTGCCGTGCTCGCCGGAGATCGAGATGACCTCGCCCGGCGCCAGGCTGAGCGTGACATTATCGAGCAGCTTCTCACCGTCGGCATAGGCGAAGGAGACGTTACTGAGCGCGATGCGGCCTTCCCGTGTCTGCGGCGCGATGCTTTGGCGCGTAATCTGGGGAGACGACTGGGGAGACTGGAAGTGATCGCTGAGTTTCTTGTGCGCCAGGCCGATATCCTGGAACCGGGTCCAGTAGGCCATGGCGCGCTGCACCGGCTGCATGATGCGGGAGGACAACATGACGCACGCCGCCAGGGCGCCCAGCGTAATCTGGCCGGAGACCAGCAGCGGCGCACCGGCCACGGCGACCACGATCATCATGATATGGGAGGAGATGACGGACTGGTCATAGACCTCGGCGCTCAGGGCCGCGACCTCGAAATTGGCTTCAGTGGAGCGCGCCTGATGGGTTTCGTAGCGGCGCTCGAAGAAGGTTTCGAGACCGAAAGCCTTGATGGTGTGGGTGCCGTTCAGCGTATTGATGAGGAAGTCGTAGCGATTATCATCGGCCTCATTACGGCGCATCAGCTCGTGCTTCAGCCGCACGCCCAGGATAATGGCCAGGGCCGTCATCAGGCACAGGACCGCCAGCGGCGCCAGGACCAGCGGGCCGGCAAAGACATAGATGAGCCACAGGAAGATGAAGACGAACGGCAGGTCGATCAGGGTCGTCAAAGCCTGTCCGGAATAGAAATCGCGGATCTTGGCGACGGAGGAAATGGTATTGAGATAGTCGCCGATGCTGCGGGCGCGGCCCTTGCCCGCCAGGTCCAGCGTATGGCGCACCGCATTCGCGGATACCGTGTGTTCGAAGGCCGCAGCGGCCCAGTTCATGGCATGGGAGCGCATGATTCTCAGGCCCGCCTCCACCAGCGCCGCGATCACGACACTGATGAAGAGAATATTGAGCGTGCCCAGATTATGATAGACCAGAATCCGGTCATAAATTTGTAGAGAGAATATCGATAAAGATAGCGTAAGCAGGTTTATAACCAGAGACACGATCAAAACATCGAATCTATTGAGTTTATAACCCAATCCCGGTGAATGAAAGGCAGTTTCCGGTAGTTTTGCTATCATGATACTATCTACATATGTTTAGAACCATAGCCCATGGTGAACAGCAGGCGTCGGCACCGTGACTGCCGGATCGACGTGAACGACCGCAGGTAACGATACCGTAACACTCGAACTACTAACAGTTGATGAACCCGCGGTTGATCCGGTCGACGCTGTCGAGGTCGTTGCGTGATCGGCCGTGGCCGTCGCGGTGGTCACGGTGGCAGTGGTGGTGGCGGACAGCGAACCCAGCAGACTGCTAACGCCGGAAACCGCCGTAGTGACGGGCATGGCGACGGTTGTCACCACCGTCGTGACCGGTGTCGTCACCGCGGTCGCCGCCGCCGAAACAACATCGTGAACAGCCGTTGTGGCCGCCGAAACCGTGCTGGTGACAGGGGTTGCGGCCGTGGCGACCGTTGAGGTCACGGCATGGGTGGTGTCGGCGACGGTCGAGGTAACAGCCGCCACGGTGGCGGCTGCCGATGTCGTCGAGACACCCGCCGACAGGGAGGCGGTAGTGGAAACCGCCGTCGTGACAGGCGTGGTTACCGCCGTGGTCACAATATCGTGAGTCGTATCGACCACAGTGGCCACGGTGGTCGCGACCGGCGTGGTCGCAACCGCCGCCAGGGTTGAAACCACCGGCGTGGCGACAGCGGTGACAACACCCTGCAGCGTGCTGGCTGCCGAGCTGATGATGCTGGAGGTCGTATCGTGCGTAGCGGCCACCGAAGCCGCCAGGTCCGATGTGGCCGCAGCGGCCGTCGTAACAGCGGCAGCGACTGTGGTGACAACGACTTCTGGCGCCGTGGCGACGACAGCCGCCGCGCCATTTACGACACTGGCCGCCGTATTGATGGTATTCTGGACCACCGGCGTGGCGACCGCTTCGACCGTGCTGACAACCGCCGGAACGACGCTCGTCACCGTGCTTACCACCGCCTCAGGTGCGGCGGCAACCGTGGTCACGGCGCCCTGGACAACATCGGCAGCGGTATTGATCGCGCCCTGGACAACAGGTGTGACGGTGGCTTCAACGGCAGTGACGACGGGCGCCACGGTCGCCTCGACCGCGCCAACCGTTGCGGCGATAGTGGACACAGCCGCTTCAGGCGCAGCAACAACAGTAGACACAGCCGCATGAGTCACATCGGAAGCCGTGTTGATGGCGCCCTGGACAACATCGGCAACGGTATTGATCGCACCCTGAACCACGGGCGCAACCGTCGCTTCGACCGTGCCAACAGCGGCAGCGGCCGTAGAGACAGCAGCCTCGGGCACAGCGGCGACAGTGGACACAGCGGCATGAGTTATATCGGAAGCAGTATTGATCGTACCCTGGACAACAGGTGTAACCGTCGCTTCCACTGCACCTACAGTGCCAACAACAGTCGAGACGGCCGCATGGGTCACATCGGAAGCTGTGCTGGCCACAGCTTCAGGAGCGGCTGCAACGACAGCCGTTGCCTCGTTAACAACGCTGGCAGCGGTGTTGATGACACCCTGGACGACCGGGGTAACAGTTGCCTCGGCACCGGCAACCACCGGAGCCACAGTGGCCTCGACCGTGCCAACCGTTGCGCCGATAGTAGACACGGCTGCTTCAGGCGCAGTAGCAACGGTAGACACAGCCGCATGAACCACATCAGAAGCCGTGTTAATCGCGCCTTGAACCACGGGTGCAACCGTTGCTTCGACAGCCCCAACAGCGGCAGCTGCCGTAGAGACAACAGCCTCAGGCGCGGCGGCGACAGTGGATACGGCGGCATGGGCCACATCGGAAGCTGTATTGGCCACAGCTTCAGGAGCGGCTGCAACGACAGCCGTTGCCTCGTTAACAACGCCGGCGGCGGTATTGATGACACCCTGGACAACAGGCGTAACGGTTGCCTCGGCACCGGCAACCACCGGAGCCACAGTGGCCTCGACCGTACCAACAGTTGCGCCGATAGTGGACACAGCCGCTTCAGGCGCAGCGGAGACAGTTG
>NZ_JASGFK010000006.1:0-224756 GCF_047605585.1 Asticcacaulis sp.
CTGGCCGACTTCTTCCAGCGTGTGGTCGGTGTTCATGCCGATGCCGAAGCGCATCCGCAGGACGCGTTCCTCACGCGGGGTCAGCGAGGCCAGGACCCGCGTGGTGGTTTCGCGCAGGTTGGACTGGATGGCCGCATCGATCGGCAGGACAGCGTTCTTGTCCTCGATGAAGTCGCCGAGGTGCGAATCCTCTTCGTCGCCGATCGGCGTTTCGAGCGAGATCGGTTCCTTGGCGATCTTCAGAACCTTGCGCACCTTTTCCAGCGGCATGGCCAGCTTTTCGGCCAGTTCTTCCGGCGTCGGCTCGCGGCCGATTTCGTGCAGCATCTGGCGCGAGGTGCGGACGATCTTGTTGATCGTCTCGATCATGTGCACCGGGATACGGATGGTGCGGGCCTGATCGGCGATGGAGCGCGTGATCGCCTGACGAATCCACCAGGTGGCGTAGGTCGAGAACTTGTAGCCGCGGCGATACTCGAACTTGTCGACCGCCTTCATCAGGCCGATATTGCCTTCCTGGATCAGATCGAGGAACTGCAGGCCGCGATTGGTGTACTTCTTGGCAATCGAGATGACGAGACGCAGATTGGCCTCGACCATTTCCGTCTTGGCCTGGCGGGCTTCGCGCTCGCCCTTCTGCACCGTGCCGACGATACGGCGGAAGTCATCCACCGCCACGCCCATATCGGTGGCCAGCTGGGTGACCTCGCCACGGATACGGTTGACCGCCGTGCTATCATTATCGATGAATTTCTGCCAGCGGATGCCCATGTCGCGCACCTTGTCGCCCCAGGAGGGGTCGAGTTCACGCGAATAATAGGCGCTCAGGAATTCCGTTCGCGAAATGCCGTAGCTATCGGCCAGGCGCAGCAGGCGGCCTTCCAGCCCCATCAGCTTCTTGTTGATGGTGTAAAGCTGCTCGACCAGGGCCTCGATACGCTGGTTGTTGAGCTTCAGAGTCTTCAGATGGCGGGTGATCGTCGCCGTCACCTCGTCGTAAGCTGCCTTGTCCGCCGGATCGAGGGGCAGACCCTCCAACTTGGCGGTCAGCATCTTTTCCTGCGTGTGGCGATAGGTCTCGAATTCGCCGGCAATGGCGTCGAGCGTCGCCATTACGCCTTCGCGCAGCTCCGATTCCATGGCCGAAACCGACGGGCCGGCGCCATCGTCGAAATCGTCCTCTTCCTCTTCCTCAGGCTCGGGCTTCTTCTCTTCCTCGTCCATCGGGACGTAATCGTCATCGTCGTCGTCATCGCCGCTCTTGGCCTTTTTAGGCTCGACGACTTTTTCGGACAGCGCTTTTGATTCCGGCTTGGGCTCGGGCTTGACCGGCTCCGGATCGGGAATCTTGATGACCGGCGGCACAAAGCGCTGCGGGCGCGGTCCGGGCTGGATCACTTCTTCCTCGCCCTCCTCGCCGTCTTCGCCGAGTGCGCCCGGCGGCGGACCGTCCTGACCGGCGCCGCCATAGGTGCCTTCCAGATCGATAATTTCACGCAACAGGATACGGCCGGAACCGAGTTCTTCGCGCCAGATCATGATGGCTTCGAAGGTCAGGGCCGATTCGCACAGGCCGCGGATCATGGTGTCACGGCCGGCCTCGATGCGCTTGGCGATGGCGATTTCGCCCTCGCGGCTAAGCAGTTCGACCGATCCCATTTCGCGCAGATACATGCGCACGGGATCGTCGGTGCGGTCATAGTTCGAGGTCTTGGTGGTTTCCACCACCGCGCCGGCTTCCTCACGGACGACGACTTCGCCGCCCTCAGACGCCTCTTCCTCGGACTCGATAACATTCACGCCCATCTCGGTGAGCATGGCCAGGGTGTCTTCGATCTGCTCGGAGGTGAATTCTTCCGACGGCAGCACCTTGTTCAGCTCGTCCATGGTGACGTAGCCGCGCGCCTTGGCCGCCTTGATGAATTTCTTGACCGCGGAATCGGTCAGGTCGAGCAAGGGACCGTCGGACGAAGCCTCATTTTCAGGTTTGTCTGTAGTCGTGCTCATTTTGTCACACTCATATGGGTCTCCGCAACGAGCCTGAAAAGCCAGGTGCCGCTCATGTGTCTTATAAAGAACAGTCTGAACGAATGCTTAACCACATGACTTGTCATGTTTTTTAGGTTGAGCCTTCGCTGCCGTCCTGCCAGATTTGTCCGCTTCTCAAGGACTTCCGCAGGGCATCGCGTTCGAGCTTGAGCCGTGAAAAAAATTCTGTCCCCACCTGCTCGCGGGCCGAATTCAGAGCACGATCCAAGGCCGTCAAACGCGAGACCGCGTTGAACGCCTGTAACCAGCGGGAATGGGCATCAGCTGAAGATATGTCCGGTGAGAGGAATGGCGCGCCGCTCTTTAGGGCCGCCTTCTGTATCTCGCTTAACAATGCACCAAGTCCTTGCTTTTGCAGATGGCGACTCAATGCCTGCCTGTCAAGCCCTTCGTGTTGAAAACTGAGCGCTATGAGCGCATTTGCCAGCGGGCTCAACGCCTCGTCGCCAAATCCATAGGCCTCCAGCCCCTCGACCTGGTCCAGCATCCAGTCGGGATTGTCGATCAACCCTTGCGCCAGGCCGGCCGAGGTCGGGTCGAGCGCGGCGGAGAGCGTAACCGCCGCACGCTTGGATTCCTCCATGGCCGGCGGGATATAGAGTTCGCGTTTCTGGCCAGGCTGCCAGGGCTTGCGCGGCCCCGCGCCTTGACTGCCCCCCTGATTGGGAACGAATGGCGTTTTTGCCCCGGTATTGGCCTGACGCGGCGGCGCCACCAAGCCATCATAGCGTTCGAGCAGGTCCTGGCGGTAAGCTTCCGCCAGATCCTTGTCCTCGATCTGGGCGGCCAGGGCGCGCAGGCGCTTCTTGAAGCCGGCCTTGCGCTCCGGGGTATCGAGCGGCGCGGCTTCGGCCTCGCGCTGGAACAGCACCTCGACGAACGGCCGCGTCTCCTTCAGCGCCTCGCGCAGGGCGAGCGCCCCCTTGTCACGCAGCACATCGTCCGGGTCCTTGCCGCCAGTGATCAGGCAGACCTTGAACGAGCGGCCGGGCTTGAGCTTTGGCAGGGCGCGGTCGAGCGCGCGCGAAGCGGCGCGTTGCCCGGCCTTGTCGCCATCGAAGCACAGGGTCGGCTCCGGGTGGCGTCGCCACAGGATATCGATCTGCTCCTCGGTCAGAGCCGTTCCCAGAGGCGCCACGGCCGCCACATGGGCGCGCTGGCAGGCGATGACGTCCATATAACCTTCGACCACCACCAGTTCGGCGTGGGTTTCCTCGGCGCCCAGCAGTTTCAGCGCCTTGGGCAGGCCGAACAGCATCTGCCCCTTGTGGAACAGGGTGGTTTCCGGCCCGTTGAGATATTTCGCCTTGTCGTCCGGATTGAGCGCCCGTCCGCCGAAGGAGACGACAATGCCGCGCTGGTCCTCGATGGGAAACATCAGACGGTCGCGAAACCGGTCATAGGGGGCCGAACCGTTCTCGACCTCGATCAGCAGGCCGCATTCGACCAGTTCGGAGACCTTGGCGCCGCGCTGCACCAGCGCATCCTTGAGCGCCGTGCGGTCACGCGGAGCATAGCCCAGGCCGAAGGTGACAATATCTTCTTTGGAAAGCCCGCGCCGTTCAAGATAGTCGCGGGCATTCTGAGCGGCCGGCGTCTTGTCCTGCAAACGCGCCACGAACCATTTCTGCGCCAGGTCCATCCAGTCGGTCAGGGACCGGCGCTTCATTTCGGCGGCCTTGGCCTGGGGGGTATCGACCGGAAGCGCCATACCGGCCTCGGAAGCCAGTTTCTCCACCGCCTCGTTGAAGCTCAGGCGCTCGGTTTCCTGCAAAAAGGAGATGATGTCGCCGTGCTTGCCCGACGAGAAGTCATGATAGAAGCGCTTCTCGTCATTGACGTAGAAGGACGGCGTCTTTTCCTTGCTGAACGGCGACAGGCCCACCCATTCGCGGCCATTCTTGCGCAGCTTTACGCTCTTGCCTATGACCTCGGAGGGTCGCAGGCGTGTTTTCAGCTCTTCAAGAAAATGATCGTTAAACCGCACGGCCTATATATAAGCTCTCCGCCAGCACATTGGATATTGGCAATTCACACATATTAACAGGGATTCGTTCTCCTGCGCGATTAGGCAATTGGCAAGGCTTTGCTGCCATTTTTTGCCTTTGGGTGCGGAGTGAGGATAAATGCGCGTGAAATCGTGGGTAAAAGCTGCGGCAGCTATTGGCTTAACGCTGGTTCTGACGGGTTGTTCCACCGTGCAATCGGCCTATGACGCCCTGCACCGCGCCCCGGCGGCGGTTTTCCACACACAAGGCCCGGATATCCTGACGCCCGAGGGCGCGCCCTTCATCGCCCGCGGCATCAATCTGCAATATGGCGACAACCCGAAAGCCGCCCGCCCGGCCATCGGCGCCATCGCCTCGACAGGCGCCAATATCATCCGCCTGCAGTTGCGCCGCGACACCTCGGCGAAGGACCTGAAAAAAGCGCTCGACGCCGCCGTCAAGCATAAGATTCCGGTCATGGTTTTCTACTGGGAGCAGGATATCACCTGCGGCACCGACAGCGCCCGTCTGCGCAAGGATACCGGCGACCTGTGGCTGACCCGCTGGGCCGATGTACTCAATCAGCGCAAGTACCAGCCTTACCTGATGCTCAATATCGCTAATGAATGGGGCAGTTCGAAAGACAATTACGCCAGCTATATGGCGACCTATACCGATCTGATCCACGCCATGCGCGCACGGGGTTTTCGCGCCCCCATCGTGATCGACGCCGCCGATTGCGGGCAGGCGCCCGGCAGTTTCCTCGAAGGGCGCGGCAAGACCCTGCAGGCGCTCGATCCGCTGCACAACCTGATCGTCTCGGTTCATGCCTATAACAAGCCATGGAATTCCCCGGAAAAAATCGACCAGAATATCGCCGCCCTGCGCCAGCAAGGCGTGCCCTTTCTGCTCGGCGAATTCGGCGACCGCGAACTGGTCGAGGACGGCAGCGCCGTCGATCACCTGCACCTGATGCAGGTGGCGCAGGCGCAGAAAATCGGCTGGATCACCTGGAGCTGGAAGGGCAATGGCGGCACGACCAAGGTGCTCGATATGTCCGAAAGCTACGGCAAGGTGAAACTGACCCGCCGCGGCCATGAAATCGTCGATGGTCCTTATGGTCTGCGCGCCACCGCGAAATAACTGCCGCTACTCCGCTTCCGCCAGTTCCGGGATCGGCGTTTTCAGGCAGGCGACGAAATCATCCCGCCAGCGCGATACGTCATTTGTGCGTACGTTCTCCATCAGGGATTCCCAGCGGCGCTTGCGTTCCTTCAGCGGCATGGACAGGCCACGGTGCACGGCCTCGGAGACATCCTCCCGGCTGAGCGGATTGACGATCAGCGCGTCCTTCATCTGCTCGGCGGCGCCAGCAAACTGCGACAGCACCAGCACGCCGGGATTGTTCGGGTCCTGCGCCGCCACATATTCCTTGGCGACCAGGTTCATGCCGTCGCGCAGGGGCGTTACCAGACCGATATCGGCGGCGCGATAGATGCCGGCCAGCTCATCGCGGCGGTAGGCGCGGTTGACATAACGCAGCGGCACCCAATCGACCGTGGCATAGGCGCCATTGATCTTGCCAGAGAGGTTGTCCAATCGACCGCGCAGATCCTGATAGGCGTCGACCTCATCGCGTGAGCGCGTGGCGATCTGCAACAGGAAGAGATGGCCGTGCATGCCGGGATTATTAGCCAGCAGGGTCTCATACGCCGTGAAGCGCTCCTCCAGTCCCTTGGAATAGTCGAGCCGGTCGACGCCCAGCAGCATCTTGCGGCCGCCCTGGCTTTTCAGCATAGTCTTGTAGAACAGCTCGGCACGCTCGCTTTTCAGCGTGGCTTCGAAATCCGTGGCATCGATACCGATCGGGAAGGCCCGGACGCGCGTCTGGCGGCCATAGGCGCGCACGACACCGTCCTTTTCAAGACTGGCCGAAGCATCATGCAGCGCATAATCCGTGAAGGCCTCGGCATCGTCTTCGGTCTGGAAACCGACCAGATCGTAGCTGAACATGGCTTCGACCAGTTCAGCATGGCGCGGCAGGGTGGAAAGGATGCGCCGCGCCGGCCAGGGGATATGCAGGAAGAAGCCGATGCGGTTCTTCACGCCGCGTTTGCGCAGTTCGCGGCCCAGCGGGATCAGGTGATAATCCTGCACCCAGATGATGTCGTCCGGCCCGACCAGCGGCAGCAGAGTTTCGGCAAAGCGCGTGTTGACCCGCTCATAGCCCTCATCGAAGCTGCGCTCGTAGTTCACCAGATCCGGCCGATAGTGGAACAGCGGCCACAGGGTGCGGTTGGCATAGCCGTTGTAATATTCCTGCTCGTCCTGGGCATCGAGATCGAGCAGGGCCACGGTCACACCGCCCACCACCTGCATCGACATCTGGCCGGTATAGGTCTCGACGGTTTGACCGCTCCAGCCGAACCACAGCCCCTTGTCCTCGCGCAGCGCGGCGGAGAGCGCCATGGCCAGACCACCGGCGGTGCCGACCCCCGGATCGGCCGGCGGATTGACGCGGTTAGATACGACGATAAGACGGCTCAATGGCGGTCTCCAGTTCAAGATATTGGGTTTGCAGCCCGCGTTCGAGCCAGTGATGGACAGCTTCCACATTGCCCAGACGATAATCGGCGAAGGTTTCGCGCAAAGCTCCGACCAGAACCCCTATGCCGCCGAAACTGCGCACAACGCGAAAGCCGTCCTCGTCGGTCAGGTCGTCGCCGACAAAAACAGGGATCGTGCCGGCGAAGGGCGGTTCGACCATGAAGGCGCGCACCGCCCGGCCCTTGTCCATGCCCGGCGTCAGGAATTCGACCACCATGATACCGCGTTGCAGTTTCAGGCCGGTGCGTCGCGCCAGGTCTTCGGCGAAGACCTCGACCACCGGCTTCAGGGTGGGTTCGAGACGATAATGCAGGGCCACGCTCAGAGGCTTTTCCTCGACATGCAGCTCCGGATATCTGCGCACGAAGGCGGCGATTTCCTGCTTCGCCTGCGCCACGCCGGAATGGACCGGCGCCACGATCAGATCCAGACGGGCGTCGCGCCGCTGCAGGCCGTGGCTGCCGGCCACCGCCGGTATCACGCCTTCCAGAATACGGTCGATATCGGCGATCGGCCGGCCGCTGACCACCGCCAGACGGCCCTGGAGGCGCAGGGCCAGATTACGGATCAGCGCATTGCGGGCGATATCCGGCCCCACCTCTTCCGGCAGGTCCGTAAAGGGGGCAAGCGTACCGTCGAGATCGAGAAACAGGGAGATATCATCCAGCCGATAGCGGCTCAGGGCGTCAACCATCATGCGCCCGGAACCCTGAGGCTGCCGCCAGTTACCATAGATTTCATTTGCCCGTTCCACTTCACAGATCACGACAGACACGGCAAAGACACCTCACCGAACATCGTTTTTAAAGTACAGCCCAGCCTCAATTGTGACAAAATCAGAATATTTATTGAGATTATTGAGATTAAGATGGAAAATAAAATTTCCATAAAGACAATATTTTCGTCTTGAGGCCGTACAGCCTTGCGATTATCAACCTAGCACTCGCAACAAACTCTTTTCAACCGACCTCGCGTTTCTGTGATCGATTATGAGAGATTTCGTGATCACTGCGCACGTGCGTTCGCGCATCAAGATATATTGTCCGGAGTCATTCAGAGCGTTTTCCGGTCTGACTGCGTCAGATCGGCGCTCTGAATTCTTTGCTTAACCGCACTTTTTAATCCGAAAAGTGCGTCACACTTTTCGGAAAGTGCTCTCGTGCCTGAACAGCCCAATCTCGACCTCGCCCCCATCGGTAACTGCGCCGCCACCGCCCTGATCGACCGCGATGGCCGTTTTGTCTGGGCCTGCTATCCGCGAATCGACGGCGAACCGGTCTTTTCCGCCCTGCTCGAACCCTCATGCGGTGGCAGCGAAAATGCCGGCTTCTGGTCAGTGGAGATGGCCGACGTCACCGAGACCACGCAAGAATACATCCGCAACACCGCCGTGTTGCGGACCGAAATGCGCGATGCCCATGGCGCCGTAGTCGAGATCATCGACTTCGCCCCGCGCCTGCACCACCTCAACCGCACCTACAAGCCCTGGGCCTTTTACCGCCTGATCCGGCCGGTTTCCGGCACACCGCGTATCCGCGTCCGCATGATCCCGACCGGCCACTGGGGGCGTGACCTCGGTGAGGCCACCTATGGCTCCAGCCATATCCGTTATGAATGCGGTCCGGCCGTTATGCGCCTGACCACCAATGCCCCCCTGACCTACCTGCGCGAAGACCAGACCTTCCGGCTGGAAGGCCCGCTCGGCTTTCACCTAGGGCCGGACGAACCCTATCCGAACGAGGTTTTGACCGATGCCGAGCACATGCTGCGCGCCACCATCGCCTACTGGCAGGGCTGGGTGCGCACCCTGACCATTCCGCTGGAGTGGCAAGAAGCGGTGATCCGCGCCGCCATCACGCTCAAGCTCTGTTCATACGATGATACCGGCGCCATCGTGGCCGCCATGACCACCTCGATCCCGGAAGCCGCCAATACCGGCCGCAACTGGGATTACCGCTACTGCTGGATACGCGACGCCTATTATGTAGTGCGGGCGCTGAACCGGCTGGGCGCCGCCGACATGCTGGAAAGCTATCTCGTCTACCTGCGCAACCTGACCGACCAGTCGGCCGGCGGCCATGTCCAGCCACTCTATAGTGTGTCCCTGCAAAGCGACCTGACCGAGCGCATCGCCCCCGATATGACAGGCTATCGCGGCATGGGCCCGGTGCGCGTCGGCAACCAGGCCTATGAACATCACCAGCACGATGTCTATGGCCAGATGGTCCTGCCGTTGACCCAATCCTTCTTCGATGCCCGCTTCCTGCGCGTCGGCACCGAGGCCGATTTTCACACACTGGAAAAGGTGGGAGAGCGCGCCTTCGCCGTCTATGACAAGCCCGATGCCGGGCTATGGGAATTTCGCACCATTGCCCGCGTCCATACCTATTCGGCGCTCCTGTGCTGGGCGGCCTGCGACCGGCTGGCCAATGTGGCTGTATCGCTGGGGCTGAACGAACGCAGCGCCTTCTGGAGCGAGCGCGCCGGCATTATCCGGAAGGCCATCGAAGAGAAGGCGTGGAACGAGAAACTGGGTATCTTTGCCGGCTCCTTCGGCGGCGAAGAGGTCGATGCCAGCCTTCTGCAACTGTTCGAGCTGGGCTTCCTGCCGGCCGACGATCCCCGTTGCATCGCCACCTTCAAGGAATGCGAACGGCAGCTGCGCAAGGGCGACAACTTCTACCGCTATGTCGAGCCGGACGATTTCGGTGCGCCGGAAACCGCCTTCAACTTCTGCACTTTCTGGTACATCGAAGCCCTGCACCTGCAAGGGCGCACCGAGGAGGCGCGAGACCTCTTCGAAGCCATGCTGGCCCGCCGCACCCATTCCGGCCTGCTGTCGGAAGATGTTCAGGTCGAAACCGGCGAACTGTGGGGCAATTTCCCTCAGACCTATTCGCTGGTCGGGCTGATCACCTGCGCCGACCTGCTCAGCCGGCCGTGGACGACGGTGCGGTAGGAAAGGAAGGCGTAACACGGAAAGCACGGATACGCTGCCCTTCAGGCAGCGACGCGGAAAGGTACGGAAATGCCTTGCGGGGTAATTTCGGCGCGAAACGTCATTAGCCGAACTCTTTAAGCGACTGCATGCCCTTCGGGCGAGTAAAGTGCGGCACACTCATATTTCCGTGCCTTTCCGTGCCCGCGCTTGCGCGGCTTCCGTGCTTTCCGTGTTGGGCCTTGCCGAAGCTGCCACAGGTACGGCGGCGAAAGTTCTGCCCCCACTTGCCTGCCGGCCCCTCTTAAGCTATATACTGAACCAAATGGTTCAGTATATAGCCCCTCTCGATGCCTCATTCGCCGCGCTTTCGGACCCTACCCGGCGCGGTGTGCTGGAGCAGCTTGGTCGGTCGGATGCCTCAATCACCGATCTGGCCGACCGGTTTCACATGACCCTGACGGGCATGAAGAAGCATGTCAGCGTTCTGGAGGCGGCCGGCCTTGTCGTCACGAAAAAGGTCGGGCGCGTGCGCACCTGCAAACTGGGCCGGCGCCGGATGGCGGAAGAGGCGGCGTGGATCGAAAGATATCAGCAGCTTTGGGCCGAACGGTTCGACGCGCTGGACGAGATTGTCGAAGAATTGAAACAAAGGGAGAAAGCCAATGAGCCAAACGGAAAATAACCCCACAACAGCGGAACGCACCTCTGATCGTGAGTTCGTCATCACGCGCACCGTCAACGGCCCGGCGCATATCGTATTCAAGGCGTGGAGCGATCCGGAACTGTTCAGGCGGTGGTGGACGCCAAAATCATTCGGCATGACCATACTGTCCTGTGAAATGGATGTCCGGACCGGCGGCGGCTATCGCCTGGTGATCAGTCACCCCTCCATGGAACAACCGATGGCGTTCTTCGGCAAGTATCTCGACGTTGTGCCAAATGCGCGGATCGTCTGGACCAACGAGGAAGGCGATGGCGAGGGGGCTGTCACCACCGTCACCTTCGAGGAACGCGACGGGCGGACCCTGGTCGTCTGGCGCGATCTATACCCCACCAAGGACGCCCTCGACGAGGCCATGGTATCCGGCGCCACAAGCGGATTTGGCGAACAGTTCGAGCAACTGGAGGCCCTTCTCGGTACGCTGGACGCCTAGCTTCCGGTCAGGCGGGCCTCCAGCAGGTCCGCCTCACGCACCAGCTTGCGCGCCGTTTCATCGGAGAGTTCGTGCGCACGGCTCAGTTCGTAAAAGACCTCGCGCTCGGCCCGGATTCCCGCCAGGCGCAGGTCGCGCTCGATCTTTTCCAGCCGGCGCAGGTGCTTGGCCGCTTCCCCGTGCAGTCCCTGACTATCGATCCGCCGCCGGTAGATCTCCATGACGCGCGCGCTCGCCTCGGCATAGAGTTCCGTGTCGTTCTTGCCGATCTTCATGGCTTTCTGAAGTTGCTCGATGGCCTCGATGGCGGCCTCGGCGCCGGCGGCGCGGGCCTTGTCTTCCTCGGCCTGCATCTTCGGCTCCGGCGGCAGCTTCAGGTCTTTCAGCAGGAACGGCAGGCCGACACTGGCCAGCAGCAGGGAGACCACGATCACCGAAGCCGCCAGGAAGATGATCAGGTTGCGCGACGGGAAGGCGGTGCCATCGGAGACCACAAACGGAATGGTCAGAACGCCCGCCAGCGTTATGGCACCGCGCACACCGGCCAGCGAGGTAGCGGCGATCAGGCGCAGGCTCGGCCGCTGCACCGCCTGCCCCTTTCGCGCCGCCCGAAACAGCGTAAAGCGCAAGGCCACCCACACCCACAGAAAGCGCAGGGCGATCAGGGCGAAGCTGATGGCGGCCACATAAACAATCAGCCACAGCGGGTCGGTATGTCCGGTAAACTGGACCACATGAGCGGCGCGCGAGGCTATGCTCGGCAATTGTTCGCCCAGCAGCACGAAGATGATACCATTGGCGGTGAACTGAATCATGTCCCAGACGGCGTTGCGACGGACGCGCGTATCGGCGAGGGCCTGGCCACTCTGCTCGGCATAGCTCATGGTGATGCCAGCAGCGACCGCGGCCAGAATGCCTGAACAGTGCAGACGTTCGGCCAGCAGATAGGCACCGAAGGGGATCAGCAGGCTGATCAGCACCTGCGAACCCGCCTCCTCGCCGATCCGGCGCGTAATAATGCCCTTCAGGCGCGTCACGGCAAAGGTGACAACAATACCGATGGCCAGACCGCCGATCGCCAGCCACAGGAAAGTGCCGACCGCGCTGACCAGCGAAAAACTGCCCGTTACCACGGCGGCCACGGCAAAACGCATGCACACCAGGCCGGACGCATCGTTCAGCAAGGCCTCGCCTTCAAGAATGTGCATCAGGCGCTTGGGGATCGGCACGCGCGTGGCGATAGCCGATACGGCGATCGGATCGGTGGGGGAAACGATGGCGGCCAGCGCAAAGGCGGCCGCCAGGGGCATCAGGGGTATCAGCCAGTGGATCAGCAGGCCAAGGCCGATGACGGTAAAAACAACCAGTCCCAGTGCCAGCTGCAAAATGGTGCCCTTGTCGCGGAATAGGCCCTCTTTCGGGATCTTCCAGCCGTCATAGAAAAGCAGCGGCGGCAGGAACAGCAGGAAGAAAACATCCGGCTGCAGATCGACCGCCGCACCAGTAGAGAGGGCAATCACCGCGCCCAGGGCAATCTGCACCACCGGCGTCGGCAGAGAGATCGGCGACAGGCGCGACAACCAGCCGCTGACCACGACCGCCAGCAGCAGAAACAGAGATATGGCAACACTTTCCATTTCCACCTTAGACCCTATTCGAGTCTAAGCGGTCAATGCCGTGTTACACATCTGCTAACAAAAGACGCGGAATCGTGATGTTATTTTCCGTGTTAACAATTGACCTTTCGGCCCTCGCCCCCTATGTGTCCCGCCGTTTGCGCGCCGGGTGGCGCTTGCAGTAATTTTTCAAAGGAGATGATACCCCATGACAACTGAACTGCTGGAAGGTTGCACGGGCGTATTGGTCCTTTCGGACGGCACGGTCTATCAGGGCCTGGGCTGCGGCGCGACGGGCGACGCCCTGGGCGAGGTCTGCTTCAACACGGCCATGACCGGCTATCAGGAAATCCTGACCGACCCTTCCTATATGGAGCAGATCGTCGCCTTCACCTTCCCGCACGTCGGCAATGTCGGCGTCAACTCGGACGATGTCGAGCAACTGGGCAATGACCCGAAGCGCGCCGCCAAGGGCGCCATCTTCCGCGACGCCCCGACCCCGCCGGCCAACTGGCGCTCGGATATGAGCTTCAATGACTGGCTGGTCCAGCGCGGCGTCGTCGGCATTTCCGGCATCGATACGCGCTCGCTGACCAAGAAGATCCGCGAAAACGGCATGCCGCATGGCGTCATCGCCCACTCGCCTTCCGGCGTCTTCGATCTCGAAGCCCTGAAGGCCAAGGCGCGCGAGTGGAAGGGCCTGGGCGGCCTCGATCTCGCCATCGACGCCACGGTGGCGCAAGCCGCCGCCTACACCACCGACCTGTGGCAATGGCCCACCGGTTTCAGCGACGGCACCAAAAAGGAATTCAAGGTCGTGGTCATCGATTACGGCGTCAAGCAGAACATCCTGCGCGCCCTGGTCGATATCGGCGCCGAGGTGCAGATCGTGCCCGCCAAGACCTCTGCCGAAGAGATTCTCGCCCGCAAGCCGGACGGTGTCCTTCTGTCGAACGGCCCCGGCGATCCCGCCGCCACCGGTGAATATGCCGTGCCAGTCATCCAGGCGATTGTGAAATCGGGTGTGCCGGTCTTCGGCATCTGCCTCGGTCACCAGATGCTCGGCATCGCCCTGGGCGCCAAGACCATCAAGATGAGCCAGGGCCACCACGGCGCCAACCATCCGGTCAAGGACGAGACCACCAACAAGGTCGAGATTGTCTCGATGAACCACGGCTTCGCCATCGATCGCGACAGCCTGCCGGAAGGCGTGGTCGAGACGCACGTCTCGCTGTTCGATGGTTCCAACTGCGGCATCGCCATGACCGGCAAGCCGGTCTTCTCGGTGCAGCACCACCCGGAAGCCTCGCCCGGCCCGGTCGATTCGCTCTATCTGTTCGAGCGCTTCGCCCAGAACATGCGCGACGCCAAGGTTTCGGCCTGACGTCCCGAACTAACGTAAAGCCAGAGGCTGGGCGAAGCGGTATTCCGCCGGCAGGTCTATTGTCCGGATATCCTTGCTGATCACCGTACGCCCGCCCACGCGGATCAGCAGGGCCAGATCGCAGGTGCCTTCGCCGACCGATTCCAGCCGGTTGTCCCGAACCGTCAGGGCAATCCCGTCAAACGTGCCGGCCAGTCCAAGGCCGACATCGAGTTCGAAGCTCTTCTCCGCACCGGTACTGACCTTGATGGCCGGGCGGATATCGCGCTCGATGCGGTGAGACGACAGCCTGAGCACCACCAGCGCCTCGCTCTTGCCCGCTTCGCGGCAGGCGGCGCGGATATCCCTGGCCGTACACCAACCATCGGCCAACAGGACCAGCGGATCGAAATGCAGGGCCGCCGTCACCGCCCTCAGGATTGCGCTGCGCAGGATCGGCGTTGTCAGGATCAGGTCGCGCAGCCGACGGTCCTTGTCTGCCGTTTCGACCACCTGTTTTTCGATATCGGCGCGGGTTTCCCGGTCGATCAGGTCGTCAAACCACAGGACTTCTGACGCAGTCTCGGTTGTCGCGGTCATGTTTCCCCCCCGCTTTTCAATACCAGCGGTCCGCTGGCGCTCAGACGGCTGGGCCCGAAGACAAAGCGGGCACTGACCTGCGGCACCCGGTCATATCCACCGCCATAACGCGGACGGCGTGCCCGCCATATCAGAACCACCACCACCCCCGCCGCAATGATGCCAACCCAGGCCCATATCAGGCCTGGCCGCAGCAGATAGGCCGGCAGTAACGGTTGGGCAGTGGATTTCGACGTCTGTACTTCAGACGATGGCGCCTGGTAGACGGCCGCCGGCGGGACAGTCTCGGTATCGGCCACCGTATCAGGGACGGTTGGGTTCGCTACCGGCGCTGCTATTACCTGTGGTTGGGTCAGGGGCGCCGCTGTCGGCATTCCCGCCGGCCCTACCGACACCTGAAGGGCCAATTGCCCGCCGGCTCCCAAGGGTTCGCCGGCCGCCGGCGCCTGCTGCAAAATGGTGCTGGACGCTTTCTCACCTGCCGTCTTGGTGAGGGAGGGAAAAATGGAAAAATACTGCGCCAGCGGCACGGCCACGGCATCATACCGGCAGCCGACAAGGTTAGGCGCCACCTGTTTTGCCGCCGCTGCCCGAATGGCGCCGGCACCGCACATACGTGCGCCCTGCGCTGCCACCGCGGGCAGGGTCATGAACAGGCAAACACACGCACTTAGTACAGGTACAGCAACCAGTTTCATGCGGCCCCCTTTAGAGCCTCCCCCAGAAGACTCTAAACCGTTTTCAAGTGCCTCCACGTGTGGACACCCGGTTTCCTTAACACTAATCCTTAAGATGTACCAGTCTGCGTTAACCATTCCAGCCTGAGGTGTTGAATTGCTGCATCAGCACAGGCTGCCATGTTTCCTGTTATTACATGTCTTCACATCGAGCTGATCGGCTTAAGATTCGTGAATCAAGGGTTGCAACGCGGGAGCATAGGCTCTAAAGCACCCGCTTAGCCATAAAACATGCAGCGCCCGCAGCGGCGCGATTTTTTTAACCGGACTGTGGACCCACAGCCCGCTCTAATCTTGCGCAAGCCCTTAAGCCTGCGCCTTGTGTACGAAAGACCGAGATGCCCAAACGCACAGATATCAAGTCCATTCTCATTATCGGCGCAGGCCCTATTGTGATCGGTCAGGCCTGTGAGTTCGATTATTCCGGCGTGCAAGCCTGTAAGGCTTTGCGCGAGGAAGGTTACCGCATCATCCTGGTCAATTCGAACCCGGCGACGATCATGACCGATCCGAACATCGCCGATGCTACCTATATCGAGCCGATCACCCCGGAATTCGTCGAGAAGATCATCGCCAGGGAGCGCCCGGACGCGCTGCTCCCCACCATGGGCGGCCAGACCGCGCTGAACACGGCGCTCTCGCTGGAAAACGCCGGTGTGCTGGCCAAGTACAATGTCGAGATGATCGGCGCCAAGGCCGAGGTCATCGACAAGGCCGAAGACCGCCAGAAGTTCCGCGACGCCATGGACAAGCTGGGCCTTGAATCGGCCAAGTCGGCCGTGGCCCACACCTGGGACGAGGCTGTGGCTGGTCTCGAAGCCATCGGCGGCCTGCCGGCGGTCATCCGTCCGTCGTTCACCCTGGCCGGCACCGGCGGCGGCATTGCCTACAACCAGGAAGAATTCAAGGAAATCGTCGAGCGCGGCCTCGACCTTTCCCCTACCAGCGAAGTGCTGATCGAGGAATCGATCGTCGGCTGGAAGGAATACGAGATGGAGGTGGTGCGCGACACCGCCGACAACTGCATCATCGTCTGCTCGATCGAGAACGTCGACCCGATGGGCGTCCACACCGGCGACTCGATCACCGTCGCCCCGGCCCTGACCCTGACCGACAAGGAATACCAGATCATGCGCGACGCCTCGCTGGCGGTGCTGCGCGAGATCGGCGTCGAGACCGGCGGCTCCAACGTGCAGTTCGCCGTCAACCCGGCCGACGGCCGCCTCGTCGTCATCGAGATGAACCCGCGCGTGTCGCGCTCCTCGGCGCTGGCCTCCAAGGCCACCGGCTTCCCGATCGCCAAGGTCGCCGCCAAGCTGGCGGTGGGCTACACCCTGGACGAACTGCGCAACGAGATCACCGGCGGCAGGACCCCGGCCAGTTTCGAGCCGGCCATCGACTACGTGGTCACCAAGATCCCGCGCTTCGCCTTCGAGAAGTTCCCGCAGGCCGACGCGCGCCTGACCACGCAGATGAAGTCGGTGGGCGAGGTGATGGCGATGGGCCGCACCTTCCAGGAAAGCTTCCAGAAGGCCCTGCGCGGCCTGGAAGTGGGCGTGGACGGCATGAACGAGAAGACCCAGGACCGCGAGGTGCTGGAGAAGGAACTGGGCGAGCCCGGCCCCGAGCGCATCTGGTACGTGGGCGATGCCTTCGCCATGGGCCTGAGCGTGGACGAGGTGCACGACCTCACCAAGATCGACAAGTGGTTCCTGGTGCAGATCGAGGAGATCGTGAAGATCGAACTCGACCTGGACAGGCTGGCCGACGAGAAAGGCGAGGGCGCCTTGGCCGCGCTGGATGCGGGCACGCTGCGCACGCTCAAGAAAAAGGGCTTCTCCGACCGGCGCCTGGCCAAGCTGCTCAAAACCACCGAGAAGGCCGTGCGCGAAGCCCGTCGCGCCCTGAACGTGCGCCCCGTCTATAAGCGCGTGGACACCTGCGCGGCCGAGTTCGCCACCAACACCGCCTACATGTACTCGACCTACGACGAGGAGTGCGAGGCCGCGCCCACGGGCAAGAAGAAAATCATGGTGCTGGGCGGCGGCCCCAACCGCATCGGCCAGGGCATCGAGTTCGACTACTGCTGCGTGCACGCCGCGCTCGCCATGCGCGAGGACGGCTACGAGACCATCATGGTCAACTGCAACCCGGAAACCGTCTCGACCGACTACGACACCTCCGACCGCCTCTATTTCGAGCCGCTGACGGCCGAAGACGTGCTGGAGCTGATCCATGTCGAGCAATCGAAGGGCGACCTCAAGGGCGTCGTCGTGCAGTTCGGCGGCCAGACCCCGCTGAAGCTGGCCCAGGCGCTGGAGGACGAGGGCATCCCCATCCTCGGCACCACGCCGGACGCCATCGACCTGGCCGAGGACCGCGAGCGCTTCCAGCACCTGCTGCGCGACATCAACCTGACCCAACCGGTCAACGCCATCGCCCGCACGCCGGAAGAAGCCTTCAAGGCGGCGCACGAGGTCGGCTACCCGATCGTCATCCGTCCGTCCTACGTGCTGGGCGGCCGCGCCATGGAGATCATCCGCGATGACGAGCAACTGACCCGTTACGTGCGCGAGGCCGTGCAGGTTTCCGGCGACAGCCCGGTCCTGATCGACCAGTACCTGTCGGCCGCCATCGAGGTCGATGCCGATGCCCTGGCCGACGAGTCCGGCGTCTTCGTGGCCGGCATTATGGAGCATATCGAGGAAGCCGGCGTTCACTCCGGCGACTCCGCCTGTTCGCTGCCGCCCTTCTCGCTGAAGCCGGAAACGGTGAAGGAACTGGAGCGCCAGACCATCGAACTGGCCCGGGCGCTGAAGGTCCGCGGCCTGATGAACGTCCAGTTCGCCATCCTGCACCCCTATTCGGATAATCCGCAGATCTTCGTGCTGGAAGTCAATCCGCGCGCCTCGCGCACCGTGCCCTTCGTCGCCAAGACCCTGGGCCAGCCGCTGGCCGGTATCGCCGCCAAGGTCATGGCGGGTGTGTCTCTGTCGTCCTTCGATCTGAAGCCGCGTGATTACCGTCATGTCGCGGTCAAGGAAGCCGTCTTCCCGTTCGCCCGTTTTGCCAATGTCGATACGGTCCTGGGGCCGGAAATGCGCTCGACCGGCGAGGTCATGGGCCTCGACTGGGCGCGCGACGACGAAGACATGATCGATGCCTTCTCGCGCGCCTTCGCCAAGTCGCAACTCGGCTCCGGCGTGAAGCTGCCGACTTCGGGCAAGGTATTCGTGTCAGTCAAGGACATGGACAAGCCGGTCATCCTCGACTCCGTCCGCACCCTGATCGGCCTGGGCTTCAAGATCGTCGCCACCGGCGGCACCGCCGACTACCTGAAGAGCCACGGCCTTGAGGTCGAGGCGGTCAAGAAGGTGCTGGAAGGCCGTCCGAATATCCTGGACGCCATCAAGAACGGCGAGATTGACCTGGTGTTCAACACCACCGAGGGCAAGCAGTCGCTGTCGGATTCATTCTCGATCCGCCGCACCACCCTGATGATGAAGATCCCCTACTACACCACGGCTTCCGGCGCTGTGGCGGCCACCCGCGCCATCGCCAACGGCGCGAGCGACCAGCTCGACGTCAAGCCAATTCAGGAATACGCCTGATTCGTTTTTTCGAGGGTCTTAACAAGCCCTTAAGCCTGACTACCTAATGTGAAGGGCGGACGTGAAAAACGTCCGCCTTTTTCGCACTGGAGGCCCGGCCATGGAAGTTACCCCGATCCCGTCCATCAATGCGTCCCTGCCGCCACTGCGCGTGCAGCCGGTCACCTCGGCGCCCGACCGCCTGCCACAGGACCGTTACGCCACCGCCTTTTCGCTCAATCAGGCGCAGTTCAACAGCCTGACCGCCTTTCTGGCCAGCGCCGAAGCCGGCAATCAGCTCGACCGGCGCCTGAAGGCGATGCAGGCCCTGCGCGGTCTGGCGGCACGCGGCGCCCTGCGCGGCATCGACTCGAAAAATGCCCGCCTGTTCCATCAGCTGACGGATGAAAGCGACCTCGGCCAGCGCGAAGCCGCCATCCAGCACGACGAGGCCGAGGCGATCCGCACCGCTGTGCAGGGGCATAGCTCGCCCGCCCAGGCGCAGCAGGCCTTCTTCGAGGCCCTTTCCGCCGAAGACCAGGCGATCCATTTCGAACTGAATGTAAACGCCTTTAACATGCATGGCTTTCAGCGCCATGGCTCACTTGAGGATTATCGCCGCAAGCTGGCCCTTTCCGCCGCCACGGCTTCCAGCGAGGCCCTGCCGCCGGCGGCGCTGGTCTCCGGTGTCATCTGACCCATCCCAATTCCGCATCTCAACCTCGTAACAAAAAGTCACCGATCACACGCTTGTGAACAGCGTGATTTTTGCTATGATTACGACGCAAAAAATTGCCGTCTGAAGCGCCGGTTCCGCCGCAAAAATGTCACGCGGAGACGGCAAATGCTCCGGTAACGGGCACGACTGTTGCGCCAAAGATTTCCTTCTATCCGAGTTAAGACACAAATGACCTTGCCGAACTGGCTCCGTCCCGGCCTGCTATACGCCCAATTGAAGCAAACGCCGCCGGCCGTCTGGACCGGACTGCATCGCGGCCTGTGCGTGATCGCGCCCCTGTTGCTGTTCGCCGCCTTTTTCGACGTCAATGTGGTCAACCCGACACGTATCGGCTGGCTGATGGAGCATGACTGGGGTCAGCACGTGCTGGGCTGGAACGCCTGGCGGCGCATGCCGTGGTCGACCTTCAACCACGAAACCCTGCTGGGCGCGCCGGTCGGCAACACCATCTTCTCAACCGACTCGAACCCCCTTTTCGCCTTTATTTTCAAGCCTTTCCGTCAGTGGCTGCCGGATAATTTCCAGTACATCGGCCCGTGGTTCCTGTTCTGCGTGGTGATGCACTTCACCTTCGCCTACAAGCTGATCCGCCCGCACGCGCCCGGCAAGTGGACCGCGCTTGGCGGCGCCATCGCCCTTTCGGCCCTGCCCATGCTCTATTACCGCATGCGCCACGATACCCTGGTGGCGCAATGGCTGATCCTGTGGGGTCTGCACCTGTTCATCAACGTCAAGGACGACACCCTGCCTGAAGGATCAGGCTGGCGCTTTGTCCTGAGCTGGTTTCGCAACGGTTCGAAAATGCTCGGCTGGTCGGCTCTCCTGTTCGTCACCGGCATGGTGCACCCCTATCTGTTGTTCATGATCGCCGCCATCTTCGGCGGTGACTGCATCAAGCGTTTCTTCAGCGGCGTGCGGGCCGATTTTTCCGAACGCAAGCTCAAGCTGTACGGCGACTGGAAGATTCTGCTCGATGCCGTCGTCCGCGCTCTTCCCCCGCTCGTCCTGGCGGTCGTCGCCCTCTATATCGGCGGCAGCTTCAACAAGGGCATGAGCCCCGGCGCCGGTGGCTATGGCTATTATTCCTTCCCGCTCGATGGCTGGTTCAATCCCGTCAGGCCGGAATTCTCATCCATTCTCAAGGCCTGGCCGCTCGATGGCGGGCAATCGTTCGAGGGTTACCAGTATCTCGGCTTCGGCCTGATCCTGCTGGTCGTCGCCGCAATCGTGCTGTTCATCACCACGCCGGAAGCCCGACGCTCAGGCGCCTTCCTGAAGTCGCTGCGCCCGCTGGCCATTCCGTTCCTGGTCCTGCTGCTGATCGCCACCTCCAACCACGCACAGTTCTACGGTTACGATCTGTGGAACTTCAAGCTGCCGGATTCGCTGCGCAATCCCGCCGCGGTGCTGCGCGCCTCCGGCCGCCTGACCTGGCCGATCACCTATCTGCTGGTCGTCGCCGCGCTGGTCGTGCTGTTCCGCAGCCGCCCCAAGACCATTGCCGTGCTGCTGCCGCTGGTCCTGGTCGTCCAGGCCTATGATATCGCCGGCATGTCGAAGGAAATGCGCAAGGCCACCAGCCTGGCGGCTTCCGACCAGATCTTCTACGAGACGCCGAGCCCGGAATGGGACCAGTTGGTGAAGGACGCCAAGGGCATCGACTTCTATCCGGCCAATGTCCATATGAACGACAAGCTGTTCTATGAACTGACCTGGCGCGCCACTTCGCAGGTCAAGCCGGTCAATACCATGTACGCCGCCCGTGAAAACCTGATCCAGATCGCCAATCAGGAAGCCGGCATGGACGCCTTCAAGCGCGGTGAGATCAAGTCCGACCACCTGTTCGTCTTCCTCAAGCAGTGCGACGCGCCGCAGGAACTGTGGCCACGTCTGCGCATGCTCGATGGCGTGTGGATCATCCCGCCGAAGGACAGCCATATCGACCTGCCAAAGCCCGAATGGTCGCCGCTGCGCTCGGAAGTGCGCTTCGGCTGGCTGGACCAGGGCACCTGCCTGCTCGACGAAAACTGGTCGCGACCGGAATATGACGGCGTATGGAGCGAAGGCCCGGCAGCCAATCTGCGCATCCCGATCAAGCACGTCCAGTTCGATACGCCCAAGCCGAAAGAGCTTGAAATGACGCTAAAGGCGAAGAGCCGCCAGCCGGTTCTCGTCAGCGTGTTCGTCAACGGCATCAAGACCGGCGAAATCAGCCTGAACGGTCATACCACGCTCAATACCCTGCCCCTGCCCGCCTCGGCCCTGCGCAGCGAAAGCCTCAAGATTCGTTTCCTGGTTGAAGAACCGGCCAAGGACGAGGAGGAGGTCGTCGCCACCAGGGCTGCAGAGAAGTTTACCGGCCGCGGCGCAGCGTTCCGGGAAGCGAAAGCGGCAGCAGCCATCCCGGTCGATGCTCGCGCCCTGGGCATAAAGCTGATCGATATCAAGCTGATCGATCCGAACGCGCCGGTTGCGGCGCCGCCGATCGAAGGCTGATCCAGCCTGCAAACAGGCGGTCTTGAAAAGTTCTTTTAAAACACGACAAATAGAACTATAAGGGCTGCCGGTTTCGTTTTGTGCGCTGCGTGAGCAGAAACGAACAAGACCCATCACCGTCCGTAATCGTCCTGACCGGTTGTTGTCCCCCTCAACCGCCGTCAGGATTTTTTGTCATTCCTCAGGGTGGAATAAAGAACCTAATCGCACATGGAAAAAGTGCCGATGACCGTCGCGGGCTATCAGGTCCTCGACGATGAATTGAAAAGACTGAAATCCGTCGAACGTCCCAATGTAATCGCCGCCATCTCGGAAGCGCGCGCCCATGGGGATCTGTCGGAAAACGCCGAATATCACGCCGCCAAGGAACGCCAGGGCTGGATCGAGGGTCAGATCGCCGAGATCGAGGACAAGATCAGCCGTGCCCAGGTGATCGATGTATCGAAGCTCTCCGGCGGCCAGATCAAGTTTGGCGCCACCGTCACCGTGATCGACGAGGACACCGAGGAAGAAGGCCGCTATCAGGTGGTCGGCGACCATGAGGCCGATGTCAAATCGGGCAAGATTTCGCTGTCCTCGCCGCTGTCGCGCGCCATGATCGGCAAGGAAGTCGGCGATGTCGTCGAGGTTCAGACCCCCGGCGGCGTCAAGGCCTACGAGATCATCAAGGTCGAGTGGCTGTAAAATACTGAAGCGTAATTTTGCATTGCAGCATTTATTTTTTATGTTTCGATATGATGGTTTAGGCGAACCGCGATTTGGAATCGCGGTTCGCATGAACATAGAGTAATACTCATTTATTGAATGAGACAGGAGTGATGAATGCCCTTGCCGCTGACCATCTGGGCCGTATCAGACGGACGGGCAGGCATTGAAAATCAGGTCCTGGGACTGGCGGAAGCCGTAGCACGCATCAGCCCGGCCAAGATCATCAAGAAGCGCGTCCGGTACACAGGCCTGTATGACCGCCTGCCCTCGGCTTTGAAGTTCTTCCCCGATCAGATGCTGGCCAAGGGCAGCGATGCCTTCGAGGAACCCTGGCCGGATATCTGGATCGCCGCCGGCCGCGCCACCATCCCCCACAGCATTCGCATGCACCGACGCTCGAAAGGCCAGACCTTCGTCGTCCAGCTTCAGGACCCGCGGCATGACCTGAAGGCGTTCGATCTGGTGATCGCGCCCGAGCACGATCACGTCCAGGGCAGCAATACCCTGTCGATCATCGGTTCGACCAACCGCATCGAGGCCACCAAACTGAGTAATGCGCACAAGGTTTGGCGCAATCGCCTGAGAAACCTGCCTAAACCCCGCGTCTGCGTGCTGGTTGGCGGGCGCTCCAAGGCCTATGACCTGAATGCGGCCCATGCCGAGATCATGGCTGCGGAAGTGCGCGCCGCCATAGCCCAGGCCAATGGCTCCGTGCTGTTGACCGTCTCCCGCCGCACCCCGCTGGACGCGCGTCTCGTTCTCGAAGATGCGCTGAAAGGCCTGCCCGGCATCATCTATGATGGCCAGGGCGACAATCCCTATTTCGCCTTCCTGAAAGCGGCTGATCATTTCCTGGTGACGGAAGATTCGGTCAATATGGCTACCGAAGCCGCCGCCACCGGCAAGCCAATCCAGATCCTCAGCCTGGAACGCCGTACACTCGGCTCCGGCGAAAAGTTTGAGGATTTTCACGAAACACTGCGCGCCAAGGGCATCAGCCATCCCTTCAACGGCACGCTTTCGGGCAAACCCTATCCGCCGCTCGATGAAACGCGCCGCGCGGCCGAATATCTGCTGGAAATGCATCGCTCGAAAAAATAGGCAAAAAACAACCGGCGAAGCTCTCACTCCTCGCCGGTCGTCTGTCGGGATCGTCCGTTTTTAAACGTGCCGCCCCCGCATCATGCGGCCCAGCGCGATCAGGATACAGGCGCCGATCACACCGGCAATCAGGTAACCGATCACACCGCCAAAACCGATGCCAATCATGGAAAACAGGGCGTTGGCCACGATCGAGCCGACAATGCCCAGAATGATGTTCATCAGAAGCCCCTGGTTGGACTTCATGATCTGTTCGGCGATCCAGCCGGCGGCAGCCCCAACGATGATGGCCAGAAGCCAGCCAATACCTTGTTCGTTCATGATATCACCTCTCTAAATACTTACCGCGAACAGCCCGCGGATTTAGAGTGACCGTAACCCGGTCCAAAAGAGTTTGAGATACGGTTAAGATCGTAATTTGCAAAGTTTTGGAAAAGAGACAGATGTTGAAAACCGCAGCGCATCTGCAATTCCTGATGACATTCGGCCCGCTACTTCCTATCTAAAGAGCCATTAACTTTTTCGAATCTCTCAGGTCCGCCATGTCCGTTTCCCCTCGTCCTCTTCGCTGCGCCATCATCGGTACCGGCCCCGCCGGCTGGACCGCCGCCATCTATGCGGCGCGCGGCTTGCTGTCGCCGGTCATCTTCACCGGCCCGCAGGACGGCGGCCAACTGACGATCACCACGGACGTGGAAAACTATCCCGGCTTTGCCGAGGTGGTGCAGGGCCCGTGGCTGATGGATCAGATGAAGGCCCAGGCCGTCCACATGGGCACCGAGATCATCGGCGAGATCGTCACCAAAGCCGATCTCTCCAAGCGCCCCTTCCTGCTGGAAACCGAATCCGGCGCGCAGTTCCTGGCCGAGACCGTGATCATCGCCACCGGCGCCCAGGCCAAGTGGCTGGGTCTCGAATCCGAAAAGACCTACCAGGGTTTTGGCGTTTCGGCCTGCGCCACCTGCGATGGCTTCTTTTATCGCAACAAGGTAGTGGCCGTGGTCGGCGGCGGCAATACGGCGGTCGAGGAAGCGCTCTTCCTGACCAAGTTCGCCGCCAAGGTCTACCTGATTCACCGCCGCGAGCAGCTGCGCGCCGAAAAGATCCTGGTTGAGCGCCTGCTCAACGATCCGAAGATCGAGCCGATCTGGAATGTCGCCATCGATGAAATCCTCGGTGAGACCAATGAATTCGGCGGCGCCGGCGTGGTCGGCGTGCGCCTTCAGGACGTCAATACCGGTGAAAACCGGGTGGTCGATCTCGATGGTGTCTTCATCGCCATCGGCCATGCCCCGTCCTCGCAACTGTTCGAAGGCCAGCTGGAAACCAAGCAAGGCGGCTATCTGGTGGTCGAACCGGGCACGCCGAAGACCTCGATCAAGGGCGTCTTCGCCGCCGGCGATGTCACCGATGACGTCTATCGCCAGGCCGTCACGGCCGCCGGCATGGGCTGCCAGGCCGCGCTGGAAGCCATCCGCCTGATCGCGGAAGAGGACCATCACCACAGCCTCCTGACCGCGAAGGAAATCGCCGAAGATTTTTCGCATCTGCCTCTTGAACAGCAAAAAGTCGCTACCAAATCATAAAGCGAAGGCGCCGGAGACCGGGCCTTCTTGACCGACAACATCGCCCAGCAGGGGATGTGGATGTCGTTCAGAATCAAATCTTTACGGGTTATCCCGCAGCACGTCTGCACGCCCGTAAGGCCTCGCTTCTTGAAGGAGAGCCCCTATGCGTACCGCCATCGATTTTTCCCCTCTGTATCGTTCCGCCGTTGGCTTTGACCGCCTGGTCAACCTGCTCGACAGCGCCGCCCGCACCGACACCGCGCCGGGCTGGCCGCCCTACAATATCGAACGCCTGCCGGCTGCCGAGGGCGATGACCAGGGTGATTCCTACCGCATCGAAGTGGCTGTCGCCGGCTTCCGCCCCGACCAGCTCAATATCGAGGTGAAGGAAAACGTCCTGACCGTTACCGGCAAGAAGGACGACGACACCACCGCCCGCACCTTCCTGCATCGCGGCCTCGCCGAGCGCTCGTTCGAACGCCGCTTCCAGCTGGCCGATCATATCAAGGTGACCGAAGCCGACCTCGCCAATGGCCTGCTCTCGATTACGCTCAAGCTCGAAGTGCCGGAAGCCAAGAAGGCCAAGACCATCGCCATCAAGACGGCTTCCAATGACCCGGTCAATGTCTCTGGGTCGGTTCTGACCGCAGCCGAATAAGACAACCACGTGCCTGGAATTTAGGCGTTTCAGGCACGTCCCTTGTTTCTCCCCAGACTGATGTGTGTTGCGTGGTCCGCCGGAGGCAGGATCACGCCCAAGCCCCCCGGCCCCTCTGATCTCCACCTGTGGTCCCTTCAGGTGTGCGATGGTCAGACGACAAGCCGGGGGGCTTTTTATGTGCGTATGCGGGACGATCACTTGATTTGAACTGTACGGTACGGTATTTCTTTTACCCATTAAAGCTTGCCGCTCGTGTGGATTTTACCGACATGTTCAAAACCCTTTCCGCCCTTTCCGTTGCTGCGCCTCTGCTTTTCGGCATTGCCCACGCCCAGACCCAGCCTTATCAGGCGGTCGGCGAAGCGCATGACCTGACCGTCGATATCGGTGGCGGAGCGGTCTATGGCTTCAGCGCCAATGGCGGCGATCCGGAAAAGGTCAACGCCATTCCCTGGATCGATTTCAACTACAAAAACCGCTTCTATGGCGACGCGCTGAATGGCGTTGGCTACAACCTGATCCTGCGTGACCGCCTGCGCGCCGGCGTTCAGATCCGACCGCATTTCGGTGGCAATGCCGATGGTCTGGAAGGTCTGGAAGTGCCGGGCCTTGGTGCCGATCTGGCGGGTTACGCCTTCTATCGCGTCGGTGAAAATTTCAGTCTCGGCGGACGCCTGATGCACGATGTCAGCAACGTTTCCAACGGCTCATCTCTGTTCCTGTCCGCCGGCCATCAGGATATCACCAGGGTCGGTCTTTTGCAGACCCTCGTCTATACGCGCTTTGGCGACCGCAAGACCAACCAGGCCTATTACGGCATCGATGAGTCGGAAGCCGCAGCCACCGGCCTCAGCCCCTATGAAGTTGGCGCCGGAGCGCAGAATGTCGGCATCGCCTTTTTGATGATGACGCCGATAAAAAAACACTATGCGATCGCCACCTTCCTCAATGCCGAACGCGCCCTGGGTGATGTGGCCGACAGTCCTTTGATCCAACTCAAGCAGAACAAGGAAATGAGCTACCGCGCCGGCATTCTGGTGGTGCGTCGCTTCAGCCGCTAGAGGTCATGGTGGCGCCGATCGTCGCAAAATCTTCGGCACTGAGTTCCAGAAGTCCGAAGCGGAGGCTGTACCCCCAGTTCTTGTCACGCGTCAGATCAAGCGCGCCCATCAATGGACGGATTGGCCGTTCCCGGCCCTCGGTCCACTCGACATCTCTGCGGAAGGGCTGGAACCCTTCCGACATGAAGCCCTGATAAGGTTCGCCTTCCCGGATACGACCGATGGCGGTGAAGGACTGAAAGCCATCTTTTGCCCCCATCTTTTCCGACGGCGAATAGTAGACAACGCCATCCCCCGCCTTCATGCGCTTCAGCGGCCCAAGCTTGCCATGATTGACCTGCATGAAGCCTTCCGCCCGTCCGCGCCGGACATGTTCGGCGCAGGCCACGGCCAGCCAGAAGCGGGTCACCACAGGTTCCGGCCGTCAATAACCGTTACCGGCACCGCGGCCAGATCGAAGTCATCGAACAGGCGGGCATTGATGCCGACCCTCGGGTTGGTAAAGTCTGGCTCGCCCTTCGACCAGTCAGGCGATTCCGAATAGGTCGTGCACCCGCAGTGCGGACAGAAATGATGCGCCACAGTCTTGCTCTGCCAGCGATAGGTGGCCGTGGTCGGCGGCGGTGCGATCCTTACCTGTGCCGGCGTATAATAGGCCCATAGCGCCCCACGCTTGGAACACAGACTGCATGTGCACTGGGTCACATCGGTCGGCGCGGCTTCGACTTCAAACGTGGTGGCGCCGCAATGGCAACTGCCTTTCAGGGTCATAATATCCTCCTTATCGAGAGGATACCCTACGCCGATCTGCTGCCAAATATTGTCAGCACAAGAGGCCGATTGCCAGCTCTGGCCGTTACGATTATGAATTGGCTCATGAAGGGTGGGATTTTCAGCATAGCACTTACAGTCTTATGTCTTCCGGTCGGAGTATTTTGTTCCGCCTGTGAGGGCTATTATGTTACGTTTGAGATTTTGCAAAACGGCAAGGAGGCAGGTATTGGCCTGCTCTGGGGACTAATTGCCTACTTGCTGGTTATCGCCATCATTGCCTGGATACTTAATGCGCGGGCCAGTCATCGTCCGTTACAGATCAGCATATGGACTGTGACGACCCTATGTTTGATCGGCCAAATTTGCTTGCAAATATTTGTCTATAATACCTTATCGTAGGACGGTATTGACTGAGCTCTAGCTGGCCAGCCGGCCGCGCAAGGCGACACAGGTGGTGTGCTCCAGTGCTTCCAGATTCATGCTCGCGCCCTGCAGATTGGAACGCGAGATATCCGCGCCATCGAGACGCACCTGTTTCATATCGGAATCGGTGAAATTGACATTGCGCAGGCGGGCCTCACGCAGGTCCGTCGGCAGGGAGCGCGTGGCATCGATCCGAAGCGCGCCGAGATTGGCGCCTTCAAGATTGGCGCCATCGAGTCGGGCCTTGAGCATGCGTGCACCACGCAGGTCGGCGCCGGCGAGATTGCAGTTGCGCAGGTCGGCCTCTTCGAGATGCGCGCCCTGAAGCTGGACACCACGCATGTCGAGTCCGTAGAAGACCGCGCCCTTGGCGGAAAGCGCCGCCAGGTTCAAGTCCCGGATCGAACCCAGACCGCGCAGGTCGGCATGATCGAATTTCGAAGGCGTACCTTCCTTGCCGAGTGTATCGACCCACTGGGCATGGTCCTTCAGCATCTGACCGTAGGGCAGGGCCTTGATGTCGGTCCCCACCACCTTGTCGGTCAGTACGCCGGTCATGTCGGTCTGCGAGGTGCGCCACATGTCGGTCTTGGCGCCGATCAGCACAGCATCGCGCAGCGATGCACCGGAAAGGTCGGCACCGGAAAGATCGGCGCCGCCGAGGTCGACATTGTCCATGATGCATTGCTTGAGATTGGCGCGGATCAGCTTGCAGGATTTCATGGTCGCGTCGGTGAAATCCGCCTTCATGGCCTGGATGCCGGAGAGCTTGGAGCGTTCCAGATTGGCGCCGCGCAGATTGGCATAGGTCGCTTCCGATGAGCGCATCGAGATTTCGACGTAAGACAGGCCCGCCTGCTTGTCCGGCAGGGCCAGGGCGCCCTCGCGCAGGTCGGCTTCGTAAAGGTCGCAATCCGAGAGATTGGCGCCACGCAGGCAGGCACCGCGCAGATCCGCCCGGCGCATGGAGGCATGGCTGAGATTGGCCAGTTGCATATCGGCGCAATAGAGATTGCAGGTATCGAGCACCGCATTGGACAGGTCGCAATCCATCAGAATGGCGGCGGTGAAATCGGCATCATTCAGCACGCGCCCCTTGAGGCTGAGCCCCGACAGGTCGCACCACGCAAAGACCGCGCGCGCGCCGCCCGGCTTCATGGCGCGCAGGCGTTCATGCCGACTGCAGATCGCATCGACCTGTTCCTGGGTAAGCTTGGTGTAGCGTGTGTCGCCGGCTGTGGCGCTCATGCGGAAAGGCTTTCACTCGACAGTTTGGGAAAGCTTCGCACATAAGTCTTAAAATTTGGGTCTATTCGCCGAGCAAACCCAAGGCTTGCAAGGTACTGGCGAGATCGGAACCGCCCTCAACCGAAAGGTGGCGGTAGCCCTTACCCGCCCAGGCGATCAGCTCGGCTTCCAGATCATCGCCCTGGGGCACAAATTCGGCGTCAAAGCCTTGCCCGGATTCGCCCGTCTGCACCAAAGGGCGGCCCGTGCGATGATAATAGGCCGTGGGCGCGATCAGGCGGTCCGCCTCTCCCGCCAGCAGCCCGCTTTCCACCGTGATCCCGGCGGCGATCATACGCGCCACGCCGATATGCGAGGCGAAGGGCGACGGATCTTCACAGGCATAGATTACGCGCGCCACTCCGGCCTCAACCAATCTTTGCGAACAGGAACAACCGCCATTGGAGCGCTGGCCGCAGGGTTCCAACGTGACATAGGCCGTGGCGCCCTTGGCCATGTCTCCAGCGGCGTCCAGCGCGATTTCCTCGGCATGCGGCCGTCCACCATCGCCCGTGGCACCTTCGGCGATAACCGCGCCTTCCCTGACGATGACGCAGCCGACCGCCGGATTTGGCCAGGTCCGCCCCATCTGTGACAAACCCAGGCGCAGCGCCTGTTGCATAAAGGCGATGTCAGAGGTCGAAGCGGTCAAGGTTGCTTGTTCGGTGACGGCTGCGCTACCGGCGGCTGTGGCCTGTCCTGGATAAAGCGGTCGTAACGGCCGCTGGGCCGCAGCAGGGTACCGAGCACAAAGGCGCGCTCACGCACCGACAGTTCCTTGGTATTGAGGATCAGCGCGTTCTCGATCTTGCCGCGCGCATCGTTTTCGGCATTACGCGCCTGCTCCGAAACGATGGCCATTTGTGCCGCATCGAAGGGGGTTTTCCCCGTCAGGTCCCGCGCCTGGCTGCGCAGGGCCCGCGCCTTGAGCATGTCCGCCTCACCGGTGAGTACGGCCGCCTTGGTAATCGCATAGATATGATGGCGTTCAGCGTCGGTCGTACCCGCCGTGGCATCCCGCCAGGCCTTCTGCATCGCCAGGGGGCGCTGGAAATCGCGAAGATTACGCTTGACGACAAATCCGGCCCCGATGGCGGCCGCGATCAGGAAGATATTCAGGACCAGAGAAACGCCCAGAATCCATTTCAGCCGCGTGTCGGTCAGCCACGACCCCATACTCAGTTACCCCCGTCGATCATCGCGACCTGTTCCAGCACATTGGTGGCCCGCACATCGCTCAGGCTCATCAGGCTGAGATTAACACCAAATATCGCGCCCGCCAAACAGGCCGCCGCCGCGATACCGATGCCGCCGACAACCGGCCAGGGCACGCCCCCGTGCCATTGCCGGCGGGCCGGCTGTACCGGGAAGGCGACGACATTTGTCGGCATTTTTCGGGATTGGGCAAAATCCGCCGCGAAACGCTCGACCGCCGCCTCGAATACCGGCTGATCGGCTTCCGCCCTGGCCAGGTCCGTGGCCTTGACGGCATCCATCATCGCGTCCAGCTGGCGCGCGTCCTCCAGCCAGGCCTGGGCTTGCGGCTGGGTCTGCGCCAAGGCCAGGGCGGCTTCGCGCTCGGCTTCCGGCCAGCGTGCCGCATGGGCGCCATAGGCTTCGATAATTGTTTTCAGTCGTTCCAAACGCATGTCACTCATCTTTTTACTCCCGTTTTCCCCGGGATTTCCGTTTGTTCGCTCATCAATACACGCAGCGTTCGCCGGGCGCGTGCGAGGAGGCTTTCCAATGCCTCGATACTGACCCCCATGGTGGCCGCCGCCTCGATATTCGACATTTCCTGGAAATAATTCAAGGTAATCGCCGTTCTTTGCCTTTCGGGCAACTGTGCCAGGGCCTTCTGCAGGGCGCTGGCCGTCTGGGCCTGTTCCAGTTGCACCGAAGGGCCGTCCGTCTCGTCGATGATCTCGACCTCGTCGGGACTGACGTTGTCCTTGCGCCGCCGCAACCGGTCGTAGCAGAGATTGAGCGCCACCCGGTGCATCCAGGTATCGATCCGCGCCTTGCCGGCCACCCAGGTGGGGGCCTGCTTCCAGGTGCGGATCAGGGTTTCCTGCGCCACATCCTCGGCCTCAGCCGGATCGTTAAGCATCCGCCGACCAAGTGAGAGCAGCCGCGGCAGTTTGCGCGAGACAAGCGCCGACGCCGCCGCCATATCGCCGCGCGCGATCCGCTCCAGCAGAACCTCGTCAGGGTCTGTCGTCAACTGTGTCCCCGGCAACCTGTCCACACGGCCGGACACGAGATGTATCCGTTTCTGTTGCAGATTTTCCGACATACCGGTCCGGTCATGATCCGCCCGGTTGTGGAAAAGGCTCCGCGCCATCAATATGGTCCTTCAGACAGAGAGATGAAACCCGAAATCCGCCGCTCTCGTGTTTATTTCCACGTCGCAACCAAGGTTATCCGTCGCTGGTGTTCACAATCTTTTCGAAAGCCAGCCGAGCACGCTTGCGGATATCGCGCAGTTTCTTTTCCAGCGTATCGAGCCGGCGGGTATGGACGGCCCGCGCCAGCTTGCGCTGGAAGGCTTCCGGCTCATGGTGCGGATCGTCCTGCTCGGTCAGAGACACCCGCATGACCTGGGCCAGGGATTGCTGCACCCGCCAGGCCGTGCTCAGGGCTTCGATCTCGGCGGCCGGCGCCAGACCGGCACGCTGAATGGCCGAAAGCGCCGCCAGCGTACCGACGCGCAGGGGGCCGCCGGCCTCGGCATGGACCAGTTGCAGATATTGCGCGGCAAATTCCGCATCGACCTGACCGCCCACCGACAGCTTGAAATCCCAGAAGCTTTTCGCCGGGCGTTCCTTTTCCATCAGGGCGCGCATGGCCAGCACATCGAGCGCCGTCTGCGCCTTCGAGCGCTGGCGACGCAGGATGGTCTCGACCTTAAGCCGGACCAGATCGGCGAAATCGGCTGAGCTCGACCAGACGATCCGCGCCCGCGTCAGGGCCTGGAACTCCCAGGTATCGGCGTCCTTGTCGTAATAGTTCTCGAAAGCCGCCAGCGACACCGCCACCGGCCCCTTGGCGCCCGTCGGCCGCAGCTTCATATCGATCTCGTAGAGCTGACCTTCGTGCGTCGGCGCCGACAGCGCCGAGATCAGTCGCTGCGTGAAACGGCCGAACCAGGTTTCCGGCGCCCAGCCTTTTATAGTCGAGACCGAAGACGGATCGTCCGGCAGATAGACCGCCATCAGGTCGAGATCCGAGGTCGCCGTCATTTCCTGCGAGCCCAGCTTGCCGAGCGCCAGGATCGCCACCTGTCCGTCCAGACGACCCGCCTGACGCACTATGTCTTCCAGCGACAGGGGCGCCAGATGATGGATGCAGGCGTCGGCCAGGCGCGCATAGGCAGCGCCGGCAGCCTCGGTATTCAGACGGCCGTTGAGAATCTGCATGCCGATGCGGAACTGCTGCTCGCGGCCGATGCGGCGCAGGGCGTTCATCACCGCCTCCAGATCAAGCGGCACGCGCTCGACCTCGCGGCGGACCAGCTCGTCCAGTTCATCGCCGAGCGGATCGAAGAAACCGGCATCGAGCATGGCATCGAAGGCCGTCGGGTGGCGCGCCAGAATCTGGGCGAGGCGCGGCGAGAAACCCATGATCTCGACAATGGCGTGAAACAGCTTCGGATTGGCCAGGAACAGCGACTGGATCTGCACCCCGGCATTGAGCGTCACGAAGAAGGAGGCGAAGCGATTGAAGGCGATGCTCGGCGTACCCGTCTCGTTCAAGGCTTCCAGCAGGCGCGGCACCAGCCGGGTGAAGAGTTCGCGGCCACGTTCCGAACGCGTGGCCGGGATGCGGCCATGATGCCATGAGCGGATGGTGGCCGCTACCTGCTCGGGGTGTTCGAAGCCCATGCGCGACAGGGTCTTGATCGTCTCCGGATCGTCTTCCACGCCGGTGAAGACCAGCGACCCGAAGGAGGATGACAGGGATTCGGACTCGGAAAACAGTTCGCCATAGTGCGAATTGACCAGGCGCAGGGTGCGCGATACCGCCAGATCGAACCGCGACAGGTTGGAGAAGCCAGCCAGCACGGCCACACGCATCCGGTCCTCGTCATTTTCCGGCAGATCGTGGGTCTGCTCGTCATGGATCATCTGAACACGATGTTCCCAGTCGCGCAGGCGAACATAGGCCTGTTTCAGTTCCTTGGCGACGGCCGGCGCCAGGTGCCCGGCGCGGCGCAGGGCATCGAGCGCGTCAAGCGTGCGGCGCGACCGCAGCGAAGGGTCGCGACCGCCCAGGATGAGTTGCTGGGTCTGGGCGAAGAACTCGATCTCGCGGATGCCGCCGGCCCCCAGCTTCAGGTTGGCGCCCGCCGCCTCAAGCCGCTCATCGACCTTGTAGACGTGGATCTGGCGCTTGATCGAATGGACATCGGCAATAGCCGGATAATCGAGGCTGCGCCGCCAGATAAAGGGCGAGAGGTCATTCATGAATGCCTTCGCCTCGATCATGTCGCCCGCCACCGGCCGCGCCTTGATGAAGGCGGCGCGTTCCCAGTTCTGGCCCACCGATTCATAATAGTTCAGCGCGAAGGGCACGCTGACCACGGTGGGGGTGGAAGACGGATCGGGCCGCAGGCGCAGGTCGACGCGGAAAACGTAGCCGTCACCGGTGCGCTCCGAAAGCACGGTCGAAACCCCGCGCGCCACGCGATCGGCAAAGGTCTGCGGATCGACCTGTTCCGTGACCGGCAGGCGCTCCAGGTCGCAGAAGAAGGTGATGTCGATATCCGACGAATAGTTCAGTTCCCCGGCGCCATGCTTACCCATGGCCAGCACGAAGAGGCCCGGCAGCACGCCGCGCTCTGCCTCATGGCCTTTCAGGCGGGCCGGATCGATCCGCCCCTTGTCATGCTCTTCGCGCACCACCAGGGCCAGGGCCGCGCAGGTGACGGCATCGGCGAAACGGCTGAGCGCCGCGGTCACGTGATCGAGCCCCCAGACATCGCCGAGATCGGCCAGGGCGGTCAGCAGATGACAATCGGCCTTGAGGTGACGCAGCACCTTCTTGGCGGCGGGAATATCGAGTGTCTCGACCGTAGCGGCCTGCTGTTCCAAGGCTTCGGTGGCCAGCAGAATGGCCTTGAGGCGAGCTTCCGGGGCCGAGATCAGGGTCTCGCGCAGGCGCTGCGGATCGCGGCGCATGATACCGGCCAGGTAGGGCGAGGCGGCCACCACCGGACGGATAGCGTCTTCGGCCTGCCGCAACACGTCGCGCCAGCCTTCGGCATTGGCGACTTCATACAGGGTTTCAATGACGTAATCCGCCGCACCCGCGTTCAAAACCGGCCCGCAAGGGTGCAGCCGGTCGACCAGAGAAGAGAATAAAACGTCAGCCATGAGGAAGCGATACAGGTCCCTGTCACTTTTGTCCTACATGTTTAACCCTGAATCGACGGGAATACCAAGCTTGCCAACATGTTTTTGCCAGCCGGCCGGCAATACCCCCTGTTTTACCCCGTATTACGCAAGGCCGACGCAATCCCGTTGACCGTCAGTTGCATGGCCAGTTGCACAAGCTTGTGCCTGTTGCCCTGACGGCGAATGCCCAGCAGATAGACCTGCAGGCGGTTCAGTGAGTTCAGCAGCGGGTTCGCGCGTTCGATCTGGTTGCGCAGGCGCTCATGCGTAGACAGCAGGTAGGGCGCGCCGCGCAGGCGCAGGATCAGCGCCACCGTGTCCTCAAACTCGGCCTTGACCTTGGCATAGATGCGCGCCGCCTCTTCAGGCTCACCGGCCAGGTCCGCATAAAGCCCGGCGATTTCCATGTCAGCCTTGGCCAGGGCCATTTCCATATTGGCGATGAAGACCTCAAAGAAGTCCCACTGCATCATTTCCTTCAGCACGTCCTCGCCGATCTCCAGCTCGCGCACCGCCGCCGCGAAGCCGTACCAGCCCGGCAGCATGAAGCGGGTTTGCGACCAGGCGAAGACCCACGGAATGGCGCGCAGGTCCTCGATCTTGCCCGATGAAGTCCGCGAGGCCGGGCGCGAACCGATCTTGAGATTACTGACCTCGTCCACCGGCGTAACGGTATGGAAGAAATCGAGGAAGTGCGGATCGTCATAGACCAGGCCGCGATAGGCCTCAAAGGCTGCCGCGTGCAGTTTGTCCATCAGTGGCGTGAACTTTTCTTCCATCACCGCGTCAGGCGTCTTTTCGCCACGCTTCGGCACGGTGGCCAGGAAGGTGGCCGCCGCGAAACTATCCAGCGTCTTGTGTGCGGTGACCACATTGCCGAACTTGCGGGCGATCATCTCGCCCTGTTCGGTGACACGAATCTGGCCGTCGACCGTGCCCTCCGGCTGGGCCAGGATGGCCGCGAAGGCCGGGCCGCCGCCACGTCCGACCGAGCCGCCGCGGCCGTGGAAGAGGCGCAGTTTCACGCCCGCCTTCTGGCACACGACCTTGATCGCCTTCGAGGCCTTGTGCAGCGACCAGCGCGAAGAGGTATAACCGCCGTCTTTGTTGGAATCGGAATAGCCGAGCATCACTTCCTGCAGGGCCGGCCGCCCCATCAGCGAACGCACGGCGAAATTGCCGAGCCACTTTTTCATGATCTCCGGCGCCGCCTCCAGATCGCCGATGGTTTCGAACAGGGGCGAGATCTTCATCATGCAGTGCGGCTGCGGCCCGCCGCGCACCAGGCCGGCCTGCTTCAGCAGCACCAGCGGCTCAAGGATATCGGAGACCGAACCCGCCTTGGAGATGACATAGGCGCCAAAGGCCTCCGGCCCGAAGGTCTTCACGATCTCGGCGGCGGCATCGACGATGCGCAGCTCTTTGCGTGTCTCGTCGGAATACTTGCCGTATTCCCAGCGCAGGATCCGGTCATTGGCCAGCTCGGCGAAGAGCAATGAACAGCGCTCGCTTTCCGACATGCCGAGATAATCGACCAGTTCCGACGACTGAGTGAACAGTTCGGCAACGACGCGCTCATGGACATCGGAATTCTGGCGCAGGTCGAGCGCCAGCAGATGGAATCCGCACGAGCGGGCAATGCGGATCAGGGTCTTGAGCGTGGCGCCGATCATGCGCCGGCCGCCATTCTGCGCCAGGGAATCGCGCATCACCCGCAAGTCCTTCAGGAAGGCGGCGCAGCTTTCATAGGCCGGCGCCGCAACCGAGGTATCGCCCGCACGGGTGCCCGGCACCTCGCCCAGGATTTCGGCCCGGGTGCGCGCCAGGCGCAGCTTGATGAAGGCGATGGCGCGGCGATAGGGCTCGTCGACGCGGTGGATGTCGGTATTGAGCGACTTGCGCGCCAGTTCCAGCAGCGCGTCGCTGACCGGGGTTACCTCGTCCGACATGGTCAGTTCGCTGTCGAGCTTGTCGAGGTGCGCGGCATAGAAGTCGAAGGCCACGCGCGCCTGCTCGCGATAGGCATAGCGCAGGGTCACCTCGTCGACGTGCGGATGGCCGTCGCGGTCGCCGCCGATCCACGAGCCCAGTTTGAGCACGTCGGGCAAAGGGCCATCATGCGGGATATCGCGGCCCCATTCGGTATAGAGTGTCACCAGGGCCGGCAGGACCGAGCGCTTCACCGCCGCGATCAGGTTGTTGATCTCGTCACGTACCGTAATGCGCTCCGGCCGGTTGAGACGCGTGTTCCACAGCAGTGCCACGGCGCGGTAAAGGTCGTCCTCTACCTGCTTCTTCTCCGCCGCATTGCTGGACTTTTCATAGGCCTGCAGCAGGTTAGCAATCTCTGTCTCGCGCTCGACGATCGAGGCGCGGCGCATCTCGGTCGGGTGCGCGGTGAAGACCGGCGAAGCCAGTATGCTGCCCAGGATCGAGTCGATCTCGTCCTTTTCCAGACCCGACTGGCGCGCCGAAGCCACGGCATTGGCCAGGCTGATCGGCTGCTTGGAACCATCGGCGCTGTCGAAGGTGTCGATCTGGCCCAGCTGGCCGACGTCTTCCGAGATGACCGACAGCATCGACATGCAGGTCATGATGCGGGCGATATGCGCCGCCTCGGACTCGCTCAGTGTGCCGAAATCGAAGGCCTTGTCCTTCAGCAGCTCGACCTTGCCCATCACGTCGGACTTGCCGAATTCGCGCACCGCTTCATCGAGAAAGCCATCGAGGAGCGTGATATGTTGCCTGACGTGGTTGAGGACGGTGTCGGTCATGATGCGATGTTCCAGGAGCCCGCGGGCCTGACTCACACACTTATGGTCACAAAAACAAAGACCTAAGGTCAGGTTGTTCCGACGACAAGCGTTAGGGGGTCAAGCCGGTTTATAATTATATGACATGTCTAGGCGTCCTTTTTGTGCATCGCAAGATAACAAATTCGGCTGCTTGGGCGGTCGTTTTGATAGTCTGAATAAATCCAAGGCTTTGCAGCCTATTGTCTGATTTAATATTTTTGCCACGCGGCACATTCAGTAAAAAGTTTCATTGGAAACAATGCCTTGCGCCGCGTTTGCGGTGCAACCCACCGGGCGTTTACCAAGCTGCGGAGCGAGTTATTAAGACTTTGAGCCTAGGATACGGGGTTCGGAGCAGCTTGAGAACAAGCCAGGGGATCTACATGGCCAAAGCGACCTTTCATCGCCATCAGCGCGTCTATGTCGAGCCTGTCGGCACCTGGGCGGTGATCGATAAGGTCAATCCGGTCTGGGTCAAGGGTTTCGATGAGCCGGTGCGCGTCACCTACGATTGCGGCCTGGGTCGCGATTTCGCCGCCGAAGAACTCACCCCGGAAAGCGCCACCGACAAAAGCGCCCATGACGGGCACCTGTCCCATTGGCGCCTGATGCGCGCCCGCAACAAGTGGCAGACACCCGAGGAAAGCCGCAATCATCCCTTCCCCGGCACCTATCCGATCGTCGTCACCGATGAAAACGACTGGGGCGGCTGGCGTGTGCCGGGCGCCGAATACGAACGCGACCCGACCCTGATCGAGATGCAGGCCCGCCTGATCGCCGCGGCCCCACACCTGCTCAAGCTGGTCAAGGACCTGCGCGACTATGCCCGCAACAACAGCGAACTGGACGACGACCTGATCTCACTGGCCAAGCGTGCCGAGCAGCTGCGCCAGCATATCGAGACTGACGGTGCGGAGACGCCGAAAACGGCGCGTCAAAACGGATAAGGCGGAATAAAAAAAGCCGTGGCGGCGGCGGCCACCACGGCTCCGTTCTGTAAGGTTCGCTCCGGGGAGATACGAACGCTACAGAAATTTTTTGGCGTTTCCAAAGAACCTGCGGACAGTCCCCATTTGTGCCGTTATCTGTCTAACGAAGGCGGTGAAATTTTCCGTCGCATAATTTTTCATAAAAAAAGACCGGAGCTTTCGCCCCGGTCAGTTACTGCCATCCACGGCATTTGGCTCGCCACTCGGCTCGGATAAGGTTGAGGGTGGCAAATTCAGAAATCATTTTGCAGACGGAGGCGATGCCGGACCGGGACTATCGCCCCCCCCTTCAGGCGGAGGCGGAGGCGCCTTCAGCTCCGCCTCGTCGAGGAAGCCATCCTTGTTGGTATCCATGGCTGCGAAACGCGCCTTTGCCAGAGCGGAAAATTCCTCGAAGCTGACCTTGCCGTCCTTGTTGGTGTCCAGCGCTGCCAGATCAGGCCCATGGAAGCGTTCTCCACGCTCCCCCTGCGGGCCACCCGGAGGCGCATGATCTGGCCGCCCTTCCGGCTTGCCCCAGTGACGGTCATTCGGCGGCGGGGCGCCTTCACGGTCGCCCCCGGGACCACCTTCTTGAGGCTTCGGCTTGAAGGCTTCATACTCCGCCTGGCTGATGACCCCGTCATGATTGGTGTCAAGATCGCTGAAGGCAGGCGGCTTGGGTCCGTTCTTCATATCGGGCGGTCCACTGCTATCCGCCGCGAGTGCCGGCAGTGTGCATAACAGGGCACAGGCGCCCATCACCACCCAGGACGCCCCCACCCTAGACATGGATTTAAACATACTGATTTTCCTAATGTTTAACTGCGAAAGGTGGCACCATCACCACCTCATTTCGTTGTCACCACTATGCGCCACGCCTGTGTCCGTGCGATTTCAGCCGCCATAGAAAATACGTCATTATTAAGATTTAATATTTCCGTTTAGACATCTGAAAGCCGCATAGGTGCGTCATCTCGGACACAGGTTTCCCCCCCACCTGTTTGCGAGTATAATTGCCATGCCCTCCTCCGCCATATCCACCATGTCTGAACCTCTGGTCACTGTCCCCACCCGTATTCTGGTCGTCGATGACGACGCCGATCTGCGCGAACTGATCAGCACTTTTCTGGGCCAGAACGGCTTCGAAGTGCAGACGGCAGCGCAAGGCAGGGATATGGAAAAGATCCTGTCACGCGGCGACATCCATCTCATCGTGCTCGACTACATGATGCCCGGCGAAGATGGCCTCAGCATCTGCAAGCGCGTCAATGAGCAGGGCGGTCCGCCGATCATCATGCTGTCGGCGCGCGGCGAGGAAATCGACCGTATCGTGGGGCTCGAACTCGGTGCCGACGACTATATGGCCAAGCCGTTCCACCCGCGTGAACTGCTCGCCCGCATTCGTGCGGTCATGCGCCGTCGCGAGGCACGCAATGCCGCCGGCGACAAGTCGCCGATCACCCACTTCTTCAACTGGCAGCTCGACAATATCAAGCGCACCCTTCTGCGTCCGGATGGCGTTCAGGTTGCTCTCAGCAATGCCGAGTTTGAATTGCTGCGCGTCTTCCTCGATCGGCCGGGTCGCGCCCTGTCGCGCGATCAGATTCTCGACTACCTGCACGGCCCAAATGCAGACAGCTTTGACCGCGCCATCGACGTGCAGATTTCCCGCCTGCGCAAGAAGCTGAGCGATGACGCCAATGAGGACATCATCCGCACGATCCGCGGTATTGGCTACATGTTCAAACCTCTTAAGTAATCCCTGCACTAAACGGATACGCCTTGAGCACTCCTGCCGCCAACAGCTCCCGCAAAATGCTCATTTCCCTGCCAGTCTTCTGGCAGGTCATGGGCCTGTCATTCGCCGTGCTGGTGCTGGCCCTGGTCATACCGGTGCTGGTGGTGCTCATGGCGCCCGAGCCCCCTCCCTCGGGCTACAGCCTGACCGAGGTGGTGACAGCCCTGCGCAAGGGGGAAGTACGCCTGCAAAACGGGAGATGGCTCAAGGCCGAAACGGTCTCCAGTAAGCCTGATTTCGTCGATCAGAAATCGCCCGTGCGCAATATGCCCGGCCAACGCTCCAATTTCGAAGCCGATCTCGTACAGAAGCTGGCCAGCGAACTCAACGTGCCGGCCGATACACTTTTCGTGCACTTTCAGATGCGCCGTCGCATGGAAACGATCCCGCGGCAACTGGCCTTCCGCCCGGACAGCTTCAACAATGGTCCGAATTTTATCGCCCCTCCCGGCTTCTCGCCGCCACAGGGCATGTTCGGCCCTATGCCGCAGGATGCGTCCCGTCAGCCTTTGAGTGACGAAGCTGCGTCTTCCGGCGCAGCTGCCGAGGCCGACACCCAACCCTTGCCTCCTTCGGGTAGCGGCCCTGCCGGCAACCCTGGCATGCCGCCCTACACGCCGGATGCAGGTCCAAACAATGGCCCGAACTCCGGACCCGGCAATTTCCCCGGCAACCGCATCGTGACTATGAATGGCGAAACCCGCGCCGAAACCTTCTATCCGGCCTTCAGCGTGGCCTGGCAGCTAAAGGATGATACCTGGCGCGTAATCAACCCACCCAAGGATTGGATCGCCCCCTGGCAGCAGCGCCTGCTGTTCTCCTTCCTTATCACTGCCGTGCTGATCCTGCCCCTGGCCTGGTGGCTGTCACGCCGTCTGGCCCGTCCGATCATCGCTTTTTCGGAAGCGGCTTCCAAGCTGAGTGTCGAGGAAAATGCCCCGCCCGTCCTGGCCGTCGGCCCGCGCGAAGTCCGCGCCGCCGCCGAGGTGCTCAACGATATGCAAACCCGCATCAAGAAGCAGATGGAAAGCCGCACGGCGCTCATGGGCGCCATCGCCCATGACCTGAAGACGCCACTCGCCCGCATGCGCCTGCGCATCGAGGATCTGCCCGCACCGATCCGTGAAAAGCTGAATGGCGATATCGCCCATATGGACGGTCTGATCCGCAGCGCTATGAGCTTCACCAGTGCGCACAAGATGGGGGAAACCCTGCGTCCGCTCGATCTGTCGGCCCTGGTCGAATCCCTGAGCGACGACCTGTGCGCCGTGTGCGACATGGAACCGGCACAGATAGAGGACAATATCATGGTGAAGGGCGATGCCCTGGGCCTGAAGCGTGTTCTGATCAATCTGGTGGAAAATGCCGGCCGCTATGCCGGCGGCTGTCGCGTCGAATTATCGTCGCGTGGCAACAAGGCGGAACTGCGCATCATCGATACGGGCCCCGGCCTGCCTCCCGATGCCCTGGAAGCGGTGTTCGAGCCTTTCTACCGTTTGGAATCGTCGCGCAGCCGCGATACCGGTGGCACGGGCCTTGGCCTCAGCGTGGCGCGCGCCCTGACCGAGGCTCAGGGCGGCACCCTCACCGCGCATAACCGCTATGCCGGCGATGAGGTCGTCGGCCTCGAACTGCGTATGGTTTTGCCGCGGCTAATGAAATCCTGAGCCAAACCTGTTTCAAATCAGACTAATGTAACGTCCCGTCCGGTAAAAATCGGCTTTCCGGGCATGGATTTCGGCTGACAGCGCTCCCATATAGGGATCAGCGTGAAATAGAGCTTGACTTGAAGCCCCCGAGGCTAAAAAACCACGGCGCAATTCGTCCCCGGACACGGCGCGTCTTCAGACGCCGCTTTAATTCAGAAAAGGATTTCCCATGGCTTTACGTGTTGCCATTAACGGCTTTGGCCGCATTGGCCGTCTTGTGCTGCGTTCGATCGTCGAATACAACCGCACGGACATCGAAGTGGTCGCGATCAATGACCTGGGCCCGGTGGAAACCAACGCGCACCTGCTGCGCTATGACTCGATCCACGGCCGGTTCCCGGCCAAGGTTGTCGTCGAAGGCGACAGCCTCGTCATCACCGCCAATGGCCGCACCTATGCGCCGATCAAGGTGACGGCGATCAAGAACCCCGCCGAACTGCCGCACAAGGATCTGGGCGTCGACATCGCCTTCGAATGCACCGGCATCTTTACCGCGCGCGACAAGGCCGCTGCCCACCTGGAAGCCGGCGCCAAGCGCGTCATCGTCTCGGCTCCGGCCGACGGCGCTGACAAGACCATCGTCTACGGCGTCAACCACGACACCCTGACCAAGGACGACCTGGTCATCTCCAACGCCTCCTGCACCACCAACTGCCTGGCCCCGGTCGCCAAGGTGCTGCATGACCTGTGCGGCATCGTCAACGGCTACATGACGACGATCCACTCCTACACCAACGATCAGCCGTCGCTCGACCAGATGCACAAGGACCTCTACCGCGCCCGCGCCGCGGCCCTGAGCATGATCCCGACCTCGACCGGCGCCGCCAAGGCCGTCGGCCTCGTCCTGCCGGAACTGAAGGGCAAGCTCGACGGTTCGTCGATCCGCGTCCCGACCCCCAACGTTTCGGCCGTCGACCTGGTGTTCAACGCCGGCCGCGACGTGACGAAGGACGAGATCAACGCCGCCATCAAGGCCGCCGCTGACGGCCCGATGAAGGGCGTTCTCGCCTATACCGACGAGCCGCTGGTCTCGCATGACTTTAACCACGAGCCCGCCTCCTCCACCTTCGCCCTGGGCCAGACCCAGGTCATCGAAGGCAAGCTGGTGCGTATCCTCTCGTGGTACGACAACGAATGGGGCTTCTCGTCGCGCATGGCCGATACCGCCATCGCCTTCGCCAAGTTCCTCTGATGAAAATAGGGGCGACCTTCTGGCTGATTGTCCAAGGGGTCGCCCTTATCGTTACCGGCTTCCTGGCTGCCGCCGGCATGACTTTCGTGTGCTTTGTGCAAAACCAGATTTTTGCCCGTACGCATGATGTGTTAGACATTGGCCCTGACATACCTGTCGCGACTTATCCGATACTCTTCGCCCTGATGGCCGCCTGGCTGATAATCGCCGGCCTGTTTGCCTGGCGCAACCGAACCCGACCTGGCTTGATATTGTCGGTGATCGCCTTCCTCGTTTTCGCCTTGAGCGCCACCAATGTGCTCCGTTTTGCCTATCCCGTTTGCAACGCTTTTTGAGGCACCATGACCTTTAAAACCCTAGACACCCTCACCGACCTCAACGGCAAGACCGCACTGGTGCGCGTCGATTTCAACGTGCCGCGTGAAGACGGCCGCATCACCGACGACACCCGCCTGAAGGTGGCCCTGCCGACCATCACGAAGCTGCTCGACAAGGGCGCTACCGTCGCCCTGCTGGCCCACTTTGATCGCCCCAAGGGTAAGGTTGTCCCCGAAATGTCGCTGGCCTTCGTTGCTCCAGCCCTCAGCGCCCTGCTCGGCCAGGACGTCGCCTTTGCCGACAGTCTCGATGCGCGTTATGCAGGCGCGGCCAAGGTCGTGCTCTATGAAAACGTCCGCTTCCACCCCGGCGAGGAAACAAACGACGCCGGCTTCTCGAAGCAACTGGCCGCGCTCGGCGATCTCTACGTCAACGACGCCTTCTCCGCCGCCCACCGCGCCCATGCCTCGACCGAGGGCGTGGCCCACCTCCTGCCCGCCTATGCCGGTGAATCGATGCGTCGCGAACTGACCGCGCTCGATGCCGCGCTCGGCAATCCGCAACGCCCGACGCTCGGCATTGTCGGCGGCTCCAAGGTCTCCACCAAGCTCGATCTGCTGAAAAACCTCGTCAGCAAGCTGGACTACCTCGCCATCGGCGGCGGCATGGCCAATACCTTCCTGTTCGCGCAAGGCTACGATGTCGGCGGCTCCCTTTGCGAAAAGGACCTGAAGGACACCGCCCTTGAGATCATGGCCGCGGCCGCCGAAGCCGATTGTCGCCTGCTGCTGCCGCTCGATATCGTCGTGGCGCAGGAATTCAAGGCCAATGCCGCCAACCGCACCGAAGACATCGGCGCCGCCCTCTCCGACGCCGACAAGATCTTCGACGCCGGCCCGAAGACGGTCGACGAACTGTGCAAGATCATGGCTGGTGCCAAGACTCTGATCTGGAACGGCCCCCTCGGTGTGTTTGAATTGCCACCGTTCGATGCCGCGACCGTCGCCGCCGCGAAATTTGCTGCATCGCAAACCAAATCAGGTAATCTGATTGCCGTGGCGGGTGGCGGCGATACCGTGGCCGCGCTGAACCACGCCGGTGTGGCCGACGACATGACCTTCGTCTCCACCGCCGGCGGCGCCTTCCTGGAATGGATGGAGGGCAAGGTTCTGCCCGGCGTCGCAGCTCTGGAACAATAGTTGCAGGGCTATTGGCCTATTTAAAATTTACGTCCGGACGGTTCAAAACAGGTCAAAGACCAACCTGTCCGGACAATCTACCGCCCAGCCACAGGGCAATCATATTAGCCAAAAAGGGAAAATAATGGCTCGCATCAGTTTACGACAACTCCTCGATCACGCCGCCGAGTATAATTACGGCATGCCTGCCTTCAATATCAACAATATGGAGCAGGGCATCGCCATCATGGAGGCGGCGCGTAAAGTCGCTTCTCCCGTCATTATCCAGGCTTCTCGCGGCGCCCGCGCCTATGCCAATGACATCATGCTGACCAAGATCATCGATGCCCTGACGGAAATCTATCCTGAAATTCCGCTGTGCATGCACCAGGATCACGGCAACAGCCTGGCTACCTGCGCCACGGCCATCCAGCACGGCTTCACCTCGGTGATGATGGACGGCTCCCTGAAGGCCGACGCCAAGACCCCGGCCGATTACGAATACAATGTCGATATCACCGCCAAGGTGGTCGAACTGGCCCATGCCTGCGGCGTCTCGGTCGAAGGTGAACTGGGCGTTCTGGGCTCGCTGGAAACCGGCATGGGTGAGGCGGAAGATGGTCACGGCGCCGAGGGCGTGCTGGATCACTCCCAGCTCCTGACCGATCCGGACCAGGCGGTCGATTTCGTCGCCAAGACCGGCGTCGACGCCCTCGCCATCGCCATGGGCACCAGCCACGGCGCCTACAAGTTCACGCGCCAGCCAGATGGCGAGGTGCTGGCAATGCACGTCATCGCCGAAATCCACAAGCGCCTCCCCAATACCCACCTCGTCATGCACGGCTCCTCTTCGGTGCCGCAGGACCTGCAGGATTTGATCAACGAATTTGGCGGCGAGATTCCGCAGACCTGGGGCGTGCCGGTCGAGGAACTGCAAAAGGCCATCAAGATGGGCGTGCGCAAGATCAATATCGATACCGACCTGCGCCTGGCCATCACCGCAGGCATCCGCAAGACCATGAAGGGCAATCCTTCGAACTTCGATCCGCGCAGCTATTTCAAGCCCGGCTACGCCATGATGCAAAAGGTCTGCGAGGAACGGTTCGAACAGTTCGGCTCCGCCGGCAATGCCCCGAAGATCAAGCCGGTCCCGCTCTCCAGCATGGTTCAGTTTTATCTGTAAGGATCGCTGGTTTTAACCACACGAAAGGCCACCGCTCGCGGTGGCCTTTATGTTTGGGTCTGGTGACAAGACTGCTTTGCGCCCCGTTGCAGACATACCTGCTGATAAAAGCTTCGGTCATGAGTGACTGTCGGTCAGAAGCAGCCCGACAAATAGGCCATGCGTTGGCGGCGCCTATAAGAGCGGCTCGTCAGCGCGACGGCCAACCTCTGGCTTTCCACGAATCAAGCGGTCAATCAGGGCAGTTGCTGTTAGATTTCCGGTGACGCTGGTCATGGTAATCACTGGATCTGGCAGAGCGATCACCGCGACATAGAGTGGCATAATGGCCATCGGCGCGCCGAGAAGCTGTATACCCGGTCCGTAAATGGCGTAGATCACCGCCGCGCCCGGTAACCCTGCACCGCTAATACTTCCCAGGATCACAGCCAGCCCCGCCAGGACCAGTTGCGACAAACTAGGCTGGATACCGGCGGCATGGGCGGCGATCAGAACGGCGGCTACCGCGTGCGCAACTGTGCCCAGTCGGAACACGGACACCGCCATCGGAATAACCAATCCGACAACATCTCTTGGCAGACCCAATTTTTCAATGGCGACCTCGATCATGACCGGGGTCGTCGCCATAGACGAACAACTGCCGGCTGCCATGGCCTGCGCGGGGGCGATCGCCGCGGCGAACCGGCCCAACGGATAAGCCCTGGTGATTATCACCGCGACATAGCACAGAGCGGTCATCAGCAAGGTGGTGGCGAAGCAAAGGGCAACGAAGACACCCAACACCTGGGCAATACCCAGACCCGATGATAATCCAAGCCCCAGGGCCAGAAGAAAAATGCCGACGGGCGCCACTATCAACACCCAGTCGACGATTGTCATCATGGCCTGGGCGATATGCCCCAGCAAACTAATGATCGGTGGCTCAACATCGGCCTTGCGCGGGAGTCGCGCAATCGCGATACCGAACGCCAGCCCGAAAATAACCAGCGGGAAAATCTGGCCTTGCGCCGCCGCAGCCACCGGATTGTCGGGAATAATGGCCAGCAGTTGCGCCCCCAGCCCCGGTACAGGCTGTGGCGGAGCCCCCTGGATCAGGCCATCCAGCGCATGCGGCGGGATCGGCCAGAAATGCAGCACGGTCTCAGTCAGAAGGGTACATAGGATGACCGTGATCACCATGACGCCGAGGAACAAGCCAAGCGTCGAGCCGATCAGGCGGCCGCCACGCCCACTTATCACGGCGGTGGCCACCCCATGGGTTATCAACGCGAAAATCAGCGGGACCAGGGTCATCTGCAATGCCCTGACCCATAACTGTCCGCCGACCAACAGTCCGTTGGTCGCGCTGATCAACCAAGGCTGCCCGCTCAACCGTACTGCCATCCCGGCAATAACGCCTAGAACGAGGCATAGCAAAATCAAATGAGTGCGTGTCATCGAAGCCCCCGGTTAGCCCGTTTCATCCGTAGGCCGACGATCCGGCTCTTAGACAACCTTATCCTAATGGCAAAATTAGCCAATATACGAACGTGGAATATCTCGAATTTTACCAGAAAGGTGCCTTGGCGCCCAAACACGGACAATCTATCCTCTCTCAAATTTCCCGGTGCATTCTGTAGCGATGGCTTTGGATGACCACACAGCACAGGCACACCTGACTCCGGCGGAACGGCGCGGGCTTTTGCGCGCCTTTGCCGACCGGATGCTGCGTAAACTCAGCGCCATGGACGATCCCGAAGACCTGCCGGGTGTAGAGAAGGCCATGCGCGTGGCCGCCGTGATCGAGCGCGTCTATAGCCGTTGCGATCACGCCGAGCGTCAGATCCGTGACAAAACGCCCGATCCGCACAAGATCGAAGCCGAACGCGCCACCCATGAGGTCGCGGCCATCAAGGCGCGCGTCTCGCTGGCCAATACGCTGAAATGGGGTGAGGAGCGCCGCCGCGATCTGGGACACTGGTGGGACGCCGCCCAAAACGCGACTAAGACCGTCACTCAGACGGTCGCGGAAGCCCGTCCCGCAGAGGCGATTCCACCAGCCATCGCCCCGTCTGCGCCTCGCAATATGGCTGAAGTCCCCTCTATCGATTACGCTGCCCGTATCCTTCAGGCCCATCCCGAACCGGGATCAGGAAATCCAGTCTTTGTGAAGCACAAGCCAGCACCGGCCTGACAAGACCGCGCGCGGTTATATAAAACCTGTCGGCAACGGCTGTCACAAAAGATAAAAACAGACTAGCTATGGGTTGCACTCCTGTTACAAACCCGAAAACCGCTTGTCCCTGTTTCCCAAACCGCTCACGGCCACAATCAGCCTGCTGCTTTGCACGGCTGTGCCGGCGTTTGCGCAGGAAAAAGCCCCCGCGCCCGCCCCGAAGCCCGACGACACCACCGTCATCACCGTCAAGGCGAAGAAGCCGGACGTGATCCACAAGATCGACAGCACGGTCTACACCACCGGCGACAGCCCGGCGGCGCAGTCCGGCACGGCGGCGGATGTGCTGAATACCGTGCCCTCGGTCAATGTCACGCCCGATGGCGACGTTTCCCTGCGCGGCAATGGCAATGTGCAGGTCTACATCAATGGCAAGCCCTCGGCCATGATGCAGGGCGATAACCGCGCCGCCACCCTGCAATCCATGGCCGGCAGCGATATCGCTTCGGTCGAGGTCATCACCAACCCCTCCGCCAAGTATGACGCCAATGGCGGCAGCATCATCAATATCGTGCTGAAATCCGACCGCAAGCCGGGCGGCAACGCCACCCTGGCGGTCAATATCGGCAATGAGGACCGCCGCAATCTGCGCCTCTCCGGCAACTACAATGCCGGCAAGCTGAATATCAACGGCCGCCTCATCCTGCGCGACGATGTGCGCCAGACCATCCGCCATGATGACCGCACCTACCGCAATCTGGCCAAGGACACGGCCGGCCGCAATGTCAGCGCCTCCGCCTTTCTCGCCGGCCGCCAGACGGCCAAGCTCGGCGCCGGCCTCGAATACAGTCTCAGCGACAGCGATACCCTCAGCCTCGATCTGTCGGCCAGCCACCGCGACTCCGACAACCCCACCCAGGAGTTCCGACAGGACTACGATGCCGACGATGTGCTTCTGCGCGACTATGTCCGCCAGAAGACCGGCCCCAATACCCAGGACGATGCCGAGGCCGAGTTCGCCTACACGCATCACGCCGAGAATGGCAGCGAAGCCAAGCTCAATGCCAGCCGGTCTGTAACGATCAACGGCAATGACCGCACCATCCGCAGCGTCTTCATCCAGCCGATCCAGGACGATACGCTGGAGCACTTCTTCTCCAAAACAGTGACGATCAATGACCAGATCAGCGGCGATTATAGCCATCCCTTCGGCGACAATCAGGAAATCGACCTGGGCTTTGACGGGCGTACCGACAACAACCGCTTCGACAATCTGAAAGGCGATATCGATCCGGCCAGCGGTGCGGAAACCATCGAGACCGGCCTGACCAACCGCTTTATCGTCACACAGCGCCTCTATGCCGCCTATCTCACCTGGCAGGGCCGGTTCGGCAAGTGGCAGCTTCAGCCCGGCGCCCGGCTGGAGCAGGTGGTGACGCGCGGCCACCAGATCACCAGCGCCGAAGAGACCCGATCGACCTTCACCAACCTGACGCCCACCCTCCACCTGGCCTATGTCCTCAGCGACGACAACCGCTGGAAGCTCAGCTATACCCGCAGCCTGCAACGGCCGGATGCCCGCGATCTGAACCCCTTCCTGAGCTACAGCGATCCGCAGAACCTGCGCTCCGGCAATCCCTACCTCAAGCCGCAGAAGGTCAGCGCGCTCGAAGGCGGTTATGAACACAGCCACGGTGACAACAGCTGGTCGGCCACCGCCTATTACCGCGAGAGCCGCAACACCATCACCGACTACAGCTATTTCCTGTCGGCCGATGTGCTGCTGACCACCAAGCGCAATGCCGGCAATGGCCGCTCCGGCGGGATCGAGACGGAGACCTCCGGCAAGTGGGGCGAAAAGTGTAAGTACAGCCTCTCCGGCAATCTCTTCTATGCCGAACTCCAGGCCGCCGATGTGGACAGCACCCTGCGTCATTCGGCGATTTCCGGCACGGCGCAGGTCTCGCTGGATTACAAGGCGAACGACCGCGACAGCCTGCACCTGGACGGCAACTATACCGGCGACACCATCACCGCCCAGGGCACGCGCTCCGGCATCAGCGCCCTGAACCTGTCATGGAAGCGCAAGGTGACACCGCGCCTCAACCTGACGCTCAGTGCCAGCGATATCTATAATGGCGGTCAGGTGCGCACCCTCACCCACACCGCCTCGGTTTCCTCGGTCAGCTATGCGCTGAATGGCGGCCGGACCTTTTTCGCCGGCTTCAGCTACCGCTTCGGCGGCGCCGGGGATTAATCTTACTGGCCAGGGAAAATCACCGTCACGCCTTTTGCCCCCATGATTTTCTCATAACGCGCTTTCCGTTCAGCAACATTTGCTGCGATGCGCTCACGCAAGCGGCTGATGTTCTCATCCACCTGTTTCATCAAAGCAGGGGTAATCTGGTCGCTCACCGTCTGATAATCTTCAACTCCCTCAGGATCATTGTTCGCCGCGGAAAGTTTTAGCCAGCTATAAGCCTTAAGATCATCCCGCTCCACGCCCTCGCCTTCATAATACATAACGCCCAGCCGATGTTGCGCCGCCGGATCGTCCAGATTGGCGGCAATTTCCGATAGCCGGCGCGCTTCCGGTAAATTCTGCGCTATACCCTGGTCGGCATAGCTATAGTACAGGTCCGCCAGGCCTTCGACAGCAGAGGCGTACATCATACCCGCGTCGTCGGAGGCTACCAATCGCTTGAACAAATCTACGGACTTTGCCGGCTCAGCCGCTTTATAGGCATTGGCCAGGTTATAAAGGCCAATAACGTCGCCCTTGTCCGCAGCCCTGGTATACCAATAGATCGCCTGATCCCAATTCTTCTGACGCTCGCCCGGAGATTGGCCGAAGCCGCTCAACTGGTACAGTGACCCCAGTTGCGACATGGACCAGACATCCCCCGCTTCAGCCGCCACGTAAAACAGCTGGATCGCCTTATCGAGGTTCTTGGCGACCAGAGACCCCATCATATAGGATTGAGCGAGGTTTTTGATCGCCGGCAGGTATCCCTGATTTGCGGACAGCGTCAAAAAGCGAATAACCTCGGAAGCATTCACCGTCTGGCCATGCAGCCCATACGCGTACATATTTGACATCATGAACTGGGCCACGGCATTGCCTGCCAGAGCCTCTTTACGGATTTCCTCCACCGACGGAGTATGCGCATACTTTTGAGTGGCCGGATCGAAACCCCACGCCTTGACCTCCACCGCCGGTTTGACGGTTATTTGAGGCATCAGTTCAGGGACATCTGACTGGGCATGAGCAGCGTTAGACTGCCCAATCACGACTAAAAACAAAGACAACAGGATTGTACGCATATTATTTCCCACCCCAAAGCCTTTGGCTTTCGTGTATCAAACACACCCGTCCGTCAATCCTTACTATCCGATGCACTCAAACCCGAACGCTTTCCCCCGTCCACATTGACTTTGACGGCGCTTTGCTGTTGAACGCGGCCAAAGGTTTCCAATATGCAGCTTCAGTTCAAACGCCGCTTTTCCATGGCCCACCGCCTGCGCTTCGATGAGAATTCGAAGTGTCTGACCCCACATGGCCATAACGAGTTCGTCGTTGTCAGTTTGCAGGCGAAGGACATCGGCGCCATGCGCTGGGGCAATGCCAACTATGCCGCCAGCTTCGCCGATCTGAAGCGTCACTGGCACCGCTTTGTCGATGACAGTCTGGACCACGCCTTCCAGCTCGGCCATGACGATCCGATGCTTGGCTATTTCAAGCAGCATGAACCGGAACTGCTGCCGCGCCTTCTGGTCATCGAGGGTGACCCGACCACAGAGGCCGTGGCCACTGCGCTCTATATGAAGCTGAACGCCATACTGGCCGCGCACCTGCCCGATTTCGAATGCGCGCGCTTCGAGATAGAGGAGACCCCGACCAACAGCGTGGTTCTGACTCCCGCCGATATTGCCGCCTGCCCGATCCGGCTTGGCGAGTGGTGCCATCGGGCAGATCTCAGCCTGAACGACCTGTTGCCTCCGGACGCCTGGAGTTCATTATGAGCCTGACCTCACGCCGCGTCTTCGTCAAAGGCTTGCGCGTCGAGGCCGCCATCGGCATCTATGACCATGAGCATGGCCGCACCCAGCCCTTGATCATCGACGCCATGTTCGATCTCGACCTGCACGCCATTAACAGCCTGAAGGACACGCTCAATTACGAGCTGGTCGGCCAGATCGCCCGCGACTTCATCGACCGCGGCCATATCAAGCTGGTCGAGACCCTGGCCGAGGACATGGCCCGTACGCTCGTCGCCCTGCCGCATGTCCGTCGCGTCGAGGTTTCGGTGATCAAGCCGGAAGCCCTGGCAGATGCCGACCAGGCCGGCGTCTGCGTCATCTTCGCCAATGACTGACCTACCCTACAAGGATCATCTGCGCCTGATGGCCGCCTATAACCAGGTGATGAACCAGCGCCTGATTGCGATCCTCTCGCCCTTGTCCGATACCGAATTGCTGGCGCCGCGCGGGGCGTTTTTCGGCTCAGTCCTCGGCACACTGAATCACCTGATCGTCGCCGACCTGATGTGGCTCAACCGCTTCCGGCCGCAGACCTATGGCCAGGTACTGGCGCCACTCGATGACATGCCGAAGCCAAAGGTACTGACCGACCTGCTCTACCCCACGCTCGCCGAACTGGTGCCGGTGCGCGAAACGCTCGATGACCTCTATATCCGCTTCATCGACCGGATCGGTGCGGCCGACCTCGCAGCCCCCCTGCACTACCAAAGCGCCACCGGCGGCACCTTCACCAAAACGGCTGGCCTGCTGCTGAGCCATGTCTTCAATCATCAGACCCATCATCGCGGGCAGATCACCACCCTGCTCAGCCAGATGGACCTGGATATCGGCGTCACTGATCTGGCACCGCTGATCCCGGACTTCTCGGCCTGATTATTGCATTGCGGGATAGTGCGGGCCGTACTAGGCTCAGTCGACATTAAGGGGACCACAAGACATGACCGCCAAAGCGCCGATCACCGGCAAGGATATCGCCAACGGTTTCAAGGCCTTCCTGCAGGACGTGCGGTTGGTGGCCTTTCTCAACTATGCTCTGCTGCTTTTCACCGTCATGACCTTCGGCCTGACCGCGCTGATCGCCATGCTGATCGCCAATTTCGCCGAGGACAAGGGACCGGACTGGATCAAAACCCATTACGAGTTCCAGAAGCGCACCTTCTGGTACGGCATCGGCCCGGTGCTGGCCAGCGCAGTCGTCTATACCTTTGTCCAGCGCCATGGCATCACCCAGCCGGTGATCACCACCGTCATGCTGGGCCTGGTCCTGCTGACGCTCGCTTATACGGTGGGCCGTGCCATCATGGGCTTCAACCACATCCTGCACGACCGCCCGATCCCGAACCCAAAAACCTGGTTAGTTTAGGGCTGGTCTAATCCACCACATCCGGCGGCGGGGCTTCGGAGGACTCAGTCTTGCCGCCACGAGACATCCCCGCCATGTCGAACAGGTTCATCTTGACACCGGCATTGATCACATCGCCGGGTTTCTGGCCGGAGGTGCAGCCGCCCAGCCGCTTCGAGGTCACCACATAGTTGGTGACCCGGTTCATCTGGTTGCCGCCGGTCGTCTGCGACCGCACAGTCATTTCATAGCTGTTCCTGTAACTGCCCTTCACCGCACCGGAATATTCTGTCACCACTCCGGCAGCCAGGGTGCATTCCGCCAGTATACCCCAGCTGCCATCCGCCTGCGGGCTGAAGGTCTTCGTATTGCAGCTGTCACCGGAAAGATCAGTGCCGAGGATACCCAGGTGCTTGTCGGTCAGGGCGTCGATGCAGATCTTGACCTCCTGCGGCGGCCCGGCGCTGCCTTCTTCCGTCACCGTGGTTTGCCACAGACCGGGCGTGCGCGCCGGCAATGGCAGGGAGGGTTTCACCACTGGCACGGGCGCGACCACGGATACGGCCTGCGCCGTCTGCTCAGACGGTTTTTCCGGCACCTTGTGGCAACCGGCCACGGCCAGCGTCACCCCAGCCATGAAGACCAGGCGACCTGTCCGGTACGCATCCAGCTGAAACATATACGCGCTTCCCGTCCGCCACCACGACCCCTGCCGCGAAGCTTACCCACATGTGCGGATAGGTGAGACTATGGGATAAGCCAAGGCAATGCCAGACCTATATACGGCGTTTGGGGAATTTTTAGGGCGCCCCTGCGGACAGAGGTCAGCGCTTCTTGGAGATGACCTGGAGCGTCTGCAGGGTACGCGGCAGTTCCTCGGCCAGGCGTCGGCAGATTTCGCGGGCCCCGATCGAATAGACCTCGCCGCCATCGGCGATTTCAAGCGCCGCCTTGGCGGTGGCGTCGAGCAGGACTTCGAATTCGGCGATCTGTTCGCGGGCCAGGGCGCGGGCCTCTTCCTGCAGGCGGCGGACCCGCTGCGTACGGCTTTCGCGCACCTGCGGCATATCATCCGGCAGGCTTGTCTTATGGGTGATCGGGGTCGGCAGGCTCATCACCTTGTCGCCATCGATCACCTGGCCGAGCGCGATTTCCTTCGCTCCCGCATTTTCACCCAGCGCTACCTCTTTGGAGACCGGCGGCACCACATTCAACCTAGTCCTACGCATCTCAAAAACACCCCGTGACGAACGCACAATGAACCAGTCCTGAGAGGCAACCATCTCCGGTTTTAGTTAACAAGCTGTACAATCGACCAGCCTGAACCCCGTGACGCGTCAACCAAAACAATGCTGACGCATGATGCAGCCCTGACGTAAGGGTCTCCTGAAATCGAATAAAAATCCAGAGAAATTATGGCCTGCGGGAGTTAAAACGGCATGATTTGTCCACAGGCGTGGCGCTTATATAACGCTATTCGGTTAACGTGAGGGTTGAGTCGCCCTGTCAAGGGAATAATCGCAAAAAAGGGGTCGCCTCACAGGTTTTTTGGCTACGGTAAGGCCCTACTACGATACTTCCAGAATGACAGAATTATGACTGTTAGCCGTTATCCAGCATGTCTTTGGCGAACTCGAGGTCGAGCGTCTTGAGGCGCTTGATCTCATCACGCAGGCGCGCCGCGGTTTCGAACTCAAGATTGCCGGCAGCTTCGCGCATCCGCGCTTCCAGGTCACGCAGGGTCGCCTGAAAGTTGGAACCGAGGAACGGCTTGGCGTCCTTCTCGGCCACGCCCATCGGCACCTGCACGCGGTCACCCTTCTCATACGGGCTGTCGAGGATATCGGAGATACCGCGCTTGACCGATTCCGGCGTGATGCCGTGCTCGGCATTATAGGCCATCTGCTTGTCGCGGCGGCGCGTGGTCTCCGCCAGGGCCCGCTCCATCGAACCGGTCATCTTGTCGGCATAGAGGATGACGCGGCCATCGACATTGCGCGCCGCCCGGCCGATGGTCTGGATCAGCGAAGTTTCCGAGCGCAGGAAGCCTTCCTTGTCGGCATCGAGAATGGCGACAAAGCCGCATTCCGGAATGTCGAGGCCTTCGCGCAGCAGGTTGATGCCGACAAGCACATCGAAGGCACCCAGCCGCAGGTCGCGGATAATCTCGATGCGCTCCAGGGTATCGATGTCCGAGTGCATATAGCGGACGCGTATGCCCTGCTCGTGCATATAGTCGGTCAGATTTTCGGCCATCTTCTTGGTCAGCACGGTCACCAGCGAGCGATAGCCCTGCTTGGCTACCTCGCGCACTTCGGCGATGACATCATCGACCTGGCTGAAATTGTCCTTGTGCACCGGGCGGATCTCGACCGGCGGATCGATCAGGCCGGTCGGGCGAATGACCTGCTCGGCGAAGACGCCCTGGGTGCGCTCCATCTCCCACTTGCCGGGCGTGGCCGAGACATAGACCGACTGCGGCCGCATGGCGTCCCATTCCTCGAACTTGAGCGGGCGGTTATCCATGCAGGACGGCAGTCGGAAGCCGTATTCGGCCAGGATCGACTTGCGCGCAAAGTCGCCGCGATACATGCCGCCGATCTGCGACACCGAGACATGGCTTTCATCGACGAACAGCAGGGAGTTTTCCGGCATATACTCGAAGAAGGTCGGCGGCGGTTCGCCAGGACCGCGTCCGGTCAGGTAGCGGCTGTAGTTTTCGATGCCGGCACAGGCGCCCGTCGCCTCCATCATTTCCAGATCGAAGGTGGTCCGCTGATCCAGCCGCTGCGCTTCCAGCAGCTTGCCTTCGCCGATAAGCTGGTCCAGACGCTGCTTCAGCTCGGCCTTGATGCGGGTGATCGCCTGGTTGAGCGTCGGACGCGGCGTGACATAGTGCGAGGCGGCATAGACGCGGACCTCTTTCAGGTCCTGCATCTTCTTGCCGGTCAGCGCGTCGAATTCCTGGATACCCTCAATCTCGTCGCCGAACATATTGATGCGCCAGGCGCGGTCTTCATAGTGGGCCGGGAAGATTTCGATGACATCGCCGCGGCGGCGGAAGGTCCCGCGTTCGAAGGCCTGGTCGTTGCGCTTGTATTGCAGGGCAACCAGATCGGCGCGCAGCTGGCCCTCGTCGATCGTCTGGCCGACGGTCAGGTCGAAGGTCATGGCCGTATAGGTCTCGACCGAACCGATACCGTAGATACAGGACACGGACGCGACGACAATCACATCATCGCGCTCCAGTATGGCGCGGGTGGCGGAGTGGCGCATCCGGTCGATCTGCTCGTTGATCGACGAGTCCTTCTCGATGAAGGTATCGGTGCGCGGCACATAGGCTTCCGGCTGGTAGTAGTCGTAATAGGAGACGAAATACTCGACCGCGTTATCCGGGAAGAAAGCCTTGAACTCGGAATAGAGCTGAGCGGCCAGGGTCTTGTTGTGCGCCATGATCAAGGCGGGCCGCTGGGTCTGCTCAATGATCTTGGCCATGGTGAAGGTCTTGCCGGAACCGGTGACGCCCAGAAGCACCTGATCGTGCTCATGTCCCTCTATACCGGCCAGCAGGTCGGCAATGGCGGTCGGCTGGTCGCCGGCGGGCTCATAGGGGGCCGCCAGACGGAATTTCCGGCCGCCTTCCGACTTCTCCGGCCGCTCCGGCTTGTGCGGCACCCAGGTCACCGGATGGGTTGGATTAAAGTCCGCGACAAAGGCGCTCGAATTATCGGAAAAACCGGAATTTTGGGGAGAACGGCTCATGAACACAACATAAGGGGAGATAAAAAAATTGAAAGGGGGCCATAAAAGTTTTGCATTGCGTCAAGTGCAATCCGGATAACGAAGTTCTGACCGCCCCCTGCGTCAAAACTTGTCAGGGGAGGCAGCGGCAAGGCGGCATTTTTGTTTGGATTCCAGCCGGTTAATTTTTCCGTTCGTCTTTACGTGGGCGGAAAGGTGGCGGGAAAACTGATAAAGCGTGAACTTAACGCCCGGTTAAATTAAGCTTTTCTGAATACGAATTTGACTATAAAGCATTCTCAAATAATAAAGTTTCGATATTACCGATAATCTATCGAAAAATTACTTGGAATTTCATGTCAATAAAAAGATTTTAAGCTGCAATCAAATCGCATGATTTTCTTATTGCCAGTCGGGCATAACTAGCGACGCGAAAGCATCGGCACCAAACGAACACATTTAGGCCACAATTGCCACCTAGATAGCCCCTTGCCCGGCCGGTCCTATCTGGCCTGCCGGCGCGAGTCTCTGGCTTGTAAATTGCATAAATACGTCAGCCGCAATGTACCTGGATGACTTTCCCGGAGGGCACATAACGCCCTCGTCACAGAGGACCAGATAGTCTTGTTAACACCTTCGATTGCGCGCTATCGCATGCGCGCCCTCATGGCAGCGGGTTCAGTGGGCCTTCTGGCCGGCGCGTCGATCGGCGCCGCCAGCCTGGGCAGCCACCTGGCGCGCGAAGGCAGCGCCCCGAAGGACGCCGCCCGCCTGATGATGGCGTCACGCGAGGGCAAGGTCGATATGGAAGCACTGGATGCGGCCGGTACGGTCGACCAGAGCGCGCTCAATATTGCCATGCGCTTTTCGCAATATGCCGGCACCGGCACCGATAACAGCCTGCTTGCCCAGAACCTGACCAATATCCGCACCTCCGAGGATGCGCGCGAGCAACGCGGCCTGCCGGAAGTAAAGGTCGTGCTGGCCAGCAATATCGCACCGGCTTCCCCGCTCAGTGCCCCGGCGCCCTCCATCCGCGCCGCAGCCGCCGTCCGCTTCGCCGGCGCCAACCGCAGCGATTCCGACTGCCTGACCCAGGCCGTCTATTATGAAGCACGTGGCGAAGGCGATGACGGCATGCGCGCCGTGGCCCAGGTTATCCTGAACCGCGTCCGCCATCCGGCCTATCCGAAGACCATTTGCGGCGTCGTCTATCAGGGCGCCTATCAGCGCACCTCCTGCCAGTTCAGCTTCGTCTGTAACGGCGCCATGGGCGCGCCGGTCGAAAGCTGGGCCTGGCGCCGCGCCAAGAAGGTCGCCGATGCCGCGCTCAATGGCTACGTCATGACCTCGGTCGGCACCTCCACCAGCTTCCACACCACTGGCGTCCAGCCCGGCTGGGGCAGCACCATGGAGCGCGTGGCCCAGGTCGGCTCACACATCTTCTATCAGTTCCGCGGCCGCGGCTCGCGCATCGCCAACACGCTTGACGGCGTTCGTCCGTCGGATGTGCCCATGGCGCCGGCTGAAGCACCGAAGGCAAACACCGCTGCCGAGACACAGACGGTCGCCATGCTGAACGCGCAGTCCTTGAATAATTCGGCCAAGGCCCAGGCGGATGCCACCCAGAAGCCGGTCCAGGTGTCTGCCCAGATCCACGGCAAGTCGGCGCAGGACATCATCGCCGAAGTTTCCACGCCCGCAAAGGCGACGGCCAGCGAAGCGGTAAAGGCTTCCCCCCCGATCCCGGCCAAGGGCATTACGCAGTAAAATCACACCCTGAAAACAGCCAAAAAGCGCGACATTCCCAAGGAATGGCGCGCTTTTTCATATTTTCGACACAAGGCCTAACGGCGTTAGGATTTCAACAACCTTAATCTGACAGGTTGGCGCAGAGGCTCATCTTAACCATGAGTCGCGTCAGGCGTCCGCATGTCTGAAAGCGATTGCACGGAAGGGAAAGTCTGAAAGAAATTCAACGCCTTCATCCAATCAAATGTGTGTCAGGGGCCACAGACATGACAAAAAACAGCGCAACCTCCGCCGGCGGGCTCAAGCTCTCCAACCTGTCGTTTACCGTAAAATTCATGGCGCCGGCTGCGGTCGCCACCGCCCTGATGGCCGTCCTGGCCTTCGGCGCCATTATGGTGATGAACGGTCAGGGCAAGACGATCGACGACATCAACACCAAGGCGCTGCCGCAGGTCGTTGAACTGGGCGATATCAAATCCTCGATCAAGGAAGCCAATGGCCAGCTCTATAACGCCCTGACCAAGAAGGCCACCGACCCGTCGGCCAATGCCTCGGCGACCGTCACCAAGGTGACCGGTGACCTCGGCACGATCGAAACCCGCGTCAAGGCCGATGCGGCCAAGGCCAGCGACCCGGCGCAAAAGAAGCTGCTGAGCGATCTCGCCAAGGAAGTGAAGACCTACAAGGAAGCCGTCGAATTTGCCGGCTCGGTCATGGACGTCGATTTCGCCTCCGTCGGCCCGATGATGTCGCAGTTCGATGACGGCTATGCCAAGATGTCGGATATCAGCGACCAGCTGATCAAGGCCAATGTTGCCGCCGCCACGAAATCCGCCCAGGCCGCCAAGGCTTCGCAAACCACCGGCATCAGCCTGCTGACCCTCTTCGCCGTCATCATGGCCTGCGTCTCCGGTGCCATCGCCTTCCTGTTCTCGCGCGTCACCGTCACCGGCATCAACCGCATCGCCAAGACGACCGAGGAACTGGCCAACGGCAACCTGGCCGTCGATATCTCCGCCCTCGCCCGCCGCGACGAACTGAAGTCCGTCGTTGACAGTCTCAACATCTTCAAGGCCAATGCCGAGGAAAAGGCCCGCCTGATGGCCATCGAAGCCGCCACCTCCAAGACCCGTGAGGAACGCGCCCGCCAGATGTCGGAACTGGCCGAACGCTTCCGCCACGAAGCCCAGGACATGCTGGACGCTCTCGGCAATGCCGCCTCGGACCTCGACGCCAACGGCCGTACCCTGCTGACCATCGCTCAGGAAAACGAGCGCCGTTCGCAGGACGCCGTGTCCTCGATCCGCAACTCGGCGGATAACGTTCAGAACGTCGCCTCGGCCACCACCGAACTGTCGGCCTCGATCGGTGTTATCGGAGACCAGGCCGTCCGCTCCGTCGAAATCGCCGCCGAAGCCGTTTCGGAAGCCGACCGCACCAATGCCTCGATGGCCGAGCTTAGCCGCGCTGCCGACCAGATCGGCGAAGTGGTCGACCTCATCAATGCCATCGCCCAGCAGACCAACCTGCTGGCCCTGAACGCCACCATCGAATCGGCCCGCGCCGGGGAGGCCGGCAAGGGCTTCGCGGTCGTCGCCTCGGAAGTGAAGTCGCTGGCCCAGCAAACCGCCAAGGCTACTGACGAGATCCGCGAGCGCATCAAGGACATCCAGGCCGCCGCCCAGAACGGCGTCAGCGCCATCAAGGGCATTGGCGAAACGATCAAGCACATGAACGAGATCGCCTCGTCCATCGCCGACTCGGTCCACCAGCAGGGCGACGCCACCAACGAAATCGCCCGCAACGTCAACGAAGCCTCTGACGGCACCTCGATGGCCTCGTCTTCGGTCTCCCAGCTCTCCGCCTCCGCCGCCGATACCGAAAAGGCTTCGACGGAAATGCTTGGCGCCGCCAATCAGTTGACCCAGCGTACGGAAGCCATGGGCGAGAATATCCGCCGCTTCCTGTCGGAATTGACGGCCGCTTAAATATAAGCCGGCCTGCCGGCCCGCAGGCCTGGTTTCGCTTAAGTAATAAAACGGAGACATCGCAAGATGTCTCCGTTTTTTATTTGCAAAATTTTAACCACATCGAATTGTGTCGGCGATTCACTGGAAATTAAACCTTCAGATGTATTGTTACGGCATGGGCTGATCAGAAACCGAACAAGCCCCTCAAAACCGAACGTAAGAAAACAGTGTGAAAGTCTGCAAAATGCAAACCTCCAAGACCCTCCTGGCCGGCGCCCTCGCCCTCACCTTTGCCCTCGCTTCCACCCAGGCCTTCGCTGACTGCGACGAAGGTCAGGAAACCATGGTCGGTAAGGCCATCGCCGCCGCCGCCAGCGCCAAGATCGCACCGGTGGTGCCGACCCAGACCAAGCAGATGATCAACCTGGAAACCTGCGATGCCGCCGGTGCCAACCTGGTCTCGGAATTCAAGTTCAACGTCATCGGTTCGGACGGCCTGTACTGGGTCACCGGCACCGCCAAGGTCGCGGCCGGTAAGGTTGCCGACATGAAGATCAGCGGCCTGAGCCCGAACCTGGCCGCCGCTTCGGCCAAGGCCGGCGTCAAGCTCGCTTCGAACTAAGCTTTCACGCTTTAAAAAAAAGCCCCTCGCGATCGCTCGCGAGGGGCTTTTTTGTTTGTTGACTGGACCCGAAGTACCTACTTCCGATTGATCGGCTTAAAGTCCTGCGGACGACTGACCGCGCGGGATTCCTTACTGCGCGGGCTGGCGAACAATCCTCCGAACAGGGCGAAGGAAGTCATGGCGTGTTGCTTCTTTTCTTGGTCTTGCATGGGGTGCGTCTCCTTTTCCAAATGCGTGAATGGACCAGAAGACGCGCCGCGGCTCGCAGGGGTTCTCACCCTCTCAGTCGTCGTCGCGTCGTGAGTTAACTATGCCAGAAAATTCCCGCATTGCAAGAACTATTCCGAACACGGAGCATATTATTTGAAATTTTATCATTAAAATATTGATTTTATTACATTTAAAATCGTCAAAAAGAAACCTTACCGATCTAATTTCAACTTTTCCCACCTCGGGAATCTGATTCATCATAAAGCAACCCTGTTGGTCTATGGTAGGCGCAGGTCAAAATGATCCCTTCGGCGCCAGACGTCGATGCGGCGCGGAGTGTCAGTTCTATGTTCAAATCGGCTATCGTACTGGGCTGTGCCGTCTTCTGCGCGGTCCTGACCGGCACCGGTGTCCTGTCACTTGGCGCACACACCGATACGGTCGATATGGCGACCACGGAGTCCGCACCGCCCGCCAGCAGCTCCACAACCATCGATAATCATGTCACAGCCATCCCCAAGGCCAGTGACGGCCACTTCTGGGCCAATGCCACGGTCAATACCCGCGCCGTGCGCTTCCTGGTCGATACCGGTGCCACCGTCGTGGCCCTGACCCCCGCCGACGCCCAGCGCCTGGGCTTCGATATGCACGCCCTGACCTTCGACCGCGAAATCACCACCGCTAACGGCAAGACCTACGGCGCCATCGTCAATCTCAGCGTTGTTGGCATCGGCCAGAGCCAGGTGCATAATGTCGAGGCGCTGGTGGTCAAGGACGGCCTGCAGACCTCCCTGCTCGGCATGAGCTATCTCGGCCGCCTGTCACGCTTCGAAGCGACCCCGTCGAACCTTATCCTGCATCCTTAAATTCATAGGCTTCGCGGCGCGCATCAACCGCCGCCAAGGCTTCGCGCACGGCCAGGATCGCGCGATCCAGCACCTCAAGGCCCGCCCCAGGTACAATTGACTCCACGGTCATGATCCGACGGAAGGCCCGCGCCCCCGGCAGGCCATGCATGATGCCCAGCATATGGCGCGTCATGTGCGACAATGGCACGCCTATAGCCAGTTGCCCGGCCATATAGGGCCGATAAGCCTCCAGAGCCTCGAAAGGCGCGACATCCGCCTCCGCACCGAAGAACAGGCGATCCACCTGCCCCAGGAGCGCTGGTTCATGATAGGCCGCGCGGCCGAGCATCACGCCATCGACATGTTTTAGATGGGCCTGCGCCTCTTCCAGCGTGCCGATGCCGCCATTGATGGCGATGGTCAGGTGCGGCCTGGCGCGCTTGAGCTCATAGACCAGGTCATAATCGAGTGGCGGCACGTCACGGTTTTCCTTGGGCGACAGGCCCTTCAGCCACGCCTTGCGCGCATGGACGGCGAAGGACGTTACGCCAGCCTTTTCACAGGCCTCGACCAGGGCGAACAGGCTGTCACGCGGCTCCTGGTCATCGACACCGATGCGGCACTTCACTGTGGCCGGCAGGCTGGTCGCCTCGATCATCGCCTGCATGCAGTCGGCCACCAGTTGCGGCTCTCGCATCAGACAGGCGCCGAAACTGCCGGACTGCACGCGATCGGACGGGCAGCCGCAGTTGAGGTTGACCTCGTCATAACCCCAGTCCTCGGCGATCTTCGCGCACTGCGCCAATTCGTCCGGCTCGGAACCACCGAGTTGCAAAGCGACGGGATGCTCGACATCGGAATAACCCAGCAACCGCTCGCGATCACCATGGATCACGGCCTTGCTAGTGACCATTTCAGTGTAGAGCAGGGCCTGGCGCGACAAGGTGCGATGGAAGGCGCGACAGTGCCGATCCGTCCAGTCCATCATAGGTGCGACGGAAAATTTACCAGACAATATATTGTTTTTACTCATTTTTAAAATTTCGATGACTGAACGGACAATTCAAAACTGCATTTTGAGCAATTTTTCCATCAAAAAAATTGTCAACTTTATCAACATGATAAATGCGTTTTGTCTTATTCGCCATTATTTTTGCATAAAACTTTGGTCATGCAGTACTGCAAAGTCGTACTTTTTCTTCCCGTGCAGTACCGCAGGTCGTAAATGCAAAATGCAATCTATGACCGCTGCTTGGGCGCCCCGAGCTTAACTGCCAGAAACAAAAAGGCCCCGGGAGCGGCGTACCCGTCCCAGGGCTTGATGCCCCCACTTAAGAAGGCTACTTGAGACCTAACAATATAACAATAGCGCAAGGTCTACCTGCCCAGCTAAACGCGCGTCGCCTCAGCGCCCCGTTGCAGACATTCCCCAGTCGTTACTGCGCAGAGCCCAAAGCGGATATTTGTGAATCGACGCAGCCACTTCTCGCAAATGGATCAAATCTATGGGAAGGTATCGATACCCCGCGTATACGCATGGATATAGCCAAGAATGCGAGGGACACGACAGGCTCACCGATGTCTATATGGAAGAGGGTGGGAACACCGGGGACTTGGGCAGACTATCAGCGCCACCGCACTATGGCGGTCGCCGCCCCTCCCATTAATACAAAACGGAGAAGCCAATGACTAACTCCTCCAAGTCACCTCAATAGTTTGAAAAATGAGGAAAATGGCGCTGTGGAGACGGGTTACCTCCGCTCGGTACCGCATCAGGATCGCCGGGACAATAGCCCAAGAGCGGTGGCGCTTTCTGGTTTGTCACCACACCAGCGGACATTCTAATGTCCGAGCTTAAAAACAACTCTGCTATTTCCGTAATCGCTTTTCAGTCACTACCACTCAGACTCTGGCACCTGTACGATAAGGCCGTCCAGCGCTTCTGTAATACGGATCTGGCAGGCCAGACGGCTGTTGTCCCGGATGTCTTCATTGAATTCCAGTAAGGCACGTTCCGTCTCATCCTGAGCATCGAGTTTCTCCAGCCATTGTGGATCGACATAGACATGGCAAGTCCCACAGCTACACGCACCGCCACACTCGGCCTCAATGCCGGGTACATTGTTACGGATAGCTCCTTCCATCAGGGATTGGCCGATCCTGACCTCCACGACATGGCGCGTGTCATTGCTTTCAATATAGGTGATCTTGGGCATGTACTCGCGCGCCGGGGCGGTCGCGCTCCTTATTATTGGCGGTGATTTACAGGGCGCCTGAGGATCAGAAGATGTCGAAATATTCGCGCTGCTCCCAATCGGACAGGTCCGCCAGATAGCGGGCGATTTCGGCTTCCTTGATCGTCAGCAGATATTCAACGAAGTCGACGCCGAAGGCCTCGGTCAGGAAGTCACTGTTACGGGCCAGGACGATCGCCTCCATCAGTGATGTGGGCAAACGGGGTGCTGCGGCGTCGTACGGATTTTCCGAGATCGGTCCTGGCGACAAATTGCGCTTCAGACCATCCATACCCGCACGGATTTGGGCGGCCAGATACAGGTAAGGGTTGGCGGCCGGCTCGCCAATGCGGTTCTCGATACGCGTGGCCGGATTACCAAAGCCGCCGATGACCCGCAGCATGGCACCACGGTTGTCCCGTCCCCAGACGACGCGATCCGGCGCCAGGGACTGCGGCGCATATCGCTTGTAGCCATTGATGGTCGGCGTGGAAAACAGGCTCGTCTCCCGTGCGTGCGCCAGAATACCTGCCGCGAACGCCTGACCGACCGGGGACAGGATCTCCCCTTCCCGCTCAGGAATGAAAGCATTGGCGCCGGTTGATCGATCGACCAAAGACTGGTGCAGGTGCCAGCCGCTCGACAAACAATTAGGCAAGCGCGGCCGACACATGAAGGTCGCGTGGTAGCCATGACGGCGGCAGACCTGCTTTACGGCGTTGCGGAACAAAACCATGTTGTCGGCGTGAGCGATCCCCTTCATGGGATGGAAAGTCACTTCGAACTGACTTGGCCCCATTTCGATCTCAAATGAACGCACCGGCAGTTCCAGGGCCTGGCAGGTCCGGCGTATCAGATCCATTACCGGCTCTAACTGATCAAAGCGCTGCTCGGTCAGGTACTGGAAACCGTGCGCCAGTAAGCTGACCTCTGGCGGCGGACCCGGCTGGGCGTTGCCAACGACCGGTTTAAGTGCGGCGTCGTCCAGCTTGAAGACGTGGAACTCGACCTCCAGACCACAGAGGTAATCGAAGCCCAGATGTTCCAGGTCCTCGACTGCCTCCTGCGCGATCCGGCGCGTCGACATCGGCACCGGACGGCCGTCCTGAAAGATGAGATCGCACAGCACCCAACCGCTATGGGGTGACCAGGGCAGAACCCGGAAGGTATCGAGATCGGGCACCATCATCATATCGGCGGCGCCGGCGAAGTCCCGCATACCCGGATGATCCGGCCGCCAGATCGGAAAACTCGTGCGATGGGCCGTATCTTTCAGCAGCAGACTGGTCGTCATGCTGTGGCCGCTTTTGACGACCGAGGCCAGATCGGCCGCAGCAATGGTCTTGCCCCGGAGAATACCGTGCTGATCGGCGAATGCCAGACGAATGACTTCGATCTTCTCGGCCTTGATGCGTTTAAGGATATCGTCGAGAAAGACATCCGTCATATCAAAACCCTTCGGACGCGGGCCAGGGGCTGGCGTTGCGCCGTCTCAAGTCCCGGGCCTTCCAAGCCGCGTCCCAGTCCTGCCCGCCAGCGATTTCGTCGATGGCGACAGGCCCACGCAATGCCGCAGCCTTGTCCGCGCCGCCCCACATCGGCAGTTCACCCTCACCCGTCTCTATAACCTCCATCGCCCGCAGAAGCATCCGACGATGCCGGATGATGCCGACGTCGGTCTGCCCGAGATGTTCATCCGTGCGGTCCTGAATGCGCCCGAGGGACTCAACGGCCCATTGATCGTGAACGTTAATGTCGAAACCCATACCGGTATAGGTAGCGGTGGCCTGTTCGACCGGATCGTAGCCGTAATTGTTGCTTCGGTTGCGTTTGGAGCGATAGTCTGGAAGATCGATCATCTCCAGACGCTGAGCGCGCATGGTGGCCTGGTCGACGCAGTCGCCAAAACTTGTGAAGATCGAATACCAGTAGCAGGTCTCGTCATCGACCGGGACGTGCCACTGTGTGATGGTCATCTCATTGCTCATCGGGATGCAGATCGCGTTCGGGAAGATGCCGTTGGTGATGCGCACATGCATTGTCTTGTCTTCAAGTTCACGCAACGCTGTCAGGCGGATGCCGTAATCCGTCTGATCCATCCGGATATCGGGGGCGGGATAGTCACGCAGAATCTTGGTCAGCGGGACGGCCGCGTCGGCCGCCGCCCCGCGGAACTGCTTGCCGTAACTGTCCTCGGGGTCTTCGTCCTCAAGGAAGCGATGAAGGTAGGAGGCGTGCGCCGGGTCGATACCTACCTCCTGGGCCTGCAGCCAGTTGCATTCCCACAATCCCTTGAAGGCGAAGGTGTATTCCGGCGGGGCCTGAAAGCAGTCGAAGGCGGGGAAGGGCGGCGGATCGCCGGGCCCCATATAGGCAAAGACAATACCGGCCTTAACCTCGCACGGATAGGTCTTCGCCCGGGGCTCCCCCCTGCCATTTGCCTTGGGTTCGGCCGGTCGTTCCAGGCAGGTCCCTTTTTCATTATAGAGCCAGCCGTGAAAGACGCAGCGCAATCCATCCGCCTCGAGGCGCCCCGCGACCAGATCGGCCCCCCGGTGTGGGCAGTGACGCCCGATCAGGCCGAACGTGCCATTGGCCTTGCGAAACAAAACCAGCGCCTCGCCGAGCAAGGTGATCGCCTTGACCGGCCGCTGCCCCTCGAATTCCTCGACCAGCGCCGCAGGTTGCCAGTACCGCCGCAGCACCTCACCTGCAGGCGTCTGGGGACCGACGCGTGTGAGACGATCATTCTGTTCTTGACTCATCATGGGCTTTACTCGGGTGTTGAAAAGGAGGTGACGATGACGGCGGGCTTACTGCCGGCGATCGCTCGGAATGCGGGAGGGGGTTTGCTGCGGCGGGACCAGGGTCGAACAGTTTCCGGTCACGGGCGCTCCAGTCACTACGGCTTTTGCAAAGCGCAGGGTCTCAGGCAGGGACGCGTTGACTGCGCTATCGTGGGTTTCGCCGGGATAATAATGGGCTTCAACCGTGGTGCCGGCATAGCACATGGCGGAAATGAAATTGTATTGGCGAGAGATCGGCGCCCATTCGTCGGCCAGACCCGTCAGGGTCAGTACGGGTACGGTGAAATGCGCATTCTCAAACGGGCTGGCCTGTTCGATTTTCTCGACCGTCTTGGCATAATCCGCCGTGAAGATATTCGTCGTGCCCGGAACGTCCCGATAGTCGAGCTTGTCCTTGACGGCCTCACGGACGACCGAGCCGAAACAACTGGTCTGTGTGGTTTTCAGGATCGACCGCCCGGCGGGTAACAGGGCGCTCTCCGGCTGGAAGCCCTTATCCAGAGCCGGCGCCGTGCCGATCAGGAAGAGCATCTCAAAGGCCGCCTCAATAGACCCATCTTCATCGGCGAAAGGCGGTGTCGCCACCTGAGGGGCGGCCCCCGGATGGTTGGTCTCGACCACCAGGCCGGTGGCAATCGCGCCGACCAGCTTCAAGTCAGGCGCATAGCTTGGGGCCAACCAGGCAGCGCCGAGCGCCGCGCCGGAACCTTGCGAGAAACCCGCAGTGACAATCTTATTCGCCAGTTTCCCCGGATACATCTTCAACGCGACCCGCGCCGCATCGAGTATGCCGATACCTTCCGGTCTGAACAGGAGGTAAGGGTGCGGGCCTTCGGTACCCAAGCCCTGGTAGTCGGTCGCAACGACCGCAAAGCCGGCCGCGAGCCAGGCATCGATCATGGCGATTTCGTCAGCCCCATCGCCCTTCCAGGACGGCGCGCAGACATCCGCGACACCGGTCGTCGGGTGCCCCCAGCTCATAACCGGCCAACCGCCCTTGGGCGGCGTCCCCTTCGGCAGGAATAGCCGGCCAGAGACGACGATGGTCCGGTTCTTGTCGAACGCATCGCGAGAGGTATAGAGAATGCGTTCAGCGACACTGGCCTGAACATAGGGTGCGGCATCCATCGCTTCCTTGCGCAGGAAAGTCCCAGGCTTCGACGGCACCTTCCCGCCCCAGCTATAGAAGGCGGACACACCGCCGTCGCCGAAAAGAGGATCTGCGATGGCGCCCGTTGCAGACAGCGCGGCAAACACCCAGACAGCCAAGGCCAGTAGTCGCTTAGAGAGCTTTACCATGAAGCAAATCCTTTCAGATGTAAGGTCGGGAGCCGCGTGCCTGCCGATCAGGCGCCCCAGATTGTCTCAAGCACCCGCAACCAGTTTTCGCCGAGGATGCCGCGAACGTCGGAGACACTCCAGCCGCGTCCGAGCAGCCAGTGCGCGACCTGAGGGATCACGTCGGGGCCGGCGAAGCTGGGCTTGTTCGAGGTGAGATAACCGCCGACCGGGTATTTCTTGTCACGCCCCACACTGGCGAAATTGGTCAGGAAGTGCGGGATGTTGAAAACGGAATCGAGGCCCAGACCGAGATGCTGCGGGCCGACCAGCTCGGCAAAGTAATCGATGTGCCGACCAATAATCTCTGGCGACATGTCAAAGCGGGTTTCGCTCAGGAACAGGCCAACGCCATTGATGCCGATGACGCCCCCCGTCTGTGCACAGGCCTTCGCCTGTTCGTCTGTGATATTGCGCTGATGCCCCCACAGGGCATGCGCGTTCGAGTGGGTGAAAACCACAGGTGCCGACGCACATTCAATGGCGTCCATAGATGTCCTGAATCCGCAATGCGTGACATCCACCATCATGCGCACCCGGTTCATTTCAGCGACCAGCGCCTTACCGAAGCGGCTCAAGCCGACATCGCTGTCTTCATGACAGCCATCCCCCACCAGATTGCGGGAATTATAGGCCAGAAGCATATGGCCGATGCCCAGTTGCTTATAGGTCTCGACCATGTCGAGATCGCCCAGCAGGCTGTTCGTGCCCTGGAAGTGGAAATTGATCGCGCTCTTGCCTTCGGCTTTGGCGCGCCGGATGTCGGCGACGGACTGCGCAAGGACGTAACGCTCCGGCTGACTCAGAATCTGGTTACGCGAGGCGGCCAGCCAGCGGATCGGGCCTTCGATCGTCAGCTCGTCGCTGGCGATGGTGACCGAGGTAAAGGTGACGCCCGCCGCGAAACGAGAGGCCATGGCGTCATCGAAGTCAGGAATTTGCAGCGGGCCGGCCGGCGATTGCGGAAAGGTCAGGTCGCAGACAAAGGCATCCGCAAGGCTTTCGGGATAAGCGTTTGGCGCGATCGATTCCGACACGGGGGTGTCCATTTGGGTGTCCATGGCTTTGCTCCTCAGATCTCAACATCCAGCAGTTGGCGTGGCAGTTTCGACAAAACCTCTACGCCGTTGGACGTCATGATCAGGGTGTCGATGCAACCGGCCTCGAACCCCTCGGTTTCATCGACGAAGACGTTCTCAAAATTGCTGACATAGCCTGGTTTCAACGCACATTTTTCCATGCCGTCATTTGCCAGGTAGGTGTGGCCGACCCAATTCGGCGGCAGGCTGATACCCAGGGCGTAGCCGCCGATCCACCACACATTCTCCGTCGGCACTTGACCGCGGGCAAAGGCATCGGCCGCCGCCATGGCTGGCGCCGGGTCGTCATTCAGGCGTGCCAGTCTGCGGAATACGTCGAGGCTACCGCCCCCTTGGGCGATGATATGCCTGGCGCTGGTCGACGAGGCCCCCAGGACGAACGAGCGGCCGAGATTGGCATGATACCGGCCCACCGAGGCACAACAGTCGATATTGACGACATCGCCGGCTTCAAGGCGGCGCGTCGAGGGAAAGCCATGAATATCCATCCAGGCTGTTGGACCGGAATTGACCAGAACCGGCATGGCGGGAGGCTCGCTGCCGCGCTCCGCCAGCAGAAACCCCAGCAAGGCCGAGACCTCAAGTTCGCTCATCCCCGGTCGCAGGCGCGACCAGAGTTCCGTCATGGCGGCGTCGGCAATCGTCGCGGCGTTTCGAACGCAATCCAGCTCGGCATCGGATTTATAGAGGCGGACGGAATCGACGATCCAATCGCCCGACACGACAGTAAAACCCGCCCGTTCCAGACGGTGCGCCAGCTCTGTCATCACGGGCGCGGCGGGATTTGCGCTGCTCCATTCAATACCGAACGTCTCCGGCGCGCCTGTTACGGTTTCCAAGACAACGTCGATGGCATTTCCGTAGTCAAATAAGACCGCCTTGTCGGCAAAAACGCGCGTCCGAACATAGCCGGCGTGTCGGCTCCAGTCGAACAGGAGCGTCTCGGGGCGATCGCGATCGATGATAAGACCGACCGGAAGCCGGTTTGGGTACCAGATAGCCTCATACCCGGTCAGGTACAGGAGGTTGGCCGGACTGGTCACGAACAGCCGGTGAAGGCCCCGGCGGGCCATCTCTTCGCGCACCGCCTTTTGACGCGCCCGATAGTCTGCGGCGGCGAAACGCTGACCGACCGGCCGATTTAGCGTTAGCGCGGTCATGTCGTCACCGCCGTGACCAGAGCATCCGGAGGATAGGCAAACAAGGCGGGCTGACCGCCTGTATGCAGGAACACCACCGTCTCGTCTTTTGCGATCTGCCTCTGACGTATCAGGTCAATCAGACCGGCCATCGCCTTTCCGGAATAGACAGGATCAAGAAACACTCCTTCGGTCCGTGCCACCAGATTGATAGCCTCGACACAGGCGGGGGTAAGCGCGCCGTAGCTGTCGCCTACATAGCCGTCGTGGACATCGAGCTCCGAGACGGTGGGCCTGTGCGCCAGACCCAACATCTGAGCGCCCAGGCCAGCTGCTTCGGGGATCGCCTCGTGAAGGTAGTCCTGTGTTCGACTGACGCTGATGCCCGTGAGCCGGTATTGACCGCCCAGGTTCAGCTTACCCAGAAGCAACCCCGAATAGGTGCCGCCTGAGCCTATACCCACGACCAGCCTGTCGGGCTGAACGCTCATGGCGTCAAACTGAGCAAGCATCTCGGCCGTGGCGCAGATATACCCCGCCATGCCTTCGGGGCCAGAGCCACCCAGCGGCATGATGAACGGATGACCGCCACGTGCGCGTACCTGATCGGCAACGCGCTCAAGGCTGTCCCCGAAATCCCAGCGCGGCACCGTCTCCACGAAGGTGACGTTTGCGCCGAGCAATTCGTCGAGCAGCAGATTGCCCTGCCTCAGCTGCGCTTCCCCGGGGACGCCGCCTAGGACGAGCTCGACGGCCAGGCCGGCGCGCTTGGCCATGGCGGCGGTGATCCGCGCCAGGTTCGATTGATAACCGCCGCAAACGATGAGCGTATCCGCCCCTTCCGCCAGGGCGCGCGCCATGATGAATTCGAGCTTGCGAACCTTGTTGCCGCCCAGACCGACCCCGGTCAGATCGTCGCGCTTGAACAGGATACGCGGCCCGCCCAAAGCACGGCTTAAATGCACGGCGTCTTCAAGGGGCGTGGGCAGTTGCGCAAGCCTCAGACGGGGCATGGCGCCGATCCGGCCCGGCATGCCAGTCGCGATGGGGGTTTGACGAGGAGCTTCCGCGCGCATGTCAGGCCACCGCCACCGTCTGGATCTGTAAATAGCCCTCAAGGCCCCAGGCACCATTCTCAGCCCCGACACCAGAGGTTTTCACGCCTGCGGTGGGCAGTTGCGGTCGGGGTTTCATGTGCTGATTTACCCAGACCGTACCCGCGTCCAGGCGCCCGGCAACGTCCAGCGCTGCCTCGACATCCGTGCCCCACACCGAAGCCGACAGTCCGTAAGGCGTGGCATTGGCGCGCTCGATGGCGTCATCAACCTCCGTAAACCGCAGGATCGGCAGCGCCGGACCAAACTGCTCCTCCGCGACGAGACGCGCCTGATCGTCCAGATCGGTGACGATGGCGGGCGCAATGTAATAGCCCGGCCGGTCGATCGCTTTCGGTTCACCGGCCGCGAAGCGCCCCCCGAGCTTCGCCGCATCCATCAGGAGCTCCAGAACGCGATCGAACTGAGGTTTGGTGGTGAGCGGTCCAATGGTGACGGTCTCATCCAGACCATTGCCAACCACGGCCGCCTTTGCCAGGTCCGCCAGGGCGGCGACCAGTTCGTCGTGGAGGGTGTCGTGGACATAGACGCGCTTGATGGCGGAGCACACCTGGCCGCTATTGGTAAAAGCGGCCGCGAACAGCTTTGGCGCGATGTCGGCAATATCCGCTTTTTCAAGGACAATAGCGGCATCGTTGCCACCGAGTTCGAGCGTGACTCCTTTGAAGTCACTGGCTGCGGCGGCAAAGATCTTCTTACCCGTGGCCGTGGAGCCGGTGAAGGTCAGCTTGCGAATACCTGGATGCCCCGTCAAAACCGGCGCCAGATCATCGGTGGCGCTGACGATGTTCAGAACACCGGCAGGCAACAGATCAAGCAAAATCTCACCGAGCCTCAGCGTCGTCAGCGGCGTGAACGGCGACGGCTTCAGGACCAGCGTATTACCGGTCAGAAGGGCAGGCGCGATCTTCCAGGCGGCGGAGATCAGCGGATAGTTCCAGGGCACGATCGCACCGACCACGCCGTACGGCTTGCGGCGAACTTCCCCGACCTTGATCCCGTCGACTTCAACGACTTCACCCGGTAACGGCAGACCGGCGGTATATTCGAACCATCGTGCCGATCCCATGACCTCGCCCTGAGCCACCGCCAAGGGCTTACCCTGCTCGCGGACCAGCAAGGTCGCCAGTTCATCGACGTGCGACCGGATGCGATTGGCGCAGTTCACGAGCGCCTCCCGGCGCAGGGCGATAGTGAGATCGCGCCATATCGGGAAGGCCGCTTGTGCGGCAGTTACCGCCGCGTCCAGTTGCGCAACGGACGCTTGCGGCGCCGTTGCGAACACCTCGCCGGTCGCCGGATCGACGACGTCATAGGTAGTCCCGGCGGTCACCGCGCGGCCATTGATGGTCATGTTCGGCATGTGCTTATCCCCGCACCGAATAGCTACTTTTGGTGTTTTGCTTGCGCAGACGTGAGAAGGCCGACGTGTCGATGGTCAGGCCACTGTATTGGCCCGTGAACTGGAGCGGCCTGGCGTCGTGATCGCCACCGTTTTCCTGATACTCGATGAGTTCAGCCATCAGCGTGCCGGCGACACCAGCGTTCTTGAACTGGTGGCCGCTCGAGCCAATCGCGACATAGAATCCAGGCAGGCTGGTCTTGTCATAGATGGGAATCCAGTCGTCGGACACATCATAGAGATCCACTACGCCCTGCGCGGTATTCGGGATCGGCAGGTCTGGAACCCGCAGGCCCAATCGCCAGGTCTGGGTCTTCCATTGGAACTCGCTGATGTTGCGATCGAAATCGTCCGGGTTTTCAACCCAGGTTTTCGGATCGCAGGCTGGGTCGCTGGAGCCCAGGCTGATCTTGTTGCCAACCTCCGGACGCCAGTAAACGCCTGTATCCGGATCTGATGTGGCGATGCCGCTCAGGCTAAAGTCGAAGCCCTCCGGCGACGGTAAGTGGTGAACCTCGCGACGCAGGGCGCGGGTCTTGACGGTCATCTCGTCCTCCACGCCGGCCATGCGATTGATCAGGCTGGAATGAGGCCCGGCCGCATTGACGATGACATCGGCCGACACCACCTCGCCGGTGGCCAGGCGCACGCCGGAGGTATGGCCGTTCTCGGAGAGAATTTCCACGACTTCACTCTTCAGCTTGAACACACCGCCCAAGGCCTCGATCGCACAGCGCAGATTGTGCGTCGCCAGTTGCGGATCGTTGACATAACCGCCTTCGGGACAATGGACGGCGCCCGCGATCGGCTGGCCGTTGCCTTCACCGAATACCGGATCGTCAACCGGCAGGGGCGGCGCGAATGACGTCATGTCGTAAATCGGCAGTCTGGCCTGCAGCTCCTCGGCCGTCCACTCATCGAAGTCGACGCCGACCTCGCGATAGAGGTCGAGCATCTCCGCCCGATCGTCCGCGTGGGTTTTGAGGACCAGGTGACCTGACTTGACATAGCGAGCCAGTCCACTCGGATCGGCATCGCCCACCAGATCCGACCAGTTCTTCCAATAGTGATGTCCCTCGACCGCCAGCTTGACGCCATCGAGCGTGGAGTAGGAAAAGCGGACTATGGCGCAGGAATTGACGGTTGACCCATATCCGACTTCCGCGTTCTTATCGATATTGATGGTCTTATACCCCGCCTTTAGCAGGGCGAAGGCGATCCCGCATCCGATGATACCGCCGCCGATGATAACGGCTGTTTTACCCGAACCTGTCATTGGATGTTCGTTTCCTTCATGAACCAGACGATGGTTTGCTCCAGTGTGTCGACCAGGCGCTCGATGTCAGCGCGGGTGGCGCACAAAGGCGGCCCGAATTCGACCACCTGGAAGGTGCGCGCCAGCACGCCCAGGTCCTGCAAATGTCCGGTCACCTTGCTCATCATCATGTCCGATGGCGCGAAGGGCTGGCGCGTCTTCACATCACGGACCAGCTCGATTCCCGCCAGGAGACCGCGCCCACGGATATCGCCAACGATCGGATATTTGCGTAAGGTCTCCAGGCCTTCAAACAGGTAAGCTCCCATTTCGGCCGCGTTCTCAATCAAGCCTTCGGTTTCCATGATCTCGATGTTCTTGAGCGCCGCGGCTGCCGACGCCGCATGTCCGCCAAAGCTGATGACGTGGTTGAGACCGGACTCGCGCCCCTCCGCCGCATCGAACCGCGCCGTGACCTTATCGCTGACGATAGTGGCGCCCATGGGCGCGTAACCGCTGGTCAGTCCCTTCGCCATGGTCATGATATCGCCAATGACGCCGTAGTGCTGGCAGGCGAACATCTTGCCCGTACGCCCAAAGCCATTGATGACTTCATCGATGATCAGCAGCACGCCGTACTTGTCGGCGATCTGACGCAAACGCGGCAGGTATTCTTCGGGCGGCTCGTAGATCGACGCCGCTGCCGGAATGGGCTCGGCGATGATGGCCGCCACGGTTTCAGGGCCCTCATGCAGGATCTGACGCTCGATCATGTCGGCGCAGAGCACGCCGCAGGTCGGGTAACTGAGCTTGTACTCACAGCGATAACAATTATGCGACGGCACCTGGGCACAACCGGGGACGAGCGGCGAGAACACCTTGTTATTGTACTCGTGGCTGGCCCCGGTGATGCTCATCGCGTAGAAGGACGAGCCATGATAGGAGCCGCGCCGGCTGATAACCTTGGTGCGCTTCTGGTCGCCGCCCAGCCAGTGATACTGCTTGGCGATCTTGACGGCGGTCTCGACGGCATCCGTACCGCCCGAGCCAAAGAAAACCCGGTTCAGATCTCCGGGGGCCAGGCTGGCCAGCTTGGTGGCCAGATCGGCGGTCGGTTGCGCTACGAAGCTGTAAGGCGTCACATAGGCCAGCTTTTCCGCTTGTCGAGCATAGGCCTCAGCCACCTCCTTGCGGCCGTGGCCGATATTGGTGACGAACGCACCACCCGACAACGCATCGAGATAGCTGCGCCCCTCTTCATCGAAGAGATAGCACCCCTCCCCGCGTTCGAAGACGGTCAGGCCGTTTCTCGCCCGCAGGGTTTTGGGCGGTGTGACATGGAACCAGACGTGCTCGAGCGCTTTGTCCTTAAGCACTGAATTGATCGCTGCCGTATCCGCCATGGTCATTCTCCGAGAGGCTGTCGCCCGTATCGCTGTACGAATTGTGAACTATTGTTCTGAATGCGTAACACGAGCCCCACCTCTTCGCAACCCAAAATGATGAAAAAAATCATCTAACATATTGATTTTTATTGATTTTAATTTGATTTACGCACACAGCGTATCGCGCTTGGCAGGCATTACGCCGCTGCCAAGTAAGGGCAATCCTATGGGTAAGACCAATCCCTTTTTGCGCGTTAGACAATACCCGAAGGCACAACCTAACTTGTTCCGCACGTCAACTAAGGGCGCCGGACTCAGTCCGTGACCAGGGCTTGTGAAATCTCGCTGGCCGCGGCCCGAAGAACGGGCAATATGCGCGTCTGCAGCTCCTCTGAGGGTATTGCGGCGACGCTTGTAATGACATTCAACGCCGCGACAAACCGATCCCGGCGATCAAGGATCGGCACCGCGATAGAGCGCAGACCCAGTTCGCTTTCCTGATCAACAATAGCGAACCCTTGCACCCGAATTTGCTTCAGCTCCGTCAAAAGCTTCGCCCTTGAAGTGATGCTATAGGCGGTGGGTCCGGTGAGATCGGCGCTATCGATGAAAGACTTGATCGCTTCATCGGCCATATGGGCGATAAGAACGCGGCCGGTCGAATTATAGAGCGCGCTGAACCGTCGCCCAATGGTCACGACGGGCGCCAGTTCCTTCTGGACACGCGCACGGGCCAGATGCACCACGTCTCGATCGTCGAGGACGGCAATCGCCGCGGTTTCATTGGTTTCTCGCGCAATCCGATTCAGGAAGGGTTGGGCGATATCGACAAGGCCAAGCGTCGACAAATAGGAAAAGCCCAGGTCCAGCACCTTGGGCGTCAGCCGGAACAGGCGGCCGTCTTGCGCGACATAACCTAAAAAAATCAAGGTCAGAAGATAACGCCTGGCGCCGGCGCGCGTCATATCGATGCGCTCGGCGACCTCCGACAACGTCATTTCCCGATGCTCAAGATCGAAAGCATGCAGGACGGTGAAGGCGTGCACAACCGAACCAACACAATCCGCGGGGAGGTTTTTATCGGTCGCTTTTTCAAAGCGGCTCTGTTCCATGTCATCCATTATAATTATCCGAATCAGAGAGGAAAGAAAAACTTGGCGCCGTTACGGGAAAGGCGAGCGTCCGCAAAGGACGCCCGCCATCTTCTCAGTTGGCCTGCATGGATGCAGCGTCGATCAGAACTTCTTGTTCAGCGACATGCCGACAGTACGCGGCCACACGCTAAGGCCCTGGGTGATGAACAGGACCGACGGCTGTTGAATAATCGTCCGATCGTCGAGCAGGTTTTTCACGTACAGCGACAAGGTCAGGTCGTCCTTGGCGATCCCAAGACTCGCGTTAACAACACTGTACGACGGGCGGACATAATCGGTGCTGGTTGTGTCAAATGTGCCATGGCTTTCACCAGTGTAGTTCCAGTTCACGCTGGCGAACAGGCTCTTATCGTCACCCAGGGGCGTGTTGTAATCCAGGCCGATCATCAGGCTCTTGTCAGGTACACCCAGAACTTTCTGGCCAACTGTAGCGCTTGAACCGGCGGCTTCCTTGGTAATATGCGCGTCCGTGAGGCTGCCGCTGACGCTCAGGGTAAAGCTGTCGGAGAGGCGCGCATTAATTTCAAGCTCGCCACCCTGACTTTTGGCGTTGCCGGCATTCGCCGTGATCACGTAACCGCACGAGGCCAGTCGCAGTTGCTGCTGAATATTGTCCCAGTCGATCGAATAAAGCGATCCGTTGACGGTCAGGCGATGATTCAGCCATTGGGTCTTGGCGCCAACCTCATAGGCCCACAGGGAGTCCGGGCTATAGGACCGCGAGCCGGAGACCGTCAGTCCCAGACCGGTGATGGCTGAGGCGCAGAAGTTCGGCAGGGCGTCGTTCTGGCCACCCAACCGGTAGCCTTTCGCGGCGCTGGCATAGAGGTTGACATTGTCATTGGCCAGATAGGTCAGGGCCACCTTCGGCGTTGTCGGGCTGGCATGGGATTTAGCTGTGTCCACAGACGGCGTGCCGTCAGCCAGCCAACCGCCCTCTTCCGAACGGAACGTATTCCAGGCAAATGCCTGCCGCACACCCAGAGTCGCTTTCAGCTTCGGGGTCAGCATATAGGCGCCTTCCGCGAAAACGGCGGCCTGGGTCAGCCAGCGCCGAGGATGAAAATAGCCCATCTGATCGTTGGGCGCTGTATAGCCCAGCATGTCTTCAACGCTCGAACCGTAAAGCGACTCGACCGTGTTATTGATTCCGAGCACATATTCATCGTCAAGCGTTCGGGTACGCAGATAGTTGTAGTAGGCGCCAACCTGCCATTCGTAACGCTTGCCCGAGGCCTTGATTGACGGCGAGGAGAAACGCAGCTCCTGGGACCAGTTCTGGACCGTATCGGTGTTGTAAAAGACGCCCGGCAAGGCAGCGACAGTCTCGTAATTGTCGCCATAATCCGGATCGAGAGCGCTTGCGACATATTCGGAATCGTAGATCGTGGCATCGAACTGGCGCTTCAGCTGGCGATACATGAAAGAGGTCACCGAGGTCAGGGTATAGCCGCCGAAGCTCTTCTCGACGGTCAGGCTCGGGGTGTACATGGTGTCGACCCCCGACTCCCGTATAGCCTTGCTTTCCTCAAACTTCGGCAGGCTGGTGTCGAAGATGCCTGTGTCGGCGGAGTGGGTCTCCTGCCACTGAATGGCCGGTATGATTTTCAGGGTGTCATCGGGCTGGATCAGCAAGGTCGCGCGGAAGGCGTTCGTGCGCTCCGAATTGACGTTCTTGTTGTCGATATTGCCGTCCGCGTCGACATGATCGACATAACCACTCATATATTCACTTTGACCAGCCAGTCTCAGCGCCATCTTGTCACCGATGGGTAGATTAACTGCCCCTTCCAGGGCGCCGTTATTACCGCCACCCGACGTGCTGGAACCGTCGACTGACAGGTAGCCTCCGAACCGGTTCAGGCGCGGCTGATTGGTGATGAAACGCATGGTGCCGCCGAGCGAGCTGTCACCGTAAAGTGTGCCTTGCGGACCACGCAGCACTTCCACATGGTCGAGGTCGAACAGGCGCGGGAGGGTGACGCCCGTGAAATACTGGTTCGGTATGGTCAGAGACACGTCGTTCAGATAGACACCGACTGTCGCCGCACCGGCAGCAGAGCCGACCCCGCGCAAGGTTATGCGGCTGTTGCCCGAATTACCCGTATTGACGAAGGAAAGGCCCGGCACCGTGCGCGCCAGATCGGCATAGTCTTGCACGTGCTGCTTTTCCAGCTTGTCGGCACTGAGCACCGAAATGCTCAGCGGCACCTCGCGGATGTTTTCTTTACGCTTCTGAGCGGTGACGACCACAATCGTCGGATCGGCTGGCGCCGCAGCGGCATCCGTCGTCTGTGCCTGAGCGCCAAAGGAGGCGCCCATCAGGATCGCCGCAACGACGCCGGAAAGGGCTAATGAGGCAGGCGTTTTTCGGAAGACAGAATGGGCAGGCACGTTCAGCATTTGCATTTTGATATCCCCTTTGGTGCACCTGGATCGCAAGCCACCGCACGCTGACCTTGATAAAAGATCTGCGTTTCCCGTCGATGGAAAGGTCAGGCAAGCAGTAATGAAAAGTCCGGCGTATGAGCGCTTAAGTTTCACTCTGCGAACAAGAGTTACGAACTTTTCGATTTTGAACATGCTGCGAAGCACAAGAATAGTTGCCGCATAAATGAACTAACCCTTATTCTGGCTCGTTTATTTCGGCTTACCTCTGTGCACATGCAACAAACAGGGCCATTTTCCGCGGCCTGCATATAGAAGTGTGGGGTCGTACTGAAGCCCCCCTTACTTGCTTCGTTCCGCAACTAATTTTGCCATCGCGGATATGTCACACCTCAGATCAATATAGTCTCCTGCGACCTCTAACACCTGAGGACCGCGCTCTTGCCTTACGCCGCCAACAATGCCCAGCCGATGATCGTCGGCACCCCTGTCCTTGTCGTCATCGACGTCCAGAAGGGCGCGTTTCTGCCCTGGGAACCAACTGAGCGGTTGCCCTTGCTTCCAGACAGTGTCGAGCGCATGTACCGCGTCCGTACCGTCGTGGATGCGGCCAGACAAGCCGGCATCCCCATCATCTTTTTCAAGGAAATCCACCGCCCGAACATGATCGACTTCGGACGCGAATTGGACGGCACAGAGCAGGTACATTGCCTGGAGACCTCGCCCGGAACGGATTTCGCCTATGAGGAAATGGGCATTCAGCCTGAGGATTACTTGCTCAGCAAGCGCCGTTATTCCTGTTTTTACGGAACCGAACTCCAGATTCTTCTGAAAGGTCTGAAGGCCGATACGCTTATCCTGACCGGTGGCTTTACCGACGTGTGCGTACACTACACCTTTGTCGACGCGCACCAGGGCGACTACTACTGCCGCGTCGTCGAGGACTGCGTCTCCGGATCGTCCCAGCCGGCGCACGATGCGGCGCTGAATGCCATGGAATACCTCCAGACCGGGGCCCGGCGTTCGGCTCAGGAGATCATCGACGCCTTCGCCGCCCGCACGCCCGTCGCCGCAGAGTAGGGCCTCTCACATGAGCCAGACCAAAGACCCTTACGGCGCTCAGGCCCATGCCCGCGCACAGGGCGGAACCTCTGTCGAGGCAATGCCCATCCTGCCCGCCAGCGCAGCAAGTCCCCTGCCGTCACAAGTGCACGCGCAGAACATGGTCTGGGCGGAGACGATTGCGGCCGGTGGCTATGCCAGCAAGCAGATTAATCGCGGCACGCACCTGCAACTGACCGATCTTTACGGCGACGCCTGCGTGTCCATGCTTGTGTTCAATGCGGAACGGCCGGTCGAACGGCTGAACATCGCTGACACACTGAAGATTCAGTGGAATGGTTATCTCGGCGAAGGACGCTTTCTTCTGTCCGATATGGGCCGTGTTCTCATGAGCATCATCGAGGATACCGCCGGCACGCATGATGCATTCTGCGGCGCTTCGAATGCCGCCTCCAACACGGCGCGATATGGCGATGGCGGCAATTATGGCCCTCACCCATCCGCACGGGATCGTTTCGCAATTGCCGTGGCCAAATACGGCCTTGGCCGAAAGGATATTCACCCATGCCTCAACCTGTTCAAGGGCGCGTATATTGAAGCCGATGGCTCTGTTACGCCGCAGATCGGGCCGTTTGCGCCGAACCGGAAGGTCACCTTGCGCGCGGAAATGGACTTGATCGTCGTGCTCGCGAACACGCCGCATGTGCTGGATACGCGCTCCGATTACGCCGTCTCCCCGGTTCAGTGCCTTGCCTGGAAAGGCCCGGTTACGCCTGAAGACGACCCGATCCGAACCGGAACACCGGAAGCGTTGCGGGCCTTCCTGAATGTCGAAGATTATTATGCGAGATAGTCATGCGTGAAGATTTGAACCCGGCTCAGTTAGTCATTCACGATGAGGTCGTGCCAGCGCGTGCCCCCTGGATGTATGACCTGATGAGGGGACAGACCCTGGAGATCATCGACCTCGAAGGCAACCAGGCCGTCGACTTTCTGGCTTACGCCCTGGCCGACGACGCAGAGCGGTACAGCGCCCAGGATACGATTGCCGCTCAGGGAAATATCTTCCTGCGGACCGGTGCCAAGCTGATGTCGAACGAAGGCCGGCCGATGATGTCGATTCTGGCGACCAATGTCGACTACCACGATACGATCGGCGGCGCCTGCTCGTGCGAGTCCAATACCCTGCGCTATGGCCACCACACCAAGTCACAACACGCCTGTGTCGACAACTTCCTCGATGCCAATGCTCGGGCTGGACGGAACAAGCGCGACATGGTGTCGAACATCAATTGGTTCATGAACGTGCCTGTAGAGGCGGACGGCGCGCTTGGCATTGTCGATGGCATATCCGCGCCCGGCCTCTCGGTGACACTGAAGGCCTTAATGGATGTCACGGTCGTGGTTTCGAATTGCCCGCAGATAAACAACCCCTGCAATGGGTTCAATCCCACACCCGTACGCATGATTGTGTCGGCATGATCGGCGTAAAGGCGACCGCCAGCGCAGTACAGGCCGGCGTAACGACGGCGGCGAAGGTTATTCAGAAAACCCTGGATCGCATCCGGGCCTATGACCGGGTTCAGCCGCAGATTTGGATTTCCAGACTGTCAGAGCCAGAGATCGAGGCCTATGCCGCGCGCGTGGACGCACGACTGACGGCCGGCGAAATCCTGCCCCTGGCTGGCGTGCCGTTCGCCATCAAGGACAATATCGATCTGGAGGGCATCGACACCACGGCCGGCTGCCCGGCCTTCTCCTACCCGCCAACCGCCTCGGCCTACGTTGTCAACAAACTGATAGAAGCCGGCGCCATCCCGGTCGGCAAGACCAATCTGGATCAGTTCGCCACCGGCCTGAACGGCACGCGCAGCCCCTTCGGCGCGCCGCATTGCGTCTTCAATCGGGCGTTTGTCAGCGGTGGCTCAAGCTCAGGCTCGTCTGTGGCTGTGGGCGCCGGTCTCGTCGCCTTCGCCCTTGGCACTGACACGGCGGGGTCCGGTCGAGTGCCGGCCGCCTTCAACAATCTCATCGGCTTCAAGCCCACAAAGGGCCGCTGGAGCACATCGGGTCTGGTGCCGGCCTGCCGTTCGCTCGACTGCATCACGGCCTTTACGCATTCGCTTGAGGACGCGGGTCTTGTTGACGCCGTCATGGCGGGCTTCGACCTGACCGATCCCTTCTCAAGGCCGCTGGAGAATGTGCCCAGATCGGGCCGGAAAATCGGCGTCCCCCTACCGGCCCAGCGTAATTTCATGGGTGATGCGCAAAGTGCGTTTCTGTACGACCAAGCGCTGCTTGCCCTGAGCGCTATGGGGGCTGAGCTGATAGAGATCGATATCGATTTTCTGTCGGAAGCCGCCCTGCTTCTATACGGCGGCCCATGGGTGGCCGAACGCACCACCGCCCTGAAAAAGCTGCTCCAGACGAATCCGGATGTCATGGACGCCACTGTTAGGGCGATCAGCGCTGCCGGTTTTGGTATTTCCGCGGTCGAGCTTTTCGAAGGCGAATACAGGCTAAAAGCCCTGGCGCGGGAAGCCGAGGCGATGTGGCAAGGGGTGGACGTTCTGGCCTTGCCCACCGCACCGACCTGCTACCGTATTTCCGAAATGCGGCAGGAACCGATCCGCCTCAACTCCGCCCTTGGCCTCTATACCAATTTCGTCAACCTGCTCGATATGAGCGCAGTCGCCTTGCCCGCCGGTTTTCGCGAAAACGGAACGGGCTTCGGTATTACCCTGATTGGCCCTGCCCATTGCGATCGCGCCCTGCTCGATATCGGGCAGGCCTATTTGTCCACTGCAGCGCTGCCCGAGGCGCCATCGCTTGATCTGGGAGAGAAAATGGAAACGGTTACGCTCGCCGTCGTAGGCGCCCACCTTGAGGGCATGCCGCTGCACTGGCAACTGACGTCTCGTAATGCCCGGTCACTTGGACCTGCGCAGACAGCGCCCACCTATCGTTTGTACAGCATCGCCAATTCAACGCCGCCGAAACCCGCACTTATACATGCTAACGACGGCGCCTCGATTGCCGTCGAACTGTACGAACTGAACCTCAGCGCCTTCGGCAGCTTCGTTGCCGACGTACCGGCGCCGCTGGCGATCGGCTCGGTGGTCCTGACTGATGGCCGGACGGTCAAGGGGTTCGTCGCGGAACCCCGCGCCATGGAGGGCGCTCGCGATATCACCGAATTTGGCGGATGGCGCGCCTTCATCGCCCAGGTGTGAACAAAGGCGCCACAAGCCCTGCCCAAAAGGCCACTTCCGAAAGGAGGCGGCCTTTGGGGCTTCCGATTAGCTATCGGGCGCTTGCAATGGCCCCGGCGGCACAAGACTCCCGCAGCGATTAGCAATCTTTCGTCCGTGCATGACAGCCTCCACGAAGGCCGGGCTATCTGCGCGTGAACGTAAGACCGCACTCGAATGCGTGGCGCCGGGATAGTAATGCCACTCCACAACATCGCGCGCGGCGCACATGGCAGAAACGAAATTATATTGGGTCGCGGTTTGCGCGTCCGAGTCCGCCAACCCCGTGCCGACAAATACCGGCGTCCGGATTTTGACATCCGGGAAATCGCCAGCCTGATCGGCGCGCTTCTCGAGTTCATCAATCGGCTGCTTGTAAAGCTGGTCAACCGTCACGCCGAGCTGGCCCGCATAGGTGCTGAGACCTGACAGGCAGGTACTCTGCGCCTTCTCAAGCAGCGGCCAGGCCGCGTCGGAAATGTAATCTTCAGGTCGGATCCCATCAGGGTCAATCGACCGAACGGTTCCCAGGAAATACAGCATCTCGTAGCCCGCGTTCTTCGCCGTATCCGTTTCGGTATAGAGGCTGGGTACCGGTTCTTGTCTCGCCCCGTTCAGATGGGTGGTGTGCGCCACGATGCCCGTTGCGACTGTTCCCTTGATCCTGAGATCCCTGGCGTAGGTGGGGGCGAGATAGGCGGCGGCGATTGCAGCCCCCGAGCCCTGGGATTGGCCGATGGTGACGATCTTGTTTTGCAGCTTCCCAGGATAGGCTTTTAACGCCGCACGCACACTGTCCAGAACGGCCATACCCTCGGATCTATATTGAAGGTAAGGATGGGCGCCTGGGGTACCGAGACCGGAATAATCGGTTGCGACGATGGCATAACCGTCGTCCAGCCAGGCACTGAGATAGATTCTGTCACGCTCGGACCTGGGATTAAGCGACGGGGCGCACACATCGGCAACTCCGGTCGTGCCGTGCGACCAGGCCAAGATGGGCCACCCGCCCTTAGGCGGCGCTCCTTTCGGGAAGAAGATAAGTCCCGAGACCGTTATGGGCGTCTTGCCATCACGCCAGTCCAATGAGCTATACAGAATCCGGTAGGCGGATCCCGCCGACGGCACCGACACCTCCGCCGATGCGGCTTCCGTCCGCAACATGACACCTGGCTGAGCGGGGATCTTCAGGTCATAGGTATAGAAGGCCGTCACCCCGCCATCTCCCGCCCACCGATCACTCCTGGTCTGGCTAGACGCGGCCAGGGGCGATATAGCCACCGCGACGGCGATCACGCCGGCTAACAGTTGACGTAAGGTCACAACTCGGCTCCTGTTTAATTGTACATTTAGGAAATAATTGCAGATGGCAGAGACTTCGCCTTAGGGACGAAATCCGGCACGCTTTTGGGCAAAAAATTGCTGCATTGCACAATATTTAATTCCACGTCCAAATCGAAAAACGAAGAAAAACTATTTAAATACAACAATTGCGCTCCAACAGGTGTTGCTGCATCGCAACAGTTCTGAACTGCACGAATCTCGTTCTGTACAGATCGTCACCTTCATTGATACGGTTTTATGACAGCTGGAGAATAGGGCTGTTCGCAATGATACTTGCCGGAGCCTGAAACTATGGAACTGGGACTGAAGCCTTTTACCGGGCGGATCAGCGACAACGATTTACGCCTTATGCGCACCTTCGCAACCGTGGTGAAACACGGGGGCTTCGTGGCCGCAGAGTCCGAACTCCAGATCGGTCTGCCATCGATCAGCCGCTATATCAAGGATCTGGAAATTCGCCTGGGCGTGCGGCTCTGTGACCGCGGCCGACGCGGCTTCACACTGACGGCCGAGGGCAAACACGTACATGATGCCTGCCAGAAGCTGTTCGATGATCTGGTGATATTCGAAAGCCGCGTACGGGACATCTATACCAACCCGGCCGGCGCGATCAGCCTGGGCATGGTCGATGCGCTTACCACCGACCCCAATTTCCGACTGACGCGCGCTTTCGAAGCCTACAAGGCCGCCTACCCCAATGTGCATTTCCGGATCTCAAGCAAGACGTCGAACTATATCGAACAGGAAGTCATCGACGGCGAGTTAGATGTCGGCATCGTTTTCGAACGCAGGCGAATGGAGCAGCTAAACTACCGCTTCCTCTATGAAGAGGCCTGCTTCATGTACTGCACCGAGGATCACCCGGTCTGGCAGACATCCCAGGGAAACATTACCGAGGATGACCTGAGGCAATGCGACTTCGTAGGGTATCCCTTCGAGCACGAAATGGAGAAGCTTGGCGTGCGCGGGCTGCTCAAGCGGACCGCAACGGTCGATCACATGGAGGCCTTGAGCATGCTGGTGGCCTCTGGACGCTACCTGGGTTTCCTGCCGGACCACTATGTCGCGTGCCAACCCAACCCGACGCGTTTCCGCAAGATCCTGCCGGATACCTTCGGCTACAAAAGCCACATTTCCATTATCACTCGGCAGGGCAAGTTATCTCCTTTGATCAATGCCTTTGTAGACCATGTCGAGGCTGTGAATGCCGCGCCATCCCTCACAAATAAGGGGCTGAAGCGGGCCATCTGACATGGGCGAACTTTTGTTCGAATTTGTGACAAGCTTGGTTTCGTAGTTCAGCATCCTCGGCATGCTCGGCGCCATGTTTCATACCGAGATCAGTACCCTTCAGTAAGGCGCGACATGAGTGACATTGATATTCCGCAGGTACAAACGCCGCGCGTTTCTCCTGAAGTGCGCGTGCCGGTCCGGGCGTGGATAGTGCTGGCCATGCTGGTGGCCGCTTACAGCTTCAGTTGGGTCGACAGGTCCCTGCTCATCATTCTGATCGATCCGTTGAGCAAGGAATTACATGTCACGAACACCCAGATCGGGCTCTTGACGGGATTTGGCTCCTCACTGCTTTATTCGCTCGCGGGCTTTCCCATCGCCCGCCTTGCCGACAAGGGGTCACGCCGCGCCATCATCACGGCGGCTGTTGGCGCATGGAGTCTTTTGACAGCGGCCAGCGGCTTCGCCGGTAGTTTCCTGACGCTGGCGCTCAGCCGGTGTGGCATCGCCATCTCATCGGCGGGCTGTTCACCTGCGGCTTACTCCCTGATCTCAGACTATTTCCCCCAGAAGCGACGTGGGACTGCCATTGCCATTTACAGCCTGGGCATCTCCATCGGCATGTGGGCCGGCCTTACATTCGGGGGCATTCTGGAGGATAAATTCGGCTGGCGTTATGCCTTCATGATGCTCGGCTTTCCAGGCGTCCTGCTCGCGACACTGTTTTTCCTGATCGTGAAGGAACCACAGCGCGGCCTCTATGACCAACATGTGGAAGGGAGCGACCGTCAATACAGCTTAAAGGAAGCCGCCGCCCATATCTTCAGCCACCCCAGTTTTCTCCTGATTGCCATCGGTTTCGCTCTGGTAGGGGCTGCCAACAGCACCTTCGAGAACTGGATTCCGACCTACATGATCCGGGTCAACCATATGAGTTCGTCAGAAGTGGGCTCTATCAGCGGTCTGTTTCAGGGCGTTACGGGCTTTGTCGGCACGCTTCTGTTCGGCCTCCTGGCGGACAAGCTCGGAAATCGCGATAAGCGCTGGTACATATGGCTTGCGGTGCTGGGTTTCGTGTTCTCGGGCGCTGGCGCTGTTATTTTCTTCAAGCTGACAGGCGTTGCGATGTACGTCTGCTACTTCGTTGTAGAGTTTTCTCAATCCGCGATATACGCGCCGATCTTCACCGCCAGCCAGGCACTCCTACCACCTCGTTTGCGTGCGCTAGGCATGGCGACTGTACTGTTTCTTTTGAATGTCATTGGCATGGGGGCCGGACCGTCTCTGGCGGGCTGGTTCAGCGATTGCTTCGCGGAGCGCGGCTTCTCGGATGGTCTCGCACCTGCCATTGCCTTAATGCAGGTCTCAGGACTCGTTGGAATTATCTTTTTACTTGGTGCATCACGCAGCCTGCATAACAGAAAGTCCTAAGCGCCTGCCACGCGCCGATCAGCACTGTCACTCCAGGACTGCTTTTCTCGGGTAAACCCAAAACTGGCCAATTGGAATGAAATTTGGTCACAAGACACAACTAAAAGGAGGCGGGCCTAAAGAGCCCGCCCCAAAGGGTGTAACGCTTAGTACTTCGCGCCGAAACGCACGCCCATCATCCGTGGCTGAGAAACAGCCGAGGCGGCAGCATCCGCAACGGACGCGGAGTAGTTGATCGGCGAGCTGACCGCCTGAATCTTGTCTTCGAGATTTTTCACAAACCCCTCGAAATACATCTTATCGTCATCGAAGCGGTAGGTCAGCGTCAGATCCGTCCGCGTGAAGGCTTTCTGAGTGAACTGCACCGCGTTGACGAAGTCGCTCAGCAGGTAATCGGCACTATATTTGGTGCCGATGCGGGCCACGAGCGCGTTGTTATCCTTGAGCGTCCAGGTATGGCTGTAGGCCAGGGTGCCGGACGTCGATGGCGTCTTGTCCAGCTTCTTGCCGCTCCAATCGACGTTCTGATTGATACCGGCCATGAACTTCACATAGTGCGAATCCATAAAGACAATGGACGCATCCACGGCATCCGCCGACGTCGGCTTCCAGTGAACTTCATTTTCCCAACCGCTGATCTTGACCGGGACCGAACGCGTGTAGATCACCCGAGCCGTGCCGAACAACAGACGGCTGCTGATCTGATCCTTAGAGTAGTCATAATAGAAGGCGCTGGTATTGTACTGCAGGTTGCTGCGGATGCGGCCCTTGTACCCGATTTCATAAGCGGTCAGCTCTTCCGGCTCATAGGTGCCGACCGTGCCAGTATCTGGATCGAAGTCGTTGAACCCGCCCGCCTTATAGCCTGTGGCGACGCTGCCATAGATCATCTGGTTCGGCGTTAACTTATAGTCGAGCCCCACCCGCCATGTCGTCTTTTTTTCCGTCTGTGAGGCATTGTTGGCCGTACCGACGCAGCTGTTCGGCCAGACGCAGGTGTTGCCGTCTTCGTCAAGCCAGGGCCCCGGCCCCGCCGCAAACGTACCCAGACGCCAGACCGCATCGCTCGATTGACGCGCGCCCAGGGTCAGACCCAGTTTATCGGTGAAGTGATAGGTGCCCTGGGCGAACAGGCCCCGGCTCGTGTGTACCGTCTCGTTCAGCGGGTTGATGCTATTCTTGCTGTTCGAAATATCCGGGGTGGCGACGGCCAGGTTCCAAACATGGTCGCTTTCGTTTATGTCTTCACGGAAGTAATTCGTCCCGACCACCCAGTCCAGCTTGCCCGGCGTGTCGTTCGAGAAACGCAGTTCGGCATAGTCAGTGCTGACATCGCCCTGATAGAGACGGAACTGATACTGGCTGGTATTGCCCGCCGGGTTGAATGCGAACTGATTCAGGTCATGTGCCTTGAAGAAGAGGCTGCCGCCAAGAACGGTCGCCCGAATACCATTGAAGCTGTAGTTCGCTTCGGCGTTCAGATTGGTGTAGTGCTCATTGATATCGCCAGTCACCGGACTGGAGTAGCCTGTGCGCTGCGCCTCACCCGAATAGTTGGCGACATTGTAGACCGGTACGACTGTGGACCCCACCCCGCCCAGTTCCCCGCCGGTCACCGTAGCCAGGAAAGAGAAATTATCGGCAGGCTTCCACAGGACCGACATACGGCCTGAGGTGTTGTCTTCGTCGTTTAACGGCGTTCCGCCATTGTTCAACTCGACAAACCCGTCGCGCTTATTGCTGTTCACCGCAAAACGAACCGCCAGCTTGTCGTTAAGCGGGAGGTTCAACATGAGGTTGGCGCGGCGCGTGTTGTAATTACCGAGTTCCACATCACCGGCGGCATCGAAGAACGAACTCGGCTTATTCGTGATCACATTGATAGCGCCTCCGGTCGAGCTTTTGCCGTACAAAGTCCCTTGCGGTCCACGCAGAACTTCGACCCGTTGCGTGTCGAAGAAGGCCACGCCCTGCTCGCTGGGACGACCGATCGGAATGCCATCGACGCTGAACGCAATACCCTGCTCACCCTTGCTGCGCGTATCGGTCGTCGTCACGCCTCGAATGTTCAGATTGACACCGTACCCGTCATTGCCGACCGCAACGGAGGGGGCGACGTTCTGGACGTCGGCGACATTGATGACGCCCTGCTGTTTGAGCATGTCGCCGGAGAAGGCCGTAATGGCCACCGGCGTCTTCGAAGCCACCTCCGCCCGCTTTTGCGCGGTGACGATGACCTCGACAATTTCGTCGTCCTTCTTGGCGGTGTCCTGCGCCTGAGCTCCGCCGGTAACGACAGGATAGGCAATCATGGCGCAAGACGCGATAAGACTAGATTTTAGAAACCCCTTCATTCTTTCATTCCCTGTATGTATAGCCCTTGATATCAGGCGTTATCGCAACTAGACGGGCCGTCACGTATATTTTTATCTTCAAAGCCTTTTATTTCAGACTGAAACGAAAGACTTATCCGATTACCGTACGGTTGCAGAAACAGGGAAACGATGGACAATTCGCAGTATTTTTGGTACTTTTTGTAATTCAAATGTCTTTTTCTTGACCTGTGATCTATTTGACAGTCTGTCGCAAATGCCCCCTTCATTCGCGGACTGAGCAGATGGAAGGCGCTATCTGACCTTAATGTCTGAAACCGAATAGATGGCCCCCGGGGCGTTCCGTGTCTTCTGGAAATCAGCCATGGTCTCGCCGCGCATGCCCGCATAAACTGCGGCATTCGGCAGGCCGAGCACGGCCGCCATCTTTTCCAAACCGAAGAAGATTGCGCCGTAATGAATCAGGCCGGCCCAGTCGCGGTTACGAATGAGCGTTCGCTCCGTCTCCGACAGACCAGCCTGCTGGAATGACGCCTCTGGATCATTGAGGAACAGCTGACGGTGAGAGGGGTGCACCATATTGTGCAGATACTGATTGACCCGGTAAGCCTGAACACTCAGATCCAGCGTAAAGGGATAGGTACCGGTCAGGACTTCGGCCCCTTCCAGCTGGCGGCCGATCAAAACGCGCTGCGCCTCGACATCTGTAACGGGGTCTGTTTCGGCCGGCTCCAGTAGCAAATTGGCAATGCCGGTCATGGACGGCAGATAATAGCTCTTATGCAGGCAGTTGATACGATCCGGCATGGCGCCGCGCATGACCAGCCACATGATCACCTCGGCGCCTTCCCAGCCGCCCAGTTCGGCGTAGCGGGCATGGGTCATATTGGCCAGGGTTTCCGGCTGGTCGATCATCAGGTCGAGGAATTCGCGATCCCATTCAGGATTATTAAAGCCGGCGCGTTCGCCATGTACCTGATGCGACAGTCCACCGGTCGCAACGATGGCGACGGTCAGGTCTTCCGGATAGCTCTCGATCGCCCGGCGCAGAGCCTTGCCAAACTTGTAACAACGCCGTGCCGACGGGATCGGGAATTGCAGCACGCCCACCGCCAGCGGAATGATCTGGCCCGGCCAGCCGCCTTCATAGGGCCACATGACGCTGAGCGGCGACAGGCAGCCATGATCGAGCGGCTTGGACTGGAAGAAGGACATATCGAACTCTTCGGCCATCAGCGACTGACCAATATGGCGGGCCAGCGCCCCATGCCCCCTCACCGGCGGCAGGTTGCGCGGCCCTCCACCCTCATCCGCCGCTTCATATGCCTCGCCTATCCCCAGTGTGAAAGCCGAATAGTGATCGAAAAAGAACGAAGTGACGTGATCGTTATAGATGAAGAACAGGACGTCGGGGCGCTTCGCCTCCAGCCAGTCGCGCACCGGCTGGTACGCCTCGAAGATTGGCGCCCAGACCGGATCGTCCCGCTTGCCCTGATCGACGGCGAAGCCGATTGTCGGCGTATGTGACGAGCCGATACCCCCAATAATGCGAGCCATTCCGACTATTCCTCGTGAGGGGGCTTGCGGCCCAGAATCGAAACCAGAATACAGACCAGAAAGGTTACGGGCACTACGAACAAGGCCGGATATTCATATGGAAACAGGGGCCTGGCCTGATGGAAAACCGGTCCCCATACCTGAGGGCCGACGACGATCAGCCCTACGGACAGGAGAAGTCCGCTTAGCCCACCGATGAGCGCGCCCGCCGCCGTGAGTCTGCGCCAGTAGAGGACAAGTATCAGCACGGGAAAGTTTGTGCTGGCCGCCACGGCAAAGGCCAGGGCGCTGAGAAAGGCGATATTCTCGTGCTGAAACACGACGGCAAGGGCGATCGCGATTCCAGCCAGCACCACGGCGGCCAGCCGGAACACCCACAGTTCTTCCGCCTCACTGCTTTTGCGGGCACGCAGCGTACGCCAGACGTCGTGCGAAGCCGCCGAGGCTGAGGCGATGGTCAGGCCCGCAACGACCGCCAGAATGGTCGAAAATGCGACCGCGGAAATGATTCCGTAGAGGCTGTCGCCGCCCAGCAGGGACGCCAGATGCAGGATCGCCATATTGCTTCCCCCGATCAGCTTGCCGTCGGCACCGACATGGGGCGCTTGCGTGACGAAGGCGAGGACCGAGGGACCGATAATCAGGAACAGTACGATATTAACAACGCCCACTACCGTACTGGACACCACGACTGAAGTCTGCGCCGCGCGCTCATCGGGGACGGTAAAGAAACGGATCAGCAAATGCGGCAGACCGACCAGACCGACCGTCATGCCCAGACCCAGCGACGCTGCCGACAGGGGATCGAACTTCATGCCTCCCGGCGCCAGAAGCTGGGCTTTCAGCGGCGCGATTTGACTGTAAAGCCCATCGATACCGTTGGCCTGCACAAGACAGATGACGGCGATGACAATCACAGTGCCCACCAGCAGAACGGCTTTGACGATCTGAACCCAGGTCGCCGCCAGCATACCGCCGACGGCCACATAGATCGCCATCAGCACGCCGACGATCGTCACGGCAAGTACGAACGGCATATGGAACAGGGCGGCGATCAGCGTGCCCGCCCCTACCATCTGCGCCAGCAGATAGAATAACGAAATGACGATAGTCGTCAGGCCGGAGAACAGACGCAAGCCTGGCGACTGCAGTCTATGGGTCAGAACGTCGCCCAGGGTGTAAACCCCCAGCCGACGGAGCGGCCCGGCGACCAGCAACAGCATTAAGGCGAGGCCCGCAATCGGCGCCAGATAGAACAGGATAGTGTCCCAGCCGCCGGAGAAAAACAGCCCTGTAATGCCGAGTACGGTCGTTGCCGACATGAAGTCGCCGGAAATGGCGAGGCCATTCTGAAAGCCGGTGATATTGCCGCCAGCGTTATAGAGCTGCGCCTTTTTCTGCCCCTGGCGCCCTGCCCAAGCAGTTATCAGCAGGGTGATGATCACTGTGACGACAAAACAGATGATTCCGATCATTGCCCGCCTCCACGCTTCGGCAGGACAAGGGCCGCGATGACAAAATTCAGTAAAACCAGCAATGCGATGCCGGCAATGCCTGCCAGAATCGAGACCGGAATGCCGGATACCGCCGGGATCTGGGACGGAAGCCTTAGGGATTTCGAACTCAGGAGCGCGAAGCCACCGTCAATTGCCAGGATGACAAGACAAAAGACAGCACGGTTCATGGGAATTCCGTGCGGCAGAGGGGCAGAGGAAAGACAACTTTGCGCCAATCAGAAGACAAGCAGGATAGAGCAATGCATTTCAACAATAAGCGAAACGCCGCCCCTAGCAATCGACCCAAGCGAGATATGAATGATTTTCTAAAAAGCAATAATCCACCCAGCATAGCGCCCAAAGACACCTCATACATGCGACTGCACATGTCTAATTCATCCCCAAAACAAACCCTCCGTTTATAGACCGCAGAGTTTTTCGCACCCGCGCGCACAAACACCAGGCGTACATCAATTTTCATTTTGCAGACTGCATATTGACCTTATCAATACTTGTCCAATATCATCCATTAAATGCCAAGTTACCGGCTTGGGCGATGGATTTTTCGCGCAATTTCTGGTACTTTTTAAAAAAAAGCAAAACGGGCGGAACATGACAGAGCGCAAACTCACCTTTGCCGGAGCCGGGGCATCGCCAGGCATTCCACGCTATTATCTCTATGGCGACAGCGAAGCCGACGGCAGTTGGTTCGTCAATGTCGAACCTCTGTCCAAACGCTGCCGGGAATCCAACTGGCATATCGCGCCGCATTCTCACCCGGGGTTCACGCAGATCGTCCTGGTCAAAACGGGTGGCGGCACTATGCAGGCGGATGAGACCACCCTGCCATTCGGGGCGCATTCGGTTCTCGTTGTTCCCGTCCATGTTGTTCACGGCTTTAGCTACGATGTCGATACCGATGGCTGGGTTCTGACAATTGCCGAGTCGTTCCGACGCAAGATGATCGCCGAACACATTGGCATCGACACGATCTTCAAATCTCCCCGCACCCTATCGCTTGCCAATTCGCCCCGGTCATTCAGCTTGCTGAATGAGACCCTGCTGGAGCTGGACCAGGAACTCGATACCGGCGAGGTTGGCGCCGTTGTCATGGCTGAAGCCTATGTCACTCGCATTCTCATCACGCTCTTGCGGGAGATCGGTGCCCAGCAAACCGCGCAGTCAACCCTCTTTGGCGTACACTCTACCATTGTTGGTCAATTTACCGAACTCTTGGAGCGCCGCTATCGCGAAGGCTGGCCGGTTCAGCGCTTCGCCGATGAGATGAACATTACCTATTCGGCCCTGCGCGTGGCCTGCCAGAACGTCATCGGCGAGCCGCCAGCCAAATTGGTCCATGACCGCATAATTGCCGAAGCGAAGCGAAATCTGATTTATTCCAATATGTCGATCGGACAGATTGCCTATTGGCTTGGCTTTGAGGATCCCTCGTATTTTTCGCGGTTCTTCCATAAAGCGACGGGCCAACGCCCGCTCGCCTTCCGCCAGGGCCAAAGATAGGGCCAAAGATAAAGTCGCTTTCTCCTTGTTTCCGGAGAATGCCACTACCGCACCCCTTGCCAGAATGCGTTTCGCTTTTAATAGTCGTCTCATGACCAGACGCCTTTTCCTGATCCTGACCGCTGGTGCCCTGCTGGCCGGCTGCTCGAAGCCCGCCGATCCGCCCAAACCCGCGGCGACGCCCGCGCCAAAGTACCTGCCGGACACCGGACTCGACGTGCCGCCGGATACGGTGCGCGTGGCTATCGAGACCAGTGAGGGCGAGATCGTGCTCGAACTCGATGGCAAGCACGCGCCGCAGACCACCGCCAATTTCCTGCATTATGTCGACACGCAGAAACTCGACAATGGCACCTTCTACCGTGCCATCCGCGCTGGAGACGCCGGCTTCATCCAGTTCAACAGCGGCGATCGCACCTATCCGCCGATCCCGCACGAGCCGACCAGCCAGACCGGACTTTCGCATACCGATGGCGCCGTCTCGACCGCGCGCTATGCTGTAGGCACGGCCTCGAACGAATTCACCATCTGCATCGGCGACATGACCTATCTCGATGCCGGCGGCACTGCCACGCCCGACAAACAGGGCTACGCCGTCTTCGGCCATGTGGTTTCAGGCATGGATGTGGTCAAACATATCCTGGACAGCCATATCAGGGACCAGGCGATCGTGAAGCCCGTTATCATCACCTCGGCGCATCGTATATCCTGACGGACTTCCTAGACTATGCCGAACCAATCCTGATCGAATCCTGATACCGGCCTCCCTACGCTTTGCGCATGACCAGCAAGGCAGACATCGACCGGTATATTGCCGACGCCGAGGCCAAGGCCGTCGCATGGCTCCACAAGGCGTGGGACTGGCTGAAGTCTGTCGGCCGCAGCCTGTGGGCCCGTGCGCGCGCCCTGCCCCGCTGGCTGCAGGGCATCATCGCCATGATCGTGCTTCTCATCGGTGCGCTGCTTCTCTTTCTGGCCCAGCCGAACTGGAACTGGGCGCGGCCTTTTGTCTCCTCCATCGCTTCCGGAAAACTGCATCGCCCGGTCACCATAGATGGCAATCTGCGCGTTCATCTCTTCAGCTTCATGCCCAGTGCCACGGTCGGCGGCCTGAAGGTCGGCCAGCCGGACTGGGGCGCCAAGGCCGGCCTGAAACCCTATCTGGCCGAAGTCGACAGTATCGGCGTCACCGCCGAGCTGATGCCACTGTTCATCGGCCATATTGTCCTGCCGCGCCTTCAGATCGACCGGCCGGATGTCGTCCTCTACCAGGACAAGGACGGCCGCGCCAACTGGGATTTCAGCGACGGCAAGAATACCGGCCAGTCCACCAAGCTGCCGCCGATCAGGAACTTCATCATCAATGACGGCCACCTGACCCTGACCAGCGTGCAACGTAAGATGACCTTTACCGGCACGGTCAATGCCCATGAAACCGCCGATGCCGGTGGCCAGGCCTTTGCCTTGACCGGCGATGGCAGCCTGAACGACCGCAAGTTCGCGCTGAACGCCACCGGCGGGCCTTTGCTCAATGTGCGCACCAGCGTGCCCTACCCGTTCGAGATGGCCGTGCAGGCCGGCGAGACGCGCATCACGGCCAAGGGGCGCGTGCTGCATCCGTTCGATCTCGGCCAGTTGGGCGGCACCGTCTCCGTCAGCGGCCGCGACCTGGCCGACCTCTATTACCTGACCGGCCTGACCCTGCCGAATACGCCCGCTTACCGCATATCGGCCAATGTGACGCGCAAGAATCGCGTCTACGATATCGCCGGCATCAATGGCCGGGTCGGCGGCAGCGATCTGGAAGGCACGCTGAAAGTCGATACCAGCCGCAACAACCGCCCCTACCTGACCGGCGATCTGCGTTCGCGCCGGCTCGATTTCAAGGATCTCGGCTCGCTGGTCGGCGCCACCTCGGCCAATACGCCACAGGGTGCCTCGGTATCGGCCACCCCGACGGCCACCACCACCGCGCGCCGCCTGCTGCCGGACTCGACCCTCGATATCGAGCGTGTGCGCGGCATGGACGCCAAGGTGCGCTATCGGGCGCTGGCGGTTAAGGCCAGTTCCAGCCTGCCGCTGCGCGAGGTCAGCCTGGGCGTCAATCTCGATCATGGCCTGCTGATCCTCGATCCGGTCGAATTCAGTTTCCCGCAGGGCCGCCTGCAGGGCATGGCCCGGATCGATGCGCGCAACGCCGTGCAGCAAAACAGCGTCGACATGCGCCTGACCGGCCTGCGCGTGCAGGATTTCCTGCCCAATGTCAGCGGCTCGAAGCCCCTGGAAGGCGTATTGGATGCGCGGCTTAAGGCCACAGGCACTGGCAATTCGGTGCACAAGGCGGCCGCCAGCGCCAATGGCCAGCTCACCATCGTCATGCCGCGCGGCACGATCCGCCAGAGCTTCGCCGAACTGATGGGTGTCAATGCCACCAAGGGCCTGTTTCAGCTGCTGACCAAGGACCCGCACCAGACCGATATCCGCTGCGCAGTCGCTGATTTACAGGTGCGGAATGGCCAGATGCGCACAACGACCGCCATCTTCGACACCGGCGTGACGCGCGTGAACGGCAACGGTCAGATCAATCTTAACGACGAAAGCATGAAGCTGGTCTTCAAGGGCAAGCCCAAGAAGTTCCGCCTGATCCACGTCACCGCTCCCATCGTGGTTGGCGGCCATCTGTCGGCGCCGAAGCTGGGCGTCGATCCGGGGCCGGCCGTGCTGCAGGGCGGACTGGCAGTGGCGCTCAATACCATCCTGCCCTTCGTCAATCTCGACTATGCCAGGGATGCCAATTGCGCCGGCCTGCTGTCCGAGGCCCAGGCGAAGGGCGCGCCGACGACCGGCAAGGTGGCGGCGAAGAAGGCCATTGCCTCGCCGATCGGCCAATAAACCTTCATGTCAATTTCGCAATCTTCTGGCTACTGACGGTAAAACCTGCTTAAGGTTGCCCACGATCCGCAACTGTTAGTGGATCAGGAGTGGACTATGGAGCGTAAACCGGCGGGCATTGACACCCTGACTTCGCGTCAGAAGGAAATCCTGCGGCTGATTGCAAAGCAATACCAGACAAAGGAAATCGCGCGTCTGCTCGATATCAGCGAACGCACGGTCAAGACCCATACCGAGGAAATACGCAGGCGCCTGGGCGTGGCCAGCAGTCGTGATGCGGCCCGCCTGCTGGTCGCTCATGAGGCGTTATCTGAGGCATTGCCTCAGGCCGGGCAGGAAGGCGCCGCCATCGGTCGTGAAGACCGAGGCGCAACGCGACCGATGGCGGAAAACCCGGACACATCGTTAGCTTCACCTCATGAACAAACCCGTCTCTCTGCCTCCATCGCCCCTGACGATCCGCTGGGACCAGCTGGAAACAGCCTGGCGCCGGGTCGCGGCGCCGGAGAAGCGGGCCTCGATCCACGGCATACTGGCGGATATCCAGAGGCTGAACATGACCAGAGGCCCGGAGATGGCACTGTTCGACCTGATCGCGGCGACCGCCTGGTTGACCGACGACGGGGCAGCCTCGAATACAGGCTGGCCCGACTGAATGCATTCCAGTGGCTGGGACTGATCGTGGTCGTGGGGGTACTCTCTGCCATCCTGGTCAGCGGGCTCATCGCGGCGGTCATCGGCACGCTGGAAGGTCTTCAGGTTTTGAATCGCCAGATCCGCTGAGGGGGCAGGTCTGGCGATTTCCCTTTCGGGGTCGGCGGATTGTTCGGGAAACGAAGCCATGACAATTGAATTCATCTGGCAATTTCTGGGGACGACCCTGCTGCTCGGCGCTTGCCTCTGGGCCCTGTGGCGAGGCGAAGCGCCGGAACGCTGGGGCGGCGCCATCCTGCTCGTCGGCTTCCTGATGACCGAGGTGGTGGAGCTCACACGTCCAAGGGAGAGCTTCGAAGTGCCTGCCTTTGTGGTGGTCGATATCATCACCCTGATCGGCTTTGTTGTCTTGTCTCTGCGGTCGCGGCGCATCTGGACGCTTTTCATCTCGGCCTTCCAGCTCAATGCCATCATCTCCCATTTCGCCGTGCAGCTGTCCTCGCATGTCGACATGTATACCCAGATCACCGCGGTCGGCCTGTGGGGCGGATACGGACTGAGCCTGGCCCTAATCGCCGGCATGTGGATCCTCGAATGGCGCCGCTGGCAGACCCGGCGCACCACGCCTTAACAGCTCTTGCCAGCCTGGGTTTCGTGTGACAGGCTTTCCGGATGGCCGACCGTTCGTCGAATGAGAAGCGGCCGATTTCAGGAGAAGATGCGCATGTCAGGCCAGATATGGCGCGCCCTTGTGCTGGCGGCTTCAATAGTGTGCGCCGGCGTTCCCGCCCTGGCGCAGGACGCCTACCCCTTCCGTAATCCCGACCTGCCGGCGGAACAACGCATCGACAATGTCCTCTCGCTGATGACGATCGATGAGAAGATCGACATCTTAGGCACCCAGACCGGCGTGCCGCGCCTCGGCATCGCCAATATCGGCAGTTCCGAAGGCATTCACGGCGTGGTTCAGCGCGGCGGCGGCAAGCGCAACCTGACGCCGATCACCACCACCCAGTTCCCGCAGCCGCCCGGCATGGGCGAAACCTGGGATCCGGAAATCGTGCGCAAGGCCGCCGGTATAGAGGGGTATGAGGCACGCTATATCTCACAGACGGCAAAATACGGCCGGCAGATCCTGATGCTGTGGGGGCCGCAGTCCGATCTGGCGCGCGATCCGCGCTGGGGACGCAGCGAAGAGGTCTATGGCGAGGACCCGTTTTTCAACGGCACCCTGGCGACCGCCTTCGTGAAGGGCCTTCAGGGTGACGATCCGACATACTGGCAGTCGGCCGCCCTGCTGAAGCATTTCCTGGCCAACAGCAATGAGAACGGCCGCAGCTGGTCGTCGTCCGATTTCGACGAGCGGCTGTTTTGGGAATATTATTCCGTGCCCTTCCGCATGGCCTTCGAGGACGGCGGCGCCAAGGCTGTGATGGCGTCCTACAACAGCTGGAACGGCACGCCGATGACCATTCATCCCATACTCGACAGCATTCTGACGAAACAATGGGGTGTCGAGGTGCTGTCTTCCGATGGCGGCGCGGTGACCAATCTGGTCAAGTGGCACAAGACCTTCCCCGACCAGAAGGATGCCGTGGTGGCCAGCGTGAAAGCCGGCATCAACCAGTTTCTCGATACCTACAAGGACGAGGTCCATGCCGCCCTGGCCGATGGGTCTCTGACGCCGGCCGATATCGACTATGCCGTGCGCCGCAAGATGCGCATTGCCCTCAAGCTCGGCCTGCTCGATCCGCCGGAACGCGTGCCCTACAGCAAAATCCATGATGGCGCCGAGCCCTGGAATACCGATCAGAGTCGCGATGTATCGCAGCAGATCGCATTGGAATCCGTTGTGCTGCTCAAGAACGACAAGGGGGCTCTGCCGCTGCAAAAGGCCAGCTTGAAATCGGTGGCGGTGGTCGGGCCACTGGCCGACAGTGTTCACTGGGACTGGTACGGCGGCACGCCACCCTATGCGGTGACACCCCTGGCCGGCATCAAGGCCGCGCTGGGACCGGATGTGACCGTGACCTATGCCGCGGATAATACCGATGGCAAAGCAGTGGCCGCGGCCAAGGCCGCCGATGTCGCCATTGTTATCGTCGGCAATGACCCGACCTGCGGACCGAACATGGCGCATGACTGGAACGACGCCGGCACCAACCCCTGCGCCGATCCCGGCGACGGCCGGGAGGGCCGCGACCGCGAGACATTGGCTCTGGCACAGGAAGATCTGGTCAAGCAGGTGTACGCCGCCAGTCCCAAAACGGTGATGGTGCTGATTTCCAGCTTCCCCTACACCATCAACTGGTCGCAGGCGCATGTGCCCGCCATCCTGCACATGACGCATTCATCGCAGGATGAAGGCACAGCATTGGCCCAGGTGATCTTCGGCGATTACAATCCCGGCGGCCATCTGGTGACCACCTGGCCGGCTTCGATGGATCAGTTGCCGCCGATGATGGACTACAATATCCGCCACGGCCGCACCTACATGTATGCCAAGGCTAAGCCGCTTTACCCCTTTGGCTACGGTCTGAGCTACACCACCTTCCGCTATGCCAATCTGAAAACGAGCGCGCCGGCGATCAATAAGGACGGCGAGGTTACGGTCAGCGTCGATGTCAGCAATGCCGGCAAGGTGGCGGGAGATACGGTCGTTCAGCTCTATGTCGGCTATCCGGCCTCACAAGTCGAACGCCCACTGAAAGAACTGGAGGGCTTCACGCGCGTCCATCTGGCGGCCGGCGAGACCCGGACCGTGACCCTGCCCCTGAAGGCCTCGCAACTGGCTTACTGGAATGTCGACACCAGGGCCTTCACGGTCGAGACCGCGCCCGTCGATCTGATGATCGGCGAGTCCTCGGCCGATATCAGACTGAAACAGAGGCTTTCAGTCCGGTAGGGCTTGCCAAAACGGCCGGAATTTCGATAACTGCGAGCCTGTCAGTTTGGAGAGACGGTATGAAAAGACGGGGATTTATCGGCGCGGGCCTGGCGCTTGTCGCGACGGCGGTTGCCGCCTGTTCGAAAAAGCCGGAAAAGGCCGCGGCACCCGTCGCTGAAAAGCCGAAAGCGCCGCCGGCCCCGCCGCCGGAACCCGAAACCGTCAGCGTGCGCCTGACCACGACCAAGGGCGATATCGAGATCCAGCTGGAAGCGAAGAAGGCCCCGCTCACCACCGCCAACTTCCTGCACTATCTCGACGCCGGCAAGATCGTCGGCGCCAATTTCTGGCGCGCCGCCCATTCCGGCCCCAGCGGCTTTATCCAGGCCAGCATCCAGGGCCCGACCTTCCCGCCGATCGCCCATGAATCGACCAAGATGACCGGCCTTTCGCACACAAATGGCGCCATCTCGATGTCGCGCTTCGCCCCCGGCACGGCGACCGGCGACTTCATTCTCTGCGTTGGCGACAACACCTATATGGACGCCGGTCGTGAAGGCTCGGACGACAAGCTCGGCTATGCCGCCTTCGGCCATGTCACCAAGGGTCTGGACGTGGTGAAGGCCATCCTGAAGGGCAAGATCGACAGCCACACCCGCGAAGGCGGCTGGGCCGGCCAGATGCTGGCCGCCCCCATCGAGATCACCGGCGCCCAGCGCATCGGCGAGACCTTCGCGGACAGCTCGGCCTCGGCTTAAACCGGATCGTCTATAGACCGGGCCAGGGGTGTGAACAGCTTCGGGCCAGTTTCGGTCATGTGCCAGCAATCTTCCAGTCGGATGCCGAATTCACCCGGAATGTAGAGGCCCGGCTCATCAGAGAAGCACATGCCGGGGGCCAGCGGTGTCAGGTCGCTGTGGACCAGATAGGGCGACTCGTGGCCGTCCATGCCGATGCCGTGGCCGGTGCGGTGCGACAGGCCAGGCAGGCGATAACCCGGTCCCCAGCCTTGCTTTTCGTAAAAGGCGCGCACCGCGTCGTCTATACGGCCTACCGGGACACCGATCCGCGCCGTCGCCAGGGCGATTTCCTGTCCGCGTTTGACCGTTTCCCATACCTGGCGCTGCTTTGCCGATGGTGTGCCATAGACCCAGCTGCGTGAGATATCCGACTCGTAGCCATGCACGCTGCAGCCGCAATCCATCAGAATCACCGAACCTTCGCGCACGGTCTGCGGTTGTTTCGAGCCGTGCGGATAGGCGCTGGCCTCATTGAGCAGAACCATGGAAAATTCGACCGAGCCGCCCAGCGCCACCGTCGCCTTGTTCATCAGGGCGGAGATATCGTGGCCCGACATGCCGGGCTGGACGGCCGCATGGACCTGGCGCAGGGCGGCGATGGTGATGTCGTTGGCCACCTGCATCAGGGCCAGTTCGGCAGGCGACTTGATCTGGCGGCAGGCATTGACCAGACCCTGGCCGGAGACCAGTTCAAAGGCCGGTCCCTGCGCCTTCAGGGCATCGACGATGAAGAAGCGCACATCGGGCTCGATGGCAATCCGTCCCGCCGTCAGGCCCCGATCCTTCAGCGCCTGTACGATCAGCGCTTCCGGGTTCTCATGCTCGTTCCATGGCCGGACATCGGCCTCGATCTGCAGGGTTTCGCGAACGCTCGGCTCCTCGAAGGCGGGCGTGACGACGATGGCCGCGCCCTTTGCCGGCAATACTGCCGCGGTGACGCGTTCGGAGGTCCACCACTGGATGCCGGTGAAGTAGTCGAGCGTCGAGCCGGATTCGACCAGCAGAGCGGCAATACCCTGCGCCTGCATCAGACCTTGCAGCTTGTCGATGCGGGCCAGCCGCTCGGTGGCGTCGATTGGCTTGGCATTGGCCACCATGGATGCCGGCGCAGTCTGGGCAAATGCGGGAGCGACGAGGCCGGAGGCGGTCAGCCCAGCCAGAAAAGCGCGTTTTGAAATCATGTCTTGTCCCCCGGAATGACGCCCAGCGCCATCTGAACCTTTTTCGGTAGTCCGCCCCGGATGAGCCTGTAGGAATCGAGAATGCGGGCGCGCAGCTCGTCTTCCGGCGTGCCCCAGGGCAGTTGAACCCATGAGCGGTGCATGTATTTGTCGCGCTGGCCGATGCCGGCCTCGACCAGCATGTCCGCCACTTCGATGGCGGCGGTCTTGACCGAGACGGCCGGCGTCACCGCGCCGATGGAAGCGAACATCTTGCCGCCGACCTTCCAGGTGTCATGGCCGCCGCCCCACGGATCGGAGACCTCGGCGCCCGGCAGGGTGGTGCACAGCGCATTGACGAATTCACGGCTCATGCGGCGACGCTATCACGGTCGCAGACGGGGTGAAATCCCACCCCCCTCGCTTTTCAGGCGCATTTTTTGATTGACGCACCCCTGTTAACCGGTGTTAAGAGATTATAAATCCGGCGGTTGTAAAAGTTAAAATGTCATAAGTTGTGGAGACGCGTACATGTCTTTGACTGAAAAACTGCTGATGCCGAAAAAGCTGATGATTGCGGGCCTGGTGATGATCGCCACGCTGCTGCTGTGCATCGGCCTGCAATATTTTTACGACATCCAGACGGTGAAGCTGGTCAAGACCGTCTTTTATTATCTGGTGCTCGACTATATCTGGGCCTCGATCCGCCGCGAGTTGTTCCCGGATCGCTCCTGACGGAAATCCTGACTGTTGAATTGAAAAGACGCTTCTCTGCGGCTGCAGAGAAGCGTCTTTTTCGTTTCAGACCTCGTGTCAGGCTGCCACTGACAGGCTGGAGGTAGAGGCCGTGGCCATCGACTGCAGACTGCTCTGGCTGTAGGACGAGATCGCATCCTGCAGTTCCTTGAGCAGGCTGGCGATGTCCGTAGTGGAATCAGTGCTGCTCAGGCTGCTGGAAGCTGATGAGGTGGAGGTGCTGTCACCCATGCCGCCCGGCGGAGGTCCTGGCGGAGGCCCGCCGGCGCCCTGAGCCCCACCCTGCGGGCCATTGGCAGCCATCTGCTCATCGAAGGCCGATTTTTCGGTCGAGGTGACCGAGCCGTCGCCATCGGTATCCATAGCGGCGAACATCTGATCGGCACGCGTGGTATCGGTGCTGCCCGTGACGGAGGTATCGAAGGCCTCCATCTCGGTCTTGCTGAGCGCCCCATCGCCATCACTGTCCATGTCGGACAGGGAGGGAGCGCCCTGCTGGCCGCCAGGACCGCCCGGCCCCTGGCCTTGCTGCTGAGCGTCGAGCAGGCTGCTCATCAGTTCATCGGACATCTGGCTGAGGAAGTAACTTAAGTCTTCGCTTACGCTGGTTGTCGAAGAGGCAGAGGTAGTCGAACTGGTCGAAGACGATGACCCGCTGCTGCCCGAAGTACTGGACGTACTTGAGGCAGAAGAGGTGGAAGACGTCTGGGACGCCAGTTTGCTCTGCATCTGAGACAATAACTGACTGAGGGATGACCCCGTCGTGCTGCCTATCTGCATGTTTATCTCCTGAAAATGCCGGTGGAGAGACGCCGGCAAGTCAACAGAAAAAAATATTAAAGTTAACAGGATGTTATTTTAATGGATATTTCAAAATAGAAACGAAAATAACGCAATAAGGACTTCAAACATACAGTAATCGATTACGATTATAACGTTGTAAATATAAAAATGAGCAATTTTTACTCTAGGAAAATTTTATCCGGCAAGTTTTTCCCGCCTCACGGACCGGCTTGCCTGTATCGGGCAGTACATATAAGCTGATTCCAGGCCCAAAATTGACCACAAAACGTCCGTACCCGTCAGACCACTTTCATTCTCCAGAGCAGTGACACCGCCATGCGCCCTATCCACCTTCTTCTTCCGCTTCTCATCGCCGGCACCGGTCTCGCTTCTGCCGCAGGCGCGCAAGGCTACCTCGGCATAGGCATGAATCAGAACATCTTCTTTTCTCCCTCGGGCCAGCCCTTCCGCTCGGCGGCTAATGAGCCCTATCCGGTGATGAAATGGTTCCAGCAGGTGGACACTGACAAGGACGGCAAGATCAGCCATGACGAGTTCGTCGCCGATGCCACCCATTTCTTCAATTCGCTCGACCTGAATCACGACGGCTATATCAACAGCCCGGAAAATACCAATTACGAGACCAAGGTAGCACCGGAAATCCAAGTCGTAGATCCGCGCGTCAAGCAGCCCAAGAACTATGTTGCACAACCGGACGATTCCGGGCAGGTCAGCGACCCGACGGCCGGCCGTTACCAAAAGCAACTGATCGGCGCCTCGCAATATGGCCTGATCGATGAGCCTCAACCCATCCGCGCCGCCGACGCCAATTTTGATTTCCGCGTCAAGAGTGACGAATGGCTGGCGGCTACCAACCAGCGCTTCACCATTCTGGACCGCAATGGTGACGGCTTCATCACGCCGGACGAACTGCCAAAGACGCCGTCCCAGCTCGCCAGTGAGATGCCGCCGCCGGACGCAAAGAAGGGCAAGAAAAAACGTTTCACTGGAAACTGATTTTCCAGCAAAATCATTCGCACAATCGTGTTCTTTTAGTAAAAACGGACCTTTTAATTGCATCAATAAGGATGTTTTTTCTCGCCACGTCTATGGTTTCATGTTAGGTGGCGCGCTTCATTTTTATCTGAGGCAGGGACAAAGTGTCCAAAAAGGTTCGCACTCTGGGTTTATTTGGTCTCGGCGCTTTCGGGCGCCTGATTGTCAGGCATCTGTCCCCCTATTTCGACATCTATGCCTGCGACCCCAGTCCGGACGCCCGCGCCTACGCCAAACGTCATAATGTCACCCTCACGGACCTGCCAACCGCCGCCGCCTGCGATGTGGTAGTGCTGGCCACGCCGATCCGCACCCTGGAAGCCCTGGCAAAGGCCATCGCGCCCTATGTGAAGCCCAACGGGCTGGTGGCCGATGTCGGTTCCGTCAAGATGAAACCGGCAAAGTGGCTCATCGAGACCCTGCCTTCCACGGTGTCGATTCTGTGCACCCATCCCCTGTTCGGGCCGCAATCGGCGCGCAAGGGCGTCCACGACCTGGAAATCGTCCTGTGCCCGGTGCGCGTGCGTCATATGAACACACTGGTGCGGTTCTTTGAGAAGACGCTCGATCTCAAGGTTTCGGTGGCCACGCCGGAGGAACACGACAAGGCGCTGGCGGCTGTGCAGGGCCTGACCCACCTGATTGCCAAGGTTCTGAGTGGTCTGGAGCCCCTGCCAACCGTGCATACCACACGCTCCTATGATCTGCTGATGCAGGGGGTCGGCCTCGTCTCCGGCGATTCCGACGAGCTCTTCCTCTCCATCGAACGCGACAACCCCTTCGCTGCCGAAATCCGCAAGCGCTTCTTCAACGAGATCGACTCCTTGCGCAACCGTCTGGAAGCCCACGACAGCCACGGCAAATAATACCGAGAATTCGGGATTTTATCGCTGAAAAGCCTGTGATAGCTTCCGGGTGTTTGCTATGGAGCCGCGTATGAAGTCCGTCCTGCCCAGGGGCATCCTGCCTGTTGTCTTCTGTCTGGGCCTCATGGCTGGCACGGCGCAGGCGCAAACCCAGGAGCAGCTCCAGGACCAGCTGGTGGATTCCGTCAATCTGGCCGAACAGCAGGCAGATGACGCCGCCGAGCGTTTCCGGGCCAATGATATTGCCGGTGGTTGCACAGACCTGCGCGCCGCCTCATCTGGCCTGGATAACAGCGTGGCCCTGGCCCAGCAGCTCCAGGCTCAGCTTGGCCATGATCGCGGACTGAGCGATACCGTGCGCGACCGAATGCTGCACGACCTGCAGGACATGTCCTCAAGCTTTGCCAGCCAGAAGCAGGATATGGACGTCCAGATCGACGCCCACTGTCACTGACTATCTAGGCTTTTCCGGTTTTCTCGGCCATCGCCGACGCCAGGGCCTCAAGCGAACGCTGCGGCTTTGGCGCCGCTTCGGGCTTGCGGATACCGAACATCTTGCGGAAGACGTCGCGGCGTTCATGCACGCTCGCCAGCACCAGGCCCATGGGCACACCCAGGTCGATCAAGGTGTTTTCGGCCAGTTGCAGCGAGGCCTCGATGGTTTCCGGCACCGCGTCGGTGGCCCCCATCTGATACAGCCGCTGGGCATGGGCAGCATCGCGCGCCCGGGCAATGATATGGACGTCGGCGCGCATGGCGCGCACCGCCTGAACGACCTGGTCGGTGAAGGCCGGGTTCGAGGCCGTGACCACCACGGCGCGGGCGCGCTCAATCCCTAAACTGTGCAGAAATTCTGCCGCCGAGGCATCGCCGTACCAGGCCTCGATATTCTGGGCACGGGCGCGCTGGGTGACGGACGGATTGATATCGACCACCATGTAGTCGATATTGTGCACCTTCAGCATTTCGGTGACCAGCTCGCCGACTCGCCCGAAGCCGACCACGATGACCTTGGCGGCCTCGCTGACCACATCGGGCATCACGGCCGTGGGGGTTTCACTGCTTTTGGCGATCGAGCGCGACAGGCGCCCGGCGGCAGCGGCCAGGAAAGGAATGCAGAACAGTGAAATGATCGCCGCCAGTATGACCGCCTGACCGATTTCGGCGCTCAGAACCTTGTGGCCGATGGCCTGATCGATGATGACGAAGGCGAATTCCCCCGCAGGCCCGAGCACCGCCGCCGTTTCAATGGCGCTGCGGTTATTGAGACCGAACAGGCGCGCCACCGGATAAATGACTGCGGCCTTGAGCGCGATCAGCGCCGCCGCCAGACCGAAGACCAGCAGTGGCTGGCTGATGACGGCGGCGATTTCGAGACGCGCTCCGACCGTCACAAAGAACAGACCCAGCAGCAGGCCCTTGAAGGGATCGACCATGTTCTCGATCTCGCGACGGTATTCGGTTTCGGCCAGCAGGACGCCGGCGACGAAGGCGCCCAGCCCCATGCTCAGCCCGGCCATGACCGATATCTGACCGGCCACCAGCACGCACAGCAGGCAGGCGGCCATGAACAGTTCGCGCGACCGCGAGAAGGCAACTGTATTGAACAGCGGACGCAGCAGCCAGCGGCCGCCGATCACCAGAATGCCGATCCCGATCAGGGCCGGGATTAGAGCCAGCAACCCGCCCAGCCCACTACCGCCGCCCGAACCGCCCGCCAGCATAACCACGGTGATCATGATCGGCGCCACGGCCAGATCCTGCGCCAGAAGCACGGCGAAAACGCTCCGGCCCGAGGCCGTCTTCAGCGCTTTGCGGTCGGCCAGGACCGGCACCACCACGGCGGTGGAGGACAGGGCTATGGCCATGCCGAGCGCGATCGAGGCGACGATGCTCTGGCCCAGCAGCAAGAACAGGCCGGTCAGCACTACCGCGCACAAGACCACCTGTAGCGCGCCCAGGCCGAAGACCAGCCGTCGCATCGATTTCAGGCGTTCGAAGGTCAGCTCCAGGCCGATGGAGAACAGCAGGAAGACCACGCCCAGCTCGGCAAGTTGGTGGACCGTATGCGAGCGGATAAGGCCGAAAGCGCCCAGCACCGGCCAGGCCGTGGCCAGGCGGCCCATGACATCCGGTCCCAGAAGCACGCCGATCAGCAGGAAGCCCAGGACGCTGGATACCTTGTAGCGCTGGAAGATGGGAACGACGACCGCGGAGGCCAGCAGGAAGACAATGATGAAGACATAATATCCTTGCGCCTCGGTATTCAGGACGGGCGCGAGGGTTTCCTTCGCCATAGTGGACATGTGGCTGGCTGCGGATGCGTTCATCTTCGGGTACTTATCCTCTTTAGGGGTGTGCCTTAACTATAAGGGGAGGATTGCGTGAATTGTAACCCCCGATGCGCACGTTTTCGTGAAACATGACGGAAAATTCATGTTGGCTACGTTCATAAAAGCGCTAAGGTCCAAATTAGTATCTTTTTCAATCAACGGACACGATGGCCAAGACCACCGGTTCACTGGGGTGACTTCCATATGAAATTGCTGAAAATTCTCGCCTGCTCCACGGCTCTCACCGGCCTTGCCGCAAGCGTCGCGCCGGCCCACGCCGCCCAATGCTTCGATGTTTACTGCCACATGCAGAGCCTGGAAAGCCTGGACGGCTTCATTCCGGCCAATGCCGCCGAGGTCCAGGCAGGCGCCGACGGCACCTCGACCGAAACCCCGCATTATGGCACCTGGGGCATCGATATCTCGGGCATGGATACCTCGGTCAAGCCGGGCGACAATTTCTACGACTATGTGAACGGCACGGCGACGAAGAACATCGTCATCCCCGACGACCGCACCTCCTACGGTTCGTTCGTCAAGCTGGCGGAACTGTCCGAAGCCCGCTCCAAGGCCATCGTCATGGACCTGGCCACGAAAAAGAACCTGACCGGCAACGATGCGAAGATCGCCGCCGCCTATAATGCCATGATGGACGAGGCCCGCGTCGAGACCCTTGACTTCCAGCCGATCCAGCATCGCCTGAACGACATCGCCGCCATCAAGACCAAGGCACAGATGGCCGCCTATATGGGCAAAACCGCGACCATACTCGGCCGGGCCGTATTCGATATCGGCATCGATGCCGATGCCAAGGACCCCACCGTCAATGCCCTCTCCATGGGTCAGTCCGGCCTGGGCCTGCCGAACCGCGACTTCTATCTGGAAGACAAGTACGCCGACAAACTGGCCAAGTACGAAATCTATGTCGCCGACATGCTGGGTAAGACCGGCTATCCCGATGCGAAGAAGGCTGCGCATGACATCGTGGCGATGGAAACCGCCATCGCCAAGGTAAGCTGGACCAATATCGAGCGCCGCGACCCGGTTAAGACCTATAACCCGATGAAGCTGTCGGACCTGCCGGCCTATGCGCCGGGCTTTGACTGGGCGCCCTTCTTCACCAATGCCGGCGTTGCAAAGGCCAAAAAGATCGTGCTGAACGAAAACACCGCGATCCAGGGCATTGCCAAGGTTTATGCCGATACCTCGCTCGATACCCTCAAGGCTTGGGAAGCCTTCCGCACCATCGATCAGGCCGCGCCCTACATGTCGAAGCGCTTCGTCGATGCGCAATGGCAGTTCCGTTCGCATGAACTTTCGGGCGCCCTGGCCCAGCAGCCGCGCTGGAAGCGCGGCATCGGCATCGTCAACAGCCAGATGGGCTTCGCCCTGGGCCACAACTATGTCGACGCCTACTTCCCCGCCGATTCCAAGGCCAAGATGATCGACCTGGTCGCCGATCTGCGCGTCGCGCTGAAGGCCCGTATCGAGAACCTGACCTGGATGAGCCCGGAAACCAAGGCCAAGGCGCTGGAAAAGCTCTCCAAGTACACGGTCAAGATCGGCTATCCCGACAAGTGGCGCGACTATTCCAAGCTGACCCTGAAGGCCGACGATCTGATCGGCAATGTCGAGCGCAGCAGCACGTTCAGCTGGAACCGTGACCTGGCCAAGCTCGATAAGCCGGTCGACAAGACTGAATGGGGCATGACCCCGCAGACCGTGAATGCCTATTATAACCCGACCGGCAACGAGATCGTCTTCCCCGCCGCCATCCTGCAACCCCCCTTCTTCGATCCGAATGCCGACATGGCGGTGAATTTCGGCGGCATTGGCGGCGTGATCGGCCATGAAATCACTCACGGCTTCGACGATCAGGGCCGCCACTTCGACGGCGACGGCAAACTGCAGGACTGGTGGACGGAAGAAGACGGCAAGAAGTTCGATGCCGAGGCCAAGATCTATGGCGAACAATACGATCAGTACGAAGTCGCGCCTGGCTTTAACGTCAAGGGCGGCCAGACCATGGGCGAAAATATCGCCGACCTCGGCGGCAACCTGATGGGCCTGGATGCCTACCACCTTTACCTGAAGGGCACGGAATCGCCGGTTCTTGATGGCTTCACCGGCGATCAGCGCGTCTTCATGGGCTTCGCCCAGGTCTGGCGTTCCAAGTACCGTCTGGAAGCGCTGAAGCTTCAGGTCACCACCGATCCGCACTCGCCGGCGGTCTTCCGCGTCATCGGGCCGGTCCGCAACATCGACGCCTGGTACAAGGCCTTCAACGTCCAGCTCGGCGACAAGTACTATATCGCGCCGGAAGACCGCGTCCGTATCTGGTAACCAGGGTCCCGGATCCTGGATCCGGAATCTTGACGGCGGTTGCAACACGCGCCGGTGCGGGTCTCACTCCCTCCTCCCCTGTAGCGTACGGCAACGTCGTTGTGAGGGAGGCGGCGAGCTTGTCTCGCCGGAGGGGGCCTCTTACTTCTGATTAAAGGCCGTTCCGATCGCTTCGGGACGGCCTTTTTATGAAAGCTACCCTTCAGGAGCCATCATGCGCCTCTTCCAGACCCTGACCTGCGCCGCCCTCTTGACCACAACGGCCCTGACCGCTCCCGTATTCGCCCAGGACGCACCAAGTCTGGAAACCCCGCATTTCGGCACCTGGGGCATCGACCTGTCCGGCATGGACAACTCCGTAAAGCCCGGCGACAACTTCTTCACCTATGTCAACGGCACGGCCGACCGCAAGCTGGTCATCCCCGCCGACAAAACTTCCAACGGCGTCAATGAAATCCTGGAAGACCTGTCGGAAAACCGCTCGAAAGCCATCGTCACCGGCCTGGCCGGCCGGACGGACCTGACCGGCGACGATGCGAAGATCGCCGCCCTCTACAATTCGATGATGGACGAGGCCCGGATCGAAACACTCGATGCCGCGCCCCTGAAACCGGCCCTCGCCGCCATCGCCGCCATCCACACCAAGGGCGGAATGGCCACCTCCATGGGCCAGGCCGCGGGCGGCTTCGGCAGCGCCTTTTTCGACACCTATATCGACGCCGACGCCAAGAATCCGCAGATCAATGTGCTCTATATCGGCCAGAACGGACTGGGCCTGCCCGATCGCGACTACTATCTGGAAGACAGCTTCAGGGACAAGCTGGCCGCCTATGAAACCTATGTCGCCCAGATGCTGACCATGGCCGGCTATCCCGATCCGGCGAAAAATGCCCACGATATCGTGGCGCTGGAAACCGCCATCGCCCGCGTCAGCTGGAGCCGCGCCGAACGCCGCGACCCGGTCAAGACCTACAATCCAATGAGCGAGGCTGCTCTGTCGGCCTATGCGCCGGGCTTCGACTGGGCTGCCTATTTCAAGGCGGCGGGTCTGGCCAATGCCCGCCAGGTCATTGTTGGGGAAAACACCGCTTTTCCGAAGATCGCGCAGATCTATGCCGATACGCCACTGGAAACCCTGAAAGCCTGGCAGGCCTACAAGGTTATCGATCAGGCCGCGCCCTATCTCTCGAAGCGCTTTGTCGACGCCTCGTGGTCGTTCAAGAGCCACACCCTGCGCGGCGCCGTCGAGCAGCGCCCGCGCTGGAAACGCGCCATCGGCCTGGTGGAAAACAATCTCGGCGAGGCCCTCGGCCGCGACTATGTGGCGCTCTACTTCCCGGCCGATTCAAAGGCACAGATGGAAGAGATTTTCGGTAATTTCCGCGAGGCGCTGAAAGATCGCATCCAGAACCTCACCTGGATGTCGGACGCCACCAAGCAGAAAGCGCTGGAGAAGCTCTCCAAGCTGAACGCCAAGATCGGCTATCCGGAAAAATGGCGCGACTATTCCGGACTGACCGTGGCGAGGGATGACCTCTATGGCAATATCGAGCGCGGCAGCCGCTTCGACTGGAACTGGCAGCTTTCCAAACTCGACAAGCCGGTCGATCCACTGCAATGGGACATGACCCCGCAGACGGTGAACGCTTATTACAACCCGGTCCGCAACGAAATCGTGTTGCCGGCGGCCGAACTGCAACCGCCTTTCTTCGACCCAAAGGCCGATCTGGCCGTCAATTACGGCGGCATCGGCGCTTCGACCATCGGCCACGAAATCACCCACGGATTCGATGACGAAGGGCGCCATTATGACGGCGACGGCAAGCTGACCGATTGGTGGACCGAGGCCGATTCCGAGCGCTTCGACGCCGAGGCCAAAAAATACGCGGAACAGTTCGATCAGTTCGAGCCCCTGCCTGGCCTGCATATCAAGGGCGACCAGACCCTGGGCGAAAACATCGCCGATCTGGGCGGCATACTGATCTCGCTCGACGCCTACCATCTGGCGCTTAAACGCCAGCCGGCGCCGGTCATCGACGGCTTTGACGGCGACCAGCGCCTGCTGATCTCATATGCCCAGTCCTGGCAGGGGATCGTGCGCGACGATACGCTGAAAATGCGGCTGGTGGCGGATGTGCACAGCCCCTACGACTTCCGCGTCATCGGCCCCATGCGCAATGTCGATACCTGGTATAAGGCGTTTAATGTCCAGCCGGGCGATAAGTACTATCTGGCCCCGGCCGATCGCGTTCGCATCTGGTGAGGGCCACAGGCCCTGCACCCGAAATCGCGATAGCGCTGAATAGTGTCCGACCTATACCTCCCCGGCATAGCCGGGAGGTATAGAAACATACCACCTAGTGCTTTTTTCTGTTTGTTAGTCGAATAATTCCAACGACGATTCCGACAATCACCAGAATAGCGCCTAATCCCACCGCTACCGGGACAACCGTTACCCCAAACAGGGCACCCCCATTATCGCTTTCGTATTCGAAGAAATACATCATCAGTCCAATACTTCCTGCGATCAACAGTATACCGGCGATGATGAGCCTCAATGGCAAACCCATGCGCATCACCCACACCCCGCCCGGACCAGCCAGTCGATTTCGTCCGCCAGCTTCTGTGACGGCACGGCGATCAGGCGTTCTTCCAGACCGATATAGACCACGCCATGCACGGCTGAAAACAGGGTCCGTGCTCGTATGGTCAGGGCCTCCGGCGTCAGGTCCGGCATGATGACCGACAGCGGTGCGCCGACATGGCGGAAGAGCCCCAGCTGCGCCTGCTCCGCCCATTCCGGCAGAGGCGTATGGATGCGCACCTCGAACATCATCCGCCACAGAGACAGGTTCTCGCGCGCGAAGGTGAAATAGGCCAGTGCCACCGCCACCAGCCGCTCCAGGGCCTCGCTGCGCGTTGTCATGGGCAGATGGGCCGTATCGCGCTCAAACAGGGCATCCAGCCGCCCTTGCGTGCGCACCGTGATACGCAGCAGCAGATCGTCCATGTCCTGCACGATATTATAGAGCCCGCCCAGGGCCACACCGATATCCGCTGCCAGATCACGCGCCTTAAGGGTATGGGAGCCCGTATCGCAGATACGCTTTTCTGCCGCCGCCAGAAGGGCTTCGAGCTGGGCCTGGCGGCGATCGGCGGTGGCAGGGGATACGACTTTGATGGACATGAGTGACAAGTCTCGAATTATTTTTGAACAAAGTTCATTTTTTATATTGAACGTCGTTCAAACATGCGATACATAACAATTGTGAACAGCGTTCATATCATGGTTCGCCCCTGTGAGAAAGCGCTGTTTCACACTCACTACGCCTCTGGGAGGGACCGGGTTATCGCCCGGATATGAGGGGGGATTTGAGTGACGCGTACCGGGCGGCGGTGAGATAGCGCCGCCGTCCGGCCCTTGCTCCGCCGGTGGGGTTTCGCCGGCACTTTATGTGGATTTTCAAAGCCATGAAGCGCTTTATCTATATCCTGCTTGCCGCCATCACTGCCTGTGCCGTCGCCATGTCCTGGCAGGTGGCCGCGCACAGCCTGTCGCATCGCGACTGGGCCGAGGATCGTGCCGCGACCGCCAGCGATCTGCGCCATATGCTGAAATACCGATTGAATACATAAAAGCTCCCCACCACCGCATCTAACCGCTTCGCGGTGTCGTACGGTCCCCCTCCCGATAAACGGAGAACTATAAAAGGGAAAAAGCCCGCCTCTGATGAGACGGGCTTTTTTAAACACCGATCACGCCGCAAGCGCTATCGAGTTATGGGCAAGGGTGCTTCGTCCCTTTACCAGATGCGGACGCGGTCTTCCGGCTTGACGTAATAGGTCTGGCCCGGCTGGACATTGAACGCCTTGTACCAGGCATCGACATTGCGCACGGCGCCGATGGCGCGGAACTTTTCCGGCGAATGCGGATCGGATGACACCTGGCTCTTGACGGCGTCATCCAACATCTTGGCCTGCCACACCTGCGCAAAACCGAGGAAGACGCGCTGGTCACCGGTAAAGCCATCGATCACCGGCGCCGGCTTGCCACCGAGCGAGATATGATAGGCATCGAGCCCCAGCAGGATCCCGCCGAGATCGGCAATGTTCTCGCCCATGGTCAGGCCGCCCTGGATATGTACGCCGGGAACAGGCTCGTAGGAATCGTACTGCGCGCCGAGGGCCTTGGTCTGGGCCTCGAACTTGGTGGCGTCTTCCGGCGCCCACCATTCGACCAGCGCGCCGGTCGCATCGTAATGGCGGCCCTGATCGTCGAAACCATGGGTGATTTCGTGGCCGATGACCGCGCCGATCGCGCCGTAATTGACCGCCATGTCGGCCTTGGGATCGAAGAAAGGCGGCTGCAGGATGGCGGCCGGAAAGACGATCTCGTTCTTGGTCGGGGAATAGTAGGCATTGACGGTCTGTGGCGTCATTTCCCAGTCTTCCGGATCGATCGGCTGGTCGATATGCGACACCTGGTAGGCCCATTCGAAGGCCGAGGAGCGTTCTATATTGCCATAGAGATCGTCAGGCTTGATCACCAGGGCCGAATAATCGCGCCACTTGTTGGGGTAACCGATCTTGACGCCGAAGGTGGAGAGCTTTTCCAATGCCTTGGCCTTGGTGGGGGCGCTCATCCAGGTCAGGTTTTCGATGCGGATCTTCATGGCCGCCAGCAGGTCATGCACCAGGCCTTCCATCTTGGCCTTGGATTCCGGCGGGAAGTAATCGCGGACATAGGCTCGGCCAAGGGCTTCGCCCATATTATCATCCGTCGTGCCTATGGCACGCTTCCACAGCGGACGCTGCTCGGCAATGCCGTACATGGTCTTGGAGCGGAATTCGAAGCGGCGGGCATAGATGCGATCCGACAGGTAGGGCGCGGCCTGATCCAGCGTATTGAAGACTTCCCAGGCCTTCAGGGTTTCCAGCGAGGTATCGGCATAGATCTGGGCGATCTTCGGAATGGCAGTATTCTGGGCCACGATCACCTTCTGCGCCTGGGAGACATGGGCGGCAGCGAAGTAATCATCCCAGTTGAAGCCGGGCGCGTAGGCATTGAGGTCCTTCAGCGCCATCGGGTTGTAGGTCTTGGTGTCGTCGCGGCTGTCGATCCGGGTCCAGCTGACCTCGGCGATCTTCGTTTCCATCGCCACGATATCCTTAGCCGCCTGTTCGGCGCCGGGATAGCCGGCCAGGGTCAGCAGATCCTTGATATAGACCTCGTAGGCGGACTTCTTGTCGGCATAGGTATCGGTCAGATAGTAGTCGCGGTCCGGCAGGCCCAGCCCGCCCTGTGACATCTGCAGGGCGCGGTAGCCGGGTTTCTTGGCGTCATCATAGACAAAGATGCCGAAAAAGGCCGAACCGAAGGTCCCCGAGGTGGCGCCCATGAAGGCGGCCATGTCGTCCTTGCCGGAAATGGCGGCGATCTTCGCCAGCTGGCCTTGCGCCGGCTTGAGATCGAGCTGGTTCTTGAGATCGGCGTTCATGGCCGAACGGTAGAGATCGGCGATCTTCAGGTCCTCGCCGGTCAGATCGGTGCGCGCGGCCAGGCCGGTCACCAGCGCCTTTAGGCGCAGTTCGGACAGATCATAAAGCGCATCGAAGCTGCCATAGCTGGCCCGATCACCGGGGATGGTGGTGTTCTTGAGCGCTGTGCCATTGGCATAGTCGAAGAAATCGTCGCCGGGCTTGATGGAGGTATCCATGCCGGCGGGATCGAAGCCCCAGGTGCCATAGGTCTTGGCAACCGTGCTGTCCGGCGCCATGCCGGTATCGGCAAAAAGGGTGCGCGGAGCCGGTTTCGGCATTTCGGCGGCGGCCGGCTGCATCGCCTGGGCGGTCATCAGGGCGGCAGTAATGGCAAGTGTGGAAATAAGGCTTCTGGAACGCATAGGGTTCTCCGGCAATGAAGCGGCCAGTTTAAGCCCCGCCGCTTCCAAAAATAAAGCCGAAGATTGATATAGTTTAACAGACCTGTCTCATGAACATTTGGTAATCTTGCGCCCGCCTTACCGTTTGGCCGTACCACAGGTTACCCACGCCTGCGTTAAGGAATATTACCGCAACCTTAATAATTTTGACGACCACGTCACTTTTGTCGGATTGAGGACGAAAAAAAAGCCCGCCTAGGGGGGATATAACCCGGCGAGCTTTTTTATCTGTATTAAAAGAGCGTTTCCTCCCCGAAACGCGGGAACTGACTTCTCTCTTCGGGGAGAAGTTCCGTTCTCTTGACGTGGAGAAAACATTTTTTCGGCAGGGCTGTCAACTGATTTTGTAACATTACGTCAAAATTATTTTTACCTTATGCCTTCTTTATGAATCCGGCGTCAAAATGACATCGAAATCACTGTAAAAATGACACCGCTGTCGGTACGCGAATGTCAGGATTCCACTATAGATTTCAAATGATTGATTGCCTCGGCGCGCGGCAGTGTGACCTGCCCGGGCCGCCCTTCGCGCCAGGCCTTATTGTCACTTATTTGCATCGCCAGATCACGTCCGAGATCGAGATCCTTGATGGTAACCGTACCAGATTTCAGCTCGTCCTCGCCAATCATGACCGCGGCGGGGCTGAATCGGCGGTCGGCATACTTCATCTGGGCCTTCATGCCAGAACGCCCGAGATAGACTTCGGCCGGCAAGCCCGCCGCGCGCAACTCGGCGGCGAATCCGAAATATTCGCCCATGTCCGAATCGGAGAAGGCGATAATGACGATGGGGCCGCGGGCGCCGGTGCGCTTGTTGCCATCGAGCAGGCTGAGCGCCGCCGCCAGACGCGAGACACCGAACGAGAAGCCGGTGGCCGGCACCGTCTGGCCGGTGAAGCGCGCCACGAGATCGTCATAGCGACCGCCGCCGCCAACGCTGCCCATCTGAACCAGGTTGCCCTTGTCATCGCGCAGTTCGCGCAGGAATTCAGCCTCGAACACCGGTCCGGTATAGTATTCCAGACCGCGCACGATACCGGGGTCGAAAATGGCTTCGTTTTCGGCCACGCCCATGGCCGAGACGGCGGCATTGATGCGCGCCAGATCTTCCAGACCTGCCTGCCCTTCGGCCGAATTGGCCAGAACGGCCGCCAGCTTTTCCAGCACGCCGGAGCGGGTATCCGCCCCGCCGGCATTGACGAAATCGAGCACCGGCTGGATGGCGGCGTCGGGCAGCTGCGCGCCCTTGGTGAAGTCGCCGCTGTCGTCCTTTCGGCCCTTACCGAGCAGCAGGGCCACGCCTTCCAGACCGAAGCGGTCGAGCTTGTCGATGGCGCGCAAGACCCCCAGTTGCTGGACGGAATCGGTAACGCCCAGGCTGGTCAGGAGGCCATTGAGCAGCTTGCGGTTATTGATGCGGATGCGTGCCGGCACATCGAGCGCCTTGTAGCCGGCGACGGCCAGGGCGATCATTTCGGCATCGGCCTCCGGGCGGTCGGAGCCGACGATATCGGCATCGCACTGCATGAATTCGCGCAGACGGCCGGGACCGGGCTTTTCATTGCGCCATACCGGGCCATAGGCATAGCGGCGGAAGGGCTTGGGCAGGGTTTCCCAGTTCTGCGCCGCGAAGCGCGCCAGCGGCGCCGTCAGGTCATAGCGCAGGGCCATCCACTGGTCATCATCGTCCTGCTGGGCGAAGACGCCGACATTGGGGCGGTCTGAATCGGGCAGGAACTTGCCGAGTGCGTCGGCATATTCGAAGGCCGGGGTCTGCAGGGCCTCGAAACCGAAATCCTCATAGACCTTCGACACCGTCTCGATCAGCCGGCGCTCAATGGCGATCTGGCCGCTGCGCTTGTCGATGAAACCGCGTGGGCTGCGGGCTTCCGGACGGAAGGTGTTTTCGGGGTTCGAAGTAGTGTCCTGGGTCATGGGCGGCGAATTAAAGCATCCGCCCCTCAGAAACAAGCCGAATCCGAAACCGTTCGCCCATAAGGGGAAAATAAGGATGCGACGGTATTTTGACACTTAAGTCAAAAAATTACGGTTAACCCCTTCAAAATGCGGTAAAACGGTGTTATAAATAAGGCTCCCTGAAGGAGGGCAAAACAATGAGTAAATCGCATACCGCTGAGAACTTTTCGCGTTTTGTCGTAGCCATGGTTATCGTCGTTGCCGTTATCGGCGCCATCACCTGGGCCTTCTCGACCTTTGACTCGGTCGGGTGTGCCGTCGGTGTGCCGTGCCACAAGGGCCCGCAACCCACGCATGTCAGTTACTGACGCCGTTCGAAGCAGACTAACCTATTCATCGCAGGGCGTAATTGAGGGTTCGGAGCTTCATCTTCAGCCCTAGGGTAGTTGCGCCCTGATACACGGCCCAAAACGTCGCTTTGTCCCCATCGAAGTGGCGCAAGGGTCGTTGATCGGTGACGAATTAAAGGGCGTTAACGCTTTGTTGGCCGCAGGCTTGCATAGTCCGGACATGACTATGCCACTTCCGGAGTCTGCCGTGACTTATGCCAGCCTTGCCGTTGCCTTAAGCCTCTTTCTGGCGAGTGGCGCTTCCGCCGCCGAGCCTGTGGTTGCGCCTGAGCCGCGCAGCGCCATCTCGCAAGAATCCTTTTTTGCCGGCCTGGTGAGCGAGGCCGAGCGCCTGAAGCGCGAAACGGACGGCTTTACCCCCGCACTGAGCCTGCTTTCCAAACACAGGTTCAAGACCTACGCCAAAGATATTCGCGCCCTTTCCGCCGGTGACCTGCAAGGGCATATGACTCTTAAAGCGCGCGGCACCGATAGCGACCTGAAGTGCATCCTGACCGGAGTTTCGCGCGACCTGCCGATCAAGCTCAGCGCCATCGAGGCCGCCAAGAGCGATGCCGACCTGAAAACGGCCCTAACCAATATGTCCGAGCTGTTGAGCGATAATATCGACGTGATCGTGACCCCGGCCACCACCGAATCCGGTCTGGACTGCACCATCGAATTCGGACCTGACGCATGAGGGCCTTGGCCCTGATCGCGCTGGTGTTTCTGACAGGCTGCGGCAAGCCTGAGGGCAAGCCGACGCCGGCGACCGCGAGCACTCCCGCCCTGCCGGCTTCACAGACCGCCTTCCTGGCCCTGCCCCGCACGGGTGCCGCCTCGGATGACTTCTGCACCCGATTCAAGGCGTTCGACCGTTTCGACACCTGGCAGGGCAAGGTCCAGGACCTGCGCATCTCGACGCTCGATGGCACAGCCGATCTCGAAATCAATATCGGCCAGGATGCAAGCGGGCATGGCATCCGGCTGGAAGCCGTGGTGGCAAAGGTCGATCCGGTCTATCCGGCATTGATGACACTTAGCCTCGGTCAGGCAATCGTCGTCTCCGGCCAGTTCACCCACGCCAATAACGATGCCGACTGCATCTATTACAATGGTCCGTTCGGCGTGCACCTGTCGGCCCTGAAAGGCTAATTTCCGCGCAGGGTCCTGACCACGGCTTCCGTCTTGAGCAACTGCGGCAACACGACCGGCTCGGCGTTGTTCGGTCCGTAATACACATAGAGCGGCACGCCGGAACGGCCGAACAGGGTCAGGTAACGGGCGATGGCGGCATCCTGATTGGTCCAGTCGCCGACCATGTAGACCGTGCCGGTATCGGCCACGGCCTTTTCGAAGTCCTTCGTCGACAGCACCAGCCGTTCATTGACCTTGCAGGTGACGCACCAGGCGGCCGTCAGGTCGACAAAGACCGGCTTGCCTTCCGCGCGCAGGCTCGCCAGGGTCTCGACATCAAACGCCTGATGCGCCAGCGCGCCGGAGGCCCCGGCAGCCGCAGACGGAGCCTGCCCGCCGCGCGGAAAGGACGCGGCCAGTCCGCACAGCACCAGGCCGCCCACCAGCACCAGCGGCTTGACGAACTTCGGCAGACGCACCTTCACCACCGCCAACACGACCAGCAACAGGGCAAAGACAAGCAGCAGAACGCCCGCCAGTTGCACCTGCTGGGCAAAGACCCAGACCAGCCACAGACAGGCGGCATACATCAGCAAAGAGAGGGCGTGCTTCAGACCATCCATCCATTTGCCGGGCTTCGGCAGGGCCTTGGCTACGCCGGGCACCAGGGTGATCAGGAAGGTCAGGGCCACGAACGGCAGGGCAAAGCCGATACCGAGGCTGACAAAGATGGCGAAGGATACCAGCCCGCCCTGAGACAGGGCCACGCCGATGGCCGTTGCCATGAAGGGCGCCGTGCAGGGTGCGGCCACGACCACAGCCAGCACACCGGTCAGGAGCGCGCCGAGACGCGGACGTTTGGCGGAAACCTGCAACCCGCCGACGGCTTGCAGCGAGGTGCCGATTTCAAAGACGCCGGACATGTTCAGCGCCACCAGCAGCATGACGAGGCTTAAGGTCGCCGTTACATAGGGCGATTGCAGCTGGAAGCCCCAGCCCACCGACTGGCCGAACAGGCGCGCCGCCGTCAGGATCAGGGCCAGGCCGACAAAGGTGATAATGGTGCCGGCGCCGTAAAACAGCGATTCCTGCTGCGCCAGTCCCTTGTCATGGCCGGAACGCGCCAGGCTGAGCAGCTTCATAGACAGCACCGGGAAAACGCACGGCATCAGGTTCAGGATCAGCCCGCCGACAAAGGCGCCGAATATGGCGATCAGTATGCCGGAGGCACTGGTCTTCGCGGTCGATGCGGCGCCCAGACCATGCACGGTCGCTGCCAGCGGCGCACGGCTCAGGGCGATCTGGTAGGCCTTGCCATCCGCCAGTTTCAGCACACCCGTCAGTTCGCCTTGCGGCAGGTCTGAGCCGACAGCCTTGGTGCGCAGGGTGAAACCACTGGCCCCCATATCCAGTGCCTGCGGCGCCGGTGCGTTGATGATGCCGCCCTGCTCCGGGAAGAAGTAGGCGCCCTGGGCATTGACGTCGCTCAAGGGGAAACCCAGCTCGACCTCACCGTTTTTCAGGTCGACAGTCGCGGTTGCATCACTCTTTACGGGGAGCGCCTGCCGCGCCTTTTCGATGGTCTCTGCATCCTTGCCGGGCTTCGGCGCGCCGACCTTGAGATCAAGGCTGACATCGAGGCTTTCCGGGATGCAGACATCAGCACAAACCAGGAAATCGACGTGTGCCTTGATGGGCAGGATATCGCCCGGAGAGAGGGCGGAGGCATTATGCAGCGGCATCAGCAGGGTCGTCCGCCCCGTAAAGCCGTAGCTGACCAGGCCGAAGGACGGCAGCACTTCCGGCACCGGCCAGTCGATCTGACCGACGGCGACATTATCCGGCAGGTTCCAGGTGAACTTCGGCGGCAGGCCTGTATCACCGGCATTGACCCAGTAGGTATGCCAGCCCGGTGCGGGGGTATATTCAAGCGCGATGGTAACGTCGCCACTAGGCGCGACCGTAGCGCTTTCGGCGATCAGGCGGGCGGTGATATGGGCGGATTTTCCCTCTTCAGCATTGGCTGGCACGGCAAAGGCGAGCAGGAAAAGACAGGCCAGAAATCGCAGAAAAGAAGACACACGCCACCCGTTTTAATGGTTCCGCCTACCTATACGTTGCCATGCGCCATTTGGTGACAAAAAACTGCACGACTATGGTTCGAATTTTCAGACGGGCTTGGGATTAAGCAAGAAACCCCATCCCGCTTCGCCAAGGCTTCGTGGGACAGGCCATTCGAGTGCGGCTTGCCGCCCGAAGCTTTAGCGAGGGAGCTCCCCAACAAGTTGGGGAGGTATAAGGGATTACATATCCAGATCGAGTTTGCGGGCCAGCGAAAGTATCTCATTGCGCACGCTGCCGTTGGAGCTGGTCATTAGTTTGGTTACGGCCTTGGCGGCGGCTTCGCGGTCGCACGACAGGATCATGCGCTTGACTTGGCCCATGCCGGCCGGCGGCATCGACAGGCGCTCAAAGCCCAGGGCAATCAGCACGAAAGCCTCAAGCGGACGGCCGGCGATTTCACCGCACACCGAAACCGGCGTGCCCGACTCCTTCGCCGCCTTCTGGATCATCGACAGGGCGGTCAGGAAGGGCGGCGACAGCGGATCGTAGCGGTCCGACATCTTGGGATTGGTGCGGTCCGCGGCGAACGTATACTGCATCAGGTCGTTGGTGCCGACCGAGGCGAAATCGACCAGCGGCAGCAGGGCATCGAGGTGGAACAGCAGCGACGGGCATTCGATCATGACCCCGACACGCAGTAGCGCCGGCAGGGCACGGCCGCGGCGTTTGGCCCAGGCGCATTCGATATCGACCATTTCACGCGCCTGACGGAACTCATCGATCGAGGCGACCATGGGGAACATGATGCGCAGTTCGCGGCCGCGCGCGGCGGTGATCAGGGCGCGCAGCTGCATGCGCAGCAGGGCAGGACGGTCCAGGCCCATGCGGATGGCGCGCCAGCCGAGCGCCGGGTTTTCCTCGCGCTCCATTTCCATGTAGGGCAGGATTTTATCGCCGCCGAGATCGAGCGTGCGGAAAGTGACCGGGCGATCGCCGGCGCCATCCATGATGCGCTCGTAAAGCTCGGTCTGGCGCCGCAGGCGCGGCAGGTCGTCGGACACCATGAACTGGAATTCGGTGCGGAACAGGCCGATGCCCTCGGCGCCGGTCTCGTTCATGATGTCGATATCGAATTCCAGGCCGGCGTTCATCAGCAGGGTGATGCGCTGGCCGTCACGCGTGACCGCCTCGACATCCTTGATCTTGCTGAATTCGGCGCGGCGGGCGGCGCGGACCTCGATCCGGCTGGTGGCGGCTTCAACGATATCCGGGCGCGGACGCAGGTAAGCTTCCCCGGTTTCGCCGTCGACAATGACCGGGTCGCCCTGGCTGACCTTGTCACGCAGGCCTTGCAGGCGGCCGACGCAGGGGATTTGCAGGGCGCGCGCCACGATGGCGGCGTGGTTCGAGGCCGAGCCTTCTTCGAGCAGGATGCCCTTCAGGCGTGAACGATCATATTCCAGCAGGTCGGCCGGGCCGAGATCGCGCGCCACCAGGATCGAATTATCGGGGATTTCCCGCGCCGTGGTGATCTTGCCGGCCAGGACGCGCAGCAGGCGGTTGGCCAGGTCTTCGAGATCGTGCAGGCGCTCGCGCATATAGGCGTCGCGGGCATTGTTGAGCTTGGCGCGCTGTTCGTTACGCACGCGATCGACCGCGGCTTCCGCCGTCAGGCCGTTGCGCACGGCCTCGGTCAGGTTGCGCACCCAGCTCGTCGAGTGGGCGAACATGCGGTAGGTTTCCAGCACATCGAAGGTGGGCCCCGCCAGACCATGCGTGCCTTCGAACATCTCGTCGATCTGCTCGCGCAGGGTATCGATGGCCGCCAGCAGGCGCGCCTCTTCCGCCACGGAATCATCGCTCAGCAGGTGTTCGGAGGTGACCGGCACCTCGTGCAGGATGACGACACCGAGCGAAATGCCGTCGGCGAAGATCGACCCCTTCAGCCGTTCCGGGCGCGAAGGCGCCAGTTCGATGTCCTTCAGTTCTTCCAGACCGACCAGTTCGCCCGCCGTCACGATCTCGGACAGCACCATGGCGATGATCTGGAGATCCTCGACCTCCTCTTCCTCATAGCGCCGCGCCGCCATGTTCTGCACGACCAGCACGCCGATGGTGCGGCCGCCACGCAACAGGGGTACGCCGAGGAAGGCGCGGTAAGGATCTTCGCCGGTTTCCGGACGATAGGAGAAGCTGGGGTGCGCCGGGGCGTCCATCAGGTTCAGCGGCACGCCGGCGCGCGCCACCTCACCGACCAGACCTTCGGAGAGCCGCATCCGCGTCTTGTGGACGGCGTCGGCGTTCAGGCCTTCGGTGGCGAAGAGTTCCAGTTCCTCGGAGGTGCGGCGCAGATAGATCGAGCAGACCTCGGCGACCATGCTGGAGGCGATGATGCGCACCACGGTATCGAGGCGAGCCTGGGCGGACTGGCCCTCCTCCATCGTCTCGCGAATCTGGCGCAGCAGGCCGCGCTGGCCGCGTGCAGGCACAGCCTTAGGCATACTCTCGAACGGACCCAGTTTTACCACCATTACTCCCCTCTGGCGGCCCACTGGCCCGCCGTCAGACTCCGCGCTTATTTTGCGGCGCTTTCGGCGCGCTGTCTAGCGAGTCCGCAGCCCCTGCGGCAAGTCACGAAAGGGTTATAATCACTTTGGTTTAACAGTCTGATACAATTGAGGCATCTGTGCGCAGCGCGCGGAAACCGCACGATACCTTCCATGACCTTATGGGTGTTTTGTCACAGCGGGTTTGCCGCCGCGCGCGCCCTTGAGGATATGGCCCAGCGGGCGTTCCACCAGATACCAGCAAACCACCCCCGTTACGGTCGTCAGGAGCGTAAGGACGCACACATCCACCTCTGACCGAAAATGACCGAAGTTCAGTCTCCGCATGACCATCGCCCAGGCCGGCAGGGCGATAACCTGAATCAGGTAAATCGAATAGGACGCATCTCCCAGCATGACAAACAGGTTGTTCATGGGGGTCTGCGGCAAATCTGCCGTACAGAGACCATAGACGAGCAATGCCGATGGCAGCCCCCACATGACGAAACGCAGCCAACCCACTTCCGGCGGTGTCCACAGAATTGTCGCGGCCAGACCGGCTACACCCGCCAGGGACATGGCCCATTTCGCCCATCCGGCCGGATAGCCGAACTGCCGGATGACCCAGGCTATGGCAATACCGAGCAGAAAATCCATCAGCAGCCAGCTTGTGTAATATCCGAAACCTTCGAGCCGCACCGGATAGACCATACCGATGGCGACCAGTCCGCACAGGAAAGCCGCCAGGATGACCAGCGCCGCGCTCCGTGGCAGGCCGATAACCACGGCCAGACAGGCATAGAAAAACATCTCATAGATCAGGGTCCACCCGACACTGAGGATCGGCAGGACATTGGCATGGGATGAAATCGGCAGGAAGAGATAAGACCCCGCGATCCAGACCGGATCGAAACCGGTATATTTAGTCGTGAATATCTGCGGCTCTGTCAGGATAAGCGCCAGAACGGCCGTCGTCAGAAGCCAGTAAAGCGGAACAATACGCCCCAGTCTCTTCCCGGCGAATTTTTTCCACATGCCGGGACGACCAAAATCGTCAAAGTGGACGTAGAGCATGATGAAACCGGACAGGACAAAGAAGATGTCCACCCCGGCATCCCCCACTCTCAACTGACCATCCCGCTCCAGGAAAAAGAGGTTTCCCTGAGTGGAAACGCTCATGCTTATGCGCGTTATGGCATGGGTGAAGACCACGCCGATGGCCGCGACGGCTCTCAGAACCTGAAGCGGACGTAACTTGCCTAGGGCGCGCGACGCCGACAATGACGACATAAATCCCCCCTCCGCTGCCTGAGCGCCGCCGTTGCAGACCGCGATCAGCGACTGGCCCCTTCACCAGGCTGGCCCCTTCACCAGGAAAGAGATAGCACAGCCCTATACCGTGCGCGACCGCGTTCGCTCATCAGGAAGGGTGGCCTTGAGTATATTCAGGCCGCTTGCAACTGCTTCACGAAATTCTGCACTTCCTTCTGCAGGTCACCGGCCTGTTCACTGAGGTCACCGGAAAGGCCCATCAGCTGAGTGGAGGCCGCGCCGGTCATTTCCGCCGCCCGGCCGACGCCGAAAATGTTCTCGGTCACCTGTTGCGTGCCATCGGAGGCCCGCGCCGTATTGCCGGCGATCTCGTGCGTCGCCGCGCCCTGCTGCTCGACCGCCGAGGCGATATTGGCCGAGATATGGCGCATATCGGTGATGGTCGAGACGATGCGCTGGATCGACTCGACCGTGCGGCGTGTGGCGTCCTGGATCAGTTCCACGCGATCACCAATATCCTGGGTGGCGCGCGCCGTCTGGCTGGCCAGGGTCTTGACCTCGGTGGCGACGACCGCGAAGCCCTTGCCGGCCTCTCCCGCGCGGGCGGCTTCGATAGTCGCGTTCAGCGCCAGCAGATTTGTCTGTGAGGCGATGTCGTTGATCAGGTTGACCACGGCGCCAATACCCGAGGCCGCTTCGGAGAGGGCCTGAATCTCGACCTCTGTATTGCCGATTTCGGCGGCAGCCTCGCCCGCCACTTCGGCGGCGCGCCGCACCTGGCCGTTTATTTCCTGCACCGAGGCCGCCATCTCCTCGGTGGCGGCGGCCACGGTCTGGACATTGCCGGCGGCATCCTCGGCCGCACCGGTCACCACCTGCGCCTGACGGCTGGTTTCCTCGGCGGTGGCGGAGAGACTTTGCGCGGCGTCGGACACCTCGGATGAGGAGCGCACGAAGGAATCGGCGAGGTTTACCATCTTGCCCTGGAAGCTTTCGACCACCTGGCGTTCGCGGTGCAGGCGCGCCATCTCGGCGGCCTTGGCGGCTTCGGCGGCTTCGCGCAGGGCCACACCCTCGGCCAGCCCCTGACGGAAGGTTTCCAGCGTGCGGGCCATGCCGCCCAGTTCGTCCTTGCGGTCCTGACCGGGGACGATGATATCGAGCTGGCCCTTGTCCATGTCGGTCATGGTGGCGTTCAGCGCCGACAGCGGCTTCACGATCCCCATACGCGTCACGATCATGGCGCCCACCATGACGATCACCAGACCAAAACCCAGACCCGCCCAGGTGATGCCGATCGTGCGCTGCGTATCGGCGCCAGCGGCGGCCGAGGCGGCAACATTGTCGGCGATGGTGTCATCGACCACCTGGGCCATGGTCTTTTCGAGCTGCGAAATGGCCGGATCGCAGGTGGTGCGCATCAGGCGCAGGGCATCGGCATCATCACCACTTTCAGCCAGGCGACGGGTTTCGGCGCAGGTCTCATCGATGGCGGTATTGTAGCTGGCCTGGATGCCCTGGATGCGTTTGGTTTCCGACGGCAGGGCTTTCAGCGCTTCATTGGTTTCCTTGGAGAAAGAGCTTTGCGCCAGCTTCAGTTCGCTGTTGGCGTCGGCGATGTCCTGTGCGTCACTGAAGGAGACCAGCTTGTAAAAGGCGGTCTGAACACGCTGGATATTCTTGCTGGCGCGCTCCATATCGACCGCGGCCGTGCCCGGTCCGGAAATCACCCGCCCGTAATCGGCGCTGATGGCGCTCATGCGCGATGTGGTGAAAAAAACGGCCGCAATCACGACCAGTGACAGAAAACCGAGCAAACTGAAGATTTTGCCCAGCATCGGCATGTTTTTGAACGACATCGCAAGCCCCGCTACACCACTACACCCCTGAACTGGCAGGCGGGTGAAGCCGACAGGTGCCGGTCCACGCGCTTGTCAGGTGATGTATGATCTAGATACAGCCCGTTAATATCGCATTAATTGTAAACATGAACGGCATCCACTTACCGTATTCAATTGCAACTGACTCGCAGAAATCGGTCAGGCCGCCCGCAGTTGATGCACGAAGGCGGCCACTTCCTGCTGCAGGCTGGCGGCTTGTTCGGTCAGGCTCCCGGAAAGTCCCATCAGCTGGGTAGAGGCGGCACCCGTCATTTCCGCCGCCCGGCCGACGCCGAAGATATTCTCGGTCACGGCCTGCGTGCCATCGGAGGCACGGGCAGTATTGCCGGCGATCTCGTGCGTGGCCGCGCCCTGCTGCTCCACCGCCGAGGCGATATTGCCCGATATATTGCGCATATCGGTGATGGTCGAGACGATGCGTTCGATCGAGCCGACCGTGCGTTCGGTGGCGCCCTGGATCTGGGCTACCTTGTCGCCGATATCCTGCGTCGCCTTCGCGGTCTGGGTGGCCAGAATCTTGACCTCGGAGGCCACCACCGCGAAGCCCTTGCCGGCGTCTCCGGCGCGGGCGGCTTCGATGGTGGCGTTTAGGGCCAGAAGGTTGGTCTGGGAGGCGATGTCGTTGATCAGGCTGACCACAACGCCGATGCTGGCGGCCGCTTCGGAGAGGGCGCGGATTTCCTGTTCGGTCGTGGCGGCCTCGCCGGCAGCTTCGCGCGCCACTTCGGCGGCCCGGCCGACCTGGCCGTTGATTTCATGAACCGAGGCGGCCATTTCCTCGGTGGCGGCGGCCACGGTCTGGACATTGGCGGCCGCTTCCTCGGCAGCCCCGCTGACCACCTGGGCCTGACGGCTGGTTTCCTCGGCGGTGGCCGAGAGGCTCTGGGCGGCGTCCGATACTTCTCCCGACGAGCGGGCGACGGAATCGGCCAGGGCGCCCATCTTAGCCTGGAAGTCGTCGGCGATAGCATGGCGCTCGGCCATCAGGCGGGCGGCATTGGCTTCCTCGGTTTGAATGGCCTGTTCGCGCATACGCTCGGTTTCCTCAAGCCCCTGACGGAACAGTTCGGTGGTGCGCGCCATAGTGCCCAGCTCATCGCGACGGTCCTGGCCGGGGACGGTCAGTTTGAGCTGGCCCTTCGACATGCCGGTCATGACATCGATCAGCCCCTTGATCGGGCCGACAATGCCGGTTTTCGTCAGCCACAGCGACAGGAGCGTGACCACGGACAGACCGCCGATGATCGAGGCCAGGGTGATCAGGATGGTGTCGTGCGAGGTCTTTTTCAGATGGGCGACCAGTTTTTCATTATCGGCAATACCCTGATCGACCATTTTGGACAGGCCGGTGATGACCGTCAGAAGCTGCGGAGCGCATTGCGTGTTCATATGCTCGATGGCGGCGGCGCTGCCGGTGCTCTTGGCCAGAGCGATGGTATCGGCGCAGGTGCTGGAAACGATGCCCTGATAGGTCTGATGCAGGTCTTCAAGCTGCGCCTGCTTTTCTGGCATCAGTTTTTTGGCCAGCTGCATTTCGCTCTCGAACGACTGCGCGCCTTCGCTAACATCGGCCTCGGCCTTGGCCACGCCTTCCGGCGTGCTGGCGGTCACCAGCTTGAGGATGGAGCGCGAGGTCCAGACCGCATGACGGCCGGCGCGGGACAGGGCCACATTGGCGCGGGCGGGACCGACCAGGGCGGCGTCATAGTCGCTGGTAATGGCATTGATCTGCCAGGAGGCGAAACCGGAGGCCGACACGGATACCAGCGCCAGCAGGGAAAACAGCAGCAGGATCTTGCCCATCATGGGCAGGTTATTGAATGACAGTCTTCCGGATGACATGAGGGCGTACTCCACCAGGCCGCCTGCCCTATACAGACGCATAACAGGAGTATTTAAAAGAAATGGTTAATATCGCGTGTAGGTTACTTCACATCACAAAGTAACCCTAAGCATCATTTACAGATATTTTCGCTTTGAAATCAGAAGCGTCGCAAAATACCACACCCGCTTTTCGGCGCCCTGAAACAATTAACGGCGCCCCGCGGTACGGAGCGCCGTCTATTCTTTACCCTCAGGAACAGGCGGGCTTAAGCGCCGATCTTGTCCAGGCCATAGGCCGCGTGCAGGGCGCGCACGGCCAGCTCGGTATAGGCTTCGTCGATCAGGACGGAGATCTTGATTTCCGAGGTCGAGATGACCTGGATATTGATACCCTTTTCCGACAGGGCGCGGAACATGGTCTCGGCCACGCCGGTGTGCGAGCGCATGCCGACGCCGACGATCGAGATTTTCGACACGCCTTCATCGACCTTGATATCGTCGAAGCCAAGTTCCTCTTTCGCGGCCGTCATGATCTCGGCGGCGCGCTGGGCGTCGCGGCGGCCGACCGTGAAGAGCTGATTGGCGTATTCGCCCGAGCGCTTTTCCGACTGGACGATCATGTCGACATTGATATTGGCGGCGGCCAGGCGGCCGAAGACCGCGGCGGAGACGCCGATTTTGTTGGGCAGGCCCAGCAGGGTGATCTTGGCCTCATCACGGCTGTAGGCCACGCCGGAAACGATATGTTTTTCCACGATTTCTTCCTCGTCGCACACCAAAGTGCCTTGATCTAAATTCTCGCCGGGCTCGACGAAGGATGACAGCACGCGCACCGGCATGCGGTAGGCCATGGCCAGCTCGACCGAACGGGTCTGGAGCACCTTGGCGCCGAGCGAGGCCATTTCCAGCATTTCCTCGAAGGAAATCTTGGGCAGGCGCTTCGCCTTGTTCTCGATGCGCGGGTCGGTGGTGTAGACGCCGTCGACATCAGTATAGATATCGCAACGGATGGCCTGGGCGGCGATGGCCACGGCCACGGCCGAGGTATCCGAACCGCCACGGCCCAGCGTGGTGATGCGGTCATCGTCGGTCACGCCCTGGAAGCCGGGGACGACGACGATCTGGCCGGAATCGAGGGCATTGATAAGATTGTCGGCCGCGAAATCGCCGATGCGCGCCTTGCCGTGCAGGTTCGACGTCTTGATCGGCAGCTGCCAGCCCATCATCGAACGCGCCGGATAGCCGAGATTGCGCAGGGTCATGGCCAGCAGGCCGGCGGTCACCTGTTCGCCGGAAGCCACGACCACGTCGTATTCGTCATCGCTGTTGGCATGGACCTCGGCGGCCTTGCCGGTGGGCTGGCCGGCGCCATCGGTCCAGGCGACCAGTTCATTGGTCTTGCCGGCCATGGCCGACACCACCACCGCCACCTTGTGACCGGCGTCAACCTCGGCCGCGACCAGTCGTGCCGCCCTGCGGATGCGTTCGAGGTCGGCCATGGAGGTGCCGCCGAACTTCATCACTAAACGCGTCATTTCGCCACTTTCTTTCTGACGGACAGGCATCTATCCTTGTCCGGACTTGTTGCGCGGCCTAATTAGCGGTTAAGCCCCTGTGCCGCAAGGTCGATTCCGGCGACAAAAGATGAGAAATAGGCATCCAAAATGACCGAAACACTAAACAGTTTGGATTCAGGTTCTGCCGCCGGTTTCAGCATCGACGAGGGGGAGGTTTCGCGCTTTTCGGCCTTGGCCGCCAAGTGGTGGGATGTGAAGGGTGAATTCGCACCGCTGCACAAATTTAACCCGACGCGCGTCAAATTCATCCGCGAAACCTGTCTGGAGCACTTCTCCCTCGACTATCGCCAGCGCGCGCCCTTCGAGGGCCTGCGCCTGCTCGATGTCGGCTGCGGCGGCGGGCTGCTCAGCGAGCCGATGCGCCGGATGGGCTTTACCGTCACCGGCCTCGATGCCTCTGAAAAGAATATCGGCACCGCCAGCGCCCATGCCACGCAGGGCGGGCTCGACATCCGCTATCTCAACCAGACGGTCGAACAACTGGCGGAATCGGGCGAGGTTTTATACGACGTCGTCCTGACCATGGAGGTCATCGAGCACGTCAGCGATCCGGAAGCCTTCCTGAAAACCTGCGCATCGCTGGTCAAGCCGGGCGGCATCCTGTTCGTGGCGACTCTGAACCGCACTCTCAAGGCCCATGCCCTGGCGATCGTTGGTGCGGAATATGTGCTGCAATGGGTGCCGAAGGGCACGCACGACTGGCAGAAATTCCTGATGCCGGAGGAGATCATGACCTTCCTGGACGGCACGCCCCTGCTGCCGGAGCGGCCGGTCGGGGTCAGCTATAATCCGATTTCAGACCAATGGGCCTTGTCGGACGACACCGATGTGAACTACATGGTGGTCGCGAAATATCCGGTTACGGCCGCGTTTTAATTTCTGACCACGAAAAACACGAAAAGCACGAACTTTTGCCGCGGCAATGCTGCGCGAAGCGCCTACCGTTTCGAAAAACGTGCCCCACAAGGCGGTCGGCGCGCTACGCACCTGTTCGTGCTTTTCGTGTTTTTCGGGGTTAGCTTCTTCTAAAAAGCCTGAATTCATGTCCCCTACCCCAAATACCTTGACCTTGGTCAAAGCCTGGACCGGCGCGCAACAACGCCTCAAGGGCGCCTTCATCGACTCGCCCGCCATCGATGCCCGCCTGCTGCTGGAAGCCGCCACCGGCGCCACGCGGGCCGACATCCTGACCGATCCCTACCGCGAGCTGACCGAGAACGAGATCAACACGCTGGAGGAATTCCTGGCCCGCCGCGAAAAGCGCGAGCCGGTGGCGCGGATTCTGGGGCGCAAGGGCTTCTGGAAACTGCTGCTCAACCTTTCCGAACACGTGCTGATCCCGCGGCCGGAAACCGAGGTGATCGTCGATATGATCCTCAAGCGCAGCCAGCCGGGCGACGCCTTCCAACTGGCCGATCTCGGCACCGGGTCCGGCGCCATCCTGCTGTCGGTGCTGTCTGAACGCCCTGCGGCAAAAGGTCTCGGCACCGATATCAGCGAGGATGCCCTGGCCGTAGCGCGCGACAATGCCGCCAATCTGGGCCTGAGCGGCCAGACCGCCTTCCTGCGCACCTCGTGGGGCGCCGGCCTGCATGACGGCACGTTCGATATCGTGGCTTCCAACCCGCCCTATATCCGCTCGGATGTGATTCCGACCCTGGAGCCGGAGGTCAAGGACCACGATCCGATTCTCGCCCTGGATGGCGGCCAGTCGGGCCTGGAGGCCTATATCGAGCTGGCGCCGGAGATTTTCCGCCTGCTCAAGCCGGGCGGCATGGCCTATCTCGAAATCGGTTTTGACCAAGCGATGGATGTGGAAAACCTAATGAGATCAGCAGGTTTCGATGACGTAAGCACCTATCTCGACCTCTCCAACCTGCCACGCGTCGTTACCGGACAAAAGCCGCATCAGGCGTGACACAAAATTCCGCTTGGCAGACAGCTTCGGAAAGGCTAGACATAACCGTCTTCCTCACATCGCGAACAGGCCCGGCCTTATACAGACGGTATCAACGCGGCAGAGGACTGTGAGAGCGCGAGGCTTTCTTGGGTCAGAACACGGCCCCCCGCGCCCCTTAAAGCCAGGACAATTGCAAGGTTCAGGACCGCTACACACGACGATTAGCCAACGGTCCGACCTGAAATTTATGCACATTTCGCCGCCCGGACATGAACGCGGGCGGAGCGTAAGAGAGACGAAATTACCGATGAAAGACTTCAGGGGCATGAAACGGCAACGCAGCCGTAACCGCAAACCCGCCGGCAATTCCAACAATCCCAACCGCGCCTACGAGTCTAACGGACCCGAGGGCACCAAGGTGCGCGGCAACGCCCAGACCATCTACGAAAAGTACCAGCAGCTCGCCCGCGACGCCAATTCGGCCGGCGACCGCGTGCTGGCTGAAAACCACCTGCAGCACGCCGAACATTATTTCCGCATGATCCGCCAGATGCAGCCGACGCGACCGGTGTCGGAATTCGTACAGCGCGATCCCTTCTCCAGCGGCTTCGACGATGATTACGAAGAGGTCGAGGTCGAGGCCAGCGAAACCGAGGCTGAGGCTTCCGGCGACGAGCAGGCTTCGGACGAGCCGCGTTATGAGGCCCGCGAGCGCAATAACGATCGCGACAACCGCAACAACCGCGACCGTGACAACCGCAACAATCGTGACCGCGACCGCATGAGCGGCGAGCGCAACTTCAAGGATCGCAACAACGGCGAGCGCAACAATGACCAGCGGTCGTTCGAGCCCCGCAACAACAATCAGCCCCGTGACAATCAGGGCCGCGATTTTGGCGGAGACCGTAACGAGCCGCAGTTCGACGAGAACGGCAATCGCCGCGAAACCCGCCGCGAGCGCTATGAGCGCCGCCGCCAGCAGCGTTTTGCCGAGCAGGAAGCCAATATGAACGCTTCCACACCGCTGCCGGTCGCCGAGCCGGCCTATACGTCACCGGCCTTTATCGCCTCGACCCAGCCGCTTGGCGCCGCGCCCCGCGCACCGCAACCTGACCTGGGGTTTGAAGCGCCGGCCGCTGAGGCCCCGGTGAAGCGCGAGCGCCCGCCGCGCAAGCCGCGGGCTGACGCCTCGGATGATGCCGCGCAACTGCCGGCCTTCATGCACCGCCCAACGCCTGTAGCCGCCGAACCGGCCACCGCCGCCGCGCCGGAAGCCGAGGCCAAGCCCAAGCGCACCCGCAAAAAGAAAGAGGACGCCAGCGCGTCCGAAGAAGCCTAAGAAAAAGCCTCCGATGAAAATCGGAGGCTTTTTTAGTTCAGCTTCTTATCGATCAGTGGCGCCGTGGGCGGCGGCAGAGGAACCTTCGCCTCGCCTTCCGTGGCCGGTGAAAAGACCGGTACGGCCGCGACGGGCACACCGTCCTCAACCAGCCCCTTCACCTCTTCCGGCGTGGCCTCGCCGTAGATCGGTCGCTCAGGCGTGAGACCTTCGTGCATATCGCGGGCCTCGCTGGCGAATTCTTTCCCGACATAATCGTGCGTCGACTCGACATGGCGTCGCAGGCGATGCAGGGCCTCGGCCACCGCCTGCTGCGCTTCCGCGAGCGATTGCGGCGCGTCCTTGCCCTTGGTGGTGCGCACCATCGGCGCCATGATCGCCTTGCTCACGGCCTTCGAGCCACACATCGGGCATTCGACCAGTCCCTTGGCCACCTGCTCATCAAAGCCATCGGATGACGAAAACCAGGCCTCAAACTCGTGCTCAACAATGCATCTCAACGCGTAGCGGATCATACCCGGAACTCTCTGTCGTGCTGCAGACAAGGCAGGGCCTGCCGCGCACGGGTCACTTCACTGAAATCGATACTGGCTTCCAGAACCGCCGGGCGGTCATGGTCCAGACGGGCGATGACCTCGCCCCAGGGCGAGATCACCATGGAATGGCCATAGGTGGTGCGGCCATCTTCGTGCAGACCGCCCTGCGCCGGCGCCAGCACGAAACAGCCGGTCTCGATGGCGCGGGCGCGCAACAGCACCTCCCAGTGCGCCTTGCCGGTCGGCACCGTAAAGGCGGCGCAGACGGCGATCATGTCGGCGCCCTGCTTGGCCAGAGCGCGATAGAGGTGCGGGAACCGGACATCGTAGCAGATGGTCAGGCCTAAAGCGCCCCAGGGTGTCTGGGCCAGGGCCGCCGCTTCGCCCGGCCGCATGGTGGCGCTTTCGCGATAGGAGCGGCCATCCGGCGTATCGGCGTCGAACAGGTGGATCTTGTCATAGCGGGCGACGACCTCGCCATGCGCATCGATCAGGAGACTCCGGTTCGCGGCGCGATCATCCATCTCGGATTTGACGATGGCCGAGCCGATCAGGATTTCGACGCGCAATTGCTGCGCCAGATCGCGTATGCCCTTGATAAAGACATCCTCGGCTTCGGTCGTGACCACCTGCGCCTTGCGTTCCTTGCGCGCCTCCATCAGGTTGGCGCATTCCGGCAGCAGGATAAACGACGCACCGCCGGTCGCCGCCTGAAGGATCAGGGGCCGGACATGCTCAAGCGCCGCCGCCGGGTTGGCCGGGGTGTTGGTCTGGATCAGGGCGAGGTTAAGGATGTCAGCCATCAATCAGGCAGCCAGCAGCGGATCGAGACCGCCACGCGACTCCAGCGCCATCAGGTCATCGCAGCCGCCGACATGGGTGCCGTTGATGAAGATCTGCGGATAGGTATAGCGGCCCGAGCGCTCGTTCATCTCGGCGCGCAGGGCGGGATCGTGCGAAGCGACGATCTCGTTATATTCGGCGCCCTTCTGTTCCAGCAACGCCTTGGCGCGCTCGCAATAGGGGCAATAGGGCTTGGTGTAGATATCGATCTTTGACATGGGGCACTCGGTACAAGGGAATCTGTTACACGAATATAGGAAAACGTGCCGGAAATTAAAGTCTTTAGTGCTTTACGGCCCTCGCCAGCACGCAGACATCCACCGAAGCCGCACCTGCCTTTATAAGCGTATCTGCACAGGCGCGCAGAGTGGCCCCCGTTGTGAAGACATCATCGATCAGAACGATGCGTTTGCCCTGGATATGTTTCTGAGCGCGTGCGCTTACCGAAAAAGCACCGCGCACATTTTCCCAGCGCGCCTGAGCGCCCTTGCCGCGCTGATGGGTCTGGCGCTTGCGCTTCAACACATCGCCGAGATAGACCTTGCCCTGGCGGCGTGCCACCGGCCGGGCCAGTTCCGCCGCCTGGTTGAAACGGCGATGCAGCAGCCGCAAAGGATGCAGCGGCACCGGCATGACGATATCGGCCTCACAGATCACATCCGCCCCGGCACGTTCCAGCCAGCGCGTCAGCATCGGCGCCAGATCGAGCCGGTCGCCATTCTTGAAACCGAGGATCAGGCCGCTGACCGCCTCGTCATAGATGCAAGCGGAACGGGCACGACGAAAAGGAAAGGGTTTGTCCGTACACTCATCGCAGTGCGCGCCGGCGCCCAGAAACAGACCGCCTTCGAAGGGCCGGGCGCACATATCGCAGCCATCGTGATCGAGAAAGCGGATACGCGACCAGCCGGTGGCAGCCAATCCGGCACCCATCAGGGCTTCCGGCGGCGCATCCTCGTGGCTGTCAAAGCGGTGCGGCGGAAAAACTGTATCCAGCGCGTGGACCATCGAGGCGCGCAGATGCGAAAGCGTCAGGCGGTCATCGACAAAGGCCTTAACCTCGGAACGGATTTGGCCTAAACGGGAGCCTATTCGCATACTGAGTGCCCCGTCATGTCTCTTCCCCCCAAAAGCCCACCAAGCCTGTTTGACCGCTCGCTGCTCGCCCACCGACTTGATCGCGCGGCCGGTGGCTTTTCGCAAGCGCATTTTCTGCGCGAACGGGCGGTGGAAGACCTGATCGAGACGCTCTCCGCCATCAATCGCCCGTTCGATGTGGCGCTCGATATGGCGGCGCGTGATGGCGCCTTCGGCCGGGCTGTCCGGGGCACGCCGGTAGAAGGCAAGATCGGCCTGCTGATCGAGGGCGAACTGTCGGACAAGCTGTCGGCGCAGCAATCCGGCACGGCGCGTCTGGTGATGGACGAGGAAACCCTGCCCTTTGGCGATGACAGCCTCAACCTGGTGGTCAATGCTCTGGGCCTGCATACGGTCAATGACCTGCCGGGCGTATTGGTGCAGGTGCGCCGCGCCCTGAAGCCGGACGGTCTGTTTATCGGCTCGCTGTTCGGCGGCGAGACCCTGACCGAGCTGCGCGCCTGCCTGATGGAGGCCGAGCTAGAGGTGCGCGGCGGCTATGGCCCGCGCATTGCGCCCTTCGCCGAAAGTCCGGACCTGATCGACCTCCTGAAACGCACGGGCTTTTCCATGCCGGTGGTCGACAGCGACCGCGTGACGGTCAGCTATGAGCACCCCTTGCGGCTGATGGCCGACCTGAGGCTCATGGGCGAAAGCAATATCCTGCACCAGCGCCCACGCAAGGGCCTGAACCGCGCCATTCTGGAAAAGGCCTCCGCGCTCTATTTCGAGCGTCATGCCGATGACGAGGGTCGCATCACCGCCACCTTCGAGATCATTACCCTATCCGGCTGGAAGGCGCATGACAGCCAGCAAAAGCCCCTTCGGCCCGGTTCGGCAAAAGTGCGCCTGGCGGATGCCCTGGGCGTCAAGGAAGGCAAGCTTTAGTCCCTGCCTCAGGCCCTGTTCGGAATTGGGCAGGCAATGCCCTTGTGGCGGGGATCGAGATAGCTCCAGTAACCCGGCTGGCCGCGATGCGCCGAAGAAAGGTGTACCGAGCGGGCGATATCGCAGCCGCCACCGGCTGCCAGATGGCGCAGGGTGGTCGGCACATCCCACGGACTGAACTGGGTCAGAGCCAGATACAGGCACAAGCCGATCAGGACAAAGGTGCTCATCAGTTTCAGGCGATCGGAGATTTCGCTTTGCGCGCTCAGGCGACCCGAGGTTGCGCCCATGCGTTGCCGCAGAAAGGCGGCATCGTGACGGTCAGACTGTCTTCCGTAGCTTGGTCCATGCGTCATTGCCCGGCCCTCCACATGACCAGGCTACACCCAACACTCTAATAGTGCGTTTTCAAAAACTATTAATGATCAGATAAAATCGCGCAGCCAGGCGACCAGCGGATCGTCGGCCGGCGGCATGGGATACTGGCCCATATCATTGGGGCGCACCCATTTCAGCGCCTTGTGCTCCTTGGATTCCGGTTCGCCTTCCCAGCGGCGGATCAGGTAGAGCGGCATCAGGAGATGAAAGGTCTCATAGGTATGCGAGGCAAAGACGAACGGCGCCAGGCAGGCCTGCTTGACGACGATGCCCAGTTCTTCTTCCAACTCACGGATCAGGGCTACTTCCGGCGTTTCACCGGGCTCGACCTTGCCGCCGGGGAATTCCCACAGGCCGGCCAGTGACTTGCCTTCAGGGCGCTGGGCGATCAGTACCCGGCCATCGGAATCCACAAGGGCAGCGGCAACAACAAGGACGGTTTTCATGACAGGCTTCCGGACGCAGGGGCATCCTTTTTGGCTTAAAAGTCTAGCTGAAGCAAATGCCGTCTAGTCGATATAGGTGACGAACTGGTCGGTGATATAGAGTCGGGCGTCGCGAATGGCCAGGCGGCGCTGCTCCATTTTCGACAGGCTGTCCGGATCGTTGCGGAAATCGTCAAAGGCCTGCATGTCGGGGAACTGCAGGATATGAATTTCATCCGGATCGCCCGGTTGCGGTGCGGAGGGATGCGAGGCGGATATGATCTGTCCGCCATGGCGATAGATGATCGGCGCCATATCGGCTTCATGCGCCCGCAGGGCGGCAATCCCGCCCTCGCCGACATAAAGAAGCACTACAATCTGGATCAAAACGCGCATCCTTATGCAACTGAACTTGATACTGATTGTTGTTTTAAATCGGCACCGCTTTCCGAATTGTGAACAGTCTCGACAGACTTGCCCAGGAAGACATAGGGTAGGATTTATAATCGCCGCAAAGACGCAGAGGGGGAAAAATGGGCTTTTCAATATCGTGGATTGGATTTCGCGCTACGGAAGCGCCCGCTATCCTGCGTACGCTGAACCTGCATATTCTGCAAAAAGTGGATGCGTATAATGAAGCGCCATTCTCGTTTGCGAACATGCCCTCAGGCTGGACGATTATATTTTCAAACGATCCCGGCTGGGCGTCTTTTGACCGGCTGGCGGCCTTGTCGGCGGGGCGAGAGATCATCGGCATGATTATCGAGGAACATACCGATATCTGGGGCATTTACGATTATATCAACGGCCAACCAAGCTGGTATGTCGTACGCGAGACCACGACGGGCAAGTCTTTACTCCATTCGGACGGCGCCATTCCGGATATCGCAAAACCTTTCCTGACCCAAGCCTGGCGTAACCAGGAGGAAAAGGATAACACCGCCTTGCGACATTACCCCTCGCATGAGCCGGTCGATATCGCGGAAGCCATTACCGGCTACAGGCACGACAGGTATGGACCTGATGGCAACCCTGCCTTCCATGTTCTCGAAGCCGGATTTACTGCCCCGTCTGGAGGCCTTTAGCTTCGATAATCGCCATTGATGCTGATATAGCCATGCGTCAGGTCGCAGGTATAGACGTGCGCCAGGGCCCGGCCAACGCCGACATCGACGCTGATTTCCAGCTCGGCGTTTTTCATATAGGCTGACATGGCCGCCTCGTCATAGGTGTGCGACACAGCGCCATGTTCGGCCGCCACCAGGTCGCCGAAGCGGATGGCGATGCGATCACGATCCACCGGCTCCTCGGTCTTGCCGACGGCCATGACGATCCGGCCCCAGTTGGCGTCTTCGCCGGCCAGCGCCGTCTTGACCAGCGGGCTTTCGGCGATCGACTTGGCGATCTTGCGCGCCGAGGCCGGGCTTGACGCCCCTGTGACATTGACCTTGACGAACTTGGTGGCGCCCTCGCCATCGCGGATCAGCTGCGTGGCCAGCGCGTGCATGACCTTTTCCAGCTTGGTCTTGAAATCGGCCAGACGCTTGTCGCCGGCGCGCGAGATCTTCGGCGCGCCGGCGACACCGGTGGCGAACAGCAGGCAGGTGTCATTGGTCGAGGTATCGCCATCGACCGTCACCGAATTGAAAGTGGTGCGGGTATAGAGGGCCAGCAGACTTTGCAGCACGCCGGGCGAAAGCGTCGCGTCGGTAGCGATAAAGGCCAGCATGGTGGCCATGTCCGGCGCGATCATGCCGGAGCCCTTGGCGATGCCGTTGATGCGCACGGTAACGCCCTCGATCACCGCCGTTTCCGACGCCCCCTTGGGGAAGGTGTCTGTGGTCATGATGGTGCCGGCGGCCTCGGCCCAGGCATCGGCGCGCAGGTCCTTGTCCAGATCGAACAGCTTGGCGGCAATCTTGGAATCGTCGAGCACCACGCCGATCACGCCCGTGCTCGCCAGCATGATGTCGCGCTGACGGCAATCGATGCGGCGGCTGAGCGCCGAGGCCGTGCGACGCGCGGCATCGGCGCCCGGCTTGCCGGTAAAGGCATTGGCGCAGCCGGCGTTGCAGATCAGGGCGCGGACATCACTGCCCTCATTGGCTTCCAGCTGCTTCTTGCACCAGTCGACCGGCGCCGAGCCGACCGTATGGCGGGTGAAGACGCCGGCGCAGGTCGTGCCCTCGGCGAACTTCATCAGCAGCGTATCTTTCCGGTCATGCTTGTAGAAGCCGGAGCGGGCGGTTGAGAGTTGCACACCGCCGACCGGCGGCATCTCCGGCAGGGGCACGGCCAGAGGGGATACGGCCAGGCCGGGCTTACCCGGAGCCGATGAACTCGCGGCGGCCTTCGGCGCCTCGGCATCGGTCGTGTGGGTCAGGTTGGCCACGGCATCGGCGCCCGTCTGCACCGCGCGCTTCACCGCGCTGGTGATGGGATCAAGCGCGCGCTCCAGCCCTTCGGCGGCGCGCTGGGTGATGCGGCTGGCGGAGGGCGTTTTGGGCGGCGTCTTGGTCATGGGCACGGGTCCTTATCCGGGCGGTATTGCGGTCTTGCCCCTTAACAGAGACCCAACAAGGATACCATAGGTAAAAAGGATCACAGACGGTGCGGGCCGGGTCACACGCATTATTACCGAAGATTTTTCCAGATGTGACAGCCGGAGGGCTTTTTCGCAGATGCGAAATATGATATGACAGCGCTGTCAACAATATTTGGCGAGCCGCCGTTTGTTATCAGGCCCGCAGGAACCGTAGAATTATGAAGTACGTCGCAAGCTTTCTCGTCCATCTGATCGTCAGCTGGGGCAAGGCCCACCGCCTGCCGGTCGTTGACTGATCACTCAGATTAAACGAGCCAAGAAAAGCGCGTCGCGGCATTTGCCGGACGCGCTTTTTTTTAATTCAGCTCTTCTTGTTCAACTCTTCTTGCCGGTCTTCTTTGCCGGGGCAGCACTCGAAGTGCTGGTCGAGGTGCTGGCAACAGATCCGGCCTCATCCGAAGCCGAGGCGTCACTTGTCTCATCCGGCGCCGCCGCGGGTTCTTGTTCCGCCGAACCGGCTGTCGGCTTGACCAGCAGTTCGACATTGGCCTTCTTGCGCAGGCTGTTCAGCATGCCGGCGACCTGGTTATAGATCAGGTAGCGCATGATGATCGGGCGCTCCTCATCCAGGGTCGGCAGTTGTTCCGGCCGGCGGTCCTCGACGCGGAAAAGGGCCCAGCCGCCATCGACCTGCACCGGCCCGACGGTATCGCCGGCCTTGGCGGTCATCAGCGCGGGCTTGTAGGCTTGCGGCATGATATCCGTGGTGAAATAGCCCATATCGCCGCCATTGAAACGCGTACCCTGGTCGATCGATTTTTCCATGGCCATAGCTTCGAAGAGCGCCCCGCCCTGGATCTGCTTCAGCGCGGCCTGGGCATCGGCCTGCGTCTTCAGCAGGATCATGCGAGCGCGAATCTCTTCCGACTGCTTCGACAGCTTCAGCTGCTCGTCGTAGTGGTCCTTGACCGCCTTTTCATCGATATCGCGATCGATGGTATTTTCCACCAGCATGTCGCCCAGGATGCGGTCATGCGCTGCGCGCAGGCGGCGCTGGGCGGTGGTTGATTTTTCCAGCCCCTTGGCGCTGGCGGCCTTGGCCAGCAGGCGCTGGTCGATCACCTCTTCCAGCGTACGCGAAAACAGATCGGAGGTCACATCGAGCGGCTCGCCCGGCCCGATCTGGCCTTGCGCCACGGCCTCGGCGCGGACATCAGAGGTCCAGATGGTTTCACCATCGATGCGCGCCACGGCGACATCGCCCGGCTCCGGCGCGGCCTCGCTGCTGACCGGTGCCTTGTTGCACGCGGCCACGCTCAAGGTCAGGGCCAGCACCGCCGGCAGGCAAACGAGACGCAGAGCTGACAATCTACCCATGAATTTCCCCAAAGCGGCCCTCAAGAGATAAGTGCCTTTCCCAAGCGAAGATTGACATACACCCATCCGCCGCTTAAGTCAGTGCCCGTGCTTGAAAAGCGCAAATCCGGACCTATTTGACCTGTAAGTCGTTTCAATCGCGTTACGAACACTACAGATAAATAAGAAGTTTTCGCGTCGTTCTCACAATCCTCTACATCTGACAGGCTAATTTGGCTGAAATAGGCCATCATAGAGTGTCACGACATTCATAGTTAAGGTTCCTCATGCTGGCCATCGCCAAAATGCTTTTCGGCTCCTCAAATGATCGCAAGGTCCGCGGCTTCATGGCCCGCGCGCAAAAGATCACCGCCCTGGAGCCTAAATACAAGGCGATGAGCGACGAGGAACTGCGCGGCCAGACCCAGATTTTCAAGGACCGCATTGCCAAGGGCGCCTCGCTCGATTCGCTGATGGACGAAGCCTTCGCCGTGGTGCGCGAAGCCGCCTGGCGCTCGATCGGTCAGCGTCATTACGATGTTCAGCTCGTCGGCGGCATGATCCTGCACAAGGGCGGCATCGCCGAAATGCGTACCGGTGAAGGCAAGACCCTGGTCGCTACCGCGCCGGTCTATCTCAATGCCCTCGAAGGCAAGGGCGTCCACCTGATTACGGTCAACGACTACCTGGCCAAGCGCGATGCCGACTTCATGGGCCGCGTCTATCGTTTTCTCGGCCTGACCACCGGCGTCATCGTGCAAGGGCTTTCCCAGGGCCAGCGTAAGCAGGCCTATGGTTCCGACGTCACCTACGGCACCAATAACGAGTTCGGCTTCGATTATCTGCGCGATAACCTGGCCTATTCGACTCAGGAAATGGTCCAGCGCGGCCACAATTTCGCAATCGTCGACGAAGTCGACTCGATCCTGATCGACGAAGCCCGCACGCCGCTGATCATCTCCGGCCCGACCGAAGACCGCTCGGAACTCTACAAGATTCTCAACACCACCATCCTGGAACTGATCAAGGACCCGGACACCTTCGAACTGGACGAGAAGCAGCGTCAGGTCCTGCTCTCCGAACTGGGCTCTGAACGTCTCGAAGAAATGCTGGAAGCCGGCGGTCACCTGGCCGAGGATTCAGCCGGTCTCTACGATCCGATCAATATCTCCCTGGTCCACCACGCCAACCAGGCCCTGCGTGCCAATACGCTCTACACGCTCAACAAGGACTATATCGTCAAGGATGGCGAAGTGGTCCTGATCGACGAGTTCACCGGCCGCATGATGACCGGCCGCCGTTTGTCGGAAGGCCTGCACCAGGCGATCGAAGCCAAGGAACATGTCGATATCCAGCCGGAAAACCAGACCCTGGCCTCGGTGACGATCCAGAACTATTTCCGCATGTACGGCAAGCTGTCGGGCATGACCGGTACGGCCGCCACCGAAGCGCAGGAATTCGGCGACATCTACAAGATGGACGTGCTCGAAATCCCGACCAACCGCCCGATCATGCGCGTCGACGACGACGATGAGGTCTACCGCACCGAGGCCGAGAAATTCACCGCCATCGCCGGTCAGGTCGCCTACTGCTACGTCAAGGGCCAGCCGATCCTGGTGGGCACCGCCTCGATCGAGAAGTCCGACGACCTGTCGAAGTTCCTCAATGGCTACAGCTACAAGGTCGAGCAGTCGCGTACCCTGAAGCCCGAGTTCGTCAACGCCGACAAGAAGGATATCCTGAAGGCCGGCGAAGAGGCCTATGACATCGTCTGGAAGTCCGGCAAGGGCATTCCGCACAGCGTGCTGAACGCGCGCTTCCACGAGCAGGAAGGCGACATCATCGCCGATGCCGGCGTGCCGGGCTCGGTCACCATCGCCACCAACATGGCCGGCCGCGGCACCGATATCCAGCTCGGCGGCAATGTCGACCTGCGCGTACAAAAGTGGCTGGCCGATCAGGACGCGGCCGGCACTGCCGTGACGCCGGAGCAGATCGTGGCCAAGAAGGCCGAGGTCGAGGCCGACATCGCCAACCTGAAGCAGCAGGCCCTGGCCGCCGGCGGCCTGTTCGTGCTCGGCACCGAGCGCCACGAAAGCCGCCGTATCGACAACCAGCTGCGCGGCCGTACCGGCCGTCAGGGCGATCCCGGCCGCTCGAAATTCTTCCTGTCCTGCGAAGACGACCTGATGCGTATCTTCGCCGGCGACCGCCTGAACGCGATGATGAAATCGCTCGGCGTCGAGGAAGGCGAGGCCATCACGCACAAGCTGCTGAACGGCGCCATCGCCACGGCGCAGAAGCGTGTGGAACAGCGCAACTACGAAATCCGCAAGAACCTGCTGAAGTATGACGACGTGGTCAATGACCAGCGCAAGGCCGTCTTCGAGCAGCGCCAGGAGTTCATGGACTCCAACGACCTGTCGGAACTGATCGCCGAATTCCGCAGCGACACGATCCACGATCTGGTCGAACGCCATATGCCCCCCAAGGCCTATGCCGAAAAGTGGGAAATTCCGGAGCTGAAGGAGGCCATCCTCAACCTGACCGGGCTCGACCTGCCGCTGGAAGACTGGGCGCAGGAAGAAGGCATCGCCAACGAGGAATTCGAGGAACGCATCCAGAAGCTCGCGGAAGAGAAGATGGATGAGCGCCTGCGCCTGCTCGGCGACGACCAGATGAAGGCGCTGGAAAAGCAGTTCCTGCTGCAGATGATCGACATGCACTGGCGCGAGCACCTGATGCACCTCGATCACCTGCGCGCCGTCATCGGCCTGCGCGGCTACGGCCAGCGCGATCCGCTGAACGAATACAAGACCGAGGCCTTCACCCTGTTCGAAACCTTGCTGGTCAATCTGCGCCACTCGGTTACGCGCTGGCTGATGACCATGGAAATCCGCTTCGAGGCCCCGGCCGAGGAAACCGCGCCTACCGCGCCCTCCCTGCCGCAGCAACGCCGCGTCTTCGAGGAGGTCCACCTCGATCCGCTGACCGGTCATAACGAACGCGCCGCCAAGCTGACCGACGACCTGACGCCGGAACAGCGCGCCGCCTTGCCGGTTTCGGCCCTGCCTACCGGCTGGGAAAATACCTCGCGCAACGGCTTGTGCCCCTGTGGTTCGGGTAACAAGTTCAAGCACTGCCACGGCGCGCTGGTTTAAGACACAGAAGCCACACCCGGCGGCGGATCGTCGCCGGGCATTCCCCTGCCAGGGATTATGCCATTGCCACGCCCTGTGGATAGCGCTAGTCTTCCATGGTTAATGCGAAGATGAGGCGGAGGGGTGCCGTGTTCGGATTTAGGGTTCTGGCGATTACAGGCATATTGAGCGTCGCGGCCCTGCCGTGCGCCGCGCAGGAAATCGTCTCTGCCTCGCCGTCCAGCCAATATGCCATTGCCGCTGGCGACGTGGCCGTCAGTGCCGTCGCCCAGCTTAATGACGCCGCCGAAACCGCCCATGCCGCCGAAAAGATCGAGCTGTACAAGCAGCTGATGGAACTGAACGGCGTGTCGCGCAATGTCCGACAGGTCATAGCCAATACCAAGACCGCCACGCGCCTGATCGTCATCGACCGGGCCGGTGTAGCCACGCTGACGCCGGAACAGGATGCGCGTTACAACCAGATCGCCGACAAGATCCTGCTGGAAACGGAGGACAATCTGATTGAAAACATTGCCGAGGCCCAGGCGCCGCTGTTCAGCACCGATGAAATCCAACAGCTGATCACCGCCAATTCGTCGATCGCCGCCGCCAAGTACAATTCGGCCAAGTTCATGCAGCAGGACCAATCGGCAACGGAGGTCCAGTCCTACATGGTCGATGCGGTGATCCAGATCATCAAGACCTTCACAGCCTCTCAGGCATCGTAATTTAAACAACAGAGTCAGATTTTATCGGGGGCGGGTTTGGGGTCTGTGTTTTATAAACTGTTGCCAGCGGGCGTTTGCGCGCTGATCATGCTGCCTGTCATGCCGGTCCAGGCGCAGACCGCCCTGACCTTCAATCAATCGACTCAGCTTCAGGCCTATCTCAATCAGGCGCCCACCGAGGTGCGCACGCCGAGCGATACCCAAAGCCAGATCAACCGCGCCGTCATGCAGGCCATGAACAGCCTGACGCCCGAACAGCTGGCCCAGACCACCGCGGCGCCGGTCGCGGCTTCCGATACGCCCCAGGCCGCCGGCGATACGTCGACAGACGATGTGGCGGTGAAAAAGAAGCGCAAGGGCATGCTGGCCATTCTCGATGCGCCGGAAACCACCCCCGGCAGCCTGACCTTCGGTCTCGCCTCCGGCCAGGGCGTCGCCCCGGTCCTGCCAGCCTCGGCCGGTTTCGATCACGATGCCGCCACGGCGATCACGGCCGCTTTCAAGAGCCCCGGCACTACGGCGGAATCCGCCGCCACCTACGCCGCCGCGCCGGTCATTGATCCGGCGGTCGAGGAACGCATTGGCCTGGTGCGCGCGCTCTACCACATCGATGGCACCGAAGAGATCGTGCATCAGTTCATCGCCACCCAGCACATGAAGCTGATCATTGCCGAGGTCGCCAAGCATATCGATTTCTCCAAGCTGTCCGATTCGGACAAGTATCGCCTCGCCGCCATCGCCGCCGTGGCTCAGACCGAGCTGGAAGACAAGATCATCCGCATGAACGCCCTCATCCAGGCGCAGGTACTGAGCAAGCCGGAACTGCTGCAACTGCTGGCCGCCTATGACAGCGATGCCCAGCGCAAGCTGACCGACATGCGCCTGCACGATGACGGCAGTGTCGATCGTTCCGCCGAACTGGATATCCGTCTGGCGCAATACCAAATCGTCAAGGCCTTTGAGTCCAAACACTAAATCGGTCCCTTGCGGCGCGTCGCAAAACATCTAAGACTGCCATCAAAGCTGTTTTGGAGACCCATCGTATGAAAACGCTCAGCGCCCTCGCCGCTACCCTGCTCCTTGTGTCTTCGCCAGTTGCGGCCCAGACCGTCTATACCGGCGACAAGGTCGATGGCGCGGCCGTGATCGACAAGCTGGACGTGGCCGACCTGCCTTCGGGCCAGTTGACCAAGCTCTATTTCCGCGTAACGGATACTTCCATCGGCCAGGGCTGGTTCGTGCCGGTCATCGTGGTCAAGGGTGCCAAGCCGGGCCCCAGGCTGCTGATCACTGCGGGGATTCACGGCGACGAACTGAACGGTATCTCCGTCCTGCAGCATCTGGTGCAGGATCTCGATCCGAAAACGCTGTCCGGCACGCTGGTGGCGGTGCCCGGCCTCAATACGCCCGGCCTGTTGCATTCGACGCGCGGCTTTACGGCTGACGAGATCGGCACCAATGGCGACAATCTCAACCGTGTCATGCCGGGCAATGCCGAAAGCGGCGGCCCGGCCTCGCGCTATGCCGGGCGACTATGGCACCAGATCTTCATCGGCAATGCCGACTTCGCCATCGACCTGCACACACAGTCGCGCGGCGGCGCTTATCCCGGCTATGTCTTCGCCCAGACCAGCGCGGCGCGCCAGATCGCTGACCTGTTGCGGCCCGATGTTATCGGCATGGATGCCGGCGTCGAGGGTACGGTCGAGAACATGCTCAATCCGGCCGGCATCCCCGCCGTCACCTATGAACTGGGCGCGCCGGAAAAATTCGATGACGCCATGATTACGCGCGCCACGCGCGGCATCCGCAATGTGCTGATCGGCAAGGGGATGCTGGCGGGCAAGCCGGACCTCAGCGATCCCGCCCCGTTTGTCGGCAATGTTGTCACCGATATCGACAGTCCGCGCGGTGGCTGGACCACGGTGAAGGTGAAGCTGAAGGACGATGTGAAGAAGGGTGACGTGGTGGCCACCGTCAGCAATCCCTTCGGCGAGACCATCGCCACCATCACCGCGCCTTCGGATGGCCATGTGCTTTCCCTAGCCACCGATCCGCGTACCGAGCCGGGCGACATGGTGGTGCGGCTGATCGCCTGGTCGGACCAGGGCATCTGCGCCCAGACCGGTTGCCCGGACACCGCCCAGATGGTCAAGAGCCACTGATTTGGAGACAGACCTCCGAATAGCCTCGGCACAATTACAGGCGGCCATAAACCGTCAGGATCTTGCCGAAGCCGACCGCGTGCTGGTTCGATTGCTGTCCGGACTTTCCGGCACCTCACGCATTCCCTTTCTGACGCAGCACAGCCGCATACTGGGCCCGCTGGGCCGCCAGCCCGAAGCCGTGGCGGCGGCGCGTGAGACCATCACCCTGCTTGAACAGCACGGCCTCGATGGCGATGCCGCCACCTGGCATCAGCTAGGCCTGTCCCTGACGGAAGCCCGGTGTCAGACAGAGGCCCTGCCGCTGCTCAAACGCGCCACCGACATGGCGCCGGACACCGGTCCCTACTGGAAAACGCGGGGCGAAACGGAAGATCATCTCGGCCTGACCGACGACGCCGAGACAAGCTACGGCAAGGCCGCCGGCACCGGCAACTGGGCGGGGCGTCTGTCTCTGGCCCGGCTCAGGCGCTGGACGCCGGCGCACAACCACATCGAAAGCCTGCTGGCCGCGCCCGTGCAGACACCGTTGCACAAAGCCTGCAAGGGTTATGCGCTGTTCAAGGAATACGATGATATCGGCGATCCCCCCTCCGCCTGGCACTGGCTGCAATATGGCGCGGCAGCGGCGCGTGCCCAACCCGCCACACCGAGGCGGCCGGTCTGGTCGGCAGCCGATGAGCGCGCCCAAGTCGTCGCCTGGAAAACCGCCTTTCCGCCGGCGCGCTTCACCCACCTGCCAGAGATTACGCGGAAAGGGCCACGCCGCCTCTTCATTATCGGCCTGCCGCGTTCCGGCACCACCCTGGTCGAGCGCATCCTCGGCGCCCATAGCCAGGTCAGGGCGCTGGGCGAACTGCCCGGCTTTCCGGCAGCGGTGAAGGCTGCTTCCGGCGCGCTTACCCCAACACTGGTGGATGTGGAAACCATCGAGAGCGCCGGCCGCACCGATCCGCAGGCCATAGCCGCGCTTTATGCCAGCGAAACCGCCTGGCTAAGCGAAGGTGCACCTTGCGTCACCGACAAGCTGCCGCACAACAGCGACTATACCGGCCTGATCCGGCTGGCCTTTTCCAATGCGGCAATCATCCACGTCAGGCGCGCGCCGATGGATTCGCTGTTCGGCGCATACAAGCTGTTCTTCGCCGCCGGCTGGTCGTTCGATCAGGACGATCTCGCCGATCATTACCGCAACTACCGCGAACTGATGGATCACTGGCGTACCTGCCTTGGCAATGGCCTGATCGAGGTCTCGCTTGAGGCGCTTATTCGTGATCCCGAAAGGCAGATTCGCCGGTTACTGACCGCCTGCGGCCTGCCCTTCGAAGCGGCCTGTCTGACGCCACACGAAACCAGGGGTGCGGTCACCTCGGCCAGCGCCAATCAGGTGCGCAAACCTATCAATGCCGAAGGTATCGGCGCCTGGCGACGTTACGAAAGCGAGCTGGCCCCGGTGCGGGCGCGGCTGGAAAGCCTGGGCTTTATCGATACAAATGGTGATGAAAAAGAGTCTGGAAAATTGTGATCACAATATGTAATCTCCGGCCAAACTGACTTTTGGAGCTTCCCATGTCGCATAATGCCGATCTTGCCGCCCGCCGCGCCGCCGCTGTTGCCCGTGGCATCGGTCACGCCACCACGCTCTATGCCGGCCGGGCCGAAAACGCCGAGCTGTGGGACGCCGACGGCAACCGCTTCATCGATTTCGCCGGCGGCATCGCCGTGCTCAATACCGGTCACCGCCATCCGAAGGTCCAGGCCGCCGCGCTGAAGCAGATGGACGCCTTCACCCATACCGCCTTTCAGGTGGTGCCCTATGAAGGCTATATCGCCCTGGCCGAGAAGATAAACAGCCTGGCCCCGATTGCCGGAACGGCCAAATGCGCCTTCTTCACCACCGGCGGCGAAGCCGTCGAAAACGCCGTCAAGATTGCCCGCTGCTTCACCGGCCGCGACGGCATCATCGCCTTTACCGGCGGCTTCCATGGCCGCACTGCCCTGACCTCGGCCCTGACCGGCAAGGTCGTACCCTATAAGAAAGACCTCGGCCCGCAGCAGCCCGGCGTCTATCACATCCCTTTCCCGGTGGAAGCACACGGCATCGACACCGACGACAGCCTGAAGATGCTCGATTACCTCTTCAAGGCCGATATCGCCCCGGATGCCGTGGCGGCCATCATCATCGAGCCGGTGCAGGGCGAAGGCGGCTTCCTGATCACCCCGCCCGAACTGATGCGCGCCTTGCGCAAAAAGTGCGACGAGCACGGCATTCTGCTGATCGCTGACGAGGTCCAGACCGGCTTTGGCCGCACCGGCAAGCTGTTTGCCATGGAAAACTATGACGTGAAGCCCGACCTGATGACCATGGCCAAGTCGCTGGCCGGCGGTTATCCGCTCTCCGGCGTGGTCGGTCGCGCCGAGGTGATGGACGCACCGATTGTCGGCGGGCTTGGCGGCACCTATGGCGGTAATCCGGTGGCCTGCGCCGCGGCGCTGGCGGTGCTGGAAGTGATCGAGGAAGAGAAGCTGCTCGATGCCGCCAATGCCCAGGGCGCAAAGCTGAAGGCCCGGATCGAAGCCCTGGCCGGACGTAACACCATTGTGCCGATCACCGCCATTCGCGGCCTGGGCGCCATGATCGCCTTCGATATCGTCACCGAGCGCGGCGGCTTTACACCCGATGCCGCCACCACCAAGGCGGTGACCACCAGGGCGCAGGAAAACGGCCTGATCCTGCTGTCCTGCGGCGTCTATGGCAATACCATCCGCCTGCTGGCGCCGCTGACCGCGTCGGACGAGATCATCGACGAAGGCCTGGCCAAGCTGGAAGCCGCGCTGACCTTCTAAACCATGGCCTTGCAGTGACGCGCGATGAAGTCGTCGTGGCTTATCAGGCCCTTGACGCGCTTCTCCACGCGCTCGCGGGCCTTGTACATCCGCCGCCGGAAAGCATCCTCGTCCATCGAATCGGCGATCGGATGATAGGCGCGCGGCGTCAGTCCCTGGCCCACAAGCACCGAGAACCAGCTCACGGGCTTGAAGAGTTCGTGCTGACGGACGGCGGTCTGGCCCGTCGCCGCGAACAGGTCCAGCCGCGCCCGCAGGCTGTCCGGCACGGTCATATTGCGGCAATAGTCCCAGAAGGGTGAGCCGTCGCGTTCGGTCACATAGTAATGCGCGATGAGGAAATCTTTGATATTTATATATTCTTCCGTCATTTCGCGGTTGTACTGATCCACCGCCGCCGGCACGATGCCCTGATTGGGAAACAGGGTCAGAAGTTTCGCCAGCCCAACCTGGACCAGGTGAATCGACGTCGATTCCAGAGGTTCGAGAAACCCTGACGCCAGCCCCAGGGCGATCACATTATGGCTCCAGGTTTTTCTGCGCCGGCCGGTCGTGAACCGAAGCACCTTCGGGTCCTTCAGCGGCTCCCCATCCAGTCGGGACATCAGCTTCGCGGTCGCTTCGTCCTCGCTGATAAACTGGCTGGAAAAGACATAGCCATTGCCGGTGCGATGCTGCAGCGGAATACGCCACTGCCAGCCGGCTTCCTGTGCTGTTGAGCGCGTATAGGGCTGCAATGGCCCCTCGGCCTTTTTGCAGGGTACGGCGACGGCCCGATCGCACGGCAGCCATTGGCTCCAGTCTTCGTATCCCGCCTTCAGGGTCTCCTCGATCAACAGCCCTCTGAAGCCGGAGCAATCGATAAACAGGTCCCCTTCGATGCGGCTGCCGTCCTCCAGTTCAACGGCCGTGACGTCACCGCTTTCGGCGGCCTGATGCACCCTCACGATACGGCCTTCGCGCCGGACGACGCCTTTCGATTCAGCTTGCTCCCTCAGAAAGGCGGCATAGAGGGCGGCGTCGAACTGAAAGGCGTAATTGATCCGCGGCATCTCAGGCACATCGGGTGGACGGCCAAAACGGCCCTCGCGAATGGCCATGATCTCTGCATTGTAACGGCCGTAATCGCGGCTGCCACCCGCGGCGGCCTGGCGCAGCATGAAATGGTGGAACTCGATCCCGTCCTTGTCGACGCCGAAAAGCCCAAAGGGATGAATGTAGGACTCGCCGTCCTTTCGCCAATTGACGAAATGAATGCCAAGCTTGAAAGTGGCATTGGTCCGGCGAACGAACTCGTCTTCATCGATGTCCAGAAGATCGTTGAACAGCCGGATCGCCGGAATCGTCGCCTCACCGACCCCAACCGTGCCGATCGCCTCGGATTCGACCAGTGTGATCGTATGGTTTCGCGTTCCGGGCAGCTTGCTCAGCAGGCAGGCCGTCATCCAGCCGGCAGTCCCGCCGCCCACCACCACCAGCCGTCTGATCAAATTTTGCATTTTCCTGTCCCCGATGCAGGCATTATCACGAAATCAGGCGCCAATACCGCCGCCATGGGTTCTTTTCCGGATGAAGGCTTCCTGCGGCTGCATCTGCTGCACCTCATGCCTGATGCGTGACAGGAAACCCTGGAAATGGCGGACCGCGGTGTCCTGCGGCATCAAATCGACAAGCGGATCGTAGCTGCGCGGCATCAGACCCTGGCCGATGAACAGCGCGTGCCAGTCATCGGGAATAAAGGTCTCTCCCTCATAGACAGGCACAATTCCGCGCGCCTTGAACATCTCGATCCTGTGTGCCAGGCGCTCCGGGATTCTCATGTCGCGCGGCCGATCCCAAAAAGCCTGCCCCTCGACGCGATTGAGTTTGTAATGCGCCATCTGGTAATCCCGGATGCCGTCAAGCGCTTCCCGCATCTGGGCATTATATTCATCCGCCTCTATCCGGCTGTCCGCGCTGACCGGAAACAGGCTGATCAGGTGCGCCAGACCCAGCTGGATGACGTGGAGGCCGGTATTGTCGATGGGGTCGAGCCCGGCGGCCGCCTCGCCCAGGGCAATGCAATTCTTCACCCACAGCTTGCGCCGGCAACCGGCCGCCAGAGAGGCCACAGCCGCATTGGCCTGCAACTTCATGCCGGCAGTCCGCGCAACGGTTTCCAACGCAGCTTCATCCGTCTGTATGTCACGGTCATAGACATACTGCAGGCCGGTTGCATCCGGCACCGGCGTCAGGTGCAGGCACCCGGCGGACAGGGCCCGGACCTGGGAATAGGATGGCAGAACCGGCAGGCGTTCACCCGTCACCGTCAGCACATGATTGCCGGGCAACCAGCGGGACCAGCTTTCGAGTTCGGTCTGCAGGGCCTCGCCCAGCAGCAGGCTTTCGCTCCCTGTCGCATCGATGAACACATCGCCGGCAATCCTGCGACCGTCATTGGTGACCAGGGCCTTTATAGCGCCATCGACCCCATCGCGCTCGATATCGAACAGACGCACCGGCGTCGTCTCGACTCCGCGCTGCAAGGCCAGATTTCTGAGAAACTGAACATAGGCGCTGGTCTTGAGATGGTAGGCATAGTCCAGATGCCCGAAGACGCGCATCTCATCGGTCGGCATGAAAAAACACCCCTGCTTCGCAGCGGCGGCAGGCAGTGAGAAATCCTCGAACGCGACGTTCAGACCGCCCTGACGGGCCTTGATCCAGTAAGGCAGGAAGGGCAGGCGATTGATACCGACACCATGGGCGCCGTAAGGGTGGAAAAAGGCCGGCGGCGCAGACGAAAAGCCGACAAAACTCTGACCCAGGGAAAAGCTGCCGCCCACTGCCCGGATCAGGGCTGCTTCATCCACCCCCAGCAGGCGATGAAAGCTTTCCAGCGGCGCCAGGCTGGCCACGATATCGTATGGCCGCAGCAGGGTGGGCATTTCCGCCACCTCGACGCACAGTCCGGTACGGCCTAAAGCCCGTTCCAGCGTATTGGCCGCCAGCCAGGCAGCGATATCGCGCCCAACGATGACGACTTTTTTGACCGTCTGCATGTTCGAAAGGCTCATCTCATCGCCTCTTCGGTCATCCCGGCCCTGGCGGGGGGCACATAACAATAATCCCGCACAAATTCCGCATGATCCGGCATTGCATCCACACCGGCCCGTATACGGCTGCGCAGGCTTTCAAGCTTCTCGATCAGTGTCGTTTCATTGAGCGTATCGGCCATGCGGTCATACCCTTCCGCCGGAATATCCTGCCCATTCAAAACGGCCAGCCAGGAAGGCGGCGAGAACAGGCCATCCTTGTATTTGCGGATATAACCGCGGTGGCGATACTGTCCGATACGTTCAATGAGGCTGTCCGGCACGCTCATATTGCGGGTATATTCCCACAGGGCGGCATCGGTGCGGGTATTGGCATGATAATGCAGAATCAGGAAATCCCGCACACGCTCATATTCATTATCGATAAGGCGATTGAACTCATCGGCGAGCTTCGGATCGATCCGCTCTCCCGGATTGCAGGACGGCAGCAACTGCATGAAAGTGGTGACGGCAATCTGCACCAGATAAATGCTGGTCGATTCCAGCGGCTCCAGAAAACCGCTCGACAGCCCGACCGTCAGGCAATTGCGATACCACGACTTGCGGCGACGCCCCGCTTTGAAACGCAGCGGTTTAGCGTCCGCCAGGGCCGCGCCCTCCAAATTGGCAAGCAAGGTCCGGTGCGCCTCGTCATCCGAAATGAAGGCGCTGGAATAGACATAGCCGTTGCCGGTGCGATGCTGCAGGGGAATCCGCCATTGCCATCCGCCGGCCAGTGCCGTCGAACGGGTATAGGAATGGAAATCGTCCGTCCGCTCGCTGGGCACGGCCAGGGCCCGATCACAGGGCAGCCAGCGCGACCAGTCGTCCCAGCCGGCCATCAACTGGTCCTCGATCAGCAGGGCGCGAAAACCGGAGCAATCGATAAACAGATCCCCGGAAACTTCCTCGCCCGAATCGAGCACCAGGCTGCGGATATGGCCGCTGTCAGGATGGAGATTGACATCGCGCACCTTGCCTTCGGTCCGCCGAAGCCCCCGCGCCTCGGAAAACTCACGCAGGAAGGCGGCGTATAGTCCGGCATCGAAATGGTAAGCATAGGCGAAGGTCGATTTGATCGACTGCTTGTCTTCCGAGGGAAAATCGAAACGATGCGCCCGTGCCGCCTGGATGGCGTAGGAATAGTCTTCCAGCGGCGCCGCCTGTCCCAAAGCCCGGGCGCGGGTCCAGCAATGCTGAAATTCAACGCCCTCGATTGACATGCCAAAGGCGCCAAAGGGGTGATGATAATTATTGCCGAGCTTGCCCCAGTCGCGGAACTCGATACCCAGCTTGAAGGTGGCCTTGGTGCGGCGCATGAACTCGGCTTCATTGATGCCGATATAATCGTTGAAATCCTTGATCTGCGGCAAGGTGGCTTCGCCGACCCCTACCGTGCCGATCTCGTCCGACTCGATCAGCCGCACATCCAGCAGGCTATCCGCCTGCCCCAGTTTCAGCACCCCTGACAGAGCCGCCGCGCACATCCAGCCAGATGTGCCGCCGCCCAGGATAACCACTCGCAAAGGTGCACTCATAATCTTCCCGTCGTTACACTTTGGCCGTTTATAGCTGCGGCCTTGTGTCTAGCATGCACGTCAGCCCGTTATGCGCAAGCCCTTCGTGCATAGAAAAAGCGCGCCGCAGATAGTTCGCGGCGCGCTTCCCCCCGTTTATCCCCAGCCAAGGGGCAGGTCCTTAGTACTTCAGACGAACGCCCATCTGGATGCGCTTGTCATTCTTGAACCAGGCATTCGGCATCAGAGTGCCGCGGTTATCAACCTGCTGGAGCAGGACCGTGTCGCTGTCGAGCAGGTTGGAGCCCTGCACGGACAGTTCGACATTGTCATTGACCTTGTAGCGGACCGACGCATCGAGGTAACCGATGGCCTTTTGCCAGATCGGGAAGCCGACGCAGCAGTCAGCGGCCGTGACCAGGAACTTTGAACGCCAGTTATAGGCGGCGCGGATAGCCCATGGGCCCTTTTCGAACATGCCGATCAGGTTATACGAGTCGTCCGACAGACCTTCCAGGCGATCGACGGTGATATTGTCGTACTGCGAGTTAACCCCGCCGCCCGATGAGCCAAGGCCGCCCGTACCGCCGGCTGAGGTCGAGCCAAGGCCCGAATTCTTGACGCCGGTATTATTGATCTTGGTGTAGTTCGCCTGGATGCCGAGACCATTGAATGGCGACGGCAGGAAGTCGAAGTAGCGCTGATACGACACTTCGAAACCTTTCAGACTGGCGCCGTCGGCATTGACCGGGCCGGTAACCAGAACATCGCGGGTGACCGCGTGTGTTACGTGGGTCGTGCCGTCAGCTTCATAGATCGGGGTGCCGTCAGCATTATAGGAATTCGCCACACCATGGGTGAGCGTGACCACCTGGCGCGTGCCGTTTTGGATGTAGTCGTAGAACTTCTTGTAGAAGAGGTCGAACGAGAACGAGCCGACAGAGGCGAAGTAGTTTTCGAAGGTCAGGTCGAACTGATCCGCCGTTGTCGCCTTCAGGTACGGGTTGCCCGAGGAAGCTGTATAGCGATAGCCGGTATAGCTACAAGGCGCTCCAACCGCGCAGTTAACAGCCGGATTTTTATCCGTAGCGACTCCGGTTCCAAGAACAACAGCCGGGTTACCGAGATACATTTCGGATGCCGTCAACGTAGAACCCTGCACGAAGAAGTAGTTACGCAGATAGCCCATATCCGGACGTGACATGGCCCGCGAATAAGCAAAGCGCATCAACCAGGTATCGTCCAACTGCAACTTTGCATTGAATGATGGCAGCCAGTTGATGTGCGTGGTGTGCACAACCGCTGGGAACTGTGGATCGCCGGTAATGGCACCGTCGCGGAAAGCAATATCATCCGCCGAGTGGTTGGTGATACAGGGCAGGAAGGCCACATACTGACCAGCCGCCTGAGCCTGAGAAATCTGCAGAGCGGTCAGCGAACCGTCACAGTTGTTCTGGTTGTATTCGAACGCATTCGGATACATGACGCCGCCACCCTTTGAGGTGATGTTGGTCTGCACCCAGCGGACACCGGCGTTACCGGTGATGGCTTTGCCAAAGAGGGTCTTGTCATTGCCGCCAAACTTCAATTGGAGGTAACCGGCAAAGGTTTCTTCCTCGATATCCATGCGTTCGGCTGCCGTGTAGCAGCTGTCCGGCTCTTCGTTGGCGCGGTCGCAGATCGGCACCCACGAACCGATACCGGTCGAGGCCTGGCTCATGGCCGCCGACAGCTTCTGACGGTCTTCAAGCGTATCATAGTTGAAGAAGACGAACTGATGCTGGTTGATCAGGTCGCTCTGGTGCATGAAATCGGTGCCGAACTCTTCGGTATGATAGAGCGGCCCGCCGGTGCGCAGTGGAGTATCGATATTCCAAGTCTGCCAGTTATTACTGTAGGTGTTGGAGATATTCTTCCAGTTATAGGTTGACCAGTTGACATTCTGTTGACGGTCAGCGTAGCGGACGCCAACCTTGATGGTGTCAATCCAGCCTTCGTCGCGGACATATTGCAGGTCAAACCGGGTGGCCAATTCCTTACCGTGGGAATCCTCGGTATGGTCCATGACCGAGTTGTAGTAATAGTTATTCGGATTGGCCAAACCGCCCGCCGACTGATTGACGTTCAGCGGATCGGATAGGGTCGTCTTGGGATAATCGCCGGTGGCGTCCAGATAGACATTGGCGAACGAGTTCATGTCGATTTCAATGTCATAATTGCTGACGTCGGCATCGACATACTGAACGTCGAAATTGGCGCGCAATTTGTCGTTGATGATCCAGCGCAGATTGAACGAGGTGTCGGTGGTTGTTTCCTCGTTATGGTTATAGCGCGTGCCTGTGGTGACGGTCGCGCCCTTGCGGGCCGGCGAACAGCCGTTCCAGCCGTAACAGGCATTGACCATCTGTTCGCCCTGATCGTTTTGAGCAACTAGAGCGGAAGCGGCATTATCCGCGCCCCACCAGCCGATGTCGGAGGTCAGCAGGCCGGACTGGAACAGGCCACTGTCGTCGAAGGTGAACTGGTTGTCAGCATCCAGTTCCGCCATGGCGGTGCTGTTCGAGAACTGATAGCCCAGCGGCTGGGCCCAGACGTCGTAATAGCTCGTACCAACGAAATGTTCGTGCCACTCGTTTTCATAGCTCGACGTATTGAACTGCAGGGTAGCCAGCAGGGATTTGTCCTTGCTTTCCCATTGCGCGGCCGCCGAAATACCCGTGCGCTGACGGTCGAAATTTGTGTCGCGATAGGTGGTCGAGACCGGAATATAGGCAAAGTTATGTTCGGAATCAGCGTCCTGCTGGCCAAACTGATTGGTGCTGCAGGTATTGAGCGCCGTCAGGTCTTCACGATCGGTACAGAAGATGCCCATACGGCCGTACTGGATGCCTTGCGAGGTCGTGGCGATATCCGAATAGGCGGCATTGATCATGATGCCGATCTGGCCGATTTCGGTGTTCCATTGATTCGAGTAGATGCCCGACAGCGAAGGCGTCGCCTTGTCGGCCAGGTCACCATAGGATTCATCGAAAGACAGCGCGAACAGCTGCCCCTTCGAATCGAACGGCAGGCGGGTGCGCAGGTTGATCGAACCCGCGATACCGCCTTCAATCAGGTCGGCGGTCTGGTTCTTGTAGGTATCGACACCAGCCATCAGTTCCGGCGAGACATCGCCCCAGGACAGGCCGCGCGACGAGTTGGCGGAGAAAACGTCACGGCCGTTGAATTCCGAACGGACCTGCTGCAGGCCGCGCACCAGAACGCCCGAGGGTTCCGCCGAGAAGTGCGCCGTGTCAGTGGCGGCGGCGAAGCGGGTAACGGTGATGCCCGCGACGCGTTGCAGGGCTTCGGCGACCGACTTGTCCGGGAACGAGCCGATATCGGTGGCGGTGATCGAATCGACGACCGTATCCGCATCCTTCTTGATCTGCTGCGCTGATTTCAGTGACCGGCGCACGCCAACGACGACGACTTGCTGGGCGCCCTCATCGGCGGTGGCGCTGTTACTGGCCGGCGCGGCATCCTGCGCCTGGGCCGGTGCGGCCAGCGAAACCGCCAGCGCAGTCAAAGCGACTGCAGACACGCCCCCCTTTAAAAGCGTAAGCGCCGACAGGGACTTACCTTTTGAACTCTTCATGCTTTCTTCTCCCTAATCGTCCCTGCGGCAAGCCCGAGTTCCTGCCGGTAAGACCTTTGTTACTCCTGCGTCGCGAATCCGAGCATTCGCGGCGAAGGGCCGTACAAAACAGCAACCGGTCGAGCGGGCGCCGCTGGGTTAGGGCAGGATCAAAACGGGTGGCATTGCGTACGCTTGAAAACGATTTCACGGGCTAAAAAATTTGACAACTTTGTCAAAAATATTTCCGCCTGCGATATCTCTGCGTATCTTGGAATACCGTGTGACCTCTGAACGCTTCTCGACCTGATTTATTATTTCGTCTTTATTTGTTATATAAAGGGTGAAATAATTTCCAGCACCAATATGACGCTTTCGCCACAATCTAGCCAGATAATGGCATGAATGCCACACAAGATTACCCTTCCAGCTGGCGGCAATCAGCGCTTTCCGCAGGAAAATTAGCAATGCCGCTGGATTAATCTCCCTTTTGCCCCCAGGCTGGGGCGCAATAAGAAAAATCATAAAACGACATAAAAACAAATATTTATAATTATTTTTCGCGTGAACAATCCCAAAAGCATGGCCTTGCCTTTCTGAAATTCAGAGGCACAGCATTCTGAATATCGCCGTTTCCGCAATTAAGGCGACACTCGCGATATTTAACATCTTTTTTGACGTAATATTTCTGAATTGGTACAGCTTTGGCACTCATTCCACATGCGCCTTGCCATTGGCGCAGGCATGATTTACCACCGGCAGGAGCTGATCCAGCGCCGAAGTGCGGACAGCCATCGCGCAATAAAGAATCATCAGCCATGTCAAAAACAGTACCTTCGCTACCACTGGCTTTTTCAGAAATGAGACAGGTGGAGTGCAGGGAGGGTGTGACACCCGAGGTGTTCGCCCGTCAGATATTACCGGCCGGCGAGCCAGTTATCATGCGGGGGCTGGTAACGCACTGGCCCGCTGTAAGGCGCGGCATGGATGGCGTGGACTCCACAGTCCAATATCTGAAGGCCATGGATACCGGGCAACCGACCACCGTGCTGGAGGCCAATAATGCCACGCAGGGCCGTTTCGCCTACGGCGCAGATATGCATGACTTCAACTTCAACAAGCGTTTCAAGACGATTTCCGCCGGACTAGACCAGATTCTGGCCGCGCTTGACCACCCCAATCCCCCCTATACCTACATACAGTCCACCGTCATTCGCGACTATCTGCCGCGTTTCCTGGCTGACAATCCCTGCCCGATCCTGCCGCCGGCCGTCCAGCCGCGCATCTGGATCAGCAATGCCACGCGCGCCCAGACGCATAATGATAATGACCACAATATCGCCTGCGTGGTGGCTGGCCGGCGACGCTTTACCCTGTTCCCCCCGGAGCAGCTGAAAAACCTCTATATCGGCCCCATGGACCACACGCCCTCGGGCCGCGCCATTTCGCTGGCCAGCCTGGAAGAGCCCGATTTTGACCGCTTTCCGAAATTCGCCGAGGCGCTGAAGCACGCCCAGGTCGCCGAGATGGAACCGGGCGATGCGCTTTATGTGCCCAAATACTGGTGGCACCACGTCCAGTCGCTCGAAGCCTTCAATGTGCTGGTCAATTACTGGTGGGGCAACAGCGCCCAAACCGCCGAAAACCCGATGGCGCCCTTCCTGGCGGCCCTGCTGGCGCTGAAAGATCTGTCCCCCAGTGACAAACTCTACTGGAAGACCATGTTCGACCATTACATCTTCCAGACCGACGGCGACCCGATGGCGCATATCCCACCGGCGCACCAGGGCGGCCTGGGCCGGCAGACGACGCAGATGCGGCGCGAAATCTTCGACAGCCTGAGACGGTTGATCGAAGGGCGAGGCTAGTCTTCCTGGTAGCTGGTCTTGGCGACAAATGCGCGCTAACACAGCATCATGAAACCTTCACACAACTTCCTGATGCTTCTGCTCGCGGCCGCCGTGCTGGCCTGCGCTTCGTCTCCCATGGCCGCGCCGCGACCGCAGCCGGCCTATATTTCCGTCACCGACCTCGCCACCCCTGTCGATGCCGCTCTCGCCGCCCAGGCAAAGGGCCGGCGCGTGATGGTCGTTTTCGATATCGACAATACCCTGCTGACCCTGCCGCAGGATCTCGGCAGCGACACCTGGTTCAACTGGCAGGGTACGCGCGACTCAAGCGAGGCCGGTTTCCAGGCCCTGCTTGTCAACAATAGCGCCCTGCTGCAGCTCACCACCATGACACCGACTCAGCCCGATGCCGCCGCACAGGTGAAGCGCCTGCAGGCCGCCGGTATCGCCGTCTATGCCCTGAGCGCGCGCGGATCGGACCTGCGTGGCGCCACCGAGACGGCGCTGAAAGCCAATGACATTGACCTCTCCGCCGCGCCGGAATGCGGGCCGCCGCTATGCGTACGCCGCGGTAACCTGACCGATGCCGAAATCCGCCAAGCGGCGAAAAAGGCCCGCATCACCGTCCAGGCCAAGCCCTACCGGCCGGTGACCGTCTCGGACGGGGTGATGATGCTCTCCGGCCAGAACAAGGGCGTCATGCTCGGCCTCCTGCTGAAGAGCCTGAAAGGGCGCGGATACGACGATATCTATTTTGTCGACGACACCTTCCAGAACATCCGCAATGTGCAGGGCGCGGCGCCGGAGATAAAGCCGGAAATCCACCCCTACAGCTATGAGCGGCTGTGGCCGGAAACGGCAGCCTTCATGGCCGATCCAGCGCGCCAGGCGAAGACAGACACTGATCTGAAGGCCGTGCGTGACAGTCTGTGTGAAGCCATCCGGGCTGTCCTGTGCGCCTCACCGCTCTCAGGCGAATAGAGTTAAGATTAAATCATTGATTTGTTAACTTTATTTATAAAAATCAACTATTGATTTTCACTGTAGCGAGCGCATGGGCGCCGCGTGTCAGGGTCTCGCGTGACTTGGCAAAGCACAGGCGCAGCACCGGCAGGTCACGCCCGCTTTCGCAGAAGGCCTGCAAGGGAATCGTGGCCAGGCCATGATTGCGGATCAGGTCAAAGGCATAGTCCAGCCCTGAGCCGGCAATTCCCGATGCCCGCAGGTCGATATTGAGGAAATAGGTGCCTTCCGCCGGCAGGAGATGAAAGCCCGCCGCAGTCAGAAGTCCGCCCAGATAGTCGCGCTGGTGCTTCAGCTCGGCCAGGGCGGCGTCGAAACGATCCTGCGGCAGAGCAAGCCCATAGGCGACGCCATGCTGCAGGGCCGGTGGCGTGGCGAAGGTGATGAACTGGTGTGCGCTCGCTACCTGGTCGATCAGCGCCCTCTCGGCCACTACGAAGCCGATCTTCCAGCCGGTGAGCGAAAAGATCTTGCCCGCCGAGCCGATTTTGATCGACCGCTTCGCCAGGCCCGGCACATGCAACACACTCAGGTGCGCGCGATCGAAGACCACCTGCTCCCAGACCTCATCGCTCATCACATAAGCGTCGAAACGTTCGCAATAGTCCGCCAGCAGGGCCAGTTGTTCGGACGTAAAACAATGGGTGGTCGGATTGTTCGGCGTGGTGATCAGGACCAGCTTCGTGCGATCACTGAAGACGGCCTTCAGGTCGTCATCGCTGAACTGCCAGTGCGGTGGGTTGAGCTGGACAATGCGCGGAATGCCGCCAGCGCGTTTGATCAGCGGCACATAGGCGTCATAGACCGGCTCGAATACCACCACCTCATCGCCCGGCGTGACCATGGCCAGAATCGCGGCGCAGATCGCTTCGGTCGCGCCCGAGGTGATCAGCACCTGGGTATCCGGATCGAGCGTCAGGCCCTGCTGGCGCTGATAGAAATCCGCCACCGCCTGACGCAACACCGGCAGGCCGCGCATCGGCGCATACTGGTTGGACTGTTCCATAAGCGCCCGCGCCGCCGCTTCGCGCACATCGGGGAAGCCATCTACCTCCGGGAAGCCCTGACCGAGATTGGCGGCACCACGCGCCTTCGCCTCCAGCGACATGATTTCGAAAATACTGACAGGCAGATCGGCAAAGACAGGGTTCATGGCAAACTCCGGAATCAGGTCGAAAGCGCTCATAGCACAAAGGCCCGAAGGCAGGGGAAACCTTCGGGCCATATCTGCGCGGCCAGGAAGAGGAAGGGATATGAACCTCAGGCGGTGACGCGCAAATTCGCTTTTGCTGTATCGAGAATGGCCGGTTCGGCCCAGTCGGCGATGGCGTGGCTTTCCGGCAGCAACTGCCGGCCTTTCAACCAGATCTCCAGGCCTTCCAGGGCGGCCAGTTGCTCGGGCTCAAGTCCGATGCGCGCCCCTTCGGTCAGCCAGTCGCCATAGGCTATAGCGGCGTCTTCCGCCTCGACCTTGCCTTCGATGGCCGCCTGTTTCAAAGCTTCCTTCGGGAAGGCGCGCGCCCATTCGCCGGCTTCCAGCAGATTGCCCAGGATGCGGGTAACGATATCGGCCCGGCCGTCCAGCAGCACATGATCGACCGTGACGGCGCGCAATTCGACCAGCCCCGACAGGCGGATATCCTTGCGGATATCTTCGGCCGTGAAGCGATGAACTTCCTTCAGGTGCGCCGAGCGCGCCAATTCCAGCCCCTTGGCGCCGAACAGGAGGGCCGCATCGGTCTGGCCGCTCAGCAAGGCCTCGACCTCACGCCTTGCCACATCGCCGAAAGGCACGCTGGGGTGATCGGCCACCACCGGCACGAACTCGATATCCGAGCGCGGAATACCGGCAACGGACAGAACCGTTTCCCAGGCCCGCAGCGAACGCACCTGCGCCGGCGAGAAATTGCCCGCCTCCTTGATCAAGCCCAGACGCCGGCCAATCAGGTCCCGCAGCGAACGGATCGGCTGACCGGGGCGCGTCACCACGCTGACCGAATGCCAGGTCCGACCGACCGCCAGCAGGCGCGATTTTTCATTCTGGCCATGCGCCCACAGCGCCGTGGCAGCATCGGCCTCGCGGATCAGGTTAGGCAGGCTGTGATCGAGATGCCCCTGGCGCACGGAAGGCGTCGAATTTTCCCGCACCGAGACGAGATGGACATTTTCGCGCAGGAATTCGCGCTGCAGCACGCCGCGATTGGCGATGAGGCCGAGGGCCGTCAGGGTGGGGCAGCGGGCATACCAGATCAGCGGGGCGGGGGCTGGCGGTGTATCCGAAGGGCGGAATTTAGACATGAGGCTATCCGTAGGTACGAATAATACCATATCGAATTAGTGTAGATTTGTCGGGCGATCAATTATCGCCCGACAGTTGAGCAAAATTAAACCGTCTCAACCCCGGCTTCAGAGGGTGGACGACACCTTCCACAGATCGATCCCGCCTTCGGTGGCGTAAGTGTCGATATCGGCCAGTTCCTGATCGGTAAAGGCCAGATTCTCCAGTGACTTTAACGTATCGGCCATCTGCTCGACCGTGCGGGCGCCGACCAAGGCCGAGGTGACTCTGCTGTCACGCAGCACCCAGGCAATCGCCATCTGGGCCAGGGTCTGGCCCCGCTTTTGCGCGATATCGTTCAGCGCCTTGATGCGGCGAATATTGTCGTCGGTGATCAGGCGCTGATTGAACGAACCGGCCCTGGCGGCGCGGGCATCGGCCGGCACGCCATTGACATACTTGTTCGACAGCAACCCCTGTGCCAGCGGCGAGAAGGCGATGCAGCCGGTGCCCAGTTCGGCCAGGGTATCGAGCAGACCTGCCTCGATCCAGCGATTGAGCATCGAATAGGAGGGCTGATGAATGAGCAGCGGCACGCCCTCGTTCTTCAGGATGGCGGCGGCCTTGCTCGTCAGCTCCGGCGAATAGGAGGAGATGCCGACATAGAGCGCCTTGCCCTGGCGGTGCAGTTGCACCAGCGCGCCCATGGTTTCTTCCAGCGGGGTCTCCGGATCGACGCGGTGCGAATAGAAGATATCGACATAGTCGAGCCCCATGCGCTTCAGGCTCTGGTCGCAACTGGCGATCAGGTATTTGCGCGAACCGCCGACATCGCCATAGGGCCCCGGCCACATATCCCAGCCGGCCTTGGTCGAGATCACCAGCTCATCGCGGTGCGCCTTGAAATCGGTGGCCATGACACGGCCGAAATTCTCTTCCGCCGAGCCATAGGGCGGGCCGTAATTGTTGGCCAGATCGAAATGGGTGACGCCATGGTCGAAGGCATAATGCAGAATGGAACGGCCGGTCTCGAAGACATCGACGCCGCCGAAGTTCTGCCACAGGCCGAGCGAAATGGCCGGCAGTTTCAGGCCGGAGCGCCCGCAGCGGCGATAGGGCATGGCGTCATAACGGGTCGGCGCGGCGACATAAGGAATGGGGAAAGCCATGATGTTTAGTCCTATTTATTAGCCGAGTGCATTGAGAATGGCGGTGATGCCGATATTGGCGATTTCGAGGTCTTCGACGCCGGACAGGCCGCTGACCGCGACGGCACCGACGCACTGGCCATTGACCATGACGGGCGCACCGCCGTCCCAGCCAACATAGCGGGAATCGCCGTGATAATGGACATCGGAGCCATCGGCCTGGGCATTGCGGCCGAGATCGCCGGAGGGGGCGCGCACGCGGGCCGCGGTATAGATCTTGTTCTGCGCGATGACGATCGGCGGCAGGGCGCAGCCATCCATGCGCCACAGCGCCAGCAGTTCGCCATGGCTATCGCCGACCGCGACCACGCCGGTCTTGCCGCGCCGGTTCAGTTCGGCCACGCAGGCATCGATGGCCAGCCGAGCCTCCGCCTCGCCGAGGGTCAATTGAGTCTGCATTGCGTGACGTCTCCACTGTTATCATTATTTCAGACCTGAATACGAACGGCACGTCACCGGTGTCAATAGGTCTTGACGACAACGCTGTCACCGTGATCCATAGGCGGCAATAACGATACCCATATCAGAGAAGAAGCGCCCATGTCCCATCGTCCCCTCTTGCGGGCCGCCGCGTCCGTGGCTGCCCTGTGGTTGGCTTTTGGCGCCGGCGTCCAGGCCGCCGAGAAGCCCGCAACCGTCCATCCGAAAATCTGGCCGGTCGCCAAATCGCCGGTCGGCCTCGACCCGGTCATTGAAAAACGCATCACCGATATGCTGGCGCAGATGACGGTCGAGGAAAAGGTCGGCCAGGTCATCCAGCCGGAATGGAAATCGATCAGGCCGGAAGAGGTGACGCAGTATCATATCGGTTCGATAGAAAACGGTGGCGGCGCCGTGCCGAATGGCAACAAGCATTCGACCGTCAAGGACTGGGTCGATCTGATCGAGCCCTACTACCAGGCATCGGTGGCACCGGGCCAGAAGGTCACCATTCCGCTGATCTGGGCGTCGGATGCCGTCCATGGCCATAACAATGTCTATGGCGCCACGCTGTTTCCGCACAATATCGGCCTGGGCGCCGCGCACGATCCAGACCTCCTGAAGCGCATCGGCGAAGCTACGGCGGCCGAGGTCCGTTCCACCGGCATGGACTGGTCGTTTGCCCCCACCATCGCCGTGGCGCGTGACGATCGCTGGGGCCGCACCTATGAGAGCTATTCGGAAGATCCGGCCATCACCAAGCAATATGCCGCCGCTATGGTCAGCGGCATCGAGGGAACTGGTCCGACCTTCCTGGACGACCACCACGTCATCGCCACCGCCAAACACTTCCTCGGCGACGGTTCGACCGACGGCGGTCGCGACCAGGGCAATTCGACCGTTTCCGAGGCCGACCTCGCCCGTCTGCATGGCGCCGCCTATGCCGACGCCATCAATGCCGGCACGCAGTCGATCATGGCCAGCTACAATTCCTGGCATGGCGTCAAGATGCACGGCAATAAGGCCCTGCTGACCGATGTGCTGAAAGGCCGGATGGGCTTTGACGGCTTTATCATGGGTGACTGGCTGGCCCACGCCCAGATTCCCGGTTGCAGCAATGGCGACTGCCCGGCCGCCTTCAATGCCGGGCTGGATATCTTCAACGCGCCGCAGGACTGGAAGCAACTGCACGCCAATCTGGTGCGTGAGGTCAAGGACGGCACCATCCCCGTGGCCCGGCTCGATGACGCCGTGCGCCGCATCCTGCGCGTCAAGTTCCGCATGAAGGTCTTCGACCAGCCCTCGCCCGCCAACCGGCCAGACACATTCCAGCCGATCGGCACGCCCGAACATCGCGCCATTGCCCGCGAGGCGGTGGCGAAGTCGCTGGTCCTGCTCAAGAACAATGGCGTCTTGCCGCTCAAGGCCGGCGCGCGCGTGCTGATCGTCGGCGATGGTGCCGACAATATCGCCATGCAGTCGGGCGGCTGGACGCTCAGCTGGCAGGGTGCCGATAACAGCAATGCCGACTTCCCGGGCGCCACCTCCATCTATGACGGCCTGAAAGCCCAGATCGAAGCGTCCGGCGGTCAGGCGCTTTACAGCCCCGATGGCACCGCACCGCAGACACCGGACGTCGCCATCGTCGTCTTCGGCGAGACGCCCTATGCCGAGTTCATGGGCGACCAGTCGGATGTGGCCCTGCACCATGACAATGCCGACTCGCTGGAATTGCTCAAGAAGCTGAAGGCACAGGGCGTTCCGGTCGTGGCCGTGATGCTGTCGGGCCGCGCGCTCTACGTTAATCCACAGATCAATGCCGCCGATGCCTTCGTCGCCGCCTGGCTGCCGGGTTCCGAGGGCGAAGGCGTCGCCGATGCCCTGACCGGCAAGCGTGATTTCACCGGCAAGCTCAGTTTTTCGTGGCCGAAACGTCCCGACCAGACACCGCTCAATGTCGGCGACAAGGACTACGATCCGCAGTTCGCCTATGGCTACGGCCTCTCCTACGCCGCAACGGCCGAGACGCCGCAACTGCCGGAAGTGGCGGACACCACCAAATATGGCGAGAAGAATGTCTATCTCAGCAAGGGCACGGTTTGGAACGGCTACAAGTTGAGACTGAGCGATGAGGCTCAGCACCGCATGGACTATGTCGGCACCCAGACCACACTGTATGGCACAGCGGCCCTTACCGTCTCGCCACAGGAAGACGGTGCGGTGAAAGCCATCTGGAATGGCAAGGCGAAGGCCGCGCTCGAAGTCGGCGCCGACACACCTTCCGACATCGCCCGCGAAGCCAATGGCGCCATGATGCTGGCCCTGACTCTTCGAGTGAATGCCACGCCATCGACCGAGGTGCGTCTCGGCGTTGGATCAGCCTCTGTACCCGTCACGGGCTGGCTGAAATCCGCTCCCGCCGGCTATGCCACACTGGCCGTGCCGCTGTCGTGCTTCAAGGCACAGGATCTGGCCGCGACCCCGAGCGTCACGCGCCTGGAGACGGCCGGCACGCTTGATATTTCGATTGCCGATATCCGCCTGCTCGAAACAAAGCCAGGCGCCAGCTGCCCGGCGGAGTGAAGTCTAGTTCTTCCCGATCTCAAAGCTGGTCGAACAGCCCTTGCAGCTGCCGCAGCCAGAGCCACAGCCACCCTCCTTGGCTTCAACCGGCTCCAGCTTTTGCGCCATGCCGGTCATACCGGCCTGGTTCAGGGCATGGGCGCCTTTCGCCTGCAGGTCATGGCTCAGCTTTGGCAGCATCTTGCGCAGCATCTGCACGGCGCAGAAGGCGACAATCGCCGTGATGATCACGGCCTGCAGGACGGCGTACATCATGTGAGGGCTTTCGTAATCTCGTAGGTGAGGAAGGCGGCGGCATAGGCCAGGGCAAAGAGGTAACCGGCGGTGATACCAACCATTTTCCACGAATTGGTTTCACGGCGGATAACGGCCAGGGTGGAAAGACACTGCGGCGCGAAGACGTACCACGCCATCAGCGACAGGGCGGTGGCCAGGGTCCATTGCGACGAGATCAGCGACCCCAGCTGCGCCGCCACGGCGTCATCGCTGCCGGACACCGCATAGACCGTGCCAAGCGCCGAGACGGCCACTTCGCGCGCCGCCAGTCCGGGTATGAGCGCCACGCAGATCTGCCAGTTGAAGCCGATGGCCGAAAAGACCGGCTCGATCCAGTGGCCGATCATGCCGGCCAGCGAATAGTCGATATCCGGGCCGGTGGCGCCTTCCGGCTTGCCGGGGAAGGTGGTCGTCACCCACAGCAGGGTATTGACGGTGAAGATGATGCCGGTGATGCGGCGCATGAAGATCATGGCGCGCTCGCCCAGGCCGATGGCCAGGTTCTTGGCGTGCGGCAGACGATAGGACGGCAGTTCCATGATCAGCGGATGCTCGCTTTTGTCACGACGGAAGACCGACATGACCAGCGAGACCGACAGCCCGCCGACAATGCCAATGAGATACATGCCGAACAGGATCAGACCCTGCAGGCTGACAAAGCCCCACAGCTTCTGTTCCGGCACGAAGGCGGCGATCAGCAAGGTATAGACCGGGATGCGCGCCGAGCAGGTCATCAGCGGGGCGATCATGATGGTGGTGATGCGGTCGCGGATATCGTGGATGCTTCGCGTAGCCATGATGCCGGGAATGGCGCAGGCGTGGCTGGAGAGCAGCGGAATGAAGGAGCGCCCGGTCAGGCCGGCCTTCGACATCAGCTTATCGAGCAGGAAGGCGGCGCGCGGCAGATAGCCGGATTCTTCCAGGATCAGAATGAAGAAGAACAGGATGATGATCTGCGGCAGGAAGACGATGACCGAACCCAGGCCGCCGATCAGGGCATCGGCGATAAAGCTTTTCAGCAGGCCATCCGGCAAGGTTTCGGTGACGAAGCCGCCCAGCCACGCCATGCTGGCCTCGATGAAATCCATGGCGGGCGTCGCCCAGGTGAAGACCGCCTGGAAGACCACGAACATGATGGCGATAAGGATCGGAATGCCAAGGAAGGGATTGAGCAGGATGCCATCCAGCCGGTCATCGATCAGCGAAGTGCGCTGCGGCATGACCACCGCGGCCTCCAGCACACGGCGAACATCGCTGTGCAGGTCACCGCTTTCATTGACCTCAGGCACATGCGGCGCCACGTTAGCATCGAGATGCGCCACCAGCGCGGCCGTACCATTGGCCTTGACCGCGATGGTCTCGATCACCTTGACGCCGAGTTCGGATTCCAGCTTGGCGGTATCGATGGTGATGCCGCGCTTTTTCGCCGCATCCATCATGTTCAGTGCCAGGATCATCGGCCGGCCCAGGCGCTTGACCTCCAGCACAAAACGCAGGTGCAGGCGCAGGTTAGTGGCATCGGCCACGCAGACGATCAGGTCTGGCATGGTTTCGCCGGGACGCCTGCCGAGACAGATATCGCGCGTGATGATTTCGTCCGGCCCCATGGCGTCGAGGCTGTAGGTGCCCGGCAGATCGAGCACCTGAACCTTGCGGCCGGAAGGTGCGTGGAAGAAGCCTTCCTTGCGCTCGACCGTCACACCGGCATAGTTGGCCACCTTCTGGCGCGCGCCCGTCAGCTGGTTGAAAAGCGCCGTCTTCCCGCAGTTCGGGTTGCCGACCAGGGCAATTGTCAAAGCGTCCATTTACGCGGCCTTCTCGACCAGTACACGCGCGGCTTCTGAGCGGCGCAAGGCAAAACGGGTAAAACCGATCTGAATAAGCAGCGGATCGGCGCCGATGGGCCCACGCCCGACCACCCTGACCTCTTCGCCATTCACAAACCCAAGCTCGCGCAACCGGTTGCTGATCAGATCGCCATCATGGGTATCGACAACCTCCGTGACCACGGCGGATGCAAAAGCAGGTAATTCGGTCAGTTTCATAAGGCTCACTCAAGGGGTGAGAATGATTATCATTTTGGGCGGTCACTGGTCAAGGGCACCCCCCGGATAGAGGTTCCGAATCTCATAAACGTCAGCGAATACCGCATAACGGCGTATGTGTGTTTACGGCAACATTGCGGCTTTTGTCCGTTCAATATGAGAATAATTCTCAGATTCACCTTGCAATTAATAATGCTTCGCAATACCAAGTGCCCAGTTTTGCCTCCCCGGCCTAATTTGAAAGAAGAAAAATGTCCTCCATCCGTAGTCGCAAGCATACGGTAAGCCCGTACGCCGCTGCCCTCACCGCCCTGGCCCTGCCCCTGTTGGCTGCTCCCCTCATCGGACATGCGGCTGACACCGCCGATACCGATACCTACAAGCGTGAACATGGCGAAGAAATCCTGATCAAGGGCGAGCGTCATGCCCCTTACAAGGAAGAAAAGTCTTCCAGCAAGAAGGCGACTGCCGAACTGCTTGACACCCCGCAGACGGTTCAGGTGATCGGCAAGGAAATCATCAAGGAGCAGGGCGCCACCACCCTGACCGAAGCCCTGCGCAATTCACCGGGCGTCGGCACCTTCTATCTCGGTGAAAACGGCAGCACCTCGACGGGCGATGCCATCTACATGCGCGGCACAGATTCGTCCGGCAGCATCTTTGTCGATGGCGTGCGCGATGTCGCCGCCATTTCGCGCGATGTCTTCAACATCGAATCCGTCGAAGTTCTGAAGGGCGCCGCCGGCGCGGATATCGGTCGCGGTTCGGCTACGGGCGCCATCAACATCTACAGCAAGCACGCCGCGCTGCATAATTTCTACAATGCCTCGGTTTCCGCCGGCGGTGGCGATTTCGCCCGCGCCACGGCCGATCTCAACTGGCGCCTCGGTGAAACCAGCGCCCTGCGCCTGAACCTGATGGATCAGGATGCCGGCGTGGCCGGTCGCGATGTCGTCAAGAACAAGCGCTGGGGCGTTGCCACGTCGCTGGCTTACGGTCTCGGCACTTCGACCCGCTATTTCCTGGACTACATGCATGTCGACCAGGATAATATCCCCGATGGTGGCGTGCTGACCATCGGCCTGCCGGGCTATTCCTCGCCCGATCCGACCAACCGCGCCTACCTGACCAATGCCGCTCGCGTCGATTCCAGCAATTTCTACGGCACCAAGAGCGATTTCGAGAACGTCCAAAGCGACGTGCTGACCTTCTCGGTCGAGCATGATTTCAACAACGGTCTGCGCCTGAGCAATATCACGCGCTGGAGCGAAACCAGCCAGCAATACCAGCTGACGTCGTTCATGGCGGGCAGCACTCAGCTCGTCACGCCTGATGCCGATGACCCCAGCACCTGGACGGTTACGCGCAACATGAACAATCGCGACGCCGTCAACAAGATGCTGACCAACCAGACCAACCTGCAGGTGAAGTTCTCCACTGGCGGCCTGCAGCACTCGCTCAGCACCGGCATCGAGCTGATCAGCGAAGAGGCGGAAAGCTACACCCTGGCCGCGACCGGCGGCGCAATCGAAACGGTCAGCGTCTATAACCCGGTCTACACGACGACGGTCTATACCCGCGCCCGTAACGGCGTCTATACCGATGTCAAGGCGGATACGATCGGCATTTACGCCAATGACACGATCCAGCTCAGCAAGGCCTGGCAACTGACCGCCGGCCTGCGTCTGGATCACTACAAGATCGATTCCTACAGCATGCCCGCCACCTTTATTCCGGTGGAGCTGAAAGCCGAGGACGATATTGTCAGCGGCAAGCTGGGCCTGGTCTACAAGCCGGCTAAAAACGGCAGCATCTATGCCTCCTACGCGGTCACCAAGACACCGCCGGGCGGCGCCAGCCTGGCCCCGCTGGTCACCACGACCAACGCCAACAATGCAGATACACCGCCGCAGGAATCCAAGACGGCTGAAATCGGCACCAAGTGGGACATCCTGAACAACCGCCTGTCGCTGACCGGCGCCGTCTATAACACCCAGTACTCCGACACGGTCGCGCAGGACACCGACGGCAGCTACTATCGCACCGGTGAAAAGACCGTATCGGGTATCGAACTGGGTGCTGTCGGCCAGATCAATCCGCAATGGAATATCAGCGCCGGCTACACCATCATGAACACCAAGGTGAAGAACCAGACCCTGGTGGCCGCCGATGGTTCGACCAACCTGACCTACAACCCGTCCGACTCGCTGACCGTCTGGACCACCTGGTCGCCGAACAAGCGTTTCAGCATCGGTGGCGGTCCGCGCTACAATGGCGAGATGAAGCGTGGCACCGATGGCGCCGTCGGCACCCCTTCCTTGGTCAAGTCCTATGTCGTCTTCGACGGTTTGGCCAGCTATCAGGTCAATCGTCGCCTGCAGCTACAGCTAAATGTCTACAATCTGTTCGACAAGGAATACGTGGCAGCGATCAACAAGTCCGGCTACCGCTATACGCCGGGCACGCCGCAGACCTTCCGCCTGACGGCCAATGTCAACTTCTAAAGCACTCTCCGAATAGTGTGGTCCAATTTGCCGCAGTCTTTAACGACAAGATTTGCGGCAAATGCCTCCAGAAATAAGTTAGAAACCCCGGACCGGCGACGGCCGGGGTTTTTCATGACAGGAGTTCTCTCATGATGCTGCACATACCCAATGTTCTGACCCGCAATCAGGTGCGCGAGATGCGCGCCCGTCTCGATGCCGCCGACTGGCTCGACGGCAAGGCGACCGTGGGCGCACAGGGCGCGCGCGTGAAAAACAACCGCCAACTGCCCGAACATGGCGCCGTCTCGCGCGAACTGGGCCAGATCGTGCTCGACGCCGTCAAGGCCAGCGACCTGTTCTTCGCCGCCGCCCTGCCGCAACGTATCGTACCGCCGCTGTTCAATCGCTATGAAGGCGGTGAAACCTACGGCCTGCATGTCGATGGCGCCATGCGGCCAATCGTCAGCGGTGAAGGCTGGCTGCGTACCGACCTGTCCTGCACGCTGTTCCTGTGCGATCCGGAAGACTATGATGGCGGCGAGCTGGAGGTGGTCGATACCTACGGCACGCATGAGGTCAAGCTGCCGGCCGGCGATCTGATCCTCTACCCCTCCACCAGCCTGCATCAGGTGACGCCGGTAACGCGCGGCGCACGGGTCTGTTCCTTCTTCTGGCTGCAAAGCCTGGTACGCGACGGCACCCAGCGCCAGATGCTGTTCGATCTCGACATGAATATCCGGAAAGTGCGCGCGCAGCTGGGCGACAGCGCCGAAGTGCTCGGCCTGACCGCGCACTATCACAACCTCATGCGCCAGTGGGCCGAGGCCTGAAGAACTTATATACAAAAAGCTGATTTTCCGGATACGCTTCTCCCCATGGCATGGGAGCGGCAGGCGTGTTCGACCACCGGCGTTATCTCGACTTCATCATGAAACGGCAGAGGGCGCTTCTGCGCCAAGCCGCCGACGAAACCCACAATGACTATGGTTTTCCGCTGACCGTGCGTGGTGGCGTCTATCCGGCGCACCCGGACCTGACCGGCTCACCCTCGGCCATTATCGCGCAATTGCCGGTACGAATGGAAGGTCTGGACCTGCTCGATATCGGCACCGGCAGCGGCGTCATCGCCATTACCGCCGCGCTCAGAGGCGCCAGGGTCATGGCCTCGGACCTGTCCATGCAGGCGGTCCGGCTGGCCACCCTAAACACTCAGCTCAATGGCCTGACATCACGCATCGATATCGTTCAGGGCGATCTCTTTTCCGGGCTGGCTTCGCGAAAATTCGACCTCATCACCGCCAATCTGTGGTTTCCGATCAGGGTCTGGGGCTTTCGCGCCGACCGCCGGACCTGCCTCGATATGCAGGCGCGCTTCTTCGAGCAGGTCCGTCGCTGGCTGAAGCCGGGCGGCCGCGTCATCATGGCGTCGGCGGATTTTGCCGACAATCGCGCCATACGGAAAGGCATGGCCAGGCATGGGATCAAGCCACAACAGACCATCTTAACGCTGACGCACGACTCCGGCCGCCTGAAGATAAACTGGCGCAGTTATAGCTTCACAGCCGGTTAGTTCTTACGGAAACAGGAAGTTCGTCGTGGCGTCGACGATCTTCTGCAGATCCTCGCGGCGGGCACCGGCGCGGGCGCGCACAGCCAGGCTGGAAGTCAGGGAGGTGATCATCTGCGACATCACCTTCGGGTCCTGGTTGGAGCCGATATGGCCCATTTCCTGCGCCTTGGTGAAGAAGCGCTCGAAGCGGGCGTCGAACTCTTCGATTGTGCCCTGCAGCACGCTCATGATCGATTCATGGCGCGGGGCTTCATTCAGTGCCGTACACATAAAGGCACAGCCCAGACAGGCTTCAGTCTCCCCGGTATAGGAGCCGATCATGATATCGAAATAGCGATTGATGATGCCGCGCAGGTTGTCGCCCGGACCATTGCAGGTCAGCACCAGGTCGAGCTGATCGGAAATGCCGTTGCGGTAGCGCTCCATGGCCTTGAGATAAAGCGCTTCCTTGTCGCCGAAGGTCGAGGCCAATGACGGACGGCTGACGCCGGTTGCGGCGGAGATATCATCGAGCGAGGTATTGGCGAAGCCGCGCATCCAGAACATTTCCAGCACCGTTTCCAGCACGGCATCCGGGTCGAAGGCGCGCGGACGGCCGCGTTTGCGCACGGCGCTGGCGCAGGCCGCGGCATCGCCCTGGCCGCCGCAGGTCACTTCGGGTAGCTCAAAAGTCTTCAGGTCATCCATGACGACACGCAACTCCTAACCAGAATCTGGCAGTTGCCAATTTCTGGCACGCCAACAGCCTAAGCATTTTTTCCCTGATGCGAAAAGCCCAAAACAAAGAGGCAAACAGTCGCTTTCAGACACATTAGCATATTTATTTGCGATGTCGCATAAAATTATGTTTACAAAAAGACGAGGCGGGACTATTTAAATGCGACGCCGCATTAAATTGGGTTCAGCCGCCGAGAAGCGCAACCCCCATTTTTTGTCTCACCGTATGCGTACCTCCTCCCATTCCTTTACTCCCCAAAGGATATCGTCATGTTCGATCCTGTTGTTTCCTCTATAAAGCTTGACCGCTACCGCAAGATTCTCGTCGCCGGCGCCGTGTCGCTGACCGTCCTGGCCGCTGCCGGTATCGGCACCGCCCTCTCGACGCAGGCCGCCAACCAGCCCGCCGCGGCAGCGCCGACGCCCGTCACCGTTTCCATTGTCAACACGCAGAATGTCGCCCAGTGGACGGACTTCTCCGGCCATCTCGAAGCGGTTGACCGCGTTGAAATCCGCCCACGCGTCGCCGGCGCCATCAAGGCCATCCACTTCCGCGAAGGCGCGCTGGTCAAGGCCGGCGATCTGCTGGTGACCATCGATCCGGCCCCCTTCCAAGCCGAAGCCGCCCGCGCCCAGGCCGAGGTTTCCGCCGCTTCCGCCCGCCTGACCCTGGCCACTTCCGAGCAGGCCCGCGCCCAGCGCCTGTGGGCCGATCACGCCATCGCGCAATCCGAACTGGAAAGCCGCACCAATGATCTCAAGGCGGCACAGGCCAATCTCGACGCCGCCCGCGCCTCGCTGCAATCGGCCAATCTCAATCTCAGCTATACGCAGGTACGCGCCCCGGTCTCCGGTCGGGTCGGCCGCATTGAGGTGACGGTCGGCAATCTGGTCGGTTCCGGCCCGCAGGCCGCCATGCTAACCACCTTGGTATCGGTCAGCCCGATCTATGCCAGTTTCGATGCCGACGAAGAGGTCATCCACACCACACTCTCTGATTTGAAGAAGAATGGCGCCGATCTGGGCTCGACCTCGCTGGAAACCATACCGGTAACGGTCGAGGCTGATGGCGGTGAGCCGATCTCCGGCCACCTGCAACTGATCGACAACCAGTTCGACGGCACCAGCGGCACCCTGCGCGCCCGCGCCGTTTTCCAGAATACCGAAGGCAAGCTGATCCCCGGCCAGTTCGTCCGTATCCATATGGGTGCGGCGCAGCAAAAGCCGGCCCTGCTGGTTTCGGAACTGGCGGTCGGCACCGACCAGAGCAAGCGCTTCGTCTATGTCGTCGGCGCCGATCACAAGGTGGCCTATCGTGAAGTGACGCTCGGCGGCACGGCCAATGGCCTACGCATCGTCACCTCCGGTTTGAAGGACGGCGAACGCATCGTTGTCAGTGGTATCCAGCATGTCGGCCCCGGCTCGGTGGTTTCCGAAACCGTCGCCGCCATGAACGCCCAAAATACCGACAAGTCCAAGCCGGAAGCCTAAGTTTAGTCAGTAAGATACCCCCTCCCCAACAAGTAGGGAGGCGCAATTTCCACCTTCTTCTTATCCCTCCCCGACTTGTCGGGGAAGGGGACCATTTCGCTTGCGGAATGGTGGTGGGGTGTCTTGCTTCAAATTCCGCCCACTGAAAGGGCTCGAAATGAACCTCTCCAAATTCTTTATCGACAGGCCGATCTTCGCCGGCGTGCTGTCCCTGCTGTTCCTCGTGGCGGGCCTGCTCTCTTTGCGCGTCCTGCCCGTTTCCGAATATCCGGAAGTGGTGCCGCCGCAGGTGGTGGTCCACGCCATGTATCCCGGCGCCTCGCCCGCCGTCATCGCCGAAACCGTCGCCTCGCCCATCGAAGAGTCGGTCAACGGCGTCGAGAACATGCTCTACATGTCTTCGCAAGCCACGGCTGACGGCCAGATGACCTTGACCGTCACCTTCAAGCTCGGCACCAATGCCGACCTGGCGCAACAGATGGTGCAGAACCGCGTCTCCCAGGCCGAGGCCCGCCTGCCATCAGACGTGCGCGCACTCGGCATCACCACGCAGAAGTCGCAGTCCTCGCTGCCGCTGGTCGTCCACCTGACCTCGCCCAATGGCCGTTATGACGTCAACTATCTGCGCAACTACGCCCTGCTGCACGTCAAGGACCGCCTGCAAGCCATCAAGGGCGTCGGCCCGATCCAGATGTTCGGTGGCGGCGAATACGCCATGCGCGTCTGGCTAGATCCGCAGAAGGTCGCCGAGCGTGGCCTGTCGCCGTCCGACGTCGCCGACGCCATCCGCTCCGAAAACGTCCAGGCCGCGGCCGGCGTTATCGGCGGTTCGCCCGGCATCCCTGACCTGACCCTGCAATTGTCGGTCAATGCCCAGGGCCGCCTCTCCACCGAAGAAGACTTCCGCAACATTATCGTCAAGACCGGCGCTGATGGCGCCGTCACCCGCCTCGGCGATATCGCCCGCGTTGAAATGGGCGCGTCCGACTACGCCCTGCGCTCACTGCTCGACAACAAGAACGCCGTCGGCATCCCCATCTTCGAGACCGCCGGCGCCAACTCGCTCCAGCTTTCCAAGGACGTCCACGAGACGATGGAAGAGCTGAAAAAGGCCATGCCGGAAGGCGTTTCCTACGAGATCGCCTATGACACCTCCGAATACGTCCATGAATCGATCGACTCGGTCATCCACACCCTGCTCGAAGCCATCGCCCTGGTCGTCATCGTCGTCATCCTGTTCCTGCAGACCTGGCGCGCCTCGCTGATCCCGCTGCTAGCCGTGCCGGTCTCGGTCATCGGCACCTTCGCGGTGATGCATGTCTTCGGCTTCACCATCAATGCGCTGACCCTGTTCGGCCTGGTGCTCGCCATCGGGATCGTGGTCGATGACGCCATCGTCGTCGTCGAAAACGTCGAGCGCAATATTGAAGCCGGCAAGTCTCCGCGTGACGCCACCTATCAGGCGATGCGTGAAGTCTCCGGCCCGATCATCGCCATCGCTTTGGTTCTGGTCGCCGTCTTCGTGCCGCTGGCCTTCATCACCGGCCTTTCCGGCCAGTTCTACCGCCAGTTCTCGCTGACCATCGCCATCTCGACGGTGATCTCGGCGATCAACTCCCTGACCCTGTCGCCTGCTCTCGCTGCCCTGCTGCTCAAGGGCCACAATGCCCCCAAAGACGGCCTGACCCGCTTCATGGATCGCTGGCTCGGCGGCTTCTTCAATGGCTTCAACCACGTGTTCAAGCGTTCCTCCGAAACCTATGGCCACAGCGTCGGCAAGATCGCCGGCCGCAAGGGCCTGATGCTCGGCGTCTATGCCGGTCTGGCCGCCCTGGCCTTCGTTCTCTTCCAGGTCGTGCCCGGCGGCTTCATCCCGCAGCAGGACAAGGCCTATCTCGTCGGCATGGTCAAGCTGCCCGATGGCGCCACGCTCGACCGCACCGAAGCCGTGGCCCGCAAGGTCTCGGAAATCGCCGCCACCACGCCCGGTGTGGCCCACGCCCTGGCCTTCCCCGGCCTGTCGATCAACGGCTTCACCATCGCCTCCAATGAAGCGGTCGTCTTCATGCCGCTGAAACCTTTCAGCGAACGCCATGGCGCGGCCCTTTCCGCCGGTGCGATTGCGGGTGCGCTTAACGGCAAGCTGGCCGGCATCCAGGAAGGCTATGCCGTCATGTTCCCGCCGCCGCCCCTGCTTGGCCTGGGCACCACCGGCGGCTTCAAGCTCCAGCTCGAAGACCGCGCCGGCCTCGGCTACCAGAAGCTCGACGAAGCCACCAAGGCCTTCCTCGCCAAGGCGGCGCAGACCAAGGAACTGGCGGGTGTCTTCACCGGCTATAATGTCAATACGCCGCAGCTTTTCGCCGATATCGACCGCACCCGCGCCCGCCAGCTGGGTGTCTCGGTCAGCGATATCTTCTCGACCATGCAGATCTATCTCGGCTCACAATATGTCAATGACTTCAATCGCTTCGGCCGCACCTACAGCGTCCGGGTCCAGGCCGACGCGCCCTACCGCGCCCGCGCCGAAGACATTGGCTCGCTGAAAGTCCGCTCGAAAACCGGCGAAATGGTGCCCCTGGCCGCCGTGCTGAAGGTCGACAACACCTCCGGTCCGGTCACCGCCAGCCGCTATAATGGCTTCCTCTCCGCCGACATCTCCGGCGGCCCGGCCCCCGGTTATTCCTCCGGCCAGGCTCAGGACGCCATCAAGCGCATCGCCGCCGAGACCCTGCCCGCCGGCATCGACTACGAATGGACCGAACTGACCTACCAGCAGATCCTGGCCGGCGACTCGTCCAACCTCGTCTTCGGTCTGGTCATCCTGCTCGTCTTCCTCGTGCTGGCCGCCCAGTATGAAAGCGTCGTCCTGCCGCTATCGATCATCCTGATCGTACCGATGGGACTGATGTCGGCCATGATCGGCGTGTTCCTCATGCATGGCGACAACAACATCTTCACCCAGATCGGCCTGTTCGTCCTGGTGGGGCTGTCGGCGAAGAACGCCATCCTGATCGTCGAATTCGCCCGCGAACTCGAACTGACGGGGCTCAATCCGCTGGAGGCCGCCATCCGCGCCAGCCGCCTGCGCCTGCGCCCGATCCTGATGACCTCGATCGCCTTCATCATGGGCGTGCTGCCGCTGGTTATCAGTCAGGGCGCCGGTTCGGAAATGCGCCGCGCCATGGGCCTGGCCGTTTTCTCCGGCATGATCGGCGCCACCTTCATCGGCCTGTTCATGACGCCCTTCTTCTACGTCCTGCTGCGCGCCCTGTCCGGTAATCGCCCGCTCAAGTCGCACACCTCGACGCTTGAGGGCGAAGGCGAACCCGAAGAGGTCCCGCATGTTCAATATATCGATTAAGGAGGCCAAGATGCCCCGTTTCGCTACCTTAAGTCTGGCCGCTCTCCTTCTCACCGGCTGCGCCACCGCGCCTCTGGAAAAGGCCTCTTATCAAACGCCCGCGGCCTTTGCCGGCACCACACCGGTCGCCTCACCCGCGCCGTCTCAGGGCACGGCCTGGTGGCTGGTCTTCAACGACGAGGTCCTCAACGACCTGACCGCCCGCGCCATGACCCGCAATAACACGATCAAGCTGGCCTCGGCGCATCTGGAGCAGGCCCAGGCCCTTATCCGCTCGTCAAAGGCCGATCTGTGGCCTCAAGCGGGGATCGGCTATCAGGCGGCCACCGGCGCCAACACCCCTACGCTCAACCCCGGCTCGCAAAAGCCAGCGACGGGCCACGGCCTCGGTCTCGATCTCAGCTATGAGGTCGATCTGTCTGGCCGGCTATCGAAGGCTGCTTCCGCTGCCAAACTGGACGCGCAATCGAGCGAAGCCCTGCTGAAGGACACTCAGTTGCTGATCCAGTCGCGCGTCGCCGAAAGCTATTTCGCCCTGCGCGCGCTGGATGAGGATCGCGCCATTGTCAACGATACGCTCAAGGCCTATCGCGGCAGTCTCGATGTCACCACCCGCCGCTTCGAGGAGGGCGATGTCGCCGAAATCGATGTGGCGCGGATGCAGGCCGAAGTCGCCTCTACGGAGGCCCAGGGCGCGGCGCTTGATCAGCAGCGTGCACAACTGGCCCATGCCCTGGCCGTCCTGCTCGGTGAACCCGCCAGCACATTCGATATCACCGCCGTTGCCTGGTCAAGCGAACCGTGGGCCGGTGCCGTACCGATAATCCCCGCCGGCATCCCCGCTGATGTGCTGCAACGCCGCCCGGATGTCACGGCATCCTACGCTTCATTGCTGGCGGCGCAAAAGCGTGTTGGCATCGCCAAGGCCGCCTGGCTCCCGACCCTCAGCTTAACGGCGTCCGGCGGCTATGCCTCCGGCGACCTCGGCAATCTGTTCGAGGACACGGCGAAGACCTGGTCGCTGACCGGCATATTGGCGCAGGCCATCTTCGACGGCGGCCGCCGCAATGCCGGTATCGACTATGCGAAAGGCGGCCTCGATGCAGCCTTTGCCGATTATCAGCAAAGCACGCTTGTGGCGCTTTCCGATGTTGAGGACCAGCTATCGGACCTGACCTACCTCAAGCAGCAGCAGACGGCACAGGATCAGGCGGTTTCCGCCGCCACACGGGCCCTGGCCATGTCGCAGTCGCGCTACACCAACGGCTCGTCATCGCAGCTTGAGGTGCTGGACGCCCAGCGTCAATTGCTGACGATCCGGCGCCAGGCGCTTAAGGTCCGGGCCGCGCAGTACCAGTCCACAGTCGGCCTGATCCGTGCCCTCGGCGGTGGCTGGACAAGCTAAAGTGTAAAAAGAAAAGTCCGGCGTATCCCCTACGCCGGACTTTTTTATACGCCAATATCCGTTGACGCTGTCGCCCGTCTTATGGCACTAGCACCTTACCTTGTGATTGCGGGTGTAGCTCAATGGTAGAGCAGCAGCTTCCCAAGCCCCGGCTTTTTCCTTAAAATCAGATACTTGTTGGTAAAAATGGATGATTTGCACCTTAGACAAATCAATGGGTTACGAGGTCAGTGTAAAAGATTTCTGGCCCCGATCCGGTATTCAATGACCGAACAGCCCAAACCATAGACCCACGCCAAAACACACCGCCATAGCGGCGATCAGCAGCCATTCGATAGGGTCACGTTTCATCAGGCAATCATAGCATCTTGACTCGCTCGCGCCATAAGAACAAAATGGGAACACAAAAGACGGAGTCATCCCATGCGCAAGCGTCCAATCATCCTGTCACAGGACAGGTGCGTCTCAATTGAAGGTGACTGGAGACTGCACTTTGCGGAGGGTGATGCCGTCCTGCGAGGGATTTTCTCGGTAGCGGGCCGCGACTATTTCGCTGACGGCAAACCGCTAACGCCAGGCGCGCCTAAGATTATCTCGGTGATGGCGCCTTAGGGTAGGCGCAATGTCTGATCCAGGCCATATCGTCAATCGTGTTCGTCGCGACATCAAATTACTGCTCAAGGATGGAGCTGACGATTTGCAGGTCTATTTGTGCCCGCGCCACTATGAAAACCTAATGGCTCTCAAGGGCTTGCCCAGAAGTCTGGCGGTATTGTCTGGGTGGGGCCCGCTTTTCGGTGGGAGACCGCTCAAGTTTTTCGGGCCCCATCCGCTGCATTTCACACTCAGTGGGACCAGCTCGATAAAATATGCTGGCCGGGATGGGGTTCGCCGGGAATGGAAGATCGACAATATTTAAGGCCACCACCTCGCCGCCCCACACCGAAATCAGCCGATCGGATGCTGGCTGAAATAAAAGACCGCCAGGCCCAGCAGACCAAACACGTAAGGCATCCAGTCCCGCACCTCTTGGGCCAGCGTCCTAGCTCCCGTGGCCGATGCTTTGGCAAGCTCCAGCGTAGTAATCCGGGCCGCCAGGCTTAACTGATCGCTTCTCAGTTGATTGATCTGCACCTCCAACTTAGCGGCCTCGAACTGAATCACTTTATCCCGCACCTCACGCATATCCGAGCTGAGTACACCCATCTGATTCACAAGGCTCTCGATGTGCCCTGAGAGGGTACGCATGGCCACAATTTCACTTTCCCTCAGAGCTTGTTCGGATATGGGTTTCAGAAATTCGGATTCGGCTGGCATCACGAATACCTCTTGATCGCCGCCGCGAGCTTGGTGTGGTAGTTATTGGCCTGATACGCCGAGCCATTGTACCCCTTACAGAACGACCGGCACGTCTCCGGATCAGCGGTACAGGCGCGCAATTTACCCAGCAGGCCGGTGACCACGAGAAATGTCTCGAAGGCCAGAAGCTGGTGGACCTCGTCCCGCGCCATGGCCTCCGCGAAGGCCATGGGCGTGGAATAGCCGCATGAGGCGTGGTTCTCGCCCATGATCTGGAACCGGCCGTAGGAAGCGCTGGCGAAACCCGCATCGACATCGAGCCGGATCATATGCAGCAGCTGGTCATAGCGGCCATCCTGCGTCTTCGGGTAGGGCTTGGTGCCCCACTTCGGATAAGACACGTCAGGGTCGGTCTTGTCGAAACGTCCCTTGGTGGCCTTCGAGAAGCGGTGCGGTTCCGGCAGGATCAGCGGTCGCCCCGCAAAGAAGCCCGCGCCGCTCGATTCCACAGCCGTCACGGCCTTGACCTGCGCGAAGGTCAGGCCCTGTCGCTTGGCGGCGCTGCGCAGGTCCTCATCCGACAGAACAGTGTCAGGCCCGTCGCTGAGCAGGAGGAGGACGCCCGCCTCGGTCAGGCGGCCCCACAGCCCATCGAGAGCGCCGCTATAGCGCCCCGTTGCACGCAGGTGGCCCTGGAGGTCATAGAGGGTCACTTCGTCACCGCCTTGATGATGCTGGCCTTGGCGTCCGCCACGATATCGGCAGCCTTGTCCTCGATCGCATCCGCGGCCTGATCGACCACCTGATCAGCCACTACCTCAGCCACGGCGGCAGCGGTTGACGCCGGAGAGGCTGAGGCCGTGACATGGGGCTGATCGATGAAGCGGCCGATGAAGCCAGCGGCTGCAACAGTGGCGGTGATGATGGCCAGATACTTCTGCGGGATCAGCGCCTTCAGTTCGTCCGGCACCTGACCCCAGGTCGCCACGAGCGAGGCCAGACCCGTTGACGCGGCAAGGGCTATGGCGGAGTAGGAGGAAAGCGTGGCTTTCCAATTGTCGATGATTTTCATATCGCCCTCCTTTTGGGCATCAAAAAACCGCCCGGAGGCGGTCAGAAGTTGGTAATTTGACAAACCCCTGCGCTGATGTGGTAGCCTGTCAGACGCCCTCGTCGCAGGGGCGGAGTGCCGAGGGCCGCGTGTTCCCCAGATGCGCGGCCCTTGTGCGGTCTACGCGGCTTGGTAGCCGTCTGTAATAGTGCCGGTCGTCTGGCAGACGCTGGGGAAGACATCCTTCTTGGCAACGACGCCCGTGCCAGCGTTGACGAGGCTGTAGGAGTTACTCGGCATCAATCCGAACTTTGGCCGGAACACGTAGATGTCCGCCGCGTCCTGCGCGCGTATGGCGGTGGGCCGCAAGGTCGAGCCGGTCGAGCGCTCACCGAAGTCTTGGAACATTTCACCGGCTGTGAACCACTTCGTGCTGCCGATATTGCGCAGCGTGCCGCCGCTCGTGTGACCGTATGATCCGCCAAGGCTGAAGCCCTTAACGTCTTCATGCGCGGTCGGACCATTGCAGCTATTCTGCTGCGTCAGGCCTAGAGGTCGCAAATCGATGCCTGCTTTGTCACCATGACAGTTAAGCATTACGACACGCTGATTAACGCCCGATTGCGCACCCGTTCCAAGGGCGCCGCGTGTACAATGGAAATTGAAATGATCTGTTTTGGCATGACCTGCCCAGCAATTCTCAAGCCAAACAATGCCATGAAGCCCGTCGATGCTCCAGCATCGACCGGATCCGGAGCCGCGTTTGTTGTAACTCAACGCCGTGACGTTTTTAGCAACGAACGCTCGTGGCGTCTTGTCCGTGACCGAACTGCTCACCAGCATATCTATAGGACCGTTCATCGCGCCACCGCCGATAACAACCAATGAGTCGTTATCCGTGGCGGGGAAGAGCCCGACAGAAATGTTATTGGTCAGGCGGAAGTTACGCACCTGATCGAATATGCGGGTGTTCAGGTTTGTGACCGGGGCCATATCGGCGCGCCGGATCAAGACGGTCGTACCATCAGTGGACCAGTTATTGCCCGGTGGCAGATCGCCGGATGCTACGAACGGCACCCAGTTCATGGGGGTATCCCAGCCGTTTTCATCGAGAAGGGCACGATCCACCACATTATCCGCGATCGTATTGGCGATGGCGTAGGTATAGGACGCACCGGTGTACAGGCTAGGCGTTGCAAAATCGGCATGCGAGGAGATGACCGATACGCCGTTGTAGAACTCGACGCAAAAGTCCACGACGCTATCATAGGTCGTGCTCGAACTGTTGTTCGTGAAATTCTTAGTCTTCACGGCGTCCTGGGTATAGGCCCCGCCGCCCTTCAGCCTGACCTTGAAGGGTGAAGCCGCCGCCGATCCAGTAGCGATGGCCTTGCCGAGCGTCTGGAAGTTCGCCGCTTCCGTGCCGGCGTTAGAATCGGAGCCGGAAACCGGATCAACCCAATAGGTATTCGCGGGGCTCGACCGGGCCGTTGATTTCAGGTCGAAAATCTGTTCGGCGGTATAGTTGCAATACGTATAGTCGCAACTGCCTAGCCCGCCGTCCAAAGAGGTAAACTTGATGTCAGATGGCAGGAACATGTCCGACGTGCTGAAGACCGACGGGACGGGAACCGCGATGCGCTGACTGCCCGGCGTCGCGCCGATGATCGCCCCGCCCGAATTAGCAATGGCAAGGGAAGTGAGTACTGAGGGGGGTATCGCTGGTGCTGGCATGGTTAGTTTCCGGCGTAGTAGACGTAATCACCGGCTGTGCCGTTGATCGAAAGATTGGACAGGTTGGCGCACGCCACGGAGATGGATTGACCAGCTGCCAGGGGATAGCCGTTTCCGCTTCCATCATCGGTCGTTGTGACAGCAGCGCCCCCGACGAATATCTTGCCCGCATTGGTGGATCGGGCCGTGATAACGACGCCATTGACCAGTGCGCCGACACCCAGTTGTACAGCCGTGCCTGTGGTGGCGACTTTAGTCTGCCCCACGACAACCGACGCCGGTATCGGCGGCTGGACCTTGAGTGTGCCCAGCAGCACATCCACGACTTTGCGAAGCCAGCCTACGACCCCTGACGCATTGGTGGCCAGCGCCGGAGGGCTGTCGCCAGCTACGCCGATCAGTGTGGTGCTGTCGGTGGCATCGCCATAAATCACCTGCAGGCGGTCACCGGCAGAATGCGCCGTCACGTCGAGGGTAACGGTCAGCACGCCGCCGTCACTGACAAGACCGTCCCACGTCCCGCCGAGGGTTGTCTCCTGCGGCAGGTAGACCAGTTTGCCACGCGTCAAATTGGTGATCATCATCACGCGGCGGGGGTCAAAGCCGCTGATGCCGCTGAAGGTGAATGTCTTGGCTGTCGGGACAAAGACGACCGTGCCGGCGTCAATGCCGACGAATAATTTGCGCATGATTACCCTCCCAGCGCGATTGAAAGGCCAACGGCCGTGGCGAGCGAAAGCCCGGCAGCACCGGTGTCACCCTTATCCCCCTTGTCGCCTTTCAGGGACGCGATATAGTCCGCCTCGGTGCCTTCATTTCCGGCGTCGAGCCAAAGCTGATAGGCCGAGCGCCCCGGTGCGCCCTGAATGACGGGGACCGCCATGACGACAGAGTTTATTCCTGCCATTGGGTAATACTCCTTTCGAAAGTTATGGCGCCGACAAGCACCTTGTCTCGGTTGCCGCCCGGTTTAATTAGGAAGATGTCGAGCCGCGCCGTTGTGAAATCGAGCGCATTGGTCTGGGGGGTAGGAAGCGCGATGGTGACTGAGCCGTCTCCCACATCGATGGTGGTATCGAACGTGGCCAACAGCGGCGCGCCTGGGGCCTTCCGCAGCTCCGACACAGCGCCGGTGTATCCGCTCAGGTCGGCGATTTCGTCGGTTACGCGGCCCTGCACATCGACCTTGAACAGCCGGAAGGTGTAGCTGAAGTCGGCGCCCTGCTTGATGGGCAAGCGGTAAACCGGTGTGTCATTCATGGCGTTCGTATCCGCAGGCATAAAAAAGCCCGCCGAAGCGGGTGGGTGTATTCAGAGATGGAGGGTTGCCTCATTCAGCCGCTTCAAGTACTTCAGCCACAATAACCGGCGGTTTTAGTTCGGCCAGCTCAGCCGTGAGTTCGGCAATTTTACCCTGCAGATAGGCATTCTGAACCGCCAGTTCTGCCGCAAGCTGCTGCTTCTGCGCGTATAGTTCGGCCACCTCATCCTGCGCCTTGTTGCGCTGGAAGGTCAGGGCTTCGATCTGGAGGCGCAGAGCGCGTTCAATTTGCGCCGCATCAGTCATTGGTCGCCTCCTCGGTCGTCTTCGCCGGGACGTTCATATTGTAGGCGGCGGCGGAGTTGCGCAGAAGGAGAAAGAACTGCGGCTCATCACCATCGGCGAACAGGGCGGCGTCCTTGGCCGCGTCCATCTTGGCGATGATGGCCGCCAGATCGGCGCGGATGTCCTGGTAAAGCGCGTCCCGCTCAGTCGCGATCTGCGCCAGCATGGCCTTGCGGTCATCTGTGGAATAGGTGGTCATGGTCTCTCCTTTTCGGTTAGAAATTGGTGGCCTCGACAATGATCTTTGCATTGACGAACTGCCGGTTGCCGGTATTGAAGATGTTGCCGCTGCTGTCGCAGATACCCAGGTAGAACTGGATGTAGTCGCCCGCCGCGATGGTGATATCCCCCACCCACCCCACCGAGACGTTGCCATAGGCTGAGGAGTTGTCCGTGGCATGGGCCAGGAAGGTATATCCGCCCGTGCCATTCATGCGGTACCAGATGGACAGATCGTAATCGACCGATCCATAGGCATCGACGCGGAAACTCACCGAACCGGTCCGCACCCGGTTCTTGATGTCCGTGGTCGATGAATTGTTTCGGAACAGACAGTTGCCCGCGATGGTGATCCAGCTGCCGTTCGACCCGGAAACGGGCTGGTAGGTGTTGGACAGGGTACTGAAATCGGTCGTATCCCAGCTGGACGAGGCCAGGGCCCGCGACCGCAGGGCCAGCGTGGGCTGGGTCGGGTCAACGAAACTCGCGGCGCTGTTCACGCCGATGGTGCCGCTGACCATCACGTTCGTCATCTGGACAATGCCGCCGGATACCGTAAAGGGCTGCACGGATGTGGTTCCGTCGCCTATGGTCACCTTGCTGGCCAACAGATTCAGATTGCTGGTCGCGCCGCTGCTGTTCAGGACGATGCCTGAGATGTTGCCATCGTTATCGACCAGAACGCTCCAGCGGCTCAGCAGCGAAGTGATCTGGCCGGACTGTGTGGTCTGGGTGCTGGTCAGCGTCGTAATGGTGGATGTATGGCTGCCGACCGTTGTTGAGAGCGACGATACCGAGGACGACAGCGAAGTGATCGTACCTTCGGCGGAAGTGACCCTGGTCGTCAGGGCGGTGACTGCCGACGCATCGGCCTTGCCCGATACGGTGGAAGACAGGGTGGTCACCGAAGTCGAAAGGGTGGTGAGCGTCCCCTCCGCCGTCGTCACCCGCGTGGTGAGCGCGGTGAGCGCAGCGGCGTTGGCCTGGCTATTGTCGCGCCACCCCGTCGCCGTATCGCCTTTCTCCAGCTGAGCACGGTCCCAATAGACCGTGCCGGAGGTGGCAGTAGATCCGCCAAGTGTCCGGCAATAGAGACGGCAATGGGTTGCGCCGCTTGGCGCGAGCGCTGTCAGGCTCAACCTTTGCCACGTGCCAGACCCCGTCGTGACAACAGCGGTGCCAGAAAAATTCTGAACCGTCGTGAAGGTATCCCCGCTGACGGTTCCGAAACTCAGGATCAGATATATCCGCAGCCCCGACGTGGCCTTGTACCAGACCGACCCGGTATGGTTTGAGCTTGGCGTGATGGCGGCATAATAGGCGGCGGATGGATAGGTCACCAGATCAGCCACAAGGCTGCTACTCACCCCATCGACCACCACACGCTGGCTTTTACCGTCGGCATCCAGGTCGGATGCCACGATGGCGCACGTTGCTGTCACCCCGGAGGACACGGACGAGGTCCATCCGTCGGCAACGGTCCCGGTGCCTGCGTCGAATGACGGGTTGTATAGCAGGTTCTCCGATCCCGCGTCCGACAAGGTCGAGGTCAGACTGGTGACCGACGTGGACAGCGAAGTGATGCTGTTTTCGGCTGCGGTGACACGCGTGGTCAGGGCGGTCAGGGCGGAAGTGTCAGCCTTGCCGGCCACTGTGCTGCTCAAAGAAGTCAGCGAGCTGGACAGCGAAGTGATCGTACCTTCAGCCGTAGTCACCCGGGTGGTCAGGGCGGTGATCGCGGCGGCGTTGACCTTGGGATTGTCCCGCCAGGCCGTGGCCACAGAGCCTTCTTCAAACTGAGCGCAGTCGAAGTACCCAACACCGGAGGACACCGAACTACTGCCGTAGTAGCGGGCATAACAACGAGCGTAGACAGCATCGGTGGGAGCCGTAACCGTCAATGTGAGGCGCATCCAGGCGGCGGTTACAGTTGTCTGCGCGAGCGAGACGGTGGATATCACCGTGGAACCGTCGCTCTGCAGCCATTGAATGATTATCTGACCGCGCAGCCCTCCCCCGGCAGCCGCGTAAATCGAGTAGGTATAGGTCTTGCCCGCAACGACGGTTGGCCAATAGGTGCTGCTCGGCACGTAAAGACCCATGTAGAGGGAATCCGACAATCCTGTGCCGGATAAGCGCTGAGCTAAGCCACCCGGATCATAGGTGACCGAGCTTATGAGCGTTGTCGTCTGGGTTACGCCGCTTGATGTTTGGGCGGACCAGCCGGTGGCCGTAGGCGAGGAGCCTGTATCGAACCCCGGGTTGTAAAGCAGGTTTTGGCCGCCGCTGGAGGCGAGATTGCTTTGCAGACTGGTGACCGACGTGGACAGCGAAGTGATGCTGTTTTCGGCTGCGGTGACACGCGTGGTCAGGGCGGTCAGGGCGGAAGTGTCAGCCTTGCCGGCCACTGTCGAGGTCAGGCTGGTGACTGAGGTTGAAAGAGTGGTGAGCGTACCTTCAGCCGTCGTCACCCGCGTGGTTAGGGCGGTGAGCGCGGCAGCATCGGCAAGCTTGTTGTCTCGCCAGCCGGTGGCGGACGAACCTTGTTCGAATTGGGCGCGATCCCAATAAACAGACGCCGTGGCGGCGGTCGTCGTCAGACCATAGGTGCGCAGGTAAAGAATGGCTTCAACCGCACCCGACGGCGCCGTGCCGCTGATAGACATGCGAAGCCAGTCGCCGGTTGCAGCCGTCAGAGCGGACGTGGGTGTGCTGAGGACCGTCCCTGAGGAGTTTCGAAACTGGATATACAGCCGGTGTTGAACGGTAGCGGTCGCTAGGACATAGGCCGACCAGGTGTAGGTGACGCCCGCCGTGACTGCGGGATAATAGGCCGCGCCACTTCGGATGTCCGCATAGGCGGTCGTTGTGAACCCGGTTGAGGTTATGTATTGGGACTTGCCGGCGTTGCTGTCATAGGAAGTGCCGCTGGAGATAGTGAAGGTCGCGGTCAGCCCGGTAGCAGAGCTCGCCCACCCGTCTGCGACCGTGCCTGACCCGACATCAAACGAGGGATTGTAAGCGAGATTTTGCGAGCCGCTGTCCGCTAGCGAACTGCTAAGGTTTGTGACTGAGCTGGACAGACTGGTGATGCTGTTTTCGGCTGCGGTGACACGCGTGGTCAGGGCTGTGACAGCAGAGGCATCAGCTTTCCCGGCCACGGTCGACGTAAGCGAGGTGATCGCATTACTGTTGGCTGTGATCGACGTGCCCTGATTGGTGACCGTGGTTTGAAGGGCGGTGATGGCCGTCGAATTGCCCGACACCGTGCCTTGCAGCGCCGTGACGGTGGACGACAGGGCCGTTATGGATGACGCGTTGGCCGCATCCCCGCTGACCCTCGCCTGCTTTTCGTTATAGACCAGGCCCTGCGACAAGGCGGAGGGATCGGTGCCGGTGTAGGTACCCCGCAGCTGCGCAGCCAGGGTTTCCCGCGACGTGATTTCGGCCGTCAGCTCGCCATCCAGTTCGGTGACCTCGCTGTCGAGATCCGAGACCTGAGCGGCAAGCGCGATAACCGCGTCACCCAGCGAGGCATAGTCGCCGATCTTCGTCCAATAGTCCGTCTCGGTCGGGTCGTGCCCCGCCGGTACATCCTGTATGGCCTTGTAGAGCCCGCCGTCGAACTTGACGATATCGCCGTCTTCATAGGCGGTGGCGGAATCATATTCCGCCGTGTCGTTCAGTTCAGCGACCTGAGCCGCCACGCTATCCAACTGCGCCTGAAGGCTGGCGGAAAGCGCAGAGACCTCAGCGGCCCGGTCGGCGGCTTCCTGCGCCGCTGCGGCTATGGCGGTCTGCGCATCAGCCTCAGCCGTGGTGGCGGCTTCCAGAGCATCTGACGCTTCAGCCTGAGCCTCATCAATCTGCGCCTGAACATCCGCGATCGTATCGGCAATAGCATCGGCGATCACGCCATCGGCGATCTGATCGCCCGTGATCTGCCCCGTGATGGATTCCGCCGGAATCGTATCGACAGTGCTGGCGCCGGTAGTCAGCGCATCGAGAACAAGCCGCGTCCCCGTGACGCCGTAGATCGACTTGTAACTGACCGCGACTTGATAGGCCGTGCTGCCGCCGAGACCGCTAATCGTGATCGACGTGGCTGTCCGCGGCGATGCGCTGAACATGGTCCATGCCGTAGCGCCGGTGACGCGGTATTCGACCACGATGTCCTGGCAAAACGCGTAGTCCGAGGCCGAACCGGTGACGACGATCGACGGAATGCCCGCCGTATCCGTGCCCAGCGCCGCGCTCCACTGCCCGCTTTCCGGGGCTGGCGTGGACAGGAAGTTCGGGACGGACAGCCCCGGCGTCTCCGGCGGTATTGAACTCGATCCGAGGGCAAACTCATGCTTGCCATCCGTCTCGGTTTGGAATGTCAGCGATACCGCCCCGGTGGTCAGGTCGATATCCCGCGCCGTGATCAGGGCTTTCTGATTGTTAAGCCCCATGTCCGGCAGGTTGAGCGTAATGCAATCGCCCGGCTTGTAGCCCATCCAGGCAGGCTTGCAGGCGATCTGAACCGGGCCGAATTCACGCGCATTGACCAGATCATAGGCCGCCAGTTGCCCCGCCTGGGTCGAGTCCTGACAGAGGGTGTATTCAGTTTCCTGCTGACGAAGGCCGCCGTCCAGGGCGATATATTCCGACACCGACACGGCGCTGCCGGACACATAGATCCAGTTATCGGCCTCCGAGCGGTAGCGCGGGATGATGCTGTTCTTGCGCTCACGGCGGGTCTTGACCGCCATGATGTTGATTTCGCCGGCCAGATCGTCGGCTTGCAGCGTGGCCAGCGAGGTGCGAGGCGTATCGACCCGGCACGACACCATGCCGCCGATCTTGAGCGGCTCGCCCGACCCGGCTTTCAGGATGGCCTTCAGGCATTCCCACTTGCTGTCGGTCGAGGTAATCCGGCCCCCGACCTTCCAGCCATTGGCATCAGCAACATTCGCCGCCTCGACATAGGAGGCAATGTCGATCTCGGACGCCGCCATCCCGACGCCGCCGATACGGACCCCGTTCTGTTCGTAGCCAAGCAGATAGGTCAGGCCGTGGAGGTAGGGGTTTTCGGTATAGGTCCAGGTGGACCGGTCAGCGATGCGCTGGGGACCGGATCCGCCGCTGTAGGTGTCGTCAAGGCGCGGGTCGTAGCATTTGATGCCCTGCACGACCCAGATCGGCGTAGGCTCACCCGACGAGTAGACATCCGTGTCGTACTCGATATCCCAGGCGGCGGCGCAGTAGCCCGAAAGCTTGTGCGCCGATGTCCAGATGGATGTCCACGAACTATCGGTCGCCGGTTCGGTCGGTTGCGGAATGACCGGGGAAGGCCCTAGACCAAGCTGGGTCTTCATCCACATGCGCGAGTGGAAATCGTTGGATGTGTCGGATACCGCGCCGGTCGAAGCGGTGAAAGGCACCGTGGTTTTATTGGCCGTAAAGGCTTCGATGGCCTGCACGCCGGTCGGGGTCGACGCGGCCGACAGCGCCACAAAGAAGATCAGGTGCTTGTTATTCGGGCCGAACGGATACTTGAATACGCAATCGCCGCCCACACCGCTGCGACCCAGCACGAACGGGATTCCGGCATCGGTATCGGCGCTGAAGGAGGTCTGCGAACCGGAAGAGCCAAGGCCCTTGGTCTTGGATGTCAGGGCCTTGCTGATCAGTGAACTGGCGGCCGTGGTCACAACCAGCTTCGCCACGGAGGCGGCGATGGCATGGGTCGCCGCCCAGCCTTTGTAGATGGTCCAGGCCGCCTTCACGATCTTGATCGCTGCGATCGCTGCCGACGCCATCAGGTAGCGCTCACGGCGATATAGGGAATGCGCCAGGCCGCGACATACTCAACCGGCTCCGCTATCACAAACCCCTCGCCCGCCAGGCAAATGACGCGGCCATTCGTCAGCCTCACCGCCAGCGCTGGCATGTCGGTATCACCCGGGAGGGCGATGATATCCCCCACCCAGGCCGATGCCGGAGCGATGCGTGCAAAGCGAGCATCAAGCACGGCTTCCAGGCTGTCGAAACCGGCGCGGGTCAGGGCGCGCTTCGCCCCGGCCAACGACTTGTAATGGCCGAACATGGCCAGGCTCGCCTTGTGGCCCATGCGCTTGACATGCGCCGCCGTCATGCGGGCGCAGTCATAGCGGCCCCATTCGAAGCGCGCGTCGATGTACTGCGCGACGGTTTGTTCCGCGCAGGCTGTGCGATAGATAAGGTCCATGAATTTTAGCTGGAAGATGTAGTGAGCGCAGGCCGGGTGCCGGCCGTGCCCCAGGGAATGGTGTCGAGAATGTCGGAGTAGTACTGAAAGCCCAGTTCGCCGGGCCAAACGGATTGGTGGAAGCTGTCACCCAGTCGCGCCCCGTCATCGACCTCGAAGAAGCGCTCAAACGCTGAGACGATCTCGAACGTCAGGGCCGTTGCCGAGCCCTCGCTATCGGCCTGCACCCATTGAACCGTGTCCACCTCGCCACTAAAGCGCAGGTCCGGAGTACCCACCACAAGCCCGGTCGCGGGGTTGAAACAGCCGATCCACAGCGATACCGCGGCACCCTGCGCCGACGGGATGGCATAGAGCCCGGCCACAGTGGCGTCAGAAGGCAGGATGGCGATCGTCAGGGTTGGCGCGTCATCGCCGCCAGTGGAATCCTCGCTGACATCGATAGTGCCGAGCGACCCCACGCCATTGACATGGCCATAGAAGGTCTTGCCGCCGAAGACCATGAAGCCCGCGCCGTCCAGCAGGTGGATCGTGCCCGCCGGGTGAACGATCTCGACGGCGACAAACAGGCCGATGACATCGCTCTGCAGCGCCGCCTTCATTGTGGCGTCAAGCGTCATCCATTACTCCAATAAAAAACCCGCCGGTTAGGGCGGGTTGCAAAGCAGTGATTTTCGAAATCTATTTCTGTTCGGTCAGGGTGAAGCCGAGGGAGGTTATGCCGCCGGAACCGTAAGGAATGGTCAGGCCGTCAGGATCGATCAGACCTTCGATGCTGGGTTGCTCAACCTCCACAGTGTCGCCGTCAGCCGGTGAGACGCGCAGCAGGGGCAATATGGACAGCCCGATACGGCCATTGCTGGCCACGGTTACCCCCGTCATGACCATGTGGCTGTAGCGCCGCCCATCGGTGATAAAGCTGATCATCTGACCGGCCCTGAACATGTACCCCGCTGTCAGGCCACCAATGGTCAGAGTCATGCCAGACTGGCCAGCGCCGTAAACCACGGGCGTGCCCGGCGAACCAGCGCCCCCTTCCGGCTGGGGCCAGTTCAGCACGGCTGTGTCGCGAGAAGCGGCAATCAGAAGCGCGGCCCATGCGTCCGCCTCCAAACGCGGCAGAGGGGCCAGCGTTACCGCGACCTTCCAGCGGTCACCCATGCGCAACAAGCGCTGTGTGGGACCTCCCAACGGGCCGCTGAGGTCATTGGAATAGGTGACGAGCGTCGGTGTAAATGCCGACATGTCGGGCAGCTCGGGAAGCGTTATGCTCATGCCAATTTGTTCCGGCTGATCTTCGCCTGACGAGCGATAGACATAGCACTTCCGCCTTGCGCCCCAGCTACACCGGCCTGTGCGCTGGCGGCATTGGAGTACTGAGCCGATGAGGCAGCGCGTCGATCCAGTTCGGCACTGAGATGGTCAACGAAGGCCATGGCCATTTCACGAGGGTTGAAGGAATTTCCACCATTCATTGTTACACCAAGCTTGCCATTTGAGCCGCGAGACAGCGGCATGATGGCCTCAGGGCCCGCCTCGGCAAAGACGCCGCCCTTGGCAAAGGCGAAGGTCTGTGGCCTGTCGTAGACGCCGTTGACGTAGGAATGCAGTGACGGGCTGGAATAAACACCGCCAAGTGCGTTAGCCTTCAATGTGGAATCGCCCGAAAAAAAACTGGACACCTCACTAGCGAGCCAATTGTTACTTCCTGAACTTCCGAAAGCCTTACCAATAGTGGTGAAGATGTCTGAAATCTTGTTGGCTATATATTGAGCCCACATCTTCTTGAACATGTCGCCAACAGCATCACCCAGATCCTGACTGTAGGCTATTGCTTGACCAAGACTCTGACCAACCGCCTGACCGAAAGAGACAAACGCGTCCTGAATCGGCGTCAACAGTTTCGGAAGATTGGCAAGTGAACTCGCTAGCTCATTTACCTGCCTAACTGTGCCTAATTGAGTGAACTTGTCCCACGATGTGATTTTTCCGCCTTGCTTCCAGTATTCATTAACAGTCCATTTTGGATCGGTGGTCGCGCTTCCTTCAGAAGCCTCCTTCGCGGTTCGCTCAGCTCTGATTGCCTTGGCGGTCCCATCGGCTCGAATAGCTGCGGCGCGTGCCGCTGTTTCCTCATGGTTGACTGCTATGGTATTTTTCTGAACCGAGGCCCAGAACTGATCCATCGACGCCTTCGCGGCTTTGGTGTCGCTGATCAGATTGTCCAGCGAGTGGTTGAAATAATCGAAACCGGAGAAGTCGCCGCTTGCGACCATAGCCACACCCTTTATGGCATGGGCAACCGCTTGAAGGCCTGCGTAAGCGCCAGCTACGAACCACTCAACGCCCTCCAGAACAGCACGAAAAGCCCCCACGCCTACCTCTTTGATAGAGGTAAACGTCTTTGAGACCATTCCGTTTGAATCGATGGTGCGCCAAAAACCCTTGAGAACATCACCGGTCGTTATCGACGTGTTCTTGAGTTCCTTGAGTTCTTTTTTTGATAAACCAAGCGACGCGATGAAAGCATCATTGTTGGCCGCTTTGTCAGTATCGGCTTTGAATAACTCAAATGCCCCCGCCGCCACTCCAATCGCTGCTGCTACAGCTAGTATAATCGGAAGCAATGGAGTGAGCGCAACAGTTTCAGCCGCAGCGGCAGCTGTCGCGGTCTCCCCCATCGCTACGTTGGCCGCCGCCATCTCAGCCCGCGCAGCAATTGCCGCTTGTGAAGTCGGCACAAAGGCTAGGTTGGCTGCATTTACCTGTGCCGCTGAGAGCGCTACAGCCTCGTTTGACGCCACGATTTCAGCATTTGCTATGGGCACCTTGCGCAAAATGCCCAACATGAGGCCGTACTGCGTGGCCCACGCCCCGAGCGACACCCCGGCAGCGGCATAGACGGTAGCGATCTGCCCGCCCTGTTGGATCAAGATCATGAGCGGATTAATGCCCATGGCGGCCGTTGTGCCTACGTCGATCAACTGCTGGGTCATATTGCCGACATTGTGGGCGGCGATGGCATGAGCATTTCCAACGGCCAGAACCTGCTTGGCAAGGGCGCCTTGAGATGTTGCCGCCTTATCGCTACCCATGGCGAAGTCGCGCATAGCCCCGGCCGTGGACCTGGCTGCGTCGGTTTCCGCCTTTAGGCCAGCGGCGGCGCGAGTGGCACCCTTGGTAAGGTTCTCGCTTGCCAGCTCAGCGTTTTTTGCGCTCGACGCCAGCCCATCCAATTCCTTTTTGGCTGTATCTACGCCCTTGTTTGTTACGGAGATGCCAAGGGCAGCCATGTCCATGAACTATCTCCATAGCAAGACCCGCCGGTTAGGGCGGGGTGGAAGATTTCGTGTCAATTACCGATTGACACGGATACCTGTGTCGTGTATCAGTTGACACATGGAAATCGAAAGCATCACGCACAAGGCGTTGCGCAACCTTATCGAAAAGGGAAAGGTGAAAGGCGTTATTGAGGCCGATCGCGTGATCGACATGATTGCATTTCTTGTTTCGGCGTCAGGGCTTGCGGAACTTGATGTTCCTCCAAACTTTAGCTTTCACGCACTAACCGGTGACCGCAAGGGCACCTATGCCATGACCGTGACGAAGAACTGGCGACTGACATTCACAATTACCGATGATGACACCATCACCGATCTCGATTTAGAGGATTATCACTGATGGCTATCAAGATTCACCCATCCATTTATGTTCATGCTGGCGAGTGGCTTAAGCGCCAAGTTGTGGAGCCTTATGGTTACAGCGTGAAAGAACTAGCTCAACACTTCGGTGTTTCCAGGCAAAACCTGAGCAATGTCCTGAACGGTCACACCGCCCTTACGGCCGATATGGCGATCCGTTTTGAACACGCTTTCGGCGTCAAGGCTGATACACTCATGCGGATGCAGTCTCGTCACGATCTCGCCAAAGCGCGCGAGCGTGAAGGCGAGTTAGCAGTCAAGTCTTTGACCGCGGCCTGACTCAGCTACTGTTGTTTAGGCTTAAGCTTTTCGACGTAGACAACGTCCATGCGCCTGATCAACTTGGCGAAGATGTCGAAATCGTCTGCATCGGTGATTCCGTATCGCGCCGCCCAACGGTCAATCGATGTGAATGGAATTGACCCCAGGTCGAACGCAACAGGCCTGTCTGATGTTATCTGCCAGAAGGCCCGATAGACATCTTCAGTACCGGGCAACATTTCAGGGGGCAAAATGTCATCGGGCGGCTCCCTGTCATGCTGAAGGAACCAATCGTAGGCTTCGCCGTGCTCTAGTCTCCAGAGGACGGCGCTTTCGAGTTTTTTGCTAAATCCTCGCTCGTCTCGCCCCGCCCCTGATCTACAACGCCGGCGGCATAGGTCACTGCATCCGCAAAGGCTTCAAAGTTGGGGTTAAGAAGGTACTTCCCCGCAGCCTCTATGCTGTATGGAAGAGGCTTTCCGCCTTCCGTCAACCCATCCCAATCGATCAGAACCGCCTCATGAAGCACTTCGCATGTAATGCGTAGGCGCTCGGCAGGTTTGAGTGAGCCATCGCGCTCGCGCCCATCACGTCCTACCTTTCGCTCCTTGCGTGAGCGCAGTGCCAGCGCGGCCGGGCTGTTCATACCCCGCACCTTGAGACGCGCATCGCCCATGCCTGGAATGTCGCTCACCCACTGCCCTGCCTTAATTGCAGAGGCGTCCTTTTCGAATGAAAAAATATCCATTTCACTATCCTTGTCGGAGGGCGGGGTGGCGCCGACACACCACCCCTAGCCGCGCCCGGAGAGACGCGACGTTTCAACGGCTGGCGGGCCGGTGGGTTAGGCCGCGACCGGCACTTCAACAATGTTGCTGTTAGGCGCGACGTTGAAGGACAGCATCGATGCGGTATTAGCCTCGCCGCCCTGATCTGACTTCGACATAACCAGTCCGATGTAATAGAGCGTCGTCCCGCTCGGCATGGCGGTAGCGGTATGGGTGCCCGACTGCGTGCCGCTCGTCACAATAGCCGTGCCACCTGAAGTAGCCGCCAATTGGAAGGTGTTGGCATCGACGTACTTCACATAGTAGGTCGTCCCCGCGGTAAGCCCGGTCGGCAACGCACCGGTGGTTGTGAACGAGATGGTATTTCCATCCTGAAGCCCATGAGAGGCCCAGGTCACGACGCCGGGAGAGGCGATGGTGATGGTTACGGTCGAGGTCTTCGAGGTCGCATCATCCTTCACGAGGCGGAAGGCATAATTCGAGTTAGACGAGGCCGCCGCCTTCATGGCTACTTGCCCCGCATCATTGGCGATAGCGGCGAAGCGATGCTCGCCTGTGGGAGAACGGCGCGTGCCTTTCTGGACGATTGTGCGGCCGCGATTGATTAGGTCAGTCGCGATTTCGACAGCCTCATCACCAATCGGAGGCCGGGACGAGTAGCCGTCAATCAGGGTCCAGGTTTGGGACGAGAAGTCAGAAGCGACGAAATCCGCCGCTTTATCGCTGAGGACGCCGCCGATATAGAGCTTTTCCCCGGCAACTTTTTGAAGTGCCATTGCTGAGTTCCTTTTAGGTCAAAGAAAAACCCCGCCAGAAACTGACGGGGCGATTAAACCGGCAGGCCGGAGTGGGTTATGCGTAAGCTTGGTAGTTCACCGTGACTGGCACGCGGATATAGCCATCTTCGCGGTAGGGCTGGGCCTCGTCTGGCGCCTTTTCGACGCGAACCGTGACGCCCTGGAACGACATCTTGAAATCGCACGGGAACCAAGCGGCTATATCGCCCGCCTGTTGTTTGACCTGTTCATATGAACGCTTCATCGAAACGGGAATGCACAGGGTCAGCTGAATGAGGCCGCGCCGGTCGTGCGGGCCCGGGGAAGTGATCAGGATGCGGGTCGAATTGTTCGGCAGGTGACGGACCTCGATGTAAGGTGTCGGGCCGTTGCCATCGACCGGCTTTGTAAAGTCGTCATCGAGCGGCATTTCCTGTGGGTAGAAGACCGGCAACGTCAAAACGCGAGCCTTGAGCGCCTGCCATATCTTTTGCTCGACGGTCGGCTCGGTCATGCATCATATCCGGTGTGTCAGCTATCCGGCATGGACAGCGTGTGGTAATGGGCTGACATGACCGACAATCCGCCTCTGACAGACGATCAGGTGTATGAACTGCTTCAGGAAATCCGCCTGAAACTGGAGCGCCGCACCGTCAGTACTAAACTTGGTCAATCCGTCATCGCCACGGCCCTGCGCGACATAGACGCCCTTCAAATGGCTATGGTTATGATCAGGGACGAGGCTACGGATACGCCTTCATAGCTTTGAGTACATTATCATAGACGATGTGATCCCAATTTTGAGCCGCGAGCCTTACAAACCCGTCCTTGAACTCGCGAGGCCGGGCATACGAGGCAGTGAACCCCATGTAAATCGTATCGTTCCAGCCGGCGCCTGCGATCACTAGGTTGATCTGGTCCGCATTGGACGGGAAGCTGTTCTTTGCGGCATCAGATGGCGGCCTGGCGTTCGGGTTGATCGACGGCATGGATTCGAGCGACCCCATGAACGAGCCCCTCAAGAAGCCAGTGTCAATTCTCATGTGACCGCCCTCGTTGACCGGCCTTATTACCTGCTCCGCCACGTCTTGTGCCGCGCCATGAAATACAGCCATCGCCCGCTTTTCAGCCTTGGCGATGAAGGCTTCGATATCGTCAACGAAGCTGCCCATCAGGCCCGGCTCTCGAAATAGTCGATGAAGTAATCCGTCTGGCAGTGACAGCCCGCGTTGTTCTTCATGCCGCCGGTAGGATCATGTGCGAACGCCATTTGCGATCCGTCTGGCAGGCTGAACAGCCCGTCGAACGGAACCTCAACATTGGCCATGGCCTCATGCCAAAGCCTAGGATGCTCGTTCGGGAAGTGCTTCCAGCGCTTCTTGACCCGATTGGCCAGAACCTTCCCGCTCTGAATGGCCTGGGCATATGCCTCGTGCTTCGATGCCGCGATCCCGCCAAATGTCTCTGTCTTTCCGATCAGATCGCCGCGGTACTTCAACATCCTGTTTTCATAGGACGTGACTGCCGCATTGACCGTATCGGCGGGCAGAGGCTTTCCGGCCTTCATTGCCGCCCTGACAGCCTTGTCGAAACGCTTATCGCGGGTGTTGTCGCTCCGGGCCAGATAGTTCGCCATCTGCGCCGGATCGCCGCTGAGCAACTCCTGACGGGCCGCAGCGACGTACTGTGCCTGCTGGCTGGTCAGGCCGACAATGCCACCTTCCCGCTTGCCTGTGGCGCGGTTGATGCGCCCCACGACCTGAAGCGCCGTTGTCGTCGGGTTTTGCCCCTTTGCCATGCCCTCGACAAGTGCGGACTGGATAGAGGCGCGCTGATCGTCAACGATGCCAGTCACCAGTTGTGACGATCGCTCCGCCAGCCAGGCCTCGGCACGCGGGTTGCGCATGTCGAAACGGATCACGACGCGGGCGCCCGTGGCCTCGCGCTGCAACGGCATTGCCTGCGACACGATAGCCCCACCGGACTGGTATGCCAGGGTCAAAGCCTGCTCCAACGGGTAAAACGCGGCCCGGTCGATGTGCAGCGCTTCAAGCGCGCCCTGAATGTCGCCAGCAGTCAGCCGATCGATCAGCACTTTGAGTGTGATACGTGACCGGATCTCGGCAACGGCCTCACGGAAGGCCTGGGCCATTTCTGGCCATAGCTTGTCAAACAGGGCATCGAGCTGCTGCTGAAGTGTCGGCTTCGGCATGGATCACCCCACCACAAACACGACCCAGGCGACGTTCCGCTCCGTCACCGGCATGATCTTCAGCACAGTCTGAACCTTGCCGTTGACCGTCAGCACGTCGCCGGTCTTGATCACGTCATCGAAGGCTGCGAACATCAATTGTCGAGCCGATGCCGTCACAACGTCGCCGTCGACGTACTTGGCTTCCACGGCATCTGAAGTGCCGTAAAGCGTCCACGTCTGAGGCGGCAACTGCGTCGGCTCGTCCCATTCGTTCTGAGCCGGAATAACGATGCCGGCACGAGACAGGATGTATTCAGCCTGATTGAATTTCGTAAGCAACCGAGAAGCGGTAGTTGATGCGCGGTCGTAAAAGTCGGCCACGGATCACACAACGAGGATTGCGGGACAGCTATAAGCGCCGCGCAGGTACGGCGCCAGCAGTCCATCGACTGTCGATATGAGCGGCGTCAGGCTAGCCGCAAAGCTGTCGGATGACGACGATGCCTGATATTCCACCTCAATTGAGCCGACCTTTTCGCGCTTGACGCCAGATGCGGCCGATCCACCAGCCACGAGGCCGCCGGAGTTATTCGCCTCGTACCACGCTGCCTGATAGCTGGCCTCGACCACAGCAGCCGGGATGACGTCAGGTCCAATATCGGTCCAGAGCGTAGATGCATCGGTGCGCGGCCATTGGCGTTCCTGAGCCACGCCGCCGGTGGGGCGACCGACGAACCGGGCAGCGTAGGTAGCATCAATGTAAGTCGATCCCCGTTGACGGAGGACAGCGACGGTCGGGGCATCGGAGGTCAACTCATAGCCGTTGTCGGACAGCCATGCATTGAAACCAACGTCGTCGCCATACCCAGCCATTACGCTTTACTCCACAGCCTTGGTGGCTTCGTCAGAGGCGTCTGACTTCGGCGCCTTGGCGCTAAAATCGAACCAGCCGGCGGCCTTCATCGATTTCAACTCGGCTTCTTCCAGTTCGACATCAGTCGAAACTTCGCCTGCAGCTAATTCGATGACGCCGGCCTTGGTGTTCAGGCCCTTGGGCCCGTTGGTTACGTTCTTTGCGAACATGGGCGCGCTCCTTAGGAAACGCCGTCGAGGTAGCGAACCTCTTTCGGCAGGCGGATTTCCGTACCACCGGTACGCATGATGCCGGCCACCTCGTATGACATGGACGACTTCTGCCACGGGGCCAGGAACTTGTGTGGCATGGGCAGATGGAAGCGCAGGACTTCCGGGTCACGGCGATACGCGACGGCACGGCCCGACGAAGATGCGCCAGCCGTATTGAGTGCCCGCAATGAGCGGATGGTCAGTTGCTGGCCTGTTTCGGCTGTATACGCGTTGTTTTCGCGAAGGAACCGGAGGATCGTGTCAGACACGTTCGAACCGAGGCGGGTAGTCGCCATGCTATTCAAGACCGCCCAAGGCAACAGGACCGTGTCAGCAATCGCTGTTTCCGACGTGCCCAGGTACTGGTTGGTGATCAGGGCGTTGAAGTCCCGCAGCACTTGGTCGGGGGTTTTGCTAGCCCAGGCCGTTGCCGAACTCGTACCATCGGCTGGCGCTACGGTCGAGGTGACGTTCGCGTCGTTGATCAGGCCGGTCCAGTTCTTTTCGGTCGTGCCGGACATGGCCACGGTCCACAGCATCTGTTCGGCGATGCGGCGTGATGCAGAGGCCTTCTCGTCGGTCAGATTGCGGCCCTCGGCGGCTGCGACATTGATCTCTTCCAGGGACCACTCGTAGCCGATACCGGCCAGTTCGAAGCCCTTGAGGAATTGATCGCGGGTCACATCGGCATAAGGCATGTCGAAGCCCTTACCCGACAAGAATTCCGCCGTACCGGCGGCGTCCGACGAACGGAACAGGGTACCGCGCGCCCATTCGCTACCCTCGGTGATCACGGGGATGAGCGAGGCGTAGTCGAACGACGGATACTTGCGTTGATAGATCGTGCGCTCGATATTGTAGAATGCGGGCGTCACGAAGCCGATAGCGGACTGCGCATCGGCGAACTGCATGGGTTTCATGTGCGCGCCTCCTTAGCGCTTCGCGACGCGGGTAAGGCCCGCAGCGCTGATGGTGTCCTGGAAGAACCAACCGGTCAGGATGGTGTTCGAGGTCGATACGTTGGTGATGACGCCGCCAGATGTGACGTAGGCTTGATCGCCATCCGCAACAGCTACGCCAGCATTGACCCAAATCTCGCCTTGGGTCAGGATGCCGGCGGTGGCGTATTGCGGGTAGGTATCAGACTGAACACCGCTGGCCTGGACCGGCGGAGCGGCGTAGTTGGCGATGGTGAAGCCCATGAGGGCAGCCGACGGTGTGGCAGTAACGCCATGGTCACCAGCACCGCGGAACACCGGCTTACCAAAAGCCACACCAGCCGAATCCTCGATGGTGCGGCTAATGCGGTTACTGGTTTCGCCGTTCGCGATCATGCCGGCGTACCCGACAGGACGCGTGGTCGAATAGGTGGATTGAACAACAGCCATGTGCTGATCTCCCTCGCTTAGGCCGCGTCAACGGGCGATTTCCACCCGTCACGAAGCGATTGAATGTGCTTTTGGCGGGCTTCGTCGGCTTGTGCACGCAGGTCGCCATTGACCTTCAGGCCATCACCGACAACGGCGCGGAACGGGTCAGTCGGCTTGGCGTCCTTGGCGATGGCCTTGAACATGCCGCCGATTTCAGCGTCGGAGGCATCTTTGGCGAGTTCGTCACCGAGCTTGGACACGACAGCGGCGCGTCGAAGATCGGCGTCGGACTTGCCGGCGACGTCGATCTTGGCGTCAATCAGTTTGACGGTTTCGACCAGTGCGGCGCGGTCAGCCACCATCTTGTCGAGATCAGTGGCTTTCGGGGCGGCATCCTGGGCTTTCTTGAGGTCGGCCTTGAGGGTGCCAATTTCCTCGTCCTTAGTGGCGATGGCCGTGTTGTGGGCCTTGTCGGCGTCGGCGATACGGGTTTGCAGGGCATCCCGATCCTTGGTCAGCTTCTCGATGGCCTGAGCGCCCTGATCGGTCGTAGAAACCGAAAGACCGTCAACCATCACGTTGCGCAGATTGTCCGGCATTTGCGGATTCCTTTCGTCTGCTACGGTGATCGGGGCAGCGCCCCACGAAATCGCACTGTCACCAATGCGAGCTTGAGAACCAGCGCGCGCCCGATCCACGAGCGCGAGGTGGTTGAACTTGATGTTGCGTTGAACCGCATCGTAATCCTGGCCGTCAGCAGTCGTGCCAGGTGTCCAGTCGATGACGCAGGTATAGCCAGCGGAAAGCTCACGCTTACCGGCCTCGAAAGCGCCGATGGCGTCCGAGTCCTTCAGGATCAGGGGGAACTGAACCCACTCCCCATCCTTCTTGGCCAGCGTACTGACCTCGCCGGCCGCCAGTTTCTTCCAGTTGTCAGCTGAAACCTGATCCCTCGGGTGATCGATGGTGACGGGCATGTGCGAGGCGCTGCGCAGGCTGGCGTCGGCAAAGACCTCTTCTGGCGGGCGATAGACGCGCACCACATCCTTGTCGGCCATATCCATTTCGGAGCCGAGATAAAGCTGGATGCCTGTGCGAACGGCACGAGCCTCAGCAATCAGGTAGCCGTCATCAGTCCGTCGCGTGCCGGCGACAGTTGCAGCGTCTGTGAATTGCACTGGATTACTCCTCGGTGATTCCAGCCTGCCAGTCGTCTTTGATCTCCTCAAAGATTTCAGGCCCAAGCTTGATCACGCCGCGATACGGCTCAATTTTTGAGATGTCGCCGTCGAAGTCATACGAGATGGTGATGTGTGGCTGGTACTCTTCATGATCCCACGAAGCGCCATTGCGCATCATGCTTTCATGACGCCACGACAGAGATGACGAGGCAAACAACAGGACCGTGGCCTTGCCGAATTGCTCCATCATACGCGGGCCGCCTGCGTTGATGGTCAGGTTGCCCTTATCGTCGCCGCTCCAGTTCTCACCCATTGCGATCCAATCGACCGGTGCCCGGCTGTAAGTTATCGTGACGTGCATATCGTCGGCCGGCAGTGTCGTGTCGAAACCCTGCCCCTTGGCCCATGCGATGATATCGCCAGCGTTCAAGACATCGCGGCGCACATACAAAGACCGAGGCGCGGCATCATTGGCGGCAACAGCCTCAGGCGTGGTTGGTGTGACGGCGGCCTCAAGGTCAGTCGGATCATCTTCCTGTTCCGAAAGTTTGCCGTATTCTTCGATGGCCGACTCAAGCCCAGACAAGCTTCCATCCTCGATGAGCTCATTCACCAAAGCATCCGAGAGAGCATCGATCGGCATAAGAGACGGACTCGCGCCGCCGGTTCCTGCAATGGTGCGGGCAGCATCGGCCTTGGTCTTGAATACGTCGGCTTTTTCTTTCTCGGACATTCCCCAAAGCGGAGCCCAGTTGTAATGCACTTCAGGTGGAGCGCTGCCCAATGCGGAACGAACGAGGCATTCATCAAGGCGGGCCATGCCTGGCGTCATCTCGATCTGCTGCATCGATGAGATGCGATCATAATAGTTCCGCGTGTCACTCTCGCCCGTCGCATTCATACCGGCCGGGGCCTGCCCAAGCAGCCGGGTAGCCGGAATATCGGCGGCGCCGGAGACGATCTGCAGGAAGCGGTCGAGCACGTCAGGCAACGTCGCGAAGGACGTTGACTTGCTCTCGTATTCCTCTTCCTTGTCGAGCATCAGCGTGCCGTTGATGCCCTTTGCGGTATTGGCCAAGGTGTAGCGCTGAAGGATCTTCTCGCGATAAGCGTTGTCGCCCAGGTTCTTCATGAAATCCGGCACGCGGATAATGTCGATCTTGGCTTCAAAAACGAGCGTTGCGATGTTCGCCGCGGTATTGTCAGCCTGCTTGACCGCATCCAGAACCGCTTGCAGGCAACTGTCACCCCAGCCCGAATGAGTCGGTGGCGACAGGCTGGGATCGGCTATCTGCGCCCCCATGAAGATCGCCAGTCGGGACGGGTCAATCTTCAGGCTTTGCCCATTGGCGTTAGACAGAGTGTAGTATTTTGGCTTGCCGTACCATTCCGAGGTTGGATCTCGCTCGATCTCGCCACCGGCAAGGTCTCGACACGACAGGACCGTGAGGTATTTCAATCCGTCCTTGCCGATGCCTTCGGGCTTCAGCGGCTTGTCCAGTACCACATCGCCGGTGCCGATCATGATCGCAGCGCCGCCGAACAGGCGGGCCTTTGTGCGGGCCTCAAAGACCTTGGCCTTCAGGTTGAGGCGCAGCTCTTCCGCTTCAATGGCCTCGATCTGGTCCGGCTTTGCTTGCCAGTCACGCCACACCCGAACGCTATCGAACGCCGGCACATCAACAATCTTACGTGGCAGCCAGGCGCCGGCGTACGCATTTGCGATCTGGCCATCATCCAGCACCGACCGGCCATAGAATGACGCCGCGCCCTTGTCGCGATCCGTACCCATGCGGCTGACCAGATTGGTCAGGGTATCGCGGGCAAAGGTGATGATGTCGCCCATTCGCGCTCCTAAAGGTTAGCCAACGTGAACGTCGAGCCCGACATGTTAATGTTGTCCGCCGCGATCACCGCGTCAGCCAGGTTGTGGGACTTCACGCCCAAGTCCTTCTTGAGCTTGGCCTTCGGAACGACACGCTTCTTGCCCTCCGTCTCGACCCACCAGGGCACACAGAGTTCAGTGAATAGCGCGTCAAGTTTTGCCTTGCCCATATCAGACGCGAACGACAGAACGTCCTCCGGCTTGATGGGGTGGCCGCGCGTCACAGCGTTGAACGTCAGCATCGCCCGGCGGGCCGTGTTGGCCCAGGCCTGAGCCTTGAGGTTTAGGTACTCTATGCTGTTCAACGGGCTGTTCGCGTTCTGCGGGTCGCTAGGCTTGTCCGGGTCCATGACAGCGCCGCCGGCATGGAATGCGAAGTGCTCTACCTTAGCGCCTTCCTTTTCGTTTTGCTCATCGATGTAGCCGCCGACGAAAGCACCGACGCCGATCGTGTCATACGAAACCGTGGCGCCGATGTTCCTCGCCCTGGCCCAGACCTTCTTGGCGTTCTGCACCAGTTGGTCCTGTTCCGATGCCCAGTCACCGACATCGACAAACACGCCCTCAACCTTGTCAGCTGTCGCGCTGTTATCCTCGCCAGCGTCAGCGGGGTCGAAGCCTATTACCGACCTACCAGTCAGACTGAGTTTCAGAACCTTATGCGCATCGACGCAGGCCTCAAGCCAGCGACGCTTGAAGATCGACAACTCGCTATCGCCCAGCGGCACGCCGCCATAGACGTGCTCGAATTTCTCCGGGTCCGATTCAAGCATCGCAGCGATGTCGCGCAACGCCTTACTAGACAGAAACGGGTTTTCGTCGTGGTTGATCCGCTTGACGAGGCAGTGCGGCGGGGTTTTGACGATGAAGTTCTGCCACACATAGTCGGTGACGAATTTCGGGTTGAACAGCAGGATGGCGAGACTGTCTTCCTTACGGATCGTCGGGCCAATGACGGTCCACTGATCCTCGGTTAGCTTTTCAGCCTCCTCCACCCATAGGATATCGATATCGGACGTGCCCTTGATGTCTTCAAGGTTGCGCTCAATGCCGTAGAATATGAACTCCGAACCCGTGGCCTTATGGATGATCGTCGTCTTCTGGACGTCGTACTTATCCGCCAGGCCCAGGTGATTAATCGCCCACTTCAGTTCGGTGTAGACCGACTCCTGAATACGGTTCTGGAAACGCCGGATACATAGGACCCGCATCCTGGCCGGTACGTGGTCCACCAGTCTAATTAACTGGCAGGCCGTGTCACGGGTCTTCGAACTGGACCGCCCGCCATATAGGACAGCGGTATCGACCTCACCGAGAAAGACTTGCTCCCAGAAGTCATAAAGTGCGGGATTAGTCAGCGCCGTACAGGCTACTCGCGCTCCTTCCGCAGCATCTCGCGCCATGTCTTGGTTTCTACCTTGATTGCGCCGCCTTCAGAGCCAGTCAGTTCAATCTTGTCCTTGAACATGCCAAGGTGGCGACCGATCTTTTCCAGAGCCCCCACCTTGTCGTGCATCTTGATCGCGAAACCGTCGCGGGTCAGTTTGACCTCGGACACTGCGGCCTTGATGTTTTCCGGAAGGTCGTCGCGGTCTATGGGCTCCACGAACGGAGCCTCGACATAACGGACGACAGCAGCATCACCCAGATCCTCCGGGGCAAGCTTTTTGCCATCCTCGGTGTAGCCGAATGCGATTTCCTTGGTGCCCCAGTTCACCACGTCTGAAGCGTTCGCAAAGCCCACCTTAGCAAGCTCAGCAAGCACCTTGTCGGCAGTGATCTCGGTACGCTTTGCACGCGCCGCCTGTGCCTTGGCTATGGCCTCGGCTATCTGAGGTTTTCTGAGGTTTTCTACACCTATCTCACAAGCCGTCTTGCCGCTATAGCCCGCCCTGATAGCTGCTTGGGTGGCGTTCAGGTCGATCAAATATTCGTCAACAAACCGTTGTTGCTTTGGGGTCAATGGCTTATCAGGCATGTCGGTGCCTTTCTTGGCCTATTAGGTCACGCCTTCGTCTTCACGCTACCCATTGCCTCAGCTTCCGGGATAGATGATGGCTTCGGAGTGACTGTGTTGCCCCGCTTGGGATAATGCTTCTTGGCGAGGGCGTTAATGTGAGAGGCGGCTTTGTGGCTGGGGTTGCTCATGCCGACCTCCAGAAACGACAAACCCCGCAAGGCGTGAACCTGCGGGGTGATTGTTCGTGTCACACGTTTCCGTGCGATGATAGGTATTTGTACGGTTATTCGAATGTTTGGTCAAGCGGCCCTGTCGTAGAAATCTCGCAATTCTTTCCGAGCCTTTGGTATAACCTCAATCAACTCCTCGCACATAACCTGAAAGCGGGTAACCTGCTTTGCCGGGTCTTTCTCGCCAAGTTCATGTTCGATGATGCCGCGCCATTCAAGGGGGCGATCCTCCTCTATCAGCGCGAAGGCGAAAGCGCTGATCAGTTGGCGAGAGCGCATCGTCATTAGGGCCAGAACAGCGGCGCACAGGCGGATGTAATAGCGCTTGCGGTCTTCCTTGCCCCATTCCTTTGTGTGGTCGGGAGCGCCGGCCGGTTCTGGCGGTCCCTCCAAGCCTTTAGATGACGCATGGAAGCGCAGGTAATCCATTCCCGCGTTGCCTTCGTCCTGCGTGATCGTGTCACGGGTGGCTAGCGCAACAAACGGGTTGGTGCGCCAAATGCCACGAGGCTTGCCACGATCATCACGGGTCATCTGAGTGCCGACGTGGCGCTTGTAGTCGTATAGGCCGCCCTCCATGTTCGGACCCCAGTTCTCGACCTTCTTGCCCTCCGCGGTTTTCATAAGTTCCCTGTCCTTCCGTGCCTGTTCCTGCGCTTCACGTATAGCCCGCATCTCGGCAGGCGTCGGGATGGTAGTGCGGGCCTTGCGGTTTCGCTTCTTACTGGCCATCGCTGTTACGCCACTCCCTGGTAGTCAAGGCCGACGCGGTACTGCTGCAAGGACTTCAGTGTGTCCTCAACCTCTTGGGCCAGGCCCAACGCCTTGTCGGACAGTTCTTTCAGCTTAGCCTCGTATTCCCGCAGCTTTGCCGGAGCCTCCAGTTTTGACGCGCTGACGTTCGGTCCGAAGAATCTGTCACGGATATCGGAGACCCAGGCGCGCGGCACGTTGAGTTTTCCGGCCAAACTCTCATCGCTGAAATTCAGGCGGTAGCATTGCTTGGCGACCTCGTAATGCTCCTCAAGGGCGTCGTTGATGCGACGGTTTTCCTCGCGTGTGGGCTGGCGGGGCGCTTCGGCCTTGACGGCGTCTGCCATGGGCTTCTCCTTCGGTTTGTTGAAATGCAGGTATGCCGCCTGCTTCTGGGTCAGTTTTTTCTTCTCTTCTTCGGCCATTGAGACGCACTCCGGGCATGTGATGGACTTTCCGTCCAATGGGTTCTGATATCCTCGCTGTTGGAGGTATTTGGCAGTCAGATGATCTGGGAACCTGGGGAACGATCTATCGCGATGACATTGCGAGCAACGCACAACGCTGGCCTTCTGCCAGCGCCCCTCGACTTGTTCCGATGTCAGTCTGATGTGCGGGAAACCAGTCACCTCCAGTCCTCCCGCGGAAACGCCTGCATGATGATCTCCGCGTCCTCACGGGTTGCGTCATTGCGCCAGCACTGCTTGGTCCAAGCGATTGTTTGGTGACCCAGGCTCATGCCGGTCGGGCCTCTGCGGCGGATGATGTCAGCCAGTGCGGCGATGTGTTCAGCGGCTTCTGCCATCAGATGGTCCTCATGGTCAGGTCGATATCTTCCAAGCCCTCAACGAAAGCGATGGGGCACTTTCCATCGAAATAGCTCATGCCGTACGAATCTGCGCCGACGATGTTTCCATCTGGATCAATGACCATCACGCAAGCCATGCGGCCTCGATACTGGAACCGTTCCTTTTGCTTGGCTGGATCGCTGATCGCGAAGATGATCATCATCTCGCCTGCCTGACGTGAACGACCGCCCATTCTGGGGTAAACGTTGCCGACAATCGGCTCCATCGACGGTATTTGCGTTTCTGTCTCGATGTGAATTTTCATTGTGCCGCCTCCATGAACTCAGCTGATCGACCAAAAGGCAGCGACGCCACCAGACGCATGACGGGCTCCTGAAACACGGCTTCCTTGCCGTCGTCGTAGCCGCTGAGCTGCTGGCTCAGGCGCCGGCACTCGGCTTCGCATTGCTCGGCAAGGGGTGACCACTTGGCGAACGCTTCGGGCTTTGCGGGCCCCTCACCTTTGCCGGGCCCAAACATAGGGCCAGCAGCCTTGCGGTACTCAAACGCGAGGATGGTCAGGTATCGCACCTTTGCGCGCAGAGTGAGGTCGGCGTATTCCTGACGGCTGATCTGATGCCAGGCCTCGGCCACAGGCTCATCGGCACGGCTGCGCAGGGACTGGACGATTTCGTTCAGCTCATTCGGGTACGGGAAACGCTTGCTCTCGCGCTCGTACTGCCAGATGCGAAGCACGCGGTCGAACATCTCAACAGTGCAGCCACGCAAGGCCTCGGAGTACTGGCTGAAGTACTTGACCAGGGCATCGCCCACCAGCGGGGAGCGCGCATTGTAGACGAGGTACATCGCCTCGAATTTCTCCAGAATTTCCTCGTTGTCGTTCATCCCAATGCCTTCCGTAACGCTGCCTTGATCTCACCTTCTGCCGGTCCGTAACCTCGTCGGGGCGGTGGCGGCTGCGCATCAGGCAGCGGAATGATTTTCGTTCGGTCGGCGCAGGCCTGGGCCACCGAATCCGTGAAATAGGCCCACGATTTCGGGGCGTGGTGCATTCTGGCCGAGACGGCCTTAACGGTCGGGACTACATCCAGCCGGTAGCTGAACCCGCTGTTCCGCCATGAGATCAGGACCCGGGCAGTGTGCGCCTGCCACTCCGCCGGGGTCATGCCAGCGGAGGCTTGGAGGTCGGACAGGACCTTATCGAGATCAGGCCAATCACTCGCGCTCGCGCCATCATCATCAATCTTATTATCTGGTTTTTGGCTTTTGGCTTTTGGATCGCACTCCTCAAGCACTGCTTGTTGTGTGCTTGGAGCATTGCTTGCAGCACTGCTTGCAGCATCCTCTGAGGACTGCTTACCGTGATGCCGGGCGTTGGCTGCGCGTCGGGCGCGCTCTTGGTTTCGTTCCGACGCCGCCTGTATTTCCGCAATGCGCTTATCCATACCATCGTGACGATAACCGCCATCGACAGCCTCAAACTTGGACGCCAGCACGTTCTTGACGGCTTTCTGCTCGTCACGAGACATAGCCGCACACAGGCGTAGGCACTCGTTGACCGTCCAACCATCGCCCTGGTCGAGGTAATACTGGTTGCACAGGCGAATATAGGCGCCGGCCTCTGCAAGGCTCATTCGGGATGTACCGCTATGCCAGTCGCCTATGTGCATAGGGTAGGAGTTGATCTTGAGGTCACTCATGCAGCCAACCTCGCGATATCAAAGCGCGGCCACTTGCCTTTAAAGTGCACAGGCTTCTGAACCTCATTCGGGTCTATGCCGTCAGCCAGCATGTGGGCCATATGTTCAGCCTGCTTTGCGTCATGGTTCGCCCATGCCTCTGCGTGCTTCTCCGGTCCCCACTGATCCCAAATGTTAGCCCGACCGAGGCGGGCGGTCATCTCTAGCTCAAAGGCGAGACTTTGACGCCACCACAGGACGTAACGCGGCCACCAGCGCTCTATCTTGCCTGACTTTGCCAAATGCGTTTCGATGCACTCAGCGACCTCATCCCGATCGATGACATTTATGCCGAAAGAGCGGAATCCGGTTTCAGACCAAAACAGCGAACCAGCGGGACGTATCGCATAGGTGCAGAACCCGCGCGTGATAAGCGCCGGGATGCCACGCACCTCTATCTCAAATGGATCAGGATCTTCAACATAGATATCCATGGCATAATCTTCGCCATAGGCCTTGGTCATGACTTGCCGGCGCTCTCGCGGAACGTAGACAACCGGCGGCGGAGGTGGTGGGGCGAATAGGTCGAGTTGCATTACGCCGCCTCCTCGCTTTCCGCACCGCGAGAACGCTTGGTGACGACCAGCACATCGATGCCATGAACATGCGCCATCAGGCGGCGCTTCAGGCGGCCCATCGGCGTGTCGAAACCCTTGTAATCAGCCACGACCGTCTTGCCGTCCTCTTCGTATTGGAAATCAGCGACGTATGTGATGGCGGAGGCGCGATCCTCACCAACCAACCTGACAGGCGGGCACAGAACGAAACGAACCTGACGTTTGAGGTTCGAAATCTCACCGGCCGCCTGGCGAAGGTTCAAGTGCATCCAGTGGTTAAGCTCGCCCTTGCTGTCAAAGGTGATGCCCTCCACCTGGTGCTTGATGTTGCCGTAATTAGCCTTTGGCTTTGGGAGGGTGCTGCGCAAGATATCGCGTGCTTGAGATGCGGAAATGCGTGAGGTCATTCTGCTGCACCCATCAGATCGAGGGTGGCGCTGTTTTCCTCGGCATCGATCAGGTTCTTGACAGCCTGGCGATAATATTCCGGCTTAAGCTCTGTGCCGAGGAACTTGCGGCCCGCTTTTAGCGCGGCGTAGCCCTCGGAGCCGATTCCGGTGAACGGCGAAAAAACCACGTCGCCGGCATTGGACCACAGATAGATGCAGCGCTCAATCAGATCCAGTTGCAATGGGCAAAGGTGACGCTCATCCTTGTCAGAGCGCGCGACCTTGACGTTCAGGACATTGGTCTGGTTGATGTCCATCCATACCGGAGACGCCCACTTCTGCCATGTATCGACAGGGAATAGGCGCTTGTCTTGCGAAACCTTATCAGCCTGCGCTTCATCATCAGGCGTCTTGCGGAACACCAGCACATAATCCGCCATGCCTTGACGATTACGGGTGCTGTCAGTCTGGATGGTCTTGTACAACAGGCCATGCGCTTTGGTGCGCTGCATCTCGATCACAGGGTCTTTCCAAACCGTGATGCGGCTATGGAAGGTCCATCCCTCCTGCACGTGCACGCGAACGATATCTGCGGGGAAGTCGTAAAGCCCAGATGTGCCGTGCGCAGCCTTGGTGCGAGGCAGGTCCGAACAATGTACACAGGTCAAGCGGCCCGGTTTCGTGGCGCGGTAAAGTTCACGGACAATGTAGCGGTATTGCTCAATGAACTCCGCCTCGTCTTTCACGTTGCCCATATCCCGATCGATATCGGAATAAACAAAAAGCTGGGCGAAAGGCGGAGAGTAGACGCTTAAGCCAATCGTATCGCTCGGCATATCGATGGCAAACTCTACACAGTCGCCATTGATCACGGTGAAGTTCTTGCCGTTGTATTGATCCATGATCATGCTGACAGCCACGTCGGTAAAGACGCCCTCTTGGTCGGGTTATATGTTTGGGTTTCATGCTCGATGCGCATGGCACGGCGCATAGCGCTGACCATCTCAGTCTTCATCTTGTCGTGGTCGCCGGCCTTGCGGCTGACTACGCTATGAATGTTCGCCTCAGTATCGGCGCAGACGACATGCACATTGACAGGCCGTGTCTGGCCAAAGCGGTAGCAGCGGCGCACGGCTTGGTAATAGTTCTCGTAGGAGAAACTGAGGCCCACGAACGCCATGTTGTTGCAGTGCTGCCAATTCAGACCGAACCCAGCCAGACCTGGCTTGGTGATGATCTGCCTGGCCTGACCCGTTGAAAACGCGACAAGGTTCTCTTCCTTTTCGTCCGGAGACATTGAGCCGCGGACCTCGACGGCATCGGGCAATGCGCGAGCCAGTTCATCGGCCTCATAATCGGTATCACACCAGATTACCCATGGATCGGTCACTTTGCTGCCGGCGATGTCCGAGACTTTCGCCACGCGGTCAGATAGGCTGATGCGCTTCTCTTTGTGGATCGACGTAGCGGATGTATCAGGCATTCGGAAAAGAAAGCCCTGACCGTCCCTGTCAGTCTCGCCATTGGCATCGCGGGCAATCTGGACAATGTGGGTGTGTTCCAGAAGATCGGGAAGAATGTAGCCTTCATCGGAAAAGCCAACGTCAGAGGGCTTGCTGATGCAGCGTGACCACGAAGACACCCATTCCCAGAAATGCTTTACGGCGTGCCCCTTCATGCGCCACTCGCCCGTATCGGCGCTGTCATGAAGGAAAAAGCGGGTGAGCATCTGCGTGGCAGATAGGGCGCCGAGAAATTCAGAGTGATTGCCAAGCTCGACGTGATCGTTAGGAGCCGGTGTGGCCGTGCATGCCAAGCGGAATGGCGTTTGTTTAAAGCTATCGATCAGGCTTCGCGATGTCTTGCCCGTTAGCGCCTTAAGGATAGAGCTTTCGTCAAGAATTACCCCGCCGAAAATTGACAGGTCAAACAGGTGAACGCGCTCGTAATTCGTGATGTAGACGCGCGGCGTAGTGATCTCGGATGGATCGCGAATTGCTTTCGCATCAATGCTGAACTTTTCCGCCTCTCGCTCGTGCTGAGATGACACGGCCAGCGGCGCAAGCATCAGTACAGGCCTGTTCGTATGCTCCACAACAACGCGGCCATATTCCAGGGCGCAGAATGACTTACCTAGGCCGGTGTCAAGAAACAAACCAGCGCGGCCGCGCTCCAGGGCGAACACGGTTGAATGCTCCTGATGAGGCTTGAGACGGCTGTTCAAGGCTGGAAGGCGCGTTAAGCCTGTCGGCTGGAACTCAACCCGCTTCGAAGCAATGAGTGCGCGATAGGCGTCTAGGCTTGATACGGTCATTGCGTCACCGCCTTCACAACCGCATCCCGACCGAACAAGTCATAGAGACGGTTAAGCTCGACACTGAGGGGGTTGATGACCTGAATGGACCGGGAACGGTTGTTGAGGCGACGGATGCGGCCCTTGCTTTCGAGAACGCCGATCCAGACAGCAACACCGGAAACAGACTTGAGGCCCAAATCGTCGGCAATCTCGCGATACGAAGGCGTCACGTCATCTGAAGTGGTTAGGCGGATGATGGAATTCAGGCAGGCCTGTTCGCGTTTTGTAAGCTGGGTCATGCCGCCACCTCTTGGGCGTCGGCAATGCAAGCCTCAACAGCCTGAACGCCATACAGAACTGAGGTGTGATGCTTCTTGAGCATCAGACCGATGCGGGGGTATGAGAGGTCGGCCTGACGCAACAGGTAGCAGACACGCCAGCGGCGACGAGCTATGTCATTGCACCGGGCATCGCTCACCACATCGGCAACGCCGATTGCGCTCAGTTCACATGCCTTGGCCAGCATCTTCTTGAGATCGCCGGAACAGGCGCGGACGAGGCATACATCGTCTTGCAGGTAGCGCAGATCGACCTTGCCACTCCCGTTGATACGAGCGCGAAGGGCGCGCTTGGAGGGCTTATACGGTTGCTTACGCATGAGGCCGTTGGAATAGGCATACGATATGAGGCGGTTTTTTGTGGCGCCTTCGTAGCGCGCTGCAATCTCGGAGGCGCGCATATCGGTATTGGCGTAGAGATGCAGCGCCTCGGCACCATGCTTTTCGATCCACATGTTGGTTGAGGTCCGCATCACTTCTTCCCCTTCCGGTTGGCCAGTTCGGCTTTCAGCCGGGCATGTGTCGCCTCCTTGGGCGAGGCGAATTGACCCTTTTCCGAACGCGGTTGAGGCCTCGACTTGCCACGCGTGAAATATGCCAGATCGGCCTCGAGGCGCTTTTCATAGAGTTTGGTGCGGATCCAGATCACGCCGCGCCACAGGGCGCAGAACAGGCCGACGAGAAGAACCGACGCACCGACGATTTCAGGCCAGCAAAGGGTGATGAGCCAAAAGGTGGCGCACATCAGCGTCAGCCAGGTAAGAGTGATGCTGAGGGGGATTTTGCGTTCCATTACTTCCCCCTACCGAAAATACGAGAGAGGAGGTTTGGAACTGCCTTGTCGTCCGTCTTTGTTGCAGGACGGCATTCGGGACATGAGCAGGACTTGCCGCCCATGATCTTGTCCATGGTCGCCGAGATCGTGATGGCCTCGACCACAGCGTCCTGCAGGAATTTGCCGGAGCATCCGGAAAAGTGCAGTTCCTCGCGCTCGCTCAGCAGGTACAGGCCATAGACGGCGATGCCCCCCCCCGTTGCGTCGGCGGAGGAAGCGTCATCAAGGAACTGCTGGACGGCCTTGAGAACGTCTGATGGCACATTGTCGGGTATGGTGAGGCCTGTAGAAACGGGGATGGTCATTACACGCGCTCCCCGTTCATGCGGGCCATATCGCGGAGGCCGTCCTTGATCTCGCGGAGGTCGTCATCATCGCTGGCGTCGAAGTCTGGGTCGCACCCGGCCGTGTCGTCGCCGGGCGTGTGGGGAGCGTTAAGGTTATCAAGATTGGTTAATTTGTAAGGGTTTGCGTGTTTTTCAAACATGGGACGAATCCTCGTGGTTGTTGTCTGCGGTATTCAGTTCCAGCTTGTGGAAAGAGGGAGACGAAAGGACGGTCCCATCGTCTCCCTGCCCTCAACCACAAGGGGCCGGTAGGTATGACCGGCGGCATTACGCCAAGCGCCGAAGCGCGGGGCGGATGGCGTGAGAGCCAGCAACTGGGTCCGATGGGTGGGACTACTGCTTACTGGCTCTCTATCAATCCGTGGGGGAGACGGATCGAATGGGTTAGGCGGCTGACTTTTGTCGCTCACCCCAAAAGCGAGGCGGAATATCGAAAGCCTTTTCGATCCGCAGTGCGAGGTCGTATCCAGGCGTCCTTTTGCCCGAAGCGATTTCACTCGCGTAAGACTTCGACAGGCCCATAGCCCTGAGACCGGCGGCGATTTCGGAAGGATTGGATTGAATGTTCATGTCATTAAGTTCGCAAAACGCGGACTATTTGTCAACAAATAAAGTTCGCATTCTGCGTGACGACATGGGAACGCGGCCATGCGATTTTGTTCGCATGGCGCGGACTCGTAAAAGCAAAGCAGACCTTTCGACACTTGAAGTCGACTTTATCCCGGAGGACTTCACGCCCCCGCCTCACCACATGCGTGCTTGGCGGGAAAAAAAGGAACTCACCCAGGAGCAGCTCGCCGAGTTGATGGGGACCACCAAGGGCGTTGTCAGCGACCTTGAAAACAGCAAGCGCGAACTTGGAACGAAGTGGCTTTGGAAAATTTCCACCGCCTTACGCATTCGTCCTGGCTATATCTTGGAACACGATCCGGCGACTTTGCCGGACGACATCATTGAGATATGGGCAACAATTAAAGACGACGATCGGCCGAAAGCTATCCGTGCCCTGAAGGTTTTTGAAAGCGATACCGGCACATAATTGCTTAACGGCCACGAGGCAGACGGTTTCGCCATATTGGTACAACATTCTCCCGCGCATCCTCCGGAGAAGAAAAGGCCCACTCCACAACATCGAGCGTGAGGTGGGCAGGCATTCCCCGGCAGATTAATTCCTGTGGCGTGGTATAAAACTGAGAGTTTTCCTTAACTATCAATATGTTTTGCACGGGGTTAAGGTCGGAAAGTCTGAGATGTTTCTTCCACCCTGCGCCTAAACAATAACTATCAAGCTTCTTTACGGCGCTCATTTTGACACCTCACCCACCCACAATGTTCTCCATATGTTCCGCTTTTTAATAATTGGAGTCAAGGGCCATGGATAGCGCTTTTGATCGCTTGAGCATCTCCGTCACCTCTCACCATCAGCGCCTGGATGGAAACTATCACTGCGATTTTGAGTTTTGCTGTCTGGATTGTGGCGGTTATATTCTCAACGTACCTGATGATTTAGCTCCAAGCGGCGAGGTTAAGTGCAAGGCGTGTGATCAATTCTTTGGAACCTACCTCGCATTGACTGAGCGATGTCAGGCCATTGGTTGTGACTATATCGCTAAGAACACTTAAGTATTAAGTTGCGCATTCAGGAATCGCGTCTATAGATAGAATATCTGGAGGGGAATATGAAAAAAGTTACCGTTATTGTCGCAGTCGCATTTGCGGTCACATTGACCGGTTGCGCCACCAAATATCAGGAAATGGGCTTTACGGGCGGGGTGTCCGCCGCGCAGATCACATCGGACACGGTCCAGATCACCGCGCGTGGAAATGGTTATACCGACCCCGATACAATTCAGCGCTATGCCTTACGCAAGGCGGCTGAAACAACACTGAGCGCCGGATTCGACAACTTCGAAATTCTTTCGGATGCTGACCGATCAAGAAAAGAGGGCTTTTCAACTGGTTCTTATGGTCGAGGATATGCCTTTGCCAGCAATTATCAGATCATAAAGCCTGGCCAGACGTTCATGATCAAAATGAGACACGGGCCCATACCGGATGGAGCTTCTGCTATGGTTTTTGATGCGCATGAGGTTGTAAAGTTTGCAGCCACCAAGGACTCTAGAAAGTGCTCCGAAATTAATGGCGCCGTGAAATGCGAATAGTCATTGTTTTCGCTATGGCAAGTTTAGCCATTACATCGGTTGCGAACGCCTCGGATGCGCCCTACTCGATGCTATCGTATACAGGTGGAAGATTTCCCGTTTTCCATAATGGACGCAAATTCATCGTGCAGATGCACAAAAAGTACAATTCTTTGCTTATTCAACCTGCTTTTGGATCTGGTGTAGACGACAACAACGCAAATATTCAGGACTATCGGGCTGTTGCGGAAAAATTCGTGTCACCGGTGGGGTGTGCCATTGAGTCGGTTGCAAAAGACGCACCGGTGACATGGGAGGCTGAGTATGTTTGCCCGAAAGGCGTCAATCTGCAAGAACTGACAAAAGCTCAAAAGCAAACTTTAAAGGATGGATCACCCCTCCAACAACAAGATACGCCTACGCCAGTCGAGCCATGACGTAATCATGCCCTCCCCCACCGACCGCGCTTTCCAGCTCCGCTTCCAGGCCGAGGCAATGTACGAAGCCGCCAAAAGGGCTGAGCCAGAGCGTGCAGCTGTGTTGCGCAAGAAGGCTGAGGAGTTACGGAGAGAGGCGTTCAGGATAGAGGAGACGGGGCGGTGAATGCGAAATTATTTCTGAGCCAGTGACACAATTTCGCGCGAAGAGTGATATAATCTCACAGTGTGGTGTAATTCTTTAACGAAACGCCATATTGATGATTCATGTCTTTTCTGAACAGGAGGTCAGGTAATGCCAAAGCCGTATCACTCGACCACGGTCGCTCAGGAGATTTTAAATATTGCCAACAGCAGCGGCGTACATTTAACGCCCATGCAGTTGGTTAAATTGACCTATATCGCACACGGGTTTTCCCTAGCGCTAGACAACGCGCCGCTGATCAGCGACCGCATTGAAGCTTGGAAGTATGGCCCTGTTATCCCGCCGCTCTACAAGGCGGTGAAGCGCTATGGGAACGGCATCATTCAAGGCCCGATTGACAATGCCTTGTGGACGCGTTCCGAATCCGTAGAGGGTGAGGACAGGCAGCTTATCAAGGAAGTTTTTGACAAGTACGGGAAACTGTCCGGCATTCAGTTGTCTTATCTTACGCACCGCACCGGTACGCCCTGGCAACGCACATTCAGGCCTGATGGCTGGTCGGATGGCATATCGAATGACCTGATCAAGGAACACTACAAGGACATCTTGGAGGCGGTTCACAATTGAACCGCATTCCAGATCCCAAAGACCTGCTCAACAAGGACGACGATTCGTCAGCGGATGCTATGGCTGCCCTGGAGCAGTCGGGATGGGTTCGCCTTGATACGCTTAGCGGCGCTACGCATAGGAATAGAATTATCATCCAAAAGGCGGTCGGCGGCTGTCTTCGGTTGACGGTCTGGATCGCTTTCTTTGCATTGTGGGCCGGCGGCATTACTCTTTTATGGCACATGATCGGCCCTGAGAGATGGCGCTGGTTAAAACCGGAAGAGGTAGCGCATCTGCAAAGTATAATATTCAGTAGTGCCCTTGGAGCCGTGGTGGCCAAGGGCGCACAACATTACATCTTTGGTAACGATAAGGGTGCGCGCTAGCACGTCCTATTATTAGCTGTAGGCTCCGCCCCAGCGGGGCCTTTTTCGTTCTGCCACAGTTGCCCCTTCCCGGGCGGCCTTTTCTGCGCCGGGGATATGCCGCCCCGGCTCGGCTTTACTCCTGAATGACTCAATGTAGAGTCGAGGTCACCACAACCACAGGAGAAATGTAATGACTGACGAAATCAAAGCATCATTCACATGCCCGAATTGCGGGCCTATTAGTATCCGGGTCGAGGACGAGACGAACGACGACAGCGCCGTCACTTGTGCAAGCTGTGGTGTCAGATTCGGAACATGGGGCGAAGTGAAAGCCAAGGTCACTGATGCCGCCGCTGCTGAGGTCAGAGCAAGACTTAGGGGCGCCTTCTCTGGCCTCAAGGGCTGGAAGATCACTTAGGGCGATTACAAGGCCTGAAATATCCATCACCACCTCCAGCCCGCTCCGGCGGGCTTTTTCATGACCCCTTATAGCATGGGGATGAGGTGGGGGCAAAATAAAAGTCCGATTTTTGCGAACTTTATTGTTGACACATAGTCCGCAATTTGCGAACTTATCTCCATGCCCGGACATCACCGGATTGGAACAGACCGATGCTTCACACCGACATACAAGCCTCTGCCTACACACCCGATGCGGCTGATTACGCATCTGCCGGAACGCTGATCACTTTTGACATGCGCACACAGGAGGGCCGCGAAGGTACTCGCGACATGCTGGCCAAGCTGGCCGGTGAGCCAAAGCGCGTGTTTGTCGGACCTCGCACTGAGGCTGGCATGGCCGCTGAGCAGATGCTTGCGAATATCTCGTCCGCCATCCGCAAGGGGGTCCGGTAATGCTCACCCCCGGAACCTATCCCATTCGTGGCGGCGGTCGCATCGCCAAGGTCTACGAAATCACCAATTGCAGCTTCCACGGCATCCCCGTCGCCATCGGCGCAATGTTCTCACCCAAGGGCGAGTTCCTGGGCGTTGAGACGTGGCGGGCCTCCGATGGTCAATTCCACATGATTGGAGATGCCTGCTGCTTGGACATCACCATGCCAGCCGAGGAGGCCGCAGCATGACCTATCAGGAATTCAAAATCATCACCGATGCTGTCGCCATTCTCGCAGCGATGGTCGTCATCATCAAGTGCCTGGGCGGTTTGTGATGATCATCCACCAATACAGGATCTATCGCTGCGACCTTCGCGCCAATCCGGCCTTCACTTACGTCTTCGGCTGCAATGAGGCCCGCTACGGCCTCGGTGGTCAAGCCGCTGAGATGAGGGGCGAGAAAAACGCTCACGGCATAGCCACACTCCGCGCTCCCGGCGTCTTCTGGTCAGACAGTGACCGCGCACGACAATGTCAGGTTCTCGCAGCCGATTTTGAGCCCCTGTTCAACATAGCTGAACGAGGAGGCGTGATCGTCCTGCCGATCGATGGCGTCGGGACCGGCTTGGCTCGCCTCGAAGAGCGCGCCCCTCAAACTTTCGCGTACCTGCAAAAACTGTGGAAACACCTAATCGACAAGGGGTCGAAATGATCGAAGTCTCAACACAGGCGGAATTCGACAAAGCCATCAAGGCCGACGAAAACGCCGAAATCAAGTTCCTTAAGGGCGTGTTCCGCGTCGTCCTCACGGGCGCTATGGCGCCAGCCCTAATCATCACTGGCGATGCGAACGTAAGCATCGTGACGTGGGGGGCCTCAGCACCGCGCATCGTGACGTGGGGGGCCTCAGCACCGAGCATCGAGACGCGGGAGACCTCAGCACCGCGCATCGAGACGCGGGAGACCTCAGCACCGCGCATCGTGACGCGGGGGACCTCAGCACCGCGCATCGTGACGTGGGGGGCCTCAGCACCGAGCATCGAGACGCGGGAGACCTCAGC
>NZ_JASGFK010000007.1:0-178500 GCF_047605585.1 Asticcacaulis sp.
TCGGACACGAGGGGAATCCCAAAACGATTCAATCCGCTAGAAATCTGCTCTAGGACTGGCGAGATAAATCCGATGCACGACCGCATCATGATCTGCGGAAGCACGGCCGTGCTGCATGATCTGTCAAGCCTGCATGAACATTTAGGGTTTGAGGAACGATCTAAGGTGGAGCAATATGGTTGAAAGGCCTTCGCCGGTAAGCATGTCCCCGCAAGACCGCTAGCGGCCGGAAGAGGGCGCATCGCGTCAGCGACTGCGTTGGCTCAGGATGATGCGTGTGCTTTGTGTGGCGAAGACAGGGCGCGGAGCGAACGCGACAAACCAGGCACTAGAGAGGCCTTCGTCATGAGGCGGAACCCGAAGATAACAATTGTGCCGTTGATATAATGTAATTGCCCAGGGCATCTGGCGATGCCCTGAAGCACTTGGGCTAGATGTGAATATTCTTTGGCGCTGAATACTGAGTAGACAAGCCCAGTTCCTGGGCCTGCCGCATGGTCAGTAGCTCGACAATATCAGGAACAGCCTCAGAAAAGTGATACGGGCGAGCGTCTATATCGTAGCGATAACCGGCGACTTCAAACATAGCCGGATTGCTACGGTTCTTGAAAACCTGCTGCGGTTCGTCGCTGTCTCGGAACTTGACCCAAGCGCTGTCATACAAACGAATGCTCATATCTAACCCTATATCGCGAGAAAACCCCAATGGTCCAGCCAGACGCGCCTCATCAACACAAAATTTGATCATTGTGATGTCGCGCGTAAGAGAACACGCTGTGACCTAGCCACCTTTCTAGGTTGTTGGCCAAGAATTACAATATCGGATAAGCCCGGTTACAAACTGGCTCGCAGCGCGGCAAAAATCCACTCGGAAATCTGCCCGACATTGGCAGAGTCGTTGATCAAATCATTTCTTACTTCAAGCAGAACCGCGGGAATGCCTCTATCGTCGCCATGCACCGGCACGGCAAAGTCTTCTTCGCGGCTCGTCCGGTACGGCACGTTAGCGCCTACGATTCGACCGGACAGAGCCAGTTGACTCAACAGCTGGCTTCCAAAGCGTTCTGCCGATCCGAACAGGACGCCGGCTTCCCAGGGTCTGACGACGCCAAGATAAACGGGCGTGAAGCTATGGATACTAACCAGGCGCACCGGTTTACATTGCCTTTGGCGCTTGTCGAGGAGCGCACTGATAGCCATATGGAATGGCTGGAATATCCGGTCGATCCGATGCGCGCGTTCAGCGGAGTCGATCACAAGATTTCCGGGAACAGGGGTATCTTCCGAAAAATCGACTATACTGCTTACCGCGTCTATTGGACGGTTCAGATCTATCAGCAAACGGGAGTAGGTTCCCAGATAGGCCGGTGCGTCGAGTGCATCCGACAACCGTCGGGTAAGGGCCGCAGCGCCTAGGTCCCACGCGATGTGGCGGCAGAGATCGTCTTGGCTCAGGCCGAGGCCGTCGTACCGGGCGGGAATATGGTTCGACGCGTGTTCACACAGCAGGACGATATCCGACATACCATCGCCGTTCCTTATTTCGGTCGGATCGGGCCAATCTAGGCTAATGAGATGACCTCCTCGGTAACCACCACGAATTCCGTCAAGAGGGCGGGACCAAACTGGGTGGAAATGGGCACGTCGGTCGCGTCGCGACCAATCGCCATGAGGATGCGCCCAACACGTGGTGTATTGTGTCGGGCATCGGCTGTATACCAGTGGCCTCCGAGATAGACTTCGAACCAGCCGGAGAAATCCATTGGTGACGGACTTGGCGTGACCTTAATGTCGCCAAGATATCCTGTGCAATAACGCGCCGGAATATTCATGCATCGGCAGAGAGTGAGCGCCAGATGGGCGAAATCGCGGCATACGCCAACCTGTTGGAGATATCCGTCGTAGGCACTGCGTGTTCGGTCGGCCAACTGGTAGTCGAAGCGTATATGTGTATGCACAAAGTCCAGTATCGCCTGAACGCGCGGCCAACCGGGTGCGACACTGCCAAACATTTGCCAGGCAATATCGCCGAGTTTGTCGGTCTCGCAGTAGCGCGACCCAAGGAGGAAGACGAGCACATCGTCCGGAAGGTCACGCACCTCATGTTGGACCGCGTCTAAGGGCACATATTCTGGCACGCCGGAATCGTATACAACGAACTCAGTGGATATCGTTGTTTTGCCCGCCGGTGCCGTGACGCGGGTACAGGTGTTGCCGAAACTGTCGGTATAATCCCAGGCTTTTACCCCTTGCGAAAAGCTGAGCTCCTGTGGCGTTAGCAAATCCCCCCGACGGGACGGGTGGATGTTCAGACACAGCAGCATGGGAGTGGGGGTTACACAGGTATAGGTCAGGGTGTAACCGGCTTTAATTTGCATTTGGAAGACTCGCGGGTTCGGGGGTTACAGACGGGGCAGCAGTGGTGACATTGACCTGAACGGTCATGCCTAAGGAGTCGTGGCGCGTTCCCGTGTGAGTCCCCCATAATGGGATGGCTTGACGCGGGTCTCGGGTCACCCCGACCCGTATAAGGTCGCGGTTACCGATAATGCCATTCGTAGGATCAAATTCCACCCACCCGGCGCCCGGTAGAAAGATCTGGGCCCAGGCGTGAGTGGCGCCGCCACCCAGGTGCTCCCCCGTATCGCGGGAAGGTGAATAGATGTACCCGGTCACGAACCGTGCCGCGAAGCCAAGCGCGCGGGCCGCCTCGATCATAAGAAGCGCAAAGTCCCGGCATGTACCGCTCAAGGAGTATAGGGTCATCTCCGGCGTCTGCGTGCCGGGATTACTGCGGCGATTGTACTTAAAATCCGAATGGATAGCGTGCGTGAGGGTTTCCAGTAGAAGCGCCGTGTCGGTTTGGCCGTTCGGATTGATAAATTTTCTCGCCCAGGTTTCGGTGGCGCCATCATCAGGATATTGGCGCTTCATACAGGGGGCGAGATCGGGCAGATCCTCATCCTCGTAGGCAAAGGGCCACGTCCGGGCCTGTCGATCCATGCGAAAATGGGGGCTGAGTTGGGGCGTGTGGTCGAGAACGATGTCGGTCTCGAAGCGCAATTGTTCAGCGGGTTCATCGAATTCAGCGACCACCAGGCAATTGCCGAACACATCGTGGATCCAAAAGAGGTCGCTCGGGTGTGGAGAAATGTCCAATCTGGCCTGAATCAGCCGTTGGTCGTAGCTATCCCTTGGCCGAAACATGAGACGATGTTGACCGAAGCCTACCGGGGTTCGATAAGCATAGGTTGTCAGATGATGGACCCTCAGTATCGGCACGCACAGCCCCTTATTGCTGGCCCATTCATACCGGTAGGAATATTTTTTTTTCATGTGGCTTACACCTCCCATTTACAAGCTTATGAGTGGCAGGTCCGTACAATAGACGTTGCCAAAGCGCAGAGGCGCGCAGTGATGGAGGGGAGATCAGCCTGCGACATCGTCGCTTGCACCTGCTATCCGGTCTTGTATTTTGTCGGTTCATTACATTTCTGAGCTAATTCAATATCCTTCTAAATGCCTTGCTTGGTTAATCTCCGCTCTTGCTTAAAGCGGATATCAGGGGGCGCAAAGCGGCCTCAGAGGGCCACAGCTTTAACAGACTATCGGCAAGTGGATATGAAGCTTAGTGGCGGCCTTGCCACGCGCCTTAGACGACTCCATAATCGGTGAATTGAATATGCGTGATTTTTCCTGTTCGGCCTGTGGCAACACCACCTATTTCGATAATCGCAATTGTCTTAGATGTGGCGCCAGACTGGGTTTCGTGACGGAAACGCAAAGTCTGGAAGCGCTGGTGCCCGCCGAACATGATACTTGGGCGCTGGTGTCCGATGCTTCCAAGCATTATCGGTTCTGTGCCAACACAAAAAGCGACGTTTGCAATTGGCTCACCGACGTCTCTGAAGGTGAGACCTATTGTCGAGCATGCCGTCACAACCGAATAGTACCAAGTCCGGCACTACCGGGCACCCTAGCGCACTGGCGCGCGATAAGCGCTGCGCAGCGCCATCTATTCTACTCGTTTTTGAAATGGGATCTTCCTTCTCCGACCCGGAAGGAGCACCCGACCGGCGGTCTGGTCTTCGATTTCCTGGAAGACACGCACTTGCCTGATGGCTCGATTGAAAAACCCATGACGGGTCACGACGAGGGCGTCATTACAATCAGGGCCGCAGAAGCTGAGGATGCCGAGAGAGAGGTGCTACGCGTCCAGATGCATGAGCCCTATCGGACGATGCTCGGTCATTTCCGGCACGAGACGGGACACTTTATCTGGAACCAGTTGATCCGGGATGGTGGCCTCGTTGATGCTTGCCGGACGGTATTCGGCGATGATCGTCTCGATTACGCTGACGCCCTACAACGACATTATCGGGAGGGACCGCCGCCTGCCTGGCAAACCCAGTATATAAGCGAGTACGCTTCCTCTCACCCATGGGAAGACTTTGCAGAAACTTTTGCGCATTGCCTTCACATCGTCGACACACTTGAGATGGCGCGAAGCCATGAGATTCGTCTTAGTGTATGCGGTGAGCCGGCCCGTGAGATCGCCATTAACCCATATACGGAATCCTCGTTCGAGACCTTAGCCGATCTGTGGGTGCCGTTGTCTATCACGCTTAACTCGCTACACCACAGTATGGGTGAGCGGGCGCTCTATCCCTTTATTTTGACGCCGGCCGTTCGTAGGAAGCTGGAATTCGTTCATCAGGTTCTGACGCATCAGGTACCTTGGGACCTCTGTTCCGATGTAACTGAAGGCATATCAGGCGCGCGTCAACTTGCAACGGCGTAGGATGCTTGCGGAAGGTCGGCTTCACAGGTAATCACTTTAAGCGAAGCTGACGCCCGGATGCCATTGAGGTCAGGATTTCCCCACGCATTTTCGTGTTGCGCGGCTCTATCGCTAGTGCAAAAAAATACCTCATTCTGCGGCGACCGCTGCGGCGTCAGCTTCCAGTACCGCAAGGCGATATCCAATGCGCGCCTCTGACGTCAAACATCCGCCCAAACCGCCCGCTTTGTCTAATTTTGCGCGCACCTGTCCGATATAAACGCGGAGATACTGAGGATCATTCAGGTGGGAATCGCCCCAAACTTCGCCGAGAATTTGGCGGTGCGTGATGATGCGGCCTTTGTTTTTGAGAAAAAGTTCCAGCAAGGCAAATTCTTTGGGCGTGAAATTGACGCGGCGCTGATTTACAAAAACTTCATGGCGAATGCGATCGATACGGATCGGACCATTGGTCAAATCTCCGTTGGCACTGCGGGTATCGACCGGTCGCAGATTGGCACGAATGCGGGCCAGCAAGACGTCCATACGGAAAGGTTTGGTCACATAGTCATCGACACCGGCGTTAAGTGCCCGAATGGCCTGATAATCCTCCGATCGGGCCGTGAGGACGATTATGGGCGTCTGGGAGAATTGTCGGATGGAAGCGATGATATCCTGTCCGTCTATATCGGGAAGGCCAAGATCGAGCAGGATGAGGCTAGGTGAGGCTGCCACAATCTGCCGAAGGGCGCCTTTACCGGTGTCGGTTTCGATAACTTGAAAGTCTTCGACCTCTAGGAGAACACGCAACATACTGCGGATTTCAGGTTCGTCATCAACGATCAAAATCTTAGGTTTGTCGGTCATGATTTGCTCGCAAGCTGAATATGTATGTGGTGAGATTAATGAAGCAGAGCATAAAAATTCAGTTCGAATTCCAATTGCACTATTCTGGCTCGCATCCGGCGGCTTCGTTGTCTCGGGGTCCCGCGCCGTGGCCCGAGCAAAAGCGTACTACTCCTCGATTGGGACCTGAAGACCGACACCTTGACGCCCGGCCAATGGTTTAAGGGGCGCATCTACGAGCGCCGCTGCGACCTCAGTCCCGATGGAGACCTGCTGGTCTATTTCGCCGCCCAGCATCACGCTCCGCTCGGCAGCTGGACAGCGGTATCGCGACCGCCCTACCTCACAGCCCCGGCGCTTTGGTCCAAAGGCGACGCTTGGGGAGGGGGTGCCCTGCTCGATGACGAGCGCACGTTGCGGCTCAACCACCGGCCCGGTTCGGAGTGTCACGTGTCGGATGGCTTTACCCTGATGTTGCCATGTCAATTGACATAACAAATTTTGGAAGTGGTCTTGACTCGGTTCATTGCCTGTATTCCTACTTCAGATAACTATGGCCGTAATCCAATGTGTCGGTCTCATAGGCTACCTCTTCTCGAGAAACGAGTGGGGTAATCCGCTTTGGCCCAATACATCTAAAGTTGGGATAGGGCGCGGCCGTGAGCTTTACCAACCATGCAAAGTTTCGACAGGAACCGTCTCGTTAAATGAGCATTGATCGTAAAACGATCGTCAATTGGGTCGCCCGGGAAGTAATGCCTCATGAACGGCGAATCCGTTCATGGCTAAGGCGCCTTCAGATAGATCGTGACGAAATCGATGATCTTATCCAAGAAGCGTACTGCAATCTCTCGGGGCTTGACCACATCGCTTATATTGCGAGTCCTGAACGCTACTTCTTCCTAACCGTGAAAAACATACTCAATGATAAGTATCGGCGGGCTAAGGTCGTTAGGATCGAGACAATGGCCGAGATGGACAGTCTTGGCCTGGCCTGCGATGAGCCGTCACCGGAACAGATTATTTCAGACCGCAGGGAATGGGAGACCGTCGCTCGTTGCATAAGAGACTTGCCCGCCCGGTGCCGGCGCATCTTCGAATTGCGCAAGGTTCATGGACTGTCACAGAAACATATCGCCAAGGCGCTCAGAATCTCCGAGAGCACCGTAGAGAACGAAGGGGTAAAAGGAATGCGCCTGATCCTGCAAGCCCTTCGCAATGATGACGAAACTGGCGCATCGCACACAAGGATGAAGTATGACGCGTATAGAAACAGCCGCCGAAATTGAGGCCGCTGCGGCGTCATGGCTTTTGCGCCTCGATCAGAATCCGGACGATGAAACCGTTCGACGTGAACTCGACATCTGGTTGGCTGACGATCCGCGCCGGCGAGGGGCGTGGTTAAAGGCCGAAGCCGCCTGGAGCATGCTGGATCAGATGCCCTGGCCTGAGCAATCTCCAAGGGTCGATACACCTGCGCCACGTCGTGCCTTCGGGCGGCGTGACCTAATCCTGGGCGCCTGCCTAGTCGGCGGGGCGACGGCTGTGGCCTTCATTGGAATATCCGCGGCGAGTGCACAGACCTTCGAGACCGAGATTGGGGAACTGCGGAAAATTCCCGTGGGGGATGGGTTGTTTGTCAATCTGAATACCGCGTCCCGGTTTTCGATCCGCGCCTTGGGCAATCGTCGCGAGGTGCGTCTGCTGAAGGGCGAGGCCTGGTTCGAAATGCCAGCCGATCCCTCGATGGTTCTAACCGTGACAGCTCAGGGCCTGCGGGTGCGTGCGTCTAGGGCCGCGTTCTCGGTCCGCAGTAGTAGTGGAGGAACCCAAGTCCTTGTCGGACGGGGCGTTGTTGACGCCGAGCCTGCAGTCAATACGAGCAATATTAAGCTCGATGCCGGGCAATTGGCCAGGCTTGAGAATGACGGAACATTCAAGGTTTCCAATCTGACAGCTGCGGACATTACGCGGCAACTGGCCTGGCGCGATGGCAAAATCGAACTGGCGGGGGAGACTCTCGCCGAGGCGATTGCACAGTTCAATCGTTTCAACAGACGTCAGCTTGTTCTGACCGACAAGGCGCTGGCCGATCAGCGACTCTACGGTCTCTTTCGTGCGGATGATCCAGTGGCGTTCTCAAAGGCGATCGAGGTCAGTCTGGACGCGTCGGTGCATATTGAACCGAACCAGATTGATATAGGCCGCGACCAAGGGGTTTCCGGAAAGTAGGCAAGCGCGACACGGGGGGACCTCACGGCGCGGGTAGCAGGATCGCATCAGGAAGTAAGTCGGATGGACTGGCACGGGCCAAGTCACAAAATATCGATGATTTGCCTCCTGATCTTGGTGGCCGTGGCTTCACCACGCCAGGCCTCCAGCCGTACGGTCTTTCTGGATGTGCCGCGCCAGGCGGTTCAGAAGGCGGCCTCCGACTTCGCTCACCAGGCGGGGGTGCAGGTCTTGGTCACTGCCGAAAACGCGGCGGCGCAGCGTGGACGCGCCATAAGGGGGCAATATGAGATTGAGGACGCCCTTCGTGATATGCTTGAAGGCACGCACCTTCACGCCCTGCGGATTTCCGCCGATGTTTACGCCATTGTGCCGGATACAGAGGGCCGGCGGAGTCGTGCAAACCCCTTGCCTCTTCCTGGGCCGGCCCGGTGGGTGTCGTCCCAAGGCCCGGACACGCAAGTGCCAAGCGAGATCATTATTACGGGGACGCGGCTTCGATTGCCCAATCTGTCCGCCGCCAGTCCAGTCGTTACTGTGACTGAGTCTGAGCTTGAAGCGCAGGGCGCCCTGAATATTGAGGAAGCTTTAAATCGGCTGCCGATGGTGAGGGCGGATTCTACGCAGTTCTCAAATTCATCAGATACGGATGGGCGATCGAAGCTCAATCTCAGGAACCTGGGTTGGCAGCGCACACTCGTTCTGCTTGACGGCAAGCGTTTTATGCCGGTTCAGGCGATAGATTTAAATCTCGTTCCGGTGCCCCTGATCAAGAGGGTTGATGTCCTAACCGGTGGGGCATCGGCGACCTACGGTTCCGATGCGGTGGCCGGGGTTGTCAATCTGGTTCTGAATACCGATTTCGATGGGGTCGCGATCAATGCGGCGGTGGCCGCCTACCAGCACACCAACGACGATAGTGCAATGCGAGCACTTATTTCTCAATACCCCGCCATTTCACTGCCGAGCAAAGGTGTGGTTGATGGGCAGCGCACTGATCTGGGGATCAGCTACGGGCAAGGCTTTGCGGCGGGGAAGGGGCACGTCAGCGCTTTTATCGGTCGGCGTGAACAGGCGGCGGTAAGCTGGAGCGCTCGGGATTATTCGGCCTGCCGACTAGTTGTCAGCGACGATAAGCTCGACTGTGCCGTCAATACTGTTTACTCGCCTTATGGACGCTATGTAGTGGGGTCCGGCGAGATGGCGGGCTCGACCTATTATGGTGCGCAGGACGGTACCCGAACCTTCGTCGGAGGTGATCAAAGCGCGAGCTATGCCTATAATACGCGGGCCACCTTCGCCTTCCAAAGACCGGACACGCGGCTGTCGGGCGGATTTTTCGTCCAGTATGCAGCTTCCGAGACCTTAGGTATATATCTGTCTTTGATGGGTATCGATGATCGCACCCGTAGTATCTTCTATCCGGCACTTGTGCGTCAGACCGTCAATCTGAACTGCGACAATCCTTTGATGTCCGCCGAACAGGCGGTCAGCCTGTGCGGTTCGAGCGCCGGCACAGATGCCTCGGTCGCCACGGATATTGCTTATGAACTGAATGGTCCAGGCAGCGAGCGCCTGGACAATCTGGCAATCAATAAGGACTACCGTATTTCCCTGGGCGCAAAGGGAGAGATCGGAGAAGGCTGGCATTTCGATCTCGGCTATGTCGGCTCGAGGGTCTATACCTCGTTGTCGGACAACAATGAGATTGATGCTGATCGGTTCGCGCGCGCACTGAATGTCGTGAGCGTTAATGGCACACCGACTTGTGTTTCGCGCGTCGACGGGACCGATCCGGACTGTGTGCCAGCCGACATCTTCGGCTATCACACTATAGACCCAGCCTTTTACGACTATGCCTATGCGCACTATCAGTGGTCGTCGGTTACGCAACAGCAGGTCCTTTCGGCGACGGTGTCCGGCAATTTGACAAAAGCTGGCCTCACGTCCTGGGCGGAAAATCCGTTAGCCGTCGCCATAGGCGTCGAGGCTAGGCGTGACGCTTTGCGCAATTTTGCCGATGATGCAACGCGCGCCTACGAAGGTTGGTTGTCCACCACTGGTGGTCATTTCAGTGTGGCTGAGGCCTATGTTGAAAGCCAGCTGCCTTTGGCAAACCATCGTCCGGGGGTCGAGGACCTGGAACTCAATCTCGCCTGGCGCACCTCCTTTTATGATAATCGGGCGAAGGCCATTCCGACCTCGCGCTTCGAGCTGCAATACAGACCTATTCAGGATGTGCTTCTACGTTTGAGCTTCAATCGGGCGTCCCGGGCACCAAATATTTCCGAGCTATATGCCCCGGCTTATTTCAGTACCAATTCAAGTTTGGTCGACAGTTGCGCCGGCGGTACGCCAAGTGCCAGCCTGGCTCAATGTCTCAACACAGGCGTGACCGCCGCTCAATATGGTCATATCGAAGATTGCTCAACTGCCTGTCGAACCTATGGTGGCGGGGGCAATTCGCTTGTCAGGCCGGAAACCGCTCGCACTCTCACCTATGGCTTCGTCGTTACTCCGACCAAAGTACCGGGTCTGCAGGTGTCGGTCGATTATTACCGGATCAGGGTGTCAGACTTCATAGACTATATAGATGCCACTCAGGCCTTATCTAATTGTCTCGTCAGCGACTCGAGCCTCTATTGTCAGCTTATACATCGCGACCCAGCTACCGGCGCGCTTAATGGAGATGGCTATGTCGAGGGAACGACGCTCAACACATATCAACTCCTCAACAGTGGCATTGATCTGCAGGGGCAGTATGGATTTGCCCTGCAACATGGGGGACGCATAGACGTCAGTCTTACGGGAACCTGGCTAGAGGCCTCGGCTTCCGTTCGAAAGGCAGGTGAGGCGGATGTCAATTGTGCTGGATACTTCGGATATCCAAATTGTTATGCACCCTTGCCTAAATGGCGTCACAGTCTGAGAAGCACCTGGTCCGCGCCTGGTCACAGGGCGGCTCTTTCCCTAAATTGGCGTTATATGGGTGCGACCCGCTATATAGGTGTCGTCACCGGTACAACGGCCCTTGCGACCGTGACTTCGGATAAGGCGACCACCCGGGTTTCATCCTATAACTATTTCGATCTTGGCGGGACAATAGTCTTGGGTGACCGTTGGACGGCAGGGCTCAGCATAAACAACCTGCTTGACCTGTCGCCACCCAGAACGGTCTCGATGAATGTCGACGGAACGACAAACAATCCAAATACCTGGACGGGGACATATGACCCCCTTGGGCGGTCTCTTCTGTTCAAACTCGATTTCAGGTACTAGCCCGGATCGGCTCTTTGCAAATTGGATATGTCATATCGGACGTGTGGCCAAAACCGTGTTATTATTGTCACGTTAAGTGCGAATGTCGGATAAATTGTCAATTTGATGACAAAAAAGCGGCGCGCGGCCCAAGGAAAGTTGATGGCCATCCGTAGTTCCCTAGGAAGGCGGGGTTGGCCCGGTCCTGGGAGTTATAACAAATGTCCATAATGAACAGATCGTATTTTAAAATTGGTCTCATGACCTCTATGGCCGCGTGCGCCATTTTTGCTGCCAGCTCTGGCTATGCGCAGGAAGCTTCCGGTACTTCGACGGCTGCGAGCGACAAGGGTGAGACGATCGTGGTTACCGGTACCCGTATCCGTCGCCCGAACCTGACCTCCACGAGCCCGATCACGACCATCGACAAGAAAGAATTGCAGTATCAGGGTGTTCTGAACCTTGAAGAAGCCTTGAACCGACTGCCGCAAGTGCGCGCGGATTCGACCCAGTTCACCAACGGGTCTGACTCTGATGGCCGTGCCAAGCTCAATCTGCGTAATCTGGGATGGCAGCGTTCACTGGTCCTGCTGGATGGCCAGCGGCTGCTTCCGGTCCAGGCGATCGATCTGAACATTATTCCAAGTGCCCTGGTCCAGCGCGTGGATGTGCTGACGGGCGGCGCTTCAGCGACCTATGGCTCCGACGCCATTGCTGGCGTGGCCAATTTCATTTTGAACAAGAATTTCGAAGGTATCGAAATTAATGGCAGCCTGGGCGGCTATCAGCATAACAATGACGACTCGGATATGCAGGCGCTGATCAAGCAGTATCCGAGCATTAAGCTGCCGAAGTCGAATGTGTTCGACGGTCAGAAGACCGACATCAATATTGCGGCGGGTAAGTCCTTTGCCGGTGGTCGCGGCAATATCAGCATCTTCCTCGATCAACGCAATCAGGATGCGGTGACTTGGTCGCAGCGCGACTATTCGGCGTGCCGCACTCAGATCGTCAATGGTGCGATGAGCTGCGTCGCCAACACATCCTATTCGCCATATGGCCGCTTCACCTTCAATGAAGGCCCAAGCGCTGGCGAGACCCTTTATAACGCCCAGGATGGCAGCAATACGCTTGTGCCATATGACTCCTCCTATGCCATCAATACGCGTGAGAAGTTCAACTTTCTGCGCTCGGACAAGCGCTTCACAGGCGGCGTCTTCGGCCATTACAAGTTCAATGAGGCTGCCGAGATCTACGGCACCTACCTCTACATGAAGGATGAGAGCGAATCCCAGTTCTACCCGGCGCTGGTCAGCGATACGGTCGCCCTGAACTGCGATAACCCCTACATGTCCTCAGCCCAGGCGCAAACGATCTGCGGCTCGGCCGCGGGCACAAGCGCCACGGTCTCTACGACGGTCAATTATGAACTCGATGGCCCGGGCAGCAAGGAGCTAACGAATTCTGCCACCAACAAGGACTATCGCATGTCCTTCGGTGTTCGCGGCGACTTCGCGGACGTGTGGCATTACGATGTCGGTTTTGTCGGTTCGCAAGTCGTCACGACGCTTTCCGACAACAATGAGATCGACGACCAGAAGTTCATGAACGCCATTCAGGTGGTAAACGTCAATGGCAAGGCGACCTGTCTGATCAACGCCGATTCAGATACCACCAATGACGATGCGAGCTGCGTGCCGGCGAATATCTTCAGCTATCATTCGATCGATGAAGCCTTCTATGACTACGCCTACCAAAACTACAGTTGGTCCTCGACAACTCAGCAGCAGACCTACACCGCCAACCTGTCGGGTGACCTTACCACCTACGGCATCCAGAGCCCCTGGGCCAGTAACGGCGTGGCGATCGCCGTGGGCCTCGAGTATCGTCGAGACTCCCTGCGTAATGAAGCCGATCAGGCAACCCGTGACTATGAAGGCTGGCTGAGCACGGTGGGTGGACATTATGGAGTCAAAGAAGCCTATGTCGAACTCCAGATTCCTCTGATCTCGGACAAGCCCTTCGTTTATAGCCTGGATTTCAACACGGCGTTCCGTCAATCGAAATATGATAATCTCGACCGCGCCCTCGGGACGTCGAAGTATGAAATCCAGTATCGTCCGATCAAGGATCTCCTTGTTCGCGCCAGCTTCAACAATGCCCAGCGCGCGCCGAATATCTCCGAGCTATATGGCCTGAAGTACAAGAGCATCAACGGATCGCTCTCTGATCCCTGCGCGGGTACCAGCCCCACCGCCACTCTGGCCCAATGCGAAAATACGGGTGTCACCGCAGCCGAGTACGGCTCTCTGACCGACTGCGGCACGTCCTGCTACACCTATGCCGGCGGCGGCAACACCGCCCTGCGTCCCGAACAAGCCGAAACCCTGACCTACGGCTTGGTTTATACACCGCACCAGGTCCCCGGCCTCTCGCTGTCGGCGGACTATTACGATATCCTGGTGCGTGACTATATCGGCTATCTCGACGCGGTGGATAACTTCAACAAGTGTCTGTCAACGGGCCTGAACTACTATTGCCAGTACGTGCATCGCGGCACCGATGGCTCGTTTACCTCAGCCGGCGGTGGCTACGTGGAAGGCGGCACGCTCAACACCTATCGTCTGCACAACCGCGGTATCGACTTCCAGGGCGGCTACGGCTTCAGCATAGGCAAGTTTGGTCACATCGATACTTCCTTCACCGGCACAGCTCTGTCGATCACCGGTGGCCAGGATTCACCGCTGACCGCGAGCGTCAACTGCGCTGGCTATTTCGGCAATCCGACCTGCTACGCGCCCGAGCCAAAATGGCGCCATAACCTGCGCGCGACCTGGCAAACGCCGTGGCGCCAGTCCACCGTCTCCGTCAACTGGCGCCATATTGGTGGCACCCGCTACACGGGTAACAGCTCGGACCCGACTGTCAACGGTGGTGGCAGCTATGTCACCTCGGCTGAATACGCCAAGATCCCTGATTACGACTATATCGATCTGAGTGGTTCGATGCGTCTGCGCCAGAATTTGACGGCGAATCTGTCGATCAACAACCTCTTCGACCTTACCCCTCCGGTGACCGTGTCGACCAATGTCGACGGAACTTCCAACAATCCAAACACCTGGACGGGCACTTATGACGCACTGGGACGTTCGATCCTCCTGAGCTTCAAGCTTAAGCTCTAACGGGATCCGCCTCATTGCGGCTGGTAGCGCGCCGGATTCTCCCCGGGTCCGGCGCGCGACTTCCATTGCCCATCGTGGCTACGCCGGCAGCCTGCTGGATCCACTAGGTCTGGTGATCGACACCGATAATAGGCGGGTCATTGACATGCATGGGGGGCTGCCTGACGCGACCGGCTTTTTGAGAGATCACGACTGCACCTGAAATTGCCGCTCAGGTATCAAGATTGGCGCAATATCTGAGCGCAGGGCTGGTTATGGAGACAAGGCCCGGTCTCGCACGAGAGGTCTCTGATCTGGGGGCCGGTATTTTGAGAAAGCAGCAAGGGGCTAGATGATACGCGACATACTGAAAATGTGTGATCCCCGCCTGCTTCGCGTGGCGCAACCGGTCGCGGATATTCAGGCAGCGGAACTGAAAGCCATAATCTCCGATATGTAAGAGACCATGCTGCCACGAACGGCGTAGGTTTAGCCGCGCCACAGATCGGCGTGGACTTCCGGCTCCTGATCTTTGGCTTCGATGAAAATTTGCACCATCCGGATGAAAAGCCGGTCACCACTCTGATCAATCCCTGGCTGGAGGTGCTGACGGACGAAACCGAGGATGGCTGGGAGGGTGTCTCTCAGTCCGCGGTATTCGCAGTTTGGTGCCGCGCGATCCATATTCGTTATCGCGATACCCTGGAAGATGGCACTGAGCGCATTCGGGAGGCCAGGGGCTTTCATGCGCGGGTGTTTCAGCATGAATTCGATAACCTGAGTGACGTGCTCCATAGGCAGCGTATTCAGGACATGACGCAGTTCGGTTTCATAGAGGCGCTGTTTCCTGATTGGCCGCTGGCGGCTCTGGAGGCGGATGCCTAGTTACAGGTATTCGGCGTAAGGGCATTCACGGCAAAATGCCCTTACGCCTCCAGGTCTAGGTCAGTGAAGCTTCGACTTCCCTGACGACTGGCGTTAATGTTTCGCCAGAAGTTCCATGGCGTTGCTGCGTGTAGCGATTTTCCGGAATGGATAAGCCGAGATGGCCGCGCAGGGTCGTCTCGGTATAGTCCTTTCGGAAAAGGCCACGTGCCTGCAGGATCGGGACGACTTTTTCGCGGAAGGCTGCAAATGAGTCGGGGATCGTCACCCTGAGGATAAAGCCGTCGGCGGCGCGTTCGGTGAACCAGTGTTCAAGCTGATCCGCCACGGTTTCGGGCGAGCCGACAAAGCCGGTCTGCCAGACGCCGAAACGTTGCGCAACCTGTCTCAGGGTCAGGTTATCCTCCCTGGCGATGCGGATGATCCGCTCGGCATGGCCCTTGTAGCTGTTTAAGGTCAGACCGCTGGTATCGGGGAAGGGCGCATCGAGAGGATATTGTCGGAAATCGTGGTAGTTGAAGGCGCGACCGACCTGCACTAGGGCTTTGTCAAGGTCCAGCCCTTTGCGACGTGACTCGGCAATCGCTTGGGCGGCTTCGTCCGTATCCGCGATGATCGGATCGATACCGGGCGTGACAATGATCTCATCGGGATTGCGCCCGAGCGCTACGGCGCGCGCCTTGAGGTCGGCATAATAGGCCTTGGCGTCTTCGATCGTTTCACCGGTAGTAAAGGTGGCGTCGGCGATCAGGGCGCCGAGATCGCGGCCGGCGTGGCTGTCTCCGGCCTGGAAGATGACGGGCTGGCCCTGTGGTGACCGCGTCAGGGCCAGCGGGCCGGCGACGGAGAAGAATTCCCCCTTGTGATTGAGCGCGTGCTGTTTGGTCTTGTCGAGAAAGACGCCGGTGTCCTTGTTACGCGGGAAGGCGTCGTCCTCGTAGCTGTCCCACAGGCCCTGTACAACGCCGACAAATTTGCCGGCGCGGGCATAGCGCACGGCATGGTCATAATGTGCGTCGCGACCATAGTTACGCGCCGCGCCTTCCAGTCCGGTGGTCACGACGTTCCACCCGGCGCGGCCGCCGCTAATCAGATCCAGAGAACCGAACTGGCGGGCGACATTATAGGGCTCCCAGTAGGAGGTCGTCAGCGTGGCGACCAGGCCGATTTTTTGTGTCGAGACCGCCAGTGCAGAAAGCAAGGTCAACGGCTCCAGGCGATTAAGGAAGTGAGGCGCGGAATCGGGCGTGATATAAGGGCTGTCGACGATGAACACGAAGTCGAACTTCGCCGCCTCCGCCAGCCGGGCATTGTCGATATACCAGTTGATATTGATGCTGGCGTCGCTGGGGACGTCAGGATGGCGCCATACGGCCGGCGTCATGCCGACGCCTTCCAGAATGGCGCCCAGTTTGATTTGTCTGTTGGTGGATTGGGTCATGTCGGTCTCGGATATGAGGAATGATCAGGCGTGGGCCGAAAGGGCTTCAAGGACTACGTCCGCTTCCGTCCGTTTCAGCCAGTCCGGGCTGACATCGATAAAGCGCACCCGACCTTCGGCATCGGTGATGATTATGGTGGGCTGCGGTAGGGTCCAGGTTTGAGTCCCGGTCAGTTCGCCTATCCAGCCGACAGGCGGCGTGGCGGGGGTATCGATGGGTTCAAAAGTGATGCCCAAGGCGTTGCCGAACTGATTGTCGGGATCCGAAGCGACGATGAATTCCAGATTGTGGCGGGTTTTGATCTCCCTAAGGCGTTCCGGCACCTGCGGGCTGACGGCAATCAAGGGCAGTCCCCGGGGCTTGAGGTGCGGCCACAGGGCGCGCTGGTAGTAGGGCAGGGCAATATTGCAGGCTGGGCAACCGGCAAAGCGGAAGAAAACGAACACAGCGCCGGCCGGCAGGGTGCGCTGGGTGATGGTGCCGCCTTCGACATCCTTCAGGGCGAATTCCGGCAGATAATCGCCGATCTGGATATGGGCGGCGGGATCGTAGGCCGTCGCAAGCGCGGCGCGCTGATCAATATTCTTTTGCAACTGCTCCGGCGCCCATGTGCGTTCGCGCTCGGCATGCAGGGCATCAAACGACCGGGTGAGACTTTCTGCGACCATGGGATGGCCTCCTCTCTGATAAGGCCTTCAGCCTATCAGGGCAGCGCGCGCGGAAATAATGAGAAAGGCCCGCGGCTGCTTGAGGAATTATTATAGGTCGCGGATAAGCTCGCGCGTCAGCTCAGCCAGGCGCTCGGCGGCAGGCTCGAGCGCATCGTGGGTTTCGACAATGCAGGTGATTTGGGGCAGGGCGGGCAAGCTGTTACTCTCGATGGCTTCGAGATCGCGCAGGAAGAGGTGTGTGCGCGCCGTCACCGCTAGCCCGGCCTGCACGGCGGCTTTCAGGGTCGAGAGATTGGGCGTTTCGACGGCGATCCGGTAGGGAATATCAGCATTTTCAAGCGTGCGGACGGCGGCTTCGCGGAAGCGGCAGGGTTGCTCGATGACGGCCAGAGGCAGCACCGCCTTGCGCGTCAGGTCGTGGGCGCCATACCATTGCATCGGGGCAGTGACGATGGCGCCGGGGTCATTGCTGCCGGAAAAACCAAGTATGACATCAAGCTGTCGGCGCTCTAACAGGGTTTGCAGTTCGGCGGTGCCGGCCACGCGCGCGAAGATCTGCGCTTCGGGATGGAGGGCGGAGAAGGTGGAGAGCAGGCCGGTCAGGAGGGTATCGGCGAAATCCTGCACCATGCCGATACGTACGGGGCCTGAAAAATGATGGGCGCTGACGGCCGCCACGGCCTCGTCGTGCAGGGTCAGCACGCGCCGTGCATAGTCGAGCAATACGTTGCCGGGTCCGGTCAGGGTCAGTTTGCGGCCGTCGCGCACGAACAGCGGCTGCTGGACCAGTTCTTCCAGGCGCTTGATCTGAAGGCTAAGAGCCGACTGGGTGACAAACACCTGCTCGGCGGCGCTGAGCATGGAGCCGGTCTCTACAATGGCGACGAAGCTGCGCATCAGATTGGTCGGCAGGTTGACGGGCATAAGACCTCCAATAAGACTAAACCCTGTATTTTATATTTTGTTTTACAGGGCAAGCCTCTTTGCTTCGCTTAAGCCATTACCAAAACTAAACTCTTTATAAATTGGGTCGCCCTATTGGATTTGGCGGACACGGATGAGTTTTTCTCATAGGTGTTCAGATTAAATCTCATTTGTATAAGTAGGAAATTGGCGCCTTAATCACCCCATCGTTATTGTCATCGGGTAATTTCATGGGCCAGAGCCTGCACCCTGTTCTAAAGCGTTTGAGCCAGGCGCACTGGTTGTCGCCGGTTGTGCTACTTTTGCTGTGGGAAGCTGGCTCGCGCAGCGGGCTTATCCCGCCGCGCACCCTGGCGGCGCCTTCGACGGTGATCGAAACACTAGTGGCCATGACGCTTTCTGGTGAACTGCCGGTCAACCTGCTGGTGTCGCTTGGCCGCGCCGCCCTGGGCCTGGCCATTGGCGTGACGATCGGTGTGGCACTGGGGCTCACGGCAGGGCTATCACGACCGGGTGAGGCGGCGATCGATCCCCTGATGCAGATCAAGCGCACCATCCCGGTCGTGGCCCTGACGCCCTTGTTCATCGTCTGGTTCGGTATTGGCGAAACGCCGAAGATCGCCCTGATCGCCTTCGCCACCCTGTTTCCGCTCTATCTCAATCTCTACAGCGGCATTCGCGGTATCGATGTCCGCCTGATCGATGCCGCTCGCAGCTTCGGCCTCAATCGCTGGCAGATCATCGTCGATGTCGTCCTGCCCGGCGCCTTGCCGTCGCTGTTCACCGGCCTGCGCTATTCTCTGTCAATCTCCATCCTGATGCTGGTCATTGCCGAGCAGATCAATGCCACCGCTGGCCTGGGCTACCTGATCAATAATGCCCGCGACTATATGCGCACCGACATCATCGTCGTCTGCCTGCTGGTCTATGCCGCCCTGGGGCTGGTGGCCGACTGGCTGGTCCGCGCCATTGAAACCCGTGCCCTGTCGTGGCGCCCGAACCTCATCGCCGCTTAAAGGTCCGCTATGAACGCCATCCTCTCGCATAACCGCCTGGGCATTTCCGAACCGACCTTCCGCGCCGAAGGGGCGGCGGGCGCGTCAAAGCCTGCCGTGCGCCTGCGCAATTTTACCCGGCGATTCGGCGACAATGCCATTATCGACGGCCTGGATCTCGACCTGGCGCCGGGCGAATTCGTTTCCCTGCTGGGTCGCTCCGGTAGTGGCAAGACGACGCTTTTGCGCACCCTGGCCGGGCTGGACGGCACTGATGATCAGGACGTCACCATCCCGGCGGCGCGCGCTGTCGTTTTCCAGGATGCCCGCCTTCTGCCGTGGAAGCGCGTCTGGGAGAACGTTGCGCTCGGCCTCAAGGGCAAGGATATCCGCAAGCGCGCCGAAGCGGCCCTGCGTGAGGTTGGCCTGGGGCATCGGCTGGATGCTTGGCCTCTGACGCTCTCCGGCGGGGAGGCCCAGCGCACGGCCCTGGCCCGCGCTCTGGTGCGTGACCCACAACTGCTGCTGATGGACGAGCCTTTCGCCGCCCTCGATGCCCTGACGCGCCTGCGCGTCCACGAACTGGTGCTGCGGCTGTGGCGCATCCACAAGCCAACCGTGATGCTGGTGACCCACGATGTCGACGAGGCCATTGCCCTGAGCGATCGCATTCTGGTGCTCGACAAGGGCCGCATCGTTGCCGAGGAGCGCATTGAGACGCCGCGCGGCGATCGCTTGGCCCTGACCGTGACCCTGCGCGAGAAACTGCTCGGCTGTCTGGGCACCGGTCACATTCCGGAAGGCGCCGATCTCGCCGCCGTCTTCGACGACAAGCCCAATATTCCCTTCTCCCCGCCCGATCCCTTCTAAAGGTGACCTCATGACCCGTCCGACCCCAGATCAGCTCGAAATCCTCGGCCTGATATCGACCCAGTATGCCTCGGAAACCCATGCGCCGGCCGGTCCGGTGATCGACAAGACCTATGTCGAGACCCACGCCCTGGCGCATGAAAATGGCGGCTTTGACCGCGTCCTGATCGGCTACCATTCCTCGGCGCCCGATGGCGCGCAGGTGGCGGCCTACGCCGCCGCAAAAACCACCAAGCTGAAATTTCTGCTGGCGCATCGGCCGGGTTTCATCGCCCCGACTTTGGCGGCGCGCTCACTGGCCACGCTGGAGAATTTCGCCGATGGTCGCCTGGCCGTCCACATCATCACCGGCGGTTCTGACGCGGAACAGGCGCGCGATGGCGATTTCCTGACCAAGGACGAACGCTACGCCCGTTCGGCCGAATATATCGACATCCTCAGGAAGACCTGGACGAGCGCGGCGCCCTTCAGCCACGAGGGCGCGCACTACAAGGTGGTCGATAATTTCTCGGCGGTGAAGCCGCTGCAGCAACCGCATATCCCTGTCTTCTTCGGTGGCGCGTCGGATGCCGCCATCGAAGTGGCCGGACAGTATGCCGACGTCTATGCCCTGTTCGGCGAGTCCCTGGAAGGCGTGCGGGAGACGCTCGACAAGGTGCGCGCCAGTGCTCGCCGTCATGGTCGTGAAGGTCAGATCAGCTTCTCGCTATCTCTGCGTCCCATCCTCGGACGGACCGAAGATGAGGCCTGGGCGCGTGCCGCGCGCATTCTCGCAGATGCCCGCGCCCTCAAGGAAAAGGATGCACCGACCTTCTTCCGCCGTTCCAAGAACGAATCCGAAGGCACCAAACGCCTGCTGGAAACCGCCAGCGGCGGCAAGGTGCGCGACAAGCGCCTGTGGACCGAGATCGCCGAACTGACCGGCGCGCAAGGCAATTCCACCTCGCTCGTCGGCACAGCGGAGCAGGTGGTGGAAGCGCTGCTCGACTATTACGACCTCGGCATCACCAAGTTCCTGTTCCGTGGCTTCGATCCGCTGGAAGATGCCATCGACTATGGCCGCAACCTGCTGCCGCTGCTCCGGCAGGCAGTGGCCGCGCGGCTGGGCCAATCGGCTGTGGCGGCGGAGTAAGGGAATGACCGTCCATGCCGCGATCGAGGCCGCGCCTAATCTGGCCCGTCTGCGTAGCTTTGTCACTGATCTGGCCGATCTGATCGACCAAGGCGATGACGAAGCAGCGATCCTCGCCGGCGGGCATATCCTGCTGAGCCGGCTGGTCGCCACGGATGACTGGCTGCCGGAGATTTATGCGCAACCCAATCCGGAGCGCTACCAGCAGTACCTCCTGCATTGCGATAGTCGTGAGCGCTTCTCGGTGGTCAGCTTCGTCTGGGGACCGGGACAGTCGACGCCGATCCACGATCATACGGTCTGGGGGCTGGTCGGGATATTGCGCGGCGCCGAACTGGTCGAATCCTATGTCCGCAAGGACGGCGTCCTGTTCTGTACCGGTGAAAACGTGCTCCACGCCGGTGAGGTCGAGGCCGTCAGCCCGAAGATCGGCGACATCCATCGCGTGACCAATGGCACCGAGGGCGTTTCCGTCAGCATCCATGTCTATGGCGCCAATATCGGCGCTGTCAGGCGGGCCGTCTATGCCATCGACGGTACACCTAAACCTTTCATTTCTGGCTACGCCAACAGCCATTTACCCAATCTCTGGGACCGTTCGAGACCATGACCCATATTACCCCACAAACCGTCCATTCCGCCCTGATCCGCGGGGAGGAAATTGCCCTGATCGATGTGCGAGAGGAGGCGGAATTCGCCCTCGGCCATCCCTTGTTTGCTGCCCAGATCCCGCTGCGGCGCATCACCGCCGAGGCGCACTGGCGCCTGCCGCGCCGCGATGTGCTTTTGGTTGTTTACGACAATGATGACGGTTTGGCCGATGCCGCCGCCGAGACCTTTGTCAATCTCGGTTACGAACAGGTGCGCGTGCTCAAGGGCGGGCTGAACGGCTGGCGCGAGGCAGGCTATGAGCTGTTCGAGGACGTTAATTCGTATTCAAAGGCCTTTGGCGAACTGGTCGAACACCGGCGGCACACGCCGTCCCTTACCTCGCCGGAGGTCAAGGCCCTGCTCGATGCCCGTGCCGATGTCGTGGTGCTCGATGCCCGCCGGTTCGACGAATATACCACCATGTCGATCCCGACCGGCATCAGCGTGCCCGGCGCCGAGCTGGTGCTGCGCGCCGGTGCCCTGGCGCCCGATCCGGAGACCACCATCATCGTCAACTGCGCCGGCCGCACCCGCTCGATCATCGGCACCCAGTCGCTGATCAATGCCGGCCTGCCGAACAAGGTGGTGGCTCTGCGTAACGGCACCATCGGCTGGACACTGGCCGGGCAGGGGCTCGACCATGGCCAGACCCGCCAGGCACAGGACGTGGCTGATACCGAGGCCCTGACCAGTGCGCGCAATGTGGCCTATCGCGCCGGCGTCAAGCGGCTGGCGCTCGAAGATCTGCGCCGGCTGGAGGCGGACACATCGCGCACGCTCTATCTGTTCGATGTCCGTCAGAAGGCCGAATTCGAGGCGGGCCATATTGCCGGTTTCAGCCATGTCGCCGGCGGGCAGCTGGTGCAGGAAACCGACCACTATGCGCCGGTGCGCGGGGCGCGGATCGTGCTGGCCGATGATATCGGCCCGCGTGCCGATATGAGCGCGTCCTGGTTGGCCCAGATGGGCTGGGAGGTCTTCGTGTTGGACGGTGGTTTCGATGGTCCACTCGTCACTGGCGGCGACGGCGCACCCGAACCACGCGGCCCGGAAGGCCGCTATCGGCGCCCCTATGAGGGCACCGAAAACAAGGCCGCCGCGATGCAGGCCTATCTCGACTGGGAATACGGCCTGGTCGATCAACTGGCGCGCGATGCCACCCACGGTTTTTACGTTATTTAAACAAGGAATTACCACCATGAGCGTCAAGTTTATCGGCTATATTGGCTTCAACAACGCCTCGGAAACCAGTGGGCTTCTCACGGGCTCCAACCTCGTGCTCGACCGGGCCTATGTCGATGCGGCGGCGCAGGCACAGGAAGAGGGCGGGTTCGATCGCGTCCTGATCCCCTTCGGCTCCAATTCGCCGGAAAGCCAGATCGTGGCGGCCCACGCCGCCGCCATCACTACGAAGCTCGGCTTCCTGGTGGCGCACCGTCCCGGCTTTACACAGCCGACCCTGGCCGCTCGCCAGCTGGCGACGCTCGACGGGATGAGCGGGGGGCGTGTCGCGGTCCATATCATTACTGGTGGCGCAGATGAGGAAATGGCCCGTGATGGCGACCATACGGTCAAGCCGCAGCGTTATGCCCGCACCGACGAATATCTCGATGTGCTCAAGCAGGAATGGACTGCGCTGAAGCCGTTCGACCATGAAGGCAAGTTTTACAATGTGAAGGGCGGTTTTGCCGCTATCAAGCCGCAGAATGTGCCGGTCTTTTTCGGTGGATCTTCAGAGGAAGCCATTGAGGTGGCCGGCAAGCATGCTGATGTCTATGCCACCTGGGGTGAGACCCTGGAACAGACGCGCGAGATCATCGGCCGCATCCGGCATTCGGCGGCGAAGCATGGACGCAGCGGCCTCGGCTTTTCGCTGTCCCTGCGCCCGGTAATTGCCGATACCGAGGAAGCGGCGTGGCGTAAGGCTGATGACATTGTCGAACAAGTGAAGGAGGCGCGTCTCGCCGCGGGCCTGCCGATCAGTGGGCATAATCCGGCCAATGCCGGCTCTCAGCGCCTGTTGCAAACCGCCTCGACCAATCGCCGCGATGGCCGCCTGTGGACGGGCGTGGCCGCGCTCACTGGCGCCCAGGGCAATTCAACCGGTCTGGTCGGCACGCCAGAGCAGGTTTCGGATGCGCTGCTCGACTATTATGACCTCGGCGTCGATCACTTCCTGATCCGCGGTTTCGATCCGCTGGCTGACGCCATAGATTATGGCCGTGCGCTGCTGCCGTTGACGCGGGAAAAGGTGGCGCGTCGGCTGGAGCAGGGGGCTGTGCTCGCCAGTTGAGTCGGTCCACAAGACGGTCTGTCCCACCTCCGTCGCGCACCGCGTGGCGGAGGTTTTTTGTTGATCGGTCAGGTTGTTAATCTTCTGCTGATGTCCGGCGTTAGTTTTCCTGAACCTATAAGAAAACGTCATAGACACACTGTGTCTAATCATTTGCAGCTCACAATATAATCCTATTAATTGAGTTTTATATAGGGCCGGCGGGATCAAGACAGACACATCCCCACCACGACAGGGCCATCACGTTTTCTCATTCCGGAGCCCTCATGTTCTCGCCTAAATCCCGTTCCTTTTTGTTCAAAACTGCCTTGCTCGCAATGGCCTCACTGGTTGCGGCCGAGGCCCATGCCGCTGACAGGACGGCGGAGCCGCCTGCCGACGGCACAACGGCCGCGGCCGATCCGGTGGCGGCCAATGCCGGCGTCGAGGTCGTAACCGAAATCGTCGTGACCGGGGCGCGGGGCGCCAAAGCGCGCACCGTCGCCGACAGTCCGGTGCCGATCGACGTGCTGGGCGCCAGCCAGTTGAAAGCGACCGGCGCCACCGGCCTGAAGGATGTCCTGGGTTCGCTGATCCCGTCGTTCAGCCAGCCGGCGCAGGGCGGCGGCGGCACGTCGGCCAGTGTGCGGCCGATCGCCATTCGCGGCCTCAGTGGCGACTATTTGCTCGTTCTGGTCAACGGCAAGCGTCGCCATACCACGGCCCTGATCAACAACCTGTCGCGCGTCTCGGGTGGTTCGACTCCGGTCGATATCGACCTGATCCCGACCAATGCCATCGGCCATCTCGAGGTGCTGCGTGATGGCGCCGCGGCACAATATGGTTCGGATGCCATTTCGGGCGTTCTCAATATCATTCTCGACAAGGTGCCGGAAGGCGGCAGCTACAACGCCACGCTCGGCCAGACCTTCGATGGCGGCGGCCTGCTGTTCCAGCAGGGCCTGACCTGGGCCACGCCAATCGGTGACAAGGGCGGGTTTGTCCGTCTGTCGGGCGAAGCCAAGTACCATACGCCAGCCATCCGCGCGGTGCCGGTGACCACCAATGTCTATCCGCTACTGGCCGATGGCTCGCTCGATCCACGCGAGGCGACCAATGACCATATTGTCCAGGGCGGATATGGCCGCTCCAACCGCGATGCCATCCTCAACACCGCCCTGAATGCCGAGCTGCCGGTTAATGACACTCTGACCTTCTACACCTACGGCACCTACAGCTATCGCGGCATCAAGGACGCGCGCGGCGGCTATGCGGCGACCAGCGTGTCTTCCCTGCCGCAAATCTATCCGGACGGCTTTCAGGCCTACCGCCGCATCAAGGAAAACGACTTCCAGGTCTCCGCCGGCTTCCGTGGTGAACAGTGGGGCTGGAACTGGAATGCCTCGACCAGCGTGGGGCAGGACAATGTCTGGCTCGGCGCCGAGAATACGCTCAATCCGTCGCTTGGCCCCACGAGCAAGACGTCGTTCTTCATGGGGCGGCAGATTTCCAGCCTGTGGGTCAATAATCTCGATGTCGACCGCGATTTCAAGGTCGGTTTGAGCGGACCGCTGCAGGTGGCGCTGGGTGTCGAACAGCGTTGGGAACAGTTTGAAAACCAGGCGGGTGAACCGGACTCTTATCGCAATGGCGGCTATGTCATCCCCAGCGACGACACGCCGTTTGGCCTGCTCAATGGCGGCAAGCGCCCGCCCGCCGGTCTCGTTTCTTTCACCGGCACCACGCCGGACGACGCCACCAAGCTGTCACGCACCAATGTGGCGGCCTATGCCGATATCGGCGCCGATATCCTGAAGAACTGGTATGCTGGCGTGGCCGTGCGCGCCGAACATTATGACGACAGTGCCGGCGATACGGTCAGCGGCAAGTTTTCGACCCGCTACGAAATCTTCCCCGGTTTTGCCCTGCGCGGCGGCGTCAATTCCGGTTTCCGCGCGCCGTCCCTGGCCCAGACAGGTTTTTCGACCACGCAGAACACGACTTCGATCAATGCTGATGGCTCGATCTCCAGCTTCCAATCGAAATTTCTGCCGGTCAATTCAGCCCAGGCTAAGGCCCTGGGGGCTCAGCCGCTGCGTCCGGAAAAATCCCTCAGCTATACCTTCGGTGCCACCTATGAACGCGGGAGCGGCCGTCTGACGATCGACAGCTATCAGATCGAGATCGACGACCGGATCGTCAAGACCGAACAACTGACCGGATCGGCCGTCCAGGCCATTCTCGCCAGTTCGGGCTTCACTGATCTGTCCACAGCGCAGTACTTCACCAACGCTATCGATACCTATACCCGTGGCATCGACGTGGTGGGCGAATATACGTGGCGGACGGATCGCCTGGGATCATTCCACGGCACGGCGGCCTATAGCAGCAATACGTCGAAGATTCTGCACGTCATCGACAATCCGCCTGAGCTGGTGTCGCTCGGTTCCAGTTATGTCCTGTTCGGGCGTCAGGCACGTCAGGATCTGCTGGTGTCATCGCCGAAGGACAAGGTCATTCTGGGTGTCGACTGGTCGCTCAGCGCTTTCAAGACCAGCCTGAAGACAACCCGTTACGGTTATTATGTCGAATCCGGACCGGTCGCCTCGGCCGACCAAGCCTTCCCGGCGCGCTGGATCACCGATCTGGACATCAGCTACGCCGTCAACAACAGCCTGACCCTGTCGGCCGGCGCCAACAATCTCTTCAACGTCTATCCGAAAGAGCGCGCCGCCTCCGTGCTCTACCAGGGCTCCGGTCTCTACGGCTCTTTCTCCCCCTACGGCCTGATCGGCGGCTTCTACTATCTGCGTGCCTCTTACCGCTACTAAACCCAGCTAAAGAAAGGAAATGACCATGACCCAATCCGCACTGCGCAAGACCGATTTTCCGGTCGGCCAGCTTGATATCCGCCCCCTGCAACCGACCATCGGCGCCGAAATCCACGGCGTCGACCTAAGCCAGCCGATCAGCGATACCATTCGCGATGAGATCCGTGCCGCCATCCTGAAATACAAGGTCGTCTTCTTCCGCGACCAGGATCTGACCCACGACCAGCACGCCGCCTTCGCCGAACGTTTCGGGCCGCTCTATACGCATCCCAGCACGAAGCATGACGCCAAGATCACGCCGATCCACCAGATCAGCGCCGAAGATGCCAAGAAGTATATCGCCGACGCTACGCCAAAGGCCCTGCGAGATGCTTATCACACCGATACCAGCTGGCGTCTGGTGCCGACGTGGGGCGCGGTCCTGCGCGCGGTTGACCTGCCGGAATTGGGGGGTGATACCATCTGGGTCGATGCCGGGCTCGTCTATCGTAGCCTGCCCGATGATATCAAGGCGCGCCTCGAAGGTCGACTGGTGACGCACGATTTCCGCAGCGCTCTGGCGCGGGCCGGTCACGAATACCCCGTGGTTGCCCATCCGATCGTGCGCACGCACCGCGAGACCGGCGAAAAGCTCGTCTGGGTCAATTACAGCCAGCATCCGCAGATCCTACGGCTCGAACTGTCGGAGAGCCAGGAACTGCTCGATATAATCCTCGAACACTATAAGAACCCGGAATATCAGGTCCGCTTCTCGTGGGACAAGGGCTCGGTCGCCTTCTGGGACAACCGAGCCGCCGTCCACTATGCGGTCCGTAATTACGGCGATTATCCGCGCGTGCTTGAGCGCATTCTGATCGCCGACGAACCGCTCTACGCCGATCTGTAACCGCCTGTCCGGAAAGGTTTTTAACGTGAAAACACATATCAATTTGTCGAAGTCAAAAGTCTTGTCCGGATTGAAAGTCCTGCCCAGAATAAAAGTCTTGGCCGCCGCCGTTCTGCTGACGGCGGCGGTTACGCTTGCTGCCTGTTCGCCGAACGCTTCGAAGCCGGCCACCGGCGCGGTTGTGCTCAAGGTGGGCAATCAGAAGGGGACGACCCGCGCTCTGATGACAGCGTCTCACGCATTGGATGGCGCCCCTTACACGGTGGAATGGTCGGAATTTCCCGCCGCCCAGCACCTGTTGGAGGCCCTTAATGCGGGTGCGGTCGATGTCGGGCTTGTGGGGGATGCGCCCTACCTCTTTGCCTTCGCCAACGGCTCGCCACTGAAGGTGGTCTCGGCCATTGCCTATGGTGACGGCTCCAGCACGGCCATTGTGGTGCCGGCCAATTCGAAGGCGAAAAGCCTGTCTGATCTAAAGGGCAAGCGCATTGCTACGGGCAAGATATCGGTCGGGCATTATTTGTTGTTGCGGGCACTTGAGAAGGAAGGCCTGACGACAAAGGATGTGCAGATTGTCTTTCTGGCGCCGGCCGATGCCAAGGCCGCTTTCGCCTCCGGCAGTATCGACGCCTGGTCAACCTGGGCGCCCTTCCTGACGACCGCCACGCTGCAGGATCATGCCCGTGTGCTGGTCAGCGGCAAGGGCCTCATGACCAGCCATGCCTATCAGGTGGCGACACCGGCCGCCATCCACGACAAGACAGCGGCGCTGCAGGATTTCAATGCCCGGCTGACCAAGGCCTATGAATGGGGCAATGCTCATCCGCAAGACTATGCCGCCGCGCTCTCCAAGGACACCGGCCTCCCAATCGATGTCGCCGCTGCCATGCTGAAGCAGATCGCCCCCCATACGGTACCCTTGGATGCGTCCATTGTGGCGGAAGCCGACGGCGTGGTCGATCATCTGTCCAAGGCCAGCGATACGCCCCCGCAAAAACGCCCGATCGCTGACGCCTTCGCGACAGAATTCACATCCAGATAGAGCTCCTTCCATGTCGCATCCCATCATTCCCCTCGTACCCTCAGATACGGTCTGGTTGATCCGTGGACCCGGCACCGCTAAAAGCCTGTCCGACGGCCGGTTTGGACAGGTCTATGCCGCCCACGGCTACAAGGTTGCCATCCTTGAGGACAGTCGAGATCCCGCTGTCCGTGCGCAATATGCTTTGCACAATATCAAGACCCTGATCCGTGAAGGCGACAGTCTTCTGCCCTTGCAGTCGCGCGCGCGCAATCTCAGTCAAAAGGGAGATGACCATACGGTTGTGGTCGGGCTGAGCTGGGAGGCCGAGGATGCCAGATCGGTCCGGCCAATCACAGTTCACCGCAACCTTCTGAATGACCATCTGGAACTGGTGGCAACCTATCTGCAGACGGTATCGCCGTCGACGCATGAGGTAAATCTGGAGGAGGAGCGGGTATCAGCGCTGCAGGAACAGGCTGATTCATTGCTCGCGCAAGGGCTGATTGAAGCCGCCGTCGATGTGCGCAAGTGGATTGACTTCAGGCCTCTGCAAGCGGCCAGCACCATTCCCGCCGTAAAGGAGTTGGCGTGATGTGCAACTCAAGATCTTAGATCGTTGGCTTTGGTGGTACAACCCGCGCAAACTCGACCAGCGAAAAGCTGGTGGGCGCAGTGCTGGCGGAGGCGCGTGCGCTGGGTGCGCGCACGGAACTATTCGGTGGCTCGGTGCTGGGGCATTGCCACATCATGCGCGGGAACATCCGGAACGCAAAAAATCTCTCATATATGCATCAAATATATCTTTGTTGCACACGGTGGCTTTTACCTAGAGACAGCGGATTTCACCTAGATACAAACGTGAAGACGGCTTTCTTAAGGGACACATCCGTTGCAGAACGGAAGCCGAGCCGAGGCTTAAGACGAGGAGGATGACAGGCAGGGCTTTAATTCCACGCGTCGTCGCTGCCGATTGGTTCACCAGGCGGAACGGCTGGTTTGAAGCGGCCATCGCCCACAGCGGCCTTCAGAGCGTCCGTGTCGAGCAAGATCGCCGACAGGTTTTTCGCCCAGTCGACCTCGTCAGGGCTACCCTTGCGCGTTACCAGAGCATGCGCGGTTGCTTCGACCCGCGCCTTCAGGATTGCCGTCACATCCGGATCGGTGCCTGCCTGTCGGGATACCGCAGCGAGATTCATCAGGGTCTGGTAGGCGATGCGGCGTGCCAGGGCGTCGCTCTCCTTGCCGGGCATGGTTGCCGCCAGCAGCCGGTCGGTCAGTTCGGCCACGCCCAAGGCGTTCGGATCGGCGACGTGCTGCAGGTTGATACGGGCCAGACGGTCGGGGGCCAGTAGGGCGTTCAGGGTCACCTGAACGGCGACATCGGCGGCCGTCAGCGGATCGAATACCGGGCTGCCCGGCGTATCCATGACCTCGATATCGTACTGGCGATTGTCGCTGCCGTTGCGCGCCGCTGACAGGAGCGGCACCAGCCGGGCGGGTACACGCACCTGATCGGCGGACAGGGTATCGAGCAGGGCGCCAAGGGCGGCCCGCTGGGCGTCGGGCGTAACAGGGTGGGCGGCTTCGCGGCCATCGCCATTGACCGAATAGGCGAAATCGACGCCGCCGATCGCCTTAGCCGCCGCGGCGACCTCGTAACGGTGCAGCAGCCAGAGGGGCACGAACTTGCGCTTCAGCTCGGCGACCGGCTCGCCGGGGGTGAGGGCATTGAGGTCGAAGCGGTCGATGGCGACACGCCGGATACCCATCAGCCGCGTCAGCTCGGCTGTCGGATTGGCACCGTCATCCCACAGGCCGCCCCATGGCTGGCCCGTATTGCCGGCGCGGGCATTGTCGTCCTGGACATAGCGCAGGCCGGCACGAACAGTCGCCTGGGCGGCCTGCTTCGCCTCCGTGTCGCTTTGCGCGCCATAAAGCCAGGCAACGGTGGCCTTGTCCCATTTGCCAACACCGGTGCCATAGGCATCCGACAGGTCCGGTGCGCCATCGACCAGCTGGATGCGCGGCGGTGGATAATCCATCACCGATGCCCGGTCTTGAGTGCTTGCCGCGAAGTTATGGGCAAACCCCAGGGCATGACCAACCTCGTGCGCGCCCAGCTGGCGCAGGCGTTCCAGGGCGATGACAGCCGGATCGTTCGGGTCGCCCGTGCCCAGTTTGGCGGTGCCAACCAGGCCTTCGTACAGGATGATGTCCTGACGAGTCCGCAGGGAGCCGAGGACGACCATGCCCTTGACGATCTCGCCAGTGCGCGGATCGACGATTTCCTGGCCGTAGGACCAGCCGCGCGTCGCGCGATCGACCCAGTTGACCATGTTATAGCGCACATCCAGTGGATCTGCGCCCTCCGGCAGAAGCTTGACCTGGAAGGCGTCTATGAAGCCGGCCTCGTCAAACGCCTGCGCCCACCAGCCGATACCTTCCATCAGGGCTTTGCGGATATTTTCCGGCGCGTTGCGGTCGACATAAAAGACGATCGGCGTCTTTACACGCGAGCGCGCTGCCGACGGGTCGAGCTTTTCCAGGCGGAAGCGGTTGGCGAAGTCGTGGACAACGTCGGAGCCCAGTGGCGTTGAAAAATCGACGACCTGGGTTGAAAACCCGCCGATGCGATCATCGAATATGCGCGGCGCAAATCCCGGCGCTGGCAGTCGCACCAGTGAATGATGGACCAGAAAGCTGACCTGCTGGGACTGGGGCGCGATATTGGCAACCTCTTCGCCAGGTGTGTCTGAGGCATAGGTTTGCAGGGCATCGACTTCGATATTATCGGGGAAAACCTTCAGCGAACCCGGATCGGCGACGCTGAGATCTCCCTTGAGCTGAAAGTTGCGGCCGGCACCCTGTTTTGGATCCCCCGTGCCCATGGCGTCACCCGACTGGCCGAGAGACTCGGCAATACCCAGGGTATCGGTCGTCAAGAAACTGGAAATATCGACAGAATAGGTGCCGTCGGGCGTGGCGGCGGTGACATCGCCCATCCAGACAACGGAGGTGGCAAAGTCGGGGCTGCCTGCATCGGCCGGAGTGCCGGTCGTGCGGAAGCGGGGATTTTCGTAGACAATAGCCACCTTGCCGCCGATGCGGCGAAAGGCGAGGATCTGCGTATTGCCGACGCGTCCGCGATCGAGGAAGGTCGGCGCCGCGCCAAGCCCTGTGCGCAGGGCGTTGGCATACAGGAAGCGCGCGGAGACGCCGTCGGGACCGGGGGGCGGCAAGGTTAGCCAGATATGGCCGGCGGCCTTATCGACATGAACAGGCAGAAGGCCGGACAGGGCGGTCGAGCCCTCAAACGTCTTGTCGGGTGACTGGGCAGCAGGGCTACCGGCCCAGGCGGGCAGGGTTAGGCAGGCCCACGCTAAAACAGCTGCCGATATAGTGGTAACACGCATGGAAGCCCCCTTTGCCAAGGACGAGCCTATATCCGGGTTCGATGACGCGCAAGGGGTCAGCCAGGGCCTGAGCCTATCAGCTGGAACGTCTGAGCCAGCTCACCGGCCAAGGGGGGCTTGTGTCGGTCTTCGTCAGAAAAAGCCACATCGCAATGGTCAGCCCGATAACGCATAGGACAGCCATCAGGCTATAGCCCCTGGCCCCGCAGACCTCGAACACAAGGCCAGAGACTGCCATGCCGATGCCCGTCATGGTGCCGCTGGCATAGGCGGAGTTGATGGCCTGTCCCAGGCCTTCGAAGCCTGGCGGCACAAGCAGGAACACCAACTCCAGGCCGGCGAGGTAAACCGCAGCGAAGGTCAGTCCGTGCAGCACCTGCAAGGGCCATAGGAGCCACAGATCAACGGTGACCGACATCAGGCCCCAGCGCAGTATACCGGCGGCGGCCCCAAGGATGAGCAGGCGCCAAGGCCCCAGATGGTGGCGCAGGCGGCCGCCAAAGGTCAGGAACAGCAATTCGCTCAGGACGGCGAAGGCCCACAAATAACCGCATAGGGCCGGAGACAGGCCGGCCTTTTCCCAGATGAGGGTCGAGAAGGCATAATAGTAGCTGTGGGCGGCCTGCAGGCAGCCCAGGGAGATGATCAGCAGTACGAAAGACCGGTTTTTCAGGAGGGTTGCGAGCCGGCCCAGACTGGGGAGGTCGTTGCGGGCCAGAAGCTGAGGGTCCAGCCGTGAATGCGCGGGCAACAGGAAGCGGGCGCCCAGGCAGACACACAGGGCCGAGGCGACCATCCAGGCCAGGACGGCATTCACGCCGGCCAGTTGCAGCAGGTAGCCGAGGCAGATATTGGCAAAGATGAAGGCTGCCGAGCCGCTGGCCCTGACCCAGGCGAAGCTGAAACGGCCACTGCGGCCTAGCTGCATCGTCATGGCGTCTAGCAGCGGTGTGATGCTGGCGCTGGCGGTATAGCCAATGCTGAACAGGATCAGGAACAGCCAGAAGCGTTGCGTCTCAGTGCCCGTGACCAAACCCATCAATGCGAAGGCTACGGTGGTTGTCACCGCTAGCCAGAAAAGCGGTGTGCGATATTTGACAAACCGGTCAGCCCACAGGCCCGACAGGGGCCCTGTCAAGGCCCGGGCAATCAGGGGAACGGCGAGAATCCACCCGATCCGCTTCGCCGACATGCCACTATGGCTGAGCCAGGAGGGCAGGAACGGCAGGCTGGCGCCGGTTCCGGAACAGAGGAGGCCATAGAAAAGGGCTTGCCGCATCAGGAGACCAGTCTGGCGAGGCGGTTGTGCCGCCTCCGAAGGTCGCGGCATCCCGTGGGGCATGTCTTCACTGCTGACCCGTCTCACCTTGTCCACTCAACCCTCTGGCTCGGATTTAAATCCGATTATATTTTGAAGCTGAATGGCAATTTGGCTCAAATAACAAGTAAATTGTCAAGGTATTCGATATCTGGTGCATAATTAGTGTGATTTATAAGAGAATTACCAAAAGATAGCGTAGATCACCGTCAACAGGATGAGGACACCAAGAGCGGCCAGATTGAAGGCGCGGGAGGTCTTGAAATTTATACGGCTCAGGTCCACGACCGCGTCAGAAGCCGGTTCCTTTGTCAGTAGGGAAACGCCGACACAAGTGAACGAGGAAATCCAGAAGACCCAGCCGACCCGGTTGAGAAACGGCATGTCTGGCAGGTGAGTGACGGTCCATTCGGGGAGGGCGCCGCCGATTTCGGGGTGCTGATGGAGATGCGATACGGTGTAAAAGAGGCACGATATGACAAAGCCTGTGGCGATGGCTGAAAACGCCCCCGCAGTGGTGCAGCGTTTCCAGCACATTCCGAGCGTGAATATGACTACGATGCCTGGCGCGAAGAAGCCGGTCAGGCTCTGGCCGAACTGAAAGACCTGATCGAAGCTGCCCAGCAGCGGTTTGGCCACAACGATGGCTACGCCTAAGGCGGCGACGGCCGAAATCCGGCCAATGGAGACAAGAGTTCGGTCGGGCAGGTCGGGCGCCAGCGGCTTGACAATATCCATGGTGAATATGGTCGCGATCGAATTGATCTTGGACGCCGAGGACGCGACGATGGCCGCCACCAAGGCCGCAAAGACCAGGCCCAGGCATCCCGTTGGCAGAAGGGTCATCATGGTCGGGTAGGCCTGGTCGGAGCGGGCGATATCCGGCGCCAGCAGGAGCGCGGCCATGCCCGGCAGGACGACGATGACCGGCATCAACAGTTTGAGATAGGCGGCGAAGGCTATACCCTTCTGGGCTTCCGGCAGGGACTTGCCCGCCAGGGCGCGCTGGACGATGTACTGGTTAAAGCCCCAGTAGGACAGGTTCATGATCCACATGCCGCCGATGAGCACGGCGATGCCGGGCAAATCCTTGTAGTGCGGACTGGTTTTGGGCAGGATCAGGCGGAAATGTTCGGGAAAGCGGGTCATCAGGGTATCCATTCCCCTGGCCATGCCCAGGAGCGAGTTGTCGCCTCCGATCCGGCCAAGGGTAACGGCCAGGATAATAAGGCCGCCCAGGATCAAAAGGGATACTTGCACGACATCGGTCAGGGCCACTGCCTTCAACCCGCCGGAAATCTGATAGGTTAGAGCGAAGCCGCCAAGCAGCACCAGGGCCAGCATAGGGTCCATGCCGGTTACGGTTGTCACCGCGGTCCCGCCAAGCCACAGGATGGCCGTGAGGTTGACAAGGATATACTGGCCCAGCCAGAAGACGGCCATCAGGTAGCGTACGCTGGGTCCGAATCGTTGAGCCAGGAAACCGGGCATGGTCTGGCTACCGGTCGTGAAGAAAACCGGCAGAATGAACTTGCCGACGAGCAGAAGGGTGGCCGCCGACATCCACTCATAGGAGGCGACCGCCAGACCGATCCGGAAGCCCGAACCCGACATGCCAATGATCTGCTCGGCGGAAATGTTTGCGGCGATAAGCGAGGCACCTATGGCCCACCAGGGCAACTGGTTGCCGGCAAAGAAATAGCCCCCGGGGCTGGCACTCAGACGAGGGCCGCGGCTGGAGACCCACTGCGCCAGGCCGAAAATGGCGAGTGCGTAAAAGAGGGTGATAGCCATATCGACAGGTGACAGGAAATTGGACGTCATCATGCCTCCCCTGTGCCGCCGCCAAGCCCCGGGCGCGTTTATATGCCCAAGCTACCCGTTCGTAATGTGTCGGGCCCAACACGTCCAGATGGCGCGACGGCTTATTGCCCCGCCATTTGCCGATCCGGAAATTTAATCGCATTTATGGGTGAGTGGGTGCCGCTGTCAACGCATTCAGCATCGTTCGGAAGCAGGGGTTTTGTGTGAAATCTCAAACGAATTTCACGTTGTGCATGAAACACGTGTCGCATCAGTCGATAAAAATAAATCGTACAATTCTTCTTGCTTTGAACATTAAGTGTGATTTAATTGCGAAGAGCTTTAAGAGGTGCCGTCCCGCGAGGGCTGCCTTGTAGCGGTTGCCGCCTAAGGTTCCTGAAGGGTTTCAGTCTCCCTGGCCCCTTCTTAACTCGGCCATTGTCGATTCGGTCACAGCCGTGTGTAGTGTCGTTTCAAGCCGCTAACACCGTGCGGATAGAGACGACACTATGCACGGCTTTTTTCCGTCCACTGCCCGGGGTATGAGGGAGTAAATGCGCTGGAGAGTTGGAGATACGATGCCAAACAGGAGATACATCTGGCTTCTGGCGCTTGTTCTGACTTTTGCGCCAATCCCGAAAGGCCTATTGGCCGAACCAGCGCCCGCGGCGTCAAAAGCGGTAAGTGTAGAGATACGCCCGCGCTGGGACACGCCGGGGAAGCCCTTTGAGGGCTGGGGCACGGCTCTGGCCTGGTTTGCCAATGTGACTGGCAAGTTGCCGCCGGCGCAACGTGAACATTTGGCCGACCTGCTTTATGGGGCGGATGGCCTGGGCTGGAATATAGCCCGCTATAATATCGGTGGCGGTAATGCGCCCGAAGCCACGCCTTACCTGCGTCTGGGAGCGGACATTCAAGGCTTCTGGCGCCGCCCTCCCGGCGTTACGGGCACTGACTGGTGGGCACCCGATGATCCCGCCCAGTGGAACTGGTCAGCCGATGCCGGTCAGCGCTGGTGGCTGGACGCCGTTCGTACACGCGTGCCGCAAAAGGATCAGATCTTCGAGGCCTTCTCTAATTCGCCGCCCTATTTCATGACAGTCAGTGGCCTGGTCTCTGGTAATGACAGTGGGCTCGATGACAATCTACGGCCGGGCTATGAAGACAGGTTCGCCGATTACCTGGTTCGGGTGACCCTCGAACTTGAGCGGCGTCACCATATCCATTTCCGTACGCTGTCGCCAGTCAATGAACCCAATACATCCTACTGGTATGCCGCCAATACCCAAGAGGGCGCGCATTGGTCGCCCGCAACCCAGTCCCTGGTCCTGAAGGCGGTACATAAGGCGCTTGTCGGCCAAGGAGCCGATACGGAAATCTCCGCGATGGACGAAACCAACGCGCTTACCTTCGTTCAGGATTGGGCGGGCCTGGACGAGGCGGCGAGGGACGTTATCGGTCAGCTTAACGCGCACAGCTACGATACGACCGGCAAGACAGCGGTGCGTGACATTGCGCGCGCGACTGGCAAGCGGTTGTGGATGTCGGAGGTCGATCTGACGCCACCCGGTGTCCGGCAGGATTTTGGCGATATGCGCCCGGCGATTACCCTTGGCGAGCAGATCGTCAGCGACATCAATCGCCTGCAACCTCAGGCCTGGGTGCTGTGGCAGGCGGTCGAGCGCGAAACCATGGAAGCGGGCAAGGGCTCGAACTGGGGGCTGATCAAGCTCGATTTCGCCAATACGGCCGACCCGGCGATCAACGTCACGGTTAAATATGCCGCCATGGCCAATTTCTCACGCTATATCCGGCCGGGCGCTCGGTTCCTGCCGGTGGACGATACCGATACGGTTGTGGCCGTGCGGCCGGACGGAAACTCATTCGTGGTGGTTCACGTCAACCCGGGGCTTTATGAGCGCCGCCTCGATATCCATTTCCCCGCAGCGAAGACCGGCTATCGGGTAACCCGGATCGTGACCGACAAGGACCATCGAGGTGAGGTGACCGCTACGGGAGCGCTTGACGCCGAAGGGTTGTCGGCGCCGCCCTTGTCGGTCACCACCTTCATCGTTTCCGCGCAGCCGTGACGAGTGGCTTGCGTTGCGCGACTGCCGAGCCCATAACAGGTGGCAAGGGAGCGGTGTTTGCCATGACTGAGACTGAAAAAGATCCGGATCTGGACGGATTTACCGACGCGACCTATGCGGAGGCCGTATCGCATGGGCGGCTGCATGGCACACTGGCGCACCGGCTGGCCGTTGATATCCTGAACGGTGTGTACAGGCCCGGTGATACCCTGCCATTCCAGCTCGATTCCAGTGAAGCGCTGAACATTTCGCGCACGCCTTATCGCGAGGCGCTTAAAATCCTCGCGGCCAAGGGCTTTGTCGACAGCCGCCCCAAGCGCGGTACCCGCGTGCGCGAACGGACGGACTGGAACCTGCTCGATCCAGAGGTCATGGGGTGGATGTTCGAAACCACACCCACGGTGGAATTCATCAATGGCCTTTTCGAGCTGCGGCTGATCAACGAGCCGGCGGCGGCCGAACTTGCCGCGGAGCGCCGCACGCCCGACGAGGTCGAGCGTATGCGTCACGCACTGGAAGTCATGCGTATCGAGACCCTGGCCACCGAGTCTGGCCGGCTGGCTGATATCGATTTTCACAAGACCCTGCTGATCGCGACGCGCAACGAGGTGCTGATTTCGCTGAATAGCTCGATCGCCGCAGCGATTGCCTGGTCGACGCGTCTGAAATCGACTGACCCGAAGGACTCGCGCAGCAGTTGGCAGGATCATGCGCGCGTCTTTGAGGCCATAGAGGCGGGGGATGGTCGTGCGGCCCGCTGGTCGATGGAGACCCTGGTGCGTCTGGCGCTCGAAGATACCCGCCGTTCGCAAAAGCGTCGTGAAAACCAAATGGACGAGTAGTCGTCTATTTCAAAATAAATCACATTTTATAATTGCCGTTTTCATATTGTGTGATAATTCATGGCATCACAGATGCGGCTGCATTTGTCCGACATGTAGAAAAGTATCTGAGTTTTATGTGGATGGTGGCGCCTGCGGGCATGCGCCTTTCTGATTGTCCGGATAACTGAAGGCGGCTGAGAAAAATTAATCGCATTAATTTTGTGCGGTGCAAGGCAGGAGAAGTGAGACATGGGCAAGCGGATCGATCAGACGCGGCGGAATTTCCTGACCATGGTTGGCAGCACGGGTGCGGTGATCGCTCTGTCGGGCGCGGGCACGACCCAGGCGGCCACATCGCGTTTTACGGTGGTGAACGATCAGTTCATGCTTGATGGCAAGCCATTCCAGATCCTGGCCGGGGAAATGCACTATCCCCGCATCCCGCGCGAATATTGGCGCGACCGTTTGCGCAAGTTGAAATCACTCGGTCTCAATACGCTTACCACCTACGTCTTCTGGAACGCTCACGAGCCATCGCCGGGTGTGTTCGATTTCAGCGGCAATCTCGATATCGTCGCCTATATCAAAATGGCGCAGGAAGAGGGGTTGTGGGTCAATCTGCGTCCTGGGCCTTACGTCTGCGCCGAGTGGGATAGCGGTGGATTGCCCGCCTGGCTGTTTCCGGAAGAGACCGGCATCGCCCGCACCAGCGATCCTAAATTCATCGAACCTATGAAGGCCTGGTTCAAGCGCCTGGGGCAGGAACTGGTGCCGCTGCTGATCGATAATGGCGGGCCGGTCATCCTGACCCAGATCGAAAACGAATATGGCGCCTTCGGCGCTGACCATGACTATATGCGCCAGGTAATGGAAGCCGAGCGCGATGCGGGCTTCTCGGGCCTGCTCTATACCGCCGATCCGTCACAATTCGTCGCTAACGGCTCGCTGCCGGGGATCGTCGCCGGCATTAATTTCGGCACCAATTACAAGGCCGAGGAAGAGTTCGCGGCACGGGCAAAGGTGCGGTCCGATGGGCCGTTCTTTAATTCCGAGCTTTGGGGCGGTTGGTATGACGCCTTTGGCGACCTGCACACCACCATGGAAATTCCGCCGCTGATCGACAGTCTGAAATGGATGCTCGATCGCAAGATGTCGATCAGCTTCTATATGCTACATGGCGGCACCTCATTTGGATGGTATGCGGGTGCCAACTGGGATTCGAAAGGCTATAGCGCGGATATTTCCAGCTATGATTACGATGCTATCCTGGATGAAGCCGGCCGGCCAACGCCGAAATATGAGGCGGTGAAAGCCCTGTTCCAGAACTACCTGCCGGCTGCAGCCTTCGCGCCACTGCCGGCGGCCGAGGTGCCGGTCATCGTGCCGCGTTTCCGCTTAACGGAGGCAGCGCCATTAGAGCCGCTATTCAGCAAGCCCGTACAAACCTCATCGCCGAAGTCTCTGGACGTGCTGGGTCAGATGCATGGCCTGATGGTTTATCGCCACCACGCTGCGAAGGCCCTGTCGGGGGATTTGAGCTTTGCGGATGTGCGCGATTACGCTCTGATCCGGGTCAATGGCGAGACGGTGGCCACGCTCGATCGGCGCCTGAAGGAAAAATCGGTTCGGATCGATGTACCTAAGGGGGGCGTGTTGGAAATCTGGGTCGATACCCACGGCCATTGCAATTACGGCAAGAATATCGGCCGCGACCAGAAGGGCCTGATCGGTACGGCCAGCCTGAATGGGGTGCCGCTTGAAGGCTGGGAACAGTCTGGCGCGGCCTTTGACGATATCTCCGGGCTGAAATTTACATCAAAGCCCGCGAAGGGACCGGCCTTTTATCGCGGGACATTTGAGGTTGCGGCCAATACCGCCACGCCAGGCTTTACTTTTCTTGATATGCGCGGCTGGGGTAAGGGCTGTGTCTTTGTCAACGGGTATAACCTTGGCCGTTACTGGTCGGTGGGGCCGCAGCGCGCAATGTTCGTTCCGGGGCCCTGGTTGAAGCCGGGGGTAAATGAGGTGGTTGTGCTCGACCTGCACGAGGTCGGCGAGCGTACCATCGCCGGCGGGCCCAACGAGATCTGGGATTTGCCGGGTCTCGTTAAGGCCTGACTTCGAATCGGATTCGGTACCGAAGGGCCGGGTGCTATTTCAGCGTCAAATTAATCGGCTTTAAAATCGCAACGTCATTGAAATTTGTAAGACTAAATGACGTCTTGTGTTCCAGCAATGACCAGGTGGCATAGCCGCCAGGCTGGGACGCGCGTTGACTTCGATTGCCAAAAAAATATCACAATACAATCAATTATATGTAATTCTACTTTTGCATAAGGCTGGGAAAAGTCGTTATTGAAATATTGGTGTTACATAATTGATACGATAGCCTCTCATCAGCCTTTTTTTATAAATCTGATTTGAAAATAAAATCATATTGTCTTACAAATCCCCTCAACCGGCGCGTTGACGCCGACAAAGAAAAAGGAGGGAATTTATGAAGTCCAAGATCAGATTACTTGCGTCCGCATCCATCGTCCTGATGATGGCCAGTGGCGCCGCTTTTGCGCAGGATGCAGGCCAGGCCCCGGCAGCCGCCACAACCGATCAGTCCGCGACAGACAAGACCAGCGACAAGGCGGACGAAAAAATCGATCCCACGGTCGTTGTGGTTAAAGGCTATCGCGCCAGCTTGCGCTCTGCCCAAGCGATCAAGCGCCGCTCCGATTCTATCGTTGACGCGGTCGTCGCAGAAGATATCGGCAAGCTGCCGGATGTGAACGCCGCTGAATCGCTGGCGCGCCTGCCGGGCATCCAGATTGTTCACGGCAGCGATGAAGGCAGCGGTGTGCTGGTGCGTGGCCTGCCTGACGTGGCGACTACCGTCAACGGGCGGGATATCTCAACCGCCGAACTGCGTCGCGTCCAGCTGCAGGATTTCCCATCCGGCGCGCTCGCCGGCATGGAAGTTTACAAGTCCGGCTCGGCTGATCTGCTGGAACCGGGTCTGGCTGGTCTGATCAATGTGCGTACCCGCCGGCCGTTCGATTTCACCGGCTTTGAAATCGATGGCGCCATCCGCGAGACCTATAACGACCAGAACGACAAGTTCAACACAAACGGAAACGTCCTGATCACCGATCGCTGGTCGACCAGCCATGGCGATATCGGAGCGCTGTTGAATCTGTCCTACACCGAGCAGGATTTCCGTAACGCTGTTCGCTGGGCGGATGGTTATATTGCGTCGGCCACAGTTGACGGCCAGACGATCCGTTATCCGAATTCCGTCGGCGTCTATATGGATACCGGTCACCGCTGGCGGCCGTCGGCCAATGCCACGCTGCAATGGAAGCCGAACGATCAGGTTGAAGTCTATGCTGACCTGCTGTGGCAGGCCTACCGTGCTGAGCATTGGAATGACTGGGCACAGGCGCCGCTGTGGAATGGTACGAAAAGCAATGTCGTGCTCCAGGAAGGGACCGATCAGGTCCTGAGCATGACGAACACGGGTGGCGACCCGATCCTGTTCTATCGTTCGACCGGTTTTGACCGTACTGATACGCAGCAGATCGCGGTGGGCGGCAGCTGGACTAACGGCAGGCTGAAGCTCTCCACCGATCTGGCCTATACCAACAGTTTGTATGAGAGCTCCTCGTGGAGCCTCGACTCAGCGATCAAGCAGTCATATCCGATCGATGTCAACTTCGTCTCAGATGGCGGCACGGCCTGGAATGCCGTTGGTCTCGATGTATCTGATCCCAGCCAATATATCTGGCGCGGCTATTACGAGAGCATCTACAAGGTCGGCGGCAACGGCATCCAGTGGCGCGGCGATGCGGTCTATGACACAGACTGGGGTATCTTCAAGCAGATCAAAGCGGGCTTGCGTTATTCGGACCGCAATGCCTTCCTCGAAAGCAATTCCCGTTATGGATGGGTCTTACCGCTCGCCATTCCGTTCGACTCCATCGGCGTGGGGGACCTGTCTCTGACTCAGGATACCTTCCGTGGTGGCGAGCAGGGCTTCCGCAACTATCTGCAACCGTCACGCGCCGGTATTGTTGACAATATCTCGACCCTTCTGGCCGACACCCGTGCGGCCCTGGCAGAAATGGGTGATACGGGTGGCGTTGCGAACTGGCAAGCCGACCTGATGCCCTATGTTTCGGGTTTCAGAGCGAAGGAAGCCACCCGTACTGGCTATCTGCAAGGACGGTATGAAACCCATTTCTTCAACTCGGATGTTGACGGGAATATCGGTATCCGTGTCGTCAATACGATGTCCAAAAATTTTGGTGTTTCCAGCATCACCTGGAACGACGTTACCACGGTTACCAATAACTCCCTGACGCAGAACTACATTGATGTCCTGCCGAACGTCAGCATGCGTCTGAAGCCGACCAGTGATATGCAGATTCGTCTGGGCATCACCAAAACGCGTACACGCCCTGACTTCAGTCAGCTCAACCCAACTTTGAGCATTGGGCAGAACAAGGGCGAAGACGCGGACCTTTATGATGCAAAAGGGTCCACAGGTAATATGGATCTGAAGCCGCTAACCTCGACTAATTATGACATTACCTGGGAATACTATCCATCAGGTAATACGTCGGCGAGTGTGGCGGTGTTCTATCATGACCTGTGGGGCTTTATCAGCAACTACAACATAGTGGTCCAAGATCCGACCTATGGTACAATGCTCATCAACCGACCGGAAAACGCGGGTAGTGGCAAGATCAAGGGCGTGGAAGTTGCCGGTCAAACCTTCCTCGACTTCCTGCCAGGCGTCTGGAATGGTTTCGGTGTTCAGGCGAACCTGACCTATATCGATGCCTATAACGAACTGCCGGACACCTTCGGCACCGCTGGACAGATGGTGAAGATTCCGGGCGTGTCCAATTGGAGCTATAACCTGGCCCTGTTCTACGAAAAGGGTAAGATCTCCACACGTCTGTCCTATAACGGCCGCTCGCGCTGGATCAACTCTTACGACAACCGTAGCGGTGCCTGGGAAGGTGAAGGCACGGAGTCTGTAAATCGTCTGGACTACTCGTTCAGCTATTCGCCGAACGATACCTATACGATTAACTTCGATGCTTCGAATATCCTGGCTCAGCCGTTCCATAACTTCCATGAGTACGAAGGCGGCAAGCAGTTCGTCCGCGATATCCGTGACGAAGGCCGCTACTATGGCCTGTCGCTGCGGTTCAAGTACAAATGATTGAGGAGGGGCCGTCTTCGGACGGCTCCGGCCATGAGCTGAGTTCAAGCTTCTGGGGCCGGTCCAGTCGGATGCGGCCCCATCGATATTATACAGGTGTCCTTCGATGAGAACGCGCAACTCCTTCGCCATCACGCTCTCCGTGCTGACCGGTTTGCTTGGTCTGTGGTCGAGTGCCGCTTGCGCCGAACCCAAAAAACCGGACACCATCCTCTATGGTGTCGCCTATTACGACGAATACACGCCGGTCGATCGTGTCGAGGAAGACGCGCGCATGATGAAGGCGGCGGGTATTTCGGTGGTTCGTATCGCCGAATCCACCTGGGGCACGCTTGAGCCTAAAGACGGCACTTTCGATTTCAGCCATATTGATCGCACGCTCGCTGCCATGAGCAGGCAGGGCATCAAGGTCATTGTCGGCACGCCGACCTATGCCGTGCCGACCTGGCTTGTCCGCGAGCATCCCAATGTGCTGGCCATCACCCCGCAGGGCCCGAACAGATATGGCCCGCGCCAGAACATGGATATCACCGATCCGGATTACCGCCGGGCGTCAGAGCGGGTGATTATCGCGCTGATCGACCACGTGAAGGACAATCCAGCGGTCATCGGCTATCAGGTCGATAACGAGACCAAGGCCTATAATACCAGCGGCCCGAATGTGCAGGCCGGCTTCGTGGCGCATATGAAGCAGGCATATCCGAACCTCGACGATCTGAACAAGGCGTTTGGGCTCGACTACTGGAGCAACCGGATCAATAGCTGGGAGGATTTTCCCTCGGTAAATGGCTCCATCAATGCCAGCCTTTCCAATGCCTTCGCCGAATACCAGCGTGGTCTGGTCACAGACTTCTTGACGTGGCAGGCAGGGCTGGTGCGCCTGCATGCCCGGCCGGACCAGTTCATCACGCAGAATTTCGACCTCGGCTGGCGCGGCTATTCCTATGGCATCCAGCCGGAGGTCAATCACTGGGAAGCGGCCAAGCCGCTCGATATCGCCGGTATCGATATCTATCACCCCAGCCAGGACAAGCTGACAGGCACTGAAATTGCCTTCGGCGGCGATGTCACACGCTCGATGAAGAATGGCCAAAACTATCTGGTGCTGGAAACCGAGGCGCAAGGCTTCCCGGACTGGACGCCCTATCCGGGGCAACTGCGGCTCCAGGCGTTCAGCCATCTGGCATCGGGCGCCGACATGGTGGAATACTGGCACTGGGCCACGACCGCCAATGCCATCGAAACCTACTGGCGCGGGCTGCTCTCTCAGGATTATCAGCCGAATGCGACCTACGAGGAGGCCAAGACCATCGGCGCCGATTTCAGGCGCCTGGGGCCAAAGCTCGTGCATATGCGCAAGCATAACAAGGTTGCGATCTATGTCAGCAATACAGCGCTCAGCGGCTTTGATGCCTTTCGGATGAATGCCGAGGGCAAGAGCATCGGGTATAACGATGTGCTGCGGCCCTTCTACGATTCCCTGTATCGCCAGAATGTCGAGGTCGATATCCTGTCGCCGTCATCAACCACGCCGCTGGACGATTATCAGTTAATCATCGTGCCGGCGCTCTACGCCGCCAGCGATGCCGAAATCGACCGCTTGAACGCCTTTGCCAAAAAAGGCGGGCATCTCGTCTACACCTTCAAAAGCGGTTTCTCGGATGAGAACACCAAGGTGCGCTATGAGAGTCAGCCCGGCCATATCGCCGAGGCCGCCGGCATAAAATACAACCAGTTCACAATACCGGACAATGTGTCGCTCGAAGGCGATCCGTTCGGCGTAGGCGAGGCGGATAACAAGGCGCGTTGGTGGATGGAATTTGTGACGCCGACCACGGCCAAGGTGGTGGCGCGTTATAAGCACGCCTCATGGCCAGACTATGCCGCCGTGACGCGCAATCAGTACGGCAAGGGGCAGGTAACCTATATCGGCTTCATGCCCACCGATGCCCTGATCGACAAGATCATGGCGCAGGAAGTCCTGGGCGCGGACGTAGCTGATCGTTCGTCAGGGGCGCGCTTCCCGATTATTGTGCGTTCCGGCACTTTGCAGAATGGCCACAGCGTCCATTATGTCCTGAACTATTCCGCGACGCCGCAAACCCTGTCCTACCAGTTCGCCGCCGGCAAGGAGCTTTTGTCAGGTGCCGGCGTGGCGGCCAACACGGACTTGGGCCTTGAGCCCTGGGGCATCAAAATCATTGAAGAAAACAAATAATAACTGGAGGAAATCGTCATGAGTTTCATGTCTTCGAAAGCATTACGCGCCAGCGTGGCATCTGTGGCGCTTCTGGCCATACTTAGCGGGCAGGCCGATGCCGAGACGTCTCGGTGGTCTGCGGCGAAGGCCAATTCTTGGTATGGCCAGCAGCGCTGGCTGGTGGGGTCCAACTTCCTGCCGACCGACGCGATCAACCAGTTCGAGATGTGGCAGGCCGATACCTTCAACCCGGCCGAAATCGACAAGGAGTTCGGGTATGCCGAGGGCATCGGCATGAACACCATGCGCATCTTCCTGCAAGACCAGTTGTGGGCGCAGGATCCGGAAGGCTTCAAAAAGCGCATCAATATCGTGCTCGATCTGGCGGCCAAGCACCACATCAAGCCGATGCTGGTCCTGTTCGATTCCTGCTGGGATCCGAACCCGAAGCTGGGGCCGCAGCATCCGCCGATCCCCGGTGTGCATAATTCCGGCTGGGTGCAGTCGCCTGGCACCGCCGGCCTGATGGACGAGGCTGGCTGGAGCCAGTACGAATCCTATGTCAAGGGCATTGTCGGTGCCTTTGCCAAGGATGACCGCATCCTGGCCTGGGATGTGTGGAACGAGCCAGATAACCAGGGCGGCGGCAATTACAAGCAGCTCGATGAAGCCACCAAGACGACGCAGGTCGCCAAGCTGCTGCCGCAGGTCTTTGCCTGGGCGCGGACGCAAGACCCGATCCAACCGCTGACCTCGGGCGTGTGGCACAATGACGACTGGTCGCCGAACGGTAAGCTGAACGCGGTTGAGCGCGTGCAGATCGACGAGTCGGACGTCATCAGCTTCCACAGCTATGACTGGCCCGAACGCCTGGAAGAACGCATCAAGTCGCTGCAGCCCTATGGTCGTCCGCTGATCATGACCGAATATATGGCCCGGGGTAACGGCTCAACGTTTGATTCAGCCCTGCCGATGGCGCGCAAATACAATGTCGGCGCCATCAACTGGGGCTTCGTGCTGGGCAAGAGCCAGACCAACATGCCTTGGGACTCATGGGAAAAGCCCTATACCAAGACCCCGCCGACCCTTTGGTTCCACGATATCTTCTATCCGGACGGTACACCCTATCGTGCCGCCGAACCGGCCCAGATCAAGGCCATGACCGCAGAGGCCGAAAAAGCATTCAAGAAGAAGTAGGTCGCACAGCAGTCGGGCATGAGGCCGCAGAGAGGGGCATCTGTAAAGGTGCCCCTTTTATTTCTGCTATTGGAGATGGAGCGCGGATTTCGCCCGTTCGTCCGCATTACAAGCGGCCTGATACAATCGGTCACCATATTTCGCTTGCCTTCGCAGCGGCATTTGGGCTTGGTTGCGACCGAAGGTCAGATGACTCGCTAGCAAACTAAGGTCCAAGAAATGAAGATTACGATGATTGGTTCAGGCTATGTTGGCCTGGTTTCGGGAGTGTGTTTCGCCGAATTTGGCCACGACGTTGTCTGCATGGATCTCAACGCTGACAAGATCGAAGGCCTGAAGAAGGGCGTCATCCCGATCTTCGAGCCGGGCCTTGAGGACATGACGCTCGATAATGTCAAGGCCGGGCGCCTGACCTTTACCACGGATATCAAGGAAGCCGTTGCCGGCGCCGATGTTGTGTTCATCGGAGTAGGCACGCCGCCGCATCCGGAAACTGGACACGCTGACCTGAAATATGTCTACGCCGCCGCGCGTGATATCGCCCGCTCGGTCGAGGGGTTCACGGTCGTGGTCACCAAGTCGACTGTGCCAGTAGGCACTGGCGACGAAGTCGAGCGCGTCATCCGCGAAACCAATCCGGAGGCTGATGTGGCTGTGGTTTCCAACCCGGAATTCCTGCGTGAAGGGGCGGCGATCAAGGATTTCATGATTCCAAACCGCATCGTGGTCGGCATCGAGGACGAGCGTGCCCGCCCAGTCATGACCGAAGTCTATCGCCCGCTGTTCATCAACCAGTCGCCGCTGATGTTCACCACGCGCCGCACCTCCGAGCTGATCAAGTACGCCGCCAACGCCTTCCTGGCGATGAAGATCACCTACATCAACGAAATGGCCGACCTGTGCGAAGCGGTCGGTGCCAATGTCCAGGAAGTGGCGCGCGGCATCGGGCTCGATAACCGTATCGGCACCAAGTTCCTGCATGCCGGTCCCGGCTATGGTGGCTCCTGCTTCCCGAAGGACACCCTGGCTCTGGTTAAGACGGCGCAGGATTTTGGCGCGCCGATCAAGCTGATTGAGACCACCGTGGATATCAACGATACCCGCAAGTCGAAGATGGCGAAGAAGGTGATCAAGGCCCTGGGGGGCAGCGTCACAGGCAAGACGGTGGCCGTGCTTGGCCTGACCTTCAAGCCGGAAACCGACGACATGCGCGATTCACCAGCTATCACAATCATCGAGGAGCTGGTTGAGGCCGGCGCCACCATTCGCGGCTTTGATCCGGAAGGCATGGAGAACGCCAAGGCCGTCCTGCCGCCGATTACCTATTGCGAAGGCGCCTATGACGCGGCCACCGGTGCCGATGCCGTAGTCATCGTCACCGAATGGAATGAGTTCCGTGGCCTGGACCTGAAGCGCATCAAGGCGGCGCTGACCTCGCCCATCCTGGTCGACCTGCGCAACATATACCGCAAGGAAGAGGTGGCGCGTCACGGCTTCATCTATTCCTCGATCGGAAGACCGAGCGAGGATATTGCCGCCGCCGAATAAGGCTGCAGTGACAGGGAGTCTCAAGGCGTGAGCGACTGATCTATAAAGCCTGTCTGGACACCTGCAGGATCACCGCCGGCATGGGCGGGCGCCCCGGTTCCCCGAAGAGGAAGCCCTGGGCCTGAGGGCAGCCTTCTTCATGCACCATGCGTCTTTGCGCCTCGGTTTCGACTCCTTCGGCGACAACCGGAAGCTTCAGGCTGCGGCCCAGACCGACAATGGCACGGACAATGGAACGGGCGGCGCCATCGGCTTCCAGGGCGCTGACAAAGCTGCGGTCGATCTTGAGCTTGTCGAAGGGGAAGCTCTGCAGGTTGCTCAGGGACGAATAGCCGGTGCCAAAGTCGTCCATAACGATCCGCACGCCTAAGGCCTTGAGGCGTTTGAGGGTCTCCAATGCGCCACGCTTGTCGCGGATGAGTACCGACTCGGTGATTTCTATTTCAAGCCGGCCCGGTGAGAGGCCTGTTTGCTTCAGGACACTATCGACGACATCGACGAGATTTGGCACCTGGAACTGTACGGTCGAAACATTGACGGCTACGATCAGATCGTCGCTCCAATGTGCGGCGGCCTCGCACGCTTCGGTCAGCACCCACTCGCCCAGTGCAACGATTGTGCCGCTCTCCTCGGCAATGGGAATGAAGCGCTCGGGCAGAATCTGGCCCAGGTCGGGGTGATTCCAGCGCAACAAGGCTTCATAGCCGGAAATCTGTCCAGTGGCGGTAGCAACGAGCGGCTGATAGGCGATTGAGAGCTGGCTACGCAGAATGGCGTGTCGCAGATCATGTTCAAGTGCCCGCCGGGCGCGGACTTCATTGTCCATCTCCAGATCGAAGAAACGTGCATTTCCGCGACCGGCCTGCTTGGCGCGGTAAAGGGCGATGTCGGCACAGTGGCGCAGGCCATCGGCATCGTGCGCGTCCTGTGGACCCACGGCCACACCGATCGAAACACCGACGGCTGTCGGATCGCGTGCCGTATCCATTTCTTCTGCAAAGGTGGCAAGGATGCGCTCGCACAGATGACGCGCCGCTTCGGGTTGCGCGCCCCCCATCTGGACGATAACAAATTCGTCGCCTCCGATCCGCGCCACGGTGTCGCCGGCGCGCGTCGCTGAACGCAGGATGTCGGCCACTCGACGCAAGATCTCGTCGCCTCTGGCATGACCGAAGATATCATTGACCGCCTTGAAGCGATCGAGATCAAGGGCAAGCACGGCCAGGGTGGAGTGCGCGCGCTCCGTCATCGCCAGGGCCTGATGCAGGCGTTCTTCCAGCAGGGTGCGGTTTGGCAGGCCGGTCAGGCCGTCATGGCGAGCCATGTGCTCAACCTGACGCTGGGCCAGTTTGGTCTCGGTGACATCATGTATGCCCAGCACATCGGATAGGCGCCCACGGTATTCCAGCTGATGCCGGGTAACCTCTACCTCGCGCATCTCACCGGAAACCGGGCGAAGAACACCATCGACCGCCAGAACACCCGCTGCTGAATCATCGTCGATCAGGTCGAATGTCAGATAGGTATCAGGTGACTGCCCGATCATCTGTTTCAGTGACACTCCGCAGAGTGCCGCCATGCGCGCATTGCTTTCGATGATCCGGCCATCGCGACAGATCAGCAAACCATCGAGCGTGGCATCGGTCAGGCCTTTCAAATCGGTTAGATAACGGTCGAGAAATACGGCGAGAGCGGACAGCGTGATCAGAGCCGTCGTAGCAATGAATATAGAGCCCGTGAGCCAGGTTTTGCTCAGGCTGGTCTCTGGAATGGCTATTCTAGGGTCCGGCACGATCGCCATGGCCGTCATCCCGCCAAAGTGTAGACTGACGATCCCCAGGACAAGCAGTAGCGGCGGGGCGATCAGGCGGGCGCGATGAGGCAGGTGGTCGAAGGCGAGGAAGGCGGCACAGACAAGAATGGCCGAGATAACACTCGCCCAGAAAGCAGCCGACAGGTTGATTGAAATTCGACCTGGTATTTCGATCGCGGCGATGCCGGAATAATGCATAACGGCTATGCCCAGGGTCAGGATGACGCCGGTCACGGTCGCGCCCATCAGCCCTGATCTTGCAGGGATTGCAACGAGGCCTATCCACCATATGCCTATTACAAAGGCCACGGAGGCGATGGTCAGGCCCGGTGCGAATGACATGGGGACGCTGCCCTTGTAGGCGAGCATGGCCAGGAAATGTGTGGCCCAGATGCCTACGCCACCGGCGACCGCAGCCGTCAGGCGCCAGTGGCGCTGGCGATTATGCGTGCACTCCTGCGCGCGATTGAGCAAAAGGAAAAAGGTAAAACATCCGATCAGGCAGATGCCCGCCGCCAGCACAACCAGCGTGTAATCATGCTGGTGGGTGATACATTCCACTATGGAAAACATACACTAAACTCCCGCAATGCGGGAACGGTAACAACATAAGGTTGCTTCGAGTTTAACGCGAAATAATTCAAATGTGTAACATTGGGTTGTGCGTCGTGACACGTGAACGTATGAGGCAGGTTGATCTGCGAGTGGCTGTATAAGGGCTTACCGGCCGCTTGTTTGTCCGTGTCGGAAAGATTATCGCCTTCAATCCCAGCTTTTCTGACTGAAAATTTATATCGAACGCGTTTGTATGAGGGCCTGCCGCCAGAAGTCGCGGTAAGGGCTGGCAGTAGGCTGTTTACCTTACAGAGGAGCGAGGCCATGACCGCTATTCCCGCCACCCTTGCGGCCGCCGACAGCGCCGCGGCCGTCGAACTCACTCTCGACGGCCTCAAAAAACACACCCTGACCGAGAGGGAAACGCGCGATGATATACTGACATTGTTCGATATCGAGCTGTCGAACGAACAGGCGCGTCAGATGTCCGGTTATCTCAACCGCATGCTGGCTATCGTCCGATCCGGTGACATGACGGCGGGGGAAGCCGCGCGCGACATCCGTGAAGTGATGCAGTCGGTAAATCGCAATAGCTGACTAGAGGCAGATGGTCCGGCTGTTTTTAGCTACCTATTTGTATGCGCTAGATGTGTTTGTGCCGCTGATCGACTTGCGCCAGAAAGACTGTTGTTCCTTCGCTTTACGGCTTAGGCGTGATTGATCTCAGTTCGCCTGCCAGCCGCCACCGAGGGCCAGAAAGACTTGAACCTGGTCGGCGGCCAGTTTCGCATCGGCGCCGGCCAGGACCTGATCGGCCTGAACCACCTGGCGGCGGGCGTCGAGTACCGGCGCCATGCCGATCCGTCCAGCCTTTTGCAGTCTTTGCGTTTCCGAAAGGGCTTCAACCGCATGATCGTGTGCCGTTTGCAGTTCGGCGCGCTGATCGAGATCGCGGGCGTAAGCGTTGAGCGCGGTTTCGGTTTCGCGTAGGGCGGTCAGGACCGCGCCATCGAAGCGGGCCTCGGCCTCGTCGATCTGGGCGTCAGCACTGGCAATCCCGGCCTTGGCTCGTTTGCGGTTAGGGAACTCCCAGCTGATCAGCGGTCCCAGCCCGTATTTCATCGTATCGTAGCGCAGGAAATCGCTGGCCAGACCAACCGATCCCACCGAGGCGCCGAGCGCGATGTGCGGATAGAGCGCTGCATTGGCCACGCCAGCGCGCGAGGTGGCGGCCTTCACCTCGGCCTCGCGAGCACGCACATCCGGACGGCGCTGCAGGAGGGCTGCGCCATCGCCCATCGGAATGGGGTGCGACAGCTTCGGCAGGGCGTTGCAGGTGCCTAAATCAGCTGGCAGTTCGGCGGGCGCCCGGCCGGTCAGGGCGGCCAGCCGATAGAGCGCTGCCTGATGTGCCGCCAGAAGGGCGGGCAGGGCGGCGCGCACTTGCGCTTCTTGACCGCTGGAACGCGTGACATCCGAGGTGCCGCCGCGTCCGGCCTTGACCAGCCGCACAGTCAGTTCGGTGCTCTCACCCTGCAGGTCAAGCGCCTGCTTGGCAATATCGATCTGGTGGCCGGTGGCGCAGGCATCGAGCCAGGCGCGCGTCGTATCGGCAACCACGCTGATGCGCACGGCGTCATAGGCGGCCTGTGCCGCCGCGACATCGGCATGGGCGGCATCGATAGCGGCCCTGACCTGACCCGCCAGATCGACCTGATAGGAGATGCCGGCCTTGGCGCTATAGAGATAGTCGCTGGGCAGGTGTTCGCCGATCAGCAGATATTCCTGCGCCGAGGGCTGGCCATATTCCAGCCCGGCCGATATCTCGGTCTTTACGCCGGCATCGTCCTTGGCCACATCGAGGCCTATGCGGGCGCGCTCTATACGCGCGGAAGCAACGCGCAGGTCGGTATTGGCGATGAGGGCGTCCTTAATCAGGCCGTTCAGCCGCTCGTCATTGTAAAGCTTCCACCAGTCGCCCGGTACGGCATTGGCGGTGAAGGCGGCATTGTCGCTGTTCTCGAAGGGCGCATTGGCGGGCGGGCGGTTGATCGCCGCCGTATCGGCGCGCTTATAGACCGGCGCGGTGGCGCACCCGGCCACCATCAGGGCCAGCAGGCTGACATAAAGCGGGCGCATTACTTTACTCCCGCTTTCAGCACTTCGACCGTGGCCGTGCGACCCGCCACCAGGGCGGTGTTCGGCGGCAGCTTGTCGATATGGACGCGTACAGGAATCCGCTGCGCGAGACGCACCCATGAGAAGGTCGGGTTGACGCTGGCCAGCAGGGTCTGACCCGAGCCGCCGTCACGCTCATCTATACCGCCGGCGATGCTGTCTACATGACCCTGGATGAAGGCATCGTCGCCCATCAAACGGACGCGCACCGGATCGCCCAAGCGGATATGTTTCAGCTTGGTTTCCTCGAAATAGCCGACGATGTAGAGCGAATTGCGGTCGATGATGGCGAATTCCGGGTGGCCCGAGGTGGTGTAGTTGCCGGGTCGCAGGGACAGGTTGGTGACCGTGCCGTCGATCGGGGCGCGCACCTCGGTGCGATCGAGATTGAGCTGTGCCGTTTCCAGGGCCACGCGTGACTGGGCCAGCGCCGCCGTCAACTGCGCTACCTTGGCGTCGCCGGCCTGCGTCACTTCTGTTGCCACCAGATCGCCGAGGGCGTGGTTACGGGCGGCTTCCGAACGCGCCTCGGTAATCGCCGGCATCTGGGCGGTCAGGGCCGCTTTCGCCTGGTCGACCGCCAGCTGGTAGCGCGGGCGATCGACGGTAAACAGCAGGTCGCCAGTCTTGACCTGCTGGTTGTCGCGCACCGCCACAGCGGTCACGAGACCGGAGACATCCGGAGCGATGCGGACGATGTCGGCGCGCACGCGGCCGTCACGCGTCCACGGCTCGTCCTCATAATGATGCCACAGGGCGCGGCCCACGAAGAGGGCGATGATGACCGCGACGACGGTCGGGATCAGTCGGATAAACAGGGTCTTGTTGAAGGTCGGCATGGCAAACACACAAAATCAGTTCAGAGTGAGGAGGTAGGCAAAGCCACCCCACAGGATGACGGTCAGGGCGATATCGAACAGGCCGCGGTGCCACACCCAGCGGTAGGCACCGAGCGCTTGCATGCCCCACTCGAGGAGGCGGGCGGCCGCGAAGGCCAGGATGGCGGCCGCCAGGAGTGGGTGGATATAGACCCCGGCGATATTCAGTTCTTCGGTCATATGGTGGGCTCGAATTGGGGAGGGGCGGCGTCGGGGAAGAGGTTGCGGCGCAGGCCGGTCAGAGCCACGAGGGCGCCTATCGGGCGCGGTTCCGCCAGTACCGTGTCGATGCGCTCACGCAAGGCCGATGACGGCTTCAGGCTCTCGCTATGCTCAAGGGCGGCAAAATGGCCCGACACTGCGTCAAGCAGGGTGGCGATCTCGGCATCGTCCAACTCTTTCAGCACCAGCAGGTTCAGGCCGGTGCGCAGGTCGCGCAGGGCATCGGCGGCGGCCAGACGGTCATGGGTCGAGGCGCCGGACAGGCGCGGCGCCAGGAGCTGGACGCGGTCAAGCATAAGCCCGGTCCATTCACCGGCACTGACGCGCGACCGTGCGTCTGCGATGGTGGCCAGTTCGCGCCAGCAGGCCTTGAGCACGCGTCGGGCAATAGTCTGAGGTCCGACAACCCGCAACAGGCGGGTGGCGAATATCGCGCCCGCGACACCCACGACCTGAGCAAAATTGGCATTGGCGAAACTGGCGAAATCGGCAGAGAAGGTGTTGGTCAGGGCAAGACCCGTCGTGAAACCCATCGCCAATGGCATGATGCGGATGTACCATTTCGGTAAGGGCAGCAGCACACCCATGAGCAGAAGCGGTGGGGCCAGCACCACACCCAGCATGACGAAGCCGTGCACCATCGGCAGGACGGCAAACTGGTAAAGCGCGATAAGGGGCAGGGAGATAACAGTCCAGGTCAGGAAGCCGCGCTGGGCAGTGGTCGGATCGTCCAGGGTGGCGAAGAAGCAGCACATGACGGCGGCAATCATCGGGGCGATCGATCCTTCCGGCCAGCCGGTCAAAATCCAGAACAGGCAGGTGCCCACAATGGCGGCGAAGGTGGCGGCGGTGGAAAGCAGTGCCATGCCGTAATCGAGGTGCAGCGGACGCACGATGCGCTGGCTGACGAGCGCGCGGGCGTCCGGGCTCAGGGTAGAGGCAGGCTTGCTCAAGGAGGCGCTCAGTTCGCGCGACAGCCGCAAGAGGTCGATCAGTTCGGTCAGGCGGGCCAGAAGGTTATGTGCCAGTAGATTGGCCCAGCCGGTTATGGGCGTTTCAGACCCAAGACGGATGATGGCTGCGCGCAATGCCAGGGGATCGTCACGGCGGTCCATTTCGACCCAGGCTCTTGTTTCATCGAGCAGCGCCTGGACATCGGACGTTAGTCCGTCCGCCTGCTTCAGGCTCTGGACGCGGTCCTCGATGGCCGAGATCAACGGCACCAGCAGCATCAGGCGATCCTGCAGGGCGGCGATGGCGGCGCGGGTCGGGCGCTGGGCTTCAGTGTCATAGGGAATGTGGGTCGCCAGCATATGCAACTCGGTGATGTCGGCGGCGATTGAGCGCCGCTGGGGCGCATTGCGTGGCAGGATATGACCGGACAGGGCGCTGACAATCCAGGCTTGCGCATCACTGGAAATGGCGGCCAGCTTGGCTTCGAGCACGGCAGAGACGCTGCGTGGGAAGAAAAGGGTGTGCATCAGCGAGGCGCACAGGACGCCGACGCCGATCTCCTGGGCGCGCAGCAGGGCGATCTGGAAAATCTGGTCAGGGTGATCGACGCTAGGAAAGCCGATAAGGGCCGCGGTATAGCCAGCCAGCATGAAGAGGTAACTGCGCGGGGTTCGGTCCAGTAGAGACAAAAACTGACAGGCGCAAACCCACAGGGCTAGGCTTATGGATAAAAGCACCGGGGCATTGGCCATGGTCGGCACCAGCCAGATCGCGGCGGCGCCGCCAATCAGGGTGCCGCCAAAGCGATAGATGGCCTTGGAGCGCACCGTGCCCGTCAAGGGCTGGCTGACGATATAGACGGTAGCCATGGCCCAAAACGGCCGCTCCAGCCCGATGATCAGGGAAATATAGAGGGCCAGCATCGCCGCCATGAAACTGTTGGCGGAGAACACCCATTCGCGCAGACGGATCATGCCTAGCCCCTGTCGTCCATATTGCGCTGGAAACGAGCCAGCACGCGGGCCGTCGTCTCCAGGTCGGTCGCGCTGATGCCGCCGAGCAATTGCGAACGCACGCTGTCGGCGGCGATCTCGGCGCGGGCGGCCAGATCGCGGCCAGCGGGAGTCAGATGCAGGGTCTTGGCGCGCTTGTCCTCAAGGCAGGGGCGGCGTTCCAGAAGCTCGGCGCGTTCCAGCTGGTCGAGCAAAGGCACGAGCGAGGGCGGTTCGACACCCAGGGCTTCGGCCAGGGCGCTTTGGCGAACACCGTCGTCCAGCCGGCCCAGCAGCATGACCGGCAGGCCAAGGGTATGAGAAACGCCAAAGCCGAGGAAGGCGCGGTCGACCTGCTTGCGATAGGCGCGGCCCAGCGGCGCCAGAAGGGCGGTGATCGTGCGTTGTGAGGCTTTGAGCGGGGTCATGGCAGGATGGTAAACTAATATTATTAGTTAGATAACTAACTATATGGGGCTGCCTTGTCAAGCGCTCACAGGCAATTTTGAAAAGAAAGACGGAGCCGGGAGCGTTTATCCCTTTGAAATCTGGAAAAGCGCCAGACGATTGGTCAGTTGCGGCAGGTCACGCAGCGGCCGCAACAACAGGTTCGACAGGGGCGGCAGAGACCAGTGGACCGGTGCCTGCGGTTCTTCAGGAATGCGGAATAGGTCGAGCAGGAACCAGGGCGTGTTCAGCGAGGTCAGGGCCACCAGCGGTGCCGACAGAACCAGGCTGGTAATAATGGTGGCCATGATGGCGACGGTCGTCGGGGCGAACAGGGAGACAATCACAACCAATGCCAGGCCGGCAACTGTATGCGGCCCGAAACGCCTGGTCAGCTCGCGCGGGCAGACCGCATAGCCCGAGCGGCGCTGCGCGTTCCATCCACTCTTGCGTCCGGTCAGAACCGAAATGACAATGGCTGTATGAGTCAGCATGACGATGGGGGTCAGAAGCGTGGAAATGACCGTCTCGGCAATGAGGCTCAAGGTCGCTTCGAGCGTGTCGCCGAATCCCTTGTGGCTTTCTTCACGGGCATAGATGTCGAGGAAGGCCAGAATCTTCGGCACGATCAGGAAACCGACGGTGATGCCCAGCATGACTGACAGGGCCGGGCCCGAGAGATCGTCGGCATTGGTGTGGCTGACGGTCAGGGCGGAACCGATGGCTACCATCGCCACCCAGATCGGGGCAATTAAGTAGTTAAGGATACCACGCAGCAGGTGGAAGCGGTTGATCCAGTGAAAGCCGGAGGCATTCAGCAGGGCGGCGTGCTGCAGATTGCCCTGACACCAGCGGCGGTCACGCTGGAGCGTATCCATCAGTGTCGGCGGGCTTTCCTCGTAGGAACCGCCCAGGCGGGGCGCCATGTGGACGGCCCAGCCGGCGCGGCGCAGCAGGGCGGCCTCGACGAAATCATGGCTCATGATGTGGCCGCCGAAAGGGGCGTGGCCGGGCAGATGCGGCAGGCCGGCGGCCTCGGCGAAGGCGCGGACGCGGATGATGGCGTTATGACCCCAGTAATTGCTTTCGGCACCGGACCACCAGGCGATGCCGCAGGCGGCGGCCGGGCCGTAGAGGCCCGCGGCAAACTGTTCCGCGCGCGCAAACAGGGTCTTCTGGTTGATCAGGCGCGGCGCTGTCTGGATCAGGCCCACGCCCGGATGCGCTTCCATGGCGCCGGCCAGCCGGACCAGGGTATCGCCGGTCATCAGGCTGTCGGCATCGAGCAAGACCATGTGGGCATAGGCCCCGCCGAAGCGCGTGACCCAGTCAGCAATATTGCCGGTCTTGCGGTCGGTGTTGACCAGTCGGCGGCGATAATAGACGGGCAGTTCCCTGTCCGTTTTTGAGAATACACGCAATGCGATGCGCTCGGCCTCAAGGGCTTCGGCCTCGCGGGTATCGCTCAGGACGAAGATATCGAACTGGCTGCCCTGACCGGTACGCGACAGCGAGCGGCGCATGATTTCCAGACGTTTCACCACGCCTTCAGCGTCCTCATTGCAGATCGGCATGAGGATGGCGGTCCGGCGCCTCAGGGCTGGAATGGCGGATTGCGGCGTCAGACCAAGATCGTCGGCCTCATAATGCTGTGCCCAAAGACCCAGACAGAAGGACAGGAAAGCGAAGGCCATCCAGGTAAACAGGAAGGCAAACAGGACGATAAAGGCGACTTCAAGCGGCTCCCAGCCATGCCAGCTCAGGGAATCACCAACGATCCACGTGCCCAGCGCGCCGAGGCTTATGGCGGCGCCGAAGATGAAGATACGGCGAAGGTTTATATCGGCGGGCGAGGTCGCCGGCGGGTGGGCATAGAGCTTGCCACTGCCGAAATCCTGCGCGGGCATGAGGCGCGGGGCCTCGGGCGGGAGCCAGGCACCGGCGCTGTCCACGGCTATTGGGGTTGCGCTCGAGATTTCGGCCAGTTTCAGGTCGTCCATCTGAATACCCATGTCTCCGTTACCGCTACGTCATTCCGGCACAGAACCAGACGTAGGTCGGCGTTTTGAACATCTGCCGGCGCACCCGCCGGCGGTGTGAATAGAAATGAGGCCCGGATATGACCGGGTTGATCCTGCGGCTGCAGCCGGACCGGACCGGCGCTCCCCGATGAGACTGTTAATCTAGGGGTCAATTGTGCGGATTCGGTGGCGGGTAAGACAAAGTCGACAACGAACTGGCGCGCCTCGGGCACGTTAACGGCGCGACCTGCCCGTGTTTTAACAACTTTTCCCACTGGCGGCGGAGCAATATTCGGCCCACCCCAGGTAATATTATACTTATAATCGTAGCGCTTTCCGGCCTGCAGGGGTGCCGTCGGTCGCCAAAAAGCCACGATATTATCCGCCGTTTCCTCACGTGTCGGCAGCTCGAAGAGATGGACAGATCCCTTGCCCCAAGATGTGGCGGGCTTGACCCAGGCGCTGGGGCGCAGCTGGTAGCGGGCTTCGTCGTCATCATAGGCTTCTGGGGCTGTTTCACGCTGCATCAGGCCGAAACCGGCCGGGGCCTGATCGGCGAAGGCGCTTTCCTCGACACGGGTGGGGTTTTCCAATTGTCGCCAGATGTATTCACCCTTGCCGGTGGTCATCTGCAGACCGTCGGAATCGTGTACTGCCGCGCGGAAATCGTCGAAGCGGCCCGGACTGGAGGGACCGAAGAGGTACATGCTGGTCAAGGGCGCGATGCCAATCTGGCTGATCAGCTTGCGTGGAAACAAGACCGATTGCACGTCAAAGACCGTGGCCGTTCCGGGTGTGATGCGGAAGCTGAAGGCGCCAGCGATGCTCTGGCTGTCCAGCAGGGCATGAACGCGCATGGCGGTTTCGCCCTGGCCCGGCCGCTCGATCCAGAAGCTGCGGAAGACGGGAAATTCTTCGCCCGCCGGATCGCCGGTGGCAATGGCCAGTCCGCGGGCTGACTGGCCATATTGCTGGCCACGTCCCAAAGAGCGGAAATAGCTGGCGCCGAGAAAGGTGACAATTTCGTCGAGATCGACGCCGTTCTGCGAAATGATGCGGAACCCGGCGAAACCGGTATCGGCGGGCAGGGGTGTTTCCAGGGGCGGGTCGTAGAGGAACTGCTCGGGGCGATAGGTCAGAAGGGTCGCCTGGCCGGCCGCCACTTCATAAAGGTCGATCTTTTGCGTAAAAAGCCCGCCACGATGGAAGAACTCGACGCGGAAAGCCAATCCGTCATTAACCCACAGGGCCTGCGGGTGCAGGAACTGAATACGGCGATAGGCATCATAGCTTAATCCGTCCAGTTCTTTTGGGAGCTTGGTATCTGGGGGAGAAAACGGACGGTCGGCCAAATGCCGCGCCTGATCAATCACCGTGTCGAAAGAGAAGGCGCGCGCCTTTACCGAATTGGCTAAGGCCGATGGGATGTGGCTTATAGAAGCAAGGCCGGCCGCGCCGGCGGCCACAATCAATTTGCGCCGATCCATTTTCATGCGCGGTCGCTGCCTGTATCGATCTTGATGTGTCTGTAAGACAAAAACACCTACCTGCCTGCCTTCTTTGCACCGGCTGTTGATAAATCTCGCACGAGCAATAAATTTTCGATGTTGATTGTGTGCACAGCAACATGTTTCGGCATCGCAAAATAACCGGGAAAGTGTCGGCAATGGGGCAAAGGTTAATTTTGTTTACGCTTTTTAAGAGAAAAACACGCAGGTGAGGCGCCCTTAAAAAGAATAAAGCCCGGTTCGCATGGCGGCGGACCGGGCCTTATTCTTATTCAGATGGCTCTCAGGGTGTGATGAAATCGTCGCCCTTGCCGTCCTTTTCCGCCTGCTCCAGCAGGACGCGATCCTTGTCGGTGACGAAACCATCCTTGTCGCGGTCATGGTGCTCGAACATTTTCACACCGGAGGCCAGGTACTCATTATAGTCGATGAGACCGTTCTTGTCAGTGTCCAGCACACCGAAGCGGACATGAGCCTGGCGCATCTGGCGCTGCTGTTCCTCGGTACGCTTTTCCGGATCGGCGATCTTGCTGAGCTGCAGCATCAGACGGCCCTCATATTCGCTGACATATTCGACCTCTGTCAGGCTGCCGCTTTCATCGAAATCGGCCTTTATGAAGCCGACCTGGCGGCCGGCCTTCAGTTCGGCCATGGAGACCTTGCCGTCACCATTCAGATCCTGCTCTTCGATGAAGGTGGTGATGGAATGCGAGGCCGCCTGGGCCAGGGGGGCGCTTGCCAGAAGCGGCAAGGTAAGGAGGGCCATGGAGATAGAGGGTTTCATTATAAGACCTTGTTTTTGTGGCTTATTGGGGAAGGACTTCGAGGGTGAGGGTGGCGGTATTGCTAAGCCACAGTCCGGGCGTATCCGGTGAGGCGCGACGCACGCGTGTCTGGATCAGATAAAGGCCGGCCCTGGACGGTGTGAAGCTGGTCTGGCCGGAGGCATCGGTCTTCAGTTCAAGATCGGGGGTTTTGCCATTATAGGTTTCGCCGTCGGCGATCACGGTCACCTCGGCCTCTGCTAGCCCCTTGCCGTTTTCACGCACGGCCAGCTTGAAGGGTTCACCGGCATAGGCGTCGTAGGGCGCGGTCACGGGGTGGATTTCGACGCCGGCCTCGGTCGTGATGTCCTTGTAGGCCGGAGCGCCGCGGGTGACATAGACATCGGCGCGGGTGATGCTTCGGACATCGACGGCGGTCTCGCCGGGATTGAGGGCGCCGCCGCCTTCAAGGAAGCGCACCTGTCCGTCTTTCAGGGCCGCCTTGGCTACGCGGCCCTGACGGACACCGGACGTAATCAGCCAGGTACCGTCGGCTGTCAGCGGGACCTCGAGGAAGGTGGCGTCCGAAAGTGTGGCGGCCGGGGTGAGCGGTGTGACCTGGCCATCGGGCGAGACGGCATGGAAGGCGTCGGACTTCATGGCAACATCGGGACGCAGATCGCCTTCGGCGAAGGATGCCTCAACCGTGACGTGGGTGCGTTTGCTGTCCGGCGTGAAGGTGTTGGGTTTCATATAGGGCGAGTGCGCCAGGGCGGGCGCGGCCATAAGAGCGGCTAGTGTCAGGGTAAGCAGGCTGGTCCTCAGATTACGCATCATGTGTGTGACCCTTTTCGGTCTGTGGCGGAAATGTCAGGTTTAAATACTGCGAATGATTCTTATTGGCAATGCTGTTGACATTGTGGCCGCTATCGTGAATGAGAATTATTCTCATATACCGGCCGTTGCCGCCGTAACAAGTTTTATTTTCGATCTGAGGAGTTTTAGATGTCCCCCCTTAAACACGTCCATCTGATGGCAAGTACCGCACTGGTTCTATGCCTGGCATCCGCACCCGTCCTGGCCCAGGAAGATACCAGCCAGACGACGACCACCGACGCGACCACCCAGTTGTCGCTCGGCAAGATTGTCGTTTCGTCCGGCAAGGAAAAGGTAGCCATTGATACGCCGCAATCCGTGACCGTGCTTGATCAGGAAGACATTGATAACGCCCAGGCGGGTACGGTTGGCGACCTGCTCGAAGACGTGGTCGGCGTCGATTCGGCTGGCGGTGTGTCTTCGCTGGGGCAGGGGCTCAACATCCGCGGCATGGGTACGGCCCTGTCAGAATCCGACAGCCGCGTGGTCTTCACCATTGACGGCGTCACCAAGTTCTTCGAAGGCTACCGCATGGGCAGCCTGTTCACCGATCCGGAACTCTATAAGCGTGTGGAAGTGCTGCGCGGGCCGTCGTCCTCGACGATATATGGCACGGGCGCCCTGGCCGGCACAGTCAATTTCACGACCAAGGACGCCTCGGACTTCCTGAAGGGCGATGACCGCTTCGCCCTACGCACCAAGGTCGGTTATGTCAGCAATGGCAATGGCACGCTGGCCTCGCTGATCTCGGCGGTGAAGCCCACCGATAACCTCGACCTCCTGATTATGGCCAACAGCCGGACTTCCGAAGATTATACCGATGGCAATGGAGATACGGTTTCGCCCTCGCAGGCTTCCGGCGCCTCGGCTCTGGTCAAGACGCGTTACTATATTGGCGGCAATCGTAAGCACAGCGTCTGGGCTTCGGCGCAGAAGTGGCGCAGCGATTCCTGGCAGATGTACGACCAGCAGGCCGCCGCTTTCACCAGCATGGTGCGCCGCCAGACCGAGGACACCAACTATGTCATCGGCTATGACAATGACTTTGCCGGCAATGACTGGCTGGACCTGAAGGCCCAGATCGCCTTTGATGAGTCGGCCACTGACCAGACCGACAATGAGTTTGCGCCGACCTCGCTCGGCTACAGTTCGCAGTACATCTATAAAACCGTGCAGGCGAAGATTGAGAATGTCTCGACCTTCAAGACCGGTCCGCTCGATCATTTCCTGACCGTCGGTGTGCAGACCTATGATCAACAGCGCCGGAACCCGCGTTACAGCGCTACCGGCACGGTGACCAACGGCGCCACCACCCACCCGGAAGGCGACATGAACCGCGTCAGCTTCTATGTGCAGGACGAAATCCTGGTCGGCAGCAAGCTGACCCTGATACCCGGCGTGCGCTATGACCATTCCGACCTGAAGCCCGGCGCCGGCACCTATGAATACGGTACGACCGGCACGGCGTCCGAGGTCGAACTGGACGCCTTCTCGCCCAAGCTGGCCGTGCTCTATGCCGTGACGCCGCGCATCAATATCTTCGGCTCGCTGTCGCACACCGAGCGCTTGCCGATCCTCGACGAGATCTATACGCGTGGCACCACCCAGACCATCAGTCTGAACCTTAAACCGGAAGTGTCGGAAAACAAGGAAATCGGCGCCTCCTATGCACACCGGGGGCTGTTTAGCGATAATGACGGCCTGAACCTCAAGCTGACCATCTATCAGAACGACATCACCAACCTGATCACGCGAACCTCGACCACCGCCTCGGCCTATACCAATGTCGGAGAAGCGCGCTATGCTGGTGCCGAACTGGAAGCGGAGTACGCCGCGCGCCGGTACTATACCCGCGCCTCCTGGTCGACGGTCAACGGTTATAACAAGGACACGGGCATCGCCTTCAACACCATTCCGGCCGAACAGCTGAACCTGACGGCCGGCTGGGTCGTGCCGACCTGGAGCCTGTCCTTCGGCTGGCGCGGCGAATTCGCCGGCCGTCAGAATTCCTATTCCTCCACGACCGGCATCGTGTCATCGACGGCGGATTCCTACGATGTGCAGAATCTCTTCCTGACCTGGCGGCCACAAAACGGTGCCCTGGCCGGAGTGGATGTGCGCGTGAACTGGGACAACATCTTCGATGTCTATTACAAGCCGCAGCTCAGCTACCTGCCGGCCGCCGGTGAGACGCTGCGCGTGACCATCGGCAAGACCTTCTAAGCCGAATGGTATCGCCCAAACGACTGATCTGGGCGACCGGGGGCTCCGTTGCGATCAACGGGGCCCTTCTGGCCTTGCTTGTCCTCACCCTTCCCAGGACAGTGGCCCCTGCCGTAGATGATACCCTGTGGGTATCTCTGGAAACGGCCGCCCAGACCCAGACCGCGGGCGAACCGTCCGAGGCACCGCCGGCCCCGAAGCCGGCACCAACTGCGGCCCCAATTCCAGCGAAGAGTGCCGCCTTGGCACCGGCCCCTTCCAGCGCGCCGGCAGCGCCGGCAGCGCCGGCGCAAATGGCCGCCCCGCCGCCGTCAACACCTTCGGAAAACAAGCCTACTCCGCCGGTCAGTCCCGCCAGTTCCGGCGCTGGACCCAACGTGCCTGCCGGCCCGCCGGCAGCGGCTGGATCGATGCAAGGGGGGGCTCGTGCGCCAGCCCAGACCTCCGTTCAGGCAACCGCGTCGCCGCCCGCTGCCTCCGGTGGCGCAAAACAGGCCGCCGGCTATGCCGCCAGGGTGCGCGCCCATATCGAAAGCTTTAAAGTCTATCCGCCCCAGGCCCGCCGCCGTCACCAGACCGGTACGGTCGGTTTTGCCTTCACCATCGATCGGCAGGGCAGGGTCCTTTCAGCGCGCGTGACCAGATCCTCGGGCGTGCCCGCGCTCGACCAGGCCGCGCTTGACATGCTGGCCGCCGCTCAGCCCCTGCCAAAGCCGCCCCCTGACGTACCCGGCGAGCCGATCGGCATGACTTCACTTGCAGAGTTTGGCCTTGCCGAGCAATAAATTATGGGAACGTTGCTGGTATTAGTCTTGAGATCTCAACCGGCTTCGCTGCCGTCATTCATCTGGGATTCCAGGAATTTGCGGACATTTTCGATGTGACGCCACATAGCGACATAGGCCCCCTCGGCATCGCGTCGCAGTAAGGCTTCCACCAGTTCGTTGTGATCCATGACCCAGCGGTCGCGATAGTTCGGGTCGCGGATGCGCTCGCTGAGGCGCGCCCACAAAGGGTTATTTTCCCGGCGATTGCGGAGTTGCTGGACCACAGCCACCAGTTCCATATTCTGGGTGGCGCGCGCGATCGTCAGGTGAAAGCGGATGTCCATGGCTTCTTTGACTTCGCCATAGGGCGCGCGCTGGTGATCTTCGTAGGCTTCGGCAATAGCTTTCAGGTCGAAATCGGTGGCGTAGGTGGCAGCCAAGCGGGCAATGTGACTTTCCAGCCATTGCCGCGCCTGCAGAAGTTCGAAGGGGCCCGCGGCGGGCAAGGCATCCGGCATTTGACTGGCGGGTATGTCATCAAGCTGGAGCGCCTGGGCTTCCCAGGCACGGCGTGTGACGTATATGCCCGAACCTTGACGCACTTCGACCAAGCCCTTGACCTCAAGCATGACCAGGGCGTCGCGGATAACCGCCCGGCCCACATCATAGGCTGCTGCGAGCTCGCGCTCACTTGGCAGACGTTCCACAGCCTTGAACTCACCAGCCATGATGCGTTCAATCAGGTTCTGTCCCACAGCCTGATAAAAGCGGGGTTCCTTTTCGGGTGATGTGATCATTTGTGCCTTTTGCGGGCTTGAAGCGGACTTTCGCCCACGGGCATTTGCCTCTGCCGCAGGTGTCGTTGGCAATATGGCGTGTCCCTCGGGCGCATACAATGGTCTTTTTTGTGAACCGGTCATCCAGTTTTGCCCTGATCAATGCGCGATTTGCGAAACTCATGTGCAGGGCACCGGCAGAATCGTATCGGCATTTCTGAAATTTTTGGTTGAACTGTTATCGCTCACATTGGATTGCGATGCAACAGAGTGGGTGTCTGGATAACCAATTGTCGGAGCGTGTCAAGACTGTGTCAATTTTTTAAAACGACGCTATTTTTCATAATGCATTGAAATATATTATATAAATAATATGTCGTCAACCAATTATGGCTTTTTTGAAATTGAAATTACTGGTTGACCGATTTTTCGAAAATCGTATATTGTGTGACAAAAGAATGAAATGAAACGGGATAGCCAGAAAATGGTCGGAAACAAGTCAGGATAGTCTCTGTAAAATTAAATTTCGGTCGCTTGCGTCATTGTAGCGATCGCTTTGTGGCGCCAAGCATCCAAATTGGTCGATGTATTGCGCTCATTTTTTCAATCAAATCTCCAGCCTTGAGTCTGGCTCTCGGCGGCAAGCATGGTGAAGGCCCTCGCACTGCGACGGGTCAGCGTATTGGCTCAACCTGAATGTCCTTCCGATCTGTTTGGCGGGCACAGTTCAGGGCGAAAAAGAAAAAGGGAACAAAAATGCTCAAGAAACAAATAATCCTGGCGGGTGTAGCGACAACGGCTTTGCTGATCGGCTCCTCTGCCTATGCCCAAACCGATACGAGCGCTCCGGCAGCGACCGCTCAAGCCTCACAATCCGAACCGACGGAAGTTGTGGTAACCGGTTTCCGCAAGTCTTACGCGGACGCGGTCAAATCGAAGCGTAACAATATCGAAATCACCGATGGCGTGTCGTCGGACGGTTTGGGCCGTTTCCCGGACCTGAACGTCGGTGAGGCCCTGCAGCGCGTGCCGGGCGTCCAGATCAACCGCGAAGCCGAAGGCCGTAACGCCACCATCAACCTACGCGGCATGCCGGGCTCCTATGCCCGCACGACGCTCAATGGCGAAGCCTTCGCCGAACCGCCGGCGCTTGATTCGGATTCGAGCGGCCCGCTGGGGGCCTTCAACTCCGATATCTTCAGCGCCTTCGTCGTGGAAAAGTCGCCGATGGCCAATGCCCAGTCCGGTGGCCTGAGCGGCAATATCGACATGCAGATCGCACCAGCCCTGTCACGTAAGGACGGTGGTTTTGCCAAGGCGTCCTATGAATATAATACCTTGGGCGATCTCGGTTCACCGGCGTTTACTGTTGGATATAACAAGCATCTGTCGAGCAATTTCGCCATGTTCGGCACCGTGGCCTATAAGCGCGAAAAGTTCCGCCGCGACACGCTGCGCTTCAACACCTATAGCCGTCTGGAGCCGACTATTACGGGCCTCAGTAACGCCGATTTTGCCTCGACCTATGGTCAGTACTACTCAGCTGACGCTTGTTCCAGTGGCACCTTCTGTCAGTCGCTGGCCAGCGCGCTCGGTATGACGCAGGCGGCGGCCGAAGCCGCCGGCTACATCACAAGCACGACGGGTTCGAAGGGCAATTCCGGCGCCTGGGCTGACAGCGCTATTCGCCAATATAGTCGCATGAACGATGGCACGCTCTGGACCGCCTCGGCGGGTATGGAGTGGAAGCCAAACGACAACACCAAGGTGGGTTTGATCGGTTACTATTCTGATCGCGACCTGCCGAAAACCACTCAGTATTTCCTCATTGACGCGGTCTGGGATGGGGCCGGCATCATGACCCCGAACGGTGATCCGGTGCAGACCTCCGATGGTCGCTGGGTCTATCCGGAAGTGACATATACCAACTATCCGGCCAAGTCCTCGACGCGTCTCTATTCGCAGCACCAACAGTCGAAGGGCTTGATGGCCAATTTCGACTGGCATAACGATCAATGGCACATCACAGCCGTGGCGACGAAGTCGCAAGGCTCGAACTCCTCGACCGAAACCGAACTCGATCTGCAAACCAATTCGACCACGGCTGGCAATGGTCTGACCGCAAGCCTCAACACCGGCCTGGGTGATCTCGATAACTTCTCCTACAGCGTCACGCCTGATCAGCGTAATTTCCTGATGGAAGACTGGACGACCTGGTCGGCCAGCGATCCGGAGAACTGGTACACGACCGACAAGGCCTACACGCTCAACATCTCGGGCAGTGAAAGCTTTGCCACCAATGATGTGACCTCGGCGCGCTTCGATGCCGAACGCTACGTTTCCTGGGGGCCGATCACCAGCATTCAGGGCGGCGTTCGACTGGAGCAAAATCGCTTCAAGTCGACCGGTTTCCGCAACATGGCCTATGGTGCCCAGCTGGATAATCTGACGGCGGATATGCTGATCAATTCGCCAACGGCCAGCAGCTTCATGGAAGGGGATGCCAATATCAGCACGAACTGGCCGGCGATCGATGCTGAGAAGTTCATCGCCGCGGTGACACCGGTCGCAGTCTATAATGGTGGCGGTCTGACGGCGGTCGGCTTCAACATCAAGTATACCGACGGTGCCTTCGCGAACTACAACTACACCAATCAGAATGATTTGACCGAAGCCTACATCCAGGCCAAGTTTGAGACCGCCATGAATGGTCGCCGCATCCGCGGTAACTTCGGCGTGCGTTATGAAGACACCCAGAACAAGATCAATACGCTCGATCAGGTCGTCAACTTCGCCAGCGGCGACGGTGTTGGCTCGCTGGATAACTTCGCGGTCAACAGCCTGACCAACAAGTACCATCAGTGGCTCCCATCGGCGATTTTTGCCGCTGACCTGACGGACGACCTGGTTCTACGCGGTGCCTATTACAAAACCTATGTGCGCCCGCAGGCTCGTCAATATTCACCGGTGTCGCACTTCTACCAGCCGATCTTGAACGGCAGCATGACGACCTCGACCCTGTCCGTTTATGATGCGACGGTGACACTGGGTAACAACAAGCTGCACCCATACCTGGCCGACTCGGTTGACCTGTCACTCGAATGGTACAACCGCCCCAACAGCGTCATGTCGCTGGCATGGTTCAAGAAGAAGATCACCGGTCGTATCGTGGCCACGAGCGATCCCGCGATCCTGTGTCCGTCGGACGGCGGCGGCTGGGGCTATGGCGCTTTGAGCTGGGATGGCACCTATTGTACGGCCACCGAGCTCACCACGGCCAGTTCGGTTACCCACGTGAATGCATCTGGCGCCTATAACCTGGATTCTCCGACCTATGTTGACGGTATCGAGCTGAACATCCAACAGAACCTGGATTTCCTGCCGGGCTTCTGGAAGAATTTCGGCGGTAATTTCAACTACGCCTATACGACCTCGAAGAGTGACGCGATCGCGCCGTTCCCCGGCATCTCGAAGCACGCCGTCAACCTGATCGGTTATTACGAGACGACGAAGTTCGGCATCCGCGCCGTCTATAACTGGCGCTCGGCCTATGATCTGAACGCGAATGGCACCTATACCGGCGGCGCTCGTTCGGTTCGGGCCCGTGGCCAGCTCGACATGTCGGCGTCCTACAATCTCAATGATCGCGTCACAATCTCGCTGGATGGTTACAACCTGACCAACTCTCTGCGTTATGAGTACGAAAACGACGAAGCGATCGTCCGTAACATCGACTATGACGGTCGCACCTACACCCTGACCGTCAAGACGAACTTCTAGTTTCGCGTTTCTTTCGCGGATGGCGCTCCCTGGCATCCGCATATTTGGGACCTCCCAGCCTCAATCCGCCCATCTCCCTGGATTGTTGCTTACCTTCCCAGAAGCCTGGCTCCCTTCCCCAGGGGCCAGGCTCTTTTTTTAGTGTTTAAAGCGACGCTTTTGGTCGTGCTTTGTCTTTGGATGTCGTCCACAGTCGGGAAATCGACAGGAGCCTGAATGCCCGAGCCTATCCGCAAACTTGTGATCGCCGGCGGTGGCACGGCCGGCTGGATGACGGCGGCCTGGTTTGCCCGTCTGCTACACGGTGCGCCGGTTGAAATCGTTCTGGTGGAAAGCGACGAGATCGGCATTGTCGGGGTAGGGGAAGCGACCACGCCCTATATGCACCTGTTCGACAGAGCGCTGGGCATAGACGAGAACGACTTCCTTAAATTTACCGGCGGCACTTTCAAGCTCGGCATCGAGTTTGTCGATTGGGGCCGGATCGGGAACGCCTATCATCATTCCTTCGGCATGCCGGGCCGCGACTACGGCCCCATGCCGTTTCACAGCGTCTGGATGCGGAACGCTCTGTCCGACCCGGCGGACACGCTGGCCGCCTATAACCTGCAAACTCAGGCGGCCCTGCATGGCAAGTTCATGCGGCCCAATGGCGCCAATTCGCCGCTGGCCGATATCACCTACGCCCTCCATTTCGATGCGGCTCTCTATGCCAAATATCTGCGCGGCCTGGCGGAAGACGCGGGTGTCCGGCGCATCGAAGGCCGGATCGAGCAGGTCCGCCTGACGGCTGATGGATCGATTGAAGGCCTCTCCCTGACGGAAGGCCGATCGATCGACGGCGATCTCTTTATCGATTGCACCGGCTTCCGTTCGTTGCTGCTGGGTGAGGCGCTTGGCATAGGCTTCGAGGACTGGTCGCACTGGCTGCCCTGCGATCGGGCCTGGGCCGTACCAACCGCACGCGAAGGGGCGCCGCTGCCGTTCACGCGGTCCACGGCCCGCTCGGCCGGCTGGCAATGGCGTATCCCTTTACAGCACCGCGATGGCAACGGCCTGGTCTTCGCCAGCGCCTTCATGGACGAGGCAGAAGCGGTCGATCAACTGGTGGCCAATCTGGAAGGTCCGCCCCTGGCCGATCCGCGCCTGATCCGCTTCCAGACCGGTCGGCGCAAAAAGGTCTGGGAAAAGAACTGCGTCGCCATTGGTCTCGCCGCAGGTTTCCTTGAGCCGCTGGAATCGACGGCTATCATGCTGATACAGAAGGCCATCACCTATCTGCAGTATCTATTCCCCGATCAGGGTTTTTCCGCCGCGGACCGCGATCTCTATAATGCCGACATGAGTCGCGAATATGAGATCGTGCGCGATTTCCTCATCCTGCATTACCGCGCAAATGAGCGTTCGGATTCTGAGTTCTGGCGTTATTGTTCATCCATGCCCATTCCCGACAGTCTGGAAAACCGCATCGACCTGTTCCGCTCACGTGGCCGCATCCTGGAAGTGCCCGGCGAACAGTTCCGCGTGCCGAGCTGGCTGGCCGTCATGTGGGGGCAAGGGTTGCGTCCAGCGGCGCCCGATCCCCTGGCCATGACCCTCAATGAAACCGAAGTGACGAATTGGCTGGCCGGTATGCGCGATGTCATCGCCCGTTGCCGCGATCACATGCCGGATCATGCTGACTTCATCGCCCGTCACTGCGCGGCGCAAACCGCACACTAAATCCTTGTCTGGAACATCATCTATGAAAACCGCCCTGTTATGTGCCGCCGCTTGTTTGACCTTTTCATGGACGCTGCCGACCTATGCCGGTACCCCGCTCTACACCTATGTCAATCCGATGGTCGGGGTGGGAAATGATAATGAAGGCGACACGGTGCCGGGACCAGCCCTGCCGTCGGGCTCCATCCATCCCAGTCCGGAAACCCTGACGGGCAGTAATGCCGGCTACGATCCGGCGACACAGATCAGCGGGTTCGGTCAGTTGCATACGCAAGGCTCCGGCGGTGTCACCACCTACGGCACCTTCCTGGTGTCGCCGCAGGTGGGGGCGCCGGTCTTCGATGAGGCTGCGCATCTCTCCGATAAGTCGGGCGAGCAGGCCGCCGCCGATCTCTATGCGGTGACGCTCGATCGCTACCAGACGCGGGTAGAGGTCACGCCCTCGCATTACGCCGCCATCTATCGTGTCAGCTTCCCCCAGACGGATCAGGCGCAGCTCGTTTTCGACATTACCCGCAAGATCAAGGGGCTGGTCGCTTCCGACCAGGCCGATGTGACGCTCTATCCAGAGGCAGGCAAGATCATCGGCCATGTGAAGGCCAAGGGCTATTGGAACCCGGCCCTGGTCGATATTTGGTTCTGCGCCGAGGTCGATCAGAAGCCCACGGCCTGGGGTGTTTTCAAGAATGGCGAAACCCTGACCGGTGCGACCTCAGGCGCCACCCCCGCCGATCAGCGGCTTGGCGCCTGGTGGAGCTTCGATACGCAAGGTAAAAAGCCGGTGCTTATGAAGATCGCCGTCTCCTTCATCTCAGCCGAAAAGGCTGAAGCCCTGTTGGATCACGACATCCCCGCCTGGGATTTCGACGGCGTGCGTCAGGCGGCGCAATCGGCATGGGACGCCTCGCTCAGCAAGATCGAAATTTCCGATGTGCCGGAAGCGGACTTGAAGCGCTTCTATACAGCGCTTTATCACACGGCCATCCAGCCGCGTGACCGTTCGCTCGATCAGGCTGATGGCGATCTCGGCACACCGCACTGGGATGACTACTACACCTTGTGGGACACCTACCGCACCGAGTTTCCGCTGATGTCGCTGATCCGCCCGCGTGACTATGCCGGCAATATCGCCTCCATCGTCCATGCCTTTGATCGCTTCGGCGCCTTCGATACCGCCTTTATCGCCGGGCAGAACTATCATGTGGGGCAGGGTGGCGACGAGGTCGATAATGTTATCGGCGAGGGACTGATCCGCGGCGTGCCCGGTGTCAACTGGCAGGACGCCTACCGTGTGACGCACTTTAACGCCTTCCAGCGTCGTAGCCCGCGTTACCTGAGCCATCTCTATTTCGCGGTGGGTGACAAGAGCCCGGAGCCGGATAACCAGCGCGCCCGCTCAGGCTCATCGACCATCGGCTTTGCGCTCAATGACTTCTATGCCGGCAAACTGGCCGAGGTTGCAGGCCACACGAACGAGGCGGCCGTGCTGGCCTCGCGCGCGAAGATGTGGCGCAATGTCTGGAACGCAAAGGCAGAAAGCGACGGCTATACCGGCTTCATCCTGCCGAAACAGGTCGATGGCGCCTTTCAGGATATCGACCCGAAACTCGGTTGGGATGGCAAGACCTATAACAATGTCGGCTTCTACGAAGGCACGGCCTGGATCTATTCCTACGACATGCTGCACGATATCCCCGGCATGGTCACGGCCATGGGCGGACGGGAGATGTTCATCAAGCGCCTCCAGCATGCCCTGTCATCGGGTCTGATCGATATCACCAACGAGCCGTCCTTCTCGACGTCGTGGCTGTTCAGCAATGTCGGCCGTCCCGATCTCAGCGCCTACTGGGCCAATGAAATTTTCAAGAAGTTCCCGGCCAATGCCTATCCGGGTGACGAAGACAATGGCGCCATGAGTTCGCATTACGTCTTCAATCGTATCGGTTTGTTCCCGAAGCTGGGCACGGACCTGTTCTATCTGCACGGACCGCATCAGCCAAAAACCGATATTCATCTGGAGAACGGCAAGACCTTCACGATCATCGCCCATAATGCCGGGCCGGATCAGATCTATATTCAGACAGCCACTCTGAATGGCCGGCCTTTGAACACGCCCTGGATATCGCAGGCTGACATCATGAAGGGGGGGCAACTGGAACTGCGCCTGGGCAGCCAGCCGAGCCACTGGGGGCAATAAGCCTGGCCGCAGCGTCAAATTCATTTGCCAATTTTATCCGGAGAGATAGATTGGTCAGACAATATATCTTGAGGTAGAGCCTATGTTTTCAAAGAAGCGCATATCGGGAAACTTGCGGAAAGCCAGTACCATCGCCCTATTAGGACTGGGTCTGAGCCTTGTTCAGGCCATGACGGCGAACGCCATGATCGGGGCGCCAGTCTCGACGCGCTTCAATGGCGATCCGTCGCCGCATTACTTCAAGGGCCGTTACTATCTTTACGCCACAAACGATCAGGATAATTCAGGCAAGTACTGGGATTCGACCGACTGGCGCGTCTTCAGTTCGAAGGACCTGGAACACTGGCAGGACGATGGTTCTTTCCTGTCGGTGACGGTATTCAAGTGGGCGCGTCCCGATGCCAAGGCCTGGGCGCCGGAAGCCGCCTATCGCAACGGCAAATACTATTATTACGCCCCCGTCGGTGGCGATAAGATCGGCGTGGCGGTATCGAAATCACCGGAAGGCCCGTTTGTCGATGCGCGGACCGATGCCCTGATCGACAAGGCGAGGGACGCCAATGCCGGCGCCGAGCCGATTGACCCAACCGTGCTGATCGACGATGACGGGCAGGCCTATCTCGCCTTTGGCACGCGCGTGCCGAAAATCGTCAAGCTGAAGCGTGACATGATCCATACGGACGGCCCGATCATGGATCTGGTTATCACAGGCTTTCCCACCGACGATCCGAAGAAGAAGTATGGTGAGGCGCCCTTCTTCCACAAACACAACGGGCTCTACTATTTCAGCTTCTCGACCGGCTGGCCCGGCCAAATCGTTTATGCCACGTCAAAATCGCCGATGGGGCCCTATGCCTATCGTGGTGTGATCCTCGATTACCTGCCGATCTCGACCAATCACCAGGCGATCATCGAGCGCAAGGGCAAATCCTGGCTGTTCTATCACAACAGCCTCCTGCCGGGCGGCGGCGACTACAGGCGCTCCATCGCCATCGAGCCCATGACCTATAATCCGGACGGTACGATCAACGAAGTCCATCCGACCGCGCCGGCGGTTACGCCGACCAAATAACGAAAAGCCCCGGTATTTCTACCGGGGCTTTTTTACAGTCTAGAGTTCCGCCGGCAGCGGCACATCCGCCGCCTTGAGTGTCACCCGTCCAGAGACGAGGCCATTGCTGCGCGCGATCACTGTCACCGTGCCGGTGGCCTTGCGCTCTCCCTGAAGGATCGCCTGGGCCAGGCCGTTGAAGGCCATGCGTGAGGTGGCGCGGTCGGGCTCGTGGCTGGTCGGATTGCCATTGCCGACACCGATGATCTGCGCTGGGCCATCGACATCGAAATGGATCAGGTTGTCGGCGCGCGGTACGGGCACGCCGGCGCGGTCGAAGACTTCGGCCTTCAGCATGATGACATCACGCCCATCGGCATTGAGCGCGGTGCGGTCCGCCGTCAAAGTGACGCTATAAGCGGGGCCGGCCGTCTTGCGCGTCTGTTTCATCACGACCTTGCCGTTCTTGTAGCCATAGGCGGTGATCGATCCCGGCGTATAGGGCACCGACCATTCGAGGTGGCGATCCTTCACGACCGTCTTTTGCCCGGCGCTCTTGCCATTGACGAACAGTTCGACGGCATCGAGATTGGAATGGACCCAAACCGCGATATCCTGGCCTTCCTGACCCTCCCAGTTCCAGTGCGGGAAGAGGTGCATGACCGGCGCTGCCTGCCACCAGGACTTGTAGTAATAGTAGATATCCTTCGGAAAGCCGCAGGTATCGAGGATGCCGAAGTGAGAGGAAATTTCCGGCCAGCGGTTGAAGGGGGTCGGCTCGCCGCGATAGTCGAAGCCGGTCCAGACCAGTCCACCGGACAGATAGGGCTTGGAATTATAAAGCGTCCACCAGGCCTCGGCCGTCAGGGCATAGGAGGGGGCGTCGAGGTCGTAGGCACGGACATAGCCCTTGGCCTCGTCGCGGACATATTCGCCGCGCGTCGAAACCGCGCTGGCCGTTTCCGTGCCGACGATCGGCATGTCAGGGTACAGCTTGCGAAAGGGTTCGATATCCGATTCATGATAGTTGAAGCCCATGACATCCAGCGCCGGGGTGATGCCGTGACCCATATAGTGGTTCATGGCGGCGGTGACCGGCCGGGTCGGGTCTAGCGACTTGACCAAGCGGCGCATATCCATCGCGATCTTGAGGCCGCGCTCGGTGCCCTGCTGTGCCGTTTCCTCATTGCCGATCGACCAGAGGATGATGCTCGGATGATTGCGGTCGCGGCGGATCAGGGTTTCCAGCTGTTCGAGCCCGGTCGGCGTCGAGGTCATCAGGCGCGTTTCATCGATCACCATCATGCCGAGTTCATCGCAGGCGTCGAGCAGTTCGGGCGTGGGTGGGTTGTGCGAACAGCGCCAGGTGTTCGAGCCCATATCCTTGAGCTGCTTGACGCGCCAGTATTGCAGGGCATCCGGAATAGCGACGCCGACACCGGCATGGTCCTGGTGGTTGTTGGTGCCCTTGATCTTCATCCACTCGCCATTGAGGAAGAAGCCCTCTTTCGCGTCGAAGCGGATATCGCGCACGCCGAACCGGCTGCTGTAGGTATCGAGGACCGTATCACCGTCCTTGAGTTCGGTGCGCACCGTGTAGAGATGCGGGTCGTCCAGCGACCAAAGCCGCACCGGTGAGAGGGCGCCGGACTGGCTGACGGTGGCGCCCTTGCGCGCTTTCACATCGGTGGCGGCGGTCAGCTGCGCGACCGTCTTACCATCCCGGTCCGTCACGGTTGAGATCACTTGCAGGGTGCGGTCGCCATCGGTGGCATTGGTCAGGTCGGTGTCGATCGACAGCTTGCCGGAGGTGTCGGCGCGAATACAGGCGCCCCACTGATTGATATAGGTCCGTGCCGTCTTGACCAGCCAGACGTGGCGATAGATGCCGCCACCCTCGTAGAACCAGCCCTCGCCCAGGGTGGCGTCGGCGCGCACCAGAAGCACGTTCGGGCCGTCGACATTGATGAAGTTGGAGATATCGACCGTGACAGGGCAATAGCCGCTGTCATGACGCGTGAGGATATAGCCGTTGAAGATGATGGTGGCGTCGCGGAAAATGCCATCGAACTCGATGGTCAGGCGTTTGGCTTCATCGGCCTTGCTGAGGGTAAACACCTTGCGGTACCAGCCGATGCTAGTTTCCGGGAACTTGCGTCCCACGGCCTTGTAGCCATGGCCGGCGGCGGCATCGCCGTCTTCGGGATTGGCTGGCGGAATGAAGTATTCGTTTTTGACGAAAGGCAGATCGATCACCCAGTCGTGCGGTAGGTTCACCGGCTGCCAGGTGCTGTCATCGAAATCGAGCGCCGCGGCGGTGGCGACATTGGCGCCCTGTTTGGCAAAGGTCTTCTGGTTAAGGCCAAAATCGAAGTCGCGATGCACCTCGGTGGCGTGGCCCAGGGCAAAGCGCCAGCCGAAGTCCAGCGATATGCGTTCGCGCGGGCCCAGGTCCAGATTTAACTTTGGCGCTTGCGGCGCGCTTAAGGCCGGGGTGGCAGCCAGCGGCACCGTCAGGGCGGCTGCGGTCTTGAGCAGGGTGCGACGGTTCGGCTGTATCACAGAAGGTCCTTTCGGGCGGTGCTTGACGACTTTTTGACCCTATAACTGGTTGACCAAATGATCAAGATTATAACGTGTCAACTTTGAAAAGCAGAGCATTTTTAATATTATACCTACCAGTTCAGGGTCTTTTGACTTGCGTTTCCAGTCTCTATCTGCTGCTAATTGGTCGATCAGTTTCGGTCGCACAACCGATCTGAAAATAAGATAAGATGGTCGTGACCACGATGAGGAAGCCTTGATGAAACGAAGCCAGCAAATGCTTGTGTCTGCGGTAAGCCTGATGGCCGCCGTAATGGCTGGGAGTGTCTTGGCGCAATCGCCTGATTTTGTTCTTTATGACAACGGACAGATAGCCAGCATCATCCATAGTGAAAAGGGTTCCGGCGCAACCGCCGGGCTGGCGGCCGGTATGCTGGCCTCCGACCTGCAAAAGGTGACGGGGCAAACGCCTGTGGTCTCCACGCGCCTGTCGGCCTGCAAGCCCGACTGCATCGTCATCGGTGATCTGGAAAGCCCGCTGGTCAGGCAATTGGCGAAGGTGAACGGGATCGATCTGGCCGTCCTCGCCGGACAATGGGAGCGCTACGGACGCGTGGTCATCACCACGCCGGCGCACCAGAATATCCTGTTGATTTACGGTTCTGACCGGCGCGGCATGATCTATGGCGTCGTCGATCTGACGCGCGAAATGGGCGTATCGGCCTGGGAATGGTGGGCTGATGTCGCCCCGCGCCGTGTGAACGCCCTGCATGTATCGGGTGCTTCGGTTATATCGAAGGCGCCGTCAGTCACCTATCGCGGTATTTTTCTGAATGACGAAGACTGGGGTCTCAAGCCCTGGGCGGCTGAAACCTACGATCCGCAGACCGGCAATATCGGCCCGAAAACCTATGCGCGGATATATGAGCTGATGTGGCGCTTGAAGGCCAATACCCTGTGGCCGGCGATGCACGATGTCTCGACACCGTTTTACGATATCAAAGCCAATCCAAAACTGGCTAATGACTATGCCATCGTCATGGGCACCTCACATTCCGAAGCGCTGATGCGCAATAATTTCGGTGAATGGAACGCAAAGCAGGACGGCGATTTCAATATCTTCACCAATCAAAGCCGTATGGCCGCCTACTGGCAAAAGCGCGTCTCAGAGGTCAAGGGCTTCGACAATCTCTACACGGTGGGCCTGCGCGGTGTTCATGATACGCCGATGGAGGGCGCGGACACGCTGGATCAGGCGCGCCAGGGCCTGCAGATGGCGCTCGACAGCGAGCGTGGTATCCTGAGCCAGACCTTAAGCAAGCCCGCCGATAAAATTCCCCAGACCATGACGCTCTACAAGGAAGTGCTGGACACCTACCAGTCGGGCTTCAAGGTGCCGGAAGATATCACGCTTCTCTGGCCCGACGACAATTACGGCTATATCCGCCAGTTGCCGACCGGTGCGGAAATCCAGCGCCCCGGCGGCACGGGCGTCTATTATCATCTGTCCTACTGGGGGCAGCCGCACGATTATCTCTGGCTGGCCACCACCCATCCCGGTCTGATCGCCGAGGAAATGAGCAAGGCCTGGGCGCGTCAGTCACGCCGCGAATGGATTTTCAATGTCGGCGATATCAAGCCCGGCGAATTCCTGACCCAATATGCGCTCGACCTGGCCTTTGATGCCGACGGCTTCAACACGTCGCCGCGTGAAGCGCTGCGCCGATGGGCCGCCACCCAGTTCGATGACGGCAAAGCGACCGAAATTGCCGCTATTCTGATGGACTATTACGACCTGGCTTTCGCCCGGCGGCCGGAGTTTCTCGGCTGGAATGGCGTCGAGCCGGTGACCCGGCCGCAGACCGATGGTTTCATTGGCGAGGATGGCTATGAGGCACAAGATCGCCTGAAGGCCTATGCAAGCCTGACCAAGCGTGCCGAAGCGCTTGCCGCTACCCTGCCGGCGGATCGGCAGGCGGCCTATTTCGAGCTGGTGCTCTATCCGGTGCGCAGCGCCGCCAATCTCAACAAGCGTATCCTGTCGCTTGATCTGGCCGCGCTTTATGCGCGTGACGGCCGCGCGGCCGCCAACAGTTATGTCAGTGACGCTCAGGCGGCCCAGACAGGGATTGATGCTGATACCGTCGCCTATAACGCGCTGGAAAACGGCAAGTGGCAGCATATGATGGATGCCCGGCCCAGAGACCTGCCAATCTTTACGCCGCCGGCCTGGCCGCAATATGCGGCTCCCGATCGAACCGGCTGCGATCTGGCCTTCTCCGGCGGACGGGTGATCAATGCCCATGATTTTCCGCACCTGACCTTTGTGCGCGGCGTGCCCGGTGAGCAGGTGATCGAGGTCTATAGCCGCGAGGCCAAAGATACGTCTGTTACGGTTAAGCCGATCGCCGGTATCATCACCGACACGACGAACCTGACGCTTGACGCGGCCTCACGCTGGCAGTCGCGCCTGCCTATCCATTGGAGCGGGCAGGGGCGATCGGGTGAGGTGGCGATCGCTTGCGGCGCGCAGACCTTCAAGGTTCCGGTCGATATCGTGGATGGGCCTGCCACGCCGGTCGATGCCGTCGAGACGGAACGTCGGGTGACGATCCCCGCTGGCGCCGCAACGGCCACCGGCGACTGGGAGGCGATAGACGAACTGGGCAGCCAGGGTCGCGTCCTGCGTTCGCGCCTTGATCTACCGGGCCATCGCCAGCCGCAGGCTGCCAAGCCCCTGAGCTATAGTGTCTTCACTACCAGCGCCGGCGAGGCCGGTCTTGCTGTGGTCGCACTGCCGACCCATCCCCTGTCACCGGAGACGGGGCTTAAGCTCGGTGTTCAGGTCGATGATGGGCCCATTCAGGTTGTCGATTTCAAGACGGTCGGCCGCAGCGATACCTGGAAGCGCAATGTGCTGAGCAATACGGCTCTGGGGCAGGCGGGCAAGGTCGCCTTGTCGCGCGGCCGCCATGAGGTCAGGGTCTATGCCCTCGATCCCGGCGTGATTCTTGACCGCATCGAGCTCACCTTCGCCGGCGCGCCGACGCGTTATGGCGCGGCCTCTCGCCCCTGAGGCGGCCCACCTTTATTGCGGCCGAACAGTCACCGTCAGGGTGACGGCACGGTTTGCGGGGGCGACCTCTTCATCCGGCGTCATGTCCAGCACCGGGTGCTGATCCGCGGCCCAGTGAATACGGCGGACGCGGGTATCGCGGCCGTTCCCGTTCACGCCATTGCCCCAGGTGTGGTAGACATAGAGCGTGTTGCCGTCGTCATCCGTGGTGAACTCACCATGGCCTGGGCCCTGCTCATAATTCAGGTAATCCGTGACACCTTCGGGCATGGGGACGCTCTTCTGCAGCGGCGCGGTCCATTTATGCCAGCTGTTTATATCCGTCAGGTTGGCGCTGGCGTCGGCCCAGATGCCGCTCACCACATAGGTGGGGCTGACCGTCGAGCTGGAATAGATGATATTGATCCGGTTGTTATGCATCACGGCGAAGCCGCCTTCGGCGAGGTTTTCCTCAGACGAACGGTTCGGTGCGATAAGTGGGACCGGTGCTGACAGAAGCCGCGTTGGCGCTGCCGGATCTACTTTGGCGATCCAGGTTAGCGGATCGCCCAGCGGGCCGGATTGCGGGATATAGCGTTGCGACCAGATATAGTAGGCCTGCCCGCCCACTTCAAAATAGGACATGTCCAGGCTGATATTGGGATAGCCGGTGCGGCCAAGTTTCGATCCATCGGCCTGGTGGATCGCGGTGGGTTTCGACCAGTCGTCCGGATTGCCGGGATCACCGCCCTCGCGCAGCTGCATGATATGGGATTCCACCGTCGACCACAGGCCGCCCTCATTCGACAGGTCATTCGTCGGGTTAAAGCACGGTGCGAACAATATGCTCAGGCGCCCGCCAATCTCGTGAATTTCCGGCGCCCAGTAACAACCGGCGATGACGCGCCCCTCGGCCGTCCTGTCCATTCGCGTGCGACGGTTCAGGAGGTCGATTTCACGGGCCTGACCGCCATTCACGTCAGCCAGGTCTGCAAGGCTGTCGGCCACACGCAGGGGCAGGTGCACGGACCCGACATTATCGTTGTTGGTGTCGTCGGTGGCGACAAACAGGTATTTCGTGACGCCATTGCGCACATAACGGTAGATGGTCGGATCGGCCCGGTTGTCGGCGAAGATTTGCGGAAAGGCCTGCTGCCGCACGGTGCCATGAACCTGATAGATGCCGGGGGCTGCGGTATTCAGGCGCTTGAGGTCTTGCGCGCTCCAGTCGACGGCTCGTGTTACCGATGACCCATCGGAATAGACCAGGCGTACGCGTGTGTCTGCCAGTCCGGCGGTTTGTCCGGCCCGGATCGTCTTGGGTTCCACGGTTGCGCCCGTATTGGTGATGCGGTCGAAACGATTGCTGAATGCGGTCGCGATGGCGGGCGTGACCGGCAGATCGGTCGCAATTTCCGCATCGGCGGCTTGTGCGGTGAAACTTGCCGGTACAGGGGTGTCGGTCGTGGCCAGGTGTCCCGAATGCAGCGCGCCGACATTGTTGTTTGTCGCAATCCGTGTGCGATAGCCGCCGTTCTCGGGGAAAAAGGACGTAGAGATTTTTTCCGTGCGCGCCAGATTTTCGACTGTGGTCCAATACGGAGCACCTGACTTATCCTGCCAGGAAACGACATAATGCCGGGCGGATGAATCCCAGACCGCCCTGGGACTGACCACGCCATTTTTGGCGCCGAAATTAATCAGTCCCAGTTCGGTGAAATCGGTCGGGTCTTCGGGACTCGCCTTGAAGATCAGGGCGCCTGAAGCGGATTGCGCGTCTGGCGCTCCCGCCATGGTGACGCGCGTGGCGATTACCCCTAAGCTGCCATCAGCGAAATAAAACAAGGAGGGTGAAGCGATGCCGCGCAGTTCGACCCGGTCGAGCGCGATATATTCACCTATGGCAAACAGCACACCATAGTTGGCATTCAAAGGGCGCGCGTCGGCTTCGCTGCTGCCAAGCGCGAGGTGGAGGCTGCGGGCGATCACCGGTTGGTTGGCCGCGCTGGCCGTGGTCGGGGTACGGGCATAGGCGATCAAGTGTCGGGCGGTTCGGCCGAGCACCTGAATGTGAAATGTCTTGCTCAGCGATTTGCCGTCGGCGAGCCGAATCGTGCCGGTCAGGCGCGTTTTTACGGGAATGTCGCTATCATTGAGGAGAACGTCGTCTTCGAGCGCAGCGCCCGTGGCGCGCCACTTAATGGCACAGGCGGCCGGCGAGGGCAGGTGTGTGCCCGAGGCAATCACCGGCGGGACGACCCAGGCGTCAGTGCATTCGCTGCGAGGCGTGGTTTCGCTTGCAGCACGGGTTTCCGAAGTGGCCAGGGCATTGAAGGCAAGGCAAGCGGCCAGGGTCAGGGCCGTGGTTTTGATCATCATATCTGTCAGTGACCTTTTGAGTGCTCGGGCGCGGGAGATGTTACGGGTTTTGCTGACGGCCGCCGGGATGGCCATCGGGCGATGAGCGCGGCGCGCTCCCTGGCGGTGATGGCAAGGACCGATCCGTGGCGCGGCGAGGCCGGCAGCCGGAAATCGGCCGGATAGGTCCACTGGATATCGCCCTGCAGGGACTGGGTGGCGAGCGGTATATAGCCGACGCCGCCATAGTTATCGACCCATAGGAAATATTTGTACCCGCTGGTGTCGCCCGGATTGGCTTTGAAGGCGCTTGGGCCTTCGATCTCAGGCGTGCCCGCCTGCCGGCCTATGCAGCGACCGACAACCTGCCAGGCGTTTGAATCTCCGGGTGCGCGCAATATCCTCGAATGCTGGGCGATGACGTCGCCCGAGGGGCAGCCTTGCACCTGGGTGACCTTGGTGAAGCGATAATAGTCGTCGCCGTCACGAAGGACGGTTGTGTCGATCATCCCCCTTGCCTTGACCAGCTCTGGCAAGTCCGCCGATTTGAACCAGGGTTGAGGCGGGCTGAACGTGCGGAAGTCGCGGGTGACCGACATCAGAATCTGCGGGCCGTTGCCGTCTTCCTGAGTATGCGCCGCGTCGGTGAATTCGGTCGATGTCCAGTAGACAACATAGGCATCGATCGTCGGGTCGTAGGTGGCTTTGGGCGCCCAGGTCATGCCGGCGCCCGGCGTGTTGACCTTGATGTGCCGCTGTTGGCTCCAGTGCACCAGATCGGTCGATTCCCAGATTTCGAGGTACAGGCTGCCATGGCTGGTGGAGCCATCCCAGCCGGTCCGTCCAACAGATAAATCCGTAGCGAGCAGGAAAAAGCGATCGCCTTCAGGGGAGCGCATGATGAACGGGTCACGCAAACCCTTTGTACCATGTGTGGACGTCAGAATAGGCTGGGCGTCATTCAGCGCCTGCCAGTGCAGGGCATTATTGCCCTCCGAGACAGCAAACCGCAGTTTCTCGCCGTCGACGGTATCGCCGGTGAAGTAGACGAACAGGTAGGCTTCCATGTCCGATGGCTGGATGCCCGGCTTCGCGGGCAAGGTGGCCGAAATAGGCTCCGTTCCGGCCTGAGCGCTTGTGGCGGGCATTCCGAACAGAACGACTGTTGCAAGGAGGGAAGCAATAAGTCTGATGCGCATGGGAAGGATTGGCGCCAATCTTGTGGGTGGCAAAGACAGTCTTTGAATTTTTCGTTTCCTGCTATGGCGCCGGATATCTCATCAATCCGGAAGACTATAAATTCCAAAGTGGTTGATGAGTGTGGCGCGGTTATAAATTATTTGTCGGACTATTTAGCATGCAAATTAAAAATTCAAGTCTGCAGCACTGCTTTTTATGCGGCGGAGGCCTTTTTTCAAAGAATGCACCATTTAGGTAATTTCAAAATTGGTTGACCGAATTGGTGCGCTAATAGCCGTCATTTACCAGATTCTTATGCGCACAAGGGCGGCGCCGATTTTTATCCTTATGGCCGCCTTATCATGGTGGCGCCGTAGAGTATTCCCGAACGGTGACGCCATGCCTGACAATGCTGCCCTATCATCTTTACACTATCGCGCTTTTTTTACCCGGGTGACTGTGTGAGTGCCGCCGTTGCCACGTCTTCCGTGGCTGCCTCAGCCGGCATAGCCACGCCCGAGCAGACCCTGAGCGAGCGCCTGATCGGCGGCGTCACCTCGCTGTGGGAACATCTCAGCCACCTGTCCCTTGAAGCCATAGCGGTCAATGCCGTCCTGAGCGTGGTCGTGGCCCTCGTCTTTTGGGGTGTCGCCTGGGCTGTATCGGCGGGCCTTTATCGGCTGGTCGGCCGAGCGCACATGCCCGGTGAAAACAGTCTTGGCCTGTCCCTTCGGAAGGCCCTTCGCTTTACCCGCACCATAATCGTCTTTGCCGCCGGCGTGGTGGCGATCAGCTGCATCGCCTCGGTCTGGGGCATTGACCTGTTCGCGCTGATGTCGGCCAGCATGGCAAGCAAGCTGACCCATACGCTCCTGGCCCTGCTGATCGTACTCGTCATCACGGCCGTGGCCTTCGAAGCCGCTGGCCTCCTGATCGGCTATTTCCTATCGCGGCTGAAGTCGCGCAAGGATATGGACCTGCGCCGCGGCGCCCAGATCGATACCCTGGGCCCGATCGTTCGCCGCAGTCTGCAGGCAGTCATTCTGGTGCTGGGCGTGATGATGTTCCTCAGCCAATTGGGCGTGCAGATCGCTCCCCTCTTGGCCGGCGCTGGCGTGGTGGGCATTGCCGTTGGCTTCGGCGCCCAGACCCTGGTCAAGGACTTCTTCACCGGCTTTTTCCTGCTGATCGAGGATATCATCGCCGTGGGTGATATCGTCACCATCGGCTCCAGTACCGGCGCGGTCGAGAACATGACCCTGCGCTATATTTCCCTGCGCGATGCCGATGGCACCTTGCATGTCTTTCCCTATGGCGAGGCCCAGATCATTCACAATCAGACCAAGGCCTTCTCGCGCTATGTCTTCGATCTCCCACTCGCGCTAGACACCGACCTCGACAAGGTGGAAGAGATCCTGAGTGCCGCGAGCGCGCGGATTCAGGCCGAAGAGGCATGGAAAGATCTGATTCTGGAGCCGATTGAGATCCTGGGTGTCGATAGTCTGGCAGATTTTGGCCTGATCCTGAAGGCGCGGGTGACGACCCAGGCCAATGCGCGCTGGAAGGTCGGCCGCGAGTTCAATCGCCGGATCAAGGCTGCCTTCGAGGCCGCGGGCATCGCGATCACTCACAAAGGGGCCTATGCCCCCTGATTGTGGCACCTGACCTTATGGCTCTGATTTTACTGACTTATCTATGGTGCGGCCCTACGGCAGGCGCGCCCTTGGGAGCGTGGCTGTATGTCCGTACCGGCATGAGCTTTTTACTGTTAATTACTATATCTACAGTGAAACATAATTTCTACAGTGCAAATGTAGTTTAAAAACATGGTAAACGTAAATTTAACATTAGTAATAAATACAGAAGTGAAATCAAATAAATATTGAACGGATTTTTGAGTAATGTTATTTCAATGTATAAGCCTAGTAATTTCGTTTTATTGTTTCGTATGCGAAATCAATATCGTTGTTACTTGATGGCGGCGCCGATTGCCCGCCTCACGCGCAAAGAAGCATTGCGCCGCTCCTGGTCCTGAAGGACGCCATTTAAGTGACCGGCATTTGGCCGGACGCCTGAAATTTCGTCAATTCGCCTCGGGAATTCGCCATGACCACTGTGTCCAGCACCAGTTCAACAACGTCTACCAGCACGTCGTCATCATCAAGCGCGTCATCCTTAACCTCCGACTACACCACCTTCCTCCAGCTCCTGACCGCTCAGGTCCAGAACCAGGATCCGTTGTCGCCGATGGATACCACCGAGTGGACCAATCAGTTGGTGCAGTACTCCTCGGTCGAGCAGGAGATGGAATCCAACGAATACCTGTCGACCATTGCCGATGCCCTTACGTCATCTGATTCCGATTCAGAGTCCCTGACCGATGCTGTCAGTTATATCGGCAAGACAGTCAGTACGGACGAGGATACGGCGACCGTCACGTCCGGCGGCTCTGCCACCTGGGATTACGACCTGGGCGATGACGCCACAAGCGCTACCCTGACCATCACCGATTCCGATGGCAATACCATTTGGTCCGACTCCGCTGACGATCTCAGCGAGGGCACGCACAGCTTTACCTGGGATGGGACGGACAGTTCCGGCAATGCGGTGTCGGCCGGCGATTATACGCTCAGCATTACAGCCTCCAATAGCTCCGGCTCCGTCGATGCCTCGGTCGGGGTGAGCGGTACCGTGACGGCTGTCCAGGAAGACGATGATGGCGACACCGTTTTGAAGGTCGGCAATTCCACCGTCGCGGTCGATAGCGTCACCAGCGTTTCCTGATGACTATTTCCCTGTTTTGTGAGGTCAGTTTATGAGTATCAACAGCGCCATGCAATCCGGGGTTACCGCGCTCGCCGCGAACGCCACGGCTCTTGCCACTATCTCGAACAATATCGCCAACTCGCAGACCACGGGTTACAAGAGCGTCACCACGAGCTTCACCGACCTGGTCAGTGGCACCAGCAATACCAACTCCTATACGTCGGGAGGGGTGGTCTCGGTCAATCGCCAGAGTGTGACAACTCAAGGCGAGCTGAACAGTGATACATCTGGCTACAGCCTCGGCATCAGCGGCCAGGGCTTTTTTGTCGTGTCGGAAGAATCGGGTGATGTCGATTCCTCCAGCTCGCTTTTGTTTACCCGTGACGGTTCGTTCTCGACGGATACCGAGGGTAACCTGGTTAATTCCGGCGGTTATTACCTGATGGGCTGGGCCGCCGATTCAAGCGGCAATATCACTACGTCGTCGACGGATTCCAGCCTTTTGACGACCATCAATGTCAGTGATCTGGCCAATGCCCCCTCGGCTACCACGGCGGTCACCTTCTCCGCCAATCTGGATTCGGAAACCGAGGTATCGGACGCCGTCACTGACGGGACCTATGATGAGACCACCGCCGTCGCGGCGTCGGACGAATCCACAACACCCGTGACCTATTCGGCCGCCATGTCGATCTACGATGCCACAACAGGCGCGGGCACGAAGCCGGATACCACGATTTCAGCCACTATCTCGGATTCGCTTGGCCAGGAACACACTGTCACCATCTCCCTGAAAAAAGGCGAGGTCGATACGGATACATCGAGTCCGACCTATGGTGAAACCCAGTGGTACTATGAAGTCTCATCCGACGATGTGACGTCCGACAATGGCCTAAACCAGATTACCACGGGATCAATCTATTTCGATTCCGACGGTAATCTTGACACAACCAACTATACCGGTGATCTGCTGTCCGATGGCGGCCTGACGATCGGGGCCTCGTCCGAAACCTCCGGTGTTCACTGGAATACCGATGTTGGCGCTGATGCTCAGACTATCACCATGGGCTTTGGCACAGATGGCGAGAGCAGCATCACGCAATTGGCGGGGGATAGCACAACCTCTTCGGTAACGGCCAACGGCACAGAATTCGGCAGCCTGTCGAGCGTCGATATCAGCAGCGACGGCCTTGTGACGGCCACCTATAGTAACGGTGACACCAAGGTGCTGGCCCAAGTAGCGGTGGCGACCTTCGTCAATGCCAACGGCCTGACATCGGTTAGCGGCAACGCTTATAAGGTCTCAACCGATTCCGGCAGTTATTCCCTAAAGGTGCCTGGAGAAAACGGCGCGGGTACTATTGAGGCGGACACCTTGGAAGCCTCGACGGTTGATATTGCTGAGGAGTTTACCGCTCTGATCACCGTCCAGCGTGCGTATTCAGCGGCTTCCAAGGTCGTCACCACGGCCGACGACATGCTGCAGGAACTCCTCAGCATTAAGAAGTAATCCGTCAGCCCCATAGGTTGGTAAAAATCCACTTTACTGTGTGGCTGGCCAGACGGCGGAGGGGGCACCGTGCCGGAGTGTGCGTGATTTCGAAAACTTCAGGCTAGAGTGCGGCCAGGCGACGGACGACGACTGTCATCCGCCGATTATGGCTATTGACTTCAGAAGCCTGGTCCACCGCCACCACCTCCTGGGCCGCCGCCGCCATCGGGCATCATGCCGGGGCCGCCATCCGGGCCTTCGCCCGGAGGTGGCCCGCGGCGATCACCAGGCGGCGGGCCGTCGGGTGGACCACGCTTGATCGGCTGACCGAAGGTGTAACGCAGACTCATCATGAAGGTAGTACCGGGGTTCTCCATGCGGCTGTAGCCCCAGGTGGTGGAACTATCCGTCACCGTCTTGCTCGTCGGTCCAATAATGGCATTGGACAGGTTGGTAACCAAGACCAGCTTAAACGGAATAATCTGGTGCATCCAGGAGGCGTTCAGTGAGGTCTGCGCCGTGCGGTACCCGTCGACATTGACGCTCTTGCCGCGATAATTAACGCCGAATGTCAGATTGTCCTTGTCGTTGAGACGATAGAAGGTGCGCAAGTTGGCGCTCGAATTCGGGCCCTCGGCGCGCATCAGCTTGTGCGTGCTCGCGTCCATGTAGTTGGAGACGGTATAACCGATATTCGGGCTGAACATGATGCGCAGCTTGCGGTCTGCGGTATGGTAGGTCAGGTTGCCGCTGAAGCCGGCATTACGGGTGCGACCGCTGTTCTGGTAAGTGGTCAGCAGCACGTCCGTGTTGGTGGGAAGGTAGTAACTCACCTGCTCAATGTTGCCGGTGGTCACGTTGTAATAGAGGCTGGCGCTAAAGTCGAATAGGGTCGTATTGCGGTAGTAGTCGAAATCGAACTTGTCCGTCTTGGCGGAACTCAGATTGGCATTGCCGGACCGGGCGGTCAGGCCGTCATCGCTGTAAACGATCGTTGGATCGAGCTGCGAGCCCTGCGGCCGCTGGATCTTGCGTGAATAGATGAATTTCAGCTGCTCCTTGTCGTCCAGTTTGTAGGTGACGAACAGACTGGGACTGTAGTCGGTGGAATTGCGCGTCCAGTTTCGGCCGGTCTCGCTGACGAGATTGGTCGATGTCATGTCCTGCTTCAGGTTCTCGACGCGCAGGCCGGCCTGTATGCCGAGCTTGCCTAATTGGCGCTGGTATGTGCCGTAGATGGCCGATAGAACCTCATCGTCGCTGAATTGGCTGGCGCTCTGTGGCGATTCCGGCGCTTCGACCTCGCTGTCCAGCTCTTGAGACTGGTAATTATAACTGTTGGTTTTCGTGTGCTGGATGCTCCAGCCGAGCTGGAGCTGCTGCTGGGTCTTCTCGTAATCACCGAGCGGATGCGACCAGTCGCCGCTGAACTCATCGATCGTGTTGCGCGACTTATTGGTGCGAGTGGTGTAGGTATCGTCCGTGTCCGGATAATCCGAAGCATTACGTGTGTAGGTTACGCCATTGCTCAGGCTGCCACTGTGAGACAGCATCATCTTGAAATCTTCGGTCGAGCCGACCGCGCCGCGATGATCGAAGGTCAGGCGGGCATCCATGTTCTCGGACGGCGCGCTTGAACGTGTGTAACGCGTGACGTCCTCGGTCAAATTACCGTTGGCGTCATATGTCTGGGTCTGGTTGATGCCGGTGGAGCTCGAGCGCCGGCGCGCATAGTTGAGATCAGCGCTCAGGTCGGTCGTGTCGTTTATGTCGTACTGGGCGTTGAGGTTGGCGGAAGCGTTTTCGTTCTTGGTCCAGCTGGTCGAATGGCTGACATCCTCACGTGTGACGTCGCCCGTATCGGCATCAAGCGTATAGCGATCGCTTTCGGATACGGATTTGTTGCTCGAACCCGAAGGCCCGCCGCCTCCGCCGCCGCGACCATTGCCACCCATGCCGGCCCCGAGGTTGATGCCGCCGTTCAGGCTCAGCTTGCCAAAGTTCTTGCCGGTGCGCAGACCCAGTCCCGCGCGGCCCTGATTGCCCGCCGTGAGGTTGATCGAGGTGTGAGGTTTCAGGGTGCGGCCGCGCTTCATCACAATGTTGATGATGCCGGAGGCCGTATCGGCGCCATAGGCCGCACCGGGATTGGGGATGACCTCGATCGTATCTATGTCGTCCGCCGGCAAGCTTTGCAGGGTGAAGGCGCGGCTATCGCCTTGCATCTGGGCGGATTTCTTGCCGTTGACATAGACCTCGACGCCAGAATTGCCCCGCAAGGACACCGTGCCATCGCTGTCGACCGTGACGGCGGGCACATTGTTAAGCACATCGGCCGCAGAGCCTGTGGCCGACTGCGGGTCCTGCGTCACATCATAGACGTCGCGGTCGATCTTGTGCTGATAGATCGGCTTTTGCGCGGTGACCGTGATGACGGTCGTCCCGTCCTTGTCGGTTACAGGCTTTACATCCGCCTTTGTTGCGGCGGGCTTGTCTGTTGCGGGCGAAGTGGGTGTATCAGCCTGCGCGGACGACGCCTGATCCTGCGAGGCGGCGGCATCCGTAGGGGCTGTTGCTTGCGCCATGGCGACGGCCGGGGCGGCCGCCGCCAGGGCCAATAGGCTTGCGGTGAGAGTGCGGGGCAGGGTATTCAAAATGATTATCGCAAATATTGAGTGGGTGTGCGCAAAAGAAGCATATTGTCGGTCAAAATAATAGTAGATACAAAAATGTTTTATTCATTTCTTTTTTGAAACATTAATATAATGTAATATTTCAAATATACTCAAAAATATACTATGAAAACGAATTTGATAACTTCTTTGTTTCAAAATATATACAAAATATGTCGTATTTTTGCTGCATTTTTGCTGCGTGGCTAATCGATTACAAGCCTTGAGCGCTTTGACTGTCGGGCCTTTGTGCTGGGAATAGAGCTCGGTGCGTCTGCAGGTTTATGACAAACTTATATATCTGACGGCGAGCGGCCGTGATTTTTTGTTGCACCCGATGTTACGCGTGAGACACGCGGCATGTGGGAGGCTCAGATGGCTTATCGTGACTCAGACAGAAACAGGAATGACTATTCGCCATTTATCCTGTGGCCGCAGATCGTGCTGATCGTCATCATCATGTTCTTTGCCTACTGCCTGCTAGATGGGCGCAAAGGCGTGCCGCACTGGGGACGTTACGAGGCTCACCCAGCGGACTATACCCAGGAATATCAGCCCACCGTTGGCCCCGACCCTTACGCAACCAAATAGAGGGTGGCTTCGTTTTTGGAGGCCGGTTGCTTGATCAGGACATCAGACTGGCAACGGTCGGGTAGGAACGTTCTGTCAGACCATCAATGATCCTCTGCCGGTCGCCTTCGGGATGGGTCTGGCTGAGTTTGGTCGTGCCCTCGATGCTATCGATGTGAATGCGGAACGAGCGTATCTTCGGCAGCAGGAAGGCGACGCGGCCTTCCGGTGCCAGGTCGATCGTCCAGGGTTCATCGAAGTCCTGTTCGGACACCTCTATGGTCCGGCGCAGCACCTCGGTCTGGCCGGCATCGTCACTGATGACCTCCAGCGTGCCGCGCACCTGGGCGGCGACATAGTTCCAGGTCGGCACTTCCGGCTTTTCGACATACCAGCGTGGCGAGATATAAGCATGCGGCCCGGCGAAGAGAACCAGCACCCGGTCGCCGGTCTTTAAGGCTTGCGCTTGCGGATTGCGCCAGGCCATGTGTCCGACCAGGGTTTTCACGCTGTGGTCGGTCTCGAAGACTATGGCGGTCGTCGTCGCGGAGAGATCGGGCAGGATCAGGGTGGCGAAGGGATAGGCGCGTACGATGGCAGCCGCATCAGCGGCAATATAGGGTTCGGCGCGGAAGAGGCTGGGGCTCATGTCTGGTCCTGGAAAGGCATCAAATGCCATCATTAGCGTGCTGAAAACACAACAGAATGGCCGTAATCATAGACAAGGGCGTCGTTCACGAACACCTGTAAAAAGCGGAAGGGGTGGTGAGCCTGCGTCACCGCCAGCTCCGGCATTCGCATCCTGACAGTCACAAATCCTTGATCTAGCTTGACTTCATCGGCCAGGACGCCGGACGTATGGGCAGCTTTATGGCGTCCGACGTCCAATTTCCCGGCTCTATTGGTGACTTTGAAGCACCGCACGCGACTTTTTTTGCAATGCGGCATAGTCTGATGCTGCCCCACAGTCCTTTTAGTCCACGAGGATATCAAATGACCAAGTCCTTCCTTTCCCTGGCCCTGGCCCTGGCCATAACCGCCGGTCCCGCGGCCGCCCAAACCCCGGCGCCCACGCCTCCGGACAGCCAGGCGCCGCTGAAGCCTCTAGTCAATACTGGTGGCAAGGCGCTGACCTTCGACTGGCCAATGCTGAAGATCGGCACGGCGGAATATGCCGAGGGACCAACCGGGGTGACGGTCTTCAGCTTCGACAAGAAGGTCATGGCGGCGGTGGATGTGCGTGGCGGGGCACCCGGTACGGTCAACACCGATCTGGCGCGGCTCGGCTATCCGACCTCCGATTTCGATGCCGTGGTTTTCGCCGGTGGTTCAGCCTACGGACTGGAAAGCACGACGGCAGTGGCGAGCGCGCTGAAGGATGACGGCAAGAACACCGGTAACTGGGACTCGATCGCGGTCGCCCTGGGCGCCATCATTTTCGACTATGGGGACCGACGCCTGAACGAAATCTATCCCGATAAGAAGCTGGCCACGGCCGCCTATCACGCTGTCCAGCCAGGCGTCTTCCGCAACGGTGCCGCTGGCGCGGGTCGCATGACGATGACCGGCTATTTCTTCGGCTGCAAGGCGCATTCGGGGCAAGGTGGCGCTTTCCGTCAGATCGGTGACCTGAAGATCGCCGTCTTTACCGTCGTCAATGCCTACGGAGTGGTGGTTGACCGGGATGGTAAGCTGGCAGCCTGCTACAACGATCCAAGCTGGCCCGCCGATCTCAAGGTCAATGACCTGATGAAGAACCTCCCGGAGAGCCGCAAGGCCGGGTGGGGCACGCCGAGTGGCCCGATGCGAAACACCACGATCAGTCTCGTGGTCGTCAACCAGAAGATGGACCCGGCCGACCTGCAACGCCTGGCGATGCAGGTCCATACCTCGATGGCGCGCGGGATCCAGCCCTTCTCGACCATGAGCGATGGTGACGCGCTCTATGCCGTTTCCACCGGCGAGATCGAGGCCGACAAGGGCATCAGCGACAGCGTCGAGATCGGCGCCATCGCCTCGGATCTGATGTGGGACGCCATCCTCAATTCGGTGCCGCCGCAGGACCCGCTGCCTGTCATCACGCCGCAGCCGCCGGTGCCGGAAAAGGCCCTGGCCGGCTATACCGGCGACTACCGCTTCTCCAACTTCGTCACGGTCTCGGTCACTGAAAAGGACGGCAAGCTCTATGGCCAGGCGACGGGCGCGAAGAAGGCCTTCAATGTGCCGCTCGACCAGGCAGTTGAGCTTGAGCCTATGGGAGCGGGCACCTTCGCCGTGCCGGGCCGTTATCCGACCGTGCTCGACTTCAATCAATCCGGCACGCTCGTCATGAACCCTGGACTGTGGAAGCAAACGGGACTCAAGCAGAAGGCGAAGAAATAAGGTGCTCGGTGCGTGAGGCGCACCGGTCTGGACCGGCTACGCGCCTATTCACAGGACCGTCACAAAAACAATCTGATGCCGTGGATACCCACACTCACGAAGGGGATAACAAGAATGACATCGAGATTTTTCCAGACGGCGAAAGGGAGCGTGTCGGCACGCGCGCTCCTGCCGGTCATAATGGTAAGTGGTGTGCTGAGTGGACTGGGCGCGGGGGCACACGCGCAAGAAACGCCAGCACCGGAAGCGGCGGCGGCCAAGCCAAACGTCAAGGAAGACGCCATCGAGATCGTGGTGACGTCACAGAAGCGCCGCCAGCGTCAGATCGACGTGCCGGTGGCGGTCAATGTTCTGAGCGCGGACGCCCTGGAAAAACGTAATATCCAGACGGTGCAGGACCTGTCCTACTCCGTGCCGGGCCTGATCCTGCGCTATGACGGTCCGGGCTCCTCGCAGATCTTCCTGCGCGGCGCCACGAATATCCGCGGCTCGGACGCGCTGGTCTCGTCCTATATGGATGAAGTGCCGGTGACCCTGACTGGCGGGTACCGCCAGATTGATCTGCGCGCGCTCGATCTCGAACGCGTCGAGGTGCTCAAAGGGCCGCAGGGCACGCTTTACGGTCAGGGCGCCATGGCGGGGACGGTGCGCTTTATCACCAAAAATCCGAGCCTCTACAATGTGGATGGCTTCGTTAAGGCGGATGTTTCGGCCATCAATGACGGCGACACCAATACCAAGGTCTCGGGCGCGGTCAGCCTGCCGATCGTCAAGGGCGTCCTCGCCCTACGCCTGGCCGGTGATGTAGAGAGCGGCGGTGGCTGGATCGACCAGCCCGGTCTCGGTATCAAGGACGGCAACAACCAGGATATCTATAACCTGCGCGCCAAGCTTTTGTGGAAGCCGACCGACGATTTCGACATGACGGTCACGGCCACCAGCTATTCGATGAAAAGCCGGTTCGGCCTCGACTACGAAAACGAGGACCGCACTCGTCCGGTGCCGGTCAGCGATGATTACGATCTCCTGCCGTCACGCCGTGACCGTTCGCAGATCCTGAACGTCACGGCCAATTACAAGACCGGTATCGGCCGCCTGACCAGCTCGACCAGCTTTGTCGAACTCGACCGCAATTATGCCACCACCTATATCGCCGGACCGAAGACGACGTCGGCGGGTATCCAGAATGAAGGCTTCGACGGCATCACCGATCGCGCCCAGCAGGTGACGCAGGAAATCCGCCTGACTTCGGAAGGGACGGGGCCGTGGCAATATACCATTGGTGCCTTCTACAAGGATGCGCAGGGCAACCTCGACGACCAGGGTATCTCCTACTATGCAGGCTATACCTACCCGTTTACCTACCGCAAGTATGACACCTCGGAATCGGTATCCGCCTTTGCCGATGTCGGCTACAAGCTGACCGAAAAGCTGCTGATCGGCGCGGGTATCCGCTCCTTCAAGGACGATGAAACAGCGACCGATCTTTATGACAACGTACAGAAGGCGACCTTCAGCTCCACCGATCCGCGCGTCTATTTCACCTATGCCCTGAACCCAAAATGGAACCTCTATGGTAATATTTCCAAGGGCTTCCGCTCGGGCGGATTCAACAGCGCGGGCCTGCCGGCCTACCGCCCGGAAAAGCTGATGAACTATGAGCTGGGCACCAAGGGTATTGCTGCCGGTGGCAAGGTGCGGTTCGATATTGCCGCCTATTACAGCAAGTATGAGGATGCCCTGCGCACCGGTCAGTTCTTCAACTACGATCCGGACACGGGGACCGGCAACTACGTTTCCTACACCCGCAATATTGGCGAGCTGGAGATCAAGGGGCTTGAGGCCACGGTTGACTGGCGCGTCACGGAGGCGCTGACGCTTTCTGCCACCGGCGCCTATATCGACGGCGAAGTGACCAAGCTGGCACTAGGCGAAGGGGAAACGACGAATTTCGAGGTCGGCGACGGTCTCGACTATACGCCGAAATTCTCCTCGACCATTGCGGCGGACTACAGCTTCAACTGGGCGGCCGGCGTACCGGGGTTTGTCCATGTCGATTATGTTTACCGCGACAAGATCTACGCCACGGATAGTTCGATTCTCAATCCGCGCACCCAGTCCTCGGATAGGATCAACCTGCTCAATGCCCGACTGGGCGTCACCTGGTCCGATATTACGGCGGAACTCTACGTCACCAACCTGACGAACGAAAACCTGCTGGTCGACCCGTATGACGCCTGGCAGCAGGCGTCGCGCACCAAGCCGCGCACCATCGGCATCAGCCTGATGCGCAGTTTCTGATAGTCAGTTGCGGCCTGCCGTTTAAGGATGGCAGGCCGTTCTCTTTAATTTGTGGCCAAAAGTTTGGAGTGCCTAATGAGCAAAGACGATTTCATGGGTCATCCCAAGGGCCTGGCCTATATCGCCTTTACCGAAGCCTGGGAGCGGTTCTCCTTCTACGGCATGCAGGCACTGCTGATGCTCTACATGACCGGCCATCTGCTGATGCCGGGTGTGGTCGATCGTGTCTGGGGCTTTGATGCGTTCCGTTCGCTGGTCGAAAGCGTCACTGGACCCCTGAGTGTCCAGGCCCTGGCTGCCCAGATTTTTGGTATCTATGTCGCCCTGGTCTATTTCGGTCCCGTGGTCGGCGGCCTGATCGGGGACCGGATAATGGGCCGTACCCCGGCGGTGCTGACCGGCGCGCTTCTGCTGGCGGCCGGACACTTCCTGATGGCGTTCGAGGCCGCCTTCCTGCCGGCGCTCGGCTGCATCATCTGCGGGGCGGGACTGCTGAAAGGCAATCTGGCGGCGCAGGTGGGCGCGCTATATCCTGAAGGCGACCGACGTGTCGACGATGGCTATACCCTCTATATCACCTCAGTAGTGGTCGGCGCCTTCGCGTCGCCGCTGGTCTGCGGGACGCTCGGTGAAATCTATGGCTGGCACTACGGCTTCGGGGCGGCCGGCATCGGCATGCTGGTCGGCATTGCCATCTATCTGCGCGGCCTGAAGCACCTGAAGGAGCCAGCTCGGAAAACCCAGGCGCTAATGGCAAAGATGACCGGCGTCGAGTGGGGGCGCATCGCCGTTCTTTGCGGGCTGATCCTGATCACCTCCCTGTTCTGGACCGTGCAGTCGCAGATCTGGAACACCTATCCGGTGTGGCTGCGCGACGATGTCAGTCTGGGCATCGGCTTTGGCCTGAGTGTTCCGGTCACCTGGTTCCAGTCGCTCGATGCCTTCGCCGTTCTGGCCCTGACGCCCGTCACCATGTGGATGTGGAGGGCGCTCGGAAAACGCGGACTCGAGCCCTCGGACATTATAAAGCTGGCAATCGGCTGCGCCCTGTTCGGCGGCGGCTGCGTGCTGCTCAGTGTTGGCCAATGGGTGGCGGGGAGCGGAAAGGTGGCCATCGTCTGGCCGCTGGTCTTCCACTTCGTTATCGGCGCGGGCTACCTTCTGTGCTCGCCAGTAGCCCTGGCGGTTGTGGCGCGTAGTGCGCCCGTTCAGGTCAAGTCGATGATGGTCGGCGGCTACTATATCGGCCTCTTCATCGCCGGTATTTTTTCCGGCTGGCTGGGCCGCTTCTACGAACCCTTGCATCCGCCGCTGTTCTGGCTGTTACATGCCGGTATCGGCGTGGCGGGAACGGTGATCCTTCTGGCGCTCTATGCACCACTGCGCCGGATTTTGCTGCCGAAGCCCGAATAGGAGACAGGCCCGATGGATACGCAGGAAGAAGATCGCGGCGCCGCCTATAATCCGCCGTCGCGCAAGACCATCCCCCCGTTCGAGGCGCTGCGGGCCTTCGATGCCGTGGCGCGGCTCGGCGGGGTGCGGCAAGCGGCGCGCAGCCTCGGTCGTGACCACGCGGTCATCAGCCGCCATCTCAAGACCCTGGAGCAATGGACCGGCGCGCGCCTGATCGAGCGCACGGCGCGCGGGGTGGTGTTGACCGAGGACGCCCGGCGCTATCACAAGGAAATCGCCAGCGCCATGGACGCCATCGCCGCCTCGACCATCGACCTGATGCGGCGCGGCTATCACAACCATCTCAATATTGCCTGCTCGCCCGGCTTCGCCTTGCACTGGATGTCGCGTCGCGTCGGCATGTTCGAGAAGCTGCACCCGGATGTCGATATCGAGCTGCGCTCGCTCGACCGCAACGCCCTGTCGGGCCTCAATGAGTCCGATATCGAAATCCGTTTCGTTCCGGCCTATCGCGTGGCCGTCAAGGTGCCGGCGGATATGAAGGCGCAGGAAGTAGCCAGCGTGGCGGTCATGGCCGTGGCCTCGCCGGAATACCTTGCCCAGGCCGGACCTATCGAGACGCCGCGCGACCTGATCCACCAGCGCATGCTGCACGAGATGGATTTTGACAGCTGGGCGCACTGGCTGGCGGCGCACGGGGTTTACGACGAACTCGACCTGACCGGCCCGCGTCTGTGGCAGGGGCACCTGACGCTCGATGCCGCCCTGCACGGACGCGGCGTGGCGCTGGTTAATGCGCTCGTCGGGCAGGCCTTTTTCAAGTCGGGGCAGTTGGTTGAGATCGGCCGCGGAAATCCGGCCTTCCAGCCCTATACCGAGGGCAAGTACCTGATCATCGGCCGCGCTGACCGCTGGGAAACGCCGCTGATCCGGCGCTACCGGCGCTGGCTGATCGATGAGCTGAACAAGGAACTGGCCACCTTCCGCCGCCCGGCCGCGTAAGTGTTTTGACGCGCCTTAAGTGTTTGCATTGTAAGCCATATTGCCGGTCATGGTGTTTAGGGCGCACCGCCTTTTCCGTGGTTCGCACCTTCGCCGCAAGGGGCTTCAGGCGTAGGGATTAGGCGTCAACTTTACCGTACCAAGGGGATTGCTTTTGTCACGCTTACAGACGCCGGGATTGCCGGCGATGGTTTCCCCAATCGAAGAGGGTTTCGCCGACAGCGAGGTCGGCGACATGACCGAACTTTATGCCGGTCAGCTCATGCCGGATTTCCAGGCCCATACGCTGAAGAACACCCATCGTGCCTTCGCTACGCGCGTCATCCGCCGTGGCGGACCGGTGGCGCCCCTGGCTTACGCGTCCCGCCAGATCGAGGACTTCCCGATTCAGGCGAACGGACAGGTCTACGATCTTTACGACTATGTCTCGCGCAATCGTGTGGCTGGTCTGCTGATCATGAAGAACGGCGAGATTGTCCATGAGCGCTACGAGCTGGGCAATGCGCCCTCCGAGCATTGGGTCTCGATGTCGATGGCCAAGTCGGTGGCGACCACGCTCGTTGGTTGCGCCATCCGGGACGGCTACATCAAAAGCGTGGAAGAGCCCCTGACCGCCTATCTGCCGGAACTGATTGGCTCGGCCTATGACGGGGTCTCGATCCGCCAGCTGATGCAGATGACCTCCGGCGTGAAATGGGACGACACCCAGGTCAATGCCGACTCCGAACGCCGGCAGATGCTGGCCCTGCAGGTGGCGCAAAAGCCCGGCGAGATCATGCGCTTCATGACCTCGCTGCCGCGCGTTGCCGAGCCTGGCACCCTGTGGAACTATTCGACCGGCGAAACCCATGTGGTCGGCGCCCTGATCCATGCCGCCACCGGCAAGTGGCTGTCGGATTATCTCTCCGAGCGCATCTGGTCGCGGCTCGGCATGGAGGCCGATGCCTACTGGTGGCTGGAATCGCCGGGTGGACTGGAAGTGGCCGGTTCCGGCCTGTGCGCACCCTTGCGTGACTATGCCCGCTTTGGCCGTTTCATCATGAATGGCGGCGTCATCAATGGCGAGGCTGTCCTGCCCGAGGGCTGGATGGCGGAGGCCGGGGTGTCGCGCATGGTGAGCGGTGAGCGCCTCGACTATGGCTACATGTGGTGGACCGTGCCGGACAGGGACGGCTCCTTGGCTGACGGCGCCTATGCGGCGCGCGGCATTTTCGGCCAGTACATGTACCTCAATCCGGCGCAGGATGTGCTGGTCGCGGTGCTTAGCTCCCGCGCCAAGCCGCGCGGCGCCGAAGCCATTCTCGACAACGATTTCTTCAACTCCACGGTAGAGGCGCTTAAGTGATGGACACTCTGACCGACACTTGGCCGCGCAACGAAGCTGAACGCACCACGTCTGACTGGCAGGCAGCCGATCGCGCCCACCATCTGCATTCTTTCACCGATCCGGCCGTGATCCGCGACAAAGGTTCACGCATCATTACCAGCGGCGAAGGCTGCTACGTCATTGACAGCGACGGCCGCCGTATCCTCGACGGCATGGCCGGGCTGTGGTGCGTCAATATCGGCTATGGCCGGCCGGAACTGGCGGACGCGGCGCATAGCCAGATGACCGCCTTGCCCTATTATAACAACCACTTCCAGAGCGCCACGCCATCGATGATCGCGCTGGCGGAGACCCTGGCGGAACTGACGCCGAAAGGCATCAATCACTTCACCTTCGCCAATTCGGGCTCGGAGGCCAATGAGGTTATCATCCGCCTGGTGCGCTATTACTGGCAGCTGATGGGCAAGCCTGAAAAGCGCACGATCATCAGCCGGACCCTGGCCTATCATGGCTCGACGGTGGCGACCTCCAGCCTCGGCGGCATGCCGCTGATGCACGCTAATGATGGCGGAGTCCTGCCGCAGATCACCCATATCGAGCATCCCCACTGGTATGTGAATGGCGGCGAACTGACGCCTGCCGAATACGGGCTGAAGGCGGCGCAGGCCCTGGAGGCGCGCATTCTTGAACTGGGTGCACATACGGTGGCGGCCTTTATCGGCGAGCCGGTGCAGGGAGCGGGCGGTGTAATCGTGCCGCCTGAAACCTACTGGCCGGAAATCCAGCGAATCTGCCGCAAGTACGATGTGCTGCTGATCGCCGATGAAGTCATCTGCGGCTTCGGCCGCACCGGATCATGGTTCGGCTCGCAGACCTTCGGCATCGAACCCGACTTTATGCCGATGGCCAAGGGCCTGTCCTCCGGCTACATCCCGGTGGCGGCGGTGGGTGTCCATGACCGCATCTTCAACGCCATCGAGCAAGGCGGCCTGTGGCCGCACGGCTATACCTACTCGGGACATCCGGTCGCCTGCGCCGTGGCGCTGGCCAATATCGACATTATCCGGCGCGAAGGCCTGGTCGAGCGCGTGCGCGACGACATTGGGCCCTATTTTCAGTCGCGTTTGCAAGAGCTCGCCGAGCGCCATCCGCTGGTCGGCGAGAGGCGCGGCATCGGTCTGATGGCCGCCCTGCAACTGGTGCGTAACAGGGCCACCCGCGAGGTTTGCACCCCGGAAGACAATGCGGCCATCCTCTGCCGCGAGACCTGTTACGACAACCGGCTCATCGCCCGCGCCGTCGGGCAATCCATGGTGATGAGCCCGCCCCTGACCATCAGCCGGTCCGAGATCGACGAGATGGTCGCCATCCTGACGCGTGCGCTCGATGCTACCGCCCAAAAGCTTGGATATATCTGATATGACTACGCATAATCTTTCCGCCGCCGGCGCTAAGCTTCTGTTTGAAACCTCGGCCTTTGCCGAAGGGTTGGGCCTGCGTAATCGGACTGCCGCTACCTTCGCGGTGACCAATCCGGCGGATGGCAGTCATATTGCCGACGTGCCTGATATGGGAGCAGTCGAGACCGAAGCGGCCGTAGCGGCCGCGAAAGCGGCTTTTGCCGGCTGGGCTAGCCTGACTGCCCGCGCCCGCGCCGAAACTTTACGGCGCTGGTATGAGCTGATCCTGGCCAACAAGGACGCCCTTGCCGAACTGCTGACGCTCGAACAGGGCAAGCCGCTGGCCGAGGCCCTGGGCGAGATCGTTTTCGGTGCGCAGTTCATCGAGTGGTTCGCCGAGGAGGGCAAGCGCCTCTATGGCGACATTATCCCAAGCCATGCGCCCGATAAGCGCTGCCTGGTGCTGAAGCAGCCGATCGGCGTGGTCGGCGCCATTACGCCGTGGAATTTCCCAAGCTCGATGATTACCCGCAAGGTGTCACCGGCGCTGGCGGCGGGTTGCACCATCGTCATCAAGCCGGCCGAGGATACGCCGCTGTCGGCATTGGCCCTGCAGATGCTGGCTGAACAGGCTGGCTTTCCGCCGGGTGTCATGACGGTCGTCACCGCCAAACGCGCCGAGGCCGTGGCCGGGGTGCTGACCACGCACCCGGATGTGCGCAAGATCTCCTTCACCGGCTCGACCCGCGTCGGCAAGCTGTTGATGCAGCAATGTGCCGGCACGGTGAAGAAGCTGTCGCTTGAACTGGGCGGCAATTCCCCCTTCATCGTGTTTGACGATGCCGATCTCGATGCGGCGGTGGCAGGTGCTATTATCACCAAGTTTCGCAATGCCGGACAGGCCTGCGTGGCGGCCAACCGTATCTATGTCCAGTCGGGCGTCATGGCGGAGTTCGCCGCGCGCCTGAAGGCGGCCATTGCCGAAATGCCGGTGGGGCCAGGCCTCGAAGCCGGCACGCGTATCGGTCCGCTGATCAATGCGGCGGCGGTCGAAAAGGTCGACGGGCTGGTGAAGGACGCGGTCGAAAAGGGCGCCTATCTGGCGCTGGGCGGCGGTTTGCATGAACGCGGCGGCCAGTATTTCGCCCCGACGCTGCTGACCGGCGCCACAAGTGAGATGGAGATCTTCAGCACCGAAATTTTCGGGCCAGTGGCCGCCCTTTATCCCTTTGAGACCGAGGCGGAGGTCATCCAGCTTGCCAATGACACGCCCTATGGTCTGGCGGCCTATTACTGGACGCGCGATATCGGCCGGGTGTTCCGTGTCGGCGAAGCGCTGGAATATGGCCTGCTTGGCGCCAACGAAGTCCTGACCTCCAACCCGGCCACGCCCTTTGGCGGCATGAAGGAATCCGGCCTCGGTCGCGAAGGCTCTAAATACGGCCTCGAAGACTTTGTCGAGATCAAATACCTCGCCCTGGGTGGAATTTAGGGCGGCATCTAACTTCCTAAAAAATGGAAATTTATAATGAAAAAGACTCCGATCAATCCAAGTGGGACGGGGTGGGCTCAAGCCTGCGCCGTCGATCAGGCCGAACGCCTCGTATTCATCGCCGGCCAGGTGCCGCAGGGTAAGGATGGCGTGATCCCTACAGATATCAGCGAGCAATGCCGGCTGGCCTGGGCGAATGTCGTCCATCAGCTCGATACGGCCGGGCTTAAGCTGGAAAACCTGGTCAGCGTGCGCGTCTACCTGACCGACAGGCAGTACATCCCCGAGATGATCGCCGTGCGCAATGAGGTGCTGGGCATGCGCGCTGAACCGGCCTTCACTGTCGTGCTGGCCGGGCTTTACGACGCCCGCTGGTGCATCGAGATCGAAACCGTAGCGGCGGCTTAAAAGGAGCTTTTCATGACCACCAATGCCGAACTCTACGCCCGCCGTATCGCTGCCATCCCTAAGGGGGTGATCAATGGCCTCCAGGTCTTCGCCGCGCGCGCCGAAAACGCCGAGCTGTGGGATATCGAGGGCCGCCGCTATATCGATTTCGCCGCCGGCATCGCCGTCTGCAATACTGGCCATCGCCATCCCAAGGTGGTCGCTGCGGTCGAAGCCCAGTTGAAGGCCTTCACCCACACCGCCTTCCAGGTCATGCCCTATGAGGGATATATCGCACTGGCCGAACGGCTGAACGCCCTGGCGCCGATCGATGGCCCGGCCAAGACCATCTTCTTCAATACCGGCGCCGAGGCGGTGGAGAACGCGGTCAAGATCGCCCGCGCCGCCACCGGCCGCACCGGCATCATCGCCTTTTCCGGCGCATTCCATGGCCGCACCCTGATGACCACGGCCCTGACCGGCAAGGTGGCGCCCTACAAGAAACTGTTCGGCACCCTGCCGGGCGAGATCTGGCGCGTGCCCTTCCCGGTGCCGCAATATGGCGTGAGTGTCGAGGACAGCCTGAAGATGCTCGACAGTATCCTGCGCACCGATGCCGATCCTGAGCGCGTCGCGGCGATCATCGTCGAGCCTGTGCAGGGCGAGGGTGGTTTCCACATTGCCCCGCCGGAACTGCTGAAGGCCCTGCGCAAGGTCTGCGACACGCATGGCATCCTCCTGATCGCCGACGAGGTCCAGACCGGCTTTGCCCGTACCGGCAAGATGTTCGCCGTCGAACACAGCGGCATTGCCCCCGACCTGATGACCATGGCCAAGGCCCTAGGTGGCGGCTTCCCGATTGCGGGGGTCGTTGGCCGGGCGGAGATCATGGATTCGGTCGATGGTGGCGGCTTAGGCTCGACCTATGGCGGCGCGCCCTTAAGCTGCGCGGCGTCCCTGGCCGTGCTTGATGTTATCGCCGAAGAAGGGTTGGTGGCGCGCGCGGCGGCTATAGGTGAACGAATGCGCAGCCGCTTCACCCAATGGTCCCAGCGCAATGACCTGCTGCCGGTGACGAATGTGCGCGGCCTGGGCGCCATGAATGCCTTCGATCTGCCGGATGCGGCCGCCGTCAAGGCCGTCACCACCAAGGCTTTCGAGGGGGGGCTGATCCTGATTTCCTGCGGCGTGTACGGCGAAAGCTTACGCTTTCTGCCGCCGCTGACCATTTCCGACGCCCTGATCGATGAGGGTCTGGACGTGCTGGAAAAGGCATTGGTGCTATGACGGAACGGGTCGCCCTTATCGGCTGTGGCCTGATTGGGGATAGCTGGGCGGCCCTGATGACCGCCCATGGCCACGACGTCATCGCCTGGGACCCGTCTCCGGCGGTGCTGGACGACTTTGCAGCCAGGGTTGAAAAAGCGCGCGCGCAGGTTTGGCAACTGATGCCGCAGAAGCCCGAGACTGGGTGCCTGACCATCGCGGCGACATTGGAAGACGCGCTTGCAGGCGCCAACTGGGTGCAGGAAAACGCGCCGGAAAAGCTGGCGTTGAAGCAGGACCTCTATGCTCAGATCGAGGCCGTTGTCGGTGACGCGGTGATCATCGCCAGCAGTACCTCGTCCCTGACCTGGTCGGAACTGTCGGTTGGCATGAAACGGCCGGACCGCCTGATCACGGCGCATCCGTTCAATCCACCGCATCTGATGCCGCTGGTCGAAATCTACGCCCGTGACCAAGCTATCCGTGCCCGCAGCGTTGCCTTTTATGCCGGCATGGACCGCCAGCCGGTGGTTCTGAAACGCGATGCCGTCGGCCATATCGCCAACCGCCTGGCCTCGGCCCTGTGGCGCGAAGCTGTCAATATCGTCGCCGAGGACATCGCCGATGTCAGCGCGGTCGATGCCGCCCTGGTGCATGGGCCAGGCCTGCGCTGGTCAGTGATTGGTGCGCACATGGCTTATCATCTCGGTGGCGGGGAGGGCGGCATAGAGGCCTATCTCAAGCATCTCGGTCCCAGTCAGGAACGGCGTTGGTTTACTCTGGGCTCGCCCAAGCTGACCCCTGAGGTGTGCGCGAAGCTGGTGGCGGGGGTCGCCGAAGAAGCCGCCGGACGTTCCATCGACACTTTGGCCAATGCGCGCGATGTGGCCCTGATCCGTATCCTCCAGACCAATTCATGAGCGGGTCGGTCATGAGCGAACCGGTTCGCATCGCCCTGATCCACGCACTGGAAGAGTCGGTCCTGCCGATCCGCCAGGCCTTCGTGAAACTGTGGCCGGAGGCGTATGTATTTGATCTGCTCGATACCTCGCTGGCGGTCGATCTGGCGCATGAGGGCCAGCTGGATGCCGCCATGAAGGATCGCTTCCGAACCCTGGCCGATTATGCCTTGGGAAGCCAAGGTAAGGGCGGGCGGACGCAAGGGATTCTCTTCACCTGTTCGGCCTTCGGCCCTGCGATCGCGGCGGTCAAGGCGAGGGTTTCCGCACCTGTGCTGCGGCCGAATGAAGCCGCCTTCGAAGCGGCGCTGGCGGCGGGTGACAAGATTGGCCTGGTCGTGACCTTTGGCCCTTCGCTGGAGGCTCTGAAACAGGAACTGTTCGACATGGCGGTGGTACGCGACCGGCGGATCGAGGTCCAGGCCATACTGGCTGAGGGGGCGCTTGAGGCGCTCAAATCCGGCGACGGTGAGAGCCATGACCGGTTGGCCGCCGAGGCTGCGGCAAAACTGACGAATGTCGATGTGATTGTGCTGGGCCAGTTCTCGTTGGCCCGCGCCCGTCAGGCCGTTGAAGATCGCACCACCCGTCCGGTGATCACCACACCGGAAAGCGCGGTTATCGCCCTGCGCGATCGGCTTATGTGATCGCGTCAGGCTATCGCTGAAAGCGCGGCTTGTCGGTCTTTATTCGAAAACGGCGGCCGCGACGTCGGGCGTTGCCTTTTCGCGGGATTGGCGCAGGCAGACATAGATGGCAACGACGAAGATCTGGGTCAGGAGGCTGCTGATGCCATTCAACACAGCACTTACCAGCAGATAAGCCGGGTTGTTGGGGTCGACATTGGCCGCCGAACCGCTGGTCATGGCCTGCATCATCGGCGCGAGGGTAATGGGGGCGCTGATCGCACCTTCGACGGCGGTCAGGGCGATACCGCCGACCAGAAACAGGGCGAAGATGCTCCAGCGGTGCCCCTTGGTTAGCTCGTAGGATTTCTGCACAGCGCCCATGAGGCCAACACCGGGTTGTCCAACATAGGCGGGGACGGCAACGCAGGAGGCGATGGCATACATGATGCCGGGGATGGCCAGAAGCAGGAAGCACAGGCCCGTCAGGAGGCCGACGATCAGGCTGATGACAAAGATCGGTACGATATTGCCGAGCGCATGCGCCAGGATGGAGCCGAGCTCCGCCTTTTTACCGACGCTGCGCAGGATGGCGATTTCGGTTATGGCCGCCATGCTGAACAGGTTGAGCACCCCGACCGCCAGGGTGAAGCCGATCCCTATGGCCCAGCTCTGGGTGGTGAAGGTGTAGGCTTTTGCCGTCCAGGTTTCCTGGGTCGCGCCGACCAGGTGCAGGAGGGCGTAATTGGCGCCAATCACCGGCGCAATATTGAGTAGCAGGCCAAGGACGACAAACAGGGCGAAATTCTCGCCGATGAGCTTGAAAAAACGCCCGAAAACGCCGCCGAATGTAAATGGCATGTGGTGTCCCCCCTCAGCCGTGACGCGAAAACTCTATGACAGGAACCGGCGCTTGCCAAGCCGGTATCTTTTTATCTTTTCAGGGGCGCGGTCGAACCGCGCAGGACGATGTCGTGCGGCAGGACCTGATGCGGCACGGGGCTTGGCCAGTCGGAGGTGCCGAGCGGCGACAGACGGGTGAACAGGATATCGCCGGCGGCGGCGCCCAGCCTGGGCACAGGCTGTCGCACGGTTGTCAGCGACGGCCACATCATTTCCGAAGTCGGGATATCGTCGAAACCGACGACCGAGCAATCCTGCGGTACCCGCAAGCCCATTTCATGGACCACCTTGATGACCGCCGTCGCCATTTCGTCATTGCTGGCGAAGATGGCGGTTGGACGATCCTCGCGCTCCATCAGCCGGCGGGCGCACGGTACGGCGGCGTAATAGCGAAACTCGCCGTCCTCGATCAGGCTGTCGTCAAGCGGGATGCCGGCCTCTTCGAGCGCCTGGCAATAGCCTTCGAAACGCAATTCGGTGGCCGAATGGTTGGCCAGGCCTCGGATGAAACCGATGCGCGTATGACCATAGGTGATCAGGTGCTGCGTCATCTGGTAGGCCGCACGCTTTTCGTCGATCGAGATGCTGGGCAGGTGACGGGCCTCGGTGACCGGCGAAATGCGGACATAGGGTACGCCCGCTTCATCGAGTACGCCCAGGACGATTTCGTTGTCGGTGAGGGGAGCGGTCAGGACAGCGCCATCGAGCTTCAGGCGCCGGACCAGGTCCTTGGCGCGACGTTCGATATCTGGTGACTGGTAGTCGAGTTCCTCGACCACCAAGTGATAACCGAAATAGCGACAGCGCTCCATCAGCCCGAGCTGGATGTCGTGCGTATAGAGGCCTCCGGAGTCGCCGTAGAGATGCGCCACGACATAGGATTTTTCCGGCGCCTGACCGCGCATGCCGCGCGCCGATTCATTGGCCTCGAAGCCCAGCTCGACCACGGCGGCCTGAACGCGTGTGCGCATGTCCGCTGAAACGTGGCGTTCGTTGTTGATGACGCGCGAAACGGTCTTGATAGAGACGCCGGCCAAGCTGGCGACGTCGATAATGGTAGGCTTTCTGGGGGGAGTCTGGGTCATTGAATCTTCAGGGCACGGGGCGCTGCTGGCGTCGAAAAGCCGCGGGCATAGACCTGTTCGATCAGGTCGCGATGCAGGGGCAGGTCGCGCACGGCGCCCTCGGTAAAGGCAAGGATACGGGCAAAGGTCTGTTCTGCCGCTGCGATGCGTGAATGCACGCCCGCTTGGGCGGACAGGTCGGTCGGATAGTTCAGACCGTAGAGAATGTACTGGTAGGATGAGACCGGGAATATATCGATATCGCTTAAAGTGTCAAAGCGTGACGGCGGGCGGGATCTCCACATATCGAGCAGGCGTTTCAGGTTGTCCGGCAGGGTGGCCGGATCGGCATTGGCGCGCCAGAAGGGTTCCGGCCGTTTTGACAGGCAATAATGCAACTTCAAGAATTCGGCGGTCTTCTCGTAGCGCTGGCGCATCCGCTCATTGAACAGGTCCGCGGCGGCATCAAGCGGACCGTCATGAGGGAAGAGATCGACCAACAGGCCGATGGCCACTTCAATCATCATGATGCCGGTGGCTTCCAGCGGTTCATAGAAGCCGGCCGAAAGCCCGATGGCGCAACAGTTCTTCACCCATTGCTGTGTGCGGTAGCCGGTATCGAAGCGGATCAGGCGCGCCTGGGCGTTGTCAGCCTTGTCACCCAGATAACGCCGCAGATAGCCACGCAAAATCTCCAATGCCCGTTCATCCGAACTGTGGGCGCTCGAATAGACATAGCCAACGCCACGCCGGCTATCGAGACCGATGTCCCAGGTCCAGCCAGCTTCGTGGGCCGTGGCGAGGGTATGGCTGGGGATCGCCTCTTTCCCATCGGCATAGGGCAACTGGATCGCCACTGCGGAATCGGTGAGCAGGATATCCTTGACCGACAGGAAGGGCGCGCCCAGCGCCTGGCCGATAAGGAGCGCCGAAAAGCCGGTGCAGTCTATGTAAAAATCGGCGGAGAGTTCGCCGTGTTCGGGCGAAACTAGGCTGCTAATGCCGTGGGAACCGGTTTTGACCTCAGTAATGCGACCTTCCAGATGGGTGACGCCGTATGCCCTGGCGTAGCGGGCCAGCAGCCGACCGAACTTGCCGGCATCGAAATGGTAGGCATAGTTCATCCGGCCGCCGAAATAGCCGCCTTCGTGGATGCGTTTGGGTGCGCGTCCGGCATTAGCCACGCCGGTTTGCAGGGTGACAGCCTCGGCGAAAGGCCGGCGTGTGGCCTTATCCTGCAGCAGCCAGTAGGGCGCAAGGCCCGCGCCATCGGTGAAATAGGGGGCCTCGAACGGATGGCTGTAGGCCGAGCCTTCAGCCTCCCAGTCGACAAACCGGATGCCCTGCTTGAAGGTGGCCGAGCATTCGCGCAGGAATTCCGCCTCGTCTATGCCCAGGGTTTGCAGGGTGGTGCGGATCGTCGGGATGCTGCCTTCCCCAACGCCGATCGTGCCAATATCAGGGGACTCGATCAGTGTGATGCGCGGACTGGTGGGGCCGTGGCCGAAGACCTTGGCCAGATAACAGGCCGCAAGCCACCCGGCCGTGCCGCCGCCGGCAATAAGGATCGAACGAGGAGGTTTTTCAGGGGTCATGCGCCGCCGTGTGCAATGAGGTCCGATGTGACGCTAACACGCAGTCTGATATCCGACAAGCGTGAGGCAAACAGCAAGTATGGGTTAAGTGGCTGAACAAGTGCAGAAAATTCGCAGACTATACGATGGCGTGGATGAGGCGAGTTTTAGAAGCGACTTCCTGAAGGACTGCCGGAACGTTATTGACTAGCAGACACTGTCGGCGGCGGGGGAGCAAAAACTACCCGAGGCGGCAGTCGCCTATGGCTGCGCCCTCCTCACAGTAGCGGGCACGGCTGAACAGGGGCCTCTTGTCGAACCCAAGGGTTTGCTGCCACGGCTGGATTTTAAGAAGTCGTCGCAGGAATTACACCGGCAGAGCAGTATATTGTTCGCGCCGCGTGCACTGGTTCGTCTTCTGGGGCGAGCGCGGTCATCCTGTCCGGGCATCTTTTTAAGCAGGCCTGACCAGGCATCCATTCCGCCTTTGGTACACCCGCATGTAATAGATACGAAACGGCCAGGGCGTGGTGCTGTCATAGACGCCTGTCTTGCCACCGAACGTGCCGCTCACTGCTAGCTTCAGAATCAGGCGGTTCTTCCGGTCGAAGGGGAGGGCGTTGAAGTCCTTATCTTGGCGATAGACAAGCTGCCGCTGTTAATTGTCGAGAGCGTTGCGAAGGCCTATCCTCATCTCAATTTCAAGGGGGCGTTCCGAACTGACTATTGTTAACCCCATAGTGAGCGCCCTTGTGTAAGATGAGTGCTTGGCTGATAAAGGCCGTCACCAACCCAATCGTCAGGCCATCGCCGACCACTTTACGCTTTTCCATTTAGGATCGTTGGCAAGGCTCAAGCTGAGCAAATGGGCGGCAATGAACAAGCTGACGATATTTCATACGTTTTACTCTTCACGCCTCGAAACACTCGACAAATTAGGGATGCGCCGCTTTCTCACAAAACGGACCGCCGTCGCCTTTCTTGCTCAAACACCAGGCTGTAATAGCCCGTTGGCCCATCTTGCCTGTCTTCGTGACCGAATGCACGAGGTTGAGGGTATTAATCTCGTTCATAACTGACCAGTCCGGCGCAGTCAGGTCGGAAATGAGGTAGGTCAAATTGTAGGCAGGCGTTTCGGTCTCATGCCCCGGATTGTCGAGACCGCTCACCGAATATCTAAGTTCGACGGCCGATAGTCCTGCAACGGATGATGGGTTTTGCTGTATCTTCTTTCCAAGAGAAGAAATGTCGGTTGACGAATTGTACAGGTTGAGGTCGACTCCTTGCTGTGACGGTAGAAAACCGGTCAACACAAGTTTATCTCCTTCAATAAGGGCCGATGAGATGTATCCGAAGTGGTTGTATACCGAGGGATCGGATCGCTTGGCAGACGCGGAACTCGAGAGTTTTACACTCGACGACGCGCTTGATATGTTTTTCCCGCCGAATAATGAGCCAAATGTCAGCACAAAAAGCAAAATGCCCGGTACTACGATGCCAAGGCTGATTTTATTTTTTCGCGTACTTTCCGTCATTTTGACCCCTCTTGTGTTGCTTATACTTTTACACAAAAGGCCGGAATAACTAAACCCATTTCTACATTCTCGATTTTGGCGAGGCAGGTGATCGTGCGAATGTCGCTATGGAGCGTCTATTTGGCGGTTTCGGGGTTTTACGGAAAGCATCCGTCACCATCCGGCCGATAAAGGCCGCGATTTGCAGGAGACGGGCAATCAGGGCCGGTATGGAGCCGGGGGGCGCCACATAGGCAAAGGGTGAGGTTGAAGCTGAAGCGGCCCAGCCCCATCGCCACAAACGTCGTTGTCATTCGCTATCCTATCCGGCCAACGATAAACTGGTAGCGGAGTATTTTGGTAAGCCATGCTTGCAAAGATTAGTGCCTATTCCGGCTTCTGGTAGACCCGCACATAATCGATACGGAACTGCCAGGGCATGGTGCTGTCATCGACGCCGGTCTTGCCGCCGAACGTACCCCCCACCGCCAGATTCAGGATCAGGTGGTTTGGCCGGTCGAAGGGCCAGGCGCCCTTGCCGGTATGCTCGTTCACAAAGCGGAAATAGTCTCGCCCGTCTATGCCTTCACGGATTTCATCCGGGGTCCAGGTCAGGCTGTAGGTATGCCATTGGCCGCAAACGGCGGGCATGTGCTTCAGCACGCCTTTCTGGGTATGCTTGACGTGGTTGTAGAGGCCGGTGTGAACGGTGTGATAGATGGTGTCCTGGTCCCAGCCGACATATTCCATGATGTCGATCTCGCCATCGTCGGGCCACATCATATGGTCCGTGGTGGGTAGTTGCCAGATGGCCGGCCAGACGCCGAGGCCGCAAGGCAGTTGAGCCCTTACCTCGATATAGCCATACTGGTAGCTGTTCTTCGACAGCAGGCGCGCGGATGTATAGTGCTGGCCGCCCCAGTCCGGCTTGTTTTTCAGGTCTTCCTTGCGCGCTTCGATGATCAGTTGGCCATCCTCGACGCGTGAATTCTCCCGCCGGGCGAGGCTGTAATATTGCCGCTCTTCGTTGGCCCAGCCGTGTTTATTGGCCTTTGTGTCATAGGCCCACAGCTTCGGGTCCGGCAGTCCGGGTTTATCGAACTCGTCGGACCATTTGAGCACATAGCCGGCGGGCACGCCACCTGGCTCGTCTATCTCCAGCGAATCCTTTGCTGGCGCGACGGAGGGATCGGCCAGGGCAGTGAGAGGAAGCGTCGCCAGGGCGGCGGCAAGAATGAAAGGGCGCGTGAAAGACGTCATGGGGCGGTTCCTGAATGTTTCCGGTTCTGTGTTTCGCGCAAGCCTTTTCGGCATTTTGATCACGCTAACAGAAGCCGGAACGCTTCGCAAACCGTCTCGCTTTTTCCCTTAGGCCGCCTGCCGCATCTCCTCGACAAAGCGCAGGCCGATCTCGCTCTTGCCGCGGCGCACGATGCGGCAATTGCGCAGGGTGCCGTCATCCGTGATGACCAGGCGGAAGGTATCCGGCACCATCTTAGGCTCAGCGATCATCAGCTTGGCGCCGCCCTTGGAAACATTGCGCAGGGTGCAGGCCATGCGCGTGCCGTCGGACCGGATGATTTCGGCCGGTCGAGAGGTGCGCACACGCTGGTCGAAGCGTCGCTCCTCCATGCCGATGATCCAGTCATCGAGGCTGCGGCCGATATCAGCCACACCGCTGGCGGCCACATGCATATTGGCCGAAATCTCCTGGGTGACGATGCTCTGTTCCTGCATCGAGCCGGATGCCGCGCCCACGAAGCTCTGGACCTCGTCGACGGCGACCGTGATCGAATGCAGGGCATCGGCCACTTCATCGGCCAGGCTCTGCATGCCGGTGATTTCGGAAGAGATGCGTTTGGTGGCGGCGCTGGTTTGGGAGGCCAGCTGCTTGACTTCGTTGGCGACAACCGCGAAGCCTTTCCCGGCTTCACCGGCGCGGGCGGATTCGATGGTGGCGTTGAGCGCCAGCAGGTTGATCTGGCCAGCTACCTGGGCGATGAGCTGGACGACGCCGTCCATGGCCTGAGCGGCATTGCGCATTTCGGAGGTGGAATGACCGGCGGCGCCGGTGCGGGTATGAATCTTGTCTACGGCTTCCTTGGTCATCATCATGCTGTCAGCGATCTGGCCTACGCTGGCATTCATTTCCTCGGCGGCGGAGGCGACGAGTTCGACATTGTTCAGTGTGTCTTCCGCGGCTTCGATGGCGCGTGAGCGGGCGCTCATGCTAGCAGTGATATCGGTGGCGTATTTGACAATTTTTACCGGCCGGCCGTTGGAATCGAAGATCGGATTATAGCTCGCCTGCAGCCAGATCAGCTTTCCGCCCTTGCCGAAGCGCTGGTAGATTGCCGACATGGCGTCACCGCGTCCCAGGCGTTCCCAGAAGTCGTGATAATCATCGCTGCGGGCATAGGATTCGGCTACGAACATACGGTGATGCTGGCCTTTGATTTCGTCGAGGCGATAGCCGGTGGCCGCCAGGAAATTATCGTTGGCGTCAAGAATCTGGCCGTCGAGCGTAAAGGAAATCACTGCCTGGATGCGATTGATCGCGGTGATCTGGCCTTGGTAGTCCGCGTTGCGCTGCTTTTCGGCGGTGACGTCTACGGCGAACTTCACGACCTTGACGGGGGATCCGTCGCTACCGAGTATCGGATTGTAGGTGGCGCGAATCCACACCTCGCGACCACCCTTGGCAATGCGGCGGTATTCGGCCGACTGAAATTCACCTCGTTGCAGGCTTTTCCAGAAAGCGGCATATTCCGGTGATGCTGCGTCTTCCGGCGGTACGAACATACGGTGAGGCTTGCCGACGATTTCGGCCAAACTATAGCCCATCACGGACAGGAAATTGGCATTGGCGTCGAGGATGGTGCCGTCGAGTGCAAACGAAATCACCGCCTGCGAACGCTGGATGGCCTCGATCTGGCCCTCTGCGTCGATCGCGGCGTGCTTTTCCTTTGTAATGTCTGAAGCGATCTTGACGATGCGGCTGACGCGGCCCTTGTCGTCCATCACCGGATTATAGGTGGCCTGCAGCCAGATTTCGCGACCGCCCTTGGCGACACGACGGAACTCGCCCTCCTGGTATTGACCGGCGCGTAACGCTGACCAGAACGCGCGGTAGTCATCCTGATTGGCGGCGCCATCCGGCATGAACATCGCGTGCGGCTGGCCGATCACTTCGCTGGCGGCATAACCCATTGCGGCCAGAAAGTTGTCATTGACCTCCAGAATTCGGCCTTCCGTATCGAAACTGACGACCGCGAGAGACCGATCGATGGCACGACGCAGGGTTGAGTTGCTGGTGGCAACGGTTTTCCAGAATGGCATGGGCGAATACTCCGGGGGACGCTCATTCGGAGTTTCCGACCGTGTGGTAAATTTCAGTTTAACAGAACGCCGATATCGAAATGAGCATTGTTAAAAAAGATGTTACCCGTTGGAAGGTGATAAAAATCCCATTTTTTCAAGTCTTTGCTTCAATGGCTCCAGTTCGGCCTCGTATTTTTTCCAGGCGCCGACCCCCTTGGAATTGATTGGGGCGCGCACCTGTACCGCGCTGGCTGTGGAGACGGCGCCCTTGGCCTCGTGGGGTTTCAGGCAGGCGTCTTCGAAGGGCAGACCACAGGCATCGATAAGGCGGCGAATCTCGGTTTCGGGGTCCTGGATGACCGCTTCGAGCGAAACCTCGACCAGACTGTCGCCCAGCACCGATTTCCAGTAAGCCATGAGATCACGGAAATGACCGTAGTGATCGGCCAGGTCGTCCTGGGTGTAGGACCAGCCATAGGCGCCGGTGAACAGCACCTTGTACGAGCCGAACAGGGCATCCATCGGATTGCGGTCGAGGGTAACGATGGTGGCGTCCGGGAAGGCCAGCTTGATCAGGCCGATATATTCATGATTGGCCGGCAGCTTGTCGATCACATAGGGGCGGCCGTCGTGCAGGAAGGCGGATTCACGCTGGTAAAGCTCTGCAATGGCCAGGGGATCGATCTTTGCGGCCGCTTCGATCACTTCAGGCGACAGGCGGCGGGTGTCGCTGACACCACTGAGTTTGTGCGTGGCGATGCCGAACGTTTTCAGTTCCCCGACGGCTTGAACCTGGCTGTGTGCCGCCAATACGCGCTCGATCAGGGTTGTGCCGGAACGCGGCAGTCCGACGATGAAGATGCGCTTAGGCCCCGAACGCGGCCGCTCATCGATGGCTTCAAAGCGTGTCGCCGGGAAATACTGTTTCCAGGCAGCGACCGTGGCGGCCTCTTCATCGGAGGACCAGGGCTCCTCCTTCCGCGCCAGGCCGGCTCCGACCTGCAGACAGTCCCAGGCATTGGCCCGGTCACCCATGTCATCATATTCCTTGAACAAGGTATAGGCGACACGACAGGCCTCCAGTCTGGTCTGGCAGGTCAGGTTCTCCAGTATGGAGACATGGTTGTCGTCTGGTGTCCACCGACGCAGATAGGCCAGGTTGAAATAGGCGGCGACCGGCGGGGTGGGGGAGAGGGCGATGGCCTGTTTGAAGGCGGCTTCCGAGGCGTTGATGTCGCCCAGCGCGCGGTGAACGCTGCCCAGGCTGTACCACGCCTCGGCATGGTGCGGGTTTCTTGCGGTGGCCTTCAGCACAAGCGTTAAGGCCTCGTTCGGCAGCCCGGCATGGGTGAAGGTATAACTGGCTCTGACCAGGCTCGGCACGTCTTCCAGCCCCAGCCGGACGGCTGCGCGGGTGGCTTCGACCGCCTCGATGACGCGGCCGTCGGCCATGAGGGGTTTGCCACGTAAGACAAGCATCTGAGCGCGCACCGGTGAACCCTCAGGCGCCCAACGGGCAGCTTCGGCATAGGCCATTTCAGCGCTGATGATATCCTCAAGCCTGTCAGCAGCTGTGCCTAACAGCCACCAGGCTTCCGCCGCCTTCTGAGGCGGCGGCGCATTTGGACTATTCAGCAAGGCCGTGGCCTGGCGCGCATTTGCCAGAGCAGTTTCGTCATCGCCGCGTCGCAACGCCTCGTGGGCGGCCTGAAGGGCCTCAGGAAAACGCATTATTTCCAAACTCCTTGGCAGAATAGAGACGAACTGTGTGTAATGCCAATTTGGAGAGAAATCTGAGTCATTGTCTGTTCACTGAAATGTGTCATGACCTTTTGCACAGAGAGACTAAACCAGGATGGCGAAATAGCGTCAAGTGCGCGTAATTCAGGTTATTTGCCCCGCTTTTGCACGCCAGTGGCGTCATATATGTGATGCAAAAGCAACATCTTCCTGTCTAAATTTACTTTAACGGCGACAATGATAGAAGTCCAGTTTTTGGTGATTTTTCAAGGTCCTTTCATATAAACGCTTGAATCCCTTTGTGATTGAGGATGAAGGCGTGACTTAAATGGATATGACAACCTTACGATTTGGTTCCTTCTTGGCCGAAAATATGACAGTATGACTAAACTAGGATTTGACGCATTTCAGATTTTATATGTAAGAATTATTTCACCAGTGGCTATTTACCGGGGAATTTTTGGTACTGAAAAGGTATTAGCGGTGGTTTGGCGGACCGTCCGAAAGCGCGGCTTTCGGCACTAGATTGGAGAAATAGGGAATGAAGTTTAAATCATACGCACTGATCACGACCGCTCTTGCGGGGGTCGTAGTCACCGGGGGCGCCTATGCCCAAGACACGACGTCAACGACGTCGGCCAGCGATAGCAGCTCCGCTCAGGAAGTCGTCGTCGTCGGTGTCCGTAAGTCGCTGCAGAAGTCACTCAGCGTTAAGCGCAAGGCTTCGGCCCACATCGACGTCATCACGGCTGAAGACGTCAGCAAGTTCCCGGATGTCAACGTGGCGGAATCGTTGTCGCGCCTGCCGGGCGTCACGGTCGACCGCTCAGGCGGCGGTGAAGGCGAAAAGATCGCCATCAACGGTATCGATTCGCGTCTGATCAATGTGTCGCTGAACGGCAACCCGCTGGCTTCGGCCCAGGCCGGCGCCAATGACACCGACTCCGGCCGTAGTTTCAACTTCGCCAACCTGTCGCCGCAACTGATCGGTAACGTGGAGGTCTACAAGACCACGGAAGCGCGCCTCGACGAAGGCGGCGTTGGTGGTACGGTTATCGTCAATTCGCGCAAGCCGCTGTCGCTGCCGAAGAACACGTTCACGGTCAGCTATAGCTATAACTATAATGAGCGCAACAAGGAACAGGACCCGCGTTATTCGCTGTTCTACAGCACCAAGGACGACAGCGGCCGCTTTGGTTTGCTGTTCAGCTACGATTATAATAAGCGCGTTCTTGGCAGTGGCTCGATCAGCACGGCTTATCAGAATGTCTGTAACGCTGCGCACTGGGGCGGTTGTGAAGACGATGGCAGCTTCAGCGATAGTTCATCGCTGCCGACCGTAACCAGCGGTCCGGCTCTGACGTCGGATATGCTGGTGCCGACCTATATCGCCCTGTCGTCTTCCCTGGAGCAACGTGAGAGCAAGACCTATCAACTGGCCTTGCAGTTCAAGCCGAGCGACGATCTGGAATTCAACCTGACCGGCACGCGTATCGAGAGTGATTTCTCCAGCTATTCGCAATGGTTCGAGACGGACCTCAGCGTTAACTGGAACGAAAACAACGCTTATACCGGTAACGCCGAAACCTATATGAACACGGTCACCACCAATGAATATGGTGTTACCGGCGGTTCCGGCTCCTTCGCGGTGCGCATGGATGAATATTACAAGCACTCGATCCTGAACACGAACAGCTATAACCTGCAAGGCAAGTGGACGCCTGGCATGTGGACCATCGAGTCTAATATCGGTACGACTAAGGCTACCGGCGGTTCGGACCCTGAGTATTACCTGAGCTTCTACGGTAACACGACCGGTTCCTGGTCGATGACCTCGGATGGCGCGACCCTCAATCTGGATACCTCCGCCACGGACCCGTCGCTGTTCAAAACCCGCGCGGCCGGCAAACAGGCTGGCTTCGTCAAGACGGCTGTGACCACTGATCAGATCGACTATGGCAAGTTCGACTTCAAGCGCGAAGTCACCTGGGGTCCGGTCAACGAGATTCTGTTCGGCTACAAGTATCAGCGCCATATCAACATCAACAATCCGCACTTCTACAACACGACCTTCAACCTGACCGGGTCTATGGCCGACTTCGAGACGAGCGTGAGTGATGCGGATCTCGTAAGCGGTCTTGGCGCCAGCGGCGACCTGTTGAGCTTTGTCTCGATGACGCAGGAAGCTGTTGCGGCCTATTCGATCGCTAACCGTAGCTCGGCCAATGCGGCCAGCGGCGATTATCGCGATGCCGGCAATTTCTGGAATACGGCTGAGCGGGACAATGCGGCCTACGTGCAAGCCAATTTCCGCGCCGGTAAGTGGCACGGCGATTTTGGCGTCCGTTACGCCAAGACCGATAATAAGCAGACCTACCGCTCGACCATGGATTACTATCCGTGGGACGAGGAAATGATCACGCTCAACAAGAGCTATGATGACGTCCTGCCGTCGTTCAACGCGGCTTACGATCTGACCGATGACATGATGATCCGCTTCTCGGCGGGTAAGGTGATGTCGCGCCCGACCTTTGCCGACATGTCCGGCCAGGTTGAATACAGTCTCGATCGTTACAGCACCGTCGCGACCAGCGCCGGCACCCAGGTCTTCGGGGGCACGGGCGGTAATCCGGATCTGCAACCTTATCGCGCCACCAACTACAGCGCGTCCTACGAGTGGTACTTCGCACCGAACAGCCTGTTCAACGTCGATCTGACCTACAAGGACGTCGAATCCTATATCGTCAAGAAGTACACCTTCATTGACGTGACCCTGCCGGAATCCGCCCTGGATTACTGCCTGGGTACGGTCGGCCGTGAATGTAACCGCGTCGAAAACATGCTGATCTACGCGCCATTCAACGGTTCAAACGCCAAGATCCCCGGCATCTCGGTCGGTTATCAGGGCAACCTGCCTTGGGGCTTCGGTATCCAGGCGAACATCACCTACCTCGACCAGCAATACGGTTCGTATACCGACGCGTATAACGCAACCTCCGGCAAGCTGCCGATGCCATACCTGTCGCGCTGGAGCTACACGGTCTCGCCCTATTATGAAAAGGGTCCGATCCAGGCGCGTGTCTCCTATACGTACCGCAGCAAGTATACCACCGATGTGGGTAGCGAAACGACCGCACCGTCCTATATCGATGGCTGGGGTCAGCTGGATGCGTCCGCTTCCTATAACCTGAACGATCGTATTTCGTTCAACCTGGCGGCGCAGAACATCCTGGATAACATGCAGCATCCTTACACCACTGGCGGCCTGCCGCTGTCGTGGAGCAAGTACGGCACCCGCGTGACTTTCGGTGTGACCTACAAGATGAACTAATGCGTAACCCGGGAGGCGCCCGCGCCTTCCGGGTCTTTCATGTGTAAAGCGTAAGCGCCGGTACGAGGTCCTCATCGGACCGGCGTCAGCCTGCCGCCTTCGGTCTTTATATCCCAGGGGCCGGGGAGGCTTTCTGTTCCGGTTCGGGCTTTTCCCCCGAGCGTCTTGCTGGCCGATGACCGCCGCCGGTCCGTCTCCCTGACCTCCGGCCCTGTGCTTTCCATCGCGCCATTCCGGTCGTTTTTTGTGTGTGACCGGAATTGAGAAGACGTGGCCCTGACCGGATCATTGCACTGCATTCGAAGACCGGGCATGGTCCCGTCTTCGAATGCTTTGCTGCCTTTGCTAATCTTGATTGTCTGCCGGAGACTGCCATGACCGCCAAACACCCCTCGATGTCCCGCCGTGGTCTGTTGCTGGGAGGGGCGGGACTGGGTGTCGCCCTTGGGCTTAACAGCGTCTTGGTCGGCCGGGTTTTTGCAGCCTCGAATGACAACACCACGCCCGATGAGCGTGATGCGCAGTGGCTGAAGGCCACGCAGAAATATGCCCCCGAACGCAAGCGCTGGCTCAGCACCGTCGATGCGGGCGATAGTGACGGGCCGTTTCGCCCGGACTGGGCGTCTCTGCAAGATTACAAGGTGCCGCAATGGTATGCCGACGCCAAGTTCGGCATTTTTGTCCATTGGGGCCTCTATTCCATTCCAGCCTTTGTCGGCGAATGGTATTCGCGCAATATGTATATCCAGGGCAGCCCGGAATACGAGCACCATATAAAGACCTACGGGCCGCATACTAAGTTCGGCTACAAAGACTTTATCCCGCAATTTACGGCGTCCGCCTTCGATCCGGCAAATTGGGCGCAGCTCTTTGCCGATGCTGGCGCGCGTTATGTCGTGCCGGTGGCCGAGCACCACGACGGCTTTTCGATGTATGACAGCCACCTGTCGGACTACACGGCCGTGAAGATGGGGCCGAAGCGCGACTTGCTGGGCGAAATCAAAAAGGCTGTGAAAGACAAGGGCCTGCACTTCGCCCTGTCGTCGCACCGCGCCGAACATGACTGGTTCTTCGATGGTGGCCGCCAGTTTCCGTCTGACGTTTCCGATCCTGCCAATGCCGGGCTTTACGGTCCGGCGCAGGACCGCATGGCTGGCAAGGACGATCAGGACCTGTTCGGTGATTACACCCATGTGTCGCAAGCCTGGCTCGATGACTGGCTGGCGCGGCAGGCCGAACTGGTTTCCGCCTATAATCCGGACCTCATCTATTTTGACTGGTGGATCGGCCAGCCGTCCTTCCGGAACACCCTGCCGAAGTTCCTCGCCTGGTATTACAACAAGGCGGTGAAAGAAGGCGGTTCGGCCATCGTCAATTACAAGCTGGGCGAATTTGCCGATGGCGCCGGTGTGCTCGATATCGAGCGCGGCCAGGCGCCGGGCATTCGCAATGATGTTTGGCAGACCTGCACCTCGATCAGCGACAAGGCCTGGGGCTATATCGAAAACGATACCTATAAGTCACCGGCGCAACTGATCCATCTGCTGGCCGATGTTGTCTCGAAAAACGGCAACCTGCTGCTCAATGTCGGGCCCCATGCCGATGGCCGCATCCCCGAAGCGGCCCGCGACAGCCTGATGCAGATGGGCGCGTGGCTGAAGATCAATGGCGAGGCCATCTATGGCACGCGGCCGTGGATCGTCTTCGGCGAAGGGCCGACCGAAACCGCCTCTGGCACCTTTGCTGAAACGAAGGCGCAGCCCTATACGGCGCAGGATTTCCGCTTCACGGTCAAGGACGATGTGTTGCACGCCATCGAAATGGCGCGGCCTGAAGGGGAGGTGACCATCACCTCGGTCCGCAGTGATTACCGGGTGAAAAATGTGCGCCTGCTCGGGACCGATACGCCGGTGACTTTCCGTCAGGATGCGCACGGCCTGACCATCACCCTTCCAGCCGGTGCGCCGGAACAACTGGCCTATGTGTGGCGCATCGAGACCTGAACCACACACCTTTTTAAGGCGCCGGACGGCCGGCGCGAAATTCAGACTAAACCGGAGTAAGACATGAAGACGTTGCGAACCGCCAGGGGCCTGATCACCACTTTTGGCGCGATCGCCGCTTTATGTACGGCCATGCCCGCCCTGGCCGCGGCGCCTGTGGCGCAGGTGCTGGACCAGAACTGGACCTTCCGTCTGTCACCCGAAGATGCCGGTGCCCATCCCGAAGCCGCCGGCTGGCTCAAGGCCACCGTGCCGGGCACGGCCCAGACCGATCTGATGGCGCTGAAGAAGCTGCCTGATCCCTACATGGGTGACAACGAAGGCAAGGTGCAATGGGTTGGTCTGTCGGACTGGCAATACCGTACCGAGGTGACGGTTTCGACCGAAACACTGGCGCGGGGCCATGTCGAGATGGTGTTCGAAGGCCTCGATACCTTTGCCGAGGTGCGCGTTAATGGTACGCCCATCCTCAATGCCGACAATATGTTCCGTACCTGGCGCGCCGATGTGAAGGCGCTGCTGAAGCCGGGCGTCAATGTGGTCGAGGTCGACCTGAAATCGCCGCTGAAAAAGATGAAGCCTCTGGTCGCCGACATGCCTTACGTCATGCCGGGCGCCTACGATTCGCTGTGGGGCGACGAACCCCTGGGCCGCAATTCCTCGACCTATGTGCGCAAGGCCGGTTACCAGTATGGCTGGGACTGGGGCCCACGCGTGGTCGCCATCGGTATTTGGAGGCCCGTGAAAATCGAGGCCTGGGATGACGCTCGAGTGGCTGATTTCCATGTCGAACAGGTGCATCTCGATGATCAGGTCGCGGCGGTCAATGCCGTGGTCGATATCCAGTCGAGCGCAGTCACCCCGGCCACTGTACGTGTCGATATCACTGCGCCCGATGGCACGACGCAGACGACAACTGAGGATATCAGCCTCTTTGCCGGCACCAATCCGGTCAGTCTGCCGATGCAGATCAAGAACCCGCAGCGCTGGTGGCCGGCAGGCTATGGCAAGCCGAACCTCTACACGGTCAAGGCGACGGTAACGCAGGGCGGTGATGTCATCGGCGAATGGACGCGGAAAATCGGCCTGCGCACGACGGAAATCCGCCGCGAAAAGGATCAGTGGGGCAAGAGCTTCGAGATTGTCGTCAATGGCGTGCCGATTTTCGCCAAGGGCGCCAACATGATCCCCTTCGACATGTTCCCGACGCGCGTGACCCCCGCCGAACAGGACCGCATGCTGCAATCGGCGGTCGACGCCAATATGAACATCCTGCGTATCTGGGGCGGCGGCACCTATCAGGACGATCATGTTTATGACAAGGCCGACGAACTGGGCTTGATGGTCTGGCAGGACTTCATGTTCGGGGGGGCCATCATCCCCTATGACCGCGATTTCCGCGAGAGCACGCGTGTCGAGGCGGTGGAGCAGGTCAAGCGCTTGCGCAATCACCCGTCGATCGTGCTGTGGGCGGGCAATAACGAGGTCCAGACCGACTGGGAAAACTGGGGCGGCAGCACCGACGCCCTGAAAACCGGCGTCTCGCCGGAGGAGCGTGACCGCGTCGTCATCGGCATGGTGCGTATGTTCGACCAGGTGCTGCGCGGGGCCGTCGATCAGAATTCGCCGGGCACGCCTTATTGGGCGTCGTCGCCCTCGACGGATTATGACGGTCCGGCCGATCAGGACAATGATGGTGACCGCCATTACTGGAAGGTTTGGGGTGGCAAGCCGGTCGAGGAATATCTCAATGTCACGCCGCGTTTCATGAGCGAATACGGCCTGCAGTCCTTCCCCGACATGGCGACAATCAAGGCCTTTGCTTCGGAAAAGGATATGGCGCCGGAAAGTCCGGTCATGCGCGGCCATCAGAAATACGACAAGGGCAATGGCAATAAGCGCCTGCTGCTATACATCCACAATAACTACGGCGAGCCGAAGACCTTTGCCGATTTCGTCTATCTCAGCCAGCTGATGCAGGCCGATGGCATCGAACTGGCGGCAACCCATTTGCGTAGCCGTAGGCCGCAGACCATGGGCTCGATGTATTGGCAGCTAAACGATGTCTGGCCGGGCGCTTCGTGGGCCAGTGTCGATTATTACGGCCGCTGGAAGGCCCTGCAATTCCGCGCCAAGCGCTTCTATGCGCCGTTGTCGGTCAGCCTGATCCACAAAGATGGCGCCATGGAAGCGCATGTGTTGTCCGATCTGACGACCGAAAAGGCCCTGACCTGGCGCCTGCGCATGCGCGATCTGTCTGGCAAGGTTTTGAGCGAAAAGACCGGTAACCTGACCGTGGCGCCGTTGTCGAGCCCGTCTATCGGCACCTTCAGCGATACCGATCTACTGGCCGGGGCTGAGGCCAAGACGAGCCAGGTTGAGCTGGCGCTGCTTGAGGGCGATGTCGTCGTCGCCAAGGTCTTCAACTATGTCGGGGTTAGCAAGGACGTCGCCTGGACCGATCCGAAGCTGAAGACGGCCATCGTCGCTGCCAAAGGCGGTTATGACCTTACCGTTTCGACGTCCGCTGCGGCACGAGGCGTGTGGATCGATGTCGGCGGGCTGAAAGCCGACCTGTCGGACAACAGCTTCGATATGGCGGGCGGCGAAAGCGTGACTGTTCATATCACGACCAATGTGTCTTTAGCCCAGTTGAAAAAGGCGCTTAAGGTGCGCTCCTATTTCGGTTCCGCCACGCCGTTCAAGGGGTAGGATGATGCGCGCTTCTTTCAAGGCTGGCCTGCTGCTGAGCTGTATCCTGGGCCTGCCGGCAATGGCCAATGCCAAACCGGCAGCCAAAACCAATCCCCCCTCGGTTGTCGCGCAAATGACCCTGGATGAAAAGGTCGGTCAGTTGCAGGCGGCGGCGCCCGCCATCCCGCGGCTTGGTGTCACCGGCTATAACTGGTGGAACGAAGGCCTGCACGGTATCGCCCGCATCGGTGAAGCGACCGTCTTCCCGCAGGCCATCGGTCTGGCGGCGACGTGGGACATCGACCTGTTGCATAGCGTCGGTGATACGGTCTCTACCGAAGCGCGCGCCAAGTTCAATGGCGTCGGCGCGGATAAGGATCATGGCCGCTATGAGGGCCTGACCATCTGGTCGCCCAATATCAATATCTTCCGCGATCCACGCTGGGGTCGGGGGCAGGAGACCTATGGCGAGGACCCGTACCTGACCGGCCATCTGGCAACCGCCTTCGTGCAGGGGCTGGAAGGCCCCGACTTGGCGCACCCCAAGACCATCGCCTCGGTCAAGCACTTTGCCGTCCATTCCGGCCCGGAAGCCGGCCGCCACGGCTTCGATGTCGATGCCTCGCCCTATGACCGCGAAGCGACCTACCTGCCGGCCTTCCGCCAGGTGGTGACGGTGGCCAAACCCGGCTCGGTGATGTGCGCCTATAATTCGATCCATGGCACCCCAGCCTGCGCCTCGGACGACCTGCTAAATATCCGTCTGCGTAAGGACTGGGGTTTCAAGGGTTATGTGGTGACCGACTGCGACGCGGTCGAGGACATGTACGCCTTCCACTTCTACCGCAATACCCCGGAAGAAAACGCCGCCGAGGCGCTGAAAGCCGGGACGGAACTGAACTGTGGCACCTATTTCAAATATCTGAAGACCGCCGTCGATAAGAAGCTCGTCACGACCGCCGAGATTGACACTGCCGCGACCCGCCTTTGGGATGCCCGCCGCAAACTCGGCATTGATGGCGCCCCAAGCCCCTACAGCACGATTTCGCCATCTGCGATCCACACGCCCGAGGCCGCCGCTCTGGCGCTGAAGGCGGCACGGGAATCGATTGTCCTGTTGAAAAACGACGGCGTCCTGCCGTTGAAATCCACCGCGAAGATCGCCGTCATTGGTCCCAATGCCGATGCGTTGGAAATCCTGCAGGCCAATTATCACGGCACGGCCATCGATCCGGTGACACCCCTGACGGGGCTGCGTACCGCACTGGGTGCCGACCGAGTGTCGTACGCGCAGGGCAGTAATATCGCAGACGGTGTGGCGATCCCCATTCCCGAAACTGCCCTCAGCTCAGGTGGCCAGAGCGGGCTCAAGGGCGAATATTTCGATAATCCAGACTTCACCGGTCAACCGGTGCTGACTCGTACCGACAAGACGGTCAATCTCGACCTCTATAATGTCGCGCCGGTTAAAGGATTTGAGAAGGGGCCTTATAGTGTGCGCTGGACCGGGGAACTGAGGCCGCCCGCCGCTGGTGATTATCAGCTCAAAATCTATACTGAACGCTGCTGGGAATGTAACAACCAGCATGACGCCATCACTCTCTATCTCGATGGCAAGCCGGTGATAACCGATAACGGCGACGGCCAGTCGCTGGAAGCCAGCCTACATTTCGGTGATGCCAAGCCGCACCCGATACGGCTGGAGTTCCGCCATGTCGGCCAGGACTGGGGGGTACGCCTGCAGTGGCAGACCCCAGCGGAGGCTCAGGTGGCCGAAGCGCTGAAGGCGGCGCAATCCGCCGATGCCATCGTTGCCTTCGTTGGCCTATCGCCGGATATCGAGGGCGAGGAATTGCAAATCCTAGTCGAAGGCTTCGATCGCGGTGACCGCACGAACCTGGCCCTGCCGGTGCGTCAGGAAGCCTTGCTCAAGGCGCTGAAAACCACAGGCAAGCCGTTGATCGTGGTCAATCTCTCCGGCGGCGCGGTGGCGCTGAACTGGGCCAAGGACAATGCTGATGCCTTGCTGCAAGGCTGGTATCCGGGCGAATCCGGCGGCACCGCGATCGCCGAAACCCTGCTGGGCCAGAATAACCCGTCCGGTCGTCTGCCGGTGACATTCTACAAGTCCGTGCAGGACTTGCCGCCCTTTATCGACTATCGCATGGAAGGCCGCACCTATCGCTATTTCAAGGGTGAGCCGCTCTATAGCTTCGGTTATGGCCTGAGCTATACCACCTTCGGCTACAGCGATATCCGCCTGTCCAGCCCAACACTTGCTGCCGGTAAAAATCTGACTGTGACGGCGACCGTCACCAATACCGGCGTGGTCGAGGGCGACGAGGTGGCGCAAGCCTATCTGACGCCGCCCGCCAATGATCAGGGCCTGAAATACAGCCTGGTTGGTTTCAAACGCGTCCACCTCAAGCCAGGCGAAAGCACAGAGGTGTCTTTCGAACTGACCCCGCGTGACCTGAGCACGGTCGACCGCGTTGGCAATCGTACGCAAGTTCCTGGCGACTACGGCCTGTTTGTCGGGGGTGGCCAGCCAATGACCGGCGGTGTGAGCCACAATCTGACCCTGACGGGTAATTATAAACTGCCGAAATAGAGTGAGTGAAATGACAAATCCCCCCCAAACGTCGCGCCGGGAATTTTTGACCGCCCTGACTGCCGCTGGCATCGCCACCAGCGGACTTGTGCCAGCCGGTGCGGCGTTGGCCGCAGATGCACGTTTCACTATTAAAGGCGATGATTTCCTGCTCGATGGCCAGCCGTTTCACATCATGGCCGGCGAGATGCATTATCCACGCATTCCCCGCGAACTCTGGCGTGACCGGCTGAAAAAGCTGAAATCACTCGGTCTAAATACGCTGTGCACCTACATGTTCTGGAACGCCCATGAAAAGCGTCCGGGTCAATACGATTTCACCGGTAATCTCGATATCGTCGCCTGGATCAAGATGGCGCAGGAAGAGGGGCTGTGGGTACTGCTGCGCCCCGGTCCTTATGTCTGTGGCGAATGGGACAATGGCGGCTATCCGGCCTGGTTTCTCAATGACCCGACCATAAAGCCGCGCTCGCTCGATCCCCGATATATGGGCCCTTCGGGCGAATGGCTGAAACGCCTGGGTCAGGAAATCGCCCATCTCGAAATCGACAAGGGCGGCCCGATCCTGATGACCCAGGTCGAGAACGAATATGGCTCTTACGGCAATGACCTGACCTATATGCGTGCGGTAAAGGACCAGGTGCGTGCCGCCGGTTTCAGTGGCGCCCTCTATACGGTCGATGGCGCCGCGGTGATCGAGAATGGCGCTATCCCGGAGTTGTTCAACGGTATCAATTTCGGCACCTATGACAAGGCTGAGAAAGAGTTCGCCCGCTACGACCAGTTCAAAAAATCCGGCCCGCGCATGTGCACCGAGCTGTGGGGGGGCTGGTTCGACCATTTCGGCGAGATGCACTCGTCCATGCCGATACCGCCGCTGATCGAGAGCCTGAAATGGATGCTCGACCAGAAGATTTCCTTAAGTTTCTACATGGTGCACGGCGGCACCTCGTTCGGCTTCGACGCCGGCGCCAATTTCGACAAGAATAGCCAGACCTATCAGCCGGATATTTCGAGCTACGACTATGACGCCATGCTCGATGAGGCCGGCCGGCCAACGCCAAAGTTCGAGGCGGCCAGAGCCCTGTTCCAGCAATATATTCCGGCCGATCGTTTCGCGCCGCTGCCGGAGCCGGAAAAGGCGCTGGAGATCAAGCGCTTCCGCCTGACCGAAAGTGCTTCGCTCAGCCAACTTCTGGGCAAGCCGGTTGTGGCCACGTCGCCGAAGACCCTGGAACAACTGGGCCAGCCGCATGGGCTTTTGCTCTATCGTCATAAGGCAAAAACCGCGCTTTCGGGTTTGTTGTCTTTTGGTGAAGTGCGTGACTATGCTCTGGTGTCGGTCGCAGGCGTACCCACGGGCACGCTCGATCGTCGCAATCATGAAACCGGGCTTACGATCGCCGCGAAAAAGGGGGCGGCCATAGATGTGCTGGTCGATACTATGGGCCGTATCAATTATGGCGATCAGATCGGTCTCGACCAGAAAGGCCTGATCGGCGAGGCGAAGCTGGGAGAGGCTTCGCTGACCGGCTGGGAGCACTACGGCCTCACCCTTGAAGATCTGAGCGGTCTGAAATTCGCCAAGGCCCATGTGGAGGGCCCGGCCTTCTATCGCGGCACGTTCGAGGTCAGCGAAGCAGGCTATACCTTCCTCGATATGCGCGGCTGGGGGAAGGGCTATGTCTGGGTCAATGGCCATAACTTAGGTCGTCACTGGTCGGTCGGCCCGCAGCACGCTCTGTTTGTGCCGGCACCGTGGCTGAAGATAGGCAGCAACGAAATCATCGTGCTCGATCTGCATGAAGGTGCCGAGCGCACGCTGGCCGGCGGCAAAAACCAGATCTGGGATCGCCCCGGCCTGGTGGAGGCGTGAGCATGGATCGTCGCGAATGGCTCTTAGGGGTGACGGCGTTGGGCGCCCTGATGGCGTCACGCGTCTCGGCGGATATTCCGGCGATGTCACCGGAAGTCGCATCGGGCACGCGCCTGCCCGTGGGACAGCGCAAGTTCACCAGCTCGGCGGTCGAGGCGGTCATCAAAAAGACCACAAAAGCGCTGAAGGACCCGGAGCTGGCGCGTCTGTTCGCCAACTGCTACCCTAATACACTCGATACCACGGTCGAGACGGGAACGGTGGATGGCCAGCCCGACAGCTTCGTGATTACCGGCGATATCAAGGCGCTGTGGCTGCGCGATTCCTCAGCCCAGGTCTCGCCCTACCTGCCGCTGGCGGCTAAGGATGCTGGTCTGAAGAGCCTGTTTCAGGGGCTGATCCGGCGGCATGCGCGCTGCATTTTGATCGATCCCTACGCCAACGCCTATATGCACGATCCGAAGGCAATGACGGACCTGTCGTGGTCACAGACCGACCAGACCGATATGAAGCCCGGCGTGGCCGAGCGCAAATGGGAGATCGACAGCCTGTGCTATCCGATCCGGCTGGCGCATGGCTATCTGGCGGCGACTGACGATCTGTCGGCCTTCGACGATACTTGGCGCGCCGCCATGCGCACCATCGTCCAGACTTTCCGCGATCAGCAAAGGAAGGATGGCGACGGACCCTACAAGTTCAACCGCACGGCGTCCGAACCGACCGAAACCCTGGCGCACGGCTATGGCTGGCCCACCAAGGTCACCGGCATGATCCATTCCGGCTTCCGTCCCTCGGATGACGCCTGCACCTATCCCTACTTCATTCCCGGCAATGCCTTTGCGGTCGTTTCCTTGCGTCAGCTGGCGGAGATGACTGAAAAAACCGGTCTGGATGCGGATTTCAAGGCGGAGTGCCTGGCCTTGGCCACCGAAGTTGAAAGTGGCATGTATACCTATGGCCGGATGAAGGATGCGAACGGCAACGACATCTGGGCCTATGAGGTTGATGGCTATGGCAATGCGCTCTTCATGGACGACGCCAATGTGCCGAGCCTGCTGAGCCTGCCGTTTCTTGGGTTTTGCGCCAAGGATGATCCGCTGTACCTGCGCACCCGCGCGGCGGTTTTGAGCGCCCGCAATCCCTACTATTATGAAGGTAGGGTGCTGCGTGGCGTCGGCTCCCCGCATTCGGGCCTGAACACGATCTGGCCGATTGCGCTGATGATCCAGGCCCTGACCAGCACGGACGATGCCGAAATCCGCGCCTGTCTTGTCGAACTGAAGGCGGCCGCCGCACCGCGTGGTTTCATGAACGAGTCGGTGGGCAAGGACGACGCCTCGCTCTTTACGCGCTCGTGGTTTGCCTGGGCCAACAGCCTGTTCGGCGAACTGATCCTGACCTTGATAAACGAAAAGCCAGGCCTGCTAACCTGATGACTATGCTTTCCAAACGCAGCTTCCTGACCGGCACGGCTGCCGCCGCGCTTCTGCCAGCCACCGGCTTTGCGGCGGGTGTCAGCCCCTGTGAATACGTCAATCCGTTTATCGGATCGGGCGGTCACGGCCATACCTATCCCGGCGCAACCATGCCCTTCGGCATGGTCCAGGTGTCGCCGGATACCTATAATCTCGGCTGGGATTCATGCTCGGGCTATCACATCAAGGATGGCTCGATCATGGGGTTTTCACACACCCATCTGAGCGGCACGGGCTGTCCGGATCTGCTCGACCTGCTGGTGGTGCCGCGCACCGGGCCGGTGGTCCTCAATCCCGGCACGCCGGATAATCTCGAAGGCAGCTACCGGTCGCGCTACGCCAATGAAACGGCGACACCGGGCTATTATCGTGTCGACCTGACTGACTGCCGTATTCACGCCGAACTGACCGCCACCACGCGGGTGGGCCTGCATCGTTACCAGTTCCCCGAGGGCGAGACCGGACACCTGCTGATCGACTGGCAGCACAGCAACATGCCGTGGTGGAAGCATCCGACCCCGACCGGTGTTGTCGAGGCCTCGCTTCAGGTCATAGGCAATGATACGCTGGTCGGGGGGCGCCGGCTGGACCTGTGGGCCAAGGACCGCTGGGTGTTCTTCGCCCTGAAAGCCTCTCGCCCGTTCCGCGCGGCGCAGCTCTATAGTGATGATGCGGCGGTCGATGGTACAAATGTGTCCGGCACCGGCCTGAAATGCGCCCTGCATTTCGATGAGGCGGGGCAGGGGCCGCTGCTGGTAAAGGCGGCGATCTCCGCCGTCGATATCGAAGGCGCGCTGCGTAATCTAGCCGAGCTGCCGGATTTCGATTTCGACCGGGTGCGCACCGCCGCCCATCTCGCCTGGGAAGCCGAACTGAATCACGTTCGCATCGAGGCGATCAGCGAAACTGACAGCCGGATCTTCCAGACGGCGCACTATCATACCCTGCTGGCGCCGACGGTTTTCAGCGATGCCGATGGCCGCTATCGCGGCATGGACAATCAGGTGCACGCGCTACCGGCGGGCGAGACCGCCTATACGACCTTCAGCCTGTGGGACACCTATCGCGCCTCGCATCCTTTCTTCAACCTGACCCAGGCGGCGCGCGTGCCGGATATGCTGCGCAGCCTGGTGCGCATGGGGCAGGAAAGCCCCGACGGCGTGCCGATCTGGCCGCTCTATGGCCGCGAAACCGATACCATGGTCGGTTACCACTATGCCGCCATCCTGGCCGAGGCCTGCCGCAAGGGGGTTAAAGGCGTCGATTACCGCGCGGCCTATGTGGTGGCGCGGCAACGCGCCTTCGATGACCAAACCCATGATATGCCGCTCTATCGCAAAATGGGATATCTTCCGGCCGATCAGGTTCAGGAGTCGGTCTCGAAAACGCTGGAGAATGCCTATAGCGACTGGTGTACCTCGCGTCTGGCCGAAGCCATCGGCGCGCACGAGGAGGCGAAAGCGTTGAAAGCGCGTTCGCTGAACTATCGCAACCTGTTCGACCGCTATACCACCTTTATGCGTGGCCGCTTGGCCAATGGCGAATGGGCAACGCCCTATAATCCGCATGCATTAGGTCATGACACAGCAAAATGGCGTGATTTCACCGAGACCAATGGCTGGCAGGCGACCTTCCTGAACCAGCATGACACCTACGGCTATATGGCGCTGTTCGGCGGCGAGAAAGCCTTTGAGGCCAAGCTTGATGCCCTGTTCGTCGAGCCGACAGATACCAGCGTAGAGAGCCTGGACGATATCAGCGGCCTGATTGGTCAATATGCCCATGGCAATGAACCCAGCCACCACGTGGCCTACCTCTATGCCTATACCGGTTCACCGTGGAAGACCCAGATGCGGGTGCGCGAGATTATGGCCACCCTGTACCGCAACGCGCCCGATGGTCTGGAAGGCAATGAGGATTGCGGCCAGATGAGCGCCTGGTATCTGATGAGTGCCCTGGGTTTTTATGCGGTCGATCCGGTCAGCACCAATTATGTCTTCGGCTCGCCTCTGGTGAAACATGCCGAGGTCGCGCTCGGTGGCGGGCGCCGGCTGGTCATTGACGCAGCCGGCAACAGCGCCGAGAATATCTATGTGCAGGCCATAGAGTGGAACGGCAAGCCCTGGCACAAAAGCTGGATCAGCCATGCCGAACTAATACGCGGCGGACGCCTGACCTTCAAAATGGGCCCCAAGCCCAACATGTCCTTCGGCGCGGCTCAGTCCGCCAGACCCCCTTCCTTTGTTTAAGGCGTTTCTCATGCAAAATCGTCGCGATATCTTCAAAACCACCCTGGCCCTTTCCTCGCTTGCCGGACTGGCGACCACAGGCGCCAGCGCCGCCTCGACCGGTAAGCCCATCGTCGTCTCGACTTGGGACTTTGGCGTAGCAGCCAATCAGGCGGCGTGGGACGTGCTGAAAACCGGCGGCCATGCGCTCGATGCTGTCGAAGCCGGGGCGCGCGTGCCGGAAATGGATATGAAGAACCACAGCGTCGGACGCGCCGGTTACCCGGATCGCGACGGCCACGTTTCGCTCGATGCCAGCATCATGGACGAGCAGTGGCGCTGCGGCGCCGTGGCGGCTCTGGAGCATATCGATCATCCGATCTCGGTGGCGCGCCTCGTCATGGAAAAGACGCCGCACGTCCTGCTGGTCGGAGCCGGTGCGCTTCAGTTTGCCATCGAGCAGGGCTTCAAACCGCAGGAACTGCTGACGCCTGAATCCGAGGCCGCCTGGAAGGACTGGCTGAAGACGGCGAAGTACGAGCCGGTGGCCAACAGCGAAATGTCGACCTATGGCCATGCGCCCGGCAGCAAGGTGCCGGGTGATGTCCATAACCACGACACGCTGGGCATGCTGGCGCTCGATGCGCAAGGCCGGCTTTCGGGCGCCTGCACCACCTCCGGCATGGCGTGGAAGCTCCGCGGCCGGGTGGGGGATAGCCCGATCATCGGCGCCGGGCTCTATGTCGATGGCGAGATCGGCGCGGCCACATCGACCGGGGTCGGTGAGGAAGTCATCCGCAATGCCGGCAGCTTCCTGGTCGTCGAGCTGATGCGTCAGGGACGCACACCGCAACAGGCCTGTGAGGAGGCGGTGATGCGGATCGTCAAGCGCCGTCCGGAAGCCGCCAAGACCCTCCAGGTCGGTTTCCTGGCACTGAACACCAAGGGTGATGTGGGCGCCTTCGCCATTCAGCCGGGATTTGTTTACGCGCAGTGCGATGGTACGAAGACCGACTTGGTTGTGCCGTCGAAAAGCGTCTTTGCCTAAGCTCAATGATCAGGGGGATGGGATGACTGGATTTCGCCGTGTTTTATGGGTGGTCGTGGCCTGCCTCGGGATATCCGCGACGCAGGCGCGATCGGCAGATACAAGCGACAAACCCGCCGTAAACAGCGGGAGTACGCTGACCGCCCGCACCGAGGCGCTTCATGAGACCCTCTACAGGCGTTCGCAGTCGGGTGACGCCGAGGCCATGACCAATCTGGCCACCCTCATGGAGCAGGGAGACGAGATCGCACCCATTGATCTGAAGATCGCCTACGATCTCTATGAGCCAGCTGCCAGGCTTGGCAATCCGGTTGCCGTCAAGAAAATGTGCCTGGCTTATCTGCTCGGAGAAGGACGGCCAAAGGACGTAATTAAAGCCTCGGGCTTTTGCAATAAGGTCGATGCCACGGATGCCGTGACCTATTTCTGGGGTGGTTATGACTATCAGTACGGTGTTACAGGACCGGCCGACCTGGACTCTGCCAGGGCTTCCTATCAGGTGGCGGTGGAACGCGGCAGCGGCGAGGCCGCTGATGCCATAGGTCAAATGGCATTCAATGGCGGCCATTTCGATGTGGCGCGCGGCTGGTATCGCAAGGGCGCCACACTGGGATCGGCAGATGCCATGGATCATCTGGCGGGTATGGCCGAACAGGGGCAGGGCGGCGGAAAGGACAGTATCGAGGCGGCCTGGCTTTACGGGTATGCGGGCCAGCGCGGCAACAGCCACGCGCAGGATTGGCTCAGGGCACATCCCGGTCTTGAGGTATCGTCCGATAATCTCGGCAAGGGGGCTTCCGAGATTACCCTGACCCATATATTTGGCCAGGGCGCAGCCCAAAAGACCGAGCCGCTTACCGTCAGCCGGCTGTCGACCCTGATGCACAGGCGACTGGACGGCGTCATATCGAACAGCCCCGATCACTACTATTATTTCGCCTATTTCGATTGCTATGTGGGGCTTTCAAGGGAGGTGGACCTGTGCGTGACAAGCCGGGAATACCCGCTTGGGTTTAACATGGGGGATATTCTGCGCGCGGTGTGGGGCGGCCGGATTTCCCTGCCGGAACGGGATGCCGACGGCAATCCGACGGCGCAATCGCATTTCAAATTCGGCCTCAGCCTCGTTTCTGCGGATTGAGCATGGGAAGGGTACGGCGAAAAGGCCGGATGCGGCTTCAGCACATCTGGATGACTGGCCTGTTCCGACTCGGCCTGTTCTGCTTCGGCCTGCTCTGGCTGGCCCCCATAGCCGGAGCCATGGACCTGACAACCGCCAGGCTCGTCACTGCCGAAAGGATGACACCGCAGGCCGAGGCCGCCGTGACCCTGCTGAAGGACGAGGTCGCCCGGCGCTCAGGAACGACCTTTTCCGGACAGGGGCTATCCCTGGTGATTGCGCGCCGGGACGAGATTGCCGGGCTTCTGCCTGCGGGTGAGCGGGCGCTTTGGCGGTACAGACTGCGGTCCGTGCCGGCGGTGCAGGCCGAGGCCTATGAGGTGGCCACCATCGGGCAGACCCTGATCATAGCGGGGGATGACGACCGCGGCATTCTGTTCGGCATAGGTTATCTGTTGCGCAAGGCAGAGCTGTCGGCCGGTCATGCGGTCCTGCCGGACACCGTCGATACCTATGCCGCGCCTCAGATGCCCTGGCGGGCGCACCAGATCGGCTACCGTTTCAAGAACAACAGCTATGACGCCTTCACGCTTGATATGTTCGAGCCGCAGGTGCGTGATCTGGCGGTGTTCGGCGCCAATGGCGTGCAGTGGATCGCGCCGATATCCGACGATGCGGCCGAAAGTCCGCTGTTTCATGCAAAGCCCCTCGATATGGCCATAGCGGTATCGGGCCTGATGGCGAAATATGGACTCGATTTCGATCTGTATTACCCGCAGATGGCTGATGACTACCGAAAGCCCGATACGCGTGCGGCTGAACTGGCGCGCTTCGAGGATCTGGTGAAGCGGCTGCCGAGGATAGATGCGCTCTATGTGCCCGGCGGCGATCCCGGCCATACCGAGCCGGATGTCCTGTTTCCGCTGGTGGCGGCGGAAGTGGCTATCCTGCATCGTTATCACCCCGGGGCGACGGTGTGGATTTCCGGGCAGGGGTTCGACGCCGCGCAGTACGAGCGGTTTTATACCCTGCTGGCCAGGAAACCCGCTTGGCTGACCGGCGTCTTCTTCGGACCGCAGTCGCGCGATCCCTTACCCGTGCAGCGCGCCCGCATCCCGAAGCGCTATCCGATCATATTCTACCCGGATATCGCCCACACGATGCATTCGCAGTTCCCGGTGCCGCAATGGGATCCGGCCTTCGCCCTGACCGAGGGCCGCGAACCCATCAACCCGCAGCCGCGCGCGCAGAGCCAGATCATCCGTCACTTCGCGAATGATTATGCGGGCTTCGCCACCTATTCGGAAGGCGTGAATGATGACGTCAACAAGATGCTGTGGTCGCAGCTCGGCTGGGATGTGAATGCGCGCACGGACGATGTTCTGGCTGATTATGCCCGCTATTTTATTGGCGATGCGCGCTTCGCTGAAGGCTTGAAAGCGCTGGAGCACAACTGGGACGGGCCTGTTGCGCTCAATACGGATATCGGGCCGACCCTCATGCGCTTCGAAGACATGGCACGTGACCATACTGGCAACTGGCGCTTCGATATGGCCTTCTATCGCGCCACCTTTGATGCCTATGTGCAGAAGCGCTATATGGCTGAAAAGGCCCGCGAGACCCTGGCTTACAAAGCGATCGGCATGGGTGATGTTTCGGCGGCGCGACGCGCTCTGGCGGAGCGCGATGGCGCTGATATCACCGCTTTACGTCAGCGCCTGTTCGATCTGGCGGAGCAACTTTACCGGGAAATCGGCCTGCAACTGAGCGTCAAACTCTATGGTGCGTCGGGCATCGAACGCGGCGCCAATCTCGACCGAGTGGATGTGTCCCTGAATGACCGTATCTGGCTGGAACGCCAGCTGGATGAAGTGGAGCACCTCGAGGCACCGTTAAGGACGCTGCGGCTGAAAGCGCTGGCAAACGGTGACACGTCGCCACCGGGCGGGTTTTATGATGACCTGGGAGATCCGCAGAACGAACCGCATCTGGTGCGCGGGACGGGCTTTGGCGGAGACCCTGAGGCCTATGACAGCGCCATAGATGGCATTGCCGACACGATACCGGATGACGGCTGGCGTATAGCGTGGGTGACCTATGCCGAGACCCTCTACGAGGGACCGATTACCCTGCAATACAACAGGCTCGATCCAAAAATGTCCTATCGCCTGAAGATTGTCTATGCCGGGGAGGGCTATGCCCTGCCGATAAAACTGACAGGCAATGGTATGATTTTGCAGGATTTTGCCGAACGCACACACAACCCGATGACAGTCGAACTCGACATACCGCAAGGCCTTATCCGTGATGGCACTTTACGGCTGGAATGGGTGCGCCCGGCCGGGCTTGGTGGCAGCGGACGCGGGCACCAGGTGGCACAGGTCTGGTTGTTGCCTGTAGCCAAACCCTGATAATTTCATGGTTACCGGAAAGGGATGGAGAATTGGTCCTTACGGTATTTTTACATTGATGCATAATTGCAACAAATTAGACAGCGCTGTCATTTCATCTATGCATTGTTTTTTATAATCAAAACGTCGTTATTTCTACAATAAAGCAATTTAAAATATTTATTTGAAACATTATTGCGCGAGGGATATATCGCACAAATCAGCGGCGCTTGTGATCGCTGGCAATTTTATAAAATGTTGTAGGGAGATACCCATGATTGCGAACAAGGCCAGGACCCTGGTCCTGCTTTCCGCCGTTTCCGGCCTGGCGCTCGCCGCGGGCGGCGCCTTTGCCCAGGATACTCAACCGGCAGCCCAGACAACGGCTGCGGCGCCGGCCGATCAGGAACCGGTCATCGTCGTTAGCGGTCAGCGCCGGGCGCTGCAGACCGCCGAGCAACGCAAGAAGAACACCGATCAGATCGTCGATTCGATCACCGCCGTCGATATTGGCGCCTTGCCCGACCGTTCGATCACCGAAGCCCTGCAACGCATCGCCGGTGTCACCATCGGCCGTACCAATGAACCGCGTGACATCGACCGCCTGAACGTCGAAGGCTCGGGCGTCATGATCCGCGGCCTGACATGGGTCCGCTCGGAAATCAATGGCCGCGATTCGTTCGGCGCCAAGAACGGTCGCTCGATCGGCTGGGAAGAAGTGACGCCGGAACTGGCGGCGGGCGTGGACGTCTACAAGAACCCGTCGGCGGAAATCGTCGAAGGCGGTCTGGGTGGCACGGTCAACCTGCGCACCTGGATGCCGTTCGATTCCAAGAGCGACAAGGTCGCCTTCTCGGCGGACGCCACCTATGGCGACCTGCGCAAGGAATGGACGCCGTCGGCCTCGGTTCTGCTATCCAAGCGTTTCGACACCAAGATCGGTGAAATGGGGCTGCTGCTCGACGTCGCGCACTCGGAGCTGAAGAGCCGCCTGAACGCGCTGGAAGTCGACCCCTACGACGCCCACAGCTCGAGCACCGAAACCTCGTATGACGGCGGGCAGACGATAACCACCTACAACAACGCGATCGCCGGTCAGGCCGACGGCACCACTGTCATGGTGCCGGTCGGTGTGGAATATCGTCTGGAAGACCGCGACAAGACCCGCGACGGCCTCTATGGCGCCTTCCAGTGGAAGCCGACCGAGAATAGCGAATTCTATGCCACCTATTTCAAGACCAAGTCGCGCCTGATCAGCCAGGACCATTTCCTGCAAACCTCGGCCTGCTGCTCGGCAACCAACAACCAGAACTTCATGAACCAGCCGGCGACCGGCACCGATTTCACCTTCGATGACGAGGGCAACTTCGTCAGCGGCTATATCCTGGACGGTGGCGGCGGCGGCGATCCGGTGTCGAACGCCATGATGTTCAACCTCGGCACCCGCTACGGCATCGACGACAGCCAGACTGGCGATTTCTCGACGGGTTTCAAGTGGCATACCGATCGCTGGGCGTTCAACCTCGACTTCCAGCACATCGATTCGCTGCGCACAAACTACGACATGACCGTCTACAACTACTTCACGGCGGTTGGCGGCGTTGGCCTCGATGTATCGGGCGATCTGCCCAAGATCACCCTGCCAGATACGTCGGATTCGGCCAGCAGCACCGTGCTTTACGCGGCGATGGATCACCAGGAAATCGACAAGGCTCGTCAGAACACGGTCAAGTTCGACGCCAGCTACGATTTCGACAGCGGCTTCTTCAAGTCGTTCAAGTTCGGCTACCGCGCCACCCAGCGCAGCGCGACCGTGATGGACAGCGGCTATAACTGGGGTGCCATTGGTGCGCCGTGGCTGTTTGCCGGTCAGACCGCCAATGCGGCGGACTATTCGGAAAACCAGCAAGTTGTGAACTTCTCGAACTTCTTCGGCGGTGATGCCTCGGTGCCTTCGCTGTGGATGCCGACCATGAATCTGGCCAAGAGCACGAGCGCGACCACGGACTACATCACCAAGCTGATGTTTACACCGAACACCGTCAAGAACGCGGCGCTTGAGAACACCTTCGCCTACTATTGCGACACCTGCGGCCATGGCACCATTCCGTCGTGGGCATCGTATGGTGGTCAGTACAATCCGTTCCCGGCCGGCAGCCTGGCCAGCTACATGTACATCTGGTACGGCGCCACGCCGAACGGTGCGACGCCTTCGGCCGGCAATTTCTGGAGCGCCTTCAACGGCAATTACGACTACGCCCCGACCTCCACCTCGGGGATCGGCACCAACCTGCAAGGGGAAAAGACTCAGGCCCTCTACGGCATGCTGCGCTTCGGCCAGGATGATCTGTTCGGTGCCACTATTCCCTGGGATGGCAACTTCGGTATCCGTGTCGTCCGTACAGACACGACCTCCAGCGGCCGCGGCACCATCGTGGCTATGACCGGCGCGACCAATCCGTCGACCATGTCGGCAGCGGCTGAACTGGCCACCCAGTTTGCCAACGGTGCCAGCACGCGGACGAAGGATTCGAACCACTACACCAACGTCCTGCCTAGCCTGAACCTGCGCTTCAAACCGACCGACAGCCAGTTCATTCGCTTCGCGGTGGCCTCGTCGATCGTGCGTCCGGATTTCAACCAGCTGCAGCCGTCCTTCACCGTCTACGGCACCTACCAAAGCCGTAATGCCGTGGAAGCCGATGGTGTCGTCGACCAGACCAGTGGTGAAGCCTATACCCAGGCACAACTGGATGCCCTGGCCGCTTCCGGCGCGCCGGTGCTCTACAACACGGGCGCCAGCTTCTCCTTCAGCACGGGTAACCCCAACCTGAAGCCGATGAAGGCGATGTCCTACGATCTGGCCTACGAATGGTACATCAAGCCGGGCTCGATGCTGTCGGTCGGCCTGTTCGACAAGGAGCTCTACGACTACATTCAGAGCGACTCGGTCAGCATTCAGCTTACCAACAACGGCGTCAGCGAGACGGTCGTCGGCAACATGCCGCAGAACCACGGCCATGGTCAGATCCGCGGTATCGAGTTCCAGAATACCTTCTTCTACGACATGCTGCCTGGCTGGCTCAGCGGCTTCGGCACGGACGTGAACTTCACGATCCTGGAAACGCACGGCACGCAGAACACTTCGGGCAGCGTCTATGACTCGGTCCAGGTCAGCTCGTCCAAGCTTGACCTGCCACTGGAACAGCTGTCGCGCTATTCCTACAACGCGACCATTATGTACGCAAAGTATGGCATCGACGCCCGCCTGGCCTACAACTGGCGTTCGCGCTACCTGATGGCCGCGTCGGCTTCCAACGTTCAGGCCCCGGCTTACATGGAAGACTACGGTCAGCTCGATGGTTCGGTCATGTATAATCTGAACAAGAACTACAAGATCGGCATCCAGGCGGTGAACATCCTCGGCGCCAAGAACATCATCGACATCGATGAGCGCGACAACTGGTACTACGGCACCCAGGGCATGACCAGCGACTCGCTGATCTATCGCCACAACTGGACGCAAGCCGACAAGCGCGTGTCCATCGTGCTGCGCGGTAGCTTCTAAGCCGCGATCGGCCGCTTCCCGAGAGGCGGCCAGACTTTCTTCTCTGAACTTGCCCCGCTGGTCGTCACCGGCGGGGCTTTTTTAATTTCAGAAACTTTTGCGCAGTGTAAGCGTCACCGTGCGTCCCATCGGATCAATCAATCCGCGCTGATAAAGCCTCGGCGTATGGCCGGTTTCGTCGGTGACGGCTTGATAGTCGTCGAACAGATTGTCAACAGTCAGGCTCAGCCGCAGGCCTTGTGCCCAAGCTTGACCGGCTATCTCCTTCAGGTGGCCGAGATTGGCGAAAATGCGTAGCTTGGCGATCGTTGCGGAGGAGAAGGTGAGGTTGCTTTCGGCACTGCCGCCCAGCGCAAGGGCGCCAGCCTGCCACTGGCCGGAAAACCACACGCCGCCGATTGGGGCGGTGAGGCCGATATTCCACTCCAGTTGTGAAGGCGATTGTGGCGTACCCGGTGTGGTTATGCCGCCTTTCAGCCGGTCGATTTCCCTCAGGCCAGCGCGGATCAGGACGGTATCGCGCAGGTATTTTGTATGATCGATCTCGACCGACAGGCGGCTTTCCGGCAGATGGAAAATTTTCATCCAGGCGCAGCTGGCCAAGGTGCAGCTATAGTCCAAGGTTGACTTGAGCTGATCCGATTGCTGGCGGGCATAACTGACAGGGCGGGCATCGATGCGAACCAGCTGGCCTTCAGCATCGCGGATATAGCGATCGGGGAAAGCCAGTTCCGCTTCACGCGTGGCCGCTGGCAACTCGCCTGTGGCATCTGCCGTCAATGACAGATTGAGGCCTGCGGAAAGCCGCAGATTGGTCTTCGGCGAGGGCGTGATGAAGAGATTTATCATCGTAGTATCCGTCCGGCTGGCGGGCAGGGCGGCATTTCCACCGTAAACCTGTGTAACCACAGCGTTTTCCCCGCGCACATAATCGAAGACGTCCACATTGGGCGTCTCAGTGGTGTCAGAGGCCATGGAGGCGGCTGCAGGCGCTATTTCAATACGAGACTGATTGACCATTAGAACGATTGGGGACACCGGCACCCAGATGAAGCCATAATTGAAGCCCGCCGTATCCTTGAAACCGGACGCGCGATTGGCGCTGAGGCCGGCCCCCAAAACGAATGTGCCCAGACCGGGCAGATGGCTTTTGGCCTCCTCACTGAGGGGAATGTTCACGTTTATCTGCGAGTTCAGGCCGCTCTGACGCACCTGGCTCGTTTGCGGCGTATCGTCTCCTTGCGTTCTTGAGGCGAAGGCACTGTTATTGCCGCCGAGATTTAGGGAGAGGTTCAAGGGGCCAGCTGGTAACTGAATCAGATCGCTCGATGCCATCACCATGAACATATATTGATCGGATACCGATCTCTGGTCGCTGACGGTCTTTGTCACGGAAGTCAGGGGCGTATACGGATCAAGGCTGGCATCATTCCGATTGATCGTTGACTGCACATCGATCAAATCGATTCCTGTTTCCGTGCGACTGCGGCTGACCACATGATCGGCGCTGGCGATCAGATTCCACCGCCAGGTCGTGATTTGACCGTCTAGGCTGAGACCGGAATGACTGCTCCAGTCGCTGGAACTCTGGCGCAAGGTGCCGGCCTCCGGAAAATATCGGTCGATCTGCACGCCTTCGGCGGAAATCGCGAATGGGTTTGACGCGGGAACAGTCAGACTGCCCTTGGCCAGCCCAAGTCGGCTGTCCGTTCGCCCGCCCTTGATCGAGGCTTCGAGCATGACTTCGACGGAGTCGAACAGTGTGCGGCTGACGCTCAGATTGCCTTCGACCTGCCGGTTGTCGGGTACAGCGTTTCGCCCAGGCGCCAGATTTGTCTCGTTGACCTCAGTTACGACATCACGGTCCGATTCCAAGGCGTGGCGCGTGTCCCTGTAATCGAGGGACAGGTTGACGCGTTGGTTATTGTCGATATGCAGATGAGAATATTTGAGGACCGACTTGGCGCCGGCATCACGGACGTCTCCGGTTTGGGAGGCTTCGACGGTACGCCCCTTGAAATCCGGCGCCAGTACGATATTCAGCACCATCTGGTCGGCAGGATACCCATAGGCCAGCGCGGTAGCTTCCGTAAAGGTGTCTATCCGGACGAGTGCTTCGGGTGGAATATCCTTGAGGACACTGAAACCTGACACACGGTGGCCATTCAACAGCACGATGGGTGCCTTGCCTGAGGCGCTCTGTGTCTGCGGTTTAAGGATATTCAGCAACTCTTCGACATTATCCGCTCCAAAGGCCTGGATGTCTGCGACTTTGAGGCTGCGGCGCGGCGGTGCCAGATCGATGGTCAGACCGCGTTTCTTGCCGACCACGACCACGGTTTTGACGGCCGGATCAGCGGTGACTTGCGCTGACGCAGATTGCGCAAATGCCGAGGTCCCGGCCAAGGCCGCAAGGACAGCCAATGAACAGATCAGCTTTTGCCGTTTTGACATGGTCTGATAGTTCCCTCCCGCTCAGGTTTATGCTGAAGGGGAATCGCCTTTAAGGCAAGTATGCGCGGTGTAAAGACACCGGCTTAAACAAGACTTGCAGAAACAGGCAGCAGAAAAGCCTCCGCGTCTTGGGAAAGCAGACGCGGAGGCAGTAAGGAAGGGCTTTCCGGGGACAGCGGGAAGCTGATAAATTTTGGAAAGCTATCAGACTAATATATCGATCTATTCTGCATTGCAACCGCTCAATTGGGGCCGAGATATGCCGTCATAATGCAATCCTGCATTGTGATGAGGTTTTCCTTGCCAGATCTGATGGCTTGCCGATCAAAAAATGATGTGCCATTTAAACATAATACATCAGACCTCTTGGAATTGAGGCGATATCAGCGAGGACATGGCAATGACATTGACGCGGCGCGCTTTGATGGAAGCCGGCCTGGCCGGCATGCTACTTGCGGCTGCCGGTCGGTCGGTGGCCCAAACGTTAGACACGCAGGACGCAGTTGGGCCCTTGCTCTGGTATGACAAGCCCGCTGGTGAATGGGTGGAGGCCAATCCGGTGGGGAATGGCCGGCTAGGCGCGATGGTATTTGGCGGGATCAAGCGCGAAAGATTGCAACTGAACGAAGACACATTGTGGTCGGGCGGCCCCTATAACAACGTCAACCCGGCGGCACGTGAGGCCTTGCCGGTCATCCGCCAGATGATTTTCGACGGCAGATACGCTGAGGCAGAAGCCTATGCCGAGGCGCATGTGCAGTCCATTCCCATGCGCGAAATGGCTTACCAGTGCGCGGGCGATCTGTGGCTGGACCTATGCGATGTCGATGAGACCTCGGCGGTAGATTATCGGCGCGAACTGGATATCGGTACTGCCATCAGCCGGGTCAGCTTCTCGGCGGGCGGTGTCGGTTATGTGCGCGAGGTCATTGCCTCGCATCCGGACAACCTGCTGATCATCTCCGTGCGTGCCGAGGGCGGACCGCTGGCGCTTAACCTGTCCCTGGCGTCCGGCCTGCGTGCAGACATAATGGCGAAAGGCGATAGTCTCGTCTTGTCCGGCGTCAGTAATGCCGACCGCGGTGTCCCCGGCGCACTGCGTTTTGAAGCGCGGGTGCAGGTCAGCGTGCAAGGCGGCGCGATTGCCGCCAATGGCCCGCAGCTGGAGGTGCGTGGCGCGTCGGCCGTGGTGATCCGGGTGGCCATGGCGACGAGTTATCGGGGGCCGGACGATATTGGCGGCGATCCAAATGCCCTGACCCGTTCGCATCTGGCAGCGACGCAGGACAAGGATTATCCAGCCCTCTTGGCCGCGCACCGGGCCGATCATACGGCCCTGTTCAACCGGGTGACGCTTGATCTTCCGGCGGGTCGACGCGACGCTCAGGTGACCAGCAATCGCATCGAGCATGGCGGAGAGGGGGATGATCCATCCCTGGCGGCCCTCTATTTCCAGTTCGGGCGTTATCTGCTGATCGCGTCGTCGCGTAGCAGTCAGCCCGCCAATCTGCAAGGCTTGTGGAACGTCAGCAATACGCCGCCATGGGGTAGCAAATACACCCTCAATATCAACACCGAGATGAATTACTGGCCGGCTGATGTGGCCAATCTCGGTGAATGCCTGGCGCCGCTGGTCGGTATGGTCGAAGAACTGGCGCAGTCGGGGGCGCGTACAGCCAGGGATATGTATGGCGCCCGTGGTTGGGTGGCGCATCACAATACCGACCTGTGGCGTGCGTCAGGGCCGGTCGATCACATGCAGACGGGGCTTTGGCCCACTGGCGGTGCGTGGCTTTGTACTCATCTGTGGGATCATTACGACTACAGCCGGGACGAGGCGTTTCTGGCGCGGGCCTATCCGCTGATGCGCGGAGCCAGCCTGTTCTTCCTCGATACGCTTGTGAAAGACCCGGCCACAGGCTTCATGGTCACCAACCCCTCGCTGTCGCCAGAGAACCAGCACGGCCACGGTAGCACCCTGTGCGCCGGCCCGGCGCTGGACAGCCAATTGCTGAGAGACCTCTTCGGCCAAACGATCCAAGCAGCGGAAATTCTGAAGCTTGATAAGCGTTTACGGGCGGAAATCACCGCCATGCGCGGACGCCTGGCGCCTGACCGGATCGGCGCACAGGGACAGCTCCAGGAATGGCAGGCGGACTGGGACGCCGGCGCGCCGGACATCCATCATCGCCACGTCTCACACCTCTATGGCCTGTTCCCGAGTCAGCAGATCAATCTTGAAGACACGCCGGCACTGGCGCGGGCGGCGCAGGTGTCTCTGGAAACCCGTGGCGACGAAGCCACCGGCTGGGGCCTGGGCTGGCGGCTTAATCTGTGGGCGCATCTGGGCAATGGCGCGCATGCCCACAAGATCCTGACCGGACTTCTCAGTGCCGAGCGCACCTATCCGAACCTGTTCGATGCCCATCCGCCTTTCCAGATCGACGGCAATTTCGGTGGCGTGCGCGGGATTGCCGAAATGCTGGTCCAGAGCAGGGGCGACCGGATTCATCTGTTGCCGGCTCTGCCACCCGCCTGGACGGAAGGGGCGGTTAAGGGGCTGCGCCTGCGCGGCGGGGCAGAAGTGGATATCACCTGGGCGGATGGAAAACTTAAGGACGCCTCGATCCGCAGCCAGTTTGCCGGCGCCAGGACCGTTCATTACGATGGTCGTCAACGGGCTGTTTCGCTGAAGGCGGGCGATACTTTGAAACTATCTGCCGTCGAGTTTGTCTGATCGAAAAATAGATCATACGTAACCCATCATACAAATTATTTGACAAAGCTGTCTGATAACTGTAGGTCGATAACCAGACGGCGAATTCAGCGCCGCACACACAGGGCCTGTGCCACGGCAGGTAACCAGGGAAAAGGAAAACACTCATGTCGATCAAAGCCAGTCTTATGGCTTCTGGCGCCGTTCTGGCGCTTCTCGCCACTTCCACGCCGAGCTTCGCGCAGGACGCGGCCCCGGCTCAGGCCGCCGCGAGCTCCGCGTCCTCGGATGAGGTGGTTGTGGTTGTCACCGGTCTGCGCAAGAGCCTGCAGAATGCCACGACCGTGAAGCGCAATGCGTCACAGATCGTCGATTCGATCGTCGCCGAGGATATCGGCAAGATGCCGGACACCAATATCGCCGAGACGCTGCAGCGTATTCCGGGGGTGCAGATTTCCCGAAATACGCGCGGCGAAGGCAATGCCTATGTGCTTCACGGCCTGAGCCAGGTCATGACTACGGTCAACGGTCGGACCCTTTTCACCACGAGCAACCGCAGCGCCAACCTGCTCGATTTCTCGGCCGATATTCTCTCCGGCGTCGATGTCTACAAGACCGCGACCGCCGATCAGATCGAAGGCGGCCTGGGTGGCCTGATCAACATCCATGCCGCGCGCCCCTTCGATTACAAGGGCCTGCATATGACCGGCACGGTCTCGGCCAATTACAGTGATATCCACAGCGCGGTCACCCCGCGCGTTTCGGCGCTGGTGAGCAATACCTGGGAGACGGGGGTCGGCAAGATCGGCTGGCTGGTCGGTTTTCAGCACGAAGACATCGATTCCGGGGGCTATAAGGCCTCGACCAATGGCTATACCAGTCAGACCCTGTCCAGCGGCGACGTTATCTACTCCCCGAGCTCGGTTACCATGCAATATGAACTGGGCGAACGCACCCGCGAGGCCTATTATACCTCCGTCCAATGGCGGCCGCATGACGGTTTGACCTTCTTCGCCGACGCCCTTTACACCTATTCCGGCGGGCATTCCTTCACCCAGGATCTCGTGGTCAAGACCAATGCCAGCGGTCATGACATCACCTATGCCGGCGACAGCGGCATTCCTTCCACCGCCACCTATGATAATGCCACGGTGCAGTCCGCAACCAGTGCCTCGGATAACCCCTATCGCAACTACGATTTCGCCATTGGCGGCGACTGGAGCGTCGGGCATCTGACCACGCACGGCGAAATCGACTTCGAACGCAGCGTCGGCCCCTTCTTCTATCGCACCCTGACCCTGAACACGACCGCGCCGAGCGCCACGATCGATCTGTCCGGCCGCGCGCCCGACGTATCGATCTCCGGCGTCGACCTGAACAGTGCCGCCAACTATACCTACGGCAGCTATTACGACCTTGCCAACAATGCCTATGGCAAGGAAACGGCTGCACGACTCGACTTCACCTACACACTCGACAAGGGGCCTTTCACCGACATCAAAGCCGGTGCGCGCTACAGCGACCATCGCACCATCTATGATGTCTACGGCATCACCTACACCACAGCGAACAGCGGGCTGACGACCGACCTGTCGGGTGTCAGCGAAACGACCCACGACGATCTGTTCCGTGGCATTACCCTCACGACGAATCAGTGGCTGGCGATTCAGCGCGACATCATGCTCGACTACGGTGCCTCCCGCGCCCTGGCCGGCCTGTCGCCGAACCACGCCGACTGGCCCTTGAGCGGCCATTACGATTATCGCGAAAAGGTCAGCGCCGCCTATATCGAGGGAGATTTCTCATTCACGCTCGGCAAGCTGCCACTGGACGGTAATATTGGCCTGCGAAACGTCCATACCGAGGGCAACCAGCGCGTCTATGTCAATAACGCACCGGTCACCGGTGGCGGCGCCTATGACAATCTGCTGCCGAGCCTCAATCTGCGCGCCAAGCTGACAGACGACCTCTTCCTGCGCCTGGCGACCTCGAAGTCCATCGCGCGGCCGGATTACGGCAACCTGTCGCCCGCCTTGGTGCTGAACACCACCTCCATGACCGGCAGCGGTGGCAACAAAGATTTGCAACCGGTCAAGTCGGATAACTACGATGCCTCGCTGGAATATTATTTCGGCCGCTCGAACTATGCGGCTTTCAGCCTGTTCCGCAAGAATGTCGATGGTTTCGTCCAGACCTTCTCGGCCAACGAGACGGTCGACGGCCAGACCTACCTGATCAGTCGTCCGCGCAACTCCGGCACCGGCACCCTGCAGGGCGGTGAAATCGGCTATCAGCAGTTCTTCGACTTCCTGCCATCGCTGTGGTCGGGCCTCGGCGTGCAGGCCAACTATACCTATATCGACAGTGCCCTGACGCTGGCCAACAGCACGCGCACGGCCCCTGCCCAGAATGTGTCTAAGAACAGCTACAATATCACCGGCATCTATGAAAAGGGGCCATTGTCGTTGCACCTGTCCTATAACTGGCGCGATAAGTACGTGGTGTCGACCTCGGCGGACGCGGCGGGTCACATGAGCTGGGAAGCACCGCTTAAGTCCCTCGACTTCTCGGCCACCTATAACATCACGCGGCATCTGTCGTTTAAGCTCGACGCTGTGAACCTGCTGTTCGACAAGCAGGTGGTCTATTACGGTACGCCGAACCAGCCCTACTATGTCGACCAGCTGGACCGCAGCATCGAAGCCGGGCTGCACTTTACCTACTAGACCAGGGCGCGATTAAGCGGGGCGGTCTTTCCGATAAGGGTTGACCGCCCCTTTTGCGCATCAAAAACGCAGCAGGGAAATCGTCATGCGGTGGAAATTGTTCGGAGCGCTCAGTGGCGCGCTTTTCTGTCTGCTCCTGGCCCTGTCCGTGCCCGCGGCCACGCCAGCAACCAGCGGCTTGGATGGCAATTTCGATGAGGCGCAGGTGGCGCCCTACACCTTGCCGGCCCCCTTGATCCTGCAGGACGGCCGGCCGGTGACCTCGGCAAAGATGTGGCAGAAGGAGCGCCGGCCTGAGCTGCTGAAACTGTTCCGGGAAAGCATTTTCGGCGTGTCGCCGCCGGCCCCAACCCATATGCGTTTTGTCGTGACCGACAATGACGGTCAGGCGCTGGACGGGCTGGCCACGCGCCGGCAGATCACCCTCTATCTCGACGGTCGCGATCAGGGGCCGCAGATGCACGTCTTGCTCTACCTGCCTAATGGCGTGGCGGCGGCGCCCGTCTTTGTCGGTCTCAATTTCCACGGTAATCAGTCGATCGATCCAGACCCGGCCATTGCGCTGACCACCACCTGGCTGACTGATTATCAGTCGCCGGGCATCGTCAAACATCACGCCACGGCGGCCTCGCGCGGGCAAGATGCGGCAGAATGCCCGCTGCGGCAAATTCTGGCAGCAGGCTATGGCGTGGCGACTTTCGCACCCGGAGACCTCTATCCGGATGGCGATGGCATGATCGCCGAAAGCATACATCCCTATTACGGCACGCAGAGCGCCGCGCCAGATCACTGGGGCGCCATCGCCACATGGGCCTGGGGACTGAGCCGTGTCTATGATTATCTGGCGACCGATCGTCAGGTCGACGCGAAACGCGTCATTGTTTTCGGTCACTCGCGCTATGGCAAGGCGGCCCTGTGGGCCGGTGCCAGCGATCCACGTTTCGCCATGGTGATATCGAATGACTCAGGCGAGGGCGGTGCCAAGCTCTATCGACGTAATTTCGGCGAAACCATCCGGGTGATGAATACCTACTGGTTCGCGCCGCGCTTCAATAGCTATGCGTCGCGTGAGCAGGACCTGCCCATCGATGCTCATGAACTGATCGCTCTGGTCGCGCCGCGCCCGGTTTATATCGCCACGGCGACGCAAGACCTGTGGGGCGACCCCAAAGGGCAGTTTCTGGCCGCCAGGGCCGCCGATCCGGTCTATCGTCTGCTGGGCACCGATGGCATGGGCGTCTCCGACATGCCGCCGCCCGATACGCCGGTACTAAGCACGATCGGCTTCCATAATCGCACGGGGGCACATGAGATTACGACCTATGACTGGGCCCAGTATATCCGGTTTGCTGATCTCCATCTGCATCGGCCGGTTGTGAAATGAACCGGACTGCATTACACAGGTTAGTCTGATATATTTCAGGTGCGACTGGACAACCGGCGTGCCTGAATTGAGCGTAACTGTGGAGACGGAATGTCCATCGCGGCGGATAACCAGAAGCTGTACCAGAATATCATCGCGGCCCTGCAGGCAGATATAGCCGAGGGACGGTTTCGCGAAGGCGACCGCCTGCCGCCCGAGCGCGTGCTGGTGGAGCGGTTTCAAGTCAGCCGCCTGACGATTCGAGAGGCCATGATCGGTATGGAAATTTTAGGTCTGGTCTCGGCGCGGCGCGGGTCTGGTGTCTATGTCACCGCCCCGCCGCCGGGCGGACTGGCGACCAACGAACTCGATATCGGCGCCTTCGAACTGACGGCGGCGCGCCGGGTGGTCGAGGGCGAAACCGCGGCTCTGGCGGCCAGTATGGCCACCGATGAGGAAATCGCCGAACTGGAAGCAATTCTAGGCCGGATGATCGATGAGAACAATGAGGGTGAAACCCTGACACATGATGAGGCCGCCGACCGCGAATTCCATCTGGGAATCGCGCGCGCCACGCAGAACGATGCCCTGGTCCTGGTGGTTGAGACGCTGTGGCAGGTGCGCGAGCGCTCGCCTCTGGCCATGGAAATGCTGCGGCGGTCGCGTTCGGCGGGTGTGAAGCCACTGATCGATGATCACCGCGCCATTGTCGACGCGATTTCCGCCCGCGATTCAGATGCGGCGCGCAACGCCATGCGCGATCACCTGGGGCGCGTCATTGAAAACCTGCTGGTCGTGACCGAGATGGACGCGATCAACCGGGTACGTCGCGAGACGGCGCGCCTGCGCGGTCGCGCTGGTCTGGCCGGTTGAGGATCATTGTCGAAATCCGGCTTGTCATTTATCGGGCACGCGTATATTAATCAGATAACTTTATCAGACAAAAGTCAGTAACCTATGCAACTCAATAAGATAGCGCCCATTCAGGGCGAGCAAGCTCATACAGGGGCGGTTCTCATTCGTTCGGCCAAGGTGATTGTCACATCGCCGGGTCGTAACTTCGTCACCCTGAAGATCGAGACGGATCAAGGCGTATATGGCATCGGTGACGCCACCCTGAATGGTCGTGAGCTCTCGGTCGTGTCCTATCTCGAAGATCACGTGATCCCGAACCTGATCGGCAGGGACGCCCAGCGTATCGAGGATATCTGGCAGTTTCTCTATCGCGGCGCCTACTGGCGGCGCGGGCCGGTCACCATGTCGGCGATTGCCGCGGTCGACACCGCTCTTTGGGACATCAAGGCCAAGCTGGCGGGCATGCCGCTCTATCAGCTGCTGGGCGGGCGCTCGCGCGACGGGGTTCTGGTCTACGGCCATGCCAATGGCACCGATATCGAACATACGGTCGAGCAGGTCGGCCGGTACAAGGAAATGGGCTACCGCGCGATCCGCGCCCAGTCTGGCATTCCCGGCGTCAAGGGCGCTTATGGCGTTGGCCGCGGCGACATGTATTACGAACCCGCCGACGGGACGCTGCCGACAGAGACCCTGTGGAATACGCCAGCCTATCTCAATCATGCGCCGAAGCTGTTCGAAAAACTGCGCGACACCTATGGTTTCGAAGTGGAACTGTTGCACGATGTTCATCACCGCCTGACCCCGATCGAGGCGGCGCGACTGGGCAAGGATCTGGAACCTTATCGTCTGTTCTGGATGGAAGACGCCACGCCGGCGGAAAACCAGGAAGCCTTCAAACTGATCCGCCAGCATACCACCACGCCACTGGCCGTCGGTGAGATCTTCAATACCATCTGGGACTGCAAGGACCTGATCCAAAACCAGTTGATCGACTATATTCGCACCACTGTGGTCCATGCGGGTGGCATTACCCATCTGCGCCGCATCGCTGATTTGGCGGCGATGTACCAGGTGCGCACCGGTTCGCACGGCGCCACCGATCTCTCGCCCGTGTGCATGGGCGCAGCCCTGCATTTCGATACCTGGGTGCCTAATTTCGGCATTCAGGAATATATGCGTCACTCCGAAGCCACCGATGCGGTCTTCCCGCACGATTACAGCTTCGCCGATGGTTATCTCAAGGTCGGCGATACGCCTGGCCACGGCGTCGATATCGACGAGACACTGGCGGCTAAATACCCCTACCAGCCCATGCAATTGCCGGTGGCCCGTCTTCAGGACGGCACACTGTGGAACTGGTAAGCTAAACGGATGACGGCGCGGGCACGTATCCGCGCCGCATCGCCAAACGGGCATGTTGTGGAAAGGGTCACGGCTGATGTCGGCGTCTCGCCTGTTTGCGCGTCTGTTTATCCTGTTACTGCTGGTGGCTTTCCCGGCGGCGGCTTCCGATCATGAAATCACTGGCCCGTGGCGGTCGGCGTTGTACGAGACGGGCCACGCCGGTGAAAGTGGCGCCTATCAGGCGCCGAATTTCGATGATTCACGCTGGACGGCGGTATCGGTGCCGCATAACTGGCAGGGTTATGCCTATGCTCGGCAGGTGGTCAATGGCAGCCTGCACGGCACTGCCTGGTATCGCAAGGCCATCGATATTCCCGCTTACGGACGTGACGAACATGTCTTCCTGATGTTCGAGGGCGTTAATGCCTATGCCACGATCTGGCTGAACGGCCGGCCGGTCGGACAGCACGGCGGCGGCCTGACCAGTTTCACTCTCGATGTTACAAAGGCTGTGCGTAAAGGCCGGAACCTGCTGGCGGTGCGGGTCGATAATCCGGCCGGCATCAAGGACCTGCCTTGGGCGCCCGGTGATGACAGCCCGGTCAACGGCTTTGCCGAGGGCTCGCAACCGTTCGGAATTTTCCGGCCGGTCCATGTCATTGTCAGGTCTGCCCTGCGCCTGCAGCCCTTCGGCCTCTATGCCTGGGGCACGAAGGACACGATCACGGCCGACAGCGCTACGCTTACTGTGCGCAGTGAGCTGGAAAATCTGTCGGACCGCCGGCGAGACTTTCAACTCGTCAATGAGCTGGTAGACAAGGAGGGGCATGTCGTTGCCCGTGCGATGCGGACAAGCCAGCTTGCTGCCGGTGAAAAGGCCAGGATCGACCAGGTCTTTCCTGCCATCGCCCGCCCGCATCTTTGGTCGCCGGAAACGCCCTATCTCTACACCCTGCGGGGGCGACTGACCGAAAACGGCAAGGTCATAGACGAGAGTGAGGCGCCCTACGGTATCCGCTATCTGGAAATCGCCACCCAAGCCGACGGCAGCCGGCAACTGATGGTCAATGGCCGGCCGGTCTTCATTCACGGCATCGCCGAATACGAGCACCTGCTGGGCGGGTCACACGCGTTTTCACCGCAAGAGATAAGGGCCCGGGTCGAACAGGTGAAGGCAGGCGGCTTCAACGCCTTCCGTGACGCCCACTATCCGCACAACCTGCGTTATCAGACCCTGTTTGAACAAGAAGGCCTGCTGTGGTGGCCGCAATTCAGCGCCCATAACTGGAACGACACACCGGCGTTCCGGTCCAATTTCCTCAGCCTGCTGGCCGACTGGGTGCGCGAGCGCCGCAACAACCCCGCCAATTTCCTATGGGGGCTGCAAAACGAAAGCATCCTGCCGGAAGACTTTGTTGCCGAGGCCATGGCGGTGATCCGCGATGCCGATCCGACCGCCTCGATTCAGCGCCTCATCGTCACCTGCAATGGTGGCAAGGGATCTGACTGGAACGTGCCGCAGAACTGGTCCGGCACCTATGGCGGCGATCCGGAGAAATACGGTGAGGAACTGAAAAAACAGGGACTGGTCGGGGAATATGGCGCCTGGCGTTCGCTGGGCCAGCATTCGGAGCAGCCCTATCCAGCGTCCGGCGTCTATGATGAAAACACGATGAGCCAGATCATCGAAACCAAATCGCGGCTGGCGCGATCGGTCAGCGATCAGACCGTCGGCGATTTTGTCTGGTTGCTCAATACGCACGAAAACCCCGGCCGGCCGATGCGCATTGACGGCACGCAGATTTTCGACGGCATCCGCCCGCTGGAGCATGTCGGCCCCGCCAATAACAAGGGGCTGATGACACTGTGGGGCGAACCGCTCGATGCCTATTATCTGCTCCGGGCCCGCCAGATTCCCGTGTCGCAGACGCCCGTGATCTATATCGTGTCGCACACCTGGCCGGACCGCTGGACTACTCCGGGTATTAAGTCCGGCATCGAGGTTTATTCCAATTGCGATCGCGTGGAACTGTTCAACGATATTACCGGCAAACTGTCCCTGGGCGTCAAGGACAGGTCCGCGGATGGGCGGCCGCTAGTGTGGGATGCGGTCGATATCCGCTATAATGCCCTGTCGGCATCCTGTATGGTCGGTGGCAAGACCGTGACGCGGGATGTGGTGACGCTTGGTAATCTGCCGCCAGCGCCTGACGCCGTCTCGCTAGTGACGGACCAAACCGACATCACCAAGGGTGTGGCAGACACCAGCTATCTTTATCGCATCAATGCTGGCGGTCCGGACTATACAGATGGGGATGGTCAGCTCTGGTTGGGCGATCGTCACCTGATAAGCGGGGCGGCCTGGGGCTGGACCAGCTGGGCCGACGCCTATCCCGATCTCGATCCCGCGCTTGGCAGCCGCCGGGTGCAATACGATGCCATAGAGGGCACAGCGGAACAGGGCCTGTTCAACACCTATCGCTTTGGCCGCGAGCGCCTGAGTTACAGCTTTGCCGCGCCGAAAGGTGATTATGAGATCGAGCTCTATTTCGTGGAGCCCTGGTATGGCCGCACCGGCATTGATGCCACCGGCTGGCGGCTGTTCGATGTAGCGGTCAACGGCCGGACCTTGCTTAAGGATATCGATCTCTACAAGACCGCCGGTTTCGAACATGCCGTGAAAACCGTTGTCAGGGCGGCGTCGGTTGACGGGCGGATCGTGATAAGCTTCCCGCGTGTGGCCGCCGGACAGGCGGTGATTTCCGCTATCGCCATCCGCACCGCCGGAAAAGGCGTCACGCACACGTCTGACGGCACCGACCTGATCGCCGCTCCGCAGGCGCGTAGTTTCCTCGATAATGGTGACCGCGTGGGTCAGGGCGATCTGAGCTGGAGCCGGCTGCCGGCGGAACTGCTCGATAGCGACAGCGCGTCAGGGGCTTTTCATACACGCCTGGACAGCGATCTTTATTTGCCGCTCCGTGCGGCGGATATCACGCCTTCGGGTTGGTCGGATACCCCGCTCAAGGCCTTGTGGCTTGGGACGGGCGGGGGAGAGGTGCGTTTTGCCACGCGCCGCGCTACTGCCGGCGAGGCGGTGACGGTGGAGGGGCCGGTGCTGGTTCGGCGCCATCTGCCGTCTCCGTACGCGCCGGGTGTGTTCAGCTTGTCCAAAACAGTCGGACTTTATGAGGCGGAAGCCGCGAAGCTCGACAGGGCCGTTGTGGCGTCCGATCTGAAGGGCTATGGCGGACAGGGCTATGTCGCGACACAGCCGGACGCGACCCTGACCTGGTCAATCAGCTTTGGTGCTGCGGCCAAGCACGGTTTCCGGCTGCGTTACCAGGGCGCCCTGACCGGGCAGCTGACCTTGACCAATGAGAGCGGCATTGTCGATGCCGAGATACCGCTTGATCTGCCGGCGGGTGAGGCCGGGGCCTGGCAGGAGGCAAGCGTGGAGACGCCGACTCTTGTCAATGCCGGCACCTACACGCTCAAACTGACCGCTGGCAACGACCTGCGCCTGGATTCGCTGAAGGTGCAGTAAGCCGGGCTATGCCCAGTCGAAAACGACCCTGGCTGGGGATTGGCTTGTGCCGTCCGGCGTGACCGGGATCAGCGAGAGACGGCTTTGCGGCTGGCCTTTCGGGCGCGGCAGGGCGCTGACATAGTAGGCATCGCCGGAGATGCGGCCAAGCCAGGCCTTGTCGTCATAGAGATCGTAATGGCTGACGGCCGGGTCGAACGTCCAGCCCAGGCGCAACTCGGCCGACTGGCCGTCAGCCGCGATGCGACTGGCGATTACGCGGAAATCGGCGGGGGGCGCGACGGTCGCCTTGCCGCCATCGGTCAGGGACAGTTGCCCGATATGCAGGCTGTAGGGTTTCGCGGATTTTTCCGCCTCGACAGCAAGCGAGATCGCGGCCAGTGTGCGGCCGGCATAGGGTCGCAGCGATTGCTGCCAGCGATGCCAGGTCTTTGCGGTGCCCTTGACGCTGATCCATTCGGTGACCTCCGGTGCCTCCTCGAAGATGAGGCCGACCGAGAGATGACCGGTCTGTCCGCCCTTGAGGATCAGGCCGAGCGTGGTGTCTTTGGCGATCGGCAGTTTCGTCTTATAGAGGCGGACCTCGGTGGCGTTTTCGGCGGCGAGCGTGCCGGAAATGTGCAACGAGGCACCGCCATCCCAGGCATCGTCGAAATCGTAATCGACGGTGAGCAGACCGGCCGTATCTTGATCCCTATCAAAGCCGCCATGTAGGGGCTTGGTCCACCAGGTCCAGGTCGGCAGCACGTCCTGGATGCCGAGATTGAACCACGGCAGGGACGACACCTCGACACCTTCGCGGAAGAAACGATCGCCTTCACCGGTGTTGAAGCGGGTAACGAAAGGCAGTGTGCCGATCATCGAACGCTCGGCAATGAAGTTGGCCACGCCGTAAGTGATCGGCAGGCGGAGCTGGTCGGTTGGCTTGCCGGGCGCTTCGTAATCCGTATAGACCTTTTTCACGTCCGCCGGACCGTAGATGGCCGCCTGTTCGGCTGTCGGCGTGTTATTGCGCGCCGGATTGCCCGACTGGCCAGACCAGAAGCGGTCGTGCAAGCGATACCACGAGGCGCGTGTGCGCTGCGGATCGGTCAGATCGGCCAGGTCTTCCTTGTCCTGTACCGACAGGCTGGTCGTGGCCTGGAGCTGGTCGAGCCTGGCACGGCGCATCTTTCGCAGTCCATCCTCGGCGCTATAGACCTGAAGGCCGCCGAGCGTCTTTTCGCCACTGTTGGGCGAGATGACCGTGGGAGCGACCAGGCCGAGATAACCGGGGCCAGGATAGAGCTGCAGACCGTAATAGACCTGCATCGGATCGTAGCTTTGGCCGAGATCGGTCGGCAAGGGCAGGGCATCCAGCGGCAGGCCAGAGCAGCAGCCGCGGGTCAGGCCGTAATGGCTCCAGCCCTGATCGATCATCATCGAATTGGCGCGCGGCGCACCGGCTTCGCGCGCGGTGCCGTCGACATGGGGCGAGCCCGGCCATACGGCGCGGGCATCGGTATAGCCGTTGTAATACTGGATATGAAAATCGCTCAGCCCCTGCTTCGCGGCCTCGACCTGCATCAGGCCAATGAGATCCTGGACGGCGCGGGCGTCTTCCGGCGTGTAGCTCTCAAAATTGACGAAATAGCCATCGAAACCGAAGTACTTGGCGAGGCCAACCAGCTTGACAGCCACCGTCTCGCGCGGCAGGTCCGAACCGTCGAACAGGCGCTTGTCGGGCTGGAACATCGTGCCGAGGATGCGCGCGCCATTGCGGTGAACGGCGTCGATCAAGGCGGCATTAGGCACGAGGCCGGTCGTGTTCCATGCCACCACCACATCTTGGTACTGCCAAGCGCGCTCAACATGGACGCGGCTGCGCGCACCGGTCTCGTAGCGCGTACGGTTGAGGTCTTCGTCTGGTCCGGAAAGGGTGAGGTAGGCAGCCAGAAGCGTGCCGCCAGGCACGTCCGGTTTCAGTTCCGGATGCGCTTGCGTGGCGGCAAAGGGCGCTACCCGGGTGGCGCGTTTGACTTTCGAACGGAAGAAGGGGGCATCCGGATTGGTTTCCGGATCATAGGCCTTGAAGGCATCCCAGATGTCGACGCCGCTTAAAGGATATGTGGGAGCAATGCCTTTTGGTGTCTGGGCCAGGCTCAGGCTGGCGGGGGCAAAGGCGGCGGCTGTCGCGGCGGTGGTCAAGGTGAGGAACTGGCGGCGGGACGGGGAAACGGACATGAAATATGACTCTGAAATTAGCGGGTGAGAATACCGAGGCCGCCGATCATGATGATCGACTTGTCCTGCACGGCGCGCGGCAGGCGCAGGCGCAGGAAGCGCCCGGCATGGGGCGCATCGAAGCGGATCTTCTGCTCGGCACGGCTGGCGGCGATATTGGAGAATTCACCTGTGGCGACGGGTGTGTTCCAGTTCTGGCCATCATTGCTGAGCCACAGCTCATAGCCGGCGGGTGGTCCCATCCGCGTGATTTCATCAACCGTCAGATTCTGACCGACGGGTTTAACCGTAAAGCCGGTCAGGGTGTAAACCTGTGCCAGATCTAGTACGATTTCCACGGGCTCGCCGACAGGACCGATAAACTTGCCGCCCGCCAGCAGGTCGGTTGCGTTCTCGCCATTGCTGGAAACAACCCTCCAACGGGCCGGCGAAACATCGAACTCACGCGTGACAACGGTACTCATGATGCCGGTGGCGGCCCGGCGAGTCACTGCCTTGACTGTACCTGTGTCGGGCAGGGCAAACGGTGTGGAGTAAAGGAGGGAGGCAGCAGAGGGCTGCGAGCCATCGAGTGTGTAACGCACCTCCAGTCCCTCTGCCGGGCTTTTGAGCGTCACCAGGCCTTGCGCATCGCGGCGGATGGCGGGTTCTTCCAGGATATCTGGCAACCGGAACAGGCCGATATTGCGGATAACCGGGGCGGCGGCGGCGCTGATAATGCGCAGGCGCACAGCCTTGGCGCTCACCGGTTGATCGAGGCGGATCAGGCGTTCATAGCCGATGGCGGTATGGCGGGCGATTTCGCGCCACTGGCTGGCATCTTTAATATCGACAGCATAGTCATCGACCCGCACGCCTTTGGTGATGTCTTCCGCAAGACGGATGACATCGAAGGTGACGGGTTTGGGCAGATCAAGCTGCAGCCAGGCGCCGGCGCGATCGCCGGAGCGGGCCGCCCAGGCGGTGGTCTGCGATAGGGCGTTCTTTGGAGCATAGGCGCGTCCCCGTTCGCTCGAAGCCGTAACGGTAGCGCCGGCCGCCAGATTGGTGGCGGAGCCCTGGTCGCGGATCGCCTTCCATGCTTTAAGGGAAGCTACGTCCTCATCCGGAATTCGGCCGCGACGATCAGGCGCGATATTGAGCAACAGATTGCCACCGCGTCCGACGGAAACAAACCACAGGTTCAAAAGGTTGGCCGGCGTGCGAGGGGCTTCATCGGCGTGCCAGAACCAGCCGGGACGAATGGAGACGTCGACCTCGGCCGGGTTCCAGATCGGTCCGCCGCGCACGCCGGCATTGGCCTTTTCCAGGCTGTAGGGCGTGGTGTAATCCCAGGTCGGCCAGCACGGATCGCCGGCTATGCCTTCCTCATTACCGACCCAGCGGACATCCATGTCGGAATCGGCGAACATGACGGCATTGGGCTGGTTTTTACGTACGATCTCGCGCACCTTATCCCACTGATAATAGGTGTGACCATCGATCTTGCGCCGTTCACGCGCCCCGCCATAATAACCGTCGCCGCCGTTAGCGCCGTCGAACCAGACCTCGACCAGCGGGCCGTACTGGGTGGTCAGCTCCTGAAGCTGGTTGTGGTAGTATTCGACATAGGCGGGCCGGCCGTATTCGGCGTGGTTGCGGTCCCAAGGTGAGAGGTAGAGCCCGAACTCGAGTCCGTGACGGCGGCAAGCCTCGGACATTTCGCGCACGATATCACCCTTGCCGTCCTTGTAAGGACTATATTTGACCGAATGCTCTGTATAGCGGCTCGGCCACAGGCAGAAGCCGTCATGGTGCTTGGCGGTCAGGATGATCGCCTTCAGTCCGCCGGATTTTGCCGCCTCGACGATCTGATCGGCGCTGAAATCGGTAGGGTTGAAGAGGGAGACGGATTCGTCGCCATAGCCCCATTCGCGGTCCGTGAAGGTATTGATGGTGAAATGAACAAACGCATAGGCCTGACGCTTATGCCAGGCAAGTTGACGTGGGGCAGGGGTCGCGCCATGAGCGGCCGGGCCCGTCTGACTGGCTGCCATGGCCGGCATTGCCGTCAAACCCAGTCCCGCTCCGCTCAGGAGAAGCCCACGGCGTGTCGATGCGGTCATATCCGTTCCTTCCGTCAGTCTTGAAGCGGCGGGTATGGTCGATTAGCGGCCGCAAATCAGCCTCGCGCTAATCATCATTGAACGGAACGCTTCCAACCCAAACCGCTTGTCATTGGTCATGACAACTTTATATCCACTTCGTGGATTGGCAACGGTAAAAATACTTTTCCTGATAAAAAAGTCTTGAGGGTTTACGGATTGTGGCTCAGCTCGGACATCAGGTCGTAGGCATCGCCACGATAATAGGATTGTGTGAATTCGGCCGGGCGGCCATCAGCCAGGAAGCCGCGCCGTTCGATCAGCAGGCCGGGCGAGCCTGTCGGGATGTCCAGCAGTTTGGCCTGTTCGGCATTGAAAGCCACGGCGCGCAGGCGCTGCAGGGCGCGGACCGGGCGGGTGCCGAAGCGTTCCAGCGCCTCGTAAAGCGAATCCTCGACCGCCTCGAGCGAAGGCAGGCAATCGCCCGGCACGGTGGCGTAATCGAGTCCCATCGAGGTACCGTCGGCGAAGCGCATGCGGTTGAAGCGATAGACGAGCGTGCCGGGCGACAGGCCCATCGACAGGGACTCTTCCGGATTGACCAGGCCGGCGGTTTTCGACAGCCATTTGCTGCTCGGCACACGGCCGCGCGATTGCATGTCCTCGGTGAACGAGGTCATTTTCGAATAGCTTTTCTCGACGCGCGTGGCGACAAAGGTGCCGGCGCCTTGGCGGCGCGTCAGCAGGCCTTCATAGACGAGACCGTCCACCGCCTTGCGGACGGTGATGCGCGAGACGTTGAATTCCTCGGCCAGTTCGCGTTCCGTAGGGATGGCGTCGTTGGGCGACAGCTTGCGGCTGGTGATCGCCTCGCGCAGGGAATTCTGCAATTGCAGATAAAGGCTTTCGGATTTGACCGCTGTCTGCTTCGCTGGAGCCATGTGTCCTGCCATTCCCCCGACTGAACTTACTGATAGGTTAGCGCATGATGGCAGACTTGTAATAACAAAACGTACAACTGCGATTTTTTATATATGGTATTGGTATTGTGCCGTCAAATCCAATATTGACGCAAGCGAAAGCCGCTGCCGTCACGGAGTGGCAGCAGAGTCAGACTGTATTTGAACGTTTTCAGGCTTGCGGGACGGCGATTTCAGCGATGAGGTCGGAGGCGTCGCCACGGTACCAGGCGCGGGTCAGTTCGGCCGTGCGGCCATCGCGCAGGAAGCCCCGCCGTTCGACGTAAAGGCCAGGCGAACCCGCCTCCACCTTCAGCAGTTCGGCCTCTTCCGGCGTCAGGGCGACGGCGCGTAAGCGCTGCAGGGCGCGGACGACCGGTGTGCCGCCCGCCTGAAGCGCCGCATAAAGTGACTCGTCGGCGTCCAGTTCGCCCAGGGTGCAGTAGTGCGGCACGACCGACAGCTCGATGGCCACCGGCGTATCATCTGTATAGCGCAGGCGTTTCAGTCGGTGGACCTGCGCTCCCGGCGCCAGGCCGAGTTGCATGGATTCATCGGCCGAAACCCCATCGATTTCGCGCTCGACCCAGGCGCTGTGCGTCGTGCGCCCGCCCGCCAGGACATCAGCGCTGAAGGAGGGCAGGCCCGAAAAGCGGCGTTCCTCGCGCGGTGCCACGAAGGTGCCGGCGCCGCGGCGGCGTGTCAGGAGGCCTTCGCGCTGCAGATCCGTCAGGGCCTTGCGCACGGTAATGCGCGAGATGTTGTAACGCTCGGCCAGTTCGCGCTCGGTCGGCAGGGGCTCGCTCTGAGTCAGGGAGCCATCGAGAATGGCTTCGCGCAGAATGCGCTCAAGCTGGATATAGAGCGGGCCGTGATGCGCCTTGAAGGCGGGAATGACCGAGAAAAACGACATTTGCGAACTTCTCCTTACCGTTACTTGGCGCCTACGGCCCAGTCGGGTGTCTGGGCCAGGGCCAGGCGTAATTGCGTGACGAGTGTGACATCCGTACGACGATGGCCGGGCACGGCAAAACCGAAGCGCACCGCATCGTTGTCAGGCTGTGCGGCAACGCGGCTGCACGAACCATGGACAGCGGTGACGTGGGTGCGGCGCAGGATCTCGCCAACCGTGCGATGGCTGACGCCGACACCGGCCATGATCTCAATCGGATTGCCGGGTTCGGTGCGCACGGCCTCGACCAGACGAGCGATGACCTGCGTACCTTCGATGGCGGATTGCGCGCAGCCGGAGGTCAGGATCGAATCGATCTCGAGCCGGCGAGCCAAGGCCAGGGCCGCCAGCGGATCAGGCACCAGGTCGAAACTGCGATGCAGGGTGACTTTCAAACCGGCTGCCTTGGCATGCGCCGTCAGTTCGGCCAGGGCGGCGGCATCGAGTTCGCCGGTCTCCGTATTGGCGCCCAACACTACCCCTTCCAGGCCGGTTTCAGCGACGGCGTCAATATCATGGCGCATCATTTCCAGTTCGGCGGGACTGTAGGTGAAATCGCCTTGGCGTGGACGGATCATGACGCGCGTCGGCCGGTTTATGGCGGCCGACAGCCGCATCATGCCCAGGCTGGGTGTCAAGCCACCGATGCCCAGGCTGGCGCACAATTCGATGCGGTCAGCGCCATGCCTGGCGGCAATTTCTAGTCCCTCAGCGGTATCGACGCAGATTTCAAGCAGCACAGGGCGGGTCATACGGGCGCCCCCGAACGCAAGGCAATGGATGCGGCATCCCCCTGGTGCGCCATCAGAATAGCGCCGTCGAGTATATCCATTTGGGGTTGGGCGAGGCGGTCGATCGTGCTTTCAGACAACCAAGGCAGGATGTGCGGGGCCAGACCGCCAGTGAGGCAGACCTTAGGGGCGCCTAAACCGGTCAGATGCGCGATGAAACGGTCGAGATCGGCCGCCACCTGCCGGACCAGGCCTTGCGCCACCGCGTCGCCTTCGTCAGCAAATTCGAAAACCAACGGGGATAGCGCGCCGTAATCGCTTGGGCGAGCCGTTTCCGACCAGTCGATTATGGCGGCTGGCGTGCCAAACCGGACGATAATGGCTTCGGTCAGGGGGGTGCGTATTGCCAAGCCGTCATGGGCCTCCAGAGCGGCGCGAATGGCGTCACGGCCTATTGCGGCAGCGGAGCCTTTTTCAGACAGCAGGAAACCCCAGCCGCCGACAGGCTGGCCCTCGCCGCCGACAATGGCATAGCCGGAGCTGCCGGTGCCGGCGATCTGGATCGCGCCGTCCGCGCCGCCAAAGGCACCGAAACAGGCGACGTGATAATCGGCGGCGGCGCAGATGCGACCAAAGGCAACGGGGCAGGCGCGCGCGGTGCGAGTGCAATCGTCCGGCGTTACTACACCTGCCAGGCCCAGGCCGAGCGCCGTTTTGGCCAGAATGTCACGGTTCAGCGCGGCGGCGCCAAGCGCCCCATCAATAGACGTCATGATATTCGCCCACGCGACATCTAGCCCCAGGCGGATATTGGCCGGCCCGCTCGTCGATTCGCCCAGTGTCCGACCCTTGGTATCTTGTAACCGTGCCCGGCAGCAGGTGCCGCCGCCATCAATGCCGATCAGATAGGTAGGCGAAAAGGTATCAGTCATTACAGTAGGTTTTGACTTCATGAAGGTGAGGGACGGGCAAGGCACACATGCCGAAAGGCATTAATGCTGACCAATATACAATGTTGTCATATCAAATAATAGCGAATTGAGCGATTTGTCTATAAAAACCTTCTCGGATTTAAAAAATGATGCGTTGCGAAAGGGTGGTATGAGGCGCTCCGAGCCGTACCCAATAGAGGCTGTACTGTTTAGGCAAACCACAGAACGACCGCACCGGTCAGCAGCAAGAGGGCAATCGAGAGGTAGCGGTAGTTCTGATACCACTTCACCGTTTTCAGATGTGCCGTTTCCACCCGCCAGATATCCTTCGCAAACATCAGGGGGGCAATGACGGCCGGATCGGGCGCCGGCGCCGTCAGGCTGCCGATAAGAAGCGCGGCCAGGGCAATGGCGAAAATCAACACGGCCGCGACGAGGAAGTGGATCGGAAAAACGTGGAAGGCGAAGGCGTCGATAAACAGGACCAGACTTGAGGCCGTTCCCACAATCAATCCAGCCGCCGCCCCCGCCCGGTTGACGCGTTTGATAAAAAGGCCGGCAAGGAAGACAGCGGCGATAGGCGGTACGAAATAGCACAGCACCGCCTGCAGGTATTTCCACAACGTATCCTGGAAATGGACGATCTGCGGTGTCCACAGTACGGAAATCACCATGACCAGGACCGTGATGACCTGCCCGGTGCGGATGAGCTGCGCATCCGTCATTCCGGGCCTCAAGCGGCGCACGAAATCCATGGTGAGTAGGGTAGAAGTCGAGTTGTAGATGCCCGACAGGTTGGCCAGAATTGAGATCAGGCAGGCGGCAACGATCAGACCGACCAGGCCTGACGGCATGATATCGAAAACGATATGCGAAAAGACGCGGTCGGGTTGGGGCAGATTGGGAAAGAGCAGCAGGGCCGCGGCACCGGGCAGGATGACCAGGAAGAGGTTGGTTAGTTTGAGCGCCCCGCCCATTAGCGAGCCCCAGCGGCCATGATCGAGCGATCTGGCCGCCAGAACGCGCTGCACCATGATCTGGTTGGTGCACCAGAAATAGAAACCGATCAGGGGCACGCCGGTCAGAAGGCCGGTCCACGGCATATCGGGATCACTGGCCGGCATGACCAGTTTCAGGTGAGCCGGATCGAGGCGGTTCATCATCTGCGACCAACCGGCCAGCACATCCCCATTGCCGACGGCGCGGAAGGTAAAGAAGGCGATGCCGGAGGTGACGATGACCATGACCAGGCCCTGGATGCCCTCCACCATCAGGACGGCGCGCAGCCCGCCAGCCAGCAGGAAGCCGCCGGAGAGCACGGCCAGCAGGGTACAGACCTGCCATAGCGGCCAGTCCGGCACCAGAATCTGGAAGAGGACGGCGCCAGCGAACAGCCCGCCCGCAGCGTCGAGAAAGACGCCTAGCACGATGGAGAGAGCTGAGACATAGGTGCGCACGAACTTGCCGTAACGCAGTTCGAGGAACTCCGGCACGGTGAAGACCTGGGACTTGATATAGGTCGGCAGGACAAAGGCGCAGAAGATGGTCAGGACGACCGCCGCCATCCATTCGTAATTGAAGACGGAAATGCCGTGCGAATAGGCGGCACCGGTCAGGCCGACCAGCGAGGTGGCCGAAATGGTAGAGGCATAGAGCGCGAAGCCGATGCGCGGCCATGAGGCCGAATTGCCGGCCAGAAAATGCTCGCGCGCTTTCAGTTGTCGGCGGCGGTCATGAATGCCAAGCGCCAGCAAGCCTATGAGATAGCCGCCAAAGACGGCCAGGTCCAGCCAGCTCAAGGAGTGCGCCAGAGGCATGATGTCCGTTTCCCCATATGTCGTTACGGGCAGCCTAGCGCAATTCGCGCGCGCTGCAAGCCTACCGGTTATTGACCGCTAGTCTTTCATCGGCATACGGTAGGCAACAACCATGGAGGGTAGGGTGAAATAGAGACTGACTGGCCTGTTGGCCCTGATAATGGCCTGTCCGCTATTGCGGAAACACCAGCGAGTCCGCATATCGATGCGGTCGTCAATGGTCTGCTGCCCATGGTGGCGGCGACTGGGCGCCGGAAACTCTGACCTTGCAGGATGACATGGCGGGGCTGCATGTCCCATGTCTCACCATCGCTGTGATTCATAAATGGCCGGATCGAGTGGGCGCAGGCTTTGGCCTAACCCAGGGCGCGGTGTACACTTCAATTCAGCCGAAGATACCAGCGGCGGGACGGTCGATGCCGGCAGTTTTTATTCCGCTTTAACCCGGGTCGAACAGGCGGGCGTCGATATCGCTTGAAACTATCCGTAGTCTGATTATGGTCCGGCACATCGTCATTCGGAGTATCTCATGAGCCTCGTCGCCGCCCTTGCTATCGCCGCTAGTCTCTCGGGCGATGCCCCCCCTCTGCATAAGTATGACGGACTGGCCCTGTCGCCCGACGGCAAGACTATCGCCACTTTCGAGTCGGCGGTTCAGATCGGTGCGGTGAGCCTGCCCCATGCGGTGATCACCTTGCGCGACGGCAAGGGGAGCGTGATCGGCAGCAATGATCCATGCGCAGATTGCCGCTACGATGCCTTCGCCTGGTCGCCGGACAGCCGCAAGCTGGCCTTCCTGGGTTCCGATCGCAAGACCGGCGTGACGGCGCTTTACGTGCTGGAGGGACAGACGGCTAAGGTGGTCACCACGATTAAGGGTACGGCCGGCCGGCCGCGCTGGTCGCCCGATGGCCAGACGATCGCGCTGCTGGTCGTGCCAGATGCGCATAAGGAAACCGGCGCCACCCAGGCCGGCGCAGCCCTGGTCGGTGAGATCGGCGTGGCCGGGTCGATCGACGAGCAGCGCATCGCCACCGTATCCGCCGCGAGCGGCGAGTTCAGCCTTGTGTCTCCGGGCGATACCTGGGTCTACGAATATGACTGGACCCCGGACGGGACCGGTTTCGTCGCCACGGCCGCCAAGGGTGATGGCGACAACAACTGGTGGACGGCGAAGCTGGAGGCCTTTGGCCGCGATGGCTCGGAGCGTGTCATTGCCGCGCCGAAAATGCAGATAAACATGCCCAAGGTGTCGCCGGACGGCAAGAGCGTGCTGTTCATCGGCGGGCTGATGAGCGACTTCGGTGCCATTGGTGGTGACGTCTTCTCGGTGCCGCTGGCGGGCGGTGAGCCACAGAACCTGACGCCAGGCTACAAGGCGAGCTTTACCAGCCTGTCGGTGACGAAGACCGGTATTTTGGCCTCGATGATCGTTGGCGGCGATACCGGCCTGGCGCATATAGATCCGGTCAAGGGCGTGACGGTGCTGTCGCAGGATGCGGTGTCGACCTCAGCGGGTGACGGGCGGGTTTCGCTCTCGGCCGATGGCAAGATGGCCGCGGCCGTGACCGAGAGCTTCACGACTGCCCCGCGCATTACCATAGGTGTGCCCGACAAGCTGCTGCCGGTGACACATGACAATGATGGCGTTTCGGTCACCTTTACTGCCAAAAGCGTGAGCTGGACGCATGACGGCTACGAGGTCCAGGGCTGGCTGATGACGCCGGCCAAGATCGAGGACGGCAAGACCTATCCGATGGTGACGGTCGTCCATGGCGGTCCGGCCTCGGCGGTGACGCCGCGTTTTACGGCCTCAGGCTCGATCTATGACCTGCTTGAAGCCGGCTATTATGTCTTCCAGCCCAATCCGCGTGGCTCCTACGGCCAGGGTGAGGCCTTCACCCAAGCCAATAAGCGCGATTTTGGTGGGGCGGACCTCGGGGATATCCTCGGCGGCATCGACGCTGTGGAAAAAATCACACCAGTCGACGACAATCGCCTCGGCATCTTCGGCCATTCCTATGGTGGCTTCATGACCATGTGGACTGTAACCCATTCCAAGCGTTTCAAGGCCGCCGTGGCCGGCGCCGGTATCGCCAACTGGATCAGCTATTACGGTCAGAACGGCATTGACCAGTGGATGATCCCGTTCTTCGGCGCCTCGGCCTATGACGATCCGGCAATCTACGACAAGCTGTCGCCGATCCGCTATATCAAGGACGCGGTGACGCCGACCTTCATCTATGTCGGCGAACGCGATGTCGAATGCCCCCCGGTCCAGTCCATGGAGATGTGGCATGGCCTGAAGGCGCAGGGCGTGCCGGTCTCGCTGGTTATCTATGAAGGCGAGGGCCATGGTATCCGCAAGCCCGAACACATCAGCGACCTGAAGAGCCGGACGGTGGGCTGGTTCGACAAATACCTGAAGTAATGGAACGGTTCGGCGCCCTGCCGGAAGACCATGTGCCCGACCTGCTGACGCCGGGCCTGAAGGTGGTTTTCTGTGGCACTGCCCTGGGCCGGGTCTCTGCCGAGCGCCGGGCTTATTATGCCAATCCCGGCAATTTCTTCTGGCGGACCCTGCACAATACCGGCCTCACGCCTGAACGGCTGGCGCCGGAAGACTATGCAAGGCTTCTGGATTACGGCATCGGCCTGACCGACCTCAGCAAGGGGTATTTCGGCAATGACAACCAGTTGCCGGCCGATGCCTTCGATACGCTCGCTTTGCGCGCCAAGATCGAACGCTTTCAGCCTGAGGTTCTCGCCTTTACCAGCAAGACCGGCGCGAGTGTTTTTCTCGGCAAACCGACCGGGGCCCTGCCGCTGGGTTTTCAGCCGGAAACGGTTGGTAATACACGCATCTTTGTTCTGCCATCACCCTCCGGGCAGGCGCGCATATTCTGGGACCAGGCGACCTGGCAGGGCCTGGCCGATGCTGTAAATGGCATCACCTGAGTCGGCGAGGAGCCTAGGTCGGTGTGCGATCCCCCGATAGGTGTTCCATCACTTATGTGGGCTGGCAGGACGACCCGGTTGCTTCGCCAGACGACAATTATTGGCAGGACCCTCTTGTCTATTTTACTGATTTGAAGGACTTATAGCTGCGTCGTCATAATGATAGAGCGCGTGGCAGAAACCCGATCCTGCCGCGACAATATCGCCAGCCAACCTCGCTGGTTGTTGTCTGCTAAAGGGGCAGGCCTTCGCTGGAGTCGAAGATCAGTGTCCAGCCGCCCGACACGGGAGATACGATACTGAAATGTTGGCCGGTATCGCCCTAGCACTTAGTACTGACGTCCGAGACCATAACCTCGGGCTTGCAGAGCCGTTAAGATCGGAGGATAGGGCGATTGCTACTTAATTGATCAGCCTCGACAGTTTCACCTCGCTGGTGCCATCACAACCAGTGTACTTGCCGGATATGCGTTTAAAGCCGGCCGTGGTCGAAATAGTAGTCAGATCATCTGGCGAGACGGCGCCCAGTGTGTGAGGCTTTGCCCATTCTGCCGTAGGCAGGTATTGGCCGGTCTTGGGCGTGCCGGGCATAAAAAGAATTTTCGCTTCGGGCGCAAACTTGACTTGAGGTAAGCTCATGGTGCGAATGCCATAGTCAGTTAAGGCATGTAAGGGCAAGCGCTCCGACTAAGGACTCGGCTCACCTCCAGGAAAATGCCGTCCGGTTCTTCAGGCCTCAGATTATGTCAAGGCCCAGGAGACTTTAGAGTGACGGCTGATCTAAACAGTGCAATAACTTCACCAGGCAGAAAAAGAAGATATGGCTAAGCCGTCTCACAGCGCCCGCGATGACAACTGGATTCGACTGACGTGCATCCAGGCGTTGAAACTGTGCTTTATGAACAGGTCGACTGTCAATGTCCGCTCGCCCGATCTTCAGCGAGCGATTAATGAATCACGCTTGCCGCGGGGGGCCTCCATTGACGCCGTCCAGGCCGCCTTCCATGTCGCGGTTATCATCTGCGCCGAGGTCGGCATTGCCGTCTCGGCCAGTATTCGTCTGCTCTCGTCCTGGGGACCGTAATGATCCGACGTTTCGGCCTGGTCGGCCTAGCAGGCCTTAACCTGTTCTGCCTGTGCATAAGCCTAGGGGTTACCGATGCCGCCGCTGCCACTAAATCGCCCTTCTGCCAATCCGGTCGGACCATAACCTTCGCGGGGCTGAACTGGGAAAGCGGCGAGTTCCTGACCGCCCTCATGCGCGAAATCCTGGAACGGGGCTACGGCTGCAAGACGGATAGCGTGCCCGGCAATACCGTTACCCTGGAACAAGCCTTGGCAGATGATAATATCCAGGTCATTGCGGAAGAATGGGTGAGCCGCAGCGATACATGGAAGAAGGCGGCCGACTCCGGCAAGGTGCAGGCCATCGGTCATCCCTTCACCGGCGCCACCGAAGGCTGGTATATCCCCGATTATCTGAAGGCCACCGTGCCTGACCTGCACGATGTGTCGCAACTGGCGGATCCGAAATACGCGACTCTGTTCCGCGATCCGGAGCAGCCCGGCAAGGGACGCTTCCTCAACTGTCCCTCCGGTTGGACCTGCGAGGGTGTCAATACAGCCAAGCTGGCCGCTTATGGCCTGGACGAGCGCTATGTCGATTTTCGGCCGGGGACTGGTCCGGCCATGGATGCCGCCATTGTTTCGGCCTACCAGCAAAAGCAACCCCTGCTATTTTACTATTGGTCGCCCAGTGCCATCGCCGGCAAGCTGAAACTTTTCAATCTTCAGGAACCAGCCTATTCGGATGCTTGCTGGAAAGCGCTGACCAGCAAGTCCGCTCGTCATGCTCAGGGCTGTGCAGCGCCGGAAGCCGATATTGCTTGGGGTGTGTCCGCCGACTTTGCTAGGCATGCGCCAGAGCTGGTTGAACTCCTCGACAAGGCGACGGTACCGCTCGACCTGTTAAACGCCAATTTAGTGACTATTGGCGACAATCAAATCGATCCTCGTGCACAGGCCGTTGCCTTCCTGAAACATCACCCGGAGGTTTGGCATCTTTGGGTCGATGCGCCGACCGCGGCCCAGATCGATGCAAGTCTGGACATGACTGTAACCAAGGCGAAATCCGTTTTTCCGAACCGACTAACGATTTCCATCCGCCAGCCAGTCAATACGGCAATCGATCAATTGGTCAAACAGCATGGCAGTGCCTTCCGGGCCATCTCCGGCGCAGTTCTGAGCATCGTATTGGCGTTCGATGGTCTGCTCGGCGCGATGCCGTGGTGGCTCTTGATTGCCACCTTCATGGGATTGGCCTGGTGGAGCAGTCGGCGGTGGCTTTTAACGCTTGTGGTCGGCGCGCTGATGTTCGCCATAGGCGCGCTCGGCTTGTGGGACCTGATGGTCCAGACGCTCAGCCTGATGTTGATCTCAAGCATGCTCGGCGTGCTGGTTGGCGTACCTACCGGGCTCGGGGCGGCGAAATCGCGCAAGGTCAAGGCCGCGCTAATGCCGTTGCTCGATATCATGCAAACCATGCCGGGCTTCGTCTACCTCATTCCCGCCTTGATGCTTTTCGGCCTTGGCAAGGTGCCGGCGATCCTCGCGACCGTTATCTTCTGCCTGCCCCCCATGATCCGCCTAACTCAGCTCGGCATCGAACAGATCGACCGCGACATTCGCGAAGCCGGGGAGGCGTTTGGGTTGACGCCGCTTCAAATGCTGTGGCGAGTTGAGCTGCCATTGGCACGGCCATCGCTAATGGCCGGCCTTAACCAGATGATCATGCTGGCCCTGTCGATGGTAGTCGTCGCCTCCATGATCGGCGCGCGCGGGCTGGGCGAGCAGGTTCTTAACGGCATCCAGACGCTTGATGTCGGGCAGGGGCTCGAAGCCGGCATCGGAATTGTCATCTTAGCTTTTGTGCTCGATCGCATTACCCAAGGGTTCTGGAGGCGCCGGCCGTGACCATTTCGATACGCAAGGTCTCCAAGGTATTCGGCGGGCGTGAAAAGGAAGCCCTGACCTTGATGCGCACAGGCGTTTCGAGCAAGGATATTCTGACACGGACCGGTAGCACACTAGCCTTGCGAGATATCACGCTCGATATTCCGGCCGGCGGCATCTTTGTCCTTATGGGACTATCGGGCTCCGGGAAGTCAACCCTGGTCCGGCACCTCAACCGCCTGATCGAACCATCGGAAGGCGATATCCTTGTGGGTGACCAAGACCTCCGGTCACTCGATGCCAAGGCGCTGCGCGACTTTCGCCGCATCAGGATTAGTATGGTGTTCCAAGGCTTCGGCCTATTGCCACACCTGACCGTGCTCGACAATGTCGCCTTTGGTTTGGTCGCGCGTGGCGAACCGAAAGCCGAAGCGACGGAAAAGGCAATGGGGTGGATTAGGACCGTCGCCCTTGAAGGCTATGAGCGAGCCCGGCCTGACACTTTGTCTGGAGGCATGAAGCAGCGCGTAGGTCTCGCCCGAGCGCTGGCGACCGATACGGATGTCATCCTAATGGATGAGGCTTTCAGCGCGCTCGATCCGCTGATGCGCGCCGATATGCAGGATTTGTTGCTTGGCTTGCAAAAGCGGCTCGGCAAGACGATCGTTTTCGTGACCCACGATTTATCCGAGGCGACGCGTCTGGGCGATACCATCGCCATTATGAAGGATGGGGAGATCGTCCAACTAGGGACGCCGACGCACATCCTGGAGAATCCGGCAGATGATTATGTCGCGCGTTTCGTTCAAATCCAAACGCGTTAAGTTGTCAGACTGAACACCGCAAATGCCGGCGCCGGACTGACCCAGTGGCGACGCACTGTCAGGCCGGCGTCGACTGCCAAGGCTGTGAAGGTCTCACTCGTGAACTTGTGCGAATTTTCTGTATGCAACCTTTCGCCGGCCTTGAAAGCGAAAGTGTGGCCCGCTGCATGGACGATCTGATCGTGACGGCTAACCAGGTGCATTTCCATGCGCGCATATTCGCTGTTCCAGATCGCCAGATGGTCGAAGGCATTGAGATCGAACGTGCCCGACAGTTCGCGATTGATCCGGCGGAGCAGATTCTTGTTGAACTCGGCGGTCACGCCGACCGTATCGTCATAGGCGGCGACGAGAGTGGCCTCGTCCTTGACCATGTCCGCGCCGATGATCAGCCGGGCATCCGGACCCAACATGGCACGCATTGTCTTCAGTAACTGGCAGCCTTCGGGCGGGCTGAAGTTGCCGATGGTCGAACCAGGGAAAAAACCTATCAACGGTCGACACGCCAGAGCGCGCGGCAATTCGACCGCCGTAGTGAAGTCACCCACGACAGGGGTTACGGTCAAAGACGAATAGTCGCGGGTCAGGCGCCGAGTGGCCTGACGTAGCGCATCGTCGCTGATATCGATTGGCACGTAAGCCGTGATCTGCGGCGCGGCATTCAGTAGCAGGCGGGTCTTCTCGCTGGCGCCACTACCGAACTCAATGAGTACGGCATCGGCCGGAATATCGGCGACCAATTCGGATGCAATCGTGGCCAGCAATGCGGTTTCGGTGCGCGTCGGGTAATATTCCGGCGTGCGGCAAATAGCCTCGAACAGGTCCGAGCCGGTGGCGTCGTAGAAATATTTCGGCGACAGGCTCTTCTGCCGCATCGACAGTCCGGCGACGACGTCGGCGGCAAAGCTGGCGTCGTTCGTCTTTTGCCATGCCATGTCTGCGGTCAGGTCTCTGGCGAGCCTGACGCCTGAGCGCAACCAGCGTTGTTCCGGTTTGAAGAAGTTACGATAGGTCGGACGAGCATGACCGATAGGCGTAAAGGCGCAGCCGCCGCGCAACACCATCTGACCGCTCATGAACTTACCATTATATTCGCCGGCTGCACCGGCGCTGGCACGAAAGCCTGGATAGGGTAGATAGGCACTTGAGGTCCATTGCCAGGCGATCGTGTCGCTTTGCTCCAAGACGCCATCGCTGGCGGCAGCCTCTCACTCGGCCTCGGTCGGCAGGCGGGCGCCGGCCCAGCGCGCGTAGGCGTCGGCTTCGTAGAAGCTGACATGAGTGACTGGCGTGGAAGGGGTAACGGGATGGAGCCCTCGCAGACTCATTTCGGCCCAGCCTTCCTTCGTTTCTCGCCAGTAGAACGGTGCTTGCCAACCATTGTTCTGAACCTGCGCCCAGCCATCGGAGAGCCACAGATCGGCGCGGCTGTAGCCGCCATCGGCAATAAAGTCCAGCCATTCGCCATTGGTCACCAACCGGTCGCTGATCTCGAAGGGTTGCAGCCAGACCTTGTGGCGCGGGGACTCATTGTCAAAGGCAAAACGACTACCCGTGTGGCCGATCTCTACCAGGCCGCCGGGACGCAGCTGGAAATAACCGCGGCGTCCCGCCGGGTCTGACGGTGCACTCGCGTCATAGGCGGGGGCGACGGGCGACTGGTCTAACAGATGGAGGATATCCATAAGCAGGAGTTCCTGATGCTGCTCCTCATGCGCTAGGCCCAATTGGACCATGTCGGCCGTGGCATCGTCGATCGTCTCACTTAGCAAAGCCTGCATATGGTGGTCGACATGACGGCGATAGGCCAAAATATCGTCCAGCGGTGGCCGGGTCAGCAGGCCCCTCTGCGCTCGCGGCTGGCGGGGGCCTAGGGCCTCATAATAGGAGTTGAACAGGAATGCGTAATCGGGATGAAACACGCGGTAACCGGGCTGGCCACCTAGAAGGAAGGTCTCAAAAAACCAAGTCGTATGCGCTAAGTGCCACTTTGCCGGGCTGGCGTCCGGCATGGACTGGACTACCATATCCTCCGGTGTAAGGGGCGCTATTAGGTGGAGCGTATAGGTGCGTAGGGCAATGTAGCGGTCGAGCAGACAGCCGATGGGCGCCGAGTGCATCTGGCATGTGGCGGTCTTCATGACGTTTAGTCTTTCCTGATCTGGCCGTTTGTGGCCTGGACTTCAACGGAATGCGTAAGCGGTGTCTTCACTGTTTAACGGAGGGTGACTCGGTCGGTATGAGGTGGCCACATCTAGCAGCTTGTCGCTTGTCTAATCACTCGTTTCCCGTGGCATATGCGCGCGACTCAAATAAAAAAGCGAGCCTGCCTTCTAACCACAGGTCGTTGAGGAGTAGACGACATTTGTCCTAAGCTTGGCCAATTACTGTCAGTATGGATCTGTTTGAGCGATGTTGCGCTTGACGCCGGGGAATCTGCACTGGCTCAAAATATTACATCGAGCCACTCGTCGACCTCCCTTAGACAGGGCATCACAGGTAGGAAGTGGATTGCTTTTGTAAAGTGTTGCGAATGGCTTACGCGGGCGGGCGACCTTTACGCAGGCGGTTGAACATATTGGCCAGTAATTGAGTCTCTACAGGCTTGACGAGATGTAGATCGAAGCCATGCAACGCCGTCTGTTGTCTCATGGTTGCGTCACCCCAGCCGGTTTGTGCGATGATTTTGACTTGGCTGAATCGGGGATCGGCGCGCAGACGGTCGCTGACTTGAAGTCCGTCCATGCCAGGCATCGCGATGTCGAGCAAAATTACGTCGGGACGGAAATCAATGGCAGCAAGAAGCGCGCAAGGACCATTCAGGCAGGTACGAGTTTCGTCACCGAGAGATTCGACAATCCAGGAGACGGCTAGGGCCGACGGTTCATTGTCATCGACTACGAGCACCCTCAGCCGCGTATTTTCAGCAGGGCTATTGGGTAGGTTAGAATCCGGTAGAGTTACGTGAGACACGATCCAGCCTTCAGTAAAATTATGAGCGAGATTCGCCGCCAAGTCTAGGTTAACGTCATTCACATAAGGACGAACGCCGGAGATCGTCAAAAACGTGCAAATTTCAGATAGGTCTTGTCGGCGCCATCTCACCTCCAAATCGACAATTGATATGGCAGGTGCATACCAAGATATTTCGGAAGTGTTCTGTGACCCGCCTATAGTGCCTCAAGCGCCAGCACCCTCGACTATCCTCGGTGCGCACTCCGTATTCAAGGCGGCAGCCTGCGTCAGGGGACAACGTGGATATCGGTCTGGCCAAAGGGGGCCGGGTTCATGCGCGTTATCGATCGCTTCGACAATACACCACTTTATGGTCCATCGCCGGGCAGTCGGTAAAATGTCGTCCGTGGTGGAAAGTCGACATGGATATAAAACGATGGCCGCGTACTAATTCGTGCTTTATTGTTGAGTCGGTTGCGACCATTTCCGAACCGTTTGCCTAATTAGGCGGTAATGGCGCAGATTTTATCTGGGAGCTAGGAAGCATACGCGTGGCCTTCAATGATGTTCTTGACTGCGTAATTGTAGGCGGCGGCCCCGGGGGGCTTACAGCTGCCCTTTATCTTGGCCGTTTTCGGCGCAGCGTGATCGTGATCGATGCGGATGAAAGCCGTGCTGCCCTTATACCGGTATCACACAATTTTCCGGCCTTTCCCAACGGAGTGACGGGCCCGCATCTTTTGTCGCGCTTGCGCCAGCAGTTGGCGCCCTACGGCATCAATGTTCTGACGGACAGAGCCATTTCCCTTAAGAAGACTGAAGATCTCTTTGACGTAGAAATGGCCGGTCATACTGTAAGCACACGCAGAGTGATCATTGCCACGGGCATTGCGGATCACGGGATGTCTGGGGAAAACTGGCGGATCGGGGTCGAGGCCGGAGGGTTGCGACTGTGCCCCGTGTGCGATGCGTACGAGGTGATTGACAAGGACGTTGCCGTCATTGCTCGGACAGAGGGGGCTGCCGCACACGCGCTATTTCTGCGCGATTACACCGATCGGCTGACCCTTTACCATGTCGGAGATGAAGCTAACTTCAGCCGTGACGATACCGAGTGCCTAAGACGTGCCGGTGTAGCCCTTTTACATTCCAATAGTGCTGCGGTCGAGGTCGACATTGGCGGCCGTGCCGGCGTACGTCACGCTGGCACGGTAAGATTTTTTGATGCGGTCTATCCTATGTTCGGCTGTCATCCAAGAAGCGACCTACTCCGGTCGTTAGGGGCAGCGTGCACCGCCGAGGGGAAGCTGATTACGGATATTTATCAGGAAACCTCCGTACCCGGTGTCTTTGCTATAGGCGATGTTGTCAGCGGGTTGAATCAAATCAGCGTTGCAATGGGACAGGCGGCGATTGCCGCCACCCATCTCCATCAGAGTTTACGGCCTTGAGCGATTGGAGAGAGGGGCCTCTCACTCTTGGCATATCCGCCAAACCGGTGCATCTTCAAGTCAGAACGAGTGCAAAGAGGCATGATGACTCAGCGGCACGAACTTTGCTCCTTGCGGAAGATTTTCCACGGAAACAACACGATCGCTGCAAATATTTGGTTCCAGGTTCAACCTGGCGCGTCTTGTGCGGAGTCACCTTATTGATCTTCGGATATGCTTCGACCCGTCTATCGGCCGTTCTCGAATGAATCGATTAATCGCTTCGCAAATCTAATTGTCATGACGATTTTTTTGATTTGTTTCTTCATCCTTCGGCTGATTTCAATTGAAAATCCACTCAAGATGCGTCTCCATGGCACTGTAAACAGTTCGGGTGCCGCATGTTGAAATCAGAATTGGTCCGCCTTCTTGCAGGAGAGTTTCCACAAATGTCTCAGAAGGAGGTCGATAGAATAGTCGATCACATGATCGAGAAAATGATTTCTGTTCTGGAGACAGGCGGACGTGTTGAATTTAGAGGTTTCGGCACGTTTTCGGTGAAATCCAGGCGCGCACGGCATGGACGTAATCCCCAGACGGGACAAAATGTGACCGTGCCGGAAAAACGCGTGCTGGGATTCAGGGCAGGTAAGGAACTGCGGGAGCGCGTTCAGGATCGTTGACGTGGATTGGGACGCTCAACGGCAGCCGTTCAAAACAAAACTACCGTCGTATTGAGCTGCTGCCCGTTTGACGGACCCTGAGTTAGCTTTTATACCCGCCCTCATTTCAAAGTCCATCGAACTCAGATAGCCCGAGCGTTGGATGGCGCCTGGTTGGATTATAAAATCCCTCGACGTGGTCGAATACATCAGCCTCGGTCTGGTCGCAAGCGGTAGAGCTTTTTACCGATCTGTTCCGTTTCAATGATGAGAAGAAGCTCTCCATCGCGGCATTGTCCAAAACATTGCCTAACCGGCTCATTGAACAGATTACGTCGTTATAGGTCAACAGCCGTTGGAACTGTGGTGTATAGGCTGTCCTGGTCTGAGCGGCGCAACAAGGCATCTGATTTTCCATGGCGCCATATGGCCTGTTGAGCGCATCGGTCACCGGTTGCGGCGTCATATTTGCGCTCATTGACCATCCGATACAGGGCGACAGAACAGGTCGATAACCGCCTCAAATGACAGCCAACCTTCTGCGTTCCAGATGTAGGGAAAATCCGCCACCCATTCTGATTTGGCTCATCGGCGGCAAACTGGCGACCAAGGACGTTCGACGTGGCACTTAAGCGATCACTGGCATCTTTGGGCGGTCCCCGAGCCTTCAGTCCCTGTAACCGCATAAGGCGCTCGACAGAATGCAAACCAAAGCCAATGCCTCGGCGAGCAGAGTCTACAGACCCGGCGGCTGTCGTAGGGCCTGGAAGCTGGTTAGAAAGCGGGCCCCTGAATTTTGCACCGACGGCTTCACTTATCGAGCGTTGATTGGGAGGCCGGATGAGCCACCCATGAAAGCCACGCGCACGACACCGTGCGCCAGAGCCAGGAGACTGGCCATGTCCCTAGGCGCTGCCGCATAGGATGTCACCAGTCTCAAGTGCGCATGAACCCATGAACTACGTTTTTCAAAGGGGGACTTTGCCTCCAATAAGCAGACGGGTCGCTACCCTTCGCCGTAAGAGTATACCTCCGCCTGTTTCTACCGCCACAGGCGGGCCCAACCCCGTGATCGTTTTTAATATATCGCGCTCAGCTTTGAGTTTGGCGACCTCCTTGCGCAGCCCGTCGATCTCAAGCTGCTCCGGCTTCATTTGCCCCTTGCCGGGGAGGCGTCTTTCGAATCGGCTGAAATGCCTTCACCCGTTTGTGCTAAATCGTCCCGTGAACATCCATGGGACGAGATGCTTGGGGGACCGATCCTCTACGCTCGAAGATTAATCTGACAGTCTCGATCTTAAACTCGCGGCTGAATTTTCCCTTTTTCCATATGAACCTTCAGTTCGATGAACACCCTTTTCGTTTTCCGTCAAACCGGCAGCTGACATTCCCTGTTGCGGATAGTTTTAGTCGTAATCAACATTGACTGAGCTGAGCTGAGCTGAGCTGAGCTGAGCTGAGCTGAGCTCAGCGGTGTATAATGTCCCCTACCTCGTAGGTTTAGACTGCTGGCGGCACGCAAGGCAGAGACGAATTAACGCGAAATATGGGGTCCCGTGAAAGGCCAGGCCAACGGAGATCGAGGCGGACAGCTCACTTTCCGTGCATCTGCATCAAAGGGTGGGGGCGGGGAAAGTTCGACGTTTCACATCGCATCCTCTGGGCATATTAACGAAGAATAAACCCGCGCTCTCTGGTTTGAGTGGGTTGCCTTCGCGCCCTGAATAGCTGCCATAAGGAATCATTCCGATTGCAGACGCAAAGAGGACTTTCTTTTACTGAAGAAGATATTTTAGGGAGAATTTGCAACAATTTCTGTGGACTACAGTAACGGGCCGAACTCGTTACTATGAGTGCATAGGTCAAAATTGCTGTCAGATGCATCAGATATCAAGTTGCGCAACATTTCGGTCGCTTTGACTGGCACCCCTGTTTAGGTTTTATTGCGATCAACGCATATCCGTTCCATTCTACGGTTATGGTTCTGCTGAGCGTAGTGGGTCCCTACGAGCCGTTCCCGTTTGACCATCACGCTTACACTCCGGACATCCGGAATTTTCTCACTCATCGTCCACCGTAGTTATATATGAAAATAAACCTCGACGGATTGTTAGAGCAGATTCCGATCATGTAGCATCGTATCCGGCTGCGGCGAACATATTGG
>NZ_JASGFK010000008.1:0-155459 GCF_047605585.1 Asticcacaulis sp.
TCAGCAGGAGCGGCGCTTCTAAGGAAACACAAACCCCATGTCAACCGAGCTTTTTCTCTTTTTCACAAGGCCGTTTAAATCCTGCAAATCAGAGACAAAACATTCCCAGACGGACAATTCCGAAGAACAATCCCCGCCAGATACTTAAGACTCAGAAGAAGCGCCGTTGTAGTCCCATTTCAGATTGGCATCAAGCGTTAATTGAATTTTTACAAACTCAAAATGAATCAACCAAGCCGGCCAACTCCGCCTTCGTCGCAACCCTTGAAAAGGACCGTAACAGCGAGGGGCGCTCTCTATTGAGGTCATCGCCGCAGCGCAACCCCAAAAAAGAAGAAACTGAGTCTTTTCCACACCTTGCGCCTATCCGGCCGTTATATAGGCCTTCAGGGTCTGGGCTTCGTGTTCCGTGGCCGCGATCTTGGCCTTGACCAGGTCACCGATCGACACAATGCCGATCAGGCGCTCGCCCTCCATGACCGGCAGGTGGCGAATGCGGCGATCCGTCATATGCCCCAGCAGGGCATCGATCGTCTCGCCCGGCTTGGCCGAGAACACTTCCCGCGTCATTATCTGACTGACCGGCTGGCCGAGCGCCTGCCCGCCCGTTGTCGCGATGGCGCGAATAATGTCGCGCTCCGACACGATCCCCACCACCCGCTCTCCACGCTCGGTGACGACAAAGGCGCCGACCTTACGCGTATATAGAAGTGCGGCGACGGAAGAGAGACTATCATCGGGCGTGACTGTATAGACTTCACGGCCTTTGGCATTGAGCAACTGATTTATCAGCATTGATCACCCTCCCCGGATGACTGGCGCCTTTTGGCGCTCACATAAAAGGGAGATTGAGGGTGCGCCCACCTTGCGGAAAATCAATTGAAATACACGGTAAACGCGTCAAATTCTCGTGAAGAATCGGGGATGGAATGCCTTGAGCCAGTGGCCGATGACCAGGACTCCGAACAGGTAGCCGGCAATATGGGCCTGCCAGGCAATCACAATGCCCCTCCCTCCTGGCAGGAACGGCAACAGCGCCGTCGCCAGATTGATGCCGATCCACACTGCACCGGAGCTGAGCACGCGCGAATTGGTCAGCGGCACGATATCGCCGTCAACACCTCTCACGCCAGCAATGCGGCTGGAGGCACCGATCAGGCCATATATAGCGCCGGAAGCACCGACCACTGGCACATTAGAAGAGAGATTGAGGAGGCAAAAGCCCAGCCCGGCAGCAATCCCGCAGAGAAAGAAGAAGGCGAAGAACGATAATGTCGCGCCCAGCCCCTTACCAAACGCGCGAATGACCGGCGTAGCGAAGATTAGACAGGCCGCGGCATTAAAGAGAACATGAGTCCAGCTGCCGTGCAGGAAGAGGTGCGTAAACAACAGCTCGAAATTACCCTGTCTCAACAACAGGGGCGACAAGGCAAAACTGTCGAGCAGTGCATTTTCCAGAACCGGACCGCCTGAAATCTGCAGAGCGTAACAGCCTATAATCAGCAATGGCAGAACCACTGCCATAAGGGGCGCATTGAAGGCCGGCTCCTTGCGTCGCTCCAAATTCGGGCGCTCGGTCTCATCTGTCATATTTCGGGACTTCTCGGTACTTACACAACGAAAATGGTTCATTTTGGTTATATATGACCGCGTTTTTCTCTTTTTGACAGAGATTATGACAGCCGGCCCAATACCAAACAAAACCCATAAAACTGAATTTAATGCGATAGTTTCTGAAAAAAATACACCTAATTTTTAGGGTTGGCGTTCAAGGTGGCATTCAAATTGCTGGGCATGATTGCCCCAACGGCAACAAAGCCACAGGCCAGGACCATCGAATGACGATACGAAACATCCTTCTGACCAGCGCATTTGGTATTGCCGTCATTGGCGGCACTGCCCATGCCCAGACGATGAGCACTACGTCCTCATCCTACCAGGCGGGTTATGGCCTTACCTACAACCAGCTGCAAGCCGCGGTCGATCCCTCGACACGTGACTCGGACGGCAATCGCGTCATCGAGAACGGCATCATGAATGGCGACAACAGCGTCTACAACTACTCGAAAAGCCTGGGCGCCGGCGATTCCTATTCCGGCGCGGGGTCTTCAACCGGCGCCACCGCCATCGGCAACAGCCTCTCGGTCGTCGTCAACGGCAGCTACAACACGGTTATCGTGAACTCCACCCAGACCAATAACGGCAACATCACAGCCACCGCAAATGGCTCAAGCTCGGACATAACCGGGAGCGTGAATTTAAACTGATGGCACACATGACACATATCAAACCCGGCAAAAAGCTGGTCGCAACCATCGCCAGCCTGGCCGCCCTCAGCGTCGCCCTCACCGGCTGCATGACCACCCCCAGCGTCAACGCCCAAGGCAATTACAAGAACCCGATCGGCAAGGCGCCGGTGACGGCAAACCCGACTGCCTATTCGGACGCCCTGGTCTGCCTCGGCACCTATGCTCGTGCGCACCGTCTGGCCTCGCCGCGCCTCGCCGTCGGCCGCATCTCGGATTACACCGGCCGCGCCTCGCTGGATGGCGGTCGCGAAATCACCCAGGGCGCTTCCCTCATGGCGATGACCGCCCTGGCCAAGGCCGGCGCGCGTCAAGTCGAGCGCTTCGACACTTCAGTCGGCGAACTGGAACTGAAGTACGCCAACAACAAGCTAATCACCGACGACGCCGTCGCTAACCCGACGCGCCCGGCCGATTACCGCAAGATCATGGCCGGCCAGGTCGCCGGCTCCGACTTCTTCATTGTCGGCGGCATTACCGAGCTGAACAACAATATCCGTTCGAACGGCATCGACGCCTATGCTGGCGATACGTCCGATACCGGCCCGAAAGGCCTGCTTTATGGCCGCACCCTGGTTATGAACGTGGCGCTCGATCTGCGCCTCGTCGATACCCGTACGCTGGAAGTGGTCGATGTCATCTCCTACCAGAAGCAGATCGTCGGTAAGGAAGTGAAGGCTGGCGTATTTGATGTGCTGAACGGCAATGTCTTCGACATCTCCGGCGGCCAGGGCGCTCTGGAACCGATGCAATTGGCGGTCCGCGCCATGATCGAACGCGCCACGCTGGAATTCATGGCGAACCTCTACGGTGCCCCCGGCCCCGAGGTCTGCCTCGATCCGCAAAATGACTTCCTTTACAACGACACCCTGGGCACCACGGGCGGCCTGACCCCGGCCTACAACAATCTGGAGACCAACAATGCCGGTACGCGCGCCGATCCGAAGCGTTGGGAAAATGTCGCTGCCGACAAGCCTCGCGACCATACTGCTGCTGCTAACGGCGACAGCCGCTACTAGTCAGGAGATCCCTGACGGGGACATCAATAATGACCAGACCCAGAATGGCGCCATCAGCGCCACTCAGGCGCTGAATGTTGAGCAGAACGACGGCCTGACCAAAGCGATTACCTCCGCCACTGGCAATGCACTGCAGGTCAGCACCGTCGATTACGACGCGACCCTCTATTCGTACCAGTTCAACAAGGGGCGGACGACGGCCGAGACCCATATCACCGGCACCAATACCGGTGACGAGGATACATCGCTCGGCACACCAGTCTATGTCACGACGGATGCCATCGCCAACTACGCCACCGGCGTGACCGAGGGCGCGCATCTGACCGCGAGTACGCAACAGCAATCCACCTCAGACAAGGTGATTGCCACGACCGACATCCAGTCGCCGAACAACGCCATCTATATCAGCGGCGAAGGCGACTCGACGGCCGAGGTCAACCATACAGGCTATCAGGTGACCAATGGCCGCCTGGATTCGACATCCGTGCAGCAATCGAGCACCGAGGCGCACGCCAATACGTCGGTGACCCTACATTATTCGCCCTCGCCCAACGCCTATAACGCCACGGCGACCAATAACTATTACGGCTCCTACAGCGACGACCGCGGTTCCCAGGAACACGATGTCACCCAGACCCAGTCAGCTATGACCCAGGCGCGCGCGGAAGTCTATGCCGGCAATGTCTGGGATACCTCCGCCAATGCCACGGCCGTGGGTAATGACACCAATCTGCAAAACGCCGGCGGTTCGCTGGTCGTCACCAGTAACCAGACCCAGGCCGGTGAGGTCCAGTCGCAGGCGGTGCTCCAGGCCGACGAATATGGCGCGATCTATGCCAACGCTTCCGGCACCGGCAACAGCATGGTCGCCGGTAATAACGATGTGTACCTGCGCATCGACAACACCCAACTGTCTTCTGGTGGGGTCGATGTCACAGCATCCATTGTGGGCAATGAGGGTTGGGACGCTTACGCTACCGCCGATGCCACCGGCAATTCGGCAGTGGGCTATGCCTGTGCGGCCTGTCAGGCCGATATGGGCGTGGACAATACCCAGACCAACAATTCCGACGTCAATGCCACCGCCACGGCTTCGGTTTCCAAGGGCCGTTCAGTCGTCTCGACGGCCCGTGCCACGGGCAACAGCGCGACCTATTACGTCAGCAACTGATCCGACGATCATCTGAATTGAAAGCGCGCCATCTGCCGATGGCGCGCTTTTTTATTACGCCACGGCCACCGATACGGTTCCGGTAAAGCCGCTGGTATAATCGCCACTCAGGCTGACTGTCGCCGCCGCAAGCTGCGCCGAGGTATCGTCACTGAAGACATTATCCGAAGCGAAGGTGATCGCGGCGAGATTGCTGACGCTGGCGCTATAGCCGGTGGCATTGTTATAGACCGTCTCGCAGGTCGTCCGGTCAAAGGCCAGTTGCGTGATTTTCACGGCATTGTTCGAGGTCGTCGCTGTCGACAGACTGGCATAGACCTCGACATGGATATGCGGCATCCGCCCGCTGTAACAGGCCGGGAAAATGGTGGTGAAGGTCACCTGGCCATTGGCGTCGGTTTCCTGTACCCCGCGCAGATAATTCTGTGCCGTAACGCCCGATGAATAAAGCGAATAGAGGCCAGAGCGGTCGCAATGCCAGATGTATACGGCATAGCCTTCCAGCGGCGTGCAACCCAGGCTGTAGTCCTCCACCGTGATTGTCAGGGTCAATGGCACACCGGCCGCCGTACCGGAATAGCTGCCAAAGCTGGTGGTGATATCGCTGCGAACCACGCCACTTTGGGTCAACACATTCACGATCGAACCATTAACCGAATTGGTGCCGTCCGCCGGGTAGGGACCATTGGTTTCCGTCGCTGCCACTGTGCATTCACCGGTCGCCGAAGAAGACGAGGAACTGGAACTGCTTGAGCTGCTTGAACTGGAAGACGCGCTCGATGAAGCCGAGCTGGAAGATGAGGATGAACTGCTGCTTGAACTCGCGCTACCGCCTGACGATCCACCGCCGCCGCAAGCCGCCAGCACGCTGACGGACGCTGCAGACCCGCCCAGCATGAAAAGGGCGCGCCGACGCGAAGGCGTCAACCCTGACTGGATAAGGTCTTCCAGACTGCCCACTTCCTTGTGCGCGGGTTCATTTTGATGGTGCTCTGACATATGTACTCCCCGGACTTAAAGGCATGAGTGTGAGGGAGGAATGCGGCCAAAAGACCGACGGTTTTATTTCAAGAAAGACAAGAAGGTTTCAGATGGAAACCTAACGCCTTGAAATCAGCCAATCCGCGCCGGCAGGTCGATATCGCTGATGATCCGTTCGCCGCCCACGCGCGACAGCTGCACCACCACATCGATCAGGGATGACGCATAAGACAGGGTTTCCTGCCGGCTCAGCTGGGTGCCCGACTGCATCACCATCAGGGCGATCTGTTCCAGCGCTCCCTTCGGTGTATTGGCGTGGACCGTGGTGAAGGAGCCGGGATGGCCGGTATTGATGGCGCGCAGGAAGGTCACCGCCTCCTCGCCGCGGATTTCCCCAACAATGATCCGGTCAGGCCGTAGACGCAAACTGGCCTGCAGCAGGTCGTTGATCGTGACACGCGCCTCGCCCATCTCGCCTTTTACCGCCACCAGACGCAGGCAGTTGGCATGATTATCGGCGATTTCAGGCGTATCCTCGACCAGGATGATACGTTCCTGCGCCGGTATCGTCTTCAGCATGGCGTTGAGAAATGTGGTCTTGCCGGAGGACGTGCCGCCCGAGACCAGGATCGTCTTGCGCGCCGCCACCGCTTCCTTCAGAAAGCGGATCGGTTCCTTGCGGGCATAGGCGAGATCGTCGCGTTTGACCTTGCCGCCGATATCCGGAATGGCGCCGCGATCATAGGCTTCCAGCGACAGATCGACCATGCGGTGGCGACGGATGGCCATGGCCCAGTGCTTCGCGGCCGGGGGGCCAACCAGTTGGACACGTTCGCCGCTCGGCAGGGAGGCGGCCAGCAGGGGATTTTCGCGATTGATGCCTTGGTGCGCCACCCGGGCAATCTGCGCCGCCAGCCGGCTCAGAAGCAGATCGTCGATCTCCGGATTTTCAATCCGCTGCATGTGGGGCTGACCGGAGACCTCAACCCACACCTCGCCCGGCTGATTGACAAGGATTTCGGTGACGTCCTCGCGCTCCAGGAACGGCAGGAACGGCCGCAGATAGGTGCGCAGATATACGCCATCCAGAGCCACCACGCTGTCTTCGGCCACGAGCATCCGCTGTTCCCTACTGGTTGAAATCGAGGTCGCGGGCGGCGAAGACCTGGATCGATGCTCCCTGCGGCACCTTAATGGTCGGCGGGATCTTGATGTCGTTGGAAAGCGCTTCGCCAATCACGCCAGAGGCATCACCCGACGTACCGATAACGATAGTCGAGGAGCTCTTGCCGCTGGCAATGGTGGAAAGCCCGTTGACCACCGACAGCAGGATGGCCGATCCAAAGCGCTTGGCGAAATGGCTGTTCACCTTGCCGGAAGCACCGGCCTGACCGAGATCGTCGGTCGCCGGCGAGGCCAGCTGCACAGATAACCCGTCCGGGCGGATCAGACGGTCCCAGATAATAAAGGCACGGGTTTCACCGCTAGTCAGGCCGGACTTATATTGCCCCACCAGGCGCGACCCGCGCGGGATCAGGATGTTGGTGCCGTCGAAGCTGCGGATATCGCGCGAAACAATGGCGCGCGTATAACCTGGCAGGTCGGAATTGATCGCCGTTTCCAGCACGGCCGGAATCACCGCTCCTTGCGGCACCACGCGCGACGGATCGCCGATCTTCATTGCCTTTTGCGACACATTGGCCGTCTGCGACGCCACGAAAGCATCGTTGCTGTTGACCGGTTTTGCCGCAGCAGCTGCCGCTGCCGTGGCGGCTGCCTGTTGCTGGGCCGCTGTCTGGGACGCAGGTACGCTATTGTCGACGACCATGGCCGGGGCCCGTGTGCCGTTATCGACGGCAGGCGGTGCGGGCTGGGGCACGGGTGCCCCCTGCACCGGCGGCTGGACCAGGAGGGATTGTGGTTCAGGCCCCTGCACCGGATTGACCGACGGGTCGATCGGCGGCAACACCGAAGGCCCCTGACGCATGGACCTTTGCGGCATCTGCATCTGTTGCGACGGGGGGGGCAACTGGCGACTGTGCGGCTTTTCGCCCGAAAGACCGAACCAGGTCAGGGCGCCCAGCCCCAGTATGCCGATCACACCGAGAGCCAGACCAACGCCATTGGAGGCTCTGGCGACCTGCGGCATCGCCTGGATATTGGCGGCGTCGAGTTCCTCGGAATCGATCTTCAATCGGGGGTCATTGCCTGGCGGCAGACGTGTTCCAGCAGCCATTACTTGGCACTCCCGTTCCGGCCGCGCGGCTTGGGCGACTGACTGTCCAGCCCCTGCACGGTGTAGGTGTCATTATAAAGCACGGCCTTTTCATCGCCACGGCGCAAGACAAAACCCGGCGCCACCTGCTCGACGACGAAATAGTCGCCGCGCGAGGCATAGTTGACGATGCTCTCGGTATTGTCGGAATTCAGCGCATAGACAGCGGGTGCCGTAACACCGACAGCCCATTTCATATAGGTCGATATACCGTCATCGAACACGCGGATCGGCACCAGGTCCGAAGCGCCGGTGAAGGTATAGGCGGCATTGCGCTTTTCCGGCACCGGCAGGAAGGCATTGGGATCGGGCGCCGGCGCCGGATTGACCGTCGTGCCGCCGGAACTTGGCGCCGGCGGATAGCGGAAGCGCAGTTCGTAGGTCAGGCGGCCATGGGCGCAATCCGATTCCGACGCCATGCGCAGTTCGAAGCTATAGCTGCGCTTGTCGCTAACCACCGACATGTTGGTATAGCCCTTGGCGGCAATGGCCTTGACGAAGATCAGATTGCCGCGCTTGTTCGGCGTTACCTGCCAGGCGGCGGAATCGCCAACCCCGACATTCTCGACATGCTCATCCGATGCCAGGGTAATCATGGTCTGGAAATTCTGGCAGCCTTCCAGCCTTACCACCGCCGCCGGGTCGTAATCGATCGTACGCAGACGGCTGTCCGGCTCGTAACTCTGGGCGAGAGCGACAGAAGGCAAGGCAGCTATTAGTGTCAGTAGAGCTTTTTTTATCATAGATCAGTCCCTTTGGGCCCGGTCCTCGGGGAGGGCGTCGTCAGGTTCGGCATGACCGACGGATTGCGGAAGCGCTGGCCGAGCCCCTGAACACGGCTGAAGCGGTCGGCGCCGCCCTGCCTGCCCTGAGGATCGTAAAGTCCCAGGGTTTCGGTCCGGCTTGCTGTGCCTCCGGTCACGCCTGCCGCCACATCGGCGCTGCGGCTGATGGCGGTCACCATCGGATCGGTGCGGGCATAGGCATCGCTGGCCGGCACGGTCATGCCGCCACGCAAGGCATTGACGCCGGCCGTCTGCCAGATCGCGGCCTGCGTCCCCTGCCCGGTCATGCTCATCATCGGCAGGTCGCTGGCCGGCTTTTCGCGCAGGGCCGCCTGCCAGTCCCGCACCAGCGAGGCCGCCACCCACATCAGGGTAAAGAGGAAGGCGCAATAGATAACCGAACCGATGAACAGGATCACCATGGGCTGCACTGAATTGACTGCTGCCGTCGGATCGTTACCGATGGCCTCGATCAACGGCACGAACAGCATCAGAGCCGCCGTTCCGCCGAGTACGGTCAAAAGTGGCGACAGGGCGAAGACGAAGGTGGTGCGCAGCCAGCCATTGAACAGGCCGCGCGTCTGCGGAAACAGGGCGAAGATGATAAATACGGGCCCCAGGATCAGCAGCAGATAGAGCACCAACCGGGTCAGGATCAGCACGCCGAGCGTCGAGACAAGCAGGCACAGACCCGACAGCCAGAACAGGGTCACCGGCATGCTGTGCGGCAGGATGAGGGTCTGCTGCGCCGTGGTCGTGACGACATTGCCGGGATTGTTGGCATTGACGCCATAGGCCGGGTCGAGCTTTTTGGCGATCTCGGCGAAGTGGACGAACAGGTTGTCCAGGCTCTGGGCGAAATTCATCACCGCACTGCCGCGCTGGCCCAGCAGCGCCGCCGCCACCTCGTCCGGGCCGCCCATCATCAGACCGTAGAAGACGGCGTGATAGGCCGGCCAGTAGGACACGAAGGTCAGCACCAGCACCATGGTCATGATGCGCGGACTCATCATCATAACGGTCAGTCGCGTGCGGCCCGTCAAAAAGCCAATGGCGAGGAGGCCTACATAGACGATCAGCATGGCCGTCAGGGCATAGCCAAATACCCCGCCCGATCCGAACAGACGGTTATAACCTATCTCGACCGCCGCATTGATATGGCAATCCATGGCATAGAGCGACCCCGATACCGAGGTTTCGCCGACCAGGCTGATGGCGGGGCAATAACCGATCTGCATCACGCCAGCCCTTTACGCTTGGCTGCGGCCTCTTCCGGCCACGGCGTACCGACCAGGGCCTGCCACCAGTTTTCAGGCGCATCGCCATGCTGTGCGCGCAGGTCATCGAGATGGCGCACGCTGGCCTCGCGGCCGGAAAGCACAGTCAGGATATCCGGCATGGAGGAGAGGTCGAGACGCGCCACCACCGAATGGTTGCCGTGCTTGACCAGGAAGGCGCGGGCATGCGGCGGCAGGGCCCGGATCAGGTCGAGCTCATGCTGGGTCAGGCCGAAGCCGTCGCAGTAATCCTCAGCTTGCGCCCGCGGATTGGGCATGAATATCTGCGTGGCCGCCTGCTCGATGATCGCCGAGGAGATACGGCTGTCGAGCGCATCGCTGGCCGACTGCGTACCGAAACCGAGGATGGCATTGCGTTTGCGCAGCGTCTTCATCCAGTTACGGATGGCGGCGGCGAACACCTCGTCATCCAGCGCCTTCCAGCCCTCGTCGATGATGATGAGGGTTGGCGTACCGTCCAGACGCTCCTCGACGCGCTGGAACAGATACATCATGCAGGGGGTGCGCAAGGTCGGGTCATTGAGCAGCAGGGTCATATCGAAACCCAGCGTGCGGGCCTCCATATCCAGCTCGTCTTCGGCATTGTCGAACAGCCAGGCGTATTCACCCTCACCGACCCAGGGATTGAGTCTGGCGGCCAGATCGCCGTGAGTCGGTCGGCGCACCCCGCCCAGCAGTTCGCGGAAGAAGCGCAGGCGGCGATATTGCGGTTCCTGCTCGAAATTGGCGTCGACCGCCTCGGAGATGATCGCCTCTTCTTCTGAATTGAGCGGCTGGTCCGGGCGATGCAGCAGTTGCGCGATCAGCGACCGTAAGAAGGCACGATTGCCCGGGTTATCCGTCAGTTGCAACGGATTGAAGCCGGTCGGCTCGCCGGGCCGCAGGGTGGCGTAGTGCCCGCCGATGGCGCGAATAAAGATTTCCGCCCCTCGGTCCTTGTCAAACAGCACGGTGCGCGGCTTAAACTTCTGTGCCTGCGCCGCCAGGAAGTTAAGCACCACCGTCTTGCCGGAACCCGATGGCCCGATGACGGTGAAATTGCCGAGATCGGCCTTGTGGAAATTAAAATAGTAGGGCGTGCCCGAAGAGGTCTCGAAGACGCTGACCGCCTGCCCCCAGTGGTTGCCTTCCGGCTGACCGATCGGAAAACCGTGCAGCGACGCGAAGGAGGCATAGGCCGCCGTCGAGATCAGCGCCTTGCGGGCGATGTAGGGTTCATTGCCGGGGAACTGCGCCCAGAAGGCCGCTTCCAGATTGATGTCTTCACGCACCGCCACGGCGCCCAGGTCGGCTAGCGCCGCCAGGGCCTGGGCCACCGCCGGATCGAGCGCATTCAAGGATTTGGCCCGCACCAGCAGGCTCATATGATGCTCACCCAAACCCATCCCGCCAGTGGCCAGATCGTCCTTGGCCGCCATCAGCCCCTGGCGCAGCGACATGGCCTCCTCATCGGCGGCGCGCATGCGGCGCAGGGCCAGGTTGATGCGTTCCATCCCGATCTGGCGGTCGACAAAGGCGAAGCTCTCCGTCAGGGTCATTTCGAACGGCAGGCGCAGGATGGCGTCGCACATGCCGGGCGTGGCGTGCGGCGGATAGTCCTTCAGCGACAGTATGGCCGAGAAATCCTTGCCGTCGCCAATAGACGACTGCTCCAGCGCCTCCACGCCAAAGCTGACCCGGCGATAGGGGATATATTGCCCCAGGTCGCTGCCCGGACGCAGCACCGGACGCATCTCGCCATTATAGAGCGCCGACAGCAGCTCCAGCGGTTCCGAACAGCGCCCGTTCGCCGTCTCGTAACCGCCCAGCACGCGCGGCCCATAGGCCTGGAGCGCGGCCTGGAGCGCTTCGGTGGCCGCCTGCAGTTCCTTGTGATCGCGCGCCAGGCCGGCCGCCTGACTGTTTTCGCCCATGCCGCGCCCGAACAGATTAGCGACGCTCTCGGCAAAGCCGACCTTGCCCTTGGGATTGCGCCGGACAATGGTGATGAACAGGTCATTGACGAACAACTGCCGGCTGGAAAGCCGGCTCTGCCACTTGCGCTGGATCAGGTTGCACACCGGATCGTCGAAGCTCGATTGCAGCCCGACACTGACCCGCCGGCGGACGATATGATGATAGAGCACGAAGCGCGAAGATCCGACCGCGCGCAAGGCAGCGGCGCGGATAATCTGGCGGTGATTGACCTCATCAGTATCGGCCGTCTCGAAGGCAAAGCCTTCAAGATAGAGCGACTGCATCAGCGAACCGTCACGCAGCACGATGGTGCGGTCATCGAGCAGGCGATCATAGGGCAGCCGATCACCGACGCGCTGCTCTTTCGCAAACCAGCTGCCGAAACCACTCAATGTCTTGGGACCGTCGGCCATGGGTATCCAGTATCAGGGATGGTAGGAATTGCAGCGCCAGAGGCGATAATTGCGCACGCGCGGGCAGCGCGACACCTGGGTCAGCCATAGATCGAAGATGCGCGGCTCACGCAGGCAGGCCAGATAGCCTATGGCATGAACGATCAGCGCCACGGCAAAGGCCCAGAAAGAGCGGAAAATCAGGAAGGCCTCGGTCGTCAGCACCGCATTGATTATGAAGTAGCTGTAGGTGACGCCGGCAAACATCTGCGGCTGGGTCAGGGCCTTGAATACCGGAGACTTGATAAGGTCCGACATTCTAGTTGGCGACCGCCTGGATGCCGCCGACGATGGTGGCGGCCCCAAACAGGATGAAGCAGCCCACGATCACGGTAGCGCCGAAACGCCAGTTCATCCGGCCGGTCAGCATCATGAAACCAACGGCCGCCACGGCGATGACGGCCACGGTGGTCGCCACCTTGCCCATCAGCGTGCCCTGGATCCAGTCAAGCGCGTTGGAGATCGGCGAGGCCCCTTGCGGCACCATCTGGGCATGCGCCTGAGTGGCAAAGCCCATCAGCGCGGCCGATACGGCCATCAAACTATGCGAAAGATATTTCATTATAACCTACCCTATTCAGCCGCTTTATCGACCCTGGCCGAATTCGCCTGTTGTGCGCCAAAAACACCGCCAGAAACACCGGACAGGTGTCACTGTTGCGCAAGCGCGGACGGGAATCAAGATTTTGTATGATAGATGCATGTGTTTCCGCTCTCCGGAAGGACAACGAAACCCATAATAACGGCGTTAGCATGACCGCGTTCATGCCGCAGCGGATAAGATCACGGCGCGAAAGTGACCGTCACGCCTTTTTTCTTGAAATAGGATTGCATCAGCTTGCGGCCCTGACGGTTGTTTTGCGCCAGGCGCGTCGGCTCCACCACAGCTTCCTTCAGGCCTTCCGCTGCCAGCGCCGCCTTGAGATCCCTGATCGCCGCGTCGAGTTCGAGATTGTCGTTGGCGAGCGATTCGTAGATTTTTTCGAGGGCTTCGGCGGTGGTCACAGGGCAGTCTCCATTGAATGCCTCCGCTTAACAACCTCTCCCGGCAAGATCAAGTGATGTCGATGCCGAGCGCCGTCAGGACATCCTCCCGGATCGTCTGTTCCGTGGTCAGGAAACCAGCCCACGGGTCGTTTTTCAGCTGCGCCACGCGTTCGGTAATCGTGCCGATATTATAGTCTGTCGGCTTCAGTTTCACCGAAAGCTCGTCCCAGAACAGTGGCGTCGCCACCCCGGCCCCTTCTCTGGCCCGCACGGCGTAGGGCGCCACGGCGGTGGCAGTCAGGTCGTTGCGGAGATAGTCGACAAATATCTTGCCCTTGCGCGCCGCCTTAGATGCCACGGCCACGTATCGATCCGGCTGGTCATGCGCCATGGAATGGGCGATGGCGCGCGTGAAGGGCTTGATCGTCGCCCATGTGTGTTTCGGCATCAGGGGAACGACGATATGCAGCCCCTTGCCCCCGGTCGTTTTCAGAAAGGCCTTGAGGCCAAACTCATCCAGTCGCGCCTTCACTTCGAGCACACCTTCAATGACGTTTTCCCACGGCGTTTCAGGATCGGGATCGAGATCGAAGATCATCTGGCTCGGCTTGTCCGGCGCACTGGCCATCGCACCCCACGGATGGATTTCGATGACGCCCCACTGGACCAGGGTGATCAGGCCCGCACGATCCCTGATCATGACATAGTCTTCGTCACGTCCCTTAACCTTCACGCCGGTATCGTAGATATGCGCCATCCCACCCCGGCCGATATGGCGCTGAAAGAAGCAGGTATCCGAAAGCCCTTCCGGACAGCGCAGCATCGAAATCGGCCGATTGATGATATAGGGCAGCATCCGATCGGCGATACGGTCATAATACTCGGCCAGCTGCAGCTTGGTGACGCCCAGCGCCGGAAAGATCACCCGCTCCGGATGCGAGATACGGATGCCCGCCACTTCGGCGTCGCCGGCTTTGGCTTTGGTTTTGGTGGCGGGCGACGGATCAGCTTCCATAATGGCCTTTGTCACATGCAGTTCGCGGTCGCGCCCCACCTCTTGCGCCGGTTTGTCTTCGCGTAGCCCCTGGAAAGACGGATGACGCAGGCGGCCGTCATCGGTCCATTCGGTAAACTCGACCTCGCAAACCAGTTTCGGCGTCACATAATGCACACCGCGCCGCGCATCGGCCGGCAGCTTGTCATCATACGGGCTTTGGGCCGCTTCCAGCCGATCCAGCGCCTTGCGCAATGCCACCGAGGTCTCGCGGTCGAACCCCGTGCCACACTTGCCGGCATAAACGAACTTTTCCTCCTCGTAATAACCCAGCAGAATGGCGCCGATACCGCGCTCCGCATGGGTCGGGTCGGAAAAACCACCGATGACAAACTCCTGACGCTTATGGCACTTGACCTTGAGCCACGCCTTCGCCCGGCCGCTGACATAGGGGGCATCGGCGCGCTTGCAGAGCAGGCCTTCCATTTCCATGCCGCAGATCTTGTTCAGGAAACCCGTATCAGCCTCAAAGAAGTGGTCGCTGAAATTGATACGGCCCTCGAAACTCTTGCCCTTGAGCAGGTCGGCCAACCGCGTCTTGCGGTCCAGCAGAGGCAAGCCGCGCAGGTCTTCGCCATTCAAATGCAACAGGTCGAAGACATAATATTGCAGGTCAGCGCTCTGGCCAGCGGAAAGCGCGTTCTTCAGTTCCGTGAAACTTGACCGCCCCACCGCGTTCAGCGCCACGATCTCCCCGTCGATAATGGCCGACTTTACGCCCAAGCCCTCCAGCCGGTCGGCGAGGGCCTGGAACTTGGGCGTCCAGTCGAGGCCCGTGCGCGTCAGCATCCGCACATGTCCGTCCTCAACATAGGCCAGGGTGCGGTAGCCATCGAACTTGACCTCGTGCAGCCAGTCCTTACCGGTCGGGATGGCATCGGCCAGGGTCGCCAGTTCCGGTTCAATAAATTTCAGTCTGGGCGTCGTTGCCGTCTTTTGCGGCACGGCTTTTACAGCCTTGCCCGATTTCCACACCTTGCCGCCGCCCTCGCCTGCCGCGATCTCGTCCATGGTCCGGCCGCTGACGATGCTGGTGTCGTTATCGATCAGGTACTGGTCATGATCGCCTTCGCGCGAATAGCCGTCCTCATGCTTGATCAGCAGCCAGTTGTGACTGCCCCCATCCTTACGATTCTTGTCCTGCGGACGCGGTTTCATCCGCACCAGCACCCATTCCCCTTGCAGACGTTTGCCATTCAGCCGGAACTTGAAATCGCCTTTCTTCAGTCCTTCGTGCGGATCACCAATCGGCTCCCAGCTCCCCTCGTCCCACAGCATGACCGTGCCGCCGCCATACTGCCCCTTGGGGATCGTGCCTTCGAACGTGCCGTAACTCACCGGGTGATCCTCGACCTCGACCGCCAGGCGTTTGTCGGCCGGATCGAGGCTTGGTCCCTTGGTCACCGCCCAGGATTTCAGCGTGCCGTCCAGTTCCAGCCGGAAATCATAATGCAGCCGGGTCGCCGCGTGTTTCTGGATCAGATAGCGATGCCCGGTCGTTGTCTTGACAATCCCCTCCGGCTCGGCAGTGATCTTGAAATCACGCTTCCGGCGGTATGTTTCGAGATTATCAGCCATCTAGCCTGCCTTTCTGGCCGCGTCTTTCCGGGTGGGTCTCTTGGGCTTGTCTGACTTCGGCGGCGTCGCCTTTCGGGTACGTGACCGCGCCGGCGCCTTGCGAACAGGCGTCTCCTCGCCGCCTTTTTCCCGTAATGACTGGCGCAACGCATCCATCAGGTTGATCACCTTGGCCACCGGCTTTTCCTCCAGAACCTCGCGTGGCTCGCGATGTTCTGCGCGGGCGTCGATCAGTTCCTGCAGGGCCTCACGGTAATGATCGTGGAACTGACTGGGATTGAAACTGCGGGTCTTGCGTTTGATCAGTTCCCGCGCCAGCTCGACCTCTTCACTGTCCGGCTTGCGGTCGCGAATGTCATCGAAATACGGGTCTTCCTCGCGTATCTCATCCTCATAACGCAGGGTCTCCAGGATCATGCCGCTGCCAAACGGCCGTATCCGGCACAGTCGCTCACGCCCGCCGATCGCCAGTTGCCCCACCGCCACCTTTTTCGACGACCGCAAGGCATCGCGGATCACCGAAAAGGTGGCGTCATTGCCCTTGCCATCCGGCGCGATGAAATAGGGCGTCTCGATATAGACATCATCGATATCGTCCACGCCGACAAATTCGGCGATATCGAGCACCTGGCTGGAGGGGATTTTCAGGGCCTTGATCTCATCCGGCTCGATCAGAACATATTCGCCCTTCTCCACCTCATAGCCCTTGACCAGATCGTCGCGCTCAACCGGCTTGTCCCCCGCCATCAGGGCATGATGCACCCGCTCGCCGGTCGGACGGTAGATTTCATGGAAGGCGATGGTCTTCTGCCGGTTGACCGCCAGATACATGTTTACCGGCAGGGAGACGAGCGACAGACGGATCGTGCCGCTCCAGTAGGGACGCAAGGCCATGGGAACGCTCCTCTTTTCCCCACTACCCTACGCGCCGGCAGGTAAGGATCGCAGGAGGAAAGCCAAAAGCCCCCGTAAAGAAATGATCAGGCGCGTAAGGTCCGGTTGAAAAGTTCCAGTGTACGGGTCCAGGCCAGCTTGGCGGCCTCCGGATTGAAGCGCGGCGTGGTATCGTTGTTGAAGCCATGCTCAGCGCCTTCATAGACAAAGGCATGATAGCGGATAAAGGCCGCCTTGAGCGCTGCCTCGTACTCCGGCCACAGGGCATTGACCCGCTGGTCATTGCCGCCGAAATGCAGCAGTAGTTCCGCCTTGATATTCGGCACATCCTTAAGCGGCGGTGGCGCGCCATAAAAGGGCACGGCGGCCTTCAGTTCCGATATCTTGGTCGCCAGAAGATTGGCGATACCCCCGCCATAGCAGAAGCCGACCACGCCGAGCACGCCATTGCCGCCTTCAATCTTCAGGGCATAACCGGCCGCCGCCACGAAATCAGCCTGCGTCTTCGTCTGGTCAAGTTTTCCGAAAAGCTCGCGCGCCTTATCCTCGTCTCCGGGATATCCGCCCAGGGTCGTCAGGGCATCGGGCGCGATCGCAATGAAATTATCCAGGGCCAGTCGGCGGGCGATGTCCTCGATATGCGGATTGAGACCACGGTTTTCATGAACCACAAGCACCACCGGCAGCGGGCCCTTGACCTCGGCCGGCCGCGCCACATAGGCCTTGATCGTGCCGTAACCCTGCGGTGACGGAATATCGACCCAGGCGGTTTTGATATGCGCATCGTCCGGACTGACCTGCTGACCGCGGGCGAAATCCGGCGCCAAAGCCGTCAGGGTCGCCAGGGCGCCGGCGGCCCCCGCCGTATAGCGGGCGGCGCGACTGAGAAAGACCCGTCGATCGATCAGACCGTGCACATATTTATCGAACAGTTTCAGGACTTCCGGTTTGAAGGCCGTCGAAGGGGGCATATCCGGCGCGTGCGTCATAATGTCTTCCTGTTGAAGCGTCCCCGGCGCGCCTTGTCTATCATGCCCGCCAATAAGGGTTAACTGACATTTCCGTCATGGCCACCTCAGGGCATTTACGCCGCGCCTATTAAATTCCGCGCATCTTCTCATCGCATTCGCGTCGTTCCTCCCGCAGGTTTGAGCCATGAAAACCGCCGCCCTGCTCGATCTTGATCCCTGCCATGCCGAGGCCCAGGCCCGCGCACAAGGCCTGCGCTATGTCAGCGATGCCCGCCCCGGCTTTACCCGTAAGCGCTATGGCAAGCATTTCCATTTCTTCGACACCAAAGGCGAGCGTATCCGTGACGCGGCCGTCATCGCCCGCATCCGCAAGCTGGCCATTCCACCGGCCTATACGCATGTCTGGATCTGCCCCCATGCCAACGGTCATATCCAGGCCACCGGCTTAGATGCGAAGGGCCGCAAGCAGTACCGCTATCATGTCGAATGGCGAACTCTGCGCGACGCCTCCAAATTCAGCCATATACTGGCCTTCGGCGACTTCCTGCCGAAGCTGCGCGCCGTCACCACCGAGCATATGTCACAGCGCGGCCTGACCCGCGACAAGGTACTGGCCACCGTCGTCACCCTGCTGGAAAAGACCCTGATCCGCGTCGGCAATGACGAATACGCCAAAACCAATCAATCCTACGGCCTGACCACCCTGCGCCACCGCCATGTCGATGTATCGGGCCACACTATCCGCTTCCGATTCAAGGGCAAGTCCGGCAAGGAATGGAATCTCAAGCTGACCGACCGGCGCATCGCCCGTGTGGTGCGTGCCTGCGCCGATATCGATGGCCAGGAACTGTTCAAATATATCGATGACAATGGCGAAGTGCGCGATGTCACCTCCGGCGACGTCAACGCCTACCTGAAATCCATCACCGGCGAAGCCTTCACCGCCAAGGATTTCCGCACCTGGACCGGAACGGTTCTGGCCGCGCTCGCCCTGCACGACTATGCCGAATTCGATACGGAAGTACAGGCCAAGAAGAATGTGGTGGCGGCTATCGAACGCGTGTCGAAAAAGCTCGGCAATACCCCCACCGTCTGCCGCAAGTCCTATATTCATCCGCAAATCATCGACGCCTACATGGACGGCAGTCTGATCAATCAGATCAACGGCGAAATCGACACGGCGCTCCAGGCGCAGTATGAACAACTGACGCCGGAGGAGATTCTGGTTCTGGCCTTCCTCAAGCAGCGTCTCGCTTAAATCCGGAGAAAGCCATGAGTGATATTTCCGTCGCCGTTATCGTCGGCAGCCTGCGCAAGGACTCGATCAACCGCAAGCTGGCAAATGAGGTCGTGAAACTGAACGCCCCCGGTCTGACCTTTCGCTTTGTCGAGATCGGCGACCTGCCGCTGTATAATTTCGATTTCGAGGAAAGCCCGCCACCGGCCGTCATCGCCTTTCGGGAACAGATTGCCGCGGCGCAAGCCTATCTCTTCATCTCGCCGGAATATAACCGCTCCGTGCCCGGCGTGCTGAAAAACGCCATCGATGTCGGCTCACGCCCGATGGGGCATAATAGCTGGGGCAAGAAACCGGGCGGCCTGTTCGGCGCCTCGCCCGGCGCCATTGGCACGGCGGTGATGCAGGCCCACGCCCGCGATGTGCTGGCCGCTGTCGGCGTTACCGCCTTCTCAGGCCCGGAAGTCTATCTGACGATCAAGGACGGCTTCTATACTGAAAATGGCGAACTCAACGACGGCACGAAAAAGTTCCTGCAGGGCTGGATGGACGGTTACGTCGCCTTCGTGAAGAAGCTACTCGCGTAAACGAAAAACGCCTCCCTTTCGGGAGGCGTTTCTTAAACCTCAGTGCTGACCGGCACATGGGCCCAGAACTCGATCTCGACCGTGGCGTCATAGGCCAGATTGGTGACCCCGAAGGCCGTCCGCACCGGCAACTGCGCCGGATGGAAATAGGGCTTGTAGAGGCGGTTGAAATCCCCCCACTTGGTGATGTCGGTCAGCATGACCGTTGCCTTGAAGATATGCTCCAGGCCCAGACCATAGCGCTTCAGGATCTCCGCCGTATTGGCCATGATCGACTTGACCTCGTTCTCGAAGCCCTCGGCCAGCTTGCCGTTTTCATCGAGCCCGATCATCGCCGACAGGTAAAGCACCTGCCCGACCTGAACGGCCTCCGAAAAAGGCGAACGCGGATGCGGATGGAGATAATAGGTGATGCCATCGGCCGGGATGGGGTTGATGGCGGGGCGGTCGGCTACGTTGCTCATAACGGGGTTTTAGCGGTCTTTGCGTGACGGGGAAAGCGGGTTTTGTGCAATTTTTCGTGCGTGATCAGATCGTATCGCCGATCTTTTTCGCTTGCCCGGCCGCCCAGATATAGAGGGCTACGATGATCACAAGCCCGATACCCAGTGCCAGCAGCATACCCAGCCCCGCAGGCGTCGGTGTCGGGATGGCGATAATGTCCGGGTTCTTGGTCCCGGCAATCAGGCCGGCATAGACCACGTTGAACAGGCTCTCCCCGACAATAAAGCCGGAAGCGATCAGCACGCCCAGACGATCGGCAATATCCTTCGTCTTCATTTTCGCGATCAGCTTGACGAAGATCCAGCCGGCAACCGCTCCGACCACGACCGGCGCCGTCACCGAGGCCGGCAGGTAGATGGCCAGACCGACACCCAACGGCGGCAGGCTGAACTTGCCGGCAGACGACAGGCGAAGCCCCTCATCGATGGCGATCAGCAGAATGCCGACCACGCAGCCGATGCCGAGATAGCCCAGCGGCAGATGACCGCCGATGGCGCCCTTGGCCAGAGTGGAGATCAGCACGGCCTGCGGCGCATTGAGCGTGCCGCCCTTGACGTCGATGGCATGGAAGTTCGGATCGCCGGGGAAACCCCAGACATTATTCAGCAGGTTGAGGGTCAGCGGCACGACCACGGCGCCGGCCAGCACGCCGATGATCAGGCCGACCTGCTGCTTCCACGGCGTGGCATCGACCAGTTGACCGGTCTTGAGGTCCTGCAGATTGTCGTTCCCGATCACCGCCACGGCCAGCACGACCGTGGTGACCATCAGGGTAAAGGCGATCAGCGCCGTCTCGACATTCGGGCCGGTGAACTTGTAACCGATCATGCCGACGATGACGGCGGCGCCCAGTACGGTCAGGATGGCGATGCCGGAAACCGGGGAGTTGGACGAGCCGATCAGCCCCGCCATATAGCCGCAGACGGCCGCCGCCAGCAGACCGGCGACAATGATATAGAGCACGCCGGCAATGACCAGCGGCAAGGCCAGGTCGGTCAGGGGACCGCCCGCCAGGAACCCGGACAGCAGCCAGCCCGCAGGCACCATCGAGATCAGGATAACCAGGCCGACGATCCAGACCGGCAGGTCGTGTTCCGAACGCGGCAGGTCATAGGTTCCTGCCTTGCGGGCACGGCCGGCTTCCAGGGCCGACATCAGACCGCCCCACACCGGCAGGATCAGCTTGCCAATGGTCCAGATGGCGGCCATGCCGATGGCGCCAGCTCCGATAAAGCGAATCTGGCTGGAGCGGATGCCTTCGGCATAGTCTTCCACCGAAAGGGCCGGATCGGGATGGGCTGCCACCAGATGCAGCGGCCAGAAGGAATCGATCTGGAAGGTTGAGAGAATCGGCACACCGACGCCCCAGGCGAGAAACAGGCCGAAGAACATGGCGATACCGACCGTAATCCCCATCAGGTGCCCGGCACCGACCAGGGCCAGCGAGGACGAACCGGCCATGCCGGAAACGCCGGTGGACGAATTGACCTTGAAATAGGCCGAGATTTCACCGGCAAGGAACTTCGAAGCCGCACCCGCGGCATAGAGCGCCGAGGTCACTGAACCGAGAATCACCGCCCACAGGCCGGCCGCGCCTTCCGCCGCTCCCTCCCGCGACGAGGTGCCGACGCGCAGTACTTCCGCCGCCGCCACGCCTTCCGGATAGGGCAGGCTCGATTGCGATACCAGCGCCCGGCGCAGGGGCATGGTGTACATGACCCCCAGCACGCCGCCGATGGCGCAGGCGCCAAAGGTGATGAAGAAGGGTACGTCTTTCCACCAGCCGATGATGATCAGGCCCGGCAACACGAAAATCACCGAAGCCAGGGTGCCCGCCGCCGAGGCAATCGTCTGAACGATATTGTTTTCCTGAATCGTGGCGCTCTTGGCAAAACGCAGCAGAGCCATGGAGATCACCGCCGCCGGGATCGAAGTGGCGAAGGTCAGGCCGACCTTGAGGCCGAGATAGACCTGCGCGGCGGTAAAGATCAGGGTTATCAGCACACCGAGGATAATGCCGCGAACGGTAATTTCCTTGGGGTGTGCGGTGACGGTGGTATTCATGGAAGGCTCCGGTCCCGGCTATTTTCGCCGATTGTGCCCAAAAGCGCCACGAACACAAGCTTTAGATACAAATTCAACGAACTGGCGAGGGAGCCGTTCCACACCAAATGCAAGAAAGCGGCAAAGGCCAGCCCTGACGATCCGCCTATATCCATGCTTTCAGCGCGCACTGAAATCTTACGCACCCATGGTTAATGTCGGGCGAGACCCAGGTGAGGCGGACCTTAGCGGTCATTGGCACGAGATCAGACATGTTGGACACAACCCATCCCGGCACCTATTCGGTTTACTGGAACCTGCCGCCCCTCCGCAAACCCTCATACATTAACGCCCTGACGATTAGTCTGGGTCTGTTTGCCGCCACCCTGACCGGCGCCGGCGTGGCCGTAGCCAGCCAGTTTTCGCACCTGCCGTCACCGGAAGACATCGCCGTCATTCCGCCGGGCGCGGAAGGCATGAATATCTATCCGGTCACCGAGACCGCCGATGTCTGGCTGGCGCCGCACAGCGAAGCCGCGAATTAAGAAATATTGGCCGTAGGGCTATACGCCGCGTCCGGATCTTCATCCGAAAGCAGGCTGTCGCAGGTCGAGTGATATTCGTTCAGATCGCCCTTGCCGCTGCTGATCGCCGTGGCCAGCGCCAAGTCGACGCGCGCAATGTCCTCGTCGGCCGTGTCCTCGTCGGTCTGACTGGCCTCGATATATATGGATTTCGCCAGGTCGCGCGCATCGGCGGCATCGTCCGCCACCGGACCAGAGGGCTGCTTGGCCAGCACCAGGTCATAGGTCGCCACGCAGACCAGAGCCATATTGGCAATCTGTTGATCCGACGGACTGTCCGCATCCGGCGCCTGATCCAAGTCCGGGGCAGCCTCCTGCGCCATCACCGGCATGGAGAGAAAAGAAGCGGCCGCAACCAGGGCCAGACCAAGGGTCAATCTACGCATGTTACTCTGCCACTCCCAGCGGCAATGAAAATACAGTCTTCAAGTGTAAGATGAACCGCGGGTTTCGGCAAGTTACCCCCTGCCCTTTATTTCCCCGCAGGCACGAAGGCGGCATCGCAATTGGCACGCAGTTCGCTCAACGGGGGCGTCGGCACCTTCGCCAGTCGTTCCGCCAGGCGATCGCGCATGTCCGTAATATTGCGGTTCGTCTCTTCCGCGCTCAGCTCCGTCGACTGCCGGTAATAATCAACCGTGCTGGCGCCCCGGACCATGGCATCACTCTGCTGAAAGCCTGTCGCGGTTTCGCTCGTCAGCAAATAAACGGCAGCGCAGCCCTTGGCGAAGTCTTCCAGCTCCGCCTTTGAAGATGGCGGTGGCTCCGCCGGCGCAGACACCTGGGCCGGCGCGCCGTCGGACACAAGCATCATCGCAACTACCAAAGGCCCGAACATGAAAAAGCCTCCCGCTATCCGGCGGGAGGCTAAAATCGCCGGCCGCTGTTAACCAGCCTACCAGCCTTGTTCGTTTTCCGCTACCACCACTTGGCGGGGCGAGTGGTGAAGGCAGCTGCCTTTTCCAGCACCGCGCCGACATTCAGCACCGTGCCTTCGTCCAGCGTCTTGCCGATAACCTGCAGGCCAAGCGGCAGGCCCTGGCTGTCGATACCGGCGGGCACGCTCATGCCCGGCAGGCCGGCCAGGTTAGTAGTGACCGTAAAGACGTCGTTGAGATACATCTGCACCGGATCGGCGGCCTTGGCCTGGTCGCCCAACTCGAAGGCGGCAGACGGCGTGGCCGGCGTCAGGATGACATCGCAAGCTTCAAATGCCTTGGTGAAGTCCTCGGCGATGCGGCGGCGAACCTTCAGCGCCTTGACATAGTAGGCATCATAGAAGCCGGCTGACAGCACATAGGTGCCGATCATGATACGGCGCTTGACCTCCTTGCCGAAGCCCTCCGAGCGCGACAGCTCGTAGACATCGGTAAGTGACTGCGCGGCGCCCGTGCGGTGACCGAAGCGCATGCCGTCATAGCGCGCGAGGTTCGACGAGGCTTCCGCCGGGGCGATGATATAGTAGCACGGCAAAGCGTATTTGGTGTGCGGCAGGGAGATGCGAACGATCTCGGCACCGGCATCCTTCAGCCAGGCAATGCCTTGTTCCCAGAGGGCATCGATCTCGGCGGGGATGCCGTCGAGACGATATTCATCGGGGATGCCAATGCGCAGTCCCTTGACCGACTTGCCAATAAAGGACGAGAAATCCGGCACCGGCAGGTCGAGTGAGGTCGAATCCTTGACATCGTGTGAGCACATGGCCTGCAGCATGATCGCGGCGTCTTCCACCGTCTTGGTGATCGGGCCGGCCTGATCGAGCGACGAGGCGAAGGCCACCATGCCGTAGCGCGAGCAGCGGCCATAGGTAGGCTTGATGCCCACAGTACCCGTAAAGGCGGCGGGCTGGCGGATCGAGCCGCCGGTATCCGAAGCCGTGGCGGCGAGACAGAGATCAGCGGCAACGGCCGAGGCCGAACCGCCTGAAGACCCGCCCGGGGTCAGTTCGGCATTGGAGCCGCGCGACTTCCACGGATTGACGACATTGCCCCACTTAGAGGTCTCGTTCGACGAACCCATGGCGAATTCGTCCATGTTCAGCTTGCCGAGCATGACCGCGCCCTGATCCCACAGGTTCTGGGTTACGGTCGATTCGTAGGTCGGCACGAAGTTTTCCAGGATGCCTGAACAGGCCGTGGTGCGGACACCGGCCGTGCAGTAGAGATCCTTGATGCCGAGCGGCGCGCCTTCCAGCGCTCCGCCCTCGCCTTTCGCCAGCTTGGCATCGGAGGCGGCGGCCTGCGTGCGCGCCTTGTCGAAGGTCGTCTCGACATAGGCGTTAAGCGCCGGGTTCGCCGTTTCGATGGCGCCGATAAAGGCCTCCGTCAGTTCGGTCGAGGAAAAGGTCTTCGCCTTCAGACCGTCAATCGCAGCCTTCAGCGTCAGTTTCGTCAGGTCACTCATTACTCAACCACCTTCGGCACGATGAAGAAGCCGTCGACGGTCTTCGGGGCATTGGCGACAATCTGCGAAACCTTGTCACCATCGGTAACAACGTCGTCACGCATCGGCTGCGGCATCTCGATGGCGGTGGTCATCGGCTCGACACCCGTGACATCGACCTCGTTCAACTGCTCGATCCAGCCGAGAATGCCGTTCAGCTCGCCAGCGAGCGATTGCAGGCGCTCATCACCTTCCCGCAGGCGGGACAGCGACGCCACTTTCTTCACGGTTGCCACATCAATGGCCATGACCAGACTCCTTAATTCTTCAAGGCAGTCCGGTTAAAGGCTGAGGACAGGTTTGGCAAGAGGGCGTCGCTCAAATCAACTGCGCGATCGGACCGGAACCGGACCTTACTGATCCAGCCCCGACACGACCAGGGCCGCCTGCGGGCGTGCGGTGTCACCATTATGAGCAACCAGCTCGACGCGGCGATGACCACTGATGCGATTGAGCAAGGGCTTGTCAACCTGCTCGACGGCGCCATCCAGGGCCGCGACCTGGCAGGCCCGGTCAGCGATCTGGATCAGCGGATCGTCATAATCGCTGGTACAGACAGCGTGGGCAGCGGCGGACAGTTTGGCGTAGAAAAACCGAACCTGCGTCACGTCTTCAAAATTCACGCCCCTGGCCGAAACCACACGCTGGTCAGCTTCGCGGATTTGCGCACTGGCTGTGCCCGCCGCCAGAGCCGCGACGGAAAGCAAGGCAGCACAAAGCATTGATCTACTCATGATCTTTCTTCCTTCTTCTAACTAGGCAGGCAAACAACTTGAAACGGCGGAATACGCCCATTTTAAGTAAATGAAAATTCAATTATTATGAATTTTTTTCAATGTACTAAAATAGTACCTGTAATTTTATCAGCACAATGATCAATTACGCTTAATAATCACGATCAATTCAATAAAATATCTTTTGAATCGATATATTGAGAAACAATTACAAGGGAAACAGTCGCGATTAGTGACTGCGCCTTTCCTTTCCCGCCACCACCACCTGAGGCGCACCCGGCCTGTACAGCGCCTGAATCTGCGGCTGGTTGATCTGCGCCAACACGCCCTTCATGGCCTCGTCTTCGCAAGCCTGGTCATCCGCACGTCGCCACAAGGGCCCCTCTCCGCCATCCGTCTGGCAGACATACTGGACCGCCTTGTAGAGCCGGGCATAAACCGCTTTTGCTTCAGCCGGATCGCGCAGCTGGCGCGTCGGAAAGGTGACATCGACTTTTTGCGTGCCCTGATCCTGGGCGAAGGCGGCCGGTGCAGCCGCCAGCCCTGAAACCAGCACCAACCCCAAAATCATGCGTGACATGGGCCTGCCCTTCCGACTTAGTTGTTGCGTGTGCCGGCAGTACGCTCGGCATAGGCGGCGGCACGATCCGCTTCCCCATGCAGCGCGCTCAGTTGCGGCGCACCGACCGTGCGAACCGCGTCGGCAAGGGCTGCGTGTTCACAGGCGTCATCAGCCTTAAACGTCATCTGGTCCGAAACATCGCTGGTGCAGACCGCCTTGGCGGCCACCTTCAGCCGCGCATAGAAGCTGCGCGCCTCACGAGCATTGTTGAAATCGACATGCCTGGCCGACACGGTGACCTGCTCCGGCTGGCGCTCCTGAGCGTTGGCGACGCCGGCGGTCAGCGCGACAAAAGAGAGGGCGGCGGCGATAAAGATTGAACGGTTCATGATGTTTTCCTTTTTGCGTTAAGCAGATGTTTGATGAATACTCAGAAGAACTGAAAGCACATCTACTCTTCCAAAAATGAAATTGAAACATGAATATTATTAAATCGGATCAATGTATTACATGAAATTCATTAATTACATAAAGGTAATTTATTACATGAAGTTAATATTCAAATATTATGCGATATTCCCCCAAAGAAACCATATCAACCGTAACCACCCCTCCCTCATTGACTCCGGCAGGCATACAGGCCAAAGCAGAAGGCATGGCTGTTATCGATATTACCGAACTGACGGGTGCGCTCGCGCCGCGCCGCGCCCTGCTGGGCCTGGATCTGGGCGAAAAGACCATTGGCGTCGCCGTATCCGATATTTCCCTGACCATCGCCTCGCCGCTGGAACTGATCAAAAAGTCGAAATTCACGCTTGAGGCAGAGCGGCTGTTCAAGCTGATGGAACTCCGAGAGGCCGATGGCCTGGTGATCGGCCTGCCCGTCAATATGGACGGCACAGAAGGCCCGCGCTGCCAATCCTGCCGCGCCTTTGCCCGCAATCTCCTGCGTTTGCGCGACCTGCCGATTGCCTTCTGGGACGAACGCTGGTCTTCGAGCGTCATGAACCGCTTCCTGATCGAGGAGGCCGACCTGACCCGCGCCAAACGCGCCGAGGTCATCGACCGCTCGGCCGCCGCCTACATCTTGCAGGGCGCGCTCGATCGTATGAAAGACGCGGCGCAATGACCTGGACGACGATCCTGAACGGCATCGTCCCTGTCTTTCTGCTGATCGCCCTGGGTTACGGCCTGAAGAAATCCGGCTTCCTGCCGCTGAATGTCTGGCCGCCGATCGAAAAGTTCGCGGTCTATGTCCTCTATCCCGGTTTCCTGGTGCCGGCCATCTGGCACGCCCAACTCTCCGGCTTTTCCACTGGCCCCATAACCATCGGCGTCGTCGGCTCGGTCGTGATTGGCGCCGCTTTCGGCTTTGCGCTCAAGCCCTTCCTGAAGCTGTCCGGCCCGACCTTCACCAGCGTCTTCCAGGGCCTGATCCGCTTCAACTCCTTTGTTTTCGTACCGGTAGCCGCCTCGATCTTCGGACCCGACGCCAACAGCCTGTCCGCCGTGGCGATCAGCGCGCTAATCCCCGCCAGCAACATGATCAGCATACTGGTACTGGCGCGCTGGGGCGAACCGGAAGGCGGCACGCCTGACCGCACGCTGCTATGGTTTGTCAAAACCCTGCTGACCAATCCGATCTTCGCCTCCTGCCTGATCGGACTCTGCCTCAACTTCCTGCAGGTGCCCGATATCACCTTCGCCGAAAAAGCGCTGAGCATGCTGGGCGAAGCCGCCATCCCGACGGGCCTGATCCTGGCCGGCGCGGGGCTTAGTTTTGGTTATGTCTGGCGCCGGCCGGCTCTGGTGGGGCTGGTGTCACTGTTCAAGATACTGGTCATGCCGGTTCTGGCCTGGTCGATCTGCTATGCGCTGGGCGGTGACCGCATGGCTCAAGGCATTGCCCTGGCCTGCGGCGCAGCCCCGTGCGCGGCCGCGGCCTATGTCCAGGCCCGGCATATGGGCGGCGATGCGACGCTCATGGCAGGTATTGTGGCCCTGACGACCACCCTGAGTGCCGTGACCATGCCATTGTTACTGTGGTTGTTTCATCTGGTTTGACTGACTTCCTCCTCCCCCGTACGCTTCGCTACAGGGGAGGAGGAGAAATCAACCTGCCCCCTCCTGAAGCCATTGATCCATTTGCTTGCCGCCGATCAGGTCCGCGATATAGCCAAACGACTCGTCTTGCGCTGCATTGATAAAGGCCGTCATGGCCACCGAATGCAGCCAACTTCCCAATGACACCCGCCGCACGCCCAGCTCCGCCAGCTCACAAACCGACAGCGGTTTCTTTCCGATCCCGCCCAGCACATTGACCGGCCGGTCGACACTGCGGCAGATCTCACCGATCTCCTCGGCCGTGGAAACACCCGGCGCATAGAGCACATCGGCACCAGCGTCCTGATAGGCCTGCAAGCGTGCGATGGTATCGGCCAGGTCAGCCCGGCCATGCAGATAGTTCTCGCAGCGCGCCACCAACATGAACGGGTGCGGCAACGCCCTCGCCGCTTCCGCCGCCGCACGGATACGATCGGCGGCCTCAGCCACGTCATAAATCACCCGTTCGTCACCCGTGGCATCCTCAATGGAACCGCCGACCAGACCGGCCTCGGCGCCCAGCCGAATCGTCTCGGCACAGACCTCCGGCGCATGGCCGAAACCATTTTCCAGATCGGCCGCCAGCGGCAGGTCGGTCGCCGTCACCAGATCGCGCACATGGGCCAGCACATGGTCGCGCCCCGCCTGGTAATCACTGACGCCCAGCGAGCGGGCATAACCGGCACTGGTCGTGGTCAGGGCCCGAAACCCAAGCCCCGCCAGCAGCCGCGCCGTGCCGCGATCCCACGGATTCGGGATGACGAAACAGCCGCGCTCATGCAGGCTTGCGAATTCCGCCGCTTTTTCCGCCTGAGTTTTCATAAATATGTCGTCCTTATCACTTGTGCTTTCGGGCATTCTCCGCCAAAACGCGGCAAAGCCCATTCCTGCGGAAGAATGACAAACGTGCCGGCAAGTTCTGTCAGCATGGCCGGTTCTCGCAGGCATATAAAGACGCCACGATGACAGATGTAAATGACCTGATCCGGACACGGCTTCACGCCTTCCCCAAAAGCCATTTCCTCGGCGCCCAGGATCTCGATCCGCCCGATATCGCCAACCTGCTCGATCTGGCGGATGTGTTTGTCGATCTCAACCGGCAATCGACCAAGAAGCTGGATATCCTGCGCGGCCGCACCCTGGTCAATATGTTCTTCGAGAACTCGACCCGCACGCAATCCTCGTTCGAACTGGCCGGCAAGCGCCTCGGCGCCGATGTCGTCAATATGAGCATGAAGACCTCGTCGGTCGCCAAGGGCGAGACCCTGATCGATACGGCGGTGACGCTCAACGCCATGAAACCCGACCTGCTGGTGGTGCGTCATTCGGCTTCTGGCGCTGCGGCACTCCTGTCGCAAAAGGTCGGCTGCTCGGTAGTCAATGCCGGCGACGGCCAGCACCAGCACCCGACCCAGGCCCTGCTCGACATGCTGTCGATCCGCCGCGCCTTCGGTCATGTCGATGGCCTGACCATTGCGATCTGCGGCGACGTTACCCATTCGCGCGTGGCGCGTTCCAATGTCATCCTGCTCAATACCATGGGCGCCAATGTCCGCCTGGTCGGGCCACCGACGCTTATTCCGGGCGATGCCGACCAATGGGGCACCGAGGTCTATCACGACATGCGCGAAGGCATTGCCGGCGCCGATGTGGTGATGATGCTGCGCCTCCAGCTGGAGCGCATGGACGGCGCCTTTATCCCGTCCGCCCGAGAATATTACCGCTTCTTCGGCCTCGACCGCGAAAAGCTGGCCGTGGCCTCGAAGAACGTCCGGGTCATGCACCCCGGCCCGATGAACCGCGGTATCGAGATCGACTCGGAAATCGCCGACGACCTCTCTGTCAGTCTCATTCAGGATCAGGTCGAAATGGGTGTGGCCGCCCGTATGGCTGTGCTGGCCTCGCTCGCCGCCCGTCTGGAGAACGACCGATGAAACCTGCGGTGATTGCAACCGTTTTAGGGATCGGTCTAAGCGTTGCTTCCCCATTATTTGCGGCTGAAGACACCAAGATTTATGTCTTGTCGACCCAACTTGACCCAGACGCAGCAACCTTAAATGCAACAACAGATTTTCAACAGGGCAAATGTCAGCTTTATGCCGTCGCTAGTTTTGCATGGTACTTCCCTGAAACGGGCAATCAGCCATTCATGACCAAATCCGGGTATACGCTCATTTACATTTCGGACACTTCAGATTTTGCCGCAGCCGATGACACTGCCAACTCAAGGGGGCGAGCTTACGCTTCTGCCTATAATCGCGTAGCCTTTAAGAATTGCGGAGCAAAACAATGACCAAAGAATCTTCTGCAATCGCTTTCGTCAACGCCCGCATCATCGATCCGGCCACTGAATATGACGGCCCCGGCTCGGTTATCGTCGCCGATGGCGTCATTACCGATGTCACCCTGGGCCACGCGACCCCTGCCCTGCCCGCCGGCATCCGCATCATCGACTGCGACGAAAACGCCCTCCTGCCCGGCCTGATCGACATGCGCGTCAAGACCGGCGAACCCGGCCACGAGCCCGCCGAAACGCTGAAATCCGCCAGCCTGGCCGCTGCCGCCGGGGGCGTGACCTCCTTCGTCGTCCAGCCCGATACCGACCCGTGCATCGACGAACCGGCCATGGCCGACTTCATCCTGCGCCGCGCCCGCGATATCGAACTGGTCCACGTCTACCCCGCCGGCGCCGCCACCAAGAAGCTGGAAGGCAAGCAGATGGCGGAGATCGGCCTGATGGCCGAGGCCGGCGCGCTCTATTTCACCAATGCCGACGAGCCGATCGTAAATTCCAAGATCTTCAGTCGCGTGCTGAACTATGCCAACGGTTTCAACGCCCTGATCGCCCATCGCCCGAAAGAGCCCTGGCTGTCCGAAGGCGCCGTGGCCACCTCCGGCGAAATGGCGGCGCGCATGGGCCTCTCCGGCGTCTCGCCGCTGGCCGAACGCATCATGATCGAGCGCGACCTCGCCCTGGCCGAAATGACCGGCGCCCGCTTCCTGGTCGATCAGGTCTCGACCCGCGAAGGCCTGCAATCGCTCGAACGCGCCAAGGCCAAGGGGCTGGAGGTTTTTGCCTCGGCTTCGATCAACCACCTGATGTTCAACGAGATCGACATCGGCGACTACCGCACCTTCTTCCGCCTCGATCCGCCCCTGCGCGCCGAGCGCGACCGCCTGGCCCTGATCGACGCCGTCTCAACCGGCCTGATCGACGTCATCGTCTCCAACCACACGCCGGAACCGGCCGAACACAAGCGCCTGCCATTTTCGGAAGCGACGCCCGGCGCGCTCGGCCTGCAAACCCTGCTGGCGGCGCTGATCGGCCTGCACCACGAGAACGATATCCCGCTGATCGACCTGCTGCGCACCGTGACGCAGAACCCGGCGCAACTGCTGGGTCTGGCCGCCGGCCGCATCGCCAGGGGCGCGCCCGCCGACCTGATCCTGGTCGATATCGACGCCCCGTTCGCGTTGCGCGAAAAGGACATCCTGTCGAAATCGAAGAACTCGCCCTTTGAAAACCGCACCTTACAGGGCAAGGTGCTGAAAACCCTGGTGGACGGCCGGATCGTCTACGAAAACACCTAGGAAACGCGCATGCCTGCCCTGCCTGACGTCGCCATCTATGCGCTTGCCCTGATCGGCGGTTATCTGCTCGGTTCGATCCCGTTCGGCTATATCTCAGCCAAGGCCGCCGGCATCGATATCCGCACCGTGGGTTCCGGTAATATCGGCGCCACCAATGTGCTGCGCACCGGCCGCAAGGATCTGGCCGCCATCACCTTTATCGGCGACACCGGCAAGGGCGCGCTGGCCGTCGGGCTGGCCTTTGTCCTGCTGCTGAAGACTGATATCCAAACCCGCCAGACCGCCATGGCGCTGGCTGGCGCGGCCGCTTTTCTGGGCCATCTCTTCCCGGTATGGCTGAAATTCAAGGGCGGCAAGGGCGTGGCCACCTTTTTCGGCACCCTGTTTGCCGCCTGCTGGCCGATGGGCCTGATCACCGCTATTCTGTGGCTGCTGACCGCCTTTATCTTCCGCATCTCCTCGCTCGGCGCCCTCGTGGCCGCGGCTCTGGTCGTGCCGGTCGCCTTCCTGCTGCATGTGGCGCCCTATCCGTTCCTTGGCATGGCGCTGTTCATGGCGGTGCTGATCTATATCCGCCACCATGAAAATATCCGCCGCCTGCTGAAGGGCGAGGAACCCAAGATCGGCAAGAAGAAGTAATTCTCCTTCCTGCGCCGCGGGAAGGCGCCTCAAGTCACCATCGCATTCAGCCAGTAGGTGATGAAGATGATCGCCGCAACGCACAGCACCATGGCGGCAATGAACACACCATCGGCGAAACGTTCCAGTGTATAGATGCGCTGGCGGCGGCGTGTCCGCAGGGCCCAGTAGGCGCTCAGGGCCGAGATCAGGAACATCACCGCATCGACCGTGACGATGTCATCGGCCAGAGTCTCCACCTTGTGGATGGACTTGACGATATGCAGCAGGCCGACCGCCGTCAGGCACACCCCGACCATACCCGACGACACGGTAAAAATGTGGATGCAGATATCCTCTTCCAGAGGCGGACGGTCATCTTCAGACATGCCGGCAAATGAGCATTATTCCCCGCGGCCGGCAAGAGATCAGGCAGGACATTTAGCGGCCATGAACCCGGTAATGATCTTCGCCGCGCTGTCGTTTTCACCGATCCGTGCCTCCAGGGGCGAGATATCGATACCGGCGGGTGACATCTTGTCACGCGCCTGGGCGATGCGGGCGTCTTCGCGGGTAATCACATCAAGCGTCAGCCGCCCCTGGGCGCATATTTTTGCCGTGTCGTTCGCCGTGATGGCCGCCTGCGTGTCCACATCAAGCGCGCTCCGCTCCGCCTCCAGCTTCGCCATGTCGGCGGTGTAGGCATCCAGCTCGGCGCCCAGAGCCGCCGCCTGGGCCTCGGTCATCTTGTCCTGCGCTGAAGCGACACCGCTCATCAAACCCAATCCGATCAGAATACCGACACAAACCCTGCGCAACACAACCCCCGCATACGCCTGAAAGGCCCTGAAACTGGGTCAGGCCGGCGGCGAAGGCAAGCGCTCAAATATGAAGATTTTGCGATGGCCCATCGCCTGCAGTCTCGTCTTGAGCGGCCCGCACTTTCCTGTTAGCGTGACACGACCTGAGGGGGTAAATACAACCGTGGGATTTGATCGCATCGCCGCCGCTGAGGATGAAGCCGAACGCATCGCCCGGCTGCGGCTGGCGCGTACCCAGCGCATCGGCCCGGTGCATTTCGATCAGCTGATGGCGCGCTTCGGTTCGGCCCTCCGCGCGCTGGAAGAACTGCCACGGATCGTCCGGCGCACGGGCGGGGCGCTGACACCCTGCCCGCTTGACAAGCTCGACACCGAACTGGCCCGTGGCCGGGCCGCCGGCGCGCGGCTGGTCGTGCGAGGCGATGCGGATTATCCCGACCTGCTGCAACAGATCGATGCTGCCCCGCCGGTCCTGTGGACCCTGGGATCGCTGCAGCCGCGCCGGAAAGCCATCGCCATCGTCGGCGCGCGCAATGCCTCCGCCGCCGGCCAGAAGCTCGCCCAGATACTGACCCACGATCTTGGCGCGGCCGGCTTTCATATTGTCTCCGGCCTGGCGCGCGGCGTCGATACCCGCGCCCATGAGATGTCATTGAAAAGCGGCACGATCGCCGTGCTCGGCGGCGGCGTGGACGATATCTATCCGCCGGAAAATCGCGGTCTTTATGAGCAAATCCGCGAACACGGCCTGCTGCTGTCGGAAAGCCCGGTCGGCCATCGCGCCACCGCATCTGACTTCCCCCGCCGCAACCGCCTCATTTCCGGCCTTTCGCTCGCCACTATCGTGGTCGAGGCCGAACTGCGTTCCGGTTCGCTGATCACTGCCCGCCTGGCCGCCGAACAGAACCGCGAGGTGTTCGCCGTGCCGGGCTCTCCGCTCGATCCGCGTTGTCGCGGCACCAATGACTTGCTGCGCCAGGGCGCCAATCTGTGCGAAAGCGCCGAGGACATCATCCGGGTGCTTGAAGGCCAGATGGGTTGTCATGCGCCCGAATCTCTTCCTGCGCCTGTCACTTTTAGCAAACCGCAGGATGAAGACGATCTCGCCTCGGTCAGCCGCCGCCTGCTCGATCTGGTCAGCGAAACGCCCATGCACCGCGACGACCTGCTGCGCCTGAGCAATGCCCCTGCCTGGATGGGTCTGGCGGCGCTTAGCGAGCTGGAAATCACTGGCCGGCTGATGGCTGAGGACGGCGGATATTACAGAAGCTGCGGATCAGTACCTGTTTAGGGATTGCCCGCCGATGCCGGTTTCTCACAGATGCCATGGGCCTTCAGAATCGCCTGCCGCAGATCGGGTCCCAGCTGACCGCATCCCGCCCGATCCGCCATCTCGGCCAGCTCCTGAGCGATATCGGTAATGTAGTTGAGAACGTCTCCCTGATGCGCCATCAGGTTGTAGCCACTCTTTCTTGAGGGGGAGGACATGTGCCAGGGCTCCAGATAAACCTACTTAATAAACGCATACCATTAATTGTAATTTATAATCCATCAATTTAAGATTGCATTTCTGAATTATTTTTATAGCGTTGACAGAAAACATTTCGCTCAGCATGTATGCCGCCTGTTGTTTCCCGCCGATCCGGCGCATTTAAGTCATCACACCTGATCCTGCTCTTGATTCGGCGGCACAACGCATGATCTAAGGGCAGACTTCGTTTCCGGTCCGCGCCGTGGCACGCGGACACGATTTACGCCTGACAAGAGATTTCATGACCGTTGTTATCGTAGAAAGCCCGGCCAAGGCCAAGACCATCAACAAGTATCTCGGCAAGGGTTTCACCGTTCTGGCCAGTTTTGGCCATATCCGCGACCTGCCCTCGAAAGACGGATCCGTGAAACCGGACGACGACTTCGCCATGACCTGGGAAGTCGATCCGAAGTCGGCCAAGCGCATGAGCGACATCGCCGAGGCGGTCAAGACCTCGGACCGCGTTATCCTGGCCACCGACCCGGATCGCGAGGGCGAGGCCATCTCGTGGCACGTGCTGGAAGTCCTGAACAAGAAAAAGGGCCTGATGAAGGACAAGCAGGTCCAGCGGGTCACCTTCAACGCCATTACCCAGTCCGCGGTCCAGACCGCCATGGCCGCGCCGCGCGATATCGACATGGAACTGGTCGATGCCTATCTCGCCCGCCGTGCGCTCGATTATCTCGTCGGCTTCACCCTGTCGCCTGTGTTGTGGCGCAAGCTGCCGGGCGCCCGCTCGGCCGGGCGTGTGCAGTCCGTGGCGCTGAAGATCGTCGTCGACCGCGAAATCGAGATCGAGAAATTCAAGACCGAGGAATACTGGACGGTAGATGCCGAGGTTTCGGCCAATTCGCCGCCGTTCCAGGCCCGCCTGTTCACCCTGAACGGCAAGCGCCTGGGCAAGTTCGATCTACCGAATGAAACGGACGCCCATGCGGCGCGTGATCTGGTAAAGCGTTCGTCCTTCACCGTCACCGAGGTCGAGCAGAAGCCCGGCAAGAAGTCGCCGCCACCACCCTTTACCACCTCAACCCTGCAGCAGGAAGCCGCCCGCAAGCTCGGCTTCTCGGCCACCCGCACCATGCAGACGGCGCAGAGGCTCTATGAAGGCGTCGATATCGGCGGCGAGACGGTCGGTCTCATCACCTATATGCGGACTGATGGCGTCTATGTCGAACCGGCGGCCATCAACGACATGCGCAAGCTGATCGGCGAGCGTTTCGGTGCGGCATACGTGCCGGAAGCGCCGCGTCACTACAAGGCCAAGGCCAAGAACGCTCAGGAAGCGCACGAAGCCATTCGTCCGACCTCCGTCTTCCGCCGTCCGGAAACCCTGCGCCTCGAAGGCGACCAGGCGCGCCTCTACGAACTCATCTGGAAGCGCACCATGGCTTCGCAGATGGAGCAGGCCCGCGTCGAAAACACCACGATCAACCTGTTCACCGCCGACAAGCAGACCTCCTTGCGCGCCACAGGCCAGGTCGTGACCTTCGATGGCTTCATGGCCGTCTATGAAGAAGGCCGCGACGATACCGACGATGAGGACGGCGGCCGCCTGCCGGCCGTGTCATCGGGTACCCTCGCCGACATCCACTCCTCCAAGGCCGACCAGCATTTTACCGAGCCGCCCCCGCGCTATTCGGAAGCCACCCTGGTCAAGAAACTGGAAGAACTCGGCATCGGCCGCCCTTCCACCTATGCCTCCATCCTGGGCGTGCTGCGCGACCGCGCCTATGTCCGCATGGACAAGAACCGCTTCATCCCGGAAGACAAGGGCCGCCTGGTCACCGCCTTCCTCGATCAGTTCTTCCACCGCTATGTGCAATACGATTTCACGGCCGATCTGGAAGAAAAGCTCGACCTCGTCTCGGCCGGCGAGCTGGACTACAAGAAGCTGCTGGCCGATTTCTGGAAGGATTTCCACGCCGCCGCCGAGGGCATGACCGAGCTGCGTACCACGCAGGTGCTCGACGCCCTGAACGAATCGCTGGGGCCGCTGATCTTCCCCGACAAGGGCGATGGCACCAACCCGCGCGCCTGCCCGGTGTGCGGCAATGGCCAGCTCAGCCTCAAGACCTCGCGTTTCGGCGCCTTTATCGGCTGCTCCAACTATCCCGAATGCAAGTTCACGCGCCCGGTCGGCTCGCCTGACGCCGAAGGCGCGGAAAACGGCGCCTCGGGCGACCGCGAACTCGGCGTCGATCCGGAAACCGGCAAGACCGTGGCCCTCAAGATGGGCCGGTTCGGACCCTATGTGCAGCTGGGCGAGGCCGAATCGAAGGAAGATAAGCCACCGCGTTCCAGCCTGCCCAAGGCCTGGCCGGCGGCCTCCATCGATCTCGAACGGGCGCTGAAGCTGCTCAGCCTGCCACGCACGGTCGGCATCCACCCGGAAGACAAGACGCCGATCAAGGCGGGCCTGGGCCGCTTCGGACCGTTCGTTGAAACCGGCGGCACCTATGCCAATCTGTCGAACTTCGACGAGATTTTCGAGGTCGGCCTCAATCGCGCCGTCGACCTGATCGCCGAAAAACGCGCCGGCGGTGGCGGCAAGGGACGTGGTGCCGCCGCAGCCCCGCTGAAAGAGCTCGGCACATTCGGCGAAGGCGGCGACAAGATTTCGGTCATGGCCGGGCGCTATGGCCCGTACATCAAGTGCGGCAAGGTCAATGCCACCCTGCCCAAGGAGATGACGCCGGAGACCGTGACCCTGGAGCAGGCCATCGAGCTGATTAATGCCAAGGGCGGCCCCTCCACCAAGGCCAAGAAGGCCCCGGCGAAGAAGGCGGCTACAACTAAAAAGCCAGCCGCCAAAAAAGCACCGGCAAAGAAAACCGCCGCTAAAAAGACGACCAAGACGGCCCAAGATGCATAAAGAAAAGCCCCGCCTTACCAGCGGGGTTTTTCTTATTAAAGTACTTTGCGGAAAGTCAGATTATAGCGATGGCCGCCGATCGCGTGATGCCCGGCCTTCAGGGTCAACACGCCGTGGAAGGCCTTGCGTGCCGGGCCGCCCCAGACCACGACATCGCCATGATGCAGGCCGATCTTCTCCACCGGGTCCGACCGTTTCAGGCCACCGAACTGAAAGGTCGCCGGCAGGCCCAGCGACACCGACACGATCGGCGCTGAATAATCGCCTTCATTGATATCCTGGTGCAGCCCCATCTTCGCGCCCGGCTCATAGCGATTGATCAGGCAGCCATCGGGCAGGAACTCAAAGCCCGCCACCCTGGCCGCCCGCTCCGCCAGGTCCACAAAGACCGGCGGCAGGTCCGGCCAGTCCCGGCCACTCAGCGGATCGACCGGGCTATAGCGATAGCCGCGCGTATCCGCCACCCAGCCGGTCCCGGCATTGGTCATGGCCACCGACATCCGGCCGCCCCCCGGCACGCTCATATGGCGAAACGGCGCCACAGCCGCTATGGCGTCGATTGCCGCCACCAGGGCCACGTCATCCGCCCGCGCGAAACCGCGCAGGATCGCCACGCCGTCTCGCGCGAAGCTTTCACCAAAGAGATCAGGCTGCGTCATGAAAAATGATGCCAAGCGTGTGCCGCCGCCCTGAGCGCACGCGCGAGACGCCGTGACGCATAGTGACGCGGTAGCTGCCGCGCGTGCCGCTTACCGGGCGCTGCGAAACGGCAAAGATCACCGCGTCGCCCTGCTGCAGCGGCACCACCGACGGCACCGACTGCATACGCGGCCGCTGTTCGGTCAGGACAAACTCGCCGCCGGTAAAATCCTCCTCCGGCCGCGACAGCAGCACCGCCACCTGCAACGGAAAAACATGCTCGCCGTAAAGGTCTTGATGGAGGCAGTTGTAATCGTCCATGCCATATTGCAGCAGGAGCGGAGTTGGGCGTGTCTGCCCGGCGGCATGGCAACGGACCAGGAACTCGGCATGATCCGCCGGAAAACGCGTCTCCAGCCCCATGCGTTCATGCCAGCGGTTGGCCACCGGCACCAGTTGCGGATAGAGCCGCGTCCGCAGCTCTGCTACCGGATCCGGCAGGGGATAGGCGAAATACTTGTACTCGCCACGCCCGAAGCCATGCCGCGCCATATGCACCTGGCTGCGGAACAGCGGCTGGTCATAGAGCGCCGCCAAGGCCCGGCAGGTGTCCGGCGCGATCAACTCCGGCAGGACGGCGAAACCGCGCGCGTCGAGATCGCGGCCAATGTCCTGCCATTCGTCGAACACCGTATCGGCGAAGAGGTCCGCCTCATACATGACCGCCCTCCTGCAACAGCAGGGCGCGCTTGCGTTCCACGCCCCAGCGGTAACCGGACAGCGCTCCATCCGTCCGCACCACGCGGTGGCAGGGAATGGCCACAGCCAGGGCATTGGCGGCGCAGGCGCCCGCCACGGCACGCACGGCGGCGGGCGAGCCGATCGCCTCGGCCACCTCGGCATAGGACCGCGTTTCACCCGTCGGAATAGCGCGCAGGGCCTGCCATACCCGCTGCTGGAAGACCGTACCGCGAATATCCAGCGGCAGGTCGAGCGCCTGTCCGCGATCGATCAGGCCGATCACCCGCGCCACCGTCTGCTCAAAGGCCTCATCGGCGCCGATCAGGTTGGCCTTTGGAAAACGATCCTGCAGGTCATGGGCCAGGGCCTCAGCGTCATCGCCCAGCGTGATGGCGCAGAGGCCCCTGTCCGACTGCGCCACCAGCACCGCCCCCAGCGAACACTGGCCGATGGCAAATCGGATATCACCGGCGCCTCCCGTCTGAAACGCTTTCGGCGTCATGCCCAGTATAGCATCCGAACGCTCATAGAAGCGGCTGGAGGAGCCATAGCCGGCGTCATAGAGCGCCGCCGTCACCGCCTCGCCGGTGGCCAGCCCCTCGCGCACCCGTTTCGTCCGGTGCGCCTCAGCATAGGCCTTCGGCGTCAGGCCGGTGACGGACTTGAACAGGCGATGGAAATGGTGCGGCGAAAGGCCTGCCCGCGCCGCCATCTCATCCAGGCCGAGCGCCTCGTCCGCGTCTTCGATAAAGCGACAGACATCGGCGATCAGCGCCGCCTGCTGAGCCTGCTGGCTGTCGCCGCGCGGCCGGCAGCGCTTGCACGGGCGAAAACCCGCCGCTTCGGCCTCGGCGCAGGTGGCGTAAAAGTCGACATTTTCCGGTTTCGGCAGGCGCGAGGCGCAGGTGGGCCGGCAATAGACGCCGGTCGTCCTGACGCTGTAGAAAAAGTCACCGGCGACACGGTGCGTGAGGGTGTCCCAGCGCGGATCGAGCGTCACCGATGTGGCGGTATCTGGCATGAGGTCGAGCATAGCATTTTCCTTTCCGAAAGGCGTGTGAATTCCGCTTTACACGCAAAGCCGCCGCCAAAAACTCCGCCTCTTGCTGTGTAATTCGCGCAATCATCCGAAATCCGAATCGTCCCATTGCTTTCCACATCGATTTTTTGCTTAAATTTAACGCACCAGACATAGAGATCGCCTTATTCGCGATCCGCGTGCGTTTCCATCCGAGGGGCCTGTCATTTCTGCCGTCACTACCCGTTTTGCCCAGTCGCTGCGTCCGATCCTGATCGGCCTCGGCCTGTTGGCGGCAAATGTCCAGGCCCAGGAAACGTCACAAGACGCAACTCAGCAAACGGCGAAAGACACGACCCCGGTCGAGGTGCCACCGGTAAAACCGGCGCAGGAAGAGGCTCCGCCCCTGCCCGATAACCCGCAGGACGCGCCTATCATCAGCGATGATGACTTCAACGCCGCCCTACCACCGATAGAGGAAACGAACGCCCCGCCGGCCGAGGCCACTCCGGACACGGCCGCTTCATCGGTGACCGCACCTGAACCGGCCACCGAAGCCGGCGCTGCAACCGCATCCGATGCCCTGCCCGAGGTCACCGCCACCGACGATCCGGAACTGGATGCCGCCCTGCCCGCGCTCGAAGGCTATGATGTCCAGCCCACTCAGACCGCCGCGGCCGAACCCGAGCAGCCGGAAATCCGTTACGCCACCGTGGTCGATGGCCTGCGCGATATCCATCTGAACGATGAGTTCAAACCGCTGTCCGCCCTGATGAACGGCAAGGGCAAGGCGGCCAATGTCGCTCAGGTCCGTGCCCGCGCCACCGAGGACGAGGCTCTGATCCTGCGGTTGCTGAAGTCCCAGGGCTATTACGATGGCACGGTGACGACCAGCCTGACCCAGCCGAGCGAAACCAATGGCCAGGTCCAGGCCCATATCGTCGTCGTGCCCGGCCCGGCTTATCACTTCGGCCTGATCACCGCCGATTCCCAGCCCACCCTGCCGCCAGACCTGATCCGCAACGCCCTGAAAATTCAGCCCGGCGAGCAGATCGTGGCCACCAATGTGCTGGCGGCGGAGGCCAATGTCAGTGTGGTCCTGCAGCAGACGGGCTATCCGTTCGTCAAGGTCGGTGACCGCGATATCCTGCTCGACAGCACCAAGCTGACCGGCGACTACACCCTGAAGGTCGATACCGGTCACCGCTCGCGGTTCGGCGGCTTCAAGTCCGATGGCAAGGAAGCCTTCAGCGCCGGTCACGTCGCGGTCCTGACCCGTTTCGACAAGGGCGATGTCTATGACAACCGCAAGGTCGATGACCTGCGCGAGGCCCTGGTGTCGACCGGCCTGTTCCGCTCGGTGTCGGTCGAGCCGGTCGAAACAAATACCTTTGCCGATGACGGTTCGGAATATGTCGACCTGCTCGTTCACCAGCTGCGCGGCCCCTATCAGACCATTTCCGGCGAATTCGGCTACAATACCGGCGAAGGCGTCACCGCCACGACCTCCTGGCAGAACCGCAACCTGTTCCCGCCTGAAGGCGCCCTGATCATCACGGCGAACCTCGGCACCCAGGAACAGGGCCTGACCACCACCTTCCGGCGGTCAAACGCCAAAAAGCGCGACCGCACCTTCCAGCTCGCCGCCGGCGCCACCCACAATATCTATGACAGCTACGAGGCCTATACGACCAGCGTGTCCGGCTCCATCGCGCGGTCATCGTCCACCCTGTGGCAGAAAGTCTGGACCTGGTCCTACGGCTTCGAAATCGCCGCCTCGAAGGAAGCCACCGACGGCGTGACCGATTTCGACGATGACGCCGACAACTACTATATCGCCGCCCTGCCGACAAAGCTGGCCTATGATCGTTCGGACAGCCTGCTCAACCCGGCTACCGGCTTTCGTGCCAGCGCCGAGGTAACACCGCTGATCTCGATGTCCGGCGGCGGCTCCAGCATTCGCACCGTCATCGACGCCAGCTACTATTATCCGGTTACCGGCAATTCCGTCCTGGCCGCCCGCACGCGCATCGGCGCCATCTATGGCGGCGAACTGGATAAGATACCGCCCTCCCGCCGCCTCTATGCCGGCGGCGGCGGCTCGGTACGCGGCTACAGTTACCAGCAGCTCGGCCCGAAGGATTCGAGCGGCGACGCCACCGGGGGCTTAAGCCTCTTCGAAGCCTCGGTCGAATATCGCTATCGCTTCGGCAATATCGGTATCGTGCCCTTTATCGATATCGGCCAGTCCTATGCCTCAACCACCCCGTCCTTCTCAGACTTGCGCGTCGGCGCCGGCATCGGGGCGCGACTCTACACCAATTTCGGACCGATCCGCATCGATGTCGCCACCCCCATCAACCGTGACAAGACCAACAGCGAGCCGCAGATCACGCTCTATGTCGGCATAGGCCAGGCCTTCTAGTATGGCGCGCAGACCCAAAAATCCCAAGCCACCTGTCGCGCCGAAAACGCCGGAAGCCACACCGGAAGCCCTGCCACAGCCCGCGCCCGCACATGAAGACGATCTGTCCCTGAAGGACCGCGTGGAAACAGCCACCGAGGAGGTGGTCGAGACCGTCAAGGCGCGCACCGGCTTTGACCTGCGCCGCATCAACTGGCTGCGGGTGTCGCGCAATATCACCCTGTTCGTCGTCGGCCTCGCCGTATTGCTGGTGGCGGCGCTTGCCGCGCTCAATACCGCGCCGGGGCGCCGTCTGCTGGTCGAATTCGCCACCGGCATCAAGCTCAATTCCGGCCTGCAGATCGAAATCCGTGAAATCGACGGCTCGCTCTATGGCGACATGACCCTGCATGACGTCAGAATCAAGGACCTGAAGGGCGTCTTCATCCAGAGCCCGCTGCTGCATCTCGACTGGCGGCCCTTCGGCTATCTCAACCGCCACATCGACATCCGCGACTTCTCCAGCCCGCGCATCGAGGTCCTGCGCCAGCCGGTACTCAACCCCGATAACAGCCCCAAGAGCAACGGCCCGCTGCTGCCAGACCTCTATATCGACCTCAACCGCCTGAAGGTCGATGCCCTGGTGCTCGATGCGCCCGTCATGGGAGAAGCCCATACCCTCGCCTTCGATGGCCAGGCGCATTTGCGTCATAAGCGTCTGAAGGTCGAAGCCACCGCGGTCAGCGAAAAGGACGACCGTGCCAAGATCCTGATCGATGCCGCGCCCGACCGGAACCAGCTCGATATCAGCGCCGATCTCAACGCGCCGGCCAATGGCGTGGCCGCCAAGCTAATCGGCTTCGACAAGGCCTTTACCGCCAGGATCGGGGGCGCCGGCACCTGGAAGCAGTGGAACGGCCGCGCTATCGCCGATTTCGGCTCCGACAATCTGCTGAACCTGAATATCACCGCCCAAAGCGGCACCTTCCATATCGCCGGTGCCACCCATCCGGACCTGATCCTGGGCGGCGACACGGCCATTCTCTTCAAGCCGGCCGTGACGATCGACCTGACCTCGAAAATGAAGGACCGCGTCTTCGACAATGTGCTGGCTCTCTATACCGACGCCTTGCGCATAGATGCCAAGGGTACGCTTGATCTCGGCAAGAACCGTTTCCACCAGTTGGAACTGCACGCCCGCCTGCTGAAACCCGATGTGCTCGGGAAAGATTTCACCGCCTCGGACCTGCGCGCCGATCTGATTGTCGATGGCGATTTTGAAAAGCCACGCATCGATTATGATCTGGCAGCCAAACGCTTTGACTTATCTACCGGAAAGGATGGGGCCGGTATCAAGCTCGATGGCTTCACGGCGAAAGGCAAGAGCCGCGTCACCGATGGCGGCGTCATCGTGCCCATCAACGCGCAGCTGACCTCCCTGACCGGCATTGCCGCCCAGGTCGATCCCCTGCTGACGCACCTGAAGCTCGATGGTGAGGTGCGCCTCGATGACGGCAAGCTGACCAGCAATACGATCCGCGTCAGTTCCGATCGCCTCAAGGCCACCGGCAGCCTCAGCGGCAATCTGAAAGACAATCTGATCGCCGCCAAGGTGAAGGCCAGCCTGAACAATTACGACATCGATGGCGTTGGCACGGTCAATGTCTCGACGGTCGCCGATCTCAAGCTGAACAAGGGTAAATTCAGCGTGGCCGGCACGGCCGATGCCCAGACCACCAAGCTCAGCGACAGCCTGAAGGGCTTCCTCGGTGGCAATGCCAAACTCAGCGGCGCCTATGCCTATACCGAGCAGGGCGTGGTGGCCTTGCGTAGTCTCAGCGGCAAGTCGCCCGATTTCACCCTGACCAGCGCAGAGGGTTCGCTGGCACCCAATGGCGCGATCTCGCTGAACGCCAAGGCCAGTTCAGCCCAGTATGGCGCACTCGATGCCACGGCGTCCGGAACGCTCGATCATCCCAACGCCATCCTCCATGCCGCCAATCCCGACCTCGGCGTCAAGATGGTCGATGTCACGGCCAGGCTTTCCAGCACGCCGGAAGGCTTTGCCCTGCTGGCCGATGGCGGCAGCGCCTACGGCCCCTTCTCGGCCGATGCCCTGGTAATGACCTCTGGCTCGCCGCTGCGTATCGATATCCACAAGGCGACCTTCGCCGGAATCGACGCCGCGGGCCTGCTGACCCAGGATACCGCCGGCCCCTTCACCGGTTCGCTGGCGATCAGCGGTTCCGGCCTTAAGGGCACGGCCCTGCTTTCTGTGCAGGGCGGCGATCAGGCGGTGGCGGTCAATGCCACCGGCAACAGCGTTACCCTTCCCGGCGATCTGAAGCTCTATGTCGGCCGCACCCTCCTGACCGCCAATATCGTGCTGCACGACCAGATGTCGCTGAACGCCGATGTCCAGATGGCCGATATGCGCTACCAGGATTTCGTGCTGGCCACCGGCCGCGCCAGGATTCAGATGACTGGCGAACACGGCACCATCCAGGCCGTCGCCACCGGCAAGAAGGACGTGCCGTTCAATCTCGCCGTCAATGGCACCATCGCGCCCGATACCTATAGCTTCGCGGCGCAAGGCGCGGCGAATGCCATTGCTTTCCGGCTCAACCACCCGGCCGTCATCCGCAAGAGCGGCGCCGACTGGGTGCTCCAGCCGGTCAAGGTGGTGATGGATCAGGGCAATATCGATCTTTCCGGCCGTTTCGGTGAAAACACCAGGGTGCAGGTCCGCCTCAACACGCTCGATCTCAGCCTGGCCAACATGGTGCAAAAGGATCTGGGCCTGACCGGCACGGCCGATGGCGCCATCGATTTCACCCAAACAGGCAACGGTTTCCCGACCGCCCGCGCCAACCTGAAGATCAGCCATTTCTCGCGCGCCAGCGCCGCCGTGGTCTCGACCCCGGTCGATATCGCGCTCGATGCCCAGCTCAATCCTGACCGCAGCCCCACCAACAACTATGTCCATGCCATCATAAGGCAGGGCATGGGCGTGATCGGCCGCGCCCAGATCGCGCTGTCGCCGGCCAGTGGCGGTGACTGGATCGCCGATATCAATAGCGGCGGCGTCAGCGGCGGCGTGCGCTATAATGGCCCCGCCGGCGTGCCCTTCTCGCTGGCGGGTCTGCCGCGCCAGCAGCTGTCGGGCGCCGTGGCCCTGGCGGCGGATATCTCAGGCCAGCTCAATGCCCCGCGCCTCAACGGTGTGGTCAAGGCCACCAGCCTGACCTATGACAATGAAAGCATCGGCACGCGCATCACCGCCATCGCGCTCGATGGCCGCTTCACCAATGACCGCCTGGAACTGACCAGCTTTACCGGCCGCGCCGGCGAAGGCACGGTCAAGGGCAATGGCTGGGTCAGTCTGGCCGCCGCCCAGAAGTTCCCCATGCAGATCCATGTCGAGATGACCAATGCCCGGCTGGCGCGCAGCGATGCGATCAATTCCACCATCTCCGGTACGATCGATGTCACCAACAGCGAGGCCGACGGCGGCCTGGTCAAAGGCGACCTGCGCCTGCCGCAGCTCAAATATACCATTGCCAAGCAGGCCGCAGCCGAGGTCACCGTGCTCGATGGCGTCCGCCGCAAGGGCGACGATGACACCACGCAATCCGCCGTGGCCCTACCCGCCTTCTGGAAGCTCGATATCAGTGCCCGCGCCGACAACCAGATATTCGTTTCGGGTATGGGCCTGGAATCGGAATGGTCGGCGCGCCTGCGCGTCACCGGCACGACGAAAGACCCCCGTCTGGTCGGCGAAATGAAGGTGGTGCGCGGCACCTACACCTTCGCCGGTCGCTCCTTCGATATCGACAGCGGCACTATCACCTTCGACGGCGGACCGGTGACCGATCCCGAAATCTCCCTGACCGCCAGCGCCGATGTGCAGGACATCACCGGTACCATCAAGGTCAGCGGTTCGGCCGAACGGCCCGATATTGCCTTCAGTTCGTCCCCCTCCCTGCCGCAGGATGAAATCCTGTCGCGGCTGCTGTTCGGCGAGAGCGTGGCCAATATCTCCCCGACCGAGGCCTTGCAGCTGGCCTCGGCGGTCAATGGCCTGAATGGTGGCACCGACTATCTCAATCCGCTAGGGGCCCTGCGCTCGGCCACCGGCATCGACCGCCTGCGCATGGTCAGCGCCGATACCTCCACCGGCCGCGGCACCTCCGTGGCGGCGGGCAAGTACATAACCAATAATGTCTATGTCGAGTTCGTCACCGACGCCAAGGGCTTTACCGCCACCCAGCTTGAGGTCGCCCTGTCGCGGTCGTTGAGCATCCTCTCCACCACCGGCAATGCCGGCACCGGAGCCAGCGTCCGTTTCTCAAAGGACTACTGATGTTGCGGATACTGGGACGTGTTTCGTCATTGAATGTCCGCAAGGTGCTGTGGACCTGCGATGAACTGGGGCTGGCTTACGAACGCGAGGATTACGGTATCGGCTTTGCTCCGGTCGATACGCCGTCTTTCCTGACCCTCAACCCCAACGCCCAGGTGCCAGTTCTGATCGAGGACGATTTCGTGCTCTGGGAGTCCAATGCCATTTGCCGCTATCTTGCGACAGGCAGCCCGCTGCTCCCGGAAAACCGGCAGTCCCGCGCGTTCGTCGAACAATGGATGGACTGGCAGGCCACCGAGTTGAACCCGGCCTGGCGTTATGCCTTCCTTGGCCTGCACTGGCGTTATCCCGATTATCAGGATTCCGAACGGATCGAAGCCAGCATCAGAGCTTGGAATGACAAGATGGCCTTGCTGGACGTGCAACTGGCCAGGACCGATGCCTGGGTGACCGGCGATACATTCACTCTGGCGGATATCGTTCTGGGAATTTCAGCAAACCGCTGGCTGCGCACGCCGATACCAAGGCCCGACCTGCCCGCCGTGAGTGATTGGCACAGCCGCCTGTGCCAAAGGAAGGCCTTCTTGACCTATGGACCGAACGGGACCGTCTAAAAAGGCTATTTTCCCTAGGTTTGTGCCAAATCCGCCAGAAAGGCATCTATGGCGCTCAGGGCCTCCGGCTCGTCCAGCATCGGCGCATGACCGCGATTGGCCACGGTCACGGCGCGCATACCGGGATGCGTTTCCATCATCCGGCCGAAGGTCTCTTCCGACAGCAGGTCCGACAGCCCGCCGCGCACCCCCAACACCGGAATGACCTTCAGGGTCTCCCAGATGCCCCACATATCGGGCGGCGCCACGACCGGTCCATCGGGATCGAAGGCGCCGGAAATGCCCGGATCGTAGGATGACAGCGGGATGCCTGCCGCATCGACATGGTAGGTACGCCTCGCGAAAGCCAGCCAGTCCGCGTCGCTATAGTCCGGAAAGGCCACGTCATTGGTCTGTTTCGCCCGCGCCGCCGCATCAGCCCAGGAGCGAATCGGCGGCGACTTGCCGACATAGGACTTGATGCGCTCCAGGCCCTTTACATCGATCTCCGGCCCGACATCGTTGATCACCATGCCGATCACCGCCTGCGGCGCGATCATGCCCATGATCATCGCCATGATCCCGCCCATGGAGGTGCCGATCAGGGCCGCCCGCGCAATGCCCAGATCCCCCATCAGCTTGAACATGTCCTGCACATAGAGCGCCGGCGTATAGTTGGCGGGCTCCGTATCCCAGCCCGACTTGCCGCGCCCGCGCTGATCGACGGCGATCACCCGGTAACGCTCGGCCAGGTGCGGGGCGATGACCTCGAAATCCGCGGAATTACGCGACAGGCCGTGCATGCAGATGACCGGCATACCGCTCCCGCCATAATCCCGGGCATAGAGCTTTACCCGCAGGTCGTGGCTGTCATAATAGAAATCGGAATAGCTGGCCAAGGGACGCTCCTGTCGATCGGCCGCAAGCTAGACCATTTTACCGGACGCGCAACCGTCGATATCGGACGTGCATTCCGCCCAAACCCGCAACAGCGGCCGAAATGCCCATCAGAAAGCGACGTATGGTCCTGTCGTGCCGCCGGCATTGCGGCCGGAAATCGCCGTATAGACCTTGCGGCCATAGAAGAACGGCAGGCCGAAATCGAAGCTGTTGCTGTAGGGCTGGAGGTTGTCGAACCCGTTCGGATCGCCGCCAAGGCCCGGCAGGACATAGTAGGGGTTATTCACCAGGTCCTCGGTATTATCGATGGTGAAGGAGACCGTCTTGCTGGCGCCGTTGTCGCCGGACAGGCTGGCCGTCAGGTCCAGAGATGAGGTCGGACAGTAGAAACCTTCCAGATCGTCGGTGCAGCCCGCGATGGCGCTGTCGCTGAAACCATAGAAGTTGGTGCCGCTGTCGATAAAGCTCTGGCTCAGGGCAGTGCCCTTGTAGGTCGCCGTGATCAGGCCGTCGCTGGTGGTCAGTATGGTCTGGCTGCCGAGCTGGTTATTGGTCTGGGTGCCAATACCGAAATAAAGCGTACCCGTCAGGCTGGTGACGCCGGGATGCGCCACGGCTGGCAGGTCGATCACCGTGCCGTTGTTGTTGACCGACATGCGCGCTACCGGATTAGGCACCTGGGCTGACGTGGTCAGCGCCGTGGCCGTGCAGTTGGCCGAAACGCAGGTGTAATAATAGCCATTACTGGTTGTGCCCACACAATAGCTGCCGCAATCCACCGTGCCCATACCTATACCGATAATGCCGTTGGCGCCGAAATCAGCCACAGTGTCGTGACTCGTGCCGCCGCCCGAGGAGCAATCGCTCGGCACATTGGCATAGTCACCGTCATCGCCGATAACCATAAAGGGCATGTCGCTGACCGTTTCTCCGCCAATGGTGAAATCCGCCGTGCGCACCGAACCGAAGACATAGCCATCGACATACTGGTAGCATTCGCCGACGCCCTTGCTACCGGTCGTGGTATGCGGCAGGGCCGAGCGCATGGCCGAACTCAGCACCTCGTTCTCGATGCGCAGCCCCACCGAGCCGGTGTCCATGATGACGTGATCGATGGTCTGGCAGGTGGTGGTGCCCGGTGCGCAGATCTTCACGGTCACGAAGCCGATATTGACATTACCCTGCGCCGCGGCCGGGCCGGAATCGACTGAGATCGTCGTGTAGTTGCTGAGCGTCACGCTGCTGCTGGACGACGAAGACGACGATGAGGATGAAGAACCACCGGAGCTGCCGCTACTGCTGCTGGAGGAACCCCCACCGCCTCCCCCGCCACCACAGGCTGCCAGGAAGAGAAACAGCCCGATCAGAAAAAGGGAGCGTCTCATTGAGCGCCTCCTTGCAGGACCTGAACCGGGAAGCCGCCGGGCGCTGTTTGCGGCAGGTAGGCGAAGCCCCAGAAAGCGCCACTGTGTCCACCGGTGCGGACAACGAAATCGCTGTGCGTCACAGCCATCGCCCGGCGCATACGGATACGGGCGGTCGACTTGTTTTCCGTCTGGAACCGGCTGAAATAGCTGTCACCGAAAAGCTGCTTGAGGTTCGGGCGCTGCGGGCCCTGCCAGCTGACGGCAAAGACGGTGCCGTCCGAGCTCATGAATTCGCGCGCCACCGTGCCGCTGTCGAGCGTCAGTTCGTGCACCGTGTAGTTGACACGGTCGACCTGTGCGGCGGAACGGGCCTTCAGGCGCGTTCGGTCGGTATCCACGGTTGCTGCTTTGCCGCCCAAGGTGGCATGGGCCGGCGTTGTAAACGCCAGCAGGGCCAGACATAACGTGCCAGTGATCAGGGACCGCATCATGAAACTCCGCTTGCGTTGCCGGAGATTATTCCTCAAGCGGTTAATGCAATATGACAATCTCGTCGCAATGGATCACAGTTGTGATATTTAGCCCTGATCGAAGCTGGCCACCAGCCGATAGGCACCGCCATCGAAAACCTGTTTCACCGTGGTGATGCGCTCTTTTTCGCGCCAGGTCCGCCGTTCGATCACCAGGCAAGCCGCGCCCTCATCGAGCCTCAGATGGGTGGCGATCTGGCCTTGCGCCGGCGCGGCGCTGATCTGGTTTTCCACATGGGTCCAGGGCACGACGCCGAGCAGCCAGTGACCGGGCGACTGGCGGGTGAAATCAATCGTCTCCGCCTGCGGCACGGCATCGAGATTGATGAGCCGGCGTTCATAGGCCAACGGCTTGGCCGAGGCGAAATGCAGGCCCTCCAGCTTCAGCACCCGGCCAGCCGGCCCCGCCAGTTCCTGCTCGTCCTCGGTACCGGCCTTGCGCACCGTGCAGGCCAGCAGTTCAAAACGATAGGCTTCGCCGCGCGTCGTGATTTCATGCTGGATGTCGGGAATATCGAGCACGGTCGAATCCAGCCGCGGCAAACGCACGAACGTCCCCGCCCGTTTACGGCGTTCGATCAGCCCAGCCTCGTCCAGCGGCGTGAGGGCCTTGTTGACCGTCATGCGCGAGACGCCATATTGCGCCATCAGCTCGTGCTCGAATGGGATGCGGTCGCCCGGCTTCAACGCGCCGGAACGGATCTGCTGTTCGATGTCGTCGCGAATCTTCTGGTGAAGGGGCTTCATGCGGTCAGCTTTTGCATCAGCCGGCGATAATCAGCAAGCAGGGTGTCGCGTTTGACATGACGGCCGCCAGAAACCTGCTTGCGGCCATGGCGCCAGACGCAGTCGACCGGAGAACGCGCCGAGGCGAAGACAAAGCTGTCGAGCTCGCAATCCAGGCTGACAATATCGGCCGGTTGTCCGACAGCGATGCCGCTTTCGACACCCAGCGCCTGCGCCCCATCGAGCGCGCGAACATACAGATTATCAAGCACATTGCGTTCGCGATGGACCAGACGCTGGCCATATTCGAGCAGACGCAGTTCCTCGGCGGCGCTGATCAACACATTGGAATCCGAACCGATGCCGAAACGGCCGCCCTGTTTCAGATAGTCGCGTGCCGGGAATACGCCATCGCCCAGATTGGCCTCGGTGATCGGACACAGGCCCGCAATGGCGCCGGATCTTGCGAGCCGTGCGGTCTCGTCCGCCATCATATGGGTGGCGTGAACGAGGCACCACTGGTCGTTGATAGGTGCATGATCGAACAACCATTCGACCGGACGCCGGCCCGTATGCGCCAGACAGTCCTCGACCTCCTTTACCTGCTCGGCGATATGGATATGGATCGGCGCGCCCTGCGCCATCGGGACCAGGGCCGTCAGTTCTTCCGGCGTGACGGCGCGTAAACTATGCGGCGCGATGCCAACAAGGGCGTCGTCCAGCCGGGCAGCCTGTTCCCGGCTGGCCTCAAGCAGTCTTTGGAAACCATCGAGATCATGGATAAAGCGCGCCTGACCGGGCGTGGGCGCCAGACCGCCAAAGCCGGCATGGGCATAGAAGACCGGCAGCAGCGTCAGGCCGATTCCCGTGGCCTCGGCCGCCGCCACGATCCGCCCGGCCATTTCCGCCGGATCGGCAAAGGTGCGGCCATCGACACCATGATGCAGGTAATGGAACTCGCCGACACGGGTAAACCCCGCCTCCAGCATCTCCATATAGGCCAGGGCGGCGATGGTTTGCAGCTCATCCGGCCCGATGCGCGCCTGGAATTTGTACATCTGCTCGCGCCATGACCAGAAACTATCCTGCTCTGAAGTGCGCCGCTCCGTCAGGCCGGCGATAACGCGCTGGAAGGCATGGCTGTGCAGATTGGGCATGCCGGGAATGCCGATGGCGTGGCGCTCGACGCTCGCATCTTTCGGAGACGGCACATCGGTTTCGATGGCGGTCACGCGGCCATCGGCAAGGGTCAACAACACGCCCGATTGCCAGCCGGATTTCAGCAGCGCTTTTTCAAACCAGAGAGTCGACATGAACCTCACGCCCATTATGTCTATACATTATCGTTTATGCATAGACAAAATCCACTCATCTGTACACCCAGGCATTACAATAGGGTTCGACAAATTGCCCGCCTGTAGCCAGACCTCTTCCGAGGCGGGATGACAGCGTTATGCAGAGATGCTATAAATGGTTAACGGGCATGACGGGGGAAAATGGGCTGTGGGACGATATATTCGTATTCTGGGGGGTGCAGGCCTTATCAGCGTGGCCCTTGGGCTGGCGCCGGTCACCGCACCGGCCCAGAGCAGCGCCGCGGTTAAGGGTGCGGCCGCCAGCCAGACCACCCCGCCGCAAAGAGCGAAAGCCCTGATCGACTGGGTGGCCGCCGCTGCCCGTCACCGGCGCAGCCAGACGGCCCAAACCGTCCAGGCCCTGCTTGCCCGCCTGCCGAAACCGGAACTCAACAAGCCGCGCCTGCCGATCCTGCTGCCGCGCGATGGCGGGCCCATCAGTACGCTCAAGGCGCGGATGGTCGCCTTCGGTGACGCCTATTCGCTGAACCTGCCCCAGGCCAACGGCACCCAGGTGACCATCTCTGGCACCTCGTCCTTCGAAACCGTCAAGGCCGGCGTGCTCAGCCGCGCCAAGCTGTTTCGCACGATTGAAAACATGAGCGAGCCCGTCTCGATCCAGCAGACCGAGGACGGCTGGACCGCGACCTTCACGCGTTTCAATGTCAGCTATACGGTCGATGTGAACTGCGACAGCCCTGATAGCGCCGACTGCAAGACCGACGCTTTTCTGCGCAAGGCGGTAGCCGCCGTTCAGGAGGTCTATCTGGGCGAAGCCGCCCTGGCGGAGGCTCGCGCTGCGGGGGCCAGACCATGAGCGCGCGCCGTTTCCTTGCATATATCATCCTTCTGACCCTGGCCGGCTGCAATGAGCCTGCCAATACGGTGACCTCCGGCAGCGACGCCTCGGCCTCCGCTTCCACCACCTCTGAAACGTCCGCCTCGGAGTCAGCTTCGGAAGCCGTATCCGAAGCGGCCTCGAGCAGCGCCGACACCTATCCAGACTTTCCGCACGAACCGGCCACTGAACTGATCGCCGGCTCGGGATCGAGCTATACGGATCTGAAAAACTGGGCCGAGGGCATATGCTTTCCCTTGCAGGGCAAGGGGTACGCCAATTCTCAGGTCTATCGTCCTGGTGGATCGCAAAAGACCGACAATCCGAACCAGTGCGACGCTTCCAACTATGCCTATCCCTGGCAGGACAATTTCTGCGAAACGCGCAGCGGCACCAATCCGATGTGTAAGAACGGCGCGACCGGCCACCAGGGCCAGGATATTCGGCCGGAAACCTGCAAAGCCAACCAGCATTGGGCCGTGGCCGCCGAGGACGGCGTCATCACCTATATCGGCAGTTATACGGTGACCGTCACCGGCAATTCATCGCCGCACCGCATCTACCGTTACCTGCACATGCAGTCGAGCACGCTCAAGGTGGCCTATGGCGACCATGTGGTACGCGGGCAGAAGCTCGGCCTGGTCTCCAACAATATGGGCGGCACGGCCACGACCATCCATCTGCATTTCGAGATAAGGGTGGCCCAGGCCGAGACGGCTTCGAACGGCACTATGCTGACGGCCAATACCTTTGTGCCACCCTATACGGCCCTGGTCGATGCCTATCGTCGCAAGCTTGGCGGGGATTGCCCTACGGTGGAATAAGCCGGCGACGACGACGAAATCGCTATTGATTGTGCGTGCAAAAAGGGCTTAGACCTCCGCGGTCTGAAAACAGAGTGCCTGCCGTGATTACCCATTTGCCTGCCTTGCAACGCGTACCCCAGCCCTGGAAGAATGGCGGCGGTGTCACGCGCGAGGTCGCCATCTTCCCAGAAGGTGCCGGCATGGAGGATTTCCACTGGCGGATCAGCATGGCCGAGGTGACCGAACCCGGCCCCTTCTCGCGCTTCGACGGCATCGACCGCCATCTCACCGTGCTGAGCGGCCGGATGCGGCTGGACATGCCCGATGACCGCCATGTGCTCGATGCCGGCGACAGTTCTGCCTTCGCCGGCGATGTACCGGTCGACGCCACGCCGCTGCTGCCGGTGATCGATCTCAATGTCATGACCCGCCGCGGTCAGGCGCAGGCCGAGGTCCGGCATATTGGCGGCGGCGTGATCCTGCCGTCTGATCTGGTGTTCCTGGTCGCCACGAAACCGATGATCGTAACGGCGAACGGCCAGCGTTACGCCCTTCAACCTTACGACGCCTTGAAATTCGAAGAGCTGGAAGGCGAACCGATATCGTCAGGCGATGGTTATCTGATCGTGTTTAGATAAGATACCAATTGCGAATGTTCTCACTTTGTTCTAATTTGTTAACAGGCACAAAAGGTGTTTGTTATGCAAATGATGCTGTTCGATACGGCCGCCCAGGATATAGATCGCCTGCGTGACCGGCTGATCACCCGGTTCGGCCGGTTTGAAGAACCGCCTACCCGCTCCCCCATCCAGCAACTGATCCGCTCGCTCATCAGCGGACGAACGCGAGATGAGGTCTCCCTGCCAGCCTATGATCGCCTGGCGGCAGCCTGGCCTGACCCCGATGATATGATGGCGCAGACGGTAGCGGATATCCAGGCGGTGATCGCCGATGTCACGTTTCCGGATGACAAGGCGGCGCATTTGCTTGAAACACTGAAATATATCCAGGCGCGGCATCCGGATTTCAATCTGGATTTTCTGGCGCAGGGCACCGTCGACGAGGCGCTGGCATGGTTACAGAAACTGCCCGGCGTCGGCACAAAGGTGGCCGCTTCGGCGCTGAATTACAGCACGCTTTGCATGCAGTCATTTATCGCCGATACGCATGTGATCCGTGTCATGAAACGCTATGGCTTTATCGGCAAGGACAAAAGCGCCTGCGATTTTGTCATGTCCGCGGCCTGCGACTATACCGCTGCCGAGCTGACGGAACTGCACGTGCTGATCAAAACCCTCGGTCAGCAAATTTGCGGCGCTTTGGAATGGAACTGCCAGGCCTGCCCCGTGTGTCAAGACTGTCTGAAGCGCTTACATTAGTTCGATGGCCACGGCCGTCGCCTCACCGCCACCGATACAAACAGCGGCCATACCGCGCTTCAAACCGCGCTGTTTCAAAGCATTGATCAGGGTGACCAGTATCCGTGCACCCGAAGCGCCGATGGGATGGCCCAGCGCGCAGGCGCCGCCATTGACGTTCAGTTTATGGTGAGGAATACCGAGATCGTGCATGGCGACCAGCGCCACTACCGCAAAGGCCTCATTGACCTCGAACAGATCAACCTCGTCGATAGTCCAGCCGATCCTGCCCAGCAGCTTACGGATCGCCCCCACCGGCGCGCGGCTGAACCATTTCGGTTCCTCGGCGTGGCTGGCATGGCCGACAATGCGGGCCAACAGCGTCAAGCCTTTGGCTTCCACCACAGAGGCACTGGCCAGCAATAAGGCCGCTGCGCCATCGGAGATAGAACTGGCATTGGCCGCCGTCACCGTGCCATCCTTGGCAAAGGCCGGTTTCAAGGTCGGGATTTTTTCCGGTCGCGCCTTGGCCCGCTGCTCGTCAGCCGTGATCAATCCGCCCCTTGTCTCGACAGGTGCAATCTCGGCACTGAAATCAGCCTTTAAGGCGCGATCCAGTGATGCGAGCGCATAGTCGTCCTGCATCTGTCGGGTGAACCGATAATGCGTAGCGGCTTCTTCTGCGAAGCTGCCCATCAGACGCCCCTTGTCATAGGCATCCTCAAGACCATCGAGGAACATATGGTCCTTGACCTCGCCATGCCCCATCCGCATCCCGGAGCGCGCCTTCGGCAGCAGATACGGCGCATTGGACATGCTTTCCATACCGCCGGCCACGACCATATCCACTGATCCCGCCGCAATGGCGTCACAGGCGAGCATCACTGCCTTCATGCCGGAACCGCACATCTTGTTGACCGTGGTGGCCGGCACGCTGACCGGCAATCCGGCCCCCAGCGCCGCCTGTCGCGCCGGCGCCTGTCCCTGCCCCGCCGGCAGGACACAGCCCATGATGACCTCATCAGGCACCTGGCCATTCAGCACGGCGCGTATAGCCACAGCCCCCAGCTCCGGCGCGGTCACGGCCGCGAAATCGCCTTGGAAGCCACCCATCGGCGTCCGCGCCGCGCCCGCTATAACGATTGTCTCCGGCATGTGTGGTTTCCTCTTATTCTTGCGGGGAAGATTACGCCTGAAACCATTTTTCGCAAGCTTTTTGCGACGGGAAAGCCTGTCTGATCACGTTTGCAAACCGTATCGCTTTTTTCCAAAATCGGCGTAAGAACCAGCCCGCCGTTATGATCTCAAAAGGATTCGCCATGCGCACTGTCAAAATCGCCCTCACCGCCCTTGCCCTGATCCTGCCCGCCTGCGCCCAGGCGGCGCCCGCCCCCGTTACCGCTGAAGCGCACGCCTTCCAGATCGGCGCCTTCAAGGCGTGGAGCCTGCGCGACCTGACCAATGTCGTGCCCAATGACAACAGCGTCATCGGCCAGGACCAGACGCCGGAAGCCGTCGCCGCTGTGCTGAAAGCCGCCGGCCAGCCGACCGACCATATCACCCTGTCGATCGACGCCCTGCTGGTGAAGGCCGGCGATCACCTGGTGCTGATCGATACCGGCATGGGCCCGAAGGCGCACGGCGTGCTGATGGAAAGCCTGGCCAAGGCCGGCGTGGCACCGGACCAGATCACCGATGTGCTGATCACCCACAGCCACCCCGACCATATCGGCGGTCTGCTGACGGCTGACGGCACGCCCGCCTTCCCCAAGGCCGTGGTGCGCATGACCGATGCCGAATGGGCTTCCCTGCAAGCCAATCCGCAACAGGCCGCCTTCGTCACCGCCATTACGCCGCAGATCCAGGCCTTTGCTGGCGGCACCGAAGTCCTACCCGGCATCACCTCTGTCGTGCTGAAAGGCCATACGCCCGGCCACACCGGTTACGAGATCGCTTCCGGCACAGCGAAACTGCTCGATATCGGCGACATGGCCCACAGCTCGGTCGTTTCCCTCGCCAAGCCGGAATGGGCCATGGGCTATGACAGCGACAAACCCACCGGCGAAGCCACCCGCCGCGAGGAACTGACCGTCCTGGCCAAAAGCGGCGAAACCATCTTCGCTCCGCACTTCCCCTTCCCCGGCACCGGCAAAATCGTCACCAAGGGCGACGGCTTCGCCCTGAAACCCACAAAGTAACCCACAAAATAAAGTCAGCTTATTCCAAAATCAAAAATTACTGATTTTATTTATTCTGACACGCGGCGCACACTCAACGCATCAACCCTCTGAGGAGATGCCCGCGTGTCAGACCAAGCCCCCAAATGCCCATTTCACCAAACGACCACGGCCGGCGCGCCGATCGTCGATAACCAAAACAGCCTGACCGCTGGCCCGCGTGGTCCTGTCCTGTTGCAAGACTACCAGCTGATCGAAAAGCTGGCCCACCAGAACCGCGAGCGCATCCCGGAACGCGTCGTCCATGCCAAGGGCTGGGGCGCGCACGGCACCTTCACCGTCACCCACGACATCACCCAATACACCCGCGCCGCCATCTTCGCCGAGGTCGGCAAGCAGACCCCGCTGATCACCCGTTTCTCGACCGTCGCCGGCGAGCTGGGCGCCGCCGATGCCGAACGCGACGTGCGCGGCTTCTCGGTGAAATTCTATACCGAAGAAGGCAACTGGGACCTGGTCGGCAACAACACCCCGGTCTTCTTCATCCGCGATCCGTACAAGTTCCCGGACTTCATCCATACCCAGAAGCGCCATCCGAAGACGCACCTGCGTTCGGCCACCGCCATGTGGGACTACTGGTCGCTAAGCCCTGAAGCCCTGCACCAGGTCACCATCCTGATGTCCGACCGCGGCATCCCCGTCTCGCCCATGCACATGAACGGCTACGGCTCGCATACCTACAGCTTCATCAATGCGGCCAGTGAGCGCTTCTGGGTCAAGTTCCACTTCAAGCCACACAAGGGCAAGGTCAACCTGACCAATGACGAGGCGGCGAAGCTGATCGGCGAGACACGCGAGAGCTATCAGGAAGCCCTGTTCGGCGCCATCGAGGCCGGCGATTACCCGCGCTGGGACCTGTTCGTGCAGGTCATGCCGGAACTGGAAGCTGAAACCACGCCCTACAATCCGTTCGACCTGACCAAGGTGTGGCCGCACGGCGATTACCCGCTGATCCCGGTCGGCGTCATGGAGCTGAACCGCAATCCGGACAACTATTTCAACGAGGTCGAGCAGGCCGCCTATTCGCCGTCGAATATCGTGCCCGGCATCGGCTTCTCACCGGACAAGGTTTTGCAGGCGCGCATCTTCTCCTATGCCGACGCCCACCGCTATCGTCTGGGCACCCATTACGAGGCCCTGCCGGTCAATGCGCCGAAATGCCCGGTCAACCATTATCACGCCGATGGCCAGATGCGTTTCTTCCCGCAATTCGGCGGCAATCCGGACGCCTATTACGAGCCCAACAGCTTCGGCGGGCCGAAAGAAGCGCCGGAATATCGCGAGCCGCCGCTAAAGATTTCGGGTGATGCCGACCGCTATAACCACCGCGAGGGCAATGACGACTATTCTCAGCCCCGCGCCCTGTTCAACCTGTTTTCGGACGGGGAAAAGCAACGGACCTGCGAAAGCATCGCCGGCTCGATGAAGGGGGTTCCCGCCTTCATCGTCGCGCGCGCCCTCGACCATTTCGACCGGATCGATCCGGCCTATGGCGCAGGCATCCGCAAGGCGCTCGGCCATGGCGGCGATACCGAGGTGCAGGCGACCCGCAGCCTCGACTGATCATTAAAAAACGCCGCGGTCCGGAGGGACGGCGGCGTTTCAGGCGTAATGCCGGTAGAGCCGTTCGCTGCGGGCGGGCGGCGTCTTGCCCTTCACCGCCCGTTCGACCACGGGCCGAACGTCGGGATGGATGGACTGCTGGTGAATCTCGTAATTGGTATCCATGAAATAGGCGTTTTCCAGCGCCTCGTCGATCACCAGCGACCACACATTACGCGGCAGGCCGAGGCGGGCAATGAGGTCCTGGGTGATGTCGGCTTTCTCGAACATCAGGTCAGAATTGAGGGACATGGGCTTATCCGATCATTTGAAAATGGGGGCGGAACAGGCAGGAAGCCAAGGCTTCACTGTTATATAAGCGTTAACTTTTGAGGCTTGACCACTTAAAAATCATCATGGTTCCAAGCACATGCGGCGAGTTGCCAGGGCGCTTGTTCCGTCCACTGACTAATGCCGAAACTCAACATGCAGACACAGTCGCAAAAGGTTATTGAGTCGGCAGATGAATCCGGCCCCGCCATTGAGAGGGCCACCTGTGCGAATGTTGCAAAATGCTTACAGTCATCAAGCTGACATCTTTGGTTCACAAATTGTGACAGCCGCCTATGGCCGCTCATGCGTGACATGCACCCAGTCAAAATCGGCATACCCCGCCGCTGCCGTCTTGTTGAAGGTGAACAGCGCCGGCCGGCTGCCCTTCCACCAGGAAAAGGTCGACAGCGGCACTTTTTCACCGAACAGCGTAAATGTCCTGCCATCCAGACTATAGGCGAACCGGCTGGTCTGATCGGGCAGGACCTCGGCGCGCAACTGCACCGTCTGGCCGGTGATTTCCGGCCCCGGCGTCTCGATGCCCGCCGACGCATAAGCGATCCGCGACACGCCATTTTCATGCACCACGCCGATCCATACCGGCCTGACACCGAACAGACTCACCCCAGCCCTCTGGCCATCGGCCATGTGCGAGATATCCAGCCGCGCCGTCATCTGCATGGCCGGACCTTGCAGGATCTGCGTCAGGGTATTGCGTGAGGTCGTCAGGCTTTGCGCCTGCCCGGCCTTAAGGCGCAACCAGCCCGGCCGCTCGGTCAGGCTCCATTTCGTGTCATCCGGATTATGGTTCCACGACCATTGCAGCCCCAGCGTCTGGCCGGCGAATGCGTCCGAATCCTGTAACCGGTCCGTCGAGCGCGTGCCTGTGTCTGGCATAGTATGTGTGAGCACGGGTTTGCCCTCATCGCCCATCACCGGCCAGTCGTCCACCCATTTGACCGGCTGGAGATAATCGATGCGGCCGAAGGCGCCGGTCGAATTGAAATGCACGAACCAGCCCTGACCGGACGGCGTTTCGACATAACCGCCCTGATGCGGCCCATTGATATCGTTGCCTGGGACCAGCACATCGCGCCATTCATAGGGACCGTAAATGTTCCTTGCCCGCCCCACCGCCTGCGGCCCGGTGCCGACCCCGCCGATCGGCGCGAAAATATAATACCAGCCATTGCGCTTGTAGAGCTTTGGCCCTTCCAGCACCGGCAGGCGGTCCTTGTCCTCGGCCACCACCACGCCATCATCCAGCACGTGCGTGCCGTCCACGCTCATCCGGTGCAGGATCAGCGGTCCCGCCCCCTTCTTGCCGTGGATCAGATAGGCCTGGCCGTCATCATCCCAGAACGGGCATGGGTCTTCGAGCTTCGCCTGAGCAATCACCTGAACCGGCTTCGACCACGGTCCCGCCGGATCCTTAGCGGTGATCATGAAAATGCCCTCGTCCGGCGTTGGGAAGTAGATGTAGAACAGGCCATCATGAAAGCGGATGGACGGCGCCCAGATACCGCTGGCGTACTTCGTGCCGGTGACCGGCTTGGACTTAGTGTCGTCGATCTCAAAAGGGCTTGATCCAGGAAGGCCAGGCATATCGTATTCCGGCGCGAAGGTGAGCTTCGGCACGGCATTGGCGATGATCTTCCAGTGCACCAGATCATCCGACTTCAGCACCGGCAGGCCGGGCGAAAAATGGAAGCTCGACGCCACAAGGTAATAGCTCTTGCCGACACGGATCACATCCGGATCGGAATAATCGGCATAAAGGATCGGATTGCTGTAGGTCTCAGCCTTCGGCGCAGCGGCGGCACTACCGGAAATCACCGCCAGGACCAGCAGGGATATGAGCGTGCGACGGATCATAGGGCAATCCTTTCATTCGGCTTGATGGTCAGCTTGCGCGTCGGGCGCCCGATCAGGCGCAAAGTAATCTTTTCGGTCTTTTCAGAAATACCAAGCAAGGCTTGAGGGGCGCCGACCTTCGTGGTCACCAGCCGCGCCATCCCTTCGATACGCCCCAGCGGCTTGCCTGCCAGTGTCAATGCGGCCCCCTTGCCGTCATAGGCCATGGTAGCGATAGCCCCGGCATCGGTCGGCAAGTCAAACCGCGCCTCTTCCGCCGCCGCATGACCGGGCCGGACATTCCAGTGCAAGGTGTCGCGCGCCTCGACCACGCCCGCCAGCCGCCAGGTGAAGTCCATCATCACCAAGGCCGCCGGCGAATAGTTGGGCAGGTCTTCCGCCATAACGGCGCCCGTCTGCGGATTGAGCTGCTGGCGGAAGGTCATGTCCGCCGCCAGGGCCTCACACCAGCGCGTCATCATGAAGCTGAACTCGACCGCACGCCCGTAATGCTCCATCCAGCGCGGCGCACGCAGGGCGGTCAGGGCCTGTGAGGGTCCCCCCCAGCTGTTCTTTGGCAAGGGCCGCACGAACTGCGGATCGTCCAGCGCCACGGACGGCATGGGGTAATTCGTCCAGAAGGCCTGGGGGTTATGGATTTGCCGCGCCCACAACTCGTCGAACAGCGCCTGGTCAACCACATGCTCACCGCACACCCGGCTGAGGATATCCGAGCGCACGCGCACGAACTGGTCATTGGCGTCGAGATCGAAGAAGGCCGCGTCTTCGGCGACATAGAGCCTTTCCAGGATCACCCGGCGTATCTTATCAGCGCTTTCCGCCCAAAGATCCGCCTCAGTCCCCTTGCCCAGCGCCCTGGCCATCTCACCCAGCGCCAGCCGCGCGCCATAGGTGGTGGCGGAGAGATCCGGACACAGGCGCGGCAGGGCGAAGCCCTCCGGATAGCGCTTGGCGTCCTTGTTCGGACACTGTGGCGGAATACCCGTCCAGCGCGGCGAGTTATCATGGCCGGTGTCATAGGTGCAGAAACCTTCGGTCAGGCCGGTCCCGCGCGTATTGCGGTATTTCAGCAGCCACGAATCCCACGCTGAACAGGCGGTATAGGCCGAATGCAGCAACGCCTCATCACCGGTCGCCTGCGCCAGTTCCCAGGCCGTGGCGGCGATCGGCACCACCATCTGGATCTGGCCAAAGCCGGTCTCGGTCACCTTGTTATTGCACGGCAGCTGGCCATCCATGCGTTGCAGCTCGAAGAAGGTCATGTGGGCATTGCGCGCCACATCCGGCCGGAACTTGCGATAGACCAGCGCCTCGTGTGGCCCGCATTCCATCCAGATGCCGGCATAGTCGGCGCCCTCTATCAGCACCGGCCCGGAATAGCGCGGCACTAACTGCACATTGGCGGCCAGCACGGCCAGCGCCTTGTCATAGGCTGCCTGCCAGCGGGCATTGCGCGTGCTGTATTGCGGTTGGATCGAGGGTTGCGCCAATGCCGGCGTAGCCAACGCCGCCACCGAGGTCGCCATAAAGGTCCGCCGGTTCATCATACGGTACAGGCCTCCGTATCCGTCCGCAGCCGGAATTGCGGACGCTTGTCCGGCGTCACCGGCGTGAAGACCGTATCCACCACGGTCAGGCGCGACACATGCCGCGCCCACAGGCCATAGGCCGGCGCATCATGGTGGTCACCCTTTGAGACCACCTCGTCCAGCATATGGGCATCGGGATAGATGCCGCGCATTTCCGGAATCTCGTCTTCCCCCAGCCAGCCCTCCGAAGCCGCCACCTGGATACGCACATCCTTCAGCACCACGTCCTCGATGTGTTTTTCCGGGATGCCGATGAAGTAAGACCCGCGCGCCCCATTATCTTCCCCCGTAATGCGCTCGAAGACGATCTTGCGCAGCGCACCCACGGGCGGCTTCGGCTGATCGGGCTGTACGCGGCCGCGATCCTCCAGCCGCATGAAAAGCGGACTGCGCGCCCGGACGATATGGATGTCGGTGGCCCGGATATTTTCCGCCGTGCCGCCATCGACCACTTCCCACGAAATACCGGAATCCGCGCCCAGCGGCTTGATATGGCGCATGCCTTCCGCCACGCCGCCGACCGTGCAGCGGCGCACAAGCACGTTGCGGAACGGGCTCTGTGAGTCCGTTCCCAGCTTGACCGCATTGCACGAGCTGAAAAAAGTACAGTCCTCGACCAGCACATTCTCGGTCGGGGCCTGCGCCGCGCCCTTGAAGCACAGGGCATCGTCGCCCGAACTGATATAGGATTTCCGCACAATGACATTGCGGCAGCCGTCGATATCGATACCATCATTATTGAAATTGGCCTGGTTCTCGACCGTCATATGCTCGACAAGCAGGTCTTCGCAATTCAGGTAGTTCTGCATCCAGCACGGCGAATCCTTCAGCGTAATGCCGTGGATATGGATACGCCGGCAATCGATCACCCGAATGACGAACGGCCGCCCCGGCGTACCATGAATGCCTTCCTCGCCATGGAAATTGTCCCCCCGGCCATCGATAATCCCCTCGCCGCTGATCGAGATATTTTCAGCCCCCTCAGCGAAGATCAGGGATTGATTCATGCCCATATTGGTGTCCTGAACCGTCCGGCGTTTTGCCACGCGTTCGGGGTAATCCTTGAGATCGAGCGAACCGAGCAGCCGCGCCCCCTTCGCCACTTCAAGCCGGACCTGGCTGCGCAGATCGAGCGTACCGGATACATAATCGCCTTTGCTGAGCCTGACCGTGCCGCCACCCTGTGCCGCGGCGTCTATGGCCTGCTGAATAAAACCGGTCGCCAGCCCCTCGCCCGCATAACCGAACTGTTCCGGCGTCACGATACGCTCCGGCCCGCTCCACGGTTTCAATCTGGCCGTCAGGCGCCTGGCCATGGTTTCGAGATCGGCGCACAGAGGCGCTACCCACCCGGGCAGGGTGCAGGCCGCCTGCACGGGCCATGCCGCAACAACCCCCATCCCTCCCAGTCCGGCCAGCAGATGACGACGTGACGAAACACAGGACATCGGTTTTCCTCTCATATTTAAAACCGCTTCTGTTGGCGGTTCCGTATCAAAGCCCAAATATCAAAGCCCAGATATCAAGGCCCAGATATCAAAGCACTGTATCGGCGGAAAAAGAAGCCCGGCAGGAAACCGGCCGGGCTTTAGTTCGCGGAACCGGGGAGGCGGTTCTTTCACGCAGGCTAGAATTTGGCATCCACGCTGACAAAGAGCACTCGCCCCTGAACATCGTAGGTGGCCGGGATGGTGTTATCCGACGACAGCTGCGACGAACCGAGGATCGGCGGATCCTTGTCAAAGATGTTGCGGGCGCCGACCGACAGCTGGAGCTTGGCGGAAATATCCCAGGCCGCCGTCAGGTCGATATAGGTCTGGGGATCTATCACCGGATTGGTCAGCGTATTGAGCGCCGGGGGCGTGCCTCCGGAGGTCGCCGGCAGGACGTAGGTGTCGACCGTCACCTTGCCGATATAGCGCGCGCTCGCCGACAGGGTCAGCGGTCCGGTCCTCCACGTCACCCGCGCCGAGCCTTTCCAGTGGGGGATTGGCTGGCCGCAGGTCGAGCCGAACGAGCCGACACAGCGGTTCTTGATATCGGGCAACTCCTGGATCGGTGTCACGGTGTATTCGTGGACATAGTTCAGGTTGGTGCTGAGATCCCAGCGGCTGCTGCCGATCAGGCCCCAGGACGTGCCGAAGCCATAATGGCCTTCGATATCGACGCCAGATGTCAGTATGCCGCCAATATTAGCGTTGGTCGTAGTGACGTAGTCAGGGCCAGCGATCTGACCGGTGGAATCGCGGTGGATAGCCTTGCAATAGACGCTGTCGGCGTCCTGGATGGTGTTATAGCACAGGTTCAGCACGTTCTGCAGGCTGCCGCCGCCCAGGGTCGAGATCGCGTCATCCAGGGTGATGCGGTAATAGTCGACGCTCAGTTGCAGGCCACGGACATAGGACGGCGAATAGACCACGCCAAACGTTGTGGTGTCCGAGGTTTCCGCGGTCAGGTCGGGATTGCCGCCGGTGACCTGGGTCAGATAGTTCGATGGCTGGATTGAAGCATCGAAGACCAGATTGGCCGGCACGCCGGTGGCAATACAGACCTGACGGACGGCATCGGTCTGCTGCGCCGTCGGCTGACGGCTGGAGCACGGATCGGTCGCCGAGGGGCCGTTGGTGCCCGCGCCACCATAAAGCTCGCCCACATTCGGTGCGCGGATGGCATGCTGAAATTGCGCCCGCAGGGTGATATCGTCGTTGAGCGCCCATTCCGACCCCAGCGAATAGGTCCAGACACTACCGACGCCCTTGAGATTATAGTCGGAAAAGCGGAAAGCACCATTGAGGCTCAGGCGTTTGGCCATGGGCAGGTCCGCCAGGATCGGCACGCGCACTTCGCCGTAGATTTCCTTGACCATGGTCGAGCCGCTGGTCGCCTTGGCGGCATTCCAGCCGGAGACATCACCCGAGGCCAGGTAGGTATCCGGAATATATTTGGCGAAGTCGTAGCGCCATTCGAAGCCGGTAGAGAAATCGACCGGCCCCGCCGGCAGGTCGAACGCTTCACCGGTCAGATTGCCGGCCAGCACCTGCTGCTCGGCGCGCAGGCCAGCATTGGAGGTGATCGAAATGGCCGCGGCACAGGCCGCAGTCATGTTCTGGCCGAAAGGATTACAGACCGGGTCTGCGCCATTTTGCGACAGGATGGCGTTCTGGAAACGGCTGAGCGAGATCGAGCCCGTCTGGGTGTCTGACTCCGTGGTGCGCGCGAAGCTGTAATAGACATCGTATTTCAGGTCGCGCAGGAAGTCGGGCGACACATCCCCCAGATGCCCTCTTACGCCGACGGCTGTACGGAAGACCGAATGATCGGAGGTCGAATAGCGCGGCCCCAGGTCTGAGAAGCGGCGGTTGAGATTGAGCACGGCCAGGCCGTCGCCCGGCGTTGTCGTCAGGGTCTGGCTGCCTGTGGTAACGCTGGTGGTACCGCTCTCCTTGAGGTCAAGCTGGTTCAAAACCTCCTGCATTTCCGCGCTCAGATTGGGGTTGTCGGTATCGACCAGGAAATTGCCCGAGGCCGAGGTCGGCGCGATCTGCACGTCGGCGACATTGTCGCTGTAATGCATTTCGACGTAGCCGGTAACCTTATCGTTGAAATCATAATGGGCGAAAACATTGCCCATCCAGCGCGTCTGCGGCGTGATGATGTAGGATTCGGGCCCGAGATCGTAGGAATCTGACGGCGACTCATATGGCCGCACCGTCTTGCCATCAGCGCTGAAAACGGCGCCAAGCGTCGTCATGTTCTGCAGACCGGCCGCGACAAGCGCCGCATCGAGCGCGGGATTGGAGCTGGAAGAGCCCACGGTCGGCAGATTGCCGATCCGGCCATTGGGCACCGTGGCCGAACCACTATAGACTAGGCCGGGACGGCCGCCGGCTTCCAGGCAGGTCTCGCCCGCAGGGACCGTCAGCGGTGTACCGGCCGAATCCTTGCTCCAGGAATCGGAAGTGACACAGCCGTCACCGAGCGAAGTGCCGGCCCAGTCACCGCGGTCAGCCCGCGTGTAGCCGCCACGATTCAAATAATCGATCGAAGCGACGAAATTGCCGCGCCCCTCGGCGAAATTGCCGCCGGTTGTCAGGCTCAGGCTGTAGGTCGGTGTACCGGTGTGCTCATCCCAGCTGCGCTGCGCCTGCATTTCCACGCCCTGAAAATCGTCACGCATCACGAAGTTGACCACACCGGTGATGGCGTCCGAGCCATAGACCGCCGAGGAACCGCCTGTAACCACTTCAACGCGTTTGATCAGTGCGGCCGGTATGGTGTTGATATCGGTGGTGAAATCCGGACCGGTAATGGCGAAACGCCGGCCATTGACCAGGACCAGGTTACGCGAGGCCCCGAAATTGCGCAGGTTCAACGTGGCCGTACCGATGGGCTGGCCGGCCTGGACTGTGTTGGCAGTGGGACTGTTCAGCTGAGAGCCGGTAAACTGTGGGGTACTGGAGAGCAGTACGTCGACGTTCTGCGTACCGGAAAGCTTCAGTTCCTGTTGATCCACTATGGTGACCGGTGTCGGCGCCTTGAAGCCGCGGCTGGACAGGCGAGATCCGGTCACCACGACAACTGTTGACTCAGCATCCGCCGGTGCATCAGCGGCTGGCGTTGCGGGGGCGGCTTCCTGGGCCAGGACCGGCGCGGCGATAACCAGGGCCACGATCGAGATGGACGCCGCGAGAGCCGGCCGGAAATTCCCCGTTTTGTTAAACTTTTTCATATTTTTCCTTCCATTTTTATTTTTATACCCGCCCGTCCCGGTGAACCGGGCACAGACCTTCCCTTCCGCAAGACACAGGCCTTGCGGTTCGGCGCGGAGAGGCTCCGGCACGACAGAGTTTCAAGACGAGAGGAATGGGCGTGCGCCTGCAGGCGGCGCGTCATCCTGCCTGGTATCCATCCCGTTTGGCGGCCGCATTCGTCCCGCAAGGGCGCGCGGCTTTCTTTTTACAGACCCGTTTTTGAGTGCCCGATGCCTGAAACATGACACCGGTGTCAATTTATATGATAGCGATAACATCATGCGACCTGCCAAAACTTGCAGCTCGTTTGAAAACGGTACGCGCCTTATTTCAGGAAAGCAACACCTTCACCTGAGGCCTGCCACCTGCCTGCGCGCCACATCGAGGTCGAGTGCCAAATGATGGGATTTCGCCACCAGATGCATCCCGCATAGTGGGACCCGACAGGCAAACTCCTCCTGAAAACGGGCCAGATGTTTCAATATTCGGGATGAGTGTGCAAAATGTAACCTTCCGGCCACAGTTGTGAAATTTTGGCGACTTCAGATGAAAGCGGCTATCGGTTCAGCTTGTTGAGCAGCAGGGCGCGCAGGCGCCGAGCCTTCATCTCATCCATCGGCCCCAAGGGACCACGCGCGTGTTCGGGCAGGTGCGCGCCAGCGGTCTCGGCCGGCCCGAAGACATAATAGTCGAACAGCTCGCGCCACGCCGCTTTCTCCGCCTGCGGCCTATCTCGCAGGCTGAGAAGCGCATGCAGCAAGGTATTCTGCGGCGTATCCATATAGGCCGGCGAGGTGTTCCACCAGTAATTGACCAGAATATTGAAGGGCGCCAGCGCCTCGACATGGTGCCACCACAGGGCCGGATAGAAGAGCACATCGCCCGGTTCCAGCTCGGCCACCTGTCCGGCGGCGATCGCCTCGTGGAAGCGCGGGTAGCGCTCGAAATCCGGATGGTTGAAATCGACCATGCTGATCACCTGGCCACCGGGCGTCGGCTCCAGCGGTCCCGGATAGAGGTTATGCACCTGATCGGGCGGAAACAGGGTAAAACGCCGGCGGCCGGCGACACAGACCGCCAAATTGTGCGACATGTCATAATGCGCCGTAGCAATCGTGCGGTTGCCGAGCCAGATACTGGCCAGCGGCGGATTGGCGGCGAACATCGGGTGATTGAGCTGAAGCTCGTCATGCGCCCGCAGGCCCGGCAGAAACAGGTCGAGATCGGTCGAGCCGATATAGAAGGCCGGCGGGTTCGGATCGTCGAGATAATCCCGTATCTGATCGAGCGCCGCACCGAGATCGATGCGTCCGGCCTCGTAATTGAACCCGGTGACATCGTCATTATAGAAGAAACGGCCGCCCTGCCCGGGTTTGCCGACAAAGAGCGTCACCGGGCGCCCCTGGTAGAACCCCTTGAGATAGTCCATGGCGGACTGGGCGGAAGCCAGTCCGGCCCTTACCAGAGGCCAGTCCCGTGCCACGCCCTTAAGGATAACCGGCGATTGCTCCGTCATCAGATCGTCATAGGGGATGCGGTCCGGGGCGATGCCGGTAATTTCCCGAGTTCTGGCGGCGATACCCGGCATGTCGGCTCAGGCGCCCAGCCGCTTGCGGGTCTTGAGTTTGACCAGATGTTGCACATTGCCGAGCGAGGCCATCACCTGAAAGGCCAGGGCCAGGTAGCCGTGTTCATTGAGACGGGTCAGAACCACGCCATCGAGCTGTGCCAGCGCTTCGCCGCTGATCGAGAACAGGTCGGGGATATCGTAGCCCAGGGTATCGTCAATGCGGATATCGAGCCTGACCGGCGCCAGCAGACCGGCCTCCATCCAGGCCGCGAAGACAGCGTCATTCATCTGCATACCCTGATGCAGGGTGCGCATGACCTGAAGATGATGTTCCAGCACCGGCGCATTGCCGCCGTGTGGCAGGAACAGGGGTTCGCCCGCGCTGCGGCTGACGCGCGGATGGCCCGGATCGATCAGCATCATCGGCCCATTGTCGCCGCCATCGCCGCCTTCACGGAAACCTAGCAGGAAAGGCCCGCGGCTCAGCACGGCCGGAACATAGCGGGCCTTCCAGCCCTCCCCGTCCCCACCTTTCCCGTCAAGAAACAGGTTTTCATCGCGGTCAAAACCCAGCAGCGCCACGGCATGGAAGGCGCCTTGCGCGTCACGCCGGAAAAAGATCGGATATTCGCGCTGCACCTCGCCAAATTCGTTCGGATAGACGCGCACCTGATTGACGGCATCGCCGAAATCGGCGGAATGGCCGGTAATGAGGCGCAGGTCGTGATGCGCGACATTGTCGAGCAGCACGGGCTTGGTATTTTCCATAAGTGTCTGGTCCATGGGCAACTATACGACAGCGGTGGGGCAATATTGCTTTAAAAAGGCATCCTGAGGCATCATTTTCGACACGGCATCGTCGACAGTCGCCTTCAGCCCCTGAAGCGCCTGGGTCAGTTCCTGATCGCTCATGAAGGCCGCCAGCCGATGCCAGCCCTGCGGTTCCAGCCGCTGGCCCAGCATGACCTGCACCCATGAGTCCGTTCGGAACAGTTCACCAGTGCCACTATAGGCCACGCCGGACTCGCGGAACAGGTCGATACGCGCCTTCAGGGACTCCGGTACCTCCATGGCGGCATTGTCCTGCCAGAAGGCGCTGTCGGCACGCTCGGTCAGCTTGTAGTGCAGAATGACGAAATCCCTTGCATATTCAATCTCCTGCTGGTTCAGCGCATTATAGTGCGCCACCAGGGCATCGGTGATGCCGAAGAACGGGAAGTTCTGGATCAGGTGCAGGACCGATTTCTGGAACAGGTGGATGCTGGTCGATTCCAGCGGTTCGATAAAGCCGCTGGCCAGGCCCATCGCCACGCAGTTCCGGTTCCACACCTGCTTGCGCCGCCCGGCCTTGTACCTGATCAGGCGCGGCGCATTGGCCGGAGGCGCATCAACGCTGGCCAGCAGGCGGGCCTGCGCCTCGTCATCCGACAGATAGGCGCTGGAATAGATCAGGCCGTTGCCGACCCGGCTCTGCAGCGGTATGCGCCAGCGCCAGCCATCGGCATGGGCAATGGCGCGCGTATAGGGTAAGGGCGCCCGGCCTGGCCGGGTCTGTACCGCCACGGCGCTGTCGGTGCGCAGCCAGTGCGACCAGTCCTCATACCCCGTCTTCAGGGTCTCCTCGATCAGAAGGCCCCTGAAGCCGGTGCAGTCGATAAACAGATCGCCCGCAATCACCTCTCCGCTGGCCAGGGTGACCGAGCGGATGAAGCCCGTCTGTGCTTGCTGCTGAACGCTGGTGATCTGGCCCTCATGCCGTTTGACGCCGGCCGCCTCACTCAGCTTGCGCAGATATTTGCCATAAAGTACGGCATCGAAATGGTAGGCATAGTTGATCGGCAGGTTCTTGTGGATCTGGAATTTCCCGGCCAGCGCCGCCTTGGTCTCCAGGCTGTAGTCGTCAAGAGCGCTGCCTATGCCCTTGGCGCGGGCTTCCAGCCAGATATTGTAGAAATGCGCCATCCAGGGCGACTTGCCCAGGCTGCCGAAGGAATGGAAATACTGGTCGCTGCGGCGGGCCCAGTTCTCGAACGCGATCCCCAGCTTGAAGGTCGCATCCGTTTCGCGCATAAATTCCGGCTCGTCCACGCCGATGAGATGATGGAACGCTCGCACCGTCGGAATCGTCGCCTCGCCGACCCCGATAATGCCGATATCCGCCGATTCGATCAGGGTAATATCCAGTATGGAGCCCATCAGGCGTGACAGTCCTGCGGCCGCGCACCAGCCTGCCGTGCCACCCCCGACGATCACCACCTTCCTGACAACCTGTTCCTGCATCGCCAATCTCCGGCCCTGTTTCTTTCATGCGCGGGCTTACAAAAAAAGGAAGGCCGCACAGGTGTACGGCCTTCCGATCAGACTAAACCGATATCCGGCTTAGAACTTGTAACGCACGCCGAATTCGTAACGGGAGTCGAGCTCCTGATACAGAACCACATCGGTCGGTACGCGAATATACTGCACGATGTGCCCCTTGTTGATGTTCAGGGCTTCGAACGTCAGGATGATGTTCGGACGCAGCGTGTAGTTCAGCGAGGCATCCCACTGGCCATAGGCCGCGGCATACCGGCCGCCGTTCTGCGAGGCATTGGCCTGCATCAGGTACTTGTCGCGCCAGTTATAGACGACGCGGCCCTCGAAGCCATACTTCTCATAGATACCCGTGATGTTGTAGGTATTGCTGAGGCCTTCGAGAGCGAACTGGCTGCTGCCGTTCGGATCGGCACCGTCATCCAGGGCCACGTCACCATTGACGGTGGTGGCACTGGCGGCAATGCCGAAGCCGGTCTCGCCGAAGAAGTGCTGGATCGCGAATTCAAAGCCATCGATGTTGGCGGTGTGGTTGTTGATCGGCTGCGACAAGGTAAAGATCGCCAGGGGATCGTCGCCATTGCTGACGACCTTCCAAGCCGGATTCGCCCACAGATAGACCGAAAGCGCATCCGTATCGGCAAAGGTCTGGCCGTCCGGTGCCGTATTCGTGGTCCATTCGGTCTTGGCCGTATCCACATTGCCACCCGCCTGTTCGATGAGGATCGTCATGGCGGACAGGTTGTTGGTGTTGGTGCTGACGCCCAGGGCCTGCAGGGCGGTCACGGCGGCACCCGAACGCGTACCCGATGTGCCGGAGGCCGGATCGGTTATGCCGAACAGGCTGGTCTGTGTCGTGCCGTTACCAACGAAGTTCTGTACAGCCTTGCGGTAATAGCCCAGCGATACATAGCTGTTGCGGCCATAGTACCATTCAGCCGAGACGTCGAAGTTTTCCGAAACCAGCGGCTTCAGGGCGGGGTTGCCCGAAGACGCCGTGTAGACGCCGCCGTTATAGCTGGCATCGCCCGGTGCGTTGACACTGGTCGTGGCATACATCGAGCTGTATTGCGGACGCGCATCCGTTACCGAGAATGACATACGGCCGATGATATCGTCGGTCACGTTCATCGCCATGTCGAGGCTTGGCAGCAGGTTGCTGTAGTGGGATTTTACAGCATAGGGCTGGATATCCGTACCCTGGACAACCGAGAAGTTGTTCTTCTGATCCCAGCGCAGGCCCGTCGGGATGTTCTGATAAGCGGTAACCGTGACATCCGTGTCTTCATAGCGCACGCCGGCCAGAATCTTCACCGGACGCGACAGGAGCTCGCTCTTCATCGAGAACTGCACATAGGCGGCGGTAACCTGCTCGTCGACCTGGTTGTGGCTGAAGCCATTCAGGTTCGGCGTATTGGACTTGGCGCCGCCGGACGGCAGGACGTTCTGGAAGTTGGCGGCATCGCCATAATAGGCCGCCAGACCAGCATAGGCTTCCACCGCATTGAAGCGGTAGGCCGTGCTGTTTGAAGACCCCAGATCGACCGACTGGAACTGACAGGTCATGCAGAAGGTCTTGATCTCGGTATTGCCGTACTTTTCCAGGTCGCCGGGGTTCAGGCCGCCCCAGTCGCCGAACTGGGCCTGATAGGCGGTGTAAGACTGTTCATTGACATTCTTGTAAGCGTCAACACCGAAGCTCAGCTTGCTGTTGTCGTCAACCTGATAGGTGGCGTCAAACTTTGCCTGCTGGATCTTGTCCGACTGCTTCGAGAAATACTGATTGCTGTAGCCGGAACTGATCGAGCCGATGTCCTGTGCGCCCGTGGCCGATTTGCTCGGATCGAGCGTGACATGCTGGACCGGCGCGGCCAGTTCGCCAAAGGTGGTCGTATCGGAAGCCACATAAGTCTGGGCGACGCTGACTGTGGTCGACGACGTGCCGTTCGGGTTGTCGCCCCCCGAGCCGGATTGCGATGACGACAGGTCAGCCGTCAGGGTCCAGTGGTCGTTCGGCTGGTACTTGACGTTCAGGCCGGTCGACTCGATGCTGCTTTGCGTGGCGCGCAGCTCGTTTTCATACCCCTGGTCCTTACCGGTCGGAATCGTGTCCGTAACCGAAATCGCCGAACTGACGGTCGAGTTACCGTCAAACGTGACCGCGGCGTAAGGGCTGCGCGAGAACCAGTTCGTCAGTTCGGAACGGGCTTCCTGCTGCTTGCTGTTGGTATAGAAGCTGTTGGCCGTGATGGTAAGGTCTTCGGTCGGCTTCCATTGCAGCACGATAGCGGCATTGGACCGTTCCAGATGGTTTTCCGCATAGGTATAGCGGCTGTCGGTCGGAACGGCGATCAGCTGGTTCGGATCGGTCGGCGCATTGGTGATATTGGCCGCATCCGGCGCCTGACCACTCGCCAGCCAGTCGGAATAGGTCTGAACATTCCAGGTATTGACCGTGTCGGAACGGGTCGAGCCGGTCTTTTCCTGATACGAGCCAAAGAGCGCGATACCGAAATTGCCGCTGTCATTGGTCCATTGATAGGCGCCGGAGATTTCCGGCGTGACGCTCTTCTTTTCCAGGACCGTGCCGAGGCCCGGATTGTCCGTCGTCAGCCCCTTGATCGTGAAGCTGCCCTTCGAGCCCGGATGGGAGAGCGGCTGCAGGGTGACCAGGTTGATCGAGGCACCGATGCCGCCGGAATTGATGTCGGCGCGGCCGGTCTTGTAAACCTGAACAGCCCCCACGCCGTCCGAGGCAATGTTGCTGAAGTCAAAGGCGCGGGTATTGCCCTGGCCGCCGTCAGCCCCCTGGCCGCCGCCGATGACGCCGATGCCGGAGGCCGGCATGAGGCGGCCGTCGACGGTCGTCTGATTATAGCCGGGGCCGAAACCGCGAACCGTGATCTGCTGGCCTTCGCCGTTGACGCGGTTGATCGACACGCCGGTGATGCGTTGCAGCGAGTCAGCCAGGTTGGTGTCCGGATACTTGCCGACGTCTTCGGCCGAGATGCCGTCGACAACACCATCCGCATTCTTCTTGATGTTCATCGAGCGTTGCAGCGACCCGCGCAGGCCGGTCACGATAATGACCGTACCGTCATCCGCCGGTGCGGCGGCGGGGGCCGCAGGTTGTGCCGCCTCCTGCGCGAACGATGGCGCGGTAACGGCGCACAGGGCAAGTGTCGATGCACCGCCCAGGAACGCCGCACGCAACAAGCCTCCGGTGCGCTTCCCAGTTACTCCACTCTTCATATAGTCCTCCCAACTTTTGGTTTTATGTTAGACAACGTCGGCCGACGGGCGTGTTCGTAAACACTGACCCGCCAGACAGACGCAGCTCTCCGCTCCGCGACGCCGGGTCATCCGGCCTCCGGTTGAAGTCTTCGCGCAAAGCCGCGCCCTGACTGGACACGGCTTCGCCTTGCTTTGAGAACGCTACTGATCGAACCGGACCTGATCCCCGTGATGCGTGGTCCTGAAAACCGTCAGATATCCGACAACGTTGTCAGCATCAAATTCGATACCAAACTCTACACGTACTTTTGCCGCAATAGAAAATGCCGGCGCTTCCTCTCCCAAATTTATCTTTATCGCCGCGGCTGCCTTTCAGGGCCGCGATTCACCTCAGCCTGTTTCCGGACAGGTTTTACCCTTCCGGACCGATCTGGGCACGTTAGCGGTAACACCAGCGTCACTATGCGTCAATTATGGAAAAAATCCGCCATAGTTTTTTACGGGTGATTTGCATAATTGCAACATTATGTGCGTAAAGACGGCGTTTACAGCTTTTAATTGTAATATCAATGACCGTTTGATCATACAATTAGCCATGTTATCCACATACCAGACATAAAATCTGATCCGCCCGGAAACCCGGTTAAAGCCAAATGGTCGCGAATCATCCAGCCGTTACGGATAAGCAGACCCGATCAGGCGCTCTTCAACGTGCCTGCAACCGACCGCTGCGCTCCAGCTTGCCCCAGCCCACGGCCCGGCCTCGCCCGGCCGACAACAGCGCCTTCAGCACAACATAGTACATGATCTGGCGATAGACGAAGCGCTGCGACAACAGCCAGAAGACCGGATAGCGCTTTTCCCGCGGTTCCAGCCAGTAGGCAATGCCGCCACACAGGGCGTCAATGGCCAGAAAGACCAGCCAGTAAATCCCCATACGGCCCAGATCGCCGCTGCTCTGCGCCCAGCCGTGCTGAGTTACGTTGACAATGGTGGCGACGATATTGACCACCAGGGCAAAATCGATCAGGGGCGAGATGATCGAGAAGAGAATCTGGAACAGCCAGGCCTGCGGCATGCCGATGAAGGCCAGCCCCTTCGGCTTGCGGGTGCGGAAAATATCGCGGTGCTTCCACAGGCACTGCAAGGTACCGAAAGCCCAGCGATAGCGCTGCTTCATCAGGGCGCCGAAGCTTTCCGGCGCCTCGGTCCAGGCCACGGCGTCCTGGTCGTAGGCCACCTGCCAGCCTTTCCGCTGCACGGCGATGGTCAGGTCCTGGTCCTCGGCCAAAGTATTGTGCGGATAGTTGCCGACCTCTGCCAGGGCGGTACGCCGCCAGGCCCCGACCGCGCCGGGCACAACCATCATGGCCCCGAACATGGCCAGCGCGCTGCGCTCCAAATTCTGCGAGGTGACATATTCCACGCCCTGCCACTTGGTCACCCAGTTGAACCGGTTACCGACCTTGGCATTGCCAGCCACGGCGCCGATTTCCGGACGCACGAACCAGCGCACCAGGCGGGCGATGGTTTCCGGCTCGAACTGGGTATCGGCATCGAGCGCGATGATGATGTCACCCTTCGAAGCGGCGATGCCGTTATTGACCGCATTGGCCTTGCCACCATTGGCCTGGGTGATCAGGCGCACACGCGGGTCATCCTGGAAGGCCTCGGCGATGATGGCGCTGGTGCGGTCCTTCGAACCGTCGTCGATGACGATGACTTCCAGATCGACGCCGACACTGGCCAGCACGCGCCGCACCGAGGCCTCAATCACGCGCTCCTCATTGTAGGCCGGGATCAGCACGCTGACGAAGGTGTGGCTGGCGAAGTCCGCCAGCTTCTCCTCACCTTCCGGCGCCTCCATATGGCCGCTGAAATCGGCATAGATGGCCAATCCCGACAGGATCAGCGCCCGGCCGATCCCCAGAATGATGGCGATAATGAACAGCCACTTCAGCGCCGCCGCCGCCCAGGCCATGAACATGAAGATACCGACGTCAAAACGCACCTCCATCAGGTCCTGGCCGCTCAGCTTCGGCATCACCTGGTCACGCGGCAGGCCGATCAGGTCGCCCACCGTTACGAACTGGTAGCCCTGCGCCTTCAGCGCGCGGATGATGGTCGGCAGGGCCTGAATGGTTTCGGTGCGTACCCCGCCGGAATCGTGCATCAGGATGATCTGGCCGGAACGGCAGTCATCGGGCGATTGCCTGCAGGTCGCGGACTGCTCGTTCTGCGCGCCATCGCGAACGCCATCGAGCGTATTCTTGATCACCTGCGCCGTGCCGGGCCGTGTCCAGTCCTCGGAATCGACATGCAGGCCGATATTGGTATAACCCATCTTCTGCGCCAGCAGCGCCGGCAACAGTTCGTCATTGGTGGTCGGCTCGGCGTCACCGAAATAGGGCGCGCGCAGCAGGCGCATGGAATGGCCGGTATAGGCCTCGACCACGCGCTGGGTCGAGTTCAGTTCGAAACCCACCTGCCAGTCGGGAATCTTCGACATATTGGGATGGGTGTAGGAGTGGTTGCCGATATCGTCGCCATCCTTGACCATCTGGCGCAGAAGGGCCGGATGGCTGATTGCCTTCTCGCCGATGACGAAGAAGGTCGCCGGCACCTGTTCCTGTTCGAGGATTTTCAGAATCTGCGGCGTCCAGCGGCCATCGGGACCGTCATCGAAGGTCAGGGCCAGCTTACCGGGCTTGTAACCGGTGCGGCGCACAACGAAAGGCGTCGGCAGGGTCTGGTAAACTTCATTCTGCGCCACGCGTTCCTGATCGAACGTGACCTCGCGGTGGCCGCTCTGGGGTGTCTCATCGATATGAACGACCTCGCCATTGCCATAGACCTGGTTGTCGCCCAGGGCCGTCAGGGTATTCAGATCGGGCAGGTTGCGGGTCTGGTAGGTATTGAAGGCCTGCCATATGCCCGGATCTTCCGAACCCAGCCGCCACAGGCCGACGCCCGAGACGTCGGAATCGGCCACGGTCAGCAGCTGGTTCCAGGCACTGACGCCATCGAGCATCCATACCTGATGGTGTACCCCACCTTCGTCGTAGAAGAAGTAGGCATTGCCGGAGGCTTCATCGAACTGGATCGGCGCCGAGGATTCACGCGAAATGCGCCAGACCTCGGCCACCGTGGCCGGATCGGCTTTCAACTGACCGTTCGGCTGCTTGTACCAGTCATAGCCGTAATTGCCGATGCAGACGATCGCCTTGCTCGCCGGCACGCTCTTCAGGGCGTGGTTCAAGCGCTCATTGAACCAGTCCTGAGCGGCGATCGGCCCTGCCGGATCGACCATGGAGTGCTGGTCGTAGATCATCAGGAACAGCTTGTCGGCCGCAGCGGCGAAGGCCTTGAGGTTCCAGCTGTCGGTATCGACCGGCGCGGTCAGATTCAGCTGATAGCCTTTCGCACCGAAGGCGGTACGGGCGTCCTTCACGAAGGTCAGGTAGTTGCGCAGGGCCGCGTCCGGCAGGGTCTCGAAATCCAGCACCACCCCTTGCGCCTTCTCCCGGTCGACCATGTCGAGCATCTGGCCGATCAGCTTGCGTCGCGCGGCCGGATTCGCCAGCAAACGGGCGGTATTGGCGCCCTGCCACTGGCCGCCGGTGATATTCTGCACCATGATCAGCACGGAAGGCTTGTGCTGGGCGTTCTGGATCGTCTGGGTGAACTGGTCATCGGCCAGGTAGATGAAACGGTTGTCCGCCCCACCGACATAGGCCAGGCCGGGAATGACCGTATCGAGATTGTTGACGTGCTTCTGCAATGAGACCAGCGAGGCATCATCGCCGGTGACATAGAAGGCCGACAGGCTCTGCTGCCCCTGCGCCTGGCCGCCACGCACCGTCAACGGGCGATGGCGCGGCGCGGCGTGGTTGAGCACCAGCTTGGAAGCATGCGGCTTGGGATATTCGAGATGCAGATCCAGCCCCTGCGGCACCGGAACCGCCACGATCGACACAATGACACCGATGAACAGCAGGATGGCCGCCACGATCAGGCTGATCACGCCCACCAGCGACGCCTTGCTGCGCTTGCCGGTCGGATCGTAGAAGACCGGGCTTTGCGATGAGGGGGTCTTGTCAGGCATGGTCTTACTCGGCAGAAGTCTGCATCAGGGCCGCACGGCTTTGCGGCAGGGCGATAATATCACGGCATGGCACGAGTCGCGCGGTTTGAAACACGCTTATCAGGAAGCGCCGCATGTCTGGCGACAGGTTGGGCTGGCTCAGGGTCTGCCCGTTCAGACGATGATCGACCACCGTACTGGCGCCAAGCCAGGTCTGGAAATCGCCCACCGTGGCGAAGGGCGTGAAATCGAAGGCGCAGCGTTCGTCCGCCAGACCATCGAGCCGGTGCAGGAAGGCCGACGGCGTCTCCGGCACGATACCCGGCCCCTGCAGGGGCGTGATCAGGTTCACGTTCGGACCATACCAGACCTCCGGTACATTATCGACATTGGCCGAATCCATCCCCGGCACCGGCAGGCTGAACCACACGCGCACATCAGCCTGATATCCGGGGGCCTGATATCCGGGGCTTTTCAGCGCCGCCAGCGACGACGCCGGAAACTGATAGTCATCGAAGGCATCGTGGATCGATTCGACCAAGGCGCCCTCATCGGCATAAAGCAGCGAAAAGAGCGCACAGGCGCACATGGCGAGCAAGGCCCAGCGGACGCGCAGCGGACGACCTGGCAGGAACATCCCCACCAGCCCAGCAACGGTCAGCACCGCGCCATAGCCGATGGTCCGGGTATTATACGGGTCGAAGAAGGTACGGAAACGTAACCAGAAGGCCAGGGCCAAAAAACTTAAGCCCGCCAGCAGAATGAACAACGCCGGCCGTGTCGCCTCCGACAGGATGAAACGCCGGTCAGGCCAGCGGCGCACGGCTATGCCGGCTATCAGGGCCGCCGCGACCGCCACGCCCAGGCCATTGTCGCCGAGCGCGATCAGGAACCGGCGGATCAGCAGCAATGGCGCTTCCGGTGCGGCCACGCGCGGCATGCCAGTGCCGAAACCGGTCATTTCGTGATTGATCAGCTGATAGACAATAAACACGCAGCCCGCGATGCAGAAGGCCGGAAGAACCTTAAGCGCCGTCCGCCGGCCAAAGGCGGGCCAGGTGCTCAGGAACAGCAGGAAGGCGAACGGTCCCCAGAAGTAACGGGCAAAGCAGCCCAGCACCAGAAAGCCGGTCAGCCATACCGACGCCCATTTGCCCTTTTGCCCCTCGTGGATCAGGGTCAGGGCATAGACCACTCCGCACAGGCAGAACAGCAGCAGGTTTTCCGACCAGGTGTACATGAAGATGAGCAGGCTGACCGGATTGAGCACCACCAGGGCCGCCACCGTCACCTGCCGCGACGCCTTAAGAATGAACCAGAAACTGCAAACCAGCAGGATCAGATTGATGATCTTGCTGCTGATCATCATGACCTCAGGCCGCGCCACCGGCGCCGTCAGGGCCAGGATCGCCGGATAGCCGCAAGGATAGACCGCCGAATATTCGCCGTGCAGGCTGCACCCGTGGCCATGCCGCAGGCTCTCCGCCAGCAGCATGTAATACCAGGAATCGACGCTGATATAGCCAAACAGCATCGCCAGGATCGCAAACACGGCGCCCAGGGCGATGACGGTCAGAAGGTAGGGGTTGAGGCGAACAGCGGACATACCCCCTATACGGGCCCTTTCCTTTAAACCTTGCGGCCGCGAAACATATTTATCCTGCGACAGGCGCATTATCGGATTGTCACAATAAAATATACGGTATACGTTTCTGACTTCATAGAGGAGGCATGGGCATGAGGATACCGCGTTCATTTCTGCGTTCCGGGGCCGCTGTCCCCGCAATCCTGCTGCTCCTGGGCAGTACCGCCCTCCCCTCCCTGGTCCACGCCGCACCGGTCGCAGCCGCTCCCTCCGCCGATGCCACCTTCGAAACCCTGTGGACATCCGAATGGGCCTGGCGCAAGGCCCTGACCGGCGACAATGACGACGACAGCGGCGAGGCCGCCATCCGTTCGCATTTCCCCGATGTCTCCAAAGCCACGCAGGACGCCAAACTCAAGCGCTGGACCGATACCCTGGCGGCGCTCGACGCGATCGATCCGAAATCCCTCTCGCCGGATGAGCAGGTCAATTACACCGTCTACCGCAACCAGATCGAAACCCTGGCCAGCCGGCAAAAATTCCGCGGTTATGAGATGAGCTTCGGCTTCTGGAGCGGACTGAGCTACGCCGCGCGCAAGCCGATGCGCACCGAGCAGGACTACCGCAACTACATCGCCTATCTGAACGATGTGCCGCGCTATTTCGGCCAGAATATCGACAATATGCGCGCTGGGCTCAAGCGCGGTTTCACCCCGTCGCAGGTCTCGCTCCAGGGCCGTGACGCCTCGGTCTCCAGCGCCTTCGAGAACAAGACGCCGGAACAGACCGTCTTCTACACGCCCTTCCAGACCATGCCGGCCTCGATCCCGCCGGAAAAGCAGGCGGAACTGCGCAAACTGGCTGTAGACGCCATATCCGGCAGCGTCATCCCGGCGCACAAGACCCTGCTCACCTTCCTGCGCAACGAATATATCCCCGGCGCCCGCAAGACCATCGCCGCCTACGACCTGCCCGACGGGCAGGCCTATTACCAGTCGCTGATCCGCGAATATGTCACGCTGGATATGACGCCCGACCAGATCCACCAGATCGGCCTCGACGAAGTGGCGAAAATCCGCGTCGAAATGCAGGCGGTGATGGACGAGGTCGGCTTCAAGGGCACGCTCCAGGACTTCAACACCTTCCTGCGCACCGACCCGCAGTTCTACGTCACCACGCCTCAGGCCTTTCTCGATCACGGTGCCTGGATTTCCAAGGAATTCGACGGCAAGGCGGCGCAGTATTTCGGTCGCAATCCGCGTATGCGTTTCGCTGTAGTGCCCACCCCGGATGCCATCGCCCCTTATAATACCGGCGGCAATGGCGGCCCCGGCGTGCTGATCCTCAATACCTACGACCTGAAGTCACGCCCGCTCTATACCCTGCCGGCGCTGGTGCTGCACGAAGGCGCGCCCGGTCACGCCTGGCAAATGCCGTTGGCTTTGGAAAACAAGTCCCTGCCGGAATTTCGCCAGTCGACCTATATCTCGGCCTATGGCGAAGGCTGGGCGCTCTATTCCGAGCGTCTCGGCGTCGAGATGGGCATGTACCATACGCCCTATGACCGCTTCGGCATGCTGACCTACCAGATGTGGCGCGCCTGCCGGCTCGTGGTCGATACCGGCATGCACGCCAAGGGCTGGACCCGCGATCAGGCGCTGGCCTATCTGCGCGACAACACCGCCCTGTCCGAGCACGAAATCACCACCGAGACCGACCGTTATATCAATACGCCGGGCCAGGCCCTCAGCTACTATATCGGCGAGATGACCATCTGGCAGGTGCGTCACAAGGCCGAGGCCGCGCTCGGTGATAAATTCGATATCCGTCAGTTCCACGACACCGTGCTGGATCTGGGCTCCGTCCCCCTGCCGGTGCTGGAAGCCCGCATCGATCGCTTTATCGCCGAGGGCGGCAAGGGCCCTTATTACGGCCAATAGGAGGTTTTCATGATCCGCCATACGTCTCTTACTCTGGCCCTGCTTCTGCTGACCGGCGGCATCGCGCAAGCTGCGCCCTCGACACCCGTGGCCGCCTGCGCCAGCGCTTCCGACCAGAAGATGATCACCCTGGTGGCCGATTTCGAAGCCCTGTCGGCCTCGCGCGATCCGATCCGCGAAAGCGGCAACGGCAATCTCGCCGCCCTGGCGCAATGGCCGGATGACAGCGCCGACACCCTGAAGGCCTATGGCGTGGCGCTGAACGGCCTGATGACTCGACTGACCGCCATCCCGGCCGCCAGTCTGTGTGCCGACCAGGCGCTGAACCAGGCCCTGATCAGGGATCGCCTTCAGCTGGAACTGGACGGCCTGCGCTTCGACGAGGCCCGTCTGCCCTTCAATACCGGCGACGGCTTCTATACCGTGCCCGACTACGCCGCCGCCGGCGTCGTCCTGCGCACCGAGCCCGAGGCCCGCGCCTGGATCGCCAAGCTGAAGGCCCTGCCCGCCTATTATGCCGCCGAGACCGACAATATGAAGCGCGGCATCGCCACCGGCTTTATGCGCCCCAAACTGGTGGCCACCAAGGCGCTGGCGGTAATGGAAAAACACGCTGGTCAGCCCGTGGCCGAACACAGCCTGCTCAACCCGCTGAAAAACCTGCCGGATAGCCTTCCCGCCGTCACCCGCGCCCAGCTCCTGGCCGAGGGTACGCAGGCAATCGCCACCCAGGTCCGTCCGGCCGAAGACGCCCTCGTCGCCTTCTTTAAAAATGACTACGTGCCCAAGGCGCCGGAAAGCATCGCCATCGGCGATCTGCCCGATGGCAAGGCCTATTACCAGTACCTGATCCACCGCAACGCCTCGACCGACATGACGCCGGAGGCCATCCACGAACTGGGCCTCAGCGAAATGAAGCGCATCCGCGCCGAGATGGACGCCGATATCAAGGCCAGCGGCTTCACAGGCAGCTTCTCGGAATTCCAGACCTTTATCCGCACCGATCCGCAGTTTATCGCCACCAGCCCGGAAGACTATTACGCAAAGGTCAGCGCCGTGCTGATCCGCGTTCAGGGCCTGTTGCCGCTCTACTTCCGTAACCTGCCGCGCCAGCCGGTCACCGTCCACGAGGTCGATCCGCAGCTGAAAAGCTCGTCGTCCGGCTATAACCCCGCCAGCCTGGCGCAGGGCCTGCCCGGCACGGTGGTGATCAATACCGATCACCTCGACCAGAGCCCGACGTCTGGGCTTACGGCCTGGGCCCTGCACGAAGGCCTGCCCGGCCATCACCTCCAGATCGCCTTGGCGCAGGAAAACGACGCCCTGCCGAAGTTCCGCCGCCGCGACGATATCAATGCCTTTGTCGAGGGCTGGGCGCTCTACAGCGAGCATCTCGGCGTCGAGATGGGCATGTACCGCACGCCCTATGAGGATTTCGGCCGCCTGTCGCTGGAGATGTGGCGCGCCTGCCGGCTGGTCATCGATACCGGCATGCACACCATGGGCTGGAGCCGCGATCAGGCCATCGCCTGTCTGCACGATAATACGGGCCTGAGCGACCGCGCCATCGAAAACGAGGTTGATCGCTATATCGGCTGGCCGGCCCAGGCCCTGGGCTACAAGATCGGTGAAATCCGCATCCGGCAATTGCGTGCCAAGGCCGAGGCCGCGCTGGGGCCGAAATTCGACCTGCGCGACTTCCACGACCAGATCCTGAAAAACGGCCCGGTGCCGCTCGATATCCTGTCGCAGCAGATCGATGCCTGGATTGCCCGGCAGACCGCGCAAAAACCGTAAATCTGTCCCCGCCCGGATTTCCTGGGTCATGCTTATCCGCATGGCTCTGGATAACCCTACAGCATCGGAACAGCTGACACCGGAAGCGCGGCGCACGCTGTTGCGCGCCTTTGCCGACCGGATGCTGATGAAGGTCACCGCCATGGACACGCCCGAAGACCTGCCGGGAGTCGAAAAGGCGGTGCGCGTCGCGTCCATGATCGAACGTCTCTATAGCCGTTGCGACCACGCCGAACGACAGAAGCGGGAAAAGACGCCCGATCCCCACAAGCGCGAAGCCGAATGCGCCCGCCAAAAGGAAGACGCCATCAAGGCCCGCGTCTCCCTGGCCAATACCCTGAAATGGGGCGAGGCGCGCCGCAAGGATCTGGGCCAATGGTGGGATGCCGCCCAGACCGCGGTGCAGCCACAACCTCAGGCCCTTGCGCCCAGGGTTTTGCCGCCAGTGACCTATGTTGACTATACCGACTGCATAGAATCCGCACGGGCGGCTCTGGGATTACCACCTGATACCCCCCCAGACCCAAATGCCCCGCCCCAGAGCCTTGAAGGTAAGGGAAAAGGCTTAACCACGGAAAGCACTGAAAACACGGAAGACACGGAATTCTTTGTGCGGTGATTTAGACGCAAAGCGTCATTTTTCGTTTGCCAGAACAGTCGTGACGGTTTGCCCTGCGGGCGAGGCAGAGTCAGTACACCCTAAATTTCCGTGTCTTCCGTGTTTTCAGTGCTTTCCGTGGGTAAACTTAGGATACACCCGCATAGCGCCTCATCCTCCCCTGCCTGACGCAGGGGAGGATGAGATGAGCGCTGCCAGCCCTTAAGCCTGTGCCTTGATCCACACCTGCGATTGCAGGCCTGTGAAGCGATGGCGCGGCCCGACCTCGGCCACGGCCGTCTGGGTGCCCGGCGCGTAATCGATATCGCCGGCGCCCATTTCGCTGGCCTCGCCGCCGATGCGGTTCATGCGCGCATAGTTGGGGATGGCCAGCATGGGCGAACCATCGGCCCACTTGCCGGTCAGGGCCATCACGCCACCCAGCAGGTCCGGACGCCATTCGGCCTTGATCGGCGCATCGCTCAGCGGTTGGGTGATGCTCTTCTGGTCGGCCAGCTCGACATTATAGACCAGAGGCCCATACCCCAGGGCCACCAGGCCGCGGTCGGCCTCGATCTTCGGATCGGCATGGATGCGTTGCGGTTCCATCGGGATATCGAAGGCGATGGTATCCCCCGCCTGCCATTCGCGCGTCACCACCGCATAGCCGTTGACGATCTCCGGCGAATAAGCCTTGCCATTGACGGTAAAGCCCTTCAGTCCGCTGATTTCCGGCGTCGCCGTATAGAGCGCGCTGGTGTGGCGGTTGGGCACGCGCACATGGACGGTGAAGGTCCTGGTTTCCTTCGGATTGACGGTGATCGAAACCGCGCCATTCCACGGATAGTCGGTCTTCTGCACCATCTCGACATCGGTGCCGGCCACCTTCTCGACCGTCATCTTCGAGCCGACGAACATGTTGACGTACAGCCCGGCCTTGTCCTTCACATAGGTCCAGGTCGGCATCATCAGCAGGGTGCGCGGGATATTGGCGACGCAGCACGGACAGACGTGCCACAGGGTGCGCTCGGTATTGACCAGCGGATTGGTGTAGCAGAAGCTGCGCCCTTCCAGATCGGTCGAGCCCAGCAGCGCATTGTACATGGTCTGCTCGTAGAGATCGGCATACTTGGCGTCGTGGTAGCTGAGGTTCATCTTGTACTGGAAGAAGATCAGGCCGCAGCTGGAGCAGGACTCGCAATAGGCGTTATTGCGCAAGGAATAGTCCGGCCCGAAGCCTTCCGAGGTCTCGCCCGAACCGATCCCGCCCGTGACATAGTATTTGCGGTTGACCATATTGTCCCACAGCGAGGCCACGGCGCTCTGGTAATCGCGATCGCCGGTCTCGGCGGCGATGTCGGCCATGCCGGAATAGAAGTAGACGGCGCGGACGGCATGGCCGACGGCCTCATACTGCTGCACCGGCGGCAGGTGGCTCTGGTCGTATTCCTGCCCGCCGCGACGCGATTCCAGCAGGAACCTGGCCAGCGCGATATAGGCGTCGCCGCGGCCATTCCCCTCCTCGTCGTTGACGAAGCGACCGAAGCGGACCAGCGCCTGCTCCATCTCCTGGTGGCCGTCGAACCATTCCTTCTTGCCCGGTCCGATATTGGCCACCCAGCAATCGGCCAGCTTCTTGGCGGCGTTATAAAGGCGCAGGTCCTGGCCATTGGTCAGGGTGTAGTGGTTGATGGCGGATTCGATGAAGTAGCCGGCGATATAGCCTTCGTGGTTGCCGCGATGATCCGGCGACCAGCGCTCCGGCCATTCCTCTTTCGTGGCCAGGGTCTTGGCGGTCTGCAGATAACCGTCCGGCTCCTGCGCGGCGAGGATGATCGGAATCCACCGCTCCAGGGTGGCGCGCATCTTGTCCTGCGCCTTGATCATGTCGGCATCCCCCTGCGGATCGACCATCAGGGCGATACACATGGCCTCGACGTTTTCGACAACCCAGGCATTGGAGAAGACATAGCCCTTGTGCGGCGCGTGCGGCTCGCCGCGATTGGCCTTGCCGGCCTCGATGAAGTTGTCGATGCCGCCATTGCCGATCTTCAGGTCGGTGCGCTCGCAATAGTCGATGACGTGCGGAATCCAGTTGACGATCAGGGTCTTGGCGCGGGTGTTCCACAGCGGGCTGTCGATGCTGTAGCGCTTGGTATAGACGACATCCAGACGCTCCGCCGGCGGGGCGGCCTGGGCGTGGACCTTGAGCGTGGAGCGGCTGACCTTGCCGCCGGTATGGGCTTCCAGTTCGAGCACATAGTCGCCCAGCGCCGAGAACTGCGCCGTGGTGATCGGGGCCTTCGGATCGGCAAAGCTGACCTCGCCCGGTCCGGAAACCTTGCGCCACAGGAGACCGGCGTCCGACGTCGAGGTCAGCCACTCGGCCTTGCCGCGCAGATAGGTCTTGCCGCCCATGACGACGGTGCGGTCAATGCCCGCCGCCACGGCTGGCGCGAACAGCGGCACGGCGCCGGAGCTCATCACCTTCCACTCCAGAATGCCGGTCGAGAGCGTGCCGTCAGAAACGATTTCCAGACGCAGTTTGTCGGTCTTCACCGCATCGAAGGTGGTGACATTGAAAGCATCCTTCGCCACGCCCAGGCCTTTGGCGTTCTTGACCGCCACGAAAGCCTTGCCATCCCAGTAGAGCACGCGGCAGGCCTTCGGCGCCCCGACGCCCTGGCCATCCACCCACCAGTAGACCTCGATGCTATTGGTCGTTACCGGCTGGCTCCAGTCATATTGCACCCACTCGGTGCCGGTCTTCGGCCAGTTGCCATACATGCCGGCTTCGGCATCGGCGGAATTGGCCGGGCTGTTGCCGTCATTCAGTGCCGAAACCTTGGTGTCGCCCGAATTATAGGAGGTCGAAGGCGTGGCCACCTTGGCGAGATTGACCGAAGCCTCCGCCGCGCGGCTGGCCGTGGCGAACGGCGCGATGCCGGTGAAAAGCGTCGCACCGGCCGCGCCGGCAAAGAACGCCCGGCGGCTGGGAGCGGCGCAGGCGCATCCCGCTTCGCACTGATGGGGATTGGTTTCGGCGATAAATTTCCTGGACATATGGCACGCTTCTTTTCTGAGAATTATATATCGTATACAATTAACTCAGACAATTACGCGTGGCAAGCCTTGTCAGGCGATCGTGGCCTCAAAAGCGAGCTGCCCGGTCTTACCCGGATTGAAAACAACCGTGTCACCGGTCACCTTCAAAGACTTGCCCGCAAGTTTGACGCTTTTCACCTGACGCCCCTTGGGCAGGCGCAGGCGCAGATGCACGTCATCCGGACGGCTATCGCTCTGGAAAACGACATGGCCGCTGACCTTGCCCTTTGCCATATCGCCTTGCATCACCAGGTCAACCCGGCCCCAACGCGTCGGCGCCCCCTTGATCTCGATGAGTTGGCCGGAGGTAAACCAGTCACGCGGAATGGCGCGGCCGAGATGCAGGGTCTCGGTATCCGAGGCTTCGAACACCAGCATCCAGCGCACCAGTTTCGGGATCGTCAACTGCGCCGGCACGCAATAGAGCGGCAGATCGCCATCGATACCGGTCACCTCGCCGGCCACCCAGGTGCCGGGCGTATGCGAGTGGTAGCGGTGCGAATGCAGGAACAGCAGGTATTCCTCGATCCGGTCCGAACGCAGCAACTGCTGGGCATAGCCGTAGGAGATAAAGCCCAGCTGATCGCGATGGGTTTCGTTGGCCGGGGCGATGTTGGCCACCACGCCGATACAGGTGCCGCCATGACCGCGCACGCCGTTGATCACCGTCTGCGCCAGGTCATCCGGCAGGACATCGGCGTGCAGCATCTCGGCATAGACGCGGTGCGCCCAGCCGTGTTCGGAGCGCTGCTTCTTTGCCTGCGCCTCGGCATAGGCCTCGCGATGGGTCAGCTTCGTGCCCGGCAGGATGGCGAGATAGGGCGGGGTCAGGTCCTGGCGCACGCTGGCGCGCATGGTCTTTACCAACTGTGCCTGAAGGGTATCGGCGCGCGCTGTCCAGGCCTTCGCCAATCCCGCCTGGTCCGGCGCGATCAACGGCCAGACGCGGGCGATATCGCGCCAGCCCCGTACCGCAAAAGCCGAATTGTTCCAGTACGGCTTCCACCAGACGGTCGGATCGGGATGCAGGCAGGCATCCGACTCGCTCCAGCCGTCGATCAGGCCGAAGCCGGCATCGCCGGCCGGCTTTTTCAGGCTGATATCGTGCAGTTCGGTCAGGATGGCCGCCGTCGCCGCGATCTTGCCGGAGAGCCGGCGCAAGGTGGCCACATCACCCGTATAGGCGACATAACGCGCCAGCAAGCTGAGCGTCAGGCCATATTGCGGCACTTCCGGCCCGCGCATATTGATCAGGCCGTCATCGAAGGTGAAGACGTCGAAATAGTTATCCAGCACCGCCTTGGCCTGGTCGAAACGTCCCCACTCCAGATTGGCGTAGAGCGACGAGGTGAAGGTATCCTGGAAGCCGTCATATTCCGGGCCGAAATAGTCGCGATCGACCACACCATATTTCGGGTAGACGCCCTGCGGCCGGGTCATCAGTTCCTTGGTGAAGGCGTGCGTGACCATATCAGCCAGGGCCTTATCCGGCAGCTTGAGCGCCGCCTGACTCTTCACCTCGCCCTGCCAGTAGGCGGCGAAATCGAACAGGCCCTTGTAGAAGGCCGCGGCCTCCGGCGCCACGCGGCGCGGCGGGAACGGCGTGTAGGAATGGGCGAAGGCGGTCTTTACCGGCTGGCCGTTGTCATACTGGATGGTGCGGTGCCAGGTCTGGACCAGCAGCGGATCGGTGGCGGTCACATCGGCAAAGACCAGCAGGTCATAATAGCGCGTCGGCGACACTTCGATGATCTTGTGGATCGCCGGCATCCAGCCGCCAAGCAGGCCTTCCCAGCGCTTTTTCGCCATGTCGTCGCCGACCAGTTCCGGGAAATCGTGCTCCGGCCGATAGTTGCGCACGCGGCCATTGGGGAAGACCGGCATGGTGTCGCCCTGCTGGCGCGTACCGACAAAATTGGTCCAGGCCATGCGCGTGCCCAGCTCATCGGCCTTGAAGTTCCAGCCGGCCGGAGGCGCGGCCCGGCGGACCTGTTCCGGATCGGGGTCGCCGCCATGCGCCAGCAGCTTGTCCGCCAGCAGGTCGGCATCGGCCAGGCAGATATCTTTCAGTGGCAGGCCCAGCCATTTCGGTTCGATATCGTCGAAACAGGCCGCCAGACGCTTGGTCAAAACCAGAGCCTCATCGCCGCGAATAAAGGTGATCGGGCCATCACGACGGCTTTGGTCTTCATAAACCGTCCAGCCATCGAATGCCGCCAGCTTCGCATGTCCGACAACAGACGCATCCTTCGCCGGGATAAAGACCGGCGCGGCCATGGCTGGCGCGCTTGCCGCGCCCAGAGCCGCTACGGTCGATCCGGTGAGAAAGGCACGGCGGTCGAAGGCTATAGGCATGGCTGGCTCCTGCAATTTGAAGCGTATACGGTATATTATATTTCAAAATGCGCTACCGATAATCCAGGGTTTCGCGCAGAAAAAAGCGCCGCCGGTTTTCACCGACAGCGCTTTTCCGTTTCAGGATTTCATGCGCTTAGAAAGCGGACGAAATGCCGATGAAGAACATCCGGCCCAGCGGATCGTAGGTGCTGGGGAAGGTGTTGCCGTTGCCATTCTCGAAGAGCAGGCCGGCAGCGATAGCGGGCGGATCCTTGTCGAACAGGTTGTTGATGCCGGCGCGCAGCACGAGGCCGTGCGGCAGGTCCTTGGTCGCCGCCAGATCGAAGTAGTTATAGGCTTCGATCTTGGCGTTGAGGGTCGACTTGGTGCCGGTCAGGTACTGGTCATCGGTATTGGTGGCCAGGTCGGTCTCACCGAAATAGCGCCAGTTGAGCGAGATCGAGGTCGGCGCCCAGACCGAGGCCCAGCCGGGGGTCCAGGTGGTGCGCAGGTTGTGGCGCCACTTCGGCGAAGGCTGGCCGCAGGTGCCGCCGTACAGACCGGTGCAGTCATAAGAACCAAGGCCCGGCAACACTTCCGTTTCCAGCGACTTCAGCAGGGTGCCGACGAAGGAGAAGTTCAGATTGCCGAACTTTGTGTCCAGTGCATAGGTACCGGTGAAGTCCACGCCCGTCGTTTCCAGGTAGCCGGTATTGACGTTGGTGGAGATGACATAGCCGCCCTGAGTGTTGCTGCCATAGAGCGCGCCGTTGTTCGGATTACGATGGATCAGACCGCAATAGAAGGCATCGCCCGTGGTGATACACTGGGACAGCGCCGTCTGGGCGGGCACCGAACCGATGTAGCCGTCGATGTGAATCTTGAAGTAATCGACGCTGAGCGCCAGGCTGCGAACTGCACGGGGCGTGAAGACCAGACCGAAGGTTGTCGTCTTGGCGGTTTCCGGATCAAGGTTGGGGTTGCCACCGCCCAGAGCGGTACCGACATCAGCCACCGTATCCGGGATCTTGGTGATATCGTATTTCGAGGCATCAACGCCCGTTGCGGCGCACTGAGCGGCCGTTGGCGCGCCGGCCTTGACAATTTCGCTGCGTGAACATGGATCGATCAGCGCCACATTGCCGACGCCTTGAGCGGCGAACAGTTCGTTAATGTTAGCCGCACGCATGGCCTTGTTATAGCTGGCGCGGAACAGGATATCCGGAGTCGGCGCATAGCGGACTTCCAGCTTGGAGGTTTCCGTCTTCTTTGAGTCACCGGTCGTCGTTGAGGACGATACATCGTAGTTGGATGTCCGGTAACCGAGCGACGCATTCAGGGAGTAGACCCATGGCTTGTCGGAAATGATCGGCACTTCCAGTTCAGTGAAGAGCTCATCAACCGAGACCTTGCCGTCGGCATTGGCGCCGCCAGCATCGATCTGGGTCTGGTCAAGCTTCACATCCAGGGTTTCCTGACGATGCTCACCGCCGAGCACGATGGCCAGGCCATCATCCGCCCAGGGCGACTTGATGCCGTACTTGCCAAGGTCACCGCTGACGAAGGCGTTGAAGACATTGATGGTCTGCTCGTTATGCGTAAAGGTCGGCGCATAGACGAAGGCATAGGCTTCTGCCGAAGGGCCATTGGCGCTGAAGACATCGAGCGGCACGCAGCCGCCGGACGTGTCCTTACAAATGATCTTGCCGTCAACCTCTACGGCCTGAAGGGCCTGGGCGGCCTTGTCCTGGTTGATGTCGTTCTGATAGTTCGACTGGGCCAGTGTGCTGGCATACATGTAGCTGGCGTCATAGGTCCAGGCGTCATTGATGGCGCCACGGAAACCCGCAGTGAAGCGATAGTTGGTGTGGCGCATGTCATTACGACGCGGCGTACCGGAAACGGCGCGCATACCGAGCCACGTCACGGCATCGTCCGTCGAGGTCGTCGAACCGCACAGCATCGTCTTCTGCGCATCGCTCATGAGCGGGTTATCGCAATTGATGGTGAAATCGCGGCCTGACCAGATGGCCGAAGGCGCGACCTGACTGATCGAGTGATCATCCATGAACATGAAGCTGCCATAGGCTTCCAGATGCTCATTGACCTTGTAATTGGCGAAGGCGCCCGCCTGATAGCGTTCGGAATTGCGCAGGGTATAGTTGTCCGGCGCGTAGTTATAGGCATAGGCCGAACTGTTAGGCACCCATGTCTTCGAACCATCCGGATTGTTCGCAAAGGCTTCACCCTTGTTCGGTCCGGTCTGCGGTGTGAAGAAACCAAGCCCGTGCGTACCCGAACCACCGCAGGCAAACTGCGAACCGGCATCATCGGCAAAGACCAGGGCGCAGTTGGAATAATCGCGGGCATCCTGACGCACCGCTTCCATCTTGCGATAACCGAAATAGCCCATGATGTTGCCGCGGCCGTCATCGATATCGCCGCCGGCAGCCACGTTGAAGTCGTACTTCTGGCCGTCCCAGACATTCTTGTCGGCGAGCGCAATGCCCTTGGCCGCCTGAATGTCACGCAGGTAGTTGTCGTCATTATTGTGCTGGTAAATGCTGTATTGCGTATCGATACGAACGCCCTTCAGCTTCTTGCGCATGATGAAGTTGACCACGCCGGACATGGCGTCCGAACCGTAAACCGAGGAAGCGCCGCCGGTCAGGACGTCGGTGCGCTCGACCAGGGTGGAGGGAATGAAGTTGAGGTCGACGCCCAGCGTCGGCAGGAAGCGCTGGCCGTCGATCAGCACCAGCGAGCGGTTGCCGCCCAGGCTGCGCAGGTTGACGCCGGCCGTACCGTCCGAATTGTTCGACTGGTTTTCGTTATTACCAGCTTCGATCTGCGGCAGTGACTTCAGGAAGGAGTCCACGGCGATGGCGCCCTGCAGTTTCACTTCCTTCGAATCGACCGAGGTGATCGGCGAAGCGCTTTTCAGATTGGGGCGGCGAATACGCGTGCCCGTCACCACCACCGTCGTCGCCTGGGCTTCATCCGCCGCGGGTGCCGCGTCCTGGGCGAAGGCCGGCGTCATCGCGCAGGCGGACCCGATGGCCGCCAGAGCGACCCCGGTCATGATCACCGCTCTCTTATTTATGTTCATTTTGAAATTCCCTTTCAAATGTCAAACAAATTACCCGTTAAAAGGTACTACAAAGACGTAGAACCGCCGCAATTTGACATTTGTGAAACAAATCACCGGTTTTGTGTCAGGTCAATTATAAATTATACGATTTTATGACATAACGTATACGATTTATGAATTTCGTGTCAGTTGTGAGACTTTTTTGTCATGCTTTATCCCGATAAGCATCGTAAATGTCTGAGTATTCAAAGGTTTCATTTGAAATCACCTGCCGTAAATCCCCTTTTTCCGACCGCCGTCAAGGCTGTACAGTCGGACGGGAAACCCATTGAGAATCGCCATGCCTGCCGTACGCATCCTTGAATCCGTCACCCCCGCCCTTTTTGCGGAGACTGTCCGCCCACTCAACACACCGGCCCTGCTGAAAGGCGCGATCCGGGACTGGCCGGCGGTTGGCCTGGGCCTGCAGTCGGACGAGGCCCTGGTCGATTACCTGAAACGTAATGACATTGGTGAACAGGCTGGGGTCTATCTCGGCGCGCCGGAAATCCGCGGCCACTTTTTCTACGGCAAGGATACGCTGAGCCAGAACTACAAGCACGGCCCGACACCGATCCCCATGGCGCTCGATCGCATCCTGCAGGAACGCGCCAATGTCAATCCCTGGTCGGTTTATGTCCAGTCGGCAATCATCCGCAAACACATGCCGGGCTTCGCCGCCGAAAACCGCCTCGATCTGCTGCCGGATAGCGTCGAGCCACGCATCTGGATCGGCAATGCCGCCGTCACCCGCGCCCATTACGATCTCAATGACAATATCGCCTGCGTGGTGGCTGGCCGCCGGCGCTTTCATCTCTTTCCGCAGGACCAGTTGCCCAACCTCTATCCGGGCCCGTTCGACCGCACTATCGGCGGGGTGCCGGTCAGCATGGTCGATGCCGAAAACCCGGACCTGACGCGCTATCCCCGCTTTGCCGAGGCGCAGAAGACCATGCTGACCGTCGAACTGGAACCGGGTGATGCCCTCTACATCCCCTATGGCTGGTGGCACCAGGTCCATTCTCTGTCGACCTTCAATGTGCTGGTCAACTACTGGTGGGACGATGCCCCGAAAGCGCCGGCCGGCGGTTACGAGGCCCTCTTCCATGCCGTGCTGGCCCTGCGCGATCTGCCCGCCCGGCAACAGGTCCTGTGGCAGACCCTGTTCGATTATTACGTCTTTACTGGCGGCGCCGATCCGCTGGCGCACCTGCCGCCGGGTGACAAGGGCTCGCTTGGCCTGCTCACGCCAGACCTGACGCGGCAGATCAGGGCCTTCCTGCGCAAGGGGCTGGATGCGGGTAACTGAAACAGCGGGGGTTTCCCTTTGGTCAAAAATGCGCTAGGCCGCAATCCACAAGGGGAAACCAGCGGAGATCCAATGAACACCCAGTCTTCGGGGGCGCCTGCCCCACATCCGGCGCGCGTCAATTCGCCATTCCAGATCCTCGTCGCCAGTCTGATCGGCACCACCATCGAGTTCTTCGACTTCTACGTCTATGCCACGGCGGCGGTGCTGGTCTTCCCGACCCTGTTCTTCCCGGCCGGCGACCCGACCTCGGCGATGCTGCAATCCTTCGCCACCTTCTCCATTGCCTTCTTCGCCCGCCCTATCGGCGCCATGGTCTTCGGCCACTTCGGTGACCGCATCGGCCGCAAGGCGACCCTGGTGGCCGCGCTCCTGACCATGGGGATTTCGACCGTCGTCATTGGCCTGCTGCCCGGCTTCAAGCAGATTGGCGTGCTGGCGCCGCTGCTGCTGTCACTCTGCCGCTTCGGACAAGGCTTCGGTCTCGGCGGCGAATGGGGTGGCGCCATCCTGCTGGCCACCGAGAATGCGCCGGAAGGCAAGCGCTCGTGGTACGGCATGTTCCCGCAGCTCGGCGCGCCCATCGGCCTGTTCCTGTCATCCGGCATCTTCTGGGCGCTGCTGCACTTCATCTCGCAGGACGATCTGCTTACCTGGGGCTGGCGCGTGCCCTTCATCTCCTCGATCGTGCTGATCGCCGTCGGCCTGTGGATGCGCCTGTCGATCACCGAAACGGCGGAGTTCAAGAAGACGGTCGAGAGCGAAGAACGCGTCAAGGTGCCGCTGGCCGAACTGTTCCGCAGCCACAAGCGCAGCCTGTTCCTCGGCACCTTCGTCGCCATGGTGACCTTCGTGCTCTTCTATATCGGCACAGCCTATCTGCTCTCCTACAATATCAAGGTGCGGCACATTCCCTTCCTTGACGCCCTGGCGATCCAGATCATGGCGGCGATTTCGTTCGGTGTGTTTATTCCGCTATCCGGCAAACTGTCGGAGCGCTTCGGCCGCCGCGCCGTCCTGATCGGGACGACCGTGCTGATCGGGGCCTTCTCCTTCCTGCTGCCGGTCCTGATGGGCGGAAGCGAAACCGGTATCCTGCTGTTCGCGATCATCAGCATGGCGCTGATGGGCATGACCTATGCCCCGATCGGTACGGCCCTGGCCGCGCCCTTCCCGACCAGCGTGCGCTATACCGGCGCGTCGATGACCTTCAATCTGGCGGGTATTGTCGGGGCCTCGCTGGCGCCCTACGCCGCCACCTGGCTTCAGTCCAATTACGGACTGCCTTACGTCGGCTATTACCTGCTGGCGGCTTCGGCCATTACCCTGCTCTGCATACTGGCTTCGCGGGAGGGCGAGGTCTAAAGAAAAGCCCCGCCAGTCTCACTGGCGGGGCTTTTCTTATTCAGCGGCGCAGGTTGGAGACGCCGGCAGCTTGGTATCCGCCGGTTCGACCAGAACCGGCTTCGGGTATAGCGCTTCCCATTCCTGGGCGGCGACGGCCGCATAGGTTTTGCCATCAGTCGAGGCGTCGAACACAGCCCTCAGGCAGCGCGTTTCCACCGTATCGAAGGTCACGTCATTGAAGGCTTCGGTCGAGGTGCCGTAGGCGCTGGCGTTCGGCACCGGCAGCCATTTCTGCTCGTTCCAGTACTCCAAGTGCCAGGCCTTGGGCGCGGCCACGCCGACGCCGGAACCGGCGGGCTGGTCGTTCCAGAAGCGGATGCGCGAGCCGTTGAACTTCAGTGGCTGTTCCCACTGATAGACCACCCACTGCTGCGCCGGATTGTTCGGCGACCAGGTGCCCCAGGTGTCGGGCGGCAGCGGATTGGCGTGGACCTTGCCGTCATTCAGCGCCTTGATCCAGTACTGCACCGGCACCGGCGAATTGGAGGCGACGATGCGGGCCGCCGGGGCGACATTTCGTGTAGCCACGGCCGGCGGCGCCGGCGGATGGGTCGGGATCACCTTGTCGATCCGGGCCGGCGAAACACTGTCGTCCCAGGTCACTTCGTCGATCGAGACGCTGCGGCGGAAGTGATCGCCGCCGGGCGAGTCGGCATTGTGATAGGCCAGATACCACTTGCCTTTGTACTCAACGATACCGCCGTGCGAGGTGGTCGAGGAGACCGGATCGAGCAAGACGCCCTGATAGGTCCACGGGCCAAGCGGTGATTTCGCCGTGCCATAGGCCTGGCAGGCATAGTAGACGGCCTCGGTACAGTCCGAGTCCGGCCCCGCCGAATTGCCGGCATACATCAGGTAATAGGTGCCGTTGCGCTTGAAGAGCCAGGCCGCCTCGAAGAAGCCCTTCAGGCCGGTGATATCGACCGGCTTGCCCTTGAAGGTCACCATGTCCTTTTCCAGCTCGACGCCCTTCAGGCGGCCGAACGTGCCCCAGTAGAGATAGACGCGGCCATCGTCATCGACCATGACGGTCGGGTCGATGTTCTGGATCTCGTTCTTCACCGGGTAGGATTGCGACACGATCGGCCCAGCCGGGTGGGCGTCGGTCCACGGCCCTGTCGGCGTATCGGAGACCGCCACGCCGATGGCGAACGGGTCCTGGTTTTTGCTGTTCGCCTCGATGATCGGCGCGTACATATAGTAACGCTTGTCCGGTCCCTGCACGATCTGGCCGGCATAGGCCCGCGCCGGGGTCGCCCATTTGAAGACGGCCTCCGGGCGGACGAAATGCGGATTGTACTGCCAGGTGTGCGAGGCCGGATCTTCCGTCTCCAGCATCTGCCATTCGGGCATGATGAAGTCGTTGACGCCCGGCTCGGCGCTATCGCGGCCGGTCAGGATATAGAGCTTGCCGTCCGCCACCAGCGGCGCCGGATCGGTGGTATAGTTCTGGCCGTCGGAAATGATCGGATTGCCGGCGGAATGGACGGTTTGCCAGCCATCTTGGGCATGGGCACAGGCCATCAGCAGCGGTAAAGCGCAGGCCGAAAAGATCAGGTTTCTCATGCGGCGGTGCCATTTTCAGTTTTTTGGGCAGCCGCGGCGGTAAACAGTTTCACGCCAAAGACCGGCCCGGCGGTCTTGCCTTCCTTCGGATCGAACTTGATCGTCACCTTGGCCTTGCCCTTGGTCAGTTCGACCGGGATCGGGTAGTCGACATCGATCCAGGCGCCGGGCTGGCGGCCGGTCAGGCGTTCGTGAGCGATCGCCACGCCATCGACCAGGATATCGAAGACGCGGTTGTTTTCCGAACCCCAGTAGGTGGCTTGCAGGATCAGCGGCCCCACATCCTTGCCGTCGCGCTGGGTCTTCATCTCGAACGAGAAGAAACCGAGCGTGCGGGCGTCGCGGCCATTGCGGCCACGATAGACGACCGGATAGGAGATGTCCGATTGCAGGTTGTGGTCGCGCTCGGGCTGCATTTCGCCGAGGTGCATGACATCGACGGAACGCGACGCCTCGTCCTTGAGCCGCGCCTGCTCCGCCTTGTAGGCCACCTGCGCCGTCGCCCATTCGGCGTCGTTGTATTTGCTGAAATAGACGGCGTTGCGGCGGGTATATTGCGCATAGAAGGGCTTAAAGGTCATGTCGCCCGGACGGCCGATGCCGTTCGTCTTGTAGACCGCCTGCTCTACCGAGACCGGCGTGAAACCGGCCAGCAGATCCGCACCCACGAGCGCCGGCGCGTCGCCTTCCCACTTGTCATCGGCCGCGCCGAGATCGGCAGCCATGACCATAGGCCCGCGCATCAGCGCGACGACCTTTTCGTCGCCGGCGGCATGTTCAAAACGCAGATCCAGCGGCAGGTCGAGCGTCACCACATCGCCGGCGCGCCACTTGCGGCGGATCAGGGCGTAGCCCTTGGCGCTGGTCGCCAGCGCCGGCTTGCCATTGACCAGGATCTTGGAACCCGAGGCCCAGCCCGGAATGCGCAGGGCGACGGTGAAGGTCTTGGCGGCAGACAGCTGGCTGACCTTGAAGGCAACCTGGCCTTCGTAAGGGTATTTCGTCTCCAGCTCAAAGGCCGCCTTTTGCGCCGCCCAGTTCAGCTTCGACGGGATGTAGAGGTTGACGAACAGGGTATCACCCGACTGCCAGTAGATCGAATCGCCATGCTTGGAATGGCTTTCGATGCCGGAGAGCACGCAGCACCAGAAGTCGTTTTCCGGCGTCGAGAATTCACGCGCCGTGCCCGACATCAGCGGCATCATGTAGGTGAACATGCCGGTCTCGGGGTTCTGGTGCGCCAGGATATGGTTGAGGTGGGCGCGTTCGTAATAATCGAAGTACGAGCCTTCCGGCGACCAGCTGTAGAGGTGGCGCGTCAGCTTCAGCATATTGTAGGTATTGCAGCTTTCGCAGGTCTGCTCGGTGATATGCTGGGCGATGGTATCCGGCTCGAAGAAGTATTCACGGTCGGCATTGCCGCCGATGGCGAAGCTGTGATGCTGGGTGACGCGCTGCCAGAAGAAGCTGGCGGCATTGCCGTCATCCGCCTTGCCGGTCAGTTCGTGCAGACGCGCCAGCCCCACCACTTTCGGCACCTGCGTATTGGCGTGGTTATTGGCCAGCTTGTCCTCGCCCGCCTTCATCGGATCGAGCATACGGCGATCGTAAATCTTTTCGGAGAGCGCCAGCCAGCGCGGGTCTTTCGTGCGGCTGTAAAGCTCAGCGAAGGATTCGTTCAGGCCGCCATATTCGCAGTTCAGCAGTTTCTGTGTCTGCTCGTCGTTCAGCGCGGCGAACACCTTCTCGATATAACCGCCGAAGCCAACCGCCACGTCGATGGCTTTTGTGTTGCCGCAGTACTTATTGGCGTCGAGCAGGCCGGCGAACAGCTTGTGGAGGCTGTAGAGCGGCGACCAGGCGCCATTGAGATCGAAACCGGCCGAGCGGATATCGCCGGCCATGACTTCCGGGAAGATTTCCTTGCCGTCGACCAGGCTGCCGTCTTTACGCTTGCGCATGATGCCGGCGACATAGCCGTCGCCCTGCGCCGCCTGCACCTTGGCCAACTCATCGACAATATAGTCGACGCGGCGCTTGCATTCCGGATTGCCGGTCTGGGCATACATCAGCGACAGCGCGCTCAGGTAATGGCCCAGGCCTTCGCCGGCGATGGTGTCGGATTCCCAGCCGCCATAGACCTCGCCCTTGACCGGCAAACCGGCGAACTTATGGTAGTTGTGCAGGAAGCGATCCGGCGACAGGAACATCAGGTATTTGGTATTGGCTTCGACCGCATTATAGAAGGGCGACGGCGTCAGGCGCACATCGCTCAGCGGCACCGGCTCGGCCATGGTCGGCAAGGCGCCGCCCGTTCCCTTTGCGTAGGCCCCGCTGGCCAGGCTCGTCAGCAGCGTGCCGGCGGCGGTGCCACGCAGCAGAAAACGGCGGTCAATCTGAGGGGCATGTGGCAGTATCGGGCGGGTCATTGGAAAGCCTCGTTATGTGAATCCGGTAGTTGCGCGACAATGATTATACTGTATACAATTGTCTGGCAATACCGATGTGTTTCTTTAAAGCGTCATGCCAAAAAGTGCCGGAATTTCCTTTGGCACTTTTTGGAAATACATGATGCGTCTGCAAAAAATGAGGTCATCGCCGATGAAAGCTCTGCTGAACGCCACCGCTCTTACCCTCGTCCTGACCTCGCTGGGCGCCTTGCCTGCCATGGCCGACACCGCAACGGATCAGAAGTTCGAGTCCATATATAAGACCGAATGGGACTGGCGCAGCAAGCAGGAGGCGGCCAATGAAGATTCGGCGCCCGGCGACGTGGCGGCGCACCTGCCCGACGTTTCGGAAAAGGCGCAACAGGCCAAGCTGGCCTATTGGCAGGACGTGCTGAAGCAACTCGACGGCATCGACGTGAAGGCGCTTTCGCCCAAGGAGGCCGAGAACTATCAGGTCTACCGCTTCCAGATCGAGACCCAGATCGCCGACCAGCAGTTCAAGGTCTACCAGCGCCCATTGAGCGGCGACACCTCCTTCTGGGGTGATCTGGCCGGCATGGCGCGCGGCACCTTCCGCACCGAGGCGGACTACCGCAACTATATCAGCCAGCTTGACGACATGCCCCGGTATTTCAAGGACAATACCGACAATATGCGCGCCGGCCTGAAGCGCGGCTTCACCCTGCCACGTATCTCGCTGGAAGGCCGCGACGCCACCATCACCAGCATCCTTGATGCAAAGTCCGTCGAGGACAACGCCTACTACCTGCCGTTCAAGTCGATGCCGGCCACCATCCCGGCGGAAAAGCAGGCCGAACTGAAAAAGCTGGCCGCCGCCGCCATCACCGACAAGGTCATCCCGGCGCACAAGACCCTGCTGAAGTTCATGCGCGAGGAATATATGCCGGGCGCGACCAAGTCGATCGCCGCCTATGACCTGCCCAACGGCAAGGCCTTCTACCAGTCGCAGATCCGCGAATACGCCACGGTCGACATGACGGCCGACCAGATCCACCAGATCGGCCTCGACGAAGTGGCCAAGATCAAGGCGGAAATGCTGGCCGTCAAAACCGAAGTGAAATTCGACGGCGACCTGCCGGCCTTCAACAACTTCCTGCGTACCGATCCGCAGTTCTACGTCACCAAGCCGCAGGACCTGCTCGATCGCGCCGCCTGGACCGCCAAGGAATTCGACGGCAAGGCCGCACAGTATTTCGGCCGCATGCCGCGCTCGCGCTTCGCCATCATCCCGGTGGCGCCGGAACTGGCGCCCTTCTACACCGGCGGCCGCGGTGGCCCCGGCGGCTACTGGGTCAATACCTGGAACCTGCCGTCGCGCCCGCTCTATTCGCTGACCGCCCTCACCCTGCATGAATCGGCGCCCGGCCACGCCTGGCAGATGCCGCTGGCGGCGGAAAACAAGTCCCTGCCGCCCTTCCGCCAGTACACCTATATCTCCGCCTATGGCGAAGGCTGGGCGCTCTATTGCGAACGCCTCGGCGTCGAGATGGGCATGTACCACACCCCTTACGAGACCTACGGCATGCTCAGCTACCAGATGTGGCGCGCCGCCCGTCTGGTGGTCGATACCGGCATCCATTCGCAGGGCTGGACGCGCGAGCAGGCGCAGAACTACCTGCTGGAAAACACCGCCCTATCCAAGCACGAAGTCACCACGGAAGTGGACCGTTATATCGCCTGGCCGGGTCAGGCGCTCAGCTATTATCTCGGTGAGGCGGATATCTGGAAGAACCGTCACAAGGCCGAGGCTGCGCTGGGCGAGAAGTTCGACATCCGCCAGTTCCACGATGCCGTGCTCGAACTGGGTTCGGTGCCACTGCCGGTGCTGGACGCCCGCATCGATCGCTTCATCGCCGAAGGCGGCAAGGGCCCCTACGCTGACGAGGAATAGTCCTTTGGCGAGGAACAGGATGAAGCGCGGGCTGCTGACTGCCGCCCTTTTCGCTGCTCTGTCGGCCAGCCCCGCGCTGGCGACAGAGGCGGAACGGGCCGTCATGGCGAAGGCGGAAATCCCGTCCTTCGATGCCCGCGTCATCACCCGCCCGCCACAGTGGCTGAACCTCGATCCGTTCTACCAGAAATACGCCGATGCCGGCGGCATACCGATCATCGGCTCGCAGAACGTACCCGACGCCGGCATTCTGGTGGCGCGCGATATCGTCCTCTACATGCTGTCCGAGCGCCCGGATATCCGCAACCAGCTGATCCGTAATGGCGCCCGCATCGGCATCATGGCGATCGACGAGACCACCACCGATATCCCCGAACAGCGCGACTGGAAGAAGCCGGCCATCGACGATCCGCGCCTGTCGAAATGCGACGTGCGCGACTATGCCAAAACCATCGGCCTGCAAACAGACCGCGACTACTGGGCCCAACGGGCGCGCGGCATGGGCGGCACCTACACCACCGGCGCAGCGGAAAATATCCTCGGCGTGCCCGGCACCCGCTATTACGGCGAAAACATCCTGGTCCACGAGTTCTCGCACAGCATTTTCGAGGCCATCCGCACCGCTGATCCGGCCCTGGCCACGCGCGTCGAAACCGCCTACGCCCACGCCAAGGAAAAACGCCTGTGGCAGGGCGCCTACATGGCCAACACGCTCGATGAATACTGGGCCGAGGGCACGCAGTTCTGGTTCAATTCCAACAAGGCCTATATCACCGACACCCTGACGGTGGTCAATGCCGATGACTTCCAGGCGCACGATCCGGAGTTCTACGCTATCCTGTCTGAAGTCTATCGCTGGGATCACCGCATCCCGGCCGATGTCTACTACATGCACCCCGCCCGCATGAACACCGCCCATATCCGCCTGGACGAAAGCGGCAAGGCCAAGGACGACTGCTTCTCGTGAAAATGAAAAAGCCGCTGCCTCCGATGGAAGCAGCGGCTTTCAGACAGTGCCGATAACGTACTAGTCGAGCAGACGGCGCTTCAGAAGCGCGACATCGGCATCCGTCAGGCCCAGGTCCTCATGGACGTAGCGCGCCATACCACCTTCACGCTGGTCGATCGCGTTAAAGGCGCTGTTCAGGTACTGCGCATCCACGCCCATCATGGCCTTGACCACATCGGGCGGCAATTTCATGAAAAAGGCCATCTGGGCGCTGGCCTGGCTGCCGGGCTGCGGCATCACCGGCTTGTAATACTGGTTCGACAGCAGATAGTCCTCGGTCGCCGTTTCGCGCGAAACGCCCAGCACGGTCAGGATCAGCGCCGTCGCCACGCCGGTGCGGTCCTTGCCCGCCGTGCAGTGGTAGACCAGCGGCGTATTGCCGTCGATGATCTGGCGGAACATGCGCTTGTACTGGCTGGCAAACTGGAACGGCGCCTGGGCATAGAACGACGACATCATGGTCCTGGCCTTGTCGGCCGTGACGTCCGGGGACATCAGGGCGGCGAAGGCCGAAGACGGATTGCTGTAGTCCTCGGCATAGGTGGTGACGCCCATGTCCGCCGGCCAGATGTTTGGATCGGTCTGGCGCTCGTCGGTCGAGCGAAAGTCGATCTCGGTCTTGATGCCCAGCGATTTCAGATAGGCGAAGCCTTCCGGCGTCACCTGGCCGAGGCTGGCCGAACGATAGAGGGTGCCCCACTTCACATGGTGGCCATCGGCGGTGGCGTACCCGCCGATGTCACGGAAGTTGTTGCCGCCGGCCACGGCCAGCACGCGGATATGCCCATCGGCCGTGGTGACCGCCTGCGGCGCTTCAAACGCGTGGGCGGCAAAGGCGGGCACGGCGGCCAGCAGGGCTAAGGCACAGACGTGCGCCATCATCTTTGAGATTTTCATCTGTTTGTTCCTTTTGTTGAAAATCAGTACTTCACGTTCAGGTCGAGGCCGTAGGTGCGCGGCTCGTTGAAGATGCCGTAATTGCCGAGCGAACCGCTGCCCTTGTAGAAGACGTGCTGCTCGTTGCCGAGATTGCGCGACCACAGCGACACCTGCACCTTGTAGCCGCCATTGCCGACCGCGATATCGGACAGGGCCAGGCGGGCATTGACGATGGCGGACTTGTCGGCCAGGGCCGCGTCGCTGGACGTGGCGTGATAGGGGCTGGCGAAGTTGGCGTCGAGGTGGGCGCGGAAGGTCATCTCACCGATGGGGCGGTTGTAATCCATGGCCAGGCTGTGGGTGGAGCGCGGCGTATTGATCGCATAGACCGTGGTCAGGGCGTTATTGGCGAAGGGATTCGGCGCCTGCGGCAGGGTGATGTCGGTGCGCGCCAGACTGGCCGAAACCGTGAAGTAGCGCGTAATCGCCGCCGTCAGGTCGGTTTCGAAACCGGAGGTCTTGCCGGTGCCGGTGGCGTTGGTCGTTTCCAGGGTGGCACGGTTGCTGCCGCCGACGGCGAAGGTGGCGTTGAAGTCGATCTGCGCGTCCTTGTAGTCGCCGTCAAAGGCGGCGATGTTGAAGCGGACGCGGCGGTTGAGGAACTCGGTCTTGGCGCCGATTTCCGACATGGACACCGATTCCGGATCGAAGGTGCGGTAGGTCAGCGAGCGCGAATTGGCGCCGCCGGCCTTGGAACCGGTGCTCCACTTGGCGTAGAAGTCGAGATTAGCGGTCGGCGTAAGGCTGGCGATGACCAGCGGATCGAAGCGGCTCCAGGTCTTGTCCATGGTCTGGACAGCGCTTGTGGTCACGCCATCGACGGTAACAACCGGCAAAGCGCCATTGACGAGATCGAGCGAGCCGGACTTGTGGTCCTGGCTGGCGCGGCCGCCAACGGTGAAGTGCATCATCTTGTTGGCGAAATCCGGCGTCCAGGTGGCCTGGCCATAGGCGCCGACACTGTGGGCACGGGCATGGCTGGCGCGATCGGGGAAGGCGTTCGAAGCGACCCACTGATCCTCGGACAGTACAACATACGAAGTCGACGAACCGTTCCACTTCAGGGTGTTCGGCGTCCAGGCGTTGTCGTTGACGCTTTCCTGATAATAGAACAGGCCGCCGATATAGGTCAGGCTGTCCGTCTTGCCGACAAGCTGGAATTCCTGGCTGAACTGGTTCTGCGCGAAATTGGCCAGGCTGTAGCGGCCGAACGTGCTGGTCGGCGCCGACGTCAGCACGTAGGCGAACAGGTTGGTCGAGCCGTTGTCATACTGCGACTGGGTCAGTTCGCGATAGGAGGTGATCGACTTGAACTTCAGCTTGTCGTTAAGGCTCCAGTCGACGGTCAGCAGGTGGCCCTTGGTGTCGCCGACGCTGTATTGCAGCGGCACGCCGAAATTGCCGACCGTGGCGCGTTCCGGCTGGAGCGCAGCCAGCGGCGACATCGGGTAAGACCCCTTAGTGAGAAGCTGGACATAGTAAGGCGTCGTGGCGTCGCGCGAGGTATCGTAGGCATAATTGACCGACAGGTCTTCGCGTGGCGCCCAGCGCACCGACAGGCGCGCACCGCGCTTGTCATAGGCGTTGAAATCGGGGGCGCCGGCCAGCGGGTTCTTGACCGTGCCGTCGCGCGAGGTGTTCAGCACGTCGATCTTGGCGCTGAAATCGTGCCAGGCCGGCAGATCCAGGTGCAGTTCTTCGCGCTGGCCGCCATAGTTGCTGACGCCGACCGTGGCGTTGAGCTTGTAGGTGCCGGAGGGCTTCTTGGTGACGATGCTGACCGCGCCGCCTTCGGTATTGCGGCCAAACAGCGTCCCTTGCGGACCACGCGCCACTTCGATGCGGTCGATATCGAACAAGGCGGTGCCGAGGCCTTGCGCGCGGCCCATATAGACGCCGTCGACATAGACGCCGACGCCCTGGTCGCGGTTCGGCTGGTTGGCGTCGGTCATGGCGCCGATACCGCGGGTATTGATGATCAAGGCCGAGCTGCGGGCGAAGAAGGGGGCGACGCGCAGGGCTGGAATGGCGCCGTCGGCGAGGTCGGACAGCGACTGAACATGGCGGTTGGCCAGGTCGTCGCTGCGCATGACGGAGATGGCGATCGGCGTCTTTTGCAGATTGGTTTCCCGCTTCTGGGCGGTGACGATGACCTCGACCAGACCGGTTTCTGCCGGCTTGCTGTCCTGAGCCTGCGTGTCCTGGGCGTGCGCCGCCGGCGCGATACCCGCCAGAGCCAGCAGGCCCGTGATTGCCAGCCCGGAGGCTGAGGTGAAGAAATTGCCCTTCATCGAAATGTCCCTTTAAGCCACTGCCATGACCGACTGCCGGCCTGGCCCCCAACGCCTCCCGGGCGTCACTGATGGCGGCAATTAGAACGTTTGTACGTCAAATGTTGAACAGTTGTGTGAAGCTATTTTGACAACCGAGCGCCGATTTCATCCGCCAACGGATGTGTGTTAGCTCTGGCATTTGCGGTGAAAATCTGTCTATAAGGGCGTGTGGCGGAATGCGGAAATACAGGCGCGCCACACGTGATGGGGATGGATACCTGGTGCGATATAGTTCCAATAATATAAATAGTTTTGAGGCGAGCGAAACCAAAAACAGAGGCGCCGCCGACCGGCTTATAGAGGTGGTGAATGGCATGTGGGCAACCCATGGCCGAGGCGCCATGTCCGCGCGCCAGGTCGCGCAAACAGCCGGCGCCACCACCTCATTAATAAATTATTATTTTGGCAGTTTTGAACAGTTGTTATTATCAACTCAGAGCCAGGTCATCGCGGCCACACGCCAGTGGTGCGACCGTCAGTCCGCCGCCGTGGCCGGATTGTCCGGCCTAGATCCGGACGCCTCCGGCCATGTCATCGCCGCGCTGATCGACGATCTCTGCACGAACCATCGCCCCCTCGCCTTCGCCTGGGCCGAATGCCAGATGCTGTCCGCCCGTCATCCGGCCTGGCTGCCGGCCGCCAGTGAATGGCGGCTGGTCTGGACGGAGTTCTGGCAAAAGGTCGCCCCCGCCCTCGGCCTGGCGGATAACGCCGAGGTCACGCGCATGTTCTTCAATGGCGAGACCTCGCTGCACCGCATCCGCTGGCAGGCCCCACTCGATCGCGCGGCCCTGTCCGAGACCTGCGTCTCCTGGATGCGCCTTCTGCATACCGGCCGAACCGGCCCCATGCCGTTGCGCGATCACGCCCGCGCCCAGGCGATCGAAACCCCGGCGCCGGCCCTGCTGGAAGGCACGATCGAACGCACCATCGCGGATGCCGCCGCCGATCTGATCGGCCAGGCCGGCGCGGGCGCCATCACCCACCGGGCGGTGGCCCGGGCCTCGGGCGCCAATCTCGGCTCTGTCACCCACCACTTTCCGACCAGCAACGCCCTGATGAGCGCCGCTTTTGAGCGCATCTATGCCCGCGTCACCCAGGAGGGCGCCATGGATATTCAGGAGGTCTCGCACATGTCGGGACAGGCCTTTGTCGAGTCGATGGTCTATTACAGCCTGGCCTCCGACCGCTCCGGCATGCTGGCCATCGACGAACTGACGGCCGCGGCGGGGCGCGACGCCGGACTGGCCGCCTTCGGCGGCATCCTGCGCTATACGCGCGGCAAGTCTTCCCTGCGCCTGCTATCGCGTCTTACTTCGGATCCAGCCTCCGACCAAGGGCCACTGGGCCAGGGGGAAGCCGCCCTTTTCTCGGCATGGATACAGGGCATGGGCCGCGACACCCTGAGCGTCGGCCCCAATGAACGTCCGCGCGCAGTGGAACCTTGCGTCCGCCGGATGCTCGACATCATCGGCGTGCGCGACTGATCCACCCGAAGCTGGCTATAAAGGCACCTGCAGCCCGGTCTTGATGCGATCCAGCACGACAATCGTCCTGTAGGCCTGCACCAGCTCGTTATCGGCGAACAACCGTGCCGTCCGTGCCTCATAAACCTCCATGGACGGCACCAGCAGAATGACGATCAGCCCCGCAGTCCCTGCCACGCGGTAGCATTGCTGCACCTCCCCGGCCTCCCGGAACATGGCCTTCACACGGGCGACCGTCGCCGACCTGTCGTTCACCAGTGTGGCCTCAACAATAAGGGTGATCGCAAAGCCGACCTTTGCCGGATCAACCAGAACCGTACTTCCCCGGATGACGCCCTCCGCCTCCATGCGGGCGATCCGCCGCTGCACCGCTGCCGGCGACAGATTAACCTGCGCGGCGATCTCGCGCTGCGGCCGGGCGGCATTATCCTGCAGGCAGCGCAGGATGGCGATATCGAAGTCATCGAGCTTTTGATTGGAAATCGACAAAAAAGCCTCCGAAACGGGTGAGAATTGCATATGTTACGCCAAATCACCGTCCAATACTCATGTTGAGTGAGCGAAAATGCAAGCTCAGTATATGAGGATGCTTTATGGACGATCACAAGGAACTGGATTCAAAAGCCATGGGCCTGATGGTGGCCCTGACCGCCACCTGGGGATTGCAACAGGTGGCGCTCAAGCTCGCGGCGTCAGACATGGCCCCCGTCTTTCAGATCGCCCTGCGTTCAGGCGTGGCCACCCTTCTGATCGGCGGGCTGGCGCTCTTTCAGGGCGCCGGGAAGGCTTTGCGCCCCTTGCTGTGGCCGGGCTTGCTGGCCGGTCTTTTCTTTGCCCTCGAATTCCTACTGGTCGGCGAAGGCCTGAAACATACCGACGCCTCCCGCATGTCGATCTACCTGTACACCGCGCCTGTTTTTACCGCGCTCGGCCTGCATTTCGTGCTGCCGAACGAGCGCCTGAAAGGGCTGCAGTGGCTCGGCATCGCCCTCGCCTTTGCCGGTGTCGTAACGGCCTTTCTCGGCCGCGACTCCACTGCGCATACGCATAATAATCACTGGATTGGCGATCTGATGGGGGTCGGCGCCGGCCTGGCCCTGGCCGCCACCACCCTGACCATCCGTTTCACGCCACTGTCGTCAGCGCCGGCGACCGTGACCCTGTTCTATCAACTTCTGGTCGCCAGCCTTTTGTTGGGCGCGGTCACGGCCATGACCGGCCAGACACACGCCCAAGCGAGCCTGACACTGATAGGCAGTCTGGCTTTCCAGACCTTCATCGTCTGCAGCCTCAGCTTTCTGGTCTGGTTCAGCCTTTTACGCACCTATCTGGCGTCACGGCTGACCATCATGACCTTTCTTACGCCCGTGTTCGGCGTCCTGTTCGGCGTGGTCCTGCTGAAGGAACCGCTTGGAGCGGGCTTCATTGCCGGCGCCGTCATGGTCCTGGCCGGCATTGTGCTGGTCAGCCGCAAGGCGGTCACGCCGGCCCGGCTCCGGTCCGTTCAGCCCCTCACCTGCGTGCCCCCCGGCGCCCGGCCACCGGAGGATCAGCGCCTGTGAGAGGGCGAATGCACGGCATCAGAAGCCTATCTTCACACCCATGTCCGGCTTGACCCGGCTTTCATCGCTCAAGCGGTCGAGAATTGCCTCGGCATCGGCCGCCGGGGCATGACGCAGTTGCCGGGCCACCACGGCGAAATCCCCGGGCGTCAGGTTGCGCAGGGCCACCAGTCCCGCCGGGGCCGGCAGGCCGAAGAAGCGCACGAAGGCGCGCCGCAGACGATCCGCCCCCAGCGGCCTCAGATCGAGCTTGAAGACGAAGCGGCGCAGCGTGGCCGGATCGAGCTGCCCTGGATGGTTGGTCGCGGCAATGACTGGCAGCGGATGGCGATCCAGCCAGGTCAGCATTTCATTGACCTGACCAACCTCCCACGAACTGCGCGCCCGCGTGCGGTCGTACAGCAGCGAATCCGCCTCATCGAACAGCAGCACTGCTTCCTGCCTGCGGGCATCCCCGAAGGCCTGGGCGATATTCTGCTCGGTCTCGCCCACCCATTTCGACAGCAGATCGGACGCCCGGCGCACCAGCAGCGGCCGGTCGAGCACCCGCGCCAGATGATGCGCCAGGGCCGTCTTGCCGGTGCCCGGCGGACCGGTCAGCAGCAGAGACACATCCTGCAGACCCGGTTCGCGGCCTGACGCCTGCAGGCTGTCGAACAGGGTCACCAGCGGACGATCGGCCTCATAGAGGTCCAGATCGAGCGCGCCCGGCCCGTCCATCGGCAGGTCGCCACCACGCAGGGCACGCACCAGAGAGGTGGCCGACCGCAATCCACAGTCCGCGTCGCCCGCCAGACGCGCCGCCTTCAGGGCAACACGCAGCACGCTCGTGGCTTCCGGCGACCGGTCGACCAGCCTTGTCATGGCCTCGTCCGGCAGGCTGCCCTCGTCGCGGGCGATCCGGCCGAGAATACGTTGCGCCGCCTGCCGTGGCGGGAAGTCAAGCTTCAGGATGAAGCTCATCCGCCGCAGAATGGCGTCATCGATATTGCCGACGGCATTGGTCACCCAGATGACCGGCGCGGCATTGGTTTCCAGTATACGGTTGACGAACACCTTACTGCCCTCGCGCTGCGAGAACCAGTCGCCGCGTGACCGCTGCGCGCCGCCGATCAGGTCTTCCATCTCGTCGAACAGCAGGACAGCGCCGCTGTGATCGCCCAGCACACGCTGCGCCATCAGCAGGGCCAGGACGCGATCCCGGCGCGACGGTTCCTCGCCATCGTCGTCCGCCTCGCCGATACCATGCAGCGGGCAGTCCGCCGCGGCTGCCAGGGCACGCGCCAGCTCGGTCTTGCCGGTGCCCGGCGGACCGTGGATCAGGATGTTGACGCCATGCGCACGCTCCCGGCGCGCGCCCTCAAGCAGACGCACCAGAAAGGCCGTATCGTGGACATGGGCGAAATCCGTCAGATCGAGCGCGGCGGCCTGGCGCTTGCCGGCCAGGGCCTCCGCCAAATCCTCGGGCGCGGGCTCGCGGTCGAGAATACGACCGAGCGCCCAGCTGATCTCGACCGGATCGTCATGCCTGGCGCGCACGCCAAAGGTCAGCAGGTCCAGTTTCAGCACCTCGCTCGATCGCACCCGGGGGCCGGCTTCCAAGGGATCGGCGCCGGCGAGTTCGCCCAGCACCGCCGGCAGGTCCCGGATGGAGTCCGCCATCTGGTTGAGCAGATCGGCCAGGCGCGGCAGGCGCGTGCAGGCAATCATCAGGGTCAGCAGCCGGGCATCGAAAGGCCCGAAGTGCAGCAGACGACCGAGTTCATCGGCCAGGTCGAGCACGCGCGGACGCGTGTCTTGCGGCGTCGGCGCCTTTTCCAGGTCGGTCAGGAAAGGCTTCAAGCCCCAATCGATCTGGACCAGCGTCTTTTCACCCGACGCCTTGCTGGCCGGTTTCTTTTTTTCAATACGCGCCGCCCCCAGCAGCCAGACGCGGTTCGCCTCGGCCCAGGTCATCAGCTTCTGCGCCGGCGGGGATACCGGCACGAGATCGCGTGCGATCCGGAGCACGAGGCGCCGGACGATGGCATGTTCGTTCATGGTTTTATCTTCGTCTGTTCGGCGGACGCGCGATCCCGCGCATCTCGCGATGTTCCCGTTCGGTCTTCAGTGTTCAGAACCAGGGTGTGGCCCGGGCGTTCCCGCCCCGCCACGGCGCCAATGGGGCGCTCAGACGAAAGGCAGGATCGCGGCGGGCTTCAGACCCCGGCTGTTATTCGATCCCAACAATGCATATTCTCCATCTGGCCGCGCATAAGGCGGCACAGCAAGCGCTATAGTTAATTTTGAAACGATGCACAAGCCGCCTTGCCAATATGCCACGCAGGCGTCACATAAAAGACACAGGCAGCGCCGTGTTACCCCGCCTCAGCCTAACCGCGTATCGCCGCTTCGATCTTCGCCACATCGATCTTGCCCATGTCCATCATGGCTGCAAACGCCCTTTTCGCCACGTCGCCCCCCTTCGCCATGGCCTCGGTCAGGATGCGCGGCGTGATCTGCCAGGATAGGCCCCACTTGTCCTTGCACCAGCCACAGGCGCTTTCCCGGCCGCCATTGCCGACAATGGCGTTCCAGTAGCGATCGGTTTCGGCCTGGTCGTCGGTGGCGATCTGGAAGGAAAAAGCCTCGCTGTGCCTGAAGGTGTCACCGCCGTTCAGGCCGATGCACGGTATGCCGCAGACGGTGAATTCCACAACCAGCGCGTCGCCGGCCTTGCCGCCGGGGAAATTCGCCGGCGCCTTGTGGACGGCACCGACCGCACTGTCCGGAAAGGTATCGGCATAGAAACGCGCCGCCTCTTCGGCATCGTGATTGAACCACAGGCAAATCGTGTTTTTGGACATGTTTCCGTTCCTCTGTTGGCCGCTCTTTCGCTTCAAGCCAGCCTTCCCGCCAAACTACACATATCCCTGCCCGCACCGACCATCACAAGTTTGAGAGGTTACATTTTTGTAAAATTTTAGTAACCAAACTCTATGTAAGGTTGCAAAAAAGTGGAGGTAAAAACAATGCCAAATAGATTTCTGTCCGATACCGTTGTCGAATATTCCCGGCCCCTTCAAGGGCAGGCGGACGAGGTCACGACCTGCACACGGACCGCATGCCTGAGCTTTGTCATCGTGGCCCAGTATGGCGGCCTGGAAGAACCCGGCACGGATATCTGCGCCCAGAAGATCGCCGGAGACACGTTAAGCGTTCACACGCTGGCGTCACGTCATAATCGGACGGCGGCCGGCAGCGATCTCACCGGCCGCCCCGTCCACAATCGCCCAGAAGGCATCGCCCTGGTGGAATCGTGTCAGACCGCCCTTACCATACGCGGGCGTTACACGGCGCAGGAAATGGGCAGCGACATCTCGATCGACGGCCTGGACAAGGCCCTGGCGTCCTCCGTCGCCCACGCCTTGTGCCATGCCGAATTCGAGGTTCGGATATTGAATTTGCCCAGCCGCGCCAAACATGCCGATAACCTCTGCAACCGGGGCCTGCGCGGGCGTGGAATCGAGCTGGATCTCAGCCACGACCTGCGTGAACGCCTGATGGCCGACCCCGGCCTGATGGGCCAGTTCGCCGCCGCCGTCCGCAGCGGGCTGCAATCGGTCCTGGCCGACTGCTGACTCCTTATTGTGGAAAAAGCTCGACGTGGGTCTCGGCCGTGCGGCCGAAATAGACCACCCGACGCCCGAGCATCGAGACGATATAACCGGCGCAACCGGCCGCCATCACCTTTTCGCAGAAGCCGCGATAGGTGTAGCCTGCCACGCCCGCCTGGGCTTCGCGGATCGCCGCCTGGACTGCCGCGGCATCGAAAACGGCGGCGACAGGCACTCCCACCGCCTGAAACGACAGTTCGAGGCTGTCACCATCCGGCTGGTAATAGGCCTTGGTCGAGCGGCGAAAATCGACGCTGTAACCCTCGATACCGGCCGCGTTCAGTGCCGCCAGGATCTGCGGGAAGGCCATGCGGTCCTGTTCGGTGGCCTCATGGCAGTCATGGATGATGGCTGTGACAGATGCGTGCATGGACGCGCTCCTTTTTTGAAATCTAGCTGATGGGGACGGCCGTCAGGCCGCGCCGTGCGATAATATCCCTGAGCAGGCGCTCGATCTGGTCACGCTCGGCCGGCGTCAGATGGCCAAAGAACGCGGCGTCGTTCTGATCCGCCAGCGCCGACAGTTGCGGGATCAGCCCCTGCCCCGCCAGGGTGATCGCCAGGGTCTGGGCGCGCGCATCGTCGGGATTGGCTTCGCGGCTGACCAGCCCTTTGGCGATCAGGCGATCGGCCAGTTTGGTGATGGCGCCGCGCGTCATGCCCATGCGTTCCGCCAGCCGGCTGGGCGCGATGCTGTCCACATCGTAAAGCTCACGCAGCAGCACCCACTCCGCCACGGTGACGTCGCGGTCCTCCAGCTTGCGGGCAAAGGCCTGCGAAACATGGTTGGAGACAAATCTCAGCCAGAAGCCGAGATGAGACGTCAGGTGGGCGGGCTCGACAGGATCAGTCATGGCGACCTCATTTGTTGACTAGGAAATTACATTAGATAATTTCCTAGTCAACAAAATAATCGAAAAAGAACCGGCAGAGTGATCTGCCGGTTCCCGTAACTATACGCGGTCGATGGCTTCCTGCGGCTCGGTGAACCATTTCGCACCGTTTTCGGTGACATACATATGGTCTTCGAGGCGAACACCGAAGGTATCGGGCACCACGATCATCGGCTCATTGGAGAAACACATGCCCGGCGCCAGCGGCGTGGTGTCGCCGCGCACCAGGAAGGCCGGCTCGTGAATGCTGAGACCGATGCCGTGACCCGTGCGGTGCGGCGTGCCCGGCAGGTTGTAGTCCGGACCCAGGCCATGCTTTTCCAGCACGACGCGGGCGGCGTAATCGACTGCCTCGCATGGCAGGCCGACCTCGACACGGGCAAAGGCAGCGGCCTGCGCCTCCTTCTCTATATCCCAGATGCGCTGATATTCCGGCTTGGGCTGGCCGAAGATATAGGTGCGGGTGATATCCGAGGTGTAGCCCTGGACGTAACAGCCGGTATCGACCAGTATCAGATCGCCTTCCTTCAGACGCTGTTCGCCGGGCAGGCCGTGCGGAAAGGCCGTGCCACGTCCGAACTGGGTGATGACGAAGGAATTGCCCGAAGCGCCCAGCTTGCGGTGCGCCGCCTCGATGAAGGTGTTCACCTCCTTGGTGGTGATGCCTTCATAGACCATCCGCGCCACAGCCTTATGGACCAGAATGGTCATGTCCTTGGCCTGCTGCATCAGGGCCAGTTCGGCCGCCGACTTGTACATGCGGCAGCCATTGATGACCGACGAGGCTTCCTTGATGTCCAGCCCGGTTTCACGACCGAGGCGGCTGACCATCTCGAACGACATGGCCGGATCGACCGCGATCACCTTGCCGCCCCAGTCAGCCATGGCCTGGCCGATCAGGGCATGCGGGCTTTCGTGTTCCTGCCACAGGCGGAACTCGGCCGTGATCTTCATGTCGGCTTCCAGCGAACCCAGCTCGAAGAACGGGCAGATCATCAGAGGCTCACCCGTCACAGGAATCAGCAGGCCGACCAGGCGCTCCGAAGCGCCCCAGGGTACGCCGGCGAAATAGTTGAGGCTGGCCCCGGCCCCGACCAGAAGCGCATCGGCGCCCATGTCGCGGGTCAGCTTACGTGCTTTTTCGATACGCGCCAGACGCTCGGCGACGGTGATGGCCGGCGCCTGATGAGCATAGACCGACAGCTTGGCCAGTTCGGCCTCGGGGGTGGATGAACCGATCATGGGGTATTCCTTAGTTAAAACGCGACAGATCGAAGGCCGCGGGGGCACGGCCACTGCGGATCATGTCGGCGACAATTTCGCCGGTCACCGCCCCCAGCGTCAAGCCGAGATGCTGGTGCCCGAAGGCGTAAAAAAGATTATCCGCCCGCCCGGAGCGACCGATAGCCGGCAGGTAGTCCGGCAAGGTCGGCCGCACGCCGATCCATTCTTTGCCGGCGCCTTCGAACGGCAAGCCCAGATCGGCGACATGGCGGCGCAGGCGCGCCCATTTGCGCGGGTCAGGCGTGGCATCGACCCGATTGAACTCGACGAAGCTCGCTGCGCGCAGGCCATGCTCGAAACCGGTGACGATCATCGAGCGGTCTTCGAAAACCACCGGCGGGAAGCCTTTCGGCCAGCCGTGATCCGGCGTCTGGATATGGTAACCGCGCTCGGCGATCATCGGCACGGTTTCGCCCAGACCTTCAAGGAGGGATTTAGAGGCAATGCCGGCAGCGACGACCAAGGTATCGGCGGTCAGTTGCTCCCCGCCCGACAGCACCACCCAGGCATTCCCTTTGCGGACGATCAGCTTTTCGACACGGTCGCGCAGATAGCGTCCACCACGTTCGATGAAGCGCTCCTTAAGAGTTTCCAGCATCCGGCGGGTATCGGCGATCTGCGCCGTGCCGCTGAAACGAATCGCCCCGTGGATCGGCGTCCGGGCCAGGGCCTTCAGCTGCGCCATTTCCTCATCGGTGACCGGGCGCAGGCTGGCCGTGCCGGTGTCGGAAGACGACCAGGACTTCAGCCCCTTGGCGGCGCTTTCCGGCGTTTCCCAGGCGACAAAGTGCCCGTCCTCGCACAGCAGGTCCGGTGTCCCGATGTCGGCCACCCGTCGTTTCCAGGCCGGCATGGCCGAGGTCAGCAGGTCGCGCATCACCGCCGTGCCATGGGCGAAACGCTTCGGTTGCGCCGCCGCCAGAAGACGCAGCGAAAACGGCAACCAGGCGAAAAACCCTTGCGGCGGCAGGGACAGGGCCCCTCCGCGCATGAACCAGCGCCGCCAGGCCGATTTCATCGTAGCCATGGAGGCCAGAGGCTCGACCTGTTCGGTCGCGATATGTCCCGCATTGCCGTAAGACGCCGAAGTCTCGCTGCCGATATCGCACAGCGTCACCTGCCCCCCCTCCGCCTGGAGCTGGAGCGCGATATTCAGGCCGATCACACCGCCACCGATAATTAAACTACTTTTGGAGGCCGTCATTCGTCCTTGTCATCCTTGTTGCAACACAGCATGGTACATAGTATACAGTATAAACTCATACGCAAGCAATTGGGGGAGTCTCTATCATGACAATCGACTGGCGGGGTGTATTTCCGGCCGTAACGACGCAATTCAACGAAGACCTTTCGATCAACTACGCCGAGACCCAGCGGGTCGTCGACGACCTGATCAAGGACGGCGTCACCGGGATCATCGCCATGGGCACCTGCGGCGAGAACAACTCGCTGCTGGCCGAAGAAAAGCGCACCCTGCTGAAGGCGATCGTCGAGGTCGTCGCCGGCCGCGTTCCGGTTGTCACCGGTGTCTCCGAACTGACCACGCCCCTGGCCATCGCCTGGGCCAAGGATGCCGAAGCCCTCGGCGCCACCGGCCTGATGCTGCTGCCGGCCATGGTCTATGTCCCCAAGACCGCCGAACTGGTCGAGCACTTTACGCAAGTGGCCAATGCCACCACCCTGCCGATCATGCTCTATAACAACCCGACGGCCTACCGCGTCGCCATCACCAACGAAGCGCTGGAAGCCCTGCGTCCGGTGAAGAACATCGTTGCCGTCAAGGAATCGACCGCCGACACCCGCCGCTTCACCGACATGGTCAATGCCTTCGGCGACCGTTACGTGCTGTTCGCCGGTCTCGACGACGTGGCCTTCGAAGGCCTGCTGTTGGGCGCGCAGGGCTGGGTCTCCGGCCTGACCTCGGCCTTCCCGCACGAATCCGTCATGCTGGTCAAGGCGCTGGAAGCCGGTGACATCGCCACCGCCCGCGAGATCTACCGCTGGTTCCTGCCGCTGCTGCACCTCGATGCCGAGCACGATCTCGTCCAGTCGATCAAGCTGGCCGAGCAGATCATGGGCCGCGGTTCGGAACGCGTGCGTATGCCGCGCATGCCGCTGACCGGCGCCCGTCGCGCCGAAGTCACCGCCATGGTCGAAAAGGCTGCCGCTACAAGGCCAAGCCTGAAGATCACAAAAGCCGCCTAAGTCATCATATGACGCCATACAGGCGGTCATAACCATCCCGGGCCCAATTCAGAGCCCAAAACAGCACATTAAAGTAACGAAATTGTCAGATTTTGTCATTCTATCCTGTGTTGATCTCTTGTCACCATGCGAAATGGGTGCCTAGATGTTGTATATATTATAAATACAGAGTCGGGGATTCGCCGGACTTCCGGTGAGTCTCCGCTCCAGTCGGACGCTGTACATGAGCATTGTGGTTCAAACCCTTTCCGAACAGATTTTCTCCCTGGTGCGTGACCGCATCATTTCCGGCAAGATACCTACGGACGTCGCCATCCGCCAGGACGCTCTGGCCGCCGAACTCGGCGTCAGCAAGATTCCCCTGCGCGAAGCCCTCGCCCGCCTGGAACAGGATGGCCTGCTTCTGTCGCAGGCCAATCGCGGCTTCTTCGTTCGTCCGCTGAACGCCGATGAGGTCGAGGAAGTCTACGCCCTGCGTCTGAAACTCGAACCGGAAGCCGTGGGCGAAGCCGCCAAGGTGGCAACTGCAGCCGACAAGGCCGCCGCCCGTGAAGCGCTGGAAGCGCTGGATGCTGCCGCCGCCAACGACAAGACGCAGGTCGGTCGCCTCAACCGCGCCTTCCACATGTCGCTGGTTCGGCCGCTGCACCGTCAGGTCACCATCCAGATCATCGAGCGTCTGAACATCATTTCCGAACGCTATGTCGGCAAGCACCTGGAGCCGGCCGGCCGCGACGACCGCGCCCATAACGAACACCTGGCCATGCTCGACCTGTGGTCCTCCGGCAAGTCCGAAGAGGTCGCCGCCCTGATGCGCCAGCATATCGGCATGACCCTCGCCGACCTGCGCAAGCAGTTCGAGACCGAGAAAGCCTGAAGCGTTTCTCAATATCACATAGAAAAAGGCCCCGGAGTGATCCGGGGCCTTTTGTTTTACTCAGCTGCCTGGCTCTTGGCTTCCTTGCGAACCCGGCTGTTCCAGCGGCCGTAGGAGAAATAGAACACCAGGCCGATCGCCATCCAGATCAGGGTGAAGACCTGGGCTTTGACCTGCAGGCTGGAGAAGATGAAGATACAGCCCCCAATGGTGATCAGGCCGACCACCCAATGGGCGGGCGTCTTGAAGGTGCGCACCACGTCGGGCAGTTTCTTGCGCAGCACCAGCATGGACAGGGCCACGGCCACGAAGGCGATCAGGGTGCCGGCGTTGGAAAGCGCCGCGATCTCATCCAGCGGGAAGAAGCCGGCGAAGGCGGCGACAAACAGGCCGGTCAGGGTCGTGATCAGGGCGGGCGAGCCCTTGGCATTCACCTTGGCCACTACCTGCGGCAACAGGCCATCACGCGCCATGACGAAGAAGATACGGCTCTGGCCGTACATCATGACCAGAATAACCGATGGCAGGGCCACAAGTGCCGCGCCGCCAACCAGTGACGCGAACAAGGGCTGCCCCAGGGTGCGCAGCACATGCGGCAGGGCTTCACCGGAGAAGGCGAACTGGTGGAAGTCCACGGCACCGATGGCTGCGCCGGCGACCAGCATATAGATGATGGTGGAAACACCCATCGAGCCCAGGATGCCGATGGTCAGGTCACGGCCGGGATTCTTGGCTTCCTCGGCCGAGGTCGATACGGCGTCGAAGCCGAAGAAGGCGAAAAAGACGATGGCGGCGGCGGCCATGATGCCGTATTTCTTGCCTTCCATCTCGTGCGCCAGGAAACCATAGGGCGCGAACGGATCGTAATTACCGGCCTTGACAGCCGGCAGGGCGAAGAAAATAAAGGCGCCCAGGGCCACGATCTTGATGATGACCAAGAGAATGTTGAGCGTGGCGCTTTCGCGCGCGCCGATCAGCAGCAGGCCCATAACGGCGAGCGACACCAGAACGGCCGGCAGATTGATCAGGCCGCCGGCATGGGGGGCGTTCATCAGCATGGCCGGCAATTGCAATCCGACGCCATCATGCAACCAGCCAAACAGGTGCGCCGACCAACTGACGGCAACCGTGGAACAGGCCAGGGAATATTCCAGAATCAGCGCCCAGCCGACGATCCAGGCAACGACCTCGCCCAGTGCCGAATAGGTATAGGTATAGGCCGAACCCGCCGTGGGGATCAGGGTCGACATTTCCGTGTAGCACAAAGCCGCACAGGCGCAGACAAGGCCGCACAGGGCGAAGGAGATAAGCACGCCCGGCCCCGCCAGGCCCGCGCCGGTGCCGGTCAGCGAATAGATGCCGGTGCCGATGATGCCGCCGATGCCCAGCGCCATCAGGTGCGGCCAGCTCAGTGTCTTGGCCAGCGCCTTGCCGTCTTCTTCCGCCCGGTAGAGCGGCTTCAGCGGTCCGAAAAGTCCCATGTTCAAGGTCCCCATTACAGAAAAAGTAAAGGCCATCATCCGGGAACGGACGATGGCCTGACAAGTGTTAATTGGCTTTTGGCGTCAACTCAAGGGTCGTTTCAGCTGCACCCAGTTTGACGATATAGGCGCCGCGCTGCATTTCTGCGTTGGCGGTGTAGGGTTTGCCGTCCTTCGTGGTGGTCGCCACGTTCAGGACCGCTTGTGGGGTATAGGCATCGGCGGCCGCCAGTGTCGCCGTGACCTTGCCCGTCGCCGGATCATAGCTCACCGCGGTAAACTTGCCGGCATCGAGGGTGAGCCACAGGCCCGCCGGCGCGATGAAGAGGCGGGCGCGGGCGCTGTCGGTCGGCTTGAGCGTCACCACGCTTCCCGCCTGCCCGTCTGCCTGACTGACATTGCCGCCGAAGCCGGCCCAGCCGAAGGTCGGGTGATCGACCAGATAGGCGGCGGCGCTGACAGCATGACCATAGAAGCTCATCCCATAGTCGCCGCTCATATCATCCCAGTGCATCGCGTCGGGGAAGGAGTGGAAGGCCGAACCGGCAAAGCCCTCGCTGTCGATATTGGTCAGCGACCCCATCAGACCGCCGTAAGCGACACGCAGGAGCTGGAAGTCGGACGGATTGGCGCGATAGGCGTCAAACAGGGGCACGGCGTTGAGCGACGAGCCATAGTGATGCAGCTGGCGCTCGATGCGCGACTGCTTGCCGGCATAGAGGAAGTCCCAGAAGCGGCGCGCCGAGCCGTTATAACCCCAGTGCGGGATGGTCGGATCATAGGCCAGGATGACCTCGCGGGTCACATCGGCGGCCTTTTCGTCCCCGAAATAGCGCGACCACATATAGACCTCGGCCTGACCGGTCGAATCCCACGGCATTTCCGAGCCGAACGGATATTTCAGTGTCTTCCAGATGTCGGCGCGGCCCTTCATCATCGTCTCGATCTCGGCCGCTTCGTCTGTATAGCCTTCGCGCTTGAGGTCCTGCAGGATGTAGACGAATACATCGCCTTCCATCTGGCCGAACTGGGTATAGTAAGGCGCCTTGGTCATCATCGCCTTGGTGGTCTCGGCGGCGCGCGTCAGATAGGTCTGCCAGGTTTCCTTGGTCGTCAGGCCGTCGTGATAGCGGCCGAGGCGGTACAGCGTCCACCAGGCGGCGGCGACGTGCGGATAGTTGTAGGAGCGGCCAAGATCGGCGGCGCCCTCGCGGTCCCAGGCCGACCAGGTGTTCCAGTTCAGCTTGGGATCATAGGTGCCTTCCGGCATGGTCTTCGGATCGTAGAACATCACCGACTTGCGCACGCCATACTTATCCGAGCCATCCGGCGTCTGGATCTGCCCCCACAGGGTGGTGTCGGCGAACTGCTCGAACTTGGCCACCTCTTCCGGCACCGGATTATCGAGCTGCTTCATGATGGTGGCCAGCCACGAACCGGCCCCGCCCTCATCGCTCAGGCCGGAGATCCAGACGCGGTTGTCCTGGGTGATGATCTCGTTCTTGTCACGGTCATAGCCCATGATCGACGGGCTGCGCTTGAAGGGATCGGACGGATTTTCGTACCACTGCTTCGTCGTCAGGAAATGGCCCATATCGGCCACCACCTGCTGCTCCGGCTTGGTGACGAGATACTGCACGGTCTGAACCGAGCCATCCGCATAGGTGATAGTCATACGCGCACGGCCGTCAATCTTGCCGGTGACGGCGTATTTTACCCAGCCGTCCTTTGCCTTCTGCGCCGTACCAACCTCAAGCGCGCCTTCCGGGAAGATGCTGACAGATTTCACCGTCTGCGCCGAATGGACGAACAGTTCGGCATCGGTATCGGTCGGCACCACATAGCCCGGCAAACCGACGACGACCGGACGGCCATTCTGCATCAGGGTGGTCTCGATTTCGCGGACGCCCGGCGACAGCACAAAGCGCACGCCGATGGTCCGGCTCTCGCCCGCCTTCAGGACCAGAGAGGTCGTTTCGTTCCACTGCTGGATGCCCTTCCACTCGGTATCGGCGAAGCCCTTCGAGGCGACCATCCAGTCGTAGAAACCCTCGAAGGTCATGTTGCGCTGTTCAGGGTCGTTATAGATCTTCAACGACTTGTCCGGATTGCGTTCGTTCAGGATCGGCTTGTACAGCTCGAACGGCGTGTTCTTTTCCGGCAGGACCAGCAGCGAAGGCCCCGCGCCATTCAGGCGGTTGACCTGGAGATAGCCGGCATCACGGCCGACATAGGGGTCATAGAAGGAAGCGGTTTCGTGGGCATCGTCGAGATGACGGCCGGTGATAATGTTGTCGAACACCATCGGCAGACCTAAGCCACCGATCTCGATGGCGGTCTTGCCCGGATTGGTCAGGGTATAGCGCAGAACCAGCTTGCCGGCGACGACCGACCAGGTGCGCGTCACCTTCAGCGGGAAACCGGCCCCAAGCGAAGGCGTGATATCAGCGGCGGCCAAAGCGCCCTTCACCTTCAGCGGCTTGACCCTGGTGCGCTTGTAGGCGGTGGAATAGTCACTCCAGGCCTCACTGCCCACGGTCCGCAGACGCAGGTCGAGATCGCCGATACGATAGGCCCCATCACCTAGGCGCTGGGTAAAGCGGTTGGCCGGGGCGAAGTCGAACCCATCCTTCGCCGCCTTGGGCGCCAGCGACACCAGGGTCTGCGAGGTCTCCTGCAGCGACAGCATGAAGTCCGGCGTCTCGAAGACTGAAACCTGCGCGTCCGGGCTGTTCCATGGATGCGACGCGGCCGCCACCGGTTCCGCCGCGACGGCCGGCACGCTTGCAGCGCCCAGGACCAGCACCGTCGTCAGGACCATCAGGCTGGAACAGGTGCGTAAAATGTGGGCGGGCGGGCGAAGGGTCATAGCAGGCGCTTTCGTCAGCGAGTATTGAAACAAAGAAGGCGCCTGCCGCGCCGGAGTGACGAGCGCGACAGACGCATAAAGTTTGTCCCGACGGGCGCGGCCTGATCACGGGAGTGAGATCGGCGCGGCCGGCGGAAAGGGTGATCCGGAACCAGATCAGGAAGCACAATGAACTGCCGCCGCCACATAACGGCCGGAGAACCTTCGACGGACATCAGACCGGATAGAAACGCTACACGCCGGACTGAACAGCAGGACATTGGTCAAGGGGCGCGCCGTTCCAGGGAGGAAGTGGTGGAGGCCAATTGACTGAGTAAACTAAAACACCGATCCGGCCATCCGTCAAATATAAATTATACGATTTTATGACGGCCTGATTTATTTCCGCTTTTTCAGATTCTTAGCCGGACGGATGATAGCGGTCCCACCGCCGGACCCCGCCAGTTTCAGGGTCAGGCTATCTGCGGCCGCCACTTTTTGTACGACACGATCAAGCGCGGTCGGCGCCTTGCCATCCTGCCAGACGGTCGCCTCGTAGCTGCCACCGCCCAGGAAGTTCAGCGGAATCGTCACGTCCCTGCCCTGCTCGTTGGTCATGGCGCCGATATACCAGACATCTCCCTTACGTCGGGCCGTGACGATATATTGACCGATATCACCTTGCAGCACGCGGGTCTCGTCCCAGGTCGTCGGCACGGCCTGAATGAAATCGACGCCATCTTCCCAGCTGCCATCTGCCTTCTTGTAGGCCTGCGGCGCATCAGCCACCATGACCAGGGGACTGTCATAGACGACATACATGGCGATGGCCTGACCGCGCGTGGTCTGGGTCAGCGGGTGGTCTTCGTGGATTTCGAAGGTCTGCGGCGTCCGGTTGCCGAAGCCGCCGGGCGTATAGTCGATCGGCCCCAGAATCATCCGCGTGAACGGCAGGGTGACGTTATGCGTGGCGGTGATGCGTGTCGTCCACTTGTTGTATTCCGCCCCCAGCACGCCTTCCTGGGTGATGTAGTTCGGATAGGTCCGCAGCAGGCCCGACGGGGCATAGGCGCCGTGCAGGTCAACCAGCAGATGATGATCGGCCGCCTTTGGCAAAACGCGGCGATAATAGTCGGTGATATCCTGATCGGAGCGGTCCATGAAATCGACCTTGATCCCCGCCAGGCCCCACTTTTCGTAGGCTGCCAATGCCTCATCCAGCTGCCAGTCGAGCTGTTGCCATTGCAGCCACACCATGACGCGGACATTGCGCTCTTTGGCATATTTGATGATCGCCGGCATATCGACGGCGGCAATCGGTTTGGTCACATCGGCGCCGGGCTTCGGCCGCGTCGAGGAACCGGTGTACCAGCCTTCGTCGATGAGGATGTAATCGAGCCCCATCTCGTGGGCGAAATCGACATAGGCCTTGTAGGTCTCGGTATTGATACCCGGATTGGCCACCGGCGCGCGGAAACCGTTCCACCAGTCCCAGGCGCTTTTGCCCGGCTTGATCCAGGATGTGTCCTTGATCTGCGAGGGGCTGCCGAGCGTCGCAATCAATGTTGATTCGACCAGCGCGCGCGGGCTGTCACCCACCATGATGACGCGCCACGGCGTCTTCACTTCGGCATCGCCGGCGAACTTCGCCACATAGGGCTTGATGTCGTCCGCATCGGTGCGCGGCGGCAGGTGGATGGCGACACCCAGCTTGTTGTCGCCGGTGCGCGAATAATAGGTGGCCGGATAGTGGTCGATATCGGATTCGGCCAGGGCGAACGCGCTCTCCCCTTGCCCGGTCTTACAGACCAGGGGCGAATCGAACAGGCTGTGGTCGCGGATCAGCGAGGCCTTGACCGGATCGAACTCGCCTTCATGAGCATTGTGGAACTTGCCGAGATTGAGCCCCCAGCAGTCATAATCTCCTGAAAAAGCGAACTCGGTCTTCTCGCCGTAGAGGCCATAGGCCGCCCCCTGCGCCGGCAGGACATAGCGGAAGGCGACGCCCGTATCATAGACGCGGAAAATCAGGGTCAGCTCACGGCTGCCACCGGTCTCATGGAAGGTCAGGGTCGTTTCGTTGTAATGGTCCGGTGCGGTCGCCGCCTTGCCGGCCACGATGGCATAGGTGTCATTCACCGAACGCGTGGTCACCGCCGGGGCATCAAACCCCTTGGCGCCGAAACCTGTGAGATCGGTGCGCAGGCCCAGTTCCGATGGCGCGATAAAGGTCTGGCCGTGGGAACTGACACTGTATTTCGGCAGGGCGCCATCGGCCTTGTCGATCGTCACAGCGATCTGACCATCCGGAGAGGCGACATTCCACGTCTCCGCATGGACGGCACCGGCGGCCAGCAGGGCAAAAACAGAAGCACTGAAAAGGGTTTTGAAATGGGTCATAAAAATAGTCTCGCTTAATTTGTTTTCAGGGCCGTTGCTGTCGGATTGGTTTCCGGCAGCGCGTTCCAGTCGGGCGTCGGTTCGTTCCGCAGATAGCGCACGAAGTAATCATACTGGCGGCGCAGGCCATAGCTGAAATCGCCGACATTGCGCAGGGCGCCGTGACCCTGGTTGGGCGCCACGATCAGATCGAAATCCTTGCGCGCCTTGATCAGATTATTGACCACCTGCATCGTCGAGGACGGATCGACATTCGAATCCTGCTCGCCGACGATCATCAGGATATGGCCCTGCAGCCGCCAGGCATTCTCGACGCCGGACGACTTCGCATAGGACTCATCGACCGGCCAGCCCATCCATTCCTCGTTCCAGCTGATCTTGTCCATGCGGTTGTCATAGCAGCCGGCATAGGCGACGGCGGCCTTGTAGAAGTCCGGATGAAATTCCAGTGCGCCCAGCGAGCTTTGTCCGCCGGCCGAGCCGCCATAGATGCCGACGCGGCTGATGTCGTACCACGGATATTTCGCCGCCACCGCCTTGTGCCACAGGATGCGGTCTGGGAAGCCGGAATCGCCGACATTCTTCCACGCCACATCATGAAAGGCCTTTGAGCGGTTCATCGTGCCCATGCCGTCGATCTGCACGACGATGAAACCGAGATCGGCCTGGGCCTGCATGCCGATCACCTTGTCGCCGCCCGAATGCAGGCCGAACGGCCAGAAGGTCTTGGGCACGAAATTGTCATGCGGCCCGGCATAGATGTTCTCGATCACCGGATATTTTTTGTTCGGATCGAAATCGCGCGGCCGCACGATGATGCCCCAGATATCGCTCTTGCCGTCGCGGCCCTTGGCGGTGAAGACCTCCGGCGCCTTGAAGCCGGCGGCCACCAGTTTCGAGATATCGCCGTGTTCGACCTCGGTGACCAGCGCGCCATCGGCGGTGTGCAGTTCGGCGATATTGGGCAGGTCGATACGGGAGTATGTATCGACATAGTAGGTCATATCGCTGGAGAAGCTGACATCGTGCCAGGCGTCGGTCGTGGTGATCGGCGTCAGGTGTTTGCCGTCGAAATCGACGCGGAAGACGTGCTGGAAGTACGGGTCCTTGCCGGGATACATGCCGCTGGCGGCAAACCAGATCTGGCGCTTCTGGTCATCGACCTTCAGCACCTTGCGCACGATCCAGTCGCCCCTGGTGATCTGGGTCTTCACCTTTCCGGTGGTCTGGTCGTAGAGATAGAGATGGTTCCAGCCATCGCGCTCCGACATCCAGATCAGTTCATTGCCCAGACCGCCGACATCATGGCTATAGCGCCGCTCGATATTGACGAAGGTATCGGCGTGATCCTCGGCGACGATGCGCGCCGCACCCGTTTTGGCGCTGGCTTCGATCAGGCGGTAGGCCTGATGGCCCCGCTGATCATATTCAAAGGTGATGGCCGAGGAATCCGCCCGCCAGCTGATATCCGACATAGTGTAGGGATTGGGGAACAGGTCGAACGACACATTGACCTGCTTTTTCGCCGCCACATCGAACAGCACCGGCCGGTCGATATCCACCGCATCGCCCGGCTTCGGATAAAGCTGGGTGGCCAGTTTCGGTTCCAGCTCGCCTTCCGGCGACGACACCACGCGTGTGACATGGCGCGCAAAACCGGGGCGCACCCGATAGGCGGCCAGCTTTTGCGAATCCGGCGACCAGACAATCGACTGCGGATCGTAGAATTCGCCCTCTGAGCCATCGGTGCTCAACACGGTCACCGCACCGCCGGCTGCTGGTTTGACCACCACATTGAAGCCCTGCACGAAGGCCACCCACTTGCCATCCGGCGAAGGCTTCGGGCTGTTTTCGGCTGGAATGGTCAGGTCGCGCACCACACCGAATCCGCGCGGCTGACCCGCGCCTTCCGGCACGCGGGCGCAGACATAGTCGGTCAGGGTACAGGACCAGGCATTGTCCTCATCGAGATAAGCCACAAGCCCCTTGCCGCCCTCGGTAAAAGTGACGGAGGTCATCGGCTCGGTAAAGGGCAGGTGCAGGCCTGTGTAGGTGCCGCCCAATGCCTTACCCAAGGATGCCGCCAGCCGGTCCTGATCGAAGGCCGGAGACTTCTGCTTCGTATCGGCATCCATCATCACGAACTCGAAACCGCCCGGCACGGTCTTGCGGTAGATGAAGCGGTGCGTGCCCTCGATCCATTGCGCCGGCTCGGCGATATTCTCGGTCAGGCCGGACCAGTCATTGCGCAGGTTGAGCGAACGCTCATAATCGGCCACAGTGGGCGCGGCTGAAGCGGAAACGGCCGTGAGAAGCGCCATAGCCAGTGTCAAAAGTCCTGTTTGCGTCCGCATTTTCATCCTGCCCTCTTGCCAATCCTGAGATACCGGGCATGATGTATACTATATACCGAACACCGAACAAGCCGTTATTCAGGGAGTCCCGTTATGCGCCACCTTCTGACCACCACAATCCTGACCGGCCTGTTGATGGCGACCACAGGCATTATTGAAGCTGGGGCCGAAATTCCCAAAGGCGGCTGGGTGTTCGATTCCTCGCCGGATTATCCCGGCTTCACCCGTCTGGTGATCGAGGAAAAGAAGGGGCAGTTGTCGGGCAAGGTGACATCGAAATGGTATGGCGACCTGCCGCTGACCGACCTCCATGCCGATGGCGATAATCTCGTCTTCAAGCTCTATAACGGCAATCCGCGCGTCACCATGACTGATATCGTGGTCAAGCCGGAGGGCAAATCGGTGCGGATGACCGGCAAGGTCTGGTATCAGGATTTCGACCTGACCGCCCACAAGGGCAAGCGTTCGGAACTGAAGGCGCTCGATTTCCCGACCTTTGCCCTGCCCACCAAACGCGTGGTGACGCAAAAGCCGCTGGCCGCCACCCCGCCGATGGGCTGGAGTTCGTGGAACAAGTTCGCCACCGATATCAATGACCAGACGATCCGCGAGATCGCTGACGCCCTGGTATCGAGCGGCCTGCGCGACGCCGGCTATGTGTATGTCAATATCGATGACGGCTGGCAGGGCGAACGCGATGCTCAAGGCGCGCTGCACCCCAACAAGAACTTCCCGGATATGAAGGCTCTGGCCGATTACGTTCATGCCCGTGGCCTGAAACTCGGCATCTATTCCTCGCCGGGACCGAAGACCTGCGCCGGCTATAGTGGCTCCTACGGCCATATCAAGCAGGACGCCGACACCTTCGCCGCCTGGGGCATCGACTACCTGAAATACGACCTGTGCTCAGGCGAAGCCTTCTACAATACCGCCGAAACCGTCTACGCCGTCTATCAGGAGATGGGCGAGGCACTGAACGCCACCCCGCGCGACATCACCTACTCCCTGTGCGAATATGGCCGCTTTGATGTCGGTTCCTGGGGTCGCGAGGTCGGTGGGCACCTGTGGCGCACCACTGGCGATATCGAGGACAAGTACGACGTCATGGCCAAGCTCGGCTTCGACAAGAACGGCGTCGCTCACCACACCGGCCCCAATGGCTGGAACGATCCCGACATGCTGGAAATCGGCAATGGCGGCATGACCCAGGACGAATACAAGACACACATGTCGCTGTGGGCCATGATCTCGGCGCCGCTGGTGCTGGGCAATGATGTCCGCCACATGAGCCCGGAAACCCTGTCGCTGCTGACCAATAAAGAAGTCATCGCCATCGACCAGGACAAGCTGGGCGCGCAAGGCCTGCCGGCGAAAAAGGACGGCACGACCGAGGTGTGGACGAAAAAGCTGGCCGATGGCTCCACCGCCGTGGGCCTGTTCAACCGCGGCGAGGAAACCACCCTGATCAGCGGCAGCTGGGCCGATATCAATGTGACGGGAAGCACCGTCCGCGACCTGTGGGCGCACAGCGACCACCGCGCCGACGAGGGCTATGCCTACGCCGTGCCGAAACATGGCGCCGTCCTGCTGCGTGTGATGCCGTAAGCTTTGATTCCGGGGGATTTGATATGCGTGTTTTCCTGATCGCCACCTTTGCACTTGTCTTCGCAGGCCAGGCCCTCGCCGATACGCCGCCACCGGCCGAGAACGCCGTCACCACCACGCACAGCGTGACGGTCAATGGCCGCGCCCTGCCCTACAAGGCGGCGGCGGGCAATCTGATCCTGCGTGACGCCGATGGTGCGCCCACGGCCAGCGTCTTCTATGTCGCCTATACGGTCGATCAGCCGAAAGGCGCCGCGCCGCGTCCGGTCACCTTCCTGTTCAATGGCGGTCCCGGCTCGGCCAGCCTGTGGCTTCACATGAGCGGGCTCGGGCCCGTGACGGTCCATACCAATACGCCGAACCCGACCGGCCCGGCGCCCTATGATGTCGCCCCCTCCGGCCAGACCCTGCTCGACAAGACCGATCTTGTCTTCATCGATGCCATCGGCACCGGCTTTTCACATGCGTTGGGCGAGACCAGGCCCGGCAGCTTTTGGGGCGTCGACCAGGATGCAGCGGCTTTTACCCAGACCATCACCCGCTACCTGACCGTCAACAAACGCTGGGGTTCACCCAAGTTCCTGTTCGGTGAATCCTACGGCACCACCCGCGCCGCCGCTCTGGCCTACCAACTGCAGAACAAGGGCGTTCAGATCAATGGCGTGGTGCTGCTGTCTTCCATTCTCGACTTCTCGCCCCTGCTCGCCGGTCAGGATCAGGCCAGCATCAATGCCCTGCCGACCTATGCCATGGTGGCCGCCTATCACGGCCGCTCAACCTATACGGGTGACTAGACCGGCCTGCTGCGCGAGGTCCGCACATTCGCACGCGGCCCTTACGCCGCGGCTCTGGCCAAGGGCGATGACCTGACACCGGAGGAACTGGACAGCGTGGCCCGTACGCTTTCAGGCTACACAGGTCTGTCGGTCGATTACCTGAAGCGCGTCGCCCTGCGCATTGACATGGAGACCTTCCGCCGCGAACTGCTGAAGGACCAGACCCTGATCACCGGCCGCTTCGACGCCCGCTTCAAGGCGCAGGATTCGGTGCGCGCCGCCGGTGGGTCCTTCGATCCGGCCACCGACGATCCGGCGACGCAAGGGGTTTCCAGCGCCTATCTCTCGGCCTTTCAGGACTATCTGGCCAACGATCTGGGCTATATTTCCGATACACCCTATCTGGCACTCAACAACATGACGGTGGAACCCGCCTGGGACTGGCACCACAAGGCGCCAGGCTATGACGAGGTGATGACCACGCCCAATACAGCGCTCGATCTCGCTGCCGCCATGCGCTTCAATCCGCAGATGAAGGTGCTATCGATGAACGGCCTCTACGATATGGCCACCCCGTTCTTCGCGACCGAAAACGACCTGTCGCACATGCTGCTGACCCCGGCGCTGAAGGCCAATATCACCATCGGCTACTATGCCTCAGGCCATATGACCTATGCCGATCCGGACGCATTGAAGCAGATGAAGATCGATCTGGCGAAGTTCTACGATACGGCAGGGGCGCACCCGTAAGTTTCAGTTCCGCCGGTGCTGCGACAGGAAGGCCCACATGGCCTCGTTATCAGCCAGCCAGGTGTGCGTGCCGCCGACCGTGATCCGGCCCGCGACATCGGCGCCCTCCCGGCAGCCGCTATAGCGTTCTTCGTAGACACCGGCAGCCACCCATTGCGAGGTCGGCGCACCGGTGCAGCCATTGAGCTGCGCCCATCTCTGCTCGGCGGCGTGCATGGTGTATTGCCAGTAGCCCGCACCACCGCCCTCAATCGGATTGGTGGTGTCCTTGTCGCCGGCAAAGGCGATGACCGGCACCGGCCGCGACGGTTGGCAGGTGGCCGGATCGGGCGTTTGCGGATCGGCCTTCGACGGATTACCGGCGCGCAGGCCCACCACCGGCGCGATGGCAGCGAAACGGTCGGCATCGACGCAAGCCAGCCAGGAGGTCATGCGCCCGCCGCCGGAAAGACCCGTGGCATAGACGCGGGTAACGTCCACACAACCCTGCCCCACCAGCCAGTCGATGGCCTGGCCGACAAAGGCGACATCATCGGCATCGTCCTGCGTCGGAATCTTGCCCGTCACCGTCGGCACGCCGGGGATATTCCATACAAAGCCGCCGCCATCGACCGGAATCCCGCCATCGGGCGCTACGAGAATAAAGCCATGACGATCGGAGGTTGCCTCCAGATGCGAGTTATGCAGCATCCCCGCGCCCGTTCCGGTGCTGCCATGAAACAGGAACAACAGCGGCAGCGGCCCACCGTTCGCATCCGCGGGTATATGGACCAGAACAGACCGCCCCGTATGACTGATGGCCACGCCTTGCGTCACCCCCACAGTACCAATCCCGCATCCGGCGGCGTGAGCGATACCGCCCCAGCCCATGAGCATAGCGGCCATAAGGCCATAGAACCATTTCGCCATTCGGGCCTCCCTGTTGGCGGCTACCCTATGGCCGGTATCTCAGGGCGTCAACCAGCAGGGCGAAGGCGGGCGACTGCTGGCGGCGGCTGGGATAATAGAGGTGATAGCCCGGAAACGGCGGGCACCAGTCGGCCAGCACCCGCACCAACCGGCCATCGTCCATTGCCGCTCGCACCACGTCCATCGGCAGGCAACCGAGTCCCAGCCCCCGCACGGCCCCGCTGACCACCTGGCTGCCGGTATTGAAGATCAGTTGGCCATCGACCCGTACATTCAGCTCACGCCCGCCCTTTTCCAGCTCCCAGGCATAGAGCCCGCCACGCGTCGGCAAGCGCAGATTGATGCAGTTGTGCGCAATCAGATCCTGCGGCGTCTTCGGTTTCGGGTGGGTCGCGAAATAGGCCGGCGATCCAACCACAGCCATCTCGACATCGGGACTGATGCGCACGGCGATCATATCCTTCGCCACCTGTTCGCCCAGCCGGATGCCGGCGTCGTAGCGTTCGGTGACGATATCGGTCAGGCTGAGGTCGACCGTCACCTCGACCCTGATGTCCGGATATTGCGGCAGCAGCCGTTCCAGCACCGGCATCAGCAGGCTTTCCGCCGCATGTTCGCCGCTGGTGATGCGGATGGTGCCCGCCGGCTTGTCACGCAGGGCGGTCAGGGCCGTCAGCTCGGCGTCAATCTCGTCGAACTTGGGACCGATCGTCTGCAACAGGCGCTCACCGGCTTCGGTGGGCGCCACACTGCGCGTGGTGCGGGTCAGCAGGCGCACGCCCAGCCGGGTTTCCAGCGCCCGCAGGGTATGGCTGAGCGCCGACTGCGAGACACCCAGCTTGGCCGCCGCACGGGTAAAACTGCCTTCGCGCGCCACGGCGATAAAGGCCATCAGGTCATTGAGGTTGTCGCGCGCCAATTCATGATCCTTGCTCATAAGTCCATGCCGATATTGCCATCTAATCCAAACAATGGCCATGCCCTATATTGCACCGCATATTGGTTCCATCGGAGATTTACAGATGCAAACACGCAAACTCGGTACACAGGGCCTTGAGGTCTCGGCGCTCGGCTTCGGCTGCATGGGGCTCGACTTTTCCTACGGCCACAAGGGCGAGCACTCGGAAAATATCAGACTGCTGCGCGCCGCCGCCGATCTCGGCGTCACCTTCTTCGATACCGCCGAAGTCTACGGCCCCTTCACCAACGAGGCCCTGGTCGGCGAAGCGCTCGCCCCCGTGCGCGACCGCGTGGTCATCGCCACCAAGTTCGGCTTCAATCTCAGCGATGACGGCGCCGTCAATCTTCAGGGCCTGAACAGCCGGCCGGAACGCATCCGCGCCGTCGCCGAGGCCTCGCTGAAACGCCTGAAGACCGACGTCATCGACCTCTTCTACCAGCACCGTGTCGACCCCAACGTACCGATCGAGGATGTGGCCGGGACGGTCAGGGACCTGATTACCGAAGGCAAGGTGAAATATTTCGGCCTGTCCGAAGCCGGCGCCCAGACCATCCGCCGTGCCCACGCCGTTCAGCCGGTCAGCGTCCTGCAAAGCGAATATTCGATCTGGTTCCGCAAGCCGGAAGCCGAGATCATCCCGACACTCGAAGCGCTGGGTATCGGTTTCGTGCCCTATTCGCCGCTCGGCAAGGGCTTCCTGACCGGCGCCATGACGGCCGCGACCACCTTTGCCGACAACGATTTTCGCAAGAACCTGCCGCGCTTCGCCCCCGAGGCCATGCAGGCCAACCAGGCGATGATCGACCTGTTGAAGACCATCGGGACACAAAAGGACGCCACCCCGGCCCAGATTGCACTGGCCTGGCTGCTGGCGCAGAAGCCGTGGATTTCACCCATTCCCGGCACGACCAAGCAGCACCGACTGGAAGAAAACCTTGGCGCAGCCAATATCGAGCTGACTACCGCCGATCTTCAGCAGATCGAAACCGCCGCCGCGCGGATCGAGGTCCACGGCAATCGCTATACCGAGGCGCTTGAGGCGCTGACCGGACGCTGATCATGGCTAATCCCTTTGCCGATATTGCGCCCGCACTGGCCGATTACACCGATAATGTCCTGTTCGGCGATGTTTGGGAACGGCCCGGCCTGAGTTCGCGCGACCGCAGCCTCATTACGGTGTCGTGTCTTGTGTCCGGCTACCGGATCAACGAACTACCCTTTCATCTCAAACGGGCGCTGGAAAACGGTGTCACGCGCGACGAGCTGATAGAAACCATTACACACCTGGCCTTCTATGCCGGCTGGCCCTCCGCCAGTTCAGCCCTAGCCATCGCCCGGCGGGTGTTTGAAGAGACAGGAGACAAGACATGACACAGAATATTGAAAACAAGGTCGTCGTCATTACCGGCGCCTCAAGTGGTTTAGGTGAGGCCGCCGCCCGCCTGCTGAGCGCGCAGGGCGCGAAAGTGGTTCTGGGCGCGCGCCGTCTGGACCGCCTGCAGGCCCTGGCCACGGACCTGAACCTGCCCGAAGACGCCATTGTCCAGACCGATGTGACGCAGGCCGATCAGGTCAAGGCCCTGGTCGATCGGGCGATCCAATTGCATGGCCGCATCGATGTCATCATCAACAATGCCGGCATCATGCCGCAATCCCTGCTCGAACGCCTGAAAATTGACGAATGGGACCAGATGATCGACGTCAATATCAAGGGCGTGCTCTACGGCATCGCCGCCGCCCTGCCCCATATGCAGGCGCAGAAGAGCGGCCAGATCATCAATGTCTCGTCGGTCGCCGGTCATAAGGTCGGTCCCGGTGGTGTGGTCTATGCCGCCACCAAGCACGCCGTCCGCGCCCTCTCGGAAGGTCTGCGCCAGGAGGTAAAGCCGTACAACATCCGCTCGACCGTCATTTCACCGGGGGCCGTCGATACCGAACTGCCGGCCAGCGTCACCGAACCCGAAATGGCCGCCGCGGTCCGCAGCCGCTACGAAAAATGGGCCATTCCGGCCGATTCCTTTGCCCGCTGCGTGGCCTTCGCCATCAGCCAGCCGGAAGACGTCGATATCAACGAAATCCTGTTCCGCCCCACCGTTCAGGATTACTAGTTTCGTCAGACGCACTTTTTAACCGAAAAGTGCGTCACACTTTTCGTAAAGTGCTTTAGCCGGCATAGCGGCTCGGCGGCACACCCAGTAACCGCCGGAACATGGTCGAAAAGGCGGCGGGGCTGTCATAACCGAGATCGAGCGCTATGGCCGTCACGCTTTCGCCGTCGGCCAGGCGCGGCAGAGCTTCCAGCAGGCACGCCTGCTGCCGCCATTCGCCGAAACTCATGCCGGTTTCCCGCCGGAAGGCCCGCGTAAAGGCGCGACGATCCATACCCAGATCCACGCACCAGCGATCGATGGTGGCGTGGATATCCGGGGCCTCCAGAAAGGCATGGCAGCGCGCCGCCAGCTTTGGCGAGGTCGGAAACGGTACCGACAGGGCCACGCGCGGCGCGTTACCCAGTTCGGCCGCCAGCAGCGACATAACCAGTCCGTCCCGGCCATCGACCTCGTATTCCGCCGGGATGGACGAGGCCGCAATCAGCAGATGACGCACAAGCGGCGACACGGAAATCACCACCGTGGCATCGCCCAGCGCCACCGCCGTCGCTTCATCGAGCAGCAGGCTGCGCGTACTGACCGCGCCCACCATGCGCACCGAATGCGGCATCCCCGCCGGCGTCCAAATGGCGCGTTCCGGTGGGGCGATCCAGGCGCCATGCGGTGTGCTGAGGACGATCACGCCGGTCGCTGCATAGATCAGTTGCCCCCGCCCATGGCTGTGCCAGTCCAGTTCGAACGACGGCGGATACTCATTGCTGATCCCCACCACCGGCCGCGGTACATGGTCGTAATCATCCGGATTGGTCCAGGCTCCGGCCACGTTTAGTGTCCCACTCTCGAAATAGATAATCCCACTACGGAATGCGGGACAGACACCTTTCCTCTATCACGGCCCCATCTACAGAGGAAGTCTATCGTGGAAACATCGCAAGCCGCCCCGCCCAATACCGCCGTTCAGGTCAGCACCACGGCCTTTTCGGTTATCCTGTCCGTCGCTTTCTGCCATATGCTGAACGATATGATGCAGGCCCTGCTGCCCGCCATCTACCCGAACCTGAAAAGCGGACTGGGCCTCAGCTTCACCCAGATCGGCGTCATTACCCTGGCCTACCAGATCACCGCCTCGATCCTGCAACCGCTCGTCGGCCTCTATGCCGACCGCCGGCCGACGCCCCTGGCCCTGCCCGGCGGCACCCTGTTCACCCTGAGCGGCCTGGTCACCCTGTCGATGGCGCACAGCTACCCGATCCTCCTGATCGGCGCCTGCCTGCTCGGCATGGGGTCTTCGGTCTTCCACCCGGAATCGTCGCGCGTGGTCCGGGCCGCCGCCGGCGGGCGCAACGGCATGGCGCAGGCCCTGTTTCAGGTCGGTGGTAATACAGGCTCGGCGCTCGGCCCTCTGGCCGCCGCCATTGTTGTGGCGCGCTACGGCCAGAGCAGCCTGGCTACCTTCGCCCTGCTGGCCCTGCTCTCCTGTGCCGTGCTGTGGAATGTCAGCCAGTGGTATCGCCACCACGGCCTGACGCGCCTGAACCAGAACCGCAAGGCCATGGAAGCCGTCACCCTGCCCAAAGGCACCGCCCGTCGCGGTATCTTCATCCTGCTGGCCATGATCTTCTCGAAATATGTCTATCTCGCCAGCCTGACCAGCTACTTCACCTTCTACCTGATCCATCGTTTCCATGTGTCAGTTGGCAATGCACAGATGCACCTGTTCATCTTTCTGGCGGCGGTGGCGGCCGGCACCTTCATCGGCGGCCCCATCGGCGACCGTTTCGGCCGCAAATACGTCATCTGGGCCTCGATCCTGGGCGTGCTTCCCTTCAGCCTGCTGCTGCCGCATGTGCCCCTCGCCTGGATCGGCGCGCTCAGTGTGATCATCGGCCTGATGCTGGCCTCGGCCTTCCCGGCCATCGTCGTCTTCGCGCAGGAGCTGGTGCCGGGCAAGGTCGGCATGATCTCCGGCCTGTTCTTCGGCTTCTCGTTCGGCATGGGCGGCATCGGCGCCGCCGTGCTGGGCAAGGTGGCCGATGTCTGGGGCATAGACACAGTGTTCCAGGTCTGCGCCTTCCTGCCGGCTATCGGCCTGCTGGCCGCCTGGCTGCCCGATCTGAAAGCCCGCCAGAAGGTGTAGATCCGCCCGATTTGCGCGCCTCGCAAATACTGGATAAGCTCGCCAACAGCCCTTTTCGCAGGAGTGATCATGTCCGAAACCGAAAAGCTGTTTGGCGGGTCTATCCCGGAAAACTACGACCGCCATATGGTGCCGCTGATTTTCGCCCCCTATGCCGCCGACCTGGCCCGCCGGGTCACGGCCCTGTCACCACGGGCGGTGCTGGAAACCGCCGCCGGCAGCGGCGCCGTTACCCGCGCCCTGGCGCCGGAACTGCCGGGCGTTCGCTATGTCGCCACTGACCTGAACCAGGGAATGGTCGACTATGCCGCCACCCACCAGCCGTCTGACGCCCCCGTCGAATGGCGGCAGGCCGACGCCCTGGCCCTGCCCTTCGCCGATGCCAGCTTTGATGTGGTCTGCTGCCAGTTCGGCGCCATGTTCTTCCCCGACCGCATCGCCGGTTATCGAGAAGCCCGGCGTGTCCTTAAGCCCGGCGGAACGTTCCTGTTCAGCGTCTGGGACCGTATCGAGGAGAATGTCTTCGCCAATGAGGTGATCCTGGCACTGGCGGAACGCTTTCCGGAAAATCCGCCGCGCTTTCTCGTTCGCGGGCCGCACAGCTATTTCGATACGGCGGCGATCCGCAGCGATCTGGCTACCGCCGGCTTTTCCGATATCGCGATCGATACCCACTCCGAACAGAGCCGCGCCGCCTCGGCGCGGATCGTCGCCACCGCCTTTTGTCAGGGCTCGCCCCTGCGCACCGAGATCGAGGCCAATGACCCGTCCGGACTTGAAGCGGCAACCCGTCATGTTACGGACTATCTGGTTGCCCGGCACGGACATGGGCCTGTGACCGCGAAGATCCAGGCCCACATCATCTCGGCAAAGGCTTAACCTCAGAACGCCGGCGGGGTCTCGTTCAGCAGATACTGCGTGAAGAAGTCCATGTGCTTGCGCCAGTAGTAGGGCCCGATGGAGTTGTGCGTGCGGTTGGCGAAGATAACCAGTTCGTGCGGCTTGTTGGCCGCCACCAGGGCCGCATCGAGCCGCAGGGTCGCCGCCACCGGCACGTTGTCATCGATATCGCCGTGAGTCAGCATCAGGTGACCTTTGAGGTTACCCGCCACGGAGATGTTCGAGTTCTTCTCCCAGGTCGCGTCGTCCGCGATGCCCATGGAGACTTCCGGCCACCACGCCTTGTCCAGCCGCTCATCCTGATTGCCTGAGTTTGCCACAGCCACCTTGTAGAAATCCGGGCGGCGCAGGATGAAGCGCGCCGCGTCATAACCGCCGGCCGAATGGCCGAACACGCCGACGCGGTCGAGGTCGAAATAGCTGTATTTCGCCTTCATCGCCTTCAGCACCCAGATATGGTCGTCGAGCCCGACCTCACCCAGGTTCTGATAGGCCGGCAGGCGGAAGGCCTGGCCGCGCTGCGAGGTGCCGCGCGCATCGACCTCAACGACGATGGCGCCGATCTGCGCCATGCCCTCGGCTGGATTGCGGAGATTGCGGCCATAGCCTTCGGCGATCACATGGGTCGTCGGGCCGGTATAGACATATTCGATCACCGGATAGGACTTCGACGGATCGAAGTTCTTGGGCCGGAAGATCATGCCATAAAGCATGGTCTTGCCGTCATCGGCCAGGGTGCTGAAAGGCTCCGGCGGCGTGAAACCGCTGGCCAGCAGGGCGGACGGATCGGCCTTGCCCAGTTCGGCGATGATATGACCATCGGTGGCGCTGCGCAGCAAGGTGCGGGTCGGTACGGTCGGGCTCGACATGCGGTCGATGAAGGTCTTGCCGTCTTCCGACACGCTGACATCGTGATCCAGCGGTTCCGGCGTCAGGTTGCGGATGGCGCCGTCCCAGCTCACATTATAAAGGCTGGAGAAATAAGGATTGACGCCCGCCTCACGGCCGATGCCGGTGATCAGCAGCGACTTCGCCTTGTCATCGACGCGCACGACATCGGTCACTTCCCAGCTCCCCTTGGTCAGCGCCTTGCCGCCTTCCGGCTTGTCGCCGGCGCCGACGAAATAGAGCTGCGCCCAGCCGGTGCGCTCGGAAATGACCAGGCTGCCGCCCAGTTCCGGTGTCGGGCGGATCGAGGACGAGGTGACGGTGACCAGCGGCTTGATCGCCTCGCGCACCTTGATCGTCGCCACATTGCTGGCCGGATCGATCTCGTATTGCACCAGTTCGCCATAGCCGCGCTTGGTCCACTGATAGACGATCTTGTCCTTGTTCCAGCCGAAATTGGGATCGCCCGGCCACAGCATGGAATCCGACGGCACGTTCAACACCTTGGGCGCTACGGTACCTTTCAGCGAGGCCGCCACATCGATCACCACCGGTACGAACTGCGGCACCTTTTCAGCGCCGGCGGTCGGGTAAACATAGTCGAAATGGCGCGGCAGTTGGCTGCCCGGCGGATTGGGCTGGACGCCGTGCCAGATATAGCTGCCGTTGCGATCCAGACGATAGGTCAGGATCTGCTTCGAATCCGGCGACCACTGCACGCTGACCGGCATGGGCGGAGTCTCGGTATTGGCTTCCACCATATCGGCGAACATCGGGTAGTTCATGCCGTAGCGTTGATCATAGCTGCCATTGGCGGTCAGCGCCGTTTCCTTGCCCGTAGCGATCTCAACCAGGGCCAGATCATAGCCTTTGTGGATCACCTTATAGAGACCATCCGGCGAGACCACGCCTTCATCGGCAGCCTTCGTCTCGATCGGCGCCTTGGTGACGGTATTGGCCGCCATATCAAGGATCAGTTTCTTGCCGCCGGAATTGAGCGTCAGGAGGCGCTTGTCGGCGTCGTAGTCTTCCGGAGACACATCGAACGGGCCTTTCGCATCCGCGCCCATGACCGGCGCCAGCAGAGGCTGGAGCGCGGCTTCCGTCGTCAGCTCGGTCACCTGCCCCGTGGCGGTATCGGCCAGGGTGATGATCCCCTGCCCTTTCGCCCCATGGCGATAAAGCACCTTGGCGCCGCCGGCCACGAACCGGGCGCGCAGGTCCAGATCGGTGACCAGTTCACCGGTCTTGCCGGCCAGATAGGATTGCGCCGTGGCGTAGCGATCGGCGATCGACGCCGTTTCGGCGTGAGCCATGGATGACAGAGCCAGCAGCGAAATGCCGCCGGCAAGAGCAAAGGATAAAGGACGCATGGATAGGTCTCGCCGTTTCTGAAATTATTATTGGGCCGCCGCCGTGAGTGTGATTTCGATTTCGCCGCTGTTATCAGCATAGATATCGTCATTGAGGCCGAACTGGATAGCCTCGGCGCCTTCGGGCACAGTGATGTTCATACCCGTGCCGATGGGAAAGGGCGACTTGACGATCTTGCCCTTGCTATCGGTAAACACGGCCACCAGTTCGTTCAGGTGCACGGGGTAAAAACCGTGCGCCATATACATGCTGGGAAACGGCATCCCCGAACCGCCCAGATGATCGTCACAGATAAATTCCTGCTGCCCGCCCGGATCGAAGCCGCCGCCGCCGGCCACCGTGGTGGTCGAGCCGGTGGCCGTCATCTGCAATGACATGCCCGCCGTTAGTTTCAGCGGCGCCACCGCCGGCGCCGTGCCGTCGTTCTTGCCGTAAGGCAGGTCGGGGTTTTTCTTCTTGATGACCCACGGCATGGCTGTGCCCGACACCTTGACCGTCACCGTTTCGGCCATCGCCGCCGGACTTAAACCGGCCAGAACCAATCCACCCGCCAACGCCAAAAAGCCCGCGATACGCATGTCAAAACCCCCAGCTGTTATTGTCAGACTTTATTCCGCACGGTTTCTCAAATGTGTCAAATATTTTATACGATATACCGCCGAATTGACATCATCGCCTGGCTGGTCATAATCAAAAAAGACACAGTAATGAGACGGGCAAATGGCGGACTCTCTTCGTAAAATCGTGGTCGTAGGCGGTGGCACAGCCGGATGGATGGCGGCCTCGGCGCTATCGAAAGTCTTTGGCACGCAAAAATACAGCTTCACCCTGATCGAGTCGGACGAAATCGGCACGGTCGGCGTTGGCGAAGCCACCATCCCGACCATCCAGGAGTTCAACCAGCTCCTTGAAATTGACGAGAACCAGTTCATGAAGGAGACCAATGCCTCCTTCAAGCTGGGCATCCGCTTCATCAACTGGAAGCGCGAGGGCAGCGAATATTTCCACCCGTTCGGCGTCTACGGCGTCGATATGAATGTCAACTTCACCCATTACTGGATGCGCTATCATCTGGCGGGCGGTAATGGCGATTTCGGCCTGTTCAACCCGCAGACCATCGCCGCGCGCATGAGCCGCTTCGGCCGCATGAGCGAGATCAATCCAAAGGCGCCCAACGTCAACTACGCCTTCCATTTCGATGCCTCGCTTTATGCCAAGTTCCTGCGCCGTTACAGCGAGGCGCGCGGCGTGGTGCGTCAGGAAGGCAAGATCACCAGCGTCAGCCAGCATCCCGAAACCGGCGATATCGCCTCGGTCACCCTCGAAAACGGCCAGACCATAGCGGGCGATCTGTTCATCGACTGCTCCGGCTTCCGCGGTCTGCTGATCGAGCAAACCCTGAAAACGGGCTACGAAGACTGGTCGCAATGGCTGCCGTGTAACCGCGCCGTCGCCGTACCCTGCGACAAGGTCAGCGGCATCACGCCCTACACCACCTCCACCGCCCGCGAAGCCGGCTGGCAATGGCGCATCCCGCTCCAGCACCGCACCGGCAACGGCTATGTCTTCTGCGAGTCCTACCTTCCGGAAGACAAGGCCATGGAGCTGATCCTGCAACGCCTCGATGGCAAGCCGCAGGCCGATCCGCGCGTCATACGCTTCACCACCGGTCATCGCAAGAAGCAATGGAACCGCAACGTCATCGCCATGGGCCTGGCCAGCGGCTTCCTCGAACCCCTGGAATCGACCTCGATCTATCTGGTGCAGGAAGCGATCATGAAGCTGATCCGCCACTTCCCGCGCGAACGCATCACTGACAGCTTACGCGACAGCTTCAATGCCGAGATGCTGTTCGCCTATAACGATGTGAAGGACTTCCTGATCGCCCACTACAAGGTGACCGAGCGCGAGGACACGCCCTTCTGGGCCTACTGCAAGCATATGGATATTCCCGACAGCCTGAAGGCGCGGCTGGAAAGCTTCGAACAAGGCAATCGTTCGCTGGTCCAGCCCAACGAACTGTTCAAGGAAGCCAGCTGGTTCGCCGTCCTGGCCGGGCAGGGCCTGATGCCCAAATCTTATCATCCGATTGCCGACCTGATGCCGGAAGACGAGTTCCGCTGGCGTATGGACCGGGTGAAAGAAGGCAGCGCCGGCCTGGCCAATGCCATGCCTGGCCACGAGGTCTATATCGCCCGGGCCTGCCCCTCGCCGGCGCTCGTCAGAGCATGAACCGGCCCGTCCGCGTCATCGAAAACATCGATCGCGCCACCTTCGACACCGAAATCCGCTATGCCGGGCAGCCTGTCATTCTCAAAGGCATTGTCACGCAATGGCCGGCGGTACGGGCGGCGCACGACTCGTCAAAAGCCCTGGGTGACTATCTGCGCCAGTTCGACAGCGGCAAGGAGGCCAATGTCTCGGTGGCGCGCAAGGAACTGAAGGGCCAGTTCTTCTATAATGAAGACCTGACCGGTCTGAACTACCAGACCCATCGCGGCACACTGAGCTTCATTGTCGGCTGGTGCCTGTCCCACATGGGTCAGACGGAAAGCGAGTCGGTCTATCTCCAGGCGCAGCCAGTGGACCAGTTCGCACCGGGCCTGGCCGCCGAACTGGCCATGCCGTTGCTGGATGCAGCGGTCCGTCCGCGCCTGTGGATCGGCAATACCCTGCGCACCCAGACCCACTTCGACTATACCAGCAATATTGCCGTCCATGTGGCAGGCGAAAAGGTCTTCACCCTCTTCCCGCCCGACCAGACCGCAAACCTCTATCCCGGTCCGCTCGATCGCTCACCGGCGGGCGTGCCGATCAGCATGGCCTCGCTGGAAGCGCCTGATGCGCAGCGCTACCCGCATCTGGACGAAGCACAGGCTCACGCCCTGACCGCCCGGCTTTCGCCCGGCGACGGATTGTTCATTCCGCCCCTGTGGTGGCACCATGTCCAGACCACCGGCCCGCTCAACATGCTGGTCAATTACTGGTGGAACGACGCCCGCCCGGATCTGGTCGATCCGATCGCCGCTCTGCATATCGCGGGTTTGGCCTTCCGCTCCATGCCAGAGGGACAGCGCAAGGCCTGGCGCGAAATGATGGATTATTTTGTCTTCGACGGCGATCCGACCGGCCACCTGCCCAAACATGTCAGGGGCGCTTTCAATTCCGACCTGACTCCACAGGAAATGGCTCAGCTCAAGTCATTCTTTCTCGGCGGCCCTAAGCGCTTCTAAAGTTCACAACATAAAAAATCCCCCGCCGGCAGACCGGCGGGGGATTTCTTTTTAAGCCATCGGTTTCCGTTTAATAGCGGAAGCGTGCACTGAGCTGGACCGTTTTCGCACCGACGCGCGTGCCTGCATTCAGAATTGAATTGGCCCCATAGGTCGCTGCATCGCTGTCCCCCAGCAGATTGGTACCTTCGAGAGATACGGTCATCCACTTGACAGGCGTATAGTTCACAGCAAAATCCAGACGTTCAGTAGCCTCAAAATAGGTACTGTACCCCTTGGCCGAATAGCCATCCAGCGCGCTACGGTAACGGTCACGATGGTTGAAAGCCACGCGTGCGCTCCACTTGTCATGTTCGTAATAAACTGACAGGTTATAAGTATATTTCGAATTGTAAGGCGCGTCATAGATACCGGGGATGGTCGCCGCTTCCTCTGCCGAGATCGGCTCGCCGTTGTAGAAGGCGTATTCGATCTTACCATAGTAGTTATAGGTCAGGTTGGCAGAGGCACCAAAGTTGTTCCAGGGCGAAGGCAGGAAGTCGAAGAAGCCTTGGGCATTCAGCTCAATACCCTTGTACTCGCCCGGACCGCCATTCATGGCGCGATAGATGGTGTAGCTCACATCGGGTGTCGACGGATCGTTGTCATCATCCGTGGGTACGTTCTGCTGCTTGCCCCAAACGAAGAAGTTGCTGGGCTTCTTATCGTATACCGCCGCCGAGAGGATACCACCGCGGCCGAAATAGTATTCCAGCGAGGCGTCGTAGTTCTTTTCCTCGTTCGGCTTCAGGTCCGGGTTGCCACCCCAGCCGTAGTGGTTGGTGGTATCGTACAGGTAAACGAACGAGTTCATGTCATTGAAGCTTGGGCGCTGAATATTGACCGTATAGGCCAGACGCAGCTGCAGCTTCGGCGAGAAGTGAATGATCGCATTGACATTCGGCATGAAATCTGTGCCCTCACCGGCGCGCACAGAATCCACGATTTCACCAGACTTCATGTATTGCGAAGCCAAGCTTTGGCCCCAGGTATGAACAGAACGGCCGCCGATGGAACCATCGACCGGGAAATCCCAGGCTTTGAAACCATAGTTCAGTTGAGCGTAGATCGCCGCCGTCTTTTCGCTCGATGTGTAGCTGCTCATCAAGCGCTCGGTGGAAACTGTCGCATCGGCCCAACCACCCGACCCACCGGTTTCCCAAGTATTGCCTGGCGTATTGGCGTAGGCACGGATGGCATCCCAGTTATTCAGAACGGATTGACGCGAGATACGGTACCAGCTCGGCGCGTTCGTACCGCCGACACCAACACTCACGAGGTCCAGATCAGACCCACCAGGGAAGTCCGTCACGGCCACATCGTTGAAATAGGCGTAACGATAGCCGTAAGCCGTGGTCAGTTCGCGATCCGACTTGCGCACCCCGAACTGCACGCTGCGAACAAATTTGTCGTCGCTGAACCGATGCGTGACATCGATGTTCCAGGCCGTCTCCGAACTGTCGGTGAAGGATTTGCCGTTTTCGACGAAGTAGGCGTTGTAGTTGCTGGCATCACTCAGATCGAGCGCATTGCCGCTGGCGTCGTAATAGGCAACATAAGGACCGCCGCCTTCGACATTCGACGAATTTGTGTCGACCTTCATAGAAGCGAGGCCATCCAGGGTCAGCCACGTCGTGTACCATTGGTTGTCGAAGCTGCTCGTATCCTTGTAAACACCTAAATTGACCGTGGTGTTGTCGTTATGCCAGTGCGCTTCGAAATTGATGCGGTTGTTTTCGGTCTTGTTATAGTCATCGCGAGAAACAGAACCAACAGGCATTACGGAGGTGTCCGTGAGGTTCGGGTCCGTTTCGGTCATGGAGAGGATGGTCTTGCCATCCGCTGCATAAACAACATCGGACAGGACTGCCGGGCTGTCCTTCAGGCGCGTATTCATGGCGCTGTAAGAGCGATTTTCCGTCGCATTGAACATCGAGCCTTCGAGCACGAAATCCAGATTATCATTAACGCGCCACTGATAGGAAGCGTTCAGAGACGGACGGCGAATCTTGCCACTGTCCACGCCATATTGGATGCGATAGAGGCCAATAGCGTCCTGATGGTCGGCCGGCAGGCTGGTCAATTGAGCGCCCCAGAAGGTCTGCGGCGTCTCGCTCTGGACGTACTGTTCGTTGTAGTTGTTTTCCTGATAGGACAAGTTGACCAGGAAGCCCATTTCACCGATGCTGGTGTCAAAACGCTTGGCGATCAGAGCCGAAGTATAGGGGCTCTTAGTATCCCCGATATCACCGTAGACTTCACGGAAGCTGCCCGCCAAAGTCCAGCCCTTCTTCAGGTCGAGCGGGCGGCGCAGATCGACATTGACCGTGCCGGCAAAGCCGCCTTCAACCTGATCGGCCGTGCGTGTCTTGTAAACTGTGACCGATTTGATCAATTCGGCGGGCACATCGTTCAGCGAAATGCTGCGGCCAGTGCCGTTTGAAGCAGGGGAGCCATTGACCGTGGTCTGAACGTCGTCCATGCCCCGGATTGAAATGCTGTCACCTTCGCCATGTGAACGCGTAATTTGCACGCCGGTGACGTGGGCCAAGGCCTCGATCACATTGTTGTCTGGCAGCTTGCCAGCGTCTTCAGCGGTAATGGTTTCCGAAATCTGGCCAGCCTTCCGCTTTTTGTCCGTCGAGGACTGAAGGCTCTTGCGGAGCCCTTTGACGATGATGACTTCATCGCTTCCGGCCTCGGCCTTGGCCGTGGCGGCCTTTTCGGCGGCGGTGGGTTCCGTCGTGGTTGTGGTCGTTTCCTGGGCCAGGGCTGGCGCGCACATCATAGCGGCGGCCAGGCCGGTCGCGGCCAACAGGATCGTCTTACTCTTAGGTGTCGTAAACATACAATAGTCCCCGTTTTCAAAAACCTGATGTGACACACAGGACATGAAATTGCGGGGCCGTCAAAATATTTTATACGATATACGTCAATTTCAAGGCATTTTTAATAACATGACAAATGTACGTTGCGGATATGCAACAGCGATTTCGCACAAGAAATGCCAATTTGTCCGACGATGTCATTCCGGCCTCCAAAATATAATCATTTTGTTTCAATGTGTTATAAAATTCATAATTTGCCTTTTTCTCCCCCGCCTCCAAAGCCGGTTCTTTTTGTCATAGCAACTGCTGAAAATCGCCCCAACCCGCCTTCAGCGACTCAACCGGCCTTAGCCTCAAAAAGCCACTTTTGACTTGCCTCCCGACGTATATCGTATACAAATTGTCAGACAACATAAGGTGGATTTCATGACTTTTTCTGGCACGCGCAGGCACTTCCTGACCTCAACGGCCGCGCTTACGGCGCTGACCCTCTCGCCCTTCGCGGCCGCACAAGGTGTCAAACAAGGCGAGATCGCGTCCCTGCCGCTGTCGGATGTCCGCCTCCTGCCCTCTCCCTATAAAACCGCACTTGATGTCAACCACACCTATCTGGTGACGCTGGAGCCCGACCGGTTTCTGCATAATTTCCGCAAGGGCGCAGGCCTGAAACCCAAGGCCGAAGCCTATGGCGGCTGGGAGCAGGACACCATCGCCGGCCACAGCCTGGGCCACTATCTCTCGGCCATATCTCTTATGTACGCCCAGACCGGCGATCCGGTGCTGAAACAACGCGCCGCCTACGTCATCGATGAGCTGGCCCTGGTCCAGGGTATGCAGGGCGATGGCTATGTCGCCGGCTTCCTGCGCAAGCGCAAGGACGGCACGGTCGTCGATGGCAAGGAGATCTTCCCGGAAATCATGGCCGGCGACATCCGCTCCGCCGGTTTCGATCTCAATGGCTGCTGGGTGCCCTTCTATAACTGGCACAAGCTCTATGGCGGCCTCTATGACGCCCAGACCTTCTGCGGTCTCGACAAGGCCATCCCCGTCGCCGTCAATCTCGGCGGCTATATCGACAAGGTGTTCGCCGCCCTCACCGACGCCCAGGTGCAGGAAGTGCTGAATTGCGAGCACGGCGGCATCAATGACAGCTTCGCCGAACTTTATCAGCGCACCAATGATCCGCGCTGGCTGAAACTGTCGGAGCGCCTCTACCATCACAAGGTCTTGGATTCGCTGGTGGCCCAGCAGGACAAGCTGGCCAATATCCACTCCAACACCAATATCCCGAAGGTACTGGGCCTGGCGCGTCTGTACGATGTCACCGGCAAGGCCGATTACCACACCGCCTCCGCCTTCTTCTGGGAGCGCGTGACGAAACACCATTCATTCGTCATCGGTGGCAATGGCGATCGCGAATACTTCTTCGAGCCGGATACCATCTCGAAGCATATCACCGAGGCGACCTGCGAGCATTGCGCCACCTACAATATGATGAAGCTGACCCGCGACCTGTATCGCTGGTCGCCGGATGCCGCCTATTTCGACTATTTCGAGCGCGCGCACCTCAATCACGTCATGGCGCAGCAGAACCCGAAGACCGGCATGTTCTCCTATATGACGCCGTTGTTCACCGGCGCCGCCCGCGGCTTCTCCGATCCGGTCGATAACTGGACCTGCTGCCACGGCACCGGCATGGAAAGCCACGCCAAGCATGCGGAGTCCATCTACTGGCAGACGGCCGATACCCTGTTCGTCAATCTCTATATCCCCTCCACCGCCAAGTGGGCGGCCAAGGGCGCGTCCTTACGCCTCGATACCGGCTATCCCTATGAGGGTGCGGTCAAGCTGAACCTGACCAGCCTGCGCCGTCCGGCGCGTTTCAAGCTGGCCCTGCGCGTGCCTGGCTGGGCGCGCACCGCCGCGCTCAAGCTCAATGGCAAGCCGGTCGAGGCGGCACGCGACAATGGCTATCTGATCGTCGACCGCGTCTGGCAAGCGGGCGACAGCCTGGCGCTCGACCTGCCGATGGATCTGCATATCGAACCGACCTCGGATAATCCGGGCGTGGTGGCGATCCTGCGCGGCCCGATGGTCATGGCCGCCGATCTCGCCTCGGTCGATGAGGATTACAAGGCCACCGATCCGGCCTTGGTGGGCAATGACCTGCTGGCCGGCTTCGCGCCGGTGGCGATCGAGAAGGCCGAGTTCAAAACCGTCGGCATCGGCCGGCCGGGCGAACTGAAGATCGTGCCCTTCTATAGCCAGTGGGAACGCCGCAGCGCCGTCTATTTCAAGGCCTTCAACGAGGCCGACTGGAAGGTCGAGGAAGCCGCCTTCCTGGCCGAACAGGCCCGCCAGCGCGACCTCGCCGCCCGCTCCGTCGACGTCATGCACCTCGGCGAGATGCAGGCCGAACGCGACCACAATCTCGAATCGGACGTCTCGTGGCCCGGCACCTATCGCGGCCGCAACGGTCGTGACGCCCGCTCCGGCGGCTTCATGTCCTTCACCATGGCCGTCAAGCCCGGCCCGCTGGTGATGCAGGCGACCTATTGGGGCGACGATCGCTGCGATTTCGACATCCTGATCGACGGCCAGCTGCTGACCAATGTCTCGCACAAGACGCCGATCAAGCCGGGCGAGTTCTTCGATGAGCAGTATCCGGTGCCGGAAGCCCTGACCCAGGGCAAGACCTCGGTCACGATCAAGCTGGTGCCTAAGGAAGGTCGCTCCACCGCCATGGTGTTCGACATCCTGCTGTTCACCGCCGCGCCTGCCGGCACCGCCGCCTAAGAAAGCCCATCCATGTCCCGTCGCTTCATAAGTGCCCGCGTATCCCTCCTCGCCGTATTGCCGGCCTGCGCGGTCCTGACCGGACACGGCGGGACGGCCCAGGCACAAACCCCGCCTGCTGCCTGCGTCGCCGGTAACTGGACAGTGGTCTCCGGCACGCCTGAAGAACAAAAGGTCCAGTACGAGACCGCGCACTTCGCCTTCCGCTGGAAGGACGGCGACGTACAGATGGCTGACGCCGTCTCGGCCGGGCAATATCTGGAGACCGTCTGGACCACCTTCATCGGCCAGATCAAGTTCCCTGAGCCCTATTGCGACACGGCCACAAAGCACAAGGCCAATATCAATCTCGACCCGACCTTTGGCCTGACCGGCGGCCCGACCGGCGAGCGCGACATGGGCATGTGGATCGGGCCGCTGGCGCTGAAGGACCACTGGGGTCTGGCGCACGAATTCACCCATGCCCTGCAAGGCTCCACGCGCAGCTTCCGTGATGGCAAATATGTCGGCTGGCTATGGGAAAGCCACGCCAACTGGATGGCCCACCAGATGCCGGAATACCGCAATGAGGTGCACTGCTCCGAACTGCTGGTCAATTTCCCGCACCTCTATTACGGCTCGACGCGTGACCGCTACTGCAACTGGCAGTTCCTCGAATACCTGAAAGACAAGTACGGCTATGCGGCAGTCAACGACATCTGGGCCAATGGCCTGAAGCCCGACCAGGCCGACTATCTGGAGGAAGACCCGTTCAGCACCCTGATGCGCAATCAGAAATGGTCGATCGCCGATCTCAATGACGAGTTCGGCGAATGGGCGCTGCGCAGCATCACCTGGGATTATGTCGACGACGACGGCAATGACCAGAGCCCGACCTATCGCGCCAAATATGGCTCTTATGATCAGCGCGAAGGCCAGCGCGCGCTGCGCGTCACGTCGCTTGATCCGATGGACCTTGGCCAGCGCCGTTTTGCCGTGCCCAATGCGTGGGCGCCGCAGCGCTGGGGGTATAATGTTGTGCGCCTGATGCCCGATGCCGGCGCCACAAAGATCACCGTCCGGTTCCGCGGCGTGGTCCAGGCGGCGCCCGCCACCACCACCCTGCCCGGCTTCACCAATGATCCGGCCGCGATCCCGCAGCCGTCATCCGACTGGCGCTGGGGCATGGTCGCCATCCAGGCCGACGGCACGCCGCGCTATGGCCCGCTGATGGGCGGCGCCGATGGCGACCTGGCCTTCGATCTCAAGCCCGGCGACCAAGCGGTCTATATGGTCGTGGTCGGCACGCCCGCCAGCCAGCAGAAGATACAGTGGGATCAGGCCTATTATTCGATCTACCGCTATCCGTGGATGGTGCAGCTAACGGGTGCCATGCCCCAAGGTTTTGAACCGGGCTACACGCCCGGTGCAAATGGCCATATCCAGGTCAATGGCGGCGGCTGGGTCAGCAATGCCGCCCATGTCGATGCGTCGGTCTATGTCGGCCCCTATGCCCGTGTCACCGGCGGCACGGTCAAGGGCAATGCCCGCATCGAAGACCATGCCCTGGTGCGCGGCGGCACGGTCTCCGGCAATGCGGTCATCGGCGCCATGAGTGTCATCGATAACGGCGTGACCGTAAAGGACAATGCCAGGGTCGAGACCACCTTCCTCGGCATCGGCGGCTTCGAACCCGGCACCGAACTGTCCGGCACGGCGGAGATCCTGGGCGATGCCGAGGTGCGCGGCGGGCCCAAACTCAGCAAGGGCGTCTACAGCGGCTTTGTCGACCAGTCATCGCAAACCGACCCGAAACAGGGCGGCGACCTGACCGCCCCGGTGCCGGAAGTGACCGCCACCGCCCCCTATGCCTGGCGTCCCTGAGACGGGCTCCTGAACAGGAAAGCCCCGGCCGTAACCGGGCTGTTTCTTTTTCGCGACAAGACCAAAAAAAACTTGTATATGGTATACCGACAGGCTCGAAATCGGAATCATACCGTATGAACAAGGCGCACCGCCCGCAGATCGGCACAGAGATCCCCCCTGATCTGGCTGAAGAATACGGCCATCCCGACCTGAACAATATTCATAACAAGGCGGCCAGCGATCTCGGCCGCGCCATCGTTTCTGGCCGCTATGCCCCGGGCAAGAAACTGCCGACCGAGTTCGAATCCGCCGAACGCCTCGGCATCTCCCGCTCTTCCTATCGCGAAGCCACGCGCATCCTGGCCGCCAAGGGCATGCTGGTCAGCCGCACCAAGGCCGGCACCGTGGTCAGCGCCCGTTCCTCCTGGAATCTGCTCGATCCCGACGTCCTGGCCTGGTTCTTCCAGAGCGAACCCAGTCCCTCCTTCATCCATGACCTGTTCGAGCTGCGCATGGTGGTCGAACCCGCCGCTGCCGCCATGGCCGCGGTTCGCCGCACCGAGGCCCAGGTCAGCGAAATGGAAAAGGCCCTGGAGATCATGAGTGAAAAGACCCTGGCTTCCGAAGCCGGCCTGGCCGCTGACAAGCACTTCCACACCGTCATCCTCGAAGCGACGCGCAACGAGACCTTTATTTCGCTGGCCAGCGGCATCGGCGCCGCCGCCCGCTGGGCCAGCATCTTCAAGCAGCGCCACCGCGAACTGCCGCGCGATCCCGTGCCCGATCATATGCGCCTGCTGCAGGCGATCAAGGCAAAGGACCCTGAAGCCGCACGCCATGCCGCCGTCACCCTGCTGCTTCTGGCACAGGAAGACACGGCGCTTTCCATGCAATCCTGACCCTATCCAACAAGACCGGAGTACCCAAGTGAGCCACCAGACCCTGACGCTGGACGAGGCCCTGAGCCTGAGCATCAATATCCTGGAAAAGAACGGCTTCTCGCCCGAACATGCCGGCGCTATCGCGCGCAATATCAATGCCGGCCAGCGCGACGAATGCCATTCGCACGGCCTCTACCGCCTGCTGGTCTGCACCCACACCCTGAAAAGCGGCAAGGTCTCGGCCGATGCCCTGCCCGAGTTGCATGACGTCGCCCCTGGTCTGGTGCGTGTCGATGCGAAGGGCGCCTATTCCCTGCTGGCCTTCGAAACCGGCCTGCCCGTCCTGGCGGAAAAAGCCCGCAAACAAGGCATAGCGGCGCTGGCCATCAATCACTGCTACCACTTCTCGGCCTTGTGGCCGGAGGTCGAGGCCATCGCGGCGCAAGGCCTGGTTGGGCTGGCCCTGACGCCGAGCCATAGCTGGGTGGCCCCCTTCGGCGGCACCAAGGGCGTCTTTGGCACCAATCCGCTGGCCTTCGCCTGGCCGCGCCCCGGCCAAAATCCCTTCGTCTTCGATTTCGCTACCAGCGCCGCGGCGCGCGGCGAGATCGAACTGCACCGCCGCGCCGGCAAGCCGATCCCCGAAGGCTGGGCGGTCGATACGGAAGGCCACCCCACCACCGACCCGACCGAAGCCATGGCTGGGGCCATGCTGACCTTCGGCGGCCACAAGGGCTCAGCGCTTTCCGCCATGATCGAGCTGATGGCCGGCCCGCTGATCGGCGACCTGCTGAGCCTCGAATCCCAGGCCTATGACAAGGGCGCCGGCGCCACCCCCTATCACGGCGAACTGGTCATCGCCATCGATCCGCAAGTCTTCATGGGCCCCTCGGCGGACCTGCACAGCGCTCGCGCCGAAAAGCTGTTCGAAGCCATTGTCGATCAGGGCGCCCGCCTGCCCTCTCAGCGCCGCTACGAGGCCCGCGCCCGCAGCCTCGCTTCCGGCACGATCACCATCCCCGAACAGCTCTACAAGGATATCCTCGCCCTGCTCCACTAAAGGAAACTGCCATGAAAGCCCTGCTTCTGACCCTCGGCCTGCTGAGCTTGGCCCTGACCCTGCCCGCAAAAGCGCAGACCGCCTCGGCGGAGGCCGACAAACAGGCCATCCTCACCGTGATCGCCAATATGGAAACAGCGTGGAACCAGGGTGATTTCAAGGGCTACATGGCCGGTTTCAAAAACCCGGACGTCGTTTTCGTGTCCGGCGGGCGGTTCCAGGCAGATTGGCAGGGCACGCTCGATCACTATGTCCGCGATTACGGCGCCTCACCTGAAACGCGCGGCACCCTGCATTTCTATGACATGAAAATCGAAATCCTGGCGCCTGACGCGGCACAGCTGATCGGCCGTTTCCATCTCGAACGGCCGCAGCACGCCATGGAAGGCGTCAATACGCGCCTGTTCCGCAAGGTTGACGGCCATTGGGTGATCGCCCTCAACCATGTCTCCGCCTACGAAGTGCCGGCAGCGAATTAAGGCTCCGTCCGCTTCAGAAGGTCGATCAGATCGTCCTTCCAGAAGACGGCGCGCGTATGGGTGCCATGGCCGGTGGTCTCGGCGCTTTCCGGGATCAACCGGAAGCGGACATTGGGATTGCGCTTCACCACCTGCGCCGGGAAGTCGAAATTGCGCGGATTGATGAAGTCGTCGGCCGAGTTGATCCACATCGTCGGCACGGCGATCTTTTCGATATCGGCCCACGGATTGTAGTTCCGCGACGAATCGAACTGATAGATCATGTCATTGGCGTCCCGGCCGGCCATGTCGCGTGATACGCGCTCGCGCTCCATCGCGATGGACTGGTCACGCGTCGGGGCCTTGGCCTGCAGGTTCAGCGGCGCCGCCCCGGCAATGACCGAAACCGATGACGCCGTGCGCAGGCCCAACTGCGGCTGAGTCTTGTATTCGCCGCCCATCCACGCCGGATCGGCCTCGATGCCGTCGATGATCATCTGCCGCCACATGCGGTTCAGCCCGGCGATCTCCACCGGCTCGCAGGCCAGCGGCATCAGGGCCGAAGCGAAATCCGGATGCGCCTCGCCCCAGACGAAGATGTGCATGCAACCCATCGAGGTGCCGATGATCAGGCGCAGGTGCTTGACCCCCAGCCCCTCGGTCAAAAGGCGGCGCTGCGCCTCCACCATGTCGTCATAGTCGTATTTCGGGAAGGCCATATGCAGGCCATCCGACGGTTTGGACGAGCCGCCATGGCCGATATTATCCGGCAGGATGACATAGTATTTGCGGATATCGAGCGGCTGGCCGGGGCCATAAAGCTCATCGGCGAAATAGGAGGCCAGGAACTGCTTGCCGGTGCCGCCGGTGCCGTGCAGCACCATGACGGCATTATCGATCTCGCCTTGCGCATTGCGGTGCGGCTGACCGAGCGTCGTATAGTGCAGCTTCAGATCCGCGAGCGTTTCGCCGGCGCCAAAGTGAAAACCATGGGCGATGTAATCGCCTTCCTGCGTCGGCCACGGCGTGGCCGCATGGACCGCTATCGGCGCGGTCATCAGGGCCAGCGCAAGCATAAAAGACTTCATTTCCAACTCCTCAATACTTGCGCTGGTTTTAGGCTCAGGTGACCTGGAAGCCCGCCCAGAACTTGTCTTCGCGGTCGATCCAGATATTGTTGAAGCCGGTCGAGATGGCCGAACCCTCGATAGAGGGGATGATCGCCTTCTGGTCGCCCAGCATGACCTCGTCTTCGACGCGGCCGATGAACTGGCTGCAGATATAGCTTTCGTGGACGAAACGGTCGCCCTTTTTCAGCTTGCCCTTGGCGTGCAGGTGCGCCAGACGCGCTGAAGTGCCGGTGCCGCAGGGCGAGCGGTCGATGGCGCGCTCACCGTAGAAAACAGCGTTGCGGCCGTCGGCGTCGGCGCTCTTTGGCTTGTCGGCCCACAGGACGTGGCTGACGCCGCGAATGGTCGGATCAACCGGGTGGACCGGCTCGTACTTTTCGCGCACGAGCTGGCGGATCACACGACTCAGTTCGATGATGCGGGCCGCGCCCAGATCGTCCAGCCCGGTATAGGGGCCATCGGCGGTCGGTTCGATAATGGCGTAATAGTTGCCACCGTAGGAGACATCGAGCGTCAGCTTGCCGAAGTCCGGCACATCGATCTCGATACCAGTCTGGGCCAGATAGGCCGGCACATTGGTGATCTTCACCGAGGTCACCTTGCTGCCGCTCACCGTATAATCGATATTGATCACACCGGCGGGCACTTCCAGCTTCAGCTTGCCCGGCGTGCGCGGGGTGACGAGACCGTTTTCGAGCGCGAAGGTCACCATGCCGATGGTGCCGTGGCCGCACATCGGCAGGCAGCCGGAGGTCTCGATAAACAGGATGCCGGCGTCGGTATCGGCTTGGGTCGGCGGATAGAGGAAACCGCCCGACATCATGTCGTGACCGCGCGGCTCGAAGCACAGGCCCGTGCGGATCCAGTCGAACCGCTCCAGGAAATCCTGGCGGCGCTCGGACATGTTCGAGCCCTTCAGCAGGGGCGCACCACCGGCGACGAGGCGGACAGGGTTGCCGGCCGTGTGGCCGTCGATGCAGAAAAAGGTGTGGCGCATGAAAACTCCGGACGAAAAAAGGCGGCCCGCAAAAAAGCGAACCGCCTCTATCAGATATTACAGCCTGTCGGACAAGCGAGCCGGCAGGATTAAAGACTGCTTAGGCGGCCTTGGTAATTTTGAGCGACGGGCGCGTTGCGGCAGCCTTTTCGACCATGGCGGTGACTTCGGCGCGACGGGCGCCGGTCAGCG
>NZ_JASGFK010000009.1:0-131948 GCF_047605585.1 Asticcacaulis sp.
TGATCACCACTTCGAACTTTGTTACCGTCATTTTTTCTCTTAACTTGACCCAAGGTCTGGCTTGCCCGAAGGCGATCATGACCGTAAGGTCGCCGCCGGCTTACAGCAAAACAAGGAGTTGGCCATGTCCGATCTTGAAACCATTACACAAAGAATCAGCGCGGCTGTCGGAGAAAATTCCGGCCTGGGCAAAATCATCAAGGTCGACTTCGGTGATGCCGGCAAGATCCTCATCAATGGGGCCGTTGTGCCGAATACCGTGACCAACGATGACGGCGAGGCCGATACCACCATTCAGATCGCCATCGATGACCTGATCGCCATGTCCAAGGGCGCGCTCGACCCGATGATGGCCTTCATGATGGGCAAGATGAAGATCCAGGGCGATATGGGCGTCGCCCAGAAACTGGCTCCCTTGCTCAAGGGCGCCTAGGGGCAAGCCCCTGGAACCATAACTTGATAGCGTTAGATCCAATAAGCTATCGGGTATCGGGTGCAGGGCCTGTGGCCCTGCTAACCCGGCCCCTGAGTATTCGGGGGTGACTTGCCAACCACGCGATCCGCCACGAACGGATTGCTCTGGCGCTCGATATTGAAACTCGACATCGGTCCGTGCCCCGGCACGAAACGCACATCGCCCAGCGGCCAGAGCTTTTGCGTGATCGAATGGATCAGGTCGGCATGATTGCCGCGCGGGAAATCGGTCCGCCCGATCGATCCCTTGAACAGCACATCGCCGACCTGGGCAAAGCCCGACGGCGCATGATAGAAAATCACATGCCCGGGCGTATGGCCGGGGCAGTGGATAACCTCCCAGGTCGTTTCCCCCAGGGTCACCGTATCGCCGTCCTTCAGCCAGCGGTCGGTCGTGAAGGTGCGCATGTCGGGTATGCCGTAGCGCTGGCCCATGTCCGGGATGCTGTCGATCCAGAACTGGTCGTCTTCGTGCGGCCCTTCGATCAGCGCGCCGGTGCGTTCCTTCAACTCGGCGGCACCGCCGGCATGATCGGCATGGCCGTGGGTAATCCAGATCTTGTCGACCGTCAGCCCGCGGCGCCTGATCTCGTCGAGGATCGGGTCGAGATCGCCGCCCGGATCGATAATGGCGGCCTTACTGGTTTTCGTACACCAGACCACCGTACAGTTCTGCTGTAGCGGCGTGACAGGGGCGACAAACAGGCGGATGGGCGGTTCTTCGGACATGTAAACTCACAAAAGAAAAGGCTCCGGCACATATAGGCGCCGGAGCCTTGTTTGTCGAATGACGGCAGCCTATTTCAGCTTGTCGTCAACCCCGTGCGCGAAGGCTTCGCCGACGCTTTCCAGGGCTTCCTCGGTAACGTCGATGCCCTTGCCGAGCTTCGAATTCCAGTAACCGTAGAAGATGTAGATAAGAACGCCGATCACCAGGTAGCCGCCGAGGAGATAGATCGGCAGCATGTCACCTTTGGTGGCGCTGTGGATCATCGGGGCGAAGTTCTGCCAGGCCAGGAACAGACACAGGGCGATGCCGATACCGGCCGTCCAGACGCCGCCCGGCACCTTGAACGGACGCTCCATCTCCGGATGCTTGATACGCATATAGATGACGGACAGGCAGACGATCGAGAAGGCGACGGCGGTGCCGAGGCTGACCAGGTCTCCGAGCAGTGAAATGGGCAGGAAGGCGGCCGCGATAGCGATCACCACGCCGAGCAGGATCGTGCCAACCCAGGGCGTCCGGGTCTTGGGATGGATTTTAGAGAAGGCCCCCGGCAGCAAGCCGTCTTTGGACATGTTATAGAAGACGCGGGTCTGGGCATAGCACAGCACCAGCATGACCGAACTGAGGCCGGTCACGGCGCCGATCTTGATCATCAGGCTGATGGCGTTCAGATGGCCAGTGGGCGAGAAGGCAACCGGGAAATCAGCCCAGCTCAGGGCCATGCGATCGATAGCGACAGCGACCGGTGCCGGGCTTGCCAGTTCCTTGTAGGGTACAACGCCGGTCATGACGGCGGCGACGGCCATGTAGATCAGCGTACAGATAATCAACGAACCCAGGATGCCGATCGGCACGTCGCGTGAAGGCTTCTTGGCCTCGGCGGCGGCAGTGGAAACGGCTTCGAAGCCGACATAGGCGAAGAAGATGATGGCCGAACCGCGCAGGATGCCGCTCCAGCCGAACTCGCCGGGTTCGCCGGTCGGCGCCGGAATGAACGGTTGCCAGTTGGCCGGATTGATATAGGACACACCGACAGCGATGAAGGTCAGCAGGACGACGACCTTGATCACCACGATGATATTATTGACAGTTGCCGATTCGGAAATGCCGATGACCAGCAGCAGGGTGACCAGGGCAATGCCAATGGCGCCGACCAGGTTGAAGGTGCCGGTCAAAGGGAAGGTGGTGTGACCGGCCGCGCTGACTGCCTGGACTAGCGGCGTGGCCCACATTGGCGAATCCGCGCCATTGACGACGATATTGGGAAAATTTATCCCCAGTTCGTGCGCGAAACTGACAATGTATCCCGACCAGCCGACTGCGACGGTCGAGGCAGCGACACCGTATTCCAGCACAAGGAGCCAGCCCATGATCCATGCGCCGACTTCGCCGAGCGTACCGTAGGCATAGGTATAGGCGGAGCCGGAAACCGGCAGGATGGACGACAGTTCGGCGTAACACAGCCCGGCTACGGCGCAGACAATACCGGCGATGATGAATGAAATCATGATGGCCGGGCCGGCATTGGCCGAAGCCACCTGGCCCGTCAAAACGAAAATGCCGGCGCCGATAATGGCCCCGACACCGAGCGACGCAAGATTGAACGCACCCAGGGAGCGCTTGAGCGGACTGCGGGCAGCCTCCGCCTGAATCTTGTAAATCGACTTTTTCAGCACAAGCCGATCAATGAAATTGGTCATGCGACCCCTCGCAAATCTTATTGTTATGGCGCCTGGGCCTTATGCCACAAGCGTAAACGGGCCCTTTGGCGGCCCCCTTAATCTTGACGCTATCGTCATATTGTCACTTTGGCAACGGCTTATTAAGTCTGGCGGGCGGCTTCCCCCGGCGCGGGAATGTGCCGTTGCAGGTTGCGGAGCTTGAGTTCAGCAGGCTTTCTGTTACCAACAGCGGCATGTCTCAAACGCCGAAACTGCCCGTCGAAGAAATCTACGCACCGCTGAAAGCCTGGCTGGCGGAAAAGACCACGGCCCTGATCATCGCCCCGCCCGGCGCCGGCAAGACCACGGGCATACCGCTGGCCCTGCTCGATGCCCCGTGGCTCAGGGACCAGAAGATCATCCTGCTCGAACCCCGCCGGCTGGCCGCTCGCGCCGCCGCCGCCCGCATGGCCGAAACGCTTGGTGAGCCGGTCGGGCAGACGGTCGGTTTTCGGGTGCGCGGTGAAAGCAAGGTCAGCGGCAGGACGCGCATAGAGGTTGTCACCGAAGGGATTTTCTCGCGCCTGATCCTCGACGATCCGTCGCTGGACGGCATTGCCTGCGTGATCTTCGACGAGTTCCACGAACGCAGCCTGGATGCCGATCTCGGCCTGGCCTTCGCCCGCGATGCGCAAACCTTGCTGCGTGATGACCTGCGCCTGCTGGTCATGTCGGCGACGCTGGATGGCGACCGTGTGCTGAGCCTGCTGCCGGATGCGGGGCGCTTCGAATCCCTCGGGCGCAGCTTTCCCATCGAAACCCACTATCTCGGCCGCAATCAATCCTTGATGATGGAGCAGGATATCGCTCGCCATGTGGCGCGGCTGTCTTCCAAACTTCGGCCCGAACAGGCGGAAACCATGCTGGTCTTCCTGCCGGGGCAGGGCGAAATTCACCGCGTTGGCCGCTTCGTGGACGAGATAGGTCTGTCGCCGCATATCGACCTGTGCAAGCTCTATGGCGCCATGGATTTCAAGGATCAGGCCCGGACCTTGGCGCGCAATGCTCAGGGCCGGCCCAAGATCGTGCTGGCCACCGCCATTGCCGAAACCTCACTGACCCTCGACCGCGTGTCAATGGTTGTCGATTGCGGCCTGTCGCGGCTGGGACGCTTCGATCCGGCGCGCGGTGTTACCCGTTTCGTCACCGAACGCGTCTCCAAGGCCTCAGCCGATCAGCGCCGCGGCCGCGCCGGACGGACCCAGGCGGGTGACGCCTATCGCCTGTGGGATGCCGAACAGGACCGCTCCCTGATCCCCTTCGCCAAGCCTGAAATCCTGGAAACCGACCTGTCGCAACTGGCGCTGTCCCTGCGACTGTGGGGCGCCAAATCGACCGAGGGTCTGGCCCTGCTTGATCATCCACCCAAGGCGGCGATGGACGAGGCGGTTAAGCTGCTACAGGCCTTGGCGGCACTGGATGCCAACGGCGACATGACATCCCATGGCAGAGCGGTCGCGCAATTGCCGATGGCGCCGCGACTGGCCCATATGCTGATCCGCGCGGCGGAAAGCGGTGCGGCCGAGCAGGGGGGCAACCTGGCCGTGCTGCTGTCGGAGAATGGTCTGGGCGGCAAATCGACCGATCTCGATGCCCGACTGGAGGCCCTGTCACGCGATAAGTCGCCTAAAATTCATCAGGCGCGCAGTCTGGCGCAGAACTGGGCGCGGCAGGCGCAGGGGCTGGTCAGGGCCACCGGAAAGGCTGGTGGGCGCATCCTGTCGCATCACCTGCTGGCGGAATGTTTCCCTGAGCGCATCGCCAAGGCGCGCGGGAAAGCCGGGGAGTTTGTCATGGCCAATGGTCGCGGCGTCTATGTCGACGAGCATGACCGGCTGGCGCGTGAGCCTTTCCTGGCCGTCGGCGATCTTGGCGGTGGCGCCGGGCGTGACCGTATTCTGCTGGCGGCGCCTTTGGGCGAAGGCGAGATACTGACGCTGTTCGACGACCGGTTGGAACGAACGACCGTACTGGAAAAGAGCAATGGCCGCTTTCGTGCGTTTGATCAGGTGCGGCTGGGTGGTCTCGTGCTCTCCAGCAAGCCGCGCGATACGATTCCACCGGAATTACTGCTTGAAGCGGAAGCTGAGGAAATCAAACAAAAGGGATTGAAAGCGCTTAATATTCCGGAAAGCGCACAAAGCTTCAGAGCGCGTGTCGCTTTCCTGCGCAGTCAGGACGATACATGGCCGGATCTGTCGGATGAGGCGCTTCTCTCTGGATTGGCCGACTGGCTAGGGCCCTATGCCGCCGGCAAGTCTATGCTCTCACTGAATGGGGGAGTCATTTCGCAGGCCCTGCACGCCATTCTCGATTATGACCAGCAACGTGCGCTGGACAAACTGGCCCCGGAAACTCTTAAGATGCCGACCGGTTCGAATATTCGCATCGATTATGAAGCCGAAGGCGGGCCACGTCTGGAGGTGCGGGTACAGGAACTTTACGGTACGACCCTGCATCCGGTTATCGGCCCGAACCGGACCCCGATTACGCTGTCTCTGACCTCACCAGCGCACCGCCCGATCCAGATCACAAAGGATTTGCCGGCCTTCTGGGAGGGTTCGTGGGCTGAGGTGCGCAGCGAGATGAAGGGGCGCTATCCGCGTCACGTCTGGCCGGAAAACCCGCGTGAGGCTGATCCGACCACCCGTGCCAAGCCGCGCGGCACCTAGAGGTAATCCTGAAGCGCCTGTTCGCCGTATAAGGGGCAAAGGAGCGCGCTATGATCACCGTCCACCACCTCGACAATTCCCGTTCGCAACGTATTCTGTGGCTGCTGGAAGAACTCGGTCTGCCGTACGACATCAAGGCTTACAAACGCGGACGGAACATGTTGGCGCCGCCTGAACTGAAGGCCATACATCCGCTAGGCAAGGCTCCGGTCATTACAGATGGCGCCCTGGTCGTGGCGGAAACCGGCGCCATCATGGATTATATCCTGACCACCTATGGCCAGGGCAGGTTGGTGCCCACCATCGGCAGTGAGGCCCGTTTTCACTATACCTACTGGATGTATTATGCCGAGGGCTCGGCCATGACGCCGCTTTTGCTCAGGCTGGTAACGAGCGGCATACGCAGTCGCCCCCCCTGGCTGATCCGGCCGATTGCGGCAGGTATCGCCAATTCGGTTGATGACCTGCTGGTTACGCCGAACCTGAAGGTGCACATCGATTTCTGGGAAGATACGCTCACCCGGTCGCCATGGTTCGCGGGAGACACCTTCAGCGCCGCCGATATTATGATGAGCTTTCCGCTGGAAACCGCCGCCAGTCGTGCCGGCGCTTCCGTGAAGCCGCATATTATGGCCTGGCTGAAGACTATCCACGCAAGGCCAGCCTATTGCTTGGCGCTGGAGCGGGGTGGCCCGTACATCTACGCTTAAATGGTGATGCAACCGGCGAAGGTGAAGCCGATGAGCGGAAGGACGACCAGTTTCAGAATCAGGTTTTTCATGGCGATACTCCTTGTGAACGAGGCATCAGGCTAGTTGGGCCGTCATATATTGTAAATGACAAAGGCGCCGCTTTTAGCGGCGCCTTACGACATCGGGTTTATTCAGGCCCGTTTTTTTAACAACCTCTCTCAACGGTTGTTAGAATAGGTAAAATGGTCCGAACCGCTGCGGTCGATGATGATGCAGCCGGAGAGGCTGGCAGCCAGTACGGCGACGCAGGCGAGCTTGAGTGCGATGGATTTCATGTAAAGTCCCCTTTTGAAATGAAAAAATTAGAAGGCCAAGTTTAGAAGGCCAAGTTTAAAAGGATTGCGAACCACTGACCGTGTCGGCCGGCCTTTCATCGGCGGGCGGCGGCGACTTGTCGGAATGGTAGGTATGGTCCGGCGAAACATACATGATGCAGCCGGTCAGAGACAGGGTCAGGCAGGCCGCTACCGTGGCCAGGCAGGTCAGTTTGATAAGAGTGGGTTTCATGTCTATGCCCCTTAAAGGCGCCGGATGCGCCGCGTATGTTCAGCTTATGAATGCCTGTATGAATGGTATATGAACCACTTCCACCTTAATTCTTTTTAATAATCAGCCGGTAATCGCAGTTTCCTGCTGTTCCTTCGCCCAGCGGCTGGCCAGCGGCGTGCAGATCAGCAACTGCAGCGGATGGTAGATCATGATCGGCAGGAGGATCAAGCCCAGGCCGGAGGCATGGCCAACAAAGATCAGCGACGCCATGGGTACACCGGTGGCCAGACTCTTCTTGGTGCCGCAGAAAACCACGGCGGAGCGGAAGGTTGGCGCAATGCCGCCCCGGTCGCACAGCTTCCACAACAACAGTAGCACACCGAAGAACAGGATCAGGGTGGCGGCAATGACCATGAGCATGATGAGCGGGCGGGTGGTACCCCAGATATTGAGCGCGAAAGAATCGCAGAAGGACGTGTAGACCAGCAGCAATATGGTGCCGCGATCGGCCATCTGCGCCAGTTTTTTGTGACGATGCAGCCAGTCGCCGATCCAGCGGCGCAGCAGCTGGCCGATGATCATCGGCAGCACCATCCATTTGAATAGATCGATGAAAACTCCCGTCACATCAAGATGATGACCAGAGGTCTTCAACAGGAGACTCATCCACAGCGGCGTCACCACAATGCCGATCAGGCTGGAAATAGTGGCATTGAAAACCGCCACGGGCACATTGCCGCGGGCCGCCGAGGTCATGGCCACCGAGGAGGAGACGGTGGAAGGCAGCGCGCAGAGATAGAAGAAGCCGAGTTGCAGGTCCGGGCTGATCCAGTGGCCGGCCAAGGCCAGAAAGACCAGTCCGATAACCGGGAAAAGCACGAAAGTGGCCCCCTGGATGATCAGGTGCAGCCGCCAGCGCATCACACCGTCTTTGAGCGCCTTGAAGGACAGCATGGCGCCGTTCAGAAAGAAGATCAGGGCGATCCCCAGCTTGGTCAGCAGTTCCGGATGCAGCCAGCCGCCCTGGGCGCCGGGGCCGGGAAACAGGGCCGCCAGGAGGATGGCGATGACCATGCCGGTGAGGAAGCCGTCTATTTTCAGCTTGCCGATTGTCAAAGGCCCGCCGCCGCATAGATCATGATGCCGGTGGCGACTGACAGGTTGAGGCTGTCAGCGCGGCCCTTCATGGGTATCTTGACATTGGTGTCGCAGGTGGCGGCGATTTCCGGCGTCAGGCCGGATTGCTCGGTGCCCATAACGATCAGGGTCGGCCGCGTATAAGGGGCGGTGCGGTGATTATGCGTGGCGGTGAGCAGGGTGCCGACCACCGAGCCGGTCCAGCGGCCGCGGTCCGCCAGAAAGGCCTCGCGCGTGCATTTGACGATGGGCAGGGCGAAGACCGAGCCCATAGTGGCGCGCACGGTCTCAACCGAGAACGGGTCGACGCAGTCGCCGATCAGGATGACGCCGCCAATACCGGCCGCATCGGCCGTGCGGATGATGGTGCCGAGATTGCCGGGATCGCGCACCTGCTCAAGTGCGACCCAGACATCGTTGGATTGCGGGTCGATATCATCCAGGCTCTTGATCACCTGCGCGAAGACCGCGACGACCATTTGCGGGTTATCCTTGCGCAAAATTTTCTCAAGAATTTCGCGTGTTACCTCCAATACCTCACCCTTCGCCTTCAGGGTCTCATCGATGGCGCGCTTCAGCAACGGATGCTGGTCCGCATCTTTACCGTAGACGAGTGTCAAGGGCGCGAAGCCCTGGTCGAGCGCGTCGATGATGATCTTCAGGCCCTCGGCCAGGAACTGACCGGTCGCCTCGCGCTCCTTGCGCATATGCAGGGCGCGGATATCCTTGACCGTCTGATTGGTCAGAGAGGTAATCTGCTTAATCATGCATCCACCTCGCGAAGAAGCTCAGGCCAATCTCACGGGGCGCTATATCCGCCGGCTTCATGCCCTTGGGCGGCTTTATGTCCTCGATCAGGGTCAGCTCGCCGTAATCGACACGGCCTCCACGTTGGGGCCCAACCGCTTCGGCCATCAGATGCGCCAGAGCCGGCCCGGAAACACGGGCGGCATAGGCATTGAGCAACAGGAATGATGCCTCGTCGCTCAAAAGCTGAGCGCACAGATTCACCATCTCCGGCAGGTCTTCGAACAGCCGCCAGACTTCGCCGGTCGGGCCGCGGCCGTATTTCGGCGGGTCGAGGATGATGCCCTCATATTTCGAACCGCGCTTGACCTCGCGCTGGACGTATTTGCGGGCATCCTCGCAGATCCAGCGGACCGGCGCGTCACTCAGGCCGGATAGCGCCGCGTTTTCGCGCGCCCAGGCAACGGCCTTTTTCGAGGCATCGACATGGGTGACACGAGCGCCGGCAGAGGCGGCCACCAGGCTGGCGACGCCGGTATAGCCGAAGAGATTGAGCACACGCGGACCATCAAGCTTGGCGATGGCAGCCTTCTGCCAGGCCCAGTTTGCGGCCTGTTCCGGGAAGAAGGCCAGGTGACGGAAATTGGTAAAGCGGCCATGGAATTTCACCTTATCCCACGAGAGCGTCCATTGCTCGGCCGGGCGGCGCGAAAAGCGCCAGTTGCCTTCGTCTTCCTCGCCCTGCGGATCGAAGATGGCGTCGGCCTTGTCCCACAGGTGCGGATATTTCGGTGTCCACCAGCATTGCGGTTCCGGGCGGATGACGAGGTAGTCGCCATAGCGTTCCAGCTTGCGGCCGTCGCCGGAATCCACCAGGGCGTAATCAGCCCAGGCTTGGGTGCGCAATATGGTCGGGGTATCGGTAATGATCATGCCCAAGGCCATAAGCGCAAGCCTGGCCTTCGTAAAGGGGCCGGGGCGCAAAAACCGGCGTTTCCGTATCGGGCGCATGCTCGGTCTTGTCCCAATGGAAGGGCTTGGCAATCAACTGGTAGGAAGCGAACAGGGCCGCTACCGATTGGAGGCACCAGTAAAACGGCGCGCCGATAATATCGAGGGCACTCAGCTGAATCCCGGCTCGGCGAGCACCAAGCGCCAGGGCGATCTGTCCGCTGAGCGTGCCGAAGAGAAAAAGTGTCAGATCGAAGCCGTTCAATACGAGCAGGGGGTGCGCCGGATCCGCGATCTGCTGCAGCCCGGCCAGCAGCAGGTCGGCACAGATTAAAAAGGTGAAGGGCGCATAAACCAGGGCGGCAGCGATGCTTAACCCCACGCCAAGACACAGACCCGTCCAGACGTGCGGCTGGAAGCCGGTGGCCAGGCGGGTATGCACGCACAGGGTTTGCATATACCCCTTAATCCAGCGCGTGCGTTGCGGCAGCCATATCCGGCTCAAAGTGGGCGGCGTTTCCACAGTCGGGGACATAATCAGGCCGGTGCGGTAACCCAGCCGGGCCAGACGAAAGCCCAGGTCGGCATCCTCGGTGACGTTGAAGGCGTCCCAGCCGCCGGCCTGGCGCAGGATATCGGCCCGGAAGTGATTGCTGGTGCCGCCAAGCGGAAAGGGCAGGCGCAAGGCATTCAGCGCCGGCAGCAGGATATCGAACTGGACGGCGTATTCGGCGGTAAATTGCCGGGCGATAAAGCCTTGGCCGCCGGCGGGGCGCAGGGGCGCCTGAAGGCAGGCGAGATCTGTCGCTCCAGCAGCAAAGGCCCTGGCGGCTTCGCGCAGTTGCTCCGGCGCTGGCCGGTCCTCAGCATCATAGATGACGATCAGATCGCCGCATGCCTGTTCGAGGGCATGGTTGAGCGCGCGCGGCTTAGTGCGCGGAGTGCCGGGCGGCACCCGGACCACGCGGGCATAGGCTGGCAGTTGGCAGGCCTCGAAGGCGGCGAGGGTTTCCCGATCGTCGGCTTCCAGCGCGAACAGGATTTCGAGACGGTCGCGCGGATAATTCAGCGCCATCAGGGCGCGCAGCAGTTGCGGCACAATCCCCGCCTCCTGATAGAGCGCGACGATGACGCTGTACGCCGGCAGGTTTTCATTAACGGCGATTCCCGCGCCGGTTTGTCGGGGTGGGCGGACAAAACTGGCCGCCAGCCGGAACAGGGCGTTGGCCATGAAGGCGCTCCACCCCAGCCAATAGAGACCATTCAAAAGCCCTGAAGGTGCGCGGAAGATGAGGAAAGTGCCCACCAGGATCAGGAAAACAAACGCGCAAATCTGCCCCCGGCTGAGACGTATGCGAGCGGATAGGCTTGTCGGCAGGGGTACGATCTTCTCTGGCCTGCGCCAGGGTAGACTGGCACCTGATGACGTGTGCGGGAAAACCTGCTTAAAAGGCATCTCAGCCGAATCCGGTCGCAGCCATTTTTCGGCAAAGGCCTGACGCAGGTGATCGCTTTTAAGATGTGGTTTCATTTTGAAACGCCCCCAGGTAATATAAGGCGCATTTTTTTGACTTCGGATGAACCAATCAGGGGTAGGTGGCGGTTAGAAAAATACCTCCCTTGGTTGTGCTTTGGCGGCACGCTGTGCCTTGTGCTGACAGGTCTGGTCGTGTGGGGACTCCGAATGGCGGCCGCGCCCGATCCGATGATGAAGACGCAGCGCCCGCTACGCGTGGCGTCACTCGATGGCTGCGCTGATCAATATGTGCTGGGGTTAGTGCCGCGTGCTCAGATCGTGGCGGTCTCGGACCGGGCGGGTCTGCCCGATTCCTACTTCCGTGAGCGGGCGGCTAGCCTGCGGCGGACACAGCCGCGCCTGGAAACCATACTGGCCCTAGATCCCGATGTCGTGGTGCGCACCTGGGGCGGCGATCTCGACCTTATCAAGGCGCTGGAAAAGCATCATATCCGGATCGTCAATATCAATGACATCACCAGTTACGATCAGGCCAAGCCGGAACTATTCCGGGTCGCCGCCGAACTGGGCCAGCCGGCCGGCGCCGGTATCGAGGCGCATCGCTTTGACTTGGCCATGGCGGGCATAAAGCCCGTGGGCGCAGGTCGCACAGTGCTCTATTATACACCGGGCGGTTACAGCGCCGGTCCTGACACCATGATCGGCGACATGCTGCAAAGGCTGGGTTTCAAACTGGAGACTCAGACTAAGGGTTTCTATTATCTGTCGCCGGAGGTGCTTTTGAGCCTGAAGCCTGACGTTTTCGCCCTGGGGTTCTATGACGATCATTACGCCATGCGCCGGGTGCCGGGCCGCAATCCGCTTGTGCGCAAGAAGATCGCCGAGTCGCCGAACTTCACCCTGCCGCGCCAGGCCATCAGTTGTTCCGGCTGGTTCACCGCCTATGACCTGAAGGAACTGTCGCAATCGCCCCTGACTGGCAGTGGCGGCGAGCAGGTGGTGCCATGAGGCTGTCGCTCAGAGTCCTGTCCATCATACTGGGCGTCTCGATCGCCGTCCTGCTGGTCATACTCATGTTGTTCGGCGATGTGAGCCTAAGCGGAGATATGTGGCTCGATGCCCTGGTGCGCTGGAAATCCCTTCCGGCCGAAATCGTCTGGGGCATCCGCCTGCCGCGCAATCTGGCGGCCGTGGGGGTGGGGGCCATGCTGGGCATGAGCGGGGCGCTGATGCAGGGCCTGCTGCGTAATCCGCTGGCCGAGCCGGGTCTGCTGGGCGTCTCTGCCGGCGCCGGTCTTGGGGCAGCATTTGCTATCGTTTTTGGCTTTGGCCTGGTGCCTTTCGCAGTAGAAGGCGCGGCCTTGGCCGGTGCAGCGGTTGTTGCCGTTATATTGATTGTTTTTGTTCAGCGTTTCCCGCAGCGTCAATCGTTGATTCTTTTGGGTGTGGGTCTGTCCAGCTTGTGCGGCGCCCTAATGGCGCTTGTGCTTAATCTGGCGCCATCACCCGTGACAAGATCTGAAATCCTTGGGTGGACGATGGGGTCTGTGCAAAACCGGAGTGGGTTCGATGTGGTGGTTTGCCTGGTTGGGCTCGCGGTCGCTAGTAGCCTGACATTCGGATTGGGCAAAGGGCTGCGTTTCCTGACTCTTGGCGAGGAAACCGCCCGCTCGATGGGGGTGGACATGACCCGCCTGACCCAGGTGATCGTCATCGGTTCCTCACTGCTGGCCGGATTGTCAGTCTCGGTGGCCGGCGTGATCGGCTTTGTCGGCCTGGCCGCGCCGCATTTCGTCCGTGCCTGCGGGATCAGGGACCCGTACCTGCTGATCTGGCCCTCGGCCCTGACCGGGGGGCTGCTGGTGCTGGTGGCCGATGGCCTGGTCAGACTGATGCCACCGACCGCCGACATCCATCTGGGTGTCCTGACCTCGCTGATCGGTGCGCCCCTGTTCGCCATCCTGGCCTACAAGAGCGCCAGAAGCTGGATGCAGGACTGATGCCCAACCTCGTCATTCAAAATGTGAATGTAAAACTTGGCAAGGAAACCGTGCTGAGAGACATTTCAGCCGAACTGGCGCCTGGCAAGCTCTATGTGCTGGTCGGGCCGAACGGCGCCGGCAAGACGACCCTCCTCAAAGCCATGGCCAGCCTGTTGCCGTTGCAATCGGGCATGATCAGCTATAACGGCCTCGACCTGGCGGTACAGCGGCCCGGCGTGCGCGCCGAACATATCGCCTACCTGCCGCAGGAACGTGGCATCGCCTGGAACCTCTCGTGCGTCGATGTCGCCGCCCTGGGGGCGCAGCATCTGGCGCCGGATCTGGCGCGCCAGAAGGCCTTTGCCGAACTGCAAGGACTGGGCCTGCAGGAAGTCGCCGATCGCGGCGTCTTTGGCCTCTCCGGCGGGCAAAGGGCGCGGGTCCTGCTGGCACGGGTACTGGTCAGCCGTGCGGATGTCCTGCTGCTCGACGAACCCCTGATTGCCCTCGATCCGGCCTGGCAAAGGCAGGTGCTGGTCAGGCTGAAACAAAGGGCCGAAGCCGGCCAGACCGTCATTCTCAGCCTGCACGACCTTCATCTGGCGGCGCAGTTCGCCAATACGGTCCTGTTGCTCAATGGTGGCCAGCTGGTGAAGATGGATACGCCGGAAAATATCTTCACCGCACGCCTGTTATCCGACGTCTTTCATCTAAAAGGCGAGCTGGTGTCACAGGACGGTCAGACTGTCCTCCGACTGGAAAGCCTGCCTCTGCTTTAGTCTTTCTTCTTTTTCTTCGACGCCTTCTTGGCCGGTTCGGCCTTCTTTTTCTTGGCGGCTTTTGTTGTCTTGGTCGTGGTGACGGTCTTTTTGACCACCGGCGCCGGCGCGGCCACCGGGTTCGGCACAGGCGCCATGGTCACCGATGCAGGTGCGATGGCGCCGGGCGTCGGGGTTCCGGTCAGCTGTGCGGCCGCAGCGGCATTGGTGGTGATGCCCTTGTTATAATCGGCATAGCTGATCGGCGCATCAGGTGAAGCGACATCGCCGAATTCAGGCCCGGTGAAAGGTCCGATCGGGCCGGGGAAACCGCGCTGCACATCGGCCATGGCGGTGAGCGGCGCCGTACCGCCATTCAGGCGGGCGCGATAGATGCGCATGTTTTCCGTCACGCGCATCATGTAGTTTCGGGTTTCGGTGAAAGGATGGCATTCGATGAAGGACAAGGGATCGGCCGCCGCGCCGCGCGGATCGCCGCAATCATTGACCCAGGTCTGCATCCGGCTGGGACCGGCATTATAACCGGCGGCCGCCATGATGTAGGAACCGTCGAACTTGTCGACCAGCTCACCCAGGTGATACTTGCCGAGCGTCATGTTGTATTCCGGCTCGTAAAGCGCCGCATCGCCGCTGTAGCCGATGCCGAGGCGATTGGCGACCGCCCGTCCGGTGGAAGGGATCAGCTGCATCATGCCGCGCGCATTGGCGCTCGACCTGACACTCGGATCGAAGCTCGATTCCTGACGGGTGATGGCCAGCACGAAGGCGGCCTCCGGTCCCTGCACATTGGGCACCGAACGCAGGGGATAGCCGCGCTCCGGCAGGTAGAAGCCGCGCTGCATGGAGACGCGCGCAACCTTCATGGCCATGAGTTGCGAATCGTATTGCCCGACCAGATCGACCAGCAGGGCCTCTTCCTCGGCATTGGGCATGACATCGTCGAGATGCAGCACCAGGGCGCGGAACAGGTCAAGCTCCCCGGCCTGGCCGAGCAGGCGCGCCGCCTTGATCATCTCGCGGCCTTCGAAGCGGGCGCGATCTGCGGCGCTTGGCACCGGGTCCTTGCCGAGCGTGATGGTCTTGATGCCGGCCTTTTCCGCCGCCATCTGGCCGTAAAAGGCATAGATGTACTGACCGCCCTTTTCATAATAACGCTGGGCCAGGGTGGCGTCGGCATCGATACCGTTCAGCGCTGGATGATTGCGGGCTTCATAGGCCCGGCCCAGCCAGTAATTGGCGCGCCCCTGCGTTATCGGCGAGGTGCCGGCGGTAGACAGCGCCTGGAAGTGCTGAATGGCGGCATCTATATCGTTCAGCTTTACCAGGGCCATCCAGCCGGCGAAGAATTCCGACTCGGCCATGCTCTCGCCGGGATCGAAACCGGTATTATTCATAGCGTCATAGGCGGCGCGATAATTGCGCGCCTTGAGCGCCGCCTTGAAATAGGCCAGGCGAAGGCCGTAGAGCTGGCTGGCCGCTTCCGGACTGGCTGAGGCGGGCGGCAGGTCGGGCAGCAGCTGGAAGCCCAGCGCCTCCAGTCCCTTGCCATTCAGGTACTTGGCGCGAGCGAAGGCCAGGGCCGGATTGTGTGGATCGCCGGCCAGGGCCGCCTGATAAAGCCCGTCGGCAGCCGCCGAACTGGTGCGCATGGCGACGACGGCATTGGCGACATCGGCATCATGCTGGCCGGCATAGACGGTCATGTCACGGATCGCCTGCGAATTGGCGTTCTGGTAGTTCAGTTCCAGGCACAGTAACCGCGCCCTGTGGTCGTCCTGAGTGAGATAGGTGCCGAAGGCCTGGTAGAAATTGGCCTGGGCAATGGAATCAAACACCTTTGTCCGCCACCAGCTTTTCGCCAGGGCGCGGGCATCATCGGTGCGCGCCAGGTTGCCATAGGCTGAGATCAAGGCCGAGGCGCCTTCGGTGGTCTGCGGTGGCGCGCCCTTGAACCAGTCGACGATCTGCTGTGCCGTCATGCCGGACAGGCCGATCAATTTCTCCGCGGCGATCTGGCGTTTGCTTTCGCGCGGCCAGCCCCACAGGTCGCGCCGGGCGGCATCGAGCGCGGCGAAGCTATAGATATTGCCGTCATTATTGATGATGGTCCAGGTGACGATTTTGCGCGCCACCGGATTGCTGAGGCCGGCGGCCAGCGAATCGGCCTGGGCGAAATTGCGTGACTTGACCGCCGCCAGGGACTGTTCCAGCAGGTCCATGTCGTTGCCGGAAAGGCCGGACGGAATATAGGGCCGCGCCGTATCGGGCATGGGCGTCGGCATGGTGGCTTGCGGCACGCCGTTCACCTCCGGCGCCGGATCGTCCTGGGCGGCCACGGGGTGCAGGGTGCCCAGGGTGAGGGCGCTGGCGCCCGCGATCAAAAGGGTCTTGCGAAGAAAGGGATGGAGCTTATTTATTTGGCGGTCAGTCGGGGTCATAAGGGTCCTGTCATTGGGCCAAAAAAGGTATGGCCGAACTATAGGCGATAGTTTCTTTTTAGAAAGCCATTGCGGCGGATGCTTTGTGTATCTATGGCTATTTTTACATATTCCCAAGCCACAGATGGCCGAAAAGCCACAACTTTCCGTGTTTGCGGTGAGACGAGAGTAGACGAATGACCGATATATCTGCCCAGCCCCTGTTTCATGGTGTGATTACCGCCCTGGTGACGCCGTTCAAGGACGGTGAGGTGGATTATGCGGCTTTCGAGAAACTGATCGAGCTTCAGATCGCCGCCGGCGTGCATGGCGTTGTGCCGGTCGGCACCACGGGTGAAACCTCGACCCTCAGCATGGAAGAGCACCGCAAGGTGGTCGAGCTGTGCGTGCGCAAGGTGGCCGGACGCATCAAGGTCATTGCGGGCGCGGGCTCGAACAACACCGCCGAGACCCTGGAACTGGCGCATCATGCCAAGGCTGTCGGCGCCGATGCGGTGCTGGTAGTCGCGCCCTATTACAACAAGCCCTCGCAGGAAGGTATCTATCAGCATTTCAAGGCCTTGAACGACTCGGTTCAGATTCCGGTTCTGCTCTATAATGTACCCGGCCGCACGGTGGTCGACATGAGCAATGACACCATTGCCCGCCTGGCGAAGCTGCCCAATATCGTCGGCATCAAGGACGCCACCGGCGATCTGGAACGCATCAGCCAGCAGCGCCTGCTGATCGAGGGAGATTTCTCTTACATCTCCGGCGATGACCCGACCCTGCTTGGCTATCTGGCGCATGGCGGTCATGGTGTGATCTCGGTCACCTCCAATGTGGCGCCGGCTCAGGTCGTGGCCATGTACGAGGCCGCGGCACAAGGCGCCTTCGATACGGCCCGCCAGTGGCAGGACAAGCTGATTACCCTGCATAAGGTGCTGTTCGCCGATTCTTCGCCATCGCCGACCAAGTACGCCATGAGCCGTCTGGGCATCTGTACCGATGAGGTGCGTCTGCCGATCGTCGCCTGTTCGCAGGGCGTGCGGCCACTGGTCGATCACGCCATGGTTTTGGCGGGGCTTGAGGTGGAGCCGGCCTGATGGCGGAACTGACCACCAGCAAGACGATCGCCGATAACCGGCGGGCGCGCTTCGACTATTTCCTGGAACAGAATACCGAGGCGGGCATTGCCCTGACCGGCACGGAAGTGAAATCCCTGCGCTCCGGCCGGGCCAATATCGCCGAATCCTATGTCAGCATCGAGAACGGCGACGAACTGTGCCTGATCAATGCCGATATTCCGCCCTATGGTCACGCCAATCGCTTCAACCATGAGCCGCGCCGGCCGCGCAAGCTGCTGCTGCACCGCAAGGAAATCAGCCGCTTCATGATCGCCATCCAGCGCGAGGGCATGACCATCATCCCGACCCGGCTCTATTTCAATGACAAGGGCATGGTGAAGCTGGAAATCGCCCTGGCCAAGGGCAAGAAGAACCACGACAAGCGCGAGGCCACCGCCGAACGCGACTGGGCGCGGGATAAGGCCAGACTTATGCGCGACAAGGGTTAGTCAGCAAGGTTAAGAGAGCCACGGAAAGCACGGACAGTCGTGCTCTGCACGTCACACGGAAAAACACGGAAATTCTTAGCGTATCAACCGTGAGGGCGGCCTGGCCGTCTAAAAGAAAGAGCTTGTTCGCAATCTATAATTTCTGATCCTTATCCGTGTTTTTCCGTGTCGCTGCCTGTAAGGGCAGCGCTTCCGTGCTTTCCGTGGTGAACCTTACCTAAAGCACGCCGGGAAAGGCCCCGCCGTCGATCAGAAGGCTCTGGCCGGTAATATAGCCGGCCTGAGCCGAGCAGAGAAAGGCGCAGGCCGCCCCGAACTCATCCGGCTCTCCAAAGCGTTTGGCCGGGATGGTCTGCCGGCGCTCGTCGCGGATGATCTCGATATCGACGCCGCGCTGCTCGGCATTGCGTTGCTGGCCCGATTGCAGACGATGGGTATCGAACGAACCTGGCAGAAGGAAGTTGATGGTGACATTGGCATGGGCCACGCTGCGCGCCACACCCGCCAGGAAGCCGGTCAGGCCCAACCGCGCGCCGCTCGACAGGTCGAGACCGCCCAGCGGCATCTTGACGGAACCGGAGGTGATGTTGACGATGCGCCCGAAATGCCGCGCGACCATGCCGTCGATCACCCGCTGCACCAGCTCGATCGGCGTCACCATATTGCCGGTCACGCCTTCCAGCATGGCGGCGCGGTCGATCTGGCGGAAATCGCGATAGGGCGGACCGCCATTGTTATTGACCAGGATATCGACCTGCGGCACAGCGCTGATCAGGGAGTCTTGGGTCTCTTTCTGGCTGACATCGCCTGCCACCGGGATCACCTCGGCGCCCGTCAGCGCGTGGATCTCGGCCGCCACCCGTGCCAGTTTTTCCGAATCACGGCCATTTATCACCACCAGGCAGCCGGCGCGCGCCAGTTCGATGGCGCAGGCCTTACCCAGACCGTTGCTCGAGGCGCAGACAAGGGCATGGCGCCCCTTCAGTCCCAAATCCATGAATTAAATCCTGTGCTCCGAAATCGACAGCAGATTGCCGTCCGGGTCCTTGAACCATGCCACCTTGTCACCACTGGGGGCGGTCCAGATCCCATGCGCGGTTTGCGCCTCGCCGAGCCAGTCGTAAAGCTCGAATCTGATATCGAGCGCGGTCAGGGAGAAGACCTTGTCCTCGATATGCGTCACCTGGAAGCCGAACACCGTATAGGGCGCCACATAGAGCTGGGGCGGCCTGGTCAGCCGGATCAGGGTGGAGCCCGAGCGCATCACCAGGGCGTATTCATCCTGACTGAAGACCGTCAGGCCGAGCACGTCCTCGTAAAAGGCCCTGGCCTTGTCGAAATCACTGACGGCGAGGAAACCCATCGGTGTGGCGTCGCTTAAAGGGCGCGAGCCTGTTGCGACGGGGTTGTTGAGGTTGAGACCAAGCATGAGCGCATACTCCGCAAATCATACCGCTCATACTGACCGCATCCGGCGTAAAAAATCAAACCGGTATCAGATGCCGTCGTCGTAATCGTCAGCGCCAACGAACTTGGGCGCATTGCCATGGCTGGTGCGCGGCCGACCGACCACGGAGGCGAGGTCGGCGAGGTCGACGAAGGTATCGGCCTGGCGGCGCAGTTCGTCGGAGGTCATGGGGGGCGACGACTTGACGGTCGAGACAACAGTGACGCGCGCGCCCTTGCGCTGGACGGATTCGAGCAGGCGGCGGAAATCGCCGTCGCCGGAAAACAGTACCAGATGATCGGCGTGATCAGCCATTTCCATCATGTCGCAGGCGATTTCGATATCCATGTCACCGCGCCAGCGCTTGCGACCCTGGCTGTCGGTATATTCTTTGGCGGTCTTGGTGATCAGGGTGAAGCCGTTATAATCCAGCCAGTCGACCAGCGGCCGGATGGGCGAATAATCGTCGCCTTCCACCAGGGCGGTGTAATAATATGCGCGTACAAGAATCCCACGTTTACGGAATTCGTCGAGCAGCTTGCGGTAGTCGATGTCAAAATTCAGGGCCTTGGCGGCTGAATAAAGATTGGCACCGTCAATAAAAAGGGCGATACGATCAGTCGGATAAAAGCTCATAGCTCTACGCTATCCTGTAAATGTGCAGTTAAAATGGCAGGCAAAGATAAGAATATGTCCGTTTTTATTGCTTACGGTTCCAACCTGTTGTCCGCCCCCGTCACTGCATCGCAGGCTTTCGCGTCGGTTGTCAAGGCGTTGCAGGAGAGGGGACCGGTTGTGAACAGAATTTCACGGTTGTGGGTCTCAAAGGCCTGGCCCAATCCCGATGACCCGCCCTACGTCAATGCTGTCTTGCAAATTAAAACTGATATTCAACCTGCTGAATTAATGTTACTTTTGCACGAAATGGAGCATGAATCCGGCCGCGTGCGTGATGGCCGTCTGAACGCGCCTCGTGTGCTCGATCTCGACCTGATTGCCTATGATGATGTGGTATTAGACGGTGAAAACGGTCTTATTTTGCCGCATCCACGCGCAGCCGAACGCGCATTTGTGATGGGACCGATGAGCGATATCGCCCCGGACTGGCTGCATCCTATATTAAGGCAAACTGCGGCTAATCTTTTCAAGTCTGCAACAATTGGCGTGGATGCTTATCCGCTATAGGTATTCACATGCCGAAATCTTACGCTGCGGAAGTCGCTGCCGCTTCCTGACGTGTCGCCCGCTGATCGATCCAGACATACAGACCGACCCCAGTCAGCACCAGTAGCGTGCCGGCGATATCGGCCAGGCTGATATGCTGGCCGAGAATCAGGCCGCTCAGCACCAGGGTGAAGATCGGGTTGATGAAGCTGATGATGGCATTGGCCTGTGAGGAAATCCGGCTCAGGGCGAAATTGGTCAGATAGCTGGGCAAAACCGTGGCGCCGATGGCCAGCCCGATCACCAGGGTCAGCAGGGGCGGGGTCATGTGGATATCGCTCAGCTTATGGACCAGCAGGAAATGGATGCCGGTCACCAGGGCCGCGCCGCTCATAGCCCACGAGGTAAAGAGTGAAGGCCCCATGCGCTTGATCAGCGGCTTGGCCAGCAGCAGGTAAAGCGCGAAAGCGATGGAGGATACCGTACACCACAGCGCGCCGATCACCACTGCGGAACCCTGGGTGTGCATATCGGTAACGAACACCAGGCCCAGACCGATATAGCTGATGATGAAGGCCCAGACCGCCTTCAGGCGCATTGGCTGCTTGAAGAACAGGGCGCCGAACAGAATAACGAACAGCGGGTAGGTAAAGAGGATCAGGCGCTCGAACTGCGGCGACAAGGTCGTCAGGCTCTCGAAGTCGGTATAGCTGGCCAGCCAGTAGCCGAGCGCACCGACACCAAGGGCACGCAGATACAGGCCGGGATTGCGGTCCAGCGGCGGCAGGTCGTGCGTGCCTTTTGCCTTGCCGCGCAAAAAGGTGAGGACGCCAAACAGGATAAAGAAAGGGGTCGCGACGGATAATCTCAGCGCCATCAGCGCCGAGGCATCGACATGATAGTTATAGGCCAGTTTGATCCAGATGCCCTTGCTGGCAAAGAGAAACGCACCCAGCATGGCCAGGATGTAGCCGCCCCAGGTCAGTAGCCAGGCGGGGGAGGAAAAACGTTTCTGTTCGGGGGCGTTGGGCATTTCGGAGCCTTGGAAAGGGCGCCGTCCGGTTTTTCAAGCGCCCCGTGGATCGGGAAGGGGCGCGATCGGGTGATCTGACGCCTTAGGATTTCTTGCGCAGGGTAATGCGCACGGACTTGCACGCCCAAATAAGCTTGGACATGATGTCGATGTGCGTCAGCGCGAAGGAATTGGCGAAATTTGTGATCATGGGCGGGCACTTAGAGAGTTTGTATAAAAGACGCAACTGGAAAAAGCGGTTTCAGCTGTCACGTTCGGTTACGCTGTGTTTGGGGCTTAGTGTTTTGGGGGGTGTTCTGGCGTCGCCTGTTCAGGCGCGGCCGGAGACCGTTTCCGGCGCGGCATACGTCATCGATGGCGATACACTTGTCATTCGCAAGCGGCATATCCGGCTGTTCGGCATCGATGCTTTCGAGCGTGATCAGACCTGCGGCCGCTATCGCTGCGGCATCGCGGCGCGCAAGGCCCTGCACGATCTGGTAGACGGGCAAATGGTCCGTTGTGAGAAAAGGGATATCGACCCTTATGAACGGATGGTTGCGGTTTGCAAGTTGCCTTCAGGTGCCGATCTCGGCGGCGAAATGGTGCGCCGCGGACTGGCGGTGGCCTATCGCCATTTCAGTACGCAATATATCGATGAAGAGGCCTATGCCAGATCGCATAAACGTGGCGCCTGGGCCTATGGCTTTGAAAGCCCGCTGCAATATCGCCGCGAGCATCCTCATTCTTAGCTACTGTTCCTGGCGGCCCGCACCGCCTTGCGCCACAGGCCTTCGGGCACGGCCGGCGCGGTTTCGCCCAACTGGCGCAGATCTTCCAGGATCACGCTCAGTTGCGGTACGCTCTCCGGCAGGTTCAGGCGCAGCATTTCCAGCTTGCGGCGCAAGGAGGAATAAGCGCTGGCGGCATTGAAATGGCTCTGCGACCGTTCACCCCAGCGCTGTACCGCCTGAAGGATCGAAATGACCGACACCGCGCCGCCGAGCATGAACAGGCCGGCATTCAGCACATCGCTGTGCGGTTGGTAGAAGTTCTTGTAGAGCACAGGCAGGGCCGCCAGCACCGACACCATAAACCCGCCAACGAGGGTGGCGATGGTGGTGATGCGGTTGAGCGTATCCATGCGATTGGTCGCCGCCCAGTGGGCGTGGGCCGAATGGCGCACGCGCGTCTCGGTTTCATGCAGGATGCGCATGAAGTCTTCAGTCAATATTGTGTGCTGATCGTCCCCCATGGCGATAGCTTAGCCGTGATGGAAGGGCGAGACAAGTTACGGCTGTTTAGGGACCAGCCGAACCTCATAGAGGTTGGGCCACAGCTTGCCGGTGACGAACAGGCGCTTGGCCTTGGCATCATAAGCAATGCCATTGGCCACGGCATTGATATCCATCGTCTCGTCCTGGGTTTCCGGCAGTTTGTCGAGCTCGATGATGCCCGTAATCTTGCCGGTTTCAGGGTCGATACGAGCGATATCGCGTGTGCGCCACACATTGGCGTAGATCTGGCCGTCGATCCATTCCAGTTCATTGAGCTGATCGATGGCGCGGCCATTGAGCGTCACCGCTATGGTGCGCGTGGTTTTCAGGGTCACCGGATCGAGAAAGCGGATCGTCGATGTGCCGTCGCTCATGATCAGGTTCTTGTCATTACCGGTCAGGCCCCAGCCTTCGCCGGTGTAGAAGAAACTATGCTTGAGCTTGAAATCCTTGCCGGACCAGACAAAGCCAGCGCCGCCGGTCCAGGTCAGGCTGACGATATGGTCGCCCCAGGGCGCGATGCCCTCGCCGAAATACTTCTTGTCGATGGTCGTCTGGCGCATCACCTTGCCGGTGGCCAGATCCACCTGACGGATGAAGGACTGGCCGTTGCGCCCGGTGCTCTCGAACAGGCTGCCATCGCGATAATAGAGGCCTTCGGTGAAGGCCTCGGTATCGTGCGGATAGGTCTTGATGACCTCGACCGAATAGACCGGCACCGCCGCCCGCACGGACCCTGACACCAGCCCAAAGGCGAGGCAGATCAGGGCGAGCGGGCGGATGATGCGCATACGATAGTCCTAGAGGGCGTTTGCCGCCGAGAGTACCGCCTTTATGCTGGCGGTGGCAACATCGTGATCGATGCCGACGCCGAAAATCGTACGGTCGCCGGCCTTGCATTCGACATAGGCTACCGCCTGGCTTTCCGTGCCCTTATGCAGGGCATGTTCGGCATAGTCGACGACTTCCAGGCCGAGGTCATAGTGGGCGTTTAGCCCACGGACAGCCGAGGAAATCAGGCCATTGCCGTGGCCCACCACCGAGGTCTCGATTCCGTCCTTTATAATTCGTCCGACAAAGGTCCGCTTCGCGTCCGAACGCACCGGGCCGGCGTGTTCGTACTCGATCAGTTCGTATTTCTGGGCGCCCGTCAGGTGATAGGACGACTGGAAGGCGTCCCAGATGTCGCCGCCACTGACTTCCTTGGCGGAGGCATCGGTGATTTCCTGGACCTTGCGCGAGAAATCGACCTGGAATTTGCGCGGCAGCTTCAGGCCGTGGCTCTGTTCCAGTATCCAGGCGATGCCGCCCTTGCCGGATTGCGAATTGACGCGGATGACCGCCTCGTAGCTTTCGCCGAGATCGGCAGGGTCGATCGGCAGGTAGGGCATTTCCCAGTAGCCGTCATTGCGCTTTTCGTGCGCCGCGAAGCCTTTCTTGATGGCGTCCTGGTGGGAGCCGGAGAAGGCGGTGAAGACCAGTTCGCCGGCATAGGGGTGGCGCGGATGGACCGGGATATTGTTGCAGTGAACGACCGTGTTCACGACTTCGCGCATATTGGAGAAGTCGAGTTCCGGCGAAACGCCCTGCGTATAGAGATTGAGCGCCAGGGTGACGAGATCGACATTGCCGGTACGCTCGCCATTGCCGAACAGGCAGCCTTCGATGCGGTCGGCGCCGGCCAGCAGACCCAGTTCGGCCGCGGCGATGCCGGTGCCGCGGTCATTGTGCGGGTGCAGGCTGATGATCACGCTGTCGCGCTTGGAGATATGGCGGCAGAACCATTCGATCTGGTCGGCATAGATGTGCGGACCGGCAACCTCGACCGTGGCCGGCAGGTTGAGGATCAGCGGGTTCTGCGGTGTCGGCTCGACCACCTTGATCACCGCTTCACAGGCTTCCAGCGCGAATTCCGGCTCGGTGGCGGTGAAGGTCTCCGGGCTGTACTCGAAGCCCCACTGGGTCTGCGGCTGTTTCGCGGCTTCCTCGCGCAGCAGGCGCATGCCCTCGACCGACAATTGGACAACTTCTTCTTTGCTGCGGTTGAAGACCACGCGGCGGAAGAGGGGGCTGGTGGCGTTGTACAGGTGAACGATCGCCTTCTTTGCCCCGCGCAGGGATTCGAAGGTGCGCAGGATCAGGTCTTCGCGCGACTGGACCAGCACCTGGATGGTGACATCGTCCGGCACCAGGTTTTCGTCGATCAGCTTGCGCACGAAGTCGAACTCGGTCTGCGAGGCGGAGGGGAAACCAACCTCGATCTCCTTCAGGCCCACCTTCACCAGCAGGTTGAAGAACATCATCTTCTTTTCGACGTCCATCGGATCGGCCAGCGCCTGATTGCCGTCACGCAGGTCGGTCGAAAGCCAGCGCGGCGCCTTTGTGGTCGTCTTTGACGGCCAGGTGCGGTCGGACATGTCCAGACCTAATTCGAACGGGCGGTACTTGGTGGCGGGATTGGACAACATCATGGGTAAAAACCCTTACTTTTCAAATGAGCGTAATCGGGTGACGCGCTTGATCTCGGCTTACAGGCCAAATCACGAAGACTGGCGCGGGCCTGCAAGCTGGTGCGAATTCGCGCGGTATGTAGCAGAAGAGAGAGCATGATCGAAACCCGAAACGGGAGGGAAGGCCAAAAAAGTCGCGCGGAGAACACCTGATCGCTATCAAGCGAGCAGGGTGCCAATAAGGTGCGCGAGAATGGCTTTGGACGTGATCATGGCGCGCCTTTTGTCACGCGCGGGACATCGTGTCAATGCGTCACTGGGCGTCACTGGGCGTCATTGGCGCGCTACTTCTTCTGTTCTGCAGTGTCGACCGTTTCTGTCATGACGGTGTCAATATCGATTTCAATCCTGGGTGCCTCGCCCTTGTTGGTCTTGAATTGCCCACGAAAGCCATCCTGTCCGCAATAAGCGATAATTGTGCCGTTTGTCTGAGGAAATATGCAGTTCGCGCCCTCGCGGGTGCCGGTTATGGCGCCGGTCGAAAAGGGTCCCGTCGTCTGTGAGGTCAGGGTGACGTTCGGGCCGTCGATCTGCAGAGTAATATCGATATCGCCATCGACCTTGATGGCTTTACCGCCGCCAATAATGAAGTTGAGGCGTCCGTTCTTGATTGATGTATGATCGGGGGTCTGCGTTACCGCGCCATGATAGCTGCCGTGGTAAATGACTTGGCCACTGAGGTGATCGCTGAACGGCTTCTGCGTGTCCGGTGTCTGGGCGGCGGCCGCCGCGACCGCAACGGTCATGACAAGAAAAGCATTGATCGCAACAGTCAAAAAAGATCTGATTTTCACACTGTCCTCTTAAGCTAAAACCTTACCTGTGTCATTCCCTGAATAAGGAATGCCTTGTCTTTTCGCCCGACACGCGCTATTGGCACCGGTTCATGACTCTTTTGTCTTCGCCCAATGGCCGCCAAACCCTGTGCTGGCCAAGCGAAGACCTTACTTTCCCTGAGGTGCCTGATGGCTCGCGTCACCGTCGAAGATTGCGTCGAAAAGATCGACAACCGTTTCAACCTCGTCCTGCTGGCCGCCCATCGCGCCCGCGCTATCTCGTCGGGTTCCTCCATCCTGGTCGAGCGCGACAACGACAAGAACCCGGTCGTTTCCCTGCGCGAAATCGCCGATGGCGTTCTGGAGCCCGGCACCCTGACCGAAAGCCTGATCGCCTCGCTGCAACGCGTCGATGAGCGCACCGAAGCCGAGGAAGAGGCCGAAACCCTGGCCCTGCTGGCCGATCCGTCGCACCAGCAAATGTCGGAATCGGAACTGATCCGCGCCCTGCAATCCGACCGCGACGGCGGCCAGGAAGAGCGCTACTAAGCGCGCGACTGGACTTTACGGCATCACTTATTATTTAAAAGGCTCAGGGTCATCCTTGAGCCTTTTTTGCTTGTGTAAATCTGCACTTGTGAGAGACTTTTTAACCCCCTTGGCTGTTATTCTAAGGGGTGGTTTAGCGTAGGACTACGGCATGTCGGCGGAAAGCGAACGGTTACTGGACAAGGCAAATGAGACGGATAACGCGTCCGTTGCCGTATCCGTGCCCGGTGTGCAGCCGGAGCCCGCCGCGCCCGCGCCCAACCGTCCGAAATTCCTGCGCCAGATCGAGCTGATCGACCGCGTGGCCGCCTATGACCCAACGGTCGACGAGGCCATGCTCAACCGCGCCTACGTCTATGCCATGAAGATGCACGGTGCCCAGCTGCGCGCCTCTGGCGATCCCTATTTCGCCCACCCGATCGAGGTGGCCGGCATCCTGACCGACTACAAGCTCGACGCTTCGGCCATCGCTACGGCCCTGCTGCACGACACCATTGAGGATACCCCGGCGACGCACGAGGAAATCGCCGGCAAGTTCGGCGAGGAAATCGCCAACATGGTCGAGGGTGTCACCAAGCTGACCCGCCTGGAACTGCAGTCGGAATATACCAAGTCGTCGGAAAACCTGCGCAAGTTCATCCTGGCCATTTCCAAGGATATCCGCGTCCTGCTGGTCAAGCTGGCTGACCGCCTGCACAATATGCGCACCCTGCATTTCGTGGCGCCGGAAAAGCGCGAACGGATCAGCCGCGAAACCCTGGAAGTCTATGCACCGCTGGCCCGTTCCATTGGCTGCAACCGCTTCGCTACCGAACTGGAAGACCTGGCCTTCACCTATATCAATCCGCTGGCCCATCAGGCGATCATCCATCGTCTGGAGGAGATGCGGAAAGAGAAGGGCGCCACCATCGCCGCCATTGCCCGCGATGTCGCCGCCAAGCTGGAAAAGCAGGGCATTTCGGCGCGGGTCATGGGGCGCGAGAAATCGCCCTATTCGATCTGGCGAAAACTGCAACGTAAGTCGGTCGGTTTCGCCCAGCTGTCGGACATCTATGCCTTCCGCGTCGTCGTGTCCAATGTCGAGGAATGCTATCGCGCGCTCGGCATTATGCACCGTGCCTGGCCGTGTGTGCAGGATCGTTTCAAGGACTTCATCTCGACACCGAAGTCCAATAACTACAAATCCCTGCATACCACCGTGGTCGGCCACAAGGGTACGCGCATCGAGTTGCAGATCCGCACCGAGGAGATGGATCGCGTGGCCGAAGAGGGCGTGGCGGCGCACTGGGGCTATAAGAATCAGGCCTATGGCTTCGACGAGGAAGCGGCCACACGCGATGGCGGCCGCAACCCGATGAATTCTCTGCGCAATATCGTCAATATCGTCGAAAATGGCGGTGACAGCGAAGACTGGGTCGAACACGCCAAGATGGAGATGTTCCTCGATCAGGTGTTCGTCTTCTCGCCAAAGGGCCGCCTGATCTCCCTGCCGCGCGGCGCCATGCCGCTCGATTTCGCTTTCGCCGTCCACACCCAGGTGGGGGAAACCGCCATCGGTTGCCTGATCAATGGCGAACACAAGCCCCTGCGTACCGTGTTGCAGAACGGCGACCAGGTGGAGATTCTTACCGGTCTGGAATCGCGCGTCAATCAGGACTGGTTCTCGCTGACCGTCACCGGCAAGGCGCGCTCGGCCATCCGCCGCCACCTGCGCCAGCGCGAGGCGGGCGACTTCATCAAGCTTGGCCGCACGGCGGTGGAGCGCGCGGCGGCCCAGGTCGACAAGGCTTTGAAGGACATCAGCTGGCGCCCGGCCTTCGAGCGCTTCAATGCCAGCAGCGAGGACGATCTGTTTGAACTGGTGGGCCGCGGCAAGATCTTCCCGGCCAAGGTGCTGGAAGCCATTTTCCCCGGCATGAAGCTGCCCATGGTGCTGACTACCGATACCCTGACGCGCATCAGGGATGGGGCCGGCGGTGGCGCCTTCGTCCGCGGCAGCGCTTTGCGCGAAAGCCAGACCGTCCTGTTCTCGAAGTGCTGCTATCCGGTGCCGGGGGATCGCATCATCGGTATTGTTGAGGATGATGGCGTCCACGTCCATTCCATCGAATGCGAAAATCTTGAGGCCCTGGAAGCGATGGACGGCGAGAAAGACCGCTGGATCGATCTGCACTGGACGCTGAACGCCGAGAAAAACACGCTCTCGGTGGCGCGCCTGCGGGTCAATATGCAGAACAAGCCCGGCGTGCTCGGTCAGGCCTGTACGCTGATTGGCGAGGCCAAGGGCAATATCGTCAATATCAGTATTGCCAACAAGCCGATGGATTTCCTCGATGTCGATTTCGATATCGAAGTGCTGGATGCCCGCCACATCACCAATATCTCGGCTGCCCTGCGCACCTCGCCGATGATCGAAAGCGTGGATCGTGTGAGGGGGTAGATGGCTGTACTCAATGTCACTTTACCTGATGACATGCCTGAGGATAGCGAACAGGCTATACTTCTTCTGAAGAGTTTAGGTTACGGCAAGATTGCGTGCATTAAGGCTCTCAGAGAGAGATATGGAATGAGTTTGGCCGATGCAAAAAAGCAGGTCCATTTCAGTCCGGCCTGGGAGGAGCGGCGTGAGGATGACGAGCGCTTTCATGCCAAATTGGAAAAAGCCGCTACTGAATTAGGGTGGATCGCAAAGGAATAGGAAAAACTTCGGTAAGCCTGTTCCCAATCCTTGTCGAAGGCGTTAAACAGCCGCTATTCGATAAAGGATTTCCGCCCCATGACCAGTGAAGACGTAATCAACGAGTTCCGCGCCGCCAATGCCCTGCGTGAGGGCCATTTTGTGCTGTCGTCCGGCCTGCACAGCCCGATGTTCCTGCAAAAGAACCTCGTCTTCATGAATGCCGATCGCTGTGAACGCCTTTGCAAGGCGCTGGCGCAGAAGATCATCCAGCAGGTCGGCGAAGTCGATCTCGCTATTTCACCGGCCGTTGGGGGGATCATCCCCGGTTACGAAACCGCGCGTCATCTCGGCGTGCCGTCGATGTATGTCGAGCGTGAAGGTGGTGAATTTAAATTGCGCCGCGGGTTCCATGTCGAGCCGGGCCAGAAGGTGGTCATGGTCGAGGATATCGTCACCACCGGCCTGTCGTCGCGGGAATGTATCGCCGCCATCCGGGCCGCTGGCGGGGAAGTGATTGCGGCCGCCTGTATCGTCGATCGTTCCGGTGGCAAGGCCGATGTCGGCGTGCCGCTGATTGCCCTGGCTTCGCTGGAAGTGCCGGCCTATCCTGCCGATAACCTGCCGCCCGAACTGGCCGCCATTCCGGTCCAGGACCCCGGCAGCCGTCGCCTCGCCAAGGCTTAGGCGCCATGCACGACCGTATCCGCCTGGGGTTGAATGTCGATCACGTCGCCACGGTGCGCAATGCACGCGGCGGCCATGCGCCCGATCCGGTGCGAGCGGCGCAACTGGCGCTGAAATCCGGCGTCGATGGTATCACGGCGCACCTGCGCGAGGACCGTCGTCATATCCTCGATAAGGACGTCAAGGCTTTGAAAGAGGTCTGCGACACCTTTGGCCGCCCGCTCAATTTCGAGATGGCGGTCACGGATGAGATGGTCGGTCTGGCGTTGAAAATGAAGCCCCATGCCGCCTGTCTGGTGCCGGAACGCCGTGAGGAGCGTACCACCGAAGGCGGGCTGGATGTGGTCGGGCAGCTGGAGGCGGTCGGCGCCGCCGTGGCGAAATTCAATGCCGTCGGTATCCGTTCGTCCCTGTTCATCGCGACCGATCCGGCCCAGATCGATGCGGCGGCAAAGGTGAGGGCGCCCGTCGTGGAGTTTCATACCGGCGCCCTGTGCGATGCCTTTCGTGAGCAGGAAGACGTCATTTTCAATAATGAACTGAACCGTTTGCACGCCGCTGTTGAACAGGCGCATGATCTGGGCATAGAGGTTCATGCCGGCCATGGCATCGATTATGACACCGTGCCCTTCATCGCGCGCATTCCGCACATCCGCGAACTGAATATCGGTCATTTCCTGATCGGCGAGGCCATCTTCACCGGCTTGGAACCCGCCCTGCGCCGGATGCGCGAGCTGATCGACCTGCACCACAAGGGCGTCATCGAGTGATATTGGGCATCGGTGTCGATCTCTGCGATTCCCGGCGCATCGAAGCCTCGATGCAACGCTTCGAAGGCCGCTTTCTCGATCGTATCTACACGCCGGGCGAACAGGCGCATGCCCGCGCCGCCGCCAAGCCGGGTTTAAGTTTTGCCAAGCGCTTTGCCGCCAAGGAGGCCGTGGCCAAGGCCTTCGGCACCGGCGTGCGCGGATTTCTGTTCGTCGATATCGAGGTGGTGTCCGGTCATCTGGGCAAGCCGCACATCATCCTGCATGGCGGTGCGGCCGAGGTTCTGCGCGGTCTGGTGCCGGAAGGCCGCACGGCGCATATACACCTCAGTCTCAGTGACGAAGACCCGTATGCGACGGCCTATGCGATCATCGAAGCCTCTTGATTCTAAACAAGGTTTAATCTGACCGAGAGGCCGTAAACCAAAAGAGCCTTGTGCTTGCCATAATCTGTGGTTAGGTGACGAAACAATACGGTTACACTGAAGGCACTTTGGGGGCTCTCCTTATGGCGAAAAGCGACGATACAGCGAACGAGACGATTGCCGCGGCGGCCAATACCGCCGCCAAGGTCGATCACGAGACGGTCGCCACGCCGGAAGCGGAAGCTGAGGAAGAGGTCGATACGCGCGACGCCAAGCAGGTCGCGGTCGACGAGGCCAAGGAAATCTTCAGCGTGGTCGCCGTGGCGCTGATCCTGGTGATGATCCTGCGCACCTTCCTGTTCCAGCCCTTCACCATCCCCTCGGCCTCGATGGAGCCGAACCTCTATGAAGGCGATTACATCATCGTCTCCAAATGGGATTACGGCATCTCGAAATATTCCTTCCCGATTGCCCTGCCGTTCATCAAGGGCCGCATCATGAACCACGCGCCCAAGCGCGGCGATATCGTGGTCTTCAAGCTGCCGCGTGACAACAAGACCGACTATATCAAGCGCGTGATCGGCCTGCCGGGCGATACCGTGCAGATGCGTCAGGACCAGCTCTACGTAAATGGCGTCGCCGTTCCGGCCACCGAAATCGGGCCGGTCGAGGCCAAGGGCTTCGAGCCGCGTTACGCCACGGCCTATCGTGAAAGCCTGCCGGACGGCCGCACCCACCTGATGCAGGACATCGTCAAGGACGGCCGCGCCGATGATACCGGTGAATTCGTTGTTCCCGCCGGCAACTACTTCATGATGGGCGACAATCGCGACAATTCGCTGGACAGCCGCTTCTCGCCGGATGACCCTTACGAGCCCGGCGTCGGCTTTGTGCCGGAAGCCAATCTCGAAGGCCGCGCCGTGCTGATCCTGATGTCGTGGAAGGAAGGCTCGTCGCTGTGGAAGCCATGGACCTGGCTGAACTTCCACTGGGACCGCTTCTTCAAGTCGCTGCACTAAGCGGGCGATGACCGTTCAGATCCGCGAGGCTGTGTCGTCTGATCTGGATGGTCTTCTTGCGCTTTATGCGCAACTGCACCCTTCCGATCCGCGCTTGCCTAGCGATATGGCAGCGCGGATTTTTACTGAAATGCAGGCGAGGGCAGGACTGTCCGTTCTGATGGCGGTTGTCGATGGGCAGTTGGTTGGCTCAGTGACGCTTGTTATTGTGCCCAACCTGACGCGCGGCGGCGCGCCCTATGCCCTTGTCGAAAATGTCGTGACCGATGATGGCTATCGGCGTCAGGGTATTGGCCGGGCGTTGCTGGTGGAAGCCGCCTGGCGCGCCGAGGCGGCAGGGTATTACAAACTCATGCTCCTGACCGGTCGCACGGAACCGCATGTCCAGGCCTTCTATAAACAGTGCGGGTTCAGCCAGAACAAGGTTGGCTTCCAGATTCGCTTTGGCGGCCGCTGAAGGCCCAGTGTACAAACAACGCAATCCTTTGCCTTTGGCGATGGCTTGATGTAAAGCCAGCGCATGAACATCCGCGTATCGCCATCGAAAGAGTCGAACCTGCGCCTGAAGGCTATTGACGCCCTGCAGGCCAGGCTCGGCTACAGCTTCCGCAATCCGGAACTGCTCGAACTGGCCCTGACCCATGCCTCGGTGGCCGAAGGTGCACGCAAGATGGCTGATAATGAACGCCTGGAGTTTCTGGGCGATCGCGTGCTCGGCCTGATGACCGCCGAAACCCTGATGGAAGCCCTGCCGGAAGCCAGCGAAGGTGAACTGTCGCGTCGCTTTCATACCCTGGTCAGCCGCGAAACCTGCGCCGATGTTGCTCGCCAGATCGACCTCGGCCCGGCCCTGCGCCTGGCCGCCGGCGAAACCAAGAGCGGCGGTCGCAGCAATCCGACCATACTCGGCGATGCCTGCGAGGCCCTGATGGCGGCCGTCTATATCGATGGCGGTTATGAGGCGGTCCTGCGCTGCTTCAAGCCCCTGTGGGTCAGGGCGGTGAAGGAGAGCGGCAATGTCTCGCGCTCCAATCCAAAGTCCTATCTGCAGGAATGGTCGGTGGCGCACGGCATGGGCGCGCCGGTCTATACGCTGGTCAGCCGCAAGGGGCCTGATCACGCGCCTGTCTTCACCATAGAGGTCCGCATCGACGACCTGACACCTCAATCGGCCACCGGCAAATCCCGCCAGGAGGCCGAAAAGGCCGCCGCGCTTGGCCTTATCGAACGAGAAAAACTGAATTGACCGAACCTGTAACCCGCTGCGGATTTGTCGCCATCATCGGTGCGCCGAACGCCGGCAAGTCGACGCTTGTCAACCAACTGGTCGGCACCAAGGTGTCCATCGTCACCCAGAAGGTGCAGACGACGCGCTTCCCGGTGCGCGGTATCGCCCTGCATGACGACTGCCAGATGATCCTGGTCGATACGCCGGGCATCTTCAAGCCGCGCCGCCGGCTGGACCGCGCCATGGTCAAGTCGGCCTGGAGCGGCGCCGAGGATGCCGATTGCATCGTACTGCTGGTCGATGCCGCCGCGCAGTTAGCCGTCAACCACCCGACTGGTGACATCAAGGCAACCGGCGCCGATCACAAGGCGGTCGAGGATGTCGACATGATCGTCAAAGGGCTGCAGGATAACAAGGCGAAGGCGATCCTGGCGCTCAACAAGATCGACCTGATGAAGAGCGAGAACCTGCTGGCCATCGCCGACGAGCTTTACAAGACGGGCGTCTTCGAGGACGTACTGATGATCTCGGCCGAGAAGGGCCATGGCGTCAAGGACCTGCGTACCCTGCTGGAAAAGAAGATGCCGGAAGGCCCGTGGCTCTATCCGGCCGATCAGGCCGCCGATGCGCCGGTGCGTATCCTGGCCGCCGAAATCACCCGCGAAAAGCTGTTCCTGCGCGTGCATGAGGAACTGCCCTATGCCGCTGCCGTGGTGACGACCAAGTTCGAAGACAAGCCGGACGGTTCGGCGCGTATCGAGCAGACCATTTTCGTTGAACGCGACAGCCAGCGGTCGATCGTTCTGGGTAAGAACGGCCAGACCCTGAAGTGGATCGGCATGAAGTCGCGCGAGGAACTCGGCAAGCTGCTTGATCGTCAGGTGCATCTGTTCCTGCATGTGCAGGTCGAGGAAAAGTGGAGCGAGGATCGCGCTCTGTATGCTCAGTTCGGGCTGGAATACGAGTCCTGATGGAATTTGAGGACGAGGCCATAGTCCTTGGTGCCCGCAGCCACGGCGAAACGGGCGCCATTGTCCATGTCCTGACCGAAAACCACGGCGTCTATGCTGCCCATATCGCCGGTGGCGCTTCGCGGCGGATCAAACCGCTGCTTCAGCCCGGCGCCCGCGTCCTCTTTGCCTATCGCGCCCGCCATGCCGATCAGCTCGGCGCCGCCACCCTGGAGGCCGCCGGGCCGTCGCCGGACCTGCTTGACGACCCCATTGGGCTTCTGGGCCTGCAGTGCGCCTGCCTGATGACGCAGAAAATCCTGCCTGAACGAGACCGCCAGCTCGGCATCTATCATGCCCTGTCGGCCCTGATGGGTATGTTCGCCTTTGAAGACATCTGGCCTGCCGTCTATGTCCGCTATGAGGCTGGTTTACTGGAGGCCCTGGGCTTCGGGCTCGATCTCGGCGCCTGCGCCGTCAGTGGCGAACACGACGACCTGGTCTATGTCAGTCCGAAATCGGGCAGGGCGGTCAGCCGGTCCGCCGGCGCGCCCTATCATGACAAGCTCCTGCCGCTGCCGGGCTTCATGCTGTCATCACAGGGCGGTCTGGCCGAGGGCGATATAGTGAAAGGTATGGAGCTGACGGGCTTTTTTCTGGAGCGCCATGTCTTCCATCCGCATAACAAACCCCTGCCGGACATCCGTCTGCGTCTGAAAGACAGCCTGTCAAGATAGGGTCTTGGCGCGACTCACCTCAGTCCTTAAACAGGACAATACGGTTTGGTAACGGATATGTGTCATAACTTCGTTACATTTCTGGGGTTTCGATGCTGTCATACAGTGAGCAGGAGATATTAGCCGCCAATGTCAATCCGGCCACCGGACTGGCAACCGACTACCTGAACCTGTTCAACGAAGCCATCATGCTATTCGAAATGGGCCTCGATATGCCGGACATGGCCGAGGAACTGGCCGACTGGCATCCGCGCGGCTATATCGAGCACTTCGAAAAATCCGGTTTTGAACTGAAGGATGTAGTGATCGCGGCCTACGAGCACGCACCGGCCGATATCCGCGGCGAATTCGATGCCGCCTGCGAACGCGCCCTGACGATGTTCGATACCTCGATCCGTGTCCTGATGACCGCCAATCTCGAAGATCCGGCGGCCCATGCCGATCTCAGCGACCGCCTGCGTGACATGAAGGGCCTGGTGGTGGAGATGGATTCGCACATCCATGGCCGCAGCCCGGCGCAGAAGAGCCTGCAGAGCGAAGTCGACGCGCTGTTTTAGACGCAAGGTTTTTTGCGCGTCTTAATCTGAAAATAACGCCGCTCTGATAGGCTGCCAGCTCAACTGGTAACTGCCTGCCGTCCTGTATGCCCCGTAACCGAAACGTCGTTCAAAACACGAAAAGCCTGCCAGCAGAAGCGCCGCTTTCCGCGCCTACGCCAGACATGATCGTGCGCATCGCCCAGGGGCTGCTGATCAGCGGCCGTGGCATGGCGGTTTTCGCGCCGGACGACAGCATTTGTCTGGCCACGGAAGGGTTCAGGGCGCTTTACGACATGCAGCCGGGCCCGCAAACCTTCGACAGCCTGATGCGCCATTGCTGGCAAACCGGTCGCGGCCCCCGGATCGAAACCCAGGACATCGACGCCTGGCTGGCGAAAGCGAAAACCAGGCGACGCAGCGAGCCGGTGCGTGAATTTGAAGTCGATATGGTCGATGGCCGCTGGTTCTGGATTAGCGAGGCGACCCTGCCGGATGGCTGGATGATACTGTCGGTGGCTAATATCACCTCGGTCAAGCGCCGCGAATTCCGCCTGACCACCGATCGTGACGCAGCGATCACGGCCGCCGAGACCGACCACCTGACTGGCCTGTTCAATCGGGGCGCTACCATGAAGCGCTTCAATGCGCTGGTGGACCATGCCACCGGCACGAATGATATATTCTCCGCCGTGCTGATCGATCTCGATCATTTCAAGTCAATCAATGACCGGTTCGGCCACGATGCCGGCGACCAGGTGCTGGTCCATTTCGCCACCTCGGCGGCGGCGGCCCTGCGCGAACGCGATATTATCGGCCGGGTTGGCGGCGAGGAGTTTCTTATCCTGATGCCAGGCGCCAATCTGAAGCAGTCCTGCGCGGTTATCGAACGCCTGCAGGCCCATCTGCGCGACCAGAGGATAGCCTTTGGCGGTGTGACCCTGCGCTATACCTTTTCGGCCGGGGTCGCCCAGTGGTATCGCGGTCTGTCGCCGGACCAGCTCTATCGCGAGGCCGACCAGGCGCTCTATGCCGCCAAGGATGCCGGGCGCAACCTGATCGGCCGGGCGGGCTGAACTGCACTTCGCCGGATTAAACCGTGAACAAGTGAATGCGTGGCCGGGCAGGGTCTTGTCTTGACTCCTTGCAGGCTTTAGCCTGCGCGCATGAGTACTGACGTGATTCCCGACGACGCCGGTGGGCGTATCATTGATGAGCCGATGGGCGATGCGCTTTCGCGGCGTTATCTGGCCTATGCGCTCTCCACTATCAGTTCCCGCGCGCTGCCGGACGTGCGCGATGGCATGAAGCCGGTTCACCGCCGCGTGCTGTACGGTATGGGCAATATGCGCCTCAGCCCGGAAGCCGCCGCGCGCAAATGCGCCGCCGTGGTCGGTCTAGTCATGGGTACCTTCCACCCGCACGGCGACGCCTCGATCTATGATGCGCTGGTCCGTCTGGCGCAGGATTTTGCCCAGCGCTATCCGCTGGTCGAGGGCCAGGGCAATTTTGGTAATATCGACGGCGATAACGCCGCCGCCATGCGTTATACCGAATGCCGCCTGACCGTGGCAGCCATGCTGCTGCTGGAGGGAATCAACGAGGATTCGGTTGATTTCCGCGCTACCTATGACGAACGCGATGAAGAGCCGGTCGTGCTGCCGGCAGGTTTCCCCAACTTGCTGGCCAATGGCGCCCAGGGGATCGCCGTCGGCATGGCGACCTCGATCCCGCCACATAATGTCGGCGAACTGATCGATGCCTGCCGCAAGCTGCTGACCAAGCCGGATACCACCACCGAAGAGCTGATGGAATTTATCGCCGGTCCGGATTTCCCGACCGGCGGCATCTGCGTCGAATCCAAGGCGTCGATCCTTGAGGCCTACAAGACCGGTCGCGGTTCGATTCGCACCCGTGCGCGTTATGAGGTCGAGGACCTGGGGCGCGGCAACTGGCGTATCATCGTGCGCGAAATTCCTTATCAGGTGCAGAAGTCGCGCCTGATCGAGCAACTGGCCGATCTGATCGAGAACAAGAAAGCGCCGCTGCTGGGCGATGTACGTGACGAATCCGACGAAGAAGTCCGCCTGATCCTGGAACCCAAGTCGCGTAACATCGAACCCGAAGTGATGATGGAGAGCCTGTTCAAGATCTCCGATCTCGAAACACGCTTTGGCGTCAATATGAACGTGCTGGACGCCACCGGCACGCCGCGCGTCATGGGGCTGAAGGACTGCCTGGTCGCCTTCCTCGATCACCGTCGTGTCGTGCTGATCCGCATGTCGAACTGGCGCCTGGAACGCATCGAAAAGCGCCTGCACCTGCTCGATGGTTTGATGATCGCCTTCCTCAATCTCGACGAGGTGATCCGTATCATCCGCGAGGAGGAAAAGCCGCGTGACGTGCTGATGGCGCGTTTTGCCTTAAGCGAACTGCAGGCCGACTATATTCTCGATACCCGTCTACGCCAGTTGGCGCGACTGGAAGAAATGACCATCACCGACGAGCACAAGAAGCTCTCGGAAGAACGCGATGCGCTCAAGGAACTGCTTGGCAGTGAAAAAATGCAATGGAAGCGCATCGACCAGCAACTGGTCGAGGTACGCAAGAAAATGCTGTCGCCGCGTCGCACTACCTTCGCCGATGCACCGGTCGGCATCGAGGTGTCTGCCATCGAATCCTACCTGCCGAAGGAACCGATCACGGTCATCCTGTCGGCGCGCGGCTGGATTCGTGCCGCCAAGGGTAAGGTGGAGGACCCGTCTGAGCTGAAGTTCAAGGAAGGCGATGAGCTGGCGCATCTGGTGCCGGGCTTCACCACCGACAAGCTGCTGATCCTGACCACCGATGGCCGTTTCCTGACGCTGGGCTGCGACAAGCTGCCTTCAGGACGCGGCAATGGAGAGCCGCTGCGCCTGATGCTCGATATCGAGGAAAGCGCCAAGATCGTCAACGTCTTCATGATGAAACCGGGCCAGAAGCGTGTCATGGTGTCCAAGAATGGCTACGGCTTCGTGATGAACGAAGAAGATGCGGTCGCCAACAAGCGCGCCGGCAAGCAGGTGCTGAATGCCGATGGCACAGAGGCCTTTGCCGCCCTGGCTGTGACGGGGGATCACATCATGATCCTCGGTGAAAACAACAAGCTGCTGGTCTATCCGGTGTCAGAACTGCCGGAAATGGCGCGCGGCAAAGGCGTCAAGCTGCAAGGTTACAAGGATGGCGGTGTGAAGGACATCGCCGTATTCGACATGGCAGCCGGCGCCCAGTGGTACGATGGTTCGGGTAAGGCGCGTGACTTCAAGGATGTGAAGGACTATGTCGGCAAGCGCGCCGCCGTAGGCCGGATCGCCCCGCGCGGACTGAGAAAGCTGCGCCTCTAGTTTTGTACCTCCCCATCTTCGATGGGGAGGGGAACCTGCCCGCCCTAAATGTTAGTAGTGGGGTGTCTTGCTTGTTCCGCCCCGGGCTCAAGCCTCCGGGTCGATCTCCTGCCAGCCCATGTCCGTCAGGCCTTCCAACGGTCGGTAGCGCGCCTTGTAATCCATCTTCGGGCTGTTCTTCACCCAGTAACCGAGATAGACATGGTCATAGCCGGCGCGCCCGGCCTGATCGATATGATCGAGGATGATGTAGCGGCCCAACGAACGCGCCATCAGGTCCGGATCATAGAAACTGTAGACCAGCGACAGCCCGTCATTCAGCGCATCGACCAGCACGCAGGCGACCAACTGACCATCCAGCCGGTATTCGATCATGTGCGTGCGGACCAGCGTATCTTCGACCATGGCCACCAGATCTGGCCAGCTCATATCCATCATGCCGCCATCGGGATGGCGCGCCTTCAGGTAGCGTTGCAGCAGGTCGAACTGTTCGCGACTGGCCTCGGCTTCGACAAAGGCCTTGGTCAGGTCAGCATTGGCCCTGACCACGCGCTTGTCCGATTTTGACAGCTGGTAGCGTTTGACCGGAATGCGCACGCTCTGACAGGCGCGGCAGGTCTGGCAGGCGGGGCGATAGGCGATATTCTGTGAGCGGCGGAAACCGATGGCCGACAGCTGGTCGTTGACGCTGATTGCTTCGAGCGGCGGCAGGTGTACGAAGACCTTGCGCTCTTCCTGACCGGGCAGGTAAGGGCAGGGACCGGGAATGGTCAGATAGTATCTGAGCTTTCGACCTGGAAAGTGTTCGCTCATCTTACGCCGTACAAGTCCCTGTATCTGCGGCGGAACATACCGCCCTTACAGTTGAACGCAAATTTCCCCGAACGGCAAGCGCAAATCCCGGCTTATCGTATCAAAGCGACTCTACTGCGGCAGAACGGGCGCTTCCCGCAGCAGAACGATGGCGATCCGGCGGTTACCGGCCAGGGACGGATCGTCCGGATAGAGCGGTTCCTTCGCCGCCTTGCCGGAGACCATGGCGATACGGTCCTGATCGACGCCCGCGGCTTGCAGAATGGCGCGTGCCGCATCGGCGCGACCGCTCGATAGCGACCAATCCTTCGGATTCTGCCCGGCCTGGCCCGGCGAGCCCGAGGTGTGGCCGGTGATCGAGATGCGGTTCGGCAACTGATTGATCACCTTGGCGACGGCGCGCAGCAGGATCTTGGCCCGGTCATTCGGCTGGGTCGAATTCTCGTTGAACATCGAGCGGCCTTCCTGGTCGATCAGCTGGATACGCAGGCCTTCCGGCGTCTGGTCCACCAGTATGTTCTTCGATAGCTCGGTCAGTTCCGGCATGTCCTGCAGGGCCTGACGCAGGGATTCGGCCGCGCTCTGGAAGGACTGCTGTTCGCGCTTCTGAGCGTCGGAATCCTCAGGCGTGTCGGCTGCGGCGCCGGCGCCCTTGGTTTCGGTTGCCGTGCCGTCGCTGTCCTGGGTTTCGGGCGGCTTGGGCGCCATCTGTTCGATGAAGGACATGGTGCCTTCATTCTTATCGCCATCCTTGCCGAGCGCCTGGCCGCCCAGAATGCCGCCGGAGCCGGAGGTCGATTGAGACACATTGGCCGGTGCGAAATAGTCGGCCACGCCGCGTTTTTGTTCGGGCGAGGTGGTGTTGATCAGCCACATCAACAGGAAGAAGGCCATCATGGCCGTCACGAAGTCGGCATAGGCCACCTTCCAGGCGCCGCCGTGGTGTCCGCCACCGACGACCTTCTTGACTTTCTTGATGACGACGGGGGCGTCGCGGCTGGCCATGAACACTTACTTTCGCAGAATCTGGTCGCCAGACTATCTGCGACAGGGTTAACAGCCTGTTTAGAGTTGCCCCCATGGCGACGGCGCGGGCAAAATCATCTGGTAAAATTCATCTGGCAAAAACGCGCATCAGCGATTGCTTTGCGCGGCGGTGTCCATTACGTCCTAGCGCATGACCTCGAACACCGCCGACCCGCTGATCGATAAAAAGGCCCTGCGCCATGCCATGGGCGGTTTCGCCACCGGCGTCTGCGTGATCACGGTGGCCGATCCGGACCATGTCGATGGCCATGTTGTCGGCATGACCGCCAATTCTTTCAGCTCGGTATCGCTCGATCCGCCGCTGGTGCAGTGGTGCCTCGATCTCAAGGCGCACCGTTATGATCTCTATGCCGGCGCGCAGACCTTCGGCATCAATATCCTCAATGGCGATCATGAAGACCTGTCGCGCCGCTTCGCCAGTGGCAGCGCCCATATCGTGCCGGAAGAGGGCGTGACCTGTCCGCACGACCCGCTGAAACTGAATGATGTCATCGGCTTTTTCGGCTGCGAACTGTATGAATCACGTATCGTCGGGGATCATCTCGTCATCGTCGGCGAAGTCCAGTCTTTCGAGACCGACCCGGAGGCAAAAGGCCTGACCTTTTTTCGGGGCAAATATGGTCAGATCGGCCAGTAGTTCAGATATCAGGAGTGCGTTATGAAGCTGTGTTTTGCCGGTCTGGGAATTATGGGCGCGCCGATGGCAGGCCATCTGGTCAAGGCCGGTTACAAGGTGACGGGGTTCAATCGCTCGCATCAGAAGGCGCTCGACTGGGCCAAAGAATACGGTATGCACGCCGAGGCTACCCTGGGCACGGCCCTGATGGGGGCGCAGGTCCTGATCCTGTGCGTCGGCCGTGATGAGGATGTTCGCCAGACCGTTCTGAACGCGATCTCGCATATGAAACCGGGTTCGCTGATCATCGATCACACCACCACATCCGCCAAACTGTCACGTGAAATGGTAGCGTTATGTGCTGAAAAACACATTACTTTTTACGATGCGCCGGTTTCGGGCGGGCAAGCCGGGGCCGTCAATGGTCAGCTGTCGATCATGGTGGGCGGCGATGCGGCGCGCTACGCCGAAGTCGTTGAACTGACCAGGCCCTATACCAAGTCGATCACCCATCTGGGCGAGGCGGGTGCCGGCCAGATGGCCAAGATGGCCAACCAGATCGCCATTGCCGGCGCGGTCCAGGGCGTGGCCGAGGCCCTGCATTTCACCAAATGCGCGGGCCTTGATCCGGAGCTGGTGTTCAGTGCCATTTCGGCGGGTGCGGCCGGATCCTGGCAGATGTCGAACCGCTGGGCCACCATGGCGAAGGACGAATACGACTTCGGTTTTGCTGTGGACTGGATGCGCAAGGATCTGGGTATCGCACTCGATGAAGCGCGGGCCAATGGCGCACACCTGTCGGTGGCGGCGCTGGTCGATCAGTTCTATTCGGAAGTCCAATCCATGGGCGGCCGGCGCTGGGATACGTCCTCGCTCCACGCCCGTCTGGAAGCGCGGCGCCAAAAACGCAAATAGCCGTTAGTTCGCGGCGCGTTTCTCGACATAGCGTTGCAGGGTGCGGCTGTAGCTGTCGTCAAACTGCACCAGCGTGATATCATCGAACGGCCATTCGACCTCGTCGGTCTGCCAGTTGCCGCCGGGATCGATCGCCTTGATCACCACGCAATCGGCCTCGATCGCATCGACCGTCCCGACTTCGGCACCATCCTCAGCTGAGACGACAACGAACTTTTCCTTGAACTGCAAGGACTTGAACAGGTCGTTCCAGCCACCGAGCCGCACCCAGCCATAGCGCTTGGTGCGCTTGACGCTGTTAAAGTCGAGAATCTTCATCTGGTCGTCGTGATAGTCCGAAATCTCGATGGCCTCAACCTGTTCGACGGGTGCAACCAGCGCGCCGACATCCTGCCATTCATGGATCGCCTGTAGCAGGACCAGCGCAGGACTAAGGGCGATGATAAAGCCTTCATGCTCACCATCGGCCAGGGTCAGGCGCACATAGGTGCCGGCATTGAGGGCCTTTTGCAGGTCTTTGTAGATGTCCATGATCAGGCCTTTAAAAGTTCGGCAACGTGCTTGGCGAAATAGGTCAGGATGCCCGAAGCGCCGGCGCGCTTGAAGGCCAGCAGGGTTTCCATCACGCCGCGATCGTGGTCCATATAACCCTTCTCGACGGCTGCCTTGATCATCGCATATTCGCCGCTGACCTGATAGACGAAGGTCGGCACCTTGAAGGTATCCGATACGCGCTGAACGATATCGAGATAGGGCAGGCCGGGCTTGACCATCACCATGTCCGCGCCTTCGGAGATATCGATGGCGACCTCGCGCAGGGCTTCCTCGGTATTGGCGGAATCCATCTGGTAGGTCTTCTTATCGCCCTTCAGCGCCTTGACGCCGATGGCATCACGATAAGGGCCATAGAAGGCCGAGGCATATTTGGCGGCATAGGACATAATCATGGTGTCCTGATGGCCAGCGGCTTCCAGAGCGGTGCGGATCGCACCGATGCGGCCGTCCATCATGTCGGACGGCGCCAGAATATCGGCGCCACCGGCGGTCAGGGCCAGGGATTGCTGCACGAGCATGTCGACCGTGGCGTCGTTATGGATCTTGCCGTCGATCAGCAGGCCGTCATGGCCGTGATCGGTATAGGGATCGAGCGCGATATCGACCAGCAGGCCGATATCCGGCACGGCGGCCTTGATGGCGCGGCAGGTCTGGACGATCAGGCCTTCCGGATCGATGGCGGCCTTTGCATCGGCGGTGCGAATCTTCTCATTCAGGTGAGGAAACAACGCTATCACATTGATTCCGAGCGCCTTTGCTTCGCGGGCTTCCTTCACGGCCTCGGCAATGCTCAGGCGATCGACGCCCTGCAGTGAACCGATAGCCTCGCGCGCCTTGTCCTGGTCGTGGACGAAGATCGGCCAGATCAGGTCCGAGACGTGCAGGCGATTTTCCGCCACCAGATCGCGTATCCACGGGCTTTGGCGCAGTCGACGCGGCCGGCCGGCAGGATAGGGGGCAAGGATTGGATTGAAGGTCATGGCGTACTCTTAAGAAAGGGGATCCACAGATTACACAGATTGGCACAGATTAAGATGGCGCTTCGCGCCTCTCAAACTATTGGCCGTGATATAGGCCATTGGCCAGTAATTGCACGAATTAATCTGTGTAACCTGTTGATCGATCCTTTTTCCTCGGCAGTCGACAAAGCGCGTTTTGGTTGTAAGTTAGGAAGGGGCTTTGGCTGGGGGAGTTATGAAAAAGCGTCGAATTCTGCTGACCGTAATATGCCTCACGATTGGATTTGCGGCTTTATTCATGCTGAATGCGTCGTTCAGGCAAACGAGCATTTTGATCGGGCTGCTCATCTATACAGAGATCACAAAACCGAATGATGCCGTCACACGTACTATTCGTGATGGCAGCCATGAATGGGGAACGGCGATTGCGCTGACGCCGAAGCCTTTCAAGACGGGTGATGCTGAAGGCGACGTCCTTCAGCGGTTATCAAGGGCAAAGTACACGGTAGATTCGGATAAAACCTTTTCCTGGCGAAAGCCCAAGCAATTTCCCCCCGGCAGTCAATTTTATGAGCGGTCAGTCGAAGGACTGCCGTGCTCACTCCATTTTGAGGTTGTTGTTAGGTTTGACAATCAGCATCGCCTGATTGAAGCTTGGGGTACGGAAGATGAGGCGGGGTGTCTGTAGTCAGGATAGCGTCGCTGCCATATCCTTTAATGTCTCGACCGTATTCAAATTGCGGGCGGTCATATCCGCCTTGATGGCGCGGGCGAGCTTTTCGGCCATCTTTGAGCGGCCAATGCCTTCCGGTGCATAGAGATACATCACTTCATCTGTGATTTCATAGGCTTCGCTGTCGATCTTCAGGCTGTCGAGCAGGTCGCGGTGCACCTTCTCCGGCGGTGCCTTAAAGAAGAAAACATGCTGCGCCTTGCCCTGGTGTTCGCGGTCCCGATAGGGGTTTTCCGCCAGCACCTTTTCCAGATGCGACAGCGTGATCAGAAAGATCGACGGCCGGAAACCGAAATTTGTCTCGACCAGATCACCCATCAGCTTTTCCAGCGTGGCCTGATCAAGATCGGAACCGAGCAGCACATTCCCGCTGGCGATATAGGTCTTCACGTCGCTCAGCCCCGCCGCCAGCATGACTTTTGTCAAATCCTTCATCGGCAGCTTGTTATTACCGCCGACATTGATGCCGCGAAACAGGCATATCCAGATTTTCGACATGGCGTCCTCCCCCTTGCTGCGACAATGTGCGCAGCCACTCTTAAGTAAAACCGCTGGAATTTGAAACGGATTTGCCGCAATGTCATTTTGAATATCTCCGGCGGGTTATTTTACCCCCGGATGACTTGATCGGCCCTGACGGAAGCGCTATTTCGTCAACAGGATACGCGGCGAAAGTGTCGCCGTCGGAGTGTGATATGAACTATAATGCCGCTTTCGAGGCCGCTGTAGAAGCTGTTCGCGCCGAAGGGCGCTATCGCGTGTTCGCCAATCTGAAGCGTCACGTCGGCCAGTTTCCGCGCGCCACCTGGATCAGGGAAGACGGCAGTGAGCAGGACGTTACCGTCTGGTGTTCCAATGATTATCTCGGCCAGGGCCAGAATCCGGTCGTCATGGACGCCATGCACCAGGCGATCGACGATGTCGGGTCCGGTTCGGGCGGCACGCGCAATATCTCCGGCACCACCTGGTATCATAACAACCTCGAAGCTGAACTGGCCGACCTGCACCAAAAGGAAGCGGCCCTGGTCTTCACCTCCGGCTATGTCGCCAACGAAGCGACCCTGACGACGCTCTACAAGATCCTGCCCGGCCTGATCATCTTCTCGGATGAACTGAACCACGCCTCGATGATCCAGGGCATCCGCAATGGTCGTGGCGAACGCCATGTCTTCCGCCACAACGATCTCGAACACCTCGAAGAGCTGCTGAAGGCGGCGCCGGCCAATGCGCCAAAGCTGATCGCCTTTGAATCGGTCTATTCGATGGACGGCGATATCTCCGACGTCCGCGGCACCGTGGCCCTGGCGAAAAAATACAATGCCCTGACCTATATCGATGAAGTCCATGCCGTTGGCCTCTATGGTGAACGTGGCGCCGGCGTCGCCGAACGTGATGGTATCATGGGCGAGATCGACATCATCGAAGGTACGCTCGGCAAGGCGTTCGGCATGATGGGTGGTTATATCGCCGGCACCTCGGCCATGGTCGATGCCATTCGCCTGTGGGCTTCGGGTTTCATCTTCACCACCTCGCTGCCCCCCGCCGTCATGGCCGGCGCCGCGGCTTCGGTGAAGTACCTGAAGGAACATAATGAGCGCCGCGTCGCCCATCAGGAACGCGCACAAAGCCTGTTGAAGAAACTGCGCGCCAAAGGCATCGCCACTTTCCCGACGCAGTCGCATATCGTGCCGGTGCTGGTAGGTAACGCCAAGCACTGCAAGATGGTCTCGGACATGCTGCTCAATGATTTCGGCATCTATGTCCAGCCGATCAACTACCCGACCGTGCCGAAGGGCACCGAGCGCCTGCGCTTCACCCCGTCGCCGGACCATACGGACGAGATGATCGATCACCTGGTCGAGTCGATGGACAAGCTCTGGACCATGTGCAACGTGGCCCGCCTGCCGGCGGTAGCCTAATCTTTCACGGATAACCTTTTCTGTGAGCGGCTTGTCACAAAGACAGAGTCGCGACACAATAGCTTATGTCCGAAATCTATCTCGAAATGCAGCGCAAGGGGCCTTACCTGAAGGTCACGGCGATTGACGCCGATACTGCGGAAGAGGTTTCGGCCATGGGGCCGGTCAACGATCCGGAAGGCGTCAAGCGCCTGGCCGTGCTCAAGCTGAAAAACAAGCTGGCCGAAAAGCGTGGCCAGGGTAGCAGCGCCAGCGGACAGAAGCCCGACACCTCCGGGCGCGGCAAGCTGGTTTGACGGTTAATCCTCTTAAAAACCTTGCCTCGTGCTGGCTATAAGCGTAAACGCTCCCCATATCCCCCTTATCCTTCCTCCAGCACAGGAATCGCTCCCTTGAACGCACCCGCGAACGCCGGCTCATTCATCCCGCAAGGCTTCTTCAACAACGACCTCGCCACGCAAGACTCCGAAGTCATGGCGGCCATCAAGGGCGAGCTGCATCGCCAGCAGGACCAGATCGAGCTGATCGCCTCGGAAAACATCGTCTCCAAGGCCGTTCTGGAAGCGCAGGGCTCCGTGCTGACCAACAAGTATGCCGAGGGCTATCCCGGCCGCCGTTATTACGGCGGTTGCGAATACGCCGATGACGTTGAGCGCCTGGCCATCGAACGCGCCAAGCAACTGTTCAACTGCGCCTTCGCCAACGTCCAGCCGCACTCCGGCGCCCAGGCCAACCAGGCCGTTTTCTTCTCGCTGCTCCAGCCGGGCGACACCTATATGGGCATGGACTTGGCCTGCGGTGGTCACCTGACGCACGGCTCCCCGGCCAATCAGTCAGGCAAGTGGTTCAATGTCGTGCCCTACGGCGTGACGCGCGACACCAACCTGATCGACATGGAACAGGTCAATGACCTGGCCCAGCAGCACAAGCCGAAGCTGATCATCGCCGGCGCCTCCAACTATCCGCGCCATATCGATTTCAAGCGCTTCCGCGAGATCGCCGATTCGGTCGGTGCTTACCTCTTCGTCGACATGGCCCACTATGCTGGCCTGGTCGCGGGCGGCGTGTATCCGGATCCGCTGCCGCATGCTCACATCGTCACCACCACCACGCACAAGACCCTGCGCGGTCCGCGTGGCGGCCTGATCCTGTCGAACGACGAAGCCATCGGCAAGAAGATCAACTCGTCGGTCTTCCCTGGCCTGCAGGGCGGGCCGCTGATGCACGTCATCGCCGGCAAAGCTGTGGCCTTCGGTGAGGCCCTGCAACCGGAATTCAAGACCTACGCCAAGCAGGTTGTCGCCAATGCCCGTGCGCTGGCCGATACCCTGGTGTCGCGTGGCCTCGCCATCGTCACCGGCGGCACCGACAGCCACGTCATGTCGGTCGATCTGCGCCCGAAGGGCCAGAACGGCAAGGATACGGAAGCGGCGCTGGAAGCGGCCTTCATCACCTGCAACAAGAACGGCATTCCGTTCGATGACAAGCCCTTCACCATCACCTCGGGCGTCCGTCTCGGCACGCCAGCCGGCACCACCCGCGGTTTCCGCGAGGCCGAGTTCATCACCATTGGCAATCTGATTGCCGATGTCGTCGATGGTATGGCGGCCAATGGCGGCCAGCCGGATCTGGCCGTTCAGGAAAAGGTCCGTGCTCAGGTGCTGATGCTTACCAAGCAGTTCCCGATCTACTCCTAATCTTGTCGCGCAATAATTCCGAAAAGTGCACAGCCTCTTTGCAGGGCACTTTTCGGATTGCGCTTAGAGGCTCCTGAATGCGTTGTCCCTTCTGCGGAAACCTTGAAACCCAGGTGAAGGATTCCCGCCCGTCGGAAGACGGCGCGGCGATCCGTCGCCGCCGGTCGTGCTCGGAATGCGGCGGACGTTTCACCACGTTCGAACGTGTGCAACTGCGCGATCTGATGGTGGTCAAGCGCTCGGGACGACGCACGCCTTTCGATCGCGAAAAGCTGGAGCGCTCCATTTCGATTGCGCTCCGCAAGCGGCCGATTGATCAGGACCGCGTCGACCGCATGGTGTCGGGTATTGTCCGTCAGCTGGAAAGCATGGGCGAGACCGATATCCCGTCCGATACGGTCGGCGGTCTCGTCATGGAGGCGCTCAAGTCGCTCGATGTGGTCGCCTATGTGCGGTATGCCTCCGTCTATCGTGATTTCCGCGAGACATCGGACTTCGCCAAGTTCCTGGGTGACGAGGGGCTTAACGAGACCATCGACGAGCCGCACGATATCAAGCAAGGGCTGGGCGAACAGGATATTTCCCCCAGTGACGATGCCTGATTGCCAATGATAGGTTATTGGCAATCAAGCTTTTTTCTTTTGCGCTCAGGTGCCGCGCGGGCTTACCTCGCAACGGCTCGGGCGGGCGGTCGCCCTTGTCGAACCTGTAAAGGTTCGGAATAATGCGCCCGCAGATCACCCTCAAACTTGCTACGACCCTCGATGGACGGATCGCCACAGCTTCCGGCCAGAGCAAGTGGATCACCGGCGAGGAGGCGCGTCGCGTCGTCCATGAACTGCGCGGTGGCCATGATGCCGTACTCGTCGGCATCGAAACCGTGTTGAAGGACGATCCGGAGCTGACCGTCCGGCTGCCGAATTACGAAGGCTATCAGCCGGCGCGGATCGTGCTCGATTCCCGCTCGCGCCTGCCGATGACGTCCAAGCTGGCCCAGACGGCGCGCGTCATCCCGACCTATGTGGTGACCACGACCGAACTCACTGGTGAAATGCAAGCCCTGGGCGTCAAGGCCCTGAAGGTGCCGTCGAAATACCAGCGCGTCGATCTGCAGGCCGCGCTCGAAGCGATTAGCGCGGCCGGGATCGAGCGGCTGTTTGTCGAGGGCGGCGGCGTGATTGCCACGTCGTTTCTGCGCGCTGGCCTGGTCGATCGCCTTGAATGGTTCCGTTCGGCCACCATCTTGGGCGGAGACGCCCGGCCGGTGTTCGGGCACCTGAATATTGAAGACATCAACCATATGGTGCGGTTTACCCGCCTGGGCGTCCAGTCGGTCGGTGATGACCTCTGGGAAACCTATGAACTGATCTGAGGACTGAACGTGTTTACCGGTATTATTTCCAGCATGGGGACGGTCGAGACCCTGATAAAATCGGACGCCGGCGTGCGCCTGACCATGCGGGTCGATTTCGACCTCGATGATGTCGAGATCGGCGCCTCGATCAGCCATGCCGGCTGCTGCCTGACCGTCGTTTCCAAGCAGGGCCGCAGCTACGATCTCGATGTCTCCAACGAGACGCTCAACCTGACCAATCTCGGACAATGGCAGGAAGGCTCGAAGGTCAATATCGAACGCGCGCTGAAGATCGGTGACGAGCTGGGCGGCCATATCGTTTCCGGCCATGTCGATGGTCTGGCGAAGCTGATCAGCGTCAAACAGGATGGCGACAGCTATCGACTGACCTTCGAGGCGCCTGCGCCGCTGCACCGCTTTATCGCCCCGAAGGGCTCGGTGGCGCTCGATGGCATTTCGCTGACCGTCAACGAAGTCGAAGGACAGACTTTCGGCGTGAACATCATTCCCCACACCTGGCTGCACACAACCTTGTCGAAAACGACAGTCGGTGACAGCGTAAACCTTGAGGTTGACCGCCTGGCGCGCTATGCCGCCCGTTGGTTTGAGACAGAGTAAGCCATCATGAGCCTGAACAAGATCACCAACGACCTGGGTACCAACCCGGATAACGGTTACGACAGCCCGATTTCCTCGATCGAGGATATCCTGGAAGACGCCCGCAATGGCCGCCCCTATATCCTGGTAGATGCCGAGGATCGCGAGAACGAGGGCGATGTGGTTATCCCCGCCCAGATGGCGACCCCGGACATCATCAACTTCATGGCCCGTTTTGCTCGCGGCCTGATCTGTCTGTCGATCACCGGTGAGCGCGCCAAGACCCTGCGCCTGCCGCCTATGGTCCATGATAACGGCGCCCGCAACGGCACGGCCTTCACCGTGTCGATCGAGGCCAAGGACGGCATCTCGACCGGTATTTCGCCGAAGGACCGTGCCCATACCATCGCCGTGGCCATCGATCCGACCAAGGACTCCCGTGATATCGTCTCGCCCGGCCACGTTTTCCCGCTGGTTGCCCGCGAAGGCGGCGTTCTGGTGCGCGCCGGACACACGGAAGCCGCTGTCGATATTTCACGCATGGCCGGCCTCTATCCCGCCGGCGTGATCTGCGAGATCATCAATGACGATGGCACCATGGCGCGCTTGCCGGACCTGGTGCCCTTTGCCCAGCTCCACGGGCTGAAGATCGGCACCATTGCCGACCTGATCGCCTATCGCCGCCGCACCGAGCGCTTTGTCGAACGCGTGCTGGAGCGTCCGTTCGAGAGCGAATGGGGGGGGCAGTTTCGCCTGATGGTTTACCGTAACCAGCTCGATGGCTCGGAACACCTGGCCCTGGTCAAGGCGCAGCCATCGCCCAGCAAGCCGACACTCGTGCGTATGCACCAGCTCGATATCGCCTCGGATGTGCTGGGCGGGCAGGGTGGCGCCTTCCGCAGCAGCTACGTGCAAAAAGCCATGCAGGCCCTGGCGGACCACAATGGTCCGGCCGTCATGGTGTTGCTGCGCGACCCGGATCCGAAGGTCCTGTCGAACCGCTTCGGCTCGGACGAAGGTGCGGCGCAGAACCAGCGCGGCCTGCGCGATTATGGCGTCGGCGCCCAGATCCTGCTCGATCTCGGCGTGCGCGATATGATCGCCCTGTCCGGCACCCGCCCGAAGCCGGCGGCGCTGGAAGGCTACGGGCTTTCCATCATCGACTGGCAAACCCTGTAGATTTTGCTTTTTCGCGAAGGCATAAGGGCGTATTGACCTGCCTTCCACGCCTATTTTGAGGACGACTCGCCTTGACCCTAGAGACACCGCTTCGCATCCTGATCGTCGAAAGCCGCTTTTACGACGATATCGCTGATGAGCTTCTGGCCGGCGCCAAAGACGCCCTCGAAGCCCTGGGTGCGGAATATGACGTGGTCACCGTGCCGGGCGCCTTCGAAATCCCGGCCGCCATCGCCATGGCGGAAGATGCCGCCCACCGTCCGGCCGGCCGCGCCTATGATGGCTATGTGGCGCTCGGCTGCGTCATTCGTGGCGACACCACCCACTATGACTATGTCTGCAACGAATCCGCCCGCGGCCTGATGGACCTCAGCTACAAGCAGCGCCTGGCCATCGGTTACGGCATCCTGACCGTGGAAGACGAGGAGCAGGCCTGGGTCCGCGCCCGTCGCTCGGAAGGCGACAAGGGCGGTACGGTCGCCAAGGTCTGTCTGACCATGATATCCTTGCGCAAGAGCCTGATGGACGGTACGCAATGAGCGATGCCAGCCCCAAACCAACCAGCACGTCGACCAGCCTGAAGGCGGTCATCGATCAGCTGAACGCCAACGAAGCCGAATCCAAATCGCTCTCCAACAAGGAAAAGCGCGCCCGCACAGTGGCGCGCCTCGTCCTGGTCCAAGCGCTCTATCAGCTCGATCTGACGGGCGCCGGTGTCGAGACCGTCATCAAGGAATTTTCCGACTACCGCTTTGACGGCGATCTCGATGGCGAGCCCCTGGCCGCCGCCGACGAGGCTTTCTTTGCCGAGGGTGCCCGCACCATCGTCAAGGAACAGGCTGTCATCGATCCGTTGGTCATCAACCGCCTGGCTTCGGGCTGGCGCATCGAACGCCTCGATCCGACGGTGCGCGCCATCCTGCGCGCCGGCACCTGGGAGTTGAAGTTCCGCGCGGATATTGGTCTGCAAGTGATCATCAACGAATATGTCGAGATCGCCCGCGCCTTCTATGGCGAGACCGAGGCCCGGTTCGTCAATGCGGCACTGGATGGCATTGCGGCGGACGTACGCTCACAAAAATAGCACTAAACAGGCGAAATTTCGCGTAAAATCTTGTCGCATTCTCGCTGATTGCGTGCATGATGCCGCCGGACGCAAACGGCTCTCAAAGACCGTTTGCACAGCGGGCGACCGCCCGTCGCCGCCGATGCGGCGCGCTATACGGCGTTTGAGCTAAAAATAAGCGTGAGGGCTGTTCATGGGCGAGCACGACGAATTTTCCATCATCGATCAGCTCTTCAAGCCGCTGGCGGGCCTGAGCCGCGAGGCGAGGGGCCTTGTCGATGATGTTGCCGTTATTGCCGGCGATCCGGAACACGATCTGGTCGTCAATACCGATGCGCTTGTGGCCGGTGTGCATTTCTTCGAACACGATCCGCTCGATCTCGTGGCGCGCAAGCTGATGCGCGTCAATCTGTCGGATATCGTCGCCAAGGGGGCGAAACCCTATGGCTACCAGTTGCTGACAGCCTGGCCGCGAGGCACGGCCTATGCCGAAAAGGCCGATTTCGTGCGCGGACTGAAGATCGACCAGGATCGTTTCGGGATCAGCCTGTTCGGTGGCGATACGGTATCCACCGAAGGCCCGCTGGTCGTTTCCATGACGATGTTCGGCAAGGCCCCGGCGGGGAAGACCTTGTCGCGGCTGGGCGCGCGGGCCGGTGACCGGGTCCTGGTCAGCGGCTATATCGGTCAGGGCTATCTCGGCCTGAAAGCCCTGCAGGGCCAGCTGCTCGGCATGTCGCACGAAGACATCAACGAGGTTATCAGCGCCTATCATCTGCCGGAAATCCGCCTGGACTTGATCCAGGCCCTGCGCGATCATGCCCGCAGCGCCATGGATATTTCCGACGGTCTGCTGGCCGATGCCGATCATCTGGCGCGCGCCAACAAGCTGGTGATCCGCCTGGATGTCAACAAGGTGCCGACCTCGCTGTCGGCGCGGGCAGCCATTGCCTCCGGCATCAGCCCGGTTGCCCTGTTTACCGGCGGCGACGACTACCAGATTCTCTGCACGGCCGACGAAGTCAGTGCGAAGGCTCTGATTCTGGCTGGATTTTACGATATCGGCGCCTGCATCGGCCTGGCCGAAGAGACTCAGCCGGGCGCGGAACTGTGGTCGGACGGGCGCCAGCTCGATGTCGCGGTCAAGGGTTTCCGCCATCCGCTGTAGGCCGCTTTCAGAAAACTTATAAATGTCCGGCTGCTTCCATAGGCCGGCCGTATTGCCAACGTCACATTTTGCGCTTAGCCCTTCGAAGTCGCACGCACAGACCGCGACATATCTGAGGAGGTTACCTACCATGAAAACGATAGTGAATGCCGGCCTGGCCCTGACCTTGGTGGCGGGTCTCATGCTGCCCGGCCTGGCGTCGGCTCAGGACCGCGACCTGCGCGGCTATGACGGTTACTGCTATGCCAAGAAAAAGGAAGCGCAGACCAATGGCACGGTGATCGGTGCCGTTCTGGGCGGACTGGTCGGCAGCCAGGTGTCCAAGCACGAACGCGGCCTGGGTGCCGCCGGTGGCGCGGTCATCGGTGGCGTGATCGGCAACAATGTCGGCAAGTCGAGCGTCAAGTGCTATAACGGCGAATACTATTCCTATCAGGGTTCCTATTACGATCCGGCGCCGCCGCCGGCCGGCTACTCTGTCGTCTATTACAAGGAGCGTCCACCGCAGGATCGCTATCAGCACGTCTATTACGACCGCTATCACCACACCGCGCCGCCGCCCTATGCCTATGGCGATGCCTGGCGCAATGATGACGGCAACCCCAATGGCTGGCGTGACAAGGACGGCCACTGGCATGACGGTAAGCGCCGCCATTAATCTGATAAAGCCCTCCGGCGATTCCGGAGGGCTTTTTTCTTCAGTCGTTATCAACCAATCTGCGCGATAAAAGGGGCATGATCCAAGCCCTGCACCGCCGCCGCCTCATTACTGCCGCCCTTGCTGCGGCAGCCAGCCTGGCCAGTCTTCCGGCCCGGGCCAGCGAAGGTGAGGCGAAGAAGGCCGGCGACCCCTCGGTTCAGCTCGGTGCCGTGGCCATTCCGGTAACGGTCAACGGACGGCTGGCCAATTATCTCTTTCTCAGCATCCGCATCAATCTGAACATGGCGGCCAACGAGGCCAAGTTGCGCCAGCAGGAACCGTATTTCCGCGATGCCCTGGTGCGGACGGCCTCGAAGATATCCTTCGGCCAGCCCGGCAAGGACTATCTGCTGGATGAACCGCGTTTCAAGCAGGTGATGATGGGGGAGTGGGCCAAGATCGCCGGCCCTAATGCCATCAAGTCGATCGATGTGCTGACGCAAAGTCCCAAGCGCCACCCCTATTAGGCGAAGTTCGGGCGTATTATTCGCGTCATTTGTGCTGCGGTGCGTCCGTTGTAAGGCGCTGAATTTACAGGCGATAAGTATTCGGCCACCTGCATTGCAACATTCAAGGCCAACAAGTCCTTGAATTATAATGAGTTGCGGCAATATATGCCTTGAAACTCAAATGAACATTTGGCACTCTCCCCAGTAATCATCTGGCAAGCTTCTGTTTTTGGGCTTGTTTTTTGAGGTCCCGATCCGGGCGGCAGTCTGCTGCGCGCTCTCATGATATAAAAACACAGGGGTTGCATTATGAATATTGCTTTGATGCTGGCCATTGCCGCCGGCATACTTGGACTATTGTATGGTGTCGTTCAGACCCTCGGTCTGATGAAAGCCAGTACCGGTAATGCGCGTATGCAGGAAATCGCCGCGGCCATTCAGGAAGGGGCCGCCGCCTATCTGAAGCGTCAGTACACCACGATCGGCATAGTCGGCGTGGTGATTTTTATATTGGCCTTTATCTTCCTCGGGCCGCTTTCCGCCATCGGCTTCCTGATCGGCGCGGTACTTTCGGGCGCGGCCGGTTATGCCGGCATGCTGATCAGCGTGCGCGCCAATGTCCGCACGGCACAGGCCGCCTCCGAAGGCCTGGCCAAGGGGCTGAAACTGGCCTTTAACGCGGGGGCCATCACCGGGCTGTTCGTGGCGGGTGGAGCGTTGCTCGGCGTGTCGGGTTACTATGCCTACCTGACCGAAGTGCTGCACAAGACGGCCCATGACCGCGACCTGATCAATGCCCTGGTTTCGCTGGGCTTCGGCGCGTCGCTGATCTCCATTTTCGCCCGCCTCGGCGGCGGCATCTTCACCAAGGGAGCGGATGTCGGCGGCGACATGGTCGGCAAGGTCGAGGCCGGAATTCCGGAAGACGATCCGCGCAATCCGGCCACTATTGCCGACAATGTCGGGGATAATGTCGGCGACTGTGCCGGCATGGCGGCCGACCTATTCGAGACCTATGCGGTGACCACGGTCGCCACCATGGTGCTGGCGGCCATCTTCTTCGGAGAAACCCCCTATGTCGGCATGATGATGCTGTTGCCGCTGGTCATCTGCGGCGTGTGTATCCTCACCTCGATCATCGGCACCTACTTTGTCCGCCTGGGCAAGGATAACCACATCATGAACGCCCTCTACAAGGGGCTGATCGCTACCGGTCTGCTGTCCATTGTGGCGCTGGCCGCCGTGATCAAGTATCTGCCCGGCCTCGGCTTCGACACCGCCTTTGAATATGTCTCGGCCGGCACCACCTTCCACTTTACCGGCATGACGCTCTTTTACTGCGGCCTGGTCGGTCTGGCGGTGACAGCGGGCTTTATCGTGGTGACGGAATACTATACCGGCACAGGTAAGCGGCCGGTCGTTTCCATCGCCCAGGCCTCGGTCACCGGACACGGCACCAATGTCATCCAGGGGCTGGCGGTCTCGATGGAATCCACCGCCGTACCGGCCCTGATCATCGTGGCCGGAATCATCGGCTGTTACCTGCTGGCGGGCCTGTTCGGCATCGCCATCGCCACCACCACCATGCTGGCCCTGGCGGGTATGATCGTGGCGCTCGATGCCTTCGGTCCGGTGACGGATAACGCGGGTGGTATCGCTGAAATGGCCGGTCTGCCGCCGGAAGTGCGTCACACCACCGATGCGCTCGATGCCGTGGGGAATACCACCAAGGCCGTCACCAAGGGCTATGCCATCGGCTCGGCCGGTCTGGGGGCGCTGGTCCTGTTTGCCGCCTATACCTCGGACCTGAAATACTTCGCCGGACTTCAAGATGCACCGGCACTTTTCAAGGGACTGGGTAACCTGACCTTCTCGCTGTCGTCGCCCTGGGTGGTGATCGGCCTGCTGATCGGCGGGCTGTTGCCCTACCTGTTCGGCGGTATGGGCATGACGGCGGTTGGCCGTGCGGCACAGGCCGTGGTCGAAGAGGTGCGCAAGCAGTTCCGCGAGGATTCGGGCATCATGGCCGGCACATCGCGTCCCAACTATGGCCGCGCGGTCGACATGCTGACCAAGGCGGCCATCCGGGAAATGGTGATTCCCTCCCTGCTGCCGGTGCTGTCGCCGATCGTGCTGTTCGGTATCGTCTATGCCATCGGTGGGGCGGTGCCGGCCTTCGAGGCCCTGGGCGCCATGCTGCTCGGCGTTATCGTCACCGGCATCTTTGTCGCCATTTCGATGACCTCTGGCGGTGGCGCCTGGGACAATGCCAAGAAATCCTTTGAGGACGGTTTTGTTGACAAGGACGGTGTGAAGCATCTTAAGGGCTCAGAAGCCCATAAGGCTTCGGTGACTGGCGATACGGTCGGTGATCCCTACAAGGATACGGCCGGTCCGGCGGTCAACCCGATGATCAAGATCACCAATATCGTGGCCTTGATCATGCTGGCGGTACTGGCCCACGGCGCCTGAGTGAAATAGCCCCCGCCAACTCAGGCGGGGGTAATTCCCAAAACAAAAGCCCGCCGGAGAATACCGGCGGGCTTTTTAAATGGCTTTTCGAAGCGATCAGTCGCGGCGGCGGTTGTTGCCAGGGTTGGTGTCCTGGCTGGTGTCGAGGCGCTGGTGGCCAACGGTTCCGAGAACCTGCTCAAGCGCGGTGAGCGAACGGCCGCGGGTCGGGGTCTTGTTCGGGTTCGGTGTCAGCACGCGGCCATCGGCCAGGGAAAGGGTCTTCACGGCGGCGACGGTCTGGGTGGTAGTGTCGAAATTGACGACTGTGACCGAGCGCGCGGTGACGCGCGGCTGCTTGTAGGTCATCTTCATCGAGGTCTGGTCGATGTAATACCATTCCGACGGATTGTAGATCGAGGTCTGAGACGGAGCGCCGATCTTGTCGAGCACGGTGGCCTCGGTATCGCCGACCTTGATGTCGACGGACGGCTTGGCTTCATGCGCCAGGTAGCCATGGTGCGTCATGGTGGGGGCGCACGCCGAGGCCATCACGGCCAGGGCAGAGGCGGCGACCAGGGCAAGGCTTGTCTTTAAGGCTGGCAGACGCATGAATATCCTGTTTGAAAAGCGAAACGCATTTGACCTATAGGGAAATTAGGCTTACGGCAAGCTTAAGGCCTAAACATGGCTAAGAACAGTAAAATTTTCCGCCGGCCGGTCATCGAAACGACACAGGACCGGAGGATTTTGGGGCCTCGCGAAAACAGCCATGCCGCCTTTCCTGAACAGTCTGAAATCCCTGCTGAAGCCCCGCACGGCAAAGCGTACGGGCGACAGCCTTTACCTGGCTTGCGTCATGCAAGCGCGCCTGCCGGTCTTCTATCTCGATTATGGCGTGGAAGACGCAATAGGCGCGCGCTTCGAGCTCCTGACCTTCCATGTCGGGCTCGTTGTGACGCGACTGAAATCTTTGCCGGCGGAGGACCCGCGCCATGATCAGGCGCAGGAAACCGCCCAGGCCCTGTTCGATTCCTTCCTGCTGGCGCTTGATTCGACGTTGCGTGAACAGGGAGTCGGCGATCTCAGCGTGCCGAAGAAGATGAAAAAGCTCGGCCAGGTCATCTATACGCGCATGAAACGCTGGGATGATATCTGGCGCGCTGACAGCGATCTGTCCGAAGCCGCCGACTATACCGCCCGCACGATCATGGCCGGCGCCGGTTATGACAACGAAGACGATGAGGCGGATGCCGGCGCGCCGGTGACGGCCGCGGTTCTTGAACGCGCTCAGGCTTTCGCTATCTATGCGTTGCAAGCGTATGATGGCTTTACAATGGATTCGGCCCTGGACGGGCGGCTGGCGTTTCCACAGCCGGCAGATTTGACTACGGAGAGTAAGGTATGAGCGATCAGTCGCAGGATGAAGGCCTCTGGACGCATGAGGTCCGTTTTGATCAGGCCCTGAAAGGCCTGACGCTCGACCTGACCGCCGACGAGGCGCAGCGCGCGTCTATTGCGCAGGCCTTCGGTATGATCGAACTGAAGGCACTGACGGCCCACATCGTTACCGGCGCCGCCACCGGCGTCAAACCGATCGTGAGGGTCCGCCTGAAGCTGGATGGTGAAGTCACTCAGGAATGCGGCGTGACGCTTGAGCCTTTCACGCACACGATTTCGGCCGATCTCGAGATCGAGTGCATCGAAAAGGCGCGCATCACCGACGAAGTCTCCGAGGTCGGGGCGCGTGAGTTCTCGCTCGATGATCTGGACGAACCGGACGTGATCACCAATGGCCAGATCGATCTGGGCCAGTATGTGATCGAGGCGCTGGGTGAGGCCTATGATCCATTTGCTCGCAAGCCGGGCGCGGTTTTCGAGGCGCCGGAGTCCGAAAAAGAGCCGTCGCCCTTCGCGGTGCTGGCCAAGCTGAAAAAGGATGAGTAAGGCATTGCCTCACAGGCATCTGGACGATAGGGCTTGCATAGTTGCAAAGTCCCGCTATCGTCCGCGACTTGTTTCCGCCGTGCAATTGCGCGGCCCACATGTGTATATATTCCTGAGTGAGAGAAGTAGATAGGTCCGTGTCGGAAACAACAGAACCTCTGTCAAAAGCGGCTGCGCCGCAAGGCTCTATTGTCCTGGCCATCGATGCGATGGGCGGCGATCATGGGCCTGCCGTCACGGTACCCGGTGCTGCCCTTCTGCTCGATGAACAGCCGGATGCCTTCTTCCAGCTACACGGCGATGAGGCGCGAATCAATGCCGAGCTGGCGAAGCTGCCGAAGCTGAAAAGCCGCTCGATCGTCGTGCATACCGACCAGTGCGTGGCCATGGATGAAAAGCCGGCCCAGGCAATCCGCCGCCGCAATACCAGCCTGGCCAATGCCATCCATGCGGTGAAATCGGGTGAAGCGCGGGCGGTGATTTCCGCCGGCAATACCGGTGCCTTGATGGCGCTCTCCAAGATGATCCTCAAGATGATGACAGATGATCTGGAACGTCCGGCCATTGGCTGCTCGTGGCCCAATAAAAAAGGCTATGGCACAGTGCTGGATGTCGGTGCCAATGTCACTTCCGATGCTCACCAACTGATCGAATTCGCTCTTATGGGCGCGGCCTTCCATCGCGCCGTGCGCGGGGTCGAGCGCCCATCCATCGGCCTGCTGAACGTCGGTTCGGAGGATGTGAAGGGCCATGAGGAGGTGCGCGAGGCGCACAAGCTGCTCAAGGAAAACACCCTGGGCCTGAACTATTACGGCTTTGTCGAGGGCACGGACCTGTGCGCCGGCACGGTCGATGTCACCGTCACGGACGGCTTTACCGGCAATGTGGCGCTGAAAACCGCCGAAGGTACCGCGCGTTTCATCAAGGATCTGATGAAAGATGCCTTCAAATCCGGACCGCTGGCCATGCTGGGCGCGCTCCTGGCCGCGCCGGCGCTGAAGGCCATGGCCAAGCGGGTCGATCCGGGCGCCAGCAATGGCGGTCCGCTGCTCGGCCTCAAGGGCATTGTCATCAAGAGCCATGGCGGCGCCGATGCGCAATCCTTCGCCAATGCCATCCGCGTCGGCCTTTCGCTCGCGGCCAGCAATTATGAGCGCGATATCACGGCGTCTCTGGCCGAACTGTCGCAGAGCATGGCAGGGCTTGCCGAAAGCGATTCAAAAGCCGATATTCAGAACAAGCCAGCCGAAGAGAGTCTGGCCGTAAAGGGCGATAAGGTTAGTTAGGACATGAGTGTGTTAAGGTCGGCGGTTACGGGGGTTGGCGGTTTTCTGCCCCAGCAGGTGATCACCAATGATGATCTCGCCCGGATAGTCGATACATCGGATGCCTGGATCGTGGAGCGGACCGGTATCCGTCAGCGCCACAAGATTTCAGATGGCATGAAGACCTCAGACCTGGCGGTCGAGGCCGCGAAGGTGGCTCTGGCGGCGGCCGGCAAGGCGCCCGAGGATGTCGATCTGATCATCGTGGCCACCACGACGCCCGACATGCCGTTTCCTTCCACCGCCTCAATCGTGCAGAACAAGCTCGGCGCGCCGACCTGTCCAGCCTTTGACGTCCAGGCGGTCTGTTCCGGCTTTGTCTACGCCCTGAGCGTAGCCGATGGCTTTGTAGCGCGCGGTCTTTCCAAGTGCGTGCTTGTTATCGGCGCCGAGGCCATGAGCCAGTTGCTCGATTACAGTGATCGTGGCACCTGCATCCTGTTCGGCGATGGCGCCGGTGCCGTCGTGGTCGAGCCGGCTGAAGGTGAGGGGACCAAGGCCGATCGCGGCATTCTGGGATTCGACCTGCGCTGCGACGGCTCCAAGGTCGATCTGCTCTATGTCGATGGCGGCACCTTCGAGACCGAAACCCGTATCGGCAAGATTCGCATGCAGGGAAATCAGGTCTTCAAGCATGCGGTTCACAAGATTTCGCAAGCGGTTGAGGCCGCCGTCGAAAAGGCTCAGCTCGAAATCGCCGATATCGACTGGTTTATTCCGCACCAGGCCAATCAGCGCATCCTCAATGGCGTGGCCGAACGGCTGGGCCTGGATGAGGACAAGGTCATCTCGACCGTGGCGCAGCACGCCAATACCTCGGCGGCCAGCATTCCGCTGGCCTGGTATGTCGGAGTTCAGGATGGCCGCGTGAAGCCCGGCGATCTCGTGCTGATCGAGGCGCTGGGCGGCGGTCTGACCTGGGGCGCGGCGGCTATCCGGCTTTAGGCCAGCTTTGCGACCGCAAGGTTATCCACAGATTACGCAAATTGCATGGATCAAGAGGGCATTCGTGCCTTCTGCCATCGGAGCTGCAACCCTGCCGTTAAGCGGCTGAAAAGTTTGTGCAATCTGCGTAATCTGCACTTCAGCTTTCTTTTTCGCCCCATTTCTCGCGGATTCACGCTTTTAATCACAAATTCGCTATAAGCCTTTGACGGATAGCGATAATTGCGGCATTGTAAGGCCTTGCCGTGGTTAAAACCATTCATGCAGGGGCGCTGAAGACCATGAAATCGCAAACCTTGACGCGAGCCGAACTTTTCGAAGACGTCCACAATGAGCTGGGCCTGCCGCGGCAGGAATGTGCCGCCATTGTAGAACGCACGCTTGACCTCGTGGTCGAGGCGCTGGAGCGTGGCGACACGGTGAAGCTGTCGGGTTTCGGCGTCTTCCAGGTGCGCGAAAAAAATGCTCGCGTTGGCCGCAATCCCAAGACCGGCAAGCCGGCCGCCATCGATCCGCGCAAGGTGATTTCCTTCCGCGCGTCGCAGATTGTCAAGGCGCGTGTCGACGCCGGCACGCACGAGTAACGAGGTAGTTCACCGGTGAACAAGGGGCCGCTCGCCTTACGGACCATTTCCGAGACCGCCGATGCTCTGGGCGTGCCGCAGCATGTGCTGCGTTTCTGGGAAACCAAGTTTACCTTTATCCGCCCGACCAAGCGCGCCGGTGGCCGCCGTTTCTACCGTCCGCAGGATATCGACCTGCTGTTGGGGGTGAAGACCCTGCTGTATGATCGCGGCTATACCATCCGGGGCGTGCAGAAGCTGTTCAAGGACGAGGGACAGAAGGCGATTCTCAATCCTTCCGGCGAGCGGTATACCGGTCCGGTCGATGAGACTGTGGCGACTGAGCAGGGGCTCGTGTCGCAGGACGAGATCGCGGCTGAGGATGCCGCGGGCGTGCGGCAGCCGGTCTTTGGGGGGGCGTCCGTTCCGCCGGCCGCGATGTCGGCCGAGATGCGTGACAGCTTTCTGAATATTGCCAAAGCTCTGGAAGAGGCGCAGGCCAGTCTGAGCCGTCATATAGGCAAGACGAAGCGCGAGACTTAAGCGACTTAAATTCCGGTGGAATTTGCCGGAAATCTGATTTTTGGGGATTGCCGGAGGCGATGTTCGTCTCTATAAGCCGCCTCTCTTAGGGGCGACAGAGCTTGTTTCCCTTATGTTTTGGCGGAGCGTGGCGCAGCCTGGTAGCGCACTTGACTGGGGGTCAAGGGGTCGCAGGTTCGAATCCTGTCGCTCCGACCATTTAAAAAATTAAAGGCGGCTCCTCGCGGGTCGCCTTTAATTTTTTAAACGCTCTGATCAACAGGATTTCGAACCGTAAGAGGTTCGGCGAGACCCGAAAGGGCGAGCGACGCCGAAGGCGCCCCGAAGGGTTAAGCATCGTTAAAACGATGCGCATCAATCCTGTCGCTCCAACGAATAAAGCGTCGCGTAGCGACACCACCTTGTCTTTGTCACCCGTCATCAAAATCGCCTGACCGCTGGATCAGACGGTCCCAGCAACGCCTCGATCTCCGCATCACTCAGCTGCCCACCACGCAACGCCTTATCAGTTTCCATAAGCGCCCTGGCCTGGCGCTCGATTTCCAGATAAGGCGAGGGCCCTGACGCCTTTCGCGGCTGTGGTTCCGATTTCACCACAGGCACTTCCTCTCCTGCCAAGGCAATCGCTTTCCCGATGGAGATCAGCGCCTTTGCGGCGCGATCGGCCTCGGCAAAGGTCGTGGGCAATTCAATCGCTTCATAGGCATCGAGAAGGCGGGCGGAGAGGGCGCGCAGGCGCCGGTTCAGGTCTGTGTTTTCCATGACACAAGCATAGGCCGACCGGGCCGCGCGGGGATAAGTGTCACCGAAGTGTCATGGACAATTGATACTATTTCCTTGCCGGAAACCGGCATATGACAACAGAAACAGGAGAGTAAATGGTAACTGACACGGCCCTTTGGCAGGCCATAAACGCCTACGAACTGGACAATGCCGATGCGGCGTTTCCTTTCGGCCGCCGCCTGGCGCGGGACAACGGATGGTCCCACGGCCGCGCGCTTTCGGCTATTGCCGAATACAAGCGGTTTATCTACCTGATCATGACGCAAGCCGGCACGGTGCTTACGCCCTCGGAAGACGTCGATGAGGTCTGGCACCTCCATCTCATCTATACGCAGGATTACTGGCATCGCTTCTGCGGGCAGACTCTCGGCCGCTCTATACATCATGGACCGACGCAGGGCGGACTGGCGGAAGATAGCCGCTATATGGACTGTTACCGCCGCACGCTGGAGATCTATGAGCGGGAATTCGGCCCGCCACCTCCCGATGTCTGGCCCGATCCGGTCAGCCGGTTCAAGCCAAACGCCATGCGGCGCATCGATCTGTCAGAGACCTTTCTCCTGCCAAAACGGCAGGTTTTTTTATGCCTGACCGCTGCCGCGCCGCTCGCCCTGGCTGGATGCGGACTGACCACGGGGCTTGTTACCGAGGCGGTGAAGATAAGGAGCCTGATCTGGGGCGGTTTCGCCTTGATTGGCCTGGTATGCCTGCTGGTCAATCTGGCGAAAATTCGCAAGCGCGGCCTGATAGGCTTTTTAATAGTCGGGTCGTTTTTCACCCTTATGTCCGCCCTGTGGCTGGGCATGATTCTCAACGATATACTGCGAGACCTGATCCATAGCCCCGTGAATGAGGCGATTGGGCAGGGAGCGGCCGGTCTGGTCGGTTATCTGTTTGCCATGACCCTCTGCCTGGCTGAAAAGCGGGGTAAGGGGGGAGGCAGCGGGTGCGGCAGCGGCTGCTCAAGCTGGAGCGGCTGCAGCAGTGACAGCGGCGGGCACTCCGGGGGTAGCGGGTCCGGATGCGGCGGGTCTGGCTGTGGCGGTGGGTGTGGAGGCGGCGGGGATTAGTGCTCGATCCGCCGGTCGGGCACCAGCCAGATCAGAGCTACGATCACATAACAGGCGATGCCGGCGAAGCTGTTCCAGAAGGTCAGGGCAATCCCGGCGATATAGATGGCCGTGGAGATGTGCCCTTTCAGATCGCTGCCGATGGCGCGGCCCACCGCGCTGTCCTTGCCGTTCACCGTGACCAGTACGCGCACCAATATGGCATAGGCGATGGAGGGCATGAGCAGCGAAAGCCCGTAGGCGGCAGTGGGGATGGTGGCGAATTCGCTTTCGCCCATCCAGCGCGTGGTGAAGGGGACCAGCGACAGCCAGAACAGCAGGTGCAGGTTGGCCCACAGGGCGCCGCCGTTTACTTTATGAACGGCGTGCAGCAGGTGGTGATGATTGTTCCAGTAGATGCCGACATAGATGAAGCTCAGGGCATAGAGCAGGAAGGTGTGGCCGACCGCGAGCAGGGCATGCAGATCCACGCCTTCGGGCGTATGCAGTTCCAGCACCATGATGGTGATGATGATGGCGATGACGCCGTCGCTGAAGGCTTCCAGACGGCCCTTGCCGATAACGGGCAGAACCGATTTGTTCGTCTCTTCGCTCATTTTGCCTTCTTCTTGCCTTTGTAGTTTTCTGACCAGGAGATCAGGGGAATGATCGGAACGCCCCACAGGGTGCCGGCCAGGGCGTAGAAGATCAGGGCCGTGATCTGGCCGCCATGCAGAAAGCCCGCCAGCGCCGCCACCACGCAGACATAGAAACCGAGCCAGACCAGGATACCGAGGCAGGTGATGGCGCGGCGTTGCGGCAAGGACAGGTTCAGGTTCAGGTTCAGGCGGTCGAGCGGGTTTGGCATCAACGGCGCTCGATCATGCGGGTGAGGTGGAACAGGCCAAGCAATACCGAACTGCCGGCAAACGATACCAGCAGGATCGAGAAAAAGTGATCGCCGAGCATCTCACTGCTCTGGATGAAAAAGTTGAGCAGGATGGCGCCGAAAATGGCGACAAAGACATTGATGGGAAAGCTGAAACGGCTTTTGCTCATGGCATTGGCGATCCAGCCGACGACGAAACCGGCCAGGGTGGCGAGGATGTAGTTCTCTGCCGTCATGGCTGAGGGCTCCTTGTCTTGGCCATTCTTCGGCCTTTTTCGTGCGCGAAGCGCTTGAATTGAGATGCCCTCTATGGGCAAAATCAAAGCATCGCCATAGCTTTGTTACAATCTCTTCAGCCAGACGGCAAGGATTTGAAACAGGGGTGGCGGGTGAAAAATGACCAGTACGGAAACCGGTACGAAAAGTTGGATATCTGAATGAAGCGTATGGTGCGACTTCCCCTCAAGTCACCCCTTGTGGCGGCCTGGCTGTTCCTGGCAGCCTTCGCGGTCCTGGCCCTGGTCTGCGTCGGCGGGGCCACCCGCCTGACCGAATCCGGGCTTTCGATCACCGAATGGAAGCCGGTAACCGGCGTGTTGCCGCCGATGAGCGAGACCGACTGGCAGGCGGCCTTCGAGGGCTACCAGAAGATACCGCAATACCGCATCATGAACGCCCATATGAACCTGGAACAGTTCAAGGGCATCTACTGGTGGGAATGGGCGCACCGCCTGCTGGCGCGCCTGCTGGGGATGATCTACCTGCTGGGCTTTATCGGTCTGCTGCTGGCGAAGGCAATACCGGGACGGCTGATCTGGCGCTGTGGTGTGCTCGTCGGGCTGATCGCGGTGCAAGGCTTTGTCGGCTGGTGGATGGTCTATTCCGGTTTGCAATACCGCACCGAGGTGGCGCCCGAGCGCCTGATGACGCATCTGTCGCTGGCGCTCATTCTGATGTGCGGCTCGATCTGGACCGGGTTCGAGGCGCTGGAGGGCCAGACGCGCGGCCGCGGCGCGCCCGATGGCTGGAAGCTGGCGACCTGGCTTCTGTTGCTGGTCGTGTTCCTGCAATGCATGCTGGGCGCTCTGGTGGCGGGCAATCGTGCCGGTATGGTCTATAATGACTGGCCGCTGATGAACGGGCACATCTTCCCGCCGGTCGATTGGAGCAAGGGGATAGGCTATAGCTTCCTGCACGACCTGGGCCTGGTGCAGTTCATGCACCGCATGAATGCCTACCTGCTGCTGATCTTCGCCACAGCCTACGCTCTGGTGATGGCACGCCGAATCAATGACGACGGCCTGAAGACCTTATCGGCCGGACTGGCGACCCTGACCTGGCTTCAGGCGGCGCTGGGCGTCACCACCCTGATCACCGTGGTCACTCTTGGGTTTGCGCTGGCGCACCAGATCGTGGCAGTCTGCCTGCTGGCGCTGGCGGTCTGGCTGACCTGGAGCGTGGCCCGGGCCGACCGGGTGTTCAGGTAACTTGCGGCGCAGATGGCTGAATGGCAGGAAAATGATACGGTAATTTAATACCTATATCAATTTTTCCTTTAAAATCAGCTTGATATGAGTGATTTTGCGCACAAATAGGCGTTGACAGGCCGGGTGTGCTCCTGTACATGACGCGCCTCTTCGTCCGGCAGAGCCCGTTTTGCCGGAAGCTAAAGGATTTTATCATGTTGACCTCCACGACCGCGGCGCTCAAGCCCGCAGATGTCGAGAAGAAGTGGATCGTGATCGACGCCGAGGACGCCGTGCTCGGCCGTCTGGCCTCGTACATCGCCATGCGTCTTCGCGGCAAGCACCTGCCTACCTACACGCCGCACACTGATTCCGGCGACTATATCATCGTGATCAATGCCGAGAAGGTCCACCTGACCGGCAAGAAGCAAAACGAAATCTTCTACTGGCACACCGGCCATCCCGGCGGCGTCAAGCAGCGCACGCTTGGCCAACTGCTGACCGGCAAGTATCCCGAGCGCGTCCTCACCAAGGCCGTCGAGCGCATGATGCCGAAGGAAAGCCCGCTGGCCCGCGGTCAAATGACCAACCTGCGTATCTACGCCGGTGCCGCCCATCCCCATGAAGCCCAGCAGCCGGAAGTCATCGACTTCAAGTCGCTGAACCGCAAGAACATCCGGAGCGTCTAATGTCTGAAGTTCAAGGTTTGGAAGCTCTCGCTTCGCTGTCGTCCAACCCCGTCGAGGCGCCCGCCGCCCGCGTTCAGGTTCTGGACAAGTACGGCCGCGCCTATGCCACCGGCAAGCGCAAGAACGCCATCGCCCGCGTCTGGATCAAGCCGGGTTCCGGCAAGTGGATCATCAATGGTCGCGAACAGGAAGTCTATTTCGCCCGTCCGGTGCTGCGCATGATGATCGCCCAGCCGCTCAACCTGACCGAACGCGCCTCGCAGTTCGACGTCATCGTTTCGGTCCAGGGCTCGGGCCTCTCCGGCCAGGCCGGCGCCATCCGCCACGGCCTGTCGAAGGCGCTGACCTATTATGAACCCGCGCTGCGCGGCGTTCTGAAGGCTGCCGGCTTCCTGACCCGTGACTCGCGCGTCGTCGAGCGTAAGAAGTACGGCCGCGCGAAAGCCCGTCGTTCCTTCCAGTTCTCGAAGCGTTAATCGCACGAGTCACGCACTCATGCGGAAAAGCGCTTCGGGCAACCGGAGCGCTTTTTCTTTGCCTGCCTATTTCCTTTTCAGGAGCGTCCTATGTCTCATAAGGTGTTTATCGATGGCGAAGCCGGAACCACCGGCCTGCAGATCCGCGAGCGGCTGGAAAAGCGCCCGGATATCGAACTGATCCGCCTTGGCGACGACAAGCGCAAGGACGCCGCCGCGCGCCGGGACGCGCTTAATTCGGCCGATGCCGTCATCCTCTGCCTGCCCGACGAGGCAGCGATCGAGGCCGTGTCAATGATTGAAAACCCGGACGTGTGCGTGATCGACGCCTCGACGGCCTTCCGCACGGACGAGGCCTGGACCTACGGCTTCCCGGAAATGAGCGATGAGCAGCGCGCCGCCATCAAGGCCTCCAAGCGCATCACCAATCCCGGCTGTCACGCCACGGGCTTTATTGCCCTGACGCGCCCGCTGGTAGAGGCCGGCGTCATCCCGTCCTTCTTCCCGATCACCGCCACCTCCCTGACCGGCTACAGCGGCGGCGGCAAGTCAATGATTGCGGAATTCGAGGGCGACCCTGATCACGGTAAAGGACACGAGCGGCTTTACGCCACTGGCCTGTCACACAAGCACCTGCCGGAAATGACGCTCTATTCCGGCCTGGAAACGCCGCCGGTCTTCACGCCGGTCGTCGCCAACTTCCCGCAAGGCCTGATCGTTCAGGTGCCGCTGCATCTGTGGGCGCTGCCGGACGAGCCGGATATCGATGCGGTACGCAATCTGTTGACCGCCCACTATCTTGGCGAACAGTTCGTGCGCGTGGCCACGGCCGAGGAAAGCGCCGCGGCCGGTGCGGTGCATGGCGCCCTGCTGGCCAACACCAATCAGCTGCTGATCCATGTCTTCGGCAATGAGGACATGCAGACGGCCAACCTGGTGGCGGTGTTCGACAACCTCGGCAAGGGCGCATCGGGCGCCGCTGTACAAAACCTCAATCTGGTATTAGGTGTGGAGGAAGGCCTGGGACTTATCTAGGCTCCAATACAGGAAACGCTTATGAATCCGGTCAGCTGGGCCGCCATCTATCTGATGATCTGGTGGGTCACCTTCTTCGCCATTCTGCCTTTGTGGAACCGCACGCCGGTGGAAGAGGGCAAGGAGGTCATCAAGGGCAATGATCCGGGCGCCCCGATCACGCATAATCTGTGGAAGAAGGTCAGGATCAACAGCGTAGTAGCGTTGGTTGTCTGGCTGATCGTGATTGTCTTCGTATTCTTCATCCATATTCCACTGCCGACAATTCCCGGCGCGTAACGCGAATCCGCCATAATTACGCGCAAAATCGCTTCACTCTGTCAGGTGAACTGACTAGGGTGCGCGCAACTTAAGTTACACACGGATTCTCCATCATGCGCCTATCGCGCTTTTTCCTGCCCCTTCTCAAAGAAAATCCCGCCGAGGCCCAGATCGTCTCGCACCGCCTGATGCTGCGCACCGGCATGATCCGCCAGGAAGCCGCCGGCATCTATGCCTGGCTGCCGCTGGGCTTCAAGGTGTTGAAGAAGATCGAAAAGATCGTCGAGGAGGAGATGGCGCGCGCCGGTTCGGTTCAACTGTTGATGCCGACCCTGCAACTGGCCGACCTGTGGCGTGAATCCGGCCGTTACGAGGACTACGGTCAGGAGATGCTGCGTATCAAGGACCGCCACGAGCGCGAGATGCTCTATGGTCCGACCAACGAGGAAATGATCACCGAGATCTTCCGCGGCACGGTACGTTCCTACAAGGATCTGCCGCTGAACCTCTTCCATATCCAGTGGAAGTTCCGCGATGAGCAGCGCCCGCGTTTCGGCGTGATGCGCGGCCGTGAATTCCTGATGAAGGACGCCTATTCCTTCGACGTCGACGAGGCGGCGGCCCGCAAGGCCTACAACCGCATGTTCACGGCCTATCTGAACATCTTCTCGCGCCTGGGCCTGAAGGCCGTGCCGATGCGCGCCGATACCGGTCCGATCGGCGGCGACCTGTCGCACGAATTCATCATCCTGGCCGATACCGGCGAAAGCGCCGTCTTCTGCCACCAGGACCTGATCGACATGCCGGCGCCCGGCAATGATGTCGATTGGGACAATCTGGAGCACGTCTTCGAAGGTCGCACCGCGCTCTACGCCGCCACCGAGGAAATGCACGACGACGCCCGCTTCAAGGCCGAGGTGCCGGAAGACAAGCAGGTTTCGGCGCGGGGTATCGAAGTGGGCCATATCTTCTATTTCGGTGAGAAGTATTCCAAGCCCATGAAGGCCGTGGTCAATGGCCCCGAAGGCGAGATCACCGTCCATATGGGCTCTTATGGCGTGGGCGTGTCGCGTTTGCTCGGTGCCATTATCGAAGCCTCGCATGATGAGGCCGGCATTATCTGGCCGGAAAGCGTCGCGCCGTTTGACGTGGCGATCATCAACCTGCGCCAGGGCGACGAAGCCTGCGACGCCGCTTGCGAAAAGGCTTACAAGGCCCTGCAATCGGCTGGCCGCGACGTGCTCTATCACGATACCGACGAGCGCGCCGGCGCCAAGTTCGCCGCCATGGACCTGATCGGCGTGCCGTGGCAGCTGATCATCGGGCCCAAGGGGCTGGCGGACGGCCAGGTCGAACTGAAGAACCGCGCCACCGGTGAGCGCCTGACCGTGCCGTTCGAAGACGGTCTCGCGCAGCTCTCGAAAGCCTGAGCCGGATGGGATCGCTGCTGTCGTTGTTCAGTTTCAAAGGCTGGGAGTTCGACCTCGCCCTGAAATATCTCCGCACCAAGCGCAAGGATGGCGGCATCGCGGTGATCGCCATCATCAGCTTTACCGGCATTATGCTGGCGGTGACGGCGCTGATCAGCGTGCTGTCGATCATGAATGGATTCCGCGATGAGCTGATGGCGCGGGTGCTGGCCTTCAGCGGCCATGCCTATGTCTCCGGCGCGCCGCTCAACGACTTTGCCCACCGCGATGAAATGCTAAATCGGGTCAAGGCAATACCGGGTGTTGTGAGTGTATCGCCTTATCTCGATTCACCGGGCCTGATCCAGAATTCGCACGGACAGACCGGCCTGGCCTATATGCGCGGTGTCGTGCCCGAGGCGCTGAAACAGACGCCGCTGATCTATGACAGCATCACGCCGAAAAGCGCCATGTCGCAGTTCGGCACGGGCGATTACGGCGGCGATATCATCCTGGTCGGCAGCGGGGTGGCCAGTGATCTCGGTCTCTCCGCCGGGGATGAAGTAACGCTGGTATCGCCGGGCGGCTCGACCGCCTTTGGCGCCACCCCGCGCCGCAAGGAATATACGGTTGGGGGCGTCTTCAAGAGCGGGGTCAGCGATATCGACAAGGCCTTCATCTATATGCCGATCACCCAGGCGCAGCTGTTTTTCGACCGCGAGGACGAGTGGGATACGGTCGAGATCAAGGTGAAAGACCCCTACAATATCGACACCTACCGGCCGTCCATCTTCAAGGCGGCGGGTGAGGGCGCCTATGTGCTGGACTGGAAGGAACAGAATGCCTCGCTGTGGGGCGCGCTGAAGGTCGAACGCACGGCCATGCGCTTCATCCTGTTCTTCATCGTTATCATCGCCACGCTCAACATCATTTCCGGCATCGTCATGCTTGTGAAGAACAAGGCGCGCGACGTCGCCATCCTGCGCACCATGGGGGCGGACCGCGCCGCCATTTCGCGGATATTCTTCATGGCGGGTTCGATGATCGGTGCGGCGGGCACGGCGGCGGGCCTGCTGCTCGGCGTGCTGTTCTGCACCTTTATCAAGCAGATCCAGCACTTCCTAGAATGGGTCTTCCATATGAAGCTGTTCGATCCGAGCGTCTATTATCTCGATGCTGTGCCGGCCAAGATGGAGCCGTCCGAAGTGGCGTTCGTGGTGATTGCCTCGCTACTGGCGGCCTGTCTCTCGACCCTGTTCCCGGCCCTGTGGGCCTCCAAGCTCGAACCGGTGGAGGCTTTACGGTATGAGTAGTCCCATCCTGTCAATCAAAGGTTTGAGCCGCGATTACGATATCGGTGACGGCCGTACGCTTTCGGTGCTGAAAGGCGCCGAACTTGAGGTGATGCCCGGTGAACTGGTCGGGCTGGTCGGCCCATCAGGCTCCGGCAAGTCGTCACTGCTGCATGCGGCGGGTCTGCTGGAGGCTGTGACGGCATCGCAACTCACCATAGCCGGTGAGGATTTCACTAAAGCTGACGAGCGCAGGCGCACGGCGGCGCGGTTGGAAATGATCGGCTTCGTCTATCAGTTCCATCATCTTCTGCCGGAATACACGGCGCTGGGAAATGTCGCTGTACCGCAGCGTATACTGGGGCGGCCGGTGCGCGAAGCCGAGGCGCGGGCGAGGGAGCTCCTGACCTTGTTGGGTCTGGCTGAACGGCTGGATCACCTGCCGGCGCAGCTTTCCGGCGGCGAACAGCAGCGGGTGGCTATTGCGCGCGCCCTGGCCAATAAGCCCCGTCTGTTGCTGGCCGATGAGCCGACGGGAAATCTTGATCCGGCGACGTCCGGGCAGGTGTTCGAGGCCATGAAGTCCATCGTCAAGTCTCAAGGTGTGGCGGCGGTGATCGCGACCCATAACCTGGAACTGGCACGGCACATGGACCGCGTGGTCAGCCTGTCGGATGGCCTGCTGGTGCCATTCGAGCCCTGATTTTCACCAGACATATCAACAGTTTGTAATTTTGTTCTCCTTGGGGAACAAAAACCTATTGCGCATGGAACAAAACGGGAATAAAGAACAAAGCAAGAATTGAGAACATATTGCGAACTAAAGGAATGTGGAAAAATGGTCAGCGCCCTGCATAATGTATTGTCATTCGTGGCCGTTACGGGCTTTGTTTTCCTGATGTGCCATGTGATGTCGCTGGCGGCCTGACGAGTCGCCCCACATCCGCGGCCCTGAACTTTCGGGAGCGCGTTATGAGCGAAGACTTCATCCATCTGCGCGTCAAGTCGGCCTATTCGCTGCTGGAAGGCGCGATCAAGGCCTATGACATGGGCAAGCTGGCGCACAAGCAGAATATGCCGGCGGTGGGGATCGCGGATCGCTGCAATCTGTTTGGCGCTCTGGAGTTTTCGCAATCCTGCAAGGATTCGGGTGTGCAGCCGATCATCGCCTGCGCCCTGCCGGTCGGGGGCATTGGTGGCGCCGGACCGGAAAAATGGAGCAAGATCCCAACGATTGTTCTGTTCGTACAGAATGAGCAGGGCTATCTAAACCTCACCAAGCTTTCTTCCATTGCCTATGTCGATGCCGACGCCTCCGAAGAACCGCATGTCCGCTGGGATCAGGTCGCGGCGCATAGCGAGGGGCTCATCCTTTTGTCCGGTGGTTTTGATGGCCCGGTGGATGGTCTGTTCCGCCAGAACAAGCCCGACGAGGCAAGGGCGGCCCTGCGCGCCATGTACGAGGCCTTTGGCGATCGCTTCTATGTCGAGCTCCAGCGTCATGACGGCAGCCCGAATGGCGGGGTAAAGGGCAGCGCCGCCGAGGCCGGCCTGGTTGAATTCGCCTATGCGCATGATGTACCGCTGGTGGCCACCAATGACGTGCAGTTCGCCTCGCAGGATCTCGCCTCCGCGCACGAAGCCCTGCTGTGTATTTCCGATGGCGCCTATATGGGCCAGGAAGATCGTCGTAAGGTGACAAAGGACCATTGGTTCAAACCGGCTGCGGCCATGCGCGCTTTATTCGATGATTTGCCGGAAGCCTGCGACAATACGTTGGAAATCGCCAGGCGCTGCGCCTTCCTGGTCAGCAAGCGCGATCCCATCCTGCCGCGCTTCGACACCGGCGCCGGCCGGAACGAGGATGAGGAACTGGCGTGGCAAGCCCGTGAAGGCCTGAAAGAACGCTTCAAACAGGTCAAACTGGCCATGCCCGAGGAGGATTATTGGGCGCGTCTGGACCGGGAAATCGGCATCATCCAGAAGATGGGCTTTCCCGGCTACTTCCTGATCGTTTCCGACTTTATCAAGTGGGGTAAGTCACACGATATTCCCGTTGGACCGGGACGGGGGTCGGGCGCCGGCTCACTCGTTGCCTGGGCGCTGGCCATTACCGATCTGGACCCCTTGCGCTTTGGTCTGCTGTTCGAACGTTTTCTCAATCCCGAACGCGTCTCCATGCCTGACTTCGACGTCGACTTCTGCCAGGAACGCCGCGAAGAGGTTATCTCCTACGTTCAGGAGAAGTATGGCCGTGACCGGGTGGCGCAGATCATCACCTTCGGTACGCTCCAGGCGCGCGCCGTGTTGCGCGATACCGGTCGGGTCATGCAGTTGCCGCTGGGGCAGGTTGATCGCCTGTGCAAGATGGTGCCGAACAACCCGGCCAATCCCACGACCCTGGCTCAGGCCATCGAGATCGAGCCGCGCCTAAAGGAGGCCCGCAATGACGATGACGCGGTCCGGCGGTTGCTCGATACGGCGCTGAAGCTGGAAGGGCTTTACCGGAACGCCTCGACCCACGCGGCGGGTATCGTCATCGGCGATCGCCCGCTGACCGAGCTGGTGCCGCTCTATCGCGATCCCCGTTCGGATATTCCGGCGACGCAGTTCAACATGAAATGGGTGGAGAGCGCCGGTCTGGTCAAGTTCGACTTCCTCGGCCTGAAGACCCTGACCACGCTCAAGCGCGCGCAGAACTATCTGCGTAAGCGCGGTATCGATATCAACTATTCGACCCTGCCGCTCGATGACGCGGCGACTTACGAATTACTGGCTTCGGGACAGTCGATCGGCGTGTTCCAGCTGGAAAGCCAGGGCATGCGTGACACCCTGCGCAAGATGCAGTGTGGTTCGCTGGAAGAGATCACCGCGCTGATCTCGCTCTACCGGCCAGGCCCAATGGATAATATCGACACCTATGTCGACCGCAAGTTTGGCCGCGCGGATATCGACATGCTGCATCCGAGCCTGGAGCCGGTGCTTAAGGAAACCTATGGCGTCATCATCTACCAGGAACAGGTGATGCAGATCGCGCAGGTTCTTTCTGGGTACAGCCTGGGTGAAGCCGACCTTCTGCGCCGCGCCATGGGCAAGAAGAAGAAAGAAGAAATGGACTTGCAAAAGGCAAGGTTCATTTCCGGCGCCAGCGAAAAGGGCGTTCCAGAAAAGCAATCCGACAGCATTTTCGAACTCGTCAACAAGTTCGCCGGTTACGGCTTCAACAAGTCGCACGCCGCCGCCTACGCCTTTATTTCTTATCAGACCGGGTATTTGAAAGCCAATTACCCGGTGGAATTCTTCGCGGCTTCATTCAGCCTCGATATCACCAATACCGACAAGCTGGCGGTATTCTATCAGGATGCGCGGCGCTTCAACATCACGGTGCGTCCACCGGATATCAATCGCTCCATGGCTGATTTCGACGTCGAGGACGGGGAAGTGCTTTACGCCTTGGGGGCCATCCGAAATGTTGGCTTCGAAGCCATGCAAAGCGTGGTGCAGGCACGCGAGGAAGGCGGCAAGTTCACCGATATATTCGATTTCCTTGAGCGGATCGATCCCAAGGCGGTCAATAAGCGGGCAATAGAAAACCTGGCCAAGGCTGGCGCCTTCGACTCTATCCATCCCAATCGCGCACAGATCGTGGCGGCTGCCGATATTCTGATCGCCTATGCCCAGAGCATGGCGGCGGATCGTGCCGCCTCGCAGGTCAGCCTGTTCGGTTCCAACGAATCGTCACGGCCGCGCCTGCCTACCGTTGCTATGGTCTCCGGCCCGGCGCGGCTGGATGAAGAACTGGCCGCCATCGGCTTTTATCTGTCCGGCCACCCCTTGCAGGACATGCTCGATGTCTTCAAGCGCCGCCGCGTCACCCTTTACGCTGAGGCCCTGGCTCTGGCCGGCGAGGGGCAGGAAGCGTTCCGTATGGCGGGGGTGGTTCGGCGCAAGCAGGAGCGTGCGGCGCAAGGGTCCGGTGAGAAGTTCGCTTTCGTTACCCTGTCAGATCCCAGCGGTGAATATGAAGTGCTGTTCCCTCCGGAATCCCTGCGCAAGAACCGGGACCACCTGGAAGTGGGCGCTTCGATTGTCCTGAAAGTCCGCAGCAAGGGACGCGACGGCGAGGTCCGCTTCTTTGGCGATGATGCCGGGCCGATGTCGGATGTGATCAAGACCGATGACATGGGTCTAAAAGTGCATGTCTCGGCGCAGGTGATCAACCTGACGGCGTTCCGCAAGCAGCTTGAAGCGTCGCAATCGCCAAAAGGCGGCGTCATCAGCCTTTTGAGTGATCTGGGCGGGGAAGGGGAGATCGAGTTCAAGCTGCCGCAACGCTATAATCTCGATGCGCATCTGCGCGGAATGCTGAAACACACCCCCGGTGTTCTGTATTTTGAGGATGTGTAGTTCGATCTTTTAGTTACAGGCGTGCGCTTTTTTGCACGGCATGGGTTGATTTTTTTCGAGATTGTGAATAGGTGCACGCCATCTCACACGCAGATACGCGCCTTTGGGTCTCCAGGGGCGTTCCGAGGCTGAAGCGGCTGTTCGCCAGGCTTTCTTTTCTGCGGAGGATTATCGGAAGAAAGGTACTACTCATATGGCCATGCCAGAAATCTCCATGCGTCTCCTGCTCGAAGCCGGTGCGCACTTCGGTCACCAGACCCACCGCTGGAACCCGAAGATGGAACGCTACCTGTTTGGTTCGCGCTCCAACATCCATATCATCGACCTGTCGCAAAGCCTGCCGCTGTTCCACCAGGCGCTCCTGAAGGTGCGCGAAGTCGCTGCCTCCGGTGGCCGCGTCCTGTTCGTCGGCACCAAGCGCCAGGCCCAGGGCCCGGTTTCGGCGGCCGCCAAGCGTTCGGCCCAGTATTATGTCAACCACCGCTGGCTCGGCGGCACCCTGACCAACTGGCGCACCATTTCCGGCTCGATCGCCCGTCTGCGCGAACTGGAAAACGTTCTGGACAACAATCCGGCCGGCCGTTCGAAGAAGGAACTGCTGACCCTGACCCGCGAGCGTGAGAAGCTCGAACTGTCGCTGGGCGGCATCAAGGACATGGGCGGCATCCCCGACCTGATGTTCGTGATCGACACCAACAAGGAAGGCATCGCCATCCAGGAAGCCCGCAAGCTGAACATCCCGGTAATCGCGATCCTCGACTCGAACTCCGATCCGGACGGCATCACCTATCCGGTTCCGGGCAACGACGACGCCGCCCGCGCCCTGCAACTCTACTGCGATCTGGTCGCCGACGCCGTTCTGGACGGCCTTGCCGCTGGTCAGGTGGCTTCGGGTCGCGATCTGGGCGCTTCGGTCGATCCGATCGAGCCGGCCCTGGTTGCCGAGGACGCTCCGGAAGCTTCCACTGAGGCCTAAGGCTTCCTATATAGGGGCCAACTCATTGGCCTTTTGAGACTTGTGACAGCTTAAAGCTCGCCATTTTCCTTATGGTCGGCTTTAGGCTGTTGCTGAATTGACATGTATCGCGGCTATGACGCTGCGTGATTAACATCTAATTTTGGAGGATTTCATGGCTGAAATCACTGCTGCCCTGGTTAAGGAACTGCGCGAAAAGTCGGGCGTGGGCATGATGGATTGCAAGAAGGCGCTGGCTGAAAACAACGGCGACATCGAAGCATCTATGGACTGGCTGCGCGCCAAGGGTCTTTCGAAGGCCGCCAAGAAGGCCGACCGTGTTGCCGCCGAAGGCCTGGTCGCTGTCGCCACCAAGATCGAAGGCAAGGGCATGACCGCCGCTGCCGTCGAAGTGAACGCCGAAACCGACTTCGTGTCGCGTAACGAACTGTTCCAGACCCTGGCCCGCCATGCCGGCGCCGCCGGCGTGGACGCCAACACGGTCGAAGACGTCGCGGCCGCCGTCAATGACGAGATCACCAACCTGATCGCCACGATCGGCGAAAACATGGTTGTGCGCCGTTTCGCCAAGCACACCGTTTCGGAAGGCGTTGTCGCGACCTATATCCACAACGCGATCGCGCCGGATCTCGGCCGTATCGCCGTGCTCGTTGCCGTGGAATCGGCCGGCGATCAGGAAGCCCTGAAGGAAATGGGCCGCAAGGTCGCCATGCATGTCGCCGCCACCCAGCCCCTGTCGCTGAACGTCGAAGACCTGAACCAGGAACACGTCGAACGCGAAAAGGCCGTCCTGACGGAACAGGCCAAGGAATCGGGCAAGCCGCTGCAGGTCATCGAAAAGATGATCGAAGGCCGCATCCGTAAGTTCTACGAAGAAGTCGTGCTGCACAAGCAGGCCTTCGTCATGAACCCGGACCAGACGGTTGAGGAACTGGTGGCTGAAACCGCCAAGACCCTCGGCACACCGGTCAAGATCACGGCCTTCACGCGTCTCGCCCTCGGCGAAGGCGTCGAGAAGAAGACCGAAGACTTCGCCGCTGAAGTCGCGTCCATGATGGGCGGCAACTAAGTCGGACTATCGACTATGAAGCTTTGGGAGGCGTCGGCATTTGACAGGCCGGCGCCTCTTTTTTATGACGAGGGTGCAACTGGAAAACCTGCCACCCGCCTGTTCAAAGCGTCTTTAAAGCGCTAAGCCGTCACATATCTGACGCCCACTGATTCACCGGAGCCGACCCATGACGACCGCAATGCCCGACTCCCCGATACCGCTGACCTACAAACGCATCCTGCTGAAGGTTTCCGGCGAGGTGCTGATGGGCGACCAGGGCTTCGGCATCGATATGGCGACCGTCAAGGCGGTGGCGGCAGAAGTCGCCGAGGTGGCGCGCCAGGGCGTCGAACTGTGTCTGGTGATCGGTGGCGGCAATATTTTTCGCGGCCTCTCCAAGGCGGCGGGCGACATGGAGCGTTCCAGCGCCGACTATATGGGCATGCTGGCCACAGTGATGAACGCCCTGGCCATGCAGAATGCCCTTGAAAAGCAAGGCATCGACACCCGCGTACAATCAGCCATTCAGATGAACGCCGTGTGCGAGCCTTTCGTACGTCGCCGGGCGATCCGCCATCTGGAAAAGGGTCGGGTGGTCATTTTTGCTGCCGGCACCGGCGCGCCCTATTTCACCACGGATACCGCCGCGGCCCTGCGCGCCGCCGAAATGAATTGCGACGCGCTCTTCAAGGGCACCTCGGTCGATGGCGTCTATACCGCCGATCCGAAGAAGGACAAGACCGCCGAGCGTTACAAAAACCTGAACTATCTTGAGGTCTTGTCAAAGGATCTTAAGGTCATGGACGCATCGGCCGTCAGCCTGATGCGCGAGAATAATATCCCGATCGTCGTGTTTTCGATCCGCACGCCCGGCGCCCTGAATGAGGTCATTCACGGTAAGGGTACCTATACTGTCATTACGCAATAGAAAAGAGAGACCGTCATGGCAAAGCCAGAACTCAATCGTTACAAGGACCGTATGGAAAAGGCGGTCGATGCGCTGAAGGACGACTTCTCGGGCCTGCGTACCGGGCGCGCCTCGGCTTCGCTGCTCGATCAGGTCATGGTCGATGCCTACGGCTCTTCCATGCCGCTCAATGCCTGTGCCTCGGTCTCGGTGCCTGAGCCGCGCATGATCAGCGTCAATGTCTTTGACCGTGGCACGGTCACGGCGGTGGAGAAGGCGATCCGTAATGCCGGCCTCGGCCTGAACCCGATCACCGATGGCAACACCCTGCGTATTCCCATCCCGCCACTGACCGAGGAACGCCGCAAGGAACTGGTTAAGATCGCCGGCAAGTATGCCGAAACCCAGAAGGTCGCCGTGCGCAATGTGCGCCGCGAAGCGATGGACGATCTTAAGAAGGCTGAAAAGGCGTCGGAGATCAGCGAGGACGAAGAGAAGAAGGGCGGCACAGAGGTGCAGGGCTTTACCGATGCGGCGATCAAGCGTATCGATGAGCTGCTGAAGGCCAAGGAAGTCGAGATCATGCAGGTCTGACCGATCTGTCCCGACGTATCAAGTACCGGCCCCGCTAATCGAGAGTTGCTTTCATGCCTTCTGGCCCCACGGATGCTCTGACCGCTGCCCAAAGCCAGGGTGTGACGGCGGCTGCCGTAAAGCCTCTGCATGTCGCCGTGATCATGGATGGCAATGGTCGCTGGGCCAAGTCACGCAACCAGATCCGCACCCTGGGTCACAAGGCCGGGGTCGACGCCCTGAAGCGGACGATCACCGCCGCCGTCGATCTGGGCGTGACCCACATGACCGTCTTCGCCTTTTCGACCGAGAACTGGCGCCGGCCGGAATCGGAGGTCAATGACCTGATGGGGCTGTTGCGGGCCTTCATCAAGTCGGACCTGGAGCGCCTGCGCCGGGAAGGGGTCTGCGTGCGCATCGTTGGTCAGCGCGATGGGCTGCCGGCGGATATCGTCGGCATGGTTGATGACGCCCACGAGAAGACGAAAGATAATTCACGTTTCTATCTGCAGGTGGCGCTGAACTATGGCGCCCAGGCAGATATCGTCGCAGCGGTCAGAACCATCGCCGGCGAGGTCAGGGCCGGCACGCTCGCCCCCGAGGCCATCACGCCGGAGCGTTTCGGCGGCTATCTTTCCACCAGCGGCCTGCCGCCACTCGACCTGCTGATCCGCACCAGTGGCGAGCACCGCCTGTCGAATTTCCTGCTGTGGGAAGCCGCCTATGCCGAGTTCGTCTTCCAGGATATTCTCTGGCCGGATTATGGCTATGAGCCGCTGAAGGCCGCTCTTGATGTCTTTGCCCGCCGCGATCGCCGGTTCGGCGCTGTGGAGGCGGGGCATGTCAAGCCAGCCACCTGAAGCCGAAACAGCTGTTCCCCTCGCAAAACCGAAAAGCAAGCGCAGCGAACTGGCCGTTCGCATCATCTCCGCTCTGGTTCTGATCGGCGGGGTTCTGGGCATCACCATGCTGCCGGATCACCGGCCGTTTCTGGTCATGATCAGTGTCGGCGTGGCCTTACTGTGCATCGAATGGGGGCTGATGATGGCGCCCAATGTCTCCGGGCGCATCGCCGTGGCAGTGGCGACGGCGGGGATCGCGGCACTCTTCGTAGGCTATCTTGGTCATCCGTTGTTGTCGATTCTGATCCTGTGCTTTGGCTCCCTGTGCGCTGGGCTCTATGCCTATCGGCTGCATGTCGGCTGGGTTGATGGAGCCTATGGTGTGCTTTATATCGGCTGGCCGGCCATCGTGATCATGTGGCTGCACCAGAGTAATCGCGGCGTGGAATGGGTCCTGTTCGCCTTTCTGATCGCCTGGGCGGCGGACAGCGCCGCCTTCGCGGCCGGGCGGCTGATCGGCGGACCCAAGCTGTGGCCACGCTATTCGCCGAACAAGACCTGGGCGGGCTTTGCCGGCGGGCTTATCGCCGGCATGCTGACGGCGGGCGCGCTTTCGGATATCACCGGCCTGTTCAAGCATGACACCTCAGCCTCGGTGGTCGGCCTGCTGGTGGCCCTGGCCACCATGGCGGGTGACCTGTGGGAATCGGCACTCAAACGACGTTTCGGAGTGAAAGATGCCGGCACACTGATACCAGGCCACGGTGGATTGCTCGACCGCGTCGACGGTCTGATGTTTGCCATTGTCGCAATCGGCGGTATACGTCTGCTGGTTATGCTAGGCACCGAAATATGAACGCACCCCGCCGCATCTCGATTCTGGGCTCTACCGGCTCGATCGGTGTCTCCACCCTGAAGCTGCTGGATGAAACCGGCGTGCCGGGGCGCGACTATGTCATCGAGACCCTGGTGGGCGGCCGCAATGCCGCGCTTCTGGCCGAGCAGGCGCTGAAATACCGTCCAGCCATGACCGTCATTGCCGATGAAGGGCAGTGGCCGGCATTCAAGGCGCTGATGGACGGTTCCGGCCTGGATATCGCCTGCGGAGAACCGGCGGTCTGCGCGGCAGCGGCGCGGCCGGCCGACTGGATCATGGCGGCCATTGTCGGCATTGCCGGCCTGAAGCCGACCTGGGCGGCGGCGGCCACCGGCGCGATCCTGGCCCTGGCCAACAAGGAAAGCCTGGTGTGTTGCGGACATGCCCTGATCGAGCGCGTGGAGGCGCACGGCGGCAAGGTGTTGCCGGTCGATTCGGAGCACAATGCCATCTTCCAGGTGCTCGACCAGCCGGAACGCGTCAGCCGGCTGATCCTGACGGCCTCGGGCGGGCCTTTCCGCGGACGGTCACGCGAGGACCTGAAAGCGGTAACGGTGGAGCAGGCCCTCAAGCATCCAAACTGGAGCATGGGCGCCAAGATCACCATCGATTCCGCCACCCTGGCCAACAAGGGGCTGGAATTCATCGAGGCGGCCTATCTCTTCGATATGCCGGCAAGCAAAATCGACGTACTGGTGCATCCGCAATCGGTCATCCATTCGATGGTCGAGTACAAGGACGGCTCCTCCCTGGCGCAACTGGGTTCGCCGGATATGCGCGTGCCGATTTCCTACTGCCTGGGCTGGCCGAAGCGCATCGACTGGCAGGCGCCCCGGCTCGACCTCGCCGAGCGCGGCGCCCTGACCTTCGCGCATCCGGACCTCGAGACCTTCCCGATGCTGCGTCTGGCGCGGGAAGCCCTGGAAGCCGGGGAGGGGATGCCGACCGTTTTCAACGCCGCCAACGAGGTATGCGTACAGGCATTTCTGGAGCGTCGCATAGGTTTCCTGCAGATCGCCGAATTTGTGGAATCTGCCATGATGCGGGCTCAATTGCCATCTATCCCTTCCAATGATCACGCAAGCCGTGATACGAACGACCGGACCATGACACGCGCGCTGGAGATCGATAGCGAGATCCGCCGCCTGGTGGGCGAGCTTTTCGCCTCTGCCAGACTGTCGGCGTAGGGTCGGGGTTGCAGCGCGTTAGGGGAAACCGTCTTGCTGAATTTTATCGCAGGTATAGTGCCTTTCCTGATCATGATTTCCCTCATCGTGAGCTTTCACGAACTGGGGCATTTCAGCGTGGCGCGCCTGTTCAAGACCCGTGTGGAACGTTTCTCCGTCGGCTTCGGCAAGATCCTGTTGCGCAAGCGTGACAAAAACGGTGTTGAATGGTGTCTGAGCGCCCTGCCTCTGGGCGGTTATGTCAAATTTGCCGGCGATGAAAACATCACCTCGATGATGCCGTCGCCCGAGGAAATGGAAGCCTCGCGCATCGCCATTACCGAGCGCGAGGGCGCGGCGGCGGTAAAAGACTATTATCACTTCAAGCCGCTGTGGCAGAAGTTTCTGATCATCCTGGCCGGTCCGGCGTTCAATTTCATTCTGGCCATCGGCATATTGACGATTGTTTTCTGGGTAATGGGCGATTCCTACGTGCCCGCCAGGATCATGCGGGTGGTGCCGGACAGCCCCGCCGCTGCCGCCGGATTCCTGCCGGGCGATATGATTTTATCCGTCGATGGCCGTGATGTCAGGAGCCGGGAGGATGCGCGGCTGATGATCGTCCTGCGCGCCGACACGGCGACCCGATTCGATATCGACCGTAGCGGCAAACACCTGACACTCACGGCCACGCCGCGTCGTGTGGCCCTTGAGCCAGGCGGTCCAAATCCGAACGCTACCGGTGGCCAGCTGGGCATCGACATGAACGGGCCGGAGGTCGAGGTGCCTCTGAATCCCTTGCAGGCATTGGTCGCTGGTAATGCGCAGACGTGGAAGGCGCTTGATACAAACCTGACCTATATAAGCCGTATTTTCACCGGAAAAGAAAACGGTAACCAGATCGGCGGCATCGTCGGGATGACCAAGGCCGCTGGCGATGTCACTGTGGCCTATTCCCAGGTGAAGGCCCCGCTCTGGCAAATCGCTTACAATCTGTTCTTCACCTACCTGCAGTACATGGCCTATATCTCCATCGGCGTCGGCTTCCTCAACCTGTTGCCCATACCAGCGCTCGATGGCGGGCACCTGGCCTTTATCCTGTGGCAGGGTGTGACGAAAAAGACGATTTCGGCCGGATTCCAGAATGCGGCCTTCAGGATTGCCATAGTGCTGGTATTAGGCTTAATGCTATTCGCGTTCTGGAACGACATCAATAATATCGGACTGACCAAATTCATCGGCGGGCTGTTCTCGTGATACGACAGACCAACCCCTTCGCTTTCACGGCGCGCGCCGCCAAGACCACGCTTACAAGAGGCCATATGACCTTTACACGCTCCCTCACTCTCGGCGTCAGCGTACTGGCCCTGAGCCATCTGGGCCTTCTCGCCACGGGCGCCCATGCCCAGGATGCGCAGACTCCGCCGGCTCCGGACGCCCCGCCGCCTGCCGCTGCCGCGCCGGCAGCCGGGGAAGCGGCACCGGATGCGCCCCAGGCCGAGCAGCAGGCAGCCCCCGAACAGACGGCCTATGTCGATCACATCGTCATTTCGGGCAATGAGCGGATCGATTCGCAGACCATCATCTCCTATCTTCCGTTCCAGCCGGGCGTGACGGTCGATTCGCAGCTCATCGACCTCGCGGTCAAGACTCTGTACCGCACCGACCTGTTCTCCGACGTCCAGATCGCCATGAATGGCAATGAAATGGTCGTAACGGTCGTGGAAAGCCCGATCATCAACCAGGTGGTCTTCGAAGGCAACCACGCCATGACCAAGGACAAGCTGCGCGACGAAGTGCAGATCCGTCCGCGCGGCGTGTTCACCAAGGCCAAGGTGCAGGAAGACGTCCAGCGCATCATTGAACTGTACCGCAAGGGCGGTCGCATCGCCGCAACGGTCACGCCGAAGATCGTTGAACTGCCGCAAAAGCGCGTCGACCTGATCTTCGAAATCAACGAAGGCCCCAAGACCGGCGTTTCGACCGTCAACTTCATCGGCAACCATGCCATCCCGGACAGCGAGCTTCAGGGCGTGGTGGTCACCAAGAAATCGCTGTGGTGGAAGTTCTTCTCATCGAACGACAACTACGACCCGGACCGCATGGATTATGACCGGGAACAGCTGCGCAAGTATTACACCAATCGCGGCTACTACGATTTCCGCGTCATCTCGGCAGTGGCCGAGCTGACTCCGGACCGCAAGGATTTCGCCATCTCCTACACGCTGGATGAAGGCGAGAAGTACAATTTTGGCCGTATCACTATCAAGACCGACAATGACAAGCTGAAGGCCGAGAACCTGCAGCGCGCCATTTCGATTCGTCCAGGTCAGCTTTATGAAAGCGACCGTGTCCAGAAGGCGGTCGATGACCTGACCTTCGCCGCGGGCGCCGCCGGTTACGCCTTTGTCGATATTCGCCCCTCGGAAGAGCCCGATCCGAACACGCACAATGTCAACCTGGTCTTCAATGTCCATGAAGGCGCGCGCGTCTATATCGACAAGATCAACATTGTCGGCAACACCCAGACGCTCGATAAGGTCATTCGCCGCCAGATGCTGGTGTCGGAAGGCGACGCCTATAACAAGGCGCTGATCGAACGCTCCAAGATGTATGTCCGCGGCATGGGCTATTTCAAGCAGGATGACACCGGCGTTGCGATCACCGAAAAGCCGTCGAATGTGCCGGGCAAGACCAATATCGAGGTCGCTGTCCAGGAGCAGCCGACCGGCGAACTGTCATTCGGCGCCGGCTTCTCGTCGGTCCAGAAGTTTATTCTCGATATCTCGATCGCCCAGCAGAACTTCCGCGGCACCGGCCAGCAGGTGCGGGCTCGCGTGCAGACCGGCTCGATCCAGAAGACGATCGATTTCTCCTTCACCGAGCCGCATTTCATGGACCGCGATGTCTCGGCCGGCTTCAGCCTGTTCAAGAGCTCCTACGAATATAGCGGTGTCGACTATTCTACCGACTCCTGGGGCGGCGGCCTGAACCTGGGTTACAGCCTGAACGGTTTCTCCAGCCTGCGTCTGCGCTACAACTTCCGCAGCGACGATATCACCTATTCGTCCTCGAGCGACTGTAACGGCCTGCTTTACAGCTGCGGCACCGGTATCACCTCCAGCGTCGGTTACTCGCTCGCCTTCGATCGCCGTAACGATTATGTCCAGGCGACACGCGGCTGGAGTTTCACACTTCGTCAGGACTTCGCCGGTCTCGGCGGCGATGTCAAATACGTCAGCACCGAACTTGAAGGTCACTGGTATCACGGGTTCAAGAAGGATATGATCCTGCACCTGGCCGGTACGGCGGGCTCGATCACGCCGCTGGCGGGCGATGCAGTCCGCATTAACGACCGCTTCTTCAAGGGCGGCGATTCGATGCGCGGTTTCGAATATGCCGGTATGGGGCCGCGTGACACCTCCAGCGGTTATGCGCTCGGTGGCCAGAACTACGCCATCCTGTCGACCGAACTGGGCATCCCCAACGGCCTGCCGGATCAATACGGCCTTAAAACCGCTCTATTTCTCGATTTAGGTACACTGGGCGGTGTCGACGATCGCCTGAAGGTTGACTCCAGTGGCCAGCCTGACACGAGTATCGTCGATGATATGTCCCTGCGGGCCTCCGCCGGCATCACCATTCGCTGGAAGTCTCCCATGGGACCAGTTCAGTTCGATCTGAGCCAGGTTCTGTCGAAAGAGTCCTACGACAAGGTTGAAAACTTCCGCTTCTCGCAATCCACGCAATTCTAATCCATACCCTGAGATGAATAACACTATGAAAAAAGCATCGCTCCTCCTCATCGCTTCCGCCGCCGTCCTGATGGGCGCCGCCGGCACCCAGGTCATGGCCCAGGCCGCCGCCCCGGCTGCGGCCCCAACGGCACCTGCTCCCCCCACGCCGCCGACCTTCGGCGCGCCGCTCGCCGGCCAGTGCGTGCTGGACGAACAGACCGCCATGGCGACCTCCAACATGGGCAAGGCCGCTTCGGACCGCCTTGGTCAGCTGAAGGGCCAGGTTGACGCTGAACTCAGCGCCGAAGGCAAGGGCATTGAAGACGAATACAAGGCCCTGTCCGCTTCGCAAAAGACCAGCGCCGCTACCCCGGCCGGCAAGACCGCCTGGGAAGGTAAGGCGCAAGCCTGGGAACAAAAGCGCCAGACGTTCCAGAACAAGGTGCAGCAGCGTAACCAGGAAATGCAGTACACCCAGCAGGAAGTCATGCAGGCCATTTTCCAGAAGATGATCCCGCAGATCAACGCCGTGGTCACCGCCAAGAGCTGCGCCACTGTTATCTCGGCCGACTCCCTGTTGCATTATGACATGACAGCGAATACCAATGGTGCTCCGACTCAGACCAGCTTCCTCTACGCCAATCCTGCGATGAACATCACTTCGGCGGTCGTGGACAAGATGAATGCGTCGGGCGAAACCCTGCCGGCCTTTGACCGCGTGAAGCTGGATCAGCCGGCCGCAGGAGCCGCAGCCCCAGCGAAGTAAGACAGAGATAACGCCGTATATGCCTGATCCCCGTTTTTATGATGTCGATTCCCAAATCGACCTGGATCAGGTGGCGGCGATAACCTCCAGCCGGCTCATTGCGCCGGAAATGAAGGGGAGTGGGCTGATTACGGCCTGCGCCCCTTTGTCGTCTGGGGGGCAGGGCAGCGCCGCCTTCTTCGCCGACCGCCGCTATCTCAGCCAGCTGCATCAATCGAAGGCCGAGTTCATCTTTGTATCCGCCCCCCATGCCGACCAGGTGCCGGCCGGCAGTATCGCCCTGGTCGCCGCCAGTCCACAGGCGGCCTGGTCGCGGCTGGCGGCCCGGCTTTACCGGACAAAACGACATGAAGGCACGGAGGCGGTGCATCCGACCGCCCGACTCGAAGAAGGCGTGACCCTCGGCGTCGGCGTGGTTATTGGTCAAGGCGCCGAAATCGGTGCGGGCACCCGTATCGAGGCCTATGCCGTGATCGGTCCCGGCTGCCGGATCGGGCGAAATTGCCGTATCGGTGCTCACAGTACCGTCTACTGCGCCCTGATCGGCGATCGCGTACAAATCCTTTCCGGCGCCCATATCGGTGAGGCTGGTTTCGGAGTCAGCGGTGACGCCAAAGGGCTGGTCGATGTACCTCAGCTGGGCCGAGTTATCCTGCAGGACGATGTCAGCGTCGGTTCGGGCACCTGTATCGACCGTGGCGCCTATGATGATACGGTGATCGGGGACTCGACCAAGATCGACAACATGGTTCAGATTGGCCATAATTGCCAGGTTGGACGTAACTGCATCCTGGCAGCCCATACGGGCATTTCGGGTTCGGTCACCATCGGCGACGGCGCCATGTTCGGGGGGCGGGCGGGTGTTATCGACCACATCGACGTGGGCGCCGGCGCGAAAGTGGCCGCTGGTGCCTGTGTTTTCAAGGATGTGCCGGCCGGCGCCACGGTGTCCGGCTTCCCGGCGCGTCCGTCACGCCAGTTCCTGCGCGAAATGGTCTGGCTGGAAAAGAACGCAATGACTAAAGACACAAAAGACAGTGACAAGAATAAGGGGCAAGAACCTAGATGAGCACGACCGCTGATAACACGCCGGAGACGGTTGAGTCTCAGGCCAGCGTGGATTATGCCGAAATCCTCAAGCGCATTCCGCACCGTTATCCCTTCCTGCTGATCGATCGCGGCGAGGACTGGGTGAAGAACAAGTCGATGGTTGGCATCAAGAACGTCACCTTCAATGAACCGTTCTTCAATGGCCACTTTCCGGAGAACCCGGTCATGCCCGGTGTCCTGCTGATCGAGGCTATGGGCCAGACCGGCGCCGTGCTGATGTCGAAATCTTTGGACGCAGATGTTGAAGGCAAGACCATCTTCTTTATGTCGGTGGATGGTGTAAAGTTCCGCAGTCCGGTGCGTCCGGGCGACGTGGTGCGCATGCCGGTCGAGGTCGTGCGTCATCGCGGCGATATCTTCAAATTCCGCGGTGAGGCCTATGTGAACGACAAGATCGTCTGCGAGGCCGAATTCGCCGCCATGGTGGTCGAGAGCCCGAAATGACAGTAACCATTCACCCGACGGCGATTGTCCATGATGGCGCGCAATTGGGCGCGGACGTTTCCATCGGTCCTTACTGCATTGTCGGACCTAAGGTCACGCTCAATGATCGGGTTAGTCTTAAATCGCATGCCGTCATCGATGGTCTGACTGAAATCGGTGCGGACAGCGTTATTCATCCCTTTGCCTGCCTGGGCGGTCCGCCGCAGCACCTGGCGCACAAGGGCGAACCGACGAAGCTGACTGTCGGCGAGCGGACGCTGGTGCGTGAACACGTCATCATGCATACCGGTACGGAAAAGGGCGGCGGTGTCACTGTGGTCGGCAACGACTGCATGTTTATGGCGGGCTCCGGCGTGGCACACGACTGCATCCTGGGTAACAACGTCATCATGGCGAACCAGGCGTCGATTGGCGGCCACGTACAGGTCGGTGATTTTGTTTTCCTGGGCGGGTCGTGCGCCGTGCATCAGTTTGCGCGGCTGGGCCGGTATTGCTTTATTGGCGGCGGCGCCATCGTCACCAAGGACGTCATTCCCTATGGGTCGGTCTGGGGCAATCACGCGCGTCTGGAGGGGCTGAACCTGGTCGGCCTGAAACGCCGCGGGTTCTCGCGCGAACTGATCCTGGCGCTACGCACGGCCTATCGCATGATGTTTGCGGAGGAAGGCACCTTTCAGGAGCGTCTGGACGATGTGCTGGAGAACTTTTCGGACATCGACCAGGTGGTTGAAATCGTGCGCTTTATCCGTGAGGATTCGAGCCGTCCCATTTGCCTGCCGTCGGATAACTGACGTGGCGCCTCTGACAGAGGATACGTATGCCTGATAGCAAGATCGCCTTGATTTCCGGTGGCGGTGCGCTGCCGGTCGAGATCGCCCGTTATCTGCGGCGCACCGGACGCCCGTACATCGTTATCCGCATCGAAAGCCTGTCCGATGAGGCGCTGAATGAACATCCCGGCCATACGCTTGGCTTGGGCGATTTCATGAAGCTGTTTGAAATCCTCTCGACCGAGCAGTGCAAGGCTGTCACCATGTGCGGTTATGTTCAGCGGCCAGATTTCGACACGATGAAGCGTGACGATGTCGGCGCCAGGGTGCTCCCGACCATCCAGATGGCCGGCCGTGGCGGGGACGACTCCCTGCTGCGGCAACTGGCCAGCGTCATTACCGCCCAGGGCTATCATATCGAAGGCGCGCACGAGGCCAATCCAGAACTGCTGATCGGCAAGGGCCTGCAGATCGGTCCCGATCCCTCGCCGGAGGCCATGGAAGACGCGCTGGAAGCCCTGCGCGTGGCGGCGGCCATCGGCACGCTTGATATCGGCCAGGCCGTGGTAGTGGCCGGTCGCATCACCCTGGCGGTGGAGGCACAGGAAGGCACTCAGGCGCTGCTGGCGCGCATCGGCACGCTCAATCCCGCGCTCACAGGCACGCTTGCGAAACGCAAGGGAGTTCTGGCCAAGCTCGCCAAACCCATACAAGACCTGCGTCTGGACATGCCGACCATTGGCCTGCAGACCGTCGAAGATGCCTCTGGAGCTGGCCTATGCGGCATCGTGGCAAAGAGCCATGCTCTGCTGATCGTCGACAAGCCGGCGGTCTTCGCCCGCGCCGCCGAACTGGGCCTTTTCATCTATGGCCACGATGAGCATTAAACGCATCATGGTGGTGGCCGCCGAAGCCTCTGGCGACGCCCTCGGGGCCGGCCTGATTGTCGAACTGCGCCGCCAGGCGCCCGAGGGCAGTCTGAGCTTTTGCGGCGTCGGCGGGGCGCGCATGGCGGAGCAGGGGGTGGTCAGTCCCTTCAATATTTCCGAACTGTCGATCCTGGGGCTGCTGGAAGGCGTAAAGGCCTACGGCCGAGTCATGAAACGCGTGCGAGAAACCGCCGCCTATGCGCAGGCTGAGCAGCCGGACGTGGTCATCCTTGTCGATTCCTGGGGCTTTACCCTGCGTGTCGCCCATGCCATCCGCAAGCTGATGCCGGGGGTCAAGTTGATCAAATATGTCGGGCCGCAAGTCTGGGCCGCGCGGCCAGGCCGGGCGAAGACCCTGGCGCAATCGGTCGATCTGCTTCTGGCCCTGCATCCAATGGATCCGCCGTTCTTCGAGGCGGCGGGCTTGAAAACGGTCGTGGTCGGCAATCCGGCCCTGAGCATCGATTTCTCTGATGCCACCCCGGCGGCCTTCCGCCAGCGCATCGGATTGGGAGACGCGCCTTCATTGCTGGTGCTGTTGGGCAGCCGGCCGGCGGAGATCAAGCGGCTGTCTCCCATATTCGCCGAGGTGGTAGCGCGCCTTCAAGCGGCCCGACCCGATCTGCGACTGGTCATGCCGGTGGCCGATACAGTGCGCGATCTGGTCGAGCGCCGCATTGCCGAATGGCCGGTGAAGCCGCTTCTGGTCTATGGCGAGGCCGACAAGCATTCCGCCATGCAGACGGCCACCCTGGCCCTGGCCTGTTCGGGCACAGTCTCGACCGAGCTGGCCCTGGCGGGGTGCCCCATGGTTATCGCCTACAAGGTCGAACCACTGACCTACTGGGTTTACAAGCGCATCTCGACCCTGAAGCATGTCACCATGTTCAGCATCATGGCCGACAAGCGCATCGCACCGGAATTCATCCAGGACGACTGCACGCCCGATAACCTGATCAAGGCCGTGGAAGACCGGCTGGACGACACCGCCTTGCGTGACCGGCAGGTTCAGGAGCAGTTCGAGGCGCTGGATGTCATGGGGCGCGGGCAGAGACCGCCGGCGGAAAAGGCGGCGGCGGCGGTGCTGGAGTTTCTTGCTGTCGTGTAATGAGGTTTGGGGTCCGTGCCCCTATATCTTCATCTATCCAATAAAAAAGCCCTGTCCTCTGGACAGGGCTTTTTTATTGCAAGGAAAGGCTTGGGGACCCAGGAAACGTTCTTTGGCGCCAAACCCCATTCCCGAAACCGATTAACCGCGTTGCGAGATCGGCGTATAATCACGCTGCGCCGCACCGGTATAGAGCTGACGCGGGCGACCGATCTTCTGCGAAGGATCCTCGATCATTTCCTTCCACTGGGCGATCCAGCCGACGGTGCGCGCCAGGGCGAACAGCACGGTGAACATGGTGGTCGGGAAGCCCATGGCCGACAGGGTGATGCCGGAATAGAAGTCCACGTTCGGATAGAGCTTGCGCTCGATGAAGTATTCGTCGCTCAGGGCGATCTTTTCCAGTTCCTTGGCGACCTGGAACAGCGGATCGTTCTTGTCGCCCACGGCTTCCAGAACCTCGTCGGCCGACTGCTTCATAACGGTCGCGCGCGGGTCGTAGTTCTTGTAGACGCGGTGACCGAAACCCATCAGCTTGTACTTGCGGTCCTTGACGCCGGCGATGAATTCCGGAATGCGCTCCGGCGTGCCGATTTCCTTCAGCATGTTCAGCGCTTCTTCGTTGGCGCCGCCATGCGACGGGCCCCACAGGCAGGCGATGCCGGCGGCGATACAGGCGAACGGATTGGCGCCCGACGAACCGGCCAGACGGACGGTCGAGGTCGATGCGTTCTGCTCGTGATCGGCGTGCAGGATGAAGATGCGGTCCATGGCCTTGGTCAGGACCGGGTTCGGCACATATTCTTCAGCCGGCACGGCAAAGCACATGCGCAGGAAGTTTTCGGCATAGGACAGCTTGTTCTGCGGATGCACGAAGGGCTGACCGACGCTGTACTTGTAGGCGCGGGCAGCGATGGTCGGCATCTTGGCGATCAGGCGGTGGGCCGAAATCTCACGCTGCTTCAGGTCATGGATATCCAGGCTGTCATGATAGAAGGCAGACAGGGCACCGACGGCACCGGTCATGATGGCCATCGGGTGGGCATCGCGGCGGAAACCGGAGAAGAAGCGGTCAAACTGCTCATGCAGCATGGTGTGACGGGTGATCGAGGTCTCGAAAGGCTCGAATTCGGCTGCGGTCGGCAGCTCACCGTGCAGCAGCAGGTAGCAGGTTTCCAGGAAGCTGGACTTTTCCGCCAGCTGGCCGATCGGGTAGCCGCGGTGCAGCAGAACGCCCTGGTCGCCATCGATGAAGGTGATCTTGCTTTCGCAGGAGGCGGTAGAGGTAAAGCCCGGATCATAGGTGAAGGTATCGGTGCCGGCATAAAGCTTGCGGATGTCGACAACGTCCGGTCCGAGCGTGCCCTTCATGACGGGCATCTCGACGGTTTTTCCTTCGATATTGATTTGGGCAGAATTGGTTTGGCTCATATTACGCTACCTCAAAAAAGGTTAGGCCGCTTTTGCGGACCTGTGTGCGGCGCACCTAAATCGGCGTCGCGCCTGCTTTACAAACTGTAATCCTAAATGAAAAGACCCCCTGTTAGCCGAACGAGGCTCTCTTCGCGGCCCAATGACGCCAAAAGCCTGGAAATATCGGGCGCGGGGTGGCCGGCCGACATGACCCCACGCAGTACCGGGCCGATTTTACCAAAGCCAATGCCTTCATTTTCAACGAATTTTTTCAATTGTCCGTCAATATAATCGGCGTTCCAGTCACTCCACTGCAACACATTTTCGTGAAAACGATTGAGGCGAGAAATTGTTTCCTCGGTCAGAAGATTTTTTGTCTTTTCGTCCAGCGGCACCGGGCCTTTCGCTATGGCGAAGTGGGTCGCCTCGGCCAATTGCACGATGGTCTGGGCGCGTTCTTTCACCAGGGGAATCGTGCGCGCGAGGGTAGCGCGAACCTCCGGCGAATCAAGATGGCCGGTGGCGACCAGTTCGGCAGCCACCAGATCGACCAAACGGTCATTATCGGCCGCGCGTATCCAGTGGGCATTGACCGAGCCAAGCTTGGCGAAATCGAGGCGGGCCGGGGCCTTGTTGATATCGACGATATCGAACCACGAAATGGCCTGGGCATCGTCGAAGATTTCATCGTCGCCGTGCGACCAGCCAAGACGGGCCAGATAGTTGCGCATGGCTTCGGGCAGGTAGCCCAGCCCCTGATAATCACCAATAGCCTGGGCGCCATGGCGCTTGGAGAGCTTGGCGCCATCCGGACCGTGAATCAGTGGAATATGGGCGAAGGTCGGTACCGGCCAGTCCAGCGCCATATAGATCAGGCTCTGGCGGGCGGCATTATTGAGATGGTCGTCGCCACGGATGATGTGGGTGATGCCCATGTCATGGTCATCTACAACCACAGCCAGGTTGTAGGTCGGGGTGCCGTCGCTGCGTAGCAGGATCAGGTCGTCCATGTCCTTGGTATTGAAGGTGACCTCACCCTGGACGGCATCCGGCACCACCAGCGTATCGGCCAGCGGTCCCTTGAAACGGATGACGTGCGGTTGTGCAAGGTCCTCGGCCGTGGGAGTGCGGTCGCGCCACGGCGAACGCAGAGCATGGCCGGCTTCGCGCGCGGCCTCGCGGGCGGCATCGGTTTCCGACGGTGTCATGAAACAGGCATAGGCCCGGCCTTTCGTCACCAGTTCGGCGACGGCGGCCTTGTGGCGGTCTTCGCGCGCGTGCTGGAAGATGATCTCTTCATCAGCTTGCAGGCCCAGCCAGTCCAGCCCCTCGAAAATGGCGTCGACGGCCGCCTTGGTCGAACGCTCGCGGTCGGTGTCCTCGATGCGGATCAGGAATTTGCCGCCGGTATGTTTGGCATAGAGCCAGTTGAACAGGGCCGTGCGCGCGCCGCCGATATGCAGGTAACCTGTCGGAGAAGGCGCAAAACGTGTCACGACAGCTTGCGGTTTCGGTGTAGTCATGGTCAGTTGATCCGCTGGATAGGGGGCAGTTTGGGGGTCTTATAGCTCTCTTTGGCGGCAACCCAAGTCCTTTGTCACATCTAAAGGCGCGCTTCGCTTGGATTCCGCATTTCTTTTCCTCAAAAGCCGGATCGGCGAGGTGGCGGCGCTGCAGACGGGGCGCCTGTTCCTGTGGCTGCCGGTGGCGCTGGGGGCAGGGGCGGCTGCCTATCTCTTCCTGCCGTTCGAGCCGGCCGTCGGGTGGGTGATGATCCCCGCGGCAGCAGGTGTGGGCCTTTGGATGGCAGCTCGGCAATACGGATTGCCGGGTGTCTGGCTGAACCTGCTCACGCTGGTGGCGGTGTTTTTGATAGGCGTGGCGGTCTGCAAGCTGAGAACCGAGCATGTCCGGGCGCCTGTGCTCAGCGCCGAGATCAGCACCTATACGCTGGATGCTTTTGTCATCGATGTAGTATCGCCCAGCGAAGACCAGCCGCGCCTGTTGCTGGCGCCGATAGTCATGCGAGGCGTGCGGCCGGAGGACACGCCTTTGCGATTGCGGGTCTCGTTGCGGCCGGGGATGATAGAGGCCGCCGGGTTGAAGCCGGGCGATGCCATCTCGATGTTCGCCCTGCTCAATCCACCGCCTCCACCCAATATGCCGGGCGGCTATGACTTCGCCCGGACTGCCTGGTATCAGGGTATCGGTGGCGTCGGACTTGTGCCCGGCACGCCGCGCGTCATCCAAGCACCGCCGCATAACTGGCGGCTGGACCTGGTTATGAAACTGAACCGTCTGCGCTGGTCGATCACCGAGAAGCTGGTGCGCACGACCGCGCCGAACTGGCAAAATGGCCGGGCGATTGGCGGCTTCGCGGCAGCGCTGGTGACGGGGCATGAGCAGTTCATCCCGCAAAGTCTGATCGGCAACATGCGCGATTCTGGACTGGCGCATATATTGTCGATCTCCGGCGTCCATATGGCGATAGTCGGCGGCTTTGTCTTCTTTGCCCTGCGCGGACTGATGGCCTGCGTACCGTGGCTCGCCCTGCATGTGCCTATCAAGAAATGGGCAGCGGGCTTAAGCATCCTCTGTATACTACTCTATCTCGCCCTGTCGGGATCGCCGGCGCCGGCGGTACGCTCAGCCGTAGTCGCCTGTGTGGCCTTTGGCGCCATATTACTCGACCGACGGGCCTTAAGCCTGCGCGCTCTGGCCATTGCTGCCATTGTGGTGATCTGCCTGACGCCGGAAGCGGTCATCCAGCCCGGATTTCAGATGTCGTTCAGCGCCACCGCTGCCTTGCTGGCACTGGCGGAAAGCCTGCAGAGACCTGTTGGCGAGATCAGCGTGCCGATGTGGGTCAAAGCCATCCAGTCGGCTGTGCATGGCTTGTGGCTGTCATTGTTGGCCTCTATCGTCGCTACTGCCGCCACAACGCCTTTCGCCATCGCCTATTTCAACCGCTTTTCGGTCTATGGTCTGCTATCCAACCTGTTCGAGGCACCGGTCACGGCCTTTGTGGTCATGCCGGCCCTGGCGGTGGGCACGGTCTTTTCGGCTACGCCTTTCGGGGGGATATGCCTGCGGATAGCCGGTGTCGGACTATGGCTAATTGAGCGGATTGCCGCGCTGACCGCAGGCCTGCCGCACGCTGTCATTAACTGGCCGAGCGCACCGGGCTATGTGCTGCCCATATCCTTCCTGGGGCTGATATGGACATGCCTCGTGCGCGGACGCATCCGCTGGATCGGGTTGATTGCGGCCTCGGCCATATTGTGGTGGCCACGCGTGACACCGCCGGATATCTGGATCGATGCCGAGGGCGGCAATGCAGCCATCCGAAAGGGTGATGCCGCCTATGTTTTAAGGCCGAAGGTCCGGCAGTATGGCTTTACGCAGTGGAGCCAGCATTATGGCCTTAAGGTGCGCGATGAAGGGCTACGAGACATGGACTTTGCCTGCAAGGGTTATGGCTGTACGCCCTTGCCGCAGGGGGCATTCCGTGTCGGTTTCTGGTTCAGCAACAAGCCGCCCAAAGCTGACCGCCTCACTGACTTGTGTCACGCAAGTGATTTGATTGTTCTGCGTAACCCAGTCGGGGACTGGCCGGTGGACTGCACTGGCGTAAATCATATCAGCGCTGGCGATTTCCGCGACATGGGCGCAATGGAACTGACGCGCACAGAAAAGGGCTGGACGATCAAGGCCGCCCAGCCCTTAAGAGGTCACCGTTACTGGTCCCATCCTTCGGAGGCCGAAGGGGAGGCCACTTATTAATGGTACTTGCGCATCAGGCCGACCAGACGCCCCTGAACCCTGACCTGACCGTCATTATAGATCTGCGTCTTGTAATTCGGATTAGCGGCTTCCAGGGCAATGGAGGCGCCCTTCTTGCGCAGGCGCTTGAGTGTGGCGGTTTCGTCATCGACCAGGGCAACGACGATTTCGCCGGATTGCGCGCTGTCGGTCTTCTTAATGACGACAAGATCGCCATTGAGGATGCCGGCATTGATCATCGAGTCGCCCTCGATTTCGAGAACATAGTGCTCACCGGCCCCCAACATCGATTCCGGCACGCGCAGGCGGTCGCGCTCATGGCCCATGGCTTCGATCGGCACGCCAGCGGCAATCTTGCCCAGCAGGGGGAGTTCGCGGGTATCGTCATTGACTGCTTTCGGCGTTTCAGCGGCCGGTTTGCTGCCCTCAACGACCTGCGGCACAAAGGCCTGACGGCCGCGCGGCGGGGCGGAGGCGGTGGCCTGGTCCGGCAGCTTGATGACTTCGAGCGCGCGGGCCCTATGCGCCAGGCGACGGATAAAGCCGCGTTCCTCCAGGGCGGTGATCAGCCGGTGAATGCCGGACTTGGAAGCGAGATCCAGTGCCTCCTTCATCTCGTCGAAGGAGGGCGAAACGCCGGCCTCCTTAATCCGTTCATGAATGAACATCAGGAGTTCGCGTTGTTTGGTCGTCAGCATGGCAAAACCTCAAGCATCGCTCGGCCCGCCAAAAATGCGGGAACAAGTCATGAACCTATGCTCGATGTTCTATATGTGTTCTTGTTAATGTCAAGCTAACGCTGAACAAATTTCGCCAGATTATCGATCTGATCAGGTGACATCGATAATCTGGCATTTTGTTTCAACGCACTTTTTAATCCGAAAAGTGCTCTAAACGGCCAGTAGATTTTTCGTAGCTTCAGTCACATCGCCTTGCCGCATCAGGCTTTCACCGACCAGCATGGCCTTTGCGCCTGTACGAGCCAGACGCCTGACATCGAACGGTGTGAAGATGCCGCTTTCAGCCACCAGAATATGCTCCTTGGAAACCATCGGCGCCAGGGCTTCAGTGACGGCCAGATCGACATGAAAATCCCTGAGATTTCGGTTGTTTATACCGATCAGCTTGGATTTTAGCTTAAGGGCGCGTTCCATTTCACTGGCATCATGAACCTCGACCAGGGCGTCCATGCCGTAGTGGTGGGCGGTATCGATGAGGTCGGCGGCCAGGGCATCGTCGATCATCGCCATAATGACCAGGATGGCATCGGCGCCAATGGCCCTCGATTCGGTCACCTGCCAGGTATCGACGAGAAATTCCTTGCGGATACAGGGCAGGGAAACGGCGGCGCGGGCCGACTGGAAGTGCGATTCGTGGCCCATGAAGCTGGGGTTGTCCGTCAGGATCGACAGACAGGTGGCGCCGCCAGCCTCATAGCACTGCGCCAGATAGGTGGGGTCGAAATCCTCGCGAATCAGCCCCTTGGACGGGCTGGCCTTCTTGATCTCGGCGATCAGGGACAGGCTGCCGGCTTGCTGGTTGGCGACGAGGGCGCGAGCGAAGCCGCGCGCGGGACCGGCCGCCCCGATGTGGGCTTCCAGATCGCCCAGCGTGGTATTGGTGCGGCGCACGGCGACGTCTTCGCGCTTGTATGTAGCGATCTTGTCGAGGATATCCAGCATATCATTTTCCTGAGGCATGGTGTCTCCAACCTATCATGCCGCGTCATCACGCGGGATAAACACTTGCGTTATATGGGTTATGCGGCCGCCGTGACCCGGATCAGGGTATCGAGTGCCTGGCGGGCCCGGCCGTCATCGATGACCCGTGCGGCCAGCTCGACGCCTTCGCGCAGGGTTTCCACGGTGTCGGCCACCAGGAAGGCGGCAGCGGCATTGAGCAGAACGATATCGCGATAGGCGCCTTTTTTACCATCGAGCAGGGCCGCCAGTTCTTTGGCATTATGTTCAGGCGCACCGCCGGTGATATCGGCCAGGGCGGCGCGTGGCAACCCCACGGCTTCAGGCGTGATCTTGAACAGGCGGACAAAGCCATCGCGCCATTCGGCGACATCGGTTTCCCCCGTGGTGGTCAGTTCATCGAGCCCGGAACCATGCACCGACCACGCCTTGACCGCGCCTAACTGGCCGAGCGCCTGAGCGATGGGCTCGACAAAGCGCGGCGAGGGCACGCCGACCACCTGACGCTTCGCGCCGGCCGGATTGCTGAGCGGGCCCAGCAGGTTGAAAATGGTGCGGAAACCGAGCTGCTGACGGATCGGCGAGACATGACGCATGGCGCCATGGTGCGACTGGGCGAACATGAAGCAGATACCGGCCTGATCCAGTGCCGCACGCTGTTGTTCGAGCGTGGCTTCAATATTGACGCCGAGGGCTGCCAGCACATCGGCCGTGCCGGATTTCGAGGTGATGGCGCGATTGCCGTGCTTGGCCACCTTCAGCCCGCCGCCCGCCGCCACGAAACCCACGGCGGTCGAGATATTCAGCGTATGCAGCCCATCGCCGCCGGTGCCGCAAACATCGATGACCTCATACGGATGGTCAAGATGGATGGCGGCCTTGCGCATGGCGCGGGCGCAGGCGGCGATTTCGCCGACCGTCTCGCCGCGAATGCGGATGGCAGTGACGGCAGCGGCCACCTGGGCCGGAGTCGGTTCGCCGCGCAGGCAGGCGGAAAAGAACTGTTCGGCGTCATCTTCGTTGAGGGTCTGGCCTTCGGCGAGCTTGGCCAGCAGGGGCTTGAAGGCATCAGACATAGAGGTTGTGGCTTTCGATGCCGGCCAGTTCGAGGAAATTGGCCAGCAGCTGGTGGCCGCCTTCGGTAGCGATCGATTCCGGGTGGAATTGGACGCCGTGGATCGGGCGGGTCTTGTGCTGCACGCCCATGATCTCGCCATCGTCGGTCCAGGCGGTGACTTCCAGGTCAGCCGGCAGGGTTTCGCGCTTCACGGCCAGCGAATGGTAGCGCGTGGCGGTGAACGGATTGGGCAGCCCCTTGAAGATACCGGTGTTGCTGTGATGGATCAGGCTGGTCTTGCCGTGCATCAGGGTCTTGGCGCGAATGACGTCGCCGCCATAGGCCTGGCCGATCGACTGGTGGCCGAGGCAGACGCCGAGCACCGGCATATCCTCTGGCGCGGCGCGTAGCAGCGGCAGGCAGATTCCGGCCTGATCGGGCGCGCAGGGGCCTGGCGACAGCAGAATGGCCTTCGGTGCCAGGGCCAGGGCATCCTGCACGCTCAGGGCATCGTTACGCCAGACCTGTGTTTCCGCGCCCAGTTCCGCAAGGTAATGGACGAGATTATAGGTAAAGCTGTCGTAATTATCGATCACCAGGATCATGGCTGCCCTCCGCGACGAGCGTCAGGCATTACAAAACACATGACGCAACACGGCGTATGTAAGCAAAAGCGTTCCGCTTTCCAAGCCAAAACATCGCGAGACTTTTGCATACGGGCAAATCACCTTAATCTGTGCGGTCATGAAGACGATTCGAGACGAGGATACAGCCGGAGGCGACAGGCAGGATGAGCGCCTGGATGCCGCATTCGACCTGCTGCAGACGCCACCACGCGTGCGCCTACCCGGTGTTGTGCCCCTGCTGGCTGGATGCGCCTTTATTGGTGCGGCGACCCTGCTGGCCTATGTCTATACCAAGAACCCGATGATCAGCGCCACGCCTGGCAAGCCCGCCACCACGGCAAGGCATGCCGAACCGGCGAGCAAGGCGGATTTCGAGATTTCCAGCACTGCCGGCGAAACGGTGACCGAAGCCATTCCGCTGGGCAGCGAGTCGGCGCGCTAAGCCGTTAGTTCTGCTGGTAGGTGTAGCGCCAGGCGTCCTGGGCGGCCCGGATCAGGGCGCCGGCCTTGTGGCAGGTTTCCTCATATTCGGTCTGCGGCACGCTGTCGGCCACCACGCCGGCACCGGCCTGCACGTACATCATCTGGTCCTTGAACAGGGCCGTGCGCAGGACGATGCAGATATCGACACTGCCGCCGCTGGAGATATAGCCGACGCCGCCGCCATAGACGACACCACGCTTGACCGATTCCAGCTCGTCGATGATCTCCATGGCCCGTACCTTGGGCGCGCCGGAAAGCGTGCCGGCGGGCAGGGCGGCCAGCAGGGCATCCACAGCATCGACATCGTCCGGTGCATCGCCCTCGACATTGGAGACGATGTGCATGACATGGCTGTAGCGTTCGATGACGAACTTTTCGGTGACGCGCACGCTGGCCGGCTTGGCGATGCGGCCGACATCATTACGGCCGAGGTCGAGCAGCATCAGATGTTCCGACAGTTCCTTCGGATCGGCCAGCAGTTCCTTTTCCAGCGCCTTGTCCTGTTCCGGCGTCTTGCCGCGCGGGCGGGTACCGGCGATCGGACGGATGGTCAGCTTGCCATCGCGCACACGCACCAGGATTTCCGGCGACGAACCGGCCAACTGGAAGTCACCGAAATTCAGGTAATAGAGATAGGGCGACGGGTTGTGACGGCGCAAGCTACGGTAGAAGGACAGCGGATCGAGATGGAACGGCGCCTCGAAGCGATGGCTAGGCACCACCTGGAAGATATCGCCGGCAGCGATATACTCTTTCGAGGCTTCGACCATGCGGCCGTAATCGAGCGCCGAGGTCGGCGACATCAACGGTTCCTGATTATGATCCGTCGCTGTCGGCTGGGCGGCAAGGGGCACGCGCAAGTCGGACTCGACGGAATCGAGGCGGGCCAGCGCGGCGCTGTAGGCATCCTGGGCCGACTGAGCGTCCGGCCAGACCGGACTGGCCAGCAGGATTTCATGCGCCACATTATCGAAGACGCAAATCACTGACGGGCGCACCAGGCAGGCATCCGGCAGGTTCAGCGGGTCCGGATTGGCGGCGCCAAGCGGCTCCATCAGACGGATCATGTCATAGCCGAAGACGCCGAACAGGCCGGAAACCATCGGGGGCAGGCCTTCGGGGATCTCCATGCGGTTGGCGGCGACCAGAGCGCGCAGGGAGTCCAACGTTGGCAGGGCTTCCGGCGTATAGCAGGCCGTCGCGATGTCGGGGCCGCGCGCCAGTTCGGCCTTGTCGCCGAAGCAGCGCCATACCAGGTCGGGCGAAAGGGTAATGATCGAGTAACGGCCTGACAGCGAGCCGCCCTCGACCGATTCGAACAGGAAAGAATAGGGACGGCAGCGCGACAGCTTGAGATAAGCCGAAACCGGCGTTTCCAGGTCGTCGATCAGTTTGCGGCAAACGATATAGGGCTTGCCCGCCTCGTACACTTTCGTAAAGGCGCCTTCACTGGCGGCTAAGGTCACGGCCTCTCCGATCACTTCTTCTCTTCCGTCTTGATGGTGTCTTTTTGCGCTTTCGGATCGGCCGGGGTCACGCCCAGGGCCGAGGCCGCGGTGTTCGGATAGACCTCGGTCTTGACGGCCTTGCGGGCAGCGCTCTGGGTGGTCAGGGCGATGTCGCGCTGGATGCTCTGGGTCATCTGGCCCTCCATCATCGCGGCCATGGAATTGGCCTGCTGAGCGTCCGGCTGGCGGATGGCATCAATATGGCCAACGGCGATATTGACCTGGTTGAGCTGCGTGCTGAAACTGTCACCGGCCTGTCCGGCGAAGATACGGCTGGCCAGTTGATCCGGCAGGCCGGTCTGCTGGATGGTGGCGCGGTTCAGATTATTCAGCGGCTTGACCTGGGCATTGAGGCTGGCGGCAACGGCTGCGATGGATTCACCCTTCTTCAGGCGCTCCAGTGCCTTGTTGGCCAGATCCTGCACAGCGGAGCCGACCTTTTCGGCCATCCAGTATTGCGCCAGTTCGCCTTTGATCTGGGCCAGCGGCGGCGCACCGGCGGGCTTCACGGCATCGAGACGCACGGCGAAATACTGCCCTTCGCCGAGTTCCTCGACATCCGAGGCCGAACCGGCCGACGGCAGGTCATAGATGGCCTTCACCAGGGCGGTGAACTTCGAATAGTTGGCCTGCCGATTGTTGGTCTGGCCTTGGGCTGTCATCGGCTCAAGCTTGATGACGGTCAGGCCGAGTTCCTTGGCGGTGGTCTCGAAGTCCTTGCCGGCGCGGATAGCATCGGAGAAGGCGTTCGAGTCCTTGTTGACACGGTTGGCGGCCTGTTCCTTGACATAGCTCTGCGCCAGTTCGGCATGGAGGCTTTCATAGGACGGAGTCGAGCCGGTCTTGATCTCGCCCATCTTGATAACGGCGAAGCCGAGTTCGCCCTGGAGGGCAGGCGAAATGTCGCCAGTCTTCAGGCCACCAAAGGCGGCGGCGGCGATCTTGGCGTCCGGCACGTCCTTCTGGGCCTTACCGGTGTAGGGGATGACCTGGCCCTTGTGCGCCTTGGCGGCGTCTTCCGGCGACTGGCCGGATTTCAGGGCGGCGGAAATGGCGTCGGCGTCGGCCTGGGACTGGGCGGTCACCACCTGGAACGAACGGGTTTCCGGCGTCGCCAGCGTCTTCAGGCGATCGTCATACATCTTGCGGACGGCGGTCTCATCGACGGGGATCGACTTCAGATAGACGTCCGGATCGAAGCGCACGACCGAGGCCTGACGCAATTCGGGCATCTTCAGTTGTTCGAGGCGCGAATTATAGAAGGCGGTGAGGTCGGCATCAGTCGGGGCCGCCGGCATTGTGATGTTCTTCTCGTTGAGGATGAAGACGCTGGCGTCCCGCGCCTGCATGTTCATGGCCGCCTGGGTCGCCGCATAGATGCGTGGCGCCTTGAAGCCGGAAACCGCGGCAGTGATGTATTGCTGGCTGGCGATTTCATCCGAGAAACTGTCTTCGAGCTGCTTGGCCGTCATCTGTGCCTGAGCCAGGCGCTGACGGTAGATGTCGGCGTCGAAACGGCCAGTAACGCTGTTGAAGAAGGCCGGATACTTGGCGATCTGGGCCAGGATCATCTTTGCCGACGGCTTCACGCCGATCGAATCGAGCCAGGCATTGAAGGCGGTCTGGTCGGCCAGCTCATTGAGCAACTGGACGTGCTGGCCGCTCTGGACCAGTTCGTCATTGCTGATGCTTTGCCCCTGATTCTGCTCGGCATAGTTCTGCTTGTAGCGCTCGATGTCGCTCTTGAACTCGGCGGCGCTGACACTACGCTTGCCGGCGGTCAGCACATTGTCGCCGCCCACCTTGCTGAAGACATCGCGCAGGCCAAATACGGCGAACGACGCCACCAGCAGCACCATCAGGCCTTTGAATATCCAGGACTTGGTGAATTCACGGAAGAGGGTGATCATCGTTCGTTATCTATCCTGTGGGCGCGGCAAAAGGGTCCGTAATGTGTCACGGACCGGAAGCCGCCATTATGTGGCTGTGTCTTACGGCACGAATAAGGCTGTTACAAAGGGATTTTATCGCTTTCAAGACTTTTCTTGTCCACGCGCCGCACGCAGCAATCTTGCGGCAGTGCATCAAGTTTCGCTTGGCTTGCCGACAAGGGAGAGGCTATGTTTTACGCGGCCTTCGCATTTGCCTTCCGTACGACCGCTCGCCAGAAGCGGCGCCGGAGACCGACCGGGCAGGGCAAGCCGCAAAAACAAACCAACACAAGAGATATAATGCCACACCGACATCTTATCGCCGGCAACTGGAAAATGAACGGGGTCAAGGCCTCGCTCTCCGTTGCCGAAGCGATCGCCGCGCAAAGCCGAAGCCACACGGCGCGCGTGGCCCTTTTTCCGCCGGCGACCCTGTTGCCGCTCATGGCCGATGCTCTGAAGGGAACGGACATCATCCTGGGCGGGCAGGATTGCCACCACGCCGATTCCGGCGCCTATACCGGCGATATTTCGGCCGCCATGCTGAAGGACGCCGGAGCATCCATGGTCATTCTCGGCCATTCCGAACGCCGCCACGGCCATCTGGAGCCCTGCGCCCTGGTGGCGCGCAAGGCGAAGGCGGCTCTGCATGCCGGGCTGGAGCCGATCATCTGCATCGGCGAGACGCTGGATCAGCGCCAGGGCGGACTGACCATTCCGGTCCTGTTGCGGCAGCTGGCCGACAGCCTGCCCGATGAGCTGGCGGGGCATGATTTTCAGGTCTCCTATGAACCGGTCTGGGCCATAGGCACCGGGCTGATCGCCTCGGACGCGCAGATACTGGAAGCCTTCGCCCTGATCCGCCGCTATCTTGATCAGCGTTTCGGTCCGCATGTCGCGCCGCACCTGCTTTACGGTGGATCGGTCAAGGCCTCGAACGCAGGCCAGGTGCTGGCACTGGAAGGGGTCAGCGGGGCTCTGGTCGGCGGGGCTTCGCTTACCGCTGAGGACTTCCTGCCCATCATCGCGGCGGCGGATACGGCGCCCGTATAGGGCACCCCTTGTAATTATCCGCGTCCGCCATATTTCTGTTGGGCAATTACCGCTTGCCCTATGGCGTTTCCCGCAAAGGGATGCTAAGGGCGTGCAACTTCCTGCTGCGGGTGTCCTGCGAGCGGGCGCTTATACATGATTGAGAACCCAAGACCGACATGCTGTTTGCCATTCTTCTGACCATCCAAATCCTCGTCAGCGTCAGCATGGCGGGCCTGATTCTCATCCAGCGTTCCGAAGGTGGCGCGCTGGGCATGGGCGGTGGCCCTTCCGGTTTCATGTCGGCCCGTGGCGCCGGCAACCTCCTGACCAAGGCAACTGCGGTCCTGGCCTTCATCTTCTTCGCCAATTCGATCGGCCTGACCATCGTCGGCAATTTCTCGCAACGCGCCACCTCGGTAGTCGACAAGGTCGATACCAGCGGCCTGACGGTCGATACCTCCGGCCAATCGGCGGCATCGGCGGCAACCTCCTCATCCACTTCGGCCGCGCCGTCTCTGAGCGATCTGCCGCTGGCAGGCGCCGCCCCGGCCTCGTCTTCGACGGCTCCCGTGGCGCCGGCCCTGAACAGCAAGCCCGCCGCCCTGCCGGCGCCGCTCAAGCTGCCAGCCAGCAGCTCGGCCTCGTCCTCGGTTTCCGAAAAGCAGGTCGAAAAGGCCAAGGAAAGCATCTGGCAGACCTCGTCCGCTTCTGCGGCAAAGCCTGCGTCCGCCTCCGCGACACCCTCCAGCGCCGCGACGTCTTCGGCTTCGAAATAAGTCTTTCGGGCGTTTACAGGCCCGCGATTTAAAAACACCTGTTTCCGGCCCACGGGGATCGCTCTCCGTGGGTCAACCTGATTTTTATGGTACTGAACTGATATGGCCCGTTTCGTATTTATCACTGGCGGGGTGGTTTCCTCGCTTGGCAAGGGTTTGGCATCGGCGGCCCTGGGGGCCTTGCTCCAGGCGCGCGGCTTCAAGGTGCGCCTGCGCAAGCTGGACCCCTATCTGAACGTCGATCCGGGCACGATGAGCCCGTATCAGCATGGCGAGGTCTTCGTTACCGACGATGGCGCCGAAACCGACCTCGACCTCGGCCACTATGAGCGCTTCACCGGCGTAAACGCCCGCAAGAGCGACAACATCACGACCGGCCGCATCTATTCCAACATCATCGAAAAGGAACGCCGCGGCGACTATCTCGGCGCCACGGTCCAGGTCGTGCCGCACGTCACTGACCAGATCAAGCAGTTCGTGGTTTCCGATCAGGGCGATGCCGACTTCATCCTGGTGGAAATCGGCGGCACGGTGGGCGATATCGAAGGCCTGCCGTTCTTCGAAGCCATCCGTCAGCTCGGCCAGGAACTGCCGCGCCGCCAGTGCTGCTTCATCCACCTGACCCTGCTGCCTTTCGTCAAGACGGCCGGCGAGATGAAGACCAAGCCGACACAGCATTCGGTCAAGGAACTGCGCTCGATCGGCATTCAGCCCGATATCCTGCTGTGCCGCTGCGAGCAGGAGATCCCGGCCGAGGAACGCCGCAAGATCGGCCTGTTCTGTAATGTGCGCGAGACCGCCGTCATCCAGGCTATGGACTCTGAAAACATCTACGCCGTGCCGATCGACTACCATCGCCAGGGCCTGGACGTAGAAGTGCTCAACGTTTTCGGCATTGAGGACGCGCCGGCGCCGGATCTGTCCATGTGGAAGGACATCACCCAGCGCTATTCATATCCGGATGGCGAGGTCTCCATCGCCGTTGTCGGCAAGTACACCGTGCTGAAGGATGCCTACAAGTCGCTGATCGAGGCCCTCTATCACGGAGGCATGGCCAATAATGTCCGCGTCAAGATCGACTGGGTCGAATCGGAAACCTTCGAGGGCGCGCCGGACGCGGTGATTGAGCGGCTGGAAAACGTCCATGCCATTCTGGTGCCTGGCGGCTTCGGCGAGCGCGGCGCGCTCGGCAAGATCGAGGCGGCGCGTTTTGCCCGCGAGAACAGTGTGCCCTATTTCGGCATCTGCTTCGGCATGCAGATGGCGGTGCTGGAAACGGCGCGCCACCTGGCCGGCATCAAGGAGGCCTCCTCAACCGAGTTCGGCCACACAAATGAGCCGGTGGTCGGCCTGATGACCGAATGGCTGAACGGTAACGAACTGACCCAGCGCGCGGCTGGCGGCAATCTGGGCGGCACGATGCGCCTGGGCGCCTTCGACGCCAAGCTGAAGGAAGGCTCGCTGGTCTCGGAAATCTATGGTGGCACGGACGTCTCCGAGCGCCACCGTCACCGCTATGAAGTCAACCGCGACTATATCGAGCGCCTGGAAGCTTGCGGACTGCAATTCAGCGGCATGTCGCCCGATGGCCTGCTGCCGGAAATCGTCGAGCGCCCGGAGCATCCGTGGTTCGTCGGCGTGCAGTATCACCCGGAACTCAAGTCGCGCCCGTTTGCGCCGCACCCGCTGTTCCAGAGCTTCATCGCCGCCGCCAAGGTGCGCAGCCGACTGGTTTAGAATGAAAAATCCCGATCTGAGAACAGATCGGGATTTTTGTTTGAGGAAACGGAAAGGCTTTAATCCCCGCTCGGAATGTCTTTCAGCAAGGCTGAGAGTTTTTCTGGTGCTTCTCCGCTATCCAGAGCCTTGATGATTGCGCGTGCCCATTCCGGGAAGGACAGCGTCTTGGCGCTATCATTGTTGAAAGTGGCGGGGCCGTTGGCGACGGGTATCAGAAGTGTGCGTGCCTCGTCCCGACGCCCGGCAGCCAGAAGCAGGATGGCGGCATTGCCGGCATATTGGGGAACGGTCGGTTGCAGACGCGCCGCTTCAATCCCTGCCTGAATGGCGGGTTCCGGGGCATTTGCTGCGCCATAAGCCAGGGCACGCGACAGAGAATACAGCGCTTCCGCATTGGCGGGACTTAGCTTGTAGGATCGCATCAAAGCCGCACGCGCTGCATCCAGTTGTGCGCTTGCCGTTATTCCGTCTTCGGTCTTTCCATGCTCGGCCATGTCGAAAAGGGCCTGTCCCAGACGCAGATAGGCTTGCGCATCATCGGGACTGGCGGCGATGATTGTTCTCAGTGCCGGTATTGCCTGTTCGGCCTGACCGGAGGCGATTAGCGCGGAGGCCGCCAGGTTCTGGGCATAGCTGTCATTGGGATATTTGGCGGCTTCCCGCAGAATGGCTTTTACGACAGGTGCCTGTTCCGATGGTGCGGGGCAGGCATCCATGGCAGCGGCCAGATACATCAGTTTTTCGGCCGATTGCGGCATGGGCGACAGCGTGATTGGCGGCTCGGCCATATCCTTGAAAACCAGATTGTCACTTTGCGGTTTGTCGCTCGAATAGGTTCGTCCCATGGTCGTGACCTTGACGCCATAGGTTTGGCTAAAGGCATCCGGCGCCTGTGTCCCGCCATCCGTCAGGTCGAGATAGTTGAACAGTTGCTGCATACTGTCGGGTTTCGACAGGACGTAATATGTCAAGGCCCACGATTTGGCATAATAGATACGGTTGTTGACGATCTGGGTGGTGCCATCCGAGGAATTGACATCGACGAGGCCAACGCCACGGCTCTTTTGCTGCTGGTTGAAGATGTCCTTGCCGTCCTTGATGATATCGTCAAAGTCGGGCCAGCTGCCGTTTGTCAGGTAGTCGCCAAATTGCTTCAAGGCGCCCATGCCGTAGACATTGTCACGCGGGATGGTGCCTATGGAGACCTGCTGGCCATCCGTCAAAAGGGTGCTGTAATAGGTGCCGAAGCCAGAATCGAGCCAGCGGGGAAATACCCGGTCACTGCTGTTGGCCAGATACAGGCGGGCATAGCCGCTGTTGAGGGGCATAAGGTAGTGCGGCACATTGGTGGGATGCTCTATCGGGCCGTTGACCTTGACGATGTCACGGTTGAGGGTCGAGCGGACGCTGAGACCGGAGGCGCATTCAGTCAGGTTGAAAGCACCGACATATTGCGTGGCCCGTATGCGTTCGAGGAGTGCGGGATAGTTCAGAACGTCGATCAGATAGATGGTCAGCTTCTGTTCGGCATTGGCAGTGTCATGATCGCCGTAGAAGGCATCGAGCGTGTATCTCAGCTTTTCGAGTTGCGACACATAGCTTGTAGTGATGGCGTCATTATAGCTGCTGTAGACCACCAGGTGCGGCGATTCGGCGCGAAGCAGGGGCTGGGCGCTCACGGATGTGGCCGAAGCGATAAGAGATGCAGCCAGCAGAGAAATAGCAGATTTTTTCATGGATACCCCCAAAGTCCGGTCGATAGGCCAGCCGTCTCGTATGGGTAATACGAATGTGAAATTTTGGATATGATATTTCACGCATGTCGGTATGATATTAGTGATTATTTTTGTACGGCCGGTGTCCTTGTCACGTACCTCTGTGGCCCCGTGCAATAAAGTGACTTGACGAAATTCCCCATAGCCTGTTTGGAAGCGCATACTTTTCAATATCAGACTGAGTGTTTTCCATGACCCGCCAGCTTATTTCCTCCGGTTCGCCCTTCGAAGGCGAGATCGGCTTTTCCCGTGCCGTCCGTTCGGGCAACCGCATCGAAGTTTCCGGCACGGCGCCGATCCGCGATGGCAAGGTGGCCGGCACCGATGCCTATGAGCAGACCAAAGCAGCGCTGGAAATCATCATCAAGGCGGTGGAGCAGGCCGGTGGGAAGGCTTCGGATATCATCCGCACCCGCATCTTCCTGACCGACATGTCGCTGTGGAAGGACGCGGCGCGGGCCCATGGCGAGCTGTTCGGCGAGATTCGCCCGGCTTCCAGCTTTATCGGCACCAGCGCCCTGATCAATCCGGAATGGCTGGTCGAGATCGAGGCCTCGGCCCAGATAGAGGCGTGATCGAAGCGTAAATCCTGACAGGCCTCTCCCTTGATGTTATATATAGCGGTGAGGGGGAGGCGCTGATGATCCTGAAAGATGAGCTGGGGCTGTTGCCCCGCGGCCTGTATATCGTCATCGGCCTTGTGCTGGCGGCAGCCGCAATCACCAGCGACTATGCCGACTGGCCCCTGATCGCGGCGCACAAGCTGCCGCCCTTCGGCTTTATACTCATCAACCTGATCGCCCTGCCTCTGGCTCTGGCGCTGGTGCTCTGGGGCTGTATCGGCCGCCATCGAGAATGGCGCCTGAGCGACGAGGGCATTCATATCCGCCTGCTAAGCCTGACATCGTGGCGCAAGACCCGCTATATCGTCGCCGAGGATATCCGTACGCTCACCCAGGAAAGCTATGGCGACGAGCGGCCGGGACGCGCCATCATCCATGGCTGGATCGTCGTACTGGAAGATGGCCAGCGCCTGGTTTCGCCCCAATCCCTTGACGGCGCGGCGCTGGAAGTCATTCGATTGCAGATTGAAAGTCGAATGCGCCGCCGCAAGCCGGACTTCGATCCGTTGGCCGAAGCCAGTCAGGCCAACGGTCTTTCGGGATGAAAACGTGCCGAAAATCTGGCCAAGGCCAAGATTAGCGCTTGATCCTTCAGTGAACTTGTAGCATAAGGCGCGCCTTCTGACTCACCTGCGGGTGTGTCGCCACCTCATTTTGTGCCTGATTGCTTGCGCGGTCCAGGCCTTACCTTAAGAGAGATACGGAAATGGCCGTCCCCAAGCGTAAAGTTTCGCCCTCGCGCCGCAATATGCGTCGTTCGCATGATGCGCTGGGCGCCAATGCCTACACCGAAGACAAGGACACCGGTGAACTGCGCCGCCCGCACCACGTCGACCTGAAGACCGGCATGTACAAGGGCCGTCAGGTCATTACGCCGAAGAAGGACTAAGCCTGAGGGCTTAGTGGTACGCTCTTGTATAAAGGGCGACCCTTGAAATTTGAACGCGGTTCCGGAAACGGAGCCGCGTTTTTCGTTTATGTTCCAATCCCTGCGGCGATATATTCTCCAGGCGGTCATAAAATGAACACCGCCCGACGTCTTATTGCAGGAACGCAGCCAGACTGCGATTCTGATCATATCAAAATGAGGCGTATCCATGTTCCTGGCATTGCTGGCGGCGGCAGCTTTCCAATCCGCGGCTTATATCGGCCCCCTGGCGCCGGCAGGCAGTGGCATGGCGCAATGCTATGATCCTGACCAGATTCGAAAAGTCTGCGCCTCTATGGCCACCTATCACCAGAATGCGGATGGCAGCTTTACCAGCAAGAGTCTCATCCTGATCTCGAAAGCGCCTGTGGCGATCCTGGAAATGAACACGCGCGTGGCGATACGCAATGGCGCGGTGTGCGGCACCATTCAGGAGAGCGACATTACCGCTTCACGGCTGACCGTCAGCGATACGGCAGTGGCGCCTGAGCAGGCCGCACCGGTGCTGGCCCAGATATCCCAGGGCATGGCTGGGGTCGTTGGTCATGAAATCTGCACATCCTATATGAAATCTGGCCCTGACATGGTGGCCAAGGCAACCATAGACGGTGTGCCCAAACCCGACCAGGACCAGGTCGTCCTGTGGGTCTCGCCGTCGGAGGGCTATACGGTCGCGCCGTAAGCCGGATACGGCGCTTGTCATTACAGGCGCACCTTGCTAATGCAGCCCTGCTTTCAGCCGTTTCATATAGCAGGACTCCCCATGCCCGAAATTATCGACGTCGTCGCCCGCGAAATCCTCGACTCCCGTGGCAACCCCACGGTCGAAGTCGACGTCACCCTCGATGACGGCTCGTTCGGCCGCGCCGCCGTTCCCTCCGGCGCCTCGACCGGTGCCCACGAAGCGGTGGAAATGCGCGATGGCGATACCAAGCGTTACGGCGGCAAGGGCGTCCGCAAGGCCGTGGATGCGGTCAATGGTGAAATTTTCGAGGCCATCAACGGCTTTGAAGCCCTCGACCAGCGCCGCCTCGACCAGGCTCTGATCAACCTCGACGGCACGCCGAACAAGTCGCGCCTCGGCGCCAATGCCATCCTCGGCGTGTCGCTGGCCGTGGCGCGCGCCGCCGCGCAATCGTCCGGCCTGCCGCTTTACAAGTATGTCGGTGGCCTGGCCGCCCGCGTCCTGCCGGTGCCGCTGATGAACATCATCAATGGCGGCGCTCACGCTGACAACCCCATCGATATCCAGGAATTCATGATCGTGCCAGCCGGCGCCGAATCGTTCTCGGAAGCCCTGCGCATGGGCGCCGAAATCTTCCACTCCCTGAAGAAGGGCCTGAAGGCCGCCGGTCACAACACCAATGTCGGCGACGAGGGCGGTTTCGCCCCGAACCTCGCTTCGGCCGAGGACGCGCTGACCTTCATCATGAAGGCCGGCGAGCAGGCCGGCTACAAGGCCGGTTCGGACTTCTGGCTGGCGCTCGACGTCGCCTCGACCGAGTTCTTCAAGGACGGCAAGTATCATCTGGAAGGCGAGGGCAAGGTCCTGACGCCGGTCGAGATGGTCGATTACCTTGAAAACCTGGCTAACAAATTCCCGATCTGCTCGATCGAGGACGGCATGTCGGAAGACGATTACGAAGGCTGGAAAGAACTGACCGAGCGTCTGGGCGACCGTATCCAGCTGGTTGGCGACGATCTGTTCGTCACCAATCCGGACCGTCTGGAAACCGGCATTGTCGAGGGTATGGCCAATTCGATCCTGGTGAAGGTCAACCAGATCGGCACCCTGTCTGAAACCATGGATGCTGTCGATATGGCGCACCGTGCCGGCTACACCTCGGTCATGTCGCACCGTTCAGGCGAGACCGAGGATTCGACCATTGCCGATCTGGCCGTGGCCATGAACTGCGGTCAGATCAAGACTGGCTCGCTGGCCCGTTCGGACCGTACCGCCAAGTACAACCAGCTGCTGCGTATCGAATCGCTGCTGGATGACGAGGCGGTTTATGCCGGCGTTGGCGTTATCCGCTGCTAGGTTACGCTGCCAGGTTACGGGGGCGTGGGGTCTTTGATCCCACAAACCTTGCCTTATTCAAAGGAAAAGCCCGGTCCAAAGACCGGGCTTTTCCTTTGAAAGAGATAAGACTTGGGGCCACGGGCCCCAAACCCCATGACCATCCGCGCGGGTAGCTGCTCACTTTTTGACAACAATGATAAAACTGACGTGATCCATCGCCCGGCCGCACACGTTTCGTGATCGTTTATGTATGCGGAAGTGATAAATTCTTGCCCGCGCGAAGACATGTTCAGTAACACTATGTTAACCGCACCCGCCCAAAATCAGGACTTCTTCACCAGTTCGGTCCAGAAGGGGCGCAAGTCGTGTTTTTCCGTTTACGGCCATATTTACCTACGGCTATTATAACACTCGTCCTGACCTATGTATGCGTTCAGTATCTGACGGGCGACAAAGGCTTTTTTTCTCAGGAAGCCCGCAATCGCGAGATGGTCGTCAAGGAACAGCAGCTCGCACAACTGAAAACAGAACACGCTGATCTTGAAGCACGCGCCAAATACTTGCGTGCCGATCACCTGTCAAAAGATCTGCTTGAAGAGCGCGCCCGCATCCTGCTGGGCCTTTCCGAGCCCAAGGCGTTCGTGATCCGCGGTCCGATCGTTCAGAGCGCTAATTCCTGACCCCTCTTTAGCCCTTTACGCGAAGGCAGGCTTCTCATAAAGGAAGTGTGCCTTCGATTTGCGCGGTATGCCTTGCGGTGACCGATCCGAAGTGCGCGATTTCTTTAAAGGCCGCCAAGTAACAGGCCGTGTTTTCGATTATGGGAGATGTCCATGGCGCGTGCCGCCCAGAAAGACACCAAGACAGACAGTGGCAAGAAGCTGAGCAATGTCTCCAAAGACGACCTGCTGACCTATTACCGTGAAATGGTGCTGATCCGCCGCTTTGAAGAGCGTGCCGGCCAGCTCTACGGCATGGGCCTGATCGGTGGTTTCTGTCACCTCTATATCGGCCAGGAAGCCGTCGCTGTCGGCATGTATGCCGCGGCTGAAAAGGGCGACCAGGTCATCACCGGCTATCGCGACCACGGCCATATGCTGGCCGCCGGCATGGACCCCAAGGAAGTCATGGCCGAACTGACCGGCCGCATCGGTGGCTCCTCCAAGGGCAAGGGCGGTTCGATGCACATGTTCGACATCGAAGCCGGATTCTTCGGTGGCCACGGCATCGTCGGCGCCCAGGTGTCGCTCGGCACCGGCCTGGCCTTCGCCGATTTTTACCGCCAGAACGGCAATGTCTCCTTCACCTATTTCGGCGACGGCGCGGCCAACCAGGGCCAGGTCTACGAAAGCTTCAATATGGCCCAGCTGTGGAAGCTGCCGGTCGTGTACGTGATCGAGAACAACGAATATGCCATGGGCACTTCGCTGGCCCGCGCTTCCGCCACGGTCAACCTGTCGCAACGTGGCGCTTCGTTCGGCATCCCCGGTGAAACGGTGGACGGTATGGATGTGTTCGCGGTGAAGGACGCCGCCGAGCGCGCAGCCGAACACGCCCGTTCCGGCAAGGGCCCGTACATTCTCGAAATGAAGACCTACCGTTACCGTGGTCACTCGATGTCCGATCCGGCCAAGTACCGCACCAAGGACGAAGTCGATGAGGTCAAGGCGACCCGCGATCCGATCGACCACATCAAGACCATGCTGCAACAGGCCGGCGTGGCCGAGGACGAGATCAAGACGATCGACAATGAAGTGAAGGCCATCGTGCTGGAAGCGGTCGATTTCGCCCAGACGAGCCCGGAACCCGATCCGTCCGAACTGTACACCGACGTTTACCTCGAGGCATAATCCCAGATGACCGATATTCTCATGCCCGCGCTCTCTCCGACGATGGAAGAGGGCACCCTTGCCAAGTGGCTCGTCAAGGTTGGCGACACTGTATCCGCCGGTGACGTGATCGCCGAAATCGAAACCGACAAGGCGACGATGGAAGTCGAAGCCGTCGATGAAGGCAAGATCGAAGCCCTGCTGGTGGATGCCGGTACCGAAGGCGTCAAGGTCAATACGCCGATTGCCCGCCTTGAAGGTGGCGTGTCGGCTCCGGCGCCTGCACCCGCCGCTGCTGCTCCGGAAGCCAAGGCCGAAGCGCCGGCCGCTGCTCCGGCGCCAGCCGCTGCCAAACCTGCCGCCGCACCGGTGGAATCGCTGCCGGATTGGCCCGAAGGCACGCCGACCGTCAAGATCACTGTCCGTGACGCACTGCGCGACGCCATCGCCGAGGAAATGCGCCGCGACGACAAGGTCTTCCTGATGGGGGAAGAAGTCGCGCAATACCAGGGCGCCTACAAGGTCTCGCGTAATCTGCTCGAAGAGTTCGGCGACCGCCGCGTCATCGATACCCCGATCACCGAAATGGGCTTTGCCGGTATCGGTTCCGGCGCGGCCATGGCCGGCCTGAAGCCGATCATCGAGTTCATGACGTTTAACTTCGCCATGCAAGCCATTGATCACATTATCAATTCATCGGCCAAGACGCTCTACATGTCGGGCGGTCAGATCAAGTCGTCGATCGTCTTCCGTGGCCCGAACGGCGCGGCTTCGCGCGTCGCCGCCCAGCACAGCCATGACTATTCGTCGTGGTACGCCAACGTGCCGGGCCTGAAGGTTATTGCGCCGTATGACGCGGCCGATGCCAAGGGCCTGCTCAAAGCCGCCATCCGCGATCCGAACCCGGTCGTCTTCCTCGAACACGAGATGATGTACGGCAACGAGTTCGACATTCCGGAAATCGAGGATTTCGTCCTGCCGATCGGCAAGGCCAAGATCCAGAAAGAAGGCAAGGACGTCACCATCGTCGCACACTCGCGGATGGTCGGTTTCGCCCTCAAGGCCGCCGAGCAACTGGCCGCTGAAGGCATTGATGCCGAAGTCGTCAACCTGCGTACCCTGCGTCCGCTGGATACCGACACCGTCATCGCCTCGGTGAAGAAGACCAACCGCCTGGTCACGGTCGAAGAGGGCTGGGGCCCGTGCGGTATCGGCGCCGAAGTCGCCGCCCGCGTCACGGCCGAGGCCTTCGACGATCTCGATGCCCCGCCGGCCCGCGTCCACCAGGAAGACGTGCCGATGCCTTACGCCGCCAACCTCGAAGCCATGACCGTGCCCAGCGTTGAAAAGATCATCGCCGCCGTCAAACAAGTCTCGTACAAGTAAGGGAAACGCAGATGACTGATATTCTGATGCCAGCCCTTTCGCCGACGATGGAAGAGGGCATCCTGGCCAAGTGGCACGTCAAGGTGGGCGATACCGTCGCCGCCGGCGACGTGATTGCGGAAATCGAAACCGACAAGGCGACGATGGAAGTCGAAGCCGTCGATGAAGGCACGGTTGAGGCCATCCTCGTCGAGGCCGGCACCGAAGGCGTGAAGGTCAATACGCCGATCGCCCGTCTGTCGGGTGATGCGGCCGCACCGGCGCCAAAGGCGGCACCAGCCGCTGCCGAAGCGCCCAAGGCCGCTGAAGCCCCGAAGGCTGCGGCTCCGGTGCCTGTGGCCGCTGCGCCTGTCGCCTCTGGCGCTCGTGTTGCCGCGTCGCCGCTGGCCCGTCGCCTGGCCGAGATCAACAAGCTCGACCTGAAAGCCATTCCGGGTTCCGGTCCGCATGGCCGCGTAATCAAGCGCGATATCGAAGCCGCCCTGGCTGGTGGTACAGGCAAGGCGGCACCAGCTGCATCTGCCCCGACCGCTGAGCCGCGCAAGGTGCAGTCGCTGGAACAGATGGGTATTCCCGCCGGTTCCTACGATCTGGTCCCGCTCAACAATATGCGCAAGGTCATCGCCCGCCGCCTGACGGAAAGCTTCCGCGACATCCCGCACTTCCCGCTGACCGTCGATATCGAACTCGACAACCTGCTGGCGGCGCGCACCAAGATCAACACCGCACTGGAATCGCAGGGCGTGAAGGTTTCGGTCAACGATATCGTCATCCGTGCGGTCGCTCTGGCGCTCAAGCAGGTGCCGGAAGCCAATGCCTCCTTCACCCCGGAAGGCATCGCGCTGCATCACAATGCCGACGTCGCCATGGCCGTGGCCATCGATGGCGGCCTGATCACCCCGATCATCCGCAAGGCCGAAACCAAGTCCCTGTCGCAGATCGCGAAAGAGACCAAGGATCTGGCGGCCCGCGCCCGTGACATGAAGCTGAAGCCGGAAGAGTTCCAGGGCGGCACCTTCTCGGTGTCCAACCTCGGTATGTTCGGCATCAAGCAGTTTGCCTCGATCATCAACGAACCGCAGGGCTGCATCCTGTCGGTCGGCGCCGGTGAACAGCGTCCGGTCGTCAAGAACGGCCAGCTGGCGGTCGCGACCGTCATGACCGTGACCCTGACCTGCGACCACCGCGTAGTCGACGGTTCGATCGGCGCCAAGTACATCACGGCGCTGAAGAACCTGCTCGAAGATCCTATCAAGATGCTGGCGTAAGGAACTGAAAACAATGACATATGATCTGGTTGTTATCGGTTCCGGTCCAGGCGGTTATGAAGGCGCGATTCGTGCCTCGCAGAACGGCCTGAAGGTTGCCATCGTCGAGCGTGAACTGCTGGGCGGCATCTGCCTGAACTGGGGCTGTATCCCCACCAAGGCGCTGCTGAAGTCGGCGGAAGTGTTCGACAAGATCAATCACCTCGGTGATTACGGCCTGACCGGCGAGAAGCCCGGCTTCGACTTCGAGAAGGTTGTCCAGCGCTCGCGTGCCGTCGCCAAGCAACTCAATGGCGGTGTCGGCTACCTGATGAAGAAGAACAAGATCGACGTGATCGAGGGCTTCGCCACGCTGGAACCGGGCAAGGACGCACCCAAGGTGAAGGTCAAGCTCAACAAGGGCGGTGAACAGGTTGTCGAAGCCAAGAACGTGATGCTGGCCGTCGGTGCGCGTGCCCGTGAAATCCCCGCCATCGGCGCGGTTTCGGACGGCGACCGCATCTGGACCTATCGCAACGCCCTGTCGCCCAACCGCATGCCGAAGTCGCTGGTCGTCATCGGCTCGGGCGCCATCGGTATCGAATTCGCCAGCTTTTACAGGTCTTTGGGTGCGGAAGTTACCGTGGTTGAAGCCCTGGATCGCATCCTGCCGGTCGAGGACAAGGAAGTCTCCGCCGAAGCCCAGAAGGCTTTTGAAAAGCGCGGCTTCAAGTTCCGCATCGGCGCGAAGGTGACCAAGGTCGAAAAGTCCGCTTCCGGCGTGAAGGTCTCGGTCGAGGTCGGCGGCAAGGCCGAAGTGCTCGAAGCCGAGGGCTGCATCGTCGCTGTTGGTATCGTGGCCAATACGGAAAATCTCGGCCTGGAAAAGCTGGGCGTCGAGATGGACCGCGGTCACATCAAGAACGACAGCCACGGCAAGACCAACGTCAAGGGGCTCTACGCCATCGGCGACTGCGCCGGACCGCCCTGGCTGGCCCACAAGGCAAGCCACGAAGCTGTCCATGCCGCCGATTACATGGCAGGCAAGAAGCTCAGTAACCTCAATCCGCCGATCCCCGGCTGTACCTATGCCACCCCGGAAGTCGCCTCGGTCGGTATCACCGAACAGGGCGCCAAGGAAAAGGGCCTGGACGTCAAAATCGGCCGCTTCCCGTTCAAGGCCAATGGCAAGGCGATCGCCGCGGGTGAGCCAGGCGGTTTCGTGAAGGTGATCTTCGACAAGAAGACCGGCGCGCTTCTGGGCGCCCACCTGATCGGCGCCAACGTTACGGAAATGGTGCAGGGCTTCTGCCTCGCGATCACCATGGAAGCGACGGAAGAGGATCTGCAAGGCACGGTCTTCCCGCACCCGACCATGTCGGAAGCCATCCTCGAAGCATCGCTCGATGCCGATGGCCGGATGATCAATCTCTGAGAATTTACTCGGAAGCTATTGAGTTTAAAGCCGTCTCGGATAACCGGGACGGCTTTTTCATATGGGCCAAAACGCGATTGCGCAGCTTCATGAAGGGCTGTTCGATCGCAAAGTGCATGGCGGCCGCAAAGGCGATGGCCGTTATGTAGAAGACGACCACCGCCGCCCAGCCGGTGGTCCATTCGCCGGGCAGGACAAGTTTATCGATATGATAGACGATCTTCTGCGACAGGTAGAAGCTGTAGGAAATGGCGGCGATAAAACCGAGACCGCTCCAGTGCATGAACCGGATGTGCGATTCGACATCGAGCAGGGTGGAGAGCAGCAGGGCGACACCCAGCGAGAACAATGGATAGAAAATAACGCTGCCCATTTCGCTCAGTATCTGATTGTCCTGGATGTTCATGGCGCCGGTAATGCCGATGCACAAGGCGGCCAGTGGCAGAAGGATGGCCGGACGGGCGTAGCGGCGCCACAGGTTGCCATGATACAGCCTTATGGCCGCCAGGCACACGCCCATCAGAAGTCCATCGATCCGGCAATAGCTGGGATAGTAGATATGTTTCAGGAAGTCGGCCGGCGTACCGCTGTTCATCTTCCAGTCAAGCCACAGGCTGTGCCTCAGACACATGCCTCCCGCGATAACGGTCAGGGCGAAGACGAAGGGCAGCCATGATCGGTTAAACCGGCGAAACAGCAGAATAAGCAGGGGGAGCAGAAGATAGAAGTGTTCCTCCACGCACAGGGACCAGGCATGGCTGAAGGTGCGTGCGGTACGGATATCGAGTCCGAAATTGACCGTGAAGGTGAGGAAACGCCACGCCGGCGCCACGGTCGGGCCTTCGCGCATGATGGGAAAGGCGTACAGCGCCAGCACAAACCAGAAGGCCGGCAGGATACGGAAAGCGCGCTTGAGGTAGAAGATGCGCAAGTCAGGGGCTTCCCCGCGGTGTACTGGCTTTAACAGCTCCGTACCGATCAGGTAACCGCTGAGGACGAAGAAGATATCGACGCCCAGCCAGCCAAACTGCTGCCACCCGGTCCAGAAGGTGGATGGCATCGCGCCGGGCATATGGGTGGCGGCGACCAGCAATATGGCCAGTCCGCGCAGGATATCCGGCCCAATGGCGCGTTTTTCAGACATGTGCGACTCACCCCTCGATTGCAGGACGTTATCATTCCCCATGGAGATTTTATCGGCGCTGCCGCACTATTTTTTGCGGGGCGAACATGGAGACAGACACATGCCCAAACCCGGCGAAAGCAAGGACGATGTCGTTGAGCGCATCATGCACGAATACAAGGAAGGCGACCTGAAAAGCGGTAGCGGCGGTAAGGTGAAAAGCCGCAAGCAGGCCGTGGCTATCGCGCTCAGCGAATCTGGCCAGTCAAAATTCAAAAGCAAGGCGGAGAACCAGCGAGCCTTCGCGCACAAGGACACGAAGGCCGCACACGCTCATACCAGCCGGCATCACTAGCTTTTGAGACCCAGCCAGTCACGGATAGCCGGGATACGGCGCAGAATGAGCCATTCCACCAGACCGATAACAATCAGGCTGATGCCGAGTACCGGCAGGCAAATGCCCAGCACGACGATGATCAGGGCCAGTCCCGGCGCCAGGCGTTCATCCGGCAGCATCTGGGGTGCGCCAAGCTTGTCGGATGGCCGGCGTTGCCACCACATGATCACGGCGCTGATGCAGAGCGTCATCAGACCGAACGCAGTGAGGACGCCGAGCGCCTGATTGAACGGTCCGAAGAGCTGGCCTTCATGGGCAGCGATGCCATAACCGACCACCTGATCGAGCGGCTTCTTGTCGGCGAAGGTCTCGCGGCTAATGACCTCCAGCATGGTCGGGTCGATCATCATTGTGACGCGTTGCGGGCGGTTGCCGGTGTCAGAGGCCAGCTTCCACAGGCTGGCGCCCTCAGTTGGGACACTGAGTGTCACCGGGGCGGGCAGGTTCAGCGCGCGGGCGGTGTCGAGCAGAGCATCCAACCGGCTGAGATCGGTGGATGCCGTTCCTTCGGCTTTCAAAGCCTTCTTCTCATCAGCACGCCCCTGGCTCCAGGCCTGACTGACAGGCGCGGGACTGGCCAGAGAACGAGCCGATTTGAAGGCATTGCCCCAGACATAGGTCCACGGCAGGCCGGTCAGCAGCAGGAACAGCGCCAGGGCCGAGATATAGAGGCCGGTGACGGCGTGGATATCGCGCCAGAAGATGCGCTTGCCCATATTCAGACGTGGATAGAGCAGGCCGGCGATCCCCTTGGCACCTCTGGGCCACCACAGATAAAGTCCTGTCAGGATCATGACGATGGCCCAGCAGGCCGCCAGTTCGACAAGTACCTGACCGAAGCGCCCGGCGAACAGTTCGCCATGGATATCCTTCACGATCTCCATAAAGCGCGCACTTTCAGGTACTTGCTTAAGTATCTTCAGGCTCTGCGGATGAACGTAAACGCGGATTTTGTCATCGTCTTTCAGTACAATAACGCGTGCGGCATTGTGAAGATCCGGCCGGACCTCGATAGCCTTGAAGCGCGATCCCGGCACGGCGGCGACAGCGGCTTTCACCATCGCTACCGCCGATTGCGGTGCGCCGGTAAAGGGCAGATGATCGTATTTCGCATCGATGGCGGTCTCGATCTGCGGCTTGAACAGATAGATCGGTCCGGTAATCGACAGGATGATGATGAAAGGCAGGCAGACCAGCCCGGCATAGAAGTGCCAGCGCCAGAACATGCGATAGTCGATGATTTTTTGTTTTGCTTTTTCCATGACCTAGTTCCGGTACTTCACTTCGAGCATGAAGCTGCGCTGCGGCATGGGGTGCGACACATAGGCCTGATCGTTATTGGCGTTATCGATGCCGAAACTGACCTGAGTGGCCTTGGTCAGGTCGTAGCTCAGGCGGGTGTCGACGAAAAAATATTCGGTCTGGTAGCCGTAGGCATCGCCGCGCACCAGACCGAACAGGTCGGAATTGGGCCGCGAGCCATAGCGCCAGCCGACAGATAGCTTCAGTTTCGGCGTCAGGGCGTAGCGCAGATTGCCGTTGCTGCGCCATTTCGGAATGCGCGGGAACTGCACGCCTTCCGAACTGGGGGCCGTGCTGTTCTTCTCGGTGCGGGCATCCATCCACGAGGCGCCGGCCTCCACATCCAGGCCGTCCAGCCACAGGTCGTGCGATTCGAAGATCAGCTCGATACCGGACTGGTTCATCCGGTCGATATTCTGGTAGCGCGAAACCACCGTGCCGTCCTCCAGCGTGCCCTGATAGCTGAAGATCGCGTCATCGATCGACTGGTCGAACAGGCTGCCGGTCAGGGTGACGCGGCCGATGCGGCGGCGCGCGACGAGGTTAATATCGTGAGAGGTTTCCGGCTTCAGATTCGGATCGAAGCTTGAGGGATCGATTTCGGTCTCACCCGCATTGATCTTGCCCTGAAAGAGTTCGCCGACCGTGGGGAAGCGCGTGGCGGTCCCCAAGCTGAGTTGCAGGTTGTAGGGACCGACATCGCCCTGCAGGCTGGCCTTGGGGGAAACCGCGCTGTCGTGGCGCTTCGGATAGTACTGCACCGTGCCGCCATTGCTGATGCCGCCATCGAAGGCACGCCAGTCGTCATAGCGGCCGCCGAGGGTCAGGACGGCGCGACCGAGATCGATCTCGTCCTCTGCGAAGATGCCGGTGATCGCGGTCTTGCCCAAGGTGCGCGAGGCAAAGACCGGATCGGCGGCCGTGCGCCAGTTGCTGGTGTTAAAGGTGCTGGAGTCGGTCTGGTAGAGGTTGGAGGTGACGCCAAACGCCAGAGCGTGACGTTCGAAACCCTGTGTGATCGTGCCGTCGAATGTCCACCAGCCGGGATGATTATAGAGCGTCTGTTGGCCGGCGGCGCTGACCATGTCCAGCGAGGTGCGGCTGTCCCATTTGCCGATATCGTAGTGCGACAGATTGGCCGATACGTCCCAGCCGCTCCAGTTGCCGGAAAAGCGCAGGCCCATCAGGGTCTCAAGGCGATCCATGTTCGAATAGGTGGTGCCCTTGGCGACATAGTTGACGCCATTGAAACTGACCTTGGTGCCGGCCGCGGTGGGCAGGACCGTATTGCCATCGGCATCGACCAGCCAAGAGACCGGATTGTCGAGCGCTTGCTTCGTCTGCCACAACATGGTCAGGGCGTCGAGCTTCCAGCCATTATCCCAGGCATAGCCGATGCGCAGTCGCGCCTGATCCTGGGTGACATCGGTTGGCGAGGCAGCACCGAAGACGGGGGTGGCCAGCCGGTCATCGACATAGGCGCCGGTGACCGGCGTATAGGTGCCGGCGGCGGTTGATTTGGTCAGCAGATTATAGGTCATGGACTGGCCGGTATTCTCGAAATGGCGGAACGAGGTCCGCGCCGACCAGCCAGAGGTCTTCGACTTGTAATCGAGACCGCCTTCGACCGAATAGCCGCTGAAGGTCTGGTCGAAACCGTATGCCTTGAAGGGCATGGTGAAGGCCTGCACATCGGCATACATGTCGATCTTTTTCGGTGTCTCCGTGGTGATCGAGACCACGCCGCCCATGGAATTGCCGCCATAGCGCGCCGAATAGGGGCCGTAGACGATATCGAACTGGCGGATCTCGGCCGGCCCGACCACGTTCCATTTCGGCGGATAATCGTAGCGGTTGCCGAGGAAGTTGGAGACGACATAGCCATCAACCAGCACCAGGGTGCGGGCGCTCTGGACCGTATTGGCGCCGCGCAGGGCGACCACGGCATTGTCGTCACCCACAAAGCGTTTGCGCACGAAGAAGTTCGGCGCGTACTTCATCAGGTCTTCGACATTGATGGCGTTGATGGCATCGAACTGTTCATGGCCGAGCGAGACAGACAGACCGCGCGGCACGACGGTGATCGGGGTGTTTTTCTGGCCGACGACGATGACCTCTTTCGGGAGGTCGCCGGCTTCGGTATCGGCATGGGCGATCTTGGGGGCGATTAAGGGGAGAATCGAGCCGCAGCTCGTCAGCGCCATGAAAAGCGCCGTGCAATGTTTTGTTTTCACTTGAAAATGTCCGTTCCGGTAAAGCATGGGAACGCAAAGCAGATAAACCGCTTGCGTGGCGACAGGCTTAGATCCGGGACGGGGGACCGCAGGAATGCGGGCGTGGCGGGGCGCGGGCCTTGATCGGCGAGCGTCCAGCGGCAGGCGTGAAGTCGGCGTGGCTTTCCACATAGACGGCCGGCTGGAAGACCGGCACGGGGCCTGCGATGGCGGTGAGCGAGGCCAGCACGCATTGAGCGCATTTCAGGCCGGCGAGACCTGGCTTTTTCGGTGAAGATTTGACGACCAGCTTGTCGACGATCGGTTGGCTGTCCATACCGGACGAACACAGCACCATCTGTACGCCGTGGCTCGACGGCATGGCCATGACCTGCGGCGGAAACAGCACCTGGGTAAACAGGGCCATGACCACGGCAAACAGCGCCCAGAAGCGAACTTCCGAGTCACGTGTTGTCTTGCCTGTGGAAAAGGTCAGGGCCATATTTGCGCCATAAGATGAAGCACCGCTGCTGTCAATGCGGCATCAAGCCGCCAGCTCTGCCATCTTCTGCAGGGTGACATAGTCTGTCTTGCCGGAGCCCAGCACAGGCACGGTTTCGATCTTGAGGATCTTCTTTGGAATGGCCAGGACCGGCGTGCCATTTTCCTTTGCCCAGTGGGTCAGGCGCGACACATCGGCGTCGTTCTTGTCGGTAATCAGAATCAGCCGCTCGCCTTTCTTGTCGTCTGACACCGCCACCACGGCATGGCGGTTATCGGGCCAGACCTCCTCGGCGATGCGTTCGACGGCGGTGAGCGAGACCATTTCGCCGGCGATCTTGGCGAAGCGCTTGGCGCGGCCGAGGATGGTGATGAATCCGTCGTCACCGATATTGACGATGTCGCCGGTGTCGTGCCAGCCGTTCTTCGGCGCCTCGATCACGTCCGGACGGTCGATATTGATATAGCCGGCCATGATGTTCGGTCCCTTGACCCACAGGCGGCCGCCGCCCTCAATGCCCTCGACGGGCTCCAGACGGGCCTCCATTTCTGGCAGCATGGCGCCGACCGTGCCGTAATGGTTGTTATCAGGGAAGTTGACAGCCACCACGGGCGAGCATTCGGTGACGCCATAGCCTTCGAGGATAGGAATGCCGCCGAACTGCGTCTTGAACAGGGTGTGGGTTTCATCGCGCACCTTTTCGGCGCCGCACACGATGAATTCCAGAGATTTGAAGTCTTCCGGTTCGCCGGAGCGGGCATATTGGTTGACGAAGGTATCGGTTGAGAACAGCAGCGAGGCCTTCGATTCGCGCAGGAGTTCCGGGATGACCTTGACATGCAGGGGCGAGGGATACTGGAAGCTGCGCAGACCGGCCAGCAAGGGCAGGATCACCCCGCCGGTCAGGCCCAGGGAATGGAAGATGGGCAGCGGATTAAAGGCCACCCATTCCGGTTTCAGCTCGATATGGGCTTCGACCTGACGGGTATTGGATACGAGATTGGACTGGGTCAGCACCACGCCGCGCGGCGTGCCGAAGCTGCCGGAGGTGAAGAGGATGACGCCGATATCGGAGGCCTTCGTCTTCTTGACGAACAGGCCTGGCATTTTGGAGGCGGCCACGGCGAACAGCTTGTCAACCGTCGAGACCTCCTTGCGGATATCGTCGAGATAGATGACGCGCACATAGGGTGTCATGCTCTCGATCAGGTCTTCGAGCTTGGCATTTTCGATGAAGCGGCGCGAGGTCAGGACGGTTTTCACCTGACCGGTCTGAATGGCGGCCTTCACATTGGCCTGGCCGGCGGTGAAATTGATCATCACCGGCACCTTGCCGAGGGCATGGAGGGCGAAGAAGGAAACAGCGCCGCCGGTCGAGGTCGGCAGCATCATGCCTATGCGGTTTTCATCGCCCAGATAACGCTTCAGCAGACGCGACAGGGCAAAAGCGCCGGTAATGAACAGACCGTAGCTCAACGGCTTGCGATCCTGGTCCTCGATGATCACCTTGCCGGCACCGAACCGGTTCTGCGCTTCGATCAGCGCCTCAAACAGCGAGGTCTGCGTATCGCTGGCCTTAAACTCGCGCTTCATGCGCCAAAACTCCCCTCGGACGCGGCGCCTCGCCAACACGAAGCGTCCGGATGTCCTGATTATCCCGCCATCCGCATCCTCGGATCGGGATGGCCACTGCGAACCATACTAGCCGATGGGAGATGAGCAGGTCAAAGGGGAAGATGAACGGCGGTTTGCAAGAAAGGGATCAGTGCTCGGTGTCCACTGTCACGCGGACCTGAGGGTCGGTCTTCACCTTGATGCGGGTCCGGACATTGATCTGTACATCCGTCCTGGGATCGGGTGAAGGGATAGCGGTTGGCGTGGCATTGGGCAGCTGGTCCAGGGTGACCATGGCAAGGGTATTGTCCTTGCCTTTGGGGGCAGTAATCACCGCGACCGCCTTGCCGTTGGGAGCCGTTCGCGTTTCGATATGCCAGTCGGCAGAGACGGCGGCCAGCGGCGCCAACGGCGCCAACGGCGCGGCGGGGGGAACAGGTGCTGCCGGGTCCGCCAGCGGGGCCGGCGTTTCGAGCGGCGGCACAGGGGGAAGGGGCGATAACGGTGGCAGGGGGGCTTTCGGACGCTTCAGATCGGCCTTGTACATTCCCTTGTAAGCGTCCTTTTGCGCCTTATAGGCTTCGTGCTGGGCCTTGTAGAATTCTTTCTGCGCCTGGTAATCCTTGTAATGCGCCTGGTACTGGGCCTTGGCGGCGACGGCAGCGGCACGGGCCTCGGCGGCAATGGCATCAGGCTCGATACTGGCCAGGGCGACGCGGGCGGCATCAGCCTTGGCGCGCTGCGTTTCAGCCAGCACCTGGGCGGCGATGGCGTCCGGATCAATGCTGTGGGCGATGCCCTGACGCTCCATTTCCGCCTTGGTCTTCATGGCATCGTCGCGGGCTTCGGCGGCCAGGGCCTGCGGATCGATGTCGATGTTTTTGGCATTGGCGATATCGGCCTTGGCCTTCATCGCTTCGGCGCGCGCCTCCGCGGCAATGGCGTCCGGATCGATAGTATCGGCCGCCGACTGCGACTCCCACTCGATCTGATCGTCCGGCACGGTAATTTCGGCAGGGGAGACGGTGGTATCTCCTGGCGTCTTGTCCGACGCCGGCTTGCCGATAATGGCCTCCTGCAGGCTGGCCAGGACCAGTGTCGCTTTTTTGGCCGTATCCTGCGGGCAGATCTTGCCGGCGGCCTCGGTGACCGGGGCGGCGGCAAAGGCAGTCAGGGTCAGCAGCATGGCCGGCAGCAGGACAAAAGCGACCGGACGCACCTTGAGGCGGGAATCCGGCGCTTCGCCCAGGATGCGGGAGATGCGCGACAGCAGTTCGTGACGGCCCTGGCCATTCAGCGCCATGGCCAGGTTGCCCGGCATGCCGCGGCGCTGTTCTTCGAGATTGAGCAGGGCGGTGGCATAGGTGATCGGGTCTTCGCAGGTATTGATGGCCGCGTCATCGCAGCACAGCTCACGCTGTTCGCGCAGCTTGGCACCGATCCACCACACGGCCGGATGATAGAAAAACAGGGTCTCGATCAGGTTCTGAACCAGGTTCCACAGATAGTCGGCGCGGCGGATATGCTCCAGTTCGTGCGACAGGACGGCATCCAGTTGCGCCGGCGACAAGGCGGTGACGGCCGACAGGGGCAGGTAAACAACCGCGCGGAAGGCGCCGACCACGAAAGGCCCGCTGATCGCCGGATGTAGCCGCACCTGTACCTTGCCGGTCAGGCCGAAGCGACGCAGGGCGGCGCTGAAGCGATCCTGCACGGCGATCGGCGCGGCCTGGGCATGCTTTTTCAGGCCATGAACCTGACACAGACTGGTGATCATGCGGAAGGTCAGGGCGATGACGCCGATCAGCCACACAGCATCCAGCCACGGCAGCCAGTTCGACAGGCTGAAGGCCGGGTTCTCGCCGACGGCGACAGGCACCGGAGCAGCAGCAACGGCCGGCGCGAGCTGGAAGAGGCGGATTTCCTCATAAAGGAAGGTGGCGACAGCCACCAGGGTCATGGCGAGGAGGGCGGCCAGGCCGAGACTGTAGCGGGCCTGCGGTTTGAGATTGGGCCAGGCCATCTCCGCCAGCTTGTAGGCGGCGGCGATCAGCGCGGCCTGCCAGCAGAAGTGAACGAGGGTAAAGCCGAGCGCTTCCATATGGGGATTCATCACGCACCTCTTTTGCGCTCGATGAGCGCCTTGATCAGTTGAATCTCTTCATCGCTGGCCGGCTGCATCGACAGGGCGTGCATGGCCAGAAGGGCGGGTGAGCCCGAAAACAGTTTGTCACTCAGGTCTTTCAGCAACTGGCCCTGCATGTCTTCCTCGCGCATGGTGGCGGTGTAGATATGCGCCTTGCCCGCCTCGCTGCGTGTGACCAGCCCCTTGTCATGCATGATCTGCATGGTCTTGAGCACGGTCGTGTAGCCCATCGGGCGTTCTTGGGAGAGCACATCGAAGATATCGCGCACGGTGGCCCGGGCCTTGGTCCAAAGGACGCGCAGGATTTCCAGTTCGGCTTCGGTCGGCCGACGAGAATTTTGGCGCAGGTTCTGGGCAGGGGTATCGGACTGGGTCATGTCACGATCATACGAAGCACTTCGTATAATGCAACGAAAAACTTCGTAGATAACCAATTTGTAATGTGCCGGTTAGTGTACCGCCGGTAGCTGCGACTGGATAAAGGCCGTCACATCGGCGCCCAAAGCGTCGGGCGCACTGCCGGGACGCACCGCACAGCGGGGCAGGCGGGCGCATAGCGCGCTGGCGGCGTTCGCTTCGCCTGTTGTTCCCGTTTTTGGTTGCAGAACAAGTACTTCCGCGCCATTCTTCAGGGAAACGACTGGCAGGTGCAGGCCGTTCAGATCGGCATAGGCCTTCTGCACCTGCTTTTGCCAGCCATCGCTTTTCCGGCGCAGACGCAGATCGGGATTGGACATCTGCCAGCTCTGGGCAATGCCGCCCCAATAGCCGGGCTGCGACGTATCGCGGTGCCAGTCATCGCCCGCCGATATCGGCCCGCCGAGATAGGGGGCGTAACCGATAAAGCCCTTCAGGCTATCCTCTTTCAACAGTGGCGACAGCGACAGGGCGGTGAGGGCGCTGTAACCGGTGCCGATCACGAACAGGGGCTTGTCCTTTGTCGGCTTGACGATATCGGTGATGAAGCCACGGGCAGTTATCTGGGCATCGTGATAGCTGCGGATGAAGAGGCTCTGGCCCTGCAGCAGATAGCGCCCGGAACCGCCCTGACCCGGCGCTTCCAGCAGCCAGACGCCATAGCCCTGGTCCATCAGTTGGCGCATCAGTTCGAAATAGACCTCGGCCGGATAATCGGCATCGGCCAGAATCAGCACCTGCGCCTTCGGATTGACCGGCGGCGCCGCCACGCCATAGCGCGCCTCCGGCAGATTGCCCGAGCGATAAGCACCCCAGACAAAGCCTTCCGGCGGGTAATATTGCGGCGAAAGGCCCGCCGGGATGCGGCTGTCGAGAAAGGCATGGCCCGGCTGCATATCGCGGTCACCAAGTTTCGAGCATCCGGATATGGCGAGGGCGGCCCCCGCCAGCAGACTCGTCAGGATCGCAGCCCTGATCACGGATTTTCCAGCGGAGTATGCGGCCATTCCTCAAGCTATACTGGAGATTCCGTGAACCCGCTACGACATTTGCAACGCACTATTAGCAGGAATTGACTTGATATTATGACGTGAAAAGACCAATTAGGGCAGTCAAGTTATGCCTCATAGTCCCAGTTGAGCCTCAGCCGAACCATGGTCACCCTGATAAATCGTGTCGATTCCAGTCCGCGTGAACTGCGCCACCCGGAAAAGCAGAACCGTCCGGATTCGCCGATCCTGAAGAAGCCCGACTGGCTGCGTGTCAAGGCGCCGGGTTCCGCCGGTTATAACGAGACGCGCGGCATCGTGCGCGACGCCAAGCTGGTAACCGTGTGCGAAGAGGCCGCCTGCCCGAATATCGGCGAATGCTGGTCGAAGAACCACGCCACCATCATGATCATGGGCGACACCTGCACGCGGGCCTGCGCCTTCTGCAACGTCAAGACCGGCCTGCCGCAACCGCTGGATGCCGACGAACCGCGCCGCGTCGGCGAAACCGTTTCGCTGATGAAGCTGTCGCACGTCGTCATCACCTCGGTGGACCGCGACGACCTGAAGGACGGCGGTGCCGGGCACTTCGCCGAGGTGATCCGCCAGATTCGCGCGCAATCGCCCAAAACGACCATCGAGATCCTGACTCCCGACTTCCTGCGCAAGGAAGGGGCCGCCGAAATCGTCATCGACGCCAAGCCGGACGTGTTCAACCACAATCTCGAAACCGTGCCGCGCAACTATCTCAAGATCCGTCCAGGCGCGCGCTACTATCATTCGCTTCGCCTGCTGGAACGCGTCAAGGAACGCGATCCGCAGCAGTTCACCAAGTCCGGCATCATGGTCGGCTTGGGCGAGACGCGTGAAGAGGTCATGCAGGTCATGGATGACATGCGCTCGGCCGGTATCGACTTCATCACCATCGGCCAGTACCTCCAGCCGACCCGCAAGCACGCCGCCATCGACCGCTTCGTGACGCCGGACGAGTTCAAGGCCTATGAAGCCATCGCCCGCGCCAAGGGTTTCCTGATGGTGTCGTCATCACCGCTGACCCGGTCGTCGCATCACGCCGGCGAGGATTTCGAAAAGCTCCGCGCCGCCCGTGCCGCGAAAAAGTAATCCATGACCAAGCTGCGTCTGGAGCGCGACCTGCCCTATGCGCCGGCGCAATTGTGGGAAATGGTCGGGGATGTGGAACGCTATCCCGAATTCATTCCGTGGATTAAATCCCTGCGCGCCTATAATCGCGATCTGACAGACGAGGATATCGCGCGCTTCGATGCCGATGTGGCGGTCGGCTTCAAGCTGTTGACCGAGCGTTTTTCGACACGGGTGACTCGCGCCAGGGCCGCCCTGCTGGTCGATTTCGACCTGATCAGGGGGCCGTTCCGCAAACTTCAGGGGCGATGGACCTTCACACCCTCAGCTGCCGGTACCAAGGTCGCCTTCGATATGGATATCGACATCAAGAACCCCCTCCTTGATGCTGTTTTCAAAGCAAATTTCAATCTGGCGGTCTCGAAGCTGCTGGCGATTTTCGAATCAAGGGCGCGGCAGCTCTATGGCGCTAAACGCTGAGCGCATCTATGGCCCATTTCAAGGCGGTGCCGACACTGCGCTCGCGCACCTGATCGCGACCGATATTGCCAAACTGCTGTGTACGTGTCCGGGTTTCCCCCATATAGCTCAGGCCGAAGCACACCATACCAACGGGCTTTTCAGCACTTCCGCCAGTTGGCCCGGCTATGCCGGTGACACTTAGGGCAAGATCGGCACCGGCTGTTTTCAAGCCCCCTTCAGCCATGGCGAAGGCAACCTCTTCGCTGACGGCGCCATATAACGGAAAGAGCGAAGGCAAAACCCCAACGAGGGCCGTCTTGGCCGCATTGGAATAGGTGATGAAGCCGGTCTCATAAATCTCGGATGAGCCGGAAATGCCGGTGATCGCGGCACCGATTAGGCCGCCCGTGCAGCTTTCGACCGTGGTGACGGTTTTCTTCTGTGCTTTCAGGAGAGCGATTAGTGTGGCGGCGAGTTCTTGATTGGTCATGGTACACATAAAGAAAAAAGCGACCCGCAAGGATCGCCTTTCCACATTTAAATGCAAGCGTGATTAGACGCCCGGATGCAGCGGGGCGTCGAGATTGCTCGCCGCGAAATCCCAGTTGGCCAGCGAGGTCAGGAATGTTTCGATGAACTTCGGACGCAGGTTCTGGTAATCGAGATAGTAGGCGTGCTCCCAGACGTCGAGCGTCAGGAGCGGCTTGTCACCCTTGGTGAACGGGGTTTCGGCATTGCCGGTCTTGACGACCTTCAGCTTGCCATCGGTACCCAGCACCAGCCAGGCCCAGCCCGAACCGAACTGCGTCGCGCCGGCGGTCTTGAAGGCTTCGACGAAGG
>NZ_JASGFK010000010.1:0-125505 GCF_047605585.1 Asticcacaulis sp.
TCACCCCGATCGCCATGGAAGAGAAGCTGCGCTTCGCTATCCGTGAAGGCGGCCGTACCGTCGGCGCCGGCGTCGTCTCCAAGATCGTCGAGTAAGTATTGAAAGGCGAGGGGGCGCAGCCCCCTCGACCCCGATACCTATTCAAGCGAGGCTTGATATAATAAAAAATCCTCCGGCTTTTGGCCGGGGGATTTTTTATTATCCAGGTTTTCGCTGAATATGTTCCGGGATCAAAGGGCCTGTGGCCCTTTGCCTTCAATCTTACTTTGACAGTCCCTGGCCACAAGCCCATCATGTAGTTGGGCGGCTGCCGGAGACAAGACATGCGGATAATATTGATCCTGACAGGCGCACTGTTGTGTACGGCCTGCGCCAATATGTATGGCGGCGTAGGCGTTAGCGCCCTGGCGCCGGCGCACCCGGAGACGGCGAAATGATCCTGATCGGCCAATATGATTCCCCCTATGTCCGGCGGGTCGGGATAGCCCTGACCCTCTATGGTCATGCCTTCGAGCATCGTCCGTGGTCGACCTTCGGTGACGGCGACAAGATCGAGCCTTTCAATCCCTTGCGCCGGGTGCCGACCCTGGTGCTCGATAATGGCGAGATTATCATTGAGAGTGCTTATGTGCTCGACTGGCTGGATGAGCAGGCGCGGGCGGCCGATGAGACGGCGCCGCTGATCGCCGCGTCCGGTCCGGATCGGCAGAAGGCGCTTTATTATATTGCGCTCACGACTGGCTTTTCCGACAAGGCCATCGCCCTGTTCTACGAGCAGGTGCTGCACAGAGAAAAATCGCCGGTGTGGCTGGAGCGCTGCCAGACCCAGATCGGCGCCGTGCTCGATGTGCTGGAGAAAATCCGTGCCGGCGCCAAGCGGCAGTGGTTGCTGGGCGGAGACATGACCCATGCCGATATCGCCCTGGCGTGCAGCCTGCGCCATGCGCGCGAGGCGCATCAGGCTATCGACTTCACAAAATGGCCGGCCCTGGCCTTTCACAGTGCGCAATGCGAGCAGATGGAGGTTTTCAGGACCATTTTCCAGCCATTCATCGGCCCCAATACGGATAATTAACGTCGCGCTAACCCTGTGGCTTAGGCCGGTATAAACCCTATCGTGGTAGCGTTCGGGCTCACTATCCGTCTGCGAGACCCCATGCCTTCCAAACGCCTGCGCTCCGTCAGTTCGCTGAACCGCATCGAAATCCTTCAGGTGAACGACCTGACGGAGGCGGATGCCGGCCTGTGGGCGGCGTGGCGCGAGTTGCGCCCGGAACTGATCGGGCCCTATTTCGACATACGCTATGTCAAGGCCATCGGCGCGGTCGTGCCGGGGGCTCGTGCCGCCCGCTTTTATAGCGAAGGCCAGATTGCCGGGTATTTCGCATACCAGATCCGCGGCGGCGTGTTGCAGCCTTTGGGCGCCCCCCTCAGTGATTATCATACCCTGATCGCCGCGCCGGGCTTTACACCGGATTTCAACCTGCTGCTGGAAGTGGCCGGCGCGAAACGCATGGACTTCCAGGGCTGGGTTGGCCCGATGGACCCGACGGCCGAAACGGCGGTGCTGAATCGCCGTGCCGCCCTGACGCCGGAGGGGTTCGATGCCTGGTATGAACATCAGGACCACGAACACCACAAGTTTTTCAAGAATGTCGGCCGGTGCGAGCGCAATATCGTCAAGGATTTCGGCGGTTTCGACTTCACCTGGGAGCGCGTCACGCCCGAGGTGATGGAATGGATCGTTGCGCTCAAGCGTGAGCAGTACAAGAAGACCGGCCTGCACGATATCTTCACCTGCGGCTGGACACGCGACGTGCTGATCAGTCTGGCCAGCCTGCCGGACGAGGACTACGGCCTGCGCGCCGGCGTTTTCCGTCATGAGGGCAAGCTGGTGGCGGCAGAGATCAGCCTTATGGACCGCGCCAGCGTCCATCTGTGGTTCCCGGCCTATGACCCGGCCTATTATCGCTATACGGTCGGTATCGTGCTGACCATGGCGATCATCCGTCACCTGTCGCCGCTCGGCTATACCAGTTTCGATTTCGGCACCGGAGGAGAGGACTACAAGTCTCCGATGACCGTCAGCGGCGGCGAATGCCTCGAAGGCAGCCTGCAATATGCCCCGGCCCTGAGCAGCCGGATGGTCGACCTGGCCGTGGCCCTGCTGCCGGCCCGCCCGCAGCTGGAAGAGGCGCGGCTATCCTTGCGTCGACGGGTCAATGTCATACGCTCCACCGAGGTCAGTCTCGGTGGTTGGGGGCGGGCGCTGATGGCGATGGGACAGCGCGCCGTCATGCGCCTGAAGCCGGAAAAGGCCTGAGCTGGTAGCGCTACCGGTTTCTGTTTACGTGGCTCATCGTTCGTTTTATGACGAAGAGACACAGAACAGGGATCGTACACATGGCGGATACATCACGGCGTGGCGTTTTCAGGACACTGATGGGCGACGCGGCCGCGGCGCCATTGGTGGCCACACAGGCCACAGCCGCTGCCAGTCGTGTTGAGGCGCCGAAGTGGGGCCGCGGGATCGAAGGGCAGCGCAAGGCCGATCTCGGCAATGGCACCTATCTCAATCCGATCATTCCCGGCGACCATCCCGATCCGACGATCCTGAAGGATGGCGCCGATTACTACATGACGTTCTCGTCGTTCTTTTCCTATCCGGGGATCGTCATCTGGCATTCGACGGACCTGGTGAACTGGACCCCGATAGGACCGGCCCTGCAAAAGCCGCTCGGCACCATCTGGGCGGTGGACCTGTGCAAGCACGGTGACCGCTATTACGTTTATATCCCTGCCAATCCGGGCAATCAGGGCTGGTCGATCTATGTTATCTGGGCCGATGATATCCGCGGGCCGTGGAGCGATCCGATCGACCTGAAGATCAGCGGCTGCATCGATCCAGGCCATGTGGTCGGTGAGGATGGCAAGCGCTACCTGTTCGTCAATGGTATCCGCAAGATACGCCTGACCGATGACGGTCTGGCGACCGATGGTGAGGTCGAGCCGGCCTATAGTCCGTGGCATTTCCCGGATGACTGGATCACCGAGAATTTCGCGCCGGAAGGCCCCAAGCTGCTGCGCCATAATGGCTGGTTCTACCTGATCACGGCAGTCGGCGGTACGGCGGGTCCGGTGACGGGCCATATGGTCATCGCGGCGCGGTCGAAATCGATCCACGGCCCCTGGGAGGATTGTCCGCACAATCCGCTGGTGCGCACCCTGAGCGCGGCCGAGCCCTGGTGGTCGCGTGGCCATGCCTCGATCGTCGAGGGACCTGCGGGCGACTGGTGGATGGTCTATCACGGTTACGAGAACGGTTTCCGCACCCTGGGACGTCAGCCGCTGCTGGAGCCGATCGAGTGGACAAAGGACGGCTGGTTCCGTGCTCTGGGCGGTGACCTGTCGAGGCCGATGCCGAAACCTAAGGGCGGCACGGCCGGGCAGGCCGGTTTTGCGCTGTCGGACGACTTCACGCAGAATCGCTTTGGTGCGCAGTGGAGCTTCCATGATCCGGCCACCGACGAGATGTCACGCGTGCATTATGACGCAGGCGCTCTGCGCCTCGATGCCCGCGGATCGTCGCCGGTGGATAGCGCGCCCCTGACCTGTCCCGTCGGGGACCGATCCTATCAGGCGGAGATTACACTCGATCTCGACGGCAAGGCCGAGGGTGGTTTGCTGCTCTTCTATAACCACAAAGCCTTCGTCGGCATCGGCTTCACGCCGGAAATGATGAAAACCTGGCAGTATGCCGAGGAGCAATCCTGGCAGCGCACGCCCATGACCACCGGCACGGTGCGCATCCGCGTGACAAATGACGAGAACGTCATCACCTGGCATTACTCACACGATGACGGAAAGAGCTGGATGCGCCACCCGACGCGGATGGAGGTTTCCGGTCTCAATCATAATGTCTTTGGCGGCTTCATCAGCCTGAAGGTCGGCATATACAGTGCAGGCGAGGGGAGTGTGCGCCTGCGCGACTTCGCATACCGGGCCATTTAGGCCTATATCCCTGCCTCGGGCAGGAAAGAATCCCCGGCCTTTATTTTCTTCGCTTTTCACCCATTTGGCGCTTGACGAAAGCGAGTCGTTTGGGCATATAGCGCGCTCTGTTAGATCGGCTGTGGCGTCTGAAGGATGCCAAACGCGGTCTGCAAGCATAAACCAACCCGGTCGGCGGCCCTTTTTAAAGGGAATTGACCGGTTTGATCAACGGCCCGCGCGGGTAAAACCGCGAGGGCTTTGTTTTTGCGGATATCGCGTTCGTGCTCACATTTGTGGGGGCGAGTTGGTCTTTGAAATGGTTCACTGGACGCGTTAAACGCAAACCTTTTGGGAATACGAGCGATATGGATCGTCAAAATATCCGCATCCGCCTGAAGGCCTTCGATCACCGCGTCCTGGATCATTCCACACGCGAGATCGTCAATACGGCCAAGCGCACGGGTGCTACCGTCCGGGGTCCGATCCCCTTGCCCACGCTGATCGAGCGTTTCACCGTCAACCGTTCGCCGCACGTCGACAAGAAGTCGCGCGAGCAGTTCGAAATCCGCACGCACAAGCGCGTGCTCGATATCGTCGATCCGACTCCGCAAACCGTGGACGCGCTCATGAAGCTCGACCTGTCGGCTGGTGTCGACGTCGAGATCAAGATCTAAGGGGCGCGCAGATGACCAACCGTACAGGTTTGATCGCTAAAAAGCTCGGCATGACCCGCTTCTTCGATGAAGCTGGCGTTCACGTGCCGGTCACCGTGCTGTCGCTCGACGGCTGCCAGGTTGTGGCTCAGCGTACCAAGGACAAGGACGGCTATGTCGCCCTTCAGCTTGGCGCCGGTTCGCGCAAGGCCAAGAATGTTTCCAATCCGGAGCGTGTCCGTTACGCCAAGGCTCAGGTTGAGCCCAAGGCCATCCTGACCGAGTTCCGCGTGACGGAAGACGCCCTGATCGAAGTCGGTGCTGAGTTCACCGCCGATCACTTTGCTGTCGGCCAGAAGGTTGACATCCAGGGCACGACCATCGGTAAGGGTTTTGCCGGCGCTATGAAGCGCTGGAACTTCGGCGGTATGCGCGCCACCCACGGTGTGTCGGTCTCCCACCGCGCCCACGGTTCGACGGGTAACCGCCAGGATCCGGGTCGTACCTTCCCGGGCAAGAAGATGGCTGGTCACTACGGCGTTGAAACCGTTACCACGCTGAACCTGGAAGTGGCTCGCATCGATGCCGAGCGCGGCCTGGTCTTCATCAAGGGCGCCGTTCCGGGCGCTGAAGGCTCCTACGTCAAGATCCGCGATGCGGTTAAGAAGGCCGCTCCGGCTGGCCTGCCTTTCCCCGGCGCTGTTAAGACGGCCAACGCCGCTCCGGTGGCTGCTGAGGAAGCTCCTGCGCAAGAAGGGGCTGAATAATCATGAAACTCGACGTTATCAAGCTTGACGCCTCCAAGGCTGGCTCGGTGGATGTCTCCGATCTCGTGTTCGGGATCGAGGAAATCCGTTCGGACATCCTGTCGCGCGTCGTCAACTGGCAGCTGGCCAAGCGCCGCGCCGGTACGCACAAGGTGCAGACCCGCAACGAGAACTCTCGTACGGGTAAGAAGATGTACAAGCAAAAGGGCTCCGGCGGCGCTCGTCACGGTTCGCGCCGTGCCCCGCAGTTCGTCGGCGGTTCGCGCGCTTTCGGTCCGGTCGTTCGCTCGCACGCCTTCGACCTGCCGAAGAAGGTTCGCGCCCTCGGCCTGCGTCACGCCCTGTCGTCCAAGATCAAGTCCGGCTCGCTGATCGTTCTCGATCAGGCTGTGGTCGAATCCCCGAAGACGCAATCGCTCAAGGCTTCCTTCGAGAAGCTCGGCCTGAAGAACGCCCTGTTCATCACCGGTCCGGAAGTCGATGCGAACTTCGCTCTCGCTTCGCGCAACATCCCGAACATCGACGTGCTGCCGTCGGCCGGCCTGAATGTCTACGACATCCTGCGCCGCCATACGCTGGTTCTGACGAAGTCCGCGGTTGAGGCCATCGAAGCTCGCTTCGCTGTGGAGGCCTAAAGATCATGGCTGCTACCATCCGTAATTTCGACGTCCTTCTGGCGCCGCACATCACCGAAAAGGCGACCAACCTGTCCGAACTGAACAAGGTTGTCTTCAAGGTGGCGCTCGACAGCTCCAAGGACGAAGTCGCTTCCGCCGTCGAAGCCATCTACAACGTCAAGGTCACCAAGGTGAACACCATTGTCACCAAGGGCAAGACCAAGCGTTTCAAGGGCATCAAGGGCCGTCGCAACGACGTCAAGAAAGCTATCGTGACCCTGGCTGAAGGCCAGTCGATCGATATCACGACCGGTCTGTAAGGAAGGATTGAACCCATGGCTTTGAAGCAATTCAACCCGACCTCGCCCGGCCGTCGCCAGCTCGTGCTGGTTGACCGTTCGGAACTCCACAAGGGCAAGCCCGAAAAGGCGCTCGTCCAGGGCCTGACCAAGTCCGGCGGCCGTGGTGCTGGCGGCCGCGTCGCTGTCCGCTTCCGTGGCGGCGGTGCCAAAACCCTGTACCGCATCATCGACTTCAAGCGTCGCAAGTTCGACGTGCCGGCGACGGTCGAGCGTCTGGAATATGATCCGAACCGCTCGGCTTTCATCGCGCTGATCACCTATGCCGACGGCGAAAAGGCCTACATTCTGGCTCCGCAACGCCTGAAGGCCGGTGACACCGTCATCGCCTCGGAAAAGGTCGACGTGAAGCCCGGTAACGCCGCGCCGCTGCGTTCGCTTCCGATCGGCACGATCATCCATAACGTCGAGCTGAAGCCCCTCAAGGGCGGCCAGCTGGCCCGCTCGGCCGGCGCCTACGCCCAGCTCGTCGGTCGCGATGCCGGCTATGCCCAGATCCGTCTCGGCTCGGGCGAGCTGCGCATGGTTCTCGACTCCTGCCTGGCCACGGTCGGTGCGGTGTCGAACCCGGACCACATGAACCAGAGCCTCGGCAAGGCCGGTCGCACCCGTCACATGGGCTTCCGTCCGCACGTCCGCGGCGTGGCCATGAACCCGGTCGACCACCCGCATGGTGGTGGTGAAGGCAAGACCTCCGGCGGCCGTAACCCTGTGACTCCGTGGGGCGTCCCCACCAAGGGTCGCAAGACTCGTACCAACAAGGCGACGGACAAGTACATCATCCGTTCGCGTCACGTTAAGAAGGCTCGCTAATTATGGCACGCTCCGTATGGAAAGGCCCCTTCGTCGACGGCCACCTTCTCAAGAAGGCGGAAACCGCGCTCAGCTCGGGTCGCAAAGAGGTCATCAAGACCTGGTCGCGTCGTTCGACCATCATGCCGCAATTCGTGGGTCTCACGTTCGGCGTTTATAACGGTCAGAAGCACGTTCCCGTGCTGGTGTCGGAAGACATGGTCGGCATGAAGTTCGGCGAATTCTCGCCCACGCGCAACTTCCCCGGCCACGCCGCCGACAAGAAGGCGAAGAAGAGGTAAGCTATGTCGCAGACTAAGAATCCTCGCCGCGTCAACGCCAATGAAGCCCGCGTGAAGCTGGTGTCGGTCCGTATCAGCCCGCAAAAGCTGAACCTGGTCGCCGCCTCGATCCGTGGCCTCAAGGTCCAGCGCGCGCTCAACGAACTGGAATTTTCGCGCAAGCGCATTGCCAAGGACGTCCGCAAGGCGCTCTATTCGGCGATCTCGAATGCCGAAAACAACCACAACCTCGACATCGACAACCTGATCGTTGCCGAATCCTATGTCGGCAAGGGCATTGTCATGAAGCGCTTCGCTTCGCGTGCTCGTGGCCGTTCGTCGCGCATCATGAAGCCGTTCTCGGAACTGACCATCGTCGTCCGTGAACTTGGCGCCGAATCTCAAGAGGCTGCATAATGGGTCAGAAAGCTAATCCGATCGGCTTGCGCCTCGGTATCAACCGCACCTGGGACAGCCGTTGGTTCGCCCAGCGTACCGACTACGCCAAGCTGCTCCACCAGGACCTGAAGATCCGCAAGGTTCTGAAGGAAAAGCTGAACGCCGCCGGCGTTTCGCGCATCATCATCGAGCGCCCGCACAAGAAGTGCCGCATCACCATCTACGCCGCCCGTCCGGGCGTCGTGATCGGCAAGAAGGGCGCTGACATCGACAAGCTGCGCAAGGACGTTTCCGCCCTCACCGAAGGCGAAGTGTTCCTGAACCTGGTCGAAGTCCGCAAGCCGGAAGTCGACGCTCAGCTGGTTGCTGAATCGATCGCCCAGCAGCTGGAACGCCGCGTGGCCTTCCGCCGCGCCATGAAGCGTTCGATCCAGTCGGCCATGCGCCTGGGCGCCAAGGGCATCCGCATGAACCTGTCGGGCCGTCTCGGCGGCGCCGAAATCGCCCGCATGGAATGGTATCGTGAAGGCCGCGTGCCGCTTCACACCCTGCGCGCCGACATCGACCTGGGCTTCGCCGAAGCCCTGACCACCTACGGCATCATCGGTGTCAAGGTCTGGATTTTCAAGAACGAAGTCCTGGAACACGATCCGATGGCTCAGGACAAGCGCTGGGCCCAGGAAGCTTCCGGCCCGTCGTCGAACGAGCGTCCGGAGCGTGGTGAACGTAACAATCGTGGCCCGCGCCGCGACCGCAACAATAAGGAGGCGTAACTCCCATGATGCTTCCCAAGCGTACAAAGTACCGTAAGGCCTTCAAGGGCCGTATCCACGGTAACGCCAAGGGTGGTTATACCCTGAACTTCGGTTCCTACGGTCTGAAGACCGTTGAGCCGGAGCGTCTGACCGCCCGCCAGATCGAAGCCGCCCGCCGCGCCATCACGCGTCAGATGAAGCGTCAGGGCCGCGTCTGGATCCGCATCTTCCCCGACCTCCCGGTCACCGGCAAGCCTGCCGAAGTCCGTATGGGTAAGGGCAAGGGCGCCGTCGACCATTGGGCCGCTCGCGTGGCTCCGGGTCGTATCCTGTTTGAAATCGACGGCGTGCCGGACGACATCGCGCGTGAAGCGCTGCGTCTCGGTGCCGCCAAGCTGCCCGTTTCCACCCGCGTCGTGACCCGTATCGACGCCGGCGTGGCCATGGCCGCGGAGTAGGACCTATGACCAAGATTGCCGATCTGCGGACCAAGACCGCCGACCAACTGCAAGATCAACTGCTGGACCTGAAGAAAGAGCAGTTCAACCTGCGCTTCCAAAAGGCCACCGGCCAGTTCGAAAAGACCCACCGCGTCAGCGAAATCCGCAAGGACATCGCCCGCATCAAGACCCTGCTGACGGCCCAGAAGGCCGGCGGTAAGGTCGCCTAAAGGAAAGAAGACCATGCCCAAGCGCATTCTTGAAGGTCTGGTTGTCTCCGATAAGGGCGACAAGACCGTGGTTGTGAAGGTGGAGCGTACCGTTCTGCACCCCGTCCTGAAAAAGACGGTTCGTGTGTCGAAGCGTTACCATGCTCACGACGAAGCTAATGATTACAAGGCCGGCGAAAAGATTCGTATCATCGAATGTGCGCCGAAGTCGAAGCTCAAGACGTGGGAAGTTCTCCCGCGCGAAGCCAACTAACTAGGAAAGTTTGAACCATGATTCAGATGCAAACTAACCTGGAAGTGGCCGACAACTCCGGCGCACGCCGGGTCATGTGCATCAAGGTGCTGGGCGGCTCAAAGCGCCGCTACGCCTCGGTGGGTGACCTGATCGTCGTGTCGGTCAAGGAAGCCATTCCGCGCGGCCGCGTCAAGAAGGGCGACGTTCTGCGCGCCATCGTCGTTCGCACCTCGAAGGACATCCAGCGCAAGGACGGTTCGGTGATCCGTTTCGACACCAACGCCGCCGTCATCGTCAACAAGTCGAGCGAGCCGATCGGCACGCGTATCTTCGGGCCTGTGCCGCGTGAACTGCGCGCCAAGAACCACATGAAGATCATCTCGCTGGCTCCGGAGGTCATCTAATGGCTGCGAAGATTAAGAAGGGCGACTCGGTCGTTCTGCTGACCGGCAAGGACAAGGGCCGCAAGGGCACCGTCGCCAAGGTCGTCACCAAGGACGGCCAGGCCGAGCGCGTTGTCGTTTCGGGCCTCAACATGGTCCAGCGCCACACTCGTCCGTCGCAGGGCAACCCGCAAGGCGGCATCATCAACAAGGAAGCGTCGGTGCACGTTTCCAACGTGTCCCACGTTGACTCGAACGGCAAGCCGACCCGCGTCGGTTTCAAGGTCGAAGGCGACAAGAAGGTGCGCGTTGCCAAGACGACGGGAGAAGTCATCAATGGCTGATAAGTACATCCCCCGCGCCAAGCAGGTCTATCTCGAAAAGATCCGCACCGCGATGAAGGAAGAGTTCGGTTATACGAACGAAATGCAGGTCCCCAAGCTCGACAAGATCGTCGTGAACATGGGTATCGGTGAAGCCACGGCCGACTCCAAGAAGGTCAAGGCTGCCGTGAAGGACCTCGAAGCCATCACCGGCCAGAAGGCGGCCGAAACCCGCGCCCGCAAGTCGATCGCCGGTTTCAAGCTGCGCGAAGGCATGGTGGTCGGCGCCAAGGTGACCCTGCGCAAGGACCGTATGTACGAGTTCCTCGACCGCCTGATCACCATCGCCCTGCCGCGCGTGAAGGACTTCCGTGGTCTGAACGGCAACAGCTTCGATGGCCGCGGCAACTATGCCATGGGCCTGAAGGAACACATCGTGTTCCCGGAAATCAACTATGACCAGATCGATCAGATGTGGGGCATGGATATCGTGGTCTGCACCACGGCGACGACCGACAAGGAAGCCAAGGCCCTCCTGAAGCACTTCCAATTCCCGTTCACGTCCTGAGGCGGGTAGAGAGATAACATGGCAAAGAAAAGCGCTGTAAACCGCAACGAGATGGTCAAGAAGCTGGTGGCTCAATACGCCGCCAAGCGCGAAGCCCTCAAAGCGATCGCCAATGACGAAAGCCTGCCCCTGGAAGAGCGTTTCGACGCTCGCCTGAAGCTGGCCAAGTTGCCCCGCAACTCGAATGCGACCCGCATTCGTAACCGCTGCGAAGTCACCGGTCGTCCGCGTGCCTACTATCGCAAGCTCCACATGAGCCGGATCGCGCTCCGCAAGCTGGCCAACGAAGGCCAGATTCCGGGCATGACCAAGGCCAGCTGGTAAGGGAGGACCAAGAATATGTTCGTTAATGATCCTCTGAGCGATATGATCGCCCGCATCAAGAACGCTGCCCAACGCAAGCGTTCCAAGGTGTTGACCCCGGCTTCCAAGCTGCGCGCCCACGTGCTCGACGTCCTGAAGGACGAGGGCTACATCCGCGGCTACGAAGTGGTGGAAACTCCGGGTGAATTCCCGCAGTTCGAAATCGAACTGAAGTATTTCGACGGCCAGCCGGTCATCGCGGAAATCTCCCGCGTGTCCAAGCCGGGCCGCCGTGTCTATTCGTCGATCAAGGACCTGAAGCCGGTGAAAAACGGCCTGGGTATCTCGATCCTGTCGACGCCGAAGGGCGTCATGTCTGACAACAACGCCCGCGAAAACAACGTGGGTGGTGAAGTTCTCTGCCGCGTCTACTAATAGTAGACACGGCAGAGGACACTTAAGGCATTAGAAGGTTTTAAAATGTCCCGGATTGGTAAAAAAGCCATCGCAGTCCCGGCCGGCGTGACCATCACGCTGAACGGGCAAGACATTTCGGTGAAGGGCCCCAAGGGCGTCCAGAGCTGGACTGTCGTAGAAGAAATCGAAGTCAAGCAGGAAGGCGCCAGCCTCTCCGTCGCCCCGCGCGGTGAAACCGCTCGCCACAAGGCGATGTGGGGCCTGTCGCGCACCCTGATCGCCAACATGGTGAAGGGCGTGACCGACGGCTTCGAACAAACCCTGGAAATGGTCGGCGTCGGTTACCGCGCCGCCATGCAGGGCAACAAGCTGGAGCTGTCGCTCGGCTTTTCGCACCCCGTCGTGATCGATCCGCCCACCGGCATCACCTTTGCCGTGCCGAAGCAGACCGAAATCAAGATCCAGGGCATCGACAAGCAACTGGTCGGTGAACTGGCGGCCAAGATCCGCAAGATTCGTCCCCCTGAGCCTTATAAGGGCAAGGGCGTCAAATATGCCGGCGAAAAGGTTCGCCGCAAGGAAGGCAAGAAGAAGTAAGTCATGGCTCTGTCTCCTCGTGAACAATTGGCTCGTCGCGCGCAACGCAATCGCACGCGCCTGAAGTCGCTCTCCAACGGCCGCCCGCGTCTGTCGGTCTTCCGTTCGGACAAGAACATCTATGCCCAGGTCATCGATGACGCTTCCGGCGTCACCCTGGCTTCGGCTTCTTCGCTGGAAAGCGCCAAGAAGCAGGGCTCGAACGCGGCTGCCGCCACGGAAGTCGGCAAGCTGGTCGCCCAGCGCGCCATCGAAAAGGGCGTCAAGGACGTCGTGTTCGATCGCGGTGGCTACATCTATCATGGTCGGGTGAAGGCGCTGGCGGAAGCCGCGCGTGAAGCCGGTCTTAACTTCTAAGGGAAATCGTAATGGCTCGTCCTAGCGAAAATCGCAATGATCGCCGTGACCGCACCGAGGAACCTTCGGAGTTCGTCGAAAAGCTGGTCGCTATCAACCGCGTCGCCGCCACCGTCAAGGGTGGCCGTCGCTTCTCGTTTGCTGCCCTGATGGTCGTTGGTGACCAAAAGGGTCGCGTCGGCTACGGCCATGGCAAGGCGCGCGAAGTGCCGGAAGCCATCCGCAAGGCGACCGAAGAAGCCAAGAAGTCGCTGATCCGCGTTCCCTTGCGCGAATCCCGCACCCTGCACCACGACGGTTACGGCCGTTGGGGCGCCGGCAAGATCCAGATGCGCGCGGCCCCTCCGGGCACCGGCGTCATCGCGGGTGGTCCGATGCGTGCGGTTCTCGAAACCCTGGGCATCTCGGACGTCGTCGCCAAGTCGCTCGGTTCCTCGAACCCCTACAACATGGTGCGCGCCACCTTTGAAGCGCTGAAGGTGCAATCCTCGCCCCGTCAGATCGCCTCGAAGCGCGGCAAGAAGGTCGGTGACCTGCTGAAGTCGCGTGCCGATGGCGCTTCGTCGCCTGAATCCCTGGAGGGCTAAGATATGGCTACTATCAAAGTCAAGCAGACCGGTTCGCCGATCCGCCGTACCAAGGACCAGCGCGCCACGCTTGCCGGCCTGGGTCTGAACAAGATGGGCCGCGTCTCCGAACTGGAAGACACCCCCTCGGTTCGCGGCATGATCGCCAAGGTCCACCACATGGTGACGATTGTCGAGTAATCGATAATCACCTGATTAATGAGCAAGCCCGCGGATTCCGGTTCGCGGGCTTGCTTATTTATGAAGCGTGCTGTAACAGCGCGTTCCAGAGCCCTGAAGCAGCGAAGCGACAGGGCAACCAAAACTTTTTTATAGCCGAGTTGATCCGCCTACGGATCAGCGCACCTGTCATTGAAAGGCAAAGCAAATGACCAAGCTGAACGAACTCCACGACAATCCTGGTTCGACCAAGGGCCGCATGCGCGTTGGCCGCGGTCCCGGCTCCGGCAAGGGCAAGACCTCCGGCCGTGGCGTCAAGGGCCAGAAGTCCCGTACCGGCGTGAGCCTGCTGGGCTTCGAAGGCGGCCAGATGCCGCTGTACATGCGTATGCCGAAGCGTGGTTTCAACAATCCGTTCGCCCTCAAGCTGGCTGAAGTCAACCTGTGGCGTCTGCAGGACGCGATCGATGCCGGCAAGCTTGACGCCAAGGCCGCGATCGACGGTGCCGCCCTGGTGGCTGCCGGTGTCATCCGCCGCGAGCTGGACGGCGTGCGTCTGCTGGGCGAAGGTGAACTGAAGGCCAAGCTGAACCTGACCGTCTGGTCCGCCTCGGCCGGCGCTGTCAAGGCTGTCGAAGCCGCTGGTGGTTCGGTGACGCAAAACCGCGCCGCCCACGAAGCCAAGGTCGCGGACCGCAAGGAAAAGATCGCTGCTGCCCGTGCCGCCCGCAAGGGCTAAGTCGCAAACGAGTAACGCGCGCATTTGACCTTTTCAGATGCGTACCCCATATGGGTTGGATTGGGTGAGGGGTGCGGCTTCGAATCGCATTAACACATCTGGTCCGCCCTTTTGGGGGTTGATTACAAGGGCTTTGGCGCCCGCGCGAATTTGAGGACTTTATGGCTTCTGCTGCTGAACAACTCGCCGCCAATATGAATTTCGGCGCCTTCTCCAAGGCGACCGATCTGCACAAGCGGCTGCTCTTTACGCTCGGCGCTCTGATCGTTTACCGCCTCGGCACCTATGTGCCGCTGCCGGGCATCAACATGGCGGCCTTTACGCAGGCTTTCTCCAGCCAGCAAAACGGCATTTTCGGCATGATGAACATGTTCGCCGGCGGCGCCGTGCAGCGCATGGCCGTCTTCGCGCTGAACCTGATGCCATATATCTCGGCCTCGATCATCATCCAGCTGATGGGCTCCGTCTATGCGCCGTGGGAAAAGCTGCGCAAGGAAGGCGGGGAGGCTGGCCGCAAGCAGCTGAACCAGTATACCCGCTACCTGACCGTCGTCCTGGCCCTGATCCAGTCCTTCGGTATCGCCACGGCCATGCAGACCTCGGGTCTGGTCATCCAGCCGGGCATCTTCTTCATCATCACCGCCATGACCACCTTGACCGGCGGCACGCTGTTCCTGATGTGGCTGGGTGAGCAGATCACCTCTCGCGGCATCGGCAACGGCTCGTCAATGATCATCTTCGCCGGGATCGTGGCCGTGCTGCCGTCGACTGTCGGTCGGCTGTTCTCGATGGGCGCCACGGGCGACATTAATCCGGGCATGCTGATCCTGATCGTGGCCGTGCTCATCGCCGCCATCATCTTCATTGTCTTCATGGAACGCTCGCAGCGCCGTCTGCTGGTGCAGTATCCCAAGCGCCAGGTCGGCAATCGCATCATGGGTGGCGAGTCGTCCTTCATGCCGCTGAAGGTCAATACGGCTGGCGTCATTCCGCCGATCTTTGCCTCGTCGCTGCTGCTGATGCCGACCTCGATCCTGGCCTTCGTCGGCCAGAACCCGGACAAAATCCCGAGCTGGCTGCAATGGCTGCCTTCGATCAGCGCCCAGCTGACGCACGGCCATCCGGTGTTCATGATCCTCTATGCGGCCATGATCATCTTCTTCACCTTCCTCTATACCTCGCTGGTCTTCAATCCGGACGAAACGGCCGAAAACCTGCGCAAGTACGGCGGCTTCCTGCCGGGCATCCGTCCGGGCAAGCGCACCGCCGAATATATGGATTTCGTGCTGACCCGCATCACGGTCATCGGCGCGGCCTACATCACCATCGTCTGTCTGCTGCCGGAATTCCTGATTTCGCAGCTTGGCAACAGCTTCTATTTCGGCGGCACCTCGATCCTGATTGTCGTGACTGTCACCATGGATACCGTGGCGCAGATTCAATCGCATCTGCTGGCGCACCAGTATGATGGCCTGATCAAGAAGTCCAAACTCAAGACCGGCAGCAAGAGTCCTGCCGCCAGCACCCGCGGAAGGATTGGCCGATGAACATCATTTTGTTTGGGCCGCCCGCGGCGGGCAAGGGGACCCAGGCGAAACGTTTGGTTTCGACGCGCGGAATGGTTCAGCTGTCGACCGGGGACATGCTGCGCGCCGCCATCAAGGCGGAAAGCGAACTGGGTCTGAAGGTCAAGGATATCCTGGCGACCGGCGGCCTGGTCTCCGACGAGATCGTTATCGACCTGATCAGGGAAAACCTGCCGGCGGCCGAAGCGGCCGGTGGCGCCATCTTCGACGGTTTCCCGCGCACCGTGGCGCAGGCTGAGGCGCTGGACGCCATGCTGGCCGAGCGTGGCGCGAAGATCGACAAGGTGGTCCGCCTGAAGGTGGACGAGAATGCCCTGGTGACGCGTATTGAAAAGCGCTTCGCCGAAGAGGGCCGTTCGGACGACAACCCGGAAGCCTATAAGGTGCGCCTGGCAGCCTATAACGCCCAGACCGCGCCGCTGCTGCCCTATTATGCGGCGCAGGGCAAGCTCTTCGAAGTCGACGGCATGGGCGCGGTGGAAGACGTCGCTGCCCGTATCGACGGCGCTCTGGCGTAAGAATCTGTCGGTTACTCGAAAGGGAGCCGGCGAGGACGAAAGTCCGAAAATACGAGAGGTTGGGTACTTTCGGGTGTCCAGCATCTGACTAAACTTAAAAAAGTATGACTAACATCTGTTTGTGCTTGCTTTTTTAAAACTTAACCATTGACGGGAGCAAAAACCCTTCTATAAGGGCAGCTTCCGCGAAATCGCGCGTATGAACCACGGCTGAAGGTCAAAGCTTAGCCGTGTGGCATACGTGTCATCTTTCGTTTCAAGAAATGCGTCCCGTTAGCATGGGGGCGCGTTGCAGGAGATACCTCAAGTGGCCCGTATCGCAGGCGTCAACATACCGACCAACAAGCGCGTGAAGATCGCGCTTCAATATATCCACGGCATCGGCGCACACCACGCCGAAGAAATCGTCAAGAAGGTCGGCATCGAAGATGCGCGCCGCGTCAACCAGCTTTCGGACGCCGAAGTGCTGCAGATCCGCGAAACCATCGACCGCGATTACACGGTCGAAGGCGACCTGCGCCGTGAAGTTTCGATGAACATCAAGCGTCTGATGGACCTGGCCTGCTACCGCGGCCTGCGTCACCGTAAGGGCCTGCCGGTCCGCGGCCAGCGCACCCACACCAATGCCCGCACCCGCAAGGGCCCGGCGAAGCCCATCGCCGGCAAGAAGAAGTAAGGAATAGCTGACCAATGGCTAAGGAACCTTCACGCGTTAAAAAGCGCGAGCGCAAGAACATCACTTCGGGTGTGGCTCACGTCAACGCCTCGTTCAACAACACCATGATCACCATCACCGATGCCCAGGGCAATGCGGTGTCGTGGTCGTCGGCCGGCGCCATGGGCTTCAAGGGCTCGCGCAAGTCGACCCCGTATGCTGCCCAGGTGGCGGCGGAAGATGCCGGCAAGAAGGCCATCGAGCATGGCGTCAAGACTCTGGAAGTCAGCGTTGCCGGTCCGGGCTCCGGCCGTGAATCGGCTCTGCGCGCCCTGCAGGCCGTCGGTTTCACCATCACCTCGATCCGTGATGTGACCCCGATCCCGCATAACGGCTGCCGTCCGCCGAAGCGTCGTCGCGTTTAATTTTATTTTCCCTAATTTTCAGTCGCTCTGCCTGATCCGGCAGGGCGACCTTTCCTGTCTTGAGGGACGTAAATGATCGAAAGAAACTGGCAACAGCTTATTCGTCCCGAGAAGCCACAAGTCGAAGCGGGTTCCGACCCTTCGCGCAAGATGCGTCTTGTCGCGGAGCCTCTGGAGCGCGGTTTCGGCGTGACCCTCGGTAACGCGCTGCGTCGCGTACTCCTGTCCTCGCTGCAAGGCGCGGCTGTCACCTCCGTCCAGATCGACGGCGTGGTGCACGAATTCTCCTCCATCGAAGGCGTTCGTGAAGACGTCGTCGACATCATCCTGAACATCAAGCAACTGGCCCTGCGCATGCATGCGGAAGGTCCGAAGCGTATGGTCCTGCGTGCTAATGGCGCCGGCCCGGTTACCGCCGGCCAGATCGATGTTCCGGCCGATATCGAAGTCCTGAACCCCGACCACGTGATCTGCACGCTGGACGAGGGCGCCTCCGTGCGCATGGAATTCACCGTCCAGAACGGCAAGGGCTATGTCCCGGCCGACCGCCTGCGTCCGGAAGACGCGCCGATCGGCCTGATCGCCGTCGACGCCCTCTATTCGCCGGTCAAGAAGGTGGCTTACAAGGTCGAGCCGACCCGTCAGGGCCAGTCACTCGATTACGACAAGCTGGTGCTGGAAGTCGAAACCAATGCTGCTGTCACGCCGGTTGACGCTGTCGCTTTCGCGGCGCGCATCCTGCAGGACCAGCTGCAGATCTTCATCACCTTCGAAGAGCCGAAGGCCCCGGTCGTTGAAGAAGGCAAGCCTGAGCTGCCGTTCAACCCGGCCCTGCTCAAGAAGGTCGACGAACTGGAACTCAGCGTCCGTTCGGCGAACTGCCTGAAGAACGACAACATCGTCTATATCGGCGACCTGATCCTGAAGACGGAATCCGAAATGCTGCGCACGCCGAACTTCGGCCGCAAGTCGCTGAACGAGATCAAGGAAGTCCTGGCTTCCATGAACCTCTCGCTCGGCATGGATATCCCGAACTGGCCGCCGGAAAACGTCGAAGACCTGGCCAAGAAATTCGAAGACCAGATCTAAGATTTTTGATATTATGGGTGAGCCCGGATGAGCGATCGTCCGGGCTCACTATTTATAGGAACTGTTTTTCGGTTCTGACTTGCCGCGAAAGACCAAAACCTTGTCGTGGCAATTTCCTTCCTGAAAAGGAAGGACGTCTGAAACGGGCAGGGGCCGGAGGCCTCGTGACCTTTGTTTTCAGGCTCGTTTTTGGGGTCGCGCACAGCCAGAGTGCGGCGCGATCTTATGGAGAGTATCTCATGCGTCACGGCTCCGGCTATCGCAAACTCGGTCGCACCACCTCGCACCGTATCGCCATGTTCGCCAACATGGCCGCCTCGCTCATCAAGCACGAACAGATCGTCACCACCCTGCCGAAGGCTAAGGAACTGCGTCCCTTCGTCGAAAAGCTGGTTACGCTGGCTAAGTCCGGCACCCTGCACGACCGCCGTATCGCCATCTCGCGCGTGCGTGACGTCGCCCAGGTCGGCAAGCTGTTCGACGTGCTCGGCAAGCGCTATGCTGATCGTAACGGCGGCTATATCCGCATCATGAAGGCCGGTTTCCGCCACGGCGATAACGCCGCCATGGCCATCATCGAGTTCGTCGATCGCGACGAAGCCGCCAAGGGCCTGGACTCCGGTCCGGTGTTCGAAGTCGCCGGCGACGAAGAATAGGACATATCACTCCTCCGGTACGTCAGTGCCGGCAAGGACTAGCGCTCGTTCGCGGCGCTTGAGGATATTAAAAGCCGTCAGGTTTTTCCTGGCGGCTTTTTTACACTTTGGTGACAATGGTTAACGAAAGTGTGATTATTAAGGGATGAAGCGTTATTTCGCATCCGCGGAATTCTCCACTAGCATGAACCTCGTGGACAGGGCCCTGTGTGCCGCGTCCATAGTCATCGCACTATTTAAGGAGGGTACCATGCTTGACGATTTCGCCATCGCCGATCCCGCCGAAGAGACGCTTGAGGCGTCGGGCGATACGGACCTTGACCTGCAGCAGCTTGACGCTGGCCAGGGGGCATCTGCCGTATTTCTGTCTCCTGTGCTGGACCGTATCCGGACCAGCGACTAAGATAACAGCCTTATTTTTTCAGAAACCCCTGGCCCAGGCCGGGGGTTTCTTTTTATTGTCATGGGCCCGCTCTAGATTGGCGCGGTTTCGTGGAGTGCATGATGTTCAGAAAAATCCCGCTTGTTGTGGCCGCTTTGGCCTGTCTGTCCATCGCCTCATGCAGCCATGTGCCCACTGCAGCTCCGGTGGCCGAAACCGCGCTGCCGGGGCCGAAGCTTATCCTCATTTCGATCGACGGTTTCCGTGCCGACTATCTCAAGGAGGGCATCACCCCTAATCTGCAGGCCCTGGCCGATGGCGGCGCCAGCGCGGCGATGCGTCCGTCTTTTCCCAGCCTGACCTTCCCGAACCATTATGCGCTGGTGACTGGCCTGCGGCCCGATCATCACGGCATCGTCAACAACACCATGCGCGACCCGCAGAAGCCGGGCGTCACCTTCAAGCTGTCGAATAAGGAGGCCGTAGCCGACGAATTCTGGTGGGACGATGGCAAGCCCTTGTGGGAAACCGCTCAGGCGCAGGGCGTCAAGGTCGCGACTATGTTCTGGCCCGGTTCCGATGCGGCGATCCATGGCGTGCGCCCGACCTACTGGTTGCCCTATAACGAGCAGCTGTCGAGCGCCGACCGTGTGAAGCAGGTGCTCGATTGGGTCGACCTGCCGGCGGGGGACCGTCCCGGCGCCATCACGCTCTACTATTCGGATGTCGATCACCAGGGACATGATTTCGGCCCCGGCAGTCCGGAAGTCGATGCCGCCTTGCGCGATGTCGATGCGTCCATCGGGCAACTGGTCGACGGCCTGAAGGCGCGCGGCCTCTTTGGCAAGGTCAATCTGGTCATCGTGGCCGATCACGGCATGGCGAAACACAATCCGGAGCGCTTTATCCGTCTTGCCGATATCCTGCCGGCGGATAGTTACGATCTGGTCACCGGCGGTCAGGTGGCCGGTCTGAATCCGAAACCCGGCTACGAGGTCGAGGTCGACAAGGCGCTGATCGAAACGAAGCACGACTATATGCAGTGCTGGCACAAGGCGAAGATTCCGGCGCGCTTCCACTATGGTCACCATCGCCGGGTGCCGGAAATCACCTGCCTGGCGGCGGTCGGTGGCTATATCGTCAGCCCTTCGTCGGACAACTGGATGCCCAAGCCCCAGGGCGGCAGCCACGGTTACGATCCGGCGGCGCCGGAAATGCAGGCCCTGTTCATTGCCAATGGTCCGGCCATCCGCCGCGGCGTGAAGTTGGCGCCCTTCGATAATGTCGACGTCTATTCGCTGGAGACCAAACTGCTGGGCATCAAGGGCGAGCCGAACGATGGCAAGCTGGGGCCGCTCAAACCGGCGCTCTACTGACAAAAGGCGGTAGAGGGTCTTGTATCTGGCAGAACGCGGATTTTTCGCGTACAGGCACAGGATAACCAGAAAGACCGAACATGCCGGAAGCGCCCGCCCATCCCCGTAAAGCCGCCGCCGCCTTTATCCTGGTGACGGTGTTCCTGGATATGTTGTCGATCGGGGTGATCATCCCGGTCCTGCCCAACCTGATCAAGAGCTTCCTGAATGGCTCCGTATCGGAAGCTGGTTTGTGGACCGGCATCTTCGGCGCGGCCTGGGGGCTGGCCCAGTTTCTTTTCACGCCGGTGCAGGGGGGACTGTCGGATGCTATCGGTCGGCGGCCGGTCGTGCTGGCGTCAAACTTTGGCACCGGCGTGGATTTCCTGTTCATGGCCCTGGCGCCCGGCCTGTGGTGGTTGCTAATCGGCCGGATCATTTCCGGCATGACTTCGGCCAGCATCTCGACCGCCTATGCCTATATGAGCGATGTCACGCCGCCGGAAAAGCGCGCCGGCGTCTATGGCCTGATGGGCGCGGCCTTCGGTGTCGGTTTCGTGGTCGGGCCGAGCCTGGGCGGTATACTGGGGGGCGGTCTGAACTGGCAGTTCATCCAGTTCTCAGGCGATCATCACTATCCGTTCTTCTTCGCCGCGATCTTAAGCTTGTGCAACTTCCTTTATGGCTTGTTTGTGCTGCCGGAATCCCTGCCGGAAGACAGACGTAAGCCTTTCAGCTTCCATACGGCCAATCCGCTGGGGGCCATCCGCTTCCTGGCGCGATCGGGGCAGGTGATGCGCCTGTCGCTGATGTATTTCCTGCTGATGTTCGGCCAGAGTGTCTTCCCGACGACCATGGTGCTCTATGCCGATTATCGCTTCGGCTGGGGCGTAACGCAGGTCGGGCTGATGCTGGCCGTAGTCGGCATACTGTCGGCCATCGTGCAGGGGGGGCTGACCGGGCTGGTCACCAGGCGGATTGGCGAACGCAAGGCCATGTATGTTGGTCTTATCGCCTCGCTGATTGCCTACGCAGGTTACGGACTGGCAACGAATGGGCTGATGTTCGTTGCCTTTATCGCCATCGGCTGTCTGGGCGGACTGGCCATGCCGAATATCCAGTCGCTGATGAGCAGCAAGGTCGATCCGAAGGAGCAGGGGACGCTACAGGGCTCGAATATGAGCCTGTCCACCATGGGCAATATCGTGGCGCCGCTGATTTTTGGCCTGGTGCTGGCGACCGTGACCAAGGCGGGGGTGCCCATGGCGTTCAGCGGCGCGGCCTTCCTGCTGGCCGGGGTCTGCACGCTTTTGGCCCTCGGGCTGGCGACAGGGGTGAAGCAGTCGCTGAAGGTTGAAGCAGGGTATAGCGAGGAAACAGCGGAATAATATGGCGCAATCTCGTCGCGCCTCAGCCTTGATACCGCCGCAATAGTTTTTACATTTAAGGCCCTGAGATCAAAAGCTGGGATAATCGAATGAACCTGCGCGCCCCTGTTGTCCTGTCCGCCGCCGCCCTGCTGATGGCCTGCTCGCCGTCTCACAGTCAGGATACCCAGAAATATTCCGGCAGCTTCAGCGACAGCTTGTCCCAGCCCTCCAAGGTGCCGGATAGCGCCATCGGCATGAAGGCCTCGTTTGCGCCGGTCGTGCGCACCGTGGCGCCGGCCGTGGTCAATGTCTATGCCCGCGGTGTGGTGCGCCAGCAGGTCGATCCGTTCTGGCAGATGTTCGGCGCCGTACCGCGCCAGCAGGTCCAGCAGTCGCTTGGCTCCGGCGTGATCGTGCGTAAGGATGGCATTGTCGTCACCAATAACCATGTCGTCGCCGGTGGTCAGCAGTTCATGGTCGTGCTGAACGACCGCCGTGAATATCCCGCCAAGCTGCTGCTGGCCGATGAGCGCACCGACCTCGCGGTTCTGCAGATCGATTCCAAGGAAAGCTTCCCGACCCTCGAAATGGACGATGACCGCAATCTCGAAGTCGGTGACCTGGTCCTGGCCATCGGCAATCCCTTCGGTATCGGTCAGACGGTCACCAATGGCATCATCTCGGCGCTCAACCGCACCGAGGTCGGGCCGGGCGGAGGCTCCTATATCCAGACCGACGCGGCAATCAATCCGGGCAATTCCGGCGGCGCTCTGGTCGATATGAATGGCCGTCTGATCGGCATCAATTCGATGATTGTTTCCGGCTCAGGCTCCTCGGCCGGTGTCGGTTTCGCCATTCCTTCGGCTCTGGTGCGCCGGGTGGTGGACAGCGCCGCCGGCGGCGCCACGCATCTGCAGCGGCCGTGGCTCGGCGCCAAAGGTGACACGGTCACCAGCGATATCGCCAAGAGCCTGGGCATGGACCGTCCGGAGGGCGTGCTGGTATCGGATATCTATGCCGGCGGTCCGGCCGAGCAGGCGGGCCTCAAGACCGGCGATGTCATCCTCAGCATTGACGGCCAGCCGGTCAACGATGCTTCCTCCATGCGCTACCGCATCGATCTCTTGACCCTGGGGCAGATGACCGAGGTGCAGGGCGTGCGCAGCGGAAAGCCGTTTACGATCAAGGTCAAGGCGCAGCCACCTTCGGCGACGCCGGCGCGCGATGAACGTGTCATTGCCGGTAACAATCCCTTTGCCGGGGCCAAGGTGGTCAATCTGTCGCCGGCCGTGGCCGAGGAAGTAGGGGCGGATCCCTTCGACGCGCCCAAGGGCGTGATGGTCTATTCGATCGATTCTTCACGAAGCTATGCGGCGGGTATCGGTCTGCGGGCGGGTGACATCATCAAGTCGGTGAATGGCAAGGCGATCCTGACGACGGCCGATCTCGATGCCGCCACCAAGGCCCCGGCACGCCGCTGGCAGATCAGCATCATGCGCAATGGCCAGATGATCACAGCGACCTTTAGTTAGGTATCGCGCGCAACCACTTTACAAGCCGGGATTCCCTGACAATAGTGCGGCCTTCATTTTCGGGAGGCGTATAATGTTGAAGGTATCCGGTTTGGCTTTGGCTATGGCCCTGATGGCGGGTAGTGCGTTTGCTCAGGAACAGCCCTTGCCAATGCCGGCGCCGGATACACCCGCCTTACCCGCGCCGCAGGATGTCGATTATCCGGGCACGATCCAGCTGCATGTCGATGCCACCGATCTGGAACGTCACATCATCACCATCCACGAGGTCATTCCGGTCTCGGGCGCCGGGCCTCTGGTGTTGCTCCAGCCGAGGTGGCTGCCTGGCACCCATTCGCCGCGCGACAGCGATGTGACCAAGCTGGCCAGCCTGCATGTAATGGCCGGTGGGCAGGAACTGAAGTGGCGCCGCGATGATGTGGCCACCAATGGCTTCCATGTCGAAGTCCCGGCCGGTGTGACCGAGGTTGTGGCCGACTTCCAGTTTCTCTCACCGGTACAGCCTCGCGATGGCCTGATCGTCCACACGCGCAACATGATGGACATGCAGTGGGAAAACGAGAGCCTCTATCCCGCCGGCTATTACACCCGCCGCATTCCGGTGCAGGTGACCCTGACCCTGCCGCAGGGCTGGGGTTATGGCTCGGCTTTGGAAACCGACAAGCGTGCAGGTGACGTGGTTACGTTCAAGCCGATTTCCTACGACAACCTGATCGATTCACCGCTGCTGGCCGGACGCTATTTCAAGCGCTATGACCTCGATCCGGGTTCGAAAGTGCCGGTCTTCCTCGATATCGCCGCCGACGATCCGGCCGATCTGGAGGTGCCGGAAAAGGCCCTGACCATCCAGAAAAACGTGGTGCAGGAGGCCTATAAGCTCTTCGGTGGGCAGCATTACGATCACTACGATATCCTGCTGGCTGTTACTGCTGAGATGGGCGGTATCGGCCTTGAGCACCATCGCTCGTCGGAAAACGCCGTCGAGCCGGGCTATCTGCGCAATGTCGTCGGCAAGGGTTTTGGCCGTTTCATCCCGCCGCACGAATATACCCATAGCTGGGATGGTAAGTTCCGCCGCCCGGCGGGCCAGTTCACGCCGACCTTCCAGGAACCGATGCGCGATGAACTGCTCTGGGTCTACGAGGGCGGCACGACCTATTGGGGGGAACTGCTGGAAAGTCGCGCTGGGCTCTATAATTTCGACCAGCGCCTGCAGATGATGGCGGTGACCATGGCAAGTTACGACCTCCTGCCGGCGCGTGAGTGGCGCGATCTGCAGGATACGACCTATGATCCGATCATTTCCAATCGCGAGCCGAAATCGTGGCCCACCTGGCAGCGCTCTGAGGACTATTATGCCGAGGGCGGCCTGATCTGGCTCGATGCCGATACCCTGATCCGCGAGAAGACCAACGGCAAGAAATCGCTCGACGATTTCGCCAAGGCCTTCTTCAACGTCCATAACGGTTCTTATCTGCCCGCACCCTACACATTTGATGATGTGGTGGCGTCGCTGAATTCGGTCTATCCATATGACTGGGCCACCTTTCTGAAGACGCGGCTGGAGCGCACCGGAAAAGGGGCACCGCTCGATGGTCTGGCCCGCGGCGGCTACAAACTGGTCTATGACGATACGCCCTCCGACTATCTCAAAAGCACAGAGGCCAAGCGCGGCGCCAATTTCGGCTATAGCCTGGGTCTGAGTATCGGCAAGGATGGCAGTATCCGCGACGTGTTGTGGAACGGTCTCGGCTTCAAGGCCGGTCTGACGGCGGGCATGAAGGTCATTGCCGTCAATGATCGCGCCTATGATGGCGATCGCCTGAAGGACCTGATCACGACGGCCCACAAGCCGGGCAATACCGACCGGATTACCTTGCTGGTCCAGGACGGTGAATATTTCCGCACCATCCCCTTCGATTATCATGACGGTCTGCGCTATCCGCATCTGGAGCGTATCGCGGGCACGACCGACTGGCTCAAGCCGATTTACGGCGCCGAGGATAAGCCGGTAAAGGGAAAATAATTGGCGAAAAACGTTAACGCACGTTAACCTCTTCGATGCGGCGAATCGTTGGCCGCACCGGAGGCCGGATTGAATTTTGCAGCCACAGGACAGGTTGAAACACGGGCCAGCGCCTATTGGCGTCAGCGCGTGCAGGCGGTCGAGCCGGTCGCTGGTCAGGCCCGGCGCAATGCCGCCCATCGTCCGGATGCGGACGGAGAGGACGGCCATGGGCCGGCGCTGTATGTCACCTTGTCGCCTATAGGCCAGGCACAGCTTGACACTCTGAGGGGCGAACTGGCCGCACAGCGGGCGAATCGTTAATTTTGCCTTCCCACGCCGGGCAGGATGTTCTATATTTGTTTCATGTCGAAAGCGCCTATTGCCGATCTGTTCGGCGCCCCCGAACCGTCGCTGAGAAGCGCCCAAATTGCCGCAATGCCGCAGGTCGATGAGGCCGCCAAGCCGCTGGCGGATCGCCTGCGCCCGAAGACGTTGGCTGAAGTGGTGGGGCAGGATCATGTGCTGGGCAGCGGCGGGGCGATTGCGCGTGTGATCGAACGCGGGTTCCTGCCGAGCCTGATCCTGTGGGGACCGCCGGGCGTTGGCAAGACAACCATTGCGCGCTTGCTGGCCGAGGCGGCGGGTTATGAATTCCAGCAGATTTCCGCTGTCTTTTCCGGCGTCGCCGATCTGAAGAAAGCCTTCGAGCAGGCGCAGTTCCGCCACTCGCAAGGCGCGCGCACGGTTCTGTTTGTCGATGAGATTCATCGTTTCAATCGCGCCCAGCAGGACAGTTTCCTGCCCTATGTCGAGGCCGGCGTGGTCACCCTGATCGGCGCCACGACCGAGAATCCGTCGTTTGAGCTGAATGGCGCGCTTCTGTCGCGCTGCCAGGTGTTTGTGCTAAAGCGTCTGGATGAGGCGGCGCTGGATCAGCTCATCGCCCGTGCCGAGGCGCACCTGGGTCACAAATTGCCGCTGATGCCGGACGCCTATGAAACGCTGAAATTGCTGAGCGATGGTGACGGGCGCTATACGCTAAGTTTGGTCGAGTCGCTGGACCATATGGGCTTTGAGGAACCGCTCGACAGCGAGGGCCTGCTGGCCCATCTGCAAAAGCGCCGGCCGAACCACGACAAGGACCGGGAAGGGCACTACAACCTGATCTCTGCCCTGCATAAATCGGTGCGCGGTTCCGATCCGGATGCGGCGCTTTACTGGCTGGCGCGGATGCTGAATGGCGGTGACGATCCGCTGTTTATCGCCCGGCGCCTGATCCGCATGGCCTCGGAAGATATCGGCAATGCCGATCCGATGTCGCTGCTAATGTGTAATGCGGCGCGCGATACCTATGAGGTGCTGGGCTCTCCGGAAGGCGAACTGGCTCTGGCGCAGGCCGTGGTCCATATGGCCGCCGCGCCGAAATCCAACAGCGTCTATACGGCCTTCAAGGCGGCGACACGGCTGGCCAAGGAAACCGGTCATCTCGATCCGCCGGCGGTGATCCTCAATGCCCCGACCAAGCTGATGAAGGATATCGGCTATGGCGCGGGCTATATCTATGATCCGGACGATCCCGATGGCTTCTCAGGCCAGAACTATTTCCCCGATGGTATGAAACGTCCGAAGTTTTACGATCCCAAGGGCGACGGTCACGAGGGCAAGACGAAACAACGGCTTGAATACTGGGCCGATCTGCGCGAGAAAAAGCAGAAAGCACGTGGAGGGAACTAGCGCAATTCAGGGGGAAAAATGATCTTATTTTTTGTACCGTTCGTGGCTGCTTTGGCGTTTGTTATCGCGGTTATTGTTTTTGGCGGAGCGTTTGCTTTTGTTCGTAAGCCCTCCCAACTGCCAAACCGCTTTGGTTCGGAATCTGCAACCGGAAATCCGCTTGAGGCAATTATATCCGGTTTCCGACGGGCGATTGATTTTCAGGGACGTGCCAATCGGATGGATTTCTGGGCCTTTGCCGTATTTGTGGCGTTACTGTGCACGGTTCCCATAATTGTCATTATAGCCAGCGTCTATATGAACGAGCGATCATGGACCTGGAGTTTATTCAGCGTATGGCTTTGGCCTGCCCTTGCTATTCCGAGCTTAACCGTAGCTGTCCGGCGATTGCATGATGTCAATAGAAGCGGATGGTGGGTATTGCTGCTATGCGTTTTCGGCTGGTTTGTGCTGCTGTATTGGTTTTTACAGCCGTCACAAAAAGAAACGGCTGAATTATTTTGACCTGATGCTTTGCTGGCGTTAGGCATCCGCCTATGTCCAAACACTCCCCTCAGCATCGTCAGGCGCTCGCCAGCGGCCGCTCGCGTCCGCCGCAAAAGAGCAAGAGCGATAACCCACGCAAGGGGCCGCGTCTGATTCCGGACGTGGATCAGGCATGGGTTAAATCGATGATCGTTTACGAAGATGACCTGATTATGGGCTTCAACAAGCCCTCTGGTCTGTCTTCGCAGGGCGGACGCGGCGGCGGAAACAATCTCGACGACATGATGTGGACCTTCGTCAAGCCGAGCGGTCGCCGGCCCATGCTGATCCATCGCCTGGACCGCGATACTTCCGGCATATTGCTGGTGGCCAAGACACAGCCGGCGACCTCCTATCTTGGCAAGGCGATGATCCGCAGGGCCTTTGCCAAGACCTATCTGGCCGTGGTCGGCAATCCGCATAATCTGCCGGACGAGGGCGTGATCCGTTTCCCGCTGCGGCGCGAGGAGATCGGTCGTGAAGCCTATAGCCGGGTCTGCGACACCGATCATCCGGAGGGGCAGAGCGCCGAAACGGCCTACACGGTACTGTCGCGCACCGATGAGGCCGCTCTGGTGCGCTGCGAGCCGCATACTGGCCGTATGCACCAGATTCGCGTCCATCTGGCGGAAATGGGGTCGCCGATTGCCGGTGACATCCGCTATGGCGGCGCGCTGTCCCTGGGCGGCGTGGCCGTGCCGCGGCTGATGCTGCACGCCCTGCGCCTGACCTTTCCGCATCCGGACGGGCGGGGTGAGTTCACGCTGGAAGCGCCGGTGCCGGAAGATATGGCCCGGCTGTGCCGCGAGATCGGCCTCGATCTACCCTGAGCCTTTTTGCTTTTCGCCTGTGCCGTCATAGTATAAGGGCAAGGTAACGTAACCGGAGCCGCCTATGAATTCGAAGATCGACTGGAGCGAACTGTTTTTCTCGTCCACCGGACGGGCCGGGCAGGTGCCATCGATCATAGCCGGCATTGTCCTGCTGGTGGCGTTCGCCTTCTACCGCTCGGTTGTCAGTGGTGCGCTGGAGTTCCTGAACTGGATCGTCTATCCCGTGTTGCTCTATTGCGGCGCTTGCGTGCTTTCGAAGCGCCTGCATGATCGCGGCCGGTCCGGCTGGTGGGCGGCGGTGATCCTGTTGGCCCTTGTCATGGTGCTGCCGCGTCCGCAGGGCTTTTTCGATTTTGTGGCCGGGCTGGTTCTGGTCTGGGCGTTGATCGACCTGTGCGTCATGCCCGGTGAGCGCGGCGATAACCGCTATGGGCCAACGCTCTTTCGTCTGACGTCGAGCGAAGGCTAGGCCTTCGCTTCCACCGGCCCGAAGATCGCCTCGAAGCTCGATTTCAGCGCATAATCCACCTCGTCCATGCTGACGGGAAGGCCGAGATCGAGCAGGCTGGTGACGCCGTGCTCGGTAATGCCGCAAGGCACAATACCCTCGAAATGTGACAGGTCCGGTTCGACATTCAGGCTGATGCCGTGGAAGCTGACCCAGCGGCGCAGTTTGATGCCGATGGCGGCAATCTTGTCTTCAGTCAGAGGCTCGTAGCCCTTGTCGCGACGTTCGACCCAGACCCCGACGCGGCCGTCACGGATATGGCCTTCAACATTGAATCGCCAAAGGGTGGCGATGATCCATTGCTCCAGGGCTTCCACAAAAGCCCGGACGTCCTTTTGCCGGCGATTCAGGTCGAGCATGACATAGACCACGCGCTGACCGGGGCCGTGATAGGTGTATTGCCCGCCGCGCCCGGCCTCGAAGACCTCGAAGCGGTCGGGTGCGATCAGGTCTTCGGGCTTGGCTGAAACCCCGGCCGTATAGAGCGGGGGGTGCTCGACCAGCCAGACAAGCTCGCGCGCCTGGCCTTCGTGGATGGCTGCCACGCGGGCTTCCATGGCCGCCAGGGCTTCGGGATAGTGCACTGGCGCGGGGGCGATGACCCATTCCGGTGTTTCACTGTCGATCCGGCCGAAAGGCGGGGTATTTTCGTCGGGATTTAACGTCTCGGAAAGCATGTCGCTTCAATGTGTCATAAGTTGTTAAGAGGCAAGGCCCTAATATAGGAAGCCGGTCTTCGGGTGTGGGTGTTAAAGGCTAAATTCGCGTGACAAATTCGCAGGTGGGGGCGGTTCCCGTCGAAATTTCGGTTCTGCTTGGCCGTTCGGTCCTGCCTATGGCGCAACTCCTGCGCATGGGCCGTGGCGCGGTGATTCCGCTCGATGCCCACGAACATGACGAGGTGTGGATCCTTGCCAACAACCATCCGGTGGCGCGCGGCGAAATCCAGATTTTCGAGGAAAAGATTTCGATTGTGGTGACCCGCCAGGCCAATGTCTATGACTTTATGGCAATCGGATCGTAAGCGCGCCCGCTAATAATTTGGGATAGTGCAACAAATTTACGATTAAGGGCTTCCCAAAGCGTAAAAGTGTTGCTATCTGCGCCCCTCTCCGGATGGCGTGCGGTCATGGCGGAATTGGTAGACGCGCAGCGTTGAGGTCGCTGTGGGGCAACCCGTGGAAGTTCGAGTCTTCTTGACCGCACCAATCCGGAGATCATTTTTGAGGCATACGCGGTAGCGTCTGAATGGGGAGCCTGAGCGATGAGCCAGAAGTCCGAAACCCCTCAAAAAACGGATATTCCCGATAATGAAACCCTTGTCGCGGCCGCGCCCGTAAAAGAGCGCCGTGATCTCGAAGATATTGACGCCGAGCTGATTACGCCCGAGCAGATCGAGGACTTCGCGCTCAAGGACGATTACGCCCTTAATCCGCACTATATCTCCCTGGTCATCGATGCCGCCGATCGTGGCGATGGCCTGCGCCTGCGCGAGCTGCTGGACGCCCTGCATTACGCCGATATCGCCGACTTGTTGGGTTTCCTGTCGGAAGACTACCGCGAGGAAGTCATTCCATGGATTCCCTCCGACGCCCTGGCCGATATCCTGCCGGAACTGGACGACGACATCCGCGAGGAAGTCATCGAGAGCATGCACACGGCCGATATCGCCGAGGTGCTGCAGGAACTCGATTCGGACGACGCTGCCGCGGTTTTCGAGGACCTGGAAGAAGACCAGCAGAAAGCCGTTCTGGCCGCCATGCCGGAATCCGAGCGTGAGGCCATCGTCACCTCGCTGGGTTTTGAAGAAGAAACCGCCGGCCGCCTGATGCAGCGCGAGGTCATGGCGGCGCCGAGCTTTTGGACCGTGGGCCATGCCATCGACCATATGCGCGAAGCCGGCGACGACCTGCCGGAACTGTTCTTCGATATCTATGTCATCGATCCCTCGCACAAGCCGGTGGGGGCGATCGCCGTCTCGGTGCTGATGCGTTCGAAGCGCGATATGGTGCTGTCAAACCTCATGGACCCGACGACGGAAATCACCGTCGACATGGACCAGGAGGAGGTGGCCTATATCTTCGAGAAGTACCACCTGATTTCGGCGCCGGTCGTGGACCAGTCCGGGCGGCTGGTCGGGCAGATCACGGTCGACGACATCGTTAACATCATTCAGGCCGAAAACCGCGAAGACATCCTGGCGCTTGGTGGTGTGTCCGATATCGAAGGGCGCGACACCGATATCACCGCCATGGTGAAATCGCGCCTGCCGTGGCTGCTGATCAATCTGGTGACGGCCTTCGCTTCGGTGACGGTGATCAACGCCTTCCAGGGGGAAATCGTCAAGATGGTCGTTCTGGCCACCCTGATGCCGATTGTGGCGTCGATTGGCGGCAATTTCGGCACTCAAGCCCTGACCGTGGCCGTGCGGGCCCTGTCAGCGCGCGAACTGACGGCGGCTAACGCCATGCGGACCCTGGGGCGCGAAATCCTGTCAGGCCTGCTGATTGGCGGCTGCGTCGGTCTGGGACTGGCGGCGGTGGTGCTGATATTCTGGCATGATTACCGGCTGGCGGTGGTTATCGCCGGGGCGACCATGATCAATTTCACCATGGCGGCCCTGGGGGGCACCCTGATACCGATGGGCGCTTCCAAAATGGGCATGGACCCGGCCGGCGCCTCGCCGATCTTTGTCACTTTGGTGACGGATTTCTGCGGCTATTTCAGTTTCTTAGGGCTGGCGGCGATAATTCTCTTGTAGTGCTCAAACGGTCTGTGGTTTGCTAGATTTGCACACAGAGCCCGAAAACTGTCTTGTTTTGGGGCAGTTTGTGTTTGAGCCTTGTGGAGTCGATCCGAAGGCTGGATTCAGGGACTGGGATTTCGGATGAGAGCGCGTCAAAAAGTTTCCCGCGCGGGGGTAGAGCTCATCAAGAGTTTTGAAGGCCTGCGCACAAGCGCGGCGCGTCTTCCTGACGGCCGCTGGACCCTGGGCTATGGCCACACCTTTTCCGCTCGCGAAGGCGCCCGGGTTACTCAGGAAGATGCCGACGCCCTGCTGCGTTTCGACTTGCTGCCGGTGGTGGACGCCATCAATAATCTGGTACTGACGCCGCTCAACCAGAACCAGTTCGACGCTCTTGTCTCATTCTGCTTCAATATCGGTGTTGAGAATTTCGGCCAGTCGACCGTTCTGAAACGCATCAATGAGGGCAAGCTCAGCGAAGCCGCCCTGGCCATGGATAGCTGGCGTTCGGCCGAGTTCAACGGTCAGACCTATGTGCTGGCGCCGCTGATCCGTCGCCGCGCCGCCGAAAAGGACCTGTTCCAGACGCCGGACGAGATCAGCCATCAGGCCGCCGTTCTGGGCCGGCCGGTGGAAGACGTGACGCCCATTACACCGGCCCCTTCGGCGCCCATAGCTTCGACGTCTGCGCCTGAAGCCAGCCTCATCAATCCCTATGCCGCCGTGCCGCAGCGTCAGGTTATTGACCTCGGCGCGGGAGAGCCTGCGCACCCGACGATCGACATGCAGGCCGCCATTGCGCGCGCCCAGGCCGAGCTGCGCGAGGAAAACCTGCGCCAGGAGGCGTTGAAACTCGAAGCGCAGCGCCAGGCCGAGGCCTTGGCGGCGGCGCGGACCGCCGAAGAGGCGCGTATCCGCGAGGCAGCGCGCCTGCAGGAAATGCAGCGGCTTGAAGCCGCCAAGGAAGCCGCCCGGCTGGAGGCTGCCAGAGAGGCAGCGCGATTTGAAGCCGCCAGACAGGAAGCGATCAGACAAGAGGCTGCGCGTCAGGAGGCTGTCAGGCTGGAAGCGGCGAAGCTGGAACAGCAGCGCCTCGAACAATGGCGACTGGAGCAGGCGCGACTAGAGGCGGCCAGAGAAGCTGAACGTGCGGAAGCCGCGCGCCTGGAAACCATCCGCGCCGAGGCGATCCGCCAGGAACAGATCCGTCAGGAGCAGGTCCGCGCCGAGCAGGCCAGGCTTGAGGCTGAAAGGCTTGAGTCTGAAAAAGCGGAAGCCGCACGCCTTGAAAACGAGCGCCTGGAAGCCGAGCGTCTTGAGGCGGAAAAAGTCGAGGCGGCCCGTCAGGCAGCCGAACGCGCTGAAAAGGACCGTCTCGCCGCCGAGCAGGCCAGATTTGAGGAAGAGCGCCTTGAAAACGAACGCCTTGAAAACGAACGCAAGGCGCATGAGCAAAAGGAAGCCGAGCAGGCCCGCCTTGCGAAGGAACAACTGGCGAAGGAACAGCTGGCGCGCGAAGCCGCCAATGCTCAACCCGTGGAAGACGAGGCCGAGAAGGCGCGCAAGGCCGAGGCCGCTGCCGCGCTGATGCGCCTCTATTCGCCCTATGGCGGTGGCAGCCTGGGGCGTCCGCTGACGCCTCCGCCTGCCGCGAAGTCAGTCACGCCGCCGGAGCCGCAACCCGCACCTGTGCCGGTCGTGGACGCCGCACCTGCCGCGGAATTCATCAATCACAGCGTCATTTCCCCGTCGCCGGTCGAGAATACGCCGTTCGAGCTTTCCGCCCGCGCGGAAGAGGTGCCTGCGCAGGCTGAACCCGAGCCCGAGCCGGAAGACGAATCGTCTTCGGTCGTGGATTTCAATCCGGTGGGCTCGCCCTCCACCATGCCGCCGCCGGTGATTACGGCGCTGAACCCTTACGCCAGGCCGATCCCGGCCGCTACCCTGGCGGCCGCTGAAACCGTGGTCGAGGTGGCGCGCCCGGCAGCGGTCGATCTGTCGGCTGAGGCCCCCAACCTGAACTGGCGCGAGCAATTGCAGCGTCCGCTGCCGCAGGATTATCAGGCGCCGGAAGCAGCGGCTGAGGCGGCGGAACCGGAACAGCCCTTCCTGCGCGCCGGCCCGTCATCCAATTTTCAGACCGCGGCCTATGAGGACGACACCGAAACCTGGATGATGAACGGTGATCGCATCGCCGTTTCCGCCGAAGAGGGCGAGGAAGAGCACGAAACCCTGTGGCAGATGTTCATCAAGACCCTATGGTGGATCATCATTAGCGCCATCGGCCTGGGCTGCCTCGGCGTCGCCACTGGCGCCTGGTGGCAGGCTACCCATGACCAGACGGTGATCCGCAACGGCATGGTGGACAGCTATACCTTTATCTCGATCGGCACGGCTGCGCTCGGCATCCTGTTCGTCTCGATCTCGGTCTGGCTGATCATGAAGCGGCTTGGTGGATTGAAGGATTAAGGCGACCTCGGGGATTAACCCTTGCCCCCCCTGGCGGCTTTCTCATCCAGCTTTGCCGGTGGTTCCACGGCTGTGGCCATATAGCTGTCGTCCGGCGTAAAGGCCGGAATGTTCGGGTGCACGCTTTTGCCCATCTTGCGCAGGGTCGTTACCGGCGAATCCAGCTGCGCCAGGGTGGCCACGGTCGTCTGGTAGCCGCTTTCCACCGCCTTGTCGTAAGCCTTCCAGTCGCGGATTTCGACGCCTTCCGGTTCGGGGATGATCAATAGGTCAGTGGCGGCACGTGACAAGGCGAGATCGGCGGCAGTGATCACGGTGGCCGAGCGCATCATGACCGAAACGATTGGAGGCCCGCGCCGCCATTCGCCTTTGGTGAACCACGAACTCAAATTCTTCGGTATGACCAGTGCCCGCGGATCGAGTCCCCGCGCCCGCGTGACATCGACGCCGATGACCGTGCCCAGGTGCGTGTTGCGCATCATGGTGGCCGGGAAGGAGCGCATGACCGCGCCATCGACCAGCACCTGGCCATCCTCTACCACCGGCGGCAGCACACCCGGCAGGGAAATCGAGGCGCGCAGGGCGCTGCGCAGCAGGCCGGTCTTGTGGACCTTGAGCACGCCGGTCGTCAGGTTGGACGACAGGCAGAAGAACGGGATTGGCATGTCTTCGATCTGAATGTCGCCGAAGTGCTTTTCCAGCCGCTTGTCGACCTTGGCGCCGGAGACCATCGAGATGAACGGCATGACGATATCGTCGAGCGGCGAGGAATTGACGAAGGCATCGCGGATGCGCCAGTCGATCTCGGCCTCGCTCCAGCCCAGGGCCAGGCTGGCGGCCAGTATGGCGCCCATGGAGGAGCCGCAGACGAAATCGACCGGGATGTGCGCTTCCCGCAGCGCCTGAATGGCGCCGATCTCGGCAAAGGCGCGCGCGCCGCCGCCGGAAAAGACGACGCCGACACTGTGGCCGGTGACAATGCGCGCCAGCCGGGCGGCGTCGGTCACATTACCGGCATGGGCGTGGAACCAGCGCGTGGGCTCGATGACACTGAGCCAGGCCCTGGTGCGGCCCATGATATGCGGTCCCGGAACACTGTCCGGATAAAGCAGGATCAGGTCGGGCGCCCGGTGCAGCAGGGATTTTTCCCAGGCACTGGCCATGGCGTCGGGCACACGCTCGGCATCGGCCACCAGGAAGACATGATCGACCTGGCGTGCGCTCAGCAGCCGCCAGTGGCTTTCATGGCATTCAGCGACGTGCAGCACATAGTCATTTTCCGCCTCGATCTGGCTGAAGGCCTCCGGCGCCGTGCCGTGGAAGCTCTTGTCGATGACGGCCACGCGGTAGCCCAGGGCGCGCGCCTGGTCGGCGACTTTTTCGACCAGCGGTGCGATGGATTGATCGCACAGGGCATAGAAGGCGAAGACATTGGGCGTGACATTGGGCGTTTCGCGCCGGGCGCGCTCGATCATCTTGCGCGAGAGGGCGAGCGTCAGGTCCGGGCGCGATTCCATGGCGGCGAAGAATTCCTCGCGCGGCATGGCCAGCAGGTCGGAATCGCGCAGGGCCATGACGGTGGTGGTATGGGCCGTGCCGGCCACCAGCGACATTTCACCGACCGGTTCGCCGGGGCGGATAATGCCGATCAGCGACAGGTCGTCATGGTCCTCGTCGTGGCGGAAGGCGCCGAGACGACCGGAACGCAGCAGGTAGAGGTGGTCGGAATCGTCGCCGGCGCTGAACAGGCGCGAGCCGCCGGGCAGGGAGATCAGGCTGGCGCTGCGGCCCAGGGCTGTGCCGAACAGGCTTTCCAGCGCCGTTTGCAGGGAGGGAGTATCCTTAGCCATGCCGTCTACGCAAAACCTCTTATAGAGCACTTTCCAAAAAGTGTGACGCACTTTTCGGATTAAAAAGTGCGTTAAAGTAAAGAGTTAGAGCGTCGATCTGATCCAATCAGATCGGAATACGCTCTAACGCGATAATCAGCGCCTTTTGGTATAGCAGTGCGCCTGATTTGCTTCTAAATATTTAAGCCTGTTTTTTAACGCTGTTAAGGCTTGAGTCCGTTTGAGCAATATTCATCTGGTAAAACTATGCGTCGGGGCCGACAGCCTCGAAGACCTGCTGCGCTGGGAAAAGGCGCGCGGGGACATATCCTATATCCATACACGCAACCGGCCGACGCGCTGGGAGGAATTGCTGGACGGCGGTTCGCTCTATTGGGTGATCAAGGGCGTGATCCTGTGCCGCCGCGAGATCGCTTCCTTCGACGAGGAGGCTGATCATTGGCGCATCGGCCTGCGCACGAAGAATATCCTGACCGAGGCCCAGCCGCGTCGCGCCTTCCAGGGCTGGCGCTATCTCAAGCCGGAGGATGCGCCGCGCGACATCGTCGAGGGCGAGACCGACCTGCCGCCGGACATGATGAAGGCGCTGAAGGAAGCGGGAGTCTGGTAATCTCCATTTGCGTCAGCAAATGGCCAGGCTAAAGGCCGCCCGAGCTGATGCGAGGCGCCATGCGGCGTTTAAGCCAGATTAAGCCGCGATGTTGTCGATCAGGCGTGTCTTGCCGAGCCACAGAGCGGCCAGCAGGCGGCGTGCGGTCGTCTCAGAGGTTACCTCGCCAAGCGTTTCGGCATCACGCAGGGTGATGTAATCGATCTGGCCGAAACCGGCGGCTTGCAGGTCTGCCTTGGCCTGATCGATGGTGAGGCGGCCGTCGCGTATCGCTTCCAGCGCCGCGTGCAGCTTCGGAGCGATGGCACGCTCACCGGCCGAGAGGTAGGCGTTGCGCGAGGAGAGGGCCAGGCCGTCGACTTCGCGCACGGTCGGCAGGCCCACGATGTCAATGCCCATGTCGAAATCGCGCACCATGGCGCGAACCACGGCCAGTTGCTGGAAATCCTTTTCACCAAAGACCGCCACGTCGGGGCGCACCTGATTGAACAGCTTGGAGACCACTGTAGCAACACCTGAGAAGAACTGCGGGCGGAAGTCGGTTTCCAGGCCGAGCGCCGGACCGGCCATCTCGATACGGCTGACGAAATGCTTCGGGTAAAGCACATCGACGGTCGGCAGGTAGACGAGGTCGCAGCCGACGCTCTGCAGGCGCGCGATATCGCCGGCTTCGTCGCGCGGATAGCGATCGAGGTCCTCAGTGGGGGCGAATTGCAGCGGATTGACGAAGATCGATACGACCACCTTGTCGCACAGGGTTTTCGCCTGGCACACCAGAGCCAGGTGACCGTCGTGCAGGGCGCCCATTGTCGGGACAAAGCCTATGCTGGCCCCGCCGGCGCGCAGGGCCGCCAGTTCTGTCTTCAGGGCGGGCAGGGTGCGGGCACGGGCGATTTCAAAGGGTTTGGCGGTGTCCGGCATAAGCGCTTTCCGAAAAGTGTAACGCACTTTTCGGATTAAAAAGCGCGCAAACTAAGAAGATTAGAGCGTTTTCGATATGGTGATCAGATCGAGAACGCTCTAATCAATTGTCCGTTATTAACCATGTTCGCTAACCCTATTTTTGCGGGTCTGGCACATATTCGGCCTTATGACCGATCTGGCCCCCCTTCGTAAAGCTTTCATTTTGTGCGCCGCGGCGACGACAGCACTGTGTCTGACGGCCTGCGACAACCAGAATCTCAAGGAATCCCTGGCGCGGATCAAGGAGGTGCCGGTCGATGACAGTGGCAAGCCGGTCGACGCGGATGCGAAAAGCCTGAGCGGCGAGGACGTCAAGCTGGTGGTCGATACGGCCAAGGATCTGACGGTCGGCAAGGGCGGTCTGCTGCATGACGCCGATGGGCCGCTGGTCAAGCCGAAGTTCAAGATCGCCATTGTCGATCCGCTCAAAATGCCCAGCGAAGCCAATCCACCGCTCGATACCGGCACGGCCGAAAGCCCCGCGCCGGCGCCGGAACCCGTGTCGGCCGTGGTCACCACACGCGGTAACCGCCTGATCCAGATCGGTTCCTTTGGCACGGCAGATGCCGCCCGCGATGCCTGGCTGGGATTGCAGGCGCGTTATCCGGGCGTCGAGCAGTATCATCCGGTCTATCAGAAGATCACTACGGCCGCCGGCAAGCCGATGGTACGTCTGAAGGTTGGTCCCGTGACCAGCGAGGACCAGGCGCAATCCCTCTGCCTGCAACTGGATATTCGTGACCGTTGGTGCAGCAAGGCCAGCTAGACCTTGTTGCCGAATTGTGGTGAATAGCCACCCATGACGGCACAGACTCACATTCGGGCCAATCTCAACCATATCCTGTTCGATTTCGCCACGCGGATGATCCCGGCGGCGTTCGCCACCGTCATGTTTGCCGCCGGCACGTTGCTGTTGCTGTCGATTTTGACACCGATCGACCCGGCGGTCATGCCGCTGGTGCGGAAATGGTTGCCCCTGGGCCTGGTCGAATTCTCGCACGCCATCGGTCTGGTCGTCGGCGTGCTGATGATCTTCCTGGCGCGGGCGCTGTGGGAGCGTATCGAAACCGCCTGGTATCTGGCCATCGGCCTGTTCTGCGCCGCCGCCGTTTTGTCCCTGACCCGCGAACTGGCGCTGATCAATGCGGTGTTGCTGACCATCTGCGCTCTGCTGCTGATCCCGTGCAGGGGCGCTTTCAACCGGCGCTCCAACCTGCTCAGCCTGTCGATCAATCCCCTGTGGGCCTTTACCAGCCTGTTCACACTCGGTCTGATTATCTGGGGTGGGTTCTACGTCTATAAGCACGTGCCTTATGCCCATTCCCTGTGGATCGACTTTTCCTACCACGCCAATACATCGCGTTTCCTGCGCGGTGTCGTGGTCATCGTCGTGACCATCGTCCTGATCACGCTTTATCGCCTGTTCGGCATCGCCCGGCAGGTGCCGCCCGTGCCCGATGCCGAGGACCTGGAGCCGCTGAAAACGGTGGTGACCGGCGCCTCCAATCCGCAGGCCTGGCTGGCCCTGCTGCGCGACAAGCATATCCTGTGGAATGATGCGCGTACGGCCTTCATCATGTACGGCGTCTCCGGCAAGCAGTGGGTGGTGATGGGCGAGCCGGTCGGACCGGGCGCCGAAGCCACGGCGCTGTGCTGGGAATTGAAGGAGATGGCGGCTTTGGCCGGGGCGCGCCTGAGCTTTTACCAGGTCAGCCCGGCCCTGCTGCCCCTGGTGCTCGATCTCGGCCTGTGGCCCTACAAGATCGGTGAGGAAGCACTGGTGAGCGCTGCCGGTTTCGATCTGTCGGGCAAGAAGGGCTATGGCTTCCGCCAGACCCTGAAGCGTTTCGAGGGGCTGGAAGCCCGGTTTGAGGTGATCGCGCCCGAGGCGCTCGAGCCTTGGATGCCGCGCCTGAAGCAGGTATCCGATGCCTGGCTGAAGACGAAATCCGCCAAGGAGAAGAGCTACTCGCTGGGCTCCTTCAAGATGGAATATATGCGCCTGACGCCCGTGGCGGTGGTGTGGATCGGCGGCGAAATTATGGCCTTCGCCAATCTGTGGCCGACCGATGACCGAACCATTCTGACCATCGACCTGATGCGCTACGACCCGGCATCGCCGCCGAGCATCATGGAATATCTGTTCCTGCAACTGATCGCCTACAGCCGTGAGCAGGGCTATGGCCACTTCTCGCTCGGCATGGCGCCACTGGCCGGTCTGGAAGCCAAGCCGCTGAGCCGTGCCTGGTACAAGATCGCCTCGGTGATCTACCAGTTCGGCGGCGATTTCTATAATTTCGAGGGCCTGCGTGCCTACAAGGAGAAGTTTCGGCCCGACTGGCAGCCGCGCTATTTCGCCGTACCAGGCCAGGAAGCGGCCCTGATGCCGGCCCTGCTGGCGGTGGTGGCCCTGGGCGCGAAACCGGCATCGCCGCGCAAGAGCAGCCGCAGAAAACGCCAGCCTGTCGCCGTTCCTAATTGATCCCTTATAAGTCGGCCCGCTAGCTTCGCGAGCGCGCGTATATGAGTCGCACAGGGGGCTGAAGCGTGTATGGCCGGGCTTCCCGTTCTGTCCGCAGCCAGCCAAAGAGCCTGAAATGCCCGAAAAATCCACTGCGGATCTGTTTGTCGACAGCCTGGTTTCCAGCGGCGGAGAAACAGGCCGTCTGATCGCTGCGCATGACTGGTCAAAAACCTCTATCGGCCCCATTGCGACCTGGCCGCAAAGCCTGCGCACGGCGCTGGGCCTGCTGCTGCGTTCGCCCGTGCCGATCGTCATGCTGTGGAATGAAGACGGCGTCATGCTCTATAATGACGGCTATTCCGTTTTCGCCGGCGGCCGGCATCCGCAATTGCTGGGTTCCAAGGTGCGCGAAGGTTGGCCGGAAGTCGCGGATTTCAACGACAATATCATGAAGGTGGGGCTGGCCGGCGGCACCCTGGCCTATCGCAATCATGTGCTGGTGCTGAACCGCACGGGCAAGCCGGAAGAGGTGTGGCTCGATCTCGACTATTCCCCGGTGCCGGATGAAAGCGGTAAACCGGCGGGTGTTATCGCCATCGTTTTTGAGATCACCGAGCGGATTATGGCCGAACGCGCCGCCGAGGCGGAGCGGGCGCGCCAGAGGGACATGCTCCAGCAGATGCCGGGATTTGCCGCCATCCTGGAAGGGCCACAGCACCTCTATACCTATGTCAACGATGCCTATGTCGCCATAGGGGGCGGGCGCCCCTTCATCGGACGCACGGTGCGCGAGGCCTTTTCGGAACTGGAGGGGCAGGGGATATTCGAGCTGCTGGATGGCGTTTATCGGACGGGTGAGCCTTTTGTGGCGCGTTCGCTGCCGGTGCGCTTCGCGGGAGAGGCGGAGGACCGGTATCTCGATTTCGTTTACGCCCCTGTCCGCAATGCCGGTGGTCAGGTGTCGGGCATATTCGTTGGCGGCTACGATGTGACGGAAAGCCACCGGTCAGAGCGGCGGCGGGAAACCCTTATCCGCCTGAGCGATGAGATTCGCGATCTCGACGATCCGGCCGAGATTGCCTTTACCGCAGCGCGGGTGCTGGGGAAGACCTTTCAGGTCAGCCGCGCCGGCTATGGCGTCATAGATCGCGAGCACGAGACCATCACCATCGAACGCGATTGGAACGCGCCGGGTATCAAATCCCTGGCGGGGGTTCTGCAGTTCCGCGATTACGGCACCTATATCGAAAATCTCAAGCGGGGCGAGACTGTCGTCTTTGCCGACGCGGAGACAGATCCGCGCACGGCCGCCACCGCGAAGGCGCTTAAGGCCATCAGTGCGCAATCGGTCGTCAATATGCCGGTGACGATGCGTGGACGCTTTGTGGGCCTGCTCTATCTCAATCATGAAACCGCACGGGCATGGTCGGAGGCAGAACTGGCCCTCATCCGTGAAATCGCCGATCGCACCCATACGGCATCCGAGCGCGCCCGCGTCGCTCAGGAACTGCGCGAACTGAACGCCAACCTGCAAAAGGAGGTGATCGAAAGATCGGCCGTGGGCGGACAGTATTGGCAGATTACGCCTGACCTTCTGTGCGTGTTGCGCGGCGATGGCTATCTCAGCAGCTTCAATCCCTCATGGACGCGTATACTGGGTTACAGCGAAGATGAATTGCGCGCCATGCCCTACAGCGCATTAGTGCATCCTGACGATATCGAGCGCACCCGGCGTGAATTTGAAATCCTGATCGCCGGCCATGCCATACCCCGTTTCGAGAACCGCTATATCCGCAAGGACGGCACGGTGCTGTGGATCGCCTGGACGGCCTCTCCCTATGGCGAGGCCTATTATTGCACCGGGCGCGACATCACCGCCGAGCGCCAGCAGGCCGAGGAACTGGCCGAAGCACGCGCCGCACGCGATCGCATCTGGAACAATTCGCGTGACCTCAATATCGTCGTCGATTCCGAAGGCGTCTTCATGGCCGCCAATCCGGCCTGGCAGGACATACTGGGCTATGCGCCGGAGGACATATTAGGGCATCACTTCCGCGACTTCATGGTGCCGGAGGATGTGGAACCTTCCCTTCACGCCCTGGCTGATGCGGTGGGCGATCATGACCTGACCCGCTATGTCAATCGCTTCCGCCACAAGGATGGCTCGGTACGCTGGATATCCTGGAACACCTCACTGGAGGGGGAGTATGTTTATGCTTATGGCCGTGACATTACGCCGGAACGGCATCAGGCCGATGCGCTGCAGCAGGCCGAGGAACAACTGCGTCAGGCGCAGAAGATGGAGGCCGTGGGGCAACTGACCGGCGGCATCGCCCACGATTTCAACAATATGCTTGCGGTGGTCATGGGGTCGCTCGACCTGCTTAACCGCCGTATCGGGCCGGAAGACCCGCGCGCGCGGCGTTATGTCGAGGCGGCGGCCGAGGGCGCCCGTCGCGCCGCCAACCTGACGCAGCGGCTGCTGGCCTTTTCACGCCAGCAGCCGCTGCGCCCGGAATCGCTCGATGCCAATAAGCTGGTGGCCGGCATGTCGGACCTGTTACGCCATTCCATCGGCGCCGATATTCGCCTGGAAACCGTTCTGGCTGGCGGGTTATGGCGCGTTCATGTCGATCCCAACCAGTTGGAAAGCGTCATTCTCAATCTCGGCGTCAATGCGCGCGACGCTATGGCGGAAGGTGGCAAACTGACCATCGAGACGCAGAATGCTCACCTCGATACGCGCTATGTCGCCTCGGCCCTGGGCGTACCGGCCGGGCAGTACGTCCTGATCGCCATTACCGATACCGGTTCTGGCATGTCGCCGGAGGTTATTGCCAAGGCCTTCGACCCCTTCTTCACCACCAAGGAGGTCGGCAAGGGCACGGGGCTGGGGTTGAGTCAGGTCTATGGCTTCGTCAAGCAGTCCGGCGGTCATGTCAAAATCTATTCTGAGGTGGGGCAGGGAACCACGATCAAGATCTATCTGCCGCGCGCGGGCACCGAGGAAAACGAGACGGAAGAGGCCGCTGTGTCCGCAGAGCTTCTGACCGGCGACGAGCGCGAGATCATACTGGTGGTCGATGACGAACCATCGGTTCGGCAATTCAGCGCCGATGCCCTGTCGGAGCTGGGCTATCGTGTGCTGGAGGCCGACAGTGCCGCCGTGGCGCTCAACCTGCTGCGCGCCAATCCCGATATCAGCCTGTTGTTCACCGATATCGTCATGCCCGATACCAACGGCCGCAAGCTGGCGGAACAGGCGCACCATATCCGCCCGGACCTCAAGGTGCTCTATACCACCGGTTATACGCGTAATGCCGTGGTGCATAACGGTATCGTCGACAAAGGCGTCGAACTGATCGGCAAGCCGTTCACCGTCGATGAACTGGCGGCGCGGGTGCGGGCTATTCTGGACGCCGTATGACCAGTTCGCGATCGAAACGCAGACCAGCCTCAGAAACGCCGAAACCGACCGCCATGAATTCCACCCCGGCCTCGCGGGCGGCATCGTAGGCGCGGCCGAAGCCGGGGTCGCAATCGCGGGCGATATCGAAAGACTGGCAATCGTCACGCTGGACGCAGAAGAGGACGATGGCGCGGTAGCCGTCCTTCACCATCTCGATCAGTTCATAGAGATGCTTGGCACCGCGCTCGGTAACGCAGTCGGGGAATTCCGCCAGGCCTTTCTGCCGCGACAGATGGACGTTCTTGATCTCGATATAGGCGTCAGGCCTGACGGCATGGCCGCTGGCATAGAGGTCGATACGCGAATTGCGGCCGTACTTTTTCTCCGGCTGGAGCGCGCTGTAGCCGGCCAGTTGCGGGATCAAACCGGCCTTGATCGCCAGGGGGATGACCCGGTTGGGCCACTGCGTATTGACCCCGATCCAGATGCCGTCTTCTGCGAGCGCCTCCAGCCGGTACTGCAGTTTCTTCTTCGGATCGTTGAGGTGCGTCACCAGGGCGGGCGTGCCCGGTGCCAGCAGGCCAAGCATCTTGCCGGGGTTGGGGCAGTGTGCTGTAATGATTTCACCTGTATCGAGTTCGATATCGGCGAAGAAACGCTTGTATCTGGTGACAAGCCGCCCTTTTATAAGGCCGCTCATGTCGATAAGCGAATCTGATACCACTGGAGCCCTTCCCATGACGACCAATCCGACCGCCGCGATCCTGATAATCGGCGACGAGATTCTCTCGGGGCGTACCACCGACAGCAATATCAATACAATCGCCAAATTCCTCGTTTCGCTCGGCATCGACCTGAAAGAGGCGCGGGTGGTGCATGACGACGAGACGCAGATCGTCGAGACGGTCAATACCCTGCGTCATGCGTACGACTATGTCTTCACTACCGGCGGCATAGGCCCGACTCACGATGACATCACTGCCGACTGCATGGCGAAGGCGTTCGGTGTCGATATCAGCGAACACCCGGCGGCGCTGAAGGCGCTGACCGATCGCTCCATCGCCATGGGCTGGACGCTCAACGACAACAGCCGTCGCATGGCGCGCATCCCGCATGGCGCCGACCTGATCAAAAATCCGGTTTCGGCGGCGCCGGGCTTCCAGCTCGGCAATGTGTTCGTGATGGCAGGTGTACCCAAGATCATGGAGGCCATGCTGGAGGATGTGGCGCCACGCCTGCGCACGGGCGCGCGCGTGCTGTCGCGCACCGTCAAGCTGGCCTATGTCGGCGAAAGCTATGCCGCCGATGCCCTGCGTGAGATCAATGGCCGCTATCCAGACCTGTCGCTCGGCAGCTATCCCTATGGCTTGTCACTGAATGGCGAGTTCGGCACCCAGCTGGTGGTGCGCGGCCGCGATGCCGAAGGGGTCGATGCGGCCACGAACGAACTGAAAGCGGCGCTGATCCAGGTGGTCGAGGCCGGGAAGGCCCGTAATCCACTGGCCAGTTTTGAAGAAATCACTGCGCAAATTTGAGGAGTTATCATGAAGTTCGCTGTCACGGGCCTTGCGGCCGTTCTTGCCTTTACTGTCGCCGTGCCTGCCCTGGCAAAGCCGAAGCCAGCGCCTGTGGTGGCAGCGCCGGTGCCGGCCGAGGTTCAGGCGGCAGTCCTGCGTGATGACGCGCTGAAAACCAATGTGGCCTATGATTTCCTCTCCGAACTGACGACGCGTTTCGGCCCGCGTCCGGCCGGCAGCGATTCGGAAAAGCGCGCCGCGGAATGGGCCGCCGCCCATCTGAAGGAACTGGGCTTCCAGAACGTACACATCGAAACCTTCCCGCTGCATGTCTGGGCGCGCCGCGGACCGGAGACCATCGCCATTACCGGTGAGTTCGCCCAACCCCTGGTCGGCGTATCGCTGGGCGGCACCACGGCCGGTGAGGTCGAGGCGGAAGCGGTGATGTTCGATACCTGGCAGGAATTCCTCGATTCCAAGGCGGATGTCACTGGCAAAATCGTCGTCGTCCTCCAGCCGATGGCCAAGGCCAGCAATGGCTCGGGCTATGGCCGCATGTCGGGTACGGTTCGTTCAAAAGGGCCCATGGAAGCCCAGAAGCGCGGTGCGGTTGGCTTTGTGATGCGCTCCCTGAGCACCGATGGCAATCGCTTCGCCCATGCCGGCGCCTCGGCCTGGTCGGATGGCAAGGGTATCCCGGCCATGGCGATCAGCGCGCCTGATGCCTCACAACTTAGCCGCATCGAAGCTCTACAAAAGGCCGGGAAGGGCGGGCCTGTCAGCATCCACATGAAGACGACCGGCCAGTTCCTGGGGCTCAAGACCTCGCAGAACGTGGTGGCCGATCTGGTCGGCTCCGAAAAGCCGGAAGAAACCATCGTAGTCGGCGGTCACCTCGACAGCTGGGATCTCGGCACGGGCGCGATCGATGACGGCGCCGGTATCGCCATCACCATGGCCGCTGCCAAGGTGATGATCGATCACAACCTGAAGCCCAAGCGCACGATTCGCGTTGTCTTCTGGGGCTCGGAAGAAGTCTCTCAGCCGGCCGGCTCGCCGACCTCCGAGACCGGCGGCGGTGCTTTCCGTGAGGCACACAAGGCCGAGCTGTCTAACTATGTGGCGCATGCCGAATCCGACTTCGGCGCGGACAGGATCAATAACTTCGCCCTGTCGGCGACCGATGACACGGGCTTTGTCACCCAACTTGGCAACCTGCTGTATCCACTCGGTATCTACCAGGACACCAAGGCCACGCCGCACGGCGGCGAGGATTCCGGCGCCATGAATGGTTTTGTACCGGCCTTCGACCTCAACCAGGATGGTTACCGCTATTTCGATACTCACCATACGGCCAATGACACCCTGGACCGCATCGATCCGCAACAGATGAGCCAGAACGTTGCGGCCTATACGGCGACCTTGTGGCTGATGGCCAATACGGATGTCCGCTTCAAACTGCCGCCGAAGGACGAGGAATAGGGCGCAATCCGATAAAGTGGACACCACTTTTCGGATAAAGTGCGCGATAAGACAAGAAGCCTGGAGCGGAAGTTTTGATTTTATCAAAACACATTCCGCTCCAGGCTTTACGACTCCCTTGGTTTCAGGCAGAAGCATCCCCCTGCCTGCCTGGACACGCGGCCATGGCGAAATTGGTAGACGCAGCAGACTTAAAATCTGCCAGGAGCAATCCTATGCCGGTTCGACCCCGGCTGGCCGCACCACCTCAACTCAGCCTTGGCGGCGATCTTGCCAGAGGGTCAGTCCGGCAGTAATAGCCGCGAGAACCAGCAGGGTCAGGTTAAGGCCGAGCGCCGTCTGTGAGAACGATGTCGCGCCGAAGCGCAGCACATGACCGGCCACCAGGGCTAGCAGGGAGGCCGCCAGGGCATAGCGGCCGATCCTCGATACCTGACCTTGTGAAGGCAGGCACAGACCTGACAGCGACAGGACCAGCGTCAGGCCCCAGAAAACCGGAATATAGGGCAGGCCGGCAGTGATCGTCGTCAGGGTTGCCAAGGCCATGGCAGCCGCGCTTCCCCATACAAAGCCAGTCCAGAGCTTGTGCAGGCGCGGATAGGGCCGGCCCTTCTGTGCCGATTTCATCAGCCAGATATCCATGCCGGTCGTGCAGATCAGACACAGGCCAAGTCCCAGGAGCACGTAGGCCCAACGCACCCAGATGCCGCCGAAATTGCCGAAGTGCAGGCGGTAGAGGCTGGCGAAGACTTGTTTGCCGGCCGCGCCATCCGACAGGTGCAGCCTGCCGACCAGATTGCCCTTGCCGTCGAATTCCCAGTTGTCGCCATAGACCAGGCGGTCATCAACCTCGGCGGCGACACTCAAGGCCTCGTGATCCGTGCCGATATTGTTGAGGCCGATATAGTTGGGATGAGCGTCCGGATGCTGGGTCCTGAGGGTGGTCAGGGCCTTGATGATGGCCTCGGTTGACATCTGGCCGTCATGGGTCTTGGCGGCGATATCGGGATAGACGGGAGCGAAGGCGGCCGTGGTATCCCCCTTGTTGAAGGTCATGGCGGAGACGAACAGGAAGATCTGCGACAGGCCGATCACCGCGCCGGTCAGGGCAATGACGATATGGAAGGGCGAGGCCCAGACGCCGATGCGGTTATGCAGGTCGGCGCGGTTGGTGCGTGGCGTACCATTAAGCCGCCAGAGGAAAGCGTCCTTCAGGATGCGAGGATGGGCCAGCAGGCCGCCCAGGATCAGGGCCAGCATGGCCACGCCACCGATCGAGACCACGATCATGCCGAAGCTGGACGGCAGGTGCAGATAATAGTGCAGTTCGGTCAGGGCCTCGGTGGCCGGATGCTTGCCGGAGCCGGCATAATGGCCCTGAGCGTCATAGGTGCGCGTTTCCTTGCCAACCTGGACATTGAGGCGCGGATAGTCCTTCGTCGGCGTGTAAAGGTTGATGGTTGTCTCGCCTTTCGGCAGACGGGGGCGTGCATCGGCAATGGCCGCCGCCACGATCTCCGGACGGAATTCGGTTATTTCCGGGTTTCTGGCGGTCTCCCAGCGCTCCATGTCGATATAGAAAACAGTGGCCGTGCCGGACAGGCAGATCAGGTAGAGCACGGCGGCGGTGGCGAGGCCCAGGATCTTGTGGCCGGTCAGGTTCTGCGCCACGAAGGCGGCGGAAACCTTTGGCCAGAGGGTGCGGGATTTGGTCATGCGCCTTTACCAAGCAGGAGGGGCAGATAGACCGCCACGGCGGTAATGGCGGCCAGACCGGTCAGGAGGCTGCACGTACGATAGGGGTGACGGCTGGCCAGTTGCCAGGTCAGGGCGGCGCCCATGATCAGGATGGCGGCGATGGCGGCGCCGACCAGTCCGTCGGCGGCACTGACCGGCATATAGGCCTGCCAGAAAATGCCGAGCATTATACTAACGGCCGGCACGACGAGCAGGCTGCCGACCAGGCGGACGGCGAAGCGGCCCCAATAGCCCTTACCCAGAGCAATGGTGTCCGTGGCGCTTTCGCGCTCAATTTGTGTCTTGGCGGGTTTGCCGGCCAGCTTCAAACCCTGCCAGGCCAGGATGCCGCCTGCCAATATCATAAGGGTCACCGAACCCAGGGCTAGACCCTGGTCGGGGTGGGTGCTGAACGCCCAGATGGCCATGCCGGCAATAATCAGTGCCCATCCGCCCGGCAGACCATAGCGCCAGATGCCTGTACGCGTCCCTTTGTGCCGCCAGGTTGTGAATACCGTCAGCAAACCGGCAATGAGAAGCAGGAGTCCCGGGATCGCAAGCGCGTTCATCTTCTATCCGTCAAATAGTCTGGCCACCCGCAGGCAGACGACCGCGGGTGGCTGGGGATTTATAAGCAAGTCTTGGGTTTAATAGCTGTAGTTCAGTGTAAATGTATAGCTGCTCGGAGCGGCATAATAGGCCTGCCCCCAAGCCAGGGTCGACCAATAACGCTGATTGAAGACGTTCTTGAGGTTCAGACCGGCGGAGACATGATCGGTCAGGCGGATATTAGCCATCAGGTCGGTGACGGCATAAGCCTTCTGAACGATCGTTGTTGTATTGTCGACAGTTGACGTATCGCTTTGCCAACGTACAGCCCCACCGATTTTCAGGTCCCGCCACTGAGGCACCCTGTAGGTGCTTGACAGTTTCAGCATGCGGCGAGGGGAATACAGACGGGAATCGTTGCCATCGGCGTCCTTGATCTCCAGATCGCTCCAGCCGCCATTGAGCGTCCATTGCGGCGTGATGTTGCCGGCAACCTCCACCTCGTACCCCTTAGCATAGGCTTCCGTGGGGGCATAATAGGTCGCGAACGTATCCGGATCGGTCCCCGCGGCTTCCGCCAGATTATGCTGTTCTGATTTGAAGAGTGTAACGGCAGCATAGAGGCGTTTTTCGAACCATTCCGATTTTAAGCCGCCTTCATAGCTCTTGCCTGTTGCCGCGGGCAGAGTCTGATGATTCACATCCACTTCGTACTGCGGGTTATAGATGTCGGAATAGCTGGCATAGGCCGAGATATTTTTCGTCAGATCGTAGACCGCGCCAACATAGGGGCTGACGGCATGGTCAGAACGGTTATTGCTGACGCTGTAGGAATAGCCGACTTCCTTCAACTGGATCGCGTTGAAACCGACGACGCCCTTCAGCCGGTCGGACAGGTTCAGATGAACGGCACCATAGAGGCGGTTCGTTTTGGTTTCGGTATCTTCCTGCAGGATAAGATCGGTGAAGCCCGTATCGGCCGGCGGAGAAGACAGCCAGCTCGAGATATCCGAATAATAGCTATAGGCGTTGGCCGCACCCGACCATTGCAGAGAGGTGGCATCGGCGGTGTTGATGCCGACCACCAGCTGGTGCTCGCGTCCGAAGAGGGTGAAGGGACCGCTGGCCTGGGCATCGATCATGTTCTGCTTGGCATCGGACGGATAATGGCCCGAATAGGCTATGATGGTGTTATAGGCCGCGTAAGGCCAGGCGTAGAGTAGTTCGGAATCATAGTTGAGTTCGCGGTGCGTGCCCGTCACCTTGGCGGTCCAGCCGTTATCGAAGGCATAGCTCACTTCGCCGAACGTGCTCTTGTCGTGCGTGTTCCAGTAGGTCCAGGGAGCGGACGTGGTGTCCGAGGTTTTGTAATAGGTGATCGGCGTGCCGTCGAGTTCTGTCAGGGGCAAGGCGCCCCAGGTCACGCCGTCGGCCAGATTGTCCTGCTGGGAGTAGCCACCGGTCAGTTTCAGCTTCGGCGTAATGTCCCATGATACGATGCCGTAGTAGGTATTGCGGTTGACATGATTGTAATCGAGCCAGGAATCCTTGTCCTCGCCGGCATATACGAAGCGACCGGCAAGCGTGCCGCTCTTGTTCAGGGCACCGGAAATATCGGCCGTGAGGCGCTTGTCATCCCATGAGCCGTAGGAGGCACTGATATCGGCCTTGAAGGCCTGGGTTGGACGCTTGCGAATATAGTTGATGGTGGCGGACGGATTGCCCGTGCCGGTCATCATGCCGTTGGCACCACGCACCGCTTCGACACGCTCATAAATGGCCGTGTCGATATCGCCGTACTGGATGCCCCAGATCAGGGGCTGGCCCACGCCATCTACCTGGAAATTAGTGATGTCGAAGCCGCGCGAAGCATACATGGTACGGTCGGTTTCCGCGGCGATGACCTCTATGCCAGGGACCTGGAGCAGCAGCTGGTTGGCGCTGGTCAGGGCGAAGTCCTTGATTTGCTGTGCATCGAGCACCGTGACGGACTGCGGCGTTTCACGCAGGGAAAGATCCAGGCCCGTCGCACCGGCAGATCCCTTGATCACGCGTTTGCCGATGACGACCACTTCCTTGGGCTCGCTGTCGGCGACCGTATCAGCGGGCGTTTCCGCATGGCCCACAGCGGTTGACAGCAGCGCGGCGGCAGATGTGGCCATCATCAGGGTGGCGAGGCGGCGGGTTGCGAGCATGAATAACTCCGATATGCGAATGGCTTGCAACGGTCATTACGTAGGGCTATGCCACCTGTCAATGGAGAATGAGAATAATTCTCATATCGCCTGTGCCTGTGGTCGATATGTCGCAGTGCGGTAGGGAAGCTTGTTTTCATGCGCCCCATGCGGTGAATATGGCGTAAGGCGCGAAAGTAAGATTGCCAGGCAATAAACAGCCCCCGCAAGCCAGCGCTTACGGGGGCTGAAGTGGACTGAGTGAAGTTGTTCTAGAACGTATAGTCGAGCGTCAGCGTATAGCTGGTGGGCGCGGCATAGAAGGCTTGATCCCATTGCAGGCCGCCGAAATACTTCTGGTCGAAGGCGTTCTTGATGTTCAGGCTGGCGCGGATGTGATCGGCCAGGCGCAGGCTGGCCATCAGATCCACCACCGAATACGCATCCTGGCTGAAGGGATAGCCCGCACTCGTCGTCGAGACTTCGCTTTGCCAGCGCCAGGCCGCGCCCAGCTTCAGATCGCGCAGCTGCGGAATGCCATAGGTGGTGGACAACTTGAAGGTCTTGCGCGGCAGATAGGTACGTGTGTCGTTACCGTCGCTATCTTTGATCGAGAGATCTGTCCAGCCGCCATTGACGGTCCAGTCCGGCGTGATCTTGCCGGCGACTTCGAGTTCGTAGCCTTCGACAAAGGTGTCTATACCCGCGTAGTAATACTGACCGGCCAGAGCCGCGTTGTAATCTGGATCCTCCGGGTCGGTCGTGTATTGGCCGGCATATTCGGACAGGCCATATTGCTCGGATTTGAAATAGGCCGCCGTTGCATAGAGGCGCTTGTCGAACCATTCCGACTTGATGCCGGCTTCATAGCTCTTGCCTTGGGCGGCATCGAGGCGCTGGCGATTATAGTCGTAGGTCGACTGCGGATTGAAGATATCCGAATAGCTGGCATACAGTGACACATTGGTGTTGATGTCATAGATGGCGCCGACATATGGGCTGATCTTGTCTTCCGAGCGATTTTCGGCCACGCCGTAGGAGGCGCCGACCGACTTGAGATTTACCGCATTGAAGCCGACTACGCCCTTCAGCTTGTCGGTGAAATTCAGATGGATGGCGCCGTAGGCGCGGGTGGTATCCGTCTTGATCTGCTCCTGCAGGACCGCGTCGCTATAGGATGGTTCCGCTGGTGCCGCAACGGTGCCGCCCAGGATGGCCGAATAATAGAGGGCATCGCCATTGGCTTCCCACTTGTAGGTCGAGGAATGGGTGGAATTCACGCCGAAGATGAGCTGGTGCTCGCGGCCGAAAAGGCTGACATCGCCGCTGGCGATCACGTCGAACATGTCCTGCTTGAGGATCGACGGATAGATGGCGGTATAGCCATAAACGCCGACGCTGTCCGGATCGCTGTCGGACAGGCCTGTCGTTGCGTCGGGGTTGCCCCACGGATAGAGCAGCTTGGCGTCTTCGTTATAGGACTTGCGCGTGTAGATGCCCTTGACGGTCCAGCCATTATCGAAGGCATAGGACAGTTCGCCGAAGGTCTGGTGGTCGTGGGTGTTCCAGTAGGTCCAGGGGGCCGCCGAGTTGGCATTGACCGAGTAGTTGACCGGCGTGCCATCGGTGAAGTTCAGCGGCAGGGCGCCCCAGCTGGCGCCGTCCACATCGTTGTCCTGCTGCGAATAACCGGCGGTGGCCTTCAGCTTGGGGGTGATATCCCAGGACAGCACGCCGTAATAGACGCTGCGGTCGGTGCTATAATAGTCCAGGTAAGAATCGGAGACATTGCGGGCATACACGAAGCGGCCGGCGACTGTGCCGTCTTCATTCAGCGGGCCGGATACATCGGCGGTCAGGCGGGCATTGTTCCACGAAGCGTAGGAGGCGGTGACGTCGGCCTGGAAATTCTTGGTGGGGCGCTTGCGAATATAGTTGATGACGGCCGACGGGTTGCCGGTGCCGGTCAGCATGCCGGTGGCACCGCGGATGGCATCGATACGTTCGAACAGCACGGTATCGAGCGCGCCGACCTGCAAGCCCCAGTCCAGCGGCTGGCCAACGCCATCGACCTGGAAGTTCAGGATGTCGAAACCGCGCGAATTGTAATAGGTGCGGTCGGTTTCATCGGCCTCGACATTGATGCCGGGCAGGGTGTTCAGAAGCTGGTTGGCGTCCGTGAGGGCGAAGTCCTTGATCTGCGCCGCCGTGACAATTGTCACAGACTGTGGCGTTTCGCGCAGGGAGAGGTCGAGACCCGTGGCGCCGGCGGAGCCCTTGATCACGCGCTTGCCGATCACCACCACTTCCTTGGCATCGCCGTCAGCGGCCGGCTCGGCGGGCGCTTCGGCATGAGCCACAGCAGCGGAAATAAGCGCGGCGGCTGAGGCGGTGATAAGAAGGGTAGATAGGCGACGGGCAGTCATGGGGAGGTTCCTGCGAATGAGTTTCAATGTGTCGCTCATACGCAGGGGGTACGGGGCTGTCAACTGTAACTGAGAGTAATTCGCAAGCGAGCGAGGCGTGTGGTCTATTTGCCGCAGTGCCGCCTGGAGACTTAATTCACATAAGTCAGGAGCCGCCGGGTCACTTCCGCATTAATGGTGTGGGGCAGGCCTGGCACGATATCCAGCGTCACATCGGCGCCGAGCGCGACCAATTGGTCATGAGCGGCGATGGCGTGCGCGGCCGCCATGATCGGATCGGCGTCGCCATGTATCAGGTGAACCGGCATGGCCGGTTTTGTCTCAGGCGGGGCGGCGAAACGGCCTGACAGACCGATGACGGTGGCGGCGATCCGGTCCGCTTGCTGGGTGGATTCCAGAGCCATGATGGCGCCCTGGGAAAAGCCGATCAGCAGGGTCTCGTCAGTTGGAACCTGCATCTCCGCCTGCCATTGCTTTACGCAGGCGATAAAGGCCGGCATGGCTTCGGTGACCCTTGCCGGACGGGTCTCTTCGGTAACGCCGCGTACGGAGAACCACTGATAGCCGCCGCCGGTATCGGACGGATAGGGCGACGCCACACTGACCACGGCGGTATTCGGGTGAGCGTCGGCAATCACCTTGCCAAGCGTGACCATATTTTGCGGCAGGGCGCCGACGCCATGAAACAGCAGGACCAGCCGATCCGGTGCCCCCGGGCGCTGAATGATTATGGACGTCATTTCGCCAGTTCGCGCTCGATGGACGCCACCAGGCGCGGATCATCGGCGGTCACATCCGGGGCAAAGCGTTCGACGACCTGACCGTCCTTGCTGATCAGGAACTTTTCGAAATTCCACAGAACTTCCCCTTCCGGGCTGACGGGAATGCCGAACTTTTCCAGACGTTCGCGCATCGGGCCGGCGCTGACGGCTTCTGGCTGTGCCGATGTGAAGGTGTCATAGAGCGGGTGCTTGTCAGGCCCCACCACGCTGATCTTGCCGAACATCGGAAAGGTGACGTCGTAGGTGCTGTAGCAGAAGGTCGCGATCTCATCGTCCGTACCCGGCTCCTGAGCCAGGAAGTTATTGGCCGGAAAGCCGAGGATTTCGAGCCCTTCGCCGGACTTTTCGCGATAGAGCGCCTCCAGGCCTTCGTACTGCGGCGTCAATCCGCATTTCGAGGCCACATTTACCGCCAGCAGCACCTTGCCCTTGAAATTGCCAAGTGTCGCCGGCGTACCGTCGATGCGCTTCAGGGGGATGTCGTAAATGTTGGTCATGGGGTACTCCTCAGATATGGGCGTAAAGTGCTTTCTTCCTTGCGCTTTGGCAAGAGCGGGACCACCATATAATCCATAACCCGTATACGCATAAAAAGGGGAGGCTTGCGTGCATCTGATCGCCAACATCATTACCGGGCTGGTCGCGGTATTGCATATCGGTTTCCTGATCCTGGAAATGTTTCTGTGGCAGACGCCGTTCGGCCGCAGGACCTTCGGCCTGACGCCCGAATTCGCAGCGCAATCCGCCAAACTGGCGGCCAATCAGGGACTCTATAACGGTTTTCTGGCCGCGGGTCTGATCTGGGGGCTTCTGGCGCCTCATGACGGTTTCTATATCAAGATATTCTTCCTGACGTGCGTGATCGTGGCCGGGCTTTACGGTGGTTTCACGGTCAAGAAGTCGATTCTGTTCATTCAGGCCTTGCCCGCTCTGATCGCGCTGGTATTGCTCCATCTATGAACTTTATGCTGCGTACCGCGCTGCCGGCGGATATTCCCGACCTGAAAGCGCTGATTGCCGAGTCGGTCATGGTGTTGCAGGCCGGCGATTACAGTCTGGCCCAGCGTGAGGCGGCGCTCGGCACGGTCTTTGGCGTCGATACGCAATTGATCACCGATCAGACCTATTTGGTGATCGAAACCGAAGGCGAGATCGTCGCCTGTGGCGGCTGGAGTTTCCGCAAGACGCTTTATGGCGCCGATGCCCTGGCGGGGCGGGAGGATAACCGGCTTGATCCGGCGACGGACGCTGCCCGCATCCGGGCCTTTTTCGTCAAGCCTGGCTGGACGCGACGCGGCCTGGGCGGGCAGGTGCTGCACGCTTGCGAGGCCGCTGCCACGGCCGCCGGTTTCCGGCGCTTTGAACTGGGGGCGACCCTGACCGGCATTCCGCTTTATCGGGCCTATGGTTATACGCAGATCGAGACCGCCGAAGCCCAGATGGCCGGTGGCCTGAGCCTGGAAATTGTGCGCATGGGCAAGGCTGCCGGGTGACGGATATTCACTATATAGACGATCATATGCTGGTGGCGGAAAAGCCCGCCGGCCTTCTGAGCGTGCCAGGCCGCCTGCCGGAAAACAAGGATTGCCTGATCACGCGGTTGCAGGCCGATTATCCTGACGCCCTGACCGTGCACCGGCTGGATATGGCCACGTCCGGCCTGATGGTCTTCGCGCGCGGGGCCGAGGCGCATCGCACCCTGTCGAAAGCTTTCGCCGATCGCCATGTCTCGAAGTGCTATATTGCCGTGGTGGCGGGCGCTCTGGAGGGTGAGGGTGAGGTCGATTTGCCGCTCATCACCGACTGGCCCAACCGGCCGCGCCAGATGATTGATCATGAGATCGGCAAGCCTTCGCTAACACGCTGGCGTGCGCTGGAAAGCGGACAGGGGACCACACGGGTCGAACTGGAGCCGGTCACCGGCCGGTCGCACCAGTTGCGCGTGCATATGATGGCGATTGGCCATCCGATACTGGGAGACGTCTTTTATGCCCCGCCGGAAATCGAGTGTTTAAGCCCGCGTCTGCTGCTTCACGCCGAGCGCTTAAGTTTGCCGCATCCGGTTACGGGAGACAGGATGGATTTTCATTCAGAGGCGCCCTTTTAAATTCATCATACGAATTTCCTTGTCATGATACCGGTGTCAGAATAGGGTGGCGGCATAAACAGGAAACGCCATCATGAAACATCTTGCCCGCCTGATTTGGGTGTTCGCCGCCCTTTTCGCCTTACCGGCCATGGCCCGTGAGCAGATGTCTCTCAATGACAACTGGCTGTTCATGAAGGGCGATGTACCGGCAGCACAGGGCATCGATTTTCAGGCGACGGGCTGGCAAACCGTTACTCTGCCGCATACCTTCAATGCCGATGATGCCAACCAGGGCGGGGATAAATCCCGCGGAGAACTGGAGGGCGTCTATTATCGCGGACCGGGCTGGTACCGCCGACAGCTCGACATCACGCCCGTGGCGGGCCAGCGTTATGTTCTGCAATTCGACGGCGCGGCGCTTATCACGGATGTCTGGGTCAATGGACGGAATGTCGGGCATCACGAAGGCGGTTATGCGGCCTTCCGTTTCGATATCACCGAGGCGCTGAAAGCCGGCAATAACCTGATCGCGGTGCGGGTCGATAATAGTCGTGTGCCCCAGGTGGCGCCGCTCACGGGAGATTTTAACGTCTTTGGCGGGCTCTATCGCAATGTATCCCTGATCACCACCGGCGGGGTTCATATCGATCTGATGGATCATGGCGGGCCGGGTGTGTATGTAACCACTAAATCGATCAGCGCGGCAAAGGCCGATATCGGTGCGCGCATCCTGCTGAAAAATGACAGCGAACAGCTGGCGAAGACGACCGTCAGGACGCGTATTCTCGACGAAAACGGCCGGGCCGTGGCGTCCGGTTCGCAAGGCGTCTCACTAGCCGCTGGACAGGCCTTGCCGATTGAGCAGGCGCTCATCGTCAACCGTCCGCATTTGTGGAATGGTCGCAAGGACGCTTATCTCTATTCGGTAATGGTAGAGGCGGGAAATGATCGGATAAGCGTGCCACTGGGTATCCGGACTGTGGCGATCGATGCCGATAAGGGTTTCCTGCTCAATGGCCAGCCCTATCGCATCTACGGCGCCAATATGCAGCAGCCGGGCCGCAAGGACAAAGGCACGGCGGTCAGCGATGCCGATATAGATGAGGACATGCAGATCCTGGACGATATGGGTGTTACGGCCCTGCGTCTGGCCCATATGCAGCATCCGCAGCGCGTCTATGACGATGCCGACCGCATGGGCATGTTGCTGACCACCGAAGTGCCGCTGGTCGATGAGATCAGCGCCGGTCAGGCCTTTCAGGACAACGCCGTTCAGCAGATGCGCGAACTGATCGCGCAGAACTACAACCATCCGTCTGTGGCCTTGTGGGGGCTGGGCAATGAGATCCGCCACACCGATCCGGACCCCAATCTCGTCCTGGCCGCCTTGCAGAGCACGGCCAAGACCATGGACCCGACACGGCCCACGGTTTACGCCCATTGCTGCCTGGCCGACGACGATCCGGTGGCCGGGCACAGTGATGTCATTTCCTACAACCGCTATTTCGGCTGGTATGGAGACACCTTCGCCGACATGGGCAAGTGGGCCGATGCGCTGCACGCGAAATACCCAAAACGCATTTTTGGCGTATCGGAATATGGCGCCGGCGCCAGTATCCTTCAGCAGGAAGACGCACCCAAGGCCGTGGTGCCGCAGGCCTTCTGGCATCCGGAGCAATATCAGGCGCTTTATCATGAAGGCAATTGGCGCGAACTGAAGGCGCGGCCTTATCTGTGGTCGGACTTCATCTGGGTGGCGTTCGATTTTCCGTCCTTCCGCCGCAATGAAGGCGACCGTCCGGCGATCAATGACAAGGGACTGGTGACCGAAGACCGCCAGACGAAGAAGGATGCCTATTACTGGTATCAGGCCAACTGGTCGGACAAGGGCATGGTCCATATCACCAGCCCGCGCGATATCCGCAAGCGCATCCGCCATGTGAAGGTGAAAGTCTATTCCAATCAGGCCGAGGTCAGGCTGTCACTGAATGGCCAGCCGATTGGCGCGCAGCCGGCGGGCGATCACGTCGCCATCTGGGAGATTGACCTGAAGGACGGTGACAATGTCGTTGAGGCCTTCGCCGGCAAGGACCTGCATGATCGCGTGGTGTGGAATTACGAAGGGCCCAAACCGTAAAGTCTATGCCTTGAGCCAGAGCGGGCCGGCTTCCACCCTGGCCGAGAATTTCCGCTGAGGGAAGCAGGTGAACTGGCGCGAGGTAATGGTATTGACCGACATCCATTCGCCGACCATCTCGTCCGGCGTCAGGGTCAGGCGAACGAAACCGTTATAGGCGTCTTCGGCGGCCAGAACTTCACTGTTCTGGTCCGCCAGGGTTTCGGCCAGCTTCAGGTCGGGCAGCCAGGAATCGAGCCAGCGCGTCGGGCTGGTGATGGCGGTGACGCCCAGTTCGACAGCCACGGGCTGGCCAACACCGTCACAAAGCTGGTTGGCCCAGGCGCAATGACTGTCGCCGGAAACCACCACGGTCCGCGCGCCGGCGGTCTTGATCATGGCGTAGAGACGTTCGCGCTCGGCCGGATAACCGTCCCAGGCGTCGAGATTGAACGGTAGGGGATCGGCGCTATCGAAGAGGGCCACGAAGGTATCTAGCTGTTTGCGCACGCCTTCCGGCGACATGCCGCGCAGGCCCTTGACCGTATCCGGCCCCAGGCGTTTGACGATATCCGGGCCATTGACCCGCGCCATGACGACCTGATTGCCCAGCACCTGCCAGGTCACGCCATCACGCACCGACTGACTGAGGGTGTTCTGCAACCACTGCCGCTGATCGGCGCCCAGCAGTTCGCGCGCCGGATCATTCAGCCTGGCGCGGAAAGCGGCCTTGTCCGGCTTGCCGTCACTGAAGGTCAGGTCCTCGGCATAATCGAGCTGCTTGCTACGCGCCAGCAGCCGGCTTTCCAGCATGACCAGTTCGGCTAGCTTGCCGAAGCGGAAACTGCGATAAATGGCTTCGCGCAACTTGCCGGGCTCAGCGTCGCGGATCGGCATCCATTCGCTGTAGGCCTTGAGCGCCGCCGCCTTGCGCACGCCCCAGTCGCCTTCGTCCGGCTGGTGGTTTTCCGCACCGTCGCGCCAGGGGTTGTTGCAGATCTCGTGATCGTCAAAGACGCAGATCCAGGGCGCACGGGCATGGGCGGCCTGAAGGTCTGCATCGCGCTTGTACTGCGCATGACGCATCCGGTAGTCCGCCAGGGAAACGATCTCGTGCGCCGGTTCGGGGATACGCATCAGCATACGGCCATTGCCCATGCCGTAATCGGTCAGGCCCGCGCCATATTCGTAGATGTAGTCGCCAAGATGGACCACGGCATCGACGCGGGGCAGGTCGGCGATGGCGCGATAGGCGTTGAAATAGCCGTTCGGATGCAGGGAGCAGGAGGCCACTGCCAGCACCACCTTGTCCGTTTCCAGCGGCAGGGTGCGGGTGCGGCCTACGGGCGAAGCGATCGGGCCAGCCAGGAAGCGATAGACATAATCGGTATCCGGCGTCAGGCCGCGTATATCGACCTTGACCGTATAGTCGCGGCCGGCATCGGTATAGGTCTTGCCCTGGGCGATCAGTGTGGTGAAGCTATCGTCGTGCGCCACCTGCCAGGTAATATCGGCGCCGCGTTCCAGGCCGCTGATCCGTGTCCACAGGATCACCGCATCGGGCAGGGGATCGCCGGAAGCGACGCCATGTTCGAAGCGGACGGCGGAGGGCGTTTCGGGAAGCGCCGATGCGCCGAGCGCGGGCGCGGCGGCAATCGTGCCTGCGGCAAACAGGACTTTCCGGCGGCTGACCATCCCCATAAGGCTCCCGCTGTTTCCGATGGTTTCAGCGGATAGGGTGATTTGATGACAGCCGTTTTGCGGATATGTGACTGTTTTTGTGCTGAAAAGTTAACGTGACAAGAATCGGTATCGGCCGGAACCGATCTCCAGGCGGCTTTTTCCGTCTTCGATAGTGGTTTTGACCGGCTTGCCGCCTTCGCTGATCTGCGTACCGGGCAAGTGCAGGATGGCGCGGGCATTGGCCGGTACGGTAATATCCAGCGTAAAGCCCTGAGGCGTCTGCGTCCAGTCGGTTGAGATGCGGCCGAGCACGCTGTCGTAATCGCCGCCGCCGGTCTTGACGCGCGGATCGAGCACCGGATCGAAGGTGAAGGTTCTGAAGCCTGGCGCCGCGGGCGTAATCCCGGCGATTCGGCGGAAAACGAAGCCGTTCACCGCACCCAGCGCATAGTGATTGAAGGAATTCATCGATACGTCGCCGGTATCGGCATTCCAGCGTTCCCAGATGGTGGTGGCGCCCTTGGCGACCATATAGCCCCAACTGGGGAAGGTGGTGCGCAGCAGCAGGTTATAAACGATATCGTCATATCCGGCGTCGCTCAGCACATCGAGGCTTGAGGGCGTGCCGAGGAAGCCGGTCGAAAGCAGCATGCCGCGGCGTTTTATATCGGCCACCAGATGCGCGGCGGCGGTGGCCCGCAGGTCGTCGGGCACCAGACCGTATTTCAGCGCCAGTATGTAGCCGGTCTGAGATCCATTGCCGAGACTGCCATCGGGATGGACAAAGGCCTTGATGAAGGCGGTCCGGATGGCGCTGGCGGTTTCGGCGTAAGGGGCGGCATCGCGGCCGGTGGCCCTGGCCATTTCCGTCATCATGTCGGCGGACTGTTTCCACATCGCCGTGGCCACCAGATCCTTCGGTGTGGTGGGATCGCCGGGTTCCCTGGCGTCCAGCGCGAGCCAGTCGCCATAGTCGTGGCCGCGCTTGTTGGTCCAGATAAAGTCCGGATTGTTGGTTTTCAGGAAGGTCAGGTAGGCGGTCATCGCCGGCCAGTTCTGCTCGATGATGGCGGTGTCGCCGGCACGCTGCCACACGGTCCAGGGCAGGATAATGCCGGCATCGGCCCAGCCGGGCGAGGCGCCGTATGTGCCCCAGGCCGCGTCCCAGGTATTGGGGGCGAAGTCCGGGAAGGCGCCTTCCGGGCTTTGAGTATCGCGCACATCGCCCATGAAGCGCTGTGTAAAGGTGGTGACGTCCATGTTGAAGGCGGCGGCATCCCAGAAGACGCCGGCATCGCCCATCCAGCCGAGGCGCTCATCGCGTTGCGGGCAATCGGTCGGCAGGCCGACAAAGTTCGAGCGCTGGCTCCACAGGGCATTCTGCCACAGTTGCTGGATGATGGGGTTGCCAATGCGCAGATGGCCGGTTTCCGCCAGGTCGGAATGGATGACGATGCCGGTGATGTCGCTGGCGCCGGGTGTGCCGGGATAGCCTGACACCTCGACATAGCGGAAGCCATGATAGGTGAAATGCGGCTCGAAGGTCTCGCCTTTCGGGTCTCCCTTGAGGATATAGGTATCGGTGGCCTTTGCGGCGCGCAGGTTGGATTGATCGACATGACCATCGGCCAGCAGGACTTCGGCAAAGCGCAGGGTAACGGTATCGCCTGCTTTGCCCGCCACCTTCAACCGGGCCCAGCCGGCGAAGTTCTGACCGAAATCAAAGACGTAATTGCCGTTGTCCATCTTCTTGATGGATCTGGCGGTCAGGATCTGCGTCCGGCGGATCGGCGGTGAGCTTTGCGCCTTGAGTGCGCAGGGCGGTATGGGGGCGAGATGGACGGGTTGCCAATCCGTAGGGTTGCCCGGCTCGGACCAGCCGGGGATTTCTCGCCGGGCGTCATAGGTTTCGCCATTATAGATTTCGCTGGATGTGATCGGTGAAGGGGCAATCGACCAGTTTTCATCTGTAATGAGGCGCGATTGGGTGCCGTCGCTGTAGGTCATTTCAAGCTGGGCGATATAGCGCAGAGGGGGCGGGCCATAGGCGAAACGGCCGGCCGGCGCATTGTAACTGCCATACCAGCCATCGCCGACCAGAGCGCCGATAGTGTTCTCACCGTTTCGGATCATTTTCGTCACATCATAGACGCGATAAAGGGCGTGATCGCGGAAATCGCTGCTTTCGGGCGTCAGCAGGGCGTCGCCGACACGGGCGCCATTGATCCAGGTCTCGTAACCACCCAATGCACTGGCATAGAGGCGGGCGGAAACCACGGTTTTCGCTTCGAAGTCCCTGCGCAGCAGGAAGGCGCCTTTTCCGGGGAAGGCCGCCATCTGATAGGCGGCTTTGACTGCGGTCTGCCAGCCGCCGTCATTGAAGGTCGTTGTGGTCCAGCCTGCTGGCTCGCCCAAAGCGGTTTTCGTACCAACACTGGAAATGCGCTGCTCACCGGCACGGATCATGAGGCCGGCGGCAATCTCCGGCTGGTACATGGCAAGAAAGCCATCCGGATCGCGCACCTTCAGGGCGACGACGTGATCGCCGGCCGCCAGGTTTATCGGCGTTTCCACCAGCTCGGCCTTGCCGAAACGGGGCTCGCCGGTCGGTGGTAATGTAATGGTCTGTCCGTCGATAAAGAGGTCGTAATTGTTGTTGGCGATGGTGAGGACGGTGGTGTCCGTGGCTTGCAGCAGGGTGAATTTCAGGCGGAACAGGCGATGGCTCTTGTCCGGCGCGCGGCCACCGCTGACCCAGATCAGACCGGTTTCACGATCGGCGCGTTGTTCGGCGTCTTCGGCGGCGATCCAGCGGGCGGTCCAGTCAGCCGGATCGAGCAGAGCCATTTCCCAGTGTGCGGTCGGGCTGGTGGCATGATGACCGTGAGTGTCCGTAACGGTCACCTGCCAGAAGGCCTGTGCCCGGGACTCCAGCCGCTGGCCATGGTAGGCGATATCGAAGCTTTGATCGGATGAGACCTCACCGGAATCCCACAGATCGTATTGCCCCGCTTTCAAAGCGGCTGCTGTGGAAGCGACCTTGACCCGGTACGAGGCCTGCATCGTGTTTCGCTCGGTGGAAATAAGCTGCCACGACAGTCTTACGGCCTGATCGTCCAGCCCCATCGGATCGGTCAGCGCATTGGCCTTCAGCGCCATGACCTGCAAACTATTGCCTGCGGCCAGGGCAGGAAGGCTTGTGGCGGCCGGCATCAGGGCGGCGGCGGACAGCAGGCCGCGGCGAGAGAGCGTCATCTGGCATTTCCTCATTTATTATAATATGTATTATGTTTGCAGAAAATACGGCTCTGCGCAAGCCCGGCTGTGTTTAGGGTTGCTCAGCCAATGTGTAGATTCGCGCCATTTCCAGCCAGGTCGAGCCTTCCGGGCCGAAGGGCAGGGGCTTCTGGAAGGTGCGCATCAAGGCATCCCAGGCCTGGACATCGGGATTGGCGTCATCCCGCGCCGCCTTGGCGGCCGGATCGAAGTCCGGTCCCTGTTCCATGATCAATACCATGCGGTCGCCGACCAGATAGATTTCCAGTTCGCGAATATTGTCGGCCCGGATGGCATCGGTCACGGCCTGTGGTGGCCCGCCGGCCCGGTGCCAGGCCTTGTAAGCTTCAATGCCCTCGGCATGGATATCGACGGCAAAGACCTTCCGGATTGTATCGGTCATTCCGGAATATTCTCCTTGAAGATCGCCTGGACGCGGATCGGCAGATAGGATTTCACGGTCTCGCCGCGCAGGGTGCGGGCCAGCTGGTCGATCGCCTCGCGCGCCTCGACATAGGGGTTCTGGTCGATCACCGCGTCCATCACGCCATCCAGCAGGAACTTGCGGGTATGGTCGGTCAGTTCGTGTCCGATAAAGACGATCTTCTGGTCGCGGCCGGAGTCTTCCAGCGCCCTGGCAATGCCGCGATTACCGGCGCCGATATTGTAGATACCGGCCAGGTCCGGATATTGCTGGAGCAGGGTGCGGGCTTCGCGATAGGCGGCTTCGTCATCGTCGTGCACCTCGCGCAGTTCGACGACAGAGAGATTGGGGTAGGACTCGCGCAGGATATGGCGAAAGCCCATCTCGCGTTCTTCATGGCCGCGATAAGACAAGGAGCCGGCGAACAGGGCCAGCTTGGCCGGCGCCTTCGGCAACAGACGGCCGAGCAGATAGCCGCTCAGGCGGCCGGCGGCGCGATTGTCGATGCCGATATAGCTTTCACGCGGCACATTCGAGATGTCGGAAATCAGGGTAAAGACGAGCGTGCCGGAATTGCGCAACTGCCGCAGGGCTTCGCGTACGACAGGGTGATCCAGGGCGATCACGCCAACCGCCCTTGACTGACCTGAAAGCTTCAGCAGGGCATCGGCCAGGGCGTAGGGATCGAAGCCCTCAGTCAGGTGCAGGCGTAACTCAATATCGCCGCGGTCGGCGCTGATCTCTTCCAGAGATTTCGACAGGTTACGGATGAAGCTATTGGTGCCATTGGGCAGGATGAAATCCAGTGCCACCGGTGCACGGCTGATTGTGGCCTCTCCCGGCAAGGCGATATAGCCCAGGCGTGAGGCGGTCTGGAAAACAATCTCTCGCGTGCGTTCGCGTACGCCGGGGCGCTTGTTGAGCACGCGGTCGACGGTAGCGGTGGAAACGCCAGACTGTCTGGCGATATCGATCAGAGTGGCGCGGTTCACGGCCATGGGTGCGCTTCTCCCTGAATTCAGCCGCCTGGCGCGAGGGGCTGTCTTTGGCATCAAAATACATCGAATATGCCGGGGTGAGTCAAGCAAATTTCATGACATGCATACAGGTGCGAGCGGTGTCGTACGCGGGCTCTCAGAATCAATATACTGATTTTATTTTAAATTTCCAATTTATAGCGATGGCGAAAAAGAAATTACACATATGATGTATGATGATGTATTGACATCACTCTTGATCGGTATATGACTGGAGCGCATCAAAAAATAAATGTGTACAGGGATGCGATCTGGCCGATGGCGGAGCTTTTCAAACGAACCTACACGCGCCGTGAACTGTCGGCGCATACCGGGCAGTTGTCACAATTCGCCGGCGTGCGCCTGATGACGCTGGGGGATGGTGTGGAGCGTGGTGTGCGGATGCTGGAGTTTCGCACGGGTACGGGGCTTCGCTTCACGGTTCTGGTCGATCGGGCCATGGATATCGCCGATTGCGAGCACAATGGTCGCGCCGTGGGCTGGCATTCACCCTCCGGTTTTCGTCATCCGGGATTGCATGAATATGAAAGCGAGGGTGGCCTGGGTTGGTTCCGCTCCTTCTCTGGCCTGATGGTGACCTGCGGTCTCGATCATATCCTGTTCATGGATGACGATGATGCCAGTCAGTACGTCTATGGGCCGCGCCAGACAGTGAAGTCGTCCCTGCATGGCCGCATTGGCACCATTCCGGCGCGACTGACTGGCTATGGCGAACGCTGGGAGGGCGAGGATTGCATATTGTGGGCGGAGGGTGTGGTTCAGCAGTCCACCGTCTTTGGTGAGGATCTGCATCTGATCCGTCGTATCGAAGTGAAGGTCGGTTCCAACGACATCCATCTGCATGACCGCGTGGTTAATCACGGTTTCTATCGCACGCCGCACATGTACTGTTACCATATCAATGTGGGGCATCCGGTCCTGGCCGAGGGCTCGCGCTATGTGGCGCCAATCCGCGATGTGGTCTGGGCGGCTCATGCGGAAGATTACCAGAAGCAGGGGGTTGGTTATCGTACGCTGTCGGAGCCGAAACTGAACTTCCACGAGCAGGTCTGGCAGCACGATATGCAGGCCGATGCGGCGGGCAAGGTCAATGTCGCTTTGATCAATGAAAACATTGGTTTCGGCTTCGAAGTAGAGGTGCTGAAGGCGCAGTTCCCGGCCATGTATGAGTGGCAAAACCTCCAGGCTGGCCATTATGCCCTGGGAATTGAGCCGGCCTCCAACCATGTTTTCGGCAAGCCCTTTGCGAAAGAGCGTGGCGAACTGATCTGGCTCGAACATGGCGATGAGCGTCGTTACGACAGCGTCTTCCGCATCCTGCCGGACGCTGGCGCCGTGGCCGATGCTGTCAGCCGGATCGAAGCGGTTAGCCTTCAGCCGGCGGCAGACTATCCCGCGCCATCCGGTCATTTCCCGCCAATCGAGGGGCGCTGATATGCAGGGACGCACAATCCTCTACACGGGCGCGGCCGGTGGCCTGGGACTTCAGACCACGCTGAACTTTCTGGCGCGTGGCGCCACCGTCGTGGCGGTCGATCATGATGACACCAAGATCGCGGCGTTGACATCGGCGGCAGCCGACATTTCCACCGGCTGCCTGCTGGTAACACGCTCTGACATGTCCGATCTCGAAGGCTTCCGCGCCGATATCCGTGCCCGCCGGGAAGAGACGGGCGGTTATGATGTGGTCATCAACAACGCGGCCATCTATCCGTCTAAATCTTTTGAGGCATTTACGATCGAGGACCACCAGAAGGTCCAGTGCGTCAATGTTGATGCCGGTATTGTCGCTGTGCAGGAAGCCTTGCCCGGCATGAAGGCCAAGGGCTTCGGCCGCATTATCAATATCGCCTCGATCACCCTGTCCGGCGGCTGGCCGAATATATACCCTTACGTGGCCTCAAAGGGGGCCCTGATCGGCCTGACCCACGCCTGGGCGCGGGAGTTCGGCCCCTATGGCGTGACGGTCAATGCCATCTCGCCGGGCGCTTTCCCGACCGATGCCGAGGCGATCAATCCCGATCCGGAAGGCTATAACCGCCATGTTCTGGCCCAGCAGGCGGTCAAGCGCCGCGGCCATGTCGGCGATATCGCCAATGCTATCGCTTTTCTCGCTTCCGAAGACACAGGTTTCATCACCGGCCAGACGCTGAACGTCAATGGCGGTTGGGTGATGGATTAAAACAGACTTATAAGGACTTGATTTCACATGGGTATCTTAAGCGGCATTCGCGTTCTCGATTGCTCCATCGCCATGGCGGGGCCGTTCGCAGCGCAGCGCATGGGCGATATGGGTGCGGACGTCATCAAGGTGGAGCCGACCACCGGCGAATGGCAGCGCCATGCCCCGGCCGGTGGCGCCTGGGGCAATGAGATCAATGTCTCTTTCCTGTCGCTGAACCGCAACAAGCGTTCGCTGGCCGTCGATCTCAAATCGCCGGAAGGTAAGGCTCTGCTGCTCGATCTGGTCAAGTCGGCGGATGTCTTCCTGCAGAACTATCGGCCTGGTGTGGCGGCGCGTCTCGGCGTCGATTATGAGACCCTGTCGGCCATCAATCCGAAGCTCGTCTATGTGTCGATGTCGGGCTACGGCGAGGAGGGGCCTTACAAGAACTATCCCGGTCAGGACCTGCTGCTGCAATCCATGTCGGGCGCCATGATGTCGGCCGGATCGAAGGACACGCCGCCCTCGCCGGCGGGCCAGTACCTCGTCGATGCTATTACAGCGTACACGGCTTTCGAGGGGGCTCTGGCGGCGCTGTTCCACCGTGAACGCACGGGTGAGGGGCAGAAGGTAGAGGTCAATATGTTGGACGCCATCACCACCATCCAGATGCAGGAGCTGTCGGTCTTCACGGTCGGCAAAAAGCCGCAGACCCGTACGGTGGAGCCGCACGCCCATAGCTATATCCGTGCGCCTTACGGTGTCTTCAAGACGAAGGACAGCTACATCACCATCGCCATGGCCAATCTGAAAAAGCTGGGCGAACTGATCGGTGAGCCCTTCTTTGCTGATCTGGAGGACCAGACGGATTCGTGGACCTACCGCGATGAAATCTATGCCATGACGCGCATTAAACTGGAGGAAAAGACGACTCAGGAATGGCTCGATCTGTTCCGACCGGTCGATATCTGGTGCGGACCGGTTTATGGCTATGAACAGGTCGTCAACGATCCGCAGATCAAGCACAATGGCACTTTCGTTGAATATGATCATCCGACGGAAGGCCGTGTGAAAACACCGGGCTTCCCGATCAAGTTTTCCAAGACACCGTCAACCGTTGATCGAGGCGCCCCGCGCGTCGGTGAACATACGCGCGAAATCCTGGCGGCGGCTGGTAAGTCCGAAGCTGAGATCGATGCTCTGTTGGCCAGCGGTGCGGTGAAACAGGCCGATGTATAAGGGCCTGACCTGGGATCATCCGCGTGGCTTCAATGCGTTGGATGCGGCGGCAAAGGCCAATCCCGCGCTTGGCCTGTCATGGGATAAGCATTCGCTGGAGGGGTTTGAGACGCACCCCATCGCCGAACTATGCGAACAGTACGACCTGGTGGTGCTGGATCACCCGCATGTCGGCGAGGCGGTGGCCGGCGATTGCCTGCGGCCGCTGGAGGATATCTTCACGCCGGAAGAGATCGACGGTTGGACACGCGACTGCATCGGTCTGTCGCTGAAAAGCTACCAGTTTGCTGGTCGGCACTGGGCCTTGCCGCTCGATGCCGCCACGCAAGTGATGGCGTGTAAAAGTGGCCACAATATCCCGCAGACATGGGATGAGGTGCTAGCTTTCGATGGGCCTGTAGCGCTGTCACTGGCCGGACCGCACGCGGCGCTGAGTTTTCAGTCAATCTGCGCGGCGCTCGGTGAGCGCCCGGCGGTGAAAGACCCGGACCTGTTTGTCAGTGAAGCCGTCGGGCTGACCGCGCTCGATATCATGCAGCGCCTGACGGATAAGTCGCCACCCAGTGTGCGGGATAAGAACCCGATCGGCATTCTCCAGCATATGGTCGATCATGACGATGTAGCTTTATGTCCGCTGATCTATGGCTATGTGAACTATGCCAATGACCTCACCTTCGCCAATGCACCGCGCAGCGCCGGCGGAATCGGCTCGACCCTGGGCGGCACGGGTATCGGCATATCGAAGCGGTGTAATCTTACGCCTGAACTGCTCGATCATCTGCGCTGGCTGATGTCGCCGCCGGCGCAGATCGGCTTCATTCCGGCGCATGATGGCCAGCCGTCGCTGCGCGCTGCCTGGAGCGACGAGGGCGTCAATGACCGCTGGGGTAACTTCTATCGCAATACCGCAGATACGCTGGAAGCCGCCTATGTCCGGCCGCGTCATAACCGCGCCATCGCTTTTCAGACCGCGGCGTCGCAAGCCATCCGCGACACGCTTTATGCCCGGCTGCCGCATGGTCAACTATTGATTCAACTGCAAACCCTCTATGCCGGAACGCGGATTCCGGGATCGGAACGCTGACCCTCATGACTGAAGACCTCCTGTTTGAAGTGGATGGCCATGTCGCCGTCATCACCATCAATCGCCCGGCCAAGCTCAACTCGATGACGCCGGAAATGGCCTATTCACTGGAAGCCGCCGTGGCCGAATGCAATACATCCAATACTATCCGCTGCGTGATCGTCACCGGCGCCGGTGAACGCGCTTTCTGTGCTGGCTCGGATATCCGCACGCTCGACGACTACGCCACGCCGTGGGAATTCCGTAATCGCGGCGACTACTGCGACGCCATCCGCCTGTGCCTCAAGCCGACCATTGCGGCGGTCAATGGCTATGCCTTCGGTGGTGGATTAGAAACGGCTATGAGCTGCGATATCCGCATCGCCTCATCGAACGCCCAGTTCGCTGCGCCGGAGATCAAGCTCGGCTGGATTGGCGGCGGCGGTATGGCGGCGGGGCTGGTCCATTCTATCGGGGCCTCCAATGCCTCACTGATGATCCTGACCGGTGATGCCATATCCGCGCAAAAGGCCGAGCAATGGGGCCTGGTCAGCGAGGTGTGCGAACCCACCGATCTGATGGCTCGTGCCCGCGCGATCGCTGAAACCATCGCCAGCCGCGCGCCGATCGCGGCAGAAACCGGCAAGCTGAACCTGCGCGCCGCCCACACCATGCCTTATGAAAAGGCCGTGGAATACGAACGCGATTTGCAAACCATCTGCTTCGCCACCGAAGATGCGCTGGAAGGCCGCGCCGCCTTCAAGGAAAAACGTGCGCCGCTTTTCAAGCGGCGCTAATAGCAGATTGCGTAAGCGCAATCTGCTATTAGCTTTTTTGCTCAAGAGCGCGCAAACGTGCGCGGCGGGCAGTCGCCCTTGCCAAAGATGCAATGATTTGCATCTTTGGAGATGCTAAAAATTTGTGAGAAATCGATGACCCGTCCCAAGATCCTGATCACCCGTCCGTGGCCCGCCGGCGCGCAAGCCTATATGCAGGCGCATTACGACGCGACGGTCAATGAGACGGGTAAGCCCCTGACCCATGCCGAATTGCAGCAGGCGATGCTGGACTATGATTGCCTGTGTTCCTCCCTGGGGGACCCGATGGACGCGGCTGTTTTCGGTGTGCCGAATGCGCGGGTGAAGATGATCGGTCACTATGGCGCCGGCTATGAAAATATCGATGTTGCCGCCGCCAAAGCCGCCGGGATCACCGTTTCCAACACGCCTGACGTACTGACCGACGCCACCGCCGATATCGCCATAATGCTGATGCTGATGGCCTCGCGCCGCGCTTCTGAAGGTGAGCGCCAGTTGCGGGCCGGTCAATGGAAGGGCTGGGGCACCACGGCCCTGATGGGGCAATCGCTGGAAGGCAAGACGCTCGGACTGGTCGGTTTCGGGCGTATTGCCCAGGCGACCGCGCAAAAGGCCGCCAGCGCGCTTGGCATGAATATCGCCTATTACAGCCGTCGCCAGGCCGGCGCGGATGTCGAAGGGCCGCTTAAGGCGCGTTATGTGGCTTCGCTCGATCAACTGGCCGCGGAAGCCGATGTGCTCTCTTTGCATACGCCCGGCGGCGCAGAGACGAAGCACATGGTCGATGCCCGTCTGCTGAAACTGATGAAACCGACATCGATCCTGATAAATACGGCACGGGGCTCGGTGGTCAATGAAGCCGACCTGGCCGAGGCGCTGAAAGCACGCACCATCTGGGCGGCAGGGCTGGATGTCTATGAAGCTGAGCCGGTGGTGCATCCGGCCTTGCTGGACCTGTCGAACGCGGTTCTTCTCCCGCATCTCGGCAGCGCCACGGTCGAGACGCGCGAAGCCATGGGTATGCGGGCGGCTGCCAATGTCGATCTCTTCTTCGCGGGGGAGTCCGTGCGTGACCGGGTCGCTTGATCAGGTAGAATCTAAAGTCAGGACATGGCGGCAAGAAGCTGAAAAACCGCTTGTTTTGGGCCTCTGTGGCGCACAAGGGTCGGGCAAATCCACCCTGGCTCACGGGCTGGCTGGGCGCCTGGAAGCGCAGGGGATCACCGTGGCGCTTCTGTCGCTGGATGACCTCTACCTGGCGCCCGATCAGCGGCCGGTCGATATCTCGCCGTTGTTCGTTACGCGCGGTGTGCCCGGCACGCACGATGTGGCCCTGGGCGAGTGTGTGATCGACGCCCTGAAGACCGGCCAGCCGGTTCATTTGCCGCGCTTCGACAAGGCGACAGACGCGCCGAAGCCGGTGAGCGAATGGCCGGAAGTGACCGCTCCGGATATCATCCTCCTTGAGGGCTGGTGTGTCGGCGCGCGACCGCAGACCGAATCTGACCTCGCCGCGCCGGCAAACGAACTGGAACGCGAGCGTGATCCGCAAGGTGTCTGGCGGCGTTATGTCAATGCGCAACTGGCCGGCCCTTACCGGCAATTGTTTGCGCGAATCGACCGACTGGTGTTGCTGGCGGCGCCCGGATTCGAGGTCGTGGGGGCCTGGCGGACGCAGCAGGAGCACGATTTGTCCCGCATGTTGGAAAAGACCGGCCAGGCAGGCACAAAAGTGATGTCGGATGCGCAAATCGCGCAGTTTATCCAACACTATGAGCGCCTTACACGCTATATCCTCAGCGAGATGCCGCAGCGCGCCGACCTCGTGCTGCGGTTGGATGCCAACAGGACCCTGCTATGATCATTTCCGCCGCCACCGATTATCGCGAAGCCGCCAAACGCAAGCTGCCGCGCTTCCTGTTCGACTATCTCGACGGCGGCTCCTATGCCGAAATGACCCTGCGCAACAATGTCAGTGACCTGTCGTCCCTGGCTCTGCGCCAGCGGATACTGCGCAATGTCGCCGACCTGTCGCTGGAAACCGAGCTGTTCGGAGAAAAGATGGCCATGCCGGTGGCGCTGGCGCCGGTGGGGTTGGGCGGCATGTATGCCCGCCGCGGCGAGGTGCAGGTGGCGCGCGCCGCGAAGAAAGCGCGCATTCCCTACATTATTTCAACGGTTTCCTTGTGCCCTCTTGAGGAAATTGTTGAGAAGTCCGGTCATGATATCTGGTTCCAGCTTTATGTGCTGAAGGATCGTGGCTTTATGAAGCATGCGCTCGAACGGGCACAAGCGCTCGGTGTCACCAAACTGGTCTTTACCGTCGATATGCCGGTGCCGGGGGCGCGCTACCGCGACAGGCATTCTGGCATGAGCGGTGATTTCGGCCCGGTTCGCCGCATCGTCCAGGCCATGATGAAGCCGGGTTGGGCATGGGATGTCGGCGTCAATGGCCGGCCGCACGATCTCGGCAATGTGTCGAAATATCTCGGTAAGGCGACCGGTCTGGAAGACTATATCGGCTGGCTGGGCGCCAATTTCGATCCGAGCATTTCGTGGAAGGACCTGGAGTGGATCAGGGATTTCTGGAAGGGGCCGATGATCATCAAGGGTATTCTCGATCCGGAAGATGCGAAGGACGCGGTGAGGTTCGGCGCTGATGGCATCGTGGTCTCGAACCATGGCGGCCGCCAGCTCGATGGAGCGCTCTCGACCTGCAAGGCCCTGCCGGCGATCGCCGAGGCGGTAGGGAACGACCTGACCATCCTGGCCGATTCCGGTATTCGCACAGGGCTGGACGTGGTGCGGATGCTGGCCCTGGGCGCCAAGGGGGTGCTGCTTGGCCGCGCCTATATCTATGCCCTGGCCACCCACGGCGAAGCAGGCGTGGCCAATCTGCTGGGTCTGATCGAAAAGGAAATGCGCACGGCCATGGCCCTGACCGGGGTCAAGACCATTGCCGAGATCAACCGCAATCTGCTGGCATAGGTTCGCCTTGCATGTAAGCTCACTATCTGATTCCCTTTCAGGAGCCTGATATGGCCTTGCGTGACGTCACCGGAGCGGTCGATTTCGCCTATCTCGAATCCTATACCATGAACGATGCGGTGGTGATGGAGGAGGTGTTGCACCTGTTCCAGCAGCAGTGCGAGCTGTGGACACCGCTATTGACCACCAGCCATGATGGTTGGCGCGATGCGGCCCATACCATCAAGGGCGCGGCGGCCGGTATTGGCGCGGGCCTCCTGGCGGCGGCGGCGGAAATGGCGGAGCGCAGCGAGGCGGCTGGGGCGGAGCTGCGGCTAGAGAAGGTCAAGACAGCCATGAACGAAGCCCTGCACGATGTGGCGGCCTATCTGCACGAACTGCAGCTCCGGTCCCTGCGCGGCTAAGCGCTTTTTGGTTGGCTTTTGCCGGCCAAGCCGTTAAACGCTCACGCGAAAACCCGTCTGTTGTTTAAGAGAACCGGCATGAGCGACGAAGAGCTTCACATCATCTGCACCGACCGCGAAGGCGTGGCCCATACCTTGCCGGCGCTGGAAGGCTGGCGGATCATGGAGATCATTCGCGACAACGGCCTGCCGATCAAGGCGGAATGCGGCGGCGCTCTGGAATGCGCCACCTGTCACGTTTATGTCGCCGATACATGGCAGGACAAGCTGGTGCCGAAATCGGACGAGGAAGATGAAAAGCTCGACGAAGCTTTCATGGTGAAGCGGTCGTCGCGGCTATCGTGCCAGATACTGATGCGTGACGATTTGAACGGGCTGGAAGTCACCCTGGCACCGGAAACGGACTGAATTCAGGTTTAACAATCCGGGGCGTTGAAAGGGAAAAGGGGCATGAAAATGCGAATAAAGCTTCTTAGAGCGTCTCTTCTGGGAGCATCTCTTCTGGCGGGCGTCGCTGTCACCGGCGCGGCCTGGGGCTGGGGTTCGACCGGCCACCGTCTGGTGGGCGAGGAAGCGCTGCGGGCGCTGCCGGCCTATGCGCCGGCCTTCCTGCGCAGCCCGGCCGGTATCGCCGATGTTGGCGAATATGCCCGCGAGCCCGACCGCTGGCGCGGTAGCGGCAAGGTTCATGACAATGAGCGCGATCCGGCGCATTTCATCGACCTGGATGACGACGGCAAGACCCTGGGTGGCCTGTCGCTCGATGAGCTGCCGGCCACGCGCAGCGATTATGAAGCGGCCCTGCGCGCCAGGAGCATCGAGCCCGGCAAGGCGGGATACCTGCCGTATGCGACAGTCGATATGTGGCAGCAGGTCACCAAGGACATGGCCTACTGGCGCGTCCTGACCCTGATGGAAGGCCGCGAAACGGACGCGTCAAAAAAGGCCTGGTACCGTGCTGACCGGATTCGCCGCGAGGATCTGACCCTGCGCGATATTGGCATATTGGCGCACTATATGGGCGATGCCACCCAACCCCTGCACCTCAGCATCCACTATAATGGCTGGGGCGATTTCCCCAATCCGCAGGGCTTTACGACCGAAAAGGTCCACGTGCCACTGGAAGGGCCTTATGTCGGTGCCAATATCACCGCGGCTGACGTGCGTGCCCATGTCGGTGCCTATACGCCGTGCACAGACAAGATCGAGCTGTGCGTTACGGCGCGTCTGAAGCGCAGTTACCAGCAGGTGATCCCGATGTACCAGCTGGAAAAGGATGGCGGTTTCAAGGACGGCGATCCGCGCGGCAAGGCCTTCATGGCGGAGCGGTTGGGGCAGGGGGCCTCCGACCTGCGCGATGCCCTTCTGGACGCCTGGCGCGAGTCGAAGACGCAAGGGGTCGGTTATCCGGCCGCCTCCTATGACGACTTCGTCGCCGGCAAGGTGGCCGATCCGTGGGCGCTGCTCTATGGCAATGATTAATCAGTACGGCACGCAGCTTCCGGGCCTGGACTATGCGCCGCGCACCGGCGGCTATGGCATCCTGTCGATCAACGGCAGGATTGCCTGTTCGCGCATCGGCTATGGCCCCTATGAGTATGATTTCCCCGGCGGCGCGGCCGATCTGGGCGAAACCCCGGAACAGGCCGTGGTGCGTGAATTCGGCGAAGAGGTTGGGCTGGTCGTCGAGGTTGTCCGGCCGATCGCCGACCTGCGCCATTACTTCATCCATGAGGATGGCACGCCGTATAACAACCACAGCCACATCTTCGAGGTGCGGCTGGTCGGTGAAAATCCGGCGCTGAAAATCGAGGCGGACCACGAACTGGTCTGGCTCGATCCGCTCTTGGTCATCACCCACCTCAAGAACGAAGGCTATGCCTGGCCGCTGACCCTGTGGTTGCGCAATCAATCAATTTAATCGAACAATTTTAAAAATTTAATCCATTAGGTCGAATGAAGAGAACGGCCTAAGCAAGGTCTCATCAGACATACTGAGAGCTTTGCCCGGAGAGGCGTCTATGACCGATCTTGTTGCCCGCCGTGTTATCCGGCTGCCCAAACCTTTTCCGGGACTGATTCTGGCCGCGCTGATCGGGGGCCTGGGGTTTGCACTGCACGACCTGCCGCATATGGGCGCCTTCTCCCCAGCCATACTCGCGACGATTATCGGCATGATCCTGGGCCATGTGCTGATCATACCGGAAACGGCGGAGCCGGGGATTGCTGTGGCTTCCAAAACCCTGCTGCGTCTGGCGGTGGCTTTGTTGGGGCTACAGGTGAGTTTCGGGCAGATTGTATCGGTGGGATTGCCGGGTTTCCTGGTGGTCGCCGCGGGTCTGTTTGTCAGTTTCATCGTCATCCGTTTCGTGGGGGCGCGACTGGGGATTGCACCGAAGCTGGCCGAACTGATCGCCGCCGGCACCAGTATCTGTGGCGCCTCGGCCGTGGCGGCCACCAATACGGTCACCGAGGCGTCGGATGAGGACGTGGCCTACGCCATTGCGCTCGTCACCCTGTTCGGTACGGCGGCCATGCTGGTCCTGCCGCTGGCGGATCGGATCCTGTCCCTAGATGCCCGCCAGTACGGTCTGTGGGCCGGGGCGTCCATCCATGAGGTGGCGCAGGTGGTCGGCGCCACCACGCAGGTTGGCGAGGCAGCGACACAGACGGGCGCCATCGCCAAGCTGACGCGCATCATGTTGCTGGCGCCGCTGGTCATGGGGCTGCGTTTGCGTCGGCCGGCCGGCAGCGGAAAGGCCAGCGTCGGGGTGCCGCTGTTTGTGGTCGGTTTCGTGGCGCTGATGGGGCTGAACAGCCTGGTGGCCCTGCCGCATTTGGTGGCGCAGGTCGGTGGGCAGGTCTCCGGCTTTCTGCTGGCCATGGCGCTGGGAGCGATGGGGCTGAAGACCCATATCGGCGCCCTGAAGGCCAAGGGCTGGGCGCCACTGGCCCTGGGCGCCTTCGGTGCGCTGTTCATCTCGCTTTTTACGCTGGGCCTGATCCGCGCTTTCGCGTAAAAAACGGCATGACCCTTGAGCAGCTTCGCATTTTCATTGCCGTCGCCGAGCGTGAACATCTGACCCGTGCCTCGGAAACGCTTAATCTGACCCAGTCGGCGGTCAGCTCGGCGATCGCGGCGCTGGAGGCGCGGTACGGTACGAAACTGTTCGACCGGATCGGCCGGGGCATTGCCCTCACCGAAGCCGGGCGGTTGTTCCTGCCGGAAGCGCGCGCTGTATTGGCGCGGGCCTATGAAGCCGAACAGGCCCTGCATGAGGTCACGGGCGGACAGCGCGGGCATTTACGCATCGCCGCCAGCCAGACCGTGGGCAATTTCTGGCTGCCGGAGCGTCTGGCGCGCTTCCATGCGGTCTGGCCGGGACTGAGTTTAAGCCTGTCCATGGGCAATACCGAGGGCGTGGCGGCACGGGTTCTGGCGGGCGAGGCGGATATCGGCATCGTGGAGGGGTTGGTGGATGAGCCGCGTCTCAGCCGGATCGAACTGACCGGCGACAGATTGGTGCTGATCGCGCCCATGGCCCAGAGCCTGCCGGAGCCGTTGCAGCCCGCAGATTGGGCCGGCTTCCGCTTTATCGTGCGCGAACCCGGATCGGGCACACGGCATATTCTGGCCGATCATCTGGAGGCGATGGGGCTTAAGCTGGAGGCGGATAATATCGTCATGGAGCTGCCGTCGAACGAATCCGTACGCGGTGTGGTCGAGGCCGGGTTGGGCGTGTCGCTACAGTCCGAACTGGTGGCGCAGCGGGCGATCCGTGCGGGACTGCTGCAGGGCGTGGATGTCGGTCTGCCGCCGCGCGCCTTCTATCTGATCCGTTTGAAGGAACGGTCAGGTACACGGGCGGAAAAAGCATTCATGGATATTTGCCGGACTTAAAGCCGTCTGCACAGGATGAACTCGTCATCGAGGGTCTGGCCGACCGGAAACTGATATTCCCCGACCTTTTCAAAGCCTTGCGAAAGATAAAGCGCCTGGGCTTTGTGATTTTCGCTCCATACACCGATCCATTGCGGCGCCTGGCCGTAGGTTTCATCCAGCCAGCCAAGGGCAACGGCCATCAGCATCTTTCCCAGGCCTTTGCCCTGCTGGCTGCCCCGGACATAGAGGCGCTTCAGCTCGCCCATGCGCGTCGGATCGGCCTCGGCATGTGGCAGGCCGACCGGACCGCACTGCAGATAGGCCACGGCTTCATCACCTTCATAGACGATGCGCCAGAACTGTGCGGTGTCGGCGATCTCGACCGCCAGCTTTTCCGGTGCGTAAGACTTTTCCAGAAAGGCGGTCAGGTCTTCCGGTGGATAGAGATGGGCGAAGGTCTCGCTGAACGTATCCATCGCCAGTTGCGACAGGACTGGAATGTGAGCGGGTTCGACAGGAAGAATGCGCATGCCCGCTGTGATAGACGGGCATGCGTGGCTTCGCAAGTTAGAAGGCGGCCTTGCTGGTTTCGAAGAAGGCGCGCAAAGGCTCCGGCTTGCGGCCGGTCAGTTTTTCGACATCATCGGTCAGGATATCGAAGCCGCCTTCGCGGGTATTGGTGTCGAAGGAGACCAGCATGGGGATGATGGCTTCCGGCAGGCCCGCCGCCTTCATGCCGCCCGCCAGTTGTTCGTCGCTCAGATCGACCACGGCCAGCGGTTTGCCGACGATTTCCGACGCCAGGGCGGCGATCTGTTTTGTGGTTAGGAGTTCCGGACCGGTCAGGGTCAGGATCTCATTGGTCGACGGCTTGCTGAGCGCGGCGGCCGCCGAGCGCGCCACATCGGCATGGGAGACGTGCGATTGCCTGCCTTCGCCGGCGGAGGTGTAAAGCGTGCCGGAAGCAAAGGCGCCGGGCAGGTTCATCAGCAGGTTTTCCTGATACCAGGCGTCACGCAGGATCGTATAGGGGCGGCCGCTGGCGATCACCGCCTTTTCCGTGCCGGCGTGATCGGGCGCGAAGATGACGGCGGACGTATCGGGCTTGGGCATGGAGGTGTAGACGATCTCGGCGCCGGCATCGGCGGCGGCCTTGACCGCGGCCTGATGCTGCTTCAGTCGCTGGCCGGAACCGAGGGCGTCGGTCGAGATGATCAGCACGCGATCAACGCCCTTGAAGGCTTGGGTCAGCGAGGCGGCATCATCGAAATCGGCGGCGCGGGTTTCGGCGCCCTTGGTGGCCAGGTCGGCGATCTTCGAGGTGTCGCGCGAGGCGGCGATGATATGATCCTTGCCGGCTTCCAGAAGGAGCTGGACAACATGACGACCGAGCTTGCCGTTGGCGCCGGTGACGAGAAGATTGGACATGGTGGTTCCTTTATGATATGTGGTTACGAAATGAGACTATGTGTAAAATAGTAGCTTATGTCGGTCTGTAAAGACGGCAGGTTCACGGGAGATAGTTACCTTGAAGGAACCCATCATAACACCGGCGCTGCATCAGGCGATGAAAGCGGTCATGGTCGAAGTGGAAGGCAAGATCGACAGCAGTAAATGCCCGGTGCGCGATGTGCTCGATCATATCGGCGACAAGTGGTCGAGTCTGCTGATGGTGGCGCTGGGCACCCGGCCGCATCGCTTTGGCGAGCTGAAACGCGCCGTGCCGGATATCTCACAACGCATGCTGACCCAGACCCTGCGCGACCTGCAGCGCGACGGTCTGGTCAGCCGGCATGTCTTCCCGACTCAGCCGCCTTCGGTCGAATATCGCCTGACACGGCTGGGCGAATCGATGATGCCGCCGTTGATGGGGCTCATGGCGTGGGCCAGCGATCATCACGCTCAGATACGACTGGCGCGCCAGGCCTTTGCCGAAACGCAGCTGGAAACGGCCTGACTGTCGCAGCCTGCGACATAACCAACAGAAACATAAGGCCTCCACTGCAGAACTTAGTTACGCAAAGCGGTAACACTTTGAATCTTTATTTTTCGAATCCTATGCTGATCTAGTTTAATTTGAAACGAGTTTCGACCGCCCTCCGGACTGCCGAAACCGGCAGCGGAGGATGCGATGCCCAATTATTTTGCGCAAACGAAAGCAGGATGGGGGCAGAAGCTGCTCGGCATCGTGCTGGTCCTGATTGGTGTGATCCTGGTTATCGGCGGGGTGAAACTGGTCCTGCTGGGGGGCAGCTGGTACTATCTGCTGGCCGGCCTGGCCCTGGCGGTTTCCGGCGGCCTGACCTTTACCGGCCGGGTGCTCGGCAACTGGATATATATCACCACCTTTATTCTGACCGTCATCTGGGCCTTCTTTGAATCCGGCCTGAACGGCTGGGCGCTGGTGCCGCGCATCGTGGCGCCACTGGTCCTGCTGGTGTTCGTTATCGCCACCCTGCCGGATGATGGCGGTAAGGCGCGTCTGAAGGGCTTTGGCCTCACGGCGGCATTTGTAGTGCTGCTGGGTATTGCAGTCACTATCGCCGGGCGCACGGGCGTGCAGTCGCCGGTGCCGGACGCCGGCAATACCCTGGCCTTTGATAGTGCGGCCGCGGCCGGGCAGGAATGGCCGACCTATGGCGGTGGCTTAAGTGCCCAGCGCTATGCCGATCTCAACCAGATCAACCCGGATAATGTGAAGAATCTCAAGGTCGCCTGGACTTACCGGACCGGCAGCCTGCCTGACAAATGGGGCGCCGAGACCACGCCGATCAAGATCGGCAACACGCTTTACGCCTGTACCGGCATGAACGAGCTGTACGCGCTCGATGCCGCCACCGGCAAGAAGCTGTGGTCCTTCGATCCGAAAGTGCCGGATAACGCCATTCCCTATACGGCCGCGTGCCGTGGCGTCTCCTACTACAAGGTCCCGACCGCCGTTCAGGGCAGTACCTGCGCCGAGCGTATCTTCGAAGGCACGCTCGATGGCCGCATTATCGCGGTCGATGCGCGCAATGGTCAGCCTTGCCAGCACTTCGGCACAGGCGGACAGGTGAAGATCACCGACGGCATGGGTAAGGTCATTCCGTCGATGGTAGCCATTACCGCCGCACCGGCGATTGTCCACGGCATCGTCATCACCGGCCACCAGGTTCAGGACGGCCAGTATAAATGGGCGCCTTCGGGCGTGATCCAGGGCTATGACGCTGTCACCGGCCAGCTGCGCTTTGCCTGGGACATGGTGCATCCGGAACGCAATGGCGCGCCGCCGCCGGGAGAAACCTACACCACGGGCACGCCGAATATGTGGACGACCGCCACGGGCGATGAGGCCCTGGGTCAGGTTTACTTGCCAATGGGTAATGCTGCCGCCGACTATCTCACCGGCCAGCGTCGCCCGGAAGAGAAGATGTATTCCTCTGGCCTGGTGGCGCTGAATGTCGATACCGGCAAGCCCGCCTGGGTCTTCCATACCGCCATCAATGATGTCTGGGACTACGATCAGGGTAGCCAGGTGTCGCTGGTCAACTTCCCGGTCGATGGACAGATAGTGCCGGCGATTCTGCTGCCGACCAAGCAGGGCGATTTCTATGTGCTGGATCGCCGCACCGGCAAGCCGCTGACCGAGGTCGGCCAGATGCAGGCCGAGGTGGGCGGCGTCGAACCCCAGGAGCGAAGCCCGCTCCAGCCCTATTCGAAGTATCAGAATGTGCGCGAGAAGGACATGACCGAGGCTTCGATGTGGGGCATGTCGCCAATCGACCAGATGATCTGCCGCATCCAGTTCCGTGAGGCGAGCTACAAAGGCCCTTACACGGCGCCGCAGGTGGATCGTCCCTATATCCAGTATCCTGGCTATAATGGCGGTTCGGACTGGGGCAGCGCCGCCATCGATCCGCGCCGGGGCGTGGTCATTGCCAACTATAATCTGACGCCGAACTATGACCAGTTGCTGACCCGCAAGCAGGCCGATGACCGCAAGATCTTCGCGGTTGGCGATCCGCGCGCCACGGGCAAGGGCGGGGCAGAAGGCGCTGGACCGCAGGAAGGCGCGCCGTTTGCCATCAATGTCAATGCCGGCTGGCTGATGCCGGTGACCGGCATGCTGTGCAAGCAGCCACCCTATGGCGGTATCCGCGCCTTCGATCTGAAGACCGGCAAGACCCTGTGGGATCACGCCTTTGGCGATGCGCGCCGCAACGGCCCCTTCGGCCTGCCGTCACTGCTGCCGATCACCATCGGTACGCCCAATAATGGCGGCCCGGCGGTGACGTCGGGCGGGCTGATCTTTATCGCCGCCACCACGGATAACCAGTTCCGCGCCATCGATATCAGGACAGGCAAAACCCTGTGGCAAACCACCCTGCCGGCCGGCGGCCAGGCCAATCCGATGATCTATGAGCAGAACGGCAAGCAGTATGTGGTGATCATGGCCGGCGGGCATCATTTCATGAAAACGCCGGAAGGCGATTACCTGATCGCCTATGCCTTGCCGTAGGAAAGAATAAAACTGACCCTACAAAACCGGCGCTCTTTTCAAACAAGGGAGCGCCGGTTTTTCTTGTCCGATCAGGCTGACTCAGGGAGGCGAATGCGGGGCCTGCTCATGAGGCAACAATAAATCTTGTGTTTACCATCTCTGATTTTCGCTTGTTAAACATATGATGGCACAAAGATCGATGGGCGTATTTTGTCATGGGGCCTGTCGATGTCTGCTAAGAGCGGATTCTGGAATCGCTTTCGCGAGCATAAGGGCGGTAATGTCGCCATCATTTTTGGCCTGAGCGCACTGTTTCTGGTGATGATCACCGGCGGTGCCGTCGATTTTTCGCGCCTGAATGATGCGCGCAACAAGATGCAGGATGCGGCCGATGTGGCTGTCCTGCGTGGCGCACTGACAACCAGCCAGGGCGATACGGCGGCCAGCAGCGCCGCCAACGAGGCCTTTGCCGAAAATTTCAGCGATGATGATGTGACGATCACGACACGCAGTCTGGGCAAGACCGTAGTGGGTAATGTCTCCAAGCTGTCCTATTCGGCCACAGGTACGGTCAAGCCGATCTTTATCGGCTCCATAATTGGCGCAACCCAGACCATCACTGTCAATTCCGTGGCACAGTCCGAGGTCAATCCGTTTGAGCTGGCCCTCGTGCTAGACGTGACGGGTTCGATGAATTCCAGCAGCAAGCTGACCTACCTGAAATCGAGTGTGACTGCGGTGCTGAATTCCTTGCTGGATTCCAGCGGCAATAACAGTTCCAATGTCAAGGTCGGGGTTGTGCCCTTCAATACGCAGGTGCGTTTGACGCCCAGTTCAAGCTATAGTTATGTGGATTATAGCAAGTGCGCCGAGACCGAGTCGAATAATACTCATACGGCAGGCACCCCGTCGGGAGTCTACTATTCCTGCCTGGCTGCATATAAGGTGTACAATTCAATATGCGCCAGCGCCAGCAGTGCGAACCAGTCATCTTGCCTGTCCCTCGCGGCTGCGAAGATGTTTTACAAGGTCAATACAAGCACAGGCGTATATTCGGCCACAGCCATAACCTATGTAAGTTCGGTGACTTATACAAATTCGGCGACGGCGACGGTTAATGCGACGACGGGCACGGTCACATATAGTGTTGGCACGCCTACGGCCACGACTTACGTGGCAACCACAACAACTACCACGTCAGGCAGAAAAACAACAACTACAACAACTAGTGCAGCCGATAATGCCAAGGCAGCCTATACGAGCTATAGCCCAAGCGGTTACACAGCATTTGCCAGCACGCCTATTTTCTCAACCTATGCCAGTACCTGGGCAGGCAGTTCAGGAGGATGTGTAATGGATCGCGGGCAATCATATGATGTTTCTGCCACGGCCTACACTGCGGGTGTTCTGGATAGCGCATATCAGGCTACGGATTGCGATAATTCTACCCTTTCAGCCATACAAGATCTGACAACCAGCATCAGTACCACCAAGACCTATGTCAACAATCTGGTGGCCGCAGGCAATACCAATATTACCATTGGCGTTCAGATGGGCATGGAAGTGCTTTCACCTGATGCACCTTACACGCAAGGCGTGGCCTGGGGTGATGAGGACATGGACAAGTACATGATCATTGTCACTGACGGGGATAACACGGCAAATCGCTGGACCCCCAGTAGCGCCAGTAGTTCCCTCATCGATGCCCGCACGGCCTTGGCCTGTCAGGCGGCAAAGGACAAGGGGATTACGATCTTCGTTGTCCGTGTGATGGATGGTAACAGCGATATGCTAAAGGCCTGTGCCACTAAGACAATCTACTACTACGATCTCAGCTCGGCGTCGCAGCTCACCACGGCCATGGCGGATATCTTCCAGCGCATCGGCAAGCTCAGGCTGGTGCAGTAGAGCAAACAAAAAACGCCGGAAGTGAAAGCTTCCGGCGTTTTCTTATTTCTGGATGGCCTGCCAGCCTTCGACAAAGGCGCGGGCTTTTTTATAGACCTCGTCCGGCGTGTCGCCCGGCTTGAAGACGGCCGAGCCGATGCCGAAACCGGCCGCGCCGGCCGCGATGAAATCTGTCATATTGTCCGGATTGACGCCGCCGACCGGGAAGACCGGAACGGTCTTCGGTAACACGGCTTTCATGGCCTTCAGGCCGGTCGTGCCTGCCAGTTCGGCCGGGAACAGCTTGATGGCATCGGCGCCGGCATCAATGGCCGAAAAGGCCTCGGTCGGGGTGAAGAAGGCCGGGAAGGAGATCATGCCGAGCGCCTTGGCGCGGCGGATGACATCCGGATTGGCATTAGGCGAGATGCAGATCTGGCCGCCGACCGCATGCAGGGTCTCGACATCGGCCACGTTCAGTACCGTGCCGGCACCGACAATGGCGCGCGAACCCAGGGCCTGAACCAGCCTCTTGATCGAGTCAAACGGCTCTGGCGAATTGAGCGGCACTTCGACGATACGGAACCCGGCCTCGACCAGCTTTTCACCGACGGCGACAGCTTCATCGGGGCGCAGGCCGCGCAGGATGGCGACGAGCGGCAGGGTTTTCAGCGTATCCTGCCATTGCTGCATAAGGGTCATAGAACCAGTTTTCCTTTTTGCGCGATCGCCCAAAGACCCGCGGCGGCGGCTTCGTCGCCATCATGGATGGTGACGTCGGTAAAGCCGGTGTGGGCGAGGGCGCGCTTATAGAGTTTGGACAGACTGCCGTCGCCGACAATGCCGACCGGACGGATGCCGTGGCGGATGCTTTCGGCGCGGATTTCCGAACCGATCAACAGGCCGGAGAGATAGGAGGACAGGCTTTCCGGCGCGATGTGACCGAACAAACCTTCGGTGCGCACCGAAAAGACCAGCGACAGGAAGGACTTGTCGGCCATGGCGCGATCGACGCCCAGCTTGAAGGCGTCCTCATCGTCCTTGTCATTGTCCATCAGATCGCCGAGGATTGAATTGCGCTTCAGGACCTGGAACATTTCGCCGGTCATGTAGGAGCTGAAGCCCTCGATGACGCCATTTTCCAGCTTGGCCCACTTGGAATGGGTGCCGGGCAGGACGAACACGCCGTCACCAAGGCCAAAGAGCTGGGTTTCTTCGCCACGCATGACATTGAGCAGGCCTTCGTGATCGGCGGCGGCGCTCAGGCCGGGCACGATCCTGACCTTCAGCTTTTCAGACGGCGCGGTGACCAGGCCGTTGGTGATCTCCGTCAGGCTGGCGGGGCAGGGCACGTAGGGGGCCTCGGCCCAGCCGGTGCGCGAACCGACCATGCCGGACAGCAGGACCGGCAGGTCCGGGCGGTCGAAATCGCCCTTCATGACCGACAGCAGGGCCTGTTCGAAGGTCAGGACACCGAGGTTTTTCAGGCCGATATTCGCCGTGTGCTTGGCGATGACCTGGCCATCGGTGCCGAAAAGGAACAGGCGGAAATTGGTGGTGCCCCAGTCGGCGGCGAGCAGGGCGGGCGGCGCATAGGTCATTTCGGTCGTCTTCATGATAGCGATGTTTTACGCGGCGGGTTTAGCATCACCGCAAAACCGTCGCTAGCTGAGTTTTGCGAAGCCTTGGCGCCTGTGTTCAGAAGGTGTTGCAATCCGTTTCCGATGGTAACGCTCAGCCCTTGAATTGTTGCGGCTCCAGCCCGGTATGGCCGCGCAACAGCGGTGCCGGGATTTCGAACAGGGTGCCGCCTTCGCGGTCCTCCGGCAGGTTTTCCGCCGCCGAGGTGACGAAGACGCGGTCGAGCGCGTCACCGGCGAAGCACAGGCTGGTGATCTGTTTCGCCGGGAGCTCGATATGGAAGTCCTCCGTGGCATCCGGATTAAAGCGGGTCACACGGCCGATACCCCAGTGCGCGATCCAGATGCCGCCCTGCGCATCGGTCGTCATGCCATCCGGGCCGCCCCAGTGTTCCGGGAAGGTCAGCCACAGGGTCTTGTTGGCCAGTTCGCCATCGATGATATCGAAGACGTATATCTCGGATTTGCCGGTATCGGTGTGATAGACCTTGGCATGGTCCGGCGAGAAGGTCGGGCCATTGGCGATCTTGTAGGGGCCGTCGACCTCTTGCCAGGACAGGTCGGTATTGAGGCGGTAGAAGGCGCCGGAAACCTTGGTGATCGGCTTGTGCATCGAGCCTGCCCAGATGCGGCCGAGGTCATCGGCCTTGGCATCGTTCATGCGGTTTTCCGGCTCGTGCGGATAGGGGGAGGCAATATGCTTTATAGCGAACGGTTCGAGCGTCACCTCGGCGAAACCCGACATCAAGCCGGCGATAAAGCCGCCTTGCGCGCGTTCGATCACCCAGCCGATCGGTTCGGGGAAGTGCCAGGTCTTGCTTTCGCCGCTCAGATAATAGGCGTGCAGGTTGTGCGACAGGATATCGACCCAGTAGATGCACTGATCGCGCTTGGACCACAGAGGGCCCTCACCGAGAATGGCGCCGGGAGCGGAGCGGCGGAGAATGGCGGTCATGGTTTCCTGAGTCCTGTATTGTCTGAGTTTAGGCGTTTTAGGATAAGCGGCTGAAAAAGAAAAGCAAGAAACCCCACCACCACATCTGAGCGCCTGCGACGCTTCGTGCGGTCCCCCTCCCCAAAACGCAAGAGCGTTTCAGGGGGGTATTAAGAAGCGTGTTCCTTGTACCTCCCTGAATTTCGCAGAAATTGGGGGGCGCCGATTTATCGGCGTGGTGGTGGGGTTTCTGACTTCCTTATCCTACCACTCGCGCACGTAGCCATCCGGGCCGCGCCAGGCCGGATTGCGCCAGGGCGGGCAGTCCTTCGCCATTTCGCGCACCTTGTCCTCGTCGATCTCGACGCCGAGGCCCGGGCCGGTCAGGGCTTCGACATTGCCGTCCTTCACATCGAACACTTCCGGGTTCTTCATATAGAACAGCAGGTCGTGGCCATTGGTGTTGTAATGGATGCCCAGCGACATTTCCTGAATGACGTGGTTCGGCGTGGAAAGCCCGATCTGCAGGCAGGCGGCCATGGCCAGCGGGCCCAGCGGGCAATGCGGCGCGATGGCGACATCATAGGCTTCCGCCATCGCGGCGATGCGGCGGACTTCGGAAATACCGCCGGCGTGGCTGAGGTCGGGCTGGATGATATCTACGCAGGCGCGCTCGAAGAACGGCTTGAAATCCCAGCGGCTGTAGAGGCGCTCACCCAGGGCTACCGGCGTGGAGGTCATGTTGGCGAATTGTTCGATGGCTTCCGGGTGTTCGGAGAGCAGGGGCTCTTCGATGAACAGTGGACGCAGCGGCTCCAGGGCGTGTGCGATCTGTTTGGCCATCGGCTTGTGAACGCGGCCGTGGAAATCGAGGCCGACATCGAGGCCCAGGGCCTGCACCGAGGTCAGGCGCTCGACCACGCCGTCGATGACCTTGGGCGAATCGAGCCAGCCGATGTCTTCCGAGGCGTTCATCTTGACGGCCTTGAAACCCTGCTCAAGGCGGGCCTTGCCGGCATCGACCACATCCGACGGACGGTCGCCGCCGATCCAGGCATAGACCGGCACGCGGTCACGCACCCGGCCGCCGAGCAACTGCCACACCGGCACGCCGAGGCGGCGCGCTTTCAGATCCCACAGGGCCTGGTCGAAACCGGAAAGCGCCGACATCAGCACTGGGCCACCGCGATAAAAGCCCAAGCGGTAAAACACCTGCCACATGTCTTCGATACGATCAGCGTCATGGCCCAGAAAGCGTTCGCGAATCTCCGCGAAGGTGGCCTGAGTCGCTTCAGTATGCCCTTCGAGCGAGGCTTCCCCCCAGCCGACGGCGCCATCCTCGGTCTCAACGCGAACAAACAGCCAGCGTGGCGGCACGGCGAAGGTTTCTATCTTGCGCAAGGCTGTCTGGGCTGTAACAGTCGAAAGCGGAGCGGCGGTATCCATGAGGCGGTTCCTGTAATTATCGTATAATTGGCGTACCCCCTGGTGAGCCGGGGGTCAAGCAAATTGTATTATAATTAAAGATGCGCCCCGATGATTTTTCCGCCGGATAGAACGGGATTATTTTTTCGGCTTATCTTGACGTTCGCGTAAAGTAAGCGCATCTATTCACCACCAAAAAATGCCCAAAAGCAGAGGAGCCTATCTATGCCCAGCCCTGAAAATTCGGCCTATATCTATGATCATGTGCGGTCGCCGCGCGGCAAGGGCAAGAAGGACGGCTCGCTCCATCAGATCACCGCGCTAGACCTGTCGGCGCAGGTGCTGCGCAATCTGGCGGATCGCAGCGGGCTGGATACGTCCCTGGTCGATGATGTCTCCTGGGGCTGCGTGACGCCGGTGGGCGAGCAGGGCGGGGATATCGCCCGCGCGGCCGTTCTGGCGGCCAAATATGCCGAGACCACGGCCGGCGCTCAGGTCAATCGTTTCTGCGCTTCGGGCTTGGAAGCCGTCAATATCGCCGCCGCCAAGGTGGTGTCTGGTGAGGCGACCATGGCTATCGGTGGCGGGGTCGAGTGCATGAGCCGCGTGCCGATGGGCTCCGACGGCGGCGCCTGGGCGATCGACGTGGCCGCGGCCTTCCCGACCCATTTTGTGCCGCAGGGCGTTTCGGCCGACATGATCGCCTCGAAGTGGGGCTTCTCGCGCACCGATGTCGATGCCTATTCGGTCGAGAGCCACAAGCGTGCGGCGCAGTCCTGGGCCGAGGGGCGCTTCAAGAACGCCATCGTGCCGATCAAGGACCAGATGGGCGTGATCGCGCTGGCGCATGACGAGACCATCCGTCCCGGCACCGACATGCAGACCCTCGGCGGCCTGAACCCCTCCTTCGCCGCCTTTGGTGAAATGGCCTTCGATTCTGTTATCCAGCAGCGCTATCCGGAAGTCGAACGCGTCAACCATGTCCATACGCCGGGCAATTCGTCCTCGATCGTCGATGGCGCGGCGGCGGTACTGGTCGGCTCGCAAGAGGCCGGCAGGATCACCGGTATGAAGCCGAAGGCCCGCATTCTGGGCACCGCCTCGATCGGCTCTGAGCCGTCGATCATGCTTACCGGCCCGTCCTACGTCACTGAGAAGCTGCTCAAGAAGCTCGGCATGAAGACGACCGATATCGATCTTTACGAACTGAACGAAGCCTTCGCGGCCGTCGTTCTGCGTTACATGCAGGTATTGGATATTCCGCATGACAAGATGAATGTCTGCGGCGGCGCCATCGCCATGGGCCACCCGCTGGGCGCCACCGGCGCCATGATCCTCGGCACGCTGGCCGATGAACTGGAACGGTCCGGCAAGTCAACCGGGCTGGCGGTCCTTTGTGTCGGCGGCGGCATGGCCACGGCCACCGTGATCGAGCGCGTTTAAGAAGAGCAGGGAGAAACACAGATGGAAACCTTCAAGACTGAACTCGACGCCGACGGCATCCTGCTCTGCACCTTCGATGTGCCCGGCAAGTCGATGAATACCTTCACCAAGCAGGCCCTGACCGATCTGGCGGCCATTGCCGAACAGGCCAAAAGCGACGCCGCGGTTAAGGGCGTGGTCCTGACCTCGGGCAAGACCACCGGCTTCTGCGCTGGCGCCGATCTGGAAGAAATGCTCAGTGGCGCCTGGGAAGCTAAGAACGTGGCGCAGGACGAGCAGTCGATCCTGAAAGCCAATTTCGATGCCGCTTTCGAGATGAACCGCGTCTATCGCCTGCTGGAAACCTGCGGCAAGCCGGTGGCCGTGGCTATCAATGGCCTAGCCCTCGGTGGCGGTCTGGAAGTCTCGCTCGCCTGTCACTACCGCGTGCTGTCGAATGGGCCGAAGGTTCAGGTGGGGCTGCCGGAAGTCAAAATCGGTCTGTTCCCCGGCGGCGGCGGCTCACAGCGCCTGCCGCGCCTGATCGGCGTGCAGGCCGCGCTGATGGCTATGTCGGAAGGCAAGTCGTTCAAGCCCGCCGAAGCCCTGGCTGCCGGTATCGTTGACGAAGTGGTCGATGACGACAAGGTGGTGGAAGCTGCCAAAGCCTGGATCAAGACGAAAGGCGATCCGGTCGCGCGCTGGGACAAGAAGGACTTCAAGATCCCCGGTGGCGGGCCTTACCATCCGGCCGGTGCGCAGATATTCATCATGGGCAATGCTCTGATCCGCAAGCAGTCCTATGGCAACTATCCGGCCGTGCTTAACCTGATGCACTCGGTTTATGAAGGCCTGCAAGTGCCTTTCGATACCGCCATCAAGATCGAAAGCCGCTTCTTCTGCAAGACGCTGGCGACACCGCAGGCCAAGGCGATGATCCGCACCTTCTTCATGTCGATGCAGGCCATCGGCAAGGGTTCCGGTCGCCCGGCTGGCGTGCCCAAGACGGACGTGACCCAGGTGGCCGTCATCGGCGCCGGCATGATGGGGGCGGGCATCGCCTATGTCAGCGCACTGGCCGGTATCAGGACCATCCTGCTCGATCGCGACCAGGCCGCCGCCGACAAGGGCAAGGCGCACTGCGAGGACCTGCTGAAGAAGTCGGTCTCGCGCGGCAAGATGACAAGTGAAAAGGCGCAAGGCGTGCTCGATCTGATCACCGCTACGCCGGACTACGCCGCCATTACCGGTTCCGACCTGGTGGTCGAGGCCGTGTTCGAGAACACCGACCTCAAGGAACAGGTGACCAAACAGGCCGAGGCGCCGCTCTATGCCAACGGCAAAGACGCGCCGATCTTCGGCACCAATACCTCGACCATCCCGATCTCGTTGCTGGCCGGCGCCTCGTCGCATGCCGAAAACTATATCGGCATCCATTTCTTCTCGCCGGTTGACAAGATGATGCTGGTCGAGATCATTCGCGGCGAAAAGACCTCGGACGCCACAGTGGCCAAGGCCATCGATTACGCGCTCAAGATCCGGAAGACCCCGGTGGTGGTCAACGACTCGCGTTTCTTCTTCGCCAACCGCTGCTTTATCCCCTTCACCGCCGAAGGCATGATCATGTGGTCGGAAGGCGTGGCCCCGGCGCTGATCGACAATGCCGGCCGCATGACCGGCATGCCGCGCGGTCCGCTGGAAATGATGGACGATGTGGCGCTCGATCTGCTGACCAAGATCACCTCGGAAACCGCCAAGGCGATGGGGGATGCCTATCAGCCGATCCCCGGTGAAAAAGAAGTGGCCCAGATGGTCGCCGATGGCCGCCTCGGCCGTAAGAACGGCAAAGGTTTCTACGACTATCCGGAAGCCAAGGGCGCGCCCAAGACCCTGTGGCAGGGCACGCTCGATGCGTTCCCGGTTACCCAGTCGGAGGCCAATCCAGCCGAGGTCGAGGAACTGAAGAAGCGCCTGCTCTATGTGCAGGCGGTGACGGCGGCGCGCTGCTTCGAGGAGGGCGTTATCACCAACCCGCGCGAGGCCGATGTCGGCTCGATCCTCGGTTGGGGCTTCGCACCGTGGTCCGGCGGGATTATCTCGCTGATGGATTCGATCGGCCTGCCGAAGTTCGTCGAGGAACTGGACCGCATGACCAAGCTCTACGGCGACCGCTTTGCCCCGCCGCAACTGCTGCGTGATATGGCCGCCAAGGGGGAAACCTTCTATGGCCGGTTCGACACCAAGGCGGCGAAAGCGGCTTAAATCAAATCCCCGCCGGCTACCGGCGGGGATTTTTTCTATTCAGCGCAACTGACTGATTTCCTCAGTTCTTATGGCTTGCGCCGGACGGCGTTTCGCGGTTGAAGAAGATCGTATACGCCGCTGCCTTTTCGAGTGCCTGACATGCCGAACCCGCCTAAAGAGACTACCCGCCTGACCAGCGCCACCCTTGGCCGCGCCAACAGCCGCCGCGCTGTCAATACGGCCGTGGAGCGCGGCTCGACCGTGTTGTTCGAGAATGCGGAGATGCTCTATAACGATGATGTCAAGCCGACCTATGGCACGGACGGCCTCTCCACGCAGAACGAGCTGTGCCGGCTGATCGCCGAGCTGGAAGGCGCGCAGGAAGCCTTTATCCTGCCGTCGGGACTGGCGGCCCTGACGCTGCCGATGTTTGCCTTCCTGGCCGCCGACGATGAAATCCTGGTCGCCAATTCGTGTTACCGACCGGTGCGCCGCTTCCTGGAAACCCAGATGAAGCGTTTCGGCGTCATCACACGCTATTACGAGCCGCGCCTGACGCCGGAAGAGGTGCTGGCCCTGGCCACACCTCAGACGAAGATGATCTATGTCGAAAGCCCCGGTTCGCTGACCTTCGATATCCAGGACATTCCCGGCATTGCGAAGCTGGCCAGGGCGCGCGGTATCCTGACCCTGTGCGACAATACCTATGGTGCCGGCGTGTTGTTCAAGCCGCTGGCCCATGGCATCGACCTTTCCATGCAGGCCCTGACCAAATATGTCGGCGGCCATTCGGACGTATTGATCGGTTCCGTGTCGGTCAATGATCCCCAACTGGCCAAGGGGCTGCACGACGCCATCAAGGCCTGGGGCTTCTTCACCTCGGCCGATGAAAGTTATCTGGCCTCGCGCGGCATCCGCTCGCTGCATCTGCGCTTGAAGCAATCTGGCGACAGTGCACTTGAAGTTGCCAAATGGCTGGAAGGTCGCCCGGAAGTGCTGAAGGTGGTGCATCCGGCACTGGAAAGCCATCCGGGCCACGAGATTTTCAAACGCGATTTCACCGGCGCCAACGGCTTGTTCATGGCCCTGTTCAAGGGCAATGGCGATAAGGATTCGCAGGCCTTTCTCAATAAGCTCAAGCTGTTTGGCCTGGGTTTCAGCTGGGGCGGCTATGAAAGCCTGGCCACCAATTCCGAACCCCAGATCCGCGGCCGCGCGCGCCTGAGCGATGAGCCCGACCCCTATCTGCAGGGCTCGGCTGTGCGCTTCTATGTCGGACTGGAAGACCCGGAGGACCTGATCGCGGATATCGAACAGGCCCTCTCGGTCTTCAATTAAGCCGCCGGATCGGTTTTGATCGCGGCCTTTTGTGTGGCGATGAAGGCGTTCATCTCCTCTTCCAGGGTGGGCAGAGGCACTGATCCGAGTTCGAGGATCTTGTCATGGAAGGGGCGCGGATCGAAGTGCGTGCCCAGCGCAACCTGCGCCTTGGCGCGCAGGTTGCGGATCGACAATTCACCCAGCTTGTAGGCCAGGGCCTGGCCCGGCCAGGCGATATAGCGGTCGACCTCGTTGACGATGTCGTCATGCGCCAGGGCCGTGTTTTCCGTCAGGTAGTCGATGGCTTGCTGGCGGCTCCAGCCATAGTGGTGGATGCCGGTATCGATGACCAGGCGTGCCGCCCGCCACATTTCGAAGGTTTCGCGGCCGAATTCCTCATAGGGCGTATCGTACATCTGCATGACCGTACCCAGCCATTCACAGTACAGCGCCCAGCCTTCGCCATAGGCCGAGAAGCCGGCGGTGCGGCGGAATGCCGGACGCTCGGGGGCTTCCAGGGCCAGAGCCGCCTGGAAGCTGTGACCGGGGATGCACTCGTGCAGGGTCAGGGCTGTCAGGTTATAGAGCGGGCGTGACGGCAGGTTGTAAGTATTCATCAGGCAGCTGTCGAGGCCGCCCCGGCCGGAGGTATAGATCGGCGCGATATTGTCCGGCACGGGCAGGATGGTGAAGCGGTAGCGCGGCAGCAGGTTGAACTGGTCCTTGAGCTTGCCGTCCACGCGCTTGGCGACATAGGCGGAAAAGGCCAGCAGTTCGTGCGGCGTCTTGGGATAGAACTGCGGATCGGTGCGCAGGAAGACAAGAAATTCGGGGAAGGTGCCCTTGAAACCGGAAGCCTTCATCGTCGCTTCCATGTCGGCGCGGATGCGGGCCACTTCCTTCAGGCCGATCTCGTGGATCTGTTCTGGCGTATAGTCGGTGGTCGTGTATTCGCGGATGCGCGACTGATAGTAGGCCTTGCCGTCCGGCAGGGATTCGGCGGCGATATTGTCGCGCGCATTTGGCTGGTAGTCCTTCACGAAGAAGGTGTGGAACCTGACATAGGCGGGGGGCGCCACATCGTGGATGACCGTCTTGGCCTCGGCCTGTATCTGGGCCTGATCGGCGGCGGAGATGCTGTCCGGCATCCTGGCGAAGACATCATAGAGCGGGTTACTGGTATCGCCCGCCATGTAGGGCTCCAGCGTCTTTTCGCGGCCGAGGGTCGAGACCTTCGGCACGGTGTATCCGCGCTTGAGCCCGGCCTTCATATTGGCCGTCTGCTCGTCGAAATAACGCGGAATGTCTTTCAGGCGATTGAGGTAGTGGCGGTATTCCTCGGCAGTCTTGAAAGGGGCGCGCGGGTTCAGCGTCCAGAAGAAGGTGTCGCTGTTGATGGGGGCTTCGTAGGTCTTGAAGCGGGCATCGTCAGCGAAGGCCGAGACCTGGGCGCGAAAAACCTCGGCATTAACGCGCTCTGTGTCCGACAGCTGATCGAAGGACACCTTGGCCAGATCGGCCAGCGCCTTGTCCCAATAGGCCAGCCGGCGGGCATAGGTTTCCGGGGTCACGCTCGGCAGGGTGTCGGAATTCATGCCGCGGAAGGTGCCGTCGGCGGAAAGGCCCAGCTCCTTGCGGCGCCAGTCCCATTCGGCGCTGTAAATAGCAATGACGCGCTGATCGGCTGTCTGGTTCTGGGAAGCTGCCGGTGCAGCGGGGGCGGTCTGCGCCAGCGCGGGCACGCCGCACGCCAGGGCCACTCCCATACAAATGCCAGATATCAATCCGATCCGCTTAGCCATGATCTACACCCTATATGTATACCTATAAACCGTCCTGTTGATGATAACGGTCAATTGGTATACGATATACAAGCGCTGTCAATGCATAGATGGCGTCGGTTGAGGCATATATGCACCGGTGCCTGGTTACAGGGGATAAGCCTGGCGCCTGTCATCGAAAGACGCAACGGCGGCGGCAAATTCGGTGCGTAGCCTTTGCGATAATGCAGAAACCGGCAGCACTTCATGGATAGAGCCGACGCCCTGGCCGGCGGACCAGATGGTCTTCCACGCCTTGGCTTCGGTATTCAGTTCTTCGGCCATGTCGATCTTGTGATGCGGGTCCTTGGCGGCGGCCGGATCGAGGCCATTGGCAATCAGCGACGGCGTCAGGAAGTTGGCATTGATGCCGGAAATGGCGTCAGTATAGGTTATGTCCTTGGCCGTACTGTCGATCAGCATCTCCTTGTAGCCTTCAACCGCCTGCGCTTCCTCGGTGGCGATAAAGCGCGTGCCCATATAGGCGAGATCGGCGCCGGCCATCAGGGCGGCCGCCAAATCGCCGCCGGTTGATATGGAACCGGAAAGCAGGATGGTGCCGCTGAAGAACTGGCGGATTTCATTGATCAGGGCAAAGGGATGCTGGGTGCCGGCATGGCCGCCGGCGCCGGCCGCGACCAGAATCAGGCCGTCAACCCCGGCGTCTGCCGCCTTTTTGGCGTGGCGGGCATTGATGACATCGTGAAACACCACGCCGCCATAGGCATGGACACCATCGACAATGTCCTTGACCGCACCCAGTGAGGTAATGACCAGCGGCACCTTGTGCTGGGCGGTGACGGCGAGGTCTGCCATCAGTCGGGTATTGGTGTTGTGGACGATCAGGTTGACGCCATACTGGGCGTCATCGGGGCCGAGCGCGGACTTGATGGTATCGAGCCATTCCGCATAGCCTTCTGTGGTGCGCTGGTTGAGCGCCGGAAAGGTGCCGATCATGCCGGACTTGCAGGTGGCGATGACCAGTTCGGGCCCGGAAACAAGAAACATCGGTGCGGCGACGACCGGAAGGCGCAGGTTCTTGGCGAGCAGGGCAGGAATGGCCATGATGTTTCCTCTGGTTTGAGGCAACTCATCACAAATTGACGTTCGCGTAAAGTTGAAACTGGGGGACTGGCGGTCTATATCCAGCGCATGAGCCATTACACCGATAACCTGACCCAACTGGGCGGCGATGCCCGTCCCGTCGATGATCCCGCCAAGGCCGTGCTGGAACGCGTGCCCAATCCGCATACTGATGTGAACTATGTGGCGCGCTTCACGGCACCGGAATTCACCTCCCTGTGCCCGGTCACCGGCCAGCCCGATTTCGCCCATCTGGTCATCGATTATGTGCCCGGCGAGTGGCTGGTCGAGTCGAAATCGCTGAAGCTGTTCCTGACCAGTTTCCGCAACCACGGCGCCTTCCATGAGGACTGCACGGTCTATATCGCCAAGCGTTTGAATGAACTGCTCGAACCGCGCTGGCTGCGTATCGGCGGCTTCTGGTATCCGCGCGGCGGCATCCCGATCGATGTCTTCTGGCAGACCGCCGAAGCGCCGAAGGGCGTCTATGTGCCGGAGTTTGGCGTGCCGACCTATCGCGGGCGGGGGTAGATACAGATGAGGGGGCTTTGGGGGAATTTCTGGTTCAGAACAACAATCGTCGCGGCCTTCGCTCTTATAATATCGAGCCTCTTGTCGGCATGGCCAATTCTTGCCTTTGTTCTTGCGCCTGGCTACGGCGTGCTCGACTTCGCGGGCGGGGCTGTCGTTTCCTGGACTCTGTTATTGCCGTGTCTGTGCTTGATACCTTTCTGGATAGCGGTTGAGGTCATCGCACGAAATCGTGGTCAGATCCTTCCATTGGTCAGCTATCTGATTTTTATCACTTTCTTTTTCTTGGGCATGACGCTTATTCCTCTAGGGGCGACTGGTTTTGTCACCCCAGGTGGGAACACTCTGCTGACGGTAGTGTGTGCCATCATTGCAGCCGCCATTGCGTATGCACCGGCGTGGTTATATGCGCGGCTCGTCTATCGAAAGCCGCGCAAAACAAGCCCGGATGTCTTCTAGCCTTGCCACCAGCTGACGCGGCTGTCGTAATCCGGGCGTTCGCGTTCCAGCGGCGCCTCGGTCGGGGTTCCGAGAAAAATCCAGCCGGCGACATTTTCGCCTTCGGTCAGGCCAAGCAATGCCGTGGCCTCGTCATCATAGGAATACCAGTCGGTGATCCAGTTGGCACCATAACCCAGGGCGCCGGCGGCGATCAGCAGATTCTGGCAGACCGCGGCGGCGGAAAGCTGCTGTTCCCAAAGCGGCTTTTTATACGGAAATACCGGGCTGGAAATCACCAGCAGGGCCTCAGGCGGGAGAGAAAGCTTCTGCAGGGCGCCCACGGCCTTGCGATCGTCACGGCTCTCGGCGAGGGTTTTCAGCTTTTCGACCAGCTTCGCTTTGCTCTCTGACGTGAAGCGCACGATCCGCCATGGGCCCAGCTTGCCGTGGTCCGGCACGCGAAAGCCGATTTTGATCAGCAGGTCCATTTCATCTTCCGAAGGGGCAGGCAGGCCAAGCGTCGGGGCCGGGGCGCTGCGGCGATGAAACAGCGCGTCCAGCACCTCGACTGACTTTTTTTGCGGAACGGGCTGGCCGAATTCGATAGGCGTCTGGTCAAAGGCGGGCAGGGTCATGCTATGGCTTTCGGATAAAGAATCTTCAAACCAACCATATAGGTGTCGCGTGCCGGATAAAACACCCAACCTGCCGCCCTGGGACAACGAAGCGCGTCTGGCGCGCCGTCCGCACTGGCAGAAACGGACGTCGCAGGTGGTTTTCGAAAATCCGTGGATACGGATTGAAAGCCATGACGTCACGGCCCCGACCGGACGACCGGCGCATTACGGCCTGGTGAAATTCGCCAATCGCGCCATAGCCGTCCTGCCGCTTCATGATGACGGCACGGTTTCACTGGTCGGACAGGCCCGTTTTGCGGTCGATGCCTATAGCTGGGAACTGCCGGAGGGAGGCGGGCCGCACGGGGAAGACCCTAGAGATGCGGCGATGCGCGAGCTTCGGGAAGAAACCGGCCTGGACGCGGCGGACTTGCGTGAAATCCTGTCCTTCGACATGTCCAATTCGGTGACCGACGAAGTGGCAGTCTGTTTCCTGGCCACGGGATTGAGCCAGAACGAGACGGCGCCCGACGAGACCGAAGCCTTCGAATATGCCCGCGTGCCCTTCAGGGATCTGCTCGATGCGGTGATAAAAGGTCAGGTTCGCGATGGTTTAACCGTTGTCAGTGTATTGCGGGTATACCATATGGCGGTGAGTGGCGATTTGCCGCCGCATTTGCGAGATGCTATACTCGGCTGAGTTTTTGAGGAGGCGCATGCCATGGCGCAGGTTTTTGAGGTCATCACCCCTGACGACAAGCCGATCTGGCTGTGCCTGCGTCAGGAGGCCGGCGACGCCATTGTCGAAGAGCCGGGCCTGGCCTCGATGCTGCACTCCACCATCCTGTCGCATGATGATCTGGCCAGCGCCCTGTCGTACCACATCGCTCGCAAGCTGGGCGACGACACCCTGCGCGGCATGACCCTGCGCGAGCTGGTAACCAAGGCCTACGCCGCCGATCCGTCGCTGGTCGACTATGCCCAGGCCGATCTGCAGGCCGTCTATGAACGCGATCCCGCGGCGCGGGGTTATCTGCAGGCCTTCATGTTCTTCAAGGGCTTCCTGAGCCTGCAAATCTATCGCGTGGCGCACCGCCTGTGGCAGGATGGCCGCCTGACCATGGCGCACTTCCTCCAGAGCCGGGTGTCGGAGCTGTTCCAGATCGACATCAATCCGGCGGCGCGTATCGGCAAGGGGGTCTTCCTTGACCATGGCACCGGCATTGTCATCGGCGAAACCGCCGTTGTGGGCGATGACTGTTCGATCCTGCAGGGTGTGACCCTGGGCGGCACCGGTGCCGAACGTGGCGACCGTCACCCCAAGGTCGGCAAGGGGGTGCTGTTGGGCGCCGGCGCCAATGTGCTCGGCAATATCACCATCGGCGACTATGCCAAGATTGCCTCGGGCTCCGTGGTGCTCAAGCCCGTGCCGGCGCACTGCACGGCGGCGGGCGTGCCGGCCAAGCTGGTCAATTGCAAGACCTGCGAAGATCCGGCCCGGCAGATGGACCACACCATGCCGGATATCGATCTCGACTATTCGATCTGAGTGCGTTGAACGGCCAGGCCTCAAATCAAGTCCTCAAATAATGGGGACAACAGGCCGTTTGCATTTGCGCGTCTTTGTCGCAGCCTTTAAAGCTGCCCACACACAAATTTTATCCTCATGCCCGGCGAATTGTGCTTAAGTTCGCGCCATGTCGGGCGCGAGGATTGCGCCACCCGAAATCAAATATCTGAGGCTGCCACATGACCCCCGCCGAAATCGCCAAGGTTCAGGACTATCTCTTCAAAACCTTCAAGACCAAGGGGCTTGAAATCAAGCCGCGCAAGCAGAAGGATTCCGCCGAGGTCTTTATCGACGAGGAATTTGTCGGCGTGGTCTATGTCGATGAGGACGAGGCCGGTTCCTACCTCTTCGAAATGGCCATCCTCAAGGAAGACCTGTAGGTCTTCGGCAACAGCCAGTAAAAAGGCCCGGTGGATATCCGCCGGGCCTTTTTGTTTTACATGTCCGCGTAGGGATCGTCGTTCTTCTTGCGGCGGCGCTTGACCACCGGCTCGACATCCGGCGGCGTGGGGTTGGCGGAGCGCTCGTATTCGGCGCGCGCCTTGCGCACCTTCGATTCGGCGCGGCGCACCTTGTGCAGCTTGAATTCCTCGCCCAGAGCGCTGACGATCTGCGAGAACATCGGCAGGTATTGCGGGAAGCGCGTGGCCATGAAACCGGCAACGATGGCGGCCACCGTGGCCAGGATCGGAGAGGTGCCCGACAGGCTGTCGATCAGGTTGGAAATACTGCCGACCGTCGATTTCGAGAAAGCCTCGTCGATCAGCGACTGGCGACGCTTTTCCTTGTTGTGCGGCAGGGCCTTGACGCCGAGATAGATAATGATCGGCAGCAGGAAGAGGCCGCCCAGGGCCAGCGGCCCCCACAGGTCGCCCAGCAGCTTTACCGCCAGGCTGAAGATGCCGATGCTGATCCAGATCAGGCCGATAATGGCACTGGCCAGAAGCAGGACAAGTCCGATCAGGGTGGATTTGAAGTTTTCGAGCTGATGGGAAAAATTGAACATGAGGCTTCCGGCTTTAGAGGTATCGAGGCGTCTGCTGCGCAAATTAACGGCACAAACATGTAAAAGGACAATATGAATAAAGCCTTCTTGGTGGCAAGCCGGATGGCGTGTTAGACACGATTTAATTCTGGGAAGCAGGAAGCGCGATGATTTTTCTTCGAGGGCTATGGCACTCCGCCAAGGTGATCAGCGCCGGGCTTTACTGGGTGCTGTCCCTGGCCTTCCTGTGGGGCGGCGTGGTGCAGTTGGGGCGCCAGCCAGCCGCCGGACAGGCCTGCATCGGCTTTGTCGTCTGCCTGTTCCTGCTGCGCTTTGTGCTGGTGAAGCGCTTCATCTCCACAGGTGTGTTCAATGTGGCGGCGACGGCGGCCTTCCTGGCCTTTATCGTTATTCTCGATGCTACAGGCCTGAGCGGACTGGCCTAGGCCGTTTCCTTCAGCGCCGCGCGGATGGTTTCGACCGTCTGGTCGATATGCGCCTTTTCCAGAATCAGCGGCGGAGAGAGGGCGATGATGTCGCCGGTTACGCGGATCAGCAGGCCCTTGTCGAAGCAGCGATCGAAGACCTCTATGGCGCGGGCGGTTGGCGCGCCGGGGCGCGAGTCCAGCTCGATCCCGCCGATCAGGCCGAGATTGCGGATGTCGATGACGTGCGGCGCATCTCGCAGGGAATGCACGGCCTCCTGCCAGTAGGGCGCCAGATCATTGGCGCGCTTGAACAGGTCTTCTTCGGCATAGACATCGAGCGTGGCGATACCGGCGGCGCAGGCCAGCGGATGGCCGGAATAGGTATAGCCGTGGAACAGCTCGATCGGCGCATCGGCCGTCTGCATGAAGGTGTCGTAGATGCGGTTGGAGACGGCCACGGCACCCATGGGCACGGCCGCATTGGTGATGCCCTTGGCCATGGTCAGTATATCGGGCGTGACGCCGAAATAATCGGCGCCGAAGGCCGCGCCCAGTCGGCCGAAACCGGTGATGACCTCATCGAAGATTAGCAGGATATCATGTTTGTCGCAGAGTGCGCGCAGGCGCTGGAGATAGCCCTTCGGCGGCACCAGAACCCCGGTGGACCCGGCCACGGGTTCGACGATGACGGCGGCGATGGTGCTGGCATCGTGCAGCGCCACCAGGCGCTCCAGGTTATCGGCCAGGTCGGCGCCATGTTCCGGGATGCCTTTTGAGAAGGCGTTGAGCTTCGGATCGTGGGTGTGCGGCAGATGGTCGACGCCGGTCAGCAGCGAGCCGAAGTACATGCGGTTGCGCACGATGCCGCCGACCGAAATGCCGCCAAAACCGACGCCATGATAGGCGCGCTCACGGCCGATCAGGCGGGTCTTTGAGGCATGGCCGCGGGTGCGCTGGTAAGCGATGGCGATCTTCAGGGCGGTATCGGCCGATTCCGAGCCGGAATTGGTATAGAAGACCTTCTTCAGGTCACCGGGCAGGATGCCTGCCAGCTTCTGTGCGAATTCAAAAGCGAGCGGGTGGCCCATGTTGAAGGTCGGGGCGAAATCCATCACCGCCGCCTGTTTCTGGATCGCCTCGGTGATTTTCGCGCGGCCGTGCCCGGCGTTGACGCACCACAGGCCGGAGGTAGCGTCCAGGATCTGGCGGCCATCGACATCGGTGTAATACATGTCCTTCGCGGCCGCCAACAGCTTGGGTTTGGCCTTGAAGGCGCGGTTGGGCGTGAAGGGCATCCAGAAGCTGTCGAGCGTGGTCATTGGGCGTGTCCGATGTGCACAGATATATGGAGCCGCGTCTGAGTTTCTTTGCGAATTCGGCGGGAACTGTGCTAGGCTGAAATATATGCGATGCAAGTGTGATCACAAAAGCGGGTCTCTTGCAATGGCACGCTGCAAGGTTTTGGTGGAATGGTCGTTGTCAGTCTGGAAAATGTATCCGGCGGAAGCCTGAACGAGGCGAAGATCCACGATCAGGTCTATGATGCCTTGTCCGAAGCCCTGATCCAGGGCAAGATTCCACCGCTCAAGCCGGTTTCCCTGCGCACCCTGGCCCACAATCTTGGTGTCTCGCCCATGCCGGTTCGCGAGGCGGTGCGCCGGTTGATTGCCGAAAAGGCGCTGGAGCTGCAGCCTTCCAACAAGCGCCTGCGTGTGCCCGACCTGACGGAAAAGCGCCTGACGCAACTGATGACGGCGCGTCAGTGGGTCGAGCCGGAACTGGCCCGGCTGGCCACGCCACATGTGACGAAAGACGTCGTCAGGCGCCTGCGTGAGGACGACGCCGCGGTGATGACCGCGCTCAGCAAAGGCGATGTGGCGGCCTATATGCAGGCCAACCAGGATTTCCATTTCTCGATCTATCGGCTGGCCGATGCCGATCTCTTCTATGACATGGCGCGGACCCTGTGGCTTCAGGTCGGTCCCTTCATGCGCGTCGTTTTCGGGCGCATGGGCACGGTGCATCTGCCGAAGGATCACCATCAGGACATGATCCGCGCTCTGGAAACTGGCGACGCCGAAACGGTCAGGGCCTCCATGGCGTCGGATATCGGCGAGGGCATGGAACTGATGCTGGAAGCCATCAAGGCGCAGCACGAGGCCGAACCGCCCAAGCGTCGCCGCCGGGGCGCCTGAACGTGAGCACTCCGCCGGATGACGATCGGCAATGAGCAAGTTGAAGGATTTCTCGCAGGAGAAATGGGTTGGTGACGAGCGGTTCAGGCCTTGACACCGGCTGTGGGAGGGGTGTCTAATTGTGATCACAAAATTGCTCTGAGGCCTTCCCATGCCGATTTCTGCTCCGCTCAGCCCTGCCGATACGCTGGAAGGCGTGCTGGCCTCGTTCAAGGCACTTCACCTGCCGGACAAGGCCGTGATCGATGGCGCGGAAGTGGCCTCGGAATCCGGCCGGACCTTCGATAACTATTCGTCGCGCGATGGCAAGCGGATCAACAAGATTGCCGCCTGTGACGCCGCCGATGTCGATTACGCGGTGAGCAGCGCGCGAACTGCCTTCGAGGATGGCCGTTGGCGCAACCTGGAGCCGAAGGTGCGCAAGAAGATTCTGCACAGACTGGCCGACCTGATGGCCGAGCACGCCGAGAATCTGGCCCTGCTGGAATGCCTCGACACCGGCAAACCGATCGCCAATACACGCGGCTTCGATATCGGCGCGGCCATAAACACCACGCGCTACTATGCCGAGGCGCTGGACAAGATCTATGGCGAGGTGGCCCCCACACCGGAAGATCGCCTGTCCTATGTCCTGCATGAGCCGCTGGGCGTGATCGGCGCCATCGTGCCATGGAACTTTCCCCTGCACATGGCGATGTGGAAGGTGGCGCCTGCACTCGCCATGGGCAATTCGATCGTGCTCAAACCGGCGGAAAATTCCTCGATGACGGCGCTCTATACGGCCCTGCTGGCGCTGGAAGCCGGCGTGCCGGCGGGCGTGTTCAATGTCATTCCGGGCCTCGGTGGCGAGGCGGGCAATGCGCTGGCCATGCACATGGATGTCGACATGATTGCCTTTACCGGCTCCGGCCCGGTAGGGCGGATGCTGATGCGCGCCTCGGCCGACAGCAATCTCAAGCGCGTGTCTCTCGAACTCGGCGGCAAGTCGCCGCAGATCGTCTTTGCCGATTGTGACGATCTCGATGGCGCCGCCGCGAATGCCGCCTGGGGTGTCTTCTATAACCAGGGGCAGGTCTGCACCGCGGCCTCGCGCCTGCTGGTCGAGGAATCGATCAAGGACGTGTTTGTCGAAAAGGTCATGGCGATTGCCAAGACCATCAAGGTGGGGGACCCGTTCGATCCGGCCACGCAGTTCGGCGCCATGATCTCGCCACGCCAGATGAACACGGCGCTGGACTATATCGAAAAAGGGCAGGCCGAGGGCGGCAAGCTGTTGCTGGGCGGCGAGCGCGCCCGCAGTGAAAGCGGCGGCGCCTATGTCGAGCCGACCGTACTCGATATCACGCCCACCAATATCCTGGCGCAGGAAGAGGTTTTCGGGCCGGTGCTCTCGGTGCTGACCTTTAAGGACGAGGCAGAAGCCTATCAGATCGCCAACGATACCATCTATGGCCTGGCCTCCGGTGTCTGGACCGCCAATATCAGCAAGGCGATGCGCGCCGCCAAGGCGCTGAAGGCCGGGCTGGTGTGGATCAATGGCTGGGATGCCTGCGACATTACATCGCCTTTTGGTGGTGTAAAACAGTCCGGTTTCGGTCGCGATCGCAGCCTGCACGCCCTATATAAATATGCCGACCTCAAGGCGGTTTCGATCAGTTTTAAGGCTTAAGAGATGAAGCTCAATGACACGCAACGCTCGCTGCTTGGCGGGCTGATTTTTGATACGGCCGCGCCAGATCGTTTCGCGGTGCTCAATCCGGCCGATGGCTCGACCCTCTGTTACGTGCAGGCGCACGGCGCGGCGGAAACGAAGACCGCCATCGATGCCGCCGACAAGGCCTTTCCGGCCTGGGCCGGCCTGACTGCCAAGGCGCGCTCGATCATCCTGAAGAAGTGGAACGATCTCGTCTTGGCCCACGCCGAGGATATGGCCATGCTGGTGACCCTGGAACAGGGGCGGCCGATCCGTGAAACGCGCGGCGAGGTCACCTATGGCGCCTCTTTCATCGAGTGGTTCGCCGAAGAGGCCAAGCGCGCCTATGGCCGCACCATTCCGGCCACCCTGCCGGGCAAGCATCTGCAAACCATCAAGCAACCGGTCGGGGTCTGCGCCGCCATCACGCCGTGGAACTTCCCGATTTCGATGATCACCCGCAAGGTGGCGCCGGCTCTGGCCGCAGGCTGTACCGTGGTGATCAAGCCTTCCGAGGAGACGCCGCTTTCGGCCTTGGCGCTTTATGCGCTGGCGAAGCAGGCGGGCCTGCCCGATGGCGTGATTAGCATCATCACTTCGGTCCATGCCAAGGAAGTGGGCGAGATGATGACCTCCGATACCCGCGTCAAGAAGCTGAGCTTCACGGGTTCCACGCCGGTCGGCAAGCTGCTCTATGCCGCCTGCGCCCCGACCATGAAGAAGGTCTCGATGGAACTGGGCGGCAATGCGCCGTTTATTGTGTTTGACGATGCCGAAATCGATGCCGCCATCGAAGGTGCGCTGGCTTCGAAATATCGCAATTCCGGCCAGACCTGCGTCTGCGCCAACCGTATCCTGGTACAGGCCGGCATCTATGACCGCTTCGCCAAGGCCCTGGCCGACAAGGTCAAGGCGATGAAACTGGAACCCGGCTGGCTGGAAGACTCGACTCTGGGACCGCTCATCAACCAGAAGGCCATCGATAAGGTGGAGCATCTGGTCAGTGACGCCGTGAAGCATGGCGCCAAGGTCGAGATCGGCGGCCATGTCGATGCGCAGGGGCCGCTGTTCTACCAGGGCACGGTGCTGACCAATGTCACCCGCGACATGGAGATTTTCGATGTTGAAATCTTCGGTCCTGTGGCGCCGCTGTTCAAATTCGAAACCGAGGAAGAGGCGATCAGGCTTGCCAATGACACGCCGTTCGGTCTGGCCGCTTATGCGTATACCCGTGATATCGGCCGTGCCATGCGCGTCGCCGCCAAGCTGCAATACGGCATGATCGGCATGAATGACGGGGTGATTTCGACCGAGGTGACGCCCTTCGGCGGCATCAAGGAATCCGGCATCGGCCGCGAAGGCGCCATCGAGGGCATGGAAGAGTATCTCAGCGTGAAGTACATCTCCTATGGCGGTCTGGGGGCGATTTGACGGCGGTTCAGGATTTTCTGGCCCGGCAACGTGAAATCTTCACTGCCGCGCATCCGAAATCGCTGGCGCTGGCCGCTCAGGCCACCGCCTGGCGCGGCGGTGTGCCCATGCACTGGATGCGTGACTGGGCGGCGCCATTTCCGATCTATGTCCAATCCGCTACGGGCGCGACCCTGACCGATGTTGATGGCCACGTTTACGATGATTTCTGCCTCGGTGACACGCCCTCCATGTTCGGCCATGCCCGTCCGGAACTGGCGGCGGCGATTGCGAAACAGGCCGGCGAAGGTGTCGGTTTCATGCTGCCGACCCGGCTGGCCAATGAGGTCGGGGACCTGCTCCGCCAGCGCTTTGGCATGGCGCAATGGCAGGTGGCGACCACCGCCTCGGATGCCAACCGCGCAGTGATCCGTTGGGCGCGCGCCATTACCAAACGTGACAAGATACTGGTCTTCGACGGCTGTTATCACGGCATGGTCGATGATTGCTTCGTGGCGCTTTATGACGGTCAGGCTGCCAACAAGAAGGGCCTGATCGGCCAGGTGCAGGATCAGACGCGCACCACGAAGGTCATCCCTTTCAATGATTTGCCGGCCTTGGCTCAGGCGCTATCCGAAGGCGATGTCGCCGCCGTACTGGCCGAGCCGGTGATGACCAACTGCGGCATGATTCAGCCGATTGACGGTTTTAACGAGCGCCTGCGCGAACTTTGTACCCAGTATGGATCAATATTGATTCTGGATGAGACCCATACCCTGTCCTCCGGGCTTTCGGGCTATACTGGCGCGCATGACCTGAAGCCGGATATGTTTGTCGTCGGCAAGGCAATCGCGGGTGGCATTCCGGCGGCGGTCTGGGGCGTGACGGCCGAAATCGCTGCACGCATGGATCAGGCACAGGCCGAAATCGGTCCCGGCCAGTCCGGCATCGGCACAACGCTCTCCGGCAATGCGCTGGTGATGGCGGCGATCAAGACCATGTTGACCGAGGTGATGACCGAGGAAGGCTACAAGCATATGCTGCGCGGCGCCGCCTATCTGGTGGCGGGCCTGCGCGATGTCATCAAGCGTCATGATCTGCCGTGGTCTGTGGTCCATGTCGGGGCTCGGGCGGAGCTGATCTTTGCGCGGCAAGCCCCGAAGAACGCAGAAGACATGCGCCGGCATCTCGACCATGATCTGCTCGAAGCTTTCCACCTCTATCTGATTAACAAAGGGGTGCTGATTGCGCCCTTCCACAATATGATGCTTATCTCTCCGCAGACCGGATTCGACGCCATCGACCGGCTGGTAACGGCGGTAGCCAGCTTTTCACAGGAACTGAACTCATGAGCACTTTCGGCAAGTCGAGCGCACCGGCCAAGGGAAAATCAGACCGCAGCCTGCCGTTGTCCGAGCGCGTGGGTACGGTTGAAGAGGCGAGGGCCTTTCTCGACGCCAACCCACATATCAATTATTTCGAGATCCTGTTCACTTCGATGACCGGCGTTCCGCGCGGCAAGCGCCTGCGTCGCCACGAACTGCTGCCTATTTATGAATACGGCCGCTTCCTGCCGGGCTCGATCTTGGTGGTCGATACGCTGGGCGCCGACTGCGAGGATACCGGCCTGGTCTGGGAAGACGGTGATGCTGATCGCGTGGCGCGGCCGGTGCCGGGCACTCTGGTGCCGGCGCCGTGGCTGGGTGATGATGTCGGCCAGGTCATGCTGTCGCTCTACGAACTGGACGGCACGCCCAATGACCTCGATCCGCGCCATGTTCTGCAAGGCGTGCTCGATCGCTATGCCAAGGATGGCCTGACGCCGGTTGTCGCCTGCGAGCTGGAATATTACCTCGTCGATATCGAGCGCGGCCATGACGGTCAGTTGATGCCGGCTACGGGCTTCAATACCGGCGAGAATCCGAAGGGAATCCAGGTCTACGGCCTGCCGGAAATAGAGGCCCACGGGGCTTTCTTCCGCCAGCTTTGGGAAACCGCCGATGCGCAGAATATTCCGCTGGAAGGGGCGATCTCGGAATTCGCGCCGGGCCAGGTCGAACTGACCCTCAAGCACAAGCCGGATGCCCTGCGCGCCGCCGATGACGCGGTGATGTACAAGCGTCTGGCCAAGGGCGTGGCCCTGTCGCTCGGCATCGAGGCCACATTCATGGCCAAGCCGTGGGCCGATCGCGCCGGTTCCGGCTTCCACGTTCATATTTCCGTGGCGGACAAGGACGGCAACAATCTCTGCGCCTCGGAAGATCCGCAAGGCTCCAAGCTGCTGCACAATATGATCGGCGGTATGAAGGACCATCTGGCCGATGTCATGGGCATACTGGCGCCGGGCGCCAACAGCTACAAGCGATTCAAGGCCAATTCCTATGCGCCGGTCGGCCTGACCTGGGGTGTCAATAACCGCACGGTCAGCTTACGCGTCACCGCCGGCCCCAGCCACACCCGCCATGTCGAGCACCGCGTGGCCGGTGCCGACGCCAATCCGTACCTCGTTCTGGCCGCAATCCTGGCCTGCGCGCACCATGGCATCAGCCACAAGACCAACCCCGGTCCTGCGGTGGTCGGCAATGGTTACGCCGTGGCGGCGGAAAGCGGCGCTACCCTGCCGACCAACTGGTTCGCGGCGGTGGATTATCTCGACAAATCCAAGGTCCTGCGCGACTATCTCGGTGATCGTTTCATCGACATGTACGTCAAGGTCAAGCGCACCGAACAGGCACGTTTCTTCGAAGAGATTACCGAACTGGATTACGACTGGTATCTGCGTAACGCCTGACGCCTGCCGTCCGGTTCTTCAGATGGAAACTGGCGAGTTTTCCCGCCGGTGTTCCGGGCTTATGCGGGCATCCATACCTCCAAGTCGGGCGTGAGTTGCGACGTTTGTGCGACGCAAACCTAATTATTAACAAAATGGCGACTTGTGATCACATTTTGGGATTGACAGGTTCGTAATCCCGTATTCACTCTTGGGTTCCGGGGCTTTTTTAGAAGACATCTTCACAGGAGACAGGCTTATGAGTTCGAAAACCTCCAGACGTTCGCTTTTGACCGCACTGGGCGCTGCCGCCGTGGGGATCAGCTTCGGCGCCGCCGGCTGTTCCAAGCCGGCCGGTAAGGCCGATGGTTCGGCGGCGGCTGAGCCGCCCACGCTGAACTTCTATAACTGGGACACCTATATCGGCGAAACCACCCTGGCGGACTTCAAGACGGCGTCGGGTATCGATGTCAACATGACCCTGTTCGCCACCAATGACGAACTGTTCGCCAAGATGAAGACCGGCAATTCCGGCTATGATGTCATCGTGCCGTCGAACGACTTCGTGACCCGCCTGGCGGATTCCGGCCTGCTGCTGCCGCTCGATCACTCCAAGCTGCCGAACCTCAAGAACATCGATCCGGCCTTCATGAATCCGGATTACGACCCGGGCCGCAAGTGGTCCGTGCCCTATACCTGGCTGGTGCTCGGCATCGGCTACCGCAAATCGAAGATGAAGGACATGGGCGGCGGCAACAAGATCCCCGACTCGTGGAAGTGGGTCTTCGATTCCGACCTCTACAAGGGCAAGATCGCCCTGCTGTCGGAAGCGGGTGACCTGATGCGTCTCGGCGCCAAGTATCTCGGCCACAGTGTCAACGACATCACGCCTGAAACCATTGCCCAGGTCGAGAAGATGCTGACCAAGCAGAAGCCGAACGTCCACGCCTTCCACAATGACGACGGTCAGGACATGCTGGTTTCCAAGGAAGTCGATATCGTTATCGAATACAATGGCGACATTGCTCAGGTCATGGCCGAGGACAAGGACCACGACATGGACTTCGTTATCCCGAAGGAAGGCAGCCAGCTCAATTCGGACACCTGGTGCATTCCGAAGGATTCGCCGCGTCCGGACAACGCCCACAAGTTCATCAACTATATGATGGACGCCCAGGCCGGCGCCGAAATCTACAAGACCATCATGTATCCGACGCCGAATGCTGCCGCCAAGGCCCTGATGCCGGACAGCTACAAGAACAACCCGGTCATCTTCCCGCCGGCGGATATCCTGGCCAAGTGCGAATACGCCAAGTTCAATCAGGAACTGGCATCACAGTTCGAGGAAGCCGTCACGCGCGTCCGCGCCAGTTAAGTATACAGCGCGCCCTGAGCGATCAGGGCGCGTTTTTTGTTCAGTGTAAGGGGATATCATGGAGCAAAGTTGGCGGCAGGCGAAAAGTATATTCGCGGCCATGATCAGCGCGCCGCTGTTCTGGCTCATCTTCTTTTTCTTCGTGCCTTTGGGTATTGTCTGGCTGTACAGCTTCGGTGAAAACCGCGGGCTGATCGACATCGCCTTTACCGGCACCTGGGCCAATTACGCTCATGCCCTCGATGCGCCTTATCCCGGCATTTTCTGGAAATCGGCCTGGATCGCGGGGTTGACTACCTTCCTCTGTCTGGTGGTGGGTTTCCCAGTGGCGCTGGCCATCACCTTCGCCCCGGAAAAAGCCAAGTCCTGGCTGCTGCTGGCGGTCATGCTGCCCTTCTGGACCAACCTGCTGATCCGCACCTATGCCCTGATCGCCGTCCTGCGGACCGAGGGCTATGTCAACATGACCTATCACTGGCTGTTCGACATGGCCAATAAGGTGCTGGGCGGATCGTTGGGTGACTTCACGCCCATGGCGCTTCTGCACAACAATTTCGCCGTTGTCTTCGGCCTGGTCTTTGTCAACCTGCCTTTCATGATCCTACCGCTCTATTCGACGCTTGACCGTATGGACCGCTCGCTGCTGGAGGCCTCGCTCGATCTCGGCGCCGGCCATATCAGCACCCTGTTCAATGTCGTGGTGCCGCTGGCAGGCGCGGGCATCATGTCGGGGGTGCTGATCACCTTCATTCCGGCGCTTGGCTCGTACCTGACGCCTGACCTGCTGGGCGGACCGGATTCGCAGATGATCGCCAATGTGATCGAAAGCCAGTTCAAGCGCGCCAATAACTGGCCGTTCGGCGCGGCGCTCAGCTTTATCCTGGTCTACCTGACCTTTATCGGCATCGCCCTCCAGGGGATCATTGAACGCAAGGACAAGGGGAGGGCCGCCTGATGAATACCGCCGTGGCAAAGGTGCGCAAAACCCCGCCGGGACCGCTGGAATATCTCAGCCGCTGGCCGCTGCAGCTGTGGCTGGTGCTTGTCGGGCTGTTCCTCTACATCCCGCTCCTGACCCTGATGATCTTCAGCTTCAACGACTCGAAGCGCAATATCGTCTGGCAGGGCTTCACCCTGAAATATTACGACAAGGCGCTGCATAACGACAGCCTGATCACCGCCTTCGGTAACTCCATGACCATCGCCCTGTGCTCGACGGTCATTTCGGTGATCATCGGCGCTATGGCGGCCATCGTGCTGTGGCGGTTCCGTTTCGTCGGCAAGACGGCCTTCAATGCCGGCCTGGCCATCCCGATCGTCGTGCCGGAAATCTGCATGGGCGTCGGCATGCTGGTCTTCTTCGCCAAGATACTGCCGTGGCCGCATGACCTGCCGTGGCCGCTCGATCTCGGCAATATCATCATCGCCCACGTCTCCTTCTCATTTCCGTTCGTCGCCGTGGTGGTGCGGGCGCGGCTGGGCTCGTTCAACCGCGAGCTGGAGGAGGCGGCCAAGGATCTGGGGGCTTCGGAGTTCCGCGCCCTGATGGATGTGGTCATTCCCCATATCCAGCCGTCGCTGGTCGCCGGTGGCCTGCTGGCCTTCACGCTCTCGCTCGATGACTTCGTCATCACCTTCTTCACTGCCGGGCCGGATACAGTCACCTTCCCGGTCAAGGTCTATTCCATGGTGCGTTTCTCGGTGACGCCGGAGGTCAATGCGGCCTCGACCATACTGATCGTGGTCACCGTCCTTCTCACCTTCCTCGCGCTCAAGTTCCAGGGCTCACAGGCGCTCACCGCCGGCCATGGCGCCGACGACAAATAGGGTTTCACATGTCCGGTAATCCGATCATCCAGTTCGAGAACATCACCAAGCGCTTCGGTAAGACGACGGCGGTGGACGATGTGTCCCTGACCATCAATGAGGGCGAGTTCTTCTCGCTGCTCGGGCCTTCGGGCTGCGGCAAGACGACCCTGCTGCGCATGCTGGCCGGTTTTGAAATGCCGACCGAGGGACGTATCCTGATCGATGGCAAGGATGTCTCCCTGACGCCGCCCAATCACCGTCCGGTCAATATGGTCTTCCAGTCCTATGCTGTTTTCCCGCACATGACCGTGCTCGATAACGTCGCCTATGGCCTCAAGATGGACGGGGTCGGCGCCTCCGAGCGCCGTGACCGCGCCGAAGAAGCACTGAACCTGGTGCAGCTGGGCGGCTATGGCGCTCGCAAGCCCGACCAGCTCTCTGGCGGTCAGCGCCAGCGTGTGGCGCTCGCCCGTGCTCTGGTGAAGAAGCCGCGCGTGCTGCTGCTCGATGAGCCGCTGTCGGCACTAGACGCCAAGCTGCGCGACGCCATGCGGTCGGAACTGACCAGCCTGCAGCAGAAGGTCGGCATCACCTTCATCATGGTGACCCACGATCAGGACGAGGCCCTGGCCATGGCCTCGCGCTGCGCCGTAATGAACCGCGGCCTCCTGCAGCAGGTGGCCACGCCTTCCGATCTCTACGAATTCCCCAATTCGCGCTTCGTGGCCGATTTCATCGGCAGCGTGAACATGTTCGAGGGCACGCTGGATGTCGATGGCAAGGACCACGCCATCATCAGCACCGCCGATATCGGTCCGATCTATCTCGACCACGGCGTCACCGGCCCCGAAAAGGGTACGGTCTGGGCGGCGGTACGCCCGGAAAAGATCGAGCTGCACAAACGTACCGACAAGCCGCCGAAGGTGGACGATGCGCCGGAAGGCTACAATGTCGTCGCCGGCGTGGTGAAGCAGATGGTCTATCTCGGCTCGGAAACCAATTACGAGATCGAGATTGCCAATGGTGTGGGTGGCGGGCGCCTGATCAAGGTAGTGCGACCCAACCTGACGCGCTGGGACCAGGAGGATTTCGAACTGGACGAACCGGTCTGGATCAGCTTCCACGCCTGTTCACCGGCGGTACTGCTGAGCTAGCCCATGAAACCCGTCGTCGGCATCATGGCGTGCAATCGCACGGTCGGTGTGGAAAACGCTCATGCCGTCATGGAGCGCTATGTCCGAGCGGCCATCACCTATGGCGATTGCCATGCCCTGCTGATCCCACCGCTGACCGACAACTTCTCTTCGGCGGCCCTGACCACGCGGCTCGATGGCCTGATGCTGACCGGATCGCCTTCCAATGTGCAGTCCAGCCTCTATGGCAGCGAAGGCGGCGAGGGGCCGTTCGATGAAGGTCGCGATGCCGTCTCGCTCGGTATGATCGAATGCATGATCACCCGTGGCAAGCCGGTCTTTGGCATCTGCCGGGGCTTTCAGGAAATCAATGTGGTGCTGGGCGGCTCCCTGCGGCGTGATGTCGGCTTCGGTGCCGCCAATGGCGCCAACGGCATCAATCATCATGCCCCGGACGGCACCGAATTCCACGAACAGTTCGAGAATTACCACGAGGTGGCCCTGACCGATGGTGGCGTGCTGGATGGCGTCTATGGCCGTGATCACTTGCGGGTCAATTCGGTCCATTATCAGGGCGTGGAACGGCTGGGCGAAGGGCTCACGGTCGAAGCCGTGGCGCCGGATGGCCTGATCGAGGCCTTCAGCGCTAATATCAGCGGGGCGCAGGTTCTGGGCGTGCAGTGGCATCCGGAATGGCAGGCGGATAAATATCCCGACAGCCAGGCCTATTTTCGTATTCTGGGGCAGGCCTTGCGCGGCATGCCTTTGCGTTAACCCGGGCACGTGTTAACGCAAAATTGTGATCACAATATTTGACTTTTGCCGCGATTTCGATGAGATAAGAGGAAATCGCCTGTTATCGCCGCCCGCAGGGCAGAGCGAATTGTTTCCGAGGAAATCCAGCCATGAACGCTCCCACCAAGCCCCCCCTGCGCAATTACGACATGAACGAGCTGAAGAAGCTCGACATGGCGCACCACCTGCCGGCACAGTCGGACTACAAGCTTCAGCATGAACTCGGTGGCTCACGCATCATCACCCGTGCCGAAGGCTGCGTGATCACCGATGCCGAAGGCAAGTCGCTGCTCGATGGCATGGCGGGTCTGTGGTGCGTCAATGTCGGCTATGGCCGCGAGGAACTGGCCCGCGTCGCCTATGAGCAGATGCTGGAACTGCCTTATTACAACACCTTCTTCAAGACGGCGACGCCGCCGCCGGTAAAGCTGGCCGCCAAGATCGCGGAGAAGCTGCAACAGTCCAATCCGGACCTGACGCACGTCTTCTTCAATTCATCGGGTTCGGAAGCCAATGACACCATCTTCCGCCTGGTGCGCTACTACTGGGACCTGAAAGGCGAACACAAGCGCAAGATCTTCATCTCGCGCAAGAATGCCTATCACGGTTCGACCGTCGCCGGCACTTCGCTCGGCGGCATGAAGTTCATGCATGAGCAGGGCGATCTGCCGATCCCCGGCATCGAGCATGTCGACCAGCCCTATCCCTTCGGTGAAGGCTTCGGCGAAGATCCGGCGGCGTTCGGTGAGCGCGTAGCGCAGACCATCGAGGACCGTATCCTGGCCGTCGGGCCGGAAAATGTCGCCGCCTTTATCGGTGAGCCGGTGCAGGGCGCCGGTGGCGTGATCATTCCGCCGGACAGCTACTGGCCGAAGGTGGAGGCCATCTGCCGCAAGTATGGCATCCTGCTGATCGCCGACGAGGTTATCTGTGGATTTGGCCGCCTGGGCCACTGGTTCGGTCACCAGCAGTGGGGCATCAAGCCGGATCTGGTCGCCATGGCCAAGGGGCTGTCCTCCGGCTACCTGCCGATTTCGGCGGTCGGTGTCTCCAGGAAGATCGTCGATGTCCTGATCGAGAAGGGCGGCGATTTTGTCCACGGTTATACCTATTCCGGTCACCCGACCTGCGCCGCCGTGGCCCTGGCCAATATCGAGATCATGGAAAACGAAAACCTGGTCGAACGCACGCGCACGGTTACCGGACCTTATCTGGCGAAGGCTCTGAAGCGGTTGGACGCCCATCCGCTGGTCGGCGAAGCGCGCTCGCTGGGTCTGATCGGCGCGGTGGAAATCGTCGCCGAAAAGGGCACCAACAAGCGCTTCAAGGGCGCGGAAGGTACGGCCGGTCCGATCGTCCGCGACCTGTGTATCAAGAACGGCCTTATGGTGCGGGGTATCCGCGACAGCCTGGTCATGTGTCCGCCGCTGATCATTACCGAAGCGGAGATTGATCAGATTGTCGATACGATCGAAAAGTCGCTGAACGAAGCCGAGCCTATCCTACGCGCGCTTTAAGACGCTTTCTGCTGGATGACACCATACCAGCCGAGGCCTTCATAGGTCTCGTAACCCGGTGTGCGGTGGAAGGCGGTTAGCTCACCGGAACCGGAGGCGTAGTGGCCATTGATGCGGCCTTCGGTCTTGAGCTGGACGCGCTCGGTCAGTATGCCGCGGCCATCCGAGGCGGCGATGACCAATCCCTTGGCGTCGACCAGCAGGGCGCGGGTGCGTTTGCGCTCTTCTTCGGAGAGGCGCACGCCCTCGGTAATGGCCCTCGCCTGCGGTTGCCAGTCGAAATGCACGCCCAGAACCCCCAACAGCTTTCCCTCGGCCAGGCCGCTTTCGCGCACCCCGGTGGCATAGGTGGCGACCTGAGCGCCTTTTAGCAGGGGTTCCGTGGTGACGTCGGCCACCGCGAAGTCATTGCCGCTGGCCAGCTGTCGGGCCTGACGGAACCAGTCCGAACCGGCGACATTGGCGCCTTTTACCGAATAGCGCTCCGGCCGGCCATTGGCTATAATATTGCCATCGAGGTCGCACAGCCAGAGATCGAGATAGACCGTATAGGCATCAAGGATGACGCCGAGGCGCTGGCTGGCGTGGGCATGAACCCCTGCATCACCCGTCCCGGCGGCGTCGACCATGGCGGTATCGGTAGCCCACCAGCGGACATCGCAGGTGCGCTCATAAAGATTGCGGTCGATCAGCTCGATGGCGTTATGCGCCAGGTCGACCAGACGCGCGCCCTGGTTTTGTCGCGCCATGTCGCTGGTCAATTGTTCAAGAGCGGCAATCTCACGGCCCAGGTCTTCGGCCATGATGTTCGAAATGGATTCGACCTGGGTCGAGATCTGGCGAACCTCATCGGCGACCACGGCGAAACCGGCGCCCATGTCGCCGGCGCGCTTGGCTTCGATCAGGGCATTGAGGGCGAGGATGCGCAGCAGGCTGGTGACGCTTTTTATATCGCGTAAGTTGTCAGATGTGACGGACTTGGCCTTGGCCGTATGTTCGATGATATCACGAACGCTGACCGTCCTGACCTTGCCAGATTCTATGGCCGATTGCATGAATGCCCCATTCTGTCACGCTTTATGGATACTGGCATCGCTCGCTAGTGGTTAATGCATGGTAAATTTCCGACATTTATTGCTGATTGTTTCAGCTGTTTGATCTCATTCGATACCATTGTAGCGCAATATGCGACATTGGATTGAATTGGTCATATGTTACAGGCGGTCGCGCAGGGCGTAATAGCTTAAGCCTGCGACAAGGGCGGGCCAGCGCAGGGCGCGTCCACCAAGGAAGGCTGGCGTCGGTAATTGGCTCAGCAATTTGATGTCATGGTCATTGCCGGTCACCGCGCGGGCCAGCAGCTTGCCGAAATAAGGGGCCAGCACCACGCCCTGGCCGCTGTAACCGGCGGAGGTCCAGACATTGGGTGCCAGCTGCCGGACGAAGGGCGCACGGCTCATGGTGATGGCCAGCGTCCCGCCCCAGCCATGCGAGATTTCGATGTCGGCCAGTTGCGGATAGACCTTCAGCATGTTCCGGCGGACAAAGGTCTTGATGTCCTTCGGGAACCACGGGACGTAGTTCTCGCCCCCGCCGAACAACAGGCGGTTGTCCGGCGTCTTGCGCCAGTAATTGACCACGAAGCGCGAATCCGCCGCCGCATGGTCGTGTGGCAGGATGGCCGGATCGTCCAGTGGTTCGGTGGTCAGGATGAAGTTGTTGATCGGCATGACGTGGCTGTCGATCTCTTCCGACAGGCCTTCCATATAGCCGTTGCCGCAGATCAGCAGGCGCTGGCAGGTGACCGTCGCGCCATTTTCGAGATGCAGGTGAATGCCCTTGGCGATCCTGCGGTAGCGGGTGACATGGCTGTTCTCGAAGATTTGCGCGCCGTGCGTCGCCGCCACGCGCGCCATGCCCTGGGCCAGTTTCAACGGATGCAGGTGACCACCGCCGGCATCGAATGAGCCGCCGTAATAAACATCGGTGCCCAGTTCGGCGGCAACCTGTGCCTTATCAAGCAGGCTGAGTTTATCGTAGCCGTAACGGGCGACGAAATCGATATAGGCGCGATCATCCGCCGCGTAACCCGGCTTGTGCCAGGCGTGGACCAGGCCGTGCTTCAGGTCGCAGTCGATATTTTGCTCGCGGATCAGCGCATGGAGGCTTGCCTTTGCGTCTTCCGACATATCCCACAACTGTCGTGCCTGATCGGCGCCCAGCAGACTCTCAAGCTTTTCTGGATCGACGCGCTGGCCGGTGTGGATCTGCCCGCCATTGCGGCCGGAGGCGCCGGAACCAATGCCGGCGGAATCGAGCACAGTGACATGCAGACCCTGGTGGCTAAGCTCTATGGCGGCGCCCAGTCCGGTATAGCCGCCGCCGATGATGCAGACATCGGTGTGGTGCGCGCCTTCCAGCGCCGGCCACGCTGTGGTGTCCGCCGTGGCGATATACCAGCTGTCCGCCGGATGACCGGTATTTTTCATTACACGTTCAGCAGCAGGAACTCGCGTTCCCACGGGCTGATCGTCTGCATGAAGGTCTCGTATTCGTGCAGCTTGACCCGTGAATAGGCGGTGACGAACTGCGGCCCCAGGATATCGATGATCGGCTGAGCACGTTCCAGCTTGATGATGGCCTGGACCAGCGAATAGGGCAGGTCGCCCTGCGGCAGGGTCGAGGCGTCCTTCTCGACCGGATCGGCGGGGGTCAGCTTTTCGATCATGCCGAGATAGCCGGAGGCCAGCACCGCGGCGATGGCCAGGTACGGATTGGCATCCGAGGACGGGATACGGTTTTCAAGACGCCGGTTGCTGGGGTTCGATGGCGGCACACGCAGGCCGGCGGTGCGGTTGTCATAGCCCCATTGGGTATTGACGGGCGCACCGGAGCCCTTCGACAGGCGGCGGTACGAATTGACATAGGGCGCCAGCAGTGAGGTGATGGCGGGCATGTATTTCTGCTGGCCGGCGATGAAGTTGAAGAAGGCCGGGGTCGGTTCGCCGGTTTCCGGATTGGAAAACAGGTTCTGGCCGGTCTTGGCATCGACGATCGACTGGTGGATGTGCATGGCCGAGCCCGGTTCATTGGCCATCGGCTTGGCCATGAAGGTGGCGTAGATGTCATGCTCCAGCGAGGTTTCCTTGATGGTGCGCTTGAACATCAGCACCTGGTCGGCCAGTTCCAGCGGATCGCCGTGCAGGAGGTTGATTTCCATCTGCGCCACGCCGGATTCGTGGATCAGGGTGTCGATTTCCAGGCCCTGGCTCTCGGAATATTCGTACATGTCCTCGAACAGGGCGTCGAACTCGTTGACCGCCGAGATCGAATAGCCTTGGCGGCCGGTTTCCGGCCGGCCGGAACGCCCTACCGGCGGCTTCAGCGGATAGTCGGGGTCGGTGTTCTTTTCGACGAGATAGAATTCCAGTTCCGGCGCGATGACCGGCTTCCAGCCCTTGCTTTCATAGAAGCTGAGCACGCGGCGCAGCACCTGGCGCGGGCTTTCCTCAACCGGGCGGCCATCGGGATGGAAGGCATCATGGATGACCTGAGCGGTCGGGTCATGCGCCCACGGCACGGCGGCCAGGGTGCGGAAATCGGGACGCAGGAAGATGTCGGTGTCGGATTGCACCGTGCCGACCACGCCTTCGAGATCGGGATAGTCACCGGTGATGGTCTGGTAGAAGACGGCCAGCGGCAGGTTCATGTAGGGCGTATTGACGAATTTCTTCGACGGCATGATCTTGCCGCGCGCCACGCCGGCGAGATCGGGGATCAGGCACTCGATTTCCTCGATATTCTGGCTGGCGAGCCAGGCCTTGGCTTCTTCCAGGTCGCGCGCGCCGCGCTTGGCAAACGTCATCTTGTGGCGTTTGGCCTTGGATTTCATATAGCTGTCATGTGACATGGTGAATCGTCTTTATGGCTTATTGGTCAGTTGGGATCAGACACCAGCCAGAGCGCCATTGGAAATGACAAAAGCGCGACGAGGTCCACAGCCAGTACTTTACGCGGCTGCCGGGGTATTCTGACGAATTGTGATCACAATATGCCGGATTCTGACCAAAGGCAAGCGGGGCCGCGCCGAATTGCCTCTTGACCTTTGATGCAGCGATCTTTTTCCTTGGGCAACGGGGGGGCTCAAAGGAGGCGCCATGCCTTATCTGCAAACCTGGCTCCAGGCCCGACTGTCGCAGGAGACGATCATCCTTGCGGTCGGCCTCGTTGCGCTCCTAATCGGTGTCGGCGTGGCCCGTCTGGTCATGGCGCTGATCGCGTGGCTGGTCGGCAATAATGCCCGGCTGCTGGCCTATGTCAGCCTCAAGCGCCTGCGTCCGCCACTTTATACCCTCGTACCGGTCTATTGCCTGATCCTGGGATTGCGGCTGGCGATGCCTGATGCGCTGAAAGACCCGTTCTTCTCCGGCCTCATCAAGGTGGCGACCGTCGCCCTGATGTACTGGCTGGTGATCCGCATCATAGATACGGTCAGTATCGCCATTACGCGGCGCTATGATATCGGCGTGAAGGACAATCTGCGCGCTCGCCAGATTCATACCCGCATCATGGTGGTGCGGCGGATCGCCTTTTTCTGCGCCTTTATCCTGGCGCTATCGGCGGTCTTCCTGCTGTTCGATACGCTGCGCGGTTTAGGGGTAAGCCTGCTGGCTTCGGCCGGGGTGGCGGGACTGGCCATCGGTCTGGCTTCGCAGAAGGTGCTGGGCAATTTGCTGGCCGGCATCCAGATCGCCCTGACCCAGCCGATCCGGCTGGAAGATGCCGTGGTGGTGGAAGGCGAGTGGGGCTGGGTGGAGGAAATCACCCTGACCTATGTGGTGGTGCGGCTGTGGGACCTGCGCCGGCTGGTGCTGCCGATCAGCTATTTCATCGAAAAGCCTTTTCAGAACTGGACGCGCACCTCTGCCAGCATCATCGGTACGGTGGAAATCTATGCCGATTACAGCCTGCCGGTCGATCCGTTGCGCGAACGGCTACAGACCTTGCTGGCCGGGACCATGCTGTGGGACGGCAATACCCAGGTGGTGCAGGTGACCGAGGTGGAGCGCGACGTGATGAAAATTCGCATCCTGGTCAGCGCCGTCGATTCGCCCACGGCCTTCGATCTGCGCTGTTTCGTACGCGAGCAGGTAGTGGCTTTCATATTGGAGAACTATCCGGCTTGCCTGCCCAAGACGCGGGCGTTACTGGAACCGGATGATCATAGAGATATCCGACCCGCATGACGACCGGCTGACGCCTTACCGCGATGTGAAGGACCGTGACCTGACCGGCCGCGAGGGGCTTTTTATGGCCGAGGGCAAGGTAGTGCTGGAACGGCTGTTTACATCCAGTTTGGCTGAAACGGTCAGCGTCCTGACCACGCCGGAGCGATTATCAGGCCTGGCGCACCTGCCGGAGGCGCCGGTCTATGTGGTGTCACAGGCTACAATGGATGCGGTGGCCGGTTTTCCGATTCACCGTGGCTATCTGGCCCTGGGGCGTTATACGCCGCCCTTGAGTCTGGAAGACGCCGTGGCAGGCCAGCGGGCGCGGGTTCTCGTGCTGTCGGGTATCGCCAATACCGACAATATGGGCGGATTGATGCGCAATGCGGCGGCTTTCGGCATTGGTGCGGTGCTCCTCGATGCCACCTGCTGCGATCCGCTGTATCGTAAGGCGATCCGCGTCAGTGTCGGCGGCGTTCTGGAAGTGCCGCATTACCGGGCGGATGACCTGATCGGCATCTTGCGACGGCTCGATCTGACGCCCTATGCGCTCAGTCCTTCGGGGCAGGTAACGCTGGATCAGGTGCGGCCGGCGGCGCGGTCCGCCCTGCTTTTCGGCGCCGAAGGGCCAGGGCTCCCGGCGGAAATCATGGCCGCCTGCACGACTGTACGGATTGAGATGCACGGCGGCTTTGACAGCCTGAACGTGGCAACAACATCCGGTATCGTTCTGTACCAAATGTGCCGCTAACAGGGATCAGGCGCCGGCTGTCTTTGGTTGTTTTGGCAGTCGTTCAGCGGCTGTTTCGACGCGATTACGGCCTGTTTCCTTTGCCCTGTACAGCGCTTCGTCGGCATCCCAACTCAGCATGTCCAGGGTTTGACCTTTGGCGGGGTGGATGACCGCAAGGCCGATGCTGACCGTGACCTGGCGGGGCAGGTTGAATTCGGACAGGCTCGATACGTTTTCCACGAGCTTGCGCACGCGTTCGGCCACCAGTCGGGCGCGAGGCAGGGGCGTGTCCGGCAGGATCAGGGCGAATTCCTCGCCACCGGGGCGCGCCGCCAGATCGATTTCCTGGCGAATGCCGTTTGCGAGCATGGCGGCGACCGCTTGCAGGCAGTGATCGCCGGCGCTGTGGCCATAGGTATCGTTATAGCGTTTGAAGAAATCGACATCGATCGACAGCAGGGCCAAGGCGGTGTCGCTGCGTTCCGCACGCGCCCATTCACTGGCCAGGCGTTCGTCATAGGCACGGCGGTTGGCCAGGCTTGTCAGCGGATCGGACCGGCTCTGGATTTCAAGCGCCCTGTTCAGGGCTTCGAGGGCTTCGCTGCGCGCGGCAAGATCCTGCGCCATCAGACGGTTTTCGGCGGACAGGCTCATGGCGCGAAACAGGGTGCCGCCCAGCCGCCGGGCGACGATGACCTGGGCCACGCAAAAGAGAAGGCAGGCTATGGCGAGGATCAGGTATTCCGGGCGGCCGGCACTCGCGAAACCCAGGGCGCCCAGGAGAAGGATGGGAAGCTGGAAGGCCGTATGGTTCGGCCAGTAGGACAGGTTGACAATGGTCAGGCTGATGGCACCCAGCGACATGGCAGCGGCGACCGAAACCTGAAATTCGCTGCCGGCGCCGATCATCCACATCAGGCCGGAACCCCAATTGACACCCGCCAGGCCGGTCATGCCGATAGCCGCATTGGCCCAGAAACGCGGCGACTTGCGGCTGTCTTTCCAGCGCCGGTATGCCATGACGAGGGCGCCACGCAACAGCAGCAGACAAAAGCTGATAGTTAGCCAGGCCAGCAGGAAATCGGAATGGGTTTCGCTCCAGTAGACAATAGCCAGAACGACAATAGCCACCCCTGTCAGTACGGCGGTGGGGATCATGCTTTCGTACAGAGGCTCAAGGCGGGCCTTTAGAAGGGACTGATCGGAAATATGCGCCGTGGCCACTCAGGTACTCCGGTTACTGGTGTGGCCAGGTTAGGGCGAAAAGCTTAATTTCCAGTTTTGTGGATAAGAAAAAACCTTACATATAAAGGGTTTGCGGTAATATTTACCTTGGGGAAGCGGCCGGCGATCACACCCGGACGGCCTCCGTGCGCCGACCGGCATTTCCGAAAATACGCAGATAGCGCGCGATCTCGGCGGGATCGCCGGTGGCTTTTTCCGGATTGTCGGAGAGCTTGACCGCCGGCCGGCCATCCGCCTCCGTCACCTTGCAGACCAGGGATATGGCATCCAGTCGGCCAGTGTCAAAAGGGGCGCAGTCGCGGAAGTCATTGGTCAGGTTGGTGCCCCAGCCGAAGCTCATCCGCACCCGGCCATGGAAATGGCGGTAGGTGGCCTCGATGGTGTCGATATCCATGCCGTCGGAGAAGATCAGCAGCCTGGACTTCGGATCGACGTCCTTGGACTGCCACCAGCGGATAATCTGTTCGCCGCCTTCGATGGGCGGGGCACTGTCCGGGCGGAAACCGGTCCAGTCGGCCAGCCAATCGGGGGCGTGTTCGAGGAAAGCGGTGGTGCCGAAGGCATCGGGCAGGGCGATCAGCAGATTGCCGTCATAATGGGCGCGCCAGTCTTCCAGCACTCGATAAGGGGCCGAGGCGATTTCGGCATCGCTGTTGGCCAGTGCCGCCGCGACCATCGGTAGTTCGTGGGCATTGGTGCCGATGGCTTCCAGATCGTTATCCATGGCCAGCAGCACATTCGACGTGCCGATAAAGCGCTTCCCCAGACCTTCTTTCAGGGCCTCGACACACCAGCGCTGCCACAGGAAGCTGTGACGGCGGCGTGTGCCGAAATCGGAAAGGACCAGGTCGGGCAGGGCCTGCAGGCGTTCGACCTTGCCCCACAGTTTCGCCTTGGCGCGGGCATAGAGCACATCGAGCGCGAACCGGCCTTGGCCACGCATGGCGGCCCGTGAACGCAACTCGTTGATGATGGTGAGGGCCGGAATTTCCCACAGGGTGGTTTGCGTCCATGGGCCATGAAAACACAGCTCGTACTGGCCATCGACCTTGCGCAGGTCATATTCCGGCAGTTGGAAGTCCTTCAGCCAGGCTATGAAGTCCGGGCTGAACATCTGGGTCTTGCCGTAGAAGGTATTGCCGGCGAGCCAGATCAGTTCCTTGGGCGCGAAGCGGACGGTGCGGGCGTGATCGAGCTGGGCACGCAGTTCGGCCTCATCGATTTCATCTGCCAGATGGACCGTGTGGTTGCGATTCAGCACGGCGAAAGTCACCGGCACCTCGGGGTAGAGGTGCCGGATCATCTGCAGCATCAGCAGCTTGTAGAAATCGGTATCGAGCAGGCTGCGGACGATCGGATCGAGCCGCCAGTTATGATCATAGGTGCGGGTGGCGATATCGGTGACCGCCATCAGCCTTCGACCGTGGTCTCCGGGCGGTTTTCGCCATGAGCCAGTTCATCGTGCCAGACGCCATCCGTGCCTTCATAGGAAATGCCGGTGTCGCTGCCGGGCGCGGTCTGTTCGCGTGCGGCGGTACGGGCGGCTTTCAGCGCCAGATCATGGCTGGCGAAGGTTTCCGAAAAGGTGCCGCCGACCGTATAGGCCCAGCCGCCATCGTGCTGAACCACTTTGTAGATGACTTTGGACATGCCTGCTCGTTCCTGACGCTTGGAGTTACGGGTGCAGGGGCTGCGCCCCTGCTAGATTTCCTGATTGTAGTCAGTGATTTCCGGATACTTGGCCAGGCGGGGCTTCACTTCCTTGCGGAACAGATCGCGCATGTCGTCTTCGGAGCGCAGGGATTCGACCACGACCACCAGTTCCGGCTTGTTGGAGGAGGCGCGGACCAGCACCCAGGAGCCGTCTTCCAGATGGACGCGGGCACCGTTGACCGTGATGACCTCGGTGACCTTGCGACCAAGGATCGAGCCGCCGGCGGCCAGCAGGTCTTCATATTCCTTCACGATCTTTTCCAGGATCTGGTACTTGATCTCGTCGGCGCAGTGCGGGCTCATGGTGAGCGAGGTATAGGCCACCGGCAGGGCGTTCTTCAGTTCCGACAGGCTCTTGCCCGGATTGCGGTCGAGCATGGCCAGGATGGCTTCGGCCGCCTTCAGGCCGTCGTCGTAGCCTCGGCCGATCGGCGGGGCCAGGAAGAAGTGGCCCGACTTCTCAAAGCCAGCCAGGGCCTTCAGTTCGTCGGTCTTGCGCTTGATATAGGAGTGGCCGGTCTTCCAGTAGACGGTCTTGGCGCCATTCTTCTTCAGCACTTCGTCGGTGGCGTAGAGACCGGTCGACTTCACATCGACCACGAAGGTGGCGTTCTTGTAGATTTCCGACAGGTCGCGGGCCAGCATCAGGCCGATCTTGTCGGCGAAGATCTCATTGCCCTCGTTGTCGACCACGCCGCAGCGATCACCATCGCCATCGAAGCCCAGGGCGACATCGGCGCCATATGCCTTCACGGCCTTGGCCATGTCGACCAGCATTTCGTGGTCTTCGGGGTTCGGGTTGTACTTCGGGAAGGTCGAGTCGAGATTGGTGTCGAGTTCGATGACCTCGGCCCCCATGGCGCGCAGAGTTTGCGGCGCGAAGGCGCCGGCCGTGCCGTTGCCGCAGGCGCAGATGACCTTCAGCTTGCGCTTAAGCTGCAGCTTGGAGGAGATGTCGTCCATATAGCGCTGCTGCACGCCCTCGACGCGGGTCAGCTTGCCGCCGGGGCGCTCGACGCCGAGGCCGCCCATGACGATCTCCTTCAGGCGGGTCATTTCCTCGGGACCGAAGGTCAGCGGCGCCTGGCAGCCCATCTTCACGCCGGTCCAGCCATTATCATTGTGCGAGGCGGTGACCATGGCAACGCAGGAGGCGTCCTGGTCGAACTGGGCGAAATAGGCGATGGGCGACAGACACAGGCCGATATCGATGACCTCGATGCCGGCCTGCATCAGGCCGAGGATCAGGGCGTTCTTGATATTGGTCGAATAGGAGCGGAAGTCATGGCCGGTCACCAGCTTCGGCGTGACGCCGCGCTCATGGATATAGGTGCCCAGCCCAAGGCCCAGGGCTTGGATGCCCAGAAGATTGATTTCCTTGCCGAAGACCCAGCGCGCGTCATATTCGCGGAAACCTGTCGCCTTCACCTTGGCCTGGGTCTCATATTCGTAGGTATTCTCGGCGATATCGGGCTTGGGCAGAAGCGTCATTTCAGGCAGGTCCTCAGATATGTCGGCACGGTATAGGCGTCCTATGCCACATCGAAAAGTAAAAATTCAAAGCCTCTCG
>NZ_JASGFK010000011.1:0-94566 GCF_047605585.1 Asticcacaulis sp.
AGGCGTTACTAACAAAACCCTTCATTACAAAATCAGAAAACGACCGTCAGGCAAAGCGCTTGCCGGTCGTTTTTGCTTTTACCGCAGGGTCTCAAAACCCGGCGAAGGCGTAGGGCAGGAGCAGCCCACGTTGATTTTGTGGCTCTTAAGTTGCGCTAACGCTGCGCTGCTTGAGCGCTGAAAATCAACAAACGTAAAAATAACGGGCAAAGCTCTAAAGCCCGATCCTTTGGTGACGCGGGGTGGAGCAGCCCGGTAGCTCGTCAGGCTCATAACCTGAAGGTCGTCAGTTCAAATCTGGCCCCCGCAACCAAAACAACAGCTGAAACAATGCATTAAAAGCCTCCTTCGGGAGGCTTTTCTGCGTTCTGAAACCCGAAACACCCGGACAAGGCGGTTACAGAAATGCCGAACGTTACGATTTTATTGCAACTGAAAATCGTTTGCATTATATGGCATGGTATAATTCTTGAGCCCGGAGGCCCGTGTGGCGAAATATTACAAGCAAATGGTCACCAGTGTGAAGCGTTGGACAGAATCGCTCTTCAGTTTCACGACGACGCGTGATCAGGGTTTTCGCTTCGACAGCGGTATGTTCACGATGTTGGGTCTGGAGGTGGATGGCCGGCCCTTGCTCAGGGCCTATTCCATAGCCTCGCCGGCATATGGCGAGGAACTCGAATTCTTGTCGATTGTCGTCCCGGATGGCCCGTTGACCTCACGCCTGCAACATGTACAGCCCGGTGATGAGGTCCTGATCGGCGCCAAGCCGACCGGCACCCTGCTTCTCGATAACCTGGAACCAGGGCGGACCTTATACCTCCTGGCTACGGGAACAGGGCTGGCCGCGTTCATGGGCTTGGTGCGAGAGCCGGATGCCTATGAGCGCTTTGAGCGTGTTGTACTCGTTCATGGCGTGCGCCACATCGGCGAATTGGCCTATCGCGATTTTCTAACCTCGGGGATTGTCGAGGACGAATATATTGGAGAACTGGCGAAGGCGCAGCTGACCTATTGCCCGACGGTAACGCGCGAGGCGTTTGAAAGGCAGGGGCGTATCACGGACATCCTGGTTTCGGATGCGTTTTTTGAGGAGCTTGGGTTACCAAGACTGAACGCGATGCATGACCGTGTTATGATCTGCGGCAGCACGGCGATGTTGCGCGATCTTTCGGCGATGCTGGATGATCTGGGTTTCGAGGAAGGTTCGAATGCCAAGGCCGGTCAATATGTTGTCGAGAAAGCTTTTGCGGATCAGCATGTACCTGCGCGATCGGTAGCGGCTGAATAACGGGTAAGCGACGGATTGGCTCTGCGACAGAAAGTGGAGACGCTGCTACGCGATCCGGGCAACTTGCCATGTCAGTTCTTTCAAAGGCCTCCCCTTCGAATCTAAGCCCTGCTTTTGCATCGCATACAGAGATCCGTACCAGGCACATCCGAGAATTGGCGCCGTCAAAATGACCTGGATATAGTGAGCGAGATACGTGCGTCCTGAGTTTGAGTGCGATCCTGGTGCCCGGACACAGCGCCGGAGCGATCCGTTACGTAGAAGGTGCGGCGTCTGTCACCACGCTCGCCGTTCAGCGCCTCAATTGTCAGAGTGGATTTCAGCCCCTTGAAACGGGTGGTCTCTATATATGCTGTCCAGACGGATTGATCACGATCATCGACTTCCTCGTCCACGTACCAGCTGCGACTGTGCAGGGCCGATTGATATTCCAGCCCCCAGGCGGCTTGCAGCCTGTGAAGATCCTGCCGGAATTCGAGCGTCCATGCGTGCTTGGTAATGTCGCTTAAGTCGCGATCGAGCCCGGTCAAGGGATCGCGGTAGGCGCTGTCACGAACTGTCGCATCCAGTTTCAGCAGGCCGCCCTGCACAAGACGAGCGATAGGAAGCGTGACCTGAAGATTGGCCCCCCATAGCTTGCCATCGCCAGCATCTCCCAGGGCCTGATCGCCCTCTGGCAGAAGGATATAATCCAGTACGCCCTCATAGCTTTCATGCCATACCTGGACGGCCAGAGCGCGGCCCTTGCCCCAACTATGGTCGAACCTCATCCTGGCTTCGGTGGTCCTCGTCGGCCTGAGTTGCGCATTGCCGCCCAACGCGCGGTTGTCAGCGGAATCGACCGATGCCGCGAAAGCGTCAAAATCGAGCTGATCGACACTGCGTCTGACCGTAAACTGTGCCTGGGTTCGGGCGGAAATTGTCCAGACGATGCCAACTGACGGTTTGATATAGATCAGGCCTTGTTCATTGCGTACGTCACCCGTCACCTTGATTTGCGATGCCTCGACGGCAAGACCGGCTTCCAGCCGTATGCGAGGTGAGAGTTTGTAGCTTGCATTGGCGAACGCTTCGCCGCGCAGTTCCGATACGCTCGTGTCCGCCCCTGTCAGGGTGACAGGGGTGAGCCCGTTGCCGGTGTCCTCGGCATAATCAAGCGCGCTGTCGAGGCGGTTATAGGCCACTTCAACTCCGAATTCCGTTCGCCAGCGCGTTTGATCTTCTCGACTTCGGGTCAGGCGCGCCACGCCTTCCAGCGGCTTCTGTGTCAGCCGGGAGCGCGACTGATATCCGGTCTCCGCATAGTCCTGATTCTCGGCATTGTCTTCCATGCGGACCAGGCCGACAACCTTCTGGACCCAGCCATCGCGCGGTGCACCCGTCCAGTCGGCGCCAAGTTCCAGACTCTTGCTGGCTTCCTCATAAGCATATGTGTTGCCGAAGGCGTTGCCGGCGGCATCACGGCCGGATTGTCGCCGCCAGGAGCTGTAACGATCATCATTGGCGCGCGCATTAAGAGTCAGGGTGCCGCTGGACCAGGTTCGTGCGGCGCTGCCGGCCAGGGTCAGGGCCGGTGCACTTCCGCGCAGGGTTTCATCCCAGGTCCGGGTGAGGGCGCCGTCGGCATCATAGAGGTGATAGATACCGGTCAGCGGATAGCTCGTGTTATCGACGGCCATCTCCATATTCGTCTGCCAGGCACCGTAGCGACGGGCCAGGTTCATCTTGGCGCTGGGCGAAATACGCCCGCCATCAGTATGGGCCAGGGTTACTGACCAATTGCCTGTGGAGGGTGCGTCCACCTTAAGTATGACATTGGCCACCAGGGTCTGGCCCTGCGCCTGAGCGGCCTCGGCGCCGCCCCGCAGGATTTCAATACGCTCCACTTGCCGGGCGGAAATACGATGCAGGACTTCCGTAATACCACCCGCCTTGACGGTCGGGCGCTGACCATCGACCAGAACATTGCTGGCGGCGCCGCCAAAGCCACGCACGCTGGCCCCTTCGTTCAGGACAAAGCCCGGCGTACGGTCGAGCATATCCAGCGCTGTCTGCGGGTGGTAGGCCTCGAAAAAACTGGCGGGAAAAACGGGCCTGGAGGCATCCCAGGCAGCACCCTTGCCCTGATGAACCTCCCGATCGTGTTCTACTATCCCATCTATGAACGGGACAGGCGCATCCTGCGCCATAAGGCTGGTCGCCAGCATCCAAATTGACTTCATGGGGAGCACTTTCACGAGGTTGGGGGGCGCAGACAGGCGGCTCTGCAAGGGGCGAAATTGACCGCCGAGTGCGATCAATTCGTATTGAGAATAATTCGCAATAGCATTATTTGCCCGGATTGCAAGCCGGTATAAATTTTAAATCCAGGGGCAAAATAAGTGGCATTTCGATACCGCTAACGCGAGGGTAGCTTTAGCTCTGTCTGTCGCGGTGGCCCAAGGGCCGACATTGTGAGGCAAATCCGAATTCTGCCTAATGATTTGATTTAAATATAAAATATGCAGTGCCTGTAATCACCCGTGTGGTGAGGAGGGCTCTGTGGCAATTTATCGCGCCTGCTAAGTTTTTAAATTAGATGGTTGACTTTCTTTCGTCATAAAACTACCCAGACCGTCGTTAATGCGACTTATTCTCAATTATTCTGGGGTTAATATGAAAAAGCTTAGTCTCCTCGCCGTTACCGGACTCGTGAGTGTCTTTGCGGTATCCGCTGCATGGGCGGACGATGCCGCCACCTATGACAACGACGGCAACCAGGTCGTCACGGTCAACGGCAAGAAAGTCGAAAAATCCAAAGCGCCAAGCACCGGTCCCTGGGGCGCAAAGTCTCTCCAGGACACACCCTATTCCATCAATGTCACGACAAGCGACCTGATCGAAAACGTCGTGGCAGGTAATATGGATCAGATCTACAAAATGAATCCGATCGTCCAGAATTCGGCGCCTTCGACTGTTTACGGTACGCCCTATGCGGCCATTCGCGGTTTCCATACCCAAAGCGGCGTGATGGATGGCTTGCGCCTGTCTTCGACCTCGACCAGTATCGCCATGGAAGAACTTGAGCGCGTTGAGGTCATGAACGGCCTGTCAGGCTTCATGTATGGTGTCGGCAATCCGGGCGGGGTCACCAATTACGTGCTCAAGCGGCCGACCTATCATCAGCTGACCAATGTCACTGTCGGCAACTATGGGGGCGGGCAGTATTTCGCGCATCTCGATCTGGGCAACAAGATCGACGAGGATGGCAAATTTGCCTATCGTCTCAACCTTTCCAGTCAGAATGGTGACACAACGAAGAAGGGGCAAAGCGTTGAGCGTGATCTGGTCAGCGGCGCCCTGGATTGGAACGTCACCAGCGATCTTAAGCTCCAGGTGGAAGCCGCCCATATTTTCAACCGGATCGACGGTATCGACTCGCGCTTCTATGCCTATGCCAACAGCAGCTATGGCGCTCTGAGCTACTGGATCGAACCGCTCGACAACAGCAAGACCTATACGCCGGACTGGACCTATCTGCAGATCAAGACCGATCGCATCGGTGTCAACGGCACCTGGAAGCTCAACGACGTGTTCAGCCTGCGCAGCGCCTATATCTACAAGCGCGATGAGCAGGAATCGATCAACATCTATCCGGCCTACTTTGCTGATTCCGGCTATGTAAACGGTTGGCCGTCGCGTAGCGCACCGTCCTACAATATCGCCCAGGGCGCCTATGTGTACCTCGACAGCGTCTTCAGCACAGGCAGCATCCAGCACCGCCTGACAACCGGGGTCTCCACCGACGTGCTGGAGGTCGACAATCACGTCAAGAGCTCTGTCAGCGCCTCCAATTCGCCGGCCTATACCGATCCTGACGATCTGATGAGCTGGGCCATGCCCGAGGCCCTGAACAACACCGATTGGGGCGCGAAATACAAGGCCAGCTATTCGACCAACACCAATATTATTGTCGGCGATGATATCACCTTCAATGACCGGTGGAGCGCCCTGATCGGTTTCAACGGCACCCACATCGAGACCAAGAACTACAGCTCGACCGGCACTTTGAGTTCAAGCTACGACAAATCGGTGGTTACGCCCAATATCTCGGTCATCTATAAGCCAACACCTAAGCTCACGACCTATGCCACCTATATGGAAGGGTTAGAGAAGGGGACTACGGTTCCGAATGACGCCACGCTCTATACCAATCCGGGCCAGATCCTCGATCCCTATATCAGTAAGCAGTATGAAGTCGGCAGCAAGTATGCCTGGTCTGACGCCGTCCTGCTGACGGGTGCGCTTTATCGCATTGAAAAGGCCAATTCCTATCAGGAAGTGGGCTCCGACGGCAGAACCACGATCAATCAGGACGGTGTGGAAGTCCACCAGGGCGTGGAATTCACCATCACCGGCAAGGTCACGCAGAACCTGACCCTGATCGCGGGCGGTTCCGTTCTCGATCTGAATATCGAGAAGGCCACCAATGCCGCTCTGGAAGGCAAGCAGCCGACGGGTGTGGCCGGCAATCTGGCCAAGCTATATGCCGAGTACAGCTTCCCGCAGGTTCCGGGCCTGACCGTCACCGGTGGCGCCTACTATACCGGCAGCATGTACAAGGACAGCGCCAACCTGCAGAAGATTGACAGTTCAACCATCTATGACATGGGGCTGCGCTACCGGACTGAGATCGCTCATCATATGACGAGCTTTAACCTGAACGTTTCGAACCTCACGGACGTGAACTACTGGGCAACGACCTATTCGCTGGGCATTCCGCGCACAGTTGCATTCTCGATCAAGACCGAGTTCTGATCGCGACAGTGTCGACAAGGCAGAATGGAAATGGCGGGAGCGAGCTCCCGCCATTTTTATGTGCAGATCGATGACTTGGGCGTTGGCGACCGAGGTTTGGCCGGCTACCGACGCTTCACCCATTTCAGCAGGATGTCGCGATTGATGTTCGCGGCTATCAGTATGAGCGCCGCTATTGTCATCCAGCCGCACCAGACGATCGTCCCATAACCAAATCCGAGGACTAAGCCGGCAATCAGCCAGGCCACAAACAGCATTGTAAAACCTGCCCCTCGCAGCGTCAGCGTGAGGCGGTGCGGCAGTTTGGCGCCAAACCAGTCAGCCTGGTGACGTCCCATGGCGGCCAGCAGCAGCCCGAAGGCTGTCAGGCAGCATAGGAACACGAAGCCATGCCCGGATGCAGTATCGGAAATCATTAGGGAGCGCTCCGGATTTAAATGGTTTCGGGGCTTGTAACAGGTAGGGGCTTCTTGCGGGCCTTGACCATCGGTTTGTGAAGCGCCGTCTTTCTGGCGGCAAGGGCGAAGAGGGCCGCGGTCAGCCACATCACGCTATCGAAGCTCACGAACAGCCAGTCTCCAGCCATCATGCTATCGATCAGCCCGCGCGATGTCGTGGCCGCATTGACGATCGGAACGAGGGCGTAAAGTCCGGCACACAGGCTCAATCCTTCAATCCAGCCCCGTTTTGAAGGGCGCGCCACGGCCCATACCAGCACGGCGCCCCAGGCAATGAACAGGCTGTGCACTTCCCAGTCGGCGCGCTTTGCCAGATCGAGAGGCAGGAGGCGATTGGCCAGGAAGTAGGTGGCGATACCGGCAGGGAAGCCTGTGATAAAGCCAATATTGAGTTTTTCGACCAGCCGAAAGCCGAAGTGAGGGCGTTCAGGATCGGGCAATTTTAAGCGACGTTTGCTTGTCCAGAGTATCAGCCCCGTGGCGACCATCATTGTACCGCCCACACCGCTGATGAAATAAAGCCAGCGCAGCATGGGGCCGGCATAACGCCCGGCATGCAGACCGATCATCACACCTTCCGTCCTGGCTTCGGCGCCACGCGACGCCGTGTTCCAGAGGACCTGCCCCGTCACGCCGTCCAGCTGTATCCTGGCGCCACGGGTATCTATCCGGTCTTGCGCCGCACTCGTGGCCGTTATGGTGGCCGCCTCGTCGCCTGGATTATTGATGCTGAGATAGGAAATGTTGTCGCTGTTCCAGCGATTGCGCGTGGCTTCAAAGACGGTGGCGAGATTTGTGAGGGGGGGCGGGCGCCCGACCGGTTCATGCACTGGCGCCTGGGGGTACAACTCCGCATAATAGCTTTCGCGGTTCAGGCCGCTGGCCTTGATCGGCCAGGGCATATAGAGCGAAGCCAGAGTAACGAGGCCGGTATAGGTGATCATCAGAATGAAGGGCAGGCCCATCACCGCAGAAACATTATGCGCGTCGAGCCACGACCGCTGGCCTTTCCCGAAACGCAGCATGAAGAAGTCGGCGAAAATTTTCTTGTGCGTCACAATGCCTGTGAGGCAAGCGGTCAGCAGCATCATGGCGCAGAAACCGACGATCCAGCGCGCCCACATAACCGGCATGTAGTGCAGGTCGAAGTGAAAGCGATAGAGGAAGAAACCGCCTTTGGTATCACGCGCTGTGACAACCTCGCCTGAAGCTGGATCAAGGGTGGCGCGGTCCTCACGGTAATTGCGTTTGGCTTCCTTGCCCGGTTCGGGCCTGGAGGTCCAATACACCGTGACGGGGCCGCCGCGCTTGTCCGGCAGGGATATGTCCCAGGCCACCGCATCTTTTTTGTGCGCGCTCAGCCAATTGACGGCGTTTTGTGCCGCCACCTGCGACGTCACTTGCCCTGATAATTCGGGCGTCATCCAGCGCGTGATTTCGGACTGGAAATAGGCCGTGGTGCCGCTCAGGAATATCACGAACAGAAACCAGCCGACCAGCAGACCGGTCCAGGTATGGAGCCAGGCCATGCTTTGTCGAAAAGCGCCCTTCATTGCGTCACCAGCAGCAGCCAGAGGGTGGCGCCCAAAATGGCAGTCGGGATCAGCAGGCCGATGGCCATCTGTTTAAGTGTTCGGGCGGCGAATACCCACATGATGACGCAGGTACAGATGGCGAAGGATGACAGCATGCCGGTCAATACGGCACCGACGGGTGCAATGCCTGGCAGGCGGGGGAGTCCTGCCGACATCGCTGACGCCCATAGCGCCGCGAGAATATAACCGCCTGCGGCGGCGCATACGGTTCGAACAGCAACAGAGAGGCGAGCAGCGAGCCGAGGTGGCACGCGCAGTGAATGAGATATGGAGAGCAATTTAAAGGCCCGGTTTGTGTCGAAGCCGCGCTCGGCGCAGGCTGTATAATTTGCGAACGATTTGCAAATTCTATAGCTCGCACCCATTTGCGAGTCAATCGCAAATTCGGTTTTGATTGGTATATTTATACTTTGAAATCACAAGCTTGGCCCTATGCTGTCTCTTGGCAGATAGGTGGCTTCTTCGGTTTCAAGTATCAAAATCTCGGCTGGATTCTGTCGCGGCCAGGCTTGATCATGAGCCATTCTGAAGTGGCCGCCTCCGTCTGCTTTGGGGCATGATTTACCACCCCGCGACCTTGTCCGGATTGGGGCGCTCAACCGACCTGGTTGAGGGTGTCGTGGCCATTGTAATTGCTGACGGTGACGCGGTTGCGGCCAGTTTCCTTGGCTTTATACAGAGCTGCATCGGCTGCCTCCAACAGGGCGATCGGCTCGGTCGTTTGCCGGGTCGTCGCTACACCGATGCTAACGGTTAAGCTCAAATTGCCGCTGCCCGTATCGAAACAAGTTGAGGCGATGACCTCCCGTAGACGCTCCGCAACATCTACAGCGCCAAACGAATCCGTTCCTGGCAGGATTGCCACGAACTCTTCCCCACCGATCCGGAAGACCTTGTCGAAGGGACGCACGTTGCGCCTCATGGTATCCGCAATTACTGAAATGGCCTGATCCCCGACTGCGTGGCCATAGGTATCGTTGACGCGCTTGAAGTGATCTATATCCACCGCCAGGAGTGCGGTTTGTTCACCGAAACGCTTCTGGCGCGCGCTCACCTCAACCATGGCTTCGTCAAAGGCGCGGCGGTTGCCGAGTTTTGTCAGGCTATCCTCGTGTGCCAGCGTCGACAAAGCCTGTTCCGAGTCGTGGATGCGGCCGATCATCCGATTGAATTCTTCGGCGACGCGTTGGAGTTCGGGCGGTATTGCAATTTCGATCCGGTGATTGCGATCGCCCTCGGCGAAACGGGAGGCGCCTGCAACAAGTCGATCGACGCTGCTGGCCATAACACGGCCAATTAAATAGACGCCGGCAAACACCATCTGGAGCGCCAATACCGCTGCAATGCCCGCGATCCAGATCGCATGATCATAAGCGCGAACGGCCGTATCGTGGTCATCGTTAAGATCTGTGGCTAGGCGTTCGTGAATGGTCGTCAACTTATCGTTGGCCGCCGTAATTTCGTCCTGAAACTGGCGTTGGAGCTTCAGTTCTTCAGGCGTTGCGATAGGCGCCGCCTCCGCAATAAGGCTGTTCGCGTATTGATCGGCGCTCGCCCAGTTTGCCTGCGCCCGCGTCAATAAGGGGAGCAGGGCTGGCTCGTCCTTTAGCGCCTCGCTCACACTGGAAAATTCGCGTTCGATCGTTTTTCTTTGGGCGCGATAGGTGTCGAGCGATCGATAGTCTCTACGTTCGACATAGTCATCGATTGAAGGATCGGTTTCAAGGATCAGGACCCGCAAATTCTGGACTGGCAGAATTTCATGACGCTGACGATATGCGACGTCGCTGAAGGGGTGGATGACGCCCAGATTGAGCAATATGAAGCCGCCGATCGCGGAAACGGTCAACGGGGCGAGTGCCATAAACATGCCCAGGGCGACCCAATATCGTAGAGATTTTCCCCGAATGAATTTAAGCAATCGTTCCTCCAACACGCGACATATAGTCGGTATGGTAGCAGAATTTCATATACAAACAGTTGACCTCAGAAAAACCAACTCGCCTGCACTGTTTCGGGCTAAAAGTGAAACTGAGGCAAATGTCCGTATATGGAAACACCCTGCGGTCGCGAACGCAATTTCGGGAGTGGGGCGGCGTTATTGGGCAATAATCAGGCCGCTTTATAACTGAAGCAAACGGCTTGTGCATCGGACATGTGTCTTGTGGTGGTCACTCAGCGTGTAATTACTCCAATGCCATCGAAGGCGACAACGGGGCGGTCCAGTACGGCCCGAGGCAATACCAGCTTGAAGTAGCGTCCATTGATGGTCTCCGCGAAGTGAAGCTGTTGAATGGCGCGATTGGCGGCGATGTTGGAGAACTCCCCCGTAAGCGCCGGTTTCCAGACCTGACCGTCCACACTTACCGACGCGATAAAGCCCGCCGGGGCGCCAAGATCGGGGGTGGGGTGGTTGGGAGGCGACGGCGGTTTCAGGGTGAAGCCCTTGAGCCCGTAGTCTGCACCCAGGTCGATCACCAGTTCGACCGCCTGTCCGGCCTGGCCTTTGACCGTCCCGCCGGTCAACAGCTTGCCGGGCTCGTCGACACTTGCCGAGACAATACGCCAGCCGACCGGCGCAAGATCGAAACTGACGGTCGTGGCCGCGCTGGTGGCGCCGGTGTGCGGGCTGACGGCAATGGCCTTTACCGTGCCGCCGTCTGGCAGAGCTATGGGTGCTGCGTATAAGGGGCTGGTTAAAGACGGTGTTGTGCCGTCAACCGTAAAGTAAATCTGCAGATCGTCGGGCACGGCCTTCAGACTCACAACGCCCTGGGCATCACGCGAGATAAGGGGCTCCTCAACCACGGCCGGGAGGCGGAACAGACCAAAATTACCCATGATCGGCGAGGCGGCCGCCGTCAGTATCCTGAGGCGGACACGGCTGGTGGTTACGGGGGCGTCGAGACGGATCAGACGCTTGTACCCGACGGACGTATGCCGGCTGATCTCGGTCCATTGACCGTCCTTGAAAATGTCCACCGCATAATCATCGACCCGAACACCGTAGCGCAGGTCTTCTGCGAACTGGATAATATCGAAGGTCTGGGGGCTGGGCAGATCGATGCGGAGCCAGGCGCCGTTCGTCTCTGACGCATCGGCGGCCCAGAAGGCGCCGGCTTTCAGAACATTGGCAGGCGTGTAGGCGGAACTGGCGCTTGAAGACGCCGTCGCTTTCGCGCCCCTCGCCAGGTTGGTGGTGAAGCCCTTATCGAGAATGGATTTCCAGCCCTTCAGGGAGGCGACATCTTCATCCGGAATGCGACCCCGGCGATCCGGCGCCAGATTGAGCAGCAAGGTGGTGCCGCGGCCCACTGACTCGAAATAGACCTTGGTCAGATTGGCGGGTGAGCGGGGCGTTTCGTCGGCATGCCAGAACCAGCCTGGCCGGATCGAGGTATTGGTTTCGGCCGGGTTCCAGATGTCGCCGCCCCGGATACCGTGATTGCCGATTTCGCGCGTATAGGGCCGGCTATCGACCGTCGGCCAGCATGGATCGCCGGCGACGCCGTTTTCATTGCCGACCCAGCGGATATCCATATGCGCATCGGCGAACATTACCGCTTCCGGCTGGTTTTTCCGGACGATTTCCCGGACCGTATCCCATTGATAATAGGTTTGGCCGTCGATCCTGCGCGTCTCTCTCGCGCCGCCATAGTAGCCGTCACCGCCATTGGCGCCGTCGAACCACACTTCGAACAGCTTGCCGTATTGGGTGGTCAGTTCGTTCAGTTGGTTGTGGTAGTACTCGACATAGGCCGGACGGCCGTATTCGGCGTGATTACGATCCCAGGGTGAAAGATAGACCCCGAATTCAAGCCCGGCCGCTGCGCAGGCCTGGGCCATTTCCGCCACTATATCGCCTTTGCCACCCTTGTACGGGCTGTTCTTGATGGAATGCTCGGTATAGGCGCTCGGCCACAGGCAAAAACCATCATGATGCTTGGCCGTAAGGACCAGACCGGTCATCCCCGCGGACTTGCCTGCGTCCACAATCTGCGCCGCACTGAAGTCGGTGGGGTTGAACACCGATGTGGGTTCGTCGCCATACCCCCATTCCTTGTCGGTGAAGGTATTGACGGTGAAATGTACAAAACCGTGAATGTCTTTGCGATGCCATGCCAGCTGACGCGGCGAGGGGAGAGCGCCGTAAGGCGCCAAGGCCTGCCGCGCAGATGCGGGAGACAGGGCGCCGGTCGCGGTCGCCACGGTCGCGGCCGTCGTACCCCACAGCATCTGCCTGCGCGTGATGAAATTCATAATGGATAGTCCTCCCTGGGGACGGGTTCCATATCGCCGGTCACTTTTCATGTCCGGACGACGATTGTATTAACTTCTATATATGGTAATTAGTGCCATATGTAAAATTATACAAGTGAGGTTTGTAATGAAGGCCATAGTCTGCGACGCGCCTTCTTTCCTGGCTGTGCGTGAGCGCCCCAAGCCGCAGCGCGGCGAGGGAGAGGTTCTGGTTCGGATAAATCGGGTCGGACTCTGCGGCACGGATTTCCATACATTCGATGGCAATCAGCCTTTCCTGTCCTATCCCATTGTCATGGGGCACGAATTGGCGGGCGAGGTGGCCGAGGTCGGTCCGGAGAGTCAATTGCCTCTGGGCGCCTTGGTCACTATCAACCCCTACCGGGCCTGTGGCGGGTGCATTGCCTGTCGCAAGGGCAAGCCGAATTGCTGTGTGAATATTCAGGTGCTGGGGGTTCATACGGATGGAGGGATGACCGAATATCTGTGCGTACCGGAGCATATGATTATCCGTGCGGACGGCCTCACACCCGATCAGGCGGCCATGGTGGAATTCCTGTCGATAGGCGCCCATGCCGTGCGCCGCGCTGCTGTCGTGCCTGGTGAGCGTGTCCTGGTCGTGGGAGGTGGCCCCATTGGCATCGCGGCGGCTCTGTTCGCGCGCTTCGCGGGCGCCGATGTCAGTCTGATCGACACTCAGGATGAACGCGTAGCCTATGTTTCTCAGCGCCTCGGTTTTGAGCGGACGGCGGTCGCCGGGCCCGAAGTGGCGCAATGGCTGGCCGCGCAGACCGACGGGGAATTTTACGACATCGTCTTTGATGCGACCGGTAGCGCGCGGGCCATCGAAGCGGGTTTCGGCTATGTCGCGCATGGCGGCAAATATGTCCTGATCAGTGTGGTGAAGGGAGGGGTGACCTTCGAGGACCCGGAATTCCATAAGCGCGAAATGCAGCTCATCGGCAGCCGTAACGCGACCAATGAGGATTTCCAGAAGGTCATCGACTATCTGCGTACGGGCCGGATTCCGGCCGAGGCGCTGTTGACCCACAGGTTTCCTCTTATCGATGCGCCTCAGGCCATGTCCGGCTTCAAGGCCGATCGTGCCCGTGTGCTGAAGGCGGTCGGCTATTTTTGAAGGGCTTGAAAACGCGGGCGCTTCGCCATAGCAAGAGGTATGAATGCCATGCCAAAATCCGATGCGCCTCGACCCAGGACAGGATCATATTCCGCACCGGCCCTTGAAAAGGGTTTCAACGTCCTGGAAATCCTGGCGGATACGCCGTCCGGCCTGACCGTGAGCGAGATCGCGGCGCGTCTGGGCCTGTCGCTCAGCGAGATTTTTCGCGTTGTCATGGTGATGGAGCAAAGGGGCTGGCTGCGAAAAGGCGCGGGCGATAAATATCGCGTTACGCCGAAAGTATTGGAGCTGGCTTTTCGTGCCACAGGCGGTGAAGAACTGACCGTCATCGCGGCGCCGATCCTGCGGGATCTGTGCGTCCGGATCGAGCAATCCTGTCATCTGGTGGTGCGCAATGGCGAACGTGGTCTTGTCATGTTCCGGGCTGAAAATCCGGGACCTACGGGATTGGCCGTTCGACTGGGAGCGGACATAGCCCTTGACACAACCTGCTCGGGCCATGTCCTGCTGGCATTTGCCGGGGACACTGACAGTCTTCCGGAGCTGGCCGGCGAGTTCGCCAAAATCCGGACGCGCGGCTTCGCGCAGATGAAGAGCACAAGGACCCTGGGGGTCACCGACATCAGTTGCCCGGTCTTTGGTCTGGGCGGTAAGATCGTCGCCGCTGTGACTGTGCCGTTCGTCAGGCTGATCGACGGTTCCCAGGATGTGGGACTGGATCAGGCTTGTGCCGAACTGTTGAAAGCGGCGCAGAGTATCTCGGCCGAAATGACCGGAGGCGCGGATTAGAGGGCGCTACAGTTTAAATCGTTGAGCACGGTCTGCTATCTTTCTGTTTGAGCTGTGTAGATGTCCAGTGGGTCAAGTCCCTGCATGCGCCACTTGTCAAAGGGAGGGGCTTCGATCCGGGTGAAGATGAAAGCAACTGATCTACACTGTATGAGAAGACGACGGTCCAGGGCTGTCACCAGCTCAACAGGCCGCTCTCGTGCTCGAAGCCTTACCAGGCGGTTGCGCCGCCATCGAGGTTGAAATCGGCGCCGGTGATCCAGGTCGATTCATCTGAGGCAAGGAATGTGGCCAGCCAGGCCGCATCTTCGGGCGTGCCCAGGCGTTTGATCATGCCCTTGGCCAGCACATTCTCAACAAAGACAGGGTTCTTCAGCGGCTCCTCGGTCGCCTTGGTCCTGATCAGGGCCGGCGAGATGGTGTTGGCGCGGATATTGTGCGCGCCGCCTTCCATGGCCAGTTGCCGGGTCATGGCGAGGACGCCGCCCTTGCCGGCACAGTGGGCGAGGGCTCCGGACTGTTCCAGAGCGTGATAGGCATTGGCCGAGGCGAAATTGATGATCGAGCCGCCGCCGCGTGTTTTCAGGTGCGGCCAGGCGGCCTTGATCGCCAGAAAGACGATATCGAGTTCGCCAACCATGGTGGTGCGCCAGTCGGCATAGGTCATGTCGTCCAGCCATTTGAAGATGCCGACGGCGGCGGCATTGACCAGGATATCGAACCCGCCATGGCGCTCCACGGCGCGATCGATCAGGGCCTGCGCCCCGGGCTCGGTCATCAGGTCGCAGGTCATGGCCTCGATGGACCAGCCTTCGGCGGCAGCAATGGCGGCGGTGGCGGCCGCGCCTTCGGCATCGATGTCGCAGCCCACGACCTTTGCGCCCTGACGGGCATACATCAGGGCAATGCCCTGGCCGATGCCATGGGCGATGCCGGTAACCACGGCCACCTTGCCGAGCAGACGACCGTAACCCGGCGCAAAGGCAGGGGCGGTGGAAATAGCTTCGCGGTGCTGCGCCCTCACATTATCCGGCATCATTTTACCCACGGGCTTTGCGCGCCGGCAGGTGCGTAAGCGAGCGATGCCGCGACGACCAGTGGCATGACGGCCCCGCCAAACAGGGAGAATACGGACCTGGCTTTCTTTTTCGGCTGTGCGATTGGATATCTCATGCTCAGTTTTCCGTCACGTTAAGAACGATATCACCCTCATAGTGACCGGGGGCGATAGGCGTGGCCGTACCGTTCACAGACAACTGAATGTGCCGTCCTCCGGCTGCCTTGATCTGCCCGCCCGCCTGAATATCCAATTGGGTCAGGTAGCTTGTCGAAGGCACCGTCCAGACCGAGCGCGCATCGATGGCCACCGCAAGCGGCCGCTTGTCGGCGGATTTCTCGAAGGTATTGATGACATTCCCGACTTCGCGATAGGTCGCACGATCGGGCGCCTGTCCGCTGGCGGGTTGGGCCAGTGCGGTTGAGATGACACCGGAAAGCCGGGTGTTCTGGAGGGTGAGCGTCAGGCTCTGACCAGGCATGGCATGGGCAATATCGCCGTTCAGTGTCGTGTTCCTGAAGGTGGCTACGACATCCTTGCTGTAAACAGGGCCTTGCTGACCTGGCGGCGGGGACGCCCCTGGCGGTGGGCCCGCGCGCATCATGTCCTTCATGATCGGGTCGTCATTTTCCATGGTCTGAAGCAGAACGCCATTGCCCGGCAACAGCCTGGCATTGTCGACGATAATCGTGGTCCCTCTGCCCTTGACCTCAATCGAGGTGGACTTGGTTTTGAAAACCGAACCCCCTTCTATGGTCAGGGTGCCGCCGCCTGTGCCCTGGTGCATCATCACCCCGATCTTGCCGGATTGGACGACGGTGCGATTGGTGAAGGTCGCCGAACCAGGGCCGCCGATCACGACGCCATAGTCGTTGACGTTGAAGCTCACATGATCGAAGACATCGTGGGCAAGGCCGTTGGCATAGGCGCCGTAGCCGCTATCCACCGTCTCGATACGGCTGTTTTTGACAATGAGTTGGGTCGGTCCCTCGCCGTCGGTCGCCAGTACCCCCCAGCCGTGGGATTTGATATGGCTGTTGTTGTAACGCACGACAGCCTTGCCCTGGACATTGGTTGACCGCGTATTGCCTGAAAGTCCTAACCCGTACGGCACCTCCATCATCTCACCCGGCAGGATCGAAAACTTGTAATCGGGGGGAAGGGTGCCTCCAAAGGTTTCGATCTCGGCATTGTTGACGGTGACATCGGCATTGCCATCGACGAAGATCGCCGTCCGTATCACGCCATGGGTGGTGATGCGCGGGCGATCCAGGACGACATGGGCATCGCCTCCGATAGCGATAGCCGCGCCATAGCCGATGGAATCGTCCCCGCCGTTCCCGCTCAGGGCGATCACCGGATCTTTAAGCTGATAGGTCGATTTTCCGGTGATAATGACGCCGGTGAACGTGGGGTCGTTCGAGGTGAGCTTCAGGTTGCTTGCGCCTGTATCTGTAATATTCGCATTGCCCAGCACCGACGGCACAGATTTGCTGTGCACAAAACCGCCATCGATATAAAGACCGGCGCGCAGCGAGTAGGGTGTGCCGCCAAGCATTGGACTGACCACGATGTTTTCGGTCGGCGTCAGTACGACTTCGCCGGTATAGGTACCGGGTGCGATTCCGGTCCCTATGCCATTCACGGTCAGGGTCAGGCTTTTACCTTCCGGCGCCTTGAGGGCGCCGTCCGCGGTCACGACCAGACTGGAAAGGGCCGTGCGCTCCGAGACTATCTGCGCGCTGGTTACGGCGAGCTTGGGAAGGGCGGTATTTGCCTGAACCTCAGCGCCTGCTGTAGAGGCGACAGCCAGCAGGCCGAGAAGTGTGCAGACGGATACATGAAGGAGCAGGCGAGGTTTAAGCGACATTGTTGGACTTTCCCGGCTATGGGTTAGAGCACTTTTCGAAAAGTGTGATGTCCTTTCGAAAAGTGCGTTAAAGCAAAGAAGTGGTGCGCTGATCTGATACGATCAGATCGTAAGCGCTCTAGAAGTGAGCTTGCAGGATAACCCCATAGGTGCGGGGGTCATTCAGAATGCCGTAGCGGTTGACCGGGCCGGCCGTATGCGCCATCTGCAACACGGCGCGGTCTGTCAGATTGTTGACGTAGGCGCTGATGCTGTAATTGGCCTTGGCGGGTGCATAGGTGAGGCGTGCGTTCCAGATCGTCGAGGCTTTCTGGCGCGAACCGTCAAAGGGAATGATGTCGGCCTGGTACGTAGACTTGTACTCGCCATCGAGATGCGCTGTCACGTTTGAGCCGCCCGAGAGGGTGAACACATGCTCATAACCGCCGTTGACGGTCCATAGCGGCATGCGCGGCAGGGTGTTGCCGCCGAGATCGGTATAGGTGCAACTGCCGCCGCCGCAAGATGTCGCCAGGGTTACGTCGGCGAACTTGCTGCCTTCGTAGCTCACCGCGAAATCAAACTTGTCCGCAGGCGTAATCAGGTATCGGCCCTCGACTTCGGCGCCCCAGACCTTCGACGTGCCAGGAACATTCGCCACGACCAGTGTATCGACTGCGGCGCCGTCGATCTGGATGCCGTAGCTAAGCTGGTAGTCGCTGTAGAGGTAATAAAAGGCATCGGCGTTGATCAGCAGGCGGTTAGAGAAGAACTGGTTCTTGCTGCCGATTTCATAGGCATTGACCGTTTCGGGACCGTAGGCGCCGCCATTCGAGTCGACGCCACCCGAACGAAAGCCGGTAGAATAGGAGGCATAAAGCATGGACTGCTTCGACACATCATATTCGCCGCCAAGCTTGTAAGTCAGTTTGTCATACTTGCCCGTTTGCAGCGTTCCTGCCGTCAGGACGACGTCGGTACCGGTTGTACCGTCGACAGATCCGTCGTCCACGCGGGCGGCGATTTCATCCTCGGTATAGCGAAGCCCGCCGGTCACGCGCAGACGATCGGTGACAGGCCAGGTGATCTGGCCAAATGCGGCCTTCGATTTCGCTGTGTTTTCGGATAGCCGGTGGCCGTATCGATATGATAGATGAGCTTCAGCTCATCCGAATCCTGATCCAGGGCATAAAGGCCTACAACCCACTGCAAGGCACTGGAGGCCTGGCTGGCCAGGCGGACTTCGTAGCTGGATTGCTCGAAGGCCCGATTATCCCCTTCAAGGCCGCCGGCCGAAACCTGCAGGTAGTTTCGCTTGAAGGTCTCGTGACCGGCGGTCGCTGTCAAAACGGCAAAGCCCAGATCGTAATCGGCCTGCAAGCCGTATTGGGTATCGTTCAAATGATAATAAGGCTGACAATTCGGCGAGCAGAACAGAGGGTCGCCCGTAAATACGCTGGTGAAGACATTGGTTGCATCTGCGTACCAGGGGTTCGATACGCTGTCTGAAATCAGAACGTCGCCAGGTCCATTGCTGTTGGTGCTGGTGTTCTGCACGGTCAGCAGGAGCCTGAAGTCCGCGTTCGGCTTCCAGAGCAGTTTGGCGCGCGCGACAGAGTCGTCGCGATCGCTCAGACCATTCGTCAGATATCCATCGTGCTTCGTCGCTGCACCTGTGAGGCGCAGGGCGAGCGTGTCAGACAGGGGCAGGTTGACACTGAGCTCACCCATGCGGCTGTTATAATTACCGAATCCAAGTTTTGCATCGGCACTCATACCGGCAAGACTGGGATCGTTGGTGATGATGTTGATCGTACCGCCATTGGCATTACGGCCGTAGAGTGTGCCTTGCGGCCCGCGCAGGACTTCAATGCGCTTCACATCCGCCATGGTGGCGCTGGTGACATCCTGCTGCTCCTGATAGATGCCATCCTGGTGCACAGAAACGGGAGAGGCGCCGCCAGTACCGCGCGATCCGATGCCGCGAATGTAGAAGGTGGCCCCCATATTGGTATTCTGGACCTGAACAGATGGCACCGAGACCACGGCCTGGTTCAGATCGGTGATGCCGGATTTCGACAGCGTGTCGCCAGAGAGTGCCGCAATGGAGATCGGAGTCTTCTGAATGGACTGGCTGCGCTTCTGGGCGGTCACGACCACGACAGTGCCATCGATACCGGTCGAGGCGTCGCTTTGTGCCTGAGCCAGGGCAGGCAACAGAAACATACCGGGTAAAAGCATCGATGCCGCCAGGAGCGCTGGCTTGCGAGTAGGGGACAGCTTCATTTACGTTTTCCTCTTTTTCTATCGTTTACTTGGCCGGCCTGGGGCAGGCCGGCAAAAGTGTTTTCAAGGAAATGGCGCGGATGAAATGGCCGCAAAATTTCCTCCCTGCGGCCACATACGTGCATGGCCGTTCCAGCTTTATCAGCCGATATTTAAGCTTATTGCATTCGAATGCACAATGGCATGCAGGGCGCTGTTATGTGCCGTTTTTTTCAATACCTGCTATCGGTAGCCCTTCCGCTAGTCCTGCTCACAAAGGGCAGGGAGGGGCATCGTCACGGGTTCGGGCGGGCAACTGAGTTGGTCAATGACCCACATGAGTGCCTGATCATTGCTGCGGGCGCTGTGCCACTGGATAACCTCGACGATTTCGGGGAGCTCGAAAGGCAAGCGCATGGCTTTCAGCGGCAGAAACGCTTCTACCGTATGGGCAACACGGGCCTGTATGGTGGATATGCGGTTAGTGCCCACGATCAGGGAAGGGACAGACATCACGCTGGGGGCCAGAATCTCAATGCGCCGGGAAATATCCAGGTCGCGCATCATCGCTTCTTCAATGCCCAAGGGATGAACACGACCGAAACTGGGGACGACGTGGCCCAGGGCAAGATAGCTTTCCATGTCCAGTATGTCGTTGGCAAAGGCTTGGGTGGAGGAGACCAGCGCGACGAAATGGTCCCTGAAGGCAATCCGCGTTGGGTGCTTCGCAGAGGCGGCGTTCTCCAGTGTAATCAGCAGATCGGCCTCGCCACTTTCGATGGCGCTGCCAGGAGGGTCCACTGGGCGTTGCAGGCTGAAAGTCATCTTGGGCGCCAATGACGCCAGGACCGCTAACTTCTGAGTCAAAAAGGTACTCAGGATATAGTCTGAGGCCATTATGGTAAAAGATCGTTCGCAGGCTTTTGGCTCGAAGAGAGGCGCCATCATGATAGACTCCTTCACATAGGCCAGAACCTGATGAACGGGCTGTTTCAGGGACTCGGCCCGAGGTGTCAGTTCCATGACGCGACCGCGCTGGACGAGCAGATCGTCGTCAAAAAACTCACGCAGGCGTTCCAGCATCCCGCTCATTGCGGACGGGGTGACAAAGAGACGGTCAGCGGATCTGGAGACCTTCTTCTCTTCGATCAAGACGTTCAGCGCCACTAAGAGATTCAAGTCCAGGTTTGAAAACCGCACAACCGTTGTTCCCACTGCAATGATCCCAATCGATAGGGATTGACGAGATTTGCATTCGAATGCAATCCTTGTCAATCTGTCTGCCAGAGTTGCTTCGCGGGACTTCCGATCTGCTCGGTATAGCTACCCGACCAGGCAAAGATAATCCCAGTGCACTGATGGGCTCTAAGAGCAGAACTAGCGTACCACGATACGTCCATCGTCGCGGCGTGGCGGCGCCAGAGGATCGATCGATTTGAGGTAGGCAGTCTTATCATCGGCGCGAAGCCATCCCATGGCCTCATGAAAACCGGTAAACAGACAAATGGTCTCGTGCGGGAACTGCGCGGAGACGTGTGGCATGCGTTGCTGGACATAGTGGTCGTGGCTGACGATAGCGACAAAGGTCTCGTAGTCCTTGTCGCCGGTCAGTGCCGCCCAGTTCGCGGACATGGTCGCGATATCGCTGTTCGATAGCACGCCCTCATAGCGACGAAAGTCTTTCAAGCGCATGTAGGTCCAGGGTTTGTCGACCGACATATAGGCCTCATGCAGTTTCTCGACGAACACGGCGCCTGGCATGTTGCCGATAGGCCGTACGATCATCATGCGCTTATCGGGATCGCAGAAGAATTTGAAACGATACGCGTCAACCATGGTAAATCCTACACAGGGTCCGGAGCGCTTCCTCTCTGCTTGCCCGGTGCCCGGATCTCTGGCTGGACGGCTCATCTGCTTGGTGAGCCGTCCAGCATAACGGTGTCACGATTCTACCTGACGGTTTATATCGTCAGGGTTGAATACGCTAATTCTATGGTCGTCCGATAGCGGACAGAGCGACCGCCCTGACGGAATGTAGTTCATTTAGAGGAGAGCAGATTGGGCCAGGCTGAGGATGGGCTCTGCATCGGCTACCCGATTATGTACGAAAACGAGGACCTTTGGTACACCCGAAGGCAGGCCTGTCAGGCGCCTGATCCTTATGTGGTTGCCGAAAATCTGCTGGTTCAGATCGGCCGAAGACCCTGGAAGTTCCAGGTGAACAAGTACGCCCGCCGTCCGCAAGGGTAGGCGGATAGGTGCGGTGATGGTGAAAAGGATGCTGTTCCCGTCAGCCACACGCGGAGATATGGCGATATCCAGACTCTTAAACAAACGGCGCGCGACCTTGTCGAGCCGTAAACCCATGCCAGCGGCCTTAAGGTGCGTCACAAGCCTGAGTTCTATTTGAGACATGTCCACTGATTATCTCTTTACGCCGTGTTGATCGCGGGCAGCCCGAAAACGTTCGGTCAAGATGGCGCTCGCGGCTAAGTCTGCGGTCAGGCAGGGCTGAAACCGTTCGGCAGGCGCGCAGAGGTTCTGACAATAAGCTGCCCCGGGACGATTACATGTTCAATAGGGGCGTCTGTGCGTTCCATTACGGCTTCCAGCAGGGTCATGGTGCTGGCCACCAATTGATCCGCCGGTTGTGAATAGGTTGTCAGCGAGAAGCTCGGCCAGGCCGACATGGCTGTATTATCGAAGCCTACGATGGATATGTCACGGCCGACCTCCAGGCCGAACTCGTGACGCGCTACCTCCATCGCGGCGATGGCCATCTGGTCATTGACGCAAAAGAGGGCATCCGGCGGGGTTGGAGATGCCAGCAAATGGCGGGCGGCGGTCATGCCGCTTTCCGGTCGGTAATTGCTGATGGCCCTGACCGGTGGCGGCAGTCCCTGGCTGGCAAAGAAACTGTTGAAGCCCGCTTCGCGTTCGCGTGAGGTCGAGCTGCTTTCGACACCGGATATGTAGCCATAGCGCTGATGGCCGCCGGCGTGCAGAAAGGCGGCGATGGTTTCGCCGCCCTTGTAATTATCGCCGGCTACGCTGGCTATGGCGCTTTCGGGGTCGACATTATTGACCATAACCACTGGCACCCCGGCATCGCGGCAATCCTGGGCGAGGGCCGATGACAGGCTGGTCGAGGCCAGAATCAGGGCATCGACCCGATAGCGCAACAATTCGTCCAGGGCTGGGTCGAAGTTGATGTCGCCGTGGGTGACGAATAGCAGAATACGGTAGCCGGCCTGGCGCAGGGCCTCTGACAGTTTTTCGATGATGGGTGGATAGAACTGGTTGTCGAGGTGGGTCACCGCCAGGCCGACAATATAGGAACGGCGCGTTTTCAGCGAACTGGCCATGTGGCTTGGGCGGTATTTAAGCTTCTGCGCCGCTTCCAGAACCTTGAGGCGTGTGCCTTCCGAGACACTGGCACCGACTGTGAACGTACGCGACACAGCCGATTGTGACACTCCGGCCAGGCGTGCCACATCATAGGCTGTTGCCGGTCTGCCGCGGTTGGCGATGGACGTTTCCTTTGTATCTGCCATTTCAGTCTCTCGCTTCGCCCCAGATCTAACGCATAATATTGCGATATCAGCTATGAATATTATCAATGGCAGCCCTGCATATTCCGTATTGCATTCGGATGCAATTGAATTAGCCTGCCAGCGCGAACAAAGCTGAGGGTACGCGAAGTGCCCCATAAAAATGATACAAAGCAGGAAATCGAGGGAAAGGGATACAGGATGGAGAAGTGTAAGATACTGGCTGGCACAGCATTGACGCTGGTGCTGGCGACGGCCGCTCATGCCCAGACAGCAGAGGGGCAGGCAACCGCCGCAACGGATACGACTGGTGTCCAGGAGGTCATCGTGACGGCTGAACGACGCTCCACCAAAATCGAGCGTACGCCCATCGCCATTACGGCCATCTCCGGAAATGACGCACGAAAGAAGGGATTGAATTCAGTCGGTGATATCCTGGCCCAAACCCCGGCGGTTGTGGTCCAGAACAGCACCAAGGGGCAGGCGGTCTTCATTCGCGGCATTGGCTCTACCGGCGATGCGCAGGAAGGCGGCGATCCGGCCGTCAACCTCAATATCGATGGCGTCTACGAGCAGCAGGCGATCATTCCGCTGGCCAGTTCGCTCGATGTCAACCGTGTGGAAGTCCTGCGAGGCCCTCAAGGCACGCTCTACGGCCGCAATTCCAATGCCGGATCGGTCAACATCATTACCAATGACCCAACCCTGGGGGCTGTCTCGGGGTATGTGAATGTCGACGTCGGCAATTATGACTCCAAACGTATAGAGACAGCCGTCAACGTACCGCTCAGCGATAAGGTGGCGGCGCGTCTTGCCGTGGTCGGTAATCAGCATGACGGTTATTACAGCAATGGGGGTGGATCGGCCGATGGCTATGCCGCGCGTGCCAAGGTTAAGGCGTGGGCCACGGATCGGCTTACAGTCACTGTTTCTGGCCTCTATTCGCGAGAAACCGGCAATCCGGCCTCAACCGTGCCGGCGCCACTCAATACCAGCGATCCATACAACACCACTTACCCGGCTTATGATGGCACGAACGGCAATCCCTATTTCCCGCCGCTGTCGGCCAGTGCGACGGTTATGCCGCATGGTGTTCAGGACGTGAAGTTCTCGCAGGTCAACGCGCAGATCGACTATAATTTCGATTTCGCCACTCTGACCGTTCTGCCGGCATTTTCGCATACCTATCAGTATGCCGACACGGCGCTGCTGCCTTTCGGCGCCTCGGCGCAGGAAACAAGCGAGGATGCACGCTCGCTGGAAGCGCGGCTGGCCTCCAGCCCGACCAGCCGGATCACCTGGGTGACGGGCCTGTATGCCTACAGCGCCGATGATCACCGCAATCCCTTCCCGGAAGAAAGTCTGGATTTCGTGCACGCGGCCGTCAGTCTGCCGGCCAATCAGGCCATTCGTTACAGTTCGCGCTCTTACGCCGCTTTCGGTCAGGTCACTGTACCTGTCACCGATCGCTTTCGTCTGACGGGTGGCGCGCGTTATACCCACGATCTGAAAGCAACGGCTTTCGGTTATTATACCAGCGAGACTGAGCGAACAGCCGTGTCGGTCAATACCAATGCCTATAGCCGTTCGACCTACAAGGGTGGTGCACAATACGATCTGTCTGCCGCCACCATGATTTATGGCCAGGTCAGCACGGGCTTCAAGGCGGGCGGCGTTAATCCAAACGGGTCAAGCTACGATCCGGAAGAAATCACTGCCTATGAGGCCGGCCTGAAGACGCGCTTCTTTGACAACAAGGTTCACCTCAATCTCAGCGCCTACAACTATATCTATGACGGCTACCAGGCACGGGTGAATGCCCCCGACTGTTCGGATTCCAACGGTTACAGCCAGCAGACAATCAACGCTGCCAACCTGAAGAACTACGGCGGCGAGGCCGAGGTCAACGCGGCGCCGACCCGTCACGACCGCTTCTATGCCACAGCCGCCTATCTGCATGCCAATGGGCGCTTCCAGTATGACAATGGCACATGCAGCGCCGGGGTGATCACGCACGATTACCTCGACATCACCGGGGCGCCGCCCAATTCGCCGAAGTGGTCGGGTCTGATCGGCTACGAGCACCGCTTCGATCTGCCGCGCGGTGCGCTGAGTGCCCGGGTCGATATGCGCTGGTCGGGGGCTTACGACACCTCGATCGACGACAGTGAATATGACCACCAGGACAGCTTCACGCGTACGGACGCGACCTTCGTCTATACCCTGCCGGGCGATAAGGTCAGCATCCGGGCCTATGTCCGCAATATCGAGGACAAGGCGCAAAAGCTGTTCACCCTCGCGCCACCGATCCCGTTTGCGGCTCTGGAACTGTCCGATCCGCGTACCTATGGCGTGTCGCTGATGGTGCAATACTAGGCTGAGATGTCGCTTCCCTGCGGCACAGGCATTCAGGTCTTTGGGCTTGGATTCCTCCGACTGAAGCGTGGTTCTCCATGAGGGAGCCATGCTTCATTTTTCGTAATTCTTTTCGGTCGGCGGGCCGTCCATGCCTAATCAAAATATCAAACTGAGGAGACTCTATTCATGACACTGCGTCTTTTGCCTGCGCTGGGCCTGACGGCTGCGCTTGGCCTTTTCCTGCCGGCTATGCCCTCCCAGGCGGCCCCCCAATCGTGCGACCGGCAATGTATGAACCAGATCGTAAATGATCTGGTGGACTCGATGGTCAGGCATGATCCCGACCATCTGCCGCTGGCCGCGGTCTATCAGGCGACGGAAAATTCGCATCCGGCCGCGCTTGGCATGATGACCATGTGGCGGACCATCACCAAGGCCGGTAAGCCCGATTTTGTCGCGATCGATGTGCCCGCCGGTCAGGCCTATATCGAAACCCAGGTGAATGAGGGAGGAGAACTGTCAGTCCTCTGGGGCCGTATCAAGGTGGTTGATCGCCAGATCACCGAACTGGAACTCTTCATGAATCGCTCGCGTGGCGATCACGGTTTCTCATTCTCCGCCGAGAAACTGCCCGAAAATCTGAAAACCTGGATGAACCCGCCGGCCGGTCGCAAGAAGGCGACGCGTGCGGAACTGGAAGAACTCAGCCAGTCGGTCTTCGCCACCAACAGCACTTATACGATCGAACTGGGCGAAAACTGCTCGTTCATCGAGGCGGGTTCCCATGTTGTCGATCCTGGCCTGGATGATGTGCCGCCGCCAGCCGCACCTGCTGGTTCTCCCGCGAGGGACCCTAACGCGCCGCTCGGCTGCATCTTCCCGCCGAACCACCCGACCGATCCGCAGGCCCGCGAGATTGTCATCGATGAGGATCTGGGCATTGTGGTGGATGCCGCCATTGTACCGGGTACCGTGTTCCCGTATCCCTTCTACGGCCATATGCTTTCTGCCTTCATTCCCAATGAAATGAAGGAACCCGGTGTCGCGCAGCAGGCCTGGTTCGAACGCAAGCTGGCCCAGGGCAAGGGCGGACTGCTGAAGCCGATGCCGGCAACGGGCGATGCCATGCACGTATTGCAAGTCTATGACGGCAAACTTCAGGGGCTGCAGATCAATGTGCATGTCGGTCCGCCGGACATGAAATCGCTCTGGGTGAAACCCTAAAGGCTGGGTGAAGCCCTAAAGGAATGCAAAATTGATCGCGGGCTCAATCGTACAAAGATTGAGCCCGCATCTGTGTCTGCTTCGCGTTGATTAGGCTCTGAGACATCGTGTCAGCCAAAGACACGCAGCATTCAAAACCAGCGCATGATCCGCATGGACTTTAAGTGAGGCTATCGCTCCCCAGATGTTGTTGGGAGCTGAAATTGATGTTGTAAAGTACCGCTCAACGCGGGCAATGCCTCAGGATCGACAACCGGGCTCCTCATAGTCATCCGGTAGCGTAAAATTTCGCCGAACATACGCGGTGTGAGCGTTCGAAACGGATAGCCACGAAGGCACGAAGACGCAAATGCCATGGTTTGCCACACCAAAACCTATTTGACTTTGTCTAATTATGTAGCTAAAAAAATGTAGCTAAACTACTAAGGCTGACGCGCCTGTTTAATTTGCAAGCTATTGGCGCGGTCAGCCGCACCTATTTGGAGGCTCTATGAGTATCAAACGTATCGGTGGGCCTAAGGCAGGCAGTGGCGGGCAGATGCTGCCGTTTTCGCGGGCGACGGTGGCGAACGGCTTCGTCTTCGTGTCAGGTCAGGTCGGCATGGATGAGACCGGCGAGATCGTACAGGGCGGTATTGTCGCCCAGACGCACAAGACGATGGAAAACATCATCGCCATCCTGGCCGAGGCCGGTTGTACGCTGGCCGATGTCGTCAAGGCCAATGTCTGGCTCGATGATACGCGTGATTTTGCCGCCTTCAACCGGGTCTATGCCAGCTATTTCAATGGTGAACTGCCGGCGCGGTCATGCGTGCGGTCCCAGATCATGATCGACGCCAAGGTCGAGGTCGACGTCATCGCCTATAAGGCGGAAGCGTAAGGGCCGGATCATGGGCGTGGCGCTCTATGCCTATCCGTGGAATATTCACGATATTGACGCGGATATCGCCCGCGTGAAGGCGTTGGGCGCGGATGAGATCAGTCTGGCGGTGAGTTATCACGCCGGCAAGTTCATTCATCCCGGCGATCCGAAGGCGCGCGTCTATTTTCCGGAAGACGGCACGGTCTATTTCCGGCCGCGTCGGGCCTATGGCGCCCTCAGGCCGCAGGTGTCGCAATTGACGCAAGGCCGCGATGTCCTGGCTGAGTTATGTGCGCGCGGCGATATCGGCGTCAATGCCTGGACTGTGCTCAATCACAATACGCGGCTGGGCATGAGCCGCCCGGACCTGTGCGCGCACAATGCCTTTGGCGATATCTACCCTTACAGCCTGTGTCCGTCGCAGGCGGAGGTGCGGGCCTATGGCGTGAGCCTGTGCACCGATATCGCCGAGGGCTATGCCGTCAAGAGCCTGCTACTGGAATCGCCGGGCTGGCTGACCTATGGGCACGGTTTCCACCATGAGTTCGCGCAGGTGCCGGCCAATGCCTGGCTCGATCGGATGCTGGGCCTGTGTTTTTGCGCGGCCTGCCAGTCAGACGCGAAAGCGGCGGGCATCGATGCCGAAGGACTGGCGGCGCAGGTCAGAGGCGCCGTCGACAGGTTTCTGGAGGATGGCCAGGCGCCGTCGCTGGAGTCGGAGCTGGTCGCCTATCATCGCTTCCGCTGTGAGGTCGTGACGGCCCTGGTCCGGGATATCCGTGCCGCTGTCAAGCCGGAGGTAAAGGTCAAGGTGATCTCGACCTGCCAGCGCCCGCACGCTACGGCCTGGCTCGAAGGTCATGATCTCGCCGCGCTCGATGCGGTCAGCGATGGCTTGGAACTGCCGCTGTATCAGCCGGACGCCGCCGCTGTGCTGGCCGACGGCCGCTATGTGCTGGACCGCGTACCGGCGGCGCGCACCAGCGTGATCCTGCGTCCGGGGCATCCCGACCTAACCGCCGAGGCCGATCTGGTGGCCGCGCTCGATGGTCTGAAAGCGCTCGGTATTCAGGATTTTGCTTTTTATAATCTGGGCATGTTGCGTCCCGCCGATCTGCGGCGGTTGCAGCATGTGCTTGCGAAACAGGTGCAGCATGTTTGATTTTTCCGGAAAGGTCGTCCTGATCACGGGCGCGGCCGGTGGCATAGGCCAGGGCTTATGCGAGGCCTTCCTGGGCTGGGGCGCGACCGTGCTGGCCTTTGACCGCGCCGCGGAGGTGCTGGCGGAAATGGATGCGCGCCTTCATAAGGCCTCGCCTGATCTGACGGATCTTGAGGCCGTGAAGGCGGCGGTGGCCAGCCTGACCGCCATTACCGGCCCGGTCGATATCGTGGTCAATAATGCCGGCGCAGCGGCGGCCACGGCCTTGTCCAACCTGAAGCCCGAAGACTGGACGCACGATCTCGCCATCAATCTCAGCGCCGCCTATCACTGTGTCGAGGCCACGAAAGAAGCCATGTTCGCACGCGGGGCGGGCGTGATCGTTAATATCGGTACGGTCAATGCCATGCTGGCCATCGGTCATCCGGCCTACAGCGCCGCCAAGGCAGGGCTTGTCAGCTATACCAAGGCCCTGGCCGTCGAATACGGTCCGCGCGGTATCCGCGCCAATCTGGTGGCGCCGGGCACGGTTAAGACCCAGGCGTGGAACGCCCGCGCCGCGCAGAAGCCGGAAGTCTTCGATGATCTGAAGAAATGGTATCCGCTGCGTGATTTCGCCAATCCGCGGGATATCGCCAATGCGGTGGCCTTTCTGTCGTGCGATCTCGGCCGCATGATCACCGGCGTGGTCCTGCCGGTCGATGCCGGCCTGACGGCAGGCAATCCGGTGCTGGCTTCCGAACTGACGCTGGAATCGTTCTGATGTTGCAGCTTGATCCTATTCTCGATTTCCGTCTGCAAACCGGCACCAAGGGGGTGCCACCGTCGGGTGACGGCATTGCCCTCCGCGATGTCGGGGCGCAAGGGTGGCGCCTGCTCGATGGCAGCATCCCTCTGCCGGCCGCCGTACTGCGCGCCAGCGCCCTGCAGCAAAATCTGACGGCCTTCCAGACCTATATCGACCAGGCGGGCGTCAAGCTGGCGCCGCACGGCAAGACCAGCATGTGCCCGCAACTGTTCGACCGGCAATTGCGCGCCGGCGCCTGGGGCATGACCGTGGCCACCTATGCGCAAGCCTGCACGGCGCTGCGTTATGGCGTCACGAACCTGATGATCGCCAATGAACTGGTGGGCGAAACCGAGATCAGGGCCTTGGCGCAGGTGACCGATGCCCGCATTCTGTCGCTGGTCGACAGCGTGGCGGGCGTCGAGCGGCTGGAAAATATCCTGGCGGGTACGGCAAGGCCGTTCGAGGTGCTGGTCGAACTCGGTATCGACGGGGGGCGCACCGGTGCGCGCGGGGCGGAGACGGCGCTGGCGATCGCCCGCCGGGTGGCGGCCTCGCCGGTGCTTTCGCTGGCCGGGGTGGAGGGCTATGAAGGCCTGATCGTCACCGGCGATGCGAAGGCCGATGCGGTACGCGTCGATGCCTTCCTCAACGATCTGCTGCATGTGTTCGCCACGGGTCGCGATGAGGGCCTGTTTGCGGGAGCGCCGATCCTGAGCGCCGGGGGGTCGGCCTATTTCGACCTGGTGGCGCGCGGTCTGAAAACAGAGGGCGTGACCACGATCCTGCGCAGTGGCTGCTACCTGACCCACGATACCGGCTTCTATAAGCGCCTGCTCGATCATGTCGGCGAACGCGCCGTGCTCGGCCCCGCGCCGGCGCTCAAACCGGCGCTGGAGGTCTGGGCGCAGGTCGTTTCGCGTCCGGAACCGGGCCTGATCCTGATCAATGCCGGCCGGCGCGATCTTTCCGACGATTCCGGTCTGCCGAAGGTCGAGACCTGGACCCGGCCGGGCAAGGGCGCGGCACCGCAGGCCGTCAGTGACTGGCAGTTTTATCGCATGAACGACCAGCATGGCTATGTCCGCGTGCCGGAAGCGGCCCAAGTGGCCGTCGGTGACTATGTGAGCCTCAGCATCTCCCATCCCTGCACCACCTTTGACCGGTGGCCGCTGCTGCTTGAGGTCGATGACGATTATCGCGTCATCGGCGCGCTCAGAACCTTCTTTTGATGAGTACCCCCATGTCGTCTGAAACTGCCGATATTCTCCTGCGCCGGGGCCTGGTTTTCGATGGCCAGGGTGGCGAGCCCTTCGTTGCCGATGTCGCCCTGCGCGATGGCCGCATCCTGGCCGTGGGCGATCTGGATATGTGCGCCCCGCAGGAGATCGATGTCAGCGGCAAGGCCATCGCGCCGGGCTTTATCGACTCTCACTCGCACGATGATTACGCCTGCATCCGCACGCCGGAGATGACCGCCAAGCTCAGCCAGGGCGTGACAACCGTAGTGACGGGCAATTGCGGCCTGTCATTGGCGCCGCTGCGTTTCAATGGGGCGGTCGAGGAGCCCTTCAACCTGCTGGGCGATGAGAAGGCTTTTGCCTACGATAGCTTCCAGGCCTATGCCGAAGCGGTTAATGCGGCGCGTCCGGCGGTCAATATCGCAGCCCTGGTCGGCCACACCACCTTGCGCAAGATGTGCCTGGCGGACCTGGGCCAGCCGGCATCACCGGCCGAGCGTCGGGCGATGCAGGATCTGCTGGCCGATGCTTTGCGCGCCGGCGCCACCGGCCTCAGTTCCGGCGTCTATTATCCGCCCGCCCAGGCGGCTGATCTGGCCGAGCTGACAGCCCTGGCCGAAACCGTCGCTGCCCATGGCGGGGTTTATGCCACCCATATCCGCAGCGAATATGACGGTGTGGCCGAGGCGCTGAAAGAGGCCTTCGCCACCACGAAGACGGCGCAGACGCCGCTGATCATCTCGCACCACAAATGCGCCGGTGTGCGCAACTGGGGGCGCTCGCTGGAGACCCTCGGCCTGATCGACCAGGCGGCGAAGACCCAGCCGGTCTGCATGGATTGCTATCCCTATACCGCCGGCTCCAGCGTGCTCAATCCGGACCTGTGCGACGGCGAGATCAAGGTGCTGATCAATTCATCGCAGACCTTCCCGGAAACGGCCGGGCGCTACCTGAAGGACGTCGCGGCCGGGTGGGGCATAAGCGAACGCGAAGCCGCCCTGCGCCTGATGCCGGGCTATGCCTGCTATTTCCAGATCCACGAAGACGACATGCGTCGCATCCTGTCCCATCCCCTGTGCATGGTCGGCTCTGACGGCCTCCCCAATGACCTCAATCCGCATCCGCGTCTGTGGGGCGCTTTCCCGCGTGTGCTGGGCCACTATGCCCGCGACCAGAAGCTGTTCCCGCTGGCGGAGGCCGTATTCAAGATGACCGGCCTGACGGCGCAGCGTTTCGGGCTGCACGATCGCGGCCGTATCGCGCCAGGTCTGGCGGCGGATATCACCGTCTTCGATCCGGCCACCGTGGCCGATCGCGCGACGTTTGAAAAACCCGTGCAGATTTCCGCAGGCATCGAAGAGGTATTTGTCGGCGGCGTTCACAGCTGGTCGCAGGGCCGGGCTTTAAGCGAGCGCAATGGCCGCTTCCTGCCGGGCGCGGGTGTAGCCATGCCCGCCGCTCTGGCCGGCGAATAACAGATCATAAAACGGGGGACTGTCATGACCACGACCACGAAATCACCGCTGATGCCGATGGCCATTATCGGCGGCATGTTCTTCATCTTCGGTTTCGTGACCTGGCTGAACGGGCCCCTGATCACCTTCGTCAAGCTCGCCTTTACCGTGGATGACGTCTCGGCCTTTCTGGTGCCGATGGCCTTCTACATGTCGTATTTTTTCCTGTCCCTGCCGGCTGCCGCCATCCTGCGCCGCACGGGCATGAAAGGCGGCATGGCCCTGGCCCTGCTGGTGATGGCGGTGGGCGCGGCCCTGTTCGGCCAGTTCGTCGACCTGCGGATTTTTCCCGGCGCACTGGCCGCCCTGTTCGTGATCGGCGCCGGCCTGTCGATCCTGCAAACCGCGTCCAATCCCTATATCTCGATCCTCGGCCCGATCGACAGCGCGGCCCAGCGCATCGCCTTCATGGGCATCTGCAACAAGCTGGCCGGCGCGCTGGCGCCACTGGTTTTTGCGGCTGTGGTCATGCGCGGGGTCGATGGCCTGGCCGATCAGGTCGCGGCCGCCGCCCCCGCTGCGCGCGAGGCCCTGCTCAGCGCCTTCGCCCATAAGGTCTATCTGCCCTATATGGCCATGGCCGGTCTTCTGGCGGTGCTGGCCCTGGCCGTCTGGCGCTCCCCCTTGCCGGAGGTCACGGATAAGGCCAATGCCGATGACACGCCGTCGAAAAGCCTGTTCGCCCACCCCAATCTGTGGCTCGGCTTTATCTGCATCTTCCTCTATGTCGGGGTCGAGGTGATGGCGGGCGACGCCATAGGCACCTATGGCCATGCTTTTGGTTTGCCGCTCGACCAGACAAAATACTTCACCACCGGTACGCTGGCCGCCATGCTGGTCGGCTATATCGTCGGTCTGGTGCTCATTCCGGGCTTTGTCAGTCAGGCGCGTTATCTGATCGTTTCGGCGGTGCTGGGCGTCCTGTTCACGGTGGCGGCCTATCTGACGAAGGGCTATGCCAGCGTCGCCTGCGTGGCCTTGCTCGGTTTCGCCAACGCCATGATGTGGCCGGCCATCTTCCCGCTCGGCATCAAGGGGCTGGGACGGCACACCGAAACCGGTTCGGCCATACTGGTCATGGGTATCGCCGGTGGCGCCATCATCCCGCAACTGTTCGCCGTGCTGAAGGCGCATTACGATTTTCAGCTCGTTTTCGCCGCCCTGATGGTGCCGTGCTATCTCTATATCATGCTGTTCGGCCTGTTCGCGGCGCGACGGAACAGCTAGGTTGTTTCGTCATGTAATTTTGCTACAATAAGGGTATGACGACTCTGAACGATATCCTCACCACCATCCGTGACCGCGCCCCGCATGAGGATGGCGTCAATCTGAAAATCGGTGAGGAGATCCTGCGCGATCCGGGGTCGGTGGTCGATGTTAGCATCAAGAGCTTCGCCAACCGCATCGGCGTCAGCGAACCGTCGGTTATCCGCTATTGCCGGTCCATCGGCTGCGATGGGTTCAAGGAATTCAAGAAATATCTGGCCCAGTCCCTTGTGCTGGAGCAGAAGTTCTCACGCGGGACGGCGGGCGGTAACGCCGATGACAATCCGCAAGGGGACGAGCGTTTTGACCGGGTTGCCAGTAGCGTGGCCACGGCCCTGCGCTCTGTCAGCGGCACCGAACATTTTGAGCAGATCGACGCGGCAGCCAAGGTGTTGGCGGCCACGCAGATGATTGCGGTATTTGGCCTGGGCGGCTCATCGGCCGTGCTGGCTATGGAAGGGCAAAACCGCTTTTTCCGACTGGGGCTGCGCGCGGTCGCGCATGTCGACAGCTACATGCAGCGCATGACGGCGGCCACACTCAAGAAGGGCGATGCTGTTCTGATCGTCTCCTCGACCGGGCAGCCGGAAGCTCATGCCGAAAGCGCCCGCATCGCCCGCAATTATGGTGCGGTCTGCATCGCCCTGGCGCCGGCGAAAAGCACACTGGCCGGTCTGGTAGACATTCTCATCCCGATAGAGCTGGCGATGGACATCCCTTATCACCAGCCCAATCCGGTGCGGTTTGCTCAGATGTTCGTGCTGGACTGTATTGCCGATCGTGTGGCGTTGATGCTGGGCAAGCCAGCGATGGAAACCCTGCGTCGGGTTTCCTCCGCCGTTTCGCTGCAGCAGCATTACCTGCCTACCGGGGACTGATTTAGCTCAACCGTCGCATGGCTCGCTGCCAAACAAGCGATGGGACAAGCGCATCAATTGCTAGGGACTAACTCCAGCGTCACCACCTCAAACGGTTTCAGTTGCAGCATGACCGGCTGTCCGGCAGCCAGGGTGTCATTTGTGCGTGCGTCACCCCACAGGGTATGGGCGGCGAAGGTCGTGGCGGCGCCCTGCGGCAGTTCCAGCGCCTTGCCGATATCGAGCGCGAAGGCCTGCGGCTGGTCCGACGGATTGCGCAGGGTGATGATGCCCTTGCGTGGCGCCCAGGCCGCCCAGCCATAGATATCCAGCCGGCCGGGGTCGCCGCCGATCCAGTGCGTGTCCTTCAATATCTCGGCATTGTCGCGTGACCACTTCGCGGCTTCGGCAAGTGTGTCCCAGTTGGCAGAAGTCAGGAGAGAGGGCGTGATATAAAGTTCCTGCAGGGCGGTGCCGCTGCCGAAATAGGAATGAACCTCGGCGGGGAAATCATTACCCGGGTCCGTGTTCAGATTCGGTGCATATTGCGCATAGATCAGGCCATGCAGCATGACGGCGTTCAGCGGAAACAGCGGGCCGCCGATGACGATATTCTGGTAGGCTTCGCGATCGCGATAGGTCATCCAGCGCTGACGCGGCGTGCCCACGCCGGTGAAGGCATGATCCTGGCCGCCGCGCCAGATCGAGTCGGCATAGAACAGCCAGGCGGGTGACGGATAGGTGCCGGTGGTGACATTGACGAACAGGTCCGGCCGGGCGGCACGCAGGTCGTCGATCAGGTGGATCGCCGCATCGAAATCGCTGTTGAAGCGGCTGCCGGGAAAGACCTTGTCGGCATTGCCTGTACCGTCCAGCTTGAACTGGTTGACGCCCTGACGCGTGACGAGATCGAGCGTGGCCGTGCGGAAATCGTCGTAATATTTCGGGCCGGAGAGGGCAAAGCCGCCATCGATGATTTCGTAGCCAGAGGCCGTTCCCGCCTTGATACGCGCTTCCTTGTTATGATTATAGCCACCCCAGGGCGATAGCCAGACGCCGGGCGCGGCACCGTATTTTGCCGCCGCATCGCGCAAGGGCATGAAACCGTTCGGAAAGGCCGGACTAAAGGCCCAGTTGCCGGTCAGGTCATCCCAGCCGTCATCGAAGAGGAAGGAATCGATCTTCACGCCGCGCTTGACGCTCAGTTCCTCGCCGAAGGCCTGGATGCGGCTGAGCGCGTCAGCCTCGGTGTAGGCTGTATCGTAACCGATATCGTACCAGGAATTGTAATGCAGGAAAGTGCGGTAGGGATGGGCGCGTTCAGCTTCGAGATAGGTCAGGAAATCGCGGCGCAACTGGCCGGGCGCGGTCACGCCGATCACCGCCGAATAGGTTACGCTCTGGCCCTTGCGCAAGGGGAGAGCGTTGTCGATCTGCGTCCAGGCCTGAGCCTCTTCCATGATGGCGTGGCTATAGGCCAGCGGGTTCTCGAACATGAGATAGTCGTTGCCGGCAAGGATAGGCGAACCGTCCACCTTGCCGGAGACTTCAGCGCCGGGAGCCGTGGTATCAAGCATCCGCACCTGGGGAAGGGTTTCGTCCTGCTTCAGAGCCGTAATGGTGACGATTTCGCGCAGATATTTGGCGCCTTCCGGCTGGATCAGTTGCCACTCGACGCGCAGCCGACCCTCCGTGTCGGTAAAGCTGCCCTGAACCGCATGGCGCGCCTGCCTGTCCGACAGGCGGGAGGCGTCGGCCTTGCCGGGCAGGCTTACCGCGCGCAAAGCCCCTTCCAGAGTCAGGTCGGAGGTTGACAGGACGGGACCGTCCGCCAGGGTGATGGTGAAAGGTGCGTTCAGGCTCAGCGTCTTGCCATTCAGACTGTCAGTGAACTGAAACTGCGACAGGTGGCTGTTTTCGGTTTTCCAGGTCAGGCTGCTGTAGCTGTTGCCCAGCGTATTGAGCAGCGCCGCCGGTTTGGCGAGGGCGGGTGTTTCCACGGCCATGATGGCAAGAATTGCCAGGGAAGACGCACAGACTTTCAACATGGACATGACACAACCTGTTTGTAGTTTAATTACATTATATGCGCTACAAAAAGTGGAGACTGTCAACTGCTAAATTGGCTCTGATTTACAGAGTGCGCAGCCGTTCAATGGCGTCCGCCGATAAGGGGTCACCGGCCATGCGCGCCGCATAGAGGGCGGCCCCCAGGGGCGGCGACAGCAGCGGGCGGATCAGATCATATGTCACGGCGGAAGTGGCCAGGCGCTCAAGGAGCGGTTCCAGGATCAGGGCGCCGCTGTTGAATACGCCGCCGGAATAGGAGACGCGCACGCTTTCATCCGGCGGAAAGACTGCCTGCCGGCAGATGGCTTCGATCATCTCCGCCAGCGCCTGCGCGGCGTGAGAAAATATTTGCTGCGCCTGCGCATCGCCCGCCTGTGCCGCCTGCGCCACCAGTTGAGACAGGGCGGCGATGCGGTCGCGCGACAGTGTGCCTTCGCCCATGATGCGGCCGCACAGGTCGAGATCGGCGCCGAGGTTGAAATGGGCTTTAAGGAGGGGATGCAGCGGGCCTTTGGGCAGGCGGCCGTCACTCATGCGTGAGAAGACATTCAGCCCCTGAATGGCGATCCAGTAGGCCGAGCCCTCGTCGCTGAACACTTCGCCCCAGCCGCCGGCGCGCGCGCCACGGCCCCGGTACTCGCCATAACCGATCGAACCCGTGCCGGCCACGATATTGATCCCGTCCGACCCGGCCAGCGAACCGGACCAGCCGCAGATCATATCATTGCCGCAACTATAGCGGCGATGGCCGAGCGCGGCTTCCGGCATGACATCGAGCAGGGGCTGGACTTGCGAATCCTCGCCATGGGCCGGCAGGCCGAAAAAGGCATAGGTGATATCGTTCGCCCTGCATCCGGCGGCGGCCAGCACCGCCTGGACGCCTTCATGGAGCAGGTGATTGAGGCCATCGAAACCGATCTGCAGATAATAGCTTGTGCCGCCCTGATGATGGGCAAGCCGGTGTCCGTTGTGGTCGATCAGCACGAATTCGGTCTTGGTGCCGCCGCCATCGACGCCGAGATAGAGCCCCCGTCGAGTCATATGTCAAATCCGCTCGTGAATGCGAACGCCCTGTACGACACGGTTGACGGTTCCCTTCACATTGGGCTGATCCGGCGTCAGCTCCCGCCGCAGGGATTGCTCGAAGGCGAAGATCTGCGCCACGGCAATATAGGGGAAGATCAGGTCGCTGTCTTCGGCCTCTTCCAGGCCCTGGACGCGGATATGGTCATAAGCCTCAAGACCTGGTTGTGCTGTGACGGCGATGACGCGGCCGGCTTCGCCATCGCGGCGGAGTTCATCAAGCAGATCGATATCGTAGCGTCGCGTGTAACGATCGTTCGATACGAAGACGATGACAAGAGTACGGTCGTTCAGAAAGGTTTTCGGGCCATGGCGGAAACCGAGCGGAGACTCGAACAGGGTGGCGATGCCGCCATTGGTCAGCTCCAGCAGCTTCAGGGCGGATTCGCGTGCCATTCCCTTGAAAACATGACTGCCGAGGTAAACCACGCGGTCATAGTTTTCGGCGACCGCCCGTTGCAGGAGGGGCATCTGAGTGGCGATAACATCCGCGGTGGCCTGTGCCAGCGCGTCGACACGGCCTTGCAGGACGTCGAGGCCGGTGAAGATGGCCAGGGCCGCATAGGTCATGCAGCTGTAACTGGAAGTCATGGCGAAGCTGCGGTCGTGGGTGTCTTCCGGCAATAACAGGCAATAGCCATGCTTCGCCATTTCAGCGTAACGTGCCAGGGCGCCTTCGGCATTGCAGGTGATGACGAGGTGGTGAACCTCACCAATGCACTGATCGGCCAGTTCTACGGCGGCCAGGCTTTCCGGGCTGTTGCCGGAGCGGCCAAATGAGACCAGCAGAGTCGGCGTTGCGGCGGAGAAATAGAGTTCCGGCGCACAGGCCAGGTCCGTGGTGGCGATCGATTCGACACAGCGTCCCAGCTTTGCTGCCAACCAGGGGGCGAGGCTGTCGCCGATAAAGGCGGAGGTGCCGGCGCCGGTCAGGATGATGCGCAGATCGGTGCGCGCCAGAAGCGGCGCTACGAAGGCTTCAATCTCTGCTTTTTGTGCGGTCAGCAGACCTTGAGTCCGGCGCAGCATCTCCGGCTGCTGCGCGATCTCGTGCGCTGTCCAGAAGGCGCCATGCGCTTCCAGCCAGGCGGTGTCGCGGCCGGGAAAGGATATATCAGGCATCTAGGGGCTCCAGTTCCGCCAGGGTGGCCGCGTAGTAGCCGTCAAGCACGGCGCCAATGTGGGCCATGACCAGATTGCCCGGCGTTAGGGCCAGGCCACCTTCGCGGATGGCGGCATAGGCATCGGGCAGGTACTGGCTGATCAGTGACAGGGGAGGCGGATTTCCAGTGAGATTGTCGAAAAGTGTTTGCTGGGCGGCGATGATATCCGTATCCGGCCAATAGTAACGAATGCGGTCGCTCAGCGAATATTGCAGGTCGAAGGCCAGGGCGCGTCCGGAGCCATGATAATATTTGGCCCAGTTTTGCGGTTCGGTGCGCATGCGTTCCAGCACAATGTCGCGGAAATCCGAGCGGCCACCGACAATCCATTCGCGCTCTATGGCATCCAGGGCCCACAGGGCTTCACGCAGAGCAAAAGTGACGCCGGGGCCAACCTTGAGGATGGCGAAGTGGTCCTCCACCAGTTCACGCAGGGCGCGCGGTGTCTGGTAATCGGTCGAATGGGCCTCGTAGAGCACAGTCGGCAGATTTTCGATGGCGCGACTCAAGGCTTTCGCTTTGTTGCGATCGTAATCGATGACATTGTGATGATCGAATTCGACGCCGGGCTGGACGACCTCGGCGATAACGCGTGGCCAGGCGGCCTCCAGCCCCTGTTCGTGAAACAGTCGCTCGTGAGTGCGCAGGGTGTTCAGAGCGGCTTCCGGGGCGGTGACCTCAAGTTCCGGCAAGTCTTCCGACGCGCCGCCGGGCACCGGCACCTCGGTCCCGATGACATAGACCGGCGGTTCCCCGCCGATTGCTTTCCAGGCAGCTTCGGACACGGCGATCAGGCGGGCAGCGCGTTCGGCGATGAGGTCTTCCGGCAGGGGCACAGGGTCGTCGGCACAGGACATGGAACAATCGGCGTGGATTTTGCGGAAACCGGCACGGACATAGGCCTTGACCATCACCTCCGCCTTCTGCATGGCCTCGGCCGCCGGCAGGTGCGTCCACGGGTTTGGGCCGAGATGATCGCCGCCAAGCAGGACCTTTGAACGGGGCAAGCCCACCCTGTCGGCTATGGCCAGGACAAAGTCACGGAAGTCGTCCGGTGACATGCCGGTGTAGCCGCCTTCCTGGTTGACCTGATTGCAGGTGGCCTCGATCAGCGCCAGTGACGCGCCGGCGGTCAGGGCACGACGCAGGGAGGCTTCGACGACCAGCGGATGGGCGGAACAGACGGAGACGATGCCGCAGGGCGCGCCTGATTTGTGGCGCGCCACCAGGTCGAGCATGGCTTTCATGGGAAAACCTTTCAGAACGGGTGTTGCGTTCTATATAGCAAGTTGCGAAAATATACGCAACAAAAAGAATGAAAACGAAACTTATAAATTTCGCTTCAGGGCGCCAGAGCCAGGAAAATGGAGGCCAGCAAGGCCAGAACGAGCCCCACTGTTTTCAAAGGCCCCGGTATGACGCCTTCCAGCAGCAGGGACAGGATGGCAGTAATCAGTGGCCCGCCGGCATTGCTGAGCGGTGCCACGACGATGGCCTTGCCATAACGAAAGGCGTAAACCAGCAGCAGGGCACCGATGGCATTGAGCATCTGGATGGCGGCGGCCAGCCAGGGGCCATCCCAACCCCAGTTTACCGGCTTGGAAAAATCGGTCATCAGGAGCGCTACCGGGATCAGCATCAGGCCCGAAACCATCATGTAGAAGAAGATGCTTTCGGCGCTCATGGCGTTATTGGCGGTCTTCATGAAATAGGCCTGCACGCCCCAGCACAGCATCACGATCAGGGCCAGTACGAACCACCCCAACCCTTTCACGGCAGCGCCTCCCGGATCGTAATCGAACATCGGCAGCGCAAGCAGCGCAAGGACAACGCCGAGCGCCCCCAGCCAGTTGGTCCGCTCGCGCAGGATCAGAAAGGACATGGCGATAGTGACCAATGGGGATAGCGAAATCACCGGGAAAATCAGATAGGCCGGGCCGGTCGAGACAGCATAGAACAGCACCATCTGGCCGCCGGCGCCCAAGAGGCCGATAGCCAGGCCGTAGCCGATGGCCTTGGCGCTGATATCGAGCTTCCACTTTTCACGCTGCATCACGATGACAGCCGGAACGATCATGGTCAGGGCCCAGACGCAATAGGTCAGGGTTTCAGGGAAGCCATGCTGCGCCGACAGGCCGGCGAAGGCGCCCCAGACGCCCCACAAGGCCACAGTGGCAAGCGCAAACCACAGCCAGCGGCGGTTGCCTGTGGGGATGGCGTCAGCCGGCGGCGTGGCGGTTATCACGGGGTCGGTCATATCGGAGTGGCCTCCAGGACGAGGAAACGGTCAAAAGCGGCATCGATACGGGGCGCTGTGTCGGAAACCGTGCCCAGATCACGATTGTTGAAATAGTCGTGCACGCGATAACGGCCCTTCAGCCCGCGCAAGGTCACGGGGCCGCGCCAGCTATCGGCATAGAAGGCGTAGTACATGCGCCCGTCCTTCTCGACGGCATGGCCTTCGGGCTTGTCGAAACCGATATCGTATAGCTCGCCGCGATAGGTGCCGAGCGGCAGCATCTTCTCGTTATAGAGCCCGATCCATTTGCGCCACAGGGCTTCCTTTTCCGGGGTCAGAAGAAAGTTCGAGCCCGGCGCAGGCCCTTCTTTGGGCCAGGTGAACTTGGTCGAAACCACTGCGCCGATACCCACGCTTGAGGCGAAGTCGTCGCCGTGATCTGAAAGCTCGACATGGTCGCCGGAATAGGGCGCTGAGCGGCCCATGAGGGCCTTCAGCGACTTGCCCTTAAGGCGTACCTGCCAGGAAGATTCCGGGTCCGAGGCCGGCGCCTGGTTCATATAGGGAAAGTTGAAATAGGCGTAACTGTCGCCGCAGGGGCAGATTTCGATCACGGCGTCCGGATTGGCGGCAAGGGCCGTGTCGTACACACATTTCCAGAAGGTTTGCAGTTTTTCGACCGATTCTTCCGGATAAGCGTGACGGTGGGCGGGGTTATAGCAAGGGGCCACGCCGTTCAGATGTTGACCATCGATCTTCAGGCCTTCGAACCCCCAGTCGCGGAAGATGCGATTAACCAGCTTTTCGGTATAATCGATGGTCGGCTGATAGGCCGGGCACAGATAGAAAGCGTTCCACCACGAGATCGCTTGTGGCGCGCCGTCCTTATCGAGCAGCAGCATATCGACATGGTCGTGCATCAGGTCGGTGCCGGGATCAACCGCCAGCGGGCTCACCCATAGTCGGGGTTTCAGTCCGGCCGCCTTGATCTTCGTAGCCAGGTCGCGCATGTCGGCATCGCCGCGCGGGAACTTCTTCGGATCGAGATACCAGTCGCCCTCCGACGTCTGCCAGCCGTCATCGAGCACCGCCCATTTCAGGCCCAGATCCTTTGCCTTGGACAGCGTCCCCTCAACTTCCGCCGCCGTCACGGTGCGGTCATATCCCCAGGCGCACCATATTCCTTCGTAGGACGCCGCCGGTGGTACGGGGGAGGCCAGGCCGCGTTCGGACATGATCTGGCGGTAGGTATCGAGTGTGGTGAAGTAATCGCCCGTGTGAACGGTTATGAAAGTTTCGGCCGTTGCGAAGCTGTCGCCCGGTTGTAATGCGATGGGATGCTCCATTGTGACCGCGACCGCGGCGCCGGCCGGTGTGGCGATCAGAGGCAGGGAGACCAGTTTCGGCACGGTTTCGACGTGGCCGACGGCAATGCCGGCATCCCGTCGCCAGACATCGACAACTGGCGTGCCGCTGCCGTAATCCGATGCATTCATGCCCATGAAGTTGGGCTGGCTGAAGCCGGTTCTGACAGGTTGCACCCAATCGCGGCGATCGGGGTGCGAAGCGCCCGACCATGACCAGAAACCATGTCCGCCGGCTTTCAGAACGTGGGCGCCATTGGTCCACCCCGCGAGATCGAGCGCGGTGGTGCTGCTATTGCGATAGCGGATCTGCTGAAGGACGAACCCCGGATAGCGGTCGTAAAAGGTAAGGCTGATCGTCTTTTCCAGGCCTTGCGGGGAGCGGCCTGTGATCGTGACGCGATAGCCGCCCTCAATCGCCGTCTGTGTGCGTCTCGCGAAGTGGAAGCTGTCGATGCGCTTGCCGCTTTTCAGAGTGATGTATTCCGTGGGGGCGAAATCGCTGAGGGGGAGGTTTACATCATTCCGCCTGATCGAGAGATGGCTGTGCAGGCGCATATCGAAGCTGAGGACCAGCCGACCGTCCGCTGCGGTCGCAACCGGCAGGGCTGGCTTTGATTTGGCGAAGGCAGTCGGTCCGGCAAGGCCGGAAGCACAGGCAGTGCCCGTCAGAAGCGACAGCAGGTTGCGGCGATTCAGGTGCGGTCTTGCCGTCATGGCATGGGGCTCCATCACATCTTCTGTTGCGATGTTGCATGGTTTCACAAGGTTACGCAATCAAAAGATAACAAAACGAAAGAAATATAATCTTTCGCTTTGCGCCTTAAGCCAGGTGCAGGCGGAAGTTCAGACCGTTCTCGGGGTGCTGGATATAGTCTGGCGCATCAGAATCGGTGATCAGATCGTCGATTTCGCTGATATCGATGATGCGATGCAGGCAGACTTTGCCGAATTTCGATGAGTCGGTCACGGCGATGACGCGTCGCGCCGCCTGAACCATCTTGCGGTTTAGTTGAGCTTCCGGCTCGAAATGGGTGGTGATGCCGCGTTCGATATCGAAGCCGTCCACGCCCAGGAAAAGCTTGTCCAGACGCAGGTCTTCGAGCGAAGCCAGGGTCTGCGCGCCATAGAAGGCCATGTTCTTGCGGCGCAGTTCGCCGCCTAACATGACGATCTTCAGGTGACGTTTCTGGCTCAGCGCGCCCAGCACGCCGAAGTCATTGGTGACGATCGTTATATCTTCCTCGTCGGGCAGGAAACGCGCAATCTGCAAGGCGGTGGTGCCGGAATCGAGCATGATGGAATCGCCGGGTTCGACGAGCGCTGCAGCCATCCGGCCGATGCGTTCCTTTTCCCCGGTGTGGCTGATCTGCTTGGCTTCGATCGGCGCTTCGCTGATGTTCACGACCTCCGCGGCGATGGCGCCGCCATAGGCGCGAGCGGCAATGCCGTGCATTTCCAGGTAATGCAGGTCCTTGCGGATGGTCTGCATGGATACGCCGAACATGTCGGACAGGGGGGCGACCTGCACGCTGCCGCGCGATTTGATCATGGTCGTGATCTGGCGCCGGCGTTCGCTGGTGTCGCGGGTAACCCGGTTCGGCGTAGTCATACGGGTAGGGCTCCTGTGAGTCGGTCGTTTTTACTTATCTCCAAGTACCGGCAAAATATCAATGCAGGGCTGTTTTTTGCCGCCGAAAGAGGGCGAATACATCCAAAAACGTGACATATATGTTTCATTTCGTTGCGATGTCGAAAAATGTCGCCATTGTTTCGCTTTTTTGCGATTGACAGGTGCGTTGTGACGCGCAACGAAAGATAACGAAAGATATGTGCGCCTTTCGGGGTGATCCATCATGGAGACGAGACTATGCGTGCAAGGAATATCGTCACCGCGCTCATGAGCGGCGTTGCTCTGGTCGCCATCGCCTGGCCCGCCCTGGCTCTCCAGGCTCAACCCGAAAGTCAGCCGGCTACGACCGAGCCCTCGGCCGAAGCCTCTGCGACGCCGACCGAAATTGTCGTGGTTGGCGTGCGCGGCAGCCTGGCGCGCTCTCTGAATATCAAACGCAAGTCCGGCGTCATTGTCGATTCGATCAACGCTACCGAGCTGGGACGTTTCCCGGATAACGATGTCGCCGACTCGCTCAGCCATATCACCGGTATTACCATCAACCGAACCACGGGCGGTGAGGGGCAGTATGTCAGCGTGCGCGGGCTGGGCGCGCAATACAATATCGTCACGCTGAACGACCGCATCCTGGCCACGGACGATGATGGACGCGATTTCGCCTTCGATATCCTGCCATCCGATATCATCTCCGGCGCCGATGTGTTGAAATCGCCGGAGGCTTCTGCCGTGGAAGGCAGCATTGGCGGCACGGTCAATCTGCGTTCGGCGCGGCCGTTCGACCGGCCGGGCTTTCACGCGGCCCTGCGCACCGAGGGCAGCTATAACGATATGTCGGAATATTACGGTTACAAGACCTCCGGCTTCATCAGCAATACCTCGCAGGATGGCCGGTTCGGCTTTCTGCTGGGCCTCGTCTATTCCGATACGAAAACCCGCAGCGACTCGCTCAACTACAATACCTACGACGCAGACAATCCCGGCGTATGGCCGTTGGATTCGGACAATGCTGTCGTCGCCGAGTGCTGCATTTCATATGGCTCGATCGTCGATCGCAAGAAGCGCACGGCCTTGACGGGTACGTTCGAGTGGCGGCCATCGGATGATATTCATGTCGTTGCCGACCTGATGTTCACGCGGCTGCACGATCCGCAGGTCGCGTATAATCATGCCTTCTATCCGGATTTTACCTACGATGCCGACGGCAATCCGGAATGGAGCAATGTGGTGGTAAAGGAGGGTCTGGTCACCTCTTTCACCGGCACCAATTTCACGCCCGAAGTAGTGAACCAGACGATCAACCGCATCGTCAACACGTCGCTGTACGGGCTTAATGCCAGCTGGAATGTCAGCGACAGCCTGACCTTCGACGGCGATATCTATTATTCCAAGGCGGATCGTCCGGAAGGCGGGACTGATGCCTTTGTCACCGCAGGCCTGGTCTCTTCCACGCCCTATAACCAGAACACGATTACCATGACCGCCAATGCCAATGGTTTGCCGGACATGGTCATTACCTTGCCGGATGGCTCGGATTACGCCACGGCGCTCGCCTCCGGCCAGTTGGACGACCAGAGCCTGTGGAGCACGCATTATGTCGGCTTAAGCGGCTATTCGATCAAGGATGAGATCACGGGGGCCAAATTGAATGGCACCTGGCGTAAAGGCGATGGCCTTTTTCAAAAAGTCACCTTCGGCCTTACCTATACGGACCGTTCCAAATCGCGCCGCGATATCAGCAATGACTGGACCAACGGCTCGAACCAATACGGTTCGCTCTATAATACGCTCGACGGTCAGCCGGGGCCGATCACTTTCGCGACCATGAACGCCAATGTCATCTCGACCTTCAACTTTCCCAACTTCATGGAAGGCGCCGGTGGCAGCTTCCCGACCACCATGGCTCTGCTCGACGTCAATGCCTTGCTGGCCGGCTTGAAGGCGCTGGATGGTACGCCCAACTATACCAGCGGCGAGGGCGTCTATGATTTCAGCCTGACGGAGCCGGTCTATAATCCGACCAATTCGTATGAGGTCAATGAAAAGACCTTTGCGGCCTATATCGAGGGCACCTTCGCCACCGAGCATCTGGATGGTAACCTTGGCCTGCGGGTGGTCTCGACCCAGACCCACGCAGCGACGGCGGTTAGCAATATCCTGTCTGTGACGGTCGACGATACCTCAAACGCCACCAATCCGGGGGTGGTCGAATATTCGGATGTCACGCCGATCACTGCCAAGGGACATTATACGCTCGCTTTGCCGTCGCTGAACCTGACCTACCACATCCGGCCTGATCTGCAGTTGCGGCTGGCGGCCGCCGAGGTCATGTCGCGTCCCAATCTCAATCAACTGGTGCCGACAGCGACCAACAATGCCATCAATCAGGAATATATCATCTATTATGACGGCAATGCCAACTTGCGGCCGATCAAGGCACGCCAGTTCGATGCCTCTCTGGAATGGTACTATGCTTCGAAGGCCATGCTGTCGGTGGCCCTGTTCGACAAAAAGCTCCGCGACGACATAACCACAGCCCAGACCAACGATGTCGATATTGGCGCGGTTGGCTGCTTCAATGGTGAGGCCTGTGTGTCCTTGCCGTTCAGCGTGGTGCAGCCCATCAATGGCGACACGGCGGAAATATACGGGGTAGAAATCGGCTGGCAGCATGTGCTCGATAATGGCCTGGGCGTGCGCGCGCAATATACTCACACCTGGAGCCAGACGGTGATTGATGGCGAGAAGGCCGGTGCGGAAGCCGGCGTATCGCCGACCACCGCTTCGCTCAATGTCTTCTATGAGCATGGGCCGGTTCTGGCCAGCCTGTCCTGGGACTATGCCAGTGCCTTCACCCAATCGACCTATACCGAGGTGACCGGCTGGGCGGGGATTACTCAAGCGACGAACTGGGTGAACGCCACCGCGTCCTATGCCTTGACGCCACGCCTGAAGATTTATCTGGAGGGTAAGAACCTGACCAATACCATCGTCAGGACCTATCTCAATGGCAATAGTTACGCGGTATGGTCGGCGGGTTCGACCGGCACGGGGAGTGGCGTTGATGCTGGCTACAGCGCTTTTGGCCGCACAGTTACATTGGGTGTCGGCTATAGTTTCTGATTGGCTTCGGTAAAAAATCGCAGGCAATTATTTTTACAACTAAAAATTGACCGCGGCCGCTGGCTGCGGTCTTTTTTGTTTTATTTCAGCATGTTGTTTGCTTTTTTCGTAAATATCGGACTGTTTTCACGTTATCTGAGTAGTGCTGATTTGTCACATATCGGGGCGATTATCGTACAATTCTTTCAGCGTTGTGACACTCCGTTGACATTTGTAGCAAATGTAGCATTCTGTTTGTAGTGATGCGTAATTCAGTGGGACAAACGGAGGCTACGGGTAGAATGACAATGAAAAGGGATAATAGTGGGGTCTCGCGTGCCGCTTTGACGGTGGCGCTGTTCTGCGGGCTGCTGGGGAGCGCCGGTCATGCCTTGGCGGCACAGCAGGAGACGGACGCGACGGCGGAAAGTGGCGCGGCAGATCAGGCCGAAACCGTGGTTGTTGTCGGCTCGCGAAAGGCGCTGAAAAGCGCTCAGGATATCAAGAAGACGGCTGATACGGTTGTCGATTCCATTACCGCAACCGACATTGGCGCCTTCCCCGACAAGTCGGTGGCCGAGGCGCTGCAGCGGGTGCCGGGCGTAACGGTGTTGCGTTCCGTGCCGGGCGGGGATGTGATGCACTTTCCGGCGGAGCCGACCGGCGTGATCATTCGCGGTCTCCAGCAGGTCAAGTCGGAGTTTAACGGTCGCGATATCTTCAGTGCGGGCTCGGCGTCCGGCCTGAGCTGGGAAGATATATCGCCGGAAATGCTGGCCGGTGTCGATACGTACAAGAATGCGACAGCAGACATGCTGGAAGGCGGGATTGCCGGTACGGTCAATCTGCGTACGCGCCTGCCGTTTGACCAGAAGGGACAACTGATCTCCGGCACGATCGAAGGTGATTACGGCGATCTGAGCCAGAAATGGACGCCATCGGGGTCGGTCCTGTACTCCAATCGCTGGCACACCGATCTGGGTGATTTTGGCTTCCTGGGTGATCTTGCCTATTCGAAGGTCGAAACCACCAGCCAGGGTGCGATCGTGCCGCGGATGATGCCCTTTGCTGCCGGCGTCTACAGCGACCAGGTGAATTACATCCCCTCCGGCATCAGCTACAACAACACGGTCTACGACCGTACGCGCAAGGGTATTTCGCTGGCCGGTCAATGGGCCAGCACCGACAACCATTTCAAGGCGACCCTGCAATATAACAAGTCCTCCTACGAAAACACCTGGAACGAAGACCAGCTTCTCAGCTATTGGGCCTGGGTCGATCCGGCGACGACCAATCAGTCGACTGTCTGGACAGATGGCACCCTGATCGCGCCGCCCGATGCGCCGGGTCTCGGAATCAATGAGGCCGGTGGTGGAACGCCGTTTACCTTCGACAGCAACGGTATGTTCCAGACCGGCGTGATTACGGCCTCGGCCGGCGGTTGGGGTTACGGCAGCATCGCGGACTGGTCCACGGGCGAATATCTGGAGGGGTCGACCGACCAATATGGCACCTATGATCAGTATGGCATTGATGAACCCATCTATCAGCCCTGCCTCAACTCGAATGTGACGCACGCCAATCAGCCGTGCCGTCTCGGTCCCTCGGTCAACCTGGCGACACGCTATTCCACGGAAACCCGCACGGTCGAGGACACCTCGCTGAATTTTGTCTGGACTCCGACGGACCGACTCAAGCTCGTCTTCGATCTCCAGCACGTTCTGTCGACCAACACCCACTACGATATTACCTATCGCAATGGCACCTATGCCAACCTGGCCGTCGATCTGACAGGTGACCTGCCAAAGCTGAACTTCGAGTTGCCCTCGGGTTACAATGTGGTCGGCGACGATCCTCTGTCCGACTATCGCAACTATTTCAATGAATCGATCATGGACCACCTGGAGGATTCCAAGGCGACCATGAATGCCTTCCAGCTCGATGGCGCCTATGACTTCGATGGCCCGTGGCTGAGCGAGTTCCGGGCGGGCGTGCGCATTTCCGAGCGTGATCAGCTGAATCAGTGGTCGGCCTATAACTGGCAATCGATCTCCAGTAACTGGGGAGCCAATCCGGCCGATTCCTACCACCTTGATGCGCCGACCACCTATAATTCGGATGGCAGTATCCGCTTCCAGGGCTATCCCGGCACCTATTGGCAGACCACCTCTTTCGGCACCGATGGTATGCTGAAGGGCCTGATCGGGCAGACCGAATTCGTCACCATCAATCCGGATTATCTCAAGAATATCGACCTGATGGAGGCCACTTTCGGCAAGACGGCCCAGGAAGCCAACGGGGGCACGGCCTCTTCGGCCTGGGACCCGATCTGCATGCGGTCCGGCAATCTGGAAGGCAGCTGTTTCCAGCCGGGTGAGATCCTGAACGTCAATCTGAAGCAGGATTCGGTCTATGCCATGTTTAAGTTTGGCGGACCGGAAGCAGTTGTATTCGGCGACGTCACCTTGTCGGGCAATATCGGCGTACGCGTGGTTCAGACCAACCTGACCAGCATCGGTGCCGTCAATTTCGCCACGCCGTTCACGGCCGACGAACTGAACTGCCAGCCGCTCAGCGCGGAGCAGATCGCGGCGCTCAGCCCGGGGCAGTACGCTATCTCTCCTGGCTGTCTGGCTGTGAATTCGCTGGATGACCAGGCCTTCTCCGATGGCGGTTACTCCAGCTCGACCGTCAAGACCAAGCACACCTACACCCTGCCTAGCCTGAACCTCAAGTTCTCGCTGCCGGATAACTGGATTGTTCGTATCGCTGCTTCGCGTGCCATGTCCATGCCGGACATGGGCCTGCTCAAGAACTACACGACCCTGCAGCGCAGCTATGTGCCGCAATCGGCGATCGCCCAGGGCAATTCCAGCATTGTTCTGGATAGCTCCGGCAATCCGGTCAGCTACATCTATGGTTATTCCGGCAGCACAGGCAATGCGCGTCTGAGGGCCATTCAGGCGGACCAGTTCGATCTGACGGTCGAGCGCTACTTCGCCGAAGTCGGATCATTCAGCTTCGACATCTTCTCGAAGAAGTTCTACGATTACATCCAGAACGGCACCTTCGTCGTTCCGATGACCAATAACGGCGTCACCCGCGATGTTGTCGTGACCGGCCCGGTGAATGGCGACGGCGCCAGCGTCAAGGGCTTCGAACTGGCCTTCCAGCGCTACTTCACCTTCCTGCCCAAGCCTTTCGACGGGCTGGGTCTGCAGGCGAACTACACGCACCTGCATAATGAGGGCGTGAAGAACAGCAACCTGACGCTCGACACGGCCGATGGCACCACGGTGGCCGGCTCGGTGGAAGATGGCACGATCAATCCCGGCCGTCTGGAACAATTGTCTGACGACAGCTACAACCTGATCCTGCTTTACGACAAGGGACCGTTCGGCGCCCGTCTGGCCTATAACTGGCGTTCCAAATACGTCAATTCGGTCAATGACTGCTGTATCGGCTTCCCGGTGTGGAACGCGGCGGAAGGTTTCCTGGATGCCTCGATGCGTTATGCGCTTAATGCCCATACCGAAATCGACCTGCAGGGCAGCAACCTGCTCGGCACCCGGCCGAAAATCTATCAGGAAGTGCAGGGACCGACCGACGCCAATCCGGATCAGGAACCCCTGTTCCTGTATGCAGGCACCTTCAATGCCGATCGTCGGATCGCGGTAAGCCTCCGCTTCAAGTACTGAGTTGACAGCATCACCCATGCCTCTTTCCCGCCTCCCTGACGGCATGGGATGACTTAAGGCGCGCAGCCGGATTGGCTGCGCGCCGCTTTTCTGATTTCATGAGGTTCGTGCCTGTGAACATGCCATTTCACAAACAGAAGGTTGTCATTCTGGGCGGCGGTACGGCCGGCTGGATGGCGGCGGCCTGCCTGGCGAAGGTCTATGGCGGCCATCTCGACATTACGCTGGTGGAATCTGCCGAGATCGGCACGGTCGGTGTCGGCGAAGCCACCATTCCCATGATCAACCTGTTCAATTCGATCCTGGGCATAGATGAGGCAGATCTCATCCGCGAAACGGAAGCCACTTTCAAACTCGGCATCGAGTTTGTCGACTGGCTGAGGCCGGGGCACAGCTACCTGCATCCGTTCGGCGCCTATGGCGTCAACATGGAAGGCATCGGCTTCCATCACTACTGGTTGCGGCTGGCGAACCAGGAAGGCGCGCGCGATTACGGCCAGTTCAACATGGAAACCCTGGCCGTGCGTTCCGGGCGCTGTGGCCCCACCCAGACCGACCTGCCGCAGTTTAAGCTGAACAAGGCCTTCCATTTCGACGCCAGTCTCTATGCGGCGTTTCTGCGGCGTTACAGTGAAACGCGCGGCGTCGTACGCGTCGAGGGCAGGGTACAGGATGTACGATTGAACCCCGATACCGGCGATGTCCTGGCGCTGGAACTGGCCGATGGGCGGGCCATTGAAGGCGGCCTGTTCATCGATTGCTCCGGCTTTGCGGCCCTCCTGATCGGCCGTACGCTCGGTGTGGACTTTCAGGATTGGACCCACTGGCTGCCTTGCAACCGTGCTGTCGCCGTGCCGTGCGAAAGGCAAGGGGCGGCTGAGCCCTACACCCGATCAACGGCGCGCGAGGCCGGATGGCAGTGGCGTATCCCGCTTCAGCATCGCACCGGTAATGGCTATGTCTTCTGCGATGAGTTTTTGTCGGAAGATCAGGCCTCTTCGCGCCTTCTCGAACGGCTCGACGGCAAGCCCCTGGCGGACCCGCGGGTGCTGAAGTTCACCACTGGCCACCGTGTGCGCATGTGGGAGCGCAATGTCGTCGCTCTGGGTCTGGCTTCCGGCTTTCTGGAACCTCTGGAATCGACATCCATCTATCTGGTGCAGAGCGCCCTGGCGCGCCTGATGGCGCTGTTCCCGGCGGGGGCCATTAATCCGGGCGTTCGTACCAAGTTTAATGTCGACATGAATGCCGAATATGAGCGCATCCGCGATTTCCTGATCGCCCATTACAAGCTGACGGAGCGCGACGATGCGCCTTTCTGGCGGCGGTGTCGTGACATGGACATTCCGCAAAGCCTGAAGATGCGGCTGGACGTGTTCGAGAGCGATGGCCTTCTGCTGGAATTTCCGCACGACCTCTTCAAGGATTCGAGCTGGTTTTCCGTCCTGATGGGGCAGGGGATAAGACCCAGGTCCTGGCATCCCCTGGCCGACGCCATGCCACGCGATGCATTCCTGAACCGGATGAGTCAGCTGCGGCGGATGATCGGTCAGCGTGCCTCAGCCCTGCCGTCGCACGACCAGTACATAGAGCGAGTGAAGAGCCAATGAGAAAATATCTTCTGTTGCTCCTGATCTGGAGCCTGCCTGTCATGGCGATGGCCAAGCCCGGTCTCGCCGTTGTCAGCTACTGGGGGCAGCGCGTCGAGAATTTCGAACGCATCCCCGACCATACGATCGCGCTGATCAATCCGAGCAGCGGCATATTGGCGAAGGACTCGATCGATACTCCCGTCGATGATCTCGATATCTACAAGCCCGTGTTCCGCCGGGCGAAGAGCCATGATTTAAGCCTCTATGGCTATGTGCCCACCGGCTATTTCCGGCATGACTGCAATATCGACGGCAAATGCCAGACCTGGGCGCGCATCGAAGGTCAGGTAAAGACCTATTTCGATAAGATGCCGGCCCTTCAGGGCATCTTCTTCGATGAGACCGCGCCGGCGGATTATGACTGCGCCCTGTTTGCCGCCGAATATGAAAAACTGCGGGCGCTGGTGGCGAAATACCGACCGGGCGGGCAGATCATCTTCAATGTCGGCATGCCGGACACCTGCGCGGTCAATGCCAGCGCATCGGACGAGATGATCGTGCTGTTCGAGAATGACGGCCAACATTACGTCAATGATTACAAGCAGATCAAGGCGGCGACCGAGCTCGCCAAGTCCAGAGACGTCAGGGTTTGGCATATCCTAAACAATATCCCGCCGGACCAGCTTGATATCGTGCTGCGCGCCTCCGACGTCTATGCGCCTGACTATCTCTATGTGATAGATGTCAGCGGTGACTGGCAGGCGGGTTTCGATACCTATGGCGACCTGCCGGCCTACTGGAAGGCCGAGGTCAAGGCCCTAACCGGAAACAAATAAACAGGGACATCCATCATGAAACTCAAGACCCAACTTCTGCTCGCCAGCGTCATGGTGGCCCTGGTTTCGCCGGTAGCAGTCTTTGCTCAGCCAATGGCAAAGGGCGTGTGGCTTGCCCCATCCGCCGGCGCCGCCAAAACCCCGCCCATGGGCTGGAACAGCTGGAATGCTTTCCGCACAGAGGTGGACGAGGACAAGGTGATGGGCGCCGCGCAGGCCCTGGTCGATGAGGGGCTGGCGAAAAAGGGCTATATCTACGTCAACCTTGATGACGGCTGGTGGCAGAAGCGCCGTCAGTCCGATGGCCGCATGATCATCCGCACCCGCATCTTTCCATCGGCGGCAACACCGGACGGCACGACCAGTTTCCGCGGGTTCACCGATCGCCTGCACGGTATGGGACTGAAGGCCGGTCTCTATACCGATGTCGGCCATAATGCCTGTTCGCAGGCCTTTGACCTGCATTCCCCCAACCTGCCCGAAGGCACGGCCGAAGAACGTCAGGTCGGCCTGGCGGGACACGTCTCGCAGGATATCAACCTCTATTTCAGCGACTGGGGTTTCGACTATATCAAGGTCGATGCCTGCGGGCTGGCTGATTTCGCGCCGGGCTCGCAGCTGGTGAAGGACAATGGCTATATCGGCCTGGAACCCGAGATCGAACGCGCCTCGATTAATCGCACCGACAGCGCCCGCGTGGAGGCGCGTTATGCCGAGGTGGCCGCCGCGCTAAAGCAGGCCAATCCGGACAACGACTATGTGTTCTCCATCTGCAACTGGGGCATGGCCAATGTCCGCGAGTGGGGCAAGGATGTCGGCAGTTCGTGGCGCACCTCCAGCGACATTACGCCGAACTGGACGAGCATGCTGCACAACTATGACAGTGCTGCCAAGCGTGCGCTATATGCTGGGCCGGGCCACTGGAACGACCCGGATATCCTCTATATCGGCGCCGGCGATTTCGATACTGACCATCTGACCGAAGCGCGTACGCATTTTACCCTGTGGGCCATGATGAGCTCGCCCCTGCTGATCAGCTATGACCTGCGTAAGGCCCCGCAATCCCTGCTGGATATCTGGGGTAATGCCGATCTCATCGCCGTCGACCAGGACCCGGCGGGTAATCAAGCCATAATCGCCTACGATTCCGATGACGCGCAGATACTGGTCAAGACAATGGCTGATGGTCACAAGGTGGTGGCTCTATTCAATCGCACGGCCTCGCCGGTCAAGGTGTCGCTGCTGGCCAGCCATCTCAAGCTGAAAGGAGACGCAGCCATCACCCTGACCGATCTGTGGTCGAAGACCGCCAGCACCTTCACCGGCGAGACGGGGTTTGATCTGGCGCCGCATGAGACGCGGGTTTTCTCAGTGCAGGGCGCGCGTGAACTGGCTGAGGGCGTCTACCTGTCGGAAATCCCCGGTGCGATCAATGTGGTCGATGATGGCGTGAAAACACCGGAAGCCGATCCGAGCATCCATCGCATGATTGATCCGTGGGCCGGCACGCGCTCGTCCGGATCGCGGCCGCAATATGCCGGCTGGGGCGGTGCCCAGGCTGACACCACGCCCTATGGCCAGACTTTGCAGATCGGCGGCCAGAGTTTCGACAGCGGCATCGGTGTGCTCGGCAATTCCCTGCTGCAGGTGAAGAATGAGGCCGGGTATCGCAGTTTCCGCGCCCTCGTCGGGGTGGACGCTTCAACGCCGCTGCGCGATCGCGCCGTCACCTTCGCCGTCTATGGCGATGGCAAGCTGCTGGCCAGGACACCGCCGCTGAAATTTGGCGATGCCCCGCGCGAGATCACCGCCGATCTGTCCGGACATAAGGTCATCGAACTGCTGGCAACCCATGACAGCACCGCCGACGAACGTCCGGTCGTCGTCACCTGGGGCGCCGCCCGGCTGCTGAAATAGGATGCAGCCCTGCGAAAGCCTCACGGGCGTCACGCCGGAGACATTCCGCGGCGATATTGTGCCGCGGAATGTGCCGGTGGTGCTCAAGGGGCTAGGCGCGGACTGGCCGCTGGTGCGGGCGGCGCGGCGATCCGACCGTGACCTGGCCGATTGCCTGCGCGGTTTCGATACCGGCGTGGCGATGGACTGCCTCTCCGCCCCACCGGAGGTCAGGGGCGCCTTCTTCTATGGCGAAACCCTGCGCACGCGTAATTTCCGTAAAGGCCAGATCACCCTGGGCGCGATGCTCGATCAGCTGTTGACCCTGGCGGCAGAGGTGCAGCCGCCATCGCTCTATATCCAGTCCACGCCGCTCGATGCCGCCTTGCCGGGACTGGCTGCCGAGACCGTCAATCCGCTGCTGCCCGCCACCGTGCGGCCGCGTCTGTGGATCGGTAACGCCGTGCGGGTCCAGACGCATTACGACCTGTCGGATAATATCGCTGTGGTGGTTGCCGGCCGTCGGCGCTTTACTCTGTTCCCGCCGGATCAGTTGCCCAACCTATATGTCGGGCCGTTCGAGAATACCCTGGCCGGTTCGCCGGTCAGTCTGGCGGATATCGAGGCGCCTGATTTCGACCGCTTTCCCAAACTGCAGGAAGCCCTGAAGTCGGGCCTGATCGCCGAGCTGGAACCGGGTGATGCGATCTATATTCCCTATGGCTGGTGGCATCATGTCCGAAGCCAGTCAGCCTTGAACGTCCTGGTGAATTACTGGTGGAACGAAGCGCCCGCTCATTTGCAGGCGCCTTACGGGGCGATGCTGCTGGCCATGCTGATGGTGCGTGATATGCCGGATCGCCAGCGCGCGGTCTGGAAGGGGATGTTCGATCATTTTGTTTTTGAGGTGAATGGTGACCCGGGGGCGCACCTGGCGCCTGAAGATCTCGGCGCCCTGTGTCATCTGCCACAGTCGCAGCATTCCGGTGCTTTGGAAACCGTTGTTCGCGGACTGATGCAGCATATCCAGAGGACAAAATCCCGATAGCCCGTGTGCGCTTCCGTAACCGACGCCCTTAAATCAATTCCCTTTCTGAACCCGTTTCCGATCGCTGACTTCGTGCTTCAGCCTCCGCAGGAGCCGCGCACAATGAGCTCTGTCTGCAACCTTTCAGATGGCGCATTGTGTCCTGAAAGCTGTCGCATGACCTTGGTTACAAGCAGGTGGCCGGCTTTCAGCACGTCCTGGCGAATGGTGGTGAGGGCAGGGCTCGAAAAACTGGCCACATCAATGTCATCATAGCCGACGATGGAAACATCGTTGGGCACACTCATTCCATGTGTCGACAGGGCCCGCATCGCGCCAATCGCCACCATGTCCGATGCTGAGACGATGCCATCGAATTTCACGCCGCGGTCCATCAGGTCGTTTACGGCCTCGAAGCCCGAATCGAAGACCAGCTTTGAATGCTGTACCAGGGACGTATCGAGTTCAACGCCGTGATTCGACAGGGCGGCCCGGTAACCGGCCAGACGCTGTTCGATTTCAACCACATCACAGGCACCTATGAAGGCGATGCGCCGCCGCCCCAGCCGCAGCAGGTGGTTTGTCGCCCTCTGCCCGCCGAAAAAATTATCCGTGCCAATCGAGCAATAGGTCTGATCCTCAAGGTGCGCCCCCCACACGGCAAGGGCTCTGCCCTGCTTGCTGAACTTGTTCAGGGCGTCATGATATTGGCTCTGCCCAAGGAAGATGAAGCCGCCCGTCGGGTGAGCCGACATCAGTTCGGCCAAGGAGTCTCCATTCTTGGGCACGCGATGCGAGATTGAAAAATCGATATGGCGTTCACGCATGGCGCTGCCTATGCCCCCGAGCAGGCGCAGCTGGAACGGTTCCGCCATCTGCGTGCTGATCGCCGGAACCGCCATGACTACCGTAATCTGGGACTGGTCGATACCTTGCCGCCGCTTGAGGTCGTAATTGCTTTCCTTCGCCAGTTTCAGGACGAGTTCACGCGTCTCCTCACTGATCGCGGGGTGGCGGGCCAGAGCCCGGGACACCGTGGAGACGGAAACGCCTGCCTGAAGGGCGATCTGCTGTAGCGTCACGGGGCGCGTGGCTTCTTTTTGCATACGGTCTAATACCTTGCGCGGGGACTATCCGCAAATTACATGCAAGTTATGCAAATTTTGCACTAACGTCAAGTGCAAGCTGTTCGGGGCTTCACGAATATGTCGGCGGCGGTGGAGGTAAAATAATCTGTTAAAAAAGAATGGCTTATAAAAATTCATCAACTATTTCAGGTGGTTGGCCCTGGCAAAATTTCAATTGCCACCGCATTTCAAAATGTCTCAAAATTACCACATAGTGCAAAGTTGCAGTGCAAAATACGCAAATGAGCGTTGCGTTCGTAATGAATACTGATACTTTCCGACACAATGCGGCCATCCTGACATATGCGATTCATGTCTCGGGAAGGGTCCGACAAGAGCCAATAAGCCGCAGCGCTTCGCACTTCATATGAAGGTGCGAGGTTAAAAACACAGCCCCGCAGGAAGTGGAACCAGATGAAACAAACCAGCAAAAATAAGGCGTCTAGCCTGGTTAAATTAGGCAGTTCGTTGGCGGTACTCGCCATGGCGGCCGCATTAAGCGTGCCGTCAATGGGTTGGGCGCAAACATCCGGATCCACCTTGCGCGGCACCGCGCCGGCAGGTGTGACCGTTATTGCCACGGATGCAAATACGGGTGCGGTGCGCCAGGCCAAGGCCAGCGCCGATGGCACCTATGTCATCGCCGGCCTGCCGTCAGGCACCTACCACGTTACGGCGGGCGACAATGAAGCCGCTGACGTTTCTGTCGCGGTGGCCTCGGTGGCCGTTTATGATTTTGGCAATGGAAAAGCGGCCGAACCCGGCACCACCACGATCACGGTTACCGGCCGTCGTCCGAGTGTTGAAATGCGCTCATCTCAGGTCAACCAGCTTGTCAGCCTGCACGATATCCAGGCCCTGCCGCAGACCACGCGTAACTTCATGGAATTCGCCGATACGGTTCCCGGCGTGCAATTTACCGTAAACGATCACAAGACCTCGCTGCGCGGCGGCGCCCAGCTGAGCTCTGCGGTCAACGTCTATATCGATGGTGTCTCCCAAAAGGACTTTGTCCAGGGCGGTTCTGGCTTTGCCGGCAGTGCGGGTGTCAACGGCGACGGTGATGCAGGTAACCCTTTCCCCCAGCTCGCCATCGGTGAATATAAGGTCGTCACCTCCAACTACAGCGCCGAATATGGCGATGCCGCCAGTGCGATCATCATCGCCCAGACCAAATCCGGTGGGAACAAGTTCCACGGCGAGATTTTCGGTACCTATACCAACGAGAATTTGCGCGCCGAGACGCCCTCTGAAAAGGCATCCGACAGCAAAAAGGGACGCGCGCCCAATCAGGAATACGGTCTGGCCTTCAGCGGCCCGATCATCAAGGACCGGATGCACTTCTTCGTCACCTGGGAACACAAGGATCTGTCCAACCAGGGCGACGTGTATCCCGGCGCCGGTGTCTCACTATCGGAAGCTCAGGCATTGCTGCCGGCCGATGTGTCGAGCCAGTATGGTCCTGTGACCAATCCGTTCACTGAAGATCTTTACTTCGGCAAGCTCGACTTTGAGCCCACTCCGAACGATCGGATTGAGGCCAGCTTCAACTATCGCCTGGAAGATATGTATACGGGGGGCAGTGGTCAGAGCGCAAAATCGACCGAGGCACCCTATACCAATAACGTCAAACGGTCTGATATCCGCTGGCAGCACAGCAACGATACCTGGGTAAATGAGCTGCGTCTGTCCTATCAGGATACACTGGCCTCTACCTCGACAACGACGGCAGCCCCGCAATTCGATTACACCTATTATCCGAACGCTGACACCTCTAACCCTACCGCTGGCGCCATTGCTTTGATTAATGTCGGTGGTCCGGGTTCGGGCGTTGGTGCGGTGAGTTCGCAGAAGGGCTTTACCCTCGCGGATAACCTGACCTTCTCCAATATCGAGGCAGCCGGAAACCATACCATCAAGCTGGGCTTCAGCTATGGCACTATCGACCTGTTCACGCAGGACGGCAGTTCCGATAAGTCCAATGCGACCTATTACTATGCGGTCACGGCGGATGGCGTTGCGGATACGCCCTATCTGGTTCAGTATCCGAACATCGTGCCCGGCTATACCGATACCAGCGTCAGCACGACCGACAAGCAGTTCAGCGCCTATATCCAGGACGACTGGCAGATCAATGATCGTCTGGAACTCAATCTCGGCCTGCGCTGGGATCGCGAAGAGGTGCCGGCCTATCTGAACTATGTCACGCCGGATGACGTTGTGACCGGGATCAACAGCCTGTTCCCCGGCACCTCCCTGACCTACAAGCAGGTCCTGGCTCTGCAGATTTCCGACGAACCCGGATCGCCCGGCATCAATCTGGACAACTATATCAGCACGGGCTCCAACCGGAAGGCGCCGAACAATTTTGCACCGCGTCTGGGCTTTTCCTATGACCTGACCGGCGATGGACGTCGCGTTCTCTTCGGCGGGTATGGCCGTTCCTATAACCGCAATGTGTTCAGAACCCTGGCCCTTGAAACCACAAAGGTGGCCCTGAACAACAACCCGCAGATTTACTTCCCCTCTGCGACGAACCAGGATGCCTTCGGTCCCTGCTTCACGGCAGCCGATGTCAATCCGGCCAACCACTGCTACGCCTGGGACCCTATCTACCTGACTCCCGAGGGACTGGCGACTCTGGAAACCGATGCCTCTTCACATGAAGTGGACCTGCTCAACAATAACCTCAAGACGCCTTATTCTGATCAGTTCAGCCTGGGGATTCGTAACACCCTTGGCGAATGGAACACGCAGGCCACCCTGTCGTACATCAAGAGCTACGACACGATCATCGGTCGTCTGGGCAACCGTTACTCGGATGGCTCCTACTTCCAGAATGGTAGCCAGTGGGGCGCTCAGGGCGTGCCTGGCGTTGGCGGACTTATCCTGTGGGATAACGGTGGCAGGGATGAAAATCTCCAGTTCAGCCTGGCGGCGCAAAAGCCTTACACCAAGGAATCCGGCTGGAGCATGACCGTCTCCTATACCTATTCGGACGCCAAGCAGAACAATGTCGCCGGCATCAACCCGTATTCGGTCGGTTACAATCAGTACCTGTTCGACTACCCGAATATCAGCGATTACCCGATGCTGGATTCCACGGCGGTTTCGAAACATCGTCTGGTCATGACTTACACCCGTGACCTGCCCTGGGGTATGTCGATGGCGGCCAAGATGACCCTGTCCACCCCGACTTCAGCCATGCAGATTTATGGCTGTCAGGAATCCGGTGTTTCCGTCTGTAACAGCTATGGCGGTAGCGTGCAGACGATTATCAGCGAGCGACCCAAGGACACCCTGGGTTACAAGGACATAGACCTGCAGATATCGAAGAACTTCAAGCTGCCCAGCGGCGCTGATGGCTATGTGCGGGTAGACGTCCTGAACGTCTTCAACTGGGTCAACTACGATCCGAACTCGGTCTACTTCCCGAGCTACGGTGCAGCCCCGGTTTACACCAAGGACGGCCCCATTGTGGGGTCTCCCTTCACGGTCAAGCTGTCGACCGGCGCGAAGTTCTAGTCGGCAACCGGTTCCGGTGTTTACCTTCAGGCAAATGCCGGAACCGGACTACGCCACATGATCCGGGTTCCTTGCCCGCAAACGCATTCGCCCTGCTTTACTGGCGGGGCACCTATTCTCAATCGTCATCAGCCGTAAAGCTCTTAAGGTTAGCCTGAGGGGCAGCTATGTTACTCTTTTCTCTTTCTTCGCTGGATTCCCGATGACACGACAGCAAGCCAAACGTCCCATAAAAACGATTGCGGTCATCGGCGGCGGAACGGCGGGATGGATGAGTGCGGCGGCCATCTCCAAGTCATTCGGCAAAAATATCCAGGTTCAGCTCGTTGAATCGGAAGAAATCGGTCTGATCGGAGTCGGCGAAGCGACGGTGCCGCACATTTCGGCCTTCAACCGCCTGATCAATATCGATGAGGCGGAATTCGTCCGTCAGACGCAAGGCACTTTCAAGCTCGGTATCCAGTTCAATGACTGGGGCAAGATCGGCGATTCCTATGTCCACGGTTTCGGCACAATCGGCCGCGATCTCGGCCTGATGCCCTTCCACCAATACTGGCTGAAGGCGCGCGCCGCCGGTAAGGCCAAGGATATTGCGCACTATTCCCTTAATACGGTGGCCGCGCCCTTGGGCAAGTTCATGGCGCCGCCGCGCGACGCACCGGCGAATTCGCCTCTGGCTGAAATCGCCTACGCCTATCATTTCGACGCCGTGCTCTACGCCCGTTTTCTGCGTAAGCATGCAGAAGCCCTGGGTGTTCAGCGCACCGAAGGCAAGGTCATCGCGGTTAACCAGAACGGCGAGACCGGTTTTGTGGAGAGCGTGACGCTTGAAAGCGGCGCGCAAATTTCGGCCGACCTGTTTATCGACTGCACCGGCTTCCGCGCCCTCCTGATCGAGGATACGCTGCAGGCCGGTTTCGAGGACTGGACACACTGGCTACCCTGTGATCGCGCCCTGGCCGTACCGTGCGAAAAGGTGGAGGCGCCGACGCCCTATACGCGCTCCACGGCGCGCTCGGCGGGGTGGCAATGGCGCATCCCCCTCCAGCACCGCACCGGCAATGGCTATGTCTACAGCAGCCAGTTCATCAGCGACTCCGATGCGACGGATATGTTGCTTGGGTCTCTGGATGGCCGGGCGCTCGCAGATCCGAAACCCATACGCTTCAGGACCGGCAAACGGCGCAAACTCTGGGATAAGAACGTGGTTGCGATCGGCCTGGCAGGCGGCTTCATCGAACCTCTGGAATCGACCGCCATTTTCCTTATACAAGCAGGCATATCGCGGTTTATGAGCCTCTTCCCGCACACCGATTTCGAGCCGGTGCTGCAGAATACTTACAATGCACAAATGCAGTTTGAGTACGAGCGGATCCGGGACTTCATCATCCTGCACTATCACGCCACGGAGCGGGACGATTCCGAATTCTGGAATTATGTGCGGACCATGAGCATCCCGTCGTCCCTGCAAGGTTACATGGACCTGTTCGCCGCCGATGGTCAGTTTTTCCGCGAAGGCACCGAACTCTTTGGCCTGACCAGTTGGGTGCAGGTGATGCTGGGGCAGGGAATACGGCCGCGCAGCTATCATCCGGCCGTGGACTGGGTCAAGGACGAGGACATGCTGTCGCTCGTCAGCCACGTGGAAAAGGTGGTGTCGTCGAATGTGGCGCTGATGCCCCGGCATGAGGACTTCATTGCCCGGCATTGCGCGGCCGTTTCCGTTTAACGCTCAGGCAAAACAACCCATGCATGGTGTGAACCGATCCATTCATCACGTAAGGCTCTGCCTTACATCCCACAGCCTTCCGAGGAAGCGTTTCCCATGACTTCATCGCCTCGCTTCTCTCGTCGCCACTTCTTGCTCGGCAGCACGACCCTGGGGGCTTTCATGGCCACGGGCGTGCAGTCAGGCGCACTGGCGGGCCCGCTTAAGACCTCCGCTTCCCGCACGGCAGATCGCCGGTTCGACCCCTTGCTGGCCGATCTGCACCATCGGACATTCCGCTGGTTCTGGGAGATGGCCAGGGTGACCAACGGCCTGGTGCCGGACGCTTCGCCGGGGCAGTTTTTTGCCTCCATAGCGGCTATTGGCTTTGCCCTGACAGCTTACTGTATCGGCGTGAAGAGCGGCTATGTCACACGCAAGACCGCCGCGGCGCGTACCCTCCTGACCTTGAAAACACTGTGGAACATCCCCCAGGGGCCCGATCCGGTGGCGGCCGGCGGCCATAAGGGGTTCTTTTATCATTTCCTCCACATGGACAGCGGACTTCGCTATGAGCATTGCGACCTGTCCACTGTCGACAGTACCATACTGTTCCTGGGCGCCCTGACCGCCGCTGCCTTTTTCGATGGCGACACGCCGGATGAAGCCGAGATCCGCAAGCTGGGCATAGCCCTTTATGAACGGGCAGACTGGACCTTCTTTGCGCGCGAAAACGGTTTGATCAGCATGGGCTGGCACCCGGAGACGGGCTTGCCGGACCATGACGAACGTGGGCTGATAAACCGCAATTGGGATCGCTATAACGAAGGCATGATGGTCAATCTGCTGGCCCTCGGATCGCCGACGCATCCGGCCGGCAACTGGGCCGCCTGGATGGCGACGATCGATGGCACATGGGGCACCAATTTCGGAGAAACCTATCTCGGCTTCTCTCCGATGTTCGGACATCAGTACTCTCACATCTGGTTCGATTTCCGTGGCATTGCCGATGTGTACATGCGCGGCAAGGGCATCGATTATTTCATCAACTCACGTCGCGCCACCTATGCCCAGCGTAACTACGCCATAAAAAATCCCGGCGGGTTCAAGGGGTATGGGCCCGATGCCTGGGGCCTGACCGCGTGTCTGGGGCCTGCCGATATCGAACTGACGGTCGGCCAGCGGACCGTGCAATTTCATGAATATGGTGCGCGCGGCCCACAGACCGGCGACAATGAATCCTTCGACGACGGTACGATCGCGCCGACGGCCGGCATTACCTCGATCGCCTTTGCACCGGAAATCTCAATCCCGCTGATCCGCAGCCTGCATGAAAAATACGGCGCCGATATTTATGGCGATTACGGTTTCGCGGATGCCTTCAATCCCACCTTTCCGGCCAGCTATGAAACCCCGACCGGCCGGCATACGCGCCGCGCCGGCTGGGTGGCCAAGGACTGCCTGGGCATAGATCAGGGCCCGATCCTGTGCATGATGGAGAACTACCGTTCCGGCCTGGTCTGGGACCTGTTCAATCGCAGTTCCGTAACGGGTGATATTGCCAGACGCGCCTTCAGCCACGCTGGGTTCGAAGCCGTGGCGTCCACCGGCAAATGGCTCACCGCATGACGATTCATCGGCATTTCGGATATAAGAGGAGGCGGCTTGCGAGCCGTGTTAGGCGATGAAGAGTCTTGCTTTCGCCCTGGCAACCCTGGCCCTGACCTCGGCACTGACAGGTTGCGCCACGATCCACCCCGACAGGCTGGCCAAGGGCGCTTCCGCCGAAAAGGTCGTGCTCAGGGACGGCTCGACCGTGCAATATATGCAGTATGTGCCGGCCGGTTATCAGGGGGGCAAGGCGCCCGTATTGATCTTCCTGCATGGCTCGGGTGAGGCCGGCAGCGATGTCACCCGCGTCATGGGACCGGGGCCCTGGGCCTATGCCCGCGATCATGCCGACTTCCCCTTTATCATCCTGGCGCCGCAGCAATGGCGCGATGAGGAATGGGACCCCCAAAAGCTCAGGGAATGGCTGGATGACGTAGAGGCGCGCCTCCCGATTGATCGCAAACGTATCTATCTCACCGGCCTTTCCCTGGGCGGTGGTGGTGCCTGGGATTGGGGCATGGTGCAGCCGCGACGCTTCGCCGCCATCGCGCCAGTCTCTGGCTATTCGAACCTGAAAACCCCTTGCATGCTGACTGGCAACCACATCTGGGCCTTCCATGGCGAGATCGACGACGTGGTGCCGATCCGTGATGAGGAAGCGCTTGTCAGCGCCGCCAAAGCCTGCGGCATCGACGTCAAATACACCATCTATCCTGGCGGCAATCACAATGCCTGGGATGCCACCTACGCTAATCCGGACCTCTACGCCTGGTTCCTGGATCATAAAAAGGAGTAACGCTTATGGCCGCTTTTACCCCCTCTCGCCGGTTTTTCCTCCAGGGCGCTGCCGCCACGGCCGCCCTGATGCCGGTGGCGGCGCCTGGTCTGGCCAAGGTCACTCCAGCCGCCGACCCCTTCATCGAAAGCCTCATCCAGCGCATGAGCATCGAGGAAAAGGCCGGTCAGCTCTCCATCTACAGTGACACCACACGCTTCGATGGCCCGCCGATCAACCCGACCTCGGAGCAGGCGCAAGGCAAGGAAAAGGTCAAGGCCGACATTGCCGCCGGCCGGATCACCGGCCTGTTCAACGGGATCGGCGTGGCCGGCGGCCGCGAACTTCAGCAGGTGGCCGTCGAGCAGTCGCCGCACAAGATCCCGCTGGTTTTCGCCGGCGACATCATCCACGGCGTCAAGACGACCTTCCCGATTCCGCTGGGCGAATCCGCGAGCTGGGATACCGACCTGGCCCGGCGCACGGCGCGGGCCGCCGCCCTGGAAGCGACGGCCAAAGGCCTGCACTGGACCTTCGCGCCCATGGTCGATGTGGCGCGCGACCAGCGCTGGGGCCGTGTTTCCGAAGGATCGGGCGAGGATACTTATCTTGGCATCCAGCTGGCCGTGGCGCGGGTCAAGGGCTTCCAGGGCGACAGCCTGAAGGACGAGACCTCGGTCGTGGCCTGTCCGAAGCATTTCGCGGCCTATGGCGCCGTGCAGGGCGGGATGGAGTACAACACCGCCGATATCCCCGAAACCACGCTGCGCGAAGTCCATCTGCCGCCGTTCAAGGCGGCCTTCGACGCTGGCGCCCTGACCACCATGTCATCGTTCAACGATATCGCCGGTGTGCCCTCGACCGGCAATCATTACCTGCTGACCGATATCCTGCGAGGGGAGTGGGGCTTCAAGGGGCTGGTCGTTTCCGACTACACCTCGGAAGAAGAACTGATCCTGCACGGTTTCGCCGCCGATGGCGCCGATGCCACCGCCAAGGCGATCAATGCCGGCTGCGATATGGGCATGCAGTCGGGCCTCTACATGAAATACCTGCCGGAGCTGGTGCGCTCAGGCAAGGTCAAGCTGGCCGTGCTCGATGAGGCGGTGCGCCGGGTGCTCTATGTGAAAAAGGCGCTGGGTCTGTTCGACAATCCCTATCGTTCGCTCGATCTCAAACGCGAACAGACGGATGTCCGCCGGCCCGAAACCATCGCCTTGGCCCGCGAGGCCGGGCGCAAGTCGTGCGTGCTGCTGAAGAACGAAGGAAATCTGTTACCCTTGCCGAAATCGGGCAAGAAAATTGCCCTGATCGGCCCCTTTGGTAATGACAAGGAAAACTGCCCCGGCCCGTGGGCCGTTTTCCCGGACGTGGACACCTGCGTCACCTGGGAGGCGGGCTTCCGCGCTGTGCTGGGCGATGCCCTGACCGTGGTCAAGGGCTCGGAGGCCGAAACGCCGATCGAGGGCGGCATCGCCGCGGCGGTGAAGGCGGCGAAGGCGGCGGATATCGTGGTGCTGGCGCTCGGCGAAACCGGAAACATGTCGGGGGAAGCGCAGTCGCGCGTCGATATCTCCGTTCCGGAACCGCAGCTGGAACTGGCCGAAGCCGTAGCCGCCGCTGTTAAAGACTCCGGTAAACCGGTGGTGGTCATTCTCAAGCACGGCCGCGCCCTGGCTCTGACCGGGGCGGTAAAGGAGGCGCCGGCGATCCTGGCCACCTGGTTCCTGGGTTCCGAAGAAGGCAATGCCATTGCCGATATCGTCTTCGGCGACTACGCCCCGCAAGGGCGCCTGCCGGTCAGCTTCCCGCAGGCTTCGGGGCAGGAGCCCTTCTACTACAATCATCGCATCACCGGCCGCCCGCAGATCAGTGAGGACAAGAGCTTCAAGGCGCGCTATCGCGAAGTCACCAATGACGCGCTGTACCCCTTTGGCCATGGCCTGAGCTATTCGAGCGTGTCCTATGGGCCGACGAGCGTCAGTGCGCCTACCCTGGCGATGACCGGAGCCATCAAGGTGACGGCAACGGTCACCAATACCGGCGAGCGCGCCCTGCATGAGGTGGCGCAGCTCTATATCCATGACAAGGTGGCCTCGATGACCCAGCCGATCCGTGCGCTGAAGGGGTTCCGTCATCTCGATCTGGCGCCAGGAGAAAGCATTGCGGTCGAATTCACCCTGACGCCCGCCGATCTGGCCTTCGTCCATCCGAACCTTAAACCTTCGGCCGAAGCCGGACAGTTCGATGTCTGGATTGCGCCGTCTTCAACCTCGGGCACAGTTGCAAGCTTTATGCTCATCGCCTGATAGCAAGGGAGCTATGTCTGAAGGCACGTGTGCAACCGGATTTCCGCCCTCACATGATATGCCCTGGATAAGTGGCGACCCCTGAGGGACTCGAACCCCCGACCTCTGCTTTAGGAAAGCCTTGCTCTATCCGGCTGAGCTAAGGGGCCACGCAGCGAGCCTCTTACACAACCCCGTTGCCAATGAGAAGTCATTGAAATTTTTTTTCACATGACACTTCATTGCTCGGTCCGGGCGGCCAGCAGGCAGGACATGACGGATTGCAGAACCTTCGCAAGGGCCTGGTCATTGTCGCCGGCATACAGGCCGTTGACCAGAAGACCGTCGGCGATGATCCGCAGCATGTCCGCACGCGCTGTCAGCTCTTCAGGAGGGGCAATTTTAGGCAGGATGCGGCTGAACAATTGCCGGCCGATATCCCGTTCGGCTTCGGTATAGGCGCGCAGAATGCTTTCGACGCGCGGATTGCGCGCCGCTTCGGCATAGATTTCCAGACGTAACGCGCTATGCTCCCGGGTGTGCTGGCGTTCGATGAAGTTGTGGATATCGTTGAGCATGCCTGCCCTCAGCGCATCCGATGACATATTGCCGATCTCTGCAATCTTCATCTGAAGTTCGGCCACGCCGCGCGCCACAATGGCTTCGATGATCGCTTCCTTGCTGGAAAAATGGCGATAGATAACGCCGACACTAATGGCGGCTTCACGGGCAATATCGTCCATGCTGGCACCGCGAAATCCGGATCGGATGGCGCACCTGATGGCCGCGTCCAGAATGCTGGATTGCCGCTCATCCCTGGATAGTCGTTTTCGTTTTTCGGTCTCGGCCATAGGCCTCTAATCCTGTTTTTCTAATTTATTTAAGACTTCTTCACTTGACTTAGCACACCATGTTGGTCATTGGAAATAAAATAAGTGAACGTTCATTCTCAATTATTGCGAGCCTGCAAACATGATTCTCCGAAACACCACATTTCGCCCCGTTCAGGCCATTTTCAGTTCTCGCGGCGCGGCCGCTTTCGGCGTTGCCGCTTTTCTGGCCCTGACCGCCTGCAGTGGTAAGTCAGGGGGTATGCCACAACAAGCCCAGCAGGTCGGTGTCGAGGTTGTTCAGGCGCAGGCCGTGCAATTGACTACCGAGCTTTCGGGGCGCACCAGTTCGGTGCTGGTGTCGGATGTTAGGCCGCAGGTCGCCGGGCTGATCAAATCACGCCTGTTCACCGAAGGCAGCCTGGTCACGGTGGGGCAACCGCTTTACCAGATCGATCCGGCTACCTATCAGGCGGCGCTTAATAGCGCGGAGGCCAGCCTGGCAAATGCCAAGGCGGCCCTGACGACGGCGAAGCTCAAAGCAGACCGTTACAAGGAGCTGGTCGCTATCAACGCCGTTTCCAAGCAGGATAATGATGACGCCCAGGCCACGCTCCAGCAGGCCCAGGCAACCGTGCAGTCGTCACAGGCTTCCGTCGATTCCGCCCGCATCAATGTGGGCTACACCACGGTACGCGCGCCGATTTCGGGCCGTATCGGCAAGTCGGCCTTCACACCGGGCGCACTGGTCACCGCCAGCCAGACCGATGCCCTGACAACGATACAGCAGACCGACAAGATCTATGTCGACATCAACCGCTCGGCAGCTGATGTCCTGGCCATGAAGCAGGCTATTCAGGGCGGCAAGGTGGGCGCATCGGACAGCGCGGATGTGGAGCTTGTGCTTGAAAACGGCTCGGTTTATCCCCTCAAGGGGCGCCTGCAGTTCTCCGATATCACGGTAGATGAAGGCACAGGGACGGTGACGCTGCGCGCCGTATTCGACAATCCGGATGGCACACTGATGCCGGGCCTCTACGTTCGTGCCCGGCTGGCCACCGGCGTGGCGCAGAACGGTATCCTGGTCGATCAGGCGGGCGTGCAGCGCGATGCCAAGGGCAATGCCAGCGTTTATGTCGTGGGCGCCGACAACAAGGTGGCGACACGCTCAATCACGCTCGGTCAGGCGGTCGGTCAGAAATGGCTGGTGCTCAGCGGTCTGAATGCCGGTGACAAAGTGGTCGTGCAGGGGCTGCAAAAGATCAGCGCCGGCGGCCAGGTCAAGGCCACTGTCGTCAACAGCGCTGAATAGGAAGTCGAACAATGTTGTCGCGTTTCTTTATCGACCGTCCCATCTTTGCATGGGTTGTCGCCATCGTCATCATGTTCGCCGGTGTTCTGTCCATCACACGCCTGCCTGTCGAACAGTATCCGGATATCGCCCTGCCGCAGGTGTCGATATCGGCCAGCTATCCCGGTGCTTCTGCCAAGACGGTAGAAGACAGCGTGACCCAGGTCATCGAACAGAGCATGAAGGGGCTCGATGGCCTGATGTATATGAGCGCCACCTCGACCTCCAGCGGGGCGGCGACGATCACCCTGACCTTCAAGTCCGGCACGGACGCGGATATCGCGCAGGTCCAGGTGCAGAACAAGCTGCAGACCGTGACTGCCTTGCTGCCGCAATCGGTGCAAAGCCAGGGCGTATCCGTGGTCAAGTCGACTTCCAGCTTTCTGATGGTGGTTGGCGTTTACGCGGATGACGGAAAGGCCACGCAGGATGATATTTCCGATTATATTGGCTCAAGCATCAAGGACCAGCTCAGCCGCGTGGACGGAGTGGGTGACGTCCAGCTTTTCGGTGCGCAATACGCCATGCGTATCTGGCTCGATCCGCAGAAGCTGGCCAGTTACAGCCTGATGCCCTCGGATGTGGTCACGGCCATTGAGGCCCAGAATACGCAGGTTTCCGCCGGCGAGCTGGGTGGCTTGCCCGCCGTAAAGGGCAATATGATCAATGCGACGATCACCGCTCAGTCGCGCCTGACTTCAGCGGATCAATTCCGCAACATTATCGTCAAGAACCAGAGCAATGGCGCAAAGGTCTATCTCAGCGATATTGCGCGGGTTGAACTTGGCGCTGAAAGCTACCAGGCCAATGCGACATATAACGGGCATCCCTCTTCCGGGATTGCTGTCAAGCTGACGCCGGGCGGCAATGCACTCAGCACTGCCCAGGCCGTCAAGGCGCGCATGAATGAACTGCAGAAGTCTTTCCCGGCCGGCTATCACTATGTCGTGCCTTATGACTCGACGCCATTCATCAGCCTGTCGATCGAGGAAGTGGTCAAGACCCTGATCGAAGCGGTCGTCCTGGTTTTCGTGGTGATGTACATCTTCCTGCAGAACTGGCGCGCCACGCTTATCCCGACCATTGCCGTGCCGGTGGTTCTGCTCGGTACATTCGGCATTCTGGCGGTCTTCGGCTACTCTATCAACACTCTGACACTCTTCGGTCTTGTGCTGGCCATCGGTCTTCTGGTCGATGATGCCATCGTGGTGGTTGAAAACGTCGAACGTATCATGTCAGAGGAGGGGCTGAGCCCGCGGGCCGCCACGCGCAAGTCTATGGAAGAGATCACAGGCGCCCTTATCGGTATCGCCCTGGTTCTGTCCGCCGTGTTCGTTCCCATGGCCTTCTTCAGTGGCACACAGGGCATGATCTATCGTCAGTTCTCGTTGACCCTGGTTTCGGCCATGAGCCTCTCTGTTGTTGTGGCGCTCATTCTGACGCCCGCCTTGTGCGCTACCTTGTTGAAGCCGGTTAAAAAAGGTGAGGGGCACAGCCAGAAAGGTCTCGCAGGTTGGTTCAACCATCGTTTCGATGCGGCAAGCGACCGTTATCGCGGCATTGTTGGCAACATCCTCGTCAAACCCGTGCGCTGGATGCTTGGCTTTGTGGTCATCATTGCCGCGGTTGCCGTGCTGTTTGTGCGCCTGCCGACCTCGTTCCTGCCCGAGGAGGATCAGGGGGTTGTATTCACATTGATTCAGCTTCCAGCAGGCGCCAGTCAGGAACGCACGCAAAAGGTTGTAAGTGACGTGCAGGCCTATTTCCAGAAGGACCCTGCAGTCGAATCCGTCTTCGCGGTCACGGGGTTCAGCTTCGGTGGCACCGGGCAGAATATGGCTATGGCCTTTGTGCGTCTGAAGGATTTCAATGAGCGTCATGCGGCAAAGGACAAGGCAGCGGCGGTTGGCATGCGGGGCACCATGCACTTCATGTCCTATCCGAATGCATCGATATTTGCCATTGTTCCTCCGGCGATTACGTCGCTGGGCACGTCTTCCGGTTTCACTATGATGCTGGAAGATCAGGGCGGGGTTGGTCACGATCAGCTGATCGCGGCGCGTAACCAGCTCCTCGGCCTGGCGTCGCAATCCAAGGTTCTGACCTCCGTGCGGCCGAATGGCCAGGAAGATACGGCCCAGCTCGATGTCAGCATTGACCAGGCAAAGGCTGGCGCCATGGATCTCACCCTTTCGGACATCAACAGTGTGCTGTCGACGGCCTGGGGTGGCGCCTACGTCAATGATTTTGTTGATCGTGGCCGGGTCAAGAAGGTCTATGTCCAGTCCGATGCGCCTTTCCGCATGCAAACCGAGGACCTGAACCGCTGGTTCGTGCGGAACAGCAATAGCCAGATGGTGCCCCTGTCTTCGATCGCTACCTCGAAATGGAGCTTTGGTGCGCCGAGTCTGACGCGCTATAACGGACAGTCGGCGGTTGAAATCGATGGTTCGCCCGCGGCCGGTAAAAGCTCTGGTGTGGCCATGGCGGAGATGGAAAAACTGGTCAAGCAATTGCCGGCGGGCATTGGTTACGAATGGACCGGCATGTCACTGCAGGAACGCGAATCTGGCAATCAGGCGCCGGCCCTCTATGCGATCTCGATTCTGGTCGTCTTCCTGCTGCTCGCTGCCTTGTATGAAAGCTGGTCGATCCCGATTTCGGTAATCCTTGTCATTCCGCTGGGTGTGCTTGGCGCCCTGCTGGCTATGAGCCTGCGTGGACTCAACAATGATATCTACTTCCAGGTTGGCCTGCTGACCACCATAGGTCTGTCAGCCAAGAATGCGATCCTGATCGTCGAGTTTGCCAAGGCGCTGCACGAGCAGGGCAAGTCCCTGATAGAGGCAACGCTTGAGGCCGTCCGAATCCGCCTGCGGCCGATCATCATGACCTCCCTGGCCTTTACCTTCGGCATTCTGCCCCTGGCGATTTCCAATGGCGCGGGCTCCGGCGCGCAGCATGCCATCGGCACCGGCCTGATCGGCGGTATCCTGTCGGCCACCTTCCTGGCGATCTTCTTCGTGCCGTTGTTCTTCGTGCTGGTGCAGAAGCTCTTCAAGGCTGATGAAAAGCATATGAGGAAATTGCAGCGGATACGCGAAGACGACGAGATAGAAGCCGGTCGAGCGGATCACTGAGCAAGGAGAAAGATGATGAGACATAAGACACCCTTCCTCCTGCTCACCTCGGCCCTGGCGCTCAGCGCCTGCACGATGACGCCGAAATATGTGCGGCCGGAACTGCCCGTCGCCCAGCAATGGCCACAGGCGGTCCAGTCCGCCACAGGCGGCAGCGATGCCCAGCCGGCGGGCGACCTGCCGTGGAAGCAGGTTTTCCTCGATGCGCGCCTGCAGCGCGTCATCGACACGGCCCTGACCAACAATCGCGACCTGCGGGTGGCGATACTGAATATCGAGAAGGCACGGGCCACCTATGTGATGACCCGTTCCAGCCTGCTGCCATCGGTCTCCGGCTCGGTCAGCGAAACGCGCTCGCACGAAGCGGGCGCCGACAGCGATGTCTACAGCGCCACAGCCAGCGTCTCGGCCTGGGAACTGGACCTGTTCGGCAAGATCCGTTCAGAATCGAAGGCGGCACAGGAATCTTTCCTCGCCACTGCCGAGACGCGGCGCGCTACGCAGATATCCCTGATCAGCGAAACGGCTTCCGCCTGGTTTACCCTGGCCTCTGACCAGGATCTGCTGCGCCTGGCCCGCGAAACGCTTCAGACGCGTGAAAGCGACTATACCCTGTCGAAGCGCAAATTCGACCTGGGTGTGGCCGCCGAGACCGACCTGCGCAGCCTGGAAGTGGAGACGGAGCAGGCCCGTGCCGATGTCGCCCAGTACGAGGCCCAGGTCCAGCAGGACAAGGACGCCCTGATCCTGCTGACAGGACAGGCAATTGCGGACGCTGACCTGCCTGACGCCATGCCGGATGATTCAGCGATTCTGGCCAACCTGCCTGCCGGCCTGCCCTCTGAGGTGCTGACCCGGCGCCCGGATGTGCTCTCGGCCGAGCACGACCTCAAATCGGCCAATGGCGATGTCGGGGCGGCGCGCGCCGCCTTCTTCCCGACGATCAGCCTGACCGGCTCGACCGGCTCGTCCAGCGATGAGCTGAGCGGCCTGTTCAAGTCCGGCACGGGCACCTGGAGCTTCGCGCCATCGATCTCGATCCCGATCTTCAGTGGCGGCTATAATGTCGCCAACCTGAAGAGCGCCAAGGCGGCCCGCGATGTCGCCGTGGCGACCTACGAGAAGACGGTGCAGACGGCTTTCAAGGAAGTGGCCGACGCCCTGGCGACACGCGCTACGATCGACCGTCGGCTGGATGCGCTCAACAAGGCCTCTACCGCCGCGGATGCCTCGCTCACCCTGGTGCAGGCGCGCTACGACCACGGTATAGACAGCGCCCTCGACCTCACGACGGCGCAGCGGACAGCCTACAGCGCGCAGCAGAGCCTGATTTCGATCCGGCTGTCACGCGCCACCAACCTGGCCACGCTCTATGCGGCCCTGGGCGGCGGCGTCAACTAGTCACGCTGCACGATGCACGACAAAGAAACACCCGGCAGGCCCACCGCCTGCCGGGTGTTTCTTTTGCGCGACAGGCGGACGCGTTCACCATTGGATACGGGCGGTGGGCTTCGTGAGGGTGCCGCTGGAATCCAGAAGGCCTCGGCCTAAGGTTTCATGATCTTTCCCTTTTAGAAGCTGCGGCTGACAAACCAGTAGGTGCCGATACAGACCAGGAAACTGGCGACGACATCGACCGTTATCGGCCGGGGGGCGACCAGCCTGACCTTTCGCAGCAGGGCGACCACGCCCAGTATGGCGAGTACGACGCAGACCTGGCCGATTTCGACACCGATATTGAAGCCGAAGAGGATCTGCGCCAGCTTGGCAACCGGCAACCGGTCTTTCAGCAGGTCGCTGGCGAAGCCGAAGCCGTGGATCAGGCCAAAGACAAGCGTGACCACCAGACGGACGCGGGCAAATTCGTGCACGGTGCCCGAAACCATCAGGTAGCAGAAGGTAAAGAGGGCCGCACCGAACAGCAGCAGCGGCGGCAGCAGGCCGATGCCGAAGACCTTTAGCACTCCGATGGCCAGCAGGAAGCCGCCCGCCGCCAGGGACGGCCAGAAAGCATTCTTCTGGGTATGGACGATGTTTTCGATACCGACGAGGCCGATTGTGAAGGCCACCAGGGCATCGATGAATTCGGCGTGCGGACGGATGATGCCAGTGACCGCCAAGGCCAGGGTGAGGCTGTGACCAATGGTGAAGCCGGTGACGACGAACAGCAGGTCCTTCAGCTTGCGCGACAGCAGGATCAGGCCCAGCAGGAAGGACATGTGGTCGACGCCGGTGAAGATGTGCATGATCCCCATGGTCACGAACTGCAGGAAACCGGCATCGCGCAGTTCACCGCCATTGGCGGCGCCGGTATCGATTTCGGTGACGTCCTTGGTGAAAAGCTGCTCGACGAACTCGCCGCTTTCCATCTGGATCTGGGCAAAGTCGGTATGGGTCGGGACCGCCTCGAACAGACCGGTGAAATGCAGGGTCATGTCCTTGGTGGACGGGCAGGCGAAGACATATTCGAACCGGCGGTAGCCGCTGGTGGCGCTGAGAACCGAGGGGGTGCCGTTAAGGGGGCAGGTCTGCTTGTCGGCGCTGACGCCGATGTGATGGCGAAAATAATCCATCAGCTGCGCATTGCCGGGCGAGCTGTGATCGGGTGTCAGTTTCTGGGCTTCCAGTTCCGGCAGGGTGACATCGACGCGGGCGGTCGGGCCGGTCAGGGCCCAGCTGGTATGCGATTCACTGCGCGTGTGGGCGGCGGCCGGCTGGGCCGCGGCGATCAGCGCAAGGACGAAGGTGACGAGGGCGGCCAGGCGTTTCATTCGAAGCCCTTCGCGATCAGGACGTCCGCACGCTTGCGCAGGAAGGCGCCGGCCGATTTCATCAGGTGATTGGATTTCGCTTCGTTGACATCCTGCAGCACGCGGTCGCGAATGCTGTCAAACGGCTGGGCCACGGGCGGGTCATTGAGCACCATGACCAGCACATGGTAACCATCGGCGGTCTTGACCGGCGTGGAGACCTCGCTGTTTTTCAGCGGTGCGGCGGCCTTAAAAAGCTCCGGCCCCAGGTGAATCTGGGCGGCGAAATAGAACTCGTTGCCGTCGGCGAAAAGGAGGCTCTTCTTGAGGCCGGCCGGGACGGGCCGGCCGGCGCGCAGGGCCTGGACTCCGGCTTCGGCCGTAGCCAGATCGGGCGTGACATAGTCGTCCGCCCGCATGGTGCCTTCGGTATTGTACTGCGCCATATGGGCCTGATACCAGGCCTGCAGTTCCTGGTCGCTGACCGGCATGCTGATCACGTCGGTCGTCTGCATGGATTCCACGCCGGTGACCAGGGCGCTGCGCACCTCGGTGCTGTCGGTCGGCAGGCCCAGTTCGATGCCGCGCTGGACGTACAGTTCCTCGCGGATCATGGTTTCCAGCATGTCCTTCTTCTGCTTGGCGGTCGCCTGCGACAGCGGCACCTGATAGGTCGACTGGATGTTGGAGACATAATCGGTCATCAGGATCGGCACGCCATTGACCACGGCGACATCTTGCGCCGGCACCATGGAGGTGCGTGTGCCGGACGAGGTGAACAGGCCGAAGCCGGCAATGGCCAGGCCGGCCACCGCGCCGATGGCACAGAAAATCAGCGAACGATGCGGGGAAACAGTATCCAGTTTCAGGGCGGAATTGAGGGTCATGAACCGGATACCTTCTTGTGGGATTGCAGGCTGTAGACATAGGCGGAGACGGCGCGCACCTGGCGCGCGGTCAGCTTGCGGAAGAAGGCGGGCATCTGGCCCTTGCGGCCTTCGGTGAGGGTGTGGGCGATATCGGCCTTAGAGCCGGTGCCGTAGAGCCAGACCTTGTCGACCAGGTTCGGCGCGCCGATGGCGCCATCGCCGCCGCGATCGGCAGCGTGGCAATCCCAGCAGCCCTTGCTGTCATAGAGCGCGTAACCGGCCTGGGCCGCCGGCGAGAGCGCGGCGGGAGAGGGGGGCACCCCATGGGTCTGACTGGAGGTCGATGTCTTCGAGGCCTCGGAAAGATAGGCGGCGAGATTGTCGATCTCGCCCGGTGTCAGCGGATCGAGCTTGTAAGGACCGTAGGGATTGGCCGTGCCAAAGGCTGGCATGTAGGCCAGGTTCCAGCCCTTGGGGTCACCCGAGCGAATGCCGTAGAGAATGGTCTGTTCGGTCTGGGCCAGCTCGCCCTCGCCATAGAGATAATCGTCATCGGTCAGGTCCGCTGTGCCCTTGACGCGATCGCCCTTGGCATTGGCGCCATGGCATACGGCGCAATCTTTCTGAAAGATGCCACGGCCTTCGCGGGTCAGGTGTTCGAACAGGGCGGTATTGGCGGGGAGCTGGGCGGGATCGGCGCGCATCGCCATGACCGCGAACCGGTTCTCGTTCCACAGCCACGCACTGGCAGCGACGCCGGCGAGGACGATGCCCGCGGCACTCCAGATCAAGAGGCGCTTCATGGGTGTCGCGTCCATTCTGGCCGGCGCTTGCAGGGTTTCCGGATGGTCATGTGCCCTCCCAATTCATAGCCGGTTTTTTGAGTCCGGTGTTTTTTGAGAATTTAGCGGGCGCAAGCGATGTAACGCGAGACAATTACGGTAATGTAACCGTTACGCCACGAAATTCGACAGTCAGAAGGTCCGTTGAATACTGACCCGGAATTCACGTGGCTCACCAGGGTGGACCATATGATCGGCATAACCTTCGCCATCCGTGGCAGTGCAGTCTTCGCCTTTCAGGCAGGAACCGTAATAGTATTCGGCATCATAGTACTTGGCATCGGCCAGGTTGAGGACCGCGAGCGTGACCGAGAGATTGGGTGTCAGGGCTTTTTCGGCCCGCAAGTTGAAGGTGGTGGCGGCGCTAGCCATGACGCTGCCGTCCTCGATCAGATAGCGCGGACCGATATAGCGCCAGCCGAGGGTGAAGCTGGTGCCGGGCAGTCCCTTCAGGTCGTGCAAGGTGGCTTCGCCATTGGTCATGAAACGGACCGATTCCGGGATCTGGTCGCCGGCTTCATTGCCCTTGTCGGTATAGCGCGCGGTTGACAGGGCGATATCGCCGGTGATGTCCAGCCAGTTGACAGGCTGCCAGCGGTTGTTCCACTCAAAGCCCCAGCGCTGGCCGGGACGGCCGCTGCCGACCACCGCGCCGGAATCGCCGTCAAAGGCGAATTCGTTCTCGCTGGCCAGGAACCACAGGGAGACGGAGCTGTCGAGGTGCGGGATCGCGCGGCTGTGCAGACCGATTTCACCGCCCTTGTTCTGGTATATGGCCAGGGTCCGGGAGGTGGGGTCGCCGCCGCCATGCTCGACCGGTCCCGGTGTGACGGTATTGACTACGCCACGCACGTCCTGGCTGGAGATGCCGTAGCCGGACTGGAAGAACAGATCGGTCTTGCCGTCCAGCCTGTAGCGCAGGCCGAACTTGGGGCTGACCACGGATTGATCGCCCTTGCCGGAATTGGCGGTGGTATCGGAATTTACCTGAAAGGCCAGGTTGTCGAGGCGCACGCCGAACGTGCTGGTCAGGCGGTCGTCCCATTCGATGGTGTTTTCCCACCAGGGCGACAGCATGATCTCGTGCACCTGATCCGTCAGCACGTGGTAATATGCCTGGCGTTCTATGGTATGGTCGAGCTGCAGGTTGATGCTGTCATAGCGCAGCTGGACGCCGAAGCGGTCGCGCGTGTTCTGGCCGAGATAGGCGCCATCGATCTCGCGCTCGTACTTGCCGCCATAGATCCAGCGGAAATCCTGCTGGCGCTGTTCGTCGCCGTTCGGGTCCATGTAGTATGTAAAGTTCGAGAACAGATCCATGCTGTAATTGACGGCATAGACCTCGATATCGGTGCGCCCATGGACGTCGGTCTTGTGCCAGTTGCCGAAGAGGCTGTAGCGTGTGCTGGAGCCGCCGGTATAGGGATCGAGCACTTCATAGCGGTCGTAGGAACCATCCTCGATGCCGCGCAAGGGCACCTGGTCGCCACCATTCCAGATGCCGCTGTAGCCTTGCAGGGTGATGGAGTAGCCCTGCGCGCTGTCGCCCTGGCTGTAGCGCAGGATGCCGCTGTAACGGCGGTAATTGTTCTTTACGGTCCAGGGGCCGTCATCGTGCATATATTCGAAGGCGCCGGCCAGGTTGCCCTTTCCCGCCTTGAAGGTGTTCATCAGCAGGGCGCGGGCATAACCGTCGCCGCCGGCCTCCAGCTTGATCTCGCCCGGCATAATGTCCGCGATCTTGATATCGGCCGAGCCGGCATTATCGAAATCGCCCTTGTCGGCGTAGTAGGGCCCCTTGGTATAGTCGATGCCGCCGATGGCTTCGGGGATCAGCCAGTTCAGGTCGTTATAACCCGGGCCGTGGGCGTGAGTGACCATGTTGACGGGCACGCCGTCGACCTCGCTCAGGAACATGTCGCCGTGATCGAGCTGGAAACCGCGCAGGTAGTACTGGTTGGCCTTGCCTGCGGCGGCATGGGCCACGACGACGACACCAGGCACGAGTTGCAGGACTTCGCCCGGACGCAGGACCGGATATTCGCTGACCTGGGTGCTGGTGATGGTGCCAGCGCTCGATGAGTTCTTGGTGCCCATCATGCTGGCGCGGCTGCCCTTGACGACAATTGTGGTGCCGGTTTCGCTGGTTCCGGAGTCCGCGCCTGCGTCCTCCGCATGCGACAGGGACGGCAGGAGTGCCGCAAGGGCCATGGCCAGAACCAGTGGCGCGGTCTGTCGCATCAATTGTATCTTCAAGATGGCTTCCCCTTTTGTATTTTTACCGGGGGCGCTTTTCGTAATGAGCGCCGCATGGGGAATGAACAGCGCAAATGCCGGCTGTAACGCAAAGAAATTACGGTGATGATACCGTTACACCCAGGTTACACGCGCCTTTTTCGGGCGTTGTGTGAAAGATCGGTGCTGAACCTGATAGCCCTCCACAAGGTATGATGCGTTTCTGGTCAGAGGTTTGCGATATGGCTGTGCAGGGCATAAACCGATGACAGGTCGCCGTTGAAAAAGGACGACATTTGAGGACGCGGAACAGCGACACAGGCGGCTAGGATGAGAGCTAAGTGAGCACGACAGACCGGGTTTTTGCTGTTTTAAGGCTGTTCTCAATTCAACATCCGGAGTGGACGGTGGAGCAGGCGGCGTCCGAACTGGATTGCCCGACCAGCACCATGTATCGCTATTTCCGCAGCCTGGTCGGCGCCGGGCTTTGTCGGTATCGCCGCGCCGGTCTATAGCGACGAAGGCGAGGTCTTCGCCTCGGTTGGCGTGGTGCTCGACCGGCCGGAATTGTCACCGGAGGCCGAACGGGTTCCGGCGGAGGAAGTCCTGGCCGTATCTGCGGCCGTTTCCAGGAATCTCAAGCTGCTTGGCTAAAAAACAGCGCCGACCTGACGGTGTCGGATTGGCGCCGGGAGACGCTTTCCACGCGGCAGGACCGGGTACATCCACCAGCAGGAAGTCATCGGCCTTGCCGCTTCTCAACATGGCTGCCAGTACGGTGGGCTGATATAGGCCTACTTGCTGGCCTGCCAGCCGCCGCCCAGGGCTCGGATCAGGTCGATACCGGCCAGAAGGCGCGTGGTGCGCAGAGTGAGTGCCGTGCGGCGGGCGTCGAGTTCGCTGGTCTGGGCGGTCACCACATCGAGATAGCTGGCCGCACCCTCCTTGTACTGGATCAGGGCCAGCTGGTTGGTGCGCGTGGCGGCGGTGACGGCCTCATCCTGACGGTCGGCGGCGACGGCCAGACGGTTGTTGAGGGCCAGCTGGTCCTCGACATCCTGAAAGGCGGTCAGCACGGTCAGGCGGTAGGTGTCAGCCGCCTGTTCGAACTGGGCCCGCGCCGAAGCCACTCCGGCCTTGCGCGCGCCGCCATCGAAGACCGGCAGGCTGGCGGCGACCGGACCGATGGCCCAGTAAGGGCCGGTCTGGCCAACATATTCCTCATTGCCGCCGCCCGCCGCCAGGGTCAGGCTGGGGAAGCGTGCGGCCCTGGCTACGCCGATCCCGGCATTGGCGGCATAGACGCGGCGCTCGGCGGCAGCGATATCGGGCCGCCGTTGCAGCAGGCCGGACGGCGCATCGACTGGAATTTGCGGCACGGTAATGGCGTCGCTGACCGCATCGAGATGGAAGCTGGAAGGCTGTTCGCCCAGCAGGACGGCGATGGCGTGTTCCAGCAGCGCGCGCGAGGCCCCCAGTTGTTCGAGCTGCGACTGGGTGGTACCCAACTGCGTGCGGGCACGGCCGACATCGATCTCACCGGCGGCCCCGCCCTTGAAGCGGTCGGTCGTCAGGTCGAGCGCCTTTTGATAGGCTTCGACCGATTGGTGCAGAAGCGCGATCTGGGCATCGGCGCCGCGCAGGGACATATAGGTTTCGGCCAGCTTGGCCTGCAGGCTGAGGCGCAAGGTCGCGACATCGGCGGCGCTGGCCTCGGCATTGGCGCGGTTGGCGGCCACCGTATTGCGGATGCGACCCCACAGGTCGATTTCATAGGACGCGGTGGCGCCGGCGAGATAGTTATTCAGGTCGCCGTTGCGCGGATCACGCGTCCGGCTCTGCCACGCCGTCAGGTTGAGGCTCGGCAGCAGGCCCGCCTGTGCCTGACCGGTCAGGGCCACGGCCTGATCGTAACGCGCGAGCGCCGCAGCCAGTTGCAGGTTGTGGCCTTCGATACGGCCTTCCAGGTCATTAAGCGTGGCGTCGTTGAATACCTGCCACCACGTGCCCCGTGCGGCGTCATCGGCCGGTGCGGCGGGCGTCCACGGGCCGGTCTCGGAATAGACGGCGGGGGCTTCGGGCGTGACCGGTACCTGATAGGCGGGTGCCATACTGCAAGCCGCCAAAAGCGTGGGTAGCAAAGCCGCGACCGGCAGTGTAACCAGATTACGATTTGGCATTGGCTTCACTCTTGTGAACCGGCTTGACGGCGGCGCCTGTCGTGACGGCGTCGGACGGGCTGTCGATCACCCAGTCGCCGGCGCTGAGCCCCGAGGCGATATCGAGCGTCTTGCCATCGTCCCGGCCGATTTTAACGGGCTTGACGATGACCTTGTTGTTCGGGCCAACCACGGCCACGGCGGTGCCTTCGGCGCGGAACAGCAGGGCCGAGGCCGGAATGCGGATCGCCGCCGTCTGTGTGGTGGCCGGCAGGTCCAGCGTCACCTGAGCGTAACCGCCGGGTTTCAGGGCATTGTCGGCATTATCGACGACCAGCTGGATCAGCATGGCGCCGGATTGCGGATCGACGGCCCCGGCGGTGCGGGTCACCTGCGCATCGAAGACCGTATCCGGATGGTCGGGCATGGTAAAGTGCGCGGTCATGCCATCGGTGATACCGGCCAGCTGGCTTTGCGGCACAGATACATAAATGCGCAGCTTGCTGGTATCGGAGACGGTGAACAGCGGCGCGGGCGCGGACCCGCCGGCGCTGATCAGGGCGCCGACATCGGTATTGCGCGACGTGACGCGACCGTCGAACGGTGCGACCAGGCGCTTGAAGCCGGCCAGGGTCTGCAGGCGCGCCACATCGGCGGCAGCGGCATCGCGCTGGGCCAGGCGGGCGGCCAGGTCGCCGCGCTTCTGGTCGGCATCCTGTTGCGAGACAGCCGATTGCGCCAGCAGGCGGTCCCAGCGATCGGCGGTCGACTTGGCCAGCTCATAATTGGCGCGCGCCGTCGCCAGCTGGGCCTTCGAGGCCGCCAGTTGCTGATCGACATCCGGGGCGTCGATTTCGGCCAACACTTGACCGGCCTTCACGGTCTGGCCGATATCGGCGGACCACGATTTGAGATAACCACTGGTACGGGCATAGACCGGCGCTTCCGACCAGGCCTGCACGCGGCCGGGCAGGACCAGCTTGCCGTTATTGGCGGCCTGCGGCTGGAAGACCATGACCGACGGCGTGGCGTGGGCGGCTGTCTCGGCCTTCAGGTTGGCGCTCTGGGCCAGGCGCGCTACGGTGCCGCCGACCAGGATGACAAGGGCGATCGCGCCACCGGCAAGGGCTGCGCGGGTCAGCGCGCGGGTGCTGACGGCAGGCAGGGGATGGTTATGATCACTCACCGGGAACTCCTTCGGGCAGGTGCGGCGTTTCAGACGGAACGGATTGAGGGGCATCGCCGGCGGTTTTCTTGCGGTGGGCGATGGCGAACATGACGGGGACGAAGACCAGCGAGGCGCAGGTGGCAAACAGCAGGCCGCCGATCACGGCGCGGCCGAGCGGGGCGTTCTGTTCGCCGCCATCACCCAAACCGAAGGCCATGGGGGCCATGCCGATGATCATGGCCAGCGCCGTCATCAGCACGGGGCGGAAGCGGGTGACACCGGCTTCGAAGGCGGCCTTGATCGGATCGCCGGTGTGCTCAAGCCGCTCACGGGCAAAGCTGATGACCAAGATGGAGTTGGCGGTCGCCACACCCATGCACATGATGGCACCGGTCAGCGCCGGGACGCTGAGCGGCGTACCTGTGGCGAACAGGGTCCAGGCGATACCCGCCAAGGCGGCAGGCAAGGCAGAGACGATGACCCCGGCATCCAGCCAGGACTGGAAGTTGACCACGATCAGGAGATAGATCAGGAGAATCGCACCGAGGAGGCCAAGCCCCATGCCGGTAAAGGCGGTGTTCATGGTCTGATACTGGCCGCGCAGGGTGACGGTCACCGTTTCCGGCTTATCCTTGGCCAGGGTTTTCAGGGCCTTCTGGATATCGCCGGCCACAGCACCGAGATCACGGCCTTGCGGAGTAGCGTAGACATTGATCATAGGCTGGATGTTATACTGCGAAATTACCGCTGAACCGTTTCCACGCGTAAAGGCGCCGAGACCACCTAACATCTGTTGGGGTGCGCCACGCGTGGAGGAAACGGGCAGGGACTGCACCTTGTCCAGGCTGTCGAGATTATATTCCGGGGTTTGGGCGACGACCGGGTAGGAGACGCCATTGGCGGGGTTGAGCCAGAAGACCGGAGCGGTCTGGCCTGAGCCGGCGATGGCGCCGGCTACGGAACCGGTCACGTCCTTTTCATCAATTCCCAGCCCATTGGCGCGGGTGCGATCGACATCGAAACGCAGTTCCGGATAACCGGCGGGCTGCTGGATGCGTGCATCGGCCACGCCATCGATTTTACGGATAGCGGCCAGAACCTTTTCGGCATAGGCGCGATTGGCCGCCGATTTGTTACCGGTGATCTGGATATCGATCGGAGAGGGGGAACCAAAGTTCAGGATTTGGCTCGTAACGTCGGCCGGTAGAAAGGAGAAGGTTGCGCTTGGGAAGGCCTGGGGCAGGATTTCGCGCAGGCGCTTCACATGATCGGCCGTCGGCTTGTGGCCTTCCTTGAGGCTGATCAGGATGTCGCCATCCTGCGCGCCGATGGTGCCGGAATTGTTATAGATGGTGTTGATGCCGCTGGCTGGCAGTCCGATATTGTCGACCATGGCGTCCAGTTCATTCGCCGGGATTGTCTCACGGATCTTGTCCTGAACGCGGGCAAACAAGGCGGAGGTTTCTTCCAGGCGGGTTCCCGAAGTGCCTCGGACGTGCATCGAAATCGCACCGGCATCGACTGACGGAAAGAAGTTGCGGCCGAGGAACGGGACGAGAAGCAGACTGCAGAAGGCGAAAATCAGGAAACCGGCCACGAAGACACCGCGCGCCCCCAGAGCCCGGCCAAGCACGCTGGCATAGCCGTCACGGAACTTGGAAAAGCGGTTTTCAAAGCCGCGCTGGAAGCGAACCAGCGGGTTTTTCGAGGTGGCGGCATGGGTATGGTCGTCGCCGTGAACATGCTTCTTGAGCAGGTACATGGCCATGGTCGGCACCAGAGTCCGCGACAGGATGAACGAAGCGACCATGGCAAAGATCACCGACAGGGCCATCGGCACGAACAGGAAGCCTGACACGCCTGGCAGGTAGAACATCGGTACGAAGACGACGCAGATACACAGAAGTGAAACGAAGGCCGGGGCCACGATCTGTTTGGCGCCATCGAGGATCGACTGCTTGACCTCTTTGCCGTGTTCCAGGTGCCAGTTAATGTTTTCGATGGTCACAGTGGCATCGTCGACGAGAATGCCGACAGCGAGTGCCAGCCCGCCGAGTGTCATGGTGTTCAGTGTCTGGCCGAAGGCCGCCAGTGCCGCGATTGCCGCCAGCACCGCCAGCGGGATCGAGATGGCGATGATGACAGTGGAGCGCCAGGAGCCCAGGAACAGCAGGATCATCAGCGAGGTCAGGGCCGCGGCGATGACACCTTCATGGATGACACCTTCGACGGAGCCCTTAACGAAGGTCGACTGATCGATCATTGGTGTGATTTTCAGGGCCGGCGGTGTGCCTTTCAAGACTTCCGGGATCAGTCCGCGCACGCCCTTAACGATATCGATGGTCGAAACCGCGCCCGCCTTGAAGACGGTGATCAGGACAGACTTGGCGCCGTTGACGTGCACGACGTTCTGTTGCGGGGCAGAGCCATCACGCACATGGGCGACGTCTCCCACGCGGATGGTGGCGCCGTTGACCGTCTTGATCGGCAGATTATTGAGATCTTCAACCGACCCGGGCGCGTTATTCAGGCGCAGGTTATACTGGAACTCGCCGATCTTGACGAAGCCGGCCGGGGTGATCTGGGTCTGGGCGGCGATAGCAGCGCCGACATCGCCGGGTGCGAGTCCTTTGGACGCCAGGGCCTGGGGATCGATATCGATCATGATCTGCCGCGAACGGCCACCGAATGGCAGAGGAATAGCCGCGCCAGGCACCGTCACCAGACGGGTGCGGATCTGTGCGGTACCGAGGTCGGACAGCTGGGCTTCGGTCAAACCCTGGCCGGAGAGCGCCAGTTGCAGGATCGGCACGGTTGAGGCCGAGTAGTTGATGACCAGAGGCGGCGTGGTGCCGGGAGGCATCTGCTTCAGCAGGGTCTGCGAGATGGCTGTAATCTGGGCATTGGCCAGACGGATATCAGCGCCCGGCTGGAAATAGATTTTTACCACCCCGACACCGGCGTAGGAAGTCGCCTCAATATGCTCGATATTGTCGACGGTCGTCGTAAGGGCGCGCTGGTAAGGGGTAATGATGCGCCCGGACATATCATCGGGCGACAGGCCGGTATAGTTGAACGCGACGCCCACAACCGGCACACGGATCGACGGAAAGATATCGACCGGCATCCGCATCGCCGCCAGGGTGCCGGCAATCAGGATCAGCGCCGCCATGACGATGAAGGTGTAAGGGCGCGACAGGGCGATGCGGACAATGGCGTTCATCGGCAGGTTCCAAAACGGACGATAAGGGAGGCCTCGCAGACATTAACGCTATGTCGGTTGAAATCCGGCATTGCGGTGCAGCAAAAAATGAAATTTTTTGTTGGATATGTCCGAAAGACGGGCGCGGAGGGCTTGCCCGCTTATGTTGTGCCCCAAACCGCAATCGGTTCGATTACACTGTAGAAAATATTGACACTGTGCATAATAGAGCAGAAAACGAACACACTCTTTGGAAATGGATGCATAATGAGGGGCAGCGAATTCGCCGAACTGCGGGCCTTCGCCACAATTGTCGAACAGGGCAATTTCGCCCGTGCCGCTTCTTTGCTGCGAATGTCGCCCTCAAGTCTGAGCCAGACCCTGCGCACCCTGGAGGAGCGGCTGGACGTGCGCTTGCTCAACCGCACCACGCGCAGCCTGTCGGTGACCGAGGCCGGGGAGCGCCTGCTGGCCCGTTTCCGCCCCGCCTTGCTGGAAATGGAAGCCGCCGTGACAGATGCCCGCAATCTGCGCGACCGGCCGGCCGGGACGGTGCGCCTGCAGACACCGAGGGGGGCTTCGACCACCCTGATCGAGCCGCTGCTCGGTCCGTTCTTCGAACTCTATCCCGATATTATCCTCGACATCACCATAGACGACCGCCTGACCGATATCGTGGAGGCCGGCATGGATGTCGGCATTCGTCTCGGTGATGCCCTGGAAGACGACATGGTCGGGGTGCGGATCAGCCAGTATTTCCGCCATGTGGTCGTTGCTTCGCCCGACTATGTCGCCCGCCATGGCGCACCGCAAACCCCCAAGGATCTGCTTTCGCACCGCTGCATCAACTGGCGGTGGCCCGGACAGGTGGGACTCTACAGCTGGGATTTCAGCAAGGACGGCATTCGCATGTCGATCGCCCCGAATGGCCCGCTGGTCGTCTCACATCGCGATACGGCAGTGAATGCCGCCATGCAGGGGGTTGGCATCGCCTTTTGCGGTGAGTACATGGCGCGCCCCCTGGTCGAGGCAGGACGGTTGGTTACCCTGCTGGATGCCTGGTGCCCGCCGCAGTCCGGCTGGTATCTTTGTTATCACAAGCAGCGACATCTGCCGGTGGCGGTGCGCACCTTCATTGACTTCATCAGAGCCCGCATCGAAACGGAAGCGTTCTAGCCTTCGTGCTTCACCGGTGGCAGGCGTTATCAGGCCGCCTGTCGCCGGCCGGCCCGGAAGGCGCGCGGCGACTGGCCGGTATGGCGTGTGAAGAGGCGGGAGAAATAGGCCGGATCGTCGAAGCCGATCTGCTGGCAGCAGGCGCCGATCGACAGGTCGCTGTAAAGCAGCAGACGCTTGGCCTCGATCAGGCGGCGGTCGAGAATGACCTGCATCGGCGGTTTTTCGCCGACCTTCTGACAGGCGTAGCGCAGCTGGGTTTCGCTGACACGCAGCACATCGAGATAGGTGCCCAGCTCCAGGGCGTCCTTGTAACGCGCCTCGATCTCCTCGCGGAAACGCACCATCAGCCGGTGATAGGGACCGAGCGGCGCCTCGACCAGCCGACTTTGCCGGTGTGACAGGCGGTGGATATCGGTCATCAGACCCAGCAGGTTGGCCTCAATCGCAGAGCGGTGGGCCGGCGCTTCCCAGAACAGCTCGCGGCCCAGGCGGGTGATCCAGGCGCGCAGGACATCGAGCGTTTCTCCATCGGGGATTTCAAGCGCCTGCAGGGTCATGGGCGCGCTCAGGTCCGGACGGGGACGGAACAGCTCGTGCAGGTGGGCGCTGGCCACGGTCAGGACATAGCCCAGTATGTCGTCGCTGAAGGCGAAGCCGTGCACCGTGCCGGCCGGAATGAACAGGATATGCGGGCCGTCGAAGCGCAGGTCGGCGTCATCGCTCAGCACCCGGCCGGACCCGTGTGTGATCAGGAAGACGTGGTTGAGGTCGGCGTGCAGGTGCGGACGGATCTGGCCATGCAGGGGCGCCGAGCGATCCTTTATTTCTTCAAGGTGCAGAAAATGATGGTCGACCTCCTTCGGCGCCTCGCCGAAGAGGTAAAACCTTGGAATGGAAGGTGATCTCGCCGTCATATGCGTGCCATGGACCGAATTTGGATCGATTGTGAAATATAAATTTTGTCCAAGTTTATAGCATATCTATCCATGGTCTTCCAACCGGGGCGACGGCATTTTCGTCGCAACAAAAGCGAGGAAACCATGGAAGCTCCCCAAAGAACTCAGGTCGCCATTATCGGCGGCGGCGTCGCTGGCCTGATGCTGTCCCAATTGTTGCATGTCGAAGGGATCGACTGCGTGATCCTGGAGCGCCAGACTCGTGTCTATACCGAAGGCCGGATTCGCGCCGGCGTGCTGGAATACGGCACGGTCAACCTGCTGCGCCGGGTCGGGGTGTCCGAACGCATGGATCGTCTCGGCCTGCGCCATGAGGGCTTTGCCCTGATGGACGATGGCGAAAAGACGCGCATTCCGCTGCATGATCTCGTCAATACCGATGTCATGGTCTACGGCCAGACCGAGATCACCATCGATCTGATGGACGCCTGCGCCGAGCGTGGCATTCCGCTGATCTTCGAAGCGAAGGAGGTGGCACTGCATGATTTCGACAGCGCCGCGCCTTATGTCACCTATATCAAGGACGGGGTGCCTCAGCGTCTGGACTGCGATGTCATCGCCGGCTGCGACGGCGCCCATGGCGTTTGCCGCGCCACCATGCCGGACGCGGCGGCGCACGCGGTCGAAAAGGTCTATCCCTTCGGCTGGCTGGGTATCCTGTCCGACGTGCCGCCGATGGACCACGAACTGATCTATTCCAACCATGAGCGCGGTTTTGCCCTGGCCAGCCAGCGCTCCCTGACGCGCAGCCGCTACTATATCCAGTGCGATGTCACCGAGAAGATCGAGGACTGGTCGGACGAACGCATCTGGGACGAGCTGGAAATCCGCCTGGGCGATACGACCGAGCATCGTATTACGCGCGGTCCGTCGCTGGAGAAGTCGATCGCACCGCTGCGCTCCTATGTCTGTGAAAAGATGCAGCACGGCCGCCTGTTTCTGGCCGGTGACGCTTCCCATATCGTGCCGCCGACCGGTGCCAAGGGACTGAACCTGGCGGCTTCGGACGTCTATTACCTGGCCGATGCCCTGATCGCCCATTACAAGCAGGGCAATGAGGCCGGGCTGAAGGGCTATACGGATCGCGCGCTCAATCGCATCTGGAAGGCCGAGCGTTTTTCCTGGTCGATGACGCAGTTGACGCACCGCTTCCCGAACATGACCCTGTTCGACCGCAAAATGCAGAAGGCGGACCTCAGCTATATCCGTGGCAGCGTAGCCGCCCAGACCGCCATCGCCGAAAACTATGTCGGCCTGCCGTACTGATGCGTTCAGGCGGCGAGCAGGCTGTCGATCCGCAGCGCCTGGTCGATGAACTGGCTGAGTTCTGCCTCGTCCATGGGCTTCCTGAACAGATAGCCCTGCACGTGGGTGGCCCCGGCATCGCGAAGCTGCTGCAGTTCCGCCAGGGTTTCCACGCCTTCGACGACGTGATCCATGCCGAGATTGCCGGCGAGTTCGATGATGGATTTGATGATCTTCGGGGACGAGGTGTTTTGCGCCAGCCCCAGAACGAACGAGCGATCGATCTTGACGGTATCGACCTGAACCTGGTTGATGTAGCTGAAATTCGTGTAGCCCGAGCCGAAGTCGTCGAGCGCGATACGGCAGCCCAGGTCGCGCAGGATGGAAATGCCTTTGTGCGCCTGGACGAAGTCGGTCACCATGGCGGTTTCAGTGATTTCGAATTCGATCCGGGCAGGCGCCAGGCCTGACTCCGCGACCAGGGTGGCCAGGCGCTGCACGGCCACGGGTGACAGCAGGTCGCGCACCGACAGATTGAAGGCCAGGCGGATATGTTCAGGCCAGGTCCTGGCGACATGCAGGGCCTTTGCCAGAAGCACCGGGGTCAGGCTCGTAATGAGGCCGGAGCGCTCCGCCGCGCGGATGAATATATCGGGAGATACCTGGCCCAGCTTGCTGCTTTTCCAGCGGGCCAGGGCTTCCAGGGCGACGACGCGGTTGTTGACAATATCGATCTGCGGCTGGAAGGCGAGGGTGAGTTCACTGGCGGCGTCAAGCGACCTGAGCGCCTGCTCGACTGCCTTGGTGGAGCGAATAAGCGCTTCATGGCCGCCATCGAACAGGACGGCCATGCCGCGGCGTTGTTCCTTGGCTTCGTACAGGGCATAGTCGGCGCGTTCGAGCAGGCGCGAAGGCGTGGTGCCCGACTTGATGCCAGATTTGATAGCGGTCTCCGGTTCCACAAGGGTGAAGCCGAGCGAAGCGGACAGATGGGCGGTTTCCTGGTCAAGCGCATAGGGCATGGCCAGGGCGTGGCAAACCTCATCAGCCAGCGTGCGCCACGCGGCGGTATCGGGCAGGTCAGGCAGAATCAGGGCGAATTCATCGCCGCCGAGACGGGCGACAATCGCGTCTTTACCGCAGGTTTCGACAAGCCGGCGCGCGACCTCGACCAGAACCCGGTCACCGGCGGCATGACCATAGATATCATTAATGGGCTTGAAACCGTCGAGATCGACCAGGCCGAGGAAGAATCTCCGGTCCGCCGACAGATGCCCGGTTAGCGTCGTCATGAAAGCGCGGCGATTGGGCAATCCGGTCAGGGCGTCGAGCGTCGCCAGGGACAGGGCTTCGTCGCGCAGGCGGTCGGCCAGGAGCCGCGCCTGGACGGCTTTCATCATGGTCGAACGCATGATGGTTGAGAGGCCAAAACCGATCACCAGGCCGGCGAACGCGACCCAGAAGCACGCCTCCAGTTCTTGCGGATCGTACCGCCAGGCCGCGCCGAGAAAGCCCGCGACCACCAGGAAGGAGGCCGGGAGCACCACGCGCGGCCGCACGCCGCATACGGCAAAGGCGGGCAGGAGCAGCAGGAGATACATCAGCTTGATCGCATGATATTCGAGAATGATATCCAGCATGGCGTTGGCGATCAGAAACGCGCTCACGACATGGCCGGTGATCTCCAGACGGAGCATCGTCGCCTTCAGGCGATTATAGTACCAGAAGCCCAGGCATACGGCGGCGCTGATAAAGGAAAGCAGGGGGAGCAGGAAAGGGTCGCCGTCTACGCGGTACAAAAGGCCATTTATGAGAAAATAGGCCGCCGCGATTAGCAGGACATAACAGAGTACCGACTGCATGGCGACGGCCAGGGGATCTGCATCAGTTTGTTCGCGTGTCGAAGGCATTGCGAACCTGATTATGTCCTTGATCATAACGGCACTCGAACTCGTAAAAGCGCGGCGCCGGGGAGGGCGTCCGCCACACTGAACGCATGGAAAGGCACGCACTCCAGATAGAGGGCAGACCATGAAGACTTTGAAAAAAGCTATGGTTAAAGGGCTGAAACATGCGCATTTCGGCCTGAAATCGAGGCTGTATGTTACCGCCTGTCCGGCTGCCCTTTTGGGTGAATATACCTGAGGCCAATGGGTCGGGCAGGGGCTGAAACGGTATTATTTGTCGGACATTTTTTTGACCATTGTGTCAATGAAGTGACACCGTTTTGACATTGTCAAAACTTAATACTGTATACGATAGTAAATATACACCTCTTGGTATAGCGTTTGTAGCGACACTGTAAAACAAGGGGTAAAATATGACAGTTTCGCATTATCGCAGATCCTTGAGTTGTGCATCGGCGCTGGCCTTGAGCCTGGCCCTGGTGGCCGGGGGGATCGCCCACGCACAGGAAGCAGCGGCCTCGGACCAGGCCGCAACCGGGAAAGCCAAAGAGGAAAAGGCTGCCGACACCGCCGCCGACACCACTGAAGTGGTGGTGACCGGCTCGCGCATTCGCCACAAGGGGGCGGCCAGCGCCACGCCGACGACGGTCATCAATGCGGAAACGATCCGCAAGTCCGGCGCGCGTCAGGTGGCCGATCTGGTCAACCAGATGCCGGCCCTGGTGATCAGCCAGAGCGACCAGACCTCCAATGCCAACCGCGACAAGGATTCGCTCGATCAGGGGCATGCGGGCCTGAATGCGCTCGACCTGCGTGGCCTCGGTACCAAGCGGACCCTTGTGCTCGTCAATGGCCGCCGTCATGTGCCGGGCGCTCCCGGTACCTCGGCCGTCGATATCAGCACCATTCCCGGTGGCCTGGTCGACCGGATCGAAATCATCACCGGCGGCGCCTCGGCGCAATATGGCGCCGACGCCGTGGCCGGTGTGGCCAACTTCATCCTGAAGAAGAACTATCAGGGGCTGGATACCAATATCCGCTACGGCAATTCGACCTATGGCGACATGCCGAGCTATGACGCCGATGTCCTGTGGGGCAAGAATTTCGCCGATGGCAAGGCCAATGTCACTCTCTTCGCCACCTATGGTCAGTCGGACGGCACGGTCTCCGGCCAGGACCGCCCGTGGACGGCGACCGGCAATCCGTGGTGGGTGAAGTATGCCGGTTCGACAAAGAACACGATCCTGGACGGCCAGCGCCTGTTGGCCTATTCGTCACGCGCCCAGGTGCTGCTCGGCGGCAAGCCCTATACCTTCAATGATGACGGCTCGATGCGTGATCCGGTGCTTGGGCCATCGGGTATCCTGCCCAATACCTACGACCTGAGCGATTCCGGCTCGATCGCCAATCTGGAAACGGATGGCGGCGAATATGGCGGCCGCTATGACAACTGGCTGCTCTCGGTGCCGAGCGATCGCTTCATCACTCAGGCGACCTTTGGCTATCAGCTGACGCCGAACATTCACTATTTCCTCGAAGCCGACTTCGCCCAGAACAAGTCGCACGGCGAATATGGTGTCTGGTACGAAGGCGGCTCCAACCGCCTGTCTTCGGATAACCCCTTCATTACCGACGAGATGCGCGCCGCCAATGGCGGAACCGTCGACGATCTGGCCTTCGTCCGTCAGTATCCGGAATTCGGCAAGTCGCGCACCAACTACAAGCGTGACATGTACGAACTGGTCACCGGTTTTGAAGGCGAGCTGCCGGCCCTGTTCCGCGAACATGACTGGTCATGGTCGACCTACATCTCCTACGGCAAGACGCAGGAGCAGATCCAGGACTTCAACAACACTTCCAACGAGCGCTACATGAAGGCGCTCGATGCCGTCACCGGTCCGGGCGGCACGCCGGTTTGCCGCGTCAATGCCGACAGCGACACCACGAACGACGATCCGGCGTGCGTGCCGCTCAATCCGTTCAAGCCGGTGACTCAGGATGTCATCGACTATCTGCAATACGATTCCAGCGTCGCGACCAATTCGCTGGAACAATATGTCTGGTCGGGCTACCTGACCGGCGGCGTCTTCACCCTGCCGGCTGGTGAGGTGCAGGTGGCGCTCGGCGCGGAATACCGCAAGGAAGCCAACGATCTGGGGGCGCGTGACGAATATAATCCGGACAGCCCGAACTATGTCGCCGATTATGGCATCGAGGAAACACCGCTCAAGGGCAAGTTCGACGTCAAGGAAGTCTTTGCCGAACTGAGCGTGCCGATTCTGAAAGACCTGCCGTTCGCCTATCGCCTGACCGCCGATGCCGCCGTCCGCACCGCCGACTATTCGACCGCCGGCAAGACGACCTCGGAAAAGTACGGTCTGCAATGGGCGCCGATCAAGGATGTCCGTTTCCGCACCACCTATGGCAAGGCCGTGCGGGCGCCGAACATCAGCGAGGTGTTTACCGCTTCGTCGATCAGCGGCGCGTGGCTGAGCGATCCGTGTAACTACTATAACCTGCCATACCGTGTCGATAAGACCGAATACACCGCCGCCAACTGCGCCGCAGTCATGCCGGCCAACAAGAATGACTACTGGCTGTGGCTTGACGTCATCAAGAAGGGCAATCCCGACCTGAAGGTCGAGGCGGCCAAGACCCTGACGCTCGGTGTGGTCCTGGAGCCGCGCTTCATGCCGAACTTCAGCGCCACGATCGACTACTATAATATCGACATGAGCAACGTCATTTCGTCGCTGGCGCCGCAGACCATCATCAACAAGTGCATGGATGCGCCGACGCTGGATAACGAGTACTGCGACATGATCGTCCGCGATCCGGTGACCAACAACCTGGTCTCGGTCGTCCAGCAGAACATCAACCTGGCCAAGCGCAAGACCAGCGGCATCGATACGGAAATCGACTATTCGACCAATCTCGCCTCCTGGGGCTGGGGCAGCAATGCCGGCCGCCTGTCGATCAACAGCATCTGGACCCGCCTGTTCGAGAACAAGTACACGGCCGATCCGGACAATCCCGACGTGATCACTGATACGGTCGGCATCTTCGGCTTCCCGAAGCTGAAGGGACGTACCTCGTTCAACTACACGCGTGACAAGCTGTCCTTCGGCTGGACTTCGCGCTTCTATTCCGGCATGCGCCAGACGGTGAGCATCACGGCGGAAGCCTACGATCCGTACAAGACCAAGCCGATCGCCTATGACGACTTCAACGTGTCCTACTGGCTGAAGCCGAACATGAACATCAGCGCCGGTCTTTCCAATGCCTTCAACAAGGCGCCGCCCCGCTATCCGGGGGCGGAGGCCGGGGGCGCCTACTTCGGTGACGAAGGCTGGCAGGCCGGGGTTTATGACGTGATCGGCCGAACCGGCTGGATCAACCTGAGATTTACCCGCTGATAGTGATTAGGCCCGGCACTTGTGTGCCGGGCCTTTTTCTGTATAGCATTACGCAGGGTTGCGGCGCGGAAACGTGCGGTGGTAACGCACCGCTGAATGTTCAAAACAATATTTGTTTGACGAAAAAGCACGATCCTGTTGCATCGTCACTTTGTACATTGTATACGATATAATGTTCAGCACGAAACACGTGGAGTAAATCAGATGACAATCGACTGGCGGGGTGTATTTCCGGCCGTAACGACGCAATTCAACGAAG
>NZ_JASGFK010000012.1:0-72900 GCF_047605585.1 Asticcacaulis sp.
TGGTCCAAGTTTTCGTCCGCATCCCCCCTGGGTTAGTTCTTCGCGATAATCAACACTGCTTGCCCTAAACGCGACGATCGAAGCGGCCAGAGCCGGAGACGCGGGAAAGGGGTTCGCGGTGGTCGCCACAGAGGTCAAGAGCCTTTCAAATCAGGTGTCGAAGGCTCTAGACGAAATTTCGCAGCAGATTTCCGATATACAGACCGAAACGAGTCTCTCGGTTACCGCGATGACAGAAATCCTGACCACTATTCATGATGTAACCGAAAGCTCAGTCGTGGTTGCGTCCGCTGTCAGCCAGCAATCCATAGTAACGGAAGAAATCGCCCAAAATATTAATATGACTGCCAGTGGGGCTCAAAGTATTGCAGAGACCCTTATCGAAGTGACGACGTCTGCGGACCAGACAGGGCTTTCCGCCAGCAAGGTTCGCGTCGCTGCCGAAAGAATGCAACAACAGTCCGAAATCCTCGAGCAAGAAATAGAGAGTTTTGTACGTCGCATTCGTCCTTAGCGGTTCTCTCCCTTGCGCTTTGCTAATGCGAAAGACATCAACACGGCAAACGCCGTGACGACATCGCTCTGGCGCCATGGAAGCACGCCGGTCCGGTGACGAGCCTTGCGTTGATCCCAACCTAGGACCGTACGATTTATAGCCATCAGGTCAGAGCCCTGCTTTTTTTATATAATAGATATCTCTGGCGTGAGACCGTATCCGGCTACCCGAAGACCTTATCTATTCGGCGTATGAGTAGAGGCGGGCACCTGACGATAAAAAAACCGTGGTTATCAGCAATACAAGCCTCTCTTTCGCAAAGTTTATTCGTCGCTTGCACCGATCCCTAATACCAGTGCCAATTTCTGCAATAGGTGCAGGTATTACGTCGAGTTTGACGGGGGGAAGCAGGTACGACAGTTTCGCTCTATGTCTTCACGAACCTTTGCTGCGACTTCGCTGGATCTAGCCGCTGTCCATGCGTGGTAGATTGATACAGCAGTTTGGAGATTTACTGAATGTGCCCAATCTCCTTGCATGTGTTGGATCCATGCCTGAGCTGAAAGTCTAATAAGTCGAATGAGAATGTCAAAGATTATCTCTTGATTGAAAGGCTGCAGGAGAGAAATGCTAAAACCGCTTCTGGCATACTCAAAGCCTTCCGGATCGCGCTCATAAGCGCTGTTGAGCTGTTGAAGAGCCCTTTTTGCCGAGGACCTCTCCTCGAAGGTCGCTACTGTGCTTGCGAGAGCAATCGAGTCGGGTTCAAGCTTTAACCTCAATGTGTATAACTCGAAGAGTTGTGCCTCGGTAAAACTTCGTACAAAATAGCCTCGATGCGCCAAATAGCATAGCACCCCCTCATGGTGAAGACGTGCCAAAGCTTGGCGTAGCGGTACAACACTTACATTTAGCTCTTCAGCTAGACTTTCCTGCCGGATAACCTTTCCTAGCTCCATTTTACCACGCAAAATTCTTTCTCGCACAATAGCAGAAATCTGTTCAGACATTGTCTGAATACCTATCAACATTTCGTCCTCTAAATTTTCAGCTTTTTGTACTTTCCACCCCAGTGATTTCACCTAACAGCGAACAATGGCGATTCCTTTGGCTGGCAAGTCGATATCCAATTTGCACATTGATTATCGGAGACAACTGGAAAACCACATCGCTCAGAAATAACGCTAAACCCAGCGTTTCGAGGACCATCAGTGATGTTCCAGTTGGACGAGCTCGGGCTGTTCCCGTACGTGCATGGTCATTCAGCGTGCCCTTGATGACGAAGTCGGGGGCCTTTCACAGCACGCAGGAAAGCGACCGCCTCCTCTCCATGAATTTCGCCGGCGATGGGCATATGCCGAAGGGGAATCAAAATGTTTTCCCGCGCCTTTTTCACTTTCATCACGAAAGCACGCGAATAGCCCCTGTATCGTCACGCTTGACCCGATGGCCGATGTCAGGAATACGCGCCCACGATGACAGGCTTGGTGACACAGTTCGACCCATGCGGTAAGCCCCCCCCGCACGTGCTTCGCTGCCGACGGTGTGCGCCGAAAGACCGATCGGCGCGACCAACGATTTGCCGATTGAACTAACATCGCTCCGTGAGATACATTATGATTTCGTCCAAGGACCTCACAGTTGGATGCGCGATATAAAATAATAACCCCCGCCATAGTTGACGGGAGTTATCCTTCATCTGACGCATAGATATCACGAGTGCAATTTAATTGGTGAACTTCAGACCGATGTGCATCGTACGGCCGATGACATCGTAGATGCCCGTTTGCCAGCCTTCGTCACCGAAGTAGGCGCCACCGGCTTCCGCGCCCGGATAACGCGGCGGCGCGGTGTTGAGCAGGTTGTTGATACCCACATTCAGGATCACGTTCGGCTTCAGACGGTAGGTTGCGTAGACATCGTGATAGAAGATCGGCTTGGTCTTGTAGGGGCTGTAGTCTTCCGGTGTGATGGTCGTCGTCTGGCGCATACCCGAGAAGTTGCGGATATTCCAGCTGATCCAGAACGGCCCGCGGTCATAGCTGATGCGCGTGACACCCTTCCATTCCGGGAAACCAAAGACACCGAGGGTATCGGTGATGACCTCGGGATGATCCGGGTCTGCCGTATAGGTGTTTTCCAGCAGGTGCGTATAGACGGTGTTGATGGCGATACGGCCGCTATTGCTGCCCAGGCCCACGTCCGACAGGTTGAAGTTATAGTCCAGTTCCATGTCGACGCCGCGGTTGATACGCTGCGCCAGGTTGATGTTTTGCTGTACGACCGAGACGAGGTTGTTCGTCGTCGGATCGCGCACGATCATATCGCAGTATTCATTGTCGAGGGTCGGCGCATCCATGCACTTGTTGATGATGGTTTGCGGCGCCATGGCCGAGACGACATTACGCATATCGATGTCATAATAGTCGACCGAGGCCGACAGGTTCTTGATGAAGCGCGGCTGGAACACCAGACCAAGCGTCAGGGTCTTGGCTGTCTCAACCTTGAGGTCGGGATTGCCCTTCTTAATGACATCCAGCCACAGCCAGTAATCATTCTTATTGGCAGGCATGACGGCGGCGCAGTTCGCATCCGTATACTGGGTTTTATCGACGCGCCGCGGCAGGTTGTAATAGTTACACGGATCGCTCAGCCAGGCACCGCTGATCGACGAGGCCGTGAAGACTTCGCTGATATTCGGCGCCCGAACAGCCTCACCGAAGGTACCGCGGAAGCGGACGTCCTTCACCGGCGCCCATTGCAGGCCATACTTGTAGGCCGTGGTCTTGCCGGCGGTCGAATAATCGGCGCCGCGGATAGCGGCATCGACCGACAGCTTCTGGGCAAACGGCAGATCGCTCAGGATCGGCACGCTCAGTTCGGCGAAGGCTTCCTTGACATCATACTCGCCGTGCAGCGGATGTTGCTCGATGCCGTAATCGGCGACATAGGCAGGGTTATCCGGGTCATATTCCGGCACGGCGCCGATATCGGCGATTTCCTTGCGGAATTCGCCACCGATCACAACCTGGACCTCACCAGCCGGCAGGTTGAAAATACCGCCGGTGGCATAACCAGACACGACGTGCTGCTGCAACGTCGAGGTCGCCGAGCTGGAATCGTATTGCAGGTAGTTGATAACGTCCTGCGTCAGCGGCTTGAATGGATTGAGCGCTACGCAGTTCGGATCATCGTTCGTCAGGTCGGAGTCAGCATTCACCCGACAGACAGGTGTACCGCCTGGCCCTGCGACCGCATCCAGTGCCTTCACATAGCGGTCATTCGAGGTATTGTTGGTGTCGTGATTGGTTTCCTGCGTCTTGCCGTAGGAATAGTAGGTCGACCAGTTCCAGTCATGGTCTCCGATCAGGCCCGGCAGATCCCCTTCGAAACCGGTGACGATCTGGTAGAGATCGCGCTTATATTCCGACTTGGCGCGGCCCATTTCAGGGTACTGACGCACAAAAGCGAGATCATCGATCGTGCCGCCATTGGCTGCCCGCATTTCGTCCGTGATAAACGGATTATCGCCTGACAGGCGATTGCCCCCCCCTTCATAGAAGACACCATATTCGCCATGGGATTTATTGGTGGCGAAGTCGGCTTCCAGGAAATAATGAATGTTCGGCGTCAACTGATAGCCAAGGGTCGCCTGGGTAATAAACCGCTCGCTCGGCACGGAAAGCAACCAGCCGTCATAACGACCGCCGTATTCACCGCCATCTGTATTGAGATTGGCGATAGTGCCCGAATCCGTCAGATCATAGGTATTCGGCAAAATACCCGATGGACCGAGGATGGGGTCGCGCATCGTGCCGTCGTCATTGAACGTATAGGGCTTGCCCCCGAGCAGGACCTGGGCACGCGGCGAATAAGCAAGCAGTTTCTGACCGTCCAGAACGGTATTATGGCCGCTGGCGTCCCTCACCCACCACGGATTGCCGGTCGCCGTCCACGGGCGATCCTGGCCAGAGACTGTACCATCGGACTGATCGTAGCTGGCAAACAGGGTGAAATTACCGCGATCATTGTTGAAGTTCTTGCCATACAGAATATCGGCGCCGTAGCTCGGCATGTCATTATAGGTAGAATTGCCGTATTGCAGGTTGGCTTCATAGCCCTGGTAGTTCTTCTTCAGGATAAAGTTCGCCACACCGGCCACGGCATCCGCGCCGTACTGCGCCGAGGCGCCGCCCGTGATGATTTCCACACGCTCGACCAGGCTGGACGGAATGGTGCTGATATCAACAGCGGAACTGCCCGGCGCGCCCGGCACATGGCGGCGGCCATTGACCAGCACGAGAGTCCGCTTGGTGCCCAGGCCACGCAGGTCGAGTGCGTTCAGGCCCGGATGGCTGGCATCCATGGAATCCTTGTCGCGGTTGGCATTGGAGGTTTGATCGCTCTGGCTGATAACCAGGGCCGGCGTCTGATTGATCAGGTCAGCGATCTGGCGCGTGCCACTTTTTGAAATCAGATCGGCGCCGATAACCGTTGTCGGCGTCGCGCTGGCGGCACCACGATGGCGGATACGCGACCCTGTGACGACGACAGTGGTTTCGCTGGTTGCCTGATCCGTCTCGGCTTGGTCTGCCTTTTTCTCGGATGTGACCTGATTTGTCTCCTGCGCAGAAGCAAGCCCAAACCCACCTACTGACAAAATCAAAACCAATGCCGAACTGACTTTTAAATAGCTATGGAATTTACTTTTTGACACATTCGTCCCCTTTTTATAAGTCACGAAAAAGAATATAACGTGTTATATAAATTACTACCGTATACGGTATAAATAATTCAATTTCAGTTATGATGTCTCATTTTTGTCGCATTTGCTATCGTGGGAGCCGTGTTTTATGTGTTTGCCGACGCATATGATAACGGGCAAGCAGTCCTCGTGACAGCTTTAACGGCACAGATTATTCCGCCCACTGAGGTAGGCGCAGTGGGTCCTACCCCGAATGTCGCCGCTATTTTTCGACACGGCGGTGAGGATTATCGACGGAGGCGCCATGGGCATATTGGTCGTGTTGAGCGCCGCATTTTGTCTGCGATTGAAGCCGCCCTCGGCGGCCACGCCGAGGCTTGTTCATTGCGGCCTAGTGCGATACGCTTTTAACAGTTGCCGTAACCGCCAATGGCAGAATTCCCAGGGTTTGACGCGACCGCTGGCTGGCGGATCCTAAGGCCGAACTGCTTCAAATGCCTTTCCACGTCTTCTTCACTATGTCAACGCCCCTGGCTGCGACCGCTTTTCAGGCCAAGGACATCGGCTACTCGATCCCACTTCGGGCCATAGCGAGACAGTCCGGACAATCGGTGCGGGCCCGAAACACCTCGGTGCCGAACTCAGTGTAGTCGCTGTGCTTCACACATGGGGCAGAATCTCCATCCCCACCCTTATATCCATTGTATTGTCCGCGGAGGCCGCGCGGCGACAGATGGCTCGGGATGGGGCGGATGCCGGCCTAGATTCTTCCTGCCGGTTAAGGTTTTGTCGCTTCTGTTTCTAGAGGCTTGGCCACCGCATTCGATGCACGCCCACTTGGCTTCTAGGGTGATCTCATTTATCTCGCCTAGCTACCCCCCCCTTTCACTGGCAGATCACCACCTTTCAAACCCATCGAAACGCTATGCCAGACAGATTTCACGGCATTCGCCACTACGGGCTCCTCGCCAATGGCCACAGATCCGAACGACTAGCGATGTGCCAGCAGTGGCTGTCGGCTCCCGCGCCGCCGCTCCCCCTCATCCGCCATTGGATTATCGCGAACGGTATGCAGGGTTGACTGGACAATTTCTTGATATCTGCACGTGTCGTGGCGAGCGCATGCTGCCCCCTAGTGCCCATAGGTCTCAGACAATGGGCGTAGATGGTAATCAATGCAGGTTGGTATCACCTGATCTACTTTGCTACCTAAAAGTTCTCAGGCAACTCCATGCTCCCCGGCTCGCCTCTGATCGCCTTGCCTACTTCAGATAAAGCAAATCCCCGCCCCCTGTCTGGGTAGGTTTAAATGAAATAAAGCACTCGTGGGCGCAAATCTTCTGTCCGCATCCCCTGGGTCGGCATTGCGCGACAGTTATAATTGTTGCGCGAGGTTACATTTTATGCTTGCGCTGGCCCCAAGGGCCGCCTCGATAAACCAGACGGTTCGAAGAAAGGACTTTAGCTTGCAAACGACTGGACCTTATCTCAGCGTGGCGGAAACCTGCCGACGGCTGGGTGTCAGCCGGAAAGCGCTACGCCTCTATGAGGCTCAGGGGCTGGTCCGTCCCGAGAGGACCCAGGCAGAGTGGCGCGTCTTTGGTCCAGAGCAGATCCAGCGTCTGCATCAAGTCCTGGCCTTGAAACATTTCGGCTTTCCGCTCAACCGGGTGGCCGATATTCTGAATGGCGAGGCGCCGAATGTCTCCAGAGTTTTAGCGCTTCACGAAAAAGTCGTGGCATGCGAACTGGAGCGTTTGCAACGGGCCGCCCATCTGCTCCGCGCGGCGCGGGCCAAATGGGAGGCGCAAGGCGACCTCTCTTCGAACGACCTTATAGCTCTTACGAAGGAAACCCTGATGACAAAACGGTCTTATACGCTTGACGATATCTACAAGGACATTGCCGCCAACCACCTTACGGAGGCCGAACGCGCGACCTTGACGCGCGACGGTGTTCCCGTTTTGCTTCAACCCGATCCCGTCTGGCCTTGCCTGCATGCAGAAGCAGAGCGCCTTATGGCGATCGGCGATCCAAACTCGATCGAAGCGATCGAGTTGGCCAGGCGGTGGATGGAGAAGGTCTTTGAGGTGACCGGTGGCAATCCGGCACTCACGCGGAAGGTCCGCACTGTGGCGCGTCATCTGCATGATAACCCGACCTACCAGGCCGCATCGACGTCATCGAACCCGATGATGGATTTCGTCCAAAAGGCCTATGCTTCCGCCATCGCAGCCGGCGTAATGCCCAAACCAATACCATAAATTAGGCCTTGCTGTACCATAATAGCTTAGGGCCGCAAGTAGAGGCGGCCCTAAGCCGATTTGCTGCCATACCTAAGTACCGCATTCCTATCATGATGTGGTAAACGTCAATATCCATGTACCCGATCTCGCATTGTCGTTTCAATGGCCAGACCGTGAGTGCAAAGCCACCACTGGCAATCATCGCGCCGATTGTCTGATCCGGCTAGACAAGTTGCTGGAGTTCGTACCATTTCAGGTGGGTGTAATAACATCCGACCGCGATGACCGCCGCAAAAGTAATGCGTGGCCACGAGGAAGCTGGAAAAAAAGGCATACCGGTTCGCACGGATGCTTGGGAACAAACGCCTCCGTTTTTCATATGCTTTGACAGCACTGCTGCAGGGTAATGGGCCAGCGGCAAATGGGGCGAGCAATTTGTCAAATAATCTGCGCGGGCATGGCCACGGGATTATCTCTTGCCTATGCGCAAAAAGCCTTTATCCGCGACCAAAAACGCCTCGACGATAAACGGAACTAAGTCGGCGACCTGCTCGGCCACCCCGTATGCGGCTTCGTATCGGGCTGCATATTCTCTAAGCGCCTGATTCAGATCGGCGCTCAGAACAATGGTCAGTTTCACCGGCGTGCGGTCCGGTAGCTTTGGCAGTTTCAGCTCACTCATGGTCACAACCCCTCCCCGATAGGCGACAGATCCAGATCCTTCTGCACGATGACCCGGAAGGCGGCCCCTGGGCGTACCGCCAGCGTCGGCTGAACGTCGAGCTGGCGCGAGACTATCTTCTGTCCGGCTTGATTGGACGTGTCTTGAACGGATCGACGCAAGGCCTCGATCAGATCGTCGTCAGTGTCTCGTCCAAGTTCACCTGTGACGCCCAACAAGGTGGACAGACCAATACCCTTCAGCAAGGAAGCTATATGGTAATCCACCTTGTCGGACAGCCCCGCAAACCCGGCGACATCCGCTCCCGGCAGGTTGTCTATGACCAGCGATCGTCCGTCCGGCCAGATCAGCCGCTGCCAGACCACAAGCACGCGAGACTGGCCGAACGAAAGACTGCTGTCGTACTTACCGATCAGTCGCGTCCCTGCCGGAATCAGCGTGAGGCGACCTGTCAGGCTGTCATGGACGTCAGACGTCACCTGCGCCAACACCAAACCCGGCAGATCCGAATTCAGGCCCGTCACCAGCGAGGCCGAAATTACCGTTCCGGCCATAACCATATAGGGCGACGCCGGTGGCTGGACCGCAAAGGGGTTCACCGTCGCGCCAGCTACAGTGCCTTCGATGAATGCGACTTTCGCCGCCTGACCGACCGGCGCCGCACCTGTGGCGCCGGTCGGCAAAGCCATCAATGACCGGTTCAACGCGGTCACCGCGTCGTTGGCATTGGAGGCAACGGTCGGCGCGACCTTATCGTTGGTTGCGAAGAACAGACCGCTTGTACGGGCAGTTTCCGCCGGGGATTGGCGGCCGCCGCCACGATCTGCGGACACCCCGGCCGTCCCGTCGACACCCCCATGCGTGCGCTGGTGCTCCAAAATCGGGCGGCCAAGATCGCCCGGCAAGGGCTGGCCGAGTTGGGGCACATCGGCATAGGTTTTCGGGAGGGCGCTCACCTGGTCCGGCAAGCCGGCCTTGTGCTTTTCCGGGTCTTTGTCCGACGCGGCAGGTGCCGCGGGTTTGAGCATGGACGGGCCGAGACCCAGCCATACCAGCCCGACCAGGGCGACGCACCCTACCGCCGTGACACCGATCAGGAGGTTGCGCTTGATGCGGACGACACGCCTGGGCTTGGCGCGCAGGACGAGGGTTTCGGGATCGAGCTTTTCCGAGGGGATTGTGTCAGTCATGGCGGCCTCCCAAAACCCCGTCGCGGGTAATGCGCACGACGAGCTGCGGCTTGGTCCCCAGGCGCAGCTCGGCCACATCGAACAGGCGATCGATAATGTAATAGTTGCGGTTGACCCGGTAATTAACCAGCTCGGCCTTGCCGCCTAAGCCTGCGATGAACAAGGGCGGCGCGTCGGTGGTCCGGAGTGTTTCCGGGAACTGGATGTAGACCCGCGCCCCGTCGTCGAACACCCGAACGGGGCGCCACGCCGGCGAGGGCCCGCTGACCGTATAGCCGAACCGCAACTGATCCAGGGCGATCCCGTCGACAGTAGGCGCCACGGCTTCCGCCCTCTTAGCCGCCACTTGCATGGCCAGCAATTCGTCCTGCGGGTACCGCCACGAGAGCGCCGCCATAGCGGTGGCGGGCGTGCTCTCCATCTGGAGATGGTAGGTTCGCCGATCGGTCGCGATCACGAGGTTGGTCTTCAGCCCCGCCACTTGCGGCTTGACCAGGATGTGGACCGTCTGGTCGGCGCCTGAACCGCTATGGGTGTTCCCGATCACCCAGCGTGCGGTGTCGCCGGCGGAGATGGCAATGAGCTGCTCCCCGCCCTGGAGGGCGATGTCGGTCACCCGGTCCGGCGCGGTGTACATCCGATACACACTGCCTTCCATAAACGGAAAAATCTGTATGGCCTGAATGAAACCGTCCGTCCGTGGCTCCTGGAGGGCCGCCTTGTTGGCACTGGCCACCCGGTCCAGCGGCTTCGACGGAGACGCCGGCCCGGCGGCGGGTAAAGGCAGGGTGGCAATCATCCCCGCTGGAACCGCCACAGACGGTAACGGCGCGACGACCGCCGCCGGTGCCGGCTCAACCACCCGCGCAGCGACGTGGAATTCGGGCGGCACGCCCGGGGGTGTCTGCGCGCTGACGCAACCGGCCAGCCCGACCAAGGGCACAGTCAGGGAAAGGCACAAAATGAGAGTACGCATTGCAAAGCTCCTTAGGGCTGTGAGGAAACGGGAACGGACGAACGCACCGGGGCCGGCAGATCGCCGGCATAGTCCTTCGACCAGGCGAGACGGGTGACGTAGAGGCCAAGCGGGTTCTTGCGCAGGACATCGGCCGTGGTTGGGGTCTTCTGGCGAATGCCGAGCAGCGCGGTCCAGCGTGTGGTCGATACCAGGGTGCCGGCGTCAAAAGTCTGTTCCACCCATTTGACCTGGAAGGAATTGCTGGAGGCGCGAACCGCGCTGGCGATATTGACGGTGACGGAGCGTTTGCCGGCATCGGCCAGGGGATCGGCCAGGCGGGCCTGCTCATTCAGGAAGCGGCCGGCGTCTTCCGTGGCGAAGACGTAGGCTTCCAGCCAGTTCTGCCGGGCCAGCACTGGATCGGTCGGCAGGGACCGGACGTCGGTGATGAACCGCGACAGGAACCAGGCGATCTGTGCATCCGATGGCGTGATCTCCGGCGCGGCCGGCCCGACCGCCCTCACCCCTTCGCCAGGACCTACGGCCACCACATACGGTGTGACGCGGCTCTGGCTGCCCTGGTAAATCAGGCCGGCCGCTAAGAGCCCGCTGACGGCGACCGCGCCGAAGGCCAGCGCGCGCCAGTTGGCGGCCTGGGCGATGGCCGATCCGATCCGTTGGTCCCAGACCTGTCCGGCCCGCTGATAGGGCGTGGCGGGTTCGGGGGTTACGCCATAGCGCTGAATACTGCGTTTGAACATGGGATCTCCTTCGGCCCGCGTGGGCCGTTCCAAAAAAGGCGAAAACAAAAGATCAGGACTTGTCGGTGATATCGGGGGCCGGCCCGCTGCCCCCTTGGTCGCCGGAGGTAATGGCGGATTGCACCATGTGGATGTGGGCTTGGCGCCGGTGCTCTTCGTGCTGGCGGCGCGCCCAGGCCGGCGCCACCTCGTCGTCAGGCGCGCCGCTTGCGCCTCCGGTGGTTGCCGGTCCTGACTTCGGGCTTGCCGCCCCGCCCGCACCACCACCGCTGCCACCGCCGTTGCCACCGCGGGCTACGGGGCCAGCTGTTGAATTTCCGCCTGCGCCATTGGCGCCTCCGCCTGGACCACCGCTCGGACCGCTGCCCGGTCCTCCGCTGGTCGGGCCACTGCCTGACCCAGCGCTACCGGGCCCACCGGACAGGCCGGCGGCCGCCTGGATGGCGCCCGCTGCGGAGGCGGCGCTGCCCATCAGGCCGCGCACGGCGCCTGCGCCCAGAAGACCGGCGCCAACAGCTGCGGCTGCCGTGCCGACAGCAGCGCCCGCGCCCAGCTGCGGCGCGCCGGATACGAGCCCGGTGGCGATGGTTGGTCCAAAAATGCCAAGACCCAGAAGGGTCAATGATGCCAGGGCCAGGGTCAGGGCCTGCACGAGATCGGGTGTGTCACCGTTCAAGCCGGTGACGTACTGGCTGAAGAAGGTGGCGCCGATCCCGACGATGACAGCCAGAACCATGACCTTGATGCCCGAGGTCACGACATTGCCCAGCACGCGTTCGGCCAGGAAGGCCGTTTTGTTCCACAGCGCAAAGGGCACGAGGGTAAAGCCCGCCAGGGTCGTGAGCTTGAATTCCAGGATGGTGATGAAGAGCTGGATGGCCAGGATGAAGAAGGAGAGGATGACCAGCAGCCAGACGATCAGGAGCACGACGATGACGAGGAAGTTCGTGAAGAAGGTGTCGAGCCCCATCAGGTCGGCCAGCTGGTCCATCAGGGGCTTGGCGGCATCAAACCCGATCCCGGCCAGCCGCCCCGGCTTAAGCAGTTCGGCGGCCGATAAGGTATTGGCGGACGCATCCAGTCCCAGGGTTGAAAACGACGTGAAGATAAGGTCGGCCAGGTGTTTGAAATTGCTGATGATGTAGGCGAACGCGCCGACAAACAGGACCTTCTTTATCAGGCGGGCCAGGACATGGGCCTCTTCGTCCAGCAGCCAGAACAGCGCTGCCAGGGTAACGTCGATGGCGATCAGAATGGTCGCCACATGACCGACGTCGCCTTTGAGCAAACCGAACCCGCTATCCAGATATTTTTCAAACACTTCCAGGAATGCGTCCGCGACGTTCATATTCATTTCCAGCCTCCCAAAACCAAAACACCCCTGCTTCCAACCGGCCCTAATGAGCGGTGTAAGCCGCCCCGGTGCCGATGAAGGCCTTGGTCATGGCCTTTGCGGCCGCCTCCCCTTGCGCCTTGCGCGCCTGGTCGAGGGCTTCGGCACGATACTGGGCCGCCAGCAGGGTTGCGATCTGCATCTGCTGCTTGGTGTTCAGGGCGAGGAGCTGGTTTGCCGCCTGCTGAGCCTGCAAGCTGCCATCTGATGTTTGCGAGGCTGAGACCAGATCGCTCAGTGTGCTGGCATCGCCGGTGAGGCTCTCATTGATCTTGGCCTGAACGATCAGGGTCTGCTCAAAGGCCTCCATGGTGCTCTGCCATCTGGTGACGGCGTCGGCGGCCAGCCCAGACGATTTCACCGTGCCGTAGGTCGTCGGGTACTGCCCCTTGAAGGCCGCCTCCGTCTTTTCGACGGTAAAGGCGATGCCCTTGGCCTGCGTCATCAGTGCGTTGATGGCGGCGATGTCACTATTGAGCTTAGCCAGCTCGTTGAGGTCGAGGTGCTGCAGATGCTTGGCCATGGAGACCAGCATGGTCGCTTCGTTCGAGAGGCTTTGAATCTGATTGTTGACCTGTTCCAGGGCCCGCGCCGCCTGGAGCACGTTCGAGGCGTAGTTGGTGGGATCGTAGACGACGAGCTGCGCCTGTGCCGGTGACATCGCGGTTAGGCCGATCACCAGGGCCATCAGACTGGGCAGAATAGCGGTCTTTACGCGAAACATGAAAACCTCCTGAAAACAGAAAAACGAAAGCGAAAACCAAATGGCGGGCGAACCCGAACGAAAGGCGCTCAGTCGGCCAGGGTGATATCGAACATCGGCAGGATGTCGCGGGCCCAGCCGGGACCGCGCGCATTGATCCAGGCGCAGGCAAACCCGTCTTGGCCGTACTGCTCCAGAAGCTGGTCCATCAGCGTCTGATCTTCCGGCCCGGCGGCCGCGCACACGGCCAGGGCCAACGGCCCCAAATCCAAGTCGAACAGGCGATTGCCCCGTCGGGACTGGAGGTAATATTGCCGCTTGGGCTGCGCCTGCCCGATGACCTCTATCTGGCGGGGGTTCAGCCCCATCCGTTCATACGCCTGCCGCATCTGGGGTTCGGCAGCGCGATCGTTCGGCAACAACAGCCTTTGGGGACAGGACTCGATGATCGCCGGGGCAATCGGGCTGTCGATGACGTCGGCCAGGGATTGTGTTGCGAAGACCACGCTGACGTTCTTTTTGCGCAGGGTCTTCAGCCATTCGCGAATGCGGGCGGCGAACACCGGATTGTCGAGGAATACCCAGGCTTCGTCGAGGACCAGCATCGTGGGGCGGCCGTCGAAACGGCGTTCCAGGCGGTGAAACAGATAGGTCAGGACCGGCACGAGGAGATTGGGTTCCGCCATCAGCTCCTCGGTTTCGAAACAGGCTATGTCGGCCAAGCTGACCTGTTCGTCATCGGCATCAAGACACTGGCCGAAAGGGCCGTCCAGCGTGTAGGGCGCCAGCGCCGCCTTGAGGGTATTGGAAGCGACCAGCATGACGAGGCCCGTCAAGGTCCGCTCGGCAACGGGTGCGAGCGCCAGACTGTTCAAGGCCGACCAGAGCCCTTCCTTGATATCCGGCGTGATCGACACCTTCTCGATCGATAACAGTCCGAGTAGCCAGTCGAGCGCCCAGCCGCGTTCCGCCTCATCGTCGATATGGCGCAAGGGCTGGAAGGCCAGGCCGGCCTGACGGCCGAGCTGGTAGTGGCGACCACGGAGGGCCAGGGTGACAGCGCGGGCCGATCCCCCCTTGTCGAAGACAAAGACCTGGGCGTCCCGGTAGCGCTGGAACTGCAAGACCATGAAGGCCAGCAGGACGGACTTGCCGGCGCCGGTAGGCCCCAGCACCAGGGTGTGGCCGACGTCCCCGACATGAAGACTGAACCGAAACGGCGTCGCGCCGGAACTGAGCGCATGGAACAGCGGCGGCCCGTCCAGGTGGTCGTCGCGTTCGGCGCCGGCCCAGACGGCCGACATCGGCATGAGGTGAGACAGATTCAGGCTATGGACCAGGGGTTGGCGCACATTGGCGTAAACGTGGCCCGGCAGACTCCCGAGCCAAGCCTCGACCGCGTTCAGGCTCTCAGTCAGCGTGGTGAAGCCCAGGCCATTGATGACCTGCTCCACCCGCCGCAGGCGTTCATCGACGACGGCGCGGTCCGGATCGCTGACGGTCAGGGTCGTGGTGAGATAGCCGAAGGACACGTGATCTGCGCCCACGACCTGCAGCGCGGTGTCGGTATCGACCACCTTGTTGTCGGCGTCAGTATCAACCAACCGGCTTTCCTGACTGTACATGACTTCGCGCAGGATCGCGGTGACGGACTTGCGCTTGGCAAACCACTGGCGGCGGAGTTTGGTCAGGGTGGAAACCGCTTCGGTCTTGTCGAGCGGCAGGAACCGCGTCACCCAACGATACGGGATATCGAGATGATTCAGGGCGTCCAGTATGCCGGGATAGGTATGGTTCGGGAAACCCAGTACGGTCAGGGTACGCAGCCAGTCTCCGCCTAGTTGTGGCGCGACGCCGCCAGTCAACGGTGTGTCGGCCAGGATGGCGTCCAGATACATCGGCGTGGCGGGGACGGCGACCGGGTGCGATTTTGGGGATATGCAAGCGTGGAGATAGGTCAGGGTCTTCGCGTCATCCAGCGCTTCGATATAGGTCAGGCATCCGGACAGCAGATCCTGGAGGGCATCGGTCCGGCGAACGAACCCCGCCAAGGCGTCTCGCCAGTCGCGGCCCTGTACCGCCCCTTCCCCCACCTCAAAGGCGGCCGTGGCCAGCGCGTCCGTCTGGTCGGCATCGGGCAGATACACCACCGTGAAATAGTAGATGGTCTCGAAGGTATGCGCCTGCCCGCCCTGGAAGCCAGCGCGGCGTTCCTCATCGATCAGGCGGGCGATGCCACGGTCGAAGCCGGGATCAGGATAGGCCAGCGCCGGCCCCCGCCGCGCCTCGAAAAACAGGGCCCAGCCGGTGCCGAGCCGCCGCAGGGCATTGTTCAGGCGCGCACAGACGCCGACCAGTTCCTGCGGTGTGGCGCTTTCGATATCGGGGCCGCGGTAGCGGAAGGTCCGTTGAAAGCTGCCATCCTTGTTGAGGACTACGCCCTGCGCCACCAGGGCGGCCCAGGGGAGATGGTCGGTCAGGCGATCGGCCTGACGGCGGTATTGCGTGAGGTTCAGCATGTCCAATAGCCTTTCTGGCGGAGATGACGCAGCAGGACCGGCACGAAATCGGGATCGCGCCGGGCAGCGAAGACGGCGAAGCTATGCCCGGCCAGCCACAGGGCCAGGCCGGGCAGCCACAGGTGAAGGCCCAGCCCCAGCGCGGCCGCCAGGGTGCCGTTGACGATGGCGACCGAGCGGGGCGCGCCGCCCAGGAGGATGGGTTGGGTCAGTGCCTGATGAACCGGCACGTCGAAGCCTTCGACCGGGTGCGCCATCAGATGACCGCGCCTCCCCCAAAGCTGAAGAAGGTCAGGAAGAAGCTGGAGGCGGCGAACGCGATGGAGAGACCGAAGACGATCTGGATCAGCTTTCGGAAGCCGCCCGAGGTTTCCCCAAACGCCAGGGTCAGGCCGGTGACGATGATGATCAGGACCGCGACGATCTTGGCGACGGGCCCTTGAACGGAATCGAGGATTTGCTGGAGGGGCTCCTCCCACGGCATGTCGCTGCCTGTGGCGGCCGCTGCCGTGGCCATGCCGAACGCCAGACCGACCGTGAGCGGTGTGGTCAGGTCTCTCCAGACTGGGCGTCCATACGGACGAATGAACAGTGATCGAAAGGCCGGTGTACGCATTGAAATCTCCTTCAGGTTAGGGGTGAGTAAACAAAGGTCTTCGGGCCTAGATCAGCGGCTGAAGCTGATATTCGCCGGTACCGTCGAGCCCATGGATTTCCACGATGGACTCGACACGACGGGCGGTATGGGTGAGCGGGTTCTGGCCGGCGATGAACACGACGACATCGATGCCGTCGGCGATCAGGGCGCGCGGCACATGGGTGACCGCCTCCTGAATGAGCTGCTCCAGCCGAAACAGGGCGCCGCGAGCGGAATTGGCGTGCAGGGTGGCGATGCCGCCCGGATGTCCGGTGTTCCAGGCCTTGAGCATGTCGAGGGCTTCGCCGCCTCTCACCTCGCCGACGATGATCCGGTCGGGCCGTAGACGCAGGGTCGATCGGACGAGGTCGTTCAGCGAGACCAAGCCTGGCCGGGTCCGCAGCGCCACGCAGTCACGGGCGGCGCAGCGCAGTTCGCGGGTATCTTCGATCAGGATGACGCGCTCCCCCAAATCCGCGATCTCGGCCAGGAGCGCATTGGTTAGGGTCGTCTTGCCGGAGCTGGTGCCGCCGGCGACGAGAATATTCCGGCGGTCGCGGACAGCGGTGCGTAGCGCCTTGGCCTGACGAGAGGTCATCACGCCGTCAGCAACATAGTCGCCCAGGCCGTACAGCCGATGGGCGGGCTTGCGGATGGAGAAGCAGGGCGCCATCACCACCGGCGGCAGAAGGCCTTCGAACCGTTCGCCTGTCAGGCCGTTGCCGGCAGGCAGTTCGGCGCTGACGATGGGATTGTCGCGGTGGACCTCGGCGCGCACATGACTGGCCACGAGGAGGATGATCCGCTCGACCTCCGCTGGCGCTAAACAACTGCCGGTCTCGATACGCCCCTGCCCCAGCCGATCCACACGGATCAGGCCGTCGGGATTGACCATGATCTCGGCGATTTCGGGATCGTTCAGGGCGGCCGCCAAGACGTCGCCCATGGCGGTGCGCAACATGGCGCGCAAACGGCGGGCGGATACGGTCTCAGTCATCCATCCCTCCCATCAGCGAGGGATCGAAACTCGGTTCTTCCTGGGCCAGGCGTCGGCCGACCTCGGCGATAAAGGCCCGGAAGCGTTCAATGCCGCGTGCCCGGGTCGCCTCGTCTGTGTCCGGCAGAAACGAGTCCCGCTGCAGGTTCAGGCGGATGAACAGGGCGACGGTTTCCAGGAGGATGCGCTGGTCGCGCTCGAACCGGTCGAGTTGCTGGGTGTAGGTCTTCAGGCGCTGGCTAAAGCGATCATCCAGCTCATTCGCGCCCTTGCGATCCAGCCAGGCCGTGATTGCGGCTGCCAGAATGGCTGACTTGTTCGTGCCGGGGCGGTTTGCTACGGCTTCGAAGCGCTCGGCGACCGGGCCGTAGAGATATATCTGGTATTTTTTCTTGATGGGGAGCTGGGTCATGTCAGAGGTCCCGGAAGAAATCGAGGTTCAGCGCTTTGGCGGATTTGCGGTCGGCGCCCATGGTCGCCGCCTGGGTCACCGCGCGATTGGCGCGCGCCCGGTCGATGGCCTTCTTGTCCTGGACGGCGTCTGCGTCCTCCTCGGGCGTGACCTCCACTTCCGGCGCTGGCGAGGGATCTTCGGTCTTCTCAATGTCGAGTTCGGGGACGCGTTGCAGCTGCTTGCCATCCTCGACATCCTTCTTGTCTGCGACCTTCAGCGCCTCACGCAGGGCATTGGAGATGCCGCGCACTTGGGACGCCCAGTCGTCGACACACGCGACCGGTTTATCAGCGTAGCCTGAGACCTGAAGCATCGGCGGCGCCAGACGGCGTGCGGTGAAGTTGGCGTCCTCAAAATAGCGCAGCTTGCGGGCGCGGATCGGCGCCAGGCCGGAGACGAGCACCAGTTCATCGCGCGGCGGTAACTGCATGATTTCGCCAGGGGTCAGGAGAGGACGGGCGGTTTCCTGACGGCTGACCATGACGTGGGCGAGCCAGGGCGATAGCCGGTGGCCGGCATAGTTGCGCTGGGCGCGTTGTTCCGTCGCCGTGCCAAGGGCATCGGAAATGCGTTTGGCGGTGCGTTCATCATTGGTCGAAAAGGCGACGCGGACGTGGCAGTTGTCGAGGATGGAGTTATTGTCGCCATATGCCTTAGCGATTTGGTTCAGGCTTTGGGCGATGAGAAAGGCGCGGATGCCGTAGCCGGCGATAAAGGCCAGTGAGGTTTCGAAGAAGTCCAGACGGCCCAGGGCGGGGAATTCGTCGAGCATCATCAAAAGCTGGAAGCGGTGCCGGAAGCCTTCGTTGCCGTCCAGCTGTTCGGTCAGGCGACGACCGATCTGGTTCAGGATCAGACGGATCAGCGGCTTGGTGCGCGAGATATCGGAGGGCGGCACGACCAGATACAGGGATGCCGGGCGCGCGCCATCCATCAGATCCGCAATCCGCCAGTCGCAGGCGGCGGTGGTCGCCGACACCACCGGATCGCGGTACAGCCCCAGGAAGGACATGGCGGTGGACAACACGCCGGAGCGTTCGTTTTCGGACTTGTTCAGGACTTCCCGCGCGGCCGAAGCCACCACTGGGTGGACGACCGGCGCTTTCGGCGTGCCCAGATGATTGGTCGTCATCATGCGGCGTAGCGTGTTCTCGAATGTGCGCTCGGGATCGGAGAGGAAGGTGGCGACGCGCGCCAGGGTCTTGACCTCTTCCGCATACAGAACGTGCAGAATGACTCCTACCAGGAGCGCGTGGCTGGTCTTGTCCCAGTGGGAGCGCTGCTCCAGGGCGCCTTCTGGATCGACGAGCACGTCGGCGATGTTCTGCACGTCGCGAACTTCGTTCGGGCCTTTGCGGACCTCCAGCAAGGGATTGAACCGGGCAGAGCGGACGTCCGTGGGATTGAACAACAGGCAGTGTGAGAATTTGGAACGCCAGCCGGCGGTGAGTTCCCAGTTTTCGCCCTTGATGTCATGAACGATGACGGAACCGGTCCAGGACAGCAGGGTAGGAATGACCAGTCCTACGCCCTTCCCGGAACGGGTCGGCGCAAAGGCCATGACATGCTCGGGCCCAGTGTGGCGGATATAGCCGTCGCGCCACCGGCCTAAGAAGACCCCCAGGTCGCGCAGAAGGCCGGATTGCTCGATTTCGCGGTGGGTCGCCCAGCGGGCAGAGCCGTAGGTCGTGACCAGTTTGGCCTGCCGAGCCCGCCAGACGGAACCGGCTATCGCGGTCGAGCATCCGATCAGGCCACTGGCGGCCGCCACCATGCCCGACCGCGCGAAGACCTCCGGCGCATAGGCGTCGTAAAAGTACCACCAGATAAACAGCTGCCAGGGACGATAGACCGGCAATCCAAATAGCCGGAACCAGTCAGGTCCCAGTTGCGCCTGATACCCCAACTGCGCCGCTGCCCACTGGGTGGCCGCCCACACGCCCAAAAGCGCGGTCAGCAGCACGACCAGTATCTGGCCAAACAGCAGTTTCGTCGGGGTCATCGACAGGGTCCGGGATGAGAGATTTCAGTCTCTTCATCTTCGGACAACGGTCTGGAATCAGCGATTCACCGCCGGGGGACTGGCGCGGACATCGAGGGCCACCACGGCTAGTAGCGAAATTATCTGGCTTTTGCCCATTCACTCGAATGATCTCTGCAAATTTCTGCACGTTCAATGCGGGACAGGCTTCTTTGTCCTCAGTCCGAGGACAGCGGACAAGTTTGCCAGGTCGCCCCCGGAAAAATTCCTTGTAGGCCAACCATTTGCGCTAATCTGCTATGCGCCCAATCCGGACCTTAGGTTCCACATTGAATTCAGTGCCTGAAAGCGGACCAAAGGCGGACATTTTCAGATCGGGTTCACCTGCCGAGCAGCAGACATCCAATGCCAATAATGCCAATTTTGCTCTTGTTCGATAGTGGAGAGTGTGAAGTCTGGCAGTCACTCGGCCGTTGAGATTTATTCCGAATCCAAGACCTGACGGAGTTTCGCTGCCAGTTGATCAATGGTGAAGGGCTTGGCCAGAAAATTCGTTCCTGGGTCGAGAATGCCATTATGAACCACGGCATTGCGCGTGTAACCCGTCGTGTAGATCACTTTCAGCTCCGGCTGACTCTTGTGCAACTCGTCGGCCAACTGCCTCCCTGTCATCTCCGGCATGACGATGTCCGTGAACAATAGCGACATGGCCTGGCCCTTGCGTATCAGACCAAGGGCTTCTGACCCGCTCGACGCATGAACGACCGTGTAGCCAAGTTCGCGTAAGGCATCCACGGTCACGCTGCGGACACGGTCTTCGTCTTCAACGACCATGATGACTTCGTGACTATGGCCCCCCTTCGATGGCCCAGTCTGCTTGCGGGCAACGGGCGTCTCCTCTCCCCAAAAGCGCGGGAAGTACATCCTGAAGGTCGTGCCATGCCCAGGTTCAGAATAGGCGCGAACGTGACCGTGCGACTGCCGGACAAACCCGAAGACCTGGCTTAGTCCCAGGCCCGTGCCCTTGCCCACGCCCTTGGTCGTAAAGAAGGGATCGAATGCCTTTGCCAGCACATCAGGCGACATGCCTGAGCCGGTATCTGTTACGGCAAACACAACATACTGCCCCGGCGCGATGTCAGCGTCACGGGCGTAGTCATCTTCGACGTGTGCATTCGTGGTTTCGATTGTCAGTTTGCCGCCGTCCGGCATGGCATCACGAGCATTCACTGCGAGGTTCACAATGGCGTTTTCGAGCTGGTTGGGATCGAGGTTCGTCTTCCAAAGTCCGGCGCCGAGTACGGTCTCCAGGCGAACGGCTTCGCCCAGCGAGCGTGCCAGCAGTTCAGACAGGTTCTGAACCAGGCGATTGCCATCGATAGCTTCGGGAGACAGTGGCTGTTGTCGTGAGAATGCCAGAAGGCGCTTTGTCAGTTCCGCCGCGCGATTGGCACCTTCCATGGCGTTATCGATGTATTTGATGACGTCGGTATCGCCACGTGCCAGACGACGTTGCGTGAGATTGAGGCCACCGATGATGATCGCCAGCATATTGTTGAAGTCGTGCGCGATGCCACCCGTCAGCTGTCCGACGGCTTCCATCTTCTGGAGCTGCCTGACCTGACCCTCGGCATCGGCCCGACCTGCGCGTGAGTCGACCAGATCCTGAGCCGCACCATCGAGTTCGACTTCCTGGCGATCAATTCGGGTATTTAGCCGAACGAGCGCTTCGGCACGCTCAACCGCCAGCCAGGTCAATTCGGCAATCTCCTTGACCAGAGACACCTCGGATGCCGTCCAGTGCCTGACCTCGGCATGGTGCGCGTAGATTCCCGCGCTCCAACGGCCGGCATCCATTAGCGGCACGCAAACACCAGACAAAACGCCGCCGTTGTAATAAGGCGCCAGATCACCGTTTTCCTCGTGCCGGCTGTCGCTGAAAACGAGCGTTTTACCGCTGCGGCGTTGCACCTCGGCGCGGCGTCCAAACGTCGACACCGGATGCTCTCCAAGAAGCGGCGCGAGATTGCCATCGGCCCAGTTGCCGGAGTGGCGCATGCGATCCTGGCTCAGCAGACGATAAAAGCCGACACGGTGAACACCAAGGCGCTGCCCCAGCGTCTCGGATGACAGGCGGATAATCGCTTCAGGGTCTTTCAATGCCCGCTGTTTGGCTGTCAGCGAGATGACAAAATCCCGCTCATCCTTGGCAGCCCGGATCGCTATGTCCGCCAGCTTCCGGTCGGTAACGTCAAAGCTCACGCCCGGAAAGCGGACGCACCTGCCTTGATCGTCAAGCAGGCACTTGCCTTGCGCCGACACCCAGCGCGTCGTTCCGTCGGCATGAAGGAGGCGGTATTCTGAGATGAACGTACCGCCAGACCCGACGGCAACGGCGATCTCATCTTGGACACGCGGCAAATCTTCAGGATGAATACCGGCGAAGAAATTTGCGATAGGTGCGCCCTTCGCGGCTTTTTCCGGATCGACGCCGTACAGGCTGGCGAACCGTCCGTCAGCCGTCACCCAATCCTTGACAACATCCCAATCCCAGGTGCCGATGCTGTTGCCTGCCGACAGCGACAATTCGAGACGTCCCGCGACTTCATCGCGCTCGCGTTCCGCAATCACTCGGGGTGTGGTCTCGCCGGTCACGCAGAATAGCCCAGCGACCGATCCATCTGAATCATAGGCTGGCGAATAGGTGAAGGTCCACCAGCTCTCCTCGGCCGAGCCTTCACGGCTGAGATCAAGCTTCATATCGGTCATCACCGTCGCTTCGCCGGCCAACGTTTTCTCGACCAATGGGCCAATGTCATCCCATATCGTAGCCCAGACTTCCCGAAAACGCCGGCCCAGGGCTGTTTCCAGCCGATAGCCCAGAACAGGGCGGTACGCATCATTGTAAAAACACGCGAGATCTGGCCCCCAGGCCAGAAACATCGGTGTTGGACAAGCCATTACCAGAAGCAGCTGTGCACGCAGAGCGGACGGCCACTCTTCAAGGCCCCCTAATCCACTCGCCGTGAACCCAGGGCTGCACATTTCTTGCCCGGATAAGGTTTGGCAGGCCACTCGTCTGAGGGCATCCGTCTCGGCAGACTGGGTCATTTGCGAGGTGTGCTCCGCGGAATTGTAGCGGACTTACCGCAGGTTTAGCATCGAGGATGTCAGACACATCGTATAGCAATTTGATAATTCTGGCGATATCCCAAGCCTGTATATGCTCTGTTTTTACTGAGCACGTAGAGACAACGAACGCAGGAAAAGCCAATATCCGCAACACTAACCGCTTATAGGACCCGCCAGCTTATATTGGCAGCGGAGGCGGCCTTTGCCGTTTACACCGTGTTGCCACGGCATTGGCTGCATAACGCCGCTTGCCTGATACAGGGATCGATCATAGGTCAGGTCGAAAAAGAAGACGTTTCCGATTTCCTCTGTGCCCTCAACGCGATCGCCGCAAGCTGTACAGCCGATATCCGAAGCGATAACCTCCTGAGCGCGTTACAAAGTTCAGTTCTCAGCGAATGGGTATCTGACCTTCTACAACGGGGGCACTACAACGAACGCCTTTTAATCGACAGCTTGATATCGCTAATCACTATTCGGGCGCATTGCCGAACGCTCGCTTACCCATAAATCACATCAGCTTTTTACTTCCTCAGGCGGCCAATAGCGGTGATATTTGGATTGGATGGCTGGCAACAGAATGGAGAGGTTCCAATGTCCAGGGCACTTCCCAACCTGCCCAAGGAATATGCAGTTCCTACTGGTCGTCGCATCCTGATCATCGACGACAATGAGCCACTGAATCGATCGCTCGCGGAGGCATTGACTGACCACGGGCATGAAGTCCTAGCCGTCGTCGACGGGGAAACCGCCTTCGTACTGGCCCACGACTTCAATCCGCATATTATGCTGCTGGATTTGGCCATGCCTGGGGGAATGGACGGCTATGAAATTTGCCAACGCTTCAGAGCCCTGCCGAAATTTGATGACACCCGCATCTATGCGCATTCGGGCACGGCGGCGTGGACCGACCAGCAAAGGGTCGCGGACAGCGGCTTTGATTTTCTCCTGGGCAAACCAATGAATTGGGACCTCTTGATTACGCTCATAAGTATTCATTAGATCAGACGACAAGGGCGTTGAAACGCACGTGGCTGTCGCCTTTCCGACGTTGGAACGCGAATGCAAAACCCCAAAATAACAAAGTTATCTCAATTGACGCGAGATCGGTGTGCGTGAAGGTACACCTTCATCATCCGGGGGATTCCATGACTAAGCATTTCCGCATTTGGCTTACAGTTCTAAAACGTGGATGTCTCTTAACGGCCATCGACGGAAGCCAGCTAACTTCCGCTTAATCCCAAAAGCTGAAAATCAAGACATCCTGTGTGTGGCAGAAACTAAGAAATCCCCCGCCCGCGACCACGACCGATGGTCCAGTTGATGCCCTGTTCGCGGTGTATGCCGGCGACACGCTTGCCGATATGATCGTCGAGTACCGAACGCCAAGGCACGAGTGTGAATTCCTTCCCCTGCTCGACCATGGCGAATTTCCCACTGGGTAGGTTAACCGACTGGCGGAGCTGCCCGTCAATACGATCGCCGAGCCGAGATGGCAGGTATTCCATCCCAGATTGCTTTGACAGGCGAGTCGCTGCGTTCGCCAGATCACGTCGTTCAAGGGTCGCAAGCATATCAGGCTTGGACCGGAAGACACCATCAGTGTCAAATGCCAGATCCTGTTGCAGCAACCAGGCCTGACGCTGCTGGAGGGCGGCGGCCATAGACTTGCCAAAGCCCGCCTCGGCCGGTGTAACCGTAGGTTCGACGAGTTCCCGATCCAGCCAGGTGGCGCCATTGTACGTTTCGAGGCTGCCCAGCTCGATCGGTGACAACAGGTGAACCTCGACCGGGGCCAGATTTAGGCGCTTCTCCTCATATGCCAGCGCGTGGTCCAAGTAGGCCGGATCAATTCGAATGGCGCCCTCTTCCGTTCGCTCGACCTTGCCGGTCATGCGGCGAATGGCTTCCAACCGGCGAAGATGTGTCTCGGCATATGCTTCTGTGGCGGTCCGATCAAAATTGAGGTGGGCCGCGACATCATAGAGGTCGTTATTGGATGCGGCGACTTCCATGATCGTGCGATCTGCTCCTTTGATCTCCGCGACTTTGAATTCAACTCTGACAAGCGCGTTGTCATCAAGCGGCTTCGTTCGATCGGCCTGACCGATATCGATCCAATGAACCGCTCCGTCGACCCCATCCACCATGAGGAAATGTCGATCAAGGTCGCCGTCCAAGAGCCCGCGCTTGAGGACCTGCCCAACAATAGACGCCTGAGACCCGCGGCCTTCCTCAACCTGATGAATAACCCCCTCTTCGGCGGCGCGCTCCATACCTTTCAACTGAAGCTCGCGGTGAAGGGATTTGATGATGTCACCGCGTTCCCCCATCCGACGGAGTGTCGCGTCCATCCCTTCCGCCAGTCGCCAGCGTCCTTTCCCCATGTCCTCGGCGAGGCCAAATTCATGCAGCTTGCGCAGGCGACCGGTCTGGTAGGCGCGAACTTTCTGATCCAGGGCGTCCGGCTCCACGATGCGATCCAGTGACATGTTGCGGATCAGTTGGCGATCAAGACTGGTAAGCCGCGCCTGATCCACCTCCTGTCGCCGCGCCAGATCGATTTCACGCTCGGATCGAGGCCCAAGGTCTAAGGTGACGAGCGCCTGAAGACGATCGCGCATACCTTCGGCAATATAATCGCGGGCGATGGTCAAGTCCTTCCCATTTTCGTCCCGTCCTCGGACCACGATATGGGTGTGCGGATGACCGGTATTGTGGTGGTCGACTGCGACCCAGTCGAGCTGGGTGCCGAGATCCTTTTCCATCTGGTCCATGAAGCGGCGGGTCAGGGATTTCAGATCAGCATATTGATCGCCATCTTCCGCCGACACTATAAAGCGAAATTGGCGCGTATCGTCCGCCGCCCGGTCCATGAAATCGCGCCCGTCGGATTGGTTACTTGCCCGGTCATACAAGGTGCCTGGCTTCCCTTCCAACGTCACGCCATCACGCTGAAGATATCTCAGGTGCGCCCGCGCTGCCTTCAGGCCTTTGCCGGTTAGGCTCGTGTACCGGGCTTTGAGGATGACACGGCGAGCGGCTGGCCCCCTTACGCGACCGCCGGCTGTCACCGTCGAAATGCCCGCTCCCCTACCCCGGCTAAACCTCTTACCGACTCCGCCTCGTCCGATTGGTTTCAGACCGCCGGATTTGCGTGCGGCTTTGAGCACTTTGGGGACAAAAGACCGGTCGCCCTTGGCCCGAATTCGCCCCAGTCGGGGCGTTACGTCGTCGTCTTTCATCTCAATAGCCGATCTGAACAAATTCAACGAATTACAGCGAAACAACTCCTGGCAAATTTTTCAAATCCCAGAAAACGATGTGCAGACAATCACTTACGCGAAACGAGAGTTGAGCCTTTATCTTGCCTTCATTCTGTTCCCGTTTCGATCACGCTCCAGCCCCTCACTCCAAGGGCACAAAAATGGTGGGCGTCTCTCCTGCCGACCGATCGTCCGCCCCCTCCCTCAAGGTAACGAAGACCGAGGGGGGATTGACGGGCTGATCGGTCGTCAACCGTGTCAGTTTAGCCAGGTACAGCTTTGTTTCCATCGGCAGTTTCTCGCCTGCCAGACTGCGCCCGTAACGATCCGGCCCGGCATTGTAGGCGGCGAACAATCCGGGGTATCCGAAGGCGTCATAAGCCAGTCGAAGGTAGGCCGTGCCTGCCATGATATTGTCCGCCGCATCGTAAGGATCGCTGCCCAGACCATAACGTTGTCGCATCTCGGCGTAGGTCTGGGGCATGAGTTGCATGAGCCCAATCGCGCCTTTTGGGGAGGTGTTCGGGCCGCCGTTCAGCATCGTCTGACCGCCGCTTTCCGCCAGAATGACGGCTTCGATCCAGGCCCCAGGAATGTTGAATTTCAGCGAGGCCTTGGCGATTTCCGAGCGCCATCTCGTGGCGATTTCGGTGTGTGATCCCCCGTCCGGAGGTGCCGCGTCCGCCGTCGCCGATAGACCAAAAATGGCGAGGCTTAAGGCGATCCAGCTGACCCGCCACCTCATAAATGCACCAACCGGGCGCGGATCGCCTGCCGCTGGATCACCCCGAAATAACGCCCGTCGAATGATGACGGGGCACCTCTGTTCAGTACGAAAACCTCGTTGTTGTTGAGGGTCAAGCAGCCGGACCACCAAGGCATAGGCCTGCCTCGATGATCCAAACGCATGCGGGTGGCAACGACTTTCCCGTTGATCGAAATGAGACCGTCGGCGGCGCAAACCCGGTCACCACCGAGCGCCGCCACAGATTTGATCATGGGCACGGTCTTTGGCGAATACCCACGCGCATCGGCTAGTTCACGGGCCGGGTCCGGTGCCGTGATCAAGACCCAATCGCCCCTTGCCGGACTCGTCGGGGCCAACGTGCGATAGTATCCGAGGGGCGCACTGGGGCTGGGGTTATAGATTATGGCGGGTCGTTCGGACCGGCCTGCCAGCGCCAGACAGCCGAACGCAATGGCGGTGGCGGTAAGATAGACGCGCCGCACACTGCGAGCCTGTCCGAGACGGGATCGAGGGAATATGCGGATGATCAAAGCGCCTCTCCTTCGTCCAGGCGCGGCGATTTGGTAGAGGTTTTCCCTTGGCTCCAGGCCGTCAGGTCATCGATATGATATCTGACTGACCAGCTCAGTTGGCGAAATGCCGGACCGGTTCCGGATTGTCTGAGACGTGCCAGAGTTTTGGTCGAAAGGCCCAAATAGTGCCCCGCCTGTGAGGCATTGAGATAAGGGCTACCCTTACGCGCCTGTGCCGCGCGTGCGATTGCGTCGTCCATGTTTTCTGTCCCAAAAACGCCGGGCGCGACGGCGTCCGGTCGTTTGGACAGGGTGGTTTTTGGAGGGGGGTTGCGGGAGATTCGGAAACGGGTCCCACCTGAAATCGAATCCCCCTAAAGGGCCGACTTTACGCGGTGATCGGCATCGATTTCGCCCCCCCGCGAGCCATGCCGCTGGCATGGCGAGCCGCCGGAAACTGTTCCCAATTCCCGGCTTCACGTCTCATTTTAGGGCCAGCCATCCGTTAGTCCGGCGGGTCTTCCTGCCCGTCCGGGGCGGGTCGGCTGGTCATCGCCTCTAAGTGGTCAATCACGGCCTGTTCAACGAAAACACAGGCCTCCGTGTCAGCAAGGGCGACGTTGAAAATGTCCCGCCAGACCGCTCTTCTCAGGTGCGCCACGCGGCCTGTTCGGTAGGCATTTTCGGGTGTGAGCCGCTCATTCGCGGTCGATCCACTGCGGTGTGGATCGCATTCGATAAGGGCAACAAAGCCGTCATCGGCCAGCGTTTGATGCTCTGGACAAAGCCCCCAGCCGGTCGTTGTATGGCGCTCCATGCTGGCGCGTAGTCGCTTATCCAGAAGTAAACTGCCGGTATCAAACATAATACCGCAGATCAAACATGCCCGCTGTTCCATCGAAACAAATGATTTATCGCTCATAGCTGCGGCTCCTAGTACGGCACATAAACGAGGCACGTCAGGGCAAGGTAGTCGGCGGGTGTGAACTCCCAAAGAGCGAGGCAAATGCTGTCAATATCGCTCTTTAACAGAGTGCAGCCACCGTCCGGATTTGGCTTCACATTCAGAATGCCCTCCAGAATGCACACCAGTTCTGGAGCCACAGCCATCGCCTTTGCCATGGTTTCGGTCGGCATATCGTCAAGCCCGTCAGGGGTCATTGTAGCTACTAGGGTGCGCGCAACATCATCCTGAACAATCTGCTTCTGGTCAGGCAGGTAGATCAATTTCATTGAATTCTCTCCTATCGAGGCTGGGTTTCAGCGAGCCTCTTGGCCCGCCTGAAACCTTGGCCGTCGCCGAGACCGGGGTAGCAGAGGTCAAGGGCGGTCAGGGCGGAGGGGTATCTCCCGGTCTGGCAGGCGCTCTATCGCGCCGAAGACTGGGGATACCGCCCTGACCGGTCCCGCTTGCGGGACTTGACCCTTGACCGGCGCGAGGGCAGCGCCCTTAGTCTTGCCTCGCTTGAAATGACAAAAGCCCCGCGCCCTGAGGCGCGGGACTATCCTGTCTAATAAGAAAGAGGCCGCTGACGCGGCCCCCTCCCCGGCTATTCCGCTGCTTCCGGAAGCTCCGTTTCAGCCTCCGCCACAAGGGCCAGAGGTACCACCCGCAACAGTGGCGGGAACCAGCCAGTCGGCATGACCAGCGTCTCAGCTTCGGCCGCCATGTCCGCCTTCTTGAATTTGGCGATGCGGTCAGCGGCAGCATCCCCGACCGCTTCCCGCACGGCCTCCGTGATCTGATCCTTGGTCACGCGACTGAAATACCGGCGCGCCGTAGGCCGCCAATGCGCGCCCATTTCAAGCGATAGGCTGGTGGCCAACGCTTCCGCGAACCGTTCTGCTGGACGCTTGTCAAATGGCTGACGCACCACATTAATCGTGAGGCCAATGCAATGTGCGATTAACAGGCCGAGGTCCTCCGGGTCCATGGCCAGCAGGTAAGACCAAAGCGCATCCGCCTCCGGCAATCGCATAGCCCACGCGTCATGACGCGCCTGCAATGCTTCGACAGCGGTGGATTGATCGTAGTCCTCCATCCACCCCTTGAGGTCGGTGCTGACGGAACGGATTTCGAGGCAAGAACTAGATCGGTCCCCATAGAAGGCGTCCAGCACTAGTAAATGGGCCAAGGCGCGCCCTGCGATCTCCGGTTGCTCGCCCAAGGCCAGACGCATGGCGACTGTGCGATGGGCCGTCAGGTCACGAACCAGCCCGTCTGACAACTTTGTGCTGACGACCTTCTTCTCGTCGTCCTCACCATCCTGATCGTCCCGATAGTCCCCGCCGTCGCCGCCTTCATCTGCCGTCTCGTCATCGTCGGCATCATCATCCTGCCGCTGCGAGGCCTCCCAATCCTCGGCGCGGATGAGGCCACGTTCCACCTTTACACTGCCATCATAGGTCAGACTGACGATGACACCAGCGCGGGCGATGTCATCCGGATCAAAGGCCGAGGCACGCGCCTGAAGTTCAGCGATGTCCGTTTCCAGTTCGGTCATCTTGGCATCGATGTCGTCCGGAAACTCGTCGTAGTCTTCATATGCTTCCGACAGGTTGCGCAGTTCGGTCTTGGCTGCATCCAGCGTCATCGCATCTTCGTCCGACAAAGCCACGACCTTCGGGAAGGCACGGCGCATACCGGCGATATACGGGAAGTCGATATGAGCCTCGACCCATTTCCAGCCTTCGGCAGTCTGGACGGCTGCGCCTTCTTCCATCAGCAGGTCCAGCACCAGCTTATCGAGCAGCACACCATCGGTAAGCCTGCCGCCCCCCTCTTCGGTAAAGAGATCGCGCTCGACCTGCCCGCCCGATGCCTCGTAAGCTTCGATGCCGATGAACTTCGCCCGGCGATCATCGCTGTCCACATCGCCCTGCGTCATCAGACGGCGGATGTGGTGGGGTTCTTGCTGCCACTGGTTCAGCCCAGCATAGATGGCTTCCTGACGCGTGTGGTCCTCACTGACACAGAAGGCCATCAACTGGTCCAGCGTCAGCTTTTCGTCCCGATAGGCCTGCATCAGGCGGGGCGCGACCGCTCCCAGACGTAGGCGCTGCTTGACCTTGCGAACGGTTACGCCAAACCGGGCGGCGATATCTTCCGCGCTGCGACCGTCCTCGATATTCATCTTGCGGAAGGCCTCAAACTCGTCAGCCGGGTGCATCGCCTCGCGGGTTACGTTTTCGTCGAGGCTGATTTCGTGCGGATCGTTGACGGTATCGATGACGCACGGGATCGGTTCGTCGTCGGTGATTGCGCCGCGCGTCAGACGCAGCAACTGTGCCAGCCTGCGCCCTTCACCGATGGTAACGAAGAAGCGTCCAGTCGGACAATCGATCTCGTCCGTCTCCGGCTCCACGACGAGGTTTTGCAGAATGCCCTTGGCAGCGATGCTACCCGCTAAGGCCTCGATGGCGTCGGCGGTATGCGGGACTTTGCGGACATTTCGCGGGGATTTGAGCAACTGGCTCAAGGGGATCAGGGTGTGAACACCGGTTTCGACAGCGGTAATTTTAGATTGCTTATTCATGGTCTGATTTCCTTTAAAGGCTAGGGTTACAGCGGGCCTTTTGGGGCGCGCTGAAACCTTGCCCGTCGGCGAGACCGGGGTAGCAGAGGTCAAGGACGGGGCGGCCGGAGGGGGATCACCCGGCCTGCACAAGCCCCCTGGGGCGCGGAAGGCTGGGGATACCGGCCGCCGCGGTCCCCTTGGACTTCATCCTTGACCGTCGCGAGGGCAGAGCCCTTAGTCTTTTTCTCCTTCCAGGCCTTAGTCAGGCCCTATTTTTCGTCTATAGAAAGAACTTGCCGCCGTTTTCATTCCCCCCCGAATTTGGCGGCGCAGGGCGCGATTGCCCCCCAATCGCGCCCGCCCCTCGCATCCAACGCGCAGCCAAAGCCCCTCAGGTCTCTTTGGGGGGCTTTGCGCTTTTCCGGTCTCCGCCCTTCGGCCGCGACCAAACCAGCATGAACATCTCAAACTCATGGTCGTAGCTAAGGGTGGCGTAGATCGGGTTGGGGAAAATGGGGTCGTCAATCTTGACCGACAGAAACTCACCACCTTGATCATTGGTGCGCCGCCAGCCCGCGCCACATTGGACGCTGCCCCAGTGGATGCGATAGTCGGGTGCGTTTTCGGACACGCGTTCGACGGGGACGATATTGACAGTGAGGTTCAGGGTCAGAGTGAGGATGTTGCCGACATAGATATCGCCAGCCTTGGTGAAAGTTCCGATAATTTGCATGGTGTTACCTTTCCAAATGGGTTCCAGCGCTGAAAAGCCGCGCTGAAACCCTGGCCGTCGCCGAGACCGGGGTAGCAGAGGTCCAGGGGTACGGGCGGAGGGGGATCACCCGGCCTGGCAGGCGCACCGTTCGCGCCGAAGGTTGGGGACACCGCCCACGCCCCTTGACCGCCGCGAGGGCAGCGCCATTAGCCTTCTGAACCTGAGGCGCCACCGCGCCACTTGATAGGTAACGAGCCGCGATTGTCCGCGCCGATCCCTCCTTGTCCCTGACAGACCCCCAAACCTCGCGGCCTGAGGGTCTATCAGTGCGGTCAGTGTCTCAGCGTATTCTGTCCGCCTGGCGCCGGCGGCGTTTGTTGGCTCAATGCTTGGTCAAGGGGTTTCCGGAAACTGGCCAGCCGACGGGTAGCGGTCTCGAAGTGCCCGCGGTCCAGTTCGATTCCCAACCAGGCACGGCCATGCGCATCCGCGGCGACCAGGGTTGACCCGCTGCCACAGAAGGGGTCCAGCACCAGGTCGCCCGGTGCGGTGAAACACAAGATCAAAGCCGACAAGGCTTTGACGGGCTTCTGGGTCGGATGCAGCCTGTTACCGGTATAGTGGAAGTCGATCACGTCCGGGATGGGACAGGCGGGTGGCGTCACGTCCCCCTTGGCCAGAAGGTAGGCCATTTCGTGCTCGTAGCGGAGGAAACGCGCTGAGGATGCGTACTGCTTCCGAAACACGATATGCCCAACCACTCGGAAGCCGGCGGACTTCCAGGCCTCCATGAACAGGTCAACCCGGTTCCAACCATAGAACGATACGCAGAAGCCGCCAGGTTTCAGAACCCGGTGCATTTGATTGAACGCTGGTTTCAGCCAGCGATCGTTGTCGTCATTGGCGACCGACCGGCCGTCCCTGCCCTTATAGCCGACAATATAGGGTGGGTCTGTCAGGATAAAATCGACCGAGCCTTTCTCAAGCTGCTGCATGGTCGCGATGCAATCGCCTTGTAGGACGGTGTTGCGGGTGGTGATTTGAACAGTCATTGCTCTACCCTCTTCAATGGGTTCCAGCGCACTAAGGCCGCGCTGAAACCTTGGCCGTCGCCGAGACCGGGGGTAGAAAAGGCAAGGCCCGCGTCCGGAGGGGGATCGCCCGGCCTGCACAAGCCTGCGAGGAAGGTAGGGGACACCGGAGGCGGACCTTGCCCGCGCGAGGGGCGGCGCCCCTGAGCAACAAACGATTGACGGAATGCGATTTGCTTGGTGAAATTACGCTGGGCTTATCCCATGCGCCGAGGACTGGACTGCGATGACACAGCGACCGCCCGCCTCCGAGACCGATCCCTCGAATACGCCGGCGTTTGATGTCGGCGCGGCAATCGATGAGCTTTTCGAGGAGATCCTCAAAAGCGCGGACAATCCGCATCTCAACACGAGCATTGCCATTCTCCGAGAAGAGACCCTGGCCATTCGGGCCTACGAGCCCGATTGGCTGCCCGATCGGGAGGCGGAATATCAAAGGTTGCTGGACTGCTGGCGGCGGCGGGATAAACAGGGACTGCGGCGTGAGCTGATGGCCTATTATCAGCGCCGCGAGGATATTTCGGACCGGGTGGCGCAGGGCATCTACAAACCCAGTTGATCTGGACACAGAGGGACCAGGCAGAGCGTGCCCCCTCCTCCCAGCTTGATTTTACCGCCTTCTCATTCTATTCTGAGGCGACTACTTTCCTCACAATATCGCGCCCAAGCTGAAACCGGCGGGTCCGCTGCCCAGGCCTCAGGCGCCGACAAGGACCGTCATGGGTAAGCCGTCCCGAAGCGAAGGCATCTATGAGGATCTCCGGAAGGAGGTCCTGGCTGGCCGCGTGCGCCCTGGTCAGAAAGTCGATATCGAAGCGCTGGCAAATAAGTACGAATTCAGCACCCAGCCCATCCGACTTCTCGTCAATCGGATGATAGGCGAGCGCGTGGTCGAGGTGACCCCGCACGACGGCTTTATGATCCCGGCGGCGAAGGAGCGCCGAATTCGCGAGGTGCATAAGTGGAACAAGCGCATCCTGCTAATGGCGATCGAGATCGCGATGCGCGAGGAGACCGATCCCGAGTTCCCACCGCTGGACTTAAGCGAGGACGATATCGTCACGGCCACGGAGGCGCTGTTCCTGGCAATCGCGGCATTTAGCGACATGGACGAAACGAAATACGCGGTCGCCAATGTGAACGATCGCCTGCGGCCCATCCGCCAGCTCGACACAGGCACACTCATCGATCATCCGGCGGAGTTAAAAGCGTTCCAGGACGCGTGGGATGCGCATGATCTAAAGTTGCTGCGGCGCTTGGTCACCAAATATCACCACAAGCGCCTGAGACTGGTCACCGAATTCGTCGCCCTCGCCTACGGGCAATAGCGCAAAACCCTTACAATATAACGATTGCAAAATTGGCCAGGCTATAAAGGTCCGGCGCCAAAAGATAATCGTTTGATCATTCAATGATCAAAATAAGATCAGTTTGGGATCATTTTCGAGGAGGCATACCCTCGGGTGGCCATGACTTTCCATGGCATTTCAACTCAAACCCGAAAGGATAAGACCATGACCAAGTATGATCGTGAATCCGAAGCCCTCGTCGATCTCGGTGCCGCCACCGTCGAAACGAAGGGCCAAGGCCGTATCGTTCAGGCCGACCTGGCAACCGAGCAATTCAAGCCCGGCTCCATGCTGTCCGCCGACTGATCCTTCGTGCGCGCGTGGCGTGATGCCGCGCGCGCATCCTTCTCTCAAAACAGGAGTGTTCGCATGGGCTTCGCACTCCCATCGCACCAGTACGTCTGCATTGCCAATCACCGGTGCGTGTTCCTCAATCTGGCTCAGGACCGATATTTCTGCCTGCCGCCCGATTTGGAAAGTCCATTCCTGAGCCTGCTATCTGGAGCGGAACCACCGAATGCCGGGACACGTGACATCGAGCGCCTGGTCGAACTTGGTGTCATCGTTCCCTCGGTCACCCATGACTTGACGTCTCCCTCTCGCGAAGTCCTCGCCAGAACCTCCAGCCGTTTCGACGTCCTGCATTCGGCCCCGAATCCATGGCTGGTCCTCCGCGCCGTTCTGTCCCAAAGGCGTGCGACACGTGATCTTTCCAGGCTGCCGCTCCTGTCCGTGCTCACGTCCCTTCGTGAGGCAAAGGCTCAAGACGGCCAGCGTCACGGCAATACACCGATCCCATCTCGCCATATCGCTGCCTATCGGACGGCGACCCGCATATTGTCGTCCCAGGATCAGTGCCTGCGTACGGCCGTAGGTTTTACCCGCTTGCTGAACCGCGACGGATATTTCCCGAACATGGTGATCGGCGTCCGCATGTCTCCTTTTCGTGCTCATGCCTGGGTTCAGGATCGTGGAACGGTCCTGACGGACACACTCGACACTGTTCTACCGTTCACGCCCATTTTGGTGATTTAAATGGCTATTCGTTATCTGGCGCTTGTCGCGACCGCTTCCGATCAATTCGAGGCCATGGCCAGGCAAGTGGTCGCGCAGCACGGCTTCACACCGGTCTATATGAGCGACTTCCTCTGCGTACTCGTCGGCAATGAAGATGTTGAGGCCACGACGCACATGGCCGGTGGCGTGGCGGTTGGCCACCTCTTCTCCAAAACGGCCGGATCGCCTCATATCAAACGAATTGAAGCGCCAGAGGTGAAACAGGGCAAGGCCTCTGCAGGAGCCAGCTTATTGAACACGGTTTGGGGCGGATATGTTTCGTTCGTTGAACCCGAAGGCGGAGCGATCGCGATCATGCGCGATCCGTCAGGCCTAATGCCCTGCTATTACGTGCGTGTGGGCGACAGCGTGGTCATAGGCTCAGATATCGAAGCGCTCTGCGAGGCCGGCTACGTGCCGTCCGTCAACTGGTCGTTTCTGCCTCGCCATTTGTACTGCCGGGATTTGCGTACGCCGGAAACGGCGTTGATCGGTGTGACCGAATTGTTGGCGGGACACTGCCTGCTGGTAAAGGGCGAGATGACGTCGATACGCCCTGTTTGGTCCCCCTGGGATCATGCCGGCATCGACCAGCGAAGCGATGCAGATATGGCGGCGGACTTGCGCGAAACAGTGCTGTCTACGGTGAAAGCCTGGGGGAATGCCTTCGATCGAGTTTTGCTCAGCCTCTCGGGCGGGCTGGATTCATCCATTGTCGCCGCGTGCCTCGCACGGGCCAAATGCAGCGTCAATTGCGTCACTCTGTCAACCGATGAGCCAGAGGGCGATGAACGCACCTATGCCGAGACCGTGGCGAGCGGTCTAGGGCTGCCAATAGTTAGTGCCTGGCACAACAGCCTCGACATCAACATTCGTCAAAGTGCGTCCGCACACCTGCCGCGCCCCAGCCAGACCGCGTTCACCCATGCTGTCAATCGCCTCCGCTTCGACGCGGCCGAGCAAGTCGGCGCGACTGCGATCTTCGAAGGCGTCGGCGGTGATAACGTCTTTTGCCACATGCGGTCTGCAACGCCCCTTCTGGACCAGATCGCCGGACAGGGCCTTGGGCTCGGCACATGGAAAACAATCCAGGACATCTGCGCGATGACCGGCAACAGCAATTGGGATGTCATCAAAATGGCTGCCCGTCGACAATACGCCGGCAGCGCGCGCTACGCATTTCAAGGCCATCAGGGTTTCCTCAGCGATGACGCGCTGTCGCCAGCCGATCTGACGCTGGACCATCCGTGGCTGGAACCACCAAAAGGCGCGCTGATTGGCAAGGCGGTGCATGTCGCCATGATGGCACGCATGCAGGGGAGCATTGACGGTTTCCCACGGCGCGGCATCCCCGCAGTCGATCCATTGTTATCGCAGCCGATTGTAGAGGCGTGCCTTAAGATACCCACCTGGAAATGGGTATCAAAAGGGGAAGATCGGTCCATCGCCCGGCAAGCGTTTTCCGACCTCATACCTGGCAAACTGGCGCACCGCCGGTCCAAAGGTACGCCGGACACGGCGGTGTTCCAGATGGTTGAAAAGCACCGTGCCGAGATGCAGGACTTCTTACTTGGCGGTCTCCTGGCCGACACAGGCATGCTCGACCTGTCTCGACTGGAAACGGTCCTGTCACCGCGCTCGGTGCTGGCTACACCCAACCATATCCTCTTGTTGGCGCTGACCGAGTGCGAAGCCTGGGTGAGGCACTGGCAGTCTCTGGCCGACAACAAAAGGCGGAAACGGCCCCGTCCGGGAGTGAGGACAGACGGGGCCGGCCTTGCGCGCTTACCTATGGCCCCGGAGCCACGCGCAAGTTCGTAGCGGGCGCGCCGCGAAGCGCATCCCACAATTTGTAATCCGCTGCCCGATCAGGCGACGGGTCCTTTATGTCCCTCAGCCAGTAGTCGAACCAGGCCAGGTTTCGCTGATACACAGCGAGGCGATGCGCCGGCTGCCACAGGATGTGGTTTTCATCGGGGAAGACATAGGTCTCGACAGGCTTTTGCTTTTCCTGAAGGGCAACAACCCCCTCCAGCGCCGCCGGGAACTCGACATCGGACACCTGAACCAGGATCGGTGTCTCCAGATGGTCAGCGTTTGCCCGCAATGAGATGTGCGACCAAAATCCGTCCGCACTATCGGTCAGTGCTGGAATCCCCCACGTTCGCATCCTCTGGCGGTAACCCGCCCCATTGAGAAAGCCGGTCACCGAGGGTTCCATGCAACAAGAGCCCAGGCTGGCGGCCTTGTACCGGTTATTATGGATCAGGGCGAAGATGGTCGAAGCCGCGCCCTCACTCAGACCGCTGATACCCATGCGATCTGGGTCGATGACGCCCTCACTGATCGCAACGTCAACTCCTTTGTCGAGCGATGACAATATGCTGCGCCGATCCTTCCAATCCTTGAAATCCTCGCGATTGGCGTCCTCCCAGGTCTTCGCGCCGGCAAGGTAACTAACGCTCATGGCGCCCTGAACGCTTAAGACCGCATACCCATGACTGGCCAGGGCTTGGATCGGATACTCATCCCCCGTCCCGCCCCGTAAGAAACCTCGGGTCTGGTACTGCACCACGATGAGCGGGTGCTTCTCGCCAGCCTTATGGTCCGGTGGCAGGACCAGGTCTCCGAAGCCGGGCACGCCAAAGGCGTTCGTCCATTCGAGGCGATGCACGCTCCCTTTGCGCAATAAGGCGAAGTCGGGATTGGGGTCATATAGCTTGGTGATCGCGCCGGTCTTGATGTCAACCGACACCAGCTCGCGCGGTTGCGTGGACGCCTCGTGGCCGCAAATCAGATGGTCGGTGAGGAACTGGCAGCCGATCAGCATATCCCGCGTGCTGAACACGGGCCGAAGCCCCCGTTCGCCCACGTGCCAGGCGTAGAGCGAGGTGAAGCTCAATCCCCAACCATCGCGCTTCAGGACATACAGCGTGCGACCATCCGGCGACCAGAACAGGGATGAGATTTCGTCATGGGGCTTTACGGTTACAGACTGGACTTTCCGACCAGGGCGACCAATCGAAATCAAGGTCGGGGCGCTGACGTCGTCCTTGACCTGCGGCTCACTCCAGGCCCGCTCTCCCGTGGGCAAGCTCGCTATGTGCGTCGCCAGGGTCGGATATCCTTCGGCAGGTGCTGGTCGGAGACGCGCCGCCTCGGCCGCCGTCGTCGGCACCATCTCACCCGTCTCCAGATTTACGGTAAATTGCGCTGAGGGTACCGGTGACGGAATCTGCGGGTAGCTGCCGGCAAACGGGACAAAACGGTCATCAAACACGTAACCCGACCGGCCCTCCGTCTTGAGCTTCTCGGCCGATTCAAGAAGGCCAGGTCTACCTGTCACGACCAGATGTGTTCCATCGTCGGTCCACGCCACGACTTCAATGTCGTAAGTGACGCGCGTGACAGCCTTCGATCCGCTCCCATCCGCGTTGGCTATCCAGGCTTGGGTGACGCCGTTGTCGCGGCGGAGATAGGCAATACGGCTTCCGTCGGGTGACCAAACAGGGGTTATGACGGCGCAGGCCCCGCTCGGGATCTGCACAGCGAAGCCCCCGCCTTCCCATTGCTCCTTCATATATTCGCCACCCCGATCGACCACGACGGGGCTGGCACCTATCTTAAGCGCCAGGGTGTACATGGTCAGCCGGTAGGCATTGGCGGCGGCGTCCGTTTGTCGGACCTGAAACGCGATGCGTGTCCCGTCCGGAGAGATGCTGAATATCTGATCATCGGCGCTGGCATGCAGGGTGCCTATGTCGCGCAGTGCCATCAGGTCGTCGATGTCCACCGTCCTCGACCGAGCCGGCATCACGGTTCCCTCCCCCGCTTGCGCGGGAGAGGTCAGCGGATGGGCCAGCACTGCCATTAAGCAGGCCCCGCCCAATAGTTTCGAAGGCAGTCTCATGGTTACCAGGCCTTCGTTACGGTTAGGCTGGCATATCGCCCCATGATGGACGTGTTGGTGCTGTCAAAATTGATACCTGGGAGGTGCGATTGGCTGGAGTAGATTTCCGGCGGGCGCTGGTCCAGCAGGTTCGAGATGGACAGTGACAGCTTCAGGCCGTGCGTGAACCCGCTACCGTTGGCGAAAACATAGGCACCTGTGGCGTCTAGCGTGGTCCATGAGCCAACCTTGGCATATGGCAACACACCCGTGTCCACCTCATCTGAGAGGTAATTGACGATGCCAGTCAGCGTGACCGCGGCCCTCTGCCAGGTCAGCCCGCCGCGCGCCTTGAACTTCGGGGTATTGAAGACTGTGCCCGAAAGCCTAACAACCGGCATTGTCGAGATGGTCTGCTGTTCCAGGCGTGCCCATGTGCCGTTGAGGAAGCCACTGATGGTGCTTTCGCCGACATCAAACGACTGGCGGTAGGACACATCCAGCCCCTTTATGGTCTGCGAAGTCGCGTTCTGAAATGTGTCACGGATCACCGCAACAACTTGGGACGGATCATAGGCCCCGCTGGAGTAGTTGTAGAAGATAGCCGCATTTGCCATCAGTTCGGCTTGATATTCGGCCGAAGGGTTTTGATCGACAAACGGCGCGTAGATTGGGTTGCTCAGGCCCGTGCTGAACAGAGTGACGGGTTGTACGACCCGGTCCACATAGTCGATGTCGAAATAAGTGGCGGAAAGTTTCAGTGCCGGGAGGCTCGCCGGCGTGTAGTCAGCCCCCAGTGTCCACGATGTCGATTTCTCGGGCTTGAGATCGGGATTGCCGCCCCAAGTCATCAGAGCCGTTCCTCCGGCAGCCCCGCCGACACTCGCGGCGTCCCAGAGGTACAGCGTGGATTGGAGATGCGACTGGAGGAAGGACGGCGCCTTGAAGGACTTACCCCAGCTGGCGCGGATTGCGAGGTCGTTCAGCGGCACATAGCGAATGCCGACGCGAGGATTGGTCGTGCTGCCGAAGTCGCTGTAGTGCTCGGTGCGTCCGGACAGGCTGAGATCCAGGCTATGCAGGCCGGTCCTGGTCTCCGAGGCGGCGACCACGGGTATTTGGGTTTCGGCGTAGGCATAAGCGACATCCCGTGTACCTTCGTAGGCGTCACTGGTCCCTGGCCGCCCGCTCATGAACCCTTCGTGCCGGTAACCGCCGCCCACGGCCAGTTTGACATCGCCCGACGGCAGGGTGAAGAGCGTGCCGTCGGCCGTGGCTTCTGCGTATTGCAGGTAGTTCTTGTAGGTGATGGCATAGGACCAGTCGTAATCCGGATAAAGGGACCACTCATTGTCCAGGCTGCCAGAGGCCACGCCCGTGACATGCGCTTTCCATCCGCCGCCCAGATGGAAGTCAAGATTTGCCGCGACACTGTAGGCCGGCGTGTAGGTCGTGGACTGATAGAAGTCCCAGGTCGAGAACGGCTGCGAATCCGCCGTATTGTATCGATCGCTGTAGAGGCCATCGAACGATATGGAAACCGCATTGGTCAGATCCCGCCCCAGGCTCACAAAGACCGAGTTCCGATCTTGCGGCCGAATAATGGTTTCGGTCGGCAAGTAGGTATCGAGGCCCGCTTGCTGACCGGTGACGGCATTCTGCTCCTCGTGCTCCCAGTTCAGCATGGCGTACCAGTTGCTGCCGGATACCCCAGTCAGGACGCTGTAAAGCTGGTCTTCGCCGCCGCCATCGGTGCGGGCGCCATAGCGAGCGCTGAGTTCCGTACCGTTAAAATTCTTGCGGAGGATAAAGTTGACAACGCCTGCGACCGCGTCCGAACCGTACAGGGCGGACGCACCATCTGGGACGATTTCGATGCGTTGGACGGCCGCCAGAGGCACACCGGATATGTCCGAGCCCTGGCTGAAGCTGTCTGATGAAAGGCGATGGCCGTTCACCAGGACTAGGGTGGCGTCCGTGCCGAGACCGCGCAGATTGACGGTCGCGGCATTGGAGTCATTGTGGTTCGCAATGTTTCCGCTTGAAGCCGCCACGACACCAGGGTTCTGTCCGCCGGAGAAGTTCTCCGGGAGGCTGCGGATAATCTGGCCGACGTCCGAATAGCCTGACCGCTCGATGTCTTTCCGATCTACCGTGTGAAGTGGTGACGTCGGATTGATGCCACGTAGGTGGGTGCCGGTAACAATAATTTCCGCGGCCGGCTCGGTCTTAGTTCCCGCCTCCCGGAGCGAAATGGTTCCGTCTATGTCAGAAGCGATCTCAAGACCGGAGCCGGCCAACAGTTGCCGTAATGCTTCGTCAACTGAATATGTCCCCTTGACCGCCGGCGCGGTGGTGCGTGCGGCAATGTCGTAGGGAAAGATCAGGTGGATATTGGCCTGATTTGCCAGATCATTGAGTGCGGACGCGGTGCTTTCAGCCGGAATATCGAACGCCACTTTGCGGTCGTCTGCGAGGGCTGCATTTGTTGAGAGCAAGGCGGCGCCGACCGCAAGGGCGATGGCGGATGTGCGTAAAGTAGTCAGATAGCGATGATTGGACATGGTCGTTCCCCTTCTTTGCGTGTCACTTTTGTGACCGTGGGGGTAAAGGGCGGGGACGGGTGAAGTACCCCACACGCTTCGATCATGATTTTGCAAATTCACGCATTATCGCGTCAAAACAGTCACATCGCCTTCCGTCAAAACCTTAATGCCAAATGCGGAGGTCAAGCCCTGGAGAAACCCGGACGTGTCGCGGGTACTGAAACGTCCGCCGAGACGAATTCCGGCCAGAGATGGATCTCGGATCACGATTTTCCGGGTGAGATAGCGGTTATATTCCGCGACAGTCGTGGCCAGGGTTAGGCCGCTAAGTACTATCTCGTCTGATTGCCAGGCTTCGACCGTTTCGATGTCAGTGTCCTTTAAGGTCCGAACACCATACGTGCTGACCGTCGAGGAAAAGCCCTGCCCTGCCCTAACCTTCTGCGCCACTTTGTCAGCGTGGGCGTCCGGTGACAGTTTTGATTTCGGCGTGATCATAGTCTCACCATGGAGACAGACGACCTCAAGCTGGCTCCCGTCAATCCGGACGTTCGTTTCTCCGAATTCGGGCTCGATACTGTGGTCGAGGGCATAGATGGTAAGACGTTGCAATGATGCAGGTCCCAAAACGGCAATCTCGCCACGATCCAGCCAAATCTCTCTTTTGGCGTCGCTAAACCGCCATGACACCTTCGTGTCCGTATTCAGGTCAAGGTGACTGCTATCGGGCAAGACGATGCTTCGCCGCTCGCCGACGCGTGTCTGAGCGTGGGCGCGCCGATTGACAAAGGCGAAGAAGCCGCCGCCGGCCACAAGAACAGCGCCGGCACCGGAAAACGCTCCCCGCAGCCATTGCCGACGGTCCAGGACCGCAGGTCGAACCTCGAATTCATCGATTTCGCTCGGGATGAGATGTTTGACATCGTCCACGGACGCGTCAGTCCCGACAATACGCGCGAACGCTGCAGCATGTCGCGGATCGGCCGCGCGCCATCTTTCAAATGCCTTTTCGTTTGCCGTACCGAGGTCGAGCCGCGTATGCCAACTGGCCGCAGCTTCCAGAATGTCGTCCAGCTCTTTGTCGAAAGGTTCAGTCACGTCTGGGTATCCGGCGATGGGAGGTCGCGCCTCCGCCACCTGTCCAGCTTAAGTCAAGTCAATCAGCGATGGAAGTGTCCGCGGGGCTCTCTTCCTCGGACAAGACCGCACCCAGGCCCAACCCCACTTCATCGGCCTCTAAAAGCTTGTTCAACGCGACCTTGCCTCTGGTGATATGAATCTCGACGCCTTTTAAGCTAAGCCCCAGACGTGCGGCGATTTCAGGACCAGATAGTCCATCAACCTTGCGCATCATCATGACGCGTCGGGATTTTGTGGGTAGCTTGTTTAGCGCCGCCAGCACCCGGCGCAAATGGTCCCGGTGGGCCGCTGCGACGTCAGGAAGCGGCGCCTCACATTTCACCCCGCCCCCGTCCGCGCCGGTTTCGAAGGCAGTTAGCGGCACCACCTTGCTTCGGGCGACAAACCGGCGCGCGGACTGCACGACGGCTTTCGTTATGTAGGCCATGGGATGATCAATAGTCTGCCAGCGATCTCCCACCAGCAAACTTGCATAGACATCGTGAACCAGGTCGCGTGCCACACCTCTGGAACCGACCACGTCTTTAGCTATGGTCAGGAATAGTCCCTCATTTGGTGCGATCTGGTCGCGGAACCAGCAATCGACGTCGCGCAGCCACTCGCGCCTTCGCTCGCCCCCCTTATACTTCCCCGTAAAATCCAAGAAGAAATACCTGTCGGCAACGTCCAGCGCTGCGGCGACGAACGCCAACCGGCGCGGCCCTATACGAAGCGTACCAGCCTCCATCGCCTCCAATTGATCCAACCGTAGACCTAGAGCATCCGCCAGCCACTGCTCGGACATTTGTCGAAGGATGCGCCGCGAGCGTAGCCGTGCACCGATGTGGCGGTCCAAAACCCCTACACTGCGGGCCAAATTGTAAAGCTGTTCGACTTTATCGGTTTCCATTTTGGCCAACTTTTGATGCTTCTAATGTCCATTCCGATCATGTGGATAACCATGAACGCCGTTCGTTGTAGTGCGGGGGATTTTGTGTGTAGTCGCAGAGCCAGAGCACAAACATGTTCGCAAATAGACCGCATAATACGATGTTACATTTTTATCGTATCGTCAAGCCGTTTTTGAACTATCGATTCCGGCCTACGGTCATGAGTAATGGCCGACCAACTGAAAGAGCGTTTTCGAAAATTATTGGTATTGCACCGAAAGCGGTGCGGTATGACCCAACCTGCTCTCGAGGAAAAATCGAAAGTCGGCAAAGAAATGATTTCGCGTATTGAGCGTGGTGTCAGCGAACCAAGCTTTGAGACTATCGAAAAGCTTGCCAACGCCCTCGGTATAGATTTTGCCGAACTGTTCACGACCGAAATACCACGAAGTTCTCTCCGTTCTCCCGAAATAGCGGAGATTACGGTTCGCGTCGCCGGTCTAAATAAGAAAGACTTACCGGTGCTACATAGCTTTTTGGACACATTAGCTGGGCGTGAAAAATAGGCCGAGGCACAAACTGAAAATTCGTCGATTGGCGATTGAACTAGCCTGATATTGTAGAAGGTCAGGCCGCTGGAACTAATCATTCCACATCGGAAAATTGAAAATCGGTATATGTGTTTTCCCGTTCACCCGGCATGCAGTATCACGCTGGATTTTCGCGCCCTGAAAGCGGTTGCAGTGTCGGCGATAGGCCATGAGTTGAGGATGGGCGCAATTCTGATTGCTGGCACCTGAGGATTGCGTCGTCTATCCATTGCCTCTAAGGCAAATTGTCGAGTTCATTTACATCAACTGCCAATTGCTTTGATTCGAGCGCTCCGCCGCTATGACCTATTGCAATGACCTCATAGCGATCATTGATCACAGGGCATCCGCTTAATCCATCGCCAATAACTGCCGAAACTTCAATGTACTTAACCAATTGTCGGGTCGTTCGCGCGATAACTTGGCCAGTGCGTTCCGATAGGCTGTCGGCGGGCCCAAATTCAGGATAGCCGGCGGCAATAATATTAGACTTATTCGGTGTTGGACCATTCGCACGTTTTAGAGAATGTTGAACATGAGCCGGTATATTATGTTCAAGGATAGCTAGGTCGTGGTGCTCACTAAACTTTGGGCTCAGTTTAGCTCTGTATTTTATAGTCGGTCGATGCGGATGGAAAATTTCTGCCCACTCGACAGGCATGTCCTTTAGGCAGTGATGTGCTGTCACTAAACCCACACCCTCTAGGAAAAACGCAGTGCCTTGAGCGTCTTGATCTCCAGTGTCACCCTCGTCCCATTGAACGACGAGCACAGCTTCCTTTAGAATTTCGTCAAATGTCGGATCGATTGGAATTTGATTTAGGGGGAATAGATCGTTGTATCGAAAAGCCAAAGTACGATAGGCACTGAAGCTACGCGATCGAACCTGTCCCAACCACTCTAATCGTCCGCGAAGCATACGTTGCAAATCGGTGCCAGGTCCGTATTTAGCATCGTAATCCGCTTGTGCCGCCGCTAAGCCCAGAGTTTGTACTTTAAAAAGCGCTGCACGCAAATCGCGTACGAATGTCCTTCGCACATTTGTAAATTCGTTTACGACCAGACCAGTCACTTCCTTCCGTCGCTTTTTGCCGAAGTAACGAGTCTTATCCGAATTAATAATGAAAGCATTTCTAAGTATTATGCTTTGCAATTCGGACGATAGCTTGTCTTGCTCCACGATTCCAGACGCGGGCATTGAACCTTCGAAAAGCTGATGTGGCTCGACGTAGCTCGAAATTGTCAGATCGTCGGCATACCGTGTGTATCGAAAATTATGAGACTTGCAGAACCTGGTTAGTTCATTGTCCAGTCTGAAGCTAACCATGTTCGCCAAAATTGGTGACGTTGGCGCGCCTTGTGGCAGGGTGTATGCGGCTGTACACACGGCGCCAATCGCTTCAGAAACGTCGAGTGGCACTCCAAGATATCGCAGGAGCCCCTCGACTCTATTTCGGGTTATCGTCCCGAAGAAATCCTTAAGGTCCAGATTTAAGATATATGGTCGCGATTGATGAGAGTTTGCATTCGTAATCACGCTCTTGTTTTTTACGAATCCATGCACGGGATATCGCGGTTCATAAATCTGCTCTAGCAGCGGTAATATTTTGCGCTGAAGATATTTCAACCGTTTGTCAGGAATCAATAATTCTCGAGTGCCGCCCCTCCTCTTGGGTACCTGAACTCGATTGTACCGATAAATCGCATATTTTTTTAAGAAAGCGACTTCTGAAGTAGCCAAGCCCATAAAGGCATAGAAGTCAGCCAGAGATAACAGTTCAGCCGGTATTGCCGCCATAAGTAAGAGCGCCCTCTCCCTCTCCGCCCGTTCCGCATCATTCGGCGCGGCGGATCTTTTTAGCAAGCATTCTGTCAAACGTCGCAGTAACAACAACGCGGTATGCGAGAGAGCGCTCTTCCCACTAGATTGAATTTTCCGATACCGTTCGTCAAGAGTGAAGGCTAAACACACCTTTGACTGGTATTTTAATGCAAGCGCTGTAATATGGCACCTAATGAATCAAGCTGAACTGATCGCACATTTTTCTCAACGTCCTTCGGCGTTCGCCTGGCTAATTGGTGCTGGCACTTCGCGTATGTCTGGCCTCCCCACAGCAAATGACGTCATTGCTTATTTGAAACGGCGTTACTATTGTCAGCAAGAGAGCGCCGAAATCAGTCTACAAGACATGACAAATGAAGCCGTGCGAGCGCGTATTCAAAGTTTCATGGACTCCAAGGGCTTCCCTCCCCTTTGGTCGCCCGAAGAGTATTCAGGCTACTTTGATAAGATCTTCGGAGACGACAAAGAACGTCAACGAAATTTTCTTCGCGGCATTCTCGACGAAAGCAAAGTCAAGCTGACTGTTGGCAACCGTGTAATGGGCGCACTTCTGGCGGCCGGTCATATGCGCGCGCTTTTTACCACCAACTTTGACAGCGTCGTTGAACGTGCCTTCGCCGAAGTGTCCGGTCGATCTTTAGCGGCATATCATCTGGAAGGATCTCACGCGGCGCTACAAGCCCTAAACAACGAAGAGTACCCCCTCTACGTGAAGCTTCATGGCGATTTTCGTTATGACAGCATCAAAAATCTGACCTCCGATCTTCTTCAGCAGGATCAGGAACTAGCGCGATGCCTGGTCGCGTCCGCCGCGCGCTTTGGTTTGATTGTGGCGGGCTACAGCGGTCGCGACGAAAGCGTGATGGTCCTGTTGAATGAAGCTTTGGATCAAACAAATGCTTTCCCAGCGGGCCTATTTTGGACGGATATTGCCGGCTCGCGTCCCCTCCCCGCCGTAACAGCGCTGATCGCCAAGGCAAAAAGCAAAGGGATTCGCACAGACCTCATTGAAATAGAGACATTTGACACACTCATGCTTCGGCTGTGGCGCAACATCGAGAATAAGCCGATCGATCTGGACGCAAAGGTTCGCCGCTCAGCTACGACCGGCGTAGATATTCCTGTGCCCACACCGGGCAACTCCCGTCCTTTGGTGCGGCTAAATTCGCTACCAATCCGACAGTTCCCGATGCAGGCACTACGCGTCGACACAAGCCGTGGTATTGACTGGTCCGAACTTCGGGACGTCCAAGCCAAGGCAAGAGGCAAGGTGATATTTACAAAAGGCGAGCATATTCTTGCCTGGGGCGGAACGAGTGATATCAAAGCCGCGTTCGGATCGCTGGTTACTAATCTGACACCCGTTGATCTGCCGACAGACCTTTTCGGCTCAGACTATCTCTATCTCCAAGGGTTTTTGGAAGAGGCCCTGATAAAGGGATTGGCACGAGGTCGACCATTACTGTCCAGAACAACACGCAACGGCAGTTATTTGATTGTCGATCGCAACGCCAAAGACCTGACGCAACTCAGCGCGATCAAAGCAAAGGCGGAGGGGCTCTCTGGAGCCATTCCCGGCCTAACCACCACCGTAACCGACGAACACCCCCAGTCTGAGCCTCTATACTGGACTGAAGCACTCCGGGTTTCGCTCACCTGGAAAAATGGTCAAGGCTGGATGCTTATTGATCCCGATCTGTGGGTTTGGCCGCCGCGCGGTCGCGAAATAGCAAAGGATTTCCTCGATACCCGGCGGCGCAAACGTTATAACAATCGCCATGACGATCTATTGTCGGCGTGGATTGAAACCGTGTTCGGCAAACAAGCACAACCAACTGTCCATACTTTTACGCCGTTTGAGAGCGGGGCATCGTCGGAAAACCCCGCCTTCTCCATTGGTAGCCAGACAGGGTATTCCTGGAGGCTTACAGCATGACTGGCCTCAACTCGGCCCTAGCCGGCTATACCTCAATTCCGGACCCCGAGCTGCTCTTCAACGATGGGAGGCTTTATAAGCACCCCCTTGTTGGACTGATTGAAGCGGGCCCTTATAGTGCGAAACTCGGCTTTCCTGCCTCTGTTAGGTTGGCAGTCGTATGTCGTCAGAGCGATCTTCCCCGTGTACAAGGGATGATCCGTGAACTGAACGCGCCGGCACGCCCGAAAGAAGCTCTCAATTATTACCCGGAGTATCCTGGGTTCCAAAAGCTCTTTCGCATTCCGCTAATCGCCCCTACCGAACGGACCACGATCGCAATTTCAGCAAACCTTGATCAACTTGCCGCTGAGGGCAAGAAGAATGATCTCGCCCAGGGCCTGTTTGGCGCAATCGCCCGCCTGCGGCAGGTTCGGGCTGAATTCGACGCAGCGCTAGTATTTCTTCCGCCGAACTGGGCAGCGTGTTTTGAAGGCGAAAGCTTCAATTTCCACGATTATCTTAAAGCCTATTGTGCGCCGTCTAATATACCCGTGCAGATTTTGCGGGACACGAGCTTTACCCGGTCATGCCGAGCGAATGTCTTGTGGGGCATTAGCATCGCACTTTTCGCGAAGGCCGGGGGTGTACCTTGGAAGCTGGAGGGCGTTCGAAAAGACGAAGCATTTGTTGGCATCAGCTATGCTATGAAGCCCGGAAAGGATGGCGCCAACTATACGACCTGCTGTAGCCAGGTTTTCGATCCCGACGGCACCGGTTTCGAGTTTGTCGCTTATGATACCAAGGAATTCAAAGAGGACGAGCGCCGCAATCCCTACCTAAGCTACTATGAAATGCAGTCTGTGTTGTCACGAAGCCTGAACATCTACCAAAGCGGCCACCAAGGCCGCGCCCCTTCAAAGGTTACGATTCACAAAAACACGCCATTTAAGGAAGAGGAGGTGCTTGGAGCACTGGACAGTTTTCGAGACGGAACTGAGGTCGAGCTTGTTCAGATCGTCAAGGATACGGCATGGAAAGCCATCCGGTTCGATGACAAATCACCTCCTAAATCTTTCGGCTATCCAATCCTTCGCGGCACTTACATTCCATTGAACGGTTCCGAAGCCCTTTTATGGACGCAAGGTAGCGTCCCAGGCGTAAACATCCAGCGAGCAAATCAGGACGTATATAAAGAAGGTGTTTTGAAGCCCGTCCCCTCGCCAGTCCTCCTCCGGCGCTTCTCAGGTGCCGGCGGTTGGCATGAAACATGCGCCGGTATCCTTGGCCTCACCAAAATGGATTGGAACAACAACACACTATATAAAAAGCTACCGGTGACGCTGGTTTACTCGGCTCGATTTGCTTCGATTATCCAGCAAAACCCTAATATTGTTGATTGCGTGTACGACTTCCGGAATTTCATGTAATGGCGCTGGTGCTAGGATAAGCGGCGAGTGGGCGAGCAGCCAATGCAACTTCCGCTTTTCGCGACTTTCGATTAGGGACCAACGTCAGCTATGGACCAAAATCCGAACTGCCCTTACTTAAAATCCCGGCTCTTGTGATCGATCCGCGCCTGCCTGACGACACGCGGATCTTCACCCGGTCCGCCGTTCCGGAATTCATCCCCCGGCTGGTGCGGCGGGTTTAGCGGATCATCGCGGCCGCCAATGCTGGCCAGCATGTGGGAGAGATCGACCGCCGACCGGGCAATGAGGTGGACCACCTCCCCTTCCCGCTGGATATAGCCCGTGATCAGGATAAGGCTGGCGCCGAAGACCGCCTGCTTGTGCTGCTCCCCCACCTTCTCCCAGACGATAACATTGGCGTCCCCCGTCTCGTCCTCGATAGTCATGAAGATCACGCCATTGGCGGAGCCCGGCCGCTGGCGGACATTGACCATGCCGGCAACGGAGACATAGCGCTTGTCCTTTGAGCCCATGGCCTCTTTGCAGGTGACATAGCCCCGCTCTTGCAGGTCGCCTCTGAGGAAATGAACCGGATGAACCGTCTGGCTAAAACCGACGCTGTTATAATCCGCTACCACCTGGGCGCCATTGGTCATCGGCTTGAATTCGATCTTCGGCTGGCTGACTTCCTCGACGCTGCGCCCTTGGTCATCCAGTACGCAGTCGAACAGCGGCAGGACATCTGAGCCCAGCGACCGGACCGCCTGTACGACATCTGGTCGCGATAGCCCAAAGGCAGCCGCAAAGGCGTTGGCCTTGCCGAGTCTGCGCAAGGTGGCCTGGGGTGTCTTGGCCCGACGCCACAGATCGGGGATCGATTTATAGGGCGTCTCGCCCCGGTAAAGGATCAGGTTAGCGACATCCGCCGATCGAATACCGCTGATAAGGCGGAAGCCCAGGCGCACCGCGAACCTGCCGGGCCGATTGGTCGGCTCCAGGGTGCAGTCCCATCGACTGTTGTTGACGCAGAACCATCGGACCTCGACACCGTGCAGTTTGGCGTCGCGGATCAACTGCGCCGGCGCATAGAAACCCATCGGCTGGCTGTTGAGAATGGCGGCCAGGAACACATCCGCATGATGGCATTTCATCCAGGCGGAGGCCTCGGCAATGATGGCGAAGCTGAAGGCGTGGGATTCCGGGAAGCCATAGGAACCGAACCCCTCCAGCTGCTTAACCAGCCCCATGGCGAATTCCTCGGTGTAGCCGTTTTTCAGCATGCCATTGATGATGTCCTGGGAGATAGGGCCAATGCCACCCGTCTTCTTGAAGGTCGCCTGGGCGCGACGCACCAGATCGGCCTGACCGGGCGAGAAGCCGGCGCAGGTGATGACGACCTTCATGGCCTGCTCCTGGAACAGAGGCACCCCCAACGTCTTGCCGAGGATATTGGCCAGCTCCGGCTTCGGGAAAGTGACCTCCTCCTCTCCGCTTAGGCGCCGCAGGTACGGATGGACCATGTCGCCCTGGATGGGGCCCGGCCGGACTATCGCCACCTGTATGACGAGATCGTAGAAGGTCCGCGGCTGGGTGCGCGGCAGCATCGATATCTGCGCCCGGGATTCTATCTGAAAGGTGCCGATAGTGTCGGCCCGCCGGATCATGGCGTATGTCTTGGGATCTTCAGGCGGGACACAGGACAGGTCCATCGAAATGCCCTTGTGGTCCTTCAGGAGATCGAAAGCCCGCTTCAAGCAGGTCATCATGCCCAACGCCAGACAATCGACCTTCATAAACTTCAGCGCATCAATGTCATCCTTATCCCATTCTATGACTTGCCGGCCCGCCATCGCCGCCGGCTCCACGGGGACCAGTTCGTCCAATCGGTCGTGCGTCAGTACAAAGCCGCCGGGATGCTGGGAGAGCTGCCGCGGGACATCCAGCAGCAGGAGATGAATTTCAAAAGCCAGACCCAGGTTGCGATCACCGAGGTTCAGGCCCAGTTCCTCGGCCATCTCGGGCGGGCAGCCATTGCCGTAGTAATGGCGGACATTCTTGGCCAGCACCTTGATGGTATCCTGGGGGAAGCCAAGGACACGCAGACTATCACGCATGGCGCCACGCGTGCGGAAGCGCGAGACCACGGCTGTCACTGCCGCATGGTCATAGCCATAGGTCTCCCAGATCCAGACATAGACCTCCTCCCGGCGATGGTGCTCGAAATCCACGTCTATATCCGGCGGCTCGCGCCGCTCCAGGCTGATGAAGCGCTCGAACAGCAGATCGTTGCGATCAGGATCGACGCTGGTGATCCCCAGCACAAAACAGACGCAGGAATTGGCGGCCGAGCCCCGCCCCTGGTGCAGGATATCGCGGGACTGGGCGAACCGGACGATCGAATAGACGGTCAGGAAGTATTTGGCGTAGTCCAGCTGTTCGATCAGATCGAGTTCATGCTTAAGCAGGTCGATGATCTTCTGCGGCACGCCTTCGGGATATCGCCACTTGGCGCCGGCCCAGCAATATCGCTTCAAGGCCTCGATCGCCGACATGCCGGGCAGCCACCGTTCTTCCGGGTATTGATACTCAAGCTCCGACAGGGAAAACCGGCATTTGTCCGCGATCTCTTCCGTCCGGCGCATGGCCTCGCGGTAATCCGGAAACAGGCGGTGCATTTCCTCAGGGGATTTCAGGAAGCGGTCGGCATAGAGCCCCCGCAGATCGCCCATAGTGTGAATGGTGCAGTTATGGCGGATGCAGGTGATGACATCATGCAGGAATGCCCGCTCGTGGGTGGCGTAGAGGATGTCGTTGGTCACCACGGTCGGCACGCGATATTTGACGCCCAGGTTCGACAGGGCATGCAGGCGCATATGGTCGTTCTGCCGATAGCGCAGGGACATGGCCATATAGGCGTGCTCCCCAAACAGGGCCTTCACCTTGCGCAGGCGAATGGCGCACAGGGCATCGGCCTCGTCGGGAATGAAGATGGCCAGGAGCCCCTCATGGAAGTCCTCGACGTCGGCCCACTCGATGTCGCATTTGCCTTTCCCGGCCCGCCGCTTGCCCAGAGACAACAGCCGGCAGAGATTGCGATAGCCGTCGCGGTGCAGGGGGTAGACCAGCAGTGACATGCCGTCCCGGAGCACCAGGCGGCAGCCGATGACCAGACGAACGCCAGTCTCATGCGCCGCCACGTGGGCGCGGACCAGGCCTGCCAGGGTGTTGGTGTCGGCGATGGCCAGGGCCTCCATGCCCAGATCCTTGGCGCGCGCGAACAGCGCATCTGGCGCGGACACTGCCTGAAGGAAAGAGAAATAGGAGGCGCATTGCAGCTCTACATAGTCAGATGACCTGGACACAGCCGACCTCCCACGCCCTCTGCCAGTTGTCCTGGCCAGATATGTGCGTCATGGTCGTCAACCCCTTTAAAAACATGGGTTTTAACCATGGCTTTCGCATCGCCAATTTATGGTGGGTCGTCTTTGTTTGCAGGTGCGAACGGAGGACCAAATGGTTGAAAACAGCATCATCGATTTTCTTATGGAACAACTGGCGCATCCAGCCACATGCCCGCGCAAGATCCGCCAGGCGGTCAAGACGCTGATAGAGCCTGGCACCAGCATTGGCCGACGCATGCTGACCGACCAGTTGATCGACTGCCTGTTCGACCTCTATGCCCATGGCCTGGCCGATACCGTCGAACTCGGTATGGCGCTCAAGGCCAAACTCAACCGCTATCTTCATGTCCGCTTCCAACCGGTCCGGCAGAGCTGCACCGTCCTGCCCTTGCGGCCTCCCTCACTCAAATTTTCCATGTAGGTACCATTTCAGGGACCCGGTATCGGCGTGCTGACCGTCACCGGTGCGGAACACCCAGAAGCGTTCGCCACTGTCAGCTTCCAGTATGAAGTAGTCCCTGACCTTCCCCTTTTCCCGCTCGGTCACCCACCATTCCCCGTGGATGCGTTCCGGCCCGTCGGCGCAGGCGATGCCGTAGCGCTGGCCGCGCCAGGTAAAGGCCCGCGGCGGATGGTCCGGCAAAACCGCCAGGGCCATGATTTCTTCCGGCTTGCGATAGAGGCGTTGCGGCCGGCGGAAGCCGGCATTGCGACCCGAGCCCACGGCCGTTGACGTTGGCGGCAGACGCTTGACCGCCCGTTCCGGGATATCGGTGGCCACCGATACCGCCCGATAGAGACTGTCCTCGCCATAGCGATTGCCCATGATGTCCCATAGCTCCTCGACGTCAGGCCGCGCCGGCGCCTCAAACGACGCCAGGGTCTGTTTCATGGCCAGGGGCTCGGCCAGGCCCGCGACGATTGTCATCTTGTCGATGCCGAAGCCTGGATCGACAGTCTCTATCTTGTCGACGAGTAGCCGTGACAGCCGGCGGGCATCACGCACCGGCTTGGCCATAGCCACGCAGATGGTCTCGACGCGGTTGTCATTGCGCGTAAAATGCAGGTCCAGGCGCCTTGCGCCTAAGCCCGCTTCTTCCATACGTAGGCACATCCGGTCGGTCAGGCGGCGGGTGTACTTCTCGATCGTCTCAGGTGCACTGATGGGCTCGGCGAAGACCCGCTCGATGCGGATCAGTTCCGGCGCCGCCACGGGCTCGATCGGCTCCGCCACCCGCCCGAGGGCCTGATCGATGCGCCGGAACAGCCCGGTGCCAAAACTACGGGTTAGCGCCGGGCGCGGCTTGGCCGCCAGTTCACCAATGGTACCCAGACCGAGCAGATGCAGGTCAGGCACCTTGTCAGGGGGCAAACGTAGGGCTTCGATCGGCAGTCCCCGCAGGGCATCCCCTGTCTTAGTGGGTTCGATGATTTGCACTGGCTGCCGGCCGAACCGCGCCAGGGCGTGCGCCGCGCCCCAGGTGTCTGCCAGGGCCGCGACGGAGGCGATACCGAGATCGCTTAAGCGCCGGCGGGCGTCTTCGATTAAGCCTGCCTCTCCCCCAAAGAGATGGGCGGCCCCCTGGATATCGAGGACCAGCCCGTCCGGTGGATCGGCCGCGACGATGGGCGAGTAAAGTCGTAGCGCCCAGACCGCCAGTTTTTCGAGGGCAATCGCATCGGCATCGGGTTCCGCGTCCTGAATGACCAGTCCGGAAAATAGCGCTTCGACCTTAGCCACCGGCATGCCGACATGGACGCCCATCTGCAGGGCCAGATCGTCGGCAGCGGTTACCACCCGCTGGCGTCCCTCTGAGCCTTTCAGGACCAGAGGTCGATCACGAGACGGCGCGGCGGCACCCATGGCCCGCCGCATCCGATCCGTCGGCCAATAGGGCAGGTATATCGATAAGACCCTTGGCATCACACGCCTCTACTTCAAAATCCGCTGTCCTTCCGCCCCGGCACCGCATCAATTCCAGGTGCCACCGCGCCCGTCCCACGCCGCGCACCGGCAATCGTTCCGAAGGCAGTTCGGTCACCCGCCAGCGCGTGAAGGCTGCCGTCTGCATCCCGAAATCACGAGCATCGACAGGCTTTCGCCAACGCCGCAGAGCAATGGCCATCGTACCGGTCGCCTCCGCGGCCAGTTGAAGCCGTTGGGACGCCACCTGCTTGAGGCTGGATAGCTCACCGACCACAGCCGTCGGTCCGCCGTGCTTCAAGGCATCTTCGAAGCCCCTGAGCAGATCGGCATCGTCTTTCGCCTGGAAGTAGACGGCCTGGTCTTCGCTTAAACCCGATCGCGCCAAAGCCGGCTCGAATAGATCCCCTTGGCAAAAGCACCACAGGACCTTGCCGCCCGTGCGTGCCGCTATACTCGCGGCGAAGGCGGCGGCGGTTGCACCATCTATTGCGCCGTTGGCCCCACCGGCAACTTCATGAAGAGCGCCCAGGGCGAGCCCTCCCCCTGGTAACAGGTCATCGATTGCGGGGACATGGAATGGAAGGACCGTTCGGGATCTGGCGTGAACGCGTTCGATGCCTGCGATTTGCTGGCGGAGATCTGCGAGTGTGGCCGTACTGGCGACTGACATTGCATTCAGGGTCCTTTCTTGAACACGAAATGGGTCTTCATAAAATATGTTCCCTTTTTGTTCTTTTGAAATTCAAGAGTCAAGACGAACGGATCAGGCCAAGTGTCGGATTCGTAAAACGATACCGGCCTGTTTCAGCCGGTTTCATAAATGGGACAGAGGCTTACAGGGAAACGTCGCGATCAAAAAAAAAAGTCGCCGGCGACGTTATTGACGATTTGTTTGCCCCCTTTCGATATAGATAACGAGGTTATCACCTGCGTAGAATACGTGTATGCGTGCGAACCGTGAATTCCGTCTCGTTTTCCTTGTCGACAGGGATACCGACCTTCTGGTCATTCGGCCCATTGGCCGCGCGACCGGTCAGCAATTTCTTGAAAAGCTGTTTGAGGCCTACCATGCCGTTGAGGCCGTCTGGCGTTACAAACGGGTGCATGATCATCGCCGGTTCGACGGCTTCATGACCACCTTTGATTATGAAGAAAACGCGCGTCGCTGGATCGCCTTGACCGATGGCAATCCCCTACCCGCCTTCGCCGCCATCGTCATGCTTGAGCCCGACGAGACGGTACGCATCGCTCGCCCCTCGCACTTCCTGCCACACGAAACCGTTTGCCGGTTTACCGATTACCACGAAGCCGGACACTGGCTAAATGCCGACAACAAGGAAGACTATCTGGCCCGCTTGCGGCAATCTCCCGAAACCACCCATAGGAAAGATTCAGGCGAAATCTATTGAATCCACTGGGTTTTGCTCCCAGGAAATCCATTTTCCGCAACTAAATGGGTATTTGGAATAATATCCATTGCATCGAATGGATAAGGCGCAGACAGTTCGCGTGATCGGAGAGTTGCGTGGCCCAATTTATTTCCCAAACCCTGGAATTACTGGCAACGGGAGATTTGTCGACGCATCAGGCATGCTATAGCCTTTCCGTTTATCTCGCATCGGTATCACCTGCCGAAGGGTTTACGGCGCCGCCCGAAGCCGACATTCAGCATGTCGTCAACCTGCTCGTCCACGCGGTGGCAAACGGTACACTCACGGCGGAAGCCGCCGCCGCGCGGCTCGTCAGTCTAAAGGGGCGCCTGAGCGTTGGCATTCCCACGGGAGAGACTTTACACGCCTGACCGCGTCACAGCCGGGGCGAACGTAACAGCTCCAAGGTCCGTGTGTCCGGCCCCATCGTCACCTCTTCGAGCGCCCTATGAAACACGCTGGCCGGTTTCATACTGGCTACGGCGAACAGGGTCATCGACGATCGGAATTTCTCATCATCCGGTTTGCCGAACAAGGCCGTCACGGAACTGGCCGGCGACTTTAGGACCAGCTGTGTGCATTCCGTAAGACGCTCGGATAAGGTCGGGTGTTCCAGATAGGCGGCGGCCTCCGCGAAACCGGATATCCCGTAAAACTGCGATGTCTCTGACCGCCCGAGGCCGCGCAACTGCGGAAAGACGAACCACATCCAGTGGCTTTGCTTTTGGCCGCTCCGAAGCTCTCTAAGCACGGTCGGATAAAAAGGCGCCTGGGCGGTCACGAAGCGCTCCAGGTCGTAGGTGTTGTCGGTCAGGCTCATCGTGTCTGTCATGGTCGCGGCCTTGTCGTAGGCCATTTGGATGGGAGGATCGAAAATCACGTGGTGCGCCGGGGACAGTATGATACGCGAAGTCCTAATAAAAAATCAGTGAGTAGCTGCGAGTGCGACGCAACAAAGCCGGTGGCCTGAAGCCGCCGGCTTTGGTCCATCGGCCCCACTCAATGATGAGCGTGGCTACCCAACTTATGGGACTTTGCGCCTTTTTTAGGGATATGGGCTTCGTGCATGGCGATGGCGACGGCCTGTTTGTGGCTGGTTACCTTCTTGCCGCTTCCGGACTTGAGGTCGCCATGCTTAGCTTCGTGCATGACCTTATGCACCTTGTCTTTCTGGGCTTTGGTTTCCTTGGGCATCATAGATCTCCATGACAGCCCCCACGAAGTGAATAGACCAATATCGCTGTAAGTCCGCCATGCTGATCCCCATGCCGGACATGGCTAATCTGTAAAAAAGCCGACCGTCTGGAGTCAGTGTTTTCCAAATTAACGACCAGAGTTTTATCCGATGCGCATCGACAGTTCGATGTCCTCGGCAAAGGGAACAGACAGGTAATTACCTCCGGATCGGACGCGCTCGACATAGTCGAGGCAGTAATCGGTATTGTCCGCCACGATCAGGCTGCCTGGCTTGAACCGATCTTCCAGCAAATCCAGCACATCGGCGTAGAGCGATTTGGCGCCATCCAGAAGCACCAGATCGATCGTTTCGGGCAAATCCTGGCTTAAGGTCTTGAGCGCATCGCCTTCGCGGATGTCGACGAGATCGATCAATCCGCCTTCAGTGATATGGTTCCGGGACCGCGCGACCTTTGAGGGCTCAAACTCGCTGGTGATCAGCCGGCCACCGCCATTGTCTCTCAAGGCTGCCGCCAGATGCAGAGTTGAAATACCAAACGAGGTGCCGAACTCGACGATTGACCGCGCCTGGGTTGACCGCGCCAGCATGTAGAGCAGTGTCCCGGCCTCACGCGAAACGGGCAGCCAAAGATCCTTGAGGGTGCTGTACAGGCCGAGATACTCGGTCTTGCTGCGCATCAGGCGCTCCCGCTCCTCCCAGGGTATGTCCTGCAATGCCGGGCTCGTTGCCGCATCCGCTTCGGCAAAGAGGCGGTCCAGCAATGGCGCCAGCGGGGCAGTGGTCAGTGTGTTCATGACAGTTTCCAACTCATCATTCGGGGTTCTTGTACGAAACCAAAAATACGAATAATTAATCGCATTTCCTATTCGCATTGCCGGAGCGCCCCATGCCTGAGCGGTCAAAAGCCAATATTTCCTCGCGAAAACGGCCGAAACAGGCACGCTCGACCGACCTGGTTTCGGCCATATTGCAGGCCGCTGTTCAGGTTTTGGTCGAGGAAGGCGCGCCGCGCTTCACAACGGCTCGCGTCGCGGAAAAGTCAGGTGTGAGCATCGGCTCGCTATACCAGTACTTCCCCAATAAGGCCTCGATCCTGTTTCGCCTGCAAAGCGACGAATGGCTCGAAACCAGCGATCTGTTGCAAACCATTCTTCAGGACCAGGCCCTTCCGCCCGATGCTCGCCTGCGCGCCCTTGTGCACGCCTTCGTCAGATCCGAGTGTGAAGAAGCCGCCGTCCGCAACGCGCTCGACGATGCCGCGCCGCTTTACAGGGACACCCCGGAGGCAAAGGCCGCCAAGGGATCATCAGATATAATCTTCACCACCTTCATGTGCGAAGCCCTCCCCTTGGCATCGGACTCGACGCGTCGACTGGTCGGTGACCTGGTGATGACGACCTTAAGCACTGTGGGAAAGGATTTTTCCGAGGCGCCGCGGACGTCAGACGAGATATCTGCTTTCGCCGAGGCCATGGCGGACATGTTCTGCGCCTATCTCGACCAGGTAAAGAGCAGCTGAGCAAGGGCTTAAGCGTGCGCCATCGGCCGGGCACGCTCCCTGAAGGCTTCTGATTGACTCCGGCAAACAAAAGGAACATAACAAGAACATCGTCAATTCCAGTTTGAAAGGGTCTCGTTATGCCAAGTCTGCCTTCCCTGCTCACCCCTGGCCTTTTTGCCGATGTTGACGGCGATTGGCGCATTCTGGTCATCGATGCTGATCCGCGTCGCGATGGCGTGTTTTATCTTGGCAGCTATCCGTATGATCCTGAAGGTCGCCCTCTCCATCCGCAGGCGCCGGCCATTCTGAATGTGTGGAACCCTGCCAGTCCCGGTGCCCGCCAGATCAGTGACCGGCAAAAGCGCTTCGCCAATGTGACCGTAACTACGCTGGTAGAACCTGTTTACGAGAAGCGGCATGCCTGATCACATTTCGCTTAAGGCTGCCCGGATGGCTGGACCAACACGGTTTTTCCGCGATATAGGTGCGCCAATGAGCATTCGTTTGTATGACAGCGCCTGGGTGGCGGTGCGTGGCGTGGACACCCCGCAGCAGGTCTCAAAAGACCGCACGAACCCGTCCGCCTTCCTGATTAATGGCTACAAATACGATATCGACGGCCGCGCGTTTCTGAACACCGACGCCGGTCCGGACATTCTGCATCTACTCAGCCTGCAGGACGCTCGGACGCTCGGCCTGTCCACTCAATACAGCGCGCCCAAATCCTTGCTGATCTAATTCGTCGATCTATTTGGCCTGCACCTGGGCCTGCGCTGCCTGGACGACACGCTTGAGGCGTTCTAACTCAAGACCGGCATCGGCCAGGGCCCTGTGAACCGCCAAGTCAGGGACGGTCTTGCGAATGACATCCTCAACGAGTGCGACGATGGTATCGTCCGGTACTGCAGCGCTTAGGACCTCGCGTGCGACCTGGAAGAACGCCTCGTCCGATTTGGCCAGCCGCAGAGCGTGCCTCGGAAAGCCACCGCCCCTCAGCAAAGTGCTCATCCATTTGCCATCCCACGACGGCGCGCTGGCAAACAGCGCATGCCCGGACAGTTCGCTGATCATCTGTTGCGCGACGGTTTCCGGCGGCATCCCATCCCGATCCAGCTTCGCTTTGGAGATGCCGTGCAGACGCTCGGCTTCGTCAGACCAATCCGACCATTCCGGCAACGGGCGTATTAAGAAGGATCGGGAACGCCCATCTTCGAACACCCAGGCCACCTCTACGGGAAAGCTATGCTTCCCTAGCGACGACGCTTCGAAATCGAGAAATACACGCATACCGCAAACCTATAAGCGCCCGCATAAAGCCGCTATGCGAATGTGTACGGCAGGCAATTATGACTAACGTAAGGTTAACTTTTGTCGTGATAAACGAACCCTACCGTCAGTTAAATCTGAGGATTGGCGAGAAAGCCCTGGAGGGGTGCGGTGAGGCGCACGGCTCCAGGGCTTTTCCATCCGGGCTATGCTCCTGCCCTCGAATCCCCCAAGACTCCACACATTACCCGACTCGGCTTAGCCTTAGGGCAGGGAGTCGGAGTACAAGACCATGACGGATAGCGTCGCACGCATTATCGAAAAACTGCGCAGGGCGGGTTTCACCATCAGCGCCTTGAGGTCGTCGCCTCTGTGGCAGGTGGAAGGCCGCGGCAATATGAGCACTGGCCAGCTGATCGACCTGGCCTCCAAGCTGGAATTGTCCAGCCGTTAGGTCCGCCAGATCTGCTTGCTGAATGTCTGCGCGTCATTCGCGGTCTGACGCACAGCTTTCTTTTGCCAATCGCCCGATCTATGGCACCCTGCCCCCAGGCAGGAGGCAAGTCCCACATGGTCAGACAGTCCCGATATCCCGTCCGGCTTTACGTCGATCTGACGGAGGTCCAGGCCCAGCGGATCAGCGACCTGCGGGCCGAACATGGATGCGCCAGCGATAGCGAGACCATCCGCGAACTGCTGACAGCATTATTCGACCTTTTGGACAAAGATCCACAAAAAGGATCGTGACCCGTTGTGAGGCCAATGTGACGTGAGGCGGCCCTCAATATCTTCTAAAAGGGCTACGCCGTCTGGCAACAATCAGGGGTCCGACGAGAAAGCCCTGCCCTGGTTACGACCGGGTCAGGGCTTTTCCAATAATAGCGAAGCCTTTGGCCATTATCGCCCTGTATTTATGGCCACTATGCTTCCACATATCAGTAACTGTAGAAATATAGACCGAATTTAGTCACGAAGTCGTGCGGATTTGGCCTTTGACCTGCAATGTAAGTGGCGTAAACCGGAGCTATATACATCGGTACAACAACAGGCAGGAACGCCGATGAAGTGCCAACCCACCCCAATCGCTGTGCCGGCCTCGACACCGCACGCTTTGCGCGTCCTGGTCGTCGATGACGACGCTGCCTGTGCAGCAGGTCTGGCTGAGGCCATTTGCGATCTGGGCGCCGAGACGCGCATTTGCCTAAACGGACCAGACGCTCTGGCGGCCGCGCGCGCCTTCCATCCGGAGCTGGTCTTGCTGGATCTGGAGATGCCAGGTGCCAGTGGTTTCGACGTCGCCAATGCCATTCGACGCGTTGGCAGTCTGACCGCAACCAAATTGATCGCGCTCTCGGGTCATAGCGATGCTGAGGCGCGCACAGGATCGGCGCAGGCCGGTTTCGATCTCCACCTGGCCAAGCCCCTCCGCCTGTCCCTGCTGGAAGATATTATCGACCTGGCGCGTCTGACCATGGCGGGCCATGCCTAACCGCCGGTTGCGGTCTGAAGCCGATCCTTTCCACTTGCCCTTTCCGCCAGCCGGTCGCATCCTCCCGGCGATAGGAGATGCGGCATGTGCAATATGTACTCGATGGTCAGCAACAAGGAAGCGATCCGCGAATTCGCCAAGTTCCTGCGCGTCTCACCCCACGTCGACAACCTGCCCGAAATCCCCGGCATTTATGCCAACGGCTGGGGGCCGATCGTGCGTGCGACTGACGATGGAGCCCGTGAACTGGCCGCTGTGCGCTGGGGCCTGCCGACCCCACAGGGGCAGCTCAAGGGCGTTGTCGACAGCGGAACAACAAATCTCAGGACTCTCAGATACTGGAAGCGATACCTTGAACCGCTAAACCGCCGATGCGTGGTCCCAGTGACGTCATTCTGCGAACCTGATCAGGTTGGCGAAACCTACAAAAATCACTGGTTTGCCCTCGACGAATCCCGCCCGCTGTTCTTTTTCGCGGGCGCCTGGCTGCCGGATTGGCAATCCGTTCGCAAAAAGGCGGACGGGCCGACCACCGACAGCTTGTATGCCTTCCTAACGACTGACGCGAATGCGGACGTCCGGCCAATCCACTCGAAGGCCATGCCAGTTATCCTGCGCACGCCCGAAGAGGTTGAGCGCTGGTTCACGATCCCCTACGCCGAGATCGAGGCCGAAATGCAGAACCCGTTGCCAAATGGGACGCTCAAGGTCGTCAATATCGGCCCCAAGACAGATGGCGCGGAGCCCAATGATGCCTGGCCGCCCAAGGCCATCGTCCCCCTGCCCTTGCCGAAGACGGAAAAGTCCGGCGCCAGCGCCGCGCAAGGAGATCTCTTTTAGGCAACAACCCGGCAATCAAACGCGTCGTCGGCCCACGGCGACACAAGGTCAAGTTGATCCGAACCGTCCAGCCAGGCCGCGAAATCTTCCGGCTCGATCACAACCGGCTCGCGGTCGTGGATCTGGGCCATGGCCGGTCCGGGCTCGCGCGTCAGCATGGCGGCCGACAACAACAAGCCTTCTGGCGTCTGTATGGCGTTGTAGATGCCGGCGATCCCTATGGGCTGACCATCGGCGCGGGTTATGACCGCATTTCGCTTACCCTTCCCGCAACCGAACAAGTCACTACCTGCCGCGATCGTTTGTTTGATATTCGCTACCGGAAACAGGCAGCGCCACTTCTTGCGCCAGCAATCGGCGAAGGACGGCTTTTCCGCTACCGTCTCCAACCGCGCATGTGTGGTTGAGCCGTCAAACAATTCAGGCGCCGCAGCATAGCTGGTGGGGATCAGCCCCCACCGCATCTCTTTCAGCTCATGCAGTCCCTTACGATTGCGAACGTAAACCTGGACTGTTTTTCCCTTGAGCATGGCGTCTCAGCCTAATGCAGGACCGCATGGGCGGGTCGGGCGATGCGATAGCCCTGGACGGCGATACGGGTCAGTTCCTGGGCGGCGTCATAAATGGGCATGATGCCGCTGAAGTACGGATCGTTCGCCCGGATGTCTTCTTCGTAATGCAGGGTTTCCAGCAGCAGGCCGCTGCCGCAGGGCTTCACGGAACACAAGCGCTCGCGGCCACTGATGACAATCTGCCCGAGGCCCATGACCTTCATTTTGCGCAAACTGTCGCGGATAACGGCGAAGGTAGCCTGATGGCTCTTTGCCTCCGGCGCCAGGTAATAGGGCGTGTCGTAATAGATGGGATCGACCGCATCGTAAGGCACGAACTTCACGATCTCGAAATGCTTGCTGGACGGGATTTTCAGCTCGTTGATCTCATCGGGTTCGAACAGAACATATTCGTTCTTGGCGTATTCGTAGCCTTTGATGATCTCGTCGCGTTCGACTTCGATGTCGCCAGCAACCAGTTTTTGCCGCACGCGCTCACCGGTCGGTCGGTATATCTGATGAAACTGAATGCGCCGGCCGGACTCCAGGGCCGCGTACATATGCACCGGCAAGGAAACGAGTGACATCCGGATGGTCCCGGACCAATAGGGGCGTGCTGCCATAATAGCCTCGTGTTTTTCGAGGAATGAAAGACCCAACGCCTATCAGGATCGCCGTAAGATTTCAGTCAGGACGGAGGTCCGATATTGAGTCCATGCTATACGGCGGGCAGCTGAAGCTCGCCCAGGCGCGTCAGGCCAGACAACCAGATGCGGAACAGACGGATCATATCGCTCTCCCCTATTGTCCGACGGCTGAAGGCACGAGATGAATGGCATCGGTGCCGACCAGGCCAACGATCGCATGGACAACAGCATCACTGATTGTGGGGGCGAGGATAACCAATAGCCAGACGATCAGCGGCAAAAAGCCTATCAGCGCAAAGGTCGCGAGCGTCGCGACGGAGTCGTGGTTGTGAGGTAAGGTGGCGGTACGCATCGTGTTTACTCCCATCGCCAGCCTGTTTGTTTCGGCCGGTCGAGATCAGGAGAACACGAATCTCAGTTCCTGAAAAATTGAATGGCGTAATACCTACCTATAAGCGTCGGTGATACCAGCGCTGTCGGTGCTATTCGTAGCCGAGATGGAGGAGTTCTGGCAGGTCCGCGCTGTTCGTGATCCAGTATTGCATAATCTGCTGGATGTCTGAGGCCGCGTCGGCCGGCTCCAGATCGCCAGTCACCACACGTGCGGATAGGTCCGACACATACTGCTTCAGGTCCTCTCGTTGGCCGGGCGCCGCATCGGCATCGAACAACAAGAGCAAATCTGTCTCCGCTTCCCGCACCGTCAGATCGCGGCCCCATAGCCGCTGCAATGTCAGTTCAATCGCCTCGATGGGGCTGGACGTGGTCAGGGCGGCGGGAATGGTCGTCATCGCTATATCCGGATAAAGGGCCTGAGCCGCGTTGGCGAGGAAACTGCCAACAAATCCAGAGAACGCCCGTTCGTATAAATTTTCAGTGGGGAAACGGATGGCAATTCTGGCTTGGCGGCAAGAGTCGCAGTACAGAGCGGACCGTTAGGAGGAGCCGATCCGTGGATGCGCAGAATATAAAAGACTTCTCCGATCTGATGAAGGCCGTTCGGAGGTCCTTGGATGAATACCTGCTTATCGGCGACATGCACGGCGCCGCCTGTGCCGCCGGCACCCTCACCTCACGGATCAACAATCTCGACAAGCTCGTCGAAGCGTTCGAGACCCGGGAGCCGAACGACAAAGACCGGTTCGAATTCACTTCGCTTTTGTCAACACTGGAGTGGCTGAGCACGGACACTTACTGCACGAAAGATTTCATTGGCATCAAGCTCGTCCTGCCGGACACTGCGTTCAATGCCCGTTATCCCAATATCGCCACACCCGGCGAAATTGAATATCCAGTGGTCATGACGATGCTGCGCAGCGTAGCCTTAGAGATCGTCCTCGAAGGCAAACCCGTCTAGATGGATCGCAAATAGACGACGAAGGGCGGGCTTCTCGCGGCCTAATCCAAACCGTTAGGACGGGGGGGTGCTGTCGTCGGCCAGGGTGCGCACCAGTTCCAGTATCTTGCGGCGCTGCGCGGCACTCTTGAGCTTTGGGAACACGGCTGATAGTTCGATGCCCTCTGCGGTCGTCAGGAAGTCGTTGACGGACCGCTCTGACGCCGATTCCACGAAATCCGGATCTGCGGGGGTGTCCGTATAGCCGTCGTAGAAGAAAGCCAACGGAACTTTCAGTGTCCGGCTGATTTCATACAGCTTGGACGCGCTGATGCGATTGGCGCCGCGTTCGTACTTTTGGACTTGCTGAAAGGTCAGGCCCAAGGTCTCTGCCAGGGCTTCCTGGCTCAGGCCCATAGCCTTGCGGCGCGATCTCACACGGGCGCCAACGTGAATATCAACGGGGTTCGGCCCCTCAGCCACTGCACTCATAAGCTTACCTTTACGCAAACTGCTACTTTTCACAATATACGCTCCCGCTTTACGGTTAGATCAAGGCAAAGCACGCAAAAGACGATAATTCATCCTAAACGCTTCGGCCTGCTTGGAATGGGCCATCTAATAAAGCCATTGGGCCTTCACACACGACTCACATAAAAGCGATCTTCCGCAAGGGCGAACGGATGTTTCGCCCTCTCACAAAGGAAAAACCAATGAATACTACGGATCTGGTTGAAAAGCTGGCCGCAGCGCAGGGCCTGACCAAAGTGGCCGCCAAGGCCGTTGTCGACGACGTTTTCAAGGCTATTGCTGAAGCCGCGGCCGCTGGCGACGAAGTCAACTTCCCCGGTTTCGGCAAGTTCAAGGTGCAGGCGCGCGCCGCCCGTGAAGGCCGCAATCCTCAGACCGGCGCCACGGTTCAGATTGCCGCCTCGAAGAAGCTGGCCTTCCAACCGGCCAAGGCCCTGAAAGACAAGATCAACGGCTGATCCTACTGGAGGGGCGTTTCGCCCCTCCCTTAAGTCTATCCACCAGGCGGCTTGCCCCACAGCCTGGCATATGCCGCACTGTCGGCCATGAGCGTTTCATGCGGCCCTGCTCTGGCCAGGGTTCCGTTCTTCATAAACAAGACCTGGTCCGCCATCTCCGCGAGTCCGACACGGTGCGTGATCAGGATGAGCGTGGTCGCACCGGCATAGCCCCGCCGCAGGGCACGAATGATGTCCGCCTCGCTACCCGGGTCCAGTGCGGATGTGCTTTCGTCCAATATGATAACAGGCACCCGAACATGAGCGATCCGCGCCAGTTCCAGCTTTTGCCGTTGACCGCCCGACAGGCGCTCGCCCTGCTCGCCAACACCTATGGTCAAATCGATATCCTGACCCGGATCGTAAAATCGCCAATCGTTCAAGACCCGTATCAGCTCTGCTTCCGACTGCGTCGTCGGCGGGTAAAGGGCGTTTTCAAGGAGGGTTCGATTGAAGAGCGTTATGGTCTGAGGGACATAGAGCAGATAGCGATGGCGGTCCGCCGCCGGCACCGTTTGCAACGGCACGCCGCCGATCCGGACTTCGCCAGACGCTGGCTGCAGAATTCCGGCCATGATCTGCGCCAAGGTCGATTTGCCCGACCCGTTGCGTCCGACAATCACATTGAACGTCCCGGGCACCAGCGTGACGCTGACATCATGTAACCCGGGCAGGCCCAGACCATAGCTAAACGTCACATCTGTCAGTTCAACCGACGCACCCGTGTTGGCGGGTAAGCCCACGTAGGTGCCGGCCTCCTCCGCCTCCCCGCCCATCTGCAGAAGCTCCCGTACATCGAGGAAAGCGAGGGCGGTTTGGCTGATTACAAAGCCAAAACCGCTGAGCGGCAGCACAAGCCTGAAGGCGTAGGCCTGGAGCAGGACGAAATCCCCGACAGTCATTTGGCCTGCCAGAACGTCATTGGCGCTAAGGATCAAGAGGCCCGTCAGCCCCAGGCCAGCGACACCGTATTGCAGGAGGCTGGTCTCAAGCTGGCATAACAACATGCCGCCAAACGCTATCGAGCAATCGGTTAGCTGATCTCGGACCAATCTCCGCTCGGTAGGCAACGCCCCATTCAGGACGACGCGCCGGGCATTTCTCAGGATATCGGCGAGTGTTTGCGACACACGGTTAGATTCCACAAGGACGTCCCGGCTGACGGCCTGTTGCTGGCCGGAACTGTACCAAGTGGCGAATACATACCCGGCCAATGTCACGGCCAGTACAAGGACGTACAGGGGCTTCAATTGGTCTCCTATGATCGCCAGACTTAGGGCCACCTGCACCGCGACCGGGATAATCTGCCAGACCAGACCTTCGATCAGAACCTGCAGGCTGAATGGCAGACGCTCCATCATGCCCAGGATACGCCCTGAGTCTTCCTCATGGGGCCCCGCCAGGCGCGGCATGGCGACCTTCAGTGTGTCGTCGACCACCGCTTCGTTGAGACGATCAATGATCTGTTGGGAATAGCGGCGACGCGCTGCGGACAGGATTCCCCCGCCCAGAGATCCGACGATAAAAACCACAACCAGCAAACCGGCCCATGGCAGCGATGTCCGCCGGTCCGCGAGACTATCGATGAGGAGCTTCAGGGCGATAGGTCCCGTCATACCTAGACCGATGACCGCGCCCTCTAATACGAAACACGCATACAGTTTCGAGCGCAGCTGAAGGCTCCGGTCTATCAGGGCGTATCCAAGGGTCGGTATGACCCTGAGTTTTCCCTCACTGTAGAAGCGCTTTGTAATCCCCATTTACCATTTTCCTTCCATACTTCAGCATTCGCTGGATACGCGCTTTCAGAAATGCGGAGCGACCGTTCCATTCTTCATTGACGAACTGTTCGCTGTAGAGGGCGCAGGCGATCTCGCGCAGCGATGCCCCTGCCACCATGCCATCGTAGGCCTGGAGCGCCTGCGCCCACTTCGGCGCGCGCCGCTCCGGCGGAAACAGCGTATTTGGAAATCGGCCGTACCGGCGGAACGCGTTTAGGCGCAACACCGTCTGGGCCTTGGCGTCGCTGCCGGCAAAGAGGTCGATCTCACACTTCAGTCGAACTGGCCCCTGGGACAGGGTGCCGGATTTGACCTCCAGCTCGATTTGGTGGACACCGTCATCCAGAACCAGTAATTCGGCACCAGCCGCGTCCATGACCAGATCGGTCATGTTGGCATAATCGGCGATATCGAAAGCCTCAGGATCGGACGGGGGTACCGGTTCGGCATGAACTGACACCACGCCCGGATCGAATTCCGGTAGCCAGAACAGCCGTATTGTAGGATCGCCATCGCCGCGGGTTTCCGAATGAACCCATACCCCACCTAAAAATGGCGGCACAAGTTTTCGACCAGGCAAATCGATCCGTCGCGCTGACAGCATGGGCTATGCTCTCTCCCTTTCAAATCCCCCTGGAACGCCGGATTGCGCTTAAGCCAGAGCCACGCCCAGGTCCGTCGGTCGCTGCGCAGATAGCGCGCGTATTGCGCCGCATTGGTCCAATCCACTGGCTGGTTCGCCATAACGAGGGTCTGGCCCATTTTGCCCACTCCAAGTGGGCCTTCTGCCCACGACACTGATGCTTCAGTCCCTGGAGGGGCACCGGTATCTGGCACCGCTCAGGCGCATCGACGCTACAGTCACATCGCCCAAACGGGCGCTCACTCAGGTACTGGCCGTCCCGTCAGAAATCGGGGGACGTGCCAGGACTGTCTTCCCGTTTTCCCGTTCGAGATACAGGGCCAGGCATTTGACGACGACGTCGTCGAGGTGGTCAGCCAAAGGCGTTATCCCTTCCCGTCGAAGATCATCGCGCAGGAAGTTCATCGCTTCGATGGCTCGATTCAGGCTGGCGTCCAGGCTATTGCCGTTACCGGAAGCGGGAGCGGCCTTGTCAGCAGGGTCAGGCGACATGCTTTCGCCTTGTCACCTCAGTGTCGATGATAACCGACGACAAACCGGTCACCGCCTTGACGCGCTCCCACTGGGCTTTCGAGATGGTGATCGCAGCCGCCTGGACCTTGTTATGGTCTCCCACATGCTGCACCGGACCTAAGCGATCAAGCAAAACGCCAGAGCGCTCGAAGACGGTCCGCAATATGATCGTCGGCATCACGCCGATGATCCGTTCGACATCTCGGCTTAGACCGAATTCGATGTTTGCTGCGACCAGCGCGTGACAGATGGCCTGCCGTTTGGCGGCGGGCAACCGATGGTCAATGCAAAAGCGCGTACTTTCCCAAATGTTGCCATTGGCGTCGAACAACGTCTTATCGTCCACGAGTTCGGGAAAGTGATCCGCCAACATGCAACCATATTCGATGGGTGCCAGCCGGCTGACGCCAAGCACTTGCCGACCGTCGTCTGTGTAAACTAGATAGACGGCGGCCGGCGCATCATAGTTATCCCATTCAAGGCCATCCATAGACTTCACAGCGTAGTTCTGTCGCTGCATAAACTCGCGATATCTAAGCTGATACTGGCCGATGAAGAGCTTGAAGGTTGTCCCTATATCTTTGAATGTGATTACCTTTATCATCTGAATACTCCGGTGATGTGCCTCACCAGATGAACAGACAAATTAACCAAATAAAATCCAGCAAACGCGGGGTCTAAACGTCAATTAGCCCCAATTTGAAGGCCGTTACGACGGCAGCTGTCCGATTTTTGACCTTCAGCTTTTCAAAAATGTGCCGAAGGTGCGAATCAACTGTGCTCGATTTTACGCCCAACATCTCGGCAATCTCGGCGTCGGTCATGCTCTTCGCGACCGCTTCCAGGACATGACGTTCCCGGTCCGAAAGGATGGGCGCTTTGGGGGGAGCCGGTGGATTGGCTACAAAAGCGCGAAACACTTCAAAGAACTGGTTGCAGTAGGCCACGAGCAAGTCCAGTGGAGGTAGTCCCTGGGCCGCGGGCTCTGATGTAGCGAGTGCAATGCCGGCGACCTGACAAGCCGGCCCCTTGAAAGGGATACCAACACCATTATGAAGGCCGGCTGCTTGCGCGTCCTTCAGGAACCGGCGCTGACGCGCCGTGAGCGACATGATGCGCTCAAGCTCGCTCCAGTGAAATGGCCGGAAGGTGCTGGTCGCACACCTGGCCACTGGGTCTATCCGACGGCAATTTTGGGCTTCGTAGTAGGCCTGCCACGCGGCGGGGTACGTGTTTATAAGCCCAAAACCCAGGTGTGGCTTGGATATGTCGTACGCACTGATAACCGAGAAGTTGATGTGGTCGAAGCCTAAAGCCCGCATCGTCTCTTTGAACAGTTCGAACAATGCTTGAATGGATTTGACTCGACGTGTGGCGTCAATGAAGTTGAAAAAGGCTGGCATGCTTAAGTCCCCTGGTTCTATTACTTATCGTTCGCGATCAAATCGCGCCGATGGCGTAACTACACCATATGCAACCCAAGCAATTATTTCAACATTTACACAATCTTGAATTGATTTACCACTGTCACAAATTCGTCACCTACCGCAAACTACGTCGAGGGCCTGTAGGCGTAGAACGGCCGCTTGACTGGCCCATCGGCCACCCGCATTTCATGATTATCTCGCTCTCCTTCGATGAAGCTCGCTAAGTCGCTGGCGCACTGACCAATGGTGATTTCACCCACCTCACAAGATTTGAGCGTGCGCTCGAATTCTCCTGCGAGAAATTCAAAATCATCGTCGGGCATTGGCATATTGAGATAGCCCAGCACAGAAGCATACAATTGAGTGCTTGTGATCCTTGCGTCTTTCTGGGTCGTCAACAGTGCCCTCAACTGCCCAACCAACTCATTGTCGTAGGGCCTGGGCGCGGGTAGCAGCTTGAGTACGCAGATCGGCAACCAGCACGCTGCCGCGAACGCCCTGAACTGCTGGATGCGCGCATTTGCGAATAGCCGCGCGCGGTAACGCTGACCAAAGGCGGTCAAAGCCATCGCATAATAGAGTGCGGCCCCGTCATTCATACGCTTGATCAACTGAGTTCTCGACATAATCTCCCCTTTCCCGGTTCGAAACAGGGGATCACGATTTGCCACCGGGAAACATCCAGCAGACACGGGGTAAAAACTGCGATTTTCGCTCAGGTGGCGCCAACTATAAGGACAGTAGCTACCTTGAGCCGGCCACGTGCAGACTAGATACCTCTTAGGTGCGCTTCGCGACCCAAGAGCGGACACCCACCATAGACCATATTGCGGCCCTCCAAAATTCCGTCATCCTGGCCGGAGCCGAGGTGCCCGTATGAGAAAACAGACATTGCGAATTCAGGCCGTCCGAGAGGGGAACACAGCCCGCGATGTCGATGTTGTCACCCCCGCAGTCATCGGCCTGGCGCGCCTGATCGGACGTCAAATGGCGCGGGAATACCTGGAGGCAAGACAAGACGAAAAAAAAGATACACCTGAGTGCGGGGTAAATGCAGATGACGCCCCCTAAGTCCTGTAAGCGCCGCTTTCACTGATCGGACGTCCTGTTGATTGGGAGCGGCTTACATAAGGATTGAGACATGTTCCGTGTTGCTCTCTATGCCCGGTATTCCTCCGATAACCAACGGGAAGCCTCCATTCAGGACCAGCTCCGCATTTGCCGTGAAAGGGCAGAAAAGGAGCATTGGCTGGTCTCTGGGGTGTATGAAGACGCCCGAATATCCGGAGCGAGTGTGGTGCTAAGGCCAGGCATTCAAGCGCTTATGCAAGATGCGGGCTTTGGCCGCTTCGATATCGTACTGACCGAAGCCTTAGACCGCATTTCCCGCGATCAGGCGGACATCGCTACGCTCTACAAGCATCTTAAGTTCCTCGGCGTCCCGATCATCACCTTATCAGAGGGTGAAATAAACGAGTTGCATGTTGGCCTCAAAGGGACAATGAACGCCCTGTTCCTGAAAGACCTTGCGGCCAAGACGCATAGGGGAATGAAAGGTCGTGCGGAGAATGGCAAAGCTGCCGCCGGCCTCAGCTATGGATATGACGCCGTTCGGTCTCTCGACGCGAAGGGCGAGCCTAATACCGGTGAGCGGACTATAAATGCAGCCCAGGCCGAAATCGTTCGAAGAATCTTCAACGATTTCGTCGCTGGCAGGACACCCGCCGAGATAGTCCGCCAGCTAAACGCCGAAAAAATACCGGGCCCGCAAGGGCAGGCTTGGCTGCACACCAGTATTCGCGGGCACAACGAACGTGGCACAGGGATCATCAATAACGAGCTGTATGTCGGGCGCCAGATTTGGAACCGAATGCGCTATTTGAAAGACCCGTCGACGGGGCGCCGGGTATCCCGTATGAACCCGAAAGAAGAATGGATTGTTTCTGACGTCCCTCACCTGCGGATCATCGACCAGCATGTCTGGGATGCTGCCAAAAAGCGCCAGGTTGGCATTCGCGAGAAAAGCGCTCCTCAGCGCGATGGACTTAAAGGTCGGATGGCACCGACCCTATGCCATCTGCGCAAGCCGAAATGGCTGCTGTCGGGCTTGTTGGTGTGTGGCGCATGTGGCGGCAGCTATACGATGCGCGGAAAGGACAAGTATGGCTGCAGCAACCGCATGATCGGGACCTGCACAAACGGCCGGACAGTGCGGCAATCAACGCTGGAGGAAGGTGTTGTCGCCGGTCTACGTGACAGAATGTTGTCGCCGGAAGTGGCTGAAGTGGCGATGAAAGGCTTCATCGAAGAGGTGAACCGTCAGAATCGTGAAAAACGGGCAAACGAACGGAGTTGGCAATCGGAGCTGTCTAAGGTCGAGAAGGCCATCGCATCGCTCATCTGCACTATTGAAGCCGGGATGCGCTATGATGACATGTTCGTTTGTATGGCTGACCTTCAGGCTCGCAAAGCCGATCTGCAACACCGCCTCGGCGCCGAAGGCAACATCGAGCCGGAAATCCTACCAACCCTTGCCGGCGTCTATCGAAAGAAGTGCGGATTCCGGGATGATCGCGCCACCCGTTCCGAAATGATGCCGCCAGTCATTC
>NZ_JASGFK010000013.1:0-69895 GCF_047605585.1 Asticcacaulis sp.
TGCTGGCCGAAAAGACGTTCCGCGAATACGAGAAGCCGGTCAATTCCGATAGCAGGGGGAGACGATTGCAGGCGATTTTACAAGAGACTCATGTGCAGGCGTCAGGTGGCGCCTAGCTTTTCACCTCGCCGCCCGACACTTCGCCCGTTTGAGTCAGCTATTTCAACTCTCGGTTCAGGTCGGCTGTGCGGCCTTGCCCAAAAATTCTATACGGAATTAGCGAGGCGGGGCCGGCCATCATCATTGTCCGGTTTGGGCGTTCGGTAGAATCTGCGCACCTATGTCGGCTCTGGGCGCAGATTGTCGAATGCGTTGACGGGCCAGAAGCGGAGGATTTAGTCGGCATATTCAGAAAAACCAAGGCTACGCTGACATACTCTTAGATAGTGGTCAGTCGTGACGCCGTCATTTGTGTCTGATCGAGCAAACGGCCTAGCAGATGGTTATCGGTGTGGCTCATATCGGAAAATACCTGCTGTTCCAGTTCACGGGCGTCGAAGACCAGGCGCCGGCAAAGTTCTTCGCCGTAAGGCGTCAGGAAAAGATATTGTGAGCGCTTATCCTGATTGGAATTCACCCGCGTGAGCAGGTTGCGCTTCACCAGCTGGAAGACGGCCCGCGATACCGTCACCTTGTCGATTTTGTTCAGTGTACAGAGTTGGCGCTGAACCGCCGGGCCATGCTCATAGACCCGTACCAGGATCTGCCAGCCCGCGATGTTAAGATTGTAGCGGTCCTTGTAGAGCTGACTGCGGCAGTTGCGCATGGCAAGTGACGCCATGGACAGGCGTTGGACGATAGAGTCATCGATGCAGAAGGAAGAGGTGGGCATAGGCGTACCAAAAGTCGGACAAATGGGCACTTGCTTTATAATGCCGGGCGGCAAACTTAACAAGTTAAGGATGTGTCGGATTGATGAATTAATCCGGCCCGCTAACGCGCTTGCGTAGTTGCTTTGCGCCATTCGACAAAAGACCGATATCCGTGCCCACCGATATGAAACGGGCGCCGGCACCTGCCATTTCCGTGGCGTTCTCCGGAGAGGTGGCGAAAATGCCGGAAGGCTTGCCGGCCTTTTTGATGCGCGACAGGGCATCAGCGATAGCGGCTTGGACATCGGGGTGCGCGATATTGCCGGGGTGACCCAGGGCAGCTGCCAGATCACCGGGGCCAACGAACAGGGCATCGACGCCTTCAACGGCAGCGATGTCTTCTATGGCGTCGAGACCGGCCTGGCTTTCGATTTGCAGGATCAGGCAGATGTGTTCATGCGCCGTTTGCAGATAGGTGGCATTGGCGCCGAAGCCGGAAGCGCGGCTGGTTGAGCTGGCAACGCCACGGATGCCATGCGGTGGAAAGCGGGTGGCATTCACCAGATGACGCGCCTGTTCGCCGCTTTCGACCATCGGGATCAGCAGGGAGCGGAAGCCGATATCGAGATACTGCTTGATGATGACCGGATCGCCGATTGGTGGACGCGCCACGGCCTCGACCGGATAGGGGGCCACGGCCTGGAGCTGGGCCAGCAGGGTCTGGGCCGTATTGGGGGCATGTTCGCCATCGAACAAAAGCCAGTCATAACCCGTACCGGCGCAGATTTCGGCGGTATAGGGATTGGCCAGGGCCTGCCACAGACCGATTTGCAGGCGATCTTCCGCCAAGGCGACTTTTAACGGGTTCATACAAACCTCACCGAGATGCTGCCGAGGGGGCCGTAATCGACATGGAAGCTATCGCCGGCCGAGGCGAAGACCGGGGCGGTGAAGCTGCCGCCCAGGATAATTTCACCGGGCTCCAGGGTCTCCCCCCACGGCGCCAGCTTGTTGGCCAGCCACGCCACGCCCATGGCCGGATGGCCCAGCACGGCAGCGGCCACACCGGATTCTTCAATGACGCCATTCTTGTGGATCAGGGCGGAGATCCAGCGCAGGTCGACGGCATCGGGGCGGATCGGATTGCCGCCCATGACCAGGCCGGCATTGGCGGCGTTATCGGCGATGGTATCGAACACCTTGCGCGTTACGCCGGTTTCCGGATCGACGCGGCGGATGCGGGCATCGATGATCTCGATGGCCGGCACGATATAGTCGGTAGCGTTGAGCACATCGAAAATGGTGCAGTTTGGACCGGACAGGCGATCCTTCAGGATAAAAGCCAGTTCGACCTCAATGCGGGCCTCGATGAAGCGACTGATCGGAATGTCGGCATTGTTGGCAAACAGCATGTCGTCCAGCAAAGCGCCGTAATCGGGCTCACTGATATTGGACGACCGCTGCATGGCGCGGCTGGTCAGGCCGATCTTGTGGCCGATCAGCTTGCGGCCGGCGGCGATCTTGTTGGCCACCCAGGCGCGCTGGATCAGATAGCCGTCGTCGATCGTCATGTCGGGCTGTTCGCGCGAGAAATGGCCGATCTGAGCGCCGCTCTTTTCGGCGGCCTCGAGACGGGCGGCCATGTCAGCGATGATGGTGTTTGACAGTGCCATCAGTTATCCTTTTTGAAACGCGAATGGAGGTTGTTGTGCTTGAAGCTGCCGGCCTCGTCGGCTTCCTCGACATACATCGACAGAGCCAGATAGCGGCGGGCATAGAGGTCGGCGAAATGGGCCTTCACCTCTTCGAACAGGCCGGAAAAGAACAGGCGCTTGAATTCGGCGCTACGGCCGGCGCCCATCTTGACGGTGATATTGACGAAAGCATCGTCGGCCTTGCCGTCAGCGATCACATAGTCGTCGAGCTTGATGGCGCGGACGCGGATGCCGCCCCACGGAAAGACGCCGCCTGAGTCGCGCATGGCAGCGGCGATCAGTTCGAGCAAACCGTGGATATCGGCTTCGCCTTCGAGGTTCGACGTCCATTCGACTATGGCGTGGGCCATCAGGCAATCTCCAGGGTAGCGATGGTGCAGCCGACGGCAAAGATCGGTATCGGCTGATAAAAATGAACCGTGCCGGGACCGCGCGCGGCGGCGGCGGCGGCGATGAAGGTGCGGATTTCGAACCCGCCTTGGCCGGCATCGCGGTAGGTGTCAGTATCGGTGTAGACCAGCATGGCGGCCTTGTCTTGGCGCGACCAGCGATCAAGGAAATCACGGTCCCAGGCCTCGTTGATCATGCCGCTGTCCGGTGTCGCGGGCCAGTGCGAGATGCCGCCAGTGCAGACGATTGCGATGCGTTCGGGCACCGCCTCAGCGGCGCGGCGCAGCGCTTCACCGAACGCCCAGGCGCGGTGCAGAGGCGAGAGCGGCGGTCCCTGGCAGTTGATATTGCCGGGAATGATGGTCAGTTCGTTATGCGGATCGAGGAAATGCAGGGGCACCATGATGCCATGATCGAAGCGCCATTCTTCGGCATAGGCGGCATCGACCGTTTGCTGAACTTCAGTGATCAGGCGGCGCGACAGGTCCGGATTACCGCGAACTACCCGATGCGGAATGCGCAACCACTCAGGGTCTTCGATCGGGCCGTCATAGGTTTCCGCCATGCCGAGCGCGAAGGCCGGCATATTGTTCATGAAGAAGTTGGCGAAATGCTCGGCCGCCACTACGATCACCGCATCGGGCCGAGCAGCATGGAGCCGGTCGCGCATATCGTGGAAGGCGGCGAAGAAGGCCTCGCGCGCGGCGGGATCGGCGCGTTCGGGACGGCCGGTAATTCCGGGGGCATGGCTGCAAACGCCGCTGAAAACCAAGGACATGAGTTTACGCTCCTGCGACTTTGTCATCGAGGCCGGAGAGCATGGCATAGACGCCCGCCCGCACCGGTCCATGCTGCCGGATGCCATCACGCATCCGCTGGAGATAGTCCGACCACTCGATGCCGCAGAAGGCGGCGAAGTGCATCAGGATCTGGCCGTTGACGCCCAGCACATAGAGCAGGCCGATATTGGGTTCGAGCACAGCGCGACGTTCCTCTTCGCTCAGGCCATAGGGCACAATTGCGACCTGCGGCTCTGCCCGGAAGCGATCCTTCAGGGCCTCATCGCGGTTCAGTTGATAGAGGAACTTCGACAACTGGTAGAGGCTCATGCCACCGGCTCCGCCATCAGGTGATTGACCAGCCGGCCAATGCCTTCGATTTCGCAAACCACCTCGTCACCGGGATTGCAGAAATGGACACCCTGGGGGGTGCCGGTCATGATCATGTCGCCGGGCAGCAGGGTCTGGGTTTCCGACAGGTAGGCAATCAGGCCAGCGACATCGAGCACCATGTCGCGGGTCGAGCCTTCCTGTACGATCACGCCATTGACCGTGGTGCGCAAGCTGAGGCTCTGCGGATCGGGCAGATCGGCGGCGTCGACGATCCATGGACCCAGCGGCGTGGTGGCGTCGCGGTTCTTCACGCGCAGATTGGGGCGGTAGTAGTTTTCGAGATATTCGCGGATGGCGTAGTCGCAGGTGACCGTATAGCCGCTGACATAGTCGAGCGCGTCCGCGACGCTGACCTTGCGGGCCGGCTTGCCGATAATGGCGACCAGTTCGCATTCCGGGTGCATCTGGTTGCCATCGGCCGGACGCGGCGTCGCGCCCTGGTGGCCGGTCAGGGTGTTGTGTCCCTTGAGGAAAACCAGCGGTGGTTCCTTGGTCTGGAAACCCAGTTCCTTCCGGTGGTCGGCATAGTTCAGGCCAAGCGCAAAGATGGCGGCGCCGGGCGTGGTGGGTGGCAGCCAGTGCGCATCTGATGCGGGCAGGGTTTCGCCACTGACCAGTTTCAGGGTCTGGTCGCCGTCGATGACCTCGGCCCAGACGGTAGCACCCTTGTGGTAGATACGTGCGCGTTTCATGCCTTGGCCTCCCGCTGGATCTGGACGGTGAGGGGGGGGAGGCCACGCGCCGTGACGGTGACCGTATCGCCACGTCTGGCCTGCGGCGCGTCCCCCGCCAGGCCGATCAGCAGCAGGTCGCCGGCGCTCAGGGTCATATAGCTGGTCATATCCGCGATCAGGGTGGCGGCGTCGCGCACGAGCCGTTTCAGGGACCAGGTATGGACTGGCTGCCCATTGATAAGGGTTTCGATATCTGCGCTCAGAAAGACGTCGTCCAGAGGCAGGGGCCGTCCGAGGGGTAGGAAGCCGTCGCGGCAACGCTGGCGCACGCTCGGGCGATAGTAGCTGGCATTGGGTTCGCTGATATCGAGCGCCAGGCATATGCCACCAACATGAGAAAGCGCGTTTTCGCGCGAGACGCGCGTGGCGTCGGTGCCGATCAGCAGGCCAAGCGTGGCGGCCACCTCCACGGTGGTCAGGTCGTCCTCGAGCCAGACAGGTCCCGGCATCAGGCAGTTTCTGGATTTGATATAGAGAACAGGCGCTTCGGGCGGCGCCTTGTAAGGCGGCTGCATGAAGGCCTCGGTCAAAGTTGGCCGTTGCAGGCTGTCATTCAGCACGATACCGTAGATGTTTCCTGCGATCATATGTTGTATTTTCTCTTCGCTGTGTGCCATATACTTAACACGTTAATTGAAGAAGGTGACCCTTTGAAGTGCAAATTCCACGGTGGCAATTCATGACGCGACAGGAAAAACTGCTTCCTTATCGCCAGTCGCTTGCCGGAACCCTGCTCGCCGCCCGTGAAGCTGTCATGGCGCCGATCCGCCCGATGCTGAACGAAGCGGGCGTCACCGAACAACAATGGCGCGTCCTGCGTGTGCTGGATGGGTCCGGCCCCACGGACCTTAAGACCCTGGCGGATTCGGCCCTGCTGTTTGGCCCCAGCCTGTCGCGCATCATCAAGGATCTGGTCGATCGCGGTTTTGTCGTGCGCGAGAGCAATCCGAACGATGGCCGCGGTTCGATCGTTTCCCTGACGAAGACGGGTGGCGCCCTGATCGAGGAAACGGCGCACCGCACCCTGCGCCAGCTGGAAACCTATAGCGACCAGTTTGGCGAAGAACGGCTGCAAAACCTGATCAACGAACTGAAGGCCTTTACGGCTGCTATCAGTCCGCCGGCTGAGTGATATCAGCGCGCTGTCAGAGGCCGAAACAGACATATTTCACCTCCAGATAGTCCTCGATGCCGTAGTATGAGCCTTCGCGACCGAGGCCCGACGCCTTGACGCCGCCGAAGGGCGCGACCTCGGTGGAGATCAGGCCGGTATTGACGCCGACCATGCCGCTTTCGACGGTTTCAACGATTTTCCAGACGCGGGAAATATCGCGAACATAGACATAGGCAGCGAGGCCGAATTCCGTAGCATTGGCCAGTTGGATCGCCTCGTCGTCGGTTTCGAAGCGCGTAATCGCCGCCAATGGGCCGAAGGTCTCTTCTTGGGTGACGCGCATATCGGGCGTCACGCCGGTGATCAGGGTTGGCTGGTAGAACAGGCCCTCCAGGCGCTGGCCACCGGTTCGCACCTGTCCGCCTTTCGTGACGGCATCCGCAACATGCGATTCGACTTTGGCCACGGCGGCGTCATCGATCAGCGGGCCGATCTGGTTGTCCGGATTGCGGCCGTCGCCAATCTTTAGCCCCCGGACCGCCTGGGTCAGCTTATCGACAAAGGCATCATGGACTTTGGCCTGCACATAGATGCGGTTGGCGCAGACGCAGGTCTGGCCGGCATTGCGGAACTTGCTGAGCATGGCGCCTTCGACGGCCGCATCGAGATCGGCGTCATCGAAAACGATGAAGGGCGCATTGCCGCCCAGTTCCAGCGACAGTTTTTTGATGGTCGGCGCCGACTGCGCCATCAGCTTGATGCCTGTGGTGGTCGAGCCGGTGAAGCTGATCTTGCGCACTTTCGCGCTGGCCGTCAGCTCGCCGCCGATCGTTATCGGATCGCCGGTGATTATGTTGAGCACACCCGCCGGCAGGCCGGCCATTTCAGCGATCACCCCAAGTGCGAGGGCCGAGAAAGGCGTTTGTTCCGCCGGCTTGACCACGACGGTACAGCCGGCAGCCAGGGCCGGGCCGATCTTGCGCGTGATCATGGCCGAGGGGAAATTCCACGGCGTGATAGCAGCCACGACGCCGATCGGTTGTTTCAGCACGATATTGCGTTTGTCAGGCGCATGCCCCGGAATGACGTCGCCGTATACGCGCCGGGCCTCCTCGGCGAACCATTCCAGAAAGGACGCTGCATAGGCGATCTCGCCACGCGCTTCCGTCAGGGGCTTGCCCTGTTCCTCGGTGAGCAAGACCGCCAGGGCCTCCTGATGCTCGATCATCAGGGCGTGCATCCGCTTCAGGATACGGGCGCGCTCACCGGCGGTTTTTGCTCGCCACAGGGGCAGGGCGGCTTCGGCGGCATCAATGGCCTGACGGGCAGCCTCGGCGGCGAGTGCGGGCACGCGACCGATGGTTGCGCCGGTGGCGGGATTGGTGACCGCGATCCAAGGGTCACCGGACTGCCACGCGCCATTGATCAGGCATTGTTCCCGCTTGAAGGCCGGCGACGTCATCCTCAGGCGCCTAGGCGCTGCATCTTGTGGTGACCGCGCGCCAGGGCGACATTCTTCGTTTCCATATAGAAATCGAAGCTCCAGTCGCCACCGTCGCGGCCGATGCCGCTGGCCTTGACGCCGCCGAAGGGCGTCGGCAGGTGGCGGACATTCTCGCTGTTGACCCAGATCATGCCGGCTTCCAGGGCGTCGGACACGCGCAGGGCGCGGCCGACATCATTGGTCCAGACGTAACCGGCCAGGCCGTATTCAACATCATTGGCCTTGGCGATGGCGTCGGCCTCGTCGGTAAAGGCCATGGCGGTCAGGACCGGGCCGAAGATTTCCTCGCGGGCGATGCGCATGGATTGGTCGGCGCCAGCGAAAAGCGTGGGCTGGACGAAATAGCCGCCGCCTGCGATGGCTTCGCCACCGGCGGCGATGGTGGCGCCATCAGCACGGGCGATATCCATGTAGCTCAGGACCTTGGCCTGGTGGCGCGGATGGATCAGCGGACCGACCTCGGTGACTGGATCGAACGGGTCGCCGACCTTGAGGTTACGCACGCGCGCCGCCAGTTTTTCAATGAACTGATCATAGATCGAGGCCTGGATCAGCACACGCGACGACGAGGTGCAGCGCTGACCATTCAGCGAGTAGATCATGAAGACGACGGCATCGAGGGCACGTTCCAGGTCGGCATCATCGAAGACGATGACCGGGTTCTTGCCGCCCAGTTCGAAATGGACGCGCTTCAACGTATCGGCGCCCTGTTTCATGATGGCCGAGCCCGTCTTCGATTCACCGACAAAGGCGATGGCCTTGATGTCTTTGTGCTCGGTGAGACGCTTTCCCGTTGTCTCACCGAGGCCGTTGACGGCATTGAAGACACCGGCGGGGAGGCCGGCTTCGCTGGCGATCTCGGCCAGCAGGCGCGCCGAATAGGGCGACCATTCGGCCGGCTTGTGGACCACGGTGCAGCCGGCGGCAAGCGCGGGGGCGATCTTCCAGGTCGACAGCATGAAGGGGGTGTTCCACGGTGTGATGACAGCGACGGGTCCGATCGGCACGCGGGTGGTGTAGTTGAGGTGCTCGCTGGTCGGCAGGGCCTGGCCATCGGCGGCGCCCGGCGCGCGATCGGCGAAGAAACGGAAGTTCTCGGCGCCGCGAATCGCCGCCTTCGACATGAAGCGCCAGCACTGGCCCGCATCGAGGCATTCAACGGCGGCGATCTCTTCGGCGCGGGCCTCGATCAGATCAGCAATGCGGTGCAGGATGGCCTTGCGCTTGTCACCCGACGTGGCGGCCCAGGCCGGAAAGGCGGCCTTCGCAGCGGCAACCGCGGCATTCAGCTCGAACTCGGTGGCATCGCTCGCATGGCCCAGGACGTTACCGGTGGCTGGTTCGGTGACTGGGAAGGTGGGGCCCGCACCGGCTTCTGATTTGCCGGCGATGAAGTGGCCCAGGGGTGACTGCATGCGCTCTAAGGCGGCAAGGGCGGTGGCGCGGCGAGGGTGGGGCATTCGTGTGTCTCCAACTGTGACACCATAATACTGAACATGTTAAGTAATTCAAGCGCGATTATGTGATTGGCCGAAAAACTTATTAAAATCAGTCCGGAAGGCTGATGCGCTCTGAATCTATAAGGAGAGTGCGCACAAATTTGAATTTTCGTATACCATATAATTTGTTTCTGTGATTGGATTGGCGAGTGTCAATTATCCTCCGAAAGCGGTCGAATTATCGATGAGGCGCCCTTGCGGTAAAAAAGATAACATGTTAAGTTTATTTTGCCTCAACGGCAGGACAGTGGGTCTGCGGCAAATAATAATCTGGTGCGGGTGTGTGAGCGGCCTGCGTAAAAGGGAAGGGCCTGTCATGCGGCACGCATCATACACTGTGAACCACGCCCTCCCTTGCCTGTGCGAGGCGGCGCAGTGATGGCTGATGCCGAAATTCAGGTCCTGATTCGGGCGATCCGTTATGAGGCGGAGGGCGTGCTGTCCTTCGAACTGGAAGCGCTGGATGGTGCGTCTCTGCCTGAGTTCGCGCCGGGTGCGCATATCGATGTCCATCTGCCGAACGGCTTGATGCGGCAATATTCCGTGACCAATGCATCGAACGGCCGTCACTATATCATTGGTGTGGGTCTCGATCGTGCCAGCCGGGGCGGTTCACGCTGGCTGCACGATCAGGCGCGGCCGGGGCAAGTGCTGACCATCAGTGCGCCACGCAATACCTTCCCGATGGCCGAACCCCTGGCAGACGCCGTGCTTTTCGCCGGCGGTATCGGCATCACCCCGATCCGCGCCATGGCCGGCCATCTGGCGGGGCAAGGCGTGCCGTGGACGCTTTACTATGCGGCTCGGTCGCGTAAGGCGGCGGCGTTCGCATCTGACCTGCGGGCACTGGATGGCGATCTGCGCCTCCATCTCGATGACGAAATGCAGGGTCTGCTGGATATCGCCGCCGCCGTGGCCGCTGTGCCTTCGGAAGCGCATCTCTATTGTTGCGGGCCGGAGCCGATGATTGCGGCATTTCTGGAAGCGACGAAGGATCGCGCACCGGACCATGTCCATGTCGAGCATTTCGGCGCCGTCGCGCCTCTGGCCGATGACGGTGGGCTGGTGATCGAGCTGGCGCGTTCCGGCAGGGTGGTCGAGGTCCGGCCGGACCACACCATTCTGGAGGCCGTGCTGGCGGCTGGTGTTTCCGCGCCGTCGTCCTGTCGCAATGGTGTCTGCGGCACCTGCGAAACGCGCGTCCTGGCCGGCGAGCCCGACCACCGCGACCTGATCCTGAGCGAGGCCGAAAAGGCCGCCGGCGATACCATGATGATCTGTTGCTCGCGCGCCAAAAGCCCGCGTCTGACGCTTGATCTGTGAGGAGTGATGACATGACGAATGAACCCACCGCTTACGGACGGCCCGAGCCGACCTTTTTCGAGGAGTTGACGCGGGTAGGGGCGGGCACCCCGATGGGGGAGCTGCTGCGCCGTTACTGGCATCCGGTCGGACTCGTTTCGGATGCCACGGCGACGCCGCGTCTGATCAAGGTATTGGGCGAGGAACTGATCCTGTTCCGTGACGGCACGGGTCGGCCGGGGCTTCTGCATCCGCGCTGCGCCCATCGGGGTGCCTCACTCTACTATGGTCGTGTCGAAGAAAAGGGCATCCGTTGCTGTTACCATGGCTGGATGTTCGCCGTGGATGGTACCTGCGTCGAGCAGCCATGCGAGCCTGATACGGGGGCCGTGACTTGCGGCAAGGTGCGCCAGCCGCATTATCCGGTCCAGGAGCTTTACGGCTTGATCTTCGCCTATATGGGGCCGCTGGAAAAGCAGCCGGTCCTGCCGCGCTACGATGTGCTGGAAAACCTGACGCCGGGTGAATTCATCGAGGCGGATGACAGCTCCATCGGCAGCGGCGGACCGCAGATCGTGCCGTGCAACTGGTTGCAACACTATGAAAACGTGATGGACCCGTTCCACGTGCCCATCCTGCACGGCTCCTTCAGCGGCAATCAGTTCATCGCCAAGATGGCACTGATGCCGCGCGTGACGTTCGAATATACCGAGCGCGGCGTGCGCTCTGTCCAGCTGCGTGATGTCGAGGGTGGCACGCATCGTCGCGTCACCGAGGCCGTCCTGCCGGCGGTGCGCGCTGTGGCCAGTCCGCGCGCTGAGGTCGATGGGCCGTGTTCGCTGCTCGGCTGGGTTCTGCCGATCGATGACACCACCTTCCGCATCTATACGGCGGGCCGCGTAACTGAGGTCGGCGCGCTGGCCAAGATCCGTTCGCACTATAACGGCAAGCTGTGGCACGAGCTGACTGAGGCCGAGCACCAGGCCTTTCCGGGCGATTACGAAGCCCAGGTCAGCCAGGGGGCGATCACCTTCCATTCCGAGGAAAACCTGACCTCAACCGACCAGGGCATCGCCATGCTGCGCCGGGTCTATCGCCGTCAGCTCGACGCCATCAAGGCCGGCAAGGATCCGATGGGCGTCAGCTTTGATCCTGAAAACGCATTGGTACACCTGGACGCAGGCAGCGTCGTAGAACTGACGGAGGCCACGGTATGACCATCCCCACCGGACAAAGTCTTTATATCGGCGGTCAATGGACCGCCTCGACCGCGACCGACACCATAGCCGTCGTCAATCCCGCCACTCTGGAGATCATCGCCCACGCCACGGCCGGCTCGGCCCAGGATGCCGCCAGTGCCGTATCGGCAGCGCGCAAGGCCTTCGATGACTGGTCTCAAACGCCACTGGCCGAGCGCATTGCCCTCCTGCAACGTGTGAGCGATGGCATCAAGGGGCACGGCGATGAACTGGCGGGCCTGATCACCGCGGAAATGGGCTGCCCCATCGGCTTTTCGCGGGCAGCGCAGATCGGTCTGCCGCTTGGCGATATCCATGCCACCCTCGAAGTCGCCAAGGCGCTTGACGACAAGACCATCGGCCGCTCGCTGGTCCAGAATGATCCGGTGGGCGTTGTGGCGGCCATCACGCCTTGGAACTTCCCGCTGCACCAGATCCTGGCCAAGATTGCTCCGGCGCTCGTCGCGGGCTGCACGATTGTGCTGAAGCCCAGCGAGGTGACACCGCTTGATGCCGCGCTGCTGGCCGAAATCTTCCATGACGCCGGCGCACCGGCCGGTGTGTTCAACCTGATCATCGGCGGGCGCGAGGCCGGCGAGGCGCTGGTCTCCCATCCCGATATCGACATGGTGTCCTTCACCGGCTCGACCCGTGGCGGCCGTGCGGTCGCCGAAATCGCCGGCCGGGGCCTGAAAAAGGTGGCGCTCGAACTGGGCGGCAAGTCGGCCAATATCATCCTCGATGACGCCGATCTTGAAAAGGCCATTCCGGCGGCCCTCGGCCAGAGTTTCATTAATTCCGGCCAGGTGTGTGCGGCCCTGTCGCGGCTGATCGTGCCCGTCCGCAAGCGCGCCGAGATCGAGGCCATCGCCATCGAGGCGGCGAAGGGCTGGACCCTGGGTGATCCAGCCGATCCGGCCACGCGCCTGGGGCCGGTCGCCAACCAGACCCAGCAGGCGGGTATCCGTCAGGCCATCAATGGCGCGCTTTCCGAAGGGGCGCAGCTCCTGACCGGCGGCGCCGAACAGCCGACCAATTTTACGGGCGCCTATGTCTCGCCGACCATCTTTTCCGGCGTCGACAGCCGCATGACCATTGCCCGCGAAGAGACCTTCGGGCCAGTCCTGTCGATCCTGACCTATGCGGACGAAGCCGAGGCCATCCGCATCGCCAATGACAGCGCCTATGGCCTGTCAGGCGGCGTCTGGTCGGGCGATCTCGATCGCGCCGAGGCCGTGGCGCGTCGGATGCACACCGGCCAGGTGATCCTGAACGGCGCCGGCCTCGATCTCGCGGCGCCCTTTGGCGGCGTCAAGCAATCCGGCCTCGGCCGCGAAAACGGCCGCTACGGCCTAGAAGAATATTGTTCGCCCAAGGCGATCACCCGTCCACAAGCCTGATCCTATGGGAACCGCACAGACCATGCCCGATACCGCCGCCCCCGTTTTGCTGAATACCGCCCTTGGCCATGTCGCGGCCATTCCGCCCTATCCGCCGGGCCGTCCGATCGCGGCGGTGGCACGCGAATTCGGCCTCGATCCGGCCAATATCATCAAGCTGGCTTCCAACGAAAACCCGATGGGTTGTTCGCCGAAGGCCATGGAGGCCATCCGCGCCTCGGCCACGGAAACCCACTACTATCCCGATTTCGATTGCTTCGAGCTGCGCCATGCGCTGGCCGAAGAGAATGGCGTGAGCTTCGCTGAAGTCCTGCCGGGCGCTGGCTCCAGCGACCTGATCCTGCAGGTGGCGCGTGGCTGGCTGGATAAGGGCCGCCACGCCATCGTGCCGCAATATTCCTTCGCCGCCTATGAAAGCTGCGCCAAGGCGCAAGGCTCTTCCACCGTCACCGTGCCGGCCAAGGGATGGGACTACGATCTCGATGCCCTGGTCTCCGCCGTCACCGATGAGACGGGCGCGCTATTCATCGCCACGCCAAACAATCCGATCGGCAACGTAGTAGCGCCCGATGCCCTTGAAGCCTTCCTGAAGGCCGTGCCGGAGCATGTGCTGGTGGTGCTCGACGAAGCCTACCGTGAATTCCTGCCGGTAGAGCAGCGCCCGGACCTGAAGCGCCTGATGGCCACGCGCCAGAACCTCTTGGTCATGCGCACCTTCTCCAAAATCCACGGCCTGGCGGGTCTGCGCGTCGGCTATGGTATCGCCAATCCGTCGATCATCACTACGCTGAAGACCCTGCAAATGCCGTTCAGCGTGTCGGCGGTGGGGCAGGCGGCGGCGCTCGCCTCGATAAACGATCCGGCCTTCACCCAGGCCTATCACGATCTCAACGCCTCGGAACGTCAGCGCATCTGCGCGGCGTTCGAGGACAAGGGCTTCGACTATGTGCCGTCGCAGGCCAATTTCATCCTGTTCCATGTTGGCGACGGCCCGGCGACAGCGCAGGCTTTGATGAAGCGCGGGGTCATCACCCGCCCGGTGGCTAATTACGGCCTGAAGACCTGGCTGCGGGTTTCGATCGGCCTGCCGGAACAGAACGATGTCTTCCTGAAGCATCTGTTTGACCTGCTGCCGCAAGGCTCACGCGCGGCCTGAACCGCGTCTGTTTTTTGGATTTAAGGGCCGCGCCCGATCAAGGCTTGCGGCAAAGAGGAGCGTAAAGAAATGACCACCGGTGGCCAGGCTCTGGTAGAGCAGTTGCGGCGTGAAGGCGTGGAAGTCGTGTTCGGGATTCCGGGCGTGCAACTCGATTGGGCGGTCGATGCCCTGTGCGATGCGGCCGACGACATCCAGTTCATCGTGCCGCGCCATGAGCAGGCGACCTCCTACATGGCGGACGGTTATGCCCGCACGACCGGCAAGGAAGGCGTATGCATGATGGTGCCGGGACCGGGCATGCTGAACGCGCTCGCCGGTCTTTCGACGGCCTGGGCCTGTAACTCGCGCGTCCTGTTCATTTCCGGCCAAATCCCGTCGCAGACCATCGGCAAGGGCTATGGCCAGTTGCATGAAATCGCCGATCAGTCGGGTATCTTGAAATCCCTGACCAAGTGGCATGGCATCGCCATGTCGGCGGCGGAAATTCCGGCGCTGGTCCATGAAGCCTTTGTCCAGTTGCGTTCCGGCCGGCCGAGGCCGGTGGGGCTGGAAGTGCCGCCCGATGTGCTTCAGGCCACGATCGAGGCCGTTCAGTATTTCGACGCCGCCACCTATGAGGCGACACGGGTCGAGTTGTCGGCAATTGCGCAGGCCGCAGCCCTTCTGGCGAAGGCGAAGTTTCCGGTAATATGCGCCGGCGGCGGCGCGGGCGCGGGCAATGCTGGCACGGCGCTTCAGGCCCTGGCGGAAAAGATCCAGGCGCCTGTCGTCATGACCGAAGGCGCGCGCGGCACGGTGCCGGCGGGTCATCCTCTGGCCCTGACGACGCTGGGTGGCCGTTGCGTCCTGCCGCACGCCGATGTGGTGCTGGTGGCGGGCACGCGCTTCCTCGATGCTTTGTCGCGCCCGACCTTTGCCTCGCCGTACTGCCAGTTCATCTATCTCAATATCGAGGAAAACGACCTCGGTGCGCCGCGTCAGGCCGGGGTAAAGCTGCACGGCGATATCCGCTTGGGTCTTGAGGCGCTGAACGCCGCCATCGCGCCGGCCGATCGGCCGTCACGCGCGGACGATGTCGCCAAGGTCAGGGCGTGGGAAGAGGGGCAGTTTTCGGCCATTACCCCACAGGCCAATTATGCCGACGTGCTGCGCGCCCATCTGGGCGACGACGAAGCACTGGTCAGCGAACTGACCCAGGTCGGCTATTTCTCCAGCATCGCCTACAAGGTCAATGCCCCGCGCACATTTGTGACGCCGGGCTACCAGGGCACGCTCGGTTATGGCTTCCCGACCGCCTTGGGTGTGGCGGCGGGTGCACCGGACAAGCGCACCGTCTCCATCACCGGCGACGGCGGTTTCGGCTGGGGCCTTCAGGACCTGGCCACGGCGGCGAAATACCAGCTCAACCTGACGACCGTGGTGTTCGCCGATGACCGCTTCGGCAATGTCCAGCGCATCCAGAAGCGCACCTTCGGGCGGGAGTTCGCCGTCGACCTGCACAATCCGGACTTCCAGCTGCTGGCCCAGGCCTTCGGCGTGCGCTCGGAACGCGTCGATAGTCCGGCTGGTCTGGCCGCCGCACTCGAAGCCGCAAAACAGGCCGGTGGGCCGTCCCTGATCGAAGTGCGCGTTGGCGAAATGCCGAGTCCCTGGGCGCTGATCCATCCCTTCGTGCCGCCTGCCAGCCCGCCGCCGCCCAATCCTCTGGGTGAGCCCGCCGCCAGCGCCGCCTGAATCTCCATCGCCACTTGACAGAAAGAGCCTAAATCGTGTCCGCAGATTCCGATACCGGCGCTTCGCCGGCTCTGCCTTCCAGCGACGCCGCCGCGCGGAGTTCCGGACGGTTCTATCCCTGGTACGTCTCGGGCGTGCTGATGCTGGCCTATGTGCTGTCCTTCCTCGACCGGCGCATCCTCTATCTGATGGTCGAGCCGATCAAGGCGGACCTGCACCTGTCGGACTTCCAGTTCTCGCTGCTGACCGGCGGCGCGTTTGGCATCTTCTATACGCTGGCCGGGTTGCCGATCGGCTGGATGGCGGATCGATATAATCGTAAGAACCTGATCGCCATAGGCATCACGGCGTGGAGCGTGATGACGGCGCTGTGCGGCCTGGCGCGGACCTTTCCCATGCTGTTCCTGGCGCGGATCGGTGTCGGCGTGGGGGAGGCGACCCTGTCGCCCTCAGCCTATTCGATGCTGTCGGATACCTTTGACCGCAAGCGCCTGCCGCGCGCCATGAGTCTCTACACCTTCGGTATCTTTATCGGTGTCGGTATCGCCATGATCGCCGGCGGCGAACTGGTGCAGTATGTCCAGCAGTTTCCTGATTTTAACCTGCCGGTCATAGGCACGCTGCGGTCCTGGCATGTGGTCTTTCTGACCATTGGCATACCCGGCCTGATCATGGCCCTGTGGGTTTCCACCCTGAAAGAGCCGCCGCGCTCCGGGCCAGTCAAGCCGGTGTCATCGGGCAAAGGGTTCCCGTTTGCCGAGGTGTTCGGCTTCCTGTTCCGCAATCCGCTGATGACCATTGCCCTGTTTGTCGGCCCAGCCTTCTATTCCATCCTGTCGGAGGCCGATTCCTGGTATCCGACCCTGTTTATCCGGCTATGGCACTGGAATGTCGTCGACGCGGGCAGCATCAACGGCCTGTCCTCGCTGATCGCCGGGCCGCTGGGCCTGATCTTCGCGGGCTGGTATTCCAGCCGGGCCTTCAACAAGGGCCAGACCGACGCCTGCTTGCGCCTGACGGCTTGGTCAGCGGCGGGCATCTGCCTGCCGGCCATCTGCCTGCCTTTGGCGCCCAGCGCGGAGATCATGGCGGCGCTGCTGTTCCCGTTCAAGTTCTTCATTGGTTTTGTGCCGGTGCTGATCCCTTCGGCCATCCAGATGGTGGCGCCCAATCACCTGCGTGGGCAGCTTGGGGCGGTCTTCCTGTTCACAACCGGCCTGATCGGCACCAGCATGGGTCCCATCCTGCCGGCCTATCTCAGCGACTACGTCTTCACCGGCACCTATGCTTTGGCGCATGCATTGGCGGTAACGGCGCTGATCGTCGGGCCCTTGACCTTCGGCCTGATCTGGCTGGGCCTGCGGCAATACCGCGACCGCTATGCCCGCCTGACCGCTACCGAGGACGCAAGCACTTAAGGGACCAACACCATGACCCGTCATCTGGAAATACTGGAAAGACTGATCGGGTTTCCCACGGTCAGCATCGACAGCAATCTCGCCCTGATCCACTGGATCAGGGAGTATCTGGCCGGATTTGGCGTGATCGCCCACCTGACCCACGATGATGCCGGACGCAAGGCCAATCTGTTCGCCACCATCGGCGAAGGCGAGGGCGGTCTGGTCCTCTCCGGCCATACCGATGTGGTGCCGGTTGCGGGACAGGACTGGTCGAGTGATCCCTTCACCGCCACGATCGGTGACGGGCGGCTCTATGGCCGCGGCGCCTGCGACATGAAGGGCTTCATTGCCGTGGCCCTGTCGCTGGTGCCGGATCTGGTGGGCCGCACAGGTGAGCCCATTCACCTGGCCTTTTCCTATGACGAGGAAATTGGCTGCAAGGGCGTACCCCGGCTGATAGCGGATCTGGCGCAACGGGGCATATCGCCGCGCGGTTGCCTGATCGGTGAGCCGACCGGCATGGACTTGGTCGTCGGCCACAAGGGCGCCAATATGTACCGCGTTGTCGTGACGGGCCGGGCTGCGCATTCCTCACTGGCGCCGCGGGGCGTCAATGCCATCGAACAGGCCGCGCTGATGATCGCGTGGCTGATCCGCATCGGTGAAACCCTGCGTGGCGAGGAACGCCGCCATTTCGGCTTCGACATTCCAAATTCGACCCTTCAGGTCAATCGCATACAGGGCGGCACAGCGGGCAATATCGTCGCCGACCGGTGCGAGTTCATGCTCGATATCCGCAACCTGCCGTGGACGCGCACGGATGTGCTGCTGGCCGATTTTCAGGCCTTCATTGATCAGGATATCCTGCCTGCCATGCGGGATATAGCGCCGGAGGCCTCGGTCACGGTCGAGCAAGTCGGCCATGTGCCGGCCTTCGAGATCGCGGAAGATGCGCCTTTGGTAAAACGTATGCAGCTCGCCGGAAAGGGCTGCCGCTGTGGTTTCATGGCTTTCGGCACCGAGGCTGGGTTGTTCCAGCAGGCGCGAATTCCCACCGTGATCTGCGGGCCAGGCCATATCGAACACGCCCATCGCCCCGATGAATATGTCAGCCTCGATCAGCTGGAGAGATGCCGCAGCTTCCTGCAAAGATTGCTGGAAATTTGAAAGCCCCGCAGTGATCCATGGGGCTTTTGTTATTTTATAAGGGCCTGATCATAGAAGCGGGCGATATCGGCTTTCATCTTCGCCTGCGAACCGGGGTCCTGGTAGATCATGTGCCCCGACGGGTAGGACAGGATCTGAACGTTCCCGACCAGTGACGCCGGCAGGTTCATATGGGCCAGGTCGTATTCCGTGGCATGGAGCGGCGTGATCAGGTCGTAGGTACCATTGAGCGACAGGACCTTCAGGTTCGGATTGCGCCGCATCGCTGCCGCCAGGTCGAGCGCCACATCAGCCATACTGATCTGCTTGTCGCCTGCCGGCGGTTGGTGGCTCCAGTCCCAGACTTCGAACATATGGTCGTCGATCGCATTGTAGGGCATGTCGGCGCGGTACTTCAGCTCACCGGTCAGGTAGTCATGGAAGGAAGCGACATAGGAGGGACTGGCGCTTTCGGCCGGATCGAATTCGGCGCGATCGGCCGCCCCATCGGTGACCGCACCAAGCGCGCGACCATCCAGTTCACCGACAATCTGGCCCTGGTCGCGCAGCAGTTCACTGCGGAAACGGCCGGCTTCGATACGGAGATTAACCTGCTTCAGATAGGCGACCGAGAGGCCGGTATAGCGCGACACCTGCTCGGCTACAGCTGTCTTTTCGGCGTCGGAAATGTTGTGTCCCTTGGCAAGGGCAGCGGAATAGGGGCCATCGGCATAGGCCTTGACCTCGGCCAGGAAGCTGTCGAGATCGGCGCCTTCGCTGGCGCGATGATGATAGTGCGCGATGGCCGCGAAGGTCGGCAGCAGGTTCACCGTACCGCGATCAAGCCCCGGCGCCAGGTCGCCGAAATTAAGGATGGAGGAAATCAGGGTGATGCCGTTCAGGTCGATATTATCGGCCTGCAGGCGATAGGCCAGCAGGGCCGAGCGCGTGGTGCCGTAGGATTCGCCCATCAGGAATTTCGGCGACGACCACCGGTCATTCACTTCGATATAGCGGCGGATCGCGCGCGCGAAACCGTCCGCATCCTGGTCGATACCCATAAAGCCCTTGAGCGTATCGGCATTGGCGGGTTTCGAATAGCCGGTATTCATGGCGTCGAGGAAGACCAGATCAGTCTTGTCGAGCAGGGTGTTGGGGTTATCGGCCAGCGTATAGCTCGCCGGCGGTGTCGGCTCGGGGAAGCGAGTCCTGACGTAGCGCGGGCCAAAGGAGCCCATATGCAGCCAGATACTCGATGAGCCGGGACCACCGTTATAGACAAAGGTGATGGGGCGCGGTGCAGAACCCTTCGGGCGGTCGGCGATATAGGCGACATAGAACATCTTGCCGCTGTCGGCGCCGGTCTTGTCGGTCAGGGCGAGAATACCCGCTGTCGCCTGATAGGCGATGACGCGGCCATCGACCGTGATCTGGTGGCGCGTCGTGGAATCGGCCGGCCAAACCGGCTCCGCGCTTGTGGCAGGCTTTTCCGGCGGGGTTTCGGCGGAGAAGGCCGGGGCAGCAGTCAGCAGCGCCAGCAGCGCCGCGGCGGTTACGAAGGTCGGTTTCATGTGTGCGATCCGGTTCAGTGCGTGGCGGTGTTGTAGAATTTGACGAGGTCGGCCTTCATCTGTTTCAGCGCCGTCTGGTCGCCATAGGTCATGTGGCCGGAACTGTAATAGGTCAGGCTGACATTGCCGCGCAGTTCCGGCGTCAGGAGCATGTGCTGCAACGCGTTTTCGGTGGCGAAAAAGGGCGTGGAGAGGTCGTAGAGCCCGTTCATCGACAGCACCTTGAGCTGCGGATTGCCGCGCATGGCCGCCGAGAGGTCGATGGCGGTATTGACTGTGGTCAGGGGCTCATCGAAGCCAGGCGCCTTGTGGTGCCAGTCCCAGGCAGGCTCGACCACCATATTGTTCAGCGCCTTGTAGGTACGGTCCGGGTGATAGTTCAGTTCACCCGACAGGTAGTCGTGGAAGGTCGAGAGATAGGCGCTGCTGACGCCGGCAGTTGCCGGATCGTCGGTGGCCGGATCGAAGGAACCGCTGGCGGCCAGGTAGGAATCGCGGGCGGTGAAACGGGCGTCGAAGCGGCCGGTGATGGTGGTCTGGTCCTTCAGCAGTTCGCGGCGGAAGGCTTCCATGTCGATGCGCAGCTTGCAGCGCTTCAGGTAATCGACCGACAGGCCGGTGAACTGCGACAGGCGCTCGGCCACGGCGTTTTCCTCAGCCTCCGGCAGGGCGTCGCCCCTGGAAAGCGCCGCGGCATAAGGGCCACGCGCGAAGTCGCGGGCGGCGTCGAGGAAGGCGTTGAAATCGGCGGGCTCGCGTCTGGCGCGGTTATGATACCAGGCCGTCGCGGCATAGGTCGGCATAAGATTGACGAAGCCCTGATCCTGTCCCGCCAGGTTGGGGGCGAAGTCGAGGATGGTGGAGAGCAGGACCACGCCATTGACCTGGACGCCGACATTCTGCAGGCGATAGACCAGCGCCGCCGCACGGGTGGTGCCGTAGGATTCCCCGAACAGGAACTTGGGCGAGGTCCAGCGCTGGTTCTGGCTGAGCCAGGTGGTGACACCTTGCGTAAAGGCATTGGCGTCCTGATCCACGCCCCAGAAATCGACGCTGTTGCCATCGGGCAGAATCTGCGAATAGCCGGTGCCGACGGCATCGAGGAAGACCAGGTCGCTGGTATCCAGCAGGGTATTTTCGGACGGGCTGAAGCGGTAGGGCGCCGGGCCGGTCGGGTTAGGGCTGGCGGTGACGACCGAGCGCGGGCCCAGGCCGCTCATGTGCAGCCACAGGCTGGCTGAACCGGGGCCGCCATTGAACAGGAAGGTCACCGGCCGCTTCGGCGCACCGGCCGGCTGGTCGGCGACATAGGCGACATAGAACATGGTGGCGGTCGGCATGCCATTGGCATTGCGCAGGACCAGCGAACCGGCCGTCGCCTTGTAATGGATGACCTTGCCATTGACGGTCACGTCATGGCTGGTGGTGACGGCGGAATCGACAGTATCGGGTAGGGGAGCGGTCACCGGTTCCGGCGTGGCGGCCGGGCAAGACGTGGAAAGGGCCGTACCGCAAAGGAGAACGGCCAGGGCCGCGTGGCGAAGACATCCGGTCATATCGATATCCCTTAAGCTGAAACAGAAAAAGACCGGCGCTCTTTCGGGGAGGACAAGAGCGCCGGTCGGGGCGGTCAGGCCGTGGCTTACCAGTGGGCGTTCAGACGCAGGCCAATGGTACGCGGGCGATTGGTCAGGACGTTGTATGGGTCATTGACGGTATTTTCAATGTTCACCTGGGCGTTCTCGTCAAAGGCATTGTCGGCGTAGAGGGTCAGCGAATAACGATCGAGATTGAGCGTGGCGCGCAGATTGACCAGGGTATAGGCTGCGGTCGGGACGTTGTATTCGTCATAGCTGGTATATTCGACCTCTCCGACATGCTGCACGTCGCCGCCCACGGTTACCGAACGGCCGCCCAGGGTGAAGCGCTGGTCAAGCGACACGCTGTAGCTGCTCTTGGGCACATTCAGCAGCGGCGTGCCTTCCAGGGCCAGGTCGCCGAGGGTCGGCAGGTCCTTGGTCAGCTTGGCATCGCTGTAACCGGCGGCGACCACCAGGGTCATGCCCTGGAGCGGCCGGGCGGTGATATCGAATTCCGCGCCTTGCGAGCGGGCAGCGGTACCGGACAGGTTGCCGACGCCGGAGAAGACGCCGCCAACACCGTAACGCTGCTCGATTTGCAGATCGATCAGATCGATGGAGTAGGCCGTCAGGTTAGCGAGCAGCTTGCCATTGAATAGACGGCTCTTGATGCCGGCTTCATAGTTGCGGGTGCGGTCCGGGCCGTAGCCGGACGGCACGTCCGACGACGAAGAGGCATTGGTGCCGCCGCCGCGATAACCTTCGGCGTATTGCGTGAAGACCAGCACATTCGGCGTCAGGTTATAGGAGAGGTTGGCCTTGTAGATGGTGCCATCGGCATCAGCCTTGGTGGTCGACTCGCTCGGATCGCTGAGGCCGAAGAAGGGCACGACCGTATGGGAATAGATGTCGCGGTCGGTCTTGAAGACCCGCACACCGCCGGTAAAGGACAGCTTGGGCGTGATCTTCCAGGTAGCCTCGCCGAAGAGGGCGGAATCCTTCGTCTTGTCGACGAAGTAGCGGTTCGAATAGATGGTGCCGTTGTAGTCAGGCAGGCCCGTCGCCGCCACGGAGGCATAAAGGTAGGTGGCGAAGTCGATCTCGCGATCGGAATAGTAGACCCCGAAGACTCCGTTCAGCGGTCCGTCGAAGTGCGTGCTGATCCGCGCTTCCGTGTTGAAAAGCTTGGTGCTTTGTGGGGCCACCGAAACACCGGCGTCCGGAATATCAAGCGTGTCCGGGAAGGCGCCGACACCTTGCAGGAAGTGGAAGAAGTTGAAGGATGCGTGGTCATCTTCGGTCACGACCGCATTGCGATCAGTGTAGGAAGTGGCGACGGTCAGGTCGGCCTTGTCAAATTGATGTTCCAGGGTGAGCGCCAGGATCTTGGTGGTGTCGGTACGCGGTTCCCAGGAGTAGAGGTCGTTCTTGCGATCGCCAGCGGCGGGATAGTAGAGGCCGGTGTCCGCGTCGGTGATCGAGACATTACGTTCCTGCGGCTGGCCGCCGGAATCCATCGAGTGATAGAAATATTGCAGCAGCATGCTGGTCCGGTCGCCCAATTGGCCCTTCAGGCCAATGCGGACGCCAGAGTCGCGGTAGTAGTTGTAATTGTCCTTATTGCGCAGGGTATTGTCGATAAAGCCCGAGAAATCATCATGATAGGCGACGACACGCAGAGCCAGCTTGTCTTCGACCAGGGGTACGTTGACCATGCCCTTGATGGCATAGTTGCCGCCGCCATCGGTGGTTTGCGAACCGTCGAGTAGGAGGCTGGCGGCATAGCGATCGAGCTTCGGCTTGTTGGTCACGAAACGGATCACGCCGGATTGCGAGTTGGAACCGTAAAGCGTGCCTTGCGGGCCGCGCAGGACTTCGATCTGCTGGACATCATAGAGGTCGAGGTCGGCCTGCTGCCCGCCGAAGCTGGTGGCTGCGCCCCCCATGCCGCTCATCGGCACGTTGTCGTAGTAGGTGGCTACCTGAGCTTCACCGGCGGAATTGATGCCGCGGATAATGTAGCGCTTGTCGCCAGGGCCGTAGTCGGCAAAGGTCAAGCCGGCGACCGAGCGGGCGAAATCGGCAAAATTGGCAACCCCCATGGCCTCAAGGCGATCCTGGCCCAATACTGCGATACTGCCCGGCACTTTCTGGACGGCGAGGGCGCCTTGTTTGTACGCGGTTACGGTGATCACAACCTCGTCTTGGGCTTTCGCCGGTGCGGCCGGTTGTGGTTGATCAGCTGGATTTTGTGCCTGCGCGGCCAGGGTCGCCGATGCGGCAAACATGGATGCGAATGTGAAACCGGCAATCGTCGACGCCCGCAGGCGCTTCTTCAACTTGTTCATCGTCTTACCCCTTGGATACGTATGCCGCAGGACCGTTAAATCACGACCTGGCCACGTTTTATTTAACGTGTTATGCAAATGCTTAACATGTTATCTGGTTTTGACAAGACGTATTTGTGACACAGTGGAAGAGTGTTTTCCTGCCTGCAAGGGAGCGGTTCGGGTCACAACCTGAAAAGGAGGACTTACAGCGGTTCTCAGCGGTCTGTGCTCTGCTCCTGTGCTCGGAAATATCCGTTGTAAGCAAAGTCCGTTATCCGAATCCGACGGGTGAAGATACCTGCCGACCCTGGCCGTCCGAGTTTGGGCCAAAAAGCGGACATTCCGTCTAAAGGCCTGTAGATGTAGACCGGTTTCGTCAACGGTCACCAATGCGGCTAATGTGGCAGACAGAGGGGAGCTATCCCTTCGATACAAGCAAGCCATTCAAGATAGCTTGGCCATGTTGTTCTGCAAGCTGACCAAGGTCGGGAGGGAGCACGTCGGTCTCCGCAAATATCTGTTGGAATAGGACACCCGCCAGCATCGGCCCGAGAATGGAAAAGGCATAAAGTCTAGGATCCCCAGCCTTCATCTCTCCGCGCTCTTGCGCGCGCTCGATTGCCCCAGTGAGAACTCCCAGTATCTTTGAGACAACCTTGTCGTGCCAGATGATGGCGAGGTCTGGGAAAGCGCGCGCCTCGGCGATCAGCAGGCGCATGATGGCTGGGATCCGCGTGGATGACCGCCGGGTGTTGAGCGGGACCATTTTCGTCAATCGCAAAAGGGTGCGCTGGTGTGGGGCGCCTGCGGTCTATGGTCCACACAAGACCCTCTACAATCGCTGCAAGCGCTGGAGCGCGACCGGTATCCTTGTCACGATAATGGCGGGTCAGTCTGGCGTCCAGGCCGAACGTCGCACGGTGATGATCGACGCGATCTATCTGAAGGCACACCGGACCGCTTCGAGCCTGCGGGTAAAGGGGGGCGGACGACTGATTGGGCGTACGAAAGGCGGCATGAAACACCAAACTTCATGCCGTCACGGACGCGAATGGGCGCCCGATCAGCCTGTACATGACGGCGGGCCAGGTCAGTAATTACACTGGCGCTGCCGCTTAGTTGGACAGTCTGCCCAGAACGAAGTGGCTTCTGGACAACCGGGGTTATGACGCGGATTGGTTCAGGGACGCTTTGCAGGCCAAAGGCACTCCACTCTGCATTCCAGGACGGAAATCCCGAACCGAGCCCGTCAAATACGGCACGGGCCGATATAAACGACGCAATCAAATTGAGATTGGACGACTGAAGGACTGGCGTCGCCACGCGGTATGACCGATCTCCGAACGTCTTTCTGTCCGTCATAGCCATTGCCGCTACATTGCTCTCCTGGCTATGAGTCCTGAGCCTAGTTGTAGGGCCTTATCACTATTATTAAGCAGGTATAGCTCGTGTTGGCGCTGTCTGATATTGGTGAAGACCTATTGTGAAGCGTTCCAGGGCTGCTGTCATGCCAAACGGTTCCTTGGCGAAACCGATCCGAACAAATCCAGGGGCGCCAAAATATTCGCCCGGGGCAACCCTGACATTGTGATTGACGGCCAGCCAGTCGGAAAAGGCGTTGGTGTCTGCAATGCCGACAAGCTTAGGGAAGCAGATGCATCCGTAGCTAGGCATTGAGCCTTCAATCAGGCCTTGATTGGCCAGGTTCGTGAATGCCCTTTCCATGATTGGACGGGTGCGGTTCATAACGTCTTGGCGATAGGCGTCGAAGCGTTGGTCGTCTTCGAGAACCAGGCTCGCAATCGCGTGGGTCAGGTTAGAGCTGGTGAAATCGTATCGCGCCGCCGTATCGCGGATAGGAGCCAGGGTCTCGGGCGACGCAAATACCCAGCCGAAGCGAAGCGTGCTCAAGCCATAGATCTTGGTGAGACTATTGATGGCGATGACGTCGGGTGAGGCCTCTGCGGCGGATCGGGGGCGGGCCCGTTCGGCATAGTCGCCATACACTTCGTCCACGACGATCTTAAGTCCGAACTCGCTGGCAATGCCAGTGAGTGCTTGCAATTCGCCCTCAGACAACAGGGCGCCTGAGGGATTGTGCAGGTCTGACAGAACGATTAGGCGGGTATTGGAGCGAATTTGCCGGCGTAAACCCTCGATATCTATTTTATAGTTTGGAGCCGTTCGCTGAAAGTCCTCGACGTCAACATCCATACCTTCAGCCGTCGTCTCCAGGAGATCGAACCGCGGGGTTTCCACGAGAATATGGTCTCCGGGTTTGAGGTAGGCGCGATAGACCAGGGAAATGGCTGTAGTGGCTGCGGATGTCGTTAAAATATATTCTTCCGGAATTTGGTAGCGCCGTGAAAGCGCCTTTAGCGCAAACGGGTTACCATTCACGAAAGCAGATGTATAGCGATCGCTAACGGTGTTTCCGAAGACCTTTATGATTGTTTCCTGCAGGAGCGTTTTGGGTTCGTCGACCGAACTGTCGAACAGTACGAAGGCGTTACTGCTTTGCGAAATGGCGTGGCGTACCCATTGGGCGTATGACAACGAGGCCGTGGAACGGCGAACGGACGTACTGGCGGGCAGCGGCAGGGGCTGCAAAGGGGTAGTCATTCAGAAATCCTTGTCGGGCCTCGAAGTGGCCTCGGAACCAGGCAAATTTAACTGACGCTGCGCGCAATTCTTATGTGAAGTGGCGGCTAGAGAAGGCAATCTTCGCATAAATTAGTTCGATAAGCGGTCGTTCCCGGTCTTTTTTGTCCAATGACGGATCAGCCAGTAAATCACGCCAATCAATCCCCATACGCCAAGCAGGCCATAGGGACGGATGTCTGCCTCGCTCCCGGCGATAATGATGCCAACTGCACAAAGGGCACCGACGTATCCCAAAAAGAGGATAGTGCCTTTGGACCATTTGAGGGCCGCGTTCGCATAGAGGTCGGGATGGTAGCGGACTAGGTTTGTGGCCGAGATCGAACAGGCCATGTATTTCAGCATCGTCGGAATGTTGACGGCCAGGAGCAGAAAGACCAGGTCGTCGGGCAGGAAGATGCCAGCCAGACCTGCGGCCCAGCAAATAGCGACGGCGATGTAGGGCGTGCCGAATTTTGGATGCACTGCCGTCAAGAAGCGGGGCAAGGCACCTTCCCGGCCCATGGCATACAGTGATCGGGAAAAGCCAAGCGCAATCCCGTTCAGGGATTTCATGATGGACATGGCAGCCGCGCTGATGATGAGCGGCGACGCCCATGGACCAAGCGGGACGCGGGCAGAATCGAGCAGAGGTGTTCGGGTTTGCGCTAGCTTGTCAGGCCCGATTAGGCCGAGGGCGGTGATGGCAACAATGCCATAGACGAGCAGAGTCAGGAGAACGGCCAGTACGATGCCTTGCGGCAGGGTTTTCTGCGGATTCTTGACCTCTTCGCCGATTTCAACGGCGGACTCGATCCCCAGGAATAGAGAAATCATCAGGGTGACGCAGGCCAGGATAGACACCCACCCGTGTCCGATCACGGGTTGGATCAGGTCGAGACTGGTCAGCGGCAGGCCCGTGCCGGCGAAGACCACGAGTACGAAGAGCAGAAGTCCCATCAGAAGGGTCTGGACCCCCGAGGCAATGGACACGCCGAAATAGTTCATGGCGAAGGCGATCGAAATCGCTACTGCCATAGTGAGTTTATGAGGCAAGGCAAAGGCCATGCTGAGATAGCTGACCAACACCGATGACAAAACGATGATCGCGCCCACATTGGCGATGATGCGCAGCCAGGCGATCAGAAAGCCCACAAACGGATGAATAAAGCGACGCGGCCATTCATATGAGGCGCCGGAGGTCGGTAGGGCCGACCCCATGAAAGCGTAACTGGCAGCGAACAGGATCATGGGGATGGTTGCGATCGCCATGGCGATCAGAAGGCCCGATCCGGCCACCTTGGCGGCGGGCTGCAATACCGAGAATATGGACACGCCGATCGCAGAGCCGGCCCCGAACATCACGACCCCGATCAAGCCCACGGTCTGCTTCAGTTTACGGCCGGATGGCCTTGGTTCAGTCATGGTTTATTCCGAGATGAAACGGCGGATATCGGCGGCGGTCGCTTTGCGGCTCTCAGCGCCCATATAGGGCATATGACCCGATGGATAGAGACGCACGGTGACCCGGGCTGCATCGAGGCCAGAGTGAGAAACTGTGTAGTCGGCCATGCCGGCGGTCGTCACGAGGTCATAGGCGCCTTCACCAACGAATACTCGCAGGGCCGGGTTGCGGCGCATGGCAACCGCCAGGTCAGTCGCAAAATTGATATTCGGCGGCACGCCAGGGCCCGCGCCATAGTTCCAGCGTGCATTTATGCTTCTAAATTCGATCGCATGGTATTCGCGGTCGGTCTCCAAGCCCAGATCGTCGCGCCTGTAATCCGCTGCGGCGGCGAGGAAACCCGGAACATATTGGCCCATGGCCGGATCGTCGGCGACCGGATCGCTGCCCGTCGCCGCCAGCGGCAGAGTGAAGCGGCCGTCATACAGGCCGATCTGCAGGCCTTTCGAGGCAAGGGCCTCCTTGGCGTAATCCGAAGGCGATACGCGTAGTTCGTGACTTTGGACATAGGCCGAGCTGAGCCCCGTCAGGGCGGCTATGCGCGCAGCGACTCGATCTTTTTGGTCCTTCGTAGCCGTATCGCCAAGGAACAGGGTTTGCAGATAATCGCCCTTTGCAAAAGCCTTTGCGTCGGCAATCTGCTTGTCGAGCGTCGTGGCGGACTTATCGACCAGACCGTGATACCAGGCTGTGGCGGCGAGGGTTGGCAGGGCTGCCAGATAGGTGACGTCTGTGGTCTCTGCAAAGTTCATCGATTGGCCGTACAGCAGGATACCATTCAAGGTCAGGCCGGTCATATGGCCGGTTTCCATCGGTCCGCCGGCCAGTTTGCGAGCCAGGCGCGCCGCGCGCAAGGTGCCGTAAGATTCGCCGAGAAGGTATTTGGGTGCATTTAGACGGCCGTTGCGGGCGCACCAGGTGTTGATGAATTGCGCGACGGCGGTTGCGTCTTCGTCGACGCCGTAGACTTCAGCCTCGTGTCCGGTTGTGACTGTCGAATACCCCGTGCCGGGTGGATCTATCAGGACGATATCGGCCACGTCGAGCGGGGTATCCGGATTGTCCACCAACGCAAAGGGAGGCACCGTCTCCGGCTTTGTGTCGTCGGAGAAGGCAACACGTTTTGGGGCGATGAGCCCCATCTGCAGCCATACAGATGCAGAGCCTGGTCCACCGTTAAAGACGAATAGGACCGGTCTCACCTTATCCTTGGCCACATCGGTGCGGAGATAGCTGGTCGAGACAATCGTCGCGATCGTCTCACCAGCAGCGTTTTGCAGAGGCATCTCGTCTACAATGCTGCGATAGGTCAGACGCGTTCCATTGGCCGAACCGGTGTGTGTGCGTTCGACATGTAGGAGTGAGGTCGTTTGCGCTTCAGCCTCACTCTGAGACACGGCTAAACTGAGGACAGCGGGTAAAACCAGAATCAGAGCTGTTCTGACCGTCATTGCGGGCTCCCGGCAAAGGCAGTACATTCGATTTCGACCAGAGCCTCCGACAGGAGGGCGGCCACGTGAAAGGTTGTTCGACTGGGCAGGCGAGGGCCATTAAAATATTGCAGATAAATACGATCGAAGCGTTCCAGGTCAGCCAAATCGGCCAAGAGCACCCGGCACTGAACGATGTCGCCGAGGCCAAGGCCATATGGGGATAGAGCGGCAATGATCTTGCTTATGGCGCGGTGGGTCTGCGCTTCGATCGACAAACCGGCGTCCCCATCATTGCCGATTTGACCGGACATATAGAGGCGGTCTCCCACCTTAACCGCATCAGGATAGGGCGCATCAAACGTGTACGGCAGGTGGCGGACCTCAGTCAAAGGCGTCATAGGAATCCCCGGAAGGTGCGGAACCGGAAGCGGTACGAGGTTGCGCCGGGGGCGTAACGATGGGTGGCGTCGTGAAAGGCTTGATCCCTAGAGCATCGTAAATTTCGTTAGGAAAATAGACAAAGCCGCCTTTCAACACCATACGGGTTTCATGCAGGGCGGTTATGTCCTTTGTCGGATCGCCTGCAACGAGGAAGAAATCGGCCAACTTTCCCCGCTCGATGGTACCCAGTTCCTGATCGCGATGGAGATAGGTCTCCATATCGAGTGTGCCGACCTTCAGCGCCTCGGCCGGGCTCATGCCGGCCTTGACGTAGAGCTCCAGTTCACGCCGCACGGAAAAGCCAAGCGTATCGTCCGTACCCGGAAGCAGCTGAATATGGTTGGCATGCAGCATACCCAGCACCGAGACCAGCTGGTCGAATGCTTTGAAGTAGCTGGCGTCTTCCTCTGGCGATTTCAGCGGCACATAGGTGCGCATGCGATAACGTCGGTAGGCGATCGGCATATGATCGAGGTAATATTGATCGGCGGGGAGCACAGTACCGGCGCGGCTCAGCATCAGGCGTTCGACGATCACGGCGGTTGAGTCGAGCGAGGTCTGATGGGCCTTCATCAGCTCGACCGTGTGCTGGACGGGGGCGCTGTTGAGATCGAGCGTGGCGGCGCGTTGCAGGGCCGTTAGCCGAAGAGGCGTGCGCGTATCCTCACCATCCTTCAAGAGCCAGCCCAGAGCGAGTTGATTGATGTGGGTGATCTCGTTGTAGCCATCCGCGATGGCGCGATCAGGTGTGTAGAAGGCCGGGATGTGGCCAACCACATTCATACCGAGGCGATGGGCTTCGGCCGCTGACGGTTTGACCCAATCAGGATTGAAGCTATTATAGATCTTGAGCTGGAAATAGCCGTTGTCGGCATACCATCTTACCGTCTTGTTCGCTTCCTCTTGAGACCCGACCACGACGCCGTAATTGGCCGAATAGGGCGACTTGCCTTCGACGAAGCCGTTGGCGATAATTCGTGGTCCAGCGATTTCCCCCTTGTCGAGCAAATCCATTTGGCCGTCTAGAAAGTCATTGAAGTTGCCCATGTCCCGCACGGCCGTCACGCCCGCAGCCAACAGGAACAGACCGGATGAATCGGTCGTGTGCGAGTGCATGTCATGCAGGCCTGGTACGAGGGTGCCCCCCTGACCGTCGATAATGGTCTCGTCAAGCGGCGCGTCTATCTCGGCCTCCGCCTCAGGCACGATGGTGGCGATGCGATCGCGCACCACATAGACGCTCGATATGGGGCCCAAGCTCCCACTGCGCGGATCGAATACGTGGACATTCTTAATGCGAACCGCACCTGCAAACCGGTGCCCCAGCTTCGTCTGAAGCGCTTTTTGGCGCGCCGCCGACAGATCGGTCGATACCTTGGCAAGGGCTTCGACCTGGCCTTCGTAGCCTTTACGCACAAGCATCTCGCCGCTGATTGAGGCGAAGAGTTCACCCGTCTGATCCAGCAGGAGATAGCCGGGCTGCAGATTGAGACCGTCCAACTGGTAGGCGGTCGCCTTGACGTCGCCAAATGTGTAGGTGTCGAGCGTCGTCAGGCGCAGGTGGCCGCCGGGTAGGACATCGGCTTCCTGGCCCGGTTGTTTCAGCAGCCAGCGCGCATAAAGAGCAAGATTGTAGGGATTGGAATCGTTGACGATGTAAAGCCCGGGGGCTTTCATCTTCAGGTCGCCATGATCGGCCTGGCTGGTCCAGGTGAAATGATCCTTGTCGAAGGCGAACTGTTCATCGACCTTGCCGCCCATCAAGGAGGTGCCACTGATCTGGCCGCTCAGTGGCAGGCCATCCGGCGCCAGGGTCAGGGTCTGCTTGTGCTTGGGACCGCGGCCATTGTCGTCGACAAAGTAGTCGATGCTTATGACCTGACCGGACTGCGTGACGTCCAGGTGACCGATCGGCTGTTTGTTCTGGATCTCGACAAAGCTGGCATCGGCAAGGGCGGAGCCAGTCATCAGGCAGCCGAAAACAGTCGCGAGGAGAACAGAGCGAAGGCGAGAGCGCATCATTGGGCAGCCTGTGCTTTTTGGTGGATATAGGCGGCAGAATAGAGGTCCTGCACGACATGGCCAAGGGACTTGTACACGGTGATTTCCTGGTCGTCGCGGCGTCCGTCGGCAGTGCCGTTGAGCACCTCGCCGATCTCGGCCACGATATGCTCATCGCCGATGAGACCCGCTTCTTTCGCCACAAGGAACTCGGCGCCGGCGGCCAGCACCGAACGGCGGCTATCGGCGATATAGCGCGAGGCCACAACCAGGGCGTTGTCGACTTCTACGGGTCCAGGGCCGGACGAACCCACGATGTTCAGGTGCGTCCCGGGCTCCACCCAGTCCCGAAAAAGGATCGGTTCAGAAGATCCTGTGGTTGTGCAGATAATATCGGCGCCCCGACAGGCGACCTCGGCCGACGCCACTGGAGAAATGGCAAGACCACTCATCCCCGCCATCTCTTCGGCAAACAGGCATGCTTTTTCAAAGTCGCGCGCCCAGACATTTATGTGCTTAAGGTCGCGGACATGGCGGATCGCTTCGATATGCGATCGGGCTTGTGCACCGGCGCCGAAGACGGTCATGAAACGGGCATCGGTACGCGCCAGAGCATCGGTAGCGACGGCGGAGGCCGCGGCGGTGCGAATTTCCGTCACCTCACCGGCATCGGCCGTACACACCAGTTCACCGGTCTCAGGATCGAAGACAATAACCAGGCCATGGTGCTTCGAGCGGCCGGGGTTTTCCGGATTGCGCGCCACACTTATGATTTTGCCGCCAAACGGTCCCAGTTCCCCATCAGGCAAAAGAAAGCCCGGCATCAAGGCCAGAACCTTCAGCGGGGCGAGAGGAATGATGGTACGCAGGGGCTGAGGCACTTCCGATGCTGAGAAGGCCGCCATGGCGGCTCGGACGGCGTCTATACAGCCGGGATAGTCCAGCCATTTGACCACATCTGCGGGGCCGTAGTGCACGCAGGCCATCAGTGACCCTCGGACATGAAGGCGCGGAGATCCGCACCGAGCTGTTTCAAAGCATCGGGATTGGAATAGGCCATGTGACCGCCCTCGTAGAGCTTCAGGCGCGTATTGGCGCGCGGCCAGCCCGACTGTTTCAGGAGCAGCTCTGCGGCGCCGACCGTGGTTTGGGTGTCGAAATAGCCGTTCCCGACAAGGATTTTCATGTTGGGCTGCTTCTTCAACGCGTCTGAGATCATGGCGTAATAGGGATAATCCACGAAGGGTGAGTCCGCGCCGCCATAGCTCCAGCCCTGGCCGATGGCGTCGCAGACAGGATCAGCGGTCAGATACGCAACTTTGTCCGTTAGCTTAAGGAAATCGCGACGGTATGTGGCAAAGCCTGACTCGTAGGCGTCACTCACAATACGCGACGGATCACCGGCGGTTGCCGGTCCAACGTAGCGGGTATCGGCCATCCCCAAGATCAGGCCCTTGTCCTTGAACAAAAGGCGACGATAGCCTTCCTTGGTGAGACGCAGCCGATTGTCGAGATAGTACTGCGTGGGCACGCCGGTGTAAGCGGCTAGTTTTTGAGCGACCGCTGCTTTTTCCTCGGGCGTAATCAAATCGCCCTTATAGAGCGCCGGCAGATATTCGTTATCGGCAAATGTCCGGGCCTCGTTAACGAAGGCCTCTAACGTCAGTCCTTTGCGGTCTGTCGCCTGGTGATACCAGGCCGTGGCAGCGAGTGTCGGTAGGGACACCACATAGCTGATGATATTGGTCGGATGCTGGACGTAGTCGGCGATATTGGCCGCCTGGCCCAACAGAACGACGCCGCCCAATGTCAGGGGATGTTCGGCCTCGGCCAGGTCTTTTATAACTTGAGGCGCACGTATAGTGCCGTAGGATTCACCAAAGACGTAGACTGGCGAGGTTTCGCGGTGATTGGTAATCATCCAGTTGGTGATAGCTTGCGCGAATTCGTCACCGTCGGCCTTAACCGAGAACCAAGCCTTGAGATCCGTGCCGGTCAGGGGACGGCTGTAGCCCGTGCCAGCTGGATCGATAAAGACGATATCGGCAGCATCGAGAGGACTGTCGGGATTGTCGACCAGCGGGAAGGTTTTCGGGTCGGCGGACAGGTCGCGACTTGCTGCTACCCGCATTGGGGCCAGTGCACCCATCTGGAGGTAAAGCGCGGCAGTGATCGGGCCGCCGTTGAATACGAATAGCACGGGCCGCTGCGAGGCATCCTTGACCTTCGCGACATAGGCGAAGGTGACAACCGATAGGGCGTCGCGCCCCGTCTTGTCTTTGACTAAGTAGGAGGCAACTGTGGCCGTGTAATCGATCGCATGTCCCCCGAAAGTGCCTTTGTGTTGCGATACGACCGGCGCGCCGAAGTCGGCTGGTGTGAACGCAGGGGAGGCTGGTGTGTTCTGCGCCAGCGCCGGCGTCACGACCAGCAAACAGACGAGTGCGCTCGTAGACAAAGCCAGACGACGAAGAGGGGTGAACATGGGGAACTTCCTGGAAGTGTGTCTTGTGACCGGAAGTGACGCTACGACGAATTCAATGCAAAAAATTGCTGATTTGCGGCCTTGGTTAAGGCCTTACGGCATAGCTTCCGCCGGCAAACGGCATCAGAGGAATAAACTTTGTCAAGCGGTCTTCACTGCGCGTAAGGGAATGGCAGTCGTTGACTTCAGTTCAGCCAGGGTAATGGTGGATTGGATATCGACGACGCCCGGCAGTTTGAGGATGACATTGAATATGAAGCGCTGATACCAGTCCATGCTTGGGGCGATGACCTTAAGCATAATGTCTTTTTCGCCAAACAAGGTGTGGCACTCCAGGATCTCGGGCGTTGTCTCGATCCGGCGCAGGAACTGCGCCCGCTTGTCCTCGGTGAGGGTAGTCATCTTGAGGTAGGCGAATATAAGTAACGTACCTTCGAACTTGTGCCGGTCGAGGATTGCGACTTCGCCTTTGATGTAGCCCTCTTCCTTTAATCTTTGCAGGCGCCGCCAGCACGGGGATTGGGACACGCCGACCTTGTCAGCCAGATCATTTGTCGACAGGGAGCTGTCGAGCTGAATCTGTTCCAGGATGCGAATGTCGACGGCTGATAAGGGTTCCGAGGGAGGGATCATGGGGGACTCCGGACTTAATGAAGGAAGGCGCGTATTTCGGCGACCTTCGTGGCAAGGTCGTCACTCGGATTGAACACGGAATGTCCGGTCGGCCAAGCCTCGAAACGAACGCGGTCAAGCGGGATATCGCCATGTTCGATCGCGTAACGTGCCGCCCAAACCGGCGTGGCCAGATCAAAGTCCCCGCCCACGACGAGCAGCCGGACATCGCTGCGGGCCTTCATCAGGCGGGACAGGTCTGGGGTTGTGTTCAGGGCAAATTTTTGGTCCGGACGCACGTCGGACCAGTTCCATTTGAAGTTCAGATCTAGAGAGAGAGCGACGTAGTCGGTCGACACCGGTACCTTTAGTTCGTCTCGCAGATAGGCCGTGATGACTGGAGATGTAATGACATTGCTCTTTCCAAGGCCAAGTGAAGGATCGTTTGCCGCCGCCGGTCTATCGGTATTGAGGGGCGGCGCCTTGACCGCCGTGACGCGCATGTCCAGCCGTCCGGTATTCAGGTTCTTGTCGGCATTGAGGTTGGCAAGAAAATCTTCACTGTCGATACGCAGCTTGGCGGCTTCCAGGGCCTTGGCCGGGATGCCGGTGAAGCGCGACAAGCCCGCCGCAACCTTAGCCAAGTCGGGGGGGGCGAGATTCGGGCCCTGGATTAGGGCGGGGGCATAGCTTTGTGTGGCGAAGGATTGAGCGGCGGCCATGAAAGCAGGTAAGGTCAGGCCCTGGCGATCGACTTTTTGATGATACCAGGCGCCGGCCGCAAGGGTAGGCAGTTGTAGCACTTGAGTGAGATCTCCACTGGTCGAGAAATCGAGCGCTGGCGAAATCAGCATCAGGCCTTTTAGGTTTATCGGAGTCTGATTGTCGACGATCTGCCCGGCGATCGTGGCAAGACGGGCCCCGCCATAGCTTTCGCCGACAATAAAAACGGGTGCGCCTTCTCGTCCATTCGTCTGGAGCCAGTCCGTGATGACGTGAAGCACGGCGGCGGCATCGTGGTTGACGCCTAGGAACTGGTTGAGCTCATCCGGCTTGAAGGTCCGGCTCAGGCCTGTGCCGACAGGATCGATAAAGACCAGATCAGTGGCGTCGAGCAGGGTGTTCGGATTATCGACGATCCGGACGTCCTTGCCCTCGGTGCGAATGCGGGGGCCAAAGGCCGACAGGTGTAGCGGCGAGGAAGAAGCGCCTGGGCCGCCATTGAAGAAGAACGTGACAGGGCGTGTGGCTATATCCTTAATGTCTTCGCGCACATAGGCCGTGGCAGACAATGTCGCGACTGGCTCTCCCTTTTCGTCCCTGAGCACGGTCTCGCTAAAGATGGCCCTATAGGGCAGGGACTTGGCACCGAGTTTCAGAGTGTGATGGGTAGCGACGGGCGACTGAACCGGCCCGGTGTGTGCAGACGCGTGCCCAGTGAGAAGGGCGAGGCTCACAGCGGTTGATAGCAGAAAGGCGCGGTAGGGTTTCAGTCGCATGATCCAGCCTTAGAGAACAATTCCACAAATGCCAGCTTATCACTCCTGTCGGCGAGTTCCTCGTTATTGCGGCTGAGATTTAGCTCAATTTGCATAAAATATGCGCTGAACTCCGAAAATCTGAAATATTTATTCTTCAAAATCCACCGCTCCTGCGCATAAATAATGCTGGGTAAGCGGCTTCCTCGCATGGGCCTTGCGAAAAACCGGTCAAATAGGGCGCGAAAGGCAAGATTATTCCGAAAGTCCCGCTATTCTGGCACAGAGTAGGGGCTTGAGGAGACCGAGATGACCATCACACGCAGATCCTGGCTGCAAACGGCGGGCGCCTTGTCGGTGAGCGGCGGCAGTAGTGCACTGGCGGCACAGAACGCGTCCGCAGACGCGCCCAAGTTGACTGGTGATCCCTATGCAGGTCCGTCGGCGGCGGTTTCCTTTCCCGACAAGGCGGGGTTTGCCCCCATGGCCGTTACCTATCTAAATAGCGGTACCTATCATCCCTTCAGCACGGGCGCGCAGAATGCTTTGGACGCCTATTCCTCGCATCGCGGCTTAATCCCAGGTTATGAAGAGGTACAGGTGGATGATGCCCGTGTCTTGCAGAAGTTTGCGAAGCTGATCAATGCCGATATCGATGAGGTGACTTTCGTTCAGTCGACCACCATGGGCGAGAACATGATCGTCAAAGGGTTGGGCTTGGGCGAGTCAAAAGCACGGATCGTGACCGACAGTCTGCATTTCTTCGGATCAATCCCGCTATACGAGGAATTGCAGAAACAGGGCTGCGAGGTGATCTGGGTCAAGGACCGCGATGGCCGGATCGACCTGGACGATATGAAAAAGGTCATTACGCCTGGCACCAAATTGGTGGCGCTTTCGCTGGTATCGACCATCAATGGCTTCGAACATGATCTCAAGGCTGTGTGCGACCTGGCCCATGCTCAGGGCGCTCTGGTCTATGCCGATATTGTGCATGCTGCGGGTTGTATTCCAGTTGACGTAAAGGCAAGTGGGGTCGATTTCGCCGCCTGCGCCAGCTACAAGTGGTTGATGGGTGATTTCGGTCTTGGTTTCGTTTATGCTCGCAAGGGTGTCCAGCATCTGATCAAGCGCCCGTTTGTTGGCTATTACGCGCTAAATGCGTTCACGCCCCATCTCTATCCTCTGGATGCACCGGGCAACCAACCGGCGGAGTACGGCTTCGAGAACTCGGCCAAAGGTTTGTTTGCCGTGGGCACGAGCTCGGAATCTTTACTGGCGCAACTGGACTATTCGCTGGGTTATCTACTCGCCAACGGACCGTCGCGCATCCAGGCACATGCGCAGACCTTGACGACCCAGCTCAAGACCGAATTGCCGAAACTGGGATACAAGGTCATGACGCCCGCTGATAGTCGCTCGCCCATGGTGGCCTGCATTTATCCCAATGCCCGGGGGCTGGATGACAAGCTGACGGCCGGCAAGGTCAAGATCAGCCTGTCGGCCAATCGTTTCCGCTTTTCGGTATCGGTATTCAACGACTACGCCGACATAGAGCATGCCTTGGCCGTGCTCGGCAAATCCGCATAAATTATGCACTGGACGGGCGTTTGCCGCTGCCTTTCGAAAAGAATCTGCACGTGAAGGGCAGTATTGTCGACGGGCGCTGAATCTTTCGACCCGCGCATAGGCGAGCGCAGAGGCCGTTGTCACTCCGGGCGGCGTCTGCGCTCGTGTTTGATAGATCAGTAGAGGCAAAGAACCATTGATGAACAGGAAACGCGTCTGGACCTTTGGAGTCGCGGCCTTCAGTATTATCAATTTTGGCGCGGGGGCATTAATTGCTCAGACCTTGACCGAGCCCCGCCTGTCCATGACATGGAAGCCGTTGGCCGAAAACGGTGAGGTGGCCGCAATTGCCGTGTCTGAAACAATCGACGGGGCGAAGTTGGAAGCGGGTGAGCGGCTCAGCTTCAGCGCGCCGGTCGTCTACGCCGCCGTCACTGGCGTTGCGGATCGCATAACGGACCTAAAGGTTTCTGACGTCGACGGCGGGGTCGACCTGATCATTGATGAGGATAAGGCAGCACCAGGTGGCATGCCCTATTATCGTCATTGGCGCGCACGTCGCGCCGTAAAGTGGCCGGTGACAGTTACCTACAAGGCACTAGTGCAGCCGGTAGGCAGCCCCAACGGGCCGGCCTTTGGCATTCGTCCCTCCGGCGGTGGGGTTAGTGGTTCTGGCGGTGGCTTTCTGCTCCTGCCCGAAAATGCCGGCACCACCAAAACCCGAGTGGAATGGGACCTGAGCGCCTTGCCTGCCGGATCGATTGGTGTGACGACCTTTGGCGAAGGCGCCTTCAATGTGGCAGGCGCACCGGACGCGGTGACGGAAGGCTGGCTGATGGCTGGTCCGGCCCAGCATCTCGAACTGAAGGACAACAGTCACTTCAAGGCCTACTGGCTAGGCACGCCCCCTTTTGATGCAAAGGCGGAGATGGATTGGGCGGCGCGGGGGTATGCTTTATTGAGCCAATCCTACAAATATCTAGACCCGGCGCCGGACTACCGCGTTTTTTTGCGCGCTCTTGATACGCCGCCTTATGGCGGCGGTACGGCGCTTGGTAACTCCTTCATGTTTTCGATGGCCGCCGGCAAACCGCGCGATGTCCTCGACACGCGGGTCACGCTTTTTCACGAGATGGGCCACCAGTGGGTCGGCCAGATGGAAGGGGGCATTAACAGCAACTGGTTCAATGAAGGGCTTAACGTGTACTACACGACGGTCCTGCCGATGCGCGGCGGCCTGATGAGTGTCACGGACTACGGCAACCTCCTCAACCAGCAGGCCAAGGACTATTACACCAGCCCGGCCAGGAACTGGTCGGCCGACAAGATCGCCGAGGTTGGCTTTGGCAGCGAGCAAATCCGTCATACGCCCTATATGCGTGGTCAACTCTATTTCGCCGATCTGGATGTAAAGATACGCAAGCACCCCCACGGCAAGCATACACTCGACAGTTTCCTGGCGCCTATGTTTGTCGAACGCGAGAAGGGGCGCAAGGTCGACCAGGCCTGGTGGGAAGACAGGTTGCGGGATGAGTTGGGGCCACAGGCTGTCTCCGAGTTCAGGGCGATCAATGTCGACGGCAGTCAGACGATCGATCCGGCCTCTGGAGCGTGGGGGCCGTGTTTCGAACGTAAGGCGACCAGCTTCAAGACCGACATCGGATCGGTCACCGGCTATCAATGGATTCGTCGCAAGGCGATCCCAGACACTGCCTGTCACAATTAAGGATCGTATCGTGCGCAGCTTACCTTACTTCCTGGCCACCTTCACCGCCCTTGTCACGACGGCCAGTGCCGTCCATGCTGGTGAACCGATCGGCCTTGACATCATACTCACGCCCCAAGTGTCGGGAGGCGCGGTCACAGGGCTCAAGGTTTCCGAACACTTCGGCGGCACGGACGGCGCCACCCTGACCGTATCAATCCCGCACAAGATCGCTACCCTCCTGCGCATCTCCGACCGGATAACCCGCGTTGAAGGCAGGGACGCAAATGGACCGATTGTTCTCAAAGCTACCGAAGGGGAGGGGCAGCTCGGGACTTCTACCCTCTATACAACGGACCGGCCTATATCGGGCGATCTGACTGTCGTCTATGATGTGGCGGTGTCGGATGAAAAGGCGTCCGGGCCCAACTGGGAACTGCGCGCCGAAGGACAGAGCGTCAGTGGCAACGGCGCCACCTTTCTCCTACTGCCGGACACTGAGAAGCCCTATGTCGTTCATCTGCTCTGGGACCTCAGCCAAATGGCGCCTGGCGCACGGGCCATCGATTCGTACGATCGCGATCCGTCAAAACAAACGGCCCCTTTATTCCGCTTGCGTCAGACCTATTTCATGGCCGGGTCTCTGGTGACGGTGCCCGCCGACCTGTCCACGGCCGGCGCGTTCCGCTCAGCCTCGCTTGCGATCAACAACATCCCGCAAAAGCCGTTGCTGGAATGGTCAGAAAAAGCCTATGGCCGCATGGCAGCCTTTTTTGGTTTTCCATCTGAGCCGCCTTTTACCTTGCTGCTACGATCGAACAATTATCACAATATGAGCGGGACTGCCGGGCCCGAGGGCCTTATCGCCACCATGTCTCCGGATACGCCGATGTGGGAGGTCGACAGTCTGATCGCTCACGAGAGTGTCCACGTCTATCTCAATGGCCTGATGAATGCCGACGATGGTTTGAAGAGTGACGACACGGCCTGGTTCAGCGAAGGCATAGCGGTCTACTATCAGCGCCAGGCGCCGTTCGACACGGGGTTGTTTACGCCGGAAGAGTTCATTCTCGACCTCAATGACACGACAAGGCGCTATTACTCGAACCTGAGCAGTACCGTGCCGATGAAGACCGCCATCGCCGATTTCTGGACGGACGCGCGTGGACGCGTGCAACCCTATGATCGCGGCGCGCTCTATTTCGCGGTCCTCAACGGAGAGATACGCGCCAAGTCGGGCGGCAAGCGGTCGTTGGACGATCTGGTGAAAGCGTTCTTGAAGCGCAAGCTGGATGGCCAATCAGTGGAACTGAAGGATTGGCTTGATCTGATCACAAACGAGTTGGGACCCGAGGCCCTCACTGAATATCAGGCCATGTTAGACGGTGCGTGGCAATTGCCGGCATCGGACGCGTTTGGCCCTTGTTTTGAGCGCTATGAAGAACAGATGCCGGTGTTCGAGCTGGGGTTCGCGCAAAAAAGCCTTACGCAGTCGCCGCGTGTTATTACCGATCTGAATCCACAGTCGCCTGCGGCCAAGGCCGGGGTGCGAGAGGGTGACAAGGTGATTGCCCCGGTGATCCTCGACCCGGCCCAATCGCATCCGGAGCAACCGATCAATCTGCATATCGATCGGGGCGGTCAGATCCTGGACATTCACTTCAAACCGGAAGGCCCGTTGACGAAGGGATACCTATGGCGCCTGGCCCCAGCAAACGCCGACTGTCAGGCAATATTGGCAATGCGGCCGTAATGCGGTCAGGCGACTACGCGCAGGAGAATAGTGCGAGGCTGCAGCATGTGCTCCTCGGTGGAGGGTTTGGCGAGGTCTTTCACTTCGGTCAGGATCGCCCGGAAGTCTGCTGCCCTGTCCAATGCGATGGTGGAGAGGAGGCCTGCTTCGATGTCGGCAACGGTCTGTCCGGTTTCAACAGCCATGGCTTCACCTTCAGAGGTAAGGACGAGGAAATGGACGCGACCATCTTCACCACAGATCCAGCGTTTCGCCAGTCGGCGTTTGACAATACCGATAGCGGCGCGAGAGATACTGACCTTGTCGTAGCCGGTAAGACGCACGAGGTCGGTTTGGGACAGGGCACCATGTTCACTCAGTTGGCTCAAGATCCCCCATTCCGTTAACCGCAAGCGGTAGCGCTCCTTCAAAACGGTTGCGATCCGCGCAGTGACGACATGGGCGGCGCGGTTCAATTGGATGGTCAGGGATTGAGCGAACTCGGGAGTATTGCGGGTCATGAGTGGTCCTGTGGTCAGACACTATCAGATGCATGCGTCAGAGACGTAACAACTGTATCTCATTTTGAAGGCATAGATTTGCCGCTTGGGTTTAGATCGAAGCGCTTCAAAGCATAAAATCTGTGGCATGCGCACCATTTCGGAAAGAATTTTCCACAAAGACTGAATAGTCTGTTTTGAGACACAAGGAGTGGCGGATATGAAGAAGCGGGCAATGGCGTTGGCAGGCGCCGTCTTGATGATGGCGGCGGGCAGCGCAGTCGCGCAATCAGCGCCGCCGCCCCTCGATATTACGCTCAGGCCGCACGGCATCGAGGGGTCGGTCGACTATGTCGAGGTCAAGATCCATATCGGCACTCCGAATGTTAAGGCCGGCGAAACGCTCGTCCACATTCCACTCACGATCGTTTCCCGCCCGGGTGTGCCGCTGGACAGCCAGAGCCTGCATGCGGTGGACGACAGCGGCGCTCTGGCTGTAACCCAATTCGACCAGGCACCGACCTCGATCGGCACTTATCGCGATTTTCGCCCAACCCGAGACACGAAGGGAGACGTGACCTTAAGCTATCGGGCCAAGGTGCACGAAGTGAACTCCGGTTCGCGCAATGGTCCGCTCTTCGATCTGAGGGGGCAGCCGGACGGGGTAAACGGCGCTGGTATGACCTTCTTGGCCTTGCCCGATACGAAGACGCCCTATGCGATCGATATTAAGTGGGATCTGAGTCAGATGCCGCCCGGATCGAAAGGCGTGCACAGTTTTGGCGAGGGAGAGGTCAAGTTGGTCGCGCCAGTCGAGCCCGTCAACTTTACCTTCTATTATGCGGGGAAGGTGAAGAGTTACTCGCCGCCTTCGGGCAAGTTCACCATGTACTGGACCACGAACCCGCCATTCGATTTAAACGTGCTGGCTCAGAAGATCGGAACACTCTACGACTACGAGACGGCCTTCTTCCAGGATCCTGGTTTGGATTATCGCATTTTTGTGCGCGAGAACCCTTTCCATGGCACGGGCGGAACGGCTTTGCCGAAATCCTTCATGTTCGGATACAGCAGTCTGGACGCCCTGGAGCCGCTGCAGCAGCAACTCCTGATCGCCCATGAGATGACGCATAACTGGCCGGCCATGGACGGTGACCATGGCGATACCGCCTGGTATTCGGAAGGCACGGCCGAGTTCTATTCTCTGCTGCTATCTTGGCGTGCGGGGCAATTGACTGCGGATCAGTTTGCCGAGCAAATGAGCAAACGCATGGCAGACTATTTCGGCAATCCGCTCCATACCCTCAACAATGCTGATGCGGCGGAAGCTTTCTGGAATGATACGCGGGCGCAGACCATTCCGTATGGCCGCGGTCTTTTGTACCTGATCAACACCGACGTGCGCATACGCACGGCAACCAATGGAAAGCAGAGTCTGGACGACACGGTCCTCTGGATCTTGAATTCCCAACGGGCTGAGAAAACTATTGGTGTGCCGGAATGGCTGGCGCACGTCGGGGCGATTATCGGTGACGAAACGGCGAGGGCCGATTTCCAGGAGATGACGACTGGCAAGCTGGATCGGGCGCTACCAGGTGCCTTGGGCACCTGCTTCGATCAGGCGCTGGCCTACGTCCACCCCTATGATCTGGGTTTTGATACAACCTCGCTGACCACCAAGGTCATCAGCCACCTGACGCCGGGATCGGCCGCGGAGATTGCAGGGTTAAGGGAAGGTGACACGATTGTCGAGACAAGTGACACTTATTACGCTCAACATGCCGAAGATCATCATCTGACAGTCAAGGTGAAGCGGGGGGAAGCGACGGTCGCGATAGATTATATTCCACGGCAGGCGCAGGCGGTGGAGACATTCAAATGGATTCGAAAAGCCAGCGTTGCGCCAGCCGATTGCAAACTATGATATACGAAATGAAAAAGGCCCGCTCATGCGGGCCTTTTTCATTTCAGGGCCGAGGTAGAGAAGGGGCATCTACACAAATGTAGATGCCCCGAAAGGTTGATCGCATTAGATGTTAGAACGATTTCGCCACTGAAACTCCGATCGTGGTTGGCTGCAGGAAGTTCGCCGTCGGGGACGATGTCCCGTTACGATTGGTGGCATAGATTACGCCGTGGTCATTGGTGAGGTTCTTAACATAGGCGTTGATCTGAATGCCCTTGTCGAGGCTGACGCCACCTCGTAGGTCGACCGTCGTATAGCCTGGTAGCTTGAAGCGCGGACGCGGTGAGGTTGAGGCATCGTCAGGATCGTAGGAGTGGAATTCCGACATACGGTCGCCGACATAGGTCACGGTACCACCAACGAAGGCCTTAATGCCGTTGGCAAATACGAAGACCTTCTGAGCGGACAGGTTGCTGGTAACCTTCGAAGTGAAGGGGAGGCGATCGCCGTCCTTACCTTCCAGGGCCGTGACACCGGAGGTCGCGGTCAGGTCCTCGGTAAGCACGGCGTCCGTCAGAGTCAGGTTGGCGTCGAGGCTGAGATTTTCGATAGGCACCCAGTGGACGGCGCCCTCAAAACCACGGCTACGTGCGGAGCCACCGTTGGTGAAGAACTGGAACTGCGTGACCGTATCGGTATCGGGCAACTGAATATTGTCCCAATCGATCTGGAAGAGCGACAGGTCAATGGTCATCTTGCGGTCAAGGACATAGCCTTTCAGGCCGATTTCCGAATTCATGACGGTATCGGACTCGAAGGTCGCCGGGATACCGGGCAGGACGGTGTTTGGGCCGCCCGGACGATAGCCGGTCGCGAAACGGGCATAACCCATCAGATTATTCGAGAACTTGTAACTTGGGGTGATCTGCCAGGTCGTGGCGCTTTCATCTGAGTACAGTTTATCGGACACCGAGCTTGGACCAAAAACCATCGATGCGGTGTCTTCGACATAGGTGTCGCCATAATAGTTCTGCTTGTTGCGACTGGTCCGGACGCCGGCCTGAATGGTGAACTTGTCGGTCGCATGATAGGTCAGGTTCCCGAAAATGGCGCTTTCCTGGAACTCCGAGGGCGTGGCACCGTTATAGGCTTCAATAAAGAAAGCACCGTCGCCGTCATAGACGTTCAGAACTTGGTGAAGGACGGTGTCCTCCTTGGTGTAGAAGCCACCGACCAGCCAGTCAAACTTGCCAGCGCTGCCGGACAGACGCAGTTCCTGCGAGAACTTCTTGGTGGCATTTTCATTGTCAATGATAACAGAACCGCCCGACGTGCCATAGATCAGAGGCAGGAAGTAGAAAACGCTGCTGACGTCTTGATACGCCTTGCCTTGGCTGTGCCCCCAGGCGCTGATGGAGGTGAGTTCGCCCCAGCCGAGATCGAGTGTCTCGCGAGCGGAATAGAGCTGGAAGCGGGTCGTAGCGCTTTGCGCCGACAGATTGATGGTGGTGTCGCCATAGACGGAATCGAAGGTCGTTGGGGCGCTCGGATCAGACTGGCAGGTTTCACAAACGCGGATTGACGAGCTGTTGAGCGTGCTCGTATCTTGATCCAAGGCGGCCAGGGTCATGGAGAAGCGGTCGATCGGCTTATAGGTCAGGGCAATACGGCCGCCAGACTTGTGCGACTTGTTGACGTCTTCGCCAGCGGCCGCGGTATTGATGTTGTCGATCCAGGCAGGGTCATCACGAAGGAAGCCGTTTACGCTGAGAGCCAGTTTGCCTTCGATGAGAGGCACATTGAGCGCCCCTCGCAACTGGGAGCCCGAGCGGCCGTCCTTGACGGTCACATAGCCGGCCTCAAGACGTCCGGAGAAGAAGTTGGTTGTCGGGTCCTTGGTAACGAACTTTAGAATGCCGCCGAGACTAGAGGCGCCATAGAGCGTGCCTTGCGGACCGCGAAGCACTTCCAAGCGATCGAGCGAGCTGGGGTCGAGGTCTGGCAAAGGCGCCTGGCCGAGATAGCTAGAGGAGCCGAAAGGGACGTCGTCGATCAGCACGGCGATCGTCGGGTTCGTGCCGCCACCGGTCGTGATGCCGCGCAGCGAGATAGAGGACAGGTCGTTTGCCCCATATTGCATTCCGGGAATCTTGCTGAAGTAGTCCTTGACGCTCAGCAGGTTCTGTTGAACCAAAGTATCTGATTTTACCGCTGTGACGGGGACCGGTACGGACAGGAGCTTTTCGCTCTTCTTTTGCGCCGTAACAATAACCTCGGTGGAATCGGCGGGTGTTTCGGATTGGGCATGAACGGCACCTGCAAGGCCGGCGGCGCCTATTACCGATACGAAGGCCAGGGCGGATACACCCCGGCGAATTTTGATATCTCGCTTCATCGCATTATCCCCTTGGCCGGTTTGTCGACCTCTTGCATGTGCCTCGACGGAATAGTGCTTCGACCGATCCGTCACTGTCGTGATATGTTCACACTTGATTAAGGTACGGCACCGTGTGGAAATGTCTTTGCGAATGCTAGGGCAATGGGCGGGTCCTCAGAATGAATTATGTTAGATTTACGACTTTGGTGTGAAATTTATTCGCGGGCGTGTTGCGTTGCAAACTGGTCCGATGGCTTTAACAACTTAGCTTTGCGAAGTGCGAAAGTGTTATCTGACCTTGTATCGAGAGGGCAGGCGTCAAAAGCAGGTAACTCTTTGACGCACCCGACGCTTGATGCGGTGGCTCGACAAATCGGATTATCATCGCGTCGTCCCGAATAGATATTTCTTCGGGGTTAGATGTCACACTTCTGACATGAAGCTCCAACCATTTCGGGCGACCGCAAAACCATAAATGGCAGGTTGATCATGAAAAACATCGCGGCAACGGGAGGTGGAATACCCGGCGCAGGCGCGGTATCCAAACAGCCGGGATCAGGTCAAAGGACCTTCCCGCCACGATGAGCAGCAACTGTCCCGCGACCTGGGGCGGAACAGTCGTTAATCATAGTCGGTGTTGCGAATAAAAAGCAATAACATACTGTGACTTATCGAGTCAGTGTGGTTGTGCGGGATAGCGAAAATATCAATTTTACGCGGTCTTGGATAAGCTGCTGAAAGTATCAACTGCTGAAAGCACGAGGCCCCTATTATGGACATCTACAAGTATTTGAAAAAAGATCACGACAAGGTTGCCGACCTCATGGAACAGGTCATCGTCACCAAAGACCTGAGCGAGCGTCAGACCCTGTTCGAGACGATCAAGATGGAACTCTCTCTTCATGCCGACACTGAGGAGAAGACCTTCTACAAGGCCATCGATGATGCGACCCGAAGCAAAGCGGTCTAAGAAAAGGTCGAGCACGCCAACGAGGAGCACGACGAAATCCGCGAATATCTTGGCAAATTGACCGAAACGCCGCTCACCGACGAGCTAGCCGCGGCCGCGACGAGTCCGGCCCTGAAAGAAATCTCCTGGGAGGAGCGGGAACGTCTCATGCGCAGCAACACCGAATATCTCGGTCTGTATGGAAGCCTGAAGGACCTATGGTTGCCCGTCTCTCGGGAGGCAGGAACGTTGCTCTACATGCTGGCACGTTCGAGCCGGGCGACGTCGATCGTAGAGTTGGCACCTCCTTCGGCATTTCGACGCTCCACTTGGCGGCGGCGCTGAGGGATAATGGCGGTGGCCGTCTGATTACCAGTGAGTTCGAACCTTCAAAGGTGAAGCGCGCCCGAGAGCACATTGTTGCCGGCGGCCTGACGGACCTGATTGAGATTCGAGAAGGCGACGCGCTCCAAACCCTGAGCCGCGATCTGCCTGAGACGATCGGCCTCGTTCTGCTGGATGGCGCCAAATCGCTCTATGTCGATGTCCTGGACCTACTGGAAAGCCGGTTGAAACCGAGGGCGCTGATTGTCGCCGACAATACCGACTATTGCCTCGACTATGTTGAGCGTGTCCGCTCGACCGGGGCTTATGTGTCCGTTCCGTTCGCAGACGACATCGAGTTGTCAATGCGGCTCGCTTAAACGCCGACATCGAATTATGCCGCATGGAAAAGCCCTGACCCGATGCGTGAGTGACGCGTCCTGTCAGGGCTTTCTCGTCTGACCCCTGTTGCAGCCTGACGGCACCTAAGGCTTAGCAGGCTACAGAATGAGCTTCACTACACGTTCCAATCACAAATCGTCAGGATCTTGGGAGCACTGAAAAAGATATGTCCTTACGGATTGATCACATCCACGCAGGCGTTCGAAATCGCGGACTTATACTGAAGATGGTCTATTCGGTCGGCTGGGGTGTCATGGAGATAGAAATGCCCAAGGAAACGAAAGCGCAAAAAGAGAAGGTGCATAAGGTGATGCACGAAGCCAAGACTGGCGATCTGAAGAGCGGAAGCGGCAAGAAGGTGACCAGCCACAAGCAGGCCGTTGCCATTGCCATGCACGAGGCGCATATCCCGAAAAAGGGAACGCGGTCACATAAGTCCTCCAGTCATACACACCATTGATTGGCTATAGGTGGAGAAATGCCGGCGCCATTCGCGTGCCGGCTTTCCTCATTTAAGAGGCTGCGAAGGCGGCGCGTCGTTGGCGGTGCAGAGACGATGAGACGGACCGACGATCCCTACGATCTGGAACGATTTGTAACGGCTCAGGCGCCAACCTATGCGGCGACACTCGATGAGCTTCGATCCGGCAAAAAGCGAACGCACTGGATGTGGTTCGTTTTTCCCCAACTTCGCGGCCTAGGACGAAGCGAGACGGCTATTTTTTATGGTATATCCGGTTTCCCGGAAGCGTCCGCGTACCTGGAACATCCGGTGTTGTCATTCCGGCTGAGCGAATGCACGAAACTCGTATTGACGTCGCGGTCGGCGTCCCTAGCCAATCTGTTCGGCACCCCCGATGACCTGAAATTCCGCTCTTCAATGACGCTGTTTGCGGTCGCCAGTTTGAAACCGTTCCGTATTTTCCATCAAGCGCTGGATGAATTGGCGGAAGGACCGGATTCACGAACACTCGACATGCTGAAAGCATCCCCGTCTTAAATCATCAGCCGAAAAGGGGTTCGCCGCTGGGGATGCCAGCGGTCAGCCGGCCCTTCAGATTGATCAGTCGCCTGCCGGCGGCGTCTGCATCAAGGGTGCCGTCCGCCACGGCGTGTACGAGACTATTTACGACGTGCTGAATATCGGCCTCAGGTGGAGCGGCAAAACCCTCAGCCGGGTGCACCGAAACGAGATATACCGACAGGCTATAACAGGCATCATGCGTTGAGAGGTCTCCGCTCGCCAGTAGTTCAAGTGTATGGGAAATGAATTGCGCCATCTCGCCTCTCCGATCAGGCGAAACTGTCTGCGCTTTTAAGCGGGAATACAATCAATATGAGCAGCAAGGCAATATTGATTGCGGATATTGAACGTTATGGGGTTTGATTTTGATTTTTGGACAATAGTATGGAGGCGCTATCCTGATATGTCAGCCGCCAATCGGGGCATAGGTGCGCGCGCCTAGTGGTTCAGAATGGGTGGGAAGGCGCGAGGCAGGTTGGAGCCGATGGCAATCGCAACGAAATATGTGAGTGGGCTATGTCAATGTTGCTGCCCACTTTCCTAAGCAGTGAGATCCCGTTGCAAATTTTTTGAGGTCTCCGGTTCACCGTTTAAGTGACTGTCGTCATTGCGGAATCGCGAGCGGCCTTCGGTAACCAGTGACGAATCCTGGCCATCAGCCTCGATCCGCATATTGACTCTTAAAGTTCAGAAGAACAAAAAGGGAACATATTTTCTAAAAAACGCAGAAAGGACCTGGAATATCATGTCTTCCGCCAGAACGGCCAGCCTTGCAGACCTCCGCCAGCAAATCGAAGGCATTGAACGCGTTCAGGCCCGAAGCCGAACGGTTCTGCCATTCCATGTCCCCGCAATCGATGGCCTGTTACCAGGGGGAGGGCTCGCCTTGGGCGCTCTCCATGAAGTCGCTGGCGGGGCCGCTGGCGCAGTAGATGGGGCGGCGGCGGTTGCGTTTGCCGCGAGCATCGCCGCACGTACGGGGGGCAAGGTGCTGTGGTGTTTCTGCCAGCGTGATTTGTTCGAGCCGGCCCTGGCGCGAGCGGGCCTTGGCGAAGATCAGGTGGTCTATTTCCAGGCAAGGGACGAGGCCGATCTCCTCAAAGGCTTTGAGGATGCCCTGAAGCACGGCGGCCCGACGGCCGTGGTCGGCGAGCTGTCCAGCTTCAAGCAGGTGGCGTCCCAGCGGCTGCAACTGGCCGCCGAGGCGACCGGGACCATGGCTATTGCCTTGCGCCGATGGCGAAAGCCGGTCGATGCCCGTGATTTCGGAATGCAGACAGCGGCATTCACGCGCTGGCGGGTGACCGAACTGCCTTCGGAGCGACTACCGGTGCGCGGCGTGGGACGGGCGAGATGGCAACTGGAATTGATGCGCTGCCGGGGCGGACGGACAGCGGATTTTGAAGTAGAGGCGAGTAATGCCAAGGGTCTTATCGATATACCTGCCCTTTTGGCCGACGGACCGGAGGCGGCGGGCCATGGGTTCGGCCGCGCCGTCTCGTGACGTTCCTCTGGTTCTGAAAGGGTCTGATGGCCGTAGGCGCGTGGTGACGGCAGCCGATGACCTGGCCCTCAAAATGGGCGTTCATATCGGTATGCCGGTGGCCAAGGCAGAGGCGCTATTCTCCGAATTGGTCATACTCGATGCCGATCCCGAGGCTGACGCCCTGGCCCTGGAAAAGCTGGCGATCTGGGCCTTACGGCTCTATTCCCCCATCGTTGCGGTCGATCCCCCTGACGGGCTCATACTCGATATCCAGGGCGCCGCCCATCTCTTTGGAGGAGAGGCGGCCCTGATCGCGGATGTCCGCCGGCGGCTGGCGGATCTGGGGATTACGAGTGTTGCGGCTTTGGCCGATACCTGGGGGGCGGCCCATGCCTTGTCGCGCTTTAGTGGTCGAGAGACGGTTCACATTGAGCCCGGCAAGACCGGCGAGGCCTTGCGCCGGTTGCCGATTGAGGCTCTGCGATTACCGCCGGAGATGCTGCCCGATCTCCATCTCCTGGGACCGGACACCATAGGCGAACTGGCCCCAAGCCGCGGCCGCCGCTGACCCGCAGTTTTGGCACCGGGCTGTTCCGGCGTATCGATCAGGCCTTCGGCCGGGTGGCGGAGCCGATCGAACCTGTGAACGCACCTGAACTGATCCGGATCGAACGCGTGTTCGCGGAACCGATTGGAGCGCCGGAGACGATCGAGAAATATACCCGGCGTCTAACCGACCGCATGTGCCTGCGGCTAGAGGAAGCTGGTCTGGGCGCGCGGCGGCTCGATCTGCATTTTACCCGCAACGACAACCGCGTCGAGACCATCTTCGTAGCCATGGCCAAGCCAGTGCGAGAGACCCGAAGGCTATCACGGTTGCTAGTCGACAAGATCGAGACCGTCGATCCGGGCTTCGGCATCGACAAGATGACGATCGTCGCCGCGCTGACCGAGCCCCTGGCGATGAAGCAGTCCCTGGCGTCATTCGAGACGCCGGCGCGGCCCGATGTCGAGGAGCTATGGGACATCATGGGCAATCGCTATGGCGAGGAGACCCTTTATCGGGCGATTTCGGTCGCCACCGATATCCCGGAACGGGCGGTCAGACGAGTGCCGCCGACCTCAACCGCCATAGGCTCGCGTCGCAATGTCAACCATAGGCGGCCGCCACGTCTGTACCGAAAGCCAGAAGAGATCATGGCCATGACGGTTATGCCGGATTATCCGCCCAAGGCCTTTACCTGGCGCGGCCAGCGTTATGGCATCGCCTGTGCCGATGGGCCGGAGCGCATCCATGGGGAGTGGTGGGTGACCGAGCGGGAGAAGGGCAAGGTCCGGGATTACTTCATCCTGGAAGCCGATAGCGGCGAACGCTTTTGGGTTTTCCGCACCGGTGACGGCCAGCACGCCGATACCGGGTCTTTGAAATGGTACTTACACGGAAAATTTGAATGAGCGTCCGCGCAACGGCAGAACAATGCCGGGATGGCGAAGCGGCATGAAACGGGAATGGATATACCGGTTGAGTTTGGCCTTGAGCGCCATGCCGAGTTCGATGGCGTCCGACATTCCCCGCTCATACAAATCAAAGAGGGCGTCAATCAGCCGCTCGGTCAGCATGCGCCTGCCGATACTCGTTCTGGCATGGATACCTACCAATTGTTTGACCGCCTTGCGGATCTTTAGGGGACAGGTGGCTGGTCGTACCAGCTCCTCCATGAGGAAATCAATCACATCGTTCGCGACCATCTGGGGGCTCCTTTCGCGGATGCGAATAAAACGGCCCTGCGGTAAATTGGCGATGAGGAAGCCATGGTTAAGGTCCTTGTTTTTAAGGGTTTTGACGACCAGAGCGCACATAAGCTGCCAGAACAACTTGAAGCGTTTAAGCGGGGGCGGTTGTGTCCCGGCCATTTGATTATGTCGAGTTGCAATGCGCCTCCTACTTCTCCTTTCTCCAGGCCGTCTCGTCGCCGGATGATTTGTTCCGCCGCGCGAAAGATCTGGGCATGGAGGCCCTGGCGATTGCTGATCGCAATACCTTGGCGGGCGTGGTGCGCGCCCATGTTGCGGCACAAGAGACCGGCGTTCGTCTGATCATCGGCTGCCGCCTCGATCTGCGCGATGGCATGTCGCTCTTGGTCTACCCCCAGCACCGCGGCGGATACGCCAACCTCTGTCGGTTATTGTCACTGGGCAAGACACGGGCCGGGAAGGGCAAGTGCGATATCGACTGGAGCGATGTTGAGGATTTCCATGAAGGTCTGCTGGCCATCTTCATTCCCAATGAAGCCGATGCTTTGTGCGCAGTCCGCCTGCGCAAGGTCAAGGCGCTGTTCGGTGAGCATGCCTATGTCGCCCTGTCCCTGCGCCACCGGCAGAACGACCATATGCGCCTGCATGCTTTGTCCAATATGGCCGTCAAGTATCGTGTGCCGACGGTCGTGACCAACGATGTGCTCTATGCCACCCACGAGCGGGCTTTCCTGCACGACGTCATCACCTGCATTCGCCATCGTTGCACCATTCACACCATGGGCGACTTGCGGACGCTCTATGCCGATCGCTTCCTCAAATCGCCGGAGGAAATGCACCGGCTGTTCCCAGACTATCGCGAAGCCATGCGCCGGACGCAGGAGATTGCTGACAAGTGCCGATTCTCGCTGTCCGAGCTGGAATATCAGTATCCGGAAGAGAAGCGCTTGCCGGGTATGTCCGCCATCGAGGCCCTGAAGCGCTACAGTTGGGCCGGCGCCAAATGGCGGTATCCGGAAGGCGTGCCGCAAAAGGTTATCGACCTGCTGAAGCATGAACTCGATCTGATCGAACAGCTGGAATACGCACCTTACTTCCTGACGGTGCATGCGATCGTCCAATTTGCCCGCTCTCAGGACATCCTCTGCCAGGGGCGGGGCTCCGCCGCCAATTCCTGCGTCTGTTTCTGTCTGGGGATCACCAGTGTCGATCCGGACCGCAATGACCTGCTGTTCGAGCGTTTTATCAGTCTGGAACGAAGAGAGCCTCCTGATATTGACGTCGACTTCGAGCACCAGCGCCGGGAAATCGTCATGCAGTGGGTGTTCAATACCTATGGCCGCAACCATTCGGCCCTGACGTCTGTCGTCTCCCGCTTCCGCACCCGTGGCGCCATGCGCGATGCCCTGAAAGTCCTGGGTTTCCCGGAAGACACCATCAAAGTCTTGGCCAAGAATATCCGCTACTGGCACTCAGAAGGCTGTCCACCGGAATTGGCCACCGAGCTGGGCCTGAATATTCATGATCGCAATATCAAGCTGGCGTTCGAGATCCATCTTCTGCTGCTCGATGTGCCCCGCCAACTCTCCCAGCATCCGGGCGGATTCGTCCTCACCCATGACCGCCTTGACGAGATGGTGCCGATCGAGCCGGCGCGCATGAAAGACCGTCAGGTCATCGAGTGGGATAAGGATGACATCGACGTCCTGAAATTTATGAAAGTGGACTGTCTGGCCCTGGGGATGATGTCCTGCATGAAGCGGGCCTTCGATATGCTGGCGGAGACCAAGGGCATCTCCATGGATCTGTCCTGCATTCCGCCCGAAGACCCCAAGACCTATGCCATGATCCGCAGGGCCGACACCACCGGCACCTTCCAGATCGAGAGCCGGGCGCAGATGTCGATGTTACCGCAGACCCAGCCCCGGACATTTTACGACCTCGTCATCCAGGTGGCTATTGTGCGCCCCGGGCCGATCCAGGGCGATATGGTTCATCCCTATCTGCGCCGTTTGAAGGGACTGGAGCCAGTGACCTTCCCAACGCCAGAACTGGCCAATATTTTGGGGAAGACACAGGGGGTGCCGCTGTTTCAGGAGCAGGCGATGAAGGTGGTCTCGGTTTGCGCCGGCTTCTCGCCCGGCCAGGCCGATCAGGTGCGTCGGGCCCAGGCGACCTTCAAGAAGACGGGCGGCCTGGGAGAAGTCAGCCAGGCCATCATCGATGGCATGTTGAAGAACGGCTACACCGAAGAGTTTGCCGCGGGGTTGGTAAAACAGCTTGAGGGCTTCGGCTCCTACGGTTTCCCGGAGTCACATGCCTTCAGCTTCGCCATCATCGCCGAAGCCAGTTCCTGGATGAAATGCCATCATCCGGATGTTTTCCTGGCCTCAATCCTCAACAGTCAGCCCATGGGCTTTTACGCGCCGGCCCAGTTGATCACCGACGCCAAGAGGCACGGCGTCGAGGTGCGCTGGTTCTGCGTCAACCACAGTCGATGGGACTGTACCCTGGAGCCGACCGATCGGCCGGGCCGGTTTGCGGTGCGGCTGGGCTTTCGGCTGGTCAGCGGCATACGCAGCAATGACGTCGCCGAGCTGATCCTCATGCGCGGCGAGACGCCCTACAAATCCATTCCCGATCTGTGGCGTCGAGCGAAGACACCCGTGCCGACCCTGCGTAAGCTGGCCCGGGCCGACGTTTTCAATGAGGCCTTCAATCTGACACGGCCGGACGCCCTGCATGCCATCCGGTCCCTGGGCGACGATGTCCTGCCTTTGCTCGATCTCCTTATCGGTGATGAAGGTCGCAGTGTCTCAGAAGCCAGCGAGACGCCGATCGAATTCAGGCGGATGACGAACGGCGCCCAGGTCGTGGCCGATTATAACAGCGTAGGCTTCAGCCGGACCGTTCATCCGGTTCATTTCCTTCGAGGCGATCTGAAGGACCGCGGTTGGATTACCTGCAAGGAGGCCATGAACTCAAAAGACAAACGCTATGTGTCGGTCGCCGGCATGGTCAATGTCCGTCAACGGCCTGGTTCGGCCAAGGGCGTGATCTTCATGACTATCGAGGACGAAACCGGCGATGCCAATGTGGTCGTCTGGGAAAAGGTCGGCGAGCAGTACAAGCAGGGGGTCTTCGGCGCCAGCCTGGTGCTGATCACTGGCTATATCCAGCGGGAAGGGGAGGTGGTCCACCTAATCGCGCGATCAGCCGTCGATCTGTCGCACATGCTGGCCAGCGTCGGGGGGCGTGACGATCCGCTAAAGCCGCCCCATCAGCCTGGGGATGAATTCCGGAATGGTGGGCCGGGGGAGGATCCGCGCGTCGCCAGGCAGGCGCGGATCGAGCACAAGAGCCGGGATTTCAAGTGATTAGACCATTTTGGTCCGAAGTATAAGCTCTTACGAGACGGATTCCGCCCAAGCCGTCACTGATTAAGTATCGACAGCCGAGCCAAGTACTAGGACTGAGCAGTCACATTGATAGAGGGGAGTTATCGAACCTCCAGATCAATGTCGATATCGACCTTTTGGTCGATCATTTGTTCAATCGTCGTCCGTATTGGGGTGTAAAGATCTAACTCTTCTTCTCCACAATTCAGTGTAACAATTAGGGCGTAGCGTGCTTCCTGCCCGTGGACCGCCACAGTTCGGCGCTCCTTCCACCACCCGGAAACGGGCTTCACGCATATCATGTTTCGAGCGGCAAGTTCAGCGCCCGAACCTGTCCAGACGTCGCAGTGAAGCGATCCTGCCGATATGCTTCTGGGCCCAAGTTTCCATCCGTCATCCGCCACATTGCTCACACCACCTGGCTCCGCCTCTTCGGCATTTATGCGCCGTTTAAACCGCGCTTCTCGGTTACCCGCCTCGAACACCACCTCGGGCTTCATAGGCGATTTATTTTGCCGCCAGGCGATGGAATTGCGTGAATAAGGACTGGTGTCACCGACCGCTGAAAAAGGCCGGTAGCCTGTCAACGCGGGCTCGGTGATGGTGGCCTTATCGGTATATCCGCCGATGGTGAGCGCATTCCAAGCCTGCGCTGGGTCTTCAATGGGGTAATGTACATCCACCATCCTTTCGGCCGTATTCATTACGCCGGGAATATTCCCGGCTGAGATCATAAATAGGCACCTGTGCCGGCCCTCGGGATCAAGGACACCAGAGCTGGTCCGATCGACACAGGCACTCCACGATGTCGGCCGTTGACCAGAATGATCCCGGTTTGTAATCGCCATGCAGAAGACGCGGTCTTGGTCCGGGTTTTCGATTTCCGCCAGCGAGACCGCCGTTTGAGTGATACTGCCGAGCCGAGCGGGATCGTTCGGTGGGAACCCATCTGCCGGCATGATCCGCACCGATTCCAACCTGTGCCCCAGCCGCCGTCCTGCCATATCGGTGAGCGCCGGCAGCAAATCGCCATGAAGGGCCAGGCCTGCCATAAGGGTGCCGTGAGGATGTGCGTCATTATCCGTGGCAACCCATTTGGGGTTGGCCGTCATAATATCGCGCTCAGCAAGGGCAGGTTCGATGAGCATGTGCGCACGGTTAACCCCGGTGTCTAAGATGCAAACCCGAGGCACATCCCGCCCTGGCCAAACCGTACGTTCCGCTAAATCCTCAGCCCAGGCATGTTGATTTTCGCGCTCTTCGAATATGAAGAAGGTCGGTGAATCGGAGCCGCGCCTTAACTCCGACACGCCTGGAGAACTAAAGATCAGAAGTTCTATATCCGCCCGGCGCGCGTACGCGAGCACCACAGTCGCTTCGGGGAATTTCAGCCACAAGTCTTCCTCAGCCACGCGACACCCAAATTGCCTGAGCGACTGGGCAACGGTAGCCTCATGGCCTGAGTGGCACCAAACTTCCCACCAAATCGCTATTTGAGGACCTGCAGGCAGATAGCTCGCGTCATCGGTCCAGAAGCTCAACAAGGCTGCCCTGCGAATGGCTTCGATGGGTTCTACGTAAGACTTATTGGGCGGGTTGCCCTTGTCGCTGAGAGGGCCATCACGGTAATCTGTAAGAATATGCTCGAAGGCGTCGGCGGCATCGTCCGGGATAAAGACCACCGTTCGCACTGCCCCACCGTTACCGTCCGCGTCCCGGTCGACATTGGTCGCACCGGAAACCACGCCGTCACGTTTCCGATCAAGATTGGCCGGATCACTCCCTCGTCGCAATTCGATTTCAAAATATGACCCGTCCGTGCGCTGAACGCCGTCATGAACCTCACTTCGCGCTTCCGCAAACGCACTCTGGAATTGGCTGATCAAAGCCGTTCCATGTTCCTCGCGGATACGTGGCGCACTTCCACTCCCCATGGCTTGTTTGGGGCCTTATAACTCCGCGATACCTTCAGGTCCCCGAGATTGATGTGAGGTAAATTGTAAGCAGCTGGCATCTGAGTCCTGGACGGCTTAGGTCGTGACTGAGAAGGCCTCCTGCATGTCACGACGTTCGTGTAGGCGTAGAACCACGCTGTGGCCGCTTACGCTGTCAAGCTCATCAAGAATTGCAATTTTTACCGCGTCCTCAGTCGCTTTTGCAATTTCAGATTGACTGAGTCGGGCGGCCGCTTCAACGATTTTTGGCCATGTGAAGCCCTTTGGTTTGAAAGGCTTCATTGCTGATGTGACAATGCGCTTAACGTCGGCGGCACTAGGCATATCAAATGAAAGCACGGCATCAAAGCGACGCAGTAAAGCGCGGTCCAGCAACTCCGGATGATTAGTTGCGCCGACGATCAGGCTGTCCGTCGACGCTTCTTCCTCCATGAATTGAAGGAACGAATTTAGGACCCGGCGCATTTCAGCGACATCATTGGTCGCGGTCCTCTGACTGCCTACAGCGTCAAATTCGTCAAATAGATATACGCCACGACGTTGCATCGTCTCGTCGAATACGAGGCGCAATTTCGCTGCCGTCTCGCCCATATAGCGGGTGATCAGGGTCTCAAGGCGAATAACGAATAGGGGGAGGCCGAGTTCACCAGCAATAGCTTCAGCGGTCATCGTCTTGCCTGAGCCCGGAGGACCGACAAAGAGTATACGGCGGTTGGGGCGCTTGCCGTGTTCGCGCAGCCAGGATCGCTTTTGCTGTTGCTTCAATAGATCCGTCAAGCGCGCTTGCAGCGTCTCATCGAGCACGACGTCTTTTAAGTTGTAACGCGGATCCCGGTGTGAGATCAAACCTTCCAGGGCACCGCGCGGGGCAGCGAAGGCAATCGCTACAGCGGGGGCCTTTTTAGACATCCGGGCCGACTCGACGGCCTCACGCAACGCGATTGCCGTCGATCTATGGCCTTGTCGTGCCTCAGATGCGGCGATCTGCAGAGCAATCGAATAAAATTGCTCTTCGTCGCCTTCTGCCTGGCTCTGCAGCATTGCAAGGATTTGTTTGGAGTTCGACACGGGTGCGCTTCTCGTTACTGATGACGTTCGTCACGCTGAATCAATATGCTTAAGGGAGCGTAACCGAACCGAACGCTATAGGCGAGTAAATTGTCATAATTACGGAGACTCAGTCAAAATCTGGCAGGATGCTGTCGGGCGTGTCCGGAATTGCTTTGCCGCCGGCACCGGCTAGGTATGCCATCCGGTCCCTTGGCGACGATGTTTTGCCGCTGCTCGATCTCCTGATCGGCGACGATGGCCGCAGTTTGTCCGAGGCCATTGAGACGCCGATCGAATTCAAGCGCATGACCGACGGCGCCCAGGTCGTGGCCGATTACAATAGCGTGGGCTTTAGCCGGACCGTTCATCCGGTCCATTTCCTGCGGGGGAACCTGAAGGAACGGGCTGGGTGACCTGTAAGGAGGCCATGGGCTCCAAGGACAAGCGTTATGTGTCGGTCGCAGGCATGGTCAATGTCCGCCAGCGACCCGGTTCCGCCAAGGGCGTGATCTTCATGACCATCGAGGATGAAACCGGCGACGCCAATGTCGTTGTTTGGGAGAAGGTGGGTGAGGAGTACAAGCAGGCGGTCTTCGGCGCCAGTTTGGTGCTGATCACCGGCTATATCCAGCGGGAAGGGGAGGTGGTCCACCTCATCGCCCGGTCGGCCGTCGATCTCTCGCATATGCTGGCCAGCGTCGGCGGGTGTGACGATCCGCTAAAGCCGCCCCATCAGCCGGGAGATGAATTCCGGAACGGCGGGCCAGGCGTTGACCCGCGGGTCGCGAGGCAGGCACGGATCGAGCATAGAAGCCGGGATTTTAAGTGACGCTTGCCTCCGACATCTGCGATGTTCTGACCATTGTCACCATGTTACCATTAATTAAGTTGTATCGGCGCCCCGCCGTGCGTCCTATTGGCCGTCTTCACGAAAGCGAACGGTCATGCTCAGGCGCAGCTTTATTACCGGATTGGCGATGGCGGAACTGCCACTCGGGGCTACAGCCAGGACTGCGGATTTCGAGAGCCATATACAGCCGTTTCTTGCCGAGGGGTTTAATGGCACGGTCGCTCTTGGGCGGCACGGCAAAATTCTATATTCGGCAGCTTTCGGTATGGCCAATGCCGAGACCGGACAGAAATTGTCCAGACGCAGTCGATTTGAAACCGGATCCGTTTCCAAATGGTTGGCCTCGATCATCGTCATGAAACTCTGCGACGAAAGGCGCTTGTCGCTTGACCGGCCCATAAGCGAATATCTGCCCGACTATCGGAGAGATTTGGGCCAACAGTTGACCTTACGCCACTTGCTGACCCATAGCAGCGGTTTGCCAAACCAGATCGATCCGGCGCGCAAGTCCGATCCTGCTATAAAAACTGTCGAATTGGACCAGATGAATGCGGTGCGGCGGTATGCTAGCGGCGACCTCGCATTTAAACCGGGTTCAGCGTGGGATTATTCGCATTCCAACTGGATTCTGGCCAAGGCAGTCGTGGAACGGGTTAGCGGAACGTCCTATGCCCAGTTGGTTGAACAGATCATCATCAAACCTCTGAAACTTCGAGATAGTGGCATTTTCCATGGCGACTCTAGCGATATTCCGCACATGGCTATCGGGTATCAAACCCTCTCGCCCGCACCGTTGCGAAAACCCAGCGCGATACTTGACTATATGGCAATGGCGGGAGGCTTTTACGCTAGTGCAGAGGATTTGGTAAGAGTCATGGCCGCGGTTCTGGGCAGCAGGATCTTGCGGTCCGACACAGTGCAGGAACTGATGCGGGTGGAAATGCCGGATCAGCACTACGCATTGGGGCCGCACCCGCATCGAAACCATCGGGGGCAATTGCGTGAGTCGGCGTGGGAGGACCGCTCCAATAGCGGTTTCCGCATGGTAGCGCGTCAGGTCATCGCTGATGGCAATAGCGTCGTGGTAATGAACAACACCTGCTTCGACTATATGCGGCTCGGTGCCTTGGCTAGCACTCTTCTGGACGGATGTTACTGAACAAAGATCGATGCGATCACTGCCCTATTGCATTGAATGCGCAATCTCGTTTTTACGGGACTGCGGAACAGGGAAGTTAAAGTGAGGCAGGGTGCAAACAGGTAGGAGCGCGGTGCTGGACAGGTTGGTTGGACCAGCTTCGGATAAACCCGACATTTACTGGCTTCGGCCTTTTGGCCATAAGCGACAATCGCAATGTTGCGTCAATAGCAACAAGCGGACGAAGCGTCACGAATTTGGGTGGTCCAACCGGCAAATGGGCCTTCAAGTTTGGAGGCGATGTTATTTCGTAGTTTGAAATTTCATTTAAGAATAAATTTTCGCAAATCGACGGAAGTGGATCGCTCGATTCTCTATGATCGTGAATAGACTGCCCAACAATTCAGGAGGCGCAGATTACGCAAAGCCGAAGCGAGATCGTCGCTTGGGTGGGGAGTCATATCGTTCCCCACGAAGCACGATTGCGTCTATGGCTCAGGGGGATGTCCATTTCAGAGGACGAGGTGAATGACATTATTCAGGATGCTTACGTTCTCATAGCACGCTTGGATAGTGTCGCGCACATCCGCGATGGAAAATCTTATTTCTTTCAGACGGCCAAATCCGTCTTCATTCAGAAAATTCGGCGCTCACGGATCGTGCCGATCGGACAGCTTACTGAAATTGATGCGGCCAGCCTGAGTGACGAAGGCCCCGATCCTGAACGGCGCCTGAGCTCCCGGCAGGAACTGGAGCGTGTCAGGCGGCTGATTTCCGGTCTGCCGGATCGATGCCGGACCATTTTTGAGATGCGGCGTATTCACGGCTTGCCTCAAAAGGAAATCGCCAAACGGCTTGGCGTCAGTGAAAATGTCGTGGAAATGCAGGCGGTGCGAGGATTGAAACTGATCCTGAAGGCATTGGAGACGGTTGATCGCGGTGAAGGGGCCGCCAAGAGGCGAAAAACGGAGACCAGATTTGAGGTCGAAAATAATGGATGACAGGGCGCCGGATTATTCTGCGGAATACTGGGCCATACGCCTTGAATCCGCTCCCCTTGATATCGACGAACAGGCGGCCCTTGCAGCCTGGTTGGCCGAAGACGAGCGGCATGAGGGGCGTTTGCTGCGCGCTCAGGCGACGCTGTCCTATCTCGATCGGGCGCGCGCACTATCCGGTGCTGTTTCAACCACCGCCAATACGAACATGCGCCGTCGCTTTTTCACTTTGGCAGCTGGGACTTTGGCTGCCAGTCTGGTCGCAGGTTTCGTTGCCTTTAGACCACGTGAAAAACAGATCGTCACGGAAATAGGTGAAGTGCGTCAAGTGCCATTGGCGGATGGATCGACGGCTACTGTTAATACGGCATCGAAGGTCGAAGTCCGTATGGAAAAAGCGGAACGGGTCATCAAGCTGGCGGACGGAGAAGCCTGGTTCCGTGTAGCCCATGACAAGACGCGTCCTTTCATAGTCGAGGCGGGCGATGTGCGTGTGCGCGCGATCGGCACGGCCTTTTCAGTGCGCAGGCGTAATAACAGCGCGGATGTCCTGGTAACTGAAGGGGTTGTTGAAACCTGGGTCGTCGGCAAGGAGGATCAGGCCATTCGAATGGCGGCGGGATCAAAGGCCTTCGTGTCGCGTGACGCTGGTGAAATCGCCGCGATACCTGCCGCGCATGAGATTGACCGTTCACTGGCCTGGCGCACGGGTGAGCTGGCGCTTGATGGAGAAACGCTCGAATTCGCCGTTGATGAACTCAATCGCTACAATACGAAGAAACTGGTCATTGACACGCCTGAGCTGGGACGTGAGCCACTCGTCGGTTATTTCCGTACTAATGAGCCGGCCAATTTCGGTCACGCGGTATCTGTGCTGATAGGGGCGCGCGTGACAGACGATGGTAATGAAATACATTTGTCAATGCCAATTAAGGACCACATTGAATCCAATTCCTGATTTTTTTCATTACCACATGACGGAATTGTGACGCTCAGTCCTCTAAGTGTCAGGACCGAGCGGGTCTGGTGCAAGTTCAAGGAGAGCGTACTGATGGGGGCTTTTGGTAAGGTGGGCGTGAAGCCGTGGCTATTGGGATCTGCAGCGGCAGCGGTATGTATGGCCGTTGTGACTCCGGTCCTGGCCCAGACCAGAACCTTTGATGTGCCGGCCCAGCTAGCGGCCCAGGGCATTCCTCAGTTTGGCAAGCAGGCTGGTATCCAAATCCTGGCCAGTGCCACAGCGGTTGCGGACAAACAAACTAACCAGGTGAAGGGCGACTATACCGTTGAGGATGGTTTGGCGAAGCTTCTCGAAGGGACGGGACTGGAGGCGGTGCCCGACGCATCTTCGGGCATAATGGTGGTCCGCACGGTTGCTTCGGAGGTCGCGACCACTGAGATTGTCGTAAAAGGGATCAAGCGCAGTCTGCAGAAATCCGCAACGGCGAAGAAAAATTCCAATGAGATCGTTGAGGTCGTGTCGGCGGAAGACGTCGGCAAACTGCCGGGCACCAGCATTGCGGAATCTCTGGCGCGTCTGCCCGGTGTGGCGGCGCAGCGGGTCAATGGCCGCGCGGAATATCTCTCGATTCGTGGCATGGATCCGCAATTTGGCATGACTCTATTGAATGGTATGGAAATGGTCAGCACCGGCGACGATCGGTCTTTCGAATATGACCAGTTCCCTGCAGAACTGGTTAATTCTGCGACCCTTTACAAGACGCCGGACGCTGCCCTGGGCACGATGGGACTAGCCGGAACCGTCGATATCCGTACGTTGAACCCACTCGACTTCCACGGTCGCAAGATCACGGTGAATGGTAGCATTGAATACAACTCCTTTGGCAAACTGGTACCTGGCACGCAGGGCGACGGTGGGCGCTATAGCTTCTCCTATATCGATCAGTTTCTCGATGGTAAACTCGGTGTGGCAGTGGGCTATGCCCATCTGGATAGCCCGACGCAAAAGAAATATTTCAACCCCTGGGATTACGGCATTGGCAGTGATCTGGGCGTCGAGGGGGCAGGAGATGTCTATACGTTCGATGGTTTTGAGACTGGAGTTCAGACCACGCAAAGCGTGCGCGACGGTCTTCTGGGCGTTGTCCAATATAAGCCTAATGACGTCTATTCGTTCAAGATCGACATCTTTCATTCGCAATTTGACGAACGCATGAGCGGGGTTGAGTTGGATGGCGTCACGGCTAACTGGGCGACTGGGACCATTGCTTCGACCACGGTAGACGGCAATACCAATATTGTGAGCAATGCCAGTCCGATTATTACCACTCGTCAGGACGTGCGTCGTGACACCATCAATGCCATCAACTGGAGCAATACCTTGTCATTGGGACAATGGACATTGCGCGGTGACATCGGCTTATCGCATGCCCGTCGTAATGAATGGGTGGGCGAAGCCTATATGATGTCGGAAACGCCGGTTGATTTCAGCTTCAGCGTCCCGACCAGCCTGAGTGGATTCAGCACGGTCTCTACCGACACCGACTTTGCCGACACATCGCAAGTGATGCTGGCCACCGCTTGGGGCACGTATGCGGGGGCAGCCTATGCCTCCCAGGCCTATGTAACGGATGGCATGACGACCGCTCGACTGTCGGCGCGACGATTTGTCGATCTGGGTGTGTTTAGCGCTATCGAATTTGGCACCATGTATAGCGAACGTAGCAAGGAGCTTGAATATAGCGGCGTCATATATGATCTGTCCGATGGTTCGGATTGTCTGAATGGACTTTTGTGCCAGTCCATTCCGTCCAACATCAACTTCTATACTGTGGATATGGGCTTTATCGGCCTGTCGAACCTGATCGGGTTCGTGGTTCGTGACGCCCTCAACAGTGGCGCCTATGTTGCCAATACCGATGTGGCCAAGGACCCGGCCTGGAACTGGGGCGTTGCTGAAAAGGTAACGACGGGCTTTGCTAAGCTGGATATCCATTCCGAGCGTCTGTTGCCCGTCCGCGGGAATCTAGGCGTGCAGGTCGTTCACACCAAGCAATCGGCCACCGGCCTCTATATCGACTCTAACGGCGATGCCAGCCCTGTTGAGGGAGGTGCGGACTATACCGATGTCTTGCCGAGCCTGAACCTGACGAGCGAACTCGGCAATTCAACCTATTTGCGCTTCGGCGCCGCAAAGGCGCTTTCCCGCGCCAATATGACGGATATGCGGGCCGGTATCACCGCGGCTGTCAGCTCGACCGATCATAAGTGGTATGGTGATGGCGGCAACCCCGAACTGAAGCCGTGGCAGTCCTATGACTACGACCTGTCTCTTGAAAAGTATTTTGGTAAGACTTCGTATGTCGCGCTCGCGGCCTTTTATAAAGACATCACGCGCGGCATTGTCTCCAAGAGCATTGCCTATGATTTCTCAGGCTACACCAATACCTCTGGCGTTGAAGCCATCAGCAATACCGGCACCCTGACGACTCTGGTGAATACGACGGGAGGCAAGGTGCAGGGCTGGGAATTGAGCTGGACACTCGACGGAAGCCTCATCAGCCCCAAACTCGATGGTTTCGGCATGACCGGCAGCTTCGCCAATACGCACGTCAAGGCGAATACCGATGATGACGGCGTGGTTGTGGGCACACTCATGGAAGGGCTGTCGAAAAATGTCTGGAACGCCAGCCTGTACTATGAAAAGCACGGCTATCAGGTGCGCATAGGCGAACGTTATCGTTCGGGCTACAGCGCCAGCCGCCATGATGCTTTCCGATATGTTACTGAAACCATTCGTCCGGAAACGATCATGGATGCGCAAATCGGTTATACCGTTAAGACCGGGCCATTGGCGAATATGACCATCCTGCTGCAGGGGCAGAACCTGACGAACGAACCCTATGTGACGACCCAGACGGTCAATGGCCAGACGGCACTCAATCAGTATCACGAGTTCGGCCGTCAATACCTCCTAGGCGTCTCCTACTCCTTCTGACTTGTGACAGACGGCGGTTTCCGGCTGAGGAAACCGCCGTGACTCATCGACAGAAAAGCAAGGAGGCACGCTGTGGCAAAACCCTATATTCGTAAACTGATCGGCCGGATAACCCTGGCGTCGGCCCTGATCGCGATGAACGCATTCGCGGCACCGGCCCCCGAAGTGGCGAAACTGAGCCTGAACTGGCGCCCGCTTGAGGTGCAGGGCGAGCAGACGCGCGCGGCGCTGACCCTAACCAATACGGGTGAAGCGCCGCTGGGCTTGGCCGGCTGGTCGCTTTACCTCAGCTCGATATCCGCCATCGAACCATCCCAACCGGGAGATGGCGTAGATATCAATGCTGTGGCGGGTCCACTTTACCGGCTGCGTCCGGCAGCGGGGCAGGGGGCGCTGGCGCCGGGCGCGTCCGTGGTTTTCTATCTCGAATATCCCGAAATCATGGTCATGACCGACAAGGCGCCGGCCGGGCCTTATCTGGTTTATGACGATGCCCCCGGCTTGGGGGTGCCGGTGAAGGACTATCAGGCCTCTCCATTGTCGCGGGCGGCGCAGGTGGCAGGGGCGCCCGCCGGTTTCGCATCGGCAGTGACACCGGAAGCCCTTTACGCCCGCTATGCTGACACAGCGGATATTGCCCTGGCTGATCTGCCGCCGGTTTTTCCCTTGCCACTGAGCTATCAGTATGGCGAAGGCCGCTTGAATATCGCCGGCGGTGTCAAGGTTCACGCTTCGACGGCATTGGCGGCGGAAGTCGGTTTTGCGCGCGACCTTTTGCGCACTGGTGGCGTGCCTGAGACGGAAAAGGTTTCGCTCGTGCTTACGACCGGACCGGTGAAGGGACAGACGTCGCCCGAGGCTTACCATCTAAGTATCGATTCAAAGGGAAGCATCCAAATTTCGGGCGCTTCGGCGGCGGGTGTCTACTACGGACTGCAATCCTTGCGGCAGATGATCGGTGACGATGCCGCCGATTTGCGCGTCGTGGAAATCACTGACGCGCCCCGTTTCGCCTATCGCGGCCTCCTGATAGATGTGGCGCGCAACTTCCAGAGCCGCGACAAGGTGTTGGAGGTCATCGACCTGATGGCGCGTTACAAGCTCAATACCCTGCACCTGCACCTGACGGATGATGAAGGCTGGCGGATCGAGATACCCCAACTACCCGAACTCACCTCTGTCGGCGCCGTGCGAGGCGTTTGCGTGCCGGGCGACTGTTTGCCGTCCGCCTACGGCTCGGGACCTGACGTGGCTGATCCGCATGGCTCCGGTTACTATACCGGTGCCGATTACATGGCCATTCTGCAATATGCCCAGGCGCATCATGTCGAGGTCATCCCGGAAATCGAGATGCCGGGTCATGCCCGTGCCGCCGTTATGGCCATGGCGGCGCGCGCCCGGCGCCTGGAGGCGGTGGGAGATCCCCATGCGCAGGATTACAGGCTCAACGATCAGTCGGACCAATCGGTCTATCACTCGGCCCAGGGCTATTCGGACAATGTGATCAATCCCGGTCTGGAGTCGGTCTACCGCTTTATCGATACCGTAGCGGGTGAACTGGTTGCCCTGCACAGACAGGCGGGTGTGCCGCTGCGCACACTTCAGGTGGGCGGCGATGAACTGGCCGATGGCGCTTGGGAGGGTTCTCCACAGGCGCAAAAAGCCATGGCAGGTGGTGTGACGGCCGATCTGTGGGAGAACTATTACAGCCGTGTGATCGCCATTTTGGGTCGTTACGACGTCAAGGCGGCAGGCTGGGAGGAACTGGGTGAGCGTAAAACCCGTTCCGGCGGCGAAACGCGGATGACGATCAATCCGCAGTTTATCGGCAAGCTGCATAATCTCTATGTCTGGAATAATCTCGGTGGATCCGAGGACCTGGCTTACCGTCTGGCCAATGCGGGCTATGATGTTGTGCTCGCGCCGGCGACGAATCTCTATTTTGACATGGCTTATAACCGGGATGCGGCCGAATACGGGCATAACTGGGCGGCCTACACCGATCTGGAAGACGTGTATGGCTTCGACCCGCTGCACATGACTGGAACGGATGCTGCCGGAACCACGGGGCTAACGGCGGTCGGACAGACCCATGTTTCTGGTCTGGAAGGGACGATGTTCTCGGAAACCATGCGCGCGTCATGGCGTATCGACTATATGCTGATGCCGCGCATGCTGGGGCTGGCTGAACGCGCCTGGTCGTCGGGACAGACCACAGGGGGCTGGTCCGTGTTCGCTAACCAACTCGGCAAGCGGGTTCTACCCGCGCTCGATCGTGACCGGCCAGACCTGGCCTATCGCCTGCCGCCGCCCGGACTGCACGTTGCGGACGGCCAGGTTTGGACCAATGCGCAGATGCCGGGACTCAGCCTGCGCTATACGACGGATGGCAGCGTCCCCACAGTGGACAGCCCGTTGGTTACGGGCGCCATAACCGACAAGGGCACCGTTACCGTGTCCGCCTTTTCACGCACTGGCCGGGCCAGCCGTCCTTCCAAGATTGTCAATCCATGAGGCCTGCCATCATGCTCGGACGAGTTGCAGCCCTTTCCCTTTTGATGTCTGGCTTTATGCTGGTCATGCCGGGTGTGGTGCAGGCGGATGACAGCGAACAGGACTGGCCGAACCTGTCGGCCTATCGCCAGCGCGACGCTGATCTTATCGCGCAGGCGCCTGTGCCACATCGTGTCGTTTTCATGGGCGATTCCATCACCGAAATATGGGATCGTGACCATCAGACCCTGTTTGCCGATCCTAATCATATCAATCGCGGCATCAGCGGTCAGACAACCGCGCAGATGCTGTTGCGGTTCCGGCAGGATGTCATCGACCTGAAACCGGAAGTCGTGGTCATACTGGGCGGCACGAACGATGTCGCCGGGAATACCGGTCCGGCAACCGATGATATGATTGCGGGCAATATCGCTTCGATGGCCGAACTAGCGCGCGCACATGGCATACGCGTCGTCATGGTTTCGATCCTACCCACCGATCATTACTGGTGGGCGGAAGATATCCATCCGGCGCAACGGATCGTCGGGCTGAATAGCCGTCTGCGCGCCTATGCGGCACAGGCGGACATTCCCTTTGTCGATCTGTATAGCCTGATGGTCGCCGATGGTGGGGCTATTCATCCGAAATACAGCGCGGATGGCGTTCATCCCAATGTCGCCGGTTATGCTGTGATGAACGCGCCTGTCCTTGCGGCAGTGCGCCGCGCCGCTTCTGGAAAGTAGTCCCCTCATGAGCTTGCCTTCAAACCGCTATCTGGCTGTGGATGTTCTGCGGGGGCTGACGGTCGCGCTGATGATCGTGGTCAATATGTCGATCAGTGAAACCCTGTCTTTCGGGCAGTTACTGCATTCGACCTGGAACGGTCTGACGGCCACCGATGTCGTTTTCCCGACCTTTCTGTTCGTGGTCGGGGCTTCAATGGGCTTCGCGCAGGAACGTTATGCGGCGCAAGGCTTAGGCCATTTTGCCCGCAAGGTCGGCACCCGTGCAGCGCTGATTTTCCTGCTGGGGTTTATTGTGTCCAATTTTCCGTTCCTAAGGATAGTGGATGGACAGATTGTCTGGACCGGCCTGCATGACCTGCGCATCATGGGTGTCCTGCAACGCATTGCCCTGGCCTATACCATAGCCTCACTGGTCACGGTGAGGGGCAAGGCACCCGGTGCGTTGATCTTCAGCCTGGTCGTCCTAGTTTTGAACGTCATTGTGCCCGCCCTGTTCGGGAATGGTACCCTGGCTGGCAGCGCGGCCCTCAAACTGGACCTGTTCGTGTTTGGGGCGTCGCATTTGTATCAAGGGGATGGCGTGCCCTACGACCCTGAAGGGCTCCTGGGCACCTTGCCGTCTGCGGTGAATGTGCTGGCAGGATATATGGCGATCCAATACCTGCGCCACCACGCCGTTGGGCGGTCCCTGACAGTGCGGGATCTCATTTCGCCGGCCGCCTTTGGCGCGGCGCTGATCTTGCTAGCGGTTGCTTTGCAAGGCAGCCTGCCTTTAAATAAGAAGCTCTGGACCTCGACCTTTGTGCTCTGCACGGTCGGTATTGATCTGATCGTTCTGGCCGCCCTGGTTCTGTCGCTTGATATCTGGAAACTCAGAGGTGATGTCAGCGGCTATTGTGAAGTCTTCGGTAAGAATGCGTTGGCGATCTATATGATGGCAGAGCTTCTGATGTCCGTAGCCTGGACAGTGATGGTCGTTACAAAGCCTATGTTCATGTGGATTTATGACGAAGTCTTTGCTGCGATTGGCACAAAATGGGCGTCACTTGTTTATGCACTCGTATTCATGCAACTTTGTTGGAGCATTGCTTGGATACTCGACAAGAAAAGAGTTTATATACGTCTTTAATTGCCCGATTCAGTATCTATTTCGCGATCGAGTTTGTCCCGATTTATGGAATGGTCCGCCCCTCCCACTCGGCGTTATGATGACGTAAGCATAGGA
>NZ_JASGFK010000014.1:0-63125 GCF_047605585.1 Asticcacaulis sp.
TTCGGACACGAGGGGAATCCCAAAACGATTCAATCCGCTAGAAATCTGCTCTAGCGGCGAAGGTCACTTTGGCAGGCCTGCATGACCTGTGCGGGTGACCTTCGCTCTGAGCTTGTTAAATTCAGTAGTGAGCCTGAAGAACCAGACCGAAAGTGCGCGGATCGCTCAAGGTAATGGAAGAATCCTGGAAGAGGAAAGAGGTCCGTACGCGCTTGTCACCTAAGTTACGACCATAAAGGGTCACAGAGTAGGATCCTTGCGGCGAAGTCCAGGTGATATCCGCATCGCCCAAGGTGGCGGCTTGCGCGCGATTCCAGCCCGCTAAACCAGATGTCACCTGATCGGGTGTGATCGCGCCCAAATCACGCGCTGCGCTGTAGCGCAAGTCGAGATGCGTTTTTACGAAGCCACCGGCCAGACTTGCACCGTGTTCATAACCGATGCTGACCGTATCTGGTGAAATGCCAGGTATATTCTCCTGGGCGACATAGGTCTGAAATTCGGCCGAAGGATCGTCGTATTTCGCATCGGTGTGGCCGTAGGCCAGATTGATCGTATCGGTACGGGTGATCATCCAGCGCCCTTCAATTTCGCCGCCCCACATCTTGGCCGGTGCCGTTAGTACGGCATAGAACGGACTCGATGCATTGCCTGAGGTATTCACCGTCGACTGATAGCCGGAATAATCATAGTAGTAGAGATCGCCATTAATCGTCAAACGACCTTCCATGAACCGGTTTTTGCTTCCGATTTCATAGGCGGTCAATTTCTCCTGGTCGTAGGGCAGGGCGACGGCTCCGGCGCTGGTCGTGGTGAACTGGGAGTCTCCGGGCAGGAAACCCGTGGCAATCGTGCCATATAAGATATTGTGCGCTGTCAGGTCGTGTTCCAGCCTCAGCTTGAACGTGGTGTTGCTATAGTTAGTCGTGCCCTGTTCACGCGTCAGACTGGCAGTCGAAAGGACTTCCGGTAAGAACCAGTCGGAATCGAACGGTGTAGCGCCGGCCGCCGGAGTGGCGTTGTTAGAGGTATAATAGCCGAAAGTCGCGACGCGGGTTTCATCGAAGCGCAGACCCGCAGTCAGGCGAGTCTTGTCGCCCAACTGATAGGTGCCTTCGCCGAATATGCCAACATTTGTGGTACGCTTGTTGACATCCTGGGTCCAGGTCAGTGCCTGGGAGTGCCACCAGATGTCGGTGGTCGTGTTCTCATAGGCATTATGGTAATAGAAGGCCCCCACCAGCCAAGTGAAACGCCCCTGAGATGGCGAGGTCAGTCGGAGTTCATGGGTCGTGAAATCATCTTGCGGAATGCCTGCGGTTTCATGGATGATGTCCGGACCGATAACGGTTGTGCCCGCTGTGGACCACTTGCGATAGGTCGGAATGTAGGTGAGGTTGGCCCAGCCCAGGTCCCAATCCAGTTGTGCCCAATACTGGCTGGACTTGTATTTCTTGCTGCCAACTGACGTGTCAGAGTCCGTATAGGTGTCGGCGCCCGTGGCGACTAACGCCGTACCGCCGGAATTAACAACTTGATTTTGTCCGGCGGCTCCAATCAGCAGGCGTATATTATCCGTTGGCTTGAAAAGGATTTTCAGGCGCTCGCCCGTATTGACCAGATGGCCACCCTCAGCGGAATCGTAACCATCGCGAATGTAATTGTTACCGGAGAGGCGCACCGCCACCTTATCGCCCAACGGCACATTGATAGCGCCACTCACATGTTTCAGGCTAGCCGTCCCGCCTTCCGCCAGGATATCCCCGCCCAGATTACCGAGTTTCGGATCTTGAGTAAGCGTATTGACCACACCGGACGTGGCGCTACGGCCGTAAAGCGTGCCCTGCGGCCCGCGTAGAACTTCGACACGGGAAATGTCGTATTCACCGCCGATGCCGGAGAACACCTGATCGGTGTAGGCTGCCGTAGTAGGCGCTGCGGTCGATGAACCGCCAGCCAAGCTGTCGGGTTGAACGCCGCGAATCACTACACTGGTTCCAGGTGAATCGGAGCCGATACCGGCGCCGGCGGCAACGCTGACACCAGGCGTATCTTCCAGGATCTGACCCAGGCCGTTCTTGCCGCGTTCGGCGAGGTCCTTGCCATTCATGACGGTCATGGAGGTCGGTGTTTTTTGTAAGGTGGTCGATCGCCGTTCGGCGGTCACGATGATTTCCACATTGGGCTCATCTCCGCTCGTGGCGGCCTTTTCACTGTTGGTAGCCGATTGCGCCGTGGCCACCATCGGCAGGACACTCAGTAAAGCCGAACTGGCAAGCAGAATCAGGCGCCATTGGCGCTTGGTCAATTGTCTCATTATTTCCTCCGCGTTATACAATGGTTTTTAGTTATTACGCAAAGTCAGGCTTTCTCTTTTACTGACGAGAGTCAAATCTGATTGATCGATAGTAAAAATCGATTTTATTTCTTACTGAATTGCACGGTAATGGGATCGAACTGGCTTTAATGGCACTTGAAAAAGCAAAAGCCAGGCGAGAGGCGGCGCGCGTCGTGCTGCCGTCTCTGCCTGGCCTTGTAATGCGCCTTCGACCTATCGAGCGAGAGGCCCGTTAGGCAGCGTGATCAGCCGCCTTGCGGTTTCGGCGCCCCCATCGCCGCGAAGAAAGTCGTCATTTCTTGCGGAGTGACGTGGCCGTCATGATCGGTGTCGATCTTGTCGAAATCGCCTGCAAAGCGTGGATCGGCGGCGGCTTCTGTTTTATCCGCGACCCCATCCTTGTTCGTATCGAGGCGCGCGATGAATTCGGCGCCGGTGGGCATCTGGCCATCGGGCGGCGGCCCCCCAGCGGGCGGGGCGCCTGTGTCGGGGGCTTGCGCGAAAGCGCCCAGCGCAAAAAACAGAAGAGGTGTGGTCAGCAGGCTGTAGAGGTGTCTTTTCATCGGTTTCCATCCTGTCGTGAAGCGTTTTGTTTTTACAGATGCGTCATATGAACAATGGCGCCGAGGGCTCGGCGCCATTGACCTTTGTCTTATTTGCCGGGGCTTACCGACAGGACCAAAGCGCCTTTATAGCTTCCGGCTTTTAGGGCAGCCGGTTTGCCGTCGATCGTCAGGTTGACCCGATAACCCTGTGGGGCATCGATCCTGCCGGTCTTACCGATGTCGAGACTTGTCAGGTAAGAGGTCTTGGTCACCGTCCAGACTGAACTTTCGCCGACCGAAACCCCGGCCCCGTTTTTCTCGGAGGTCGCGCCCCAGCTGGTGGTGACATTGCCGATCTGCCAATAGGTGTGCTCGTCGGGCTCGACGCCGCCGAGTGGCGCCTGGATGCCGGTGGAAACCCCGCCAAACAGACTGGCGTGATCTAGCGTTACCGTCAGGCCACCTTGCTTGGTGCGGGTGTTGATGACGTCGCCCTCAATGGCGGTATTGCGCAGGGTCAACGCGACATCCGGGCTGCCTTCCGGCATTTTCATGCCACCCGGAGGGCCGTCCTGGACGCCGACCACTGGACCGCCCGGCGCGCCGGGGCCGCCAGGACCGCCCATTCCGCCACCGGCCATCATCTTTTTCATGAACGGATCGTCGTTTTCCATAGCCTGCAGCAGGATGCCGTTGCCAGCATTGATCTTGGCGTCATCGATCAGGATAGTCGTGCCCAGGCCCTTGGCTTCAATGGCGGTCAATCGCGAATTAACGACGCTGCCCTTGTCGATGATCAGCTTGCCGCCCCCGCCGCCGGAATGCATCATCACGCCGTAGCGTTTGGAATTCAGGATCGTGCCATTGGTGAGGGTAGCCGAACCTTGTGCGGCCATGATCACACCGATATCGGCGACATTGAGCGTCGAGTGATCGAAGGTGTCGATGGAGTCACCGATCGAATAGGCACCGTAACCGCTATCGAGGGTCTCAATGAGGCTGTCTTTGACGTACATGCGGACCACTGCGGAGTCGTCGGTGGACATGGCGCCCCAGCCCTGGCTGACAATATGGCTGTTGGTGTAATAGACGGTACCGTGGTCGACCAGATTGGTGGCGCGCACATTGCCGGAGAGGCCCAGCATCCACGGCACTTCCATCATCTTACCGACCTGGACGGTGAATTGATAGTCAGAAGGCAATTTGCCGTTCTCGACGAGGATATCGGCATTGTTGACATGAACCACGGCATTGCCACCGACAAAGATGGCGGTACGGATCGCGCCCTTGGTGCGGATTTTCGGATTGTTGACTGTCAGGTCGGCATTACCGATGGCGGTTATCCCGGCGCCAAAGCCGGCGAAGTCATTGCCGCCGTTGCCAGTTAGATCGATCACCGGATTGTCGATCGTATATTTGGAATCGCCGGTCACGACGAAGCCGTTGAAACGTTCATTTTGTGAATCAATGTTGACGTCGCTGGCTTCTGTGTCGTTGACCGTACCGGACAGGCGGGCCGCCGATACCGACCGCGTGGCGTCATAGCGGCCATTGTTGATATAGACCGCCGTACGGAATTGGTGTGGTTCCAGATCCTTGTATTTGATGGTAATTGGATCGGTAACGGTGATCACCACATGGCCATTGTAGGCGCCTGCCGCGATAGGCCGCTCCACACCATCAACGGTCAAGGTGACGCTCTTGCCGTCCGGTGCGGATATCGAGCCGCCTGCCGGAATCGTCAGGTTGTTCAGTTCGGTCGTTTGGGTAACGGTCCATGCCTGCCCCTTCGCAAAGGGGATATCGGCGGCGGTGGCCAGACTGGCGCCGGACATCAGCGCCAGGACGGACACCGAGGTAATGGCGCGCAGCACGGCACGGCGATCAAAATGGATCATGAGGAACTCCCTGTTTGTGGTTCTTGTGACGACAAACTGTGACAGCCACGCTCAGGTGGCAAAATCATAAATTCAATAGCAGGTATCAGTCTGCAAGATGGCAGCTATGTATTTCACGAATGACACACTTATGCGTAACAGTAATGCCAGCTATTGGTGACATGGTTTTGACAAATCAGGGCAGCGCGGTTTCCCTGGCCCGCAATAAAAACTAATTACAGTGGGAAACAGACATGACAACAACATCACGCAAGCTGGTGCGCGGCCTGTTACTGGCCGGAACCGCCTCTCTGCTATGGACCGGGATGGCTATGGCCCAGGAGACCCCGCCGGGGCCGCCTCAAGGGCCGCCGCCGGCCGGGATGCCGGAGGGTATGGCGCCGCCCCTCGGGCCGGACGGTCAGCCCTTGCCGATGACAGGTTTCGGTGACTCCAAGCCGGTCAATATCGGCATCCATATCAAGGACGGCGCCTATATGAAGGCCGATTCTCAACTGGCGAAGACGGTTGGCAGCAAGGTAAAGGCAAAGGGCGCCACGGGGTTAAAACTGGCCTCCGCCAAGGAAAAGTTCAACGCCCTTTATGTCGATGGCGCAGGCTCTGACTTTACTCTGGCCGATTCGCAAATCACCTTGTCGGGCACGGGGGGCGATGATGCCAGTGGCATCGGTTCGGCGGCAGTGGCGGCCTATGGTGGTGTCCTGACGCTGAAGAACGTAAAAATCGAGACCAGTGCGCCGGTTTCCAGCGCCGTCGTTTCAACTGGCAAGGGCGCTGTTGTCAGGGTCTATAATTCGGAACTGATCACCCATGGCGGCCCCCTGCCGGCGGATTATAAGCCGCATATCGGCCCGGGCATGATGGAGGCGCCACCGCCCTTGGGCATCAAGGGTACGGCTCGCGCGGTAAACACCACCATGGGCGGGGTGAGCTATTATTACGATACGAAGATCATTTCAGACGGCTGGGGCGCCCTGTCGACCGATGCCGGCGGCAAGTATATTGAATGCAATCGCTGTTATCTCGAAACCATAAAGAGCGGATACGGCACCTATACCGACAATGGTATCGAACTCGTGGTCAATGACACCGTCATCAAATCAGCCACCTTTGTGAGTATCATCGCCGGACAGAACAAGACCACGCTTAATAATGTGAATGCCACCTCTGGCGATCATGGTATCATGATCCATAATGTCATGGGACGTCCCACTGAAGTGGCCACCTTGACGATCAAGGGGGGATCCTACACGACCGGCAAATCCAGTTTCTGGATCAAGAGCGCCAATGCCGATATCACGGTCGATGGCGCCACCTTCGCGCCGGGCGACGGGCTGATCCTGCAGTCGATTGTCAATGATGATGCCAATGCCACCAAGCCGACCGATCAGTCGCCAGGCATCAAGGCCGATTTCAGGAACAGCACCCTGAACGGCGGCATTCAGGGCGATGATGACAAGCGAAAGCTGATGGTCACTCTGGAGAACAGCCGGTTGACGGGCGCGGTCAATCACGCCGGTCTGGCGCTGGAGAGTGGCAGCACCTGGACCGCCACCGGCAATTCCGAGCTTATCCTGTTCAAGGGAAGCTTGGCGCAGATCGACGCGCCGGCGGGGGTTGCGATTTCAGCGCGGGCACAGGCGGACACCTTGGTCGCCGGCACCTACAAGCTGGCCAGTGGCGGTACCTTGTCCGTCGCCAACTAGGCTTTGGGAGGGATCGGGAAACCGATCCCTCTTTATGTATTCATAAAGGCAAAATCGATGTTCGAACGTTTCTTGCGGACAGGTCACCGCTGGATCAGCCTGCCTGTTGCCCTGTTCATGGCCGGCATCGCCATTACCGGCATTATTCTTCACATTCAGTTGATTCAGCACCCACCGCAGCGAGGTGGCCCACCGCCCGCCGGCGCTCAGCTATCCGGTCCGGGCGGGGCAGAGCGCCTGCCATCCGCTCTGGCGCCGTTAAGCCGGGCGAATGCCGAGGCGTTATTGGCGGCCGCCTACCGTAACGGGGATACCATCGCCACTGTGCGCCTGACGGCGACGGATGGTAATCCGAGTGTCACGGCGACTATGATCGACGGAACACGTACTCGCTTTTCGCCTGACGGGACGCGTTTGCCGGATGAGGGGGCAACTGAGTCCGCACCCGGGGTTCCCCCCGCAGGCCCAATGGCCAATCCGGAGTCCACGCATCGCTTCATTATGTCATTGCATACCGGTGACTTCATGGGGCCGTGGGGTAAATATGTCGCGATCATCTGCGGCATCGCCCTGCTGATCCTGTCGCTCAGTGGCATTTGGATGTATGTGCAGATGTTTCTGCGCCGCTTCAAAGCCGGACGTAGGAGCTTGTTCTGGAACTGACACGTGTAGCAGACCAGGCATAGGGGAATAGACCGCAGAAAAAGAAGGGGCCGCGACTGCGGCCCCTTCCTGTTTCAGGAGGCTGTTTTCGATGGCAACCGCACCGTGGCGTCCCCTTCCTCGACGATATATCCGTCGATGGTCTCGATCCACCAGACCAAGCGGGCGAAGAACTTGCCATCCTCGGCATATTTCTGGACGACCTGTGACTTGACGATATAGACATCCTTGGTCAGGCCATGAGCATTGACATGCTTGCCCTGCATACCGGGCACCTCATCCAGAAAATACTGGCTGGTGGGGTGTTTGGGGACAGTCATGTTGAACTGTTTGTAGACCTTGGGCCCCATGATGGTCCAGCGGATGTTTTGAAGCCAGCCGCGATCGCCCATCCAGTTCTGGATGGTGCGAATAGCGATGTCGCGGCCCTCGTAATTGACCATCGGACTGCGTTTGATGCTGTCCTTGTGTATATTGGTTGTGTCGATATCACCGGTCGAGACCGGCTGTGGCAGGTCGCCATTGCCAGGCGCGCCGGTTGAGGGCGGGGGCGGGACCTGGATATGGCGGTCCGTGGTTCGGTAGATGCCATCCTTTTCGTTGCGCGCCAGGGTCTTCAGCGTTTCCGGGTTCATGATCTCGGCCTTCAGCGTGCGACTGCCACCGGAGCCCATGCCCCAGGGCTTCACGGGCGATACGGAGGATTCGATCGGTCCATCCAGCGTCCACGCCGGCTTGTCGCCGACCTTGACATCTTCCCAGTAGAGCGGGGTTGCGCCGCGACGGGTTTCCTTGGACCAGATATCCTTGATCGTCTGCCAATCCTTATCGGTATAGTAATGCTCGGGACGGCTCATCCAGTCGGGGGCCTCCCAGATATCGCCGAAACCGGGATTGACCGGACGCTTGGCCGGATCTTTCAGGACCTTGATATTTTCGACCACGCGGAAAATGACATCATTCACCTTCTCGCCGCGCTGGTTATAGACGCTGCCATGGGTTTCGATGGCAAGGCTGCGGTAAATCGACCCTTGCAGGGGCGTCATGTCGGTGACGTGGCGCTCATTGGCGACCAGGTAAAGGGTGTCGCCCGGATAGACCGGCACGTAAGAGGTGACGCTATGGTTCAATTCGCTGACTAGCAACTTGTCACGTGCAGCGCCCGGATAGGGGATCATGAAGATATCGTCATTGGTGCCGAAGGTTGGATAGGCCAGAATGTCCTTGTAGCCGAGCGACTTCGCATAGGCCGCATCGGAGCGAATGGGATCGCCCGGGTCATACTTATCGTTATTGTAGCGAACCCAGTCCTCGGTGACCTGGATAATAGGACCCAGGCCTGGCGTATCGGCCGGCAGCCTGCCCGCAATCAGGGCCTGGATATCGATCGGCCCGCGCTTTTCAAGCGCAGCATTGTCGGCGTAATATTTGGCGACCAGTGCCTTTTCGTGGTCAGAGTAGACACCGGGGAATAGGGTTTGATAGTCTTGGGCATTGCGGGTCTGGACGGTTTCGACCGGGGTCTTCGCCTTGACCGGCTTGGCATCGGCCGCGCCGCCCAGCATAGCCGCGACGGATAGGGCGAGCAGGCTGATCCTGAGATATTTGGCGGTAATTCCTGACTTTGGCATCATGACGCTATTCCCTGTTTTGTTATAGGTCTGACAGTTCTGCGGCATCCGTCGCCGGTTGGCAAAATCAAGGTTTCAATAGCACCTATTGGCGGCATCCATGATGCCTATCCATCCTATGGTTTTGTCACCTGATCCGGTCTGCGTTAGCCTGCACCGAAAAGAGGAAACACCATGGACATTCATCATCCGGCGGACGTGCGTTATACGCGGATCGCTGTCATCCTGCACTGGCTTATCGCCGCTCTGATCATCTTCAATCTGAGCCTGGGCCTGATCATGGAGGGTCTGCACGGGCCGGTCCGTGGCTTCTGGATTCCCCTCCATATGTCCATAGGGATGACGGTGCTGATCCTGACCCTGGCCCGCATCTGCTGGCGGCTGACGCACCGGCCACCGGCGCTCTTCGATGGTCCGCAATGGGAACACCTTGCCGCGCATCTGGCCCATTTTACGATCTACGCCCTCATGCTGGGACTGCCGGTGACGGGGTGGGCGATCATTTCTGCGCATCCGCCCGGTGGGCCTGGCGCCCCGCACTATTTCGGACTATTCAAAATCCCGGCCCTCCCGGTCCTGCCGTTTCTGAATTCTGCAGTGCAGAAACAGGCGCACGATACGGCTGTCAGTGCGCACACTGTGGCAGGCTATCTGATGATCGGCTTGCTTGTGCTTCATGTCCTTGCCGCGCTCAAGCACCAGTTCATCGACCGGCATCCGCAGTTCCGGCGTATGAGCCTGTAAAAAAGGCCCGCTTTGGCGGGCCTTCTCTCTTACGGCGAGCGTTCTCTCTTACCAGGCGGTGGCGCCGCCATCAAGGTTGAAATCGGCGCCGGTGATCCAGGTCGATTCATCCGAGGCGAGGAAGGTAGCCAGCCAGGCCGCATCTTCGGGCGTGCCCAGGCGCTTGATCATGCCCTTGGCCAGCACATTCTCAACAAAGACAGGGTTCTTCAGTGGCTCCTCGGTCGCCTTGGTCTTGATCAGGGCCGGCGAGATGGTGTTGGCGCGGATATTGTGCGCGCCGCCTTCCATGGCCAGTTGCCGGGTCATGGCGAGGACGCCGCCCTTGCCGGCACAGTGGGCGAGGGCTCCGGACTGTTCCAGAGCGTGATAGGCATTGGCCGAGGCGAAATTGATGATCGAGCCGCCGCCGCGTGTTTTCAGGTGCGGCCAGGCGGCCTTGATCGCCAGAAAGACGATATCGAGTTCGCCAACCATGGTGGTGCGCCAGTCGGCATAGGTCATGTCGTCCAGCCATTTGAAGATGCCGACGGCGGCGGCATTGACCAGGATATCGAACCCGCCATGGCGCTCCACGGCGCGATCGATCAGGGCCTGCGCCCCGGGCTCGGTCATCAGGTCGCAGGTCATGGCCTCGATGGACCAGCCTTCGGCGGCAGCAATGGCGGCGGTGGCGGCCGCGCCTTCGGCATCGATGTCGCAGCCCACGACCTTTGCGCCCTGACGGGCATACATCAGGGCAATGCCCTGGCCGATGCCATGGGCGATGCCGGTAACCACGGCCACCTTGCCGAGCAGACGACCGTAACCCGGCGCAAAGGCAGGGGCAGAGGCAGGCAAAGCCGTTTGCACGGCGGTCTTTTTAGACATCGTGGCACTCACAGGCTGGAAGGTGCAGCGCTCGGCGGCGCGGCTTCAAGAAATTCGATCAGATTACCGGCGCAATCCCGGATGAAGATATTGGCGCCGTGGTCGAACTTGTGCACCCAGACCACATCGACCTCGCGGCGCTTCAATTCCTCGCCAAAACTGAGAACATCGTGAATGCCAAAGGCGACATGCTTGTTGCCATGAGTGCGCAGGTCTTCATTTGGAACCCGTCGGGCCGGGTCCATGGCCACGGCGTCGGGCAGTTCGAAAAGTTCCATGCGTAGATCGCCATTGACGATGATGGCGACCTCGGCGGGAATGGTCGGGATAGGAAAGCGCTTTTCAAGCCGGAAACCGAGCTTAGAGCAATACCATTCGATCCCTTCGTCCAGATTGGGCAGGCTGACCCCGCCGTGATGATGCCAGTAGGTGAACTCGCTCATAATCGCTTCCTCTTGTTTCGCGTAATCTAGCTTGCTCGTCACCTCAATGGGAAGGCCGCCAGCCATCGATTTTGCCGATTGGAGCCATCGATGGCGCATGAAAAAGGCTCCGGAACACAAGGGTCCCGGAGCCTTTTTCATCAGTGGGGTGGCCTAGAATTTACCGCTCAGTCGGATGCCGTAGGTGCGGGGCGCACCGATGACGCCATATACGGCGGACCCGGCGGTATTGGCTTGCTCCAGTACCGCATAGTTGGTGATATTGTTGACATAGGCGCTGATGGCCCACTTGTCGCCCGGCGCATTGTAAACCAGATTGGCGTTCCACAGCGAATAGGCCTTGGTGGTGGAATTGGCAAAGGTGACAATATCCACTTGATAACTGTCCTTCCACTGGGCATTGAGACCGGCCTTAATATTGGCGCCGGTGCCGAGATCCCAGGTGTGTTCATAACCGAGCGTCACGGTGGTCTTGGGCACACGCGGCAGATCCCGTCCGGTGAGATCGACATAGGTACACACGTCGTCCGAGCAACTGGAAGCGATTTGGGCACTGCCGAAGGCGGAATCTTGCAAGGCCAGGCTGCCATTGATCCGGTCGCTTGGTGTCAGACGGTACATGCCTTCGATTTCCAGACCCGAAACCTTTGTGGTGCCGCCAACATTGGCGGTCAGGAAGACCGGCTCATCCCCGACGTAATAGTAATAAGACATCTGGTAGCCGGTATAGCGATAGACGAAGGCATCGGCGTTTAGCGTCAACTTACCGCCCAGCAAACGGTTCTTGATTCCGAGTTCATAGGCCGTGATCTCTTCGGGATCGTAGCCGACACCGTTCGAGTTGACGCCCCCCGACTTCAGGCCTGTTGATGTGCTGGCGTAAACCAGCGCGGTCGGGCTGAGGTCATACTCGCTTCCCAGCTTGTACGTGACCTTGTCATAGGATTTGGTCACTTCGTCGTCCACCTCGGTGATGCCGCCTGAAACGGTGCCGCTCGCCGTGAGGGATGTCAGATCGTCCTTGGTGTAGCGCAGGCCGCCGGTCAGGCGAAAACGCTCCGTGACAGGGACCGTGATCTGTCCAAACAGGGCCTGGGTTTTGGCGTCGTTTTCCCGCAATTCGGTCAACTCATCGAAGGTATAGTTCTTCTTGACTTCGCCACCCCCATCATAGTCCAGCCAGTAGGTTCCGACGACCCAGGTCAGGCGAGAGCCGGTGGGCGAGGCCAGGCGCAATTCAACTGAGTCCTGGGTTGCGGTTGCCTCATCGGTCTCCCAAAGCCCGGAAAAGGGTTGGGCGTAGTATCGTTTGAAATCCTGATGGCCCAGAATTCCGGTGAAACTGGCAAAACCCAAATCCCAGTCTCCCTGCGCGGTCAGGCGCGTGTTCTTGACATTGAACGCGGCCTGGCAGTTTGGGCTGCAGTAGATCGTGTCACCGCTGGGAATGGTATAGAGGCTGGAATAGTCCGGTGCTTCCCAGGCATCGTCGCGGCTTGAGGTCGGCAGCAGCACATTACCGGGGCCATTTGAGTCGATGCGGTCCGATTCGGCGCCCAGAAGAAGGCGGAAACCGGCCGTGGGCTGATACAGATATTTCACCCTCGCCAGGGTTTCGCCCGCATCCATCAGGCCGTTCGACAGATAACCGTCATGCGCATTGGACACGACGACCGCCCGAAGGGCCGCAGTGTCGCCGACTGGCAGGTTGAGCATACCTTCGACCCGCAAGGCATTGTAGTTGCCGTACTGGACGCTACCGGCACCGCTGTAGCTATTCAGCTTCGGGTCATTCGTAATAATGTTGACCACGCCGGCATTGGCGTTGCGGCCATAGAGCGTGCCTTGTGGACCACGCAGAACTTCAATGCGGTTCAGATCGGCAAAACCGGCGGAGACGAGTTCGTTGCGTTGCTGCAGCACGCCGTCGATCATGACGGCAACGGGCGAATCGGGCAGGCTGTTGGCGCCGCGCGAACCGATGCCGCGAATATAAAAGCCGGCACCGGTATTGGCCTGCTTGACCTGGACGCTTGGCACGAAATCGACCGCATGGGTCAGATCGGTGACGCCATGGCTCTGGATTTCCTGACTCGACAGCGCGGTGATTGCCAAGGGGGTTTTCTGGATGTTCGTGCTCCGCTTTTGCGCGGTCACGATAATTTCCGTCGTCTCGCCGGCTGCCGGGGGCGGTGGGGGAGGCGTATCCTGAGCCAGGCAGGCGCCGGCATAAAGTGTCGCCATAGCGACCCCGCCAAGCAAAAGTGATCGCAACTGTAGTGTCGTGTGGTTATTCATGGTTTCCTCGGTCTGCGCCAGTAGAACTTTAGTGTTCGCGCCCTCCACTCAACGGGAAGCGGGCGGAAGTCAAAACCGTGGTTTGAATAAGAGCTATTTATTTTGCTGATGCGATATCGGGCTTGTCACACGTCATTCTTCATTGCGATAAATTTGTAACGTTCCGATGTGGGAGAACGGCGTTTTTGCAGGTGTGGCGATTAAAGAGGGCGGTAAAGTATCTGATTATAAATAAAAAAGTGATTTTCGTTGCGTGAAATTGGCATTGCCGATGGCAGCTATCCGCTAAACGATTTTGACGAAAAATCGGCGATGCCGTTACCTGTTTGACACGTGTAAAAATAACACACGACACAGTAAAACAGGGATGTGAGGCAATGAAGATATCTATGAAGGTCAGACTTCTGACCGCGACGGCGCTCGCCTGCATGACGACCAATGCTGTCCATGCCCAGGACAGTGCGCCAGACACCACCAGGAAAGATGAAATTCCCGTTGTTATCGTGACGGCCGATAAATCAGCGAAATCTGTGCAAAAAACCTCTATGGCCGTCAGCGTTGTGTCCGGTCAGGAAATCACACAAGAGGGGCGTACCAAGATCGATGACGTTCTCGTTAATCAACCCGCGACCATAGTGCAGGGGGCGGCCAAGGGGTTTCTTGTGTCCATCCGTGGATTGGGCCTGTCTCTGCCGCCCCAATTGGGCCAGGGTGCGGTGTCTACCAATTATGACGGCGCCTATTCCGGTCGCGCGGAAAACGCGTCTGCCGGCTTTTATGATTTAGACCGGGTCGAAGTTCTGCGCGGTCCTCAGGCCACGCTCTATGGTCGCAGCGCGATCGGGGGGGTGGTCAATGTCATTTCCAAGGATCCATCGCTGGCGGGAGATAGTGGCTATGTCGCCGCAGAGCTCGGGAGTTATAATCTCGGACATTTGGAAGGCGCCTTCAACACGCCGCTGGGAGATCATGTTGCCTTGCGCGTTGCGGGCGCCGTAGTGAGCCGCGACGGCTATCTCAGTAATGGTCATGATGACAATGTGGCCCAGGCGTTGCGCGCCAAGCTGCTGATCAAGCCCAGTGAGGACAGCAAGCTGATCCTCGGGGCGGAAGCCACCCACATCGGCGGCAAGGGCACGGGCGGGGCCTATGTGGCGCCGGGCGTGCAGGAGCCGGATACCGACCGCTATACCGATGATGTGGCGGCCGGCCATCAGAACGTCAATTACCGCAAGGTCTGGGCGGCCTATACCGCGAAGCTCGGACCGGGCACCCTGTTCATCGAACCCGCTTTACAGCAGACGCATGGGGTATCGAAGGGCGCTTTTGGTGGCAACATCGCCTGGTCGGCGGACCCGCTGGTCAACAAGCAGAAATCCCTGGAAGTGCGCTATGCCTCGGAAGCTGGCGCCAACTGGCAATGGAATGTCGGCTATTATCATTATGACAGCCACAACCAGCAGAAGGCGCTGGCGGGGGCGTGCGAGGATGTCGACGGCAACTACATGTATGTGCCGGGTTATGGCTATTCCGGCGCGGGACCGGGCGTGCAGCCGTCAGGGGGATGTGCCTACCCCAGTGCCAGTTGGACGCCGAGGGATATCCTGATCGATTATCGCAACAGCTTCACCGACGGCCTGTTCGGGCAGGTGACGGTGCCCTTGGGGACGAGTTTCCGTGTAATCGCGGGCCTGCGCGCCGCCGAGGAGAAGATCACCGGCCGAAACATCGCTGATTCCAATGTCGATGCCGTTCTGCCCACCTCGAAGGACGACCATTTCGATTACCGGATCGGTTTCGAAAGCGATGTCGGCGCGACTTCGATGGTGTATGGCACGGTAAATAGCGGCTATCGCCAGGGCGGATACAATTTCGACGGTACGCTTTATGAGCCGGAGAAGATGACCGCCTACGAACTGGGGTCAAAGAACCGCTTCCTGGACGGCCGCCTGCAGGTCAATGGCGATATGTTCTATTATGACTATCAGGCCTATCAACTGGTCCTGTTCACAATGACGCAGACCGGGCCGAGTATCCAGGTCCTGACCACACCGGCGCAGGAAATGGGTTTCGAAGTCGAGGCTCAGGCGAAGCTCAGTGACAAGGATACGCTTTACGGCTCACTGGTGCTGCTCGATTCCAAACTGAAGGGCGACACGGTTTTCAAGGATGCGCCGTTCCCGAACGCCCCAAAGACGACGCTGAAGTTCGGTTATTCGCACGTTTTCACCCTGGGCAGCGGCGCCAGCCTGACGCCCCGCATCGATCTGCGCGGGGTGGATAAACAGTATGTCTATCCCGACCAGAACCCTGTGACCGATATCCGCGATGTGCAAAAGGCCTATTCGACCGGTGATATTTCTCTGCTGTATCGCGCACCGAGCGGCGCATGGTCGCTAAATGCTTATGTGAAGAATGTGAATGACGCCATCATCAAACAGTCCTTCTTCTTCGGCTATGCCCAGCTATCGGCGCCACGCACCTATGGCCTGGTGCTGAACCGAACCTTCTAACCTCTGATCATACGCCAGACCTTGGGCCCCGCTTCGCAGGCGGGGCCTTTTGTTTCCATCTGAAACATAGGTATGCCGGATATCCGTCATCGAAGTTGTCGTTTTGACGGTGCACGCAAGACGGTTAGTCTGTGCGGACGCGGCAGACAGACCGTACAGGACAGGAAGGCGGACTTTCATGACACCCCCACTTCAACGCCGGCGCCTACACGGCGCTTCAACCCTCGGTCTGATGATGGCGGGTTTCTGCCTCGGCCTGCCGCAGATAGCGGCGGCACAGGCGCGGCCCCATGCCGATCTTGGCGTTGTCAAGCCGGTGCGCGATTGCGCGGAACTGGCGCGCGCAGATATCAGAAGCGATGATGGTTCGGTCGTGACCATCGCCTCCGCGGGGCTGATCGATACGCCCAAGGGGGCGTTCTGCAAGGTCCTGGGCACGATCGCGCCGTCCATCGGTTTCGAAGTCGATCTGCCGGCGCAGAACTGGACGCAGCGCTTTCTTCAGGGCGGGTGCGGCGGCCTGTGCGGCATGACCTCGGTCGGTATATCCAACGCCACGACCTGCGCGCCGGCGTTGAACGGCGAATTTGTGGTGGCCGGCGACGATATGGGCCATAAGGGGCAGATGGGGAGTGACAGCGAGGCGGAATTCGCCGCAGACCCACAAAAGCGGATTGATTTCGCCTATCGTGGTAATCACGAAACAGCCGTAGTCGCCAAAGCTTTGATCAAGGTCTATTACGGCCAGGGGCCGCGCTATTCCTACTTCACCGGCTGTTCCGATGGCGGCCGCGAAGCCCTTATGGAAACTCAGCGATTTCCAGACGATTTCGACGGTGTTTCAGCGGGCGACCCGGCGGCCCTGTTCCAGATACAGAATTCCTTCTATCACGCCTGGAATGCACTTTCGAACCAGCGTGCAGATGGCACCAATATTTTGATGCCCGGTAAACTCAATCTATTGCACCAAACGGTTCTTGCGGCTTGCGACACCCTTTCGGGCGTATCCGATGGCCTGCTGCAGGATCCACGCGCCTGCCATTTTGATCCTGGCACCCTTATCTGCGCCAAGGACATTAACATGCCAACCTGTTTGACGACGGAAGAACTGGCGGTCGTTCGTAAACTCTATTCCGGGGCCTCTGACGCGGCTGGCAACATCTATACATTTGGTGCCCTTTATGGTGGCGAAGCCCAATGGAATCTCCCTGCGACACCAACAGCAAGGCCAATGAGCGCCGGCATGGCTTCGCGTTCAATGGAATATGTTATTCTACCGGAAGTCAGCCCAGCCGATGGTGATGTTACTCATTTTGCCTTCGATCCCGAAAATTTCGCGCGCGTGTCGCAATTGGCGCCGCTGTACAACGCCACCAACACCAATCTGAAACCGTTCGCCGCCCATGGTGGCAAATTGATACTGTGGCACGGCCTGTCGGACACCTCGATCACGCCCGGCATATCGATCGCCTACTATCAGGGTGTGCAGGCCTTTGTCGGCGCCGCTGAAACCGACCGCTTCATGCGTTTGTTCCTCTTACCAGGCGTGGGGCATTGCGGCGGCGGCGACGGCTACGACCAGATCGATACCTTGAGCGCGCTGATGGCCTGGACCGAACTGGGGCAGTCGCCTGAATACCTGATTGCCGGCAAGTCGGAAGGCGGCAGGCCTGGTCCCGGCGCGGGCGGTCCGCCGCCGGGGCCAGGTGGTCCGGGTGGAGCCGGTGGCCCGCCGCCAGGTGGCGGACCGGGAGGGGACATGGGCAAGCCCTATGTGTCCGCCGGTCCGGAACCGGTCGCAACACGCCCGGTCTACGCCTATCCCAATATTCCGCATTATACCGGTAAGGGCGATCCGAAGGTCTGGACAAGCTACGAGGCTGTGAAAAGCCCGGTTGCCTTGCCTCAAGCCTTCCCACAGGCGGCCATCGCCCTGATCGGGCCAGACAACCAGAAAACCTATTCGGTCGTGAACGGAAAGCTCACGAGCCAATAACCTTATCAGGGAGAGACAAATGACCTTACGACCAGCCCTAATCGGTCTGGCGGCAGCGCTGGCGATCACTTCGCCAGCGTTCGCGATTCCGCCCGACCTGCCGCAGCTCTATGCCGCACCATTGCCCGCGCCTTCCGATCCGGACGCCCATCATTTCGCCAATGGAGCGATCATGCTGGGGAACATCACCTACAAGAGTGTGCCCGATTACCGGCCACTGCAACTTGACCTGTATCTGCCGTCCGACAAGCCTGCAACACAGGCGCTCCCTCTGGTGATCTGGGTTCATGGGGGCGGTTATGCCATAGGCAATCCGCGCGCCGACTGGACCTGGGGCGACTGGACGCAGGTATTGGCGCGGCTGTCGGCCAGGGGCTATGCCGTCGCCGGCGTCAGCTATCGGCTAAAGGGCGAAGCGAGGTTTCCGGCACAGGAAGAGGATGTGCGTGACGCCATTGTCTTCCTGCGGGACCACGCGGCCGACTGGGGCATAGATCCATCCCGCGTCTATATCTGGGGCCTCTCGGCCGGTGGTCACCTGACTGCGCTCACCGCCCTGACCAATGACACGGCCCCGGCGGCGGCACGCGTTCAGGGCTATGTCGACTGGTTCGGACCGACGGATTTCACGGCCATGGCCAAGGGGAGCGAAAATGGCACGATTACCAGCCTGCTCGGATGTGCGCGGACATGTAGCGAAGAGACTCTGAAAGGCGCCAGTCCGGTCAATTTCGTGACCGCCTCGGCGCCGCCCGGCCTGATCTTACATGGCGCGGCGGATACGCTCGTGCCTGTATCCCAAAGTCAGGCGCTTTATGAGCGGCTGAAGGCTGCAGGCGCCGATGTCACTTTCGAGTCAGTGCCAGGTCTGGGACATGGATTTACCGGCGCGGCACCGGAGCAACTGGAAGATATCCTCCAGCGCACCTTCAGCTTTTTCGACCGGCTCAGCCATAAATAGGGTGCCAGTCTAAGCATGAAAAACGGGCCGCTTCCTTTGAGAAGCGGCCCGTCTGTTTTTTGCGATCCGGCGATCAGGCCAGTTCTGCGGTTGGTTTGGCGCGGAAGGCCACTGCGGCGATCAAGGCCAGTAGGGCGGCCCCGATAGAGCTGAAACCGAGAATCATGAAGGTGGGGATGATGCCGTAGTGCAGGGTGGCCGACAGATAGGCAAAGACAATCCCTGTGGCGAACTGGCCGAAGGCGAAGATCGATTGCCAGATGCCGGTGCCGATGCCCCGGTTTTCGAAGCTTAGACGGCTCATGGCCCACGTCAGCAGAGTCGGCAGGATCATGCCCGCGCCAATCTGAGACAAGGCGGCAAATCCGACGAATTGCCAAGGATCAGTCATTTTGGACATGCCCACATAGGCGCCACCCATGATGGCGAACTCCACGAGTAGCAGAACGGCGATCGGCAAGCGCTTGGAGACGAACCAGAAGACGAAGGTGCCGACGGGGACTGCGATCGAGGCGATGGCCGTGAGGGTGCCGATCTGACCCGGATCCTTCACACCGATCGCGTCCAGGCCCTGGGACAGGTTAATCTGGATGGTGTAGAACATCAGCGAGGCGAACAAAGTGACCACGCAGACGCCGAGCATGAACAGGGAAGGAAAACCGGTCTTTGCCGTCGTTATCGGGGGAGGCGCTTCGCCGACATTGAAGACATGGGGCTCCATCGGTTCACTCTTGCGGCTCTCCTTGGTTTCCCAGGTGAACAGGATCAATGCGGCCATGATCAGCAGCGGGAAAGCGTAAATCACGAAAGGCCCCTGCCAGCCAAACTTGCCGGCCTGCCCGGCGATAAAGAGGAAAATGATGGCCGAGGTGGAAGCGGTCGCTGTCTGGCCAGCCAGCCAGCGGTCGCGTGACTTGCCTTCGAACATATCGCCGATCATGGTGGTGGAGAGGGTCATCACGGCCGCTTCGGTAATGCCGACGCCGATACGGGAAATCAGGATGTGGGTGAGATCGTGCAAAAACAGCGGGGCCAGACCGAAGGCGGAATAGATGGCCATGCTGGGGATCAGCAGACGGCGACGGCCAAACTTGTCACCCAGCCAGCCGGCGACCGGAGAGAGCAGGGCGACGCAGAGCGACGGCACGGTCACCACCATCGGCACCCAGTATTCGACATTGGGAACATCCTTGAAATGTTCCATCATTTGCGGAATCACGGGGGCGACCAGAAGCGCCCCCATGACCGCGAGGGTCATGCAGGACAGAAGCGTAAACCCCTGCAGAGGTCCGGCCTTGCGGACGTTATTTGTCATTATCTCACCTGTATTATGTGTTGTTGGGCTATGCCGCTGTGGATGTCTTTCAGACTTTTTCTTTTGTTTGCGCCGAAATTTTAGGTTTCAGGCGATAAGCGTCAAGCGATTTGCCTTCGGGATCGAGCGTCACATCCATCGGCACATCGCCCTGCCACATGGTCGGTACTCGTGTGGCCCACATTAGCGAGCCGAACTTGAAATCCCACGAGCGCGGAATCCAGTTGTCGTCGAGATAGTCGGTATCGACATGGTATTCGGCTTCCCCGCCAGCCGGGCTGTCGAAATAGTAATAGATGGCCGACGAGATGCGATGGCGCGACAGACCGCCCATGGTATTCGGGCTTTCATTCTTCCAGCCCTTCTTTTCCATGAGGTTGACGCCCAGCATCAGTTCGTCGATGTCCTCCAGACCGAAGGCCATGTGCATGAAGCCGGGCTCATCCGGAGCCACCGGCAGTTCGCAGGAGACGAAGAAGATATTGTGGTGCTCCCAGGCGCCATCGGCACGGGCGAAGGCGCCGACACCGCGGGTATGGTCGGTAAGACGGAAGTTCAGGCGGTCGCGGAAGAATTCGAACGTGCCGACATAATCCTTCACGAAGAAGACGACATGATTGATCGTCTTCGGAATGGCGCGCTGGCGCCATTTGCGGTGCAGGTTAAGGCGCTGGATATTGCCCGGTGCATTTACGGGGTCCGGCTGGGAGACGATCTTGCGCGGGGTCCAGAGTTTTAGGCCTAGCGGCATGCCGCAGTCAGCCTGGAAGTGGAAAATCCCGTCCGCGTCTTCGGTCACTTCGCGGTCGGCACGCAAGCCCGCCACGAGCGCATTGAGAGACTCTTGCGTGTCAACGCCCCAGACGGTCTCGTGCGCGCCAACCTTGTGCGAATAAGCGGTCGGCAGGCGTGGATCGCCCCGGCGGCGCACGACGATCTTCGCCCCGGTCTGTACTTCGAAAACGTGTTCATCGGGGGCGTGACGAACGGGGGTCAAGCCGAAGTCCTGCCAAAATACGGCGCAACGGTCGAGGTCATCGACCCCGAAAATGACGCTCTCTACTCCGAGTATAGCCATGGTGATCTCACTTCATTCTCAAACAGGTTCGCGCAGGGCCGTGATTGCCGTCTGCATCAATTGGGTGTGTTCCTTCGCATCGCCCTGGGTCATCTCGATCTCGCCGAGGCGCAAGGACGACGAGACGATCAGTTCGCATCGGTTAAAGCGGCGGTTTTGATAGGCTTCGAAAGCATCGCGGGGATTGTCGTGGCGGCCGAGTTCCTCATCCAGGACGACGGCGTCTTCGACGGCCATGCCGGCGCCGGAGGCCAGGTGCGGCGTCGTGCCGTGCACCGTATCGCCGATCAGCACGACGTCACCCTTGTACCAGGGCTTGGGGACGATCATGCCTTCCAGCGGCCGATAGTTAATGGTGGGATTATCGCGGACGGTGGTACGGATACCGGGAACGATGCCGCCATAGCCCTCCATCAGGTCGTACAGGATCTGTGGCAGGGTTTCGGGTTCGCGCCAGGGGTTCGAGGGCACATGCTCCAGCAGGAACATATACATGTGGGTCGGAGACACAGGGTTGAAGCCGCATTTGCCGTCGTGGCTCATATAGAAATGCGAGCGATCAAAGCCCTCCGGCCGCTCCGCGACGATACGCCAGCAGGCCTGACCGGTAAATTTCGGCTTCGGCGCGTTGGGCAGGATGAGAGAGCGGACCTTCGAATAGATACCGTCGGCGCCGACCACCATGTCATAGGTGCCGGTGCGGCCGTCGCTAAAGACAACGTCGACACCGCGTTCACGTTGGGTCAGAGTCTCGATGGTGGTCCCGAGCCGGACATTCACACCGGCCTCCAGCGTGGTTTCCGACAGGATGCGATGGAGCTCGGGGCGCAGCACACCGCCGGTGGCCGGGATGCCGTCTTCTAAGGGGAAGGTTTTGAGTTCGGTGATCAGGTCGCCAGCCTTCGTGAAAACATAGCCGTCGGACCAGCCGGCGCCCACGGCCAGCACCTTATCGAGCACACCGACGCGCTTCAGGGCGCGCAGGGTGGGGCCTGTTATGGTGATGCCGGCGCCATAGACCTTCCATTTCGGATCGACCTCGACAATCTCGGCAACAATACCGCGCTTGGACAGCAGGATGGCCAGGGACATCCCGGCTATGCCGCCACCGACGATCAAAACAGATTTCAACATCAAACAACTCTCCTGTACGCTCCGCACCTTGTCCGATGCTTTTTACTTGACGGTATATGATCAGATATTTGGTCTTCGCACCAAACGTTCCGACAGATAGGTGCCATCGGGCGCAATGGTGTCAGCCGGTCCGTAGGCCCCACTGCACGGCGATCCAGTCGGCGATGTAGTCGCGGGCGACGGTACCGTTGTCCGCGCCACAATGCTCAATCTCGAAGTCTTTGGTCGTGAAGATCCGCAGATCCCGTTTAGGACTATTGACCGCCTGGTCATAGGACTGGTGGGCATATTCCAGCGGGATCTGGCGATCGCCTTCGCCATGCGTGACCAGGAACGGCACTTTGATCTTCTCGACGACGCCATTGAGGTCCATATTCGGAGCCCAGGCCATGAAGTCGTCCAGATTATCTTTGCCGAACACCCACATGACGTGGCCCCAGTAATGTGGTACCGGATTTTCACCCTCGCGCGCCATACGGCGGACCTGCATTTCGCCCCAGTTGTGATTGGCGCCCATGACGGTGCAGAGGGCAAAACGCGGCTCCATGGCGGCGGCGCGCGGCGCATAATAGCCGCCCAGCGACAGGCCGTGCATGCCGATACGGGTGGAATCGACATCTTCACGCGTCAGCAGGTATTCCAGGGCCGGGGTGGCCCAGGCCTCGGAATCATGACGGCCCGTCAGACCGCGCTGCCGCAGGGCTTCGCCGGTGCCTGGCTGATCCAGCAGCAGGCAGGAGATCCCGCGGCGGTTCAGCGCCTGGGCGATGCCATTGCCGTAGATCTGTTCCTTCATTGAATCGAGCCCATTGCAACTGACCATGCAGGGCGCGGGACCGTTCGCCGTGGCGGGCGCCTTTACGAACAGGGCCGGATAGGATTTGCCCTCATAGGGGATTTCGACGAACTCGACATTGGCGCCTTCGAGCGCCACATACTTGCGGAAAAGGTCGAGCCCCTTTTGATAAGCCGCCCAGCGCGGCGGATAGTCGCGCGATTGCAGGCGCTCAGCCGAGAGGTAATAGCCGGCGGCGCGCTTGTATTTGGTGGCGGCCGACCAGTTACGTCCCGCATCCTCATCGGCCTTCGCATTCTCGGTCAACTGATCGGCGACACGCAGCCAACTGTCGAAATAGGCAGCCGAGGAGGCGTCGGCGCCCTTTTCGGCGGCTTCGCGGATCGGGCGGCAGGCGACATCGATTTCGCCATGATTGCCACCGTCGATCAGCGCCAGATTCGCGCCCAGGTTCCAGATATAGTTGCCGGGAAAGGGTTCATACATGGGAAATACTCCTGTTACGCCCAGACGACTTACGCGCTGACGACGGTTTGCTCGATGGCGCCGAAGACCGATTGGCCGTCATTGCCGAAAACCTCGATCTTCACCGTCTCACCAAAGTGCATGAAGGGCAGGGACGGTTTGCCGTGGTCGATGATTTCCTGGCCGCGCTTTTCAGTGATGCAGGCGGAGCCTACGACATGCGGATTGGCTTCGGATGTCGTGCCCCAGCCGATAAGCGTACCCGCTTTCAGCGGGCGTGTGCGGGCCGCATGGGTGATGAGTTGGGTATAGCCGAAATCCATGCCGCCGGCGCTCGGATGTCCGAAGGCTTCGCCATTGCGCCAGACATTGACGCGCAGATCCAGCCGCTCATTGGCGAACGCTTCGCCAAACTCATCCGGGGTCACCGCCACTGGCGCACACGCCGTGATCGGCTTGGAATGCAACAGGCCAAAGCCGCGCTTCATCTCATAGGGTTGCAGGGCGCGGCAAGACCAGTCATTGAGCAGGACCATCAGGCGTAAGGCCGGAAGCGCCGTTTCGCGATCGACACCGGCGGGCATGTCGCCCACGATCATGCCCAGTTCGGCCTCGAAATCGATGCCGTGGCTGTCATCCACGAAACCGGCGTCTTCTCGCGGGCCGATAAAGGCGTCCGATGCCCCCTGATACATGATGGGGATGGTGGCGGCATCGACAATCGGATCGATGCCAAAGGCTTTGTCGAGCAGGCGGCCGTGCATCAGGAAGGACGAGCCGTCCAGCCACTGACGGGGGAAGGGCAGGGGCGGCAGGCATTCGGCGGGATCGAAGGGTTTCGCATTGGATATCTTGCCGGCATTGAGTGCCTCATACAGCGCTGCCAATTCCGGCGCTAAAGTCTCCCATTCATCCAGGGCGGCCTGCAAGGTCGGTGCAATAACGCCTGCATCGACATAAGAGGTGAGATCGCGCGAAACGACGACGAGCTGGCCATCCCGTGACCGGGCTTTGAGTGAGGCGAGTTTCATAGTGATCCCTGTACTTTTGGTCTTTGAATTAGTCTGCGGTCCAGCCGCCGTCGATAATCATGGAGGTGCCCGTCATGAGGGCCGATGCGTCGGAGGCGAGGAAAACGACGGCGCCCATCAGGTCTTCCGGACGCCCCAGGCGGCCCAGCTTGATCTTGGCCAGAACGCTGTCGAGGAAGGCCTGGTTCTCGAAGAAGGGCTTCGTCATCGGCGTTTCGATGAAGGTCGGCGCGATGGTGTTGACGCGGATGCCGTGGGGGGCGAGATCGAGCGCCATGGCCTTATTTAGGCCTTCCAGCCCCCATTTGGAGGCGCAGTACAGCGTGCGGTTAGGACCGCCGACATGCCCCATCTGCGAGGTCATGTTGATGATCGAGCCGCCCTTGCCGGCAGTGATCATCCCCTTGGCCACGGCTTGGGCAACGAAGAAAGCCGATTTCAGATTGAGATCGAGCACGGCGTCGTAGTCGTCAGGCGTAACGTCGGTAAAGGGTTTGGGTCGATTGGTGCCGGCATTATTGAGCAGAATATCGAACGGGCCAGCGGCGGCGATTGCTGCCCCCAGGTCGGCGATATCGCTGACATCGAGGACCAGGGGCGTAGCCTTGCCGCCGCTGGCAGTAATCTCCGCCGCGACGGCTTCCAGTTCCGGCAGGGAGCGGGCGGCGAGGACCACATCAGCCCCCGCTTGCGCCAGCGCCGCTGCACAAGCGGCCCCCAGCCCCCGGCCGGCGCCGGTCACGAGAGCCCGCTTTCCCTCAAGCCCGAATGACGGCGTAACGGGCAGCATCTATTCGGCCGCGGCCAGAGGCGCAGCTGCACCCGCATAGGGCACATCACGATGGCCGTAGCGGCGTACGCGGATATTGGCCTGCTCGCCGTGACCGGCAAAACCTTCCAGGGCGCACAGACGCGAACAGTATTCACCGACCAGGGCCGAGGCTTCGTCGGTCAGGACCTTCTGGTAGGTGCAGGTCTTGATGAACTTGCCGACCCACAGGCCGCCGGTGTAACGCGCCGCCTTCATTGTCGGCAGTGTGTGATTGGTGCCGATGACCTTGTCACCGAAGGAGACATTTGTGCGCGGGCCAAGGAACAGGGCGCCATAGTTGGTCATGTTCTTCAGGAAGTAGTCCGGGTCCTTCGTCATGACCTGAACGTGCTCGGACGCGATGAAATCGGCGATCTCGACCATTTCCTCGTCGCTGTCGGCCAGGATGACCTCGCCATAGACATCCCATGCCTTGCGGGCGATGCCAGCGGTCGGCAGGATTTCGAGCAGGCGTTCGACTTCACGGAGGGTGTCTTCGGCCAGCTTGCGCGAGGTGGTCAGCAGCACGGCAGGCGAATCCGGACCATGTTCAGCCTGGCCGAGCAGGTCGGTGGCGCACAGTTCGCCATCTACGCTGTCGTCGGCGATCACCAGGGTTTCGGTCGGGCCGGCAAAGAGGTCGATACCGACGCGGCCATAGAGCTGGCGCTTGGCTTCGGCCACATAGGCGTTGCCGGGACCGACGAGCATATCGACGGAGGCGATGCTCTGAGTGCCGAGCGCCATGGCGCCGATGGCCTGAATGCCGCCGAAGCAATAGATTTCATCAGCACCGGCCATGGCCTGGGCGGCGACGATGGCCGGGGCCGGCTTGCCGGAGAAGGGCGGCGCGGCAGTGACGACGCGCTTTACGCCGGCCACCTTGGCGGTCAGCACCGACATGTGGGCCGAGGCCAGCAGCGGATACTTGCCGCCCGGCACATAGCAACCGGCCGCGTTGACCGGCACGTTCTTGTGGCCGAGAATGACCCCCGGCAGGGTCTCGACTTCGAGATCCTTCAGAGAATCCTTTTGATGTTGGGCGAAGTTGCGCACCTGGGCCTGTGCAAATTCGATATCGGTGATGTCCTGCTTGCTCAGCGTGTCGACGCAGGCATCGATCTCAGCCTGGGTGAGACGGTAGGATTCGCGATCCCACTTGTCGAATTTGATCGACAGTTCGCGCACCGCGTCGTCGCCGCGTGCCTGAATGTCCGCCAGAATGCCCTCGACCGTGTCGCGGACGGCCTTGTTGTTGTCGCTCTTGGTTTGCGCGTCCATGCCGCGCTTCAGCCAGGTGGCCATGATCATATACTCCCTGATAGGTTTGCCGCTTTATACAAAAAGGCCGTCAGGCCGGACAAACGCGTTTGATCGATAGGTGCTATTGCCATTCGCGAGCACAAATTTGTGCCCGCTTCAGGCGGACGTTGTGGTGCGGATTTCGGCAAGCGCCCGCCGGACGAGCGTGGTCAGGTCGTTATCGTGCTGAAAGCCGGCCCGGTCGGCAGCTGCAGTCGTCAGAGGCGGTTGGGCTGCGAATTGTTGCTCGAGAATGGGGTCGGGCGCGAAGGTCACCTTGGCGTCCAGCGCCTGAGCCAGTTCGCCCATTGAGAAACGCAAGGCCGGGAGGGTCACGGCGCGTGAAGGCGGCAGCAGGTCGGCCTTCACGCTGAGCGCGTGTCGCAAATTGCGACTCACCTGTTCGACGCTCATGGCCCAGATGTGGCCGTCGGGCGAGGTGGGGCAGGTGAACGGTTCATCGGCCAGCGCCGCATGGAACATGTCGCTGATAAAGGCGGACTTCATGCCGGACGGACCTTTCGGTCTTGCCAGAATGCCCGGTAAACGGACACTGACGGCTTCAACCTCGCCCCGGCGGTGCAGGTCGGCCAGATAGGTTTCGCACATCAGCTTGTGCGCGCCGTAAGAGAGGAAGGGTTCCAGCGCCGTGGCGTCGTCGATATGCGCCGGCGGCGGGGCGGGCAGGACGGCGATGGTGGAGGTAAAGACGATGCGTGGACGGTTGCCGCCAGCCGCCGCCGCGTCAAACAGGTCGAGGGAAGCGTCGATATTGATGCGACGCGACAAGGCGCGGTCCGCTTCGGCGGCGCCCCCCGGAATGGTGGCCATATGGATCATGGCGTCGATGCCGCCGGCCATGGCGCGATCACGGACGGACTTGTCCATCAGATCGCCTGCGATAGCGAGAATGCGCGGATCGTTCGGCAGGTCGGGCAGGGCGCGGTCCAGCAGAATCAGCTGTGTCGGCGCATTCTCGGCGAGAATCTGGCGCACGAGGGCTCGCCCCACAAAGCCACCGGCGCCGGTAATCAAGAGTCTCATGCGTCAGCCTTCGCGTAGGTTTCGTTCCAGTAGATCATCGGCAGACCGGCGACCGGCGAGCGGAAGACGGGAATGCGGTCGCCGCGCAGAGAACCGAGATAGACTGTCTTGAGGTCGGGGCCGCCGAAGGTCAGGGACGCCATCCAAGGGCAGAGTGTGCCATGGGCCGCGGCCATCAGCTCGGTCTTCATGTCCCAGTCACGCCAGGCCTTATCGAGGGCCGCATTGGCCTCGGCATTACCGTCATCGAGCAGGGTGACGACATCACCTTCCGGCGTTATGGCGATCAGGCGGTCATTATGGACCAACGCGCTCCACAGATTGCCGTAGGCATCGAAGGCGATGCCATCGGCAAAACCACCAATGTCGGATGGACCGTAGATTTCGCGATGAGTGAGGCGGCCATCATCGTGCACCCGGTAGCGGGTAATGCGATGCGCTGTGGTTTCTGGCACATAGAGCCACTCTTCCTTGGCGTCGAAGCGCAGTTCGTTGGTGCCGCACAGGCCGTCGGCGACGATACGCGCGCCCTTGTCGTCGATAACCGCGATATAGCCATCGTAGCTCATGCGTTTGACATGGTCGGTCCACGGGTTGAGTTGGGTCGTCACCGTCAGCCAGATGCGGCCTTTCGAATCGCGGGTGACGAAGTTGCACTTGCCGAGCGGGCGGCCATCGATATTGTCGAGGATTGTGGTCAGCTTGCCGTCACGGGTCATGCGATCGAGCGTATCCGTGCCGAAATTGGCAATCAGGAAATCGCCATTCGCATCGAAAGTCATGCCGTTCGGCAGGGAGCCTTGCGCATTCATGAAGCGATTTTCGAAAGTGGCGGTCTCGGCCGCGATCTCGCGTTTCGGGGCGATAACGGTCTGAGTGCCGTCGGTATCTATCTTTACCACGCCGCCACGGGCATCCGCCGACCAAAGCGTGCCATCCCGCTCGGCGAGGATACACTCCGGTCGTTGCAAATCCTTGCCGATAAAGGAAATCTGAGAACGGTCAACCGTCCAGTTCTTGAGGGGATTATCGTCCTTCACACTGACTCCTTACGCGCTTACGCCCTGTCTGTTTTTCAGACCAAGCTATAGCGCGCGGGGCAAAGCCGCAGGACTTGATTTTATCGATAGAAGCTATCGAGCGGAAAACTACTCGGCCACGGCAGCCAATTGGTCCAGCATGCCCGATATCGATCCATGCTGGGCGTAGGTTTGAATCTGTTTCACGACCCACATCAGGGCTTGGTCATCGCTGGCAGAGGCGTGCCACTGGACGACCTGTGTCACCTTGGGCATCTCGGCCGGCACATCGTACAATCTGAGCGGCATGGTTTCCGCGGCCTTTTGAGCCATTCGGCGATGCACGGTGGCAATGCGGTTGGTGCCGGCAATCAGCCTTGGCACGGAGGTAAAGGAGGGCGCGAACATCTCGATGCGGCGTTTGATCTTCAGGGTCTGAAGGAAATATTCCTCGAGCGTGGGCAGACGGGCCTTACCGAACTGAACGGTCACATGGCCCAGGGCGCCGTAAGTCTCGCGATCCAGGAACTCGCCGATCTCAGTGTTCTGGTCCCAGGCAATCACGACGTAATCATCCGTAAACAACGTGGCTTTCGGATGTTGATCCGACACTGCCTGATCGATGGTGATAAGGAGGTCGATTTCACGGCTTTCGAGTTGACCGATCGGGCGATCGCCGATGGGAGAAATTTCAAAGGTCAGGTTCGGGGCCAGCAGGGCGATCTGGGCGAGCGCGGGAGCGACCATCACATCGAGCGAATAGTCGGACATCACGATTGAGAAATTGCGGTCGCTTTCGGCGGGCAAAAATTCAGGTGTCGTGGTAATGGTCGTCTTGATCTGCAGCAGTACATTACGCACGGGTGTAACGAGACTTTCCGCACGTGGCGTGAGGATCATCTTTCGACCGGTATTGATCAGTAGTTCGTCATCAAAATATTCGCGCAAGCGGGCGAGCGCGCCGGACATGGCGGATTGTGACAGGCACAGACGATCAGCGGCAACGGTCACATTTCGCTCGGCCAGAAGAACATCCAAAGCGACGAGCAGATTCAGATCCAGACGACCAAATCTCATAATATTTTCCTCGGCATTCTCCCCCTGTCGGGGCACTTTTTTGGTTTTTGTATTTAAAAGCCTACCCCAGTTTTCACATAAAAAATAGCCCACATTATGGAATGATCGCGACTGTGGCGTTATGAACACCTTATCTCTTATGGATTTGCATATCGGTTTTCGGCGCCTGAATGTCCGGAATGTGGTCACGAATCCAGTCCATGACATGGTCGACTTCGTTCAAAAGGCCAGCCCCCAGCGGCGACAGGGCGTAGTCGACACTGATGGGGACGGTCGGCGTCACATGGCGTATCACGAGGCCATCGGCCTCGAGCAGGCGCATCTGCAAGGTGAAAATGCGTTGCGAAATCCGTCCCTCTGCGCTCAACCGCCCGGTGACGCGGCGCAGGGCGGCGGAACGCATCGGACCGGTGCGGAGAATTTGAAGCAGAAGCATGCTCCATCGATCGCCGAGACGGGCGAATATCTCGCGCATCGGTTCGGACCGCTCAGTGCCGTCATGGCGCATTTGCGCGATCAAGCCGTGGAGACGGGCGTTCTGATCAGGCGGAAGGTCTATGCCCTCGAGGATGGGATCGGTCATTTTTTATCCAGAAAAATCCGTGCCTTAAAGCGCTTTAGTTCATTTTTCGAGTGGTTACAAATATGTTCCGTCTTATACTGAATTTCTCGCCCCTGTATCCTGCCTGAAAATTATCGGAGGTTACGCATGGGTAAGACTTACGACGTCGTCGTCATCGGCGCCGGCCACAATGGCCTGACCGCCGCCGCCTATCTGGCCAAGGCCGGAAAGAGTGTGCTGGTCCTTGAACGCAAATCCTATTATGGCGGGGGCGTCTCGACCCGCGAACTGAACACGCCGGGCTATTGGCATGACGAGCATTCCAGCGTGCATATCATGATCCAGGGCAATCCGCTCCTGCGCGAGGACGAACTGGGGCTGTTTTCGCAATTCGGCCTGGAATATCATTATTCCGACGTACCGCACGCCACTATCTTCCCAGACCAGTCCACGATGTTCACCTATCGGGATCTGGACAAGACCTGCGCCAGCATTGCCAAGGTGTCAGAGCGTGACGCTGAGGCCTATCGCCGGTTTGCGCTGAAAAGCATGTCCGTCCTACCGATGATCGTCTCCGGTCTCTATTCGCCGCCGTTCCCTACGGGGGCTATGACGGCCATGCTCGATTCGTCTGATGAAGGCCGTGAGCTGTTCGATGCCATGTCGCGGTCGTCGGTCCAGTTGGCGGACGAACTGTTCGAATCCGACAAGATGAAAATCCACTTGGTCCGGCTGGTTTCGGAAAACCTCCAAATGCCGGATGAACTGGGCACCGGGATGGGCTTCTTCCTGATGCCGGGTATCATCCATACCTATGGGGTCTCACAGCCGGTTGGCGGTTCAGGCAAGCTGTCCGATGCTTTGGTGCGCTGCCTCGAATATTACGGCGGCGAGGTGCGCTGTAATCAAGAGGTGGCCAAGGTCATTGTCTCCGGCGGTAAGGCGTCGGGCGTACGCATGGAAGACGGCGAAGAGTTCCTAGCCCGCGACTGCGTCATCGGCGCCATTCATCCGCACAAGCTGCGCCAATTCGTGGTCGAGACGCCCGAGCCGATCCTGCATCGTGCCGAACGTACAGTCATGGCGCCGTTCTCAATCTGCGTGTCGCACTACGACCTGAAGAAGAACGCGGAATACTACTGCGATCCCGAGGTAGGCAAGGCGACCATGCTGGAATTCATGGGCACGGACAATTTTGGCGAAATGATCGATGATTTCCACGATGTGGCGCGGGGCCGGGTCCCCAAACGCCGCCTTTTGGCGGGCGGTGATGAGAGCATCAATGACAAAACGCGCGTGCCGCCGGGCGCCGGCATGTTCCATTCGATCTCGTTTGCACCCTATGAAATGCAGGGTAAGCCCGCCAGTTACTGGGACGAGTACAAGGAGGAGTGGGCCGATGGTAATCTCCAGTCCTACCGGCATTTCGTATCGAACCTGACCTCGGACAATATCATCGCCCGCAGCGTCTATTCGCCACTGGATCTGGAGCGGTCATCGCCCAATTCGATGTACAAGGGCGATCTCCATGGCGTGGCCCCTTACCAGTTTCAGCAGGGTGGCCACAGGCCGACGCCGGACCTGGCGCAGTTTGCGGTGCCGGGCGTGGACGGGCTCTATCTGACCGGGCCGTTCATGCATCCGGGCGGTGGGGTTTATGGCGCCGGACGCGCAACCGCTATTCGCATCTTCGACGATCTCGATATGGATTTTGACAAGTCGATCAAGAACCGTTCGGTTGAAACCCTCACCGTGCCGAAAGCGAAAGGGTTGTTCGGCTGGCTGAACAAGAAGGCAGGCTAATGATTATCTACGACAATTCCGATAAAGAGCTCATGCGTGTCCGGGCCCTGGAGAATGAGGGCAATGTCCTGGTCATCAAGGGTAAAATCTTCGGCGCCATGCCCATGTCAGCGCGACTCACACCGGCTGAAGCCCGGTCGGCGTTGAAACTGCTTACCCCCGCCAAGATTTGGTTTTTAATCACCTTCCTTTTCAGGGATTTGGGACAGAAGGCTCAGGACTAGAGTGCGCTAAATTTATCATCATCCAATGATTTCGCATGCCGGTACGGAGGCGGCCGCGAGACTGTAATTAGAAAATATATATATAAATCAAATGCATGACAGCGATATTGATGCGATTGATTTCGCGTATCGCTGTTGTGGATTTGACGATTTCAGCCGCAACGGCAAGCTCAAAAAACAAAAACCGCGCTATCTGGCAGCGGATTATAAAAGCAGGGAATTAGACATGTGTAAGATTACAAGCAAAGTTCGACTTATCAGCACCACGATCCTTTGTGGCGCCGTTGCGACGCTTCTGGCGCCGGTGGCGCACGCCCAGGAAAAAGCCAAATCTTCGGACGAGATCGTCGAAGTCATCGTAACTGCGCAAAAACGAACCGAAAAACTGAAGGATATCGCCGTGTCGGCCTCGGTTGTCGACACCAGCGCCTTGACCAAATCCAATGCCACCGACATTTCCGATCTGAACAAGATCGTGCCTTCGGTTCAGTTGAAGGGGTCGTTCAATGGACGCGTACCCATGGCGATGCGTGGGGTCTCGACCTCTGCGAACGAAGGGACGGTCGGTCTGACGTCTGGTGTCGCGGTGCTGATCGACGGCGTACCGACATCTTCTGACTCCATGGCGGCCAATCAGCTGTCCGATATTGCGCGTGTAGAAGTGCTGAAAGGTCCGCAATCAACGCTCGGCGGGCGCGCCGCGTCGGCCGGCGTCATCAATATTGTTACACGGCGGCCCAGTCAGGTGGCAGGCGGCGATGTCAGTGTTATGGGCACTGACGACAATCAGCAACGGGCGGAAATGTTCGTGACCGGCCCCATGGGCGATAAGGTGGCCGGCAGCCTGTCGGCCTATGGTGATCACACACAATATCCGATGCAGAACCTGGCGACCGGCAAATATACGGCCACCAATTCGGCGGGCGTGCGCGGAAAGGTGCTGATCCAGCCGACCGAGGATCTCGATATCATGTTGTCGGCGCGCTCGAGCTACATGTATTCGTCAGGCAACAACTTCGTTTATAACTACGTCACGCCAGGGGCGACCATCTTCGGTATAGACGCGCCCTTCCTGTCGCAGGATGTGCTCCTGGCGGGTTATGACCCGACGGATTTCAAAAATACTAAGTACAATTCGATCTCCGGGGCGCGTTCACGCATCCATGACAACGATGTGTCCCTCAATGTCGACTGGAAGGTCGGTGAGTATACACTATCCTCGACCACAGCGGTTCAGCATGAAACCCAGTACAACAAGCAGGACGTGCCGATCGTTGCGACATATTTCTTCGATAATCTTTTGCTTGCTAATGGCGTTCCGCAGGCGGTGATCGATGCCGCGCTTCACTTCGGCAATTACCAGGAGATCACTAACGATATTCAGACGGCCTCTCAGGAGTTCAAGATCGCCTCGCCCGTTGACCGCCGTTTCAACTTTGTCGCTGGCCTGTTCTGGTCCGACACCAAGGTGGTTTCGGATAACAACCGGACCTGGGTCGCCAATCCCCTTATCAATACCGAAACCTCCGACGTCAAAACGCTCGGACTTTATGGCCGCGGCACCTACAGCCTGACCGACGACTGGAAGCTCATCACCGGCCTGCGTTTCAACTGGGACAATGTGTCCTACATCATCGACCAAACTGCGAATAACGCTGCGGGCGCCTTCTATTCCGCCGGTTCACACAAGGCCACGACCACTGTTGGCGATATTACCCTACAGAAAAAATTCGGTGCGAATTCCCAGGCCTATCTGACCTATTCGCGTGGCTACAAGCCCTTTGCCTACAATACTGCCCAGCAACTGACCTCAGATGCGACGCTCGATCCGGTTAATCCGGAAACAATCAACCATTTCGAACTGGGCACCAAGGGCAGCTATTTTGATCGCAAGGTGACCTTCGATGCGTCCCTGTTCCACACCCAATACAAGAACTACCAGATTCAGGTCTTCGATACCGGCGCTGCCTGGCCTACGCCGCTAATCCTGTCCAATGCCGCCGAAGCCCAGACCGAAGGGCTGGAAATCGACACATCATGGCGAGCGGCACAAGGCCTGACCTTCAATCTCAGCGCCGCCTTTATCGACGCAAAGTTCCTCTCATACACAGGTGCGCCCTGCTATAACTCTCAGACGACTGCTACGGGATGTATAACAGTCTACGATACGGACGGCACAACGGTGCTGAGTCAAGGACAGGACCTCTCCGGTAAACCGATGCCGGATTCCCCAAAGACCAAATTTACTCTGGGCTTCGACAAACGCTTCGACATGGCGAGCGGCCCGTTCGACTATGATTTCAGCGGCACATATGCCTGGCGCGCCAAGGCCAATATGCAGGCCAACCAGAATCCCGAAACCGTGCAGGACGCGTTCGGTATCCTGAACCTGTCGCTGACCGCTCATAGCAAGGTCAATGATTATGCCATCACGCTTTTCGTCAACAACGTCACCGACCAGTACTATGTCACCAATCTGGAAGATTTCTTCGCAGGCATCTGGGGCACCAATAATGCTGTCATTGCCCAGCCGGCGCGCGACTATCACCGCTATGTCGGCGTACGTCTGAGCAAAAGCTTCTAATCGTCTCAATGATTTCGCTGGCCAAAATTGGCCAGCGAAATTCCAAATCAGAGTGGAAACGTGGTTGTGCGAAAATCAGTCATAGGCCTGTCAATAGCCATAGGCGCGGCATGCGCAGGTGCGGTTCTTGCACAGACACCTGCGCCGACGGCACCGAATGCGGCTTATAATGGCCCTCCGGCACCCGCCATGCCGGCGGGCGGCTTTCCGGTTGGGCCCCGTCCACCCGATAAACTGTCGCGCGGACCGAGTATCGATCTGGCCGTCGAAATGGCGCAAGCGGCGGTGAAAGCCTGTGCTCCCCAACATATCGGCGTCAGCATTATCGATGCGGACGGTCTGCCTAAGCTTTACTATGTCACGGACGGCACAGCCGGTTCACATGCCTATACGGGCTTCCGTAAGGCGAATGCCGCCCTGCATTTCAAGATTGCAACCTCCGAAGTCCATGCGAGAGCCGCCAGCGATCCTAAATTCGCGGCTGAAGTCCAGGCGGATCCCAATATGGTCAGTTGGGCGGGGGGCGTGCCGATAAAGGTTGGCGATGAGATTATTGGTGCGATTGGCGTAAGCGGGGCCGAGCCCAGTGAAGCGGATGAAGCCTGTGCGGTCAAAGCCATCGCCCAGGTTCAGTCGCGCCTGAAATAATTTTCCCGCTTCATCGCCTTGGAGGCTGACATGGATCGTTTTCTCACCTCGACCTTTACGTTGGAAATCCTGTTTTCCGGCCTGGCCATGACCGCCCTGGGCTTTGCCGGTGCCATGTTTCCGATTGCTGAAGCCACTTCGGATGCGACCAGCGCCACCGATATAGAGCGGATCTCGGAGGCCCGCATGGCCCGGTTTCGTGCCTGGCTGCAACCGGCGGATCAATCCGCCATCGACTGAATTTGGAACCTGTTTCCAAATAAGCCGGTCACCCCATCATACCCCCTCAGTGACCGTTGTGTTGCCCGTCTTCGCATCCCCCCCGCGAAGACGGGCTTTCTTTCTGATTAGGAGTTCCGATGCTTGGCAGATTATCGCTCGAAAACAAGGTGGCTATCATCACTGGTGCGGCCGGCGGCCTGGGTTCCGCCACGGCCCGGCTGATGGCGCAACGTGGCGCGCGGCTGGTGATCGCAGACCTCGATCTGGCGCGGGCCGAAGCCCTGGCGGGCGAGCTACCCGGTGCCCTGGCCGCTGCCGTGGACCTGGGGGACGAGGTGGCTATTCAGCGTCTGATCAAGCAAACCGTCAGCCACTACGGACGCCTGGATATCCTTCATAACAATGCCGCCGACCTGTCCCCGGAAACCGCTGGCCGTGACCACGACATCGCCACCATGCTGACCGAGGTTTGGGACCGCACATTCCGGGTCAATGTCCGCGGCACCATGATCGCCTGTCGCGAAGCTTTGCCCCATATGCTTAAGCAGGGCGGCGGTTCGATTATTAACATGGTGTCGTCACTGGCGCTTCAGGGCCATATTGTCCAAAACGCTTATTCCTCCTCAAAATCTGCCGTCATCCAGCTGACGCGCTGCATCGCCGCCGCCTATGGGCCACAGGGCGTACGCTGCAATAGTTTAGCACCCGGTCTCACTCTGACTCCGCAGGTGGCCAAGGTGTTTCCCGAGGTTGTACGACATCTGGTCGAGAAGGAAACCTTGCGCGATCGTTTGGGGGAACCGGAAGATCTGGCGGAGAGCGTCGCCTGGCTGGCTTCGGACGCCGCGATTAATATGAACGGCCAGTTGATCGTGTGCGATGGTGGCTGCACCACCCACGTGCCCGATATCGCCGGCTATCGGGCGCTCGGCGCCGCAAGCGCGCCAAATTAATCGGGAGCGATCATGCTGGGTCTCTGGTGGAAGGGGTTAAAGCAGATGGCGGAGCTGTCGGTCTATCCGATTTATGCCTGCCTGGGTTTGCGCGCGACAGGACAGGGGCGAAACAGTGGGGCCTTCGCCCGCGGTGATGAGAGCTATCGAAAAAGACAATAGCGTCAAACCCTTGTGCTGAACGCATATGCAGCATATTTTAAAGTCACGCGCAGGCATTTGATGTTACCGCGCGGCCCTCCCTGGGCGTTTCCTCCCTATGACTGGCCGCGCCGATGAGCGCGGCTTTTTTTTAGCTATTGGAGGGACCGATAGCTTGAAACGGTAAAAACCCGTCCATCTGCCGGAGGAGAGGCGCTATAAGCTGGGCAATAAGGGAAGCGTTTTGCTGTCCCGATGCAAAAGCGGCACGACACGAACGTGCCCATGGGAATGCCAGTGCCAATGCCAGATACTTTCAATGCGCCCGAGGCGCGCAATGCTTTCGATTTCCATCAAAATCCTCAGCCCGGCAAGATCAGCCTGGCGCCGACAAAGCCAATGGCCACCGCCGAGGATTTGTCGCTGGCCTATTCACCTGGGGTTGCCTGGCCCTGCCTGGCGATCCGTGAGCGTCCGGAAACGGCATACGATTATACGGCCAAGGGCAATATGGTGGCTGTGATCTCCAACGGTACGGCCGTTCTTGGATTGGGAAATCTCGGCGCTCTGGCTTCAAAGCCGGTGATGGAGGGCAAGGCCGTACTCTTTAAACGCTTTGCCGATATCGACAGCTTCGACATCGAGGTCGAGACGCAAGATCCGGATGAGTTCATCACTGTGGTGAAAAACATCACGGCAGGGTTCGGTGGTATCAATCTGGAAGATATCAAAGCCCCCGAATGCTACATTATTGAGAAGTCCTTGCAGGACCTGGCTGATATCCCGATCTTTCACGATGACCAGCATGGCACGGCAATCATCGCAGCTGCAGGCTTGCTTAACGCACTGGAGATAACCGGCAAGAAAATCGAAGATATCCGCCTTGTGTTGAGTGGTGCGGGTGCAGCGGGCCTGTCTTCGCTCAGCCTGGTGAAAGCGCTGGGTGTCCGCCATGAAAACACCACGGTTGTCGACAGCCGCGGTGTCGTTTGGCGTGGCCGGGATGGTGTCGACCAGTGGAAGGCAGAGCATGCCACCGATACGGATCATCGGACACTTGCTGAAGCCGTGGCCGGAGCCGACGTGTTCTTCGGCCTTTCAGGCAAGGGCGTACTAACACCGGAAATGGTGGCCAGTATGGCCAACGATCCCATAATTTTCGCCATGGCAAATCCCGACCCGGAAATCACACCCGAGGAAGTCAAAAGTGTGCGCTCGGATGCTATCGTGGCTACGGGACGGTCAGACTACCCAAACCAGGTCAACAATGTGCTCGGTTTCCCCTATATCTTTCGCGGTGCCCTCGACGTTCGCGCGAAATGCGTGAATCACGAGATGAAACTGGCGGCTGTACACGCCATTGCACAGTTGGCTAAAGAAGTGGTGCCCATGGAAGTGGCCCAGGCGCACGGACTGGCTGCCCTGAGCTTTGGGCGAGACTACATCATTCCTTCGCCCTTTGATCCGCGCTTAATTTGGTATGTACCGCCGTTCGTCGCTCAAGCCGCAGTTGCCTCGGGTGTGGCACGCCGCGCGATTGCTGATATGGATGAATACAGAAACAGCCTGAAGGGAAGGCTTCATCACGCAGGTCGCGACTGTGAGGTTGAGGCGGCGGACCTGGTCGTCGCTCCTGTTTGACGGTCCTCAGTCGATGGACCGCTTTAAGGTCATCAGCCTGACGACAGGACAGATGCCTGACAAAATAGCGAACAGAGATCACACAAGGGCGAAAGCGCGTCGAGACATCGACGCGCTTTTCTGTTTCAGCAATTGAGTAGTTGTCACGGACTGGTTGTCAGAAGCCTCACCGGCCCGATCAATCCTGCCGCGCGCATGGGGGCATCCGCGGTATAGGTAGGCGCTGCCGTGAAGGTGACCTTTTGCGCACCGGGCTGGGCATCACCGATCAGGCGATTGACCCAAAGGTTGGCGACACGGATCTCGATATCATTCGCACCCTTTTTCACGAAAGCGCCGATCGCGACACTGTAGGGTGCCTTCCAGACCGTGCCTGCCAACTGGCCGTTGACATAGACTTCCGCCACGTCACCGACCGTGCCCAGGTCAAGCTTCAGCGGTGCGTCGGGTTTCACGCCCTTCGGCAGGGTAAGCGTAGTGTGGTAGGATGTGGTGCCGGAGAAGTATTTGACTGCCGGATCAGTGTTTTCGCTCAGCGAACCGAGCGCGCCATTGACGATAGGTGACGGGGCTGCCAGACCATCGAAGCTCATTTTCCAGCTCTTTCCGAGATCGGCAATCGGATGCCATGCGGCGGGCGTCACCGTGGCGGATTGCGTCTTCGCCGTTTCGCGGAAGACGACGAAGACGGACTCTTGTGCCAGGAGGTCGAGCGGCACGATCGTGCTATCGCCATCGATGCGATAGCTGACCGGTTCACTCTGGCCAGTGTCGGCATGCCATAGTTCCGGCGTCTTGCCACTGACATGGAAGCGCGCTTCGGTACTCACTGCTGCATTTTCGCGGTTATTGACATAGTAGAGATCACCATCGGCCACGCGACGGTGAACGAACAGAATCTGGTCCTTGCCGGAATGGGCGAAGTCCGGCGTCTGTCCGATGCTGGCCAGCGTGCCCTCGACATCACTAGAGGCAATAACCTGGCCCTGACCGATCTGTGTGACCGCGCTTCCGGCCCACATGCGTTTGACCAAGGCGGCATATTCAGCCGGATCGTCATTCAGGGACGGAGAACCCGTCGGTGCCTGGCCCACAATCGTGGCGCCGGCCTCGGCCAGGGCGGCGATCTTGCGCAGGGTGGGAAGTGTCATGCGCGCACTGGTGCCACCAAGATAGAGCACACGGTACTGCGCGCCGCTTTCCGCCACCAAGTCTTGGCCTTTCACCGATAGCTTGTCTATCAGCGCATCGGCATTGACGAAATCATAGGCGTAGGATTTCGGCGCATCGGCCGGCGTGTGGTTGTGATAAAGCGTCACCAGCGGCGCTTCCTCGCCGTAGAAATAGGCGACGTCGGCATAGTTGCGGCCCTGCTGGAGCATGTAGGCATTGCGTGAGATATAATCCACCCACGGCTTCGCCATGCCGGCCCAGGTATCATTGCGATTGAAATACTGACCGAAGATCATCAGCGACAGGCCGGGTTTCTTGTCATCGCCGAGCGGCTGATGGACCGAGGTATGGATGACCGGGCGATTGACCCCGCTGGCGAATTCCAGATCGATCATCGGGCGCAGATCGGAAGGCGCGAAGGCCCAGGGGGCGAACGCGCTGGTCAGGGATTCGGCCGCCACGAGGTTCTGGCCGTAGATATGCGAGACCGAGGCCGCGCCCTTCATGTCGGCGATCGCCACGGCGGTGGGGCCGAATTGCGGACGGTAGGTCCACATGGCCGACATCGGAATATCGGCGTGGCTGCGCATGGCCATATCGTCGCCCAGGGTGACGCGCGAGCTTTCCAGCGCCTCGCCATATAGGGTCAGGCCGTGAGCGTGGGCGACATCGGCGATGGTGCCGTAATGGGCGTCAGCCATCAGGTCGGCCAGGGTGCGGCGGTAGTCATAGAGGAAGGCGTCGGTCTGGGCGCGGGTGCCGATCAGGGCGCCTGTCAGGGCAGGCAACCAGGGGCGGGCGTCATAGCCGCGCAGGCGTTTGAAATCGTCCAGGAAGGCTGGTGTCCAGTTGGAAGAACCCACTTCGGTGGAGTCCGTCACCATGGCGCGCACACCGTGGGCGCCAATCAGGTCCTTGCCGGCGGCCTTTTCATAGCCGGCCAGATAGGTTTCGATATAGCTGCGCACGGCCACCGGATCGTACTTGTCGACCTCAAGGCCGGTCGCTTCGGCGGTGGCCGGATGGTTTTCGATGCCGGTCAGCGACCAGCCCATGCGCACGATCTTCCATTGGCCCTTCGGCGGGGTCCAGTTCAGGGTACCGTCGGCCGACACCTTGCCGGTCAGGTCGATGACGGAGGCGGTCGCCACACCGGCCTCGGCGGGATCTGTGTTGGCGTCGAGGGCGTAATAGTCGTTCGCCGTGGCGAAGCCCGCCTTGGCCTGGAACTGGTTGACGGCGGCCTGGTCCGACAGGGCCAACTGGGCCACGCGCAGGGGCGCGGGTTGGCCGAAACTGGCCATCGGGCCCATGTCGGCGCCGGGCAGGGGCAGGAACAGCGGCGGGCCCTCCGCTGGCTTCTGCGTCAGGACGAGGCGGAAATGCGCGGCGGTCACGGCGGCGAACCCAACCGTGCTGGGGATCTGGCTCAGGGTGATGTCGGCCAGTTTTTTCCAGGTCTGGCCGTCCGCACTGGCTTCAAGCACAGGGGTAAAGCCGGCCGGATCAAAGGTGGAAGCCGCGCCGGGGAAATAGACGGTCAGTGAACGCACGGTCTGTGGCTTTGCATAGTCGATCGCGATGATCACCGGCTTGTCCGCGTTGAGCGTCGGAAGGTCGGCCGGCACGCCGATGCGGGTCAGCGCCTGGGCATCCAACATGGCGTCGCCGGCGCGGAGGACGGGTAGGGGCAGGCCGTTTTCCGTCACCGGCCAGGCATAGACGCCGATCTCGCCTCCGAACTTGGGTGCAGCGTCCGGATCGGGGACTGGCCCCATGATCTCGGCCAGTTTGGGCATAGCCTGGTAGGGGCCGGTCATGCGCGGCAGGGCCGGCAGCTGAACTTTCAGCGTCTTGCCGCCGGTAACGACGGTTTCGCTCCACACCACCTTCTTCATGCCGTCCTTCGGCTGCACCCAGGGGCCGCCGCTTTCGCTCCAGCCGGGCGAGGCGGCGATGCCGAGTTCCAGGTTCTTCTGGTCGGCGGTTTCAGCGGCGAAGCGGAAGGCGTCGTCCCATTCCGGCGTCATATAGGCCAGGCGCTTTTCCACCACCTGTGGTGTCATCAGATTGACGTCGAAGGTCTGGGCGCCGCCGATGCCGACATGCGACATCCAGTCGAGGTCCTTCTGGATGCCTTCCTTGGTAATGTTGCCGTTCATCCAGTGCCACCAGACCCGTGGGCGGGTACTCTGCGGCGGATTGGCGAAGCCGGCGGCAACGGGGTCGGGCGCGGCGGCCGTCACAGGGGCCGCTGGCACAAGGAATACGGATGCCAGAAGAAGAGCCTTGAAGGTGCGCATAGCGGTTTGCGTAGTCATCGGTATTTCCATCCCTGACGGTCACTTGAATGACCAATTATTGATACCGTAACCTACATATCAGGATTTACCACATCAAATCACTTGGAATGATGGCAGCTATTCCGATTTCAAACAGGTGCGACGCGACGGCGTGGGATGAGGGCCAAAATCAGGGCCAGCACGGCGGCAGCGCCACTAACGCCGGCCAGTACCAGCAGGGTAGAGCTCAGGCCATGCAGCGGGTTCGACAGACCAAGGATCAATACCGGGCTGACGAAATTGCCAAGGAAGAAGGCCGTCTGCCAGCCACCGGTGCCCGCACCGCGCTGTTCGAAGCTGAGGCGCGACATGATGGCGGTCAGGACGGCCGGCAATGTGATGCCGCAGCCTAGCCCGGTGATGACGATGCCGGCGCAGGTCATGGCATAGCGGCCGTCACCGACGAACAGGGCCAGGCCGATGGCGATCAGCACGAAGGCCAGCAGCAGGTGCTGCGACAGCTTCCAGCGCGACAGGGCCTTGAAGATCAGTCCGCCGATCGGTACGGCCACGCCGCCGGCCGCACTCGTCAGGCCGATCAGCTGGGTCGAACCCATGCCGCGTTCGGTCAGCAGGAAAGGCGTCTGGATGGGGACGATAAAGAACAGGATGGCGGCGAAGAGGCCGATGACATAGAGCGGCAGGACGCTGCCCAGTGGGAACTGGATCGGCGCAGTGTGATCCGGCTGGTGCTTCGGCTCCCGGACCAGAAGCATGACCAGCGGAATGAACAGCAAGGCTAGGCCGTAGACGGAGAAGGGCGCGCGCCAGCCGAACTGGCCGAGCAGACCGCCCACGGCCGTCAGCACCACGGCGGCGACCGAGGCTGTGCTGGTCTGGACAACCAGCCAGTGTTCGCGCCGGGCGCCCTTGAAATAGTCGCCGATCAGGGTCGTCGAAGCTGTCATGAAGCCTGATTCCGCCAGCCCGACTCCGATGCGCGACAGGATGATGTGATCGAGACTGGTCAGTACAAAGGGCGCCAGGCCGCAAAACAGGTAGAGAACGAGCGAGGCCAGCAATATGCCTTTGCGGCCGGCGCGATCGACCAGCCAGCCGGCGAAGGGGGCGGTGACGGCCACCACAAGCGCCGGCACGGCCAGGGCCAGGATGCTTTTCATTTCCGCCTGAGGATCGCTGGCGAAGGCGGCAGTGATGGCCGGCAGGACCGGTGCGATCAACAGGGCCGCCGCCACGGAAAGAGTGGAGAGCAGGCAGAGCAGAATGCCCTGGGCGACGTTACCGGCACTATGTTCAGTGTCCATAGCTGTTTCCTCGCTGTGTCTTGTTATGGTCAAATAATTGGAGACGCGCCAGAAAATCCCGGATGACCAGATCGCCATCGAGGGCGTCATAGACGCGAAGTGTTCTGCCAGGGATCGGCGCGCCATACTGGCCTTCGGTCAACAACTGACGTGCAGGGATCTCCTGAAAACGCCCGGCATCGGGTGACAAGGCGGTCAGAAGCACCATGGCGCTGTCGCCCAGGCTGCGTGCGCCATCGAGTTTCACAAATGGCGGAATGTCGATCAGCCGGTCATAGGTCCATTGCGCCAGCCCCTGATCCGCGACCTGTTCCAGTTCTGAAAACGCAATGGTGACCTGCTTGTAAGCCGCTTCCGGCACTTGCCAGAGAGGTACTTGCGATTGTTCGATCACCTGACGGGCGGCGGCCGGATCGGTCATGAGATTGTATTCCGCGCCACCCTCGGGATAGGCACAGCCGCCGATCCAGATAAGTGTCATCCGGCTGGCGATCGATGGGTCTCGTCTAAGCGCGGCCGCGATGTTTGTTAGCGGGCCGCCGCATGTCAGATATAGCGGCAATGGGTCGGCCCGGTTCGCTTCGGCAACGATCGCTTCGGCGGCGGCCGATATCTGGCCATCGGAAACACCGAAGGTTTCCGCGCCCGCGACAATCTTCGGCACGACCCTGGGCCTAATCCGGTTGACGATTTCGTTGGCCCGGCCGGCGCCGGACGCGGCCGTCTGATCCGGGTGGGCAAGGCCAGCCATACGGGCAAGTCCGGAATCCAGCGCCGACGTGGTGATCAGCGACACCTGTGCGGTTGGAGACAACAACTGGTGGACCAGCGCGACCGTTCCGTCCGGATCACCGGCGAGATCATTGTCGACGATCAGGCGATACCTCGGTGCACTGACCGGGCCTGCAAGGCAGCGGGTCGCGACAGCGCCCGCTGCCGCTACGGCACCGCGAAGAAACGTCCGGCGGCCTTTTTTACTGACTGGGGCTGGGCGCATCTTGCGTATGCTTATCGGACCGTAGTCAGGTGTTCGGCGATAAGCCAGTTATAATAGTCGTCGATCCAGTGCTCAGCGCTGGTGCCGACCTTGCGCATACCGAAGCCGTGGCCGCCGTGGGCATAGATATGCAGTTCGGCGGACTTGCCGGCTTCACGCCAGGCATCGAAGATCGGCACGCTGGCATAGCCGAGCAGCGGATCGTCGGCGGCGACGGCGATAAAGGCCGGCGGCGCATCGGCGGGCGGCAGCACGTCATGCATGGCGCCGTAGATGACGCCGATGAAATCGGGGCGTGTGGCGGCGTCATAACGGGTGGCGACGTTCATCGTCTCCATACCGCCGGCGGAAAAGCCCATGAAGCCGATCTTTTTCGCGTCGATACCATAGTCGGCGGCATGGCTGCGCACGTAGGTCATGGCAGCTAAACCATCCGCCAGGGCGGGCGCTTCGGACGCGGCCGGGATATCGCCATGGGTCATTTTCGCGGGCGCCTTACCGACACGGTTGGCGATGGCGGCGGCCAGACCGTCTATATCGCGCGGGGTTTGATCGACACGATAGGTCAGGACGAAGCAGGTAATGCCGCGCGCCGCCAGATATTTGGCCACCTCCATGCCTTCGGTATCGAAGGCCAGGGTCAGGAAGGCGCCGCCGGGCGCGATGATAACAGCTGTGCCATTGGCGGTGCCGGTGGCGGGCAGGACGGGATAAAGCGCGGGTTGCGTGACATTACGCGCGGTGCGGTAGCCCTCCATGATCTCCCACTGGGTGGTATCGGGCGATCCGGTGTTGGAGAGTGGAATGGCCTTTATATCGGGCGCAGCCACCGGCTGGGGTGGGTGCGCCTTGAAGATGGCCATGAAGGCGTCCAGTCCGGGATCACCGGCAAAAGCTGTGGCCGGCAGAGCCAGAAGGCAGGCAGCAAACAACGCACTCTTGAAACGCGGCATGAAATCCTCCCTAGATTTTATTGGCTTTCGCGATATTGCCGAGCACAACGGCGCTGGGCTTTACGGTGCGCTTCTGCGTAGCGCGATCGACGGCGACGATGCCGAGCTTCGGGCCGTAACCGGAAACCCACTCGAAATTATCCATCAGCGACCAGTGGATGTAGGACTTCACGGGTACGCCGTCTTTCAGGCAGTTGGCCACACCCTGCACGACGCGCGGAATATAGGCGACGCGCTGCGCATCGTTCTCGGTCGCCAGGCCGTTTTCGGTGACATAGATCGGCTTGCCGCTTTGGGCGTAGACGTAGCGGATGGCGCCTTCCAGTGAGTCTGGCCAGATTTCCTCGCCTTGCTGGTTCAGCTCGACGCCTGCTTCGGGATGCATCGGCCCCTTGGCGTCGATGCGCATACGGCTGTAGTTCTGCACGCCGACGAAGTCGCTATGGGTCTTTGCGATATCAAGCCACGGACCATAGGCGGACTGGCGGAATTCTTCGGCGCGGCTGTTTTCGCCGACAGCCTGCACATCATGCACAGCGAGCGTGACACCGACCGGGAAATCGCCCGGCCCGGCCTTGATCGCTTCATAGCCCTTCTGGTGGGCGGCCAGCAGGTTTGGCAGCATCTTGTCCTGGTCGGCGAACTGGATGCTGGCGAAGCGGTCCGATGCGGCGGCTTTGGCGGCATCGGCCATGGCTTCTTTCATGCCGGCGACGACGAAGTCCGGCAGCATCCAGTGCAGGACGATGCCCAGCTGCGGCTCGTTGAAGGTGGCGGCCAAAGCCGTATAGGGGCCGATGGCCTTGGTTGCGTAGTCGCAGAAACGCGCGAACAGGTCGACCGACTCCGGATTTTCGAAACCGCCCTGTGCCGCGAACCAGACCGGCACGGAGTAGTGGTTATAGGTGACGACGGGCTTGACGCCATATTTGAGGCAGGTCTTCGCCACCTGGACATAGTGGTTCATTTCAGCGGCGGAAAACTCGCCCTTGGCCGGTTCAATCCGGGCCCATTCCAGCGAGAAACGGTAAGCCTTGAGGCCCAGCTTCGCCAGCATGGCGATATCCTGATCGTAGAGGTGGTAGTGATCGCAGGCATCGCCGGAAGGTTCCTTGAAGGGAGTCTTTTTCAGGTGCTCCAGAAACCACATGTCGGAATTGACGTTATTGCCTTCCACCTGATGCCCGGCCGTGGCGGCGCCCCAGAGGAAATCCTTTGGGAAGGTGAAACCTGAAGCGGCCGTCTTGGCTGAAGATGTGACAGCGGATGAAGCGGCGAGCAGACCGGAGGCGGTGGCGATCATCTGGCGACGGGAAAGGGGCATGGGCAGGTCCTGTAAAGAAAAAGCGGCCCGCTTCCGAAGAAGCGGGCCAGTATCGGGCAAGGGAAGCTTAGAAGCTCTTGTCGAGCGAGATGCCCACGACGCGGCGGCCCTGCTTGCCAACGATCTGTTGGTAATCGCCGGTCGAAGGACCCGGATAGATGTTTACCGGATCGGGCGTGTTGCCGATGTTGCGCGCATAAAGCGATAGAGTCGTCGAGCCATCAGGGAGCTTGACGCCGACCTTGGCACCGGTGATCCAGTGCGCCGCGACGTCATAGTTTACGTCGCTGGACGGATACATATGGACCAGCGACTTGTAGGTCGTGTCGACACTGATAAAGCCCTTGAAATCATTCGGCAGGTTTACATCGTATTGGGCCGAGAGATTGAACTTGTACTTTGGCGCACCGGTCATCTGCGTGCCGCCGATCTCGGTGCCGTCTGAGCCGGTATATTGATCTGGATAGGTGACCGGGTTGTAGATAAAGCCGCCGTTCAGGGTCAGGTTTGGCAGGGGCTTACCGAACATGTCGATTTCCAGGCCCTTGGAGATGACTTCCGGCACGTTCTTCGGGCCACAGGTGAGTGCCGGGGTAAAGACGCAGCTCTGACCCTGATAGTCCTTGACCTTGGTGTAGAACAGGTTGGCGTCAATACCGACCCGGCCGATCATCCCCTTGACCCCAAGTTCGGCGGACGTCGGGATTTCAGGCCGCACAATAGCGGCTGTTCCAAAAACCGTATCATTGATCTGGGGCGCCTTGAAGCCACGGCTCAAGGTGCCATAGAACATCAGATCCGGGTTGGCCTTATATTGCAGGCCAATGCGGCCGGACGCGTTGTTCACCTTTGTCGAGAGACTGGCAAGATAAGGGCCTGCAGGTACGCAGTCGGTGCCGAGCAGGTCACAGGTAAAGGGTACGGGGTTGTAGGGGGGGAAAGGCTCGAACGGCAGGGTAAGTGTCTTGGTGAACGCTTCGCGGTCTGACACCTCCACCTGGCTCAATCTGATACCGATGAGTCCGGTCAGTTTGGAGGTGAAGTTCCAGTTGAGTTGTCCGAACAAAGCGGCATTGTTGGTTGCGCTGTCGGCTTCCGCCAATTGCAGGATCGAGCCAACCGGGTCCGGAATTATGGTTAGCCCCACCTTGCCGTCCTGGTCGTTGGTGCTGCGCGATAAATAGACACCGGCCACCCAGTCATATTTCTCAGTGGCGGGTGAGGTAATGCGAAACTCCTGGGACACCTGGCGAAGCTTGCCGGTCTCGTCCTGGAAGAGTTGCGGATAGACACCACGGAGCGCTACGATATCAAGCGTATTATGATCGCCAAGATCACGGGCGCGGTAGGCCGTGACGGACGTCAGGGTGTAATCGCCCATCTTGTAATCGAATTGCGCGGACAGGCCGGCATTGGCGTAGGTTTCGTTGGACGGATATTGCGAACAGCCAGTGTTATTGTCTTCTGACGCGGTAATCCCGCAGGCGGCAAGGGCGGCTATGGTATCCGCATTCGTGGCCTTGCGGAAAACAAAGGTGTGGTTGCCTTCATACTTTTGGTAGTCGTAGTCGGCGATAATATTGAGCTTGAGATTGTCCGTAATATTGTTGAGATAACGGACACGCAAGCCCATGTCGGTGTTCTGATTGTCGCCTCCGATCGCCAGATCACGTTCAACGCCATTGGTGTTGTTATAGAAACCCGACACGCGCACCGCCGAATGGCTGTCGATCGGCAGATTAAGCACCCCCTGAACTACACGCTCGCCATATTCTGAGCCGGCGGTACCGTTGTCGGCATAGTCGATATGGATGCGGCCGGACGTGTCGCCGATCTTGGGCGCCTTGGTGACCATGTTGATCACGCCGGCCGATGCCGACTGGCCGAACAGCATGCCTTGCGGTCCGCGCAGCACTTCAACGCGCTCCATATCGAACAGGTTCGAGACGTTGACATTGCCCTGCGGCACATTGTCGACCACAATACCGACCGAGGCTTCGGCTGAAGGCGAGAAAGTCTGTGTGGCGATGCCGCGGATGCCCGCGCCGCCGCCGGGAGCGCCATCGACGAAGGTCACGGCCGGCGACACGCGGTCCAGGTCACGCACCGTGGTAACTTGCTGACGTTCCAGCTGGGCGGCGCCGGCCACCGTGATGGCCATGGGGACTTCCTGGAGTTTTTGTTCGCGCTTTTGTGAGGTGACGACGACCACAGTCGGATCATCGTTGGCCGGTTTGGCGTCTTGAGCAAAAGCAGCCGTGCTGATGGCCAGCAAGCTGCCCGTGGCCATCAAGGCCAGAATTTTTGTATGACGAGTCATGGTCGTCCTTCCCTGTTGATCGTCCGGCTGTGTTTCAGCTTCGGGCGGCGTTTCTCTCTGTGATGGCGGCAATTACGCGCCGCCTTGTTTTGGTCATATCAGGCTAGGGGAGGTGGCCATAAGCCGCAAATTCAATCGTTCAATGCCATCCATCACGCAGGGTTATGCTTGCGCTGTTGCCGTGACCGTGTAGTTTAGGGCGGGAAAGAAAACGTCGTTTTCGCGAATAAAACATATAAAAACAGGTGGTTGTATGCGCTTTCATCGGCTGGACCTTAATCTGCTGGTTATTCTGGACCATCTGCTGCAAGGGCGCTCGGTCAGCGAAACGGCTCGCATTCTGAGTCTCACCCAGCCAGCAATCAGCAATTCACTGGCGCGCCTGCGGACCCATTTCGAGGATGAATTATTTGTCTCTGTCGGGCGCCGACTGGAGCCGACACCTTTCGCGAAAAGCCTGGCCGAACCGGTAAAGACGGCGCTGGAAGAGATCGAGCGAATCATCATTACGCGCTCGGACTTTGACCCCGCTACCGCAGAGCGTGACTTTACGCTTGTCTGTTCTGATTATGTCTACAGCGCCTTCCTGACGCGGGCGATCCGTGAACTGGCGACCGTGGCGCCCCATATAAATCTGCTGGTTCTGCTCAATTCGGACATGACGTCGCCCCTGCTCAACGAAGGCCAGATCGACTTCCTGATCACCCCCCAGGGCCTGACCTTTCCGCTTCACCCGCATGTGCCTCTGTTCAGTGACGATTTCTCCTGCATTGTCTGGGACGGCAATACGGAGGTGGGTGACAGTCTGACGCCGGAGGCATATCTCAATATGCGCCATGTCAGCGTGACTTTGGGCCCCAAGAATCCCAAACATATTGAGCAGAAATCCCTGGATATGCTGGGGATCGACCGGCGAATTGTCGTCTACGCGCCCACCTTCAATGCCGTGGCCGATACTATCATCGGCACCCCTTATATCGCCACGGTTCACAGCCGCACAGCCCGTCTGTTCGCCGAGCGTCTGCCCTTGCGGGTGCTAAAGGCGCCGGTGCCAATCGCCACTTTTACCGAGTGTCTGCAATGGCATCGCAACAAGGACAACGACGCCGGCACCCTTTGGCTGAAGGAGTTTCTGGTCAATCTGGCCCGCAGCTTCTGACCCCTTCCTATAAGTTCGGCTGATAGTATCCATGGGCCGATTGAATTATCCCTAGCCTGCGTCTTCCGCCATAAACGTTTCAAATAATGAGACGTGCGCCCTTACCTTTTTCAAATCGGGCGCCTAGCAGGGGATGAAGCCCGTGAAGCGTATTTTATTCAAGAATGTCCGTATCTTTGACGGTTCCGGTTCGGATCTGTTTCCCGGCGAAGTGTTGGTCGAAGGTGATCGCATCACCAAGGTGAGCAAGCGTCCGGAGGGGCTTTTCAGCAAGAAGGACCCGAAGATCAGCGAGGACGGCGCCGAGGTTATAGATGGCGGTGGCGCGGTGCTGATGCCGGGCATGGTCGAGGCCCATGGCCATCTGAGCTGGCCGTCTTCCACTGAGCGGTTCGTCCCGGAATTCGTGCTGCCGATCGAGGAAATGATGATCGTGACGGCGCAGAACGCCCGCATCCTGCTCGATAGCGGCTTCACCAGTGTCTACAGCGCCGGCGCGCTTTCTGATCGCATCGAAGTCGTCATCCGCGACAATATCAACAAGGGCTATCTGCCGGGGCCGCGCCTGCGCGCCTGCACCCTGGAGCGCAGCCCGGAAGAGGATGAAAGCAAGCCCGGCTCGGTCAATCACGGCCGCGGGCCGGAAGCGATCCGGTCCTTTGTGAAGAAGTGCAAGGCCATGGGCGTTGATCAGGTCAAACTGGTGATTTCCGGCGAGGACGCGCTCAATCCCGGCTCGTCGCACCATCTGATGTGCACCGAGGAAGAAGCCATGGCCGCTGGCGAAACGGCCAGAGAATGCGGTATCCCTCTGTCGGCCCATACCCAGGGTAATGATGCGGTGAAGCTGGGCCTCCGCGCAGGTGTCCGCGTCATGTACCACTGTACCTATGCCGACGAGGAAGCCATTGATATGCTGGTGGCACAGAAGGACCGCATCTTCATGGCGCCCGCCATCGGCGTCATTGTCGCCACCCTGGAAGCCACGCCGCCGCCGCATATCGACATGTCCTCCATGAAGGAGATGGCCAAGCCGGTCATCGAGCGGGCGAAGAAGATGATTCCGGAACTGAAGCGCCGCGGCGTGCGCGTCCTGATCGGCGGCGACTACGGCTTCCCGTTCAATCCCAATGGCACCAATGCCCGTGATCTCCAGCATTTTGTCGACCTGTTTGGTTACACGGAAAAGGAAGTGCTGCACGCCGCCACCAAGCTCGGCGGTGAACTGATGGAACTGGAGGTCGGCGAGATCAGGCCGGGCTATCTGGCGGATATTCTGTTGGTCGATGGCGATGTTACGAAGGACGTCCGCATCCTGCAAAAGAAGGACAACCTGCTGGCCATCATGAAGGGTGGTCAGTTCCACAAGAACAAGCTATCCGGCCGCATCGCCGGCGCGCCCGTGCCCAGCCGGGAAGAACATGCTTAAGGCCGATCTGACGCTGAGCGTCGCGCGCGAGGTCACGGGCGATCTGTACCTGCCGCAAACGCCGGGACCACATCCGGTGGTCGTCGCCGTCCATGGCGGCGGCTGGCGGCGCGGGTCGCGCAAGGCGCTGGCGCAATGGGGGCATTTCCTCGCCGCCAACGGCATTGCTTTTCTGGCCACCAGCTATCGCCTGACCACCAATGGCGCCGTGTGGCCGCACAATCTCGCCGATGTCCATGCGGCGCTGGAATGGCTTCAGGCGCAAGGGGCGAACGAGGGGCTGGATGTCGGCCGTGTGGGCCTGCTGGGGGCTTCGGCCGGGGCGCATCTGGCGGCACTGGCGACTCTGTTGCGCGATGAGGCGAAGACGCCACCAATACGCGCTTTAGTGGGCGTCTATGGCGTCTATGATCTGGTGACGCACTGGCAGGCGGATCTGATCAAGAATGCGCCGGCCGCCGAAGACCCGACCGTGCGGATGCTGGGCGTCACGCCGCTCGATAATCCGCGTCTCTATTTCGATGCCTCGCCGATCAGTCATGTCACCCATGCGGTGCGCGGGCTGAAAGTCCAGTTGATCCATGGCGATCATGATGAGGATATCGACGATGCGCAATCCGAGGTCTTCGCCTTGCGCCTGCGTCAGGGCGGCGCACAGGTGCAGTATGTGACCGTGCCGGGTGCGGGCCATTTGTGGTTTTCCAGCGAAGACATGCGCGAACTGTCCAGCCACTGCGCCTATGTGGCGCCGCGTCTGCTGGCCTTCCTGAAGCAGAGTTTGTTATGAGTTACGACGTTATAATTGTTGGCTGCGGTCCGGTTGGCGCCACCGCCGCCAACCTGCTGGGCCAGACCGGTCACAAGGTGCTGGTGCTGGAGCAGTTCGCGGATGCCTTTCCGCTGCCGCGTGCTGTTCACCTCGACCACGAGATGATGCGCCTGTTCCAGGGCGTGGGCCTGGCCGACAAGATCCTGCCCCAGACGCGCGAAACGCAAGGGCATATGCACCTCGGCGCCGACGGCGATGTCATCCGCTATATGGGCAGTGTCGGCAAACCGAAGCGTTTCGGATGGGCCAATGACTATTTCTTCTACCAGCCGGAACTCGAAGCCACTTTGCGCGAAGGCTTCCAGCGTTTCGCCAATATCGAGTTTCGTCCGGGCGTGCTGGTCGATGGCGTGCGCAATACGGCCAGCGGCTGCGAGATCACCGCTGGTGCGGAAACTTTTACCGCCCGCTTTGCCATTGGTTGTGACGGCGCGCGCAGCCCGGTGCGCCACGCCCTGGGTATCGAGCTGCATGACCTGTTGTTCGAGGAAGCCTGGCTGGTGGTCGATGCCAATGTCGACGGGCCGATCAGCTTCCCGCCGATTCCGTCCCTGCCCGAGGGGGCCGATCCGCAGCAGCTTTCGGTTATGACCTGCGATCCCAGACGCCCGGCCACCATCGTGCCCGGACGTGGCGCCCACCGCCGCTGGGAGTTCATGCTGCTGCCCGGCGAGAGCGAAACGGCGATTGTCGAACCGGCGTCGATCCATGCGCTCGTTGATCCGTGCCTGCAGGGCTGCACCTACGAGATTGTCCGCACCGCCACCTACAAGTTCAATGCCCGCGTGGCGCGCGAATGGCGCAAGGGCCATGTGTTTCTCGCCGGGGACGCCGCTCACCAGACGCCGCCCTTCTTCGGTCAGGGCATGTGTCATGGCCTGCGTGATGTCAGCAATCTGGCGTTCAAGCTTGACCTGGTGTTGCGTGGTCTGGCCGATGACAGCCTGCTCGATACTTACCAGTCGGAACGCGATCCGCAGGTGCGCCACGTCATCGGTGCGGCCGTCGCGGCGGGGCGCTATATCTGCGAACTCGACCCACACAAGGCCGCCGCGCGCGATGACGAGATCCGCGAGCGCCAGCGTTCGGGCCAGGACATCGCTACCGCCGCCGATCTGATCGCGCCCTATACGGATGGTCTCGTCACTGAAGGGGCAGGGGAGCGCTTTATTCAGCCGCGCATCGATGGCGCGCTGCTCGATGATCTGACCGGAGGCGGCTTCCGCCTGCTGGGCCAGTCGGACGGTCTCTCGGCCGCCGGCGAAGCGGTGATCGCGCGCCTTGGCATCACCCGCTTCGATCACCCGCAACTCACCGAGCTGCTGAACGACGAAACCGTACTGCTGCGGCCCGACAACTATGTCTTCGGCCGGGCCAAGACATCTGCCGAACTCGAAACCCTGCTGCACACCCTGAACGACCAGCTTCATTCCACGCCTGCCAGAGTAAGCCTCCATGCCTGATCTTTCGCTCGCCCACGCGCGCATAATCATTGCCGCCGCCCTGAAGACGGCGCGTGACAACCAATTCTCGCCGCTGGCCATTGTCGTGCTTGATGCCGGCGCCCGCCCGGTCGCTTTCGAGCGCGAGGATGGGGCGGGCTTTCTGCGTCTCGATATCGCCCAGGCCAAGGCCGCCGGCGCCATCGGCATGGGCTACGGTACGCGCGATCTCGCCAAGCGCGCCGCCGGCAATCCCGGTTTCTATACTGCGCTCTATGCCGTCAGCCAGGGCCAGATGGCGCCGTCACCCGGCGGTGTGCTGATCCGCAATGCATCGGGCGAAGTGATCGGCGCAGTCGGAGTCAGCGGCGATACAGGCGACAATGACGAACGCGCCGCCGTCGCGGGTCTGGAAGCAGCGGGTCTGACCTATGACACGGGAGCCGCCCAATGATCCGCCTGCGCAGCATCGAACTGAACCTGCCCAATGCCGCCGCCGCGCGCGATTTCTTCCTCAATATCTGGGGACTGGCGGATGCGGGTATTACCGGCGTCACCAGCTATCTGCGTGGCTCCGGCGCCTTTCCCTATCTGGTATCTCTCACCGAAGCCGAAGGCCCCAGCGTCTGCTCGACGACCTTTGTGGTGGATGACGCCGATCTGGCGCGCATCCGCGAGGGTGCTGCGGCCGAGGGTCTGATCATCCAGGATACGATCAGCAAGGACCCGGGTGGCGGCAGGGGCGTGCTGGTGCAGTTGCCGGAGGGCGAGGTGTTCCGTTTCCTCGTCGGCGCCACCGAGGTTGCGTCGATCGAGGGCCGTGATCTGCCGGTCAAGCTGACCCATGTGGTGATGAATTCGGCCGACGCCGAGGCAACAGCCACGGTAGCAGAAAAGGCGTTGGGCTTCCGCGTCTCCGACCGCACCAAGGGCATGGTGTTTGTCCGCTGTTCGCCGTCGCACCACAGCGTCGCCTTTGCGCGCGCTGGCTTTGCTTCGCTCAATCACATTGCGTTTGAAATGCAGGATATCGACGCCGTCATGCGTGGTATAGGCCGCATGCGCGACCACGGCGCGACGCCTGCCTGGGGACCGGGCCGCCACGGACCGGGCGACAATGTCTACGCCTATTACATCTCGCCGTTCGGTGCGGTGATCGAATATTCCACAGCCGTCGAGATCGTGCCCGAGGATTACCAGGTCGGCGCGCCAGAAGACTGGACATGGCCGCCCAACCGCATCGACCAATGGGGCATTTCCGATAAGGATTTCGAGGGTCTCGGCAAGGCCGAACGCATATTCAAGTACTTGCCATTGCAAGAGAAGGTTATCTGATGAAGTACGTATCCTATACCCATAATGGTCGGGTGACCTATGGCCATGTCGAAGGCGACAAGGTCTCCGATCTCGGCGCTATTTCGGGTGCACCGGCTGATCTGGTAGCAGCCCTGAAGGCCGATGCCTTGGCCAGCCTCACGGCTGAAGCGACCATTCCCTTCGCCGATATCCAGCTGCTGCCGGTGGTCACCAACCCCGCCAAGATCTTCTGTGTCGGTCACAACTATGAATCCCACCGCGTCGAGACCGGCCGCGCCAAGGTCGGCCATCCGTCGATCTTCCTGCGCTTCGCCGATACGCTGAACAGCCATGAAGGCGCCGTCCTGCGGCCAAAGTCCTCGACCAGCCTCGATTATGAAGCTGAACTGGCCATCATCATCGGCAAGGGCGGCCGCTATATCTCCGAAGCCGACGCCATGAACCACGTCGCCGGCTTTACCTGCGCCAATGACGTGTCGGTGCGTGACTGGCAGTGGCACACCACCCAGTTCGCGCCGGGCAAGAACTTCCCGACCACCTGTCCGCTCGGTCCCTGGATGGTGACGCCGGACGAGATCGCCGACCTGAACGCGGTCAGTGTCACCTCGCGCCTTAATGGCCAGGTCATGCAGCACGCCACGCTCGACCACCTGCTGTTCCCGCTGCCGGTGATCATCGAATACCTGTCGGGCTTCACCATGCTCAATCCGGGCGATGTTATCCTGACGGGGACGCCGGGCGGCGTCGGTGCCAAGCGTGAACCGCCGGTGTGGATGAAGGCTGGCGACGTCATCGAGGTTGAGGTCTCAGGTGTCGGTCTGCTGAAAAACACCATAATCGATGAGGCGTGAGCCTCCGCCTGATCCCATTTTCTGCGGATATTCCTCCCCACCCGCAAACTTGAAAGCCCGGCCAGGTAACTGGTCGGGCTCATTTTGGGGATGCTTGTCGGGTTAAATCGTTTAGGTGGCGCTAAAGTCGAACGCCTGGCTATTTCGCCACGTGTGAGATTGCGTAAGTGTATGCGGCAGCCAGTTCAATTGTCCGTCCGGTCTCACGTTCAGCACGCAGACGTGGTCCGATAATAAGTGCGAAGGTGGCAAGGGTGAGAAGACCTGCGCACAGAACAAGTGCTGGATCTAACTTGAGCTTAGTCATTGAGTTTCCATTCCTGTCTAGACCCCGCGTCTAACTGCGCAGGTGCTCTGGCTTAAGGAAACCACAGTTTTTGAATAACGGAAAATTGGAATGCGTGATCTTATGCATTCATATTTGTTATAGCAGACGACGACCCAGTCCGCCTGGTTTGATCAGAGCCGACGGTCCATAAGGTCTAAACCAATCTCTTACGGCGCGACCAAAATCTGTCGACAGCCACGGTGGCGTTCAATCAGTCCAGATCGTCAGGACGTTGTTTGCAGATGTTCCAGGAAGATCGCTTGCAGTTGCGTCGGTATGAAGCCCTGACGGACACTGATGCCGATCCGGCGCGATGAGCCGGTCAGGGGAGGGCCCATGACCTTCAGAAGGCCGGCCGAAACAGAACCGCCAACCTGCTGCGCAGAGAGCACGGCCGCGTGATCCGTTCTCAACAATAATTCCTGTGTGGCGACGAGGGATGCGGACTCGACCACCCGACGAGGCGAAGCCTGCCCCTTGGCGCGGATGAAGGCTTCGAAATTGTCCCGGCCCGGTGTCCCGCCACGCGGCAGAATCCAGGAAAGACTCCCCAGCTGTTCCGGTGTCAGCTTGTCCTTGTCGCTGTCGAAATTCAGGGCCAACGGGTGACCCGCTCGCACAAGGATCACAAACGGATCGTCGAAAATGGGCGTTTGGACAATGCCTTCGGGTGCGGGCATACGCAGGGCGCCCAGCAGAAAGTCAATGCGTCCATGCAGCAGGGCAGACAGCTGTTCATTATAGGGACCATCCAGAAGACTGACCCTGGCGTCCGGGAAGGCGCGTAATGTGCCGGCCAGCGCATCGGGCAGCCAGCGCGACCGCGCCAGGGGGAGGGCGCCTATGCGCAGGGCGCCATCCATCACGCCTTGCAATTCCCTGACCGCTTCCCGCGCCCGGCTGATCTCGCTGAAGAACAGGTCGGCATATTGCGCGATGGCACGGGCTTCAGGTGTCGGTTCGATGCGGGCGCCATCCCGGCGCCACAGAGACAGACCGCAAAGTGTTTCGAGTTCCCGGGCGGCGCGGTGTACGCTGGGTTGCGATACGGCCAGCAGACGGGCGGCCTGGCTAAAGTTGCCCGTTTCGATGATGGCGGAAAGGGCTCTTAGCTGCGTTTCCGTGACCATCCTCTGGAAGGGAAGGGCTGTACGGCCCCTGCGTGTTCGCAGTGCGTCTTCGGCGGCCTTAAGGTAGGTGGCCGCCGCGGTCACACGGCTGCACCAGATATCTCCCGCTGCCGTTGGCGCCATGCCGCGGGACGAACGTTCGAACAGGCGCGTATCCAGATCCGTTTCGCAAGCGCTGACCGCATCCGCTACAGCCGATTGAGATATATGATTCAGATCGGCCGCCTTGAGCGTGCTGCCGGTCTCATAAACCGCCTGCACGGCCCACAATCGTCGCAGCTTGAAGACTTCCATGCTTCCTCCTATAACCAGAACCGATAGCATTCATCATCGATTACGGGAAGCGAGCGGACCGCTTTTCTGGGATAAACACCGGCATAAACGTGTAGCCATGCATGGCGGCGCTAATGACGATGAGGGATGGAATGACAACAACACTACCCGCCTTTACCAAGGATGCCGACTGGCTCGACTGGTGCGCCAATCCTTCGAAACCGAAATTCCGGCTACCCAAGGGCGCGGTCGATGCCCATTGCCACGTCTTCGGGCCGGGCGATATCTTCCCCTTTGCGCCGGAACGCAAATATACGCCGTGCGATGCCAGTTACGAGCAACTCTTCGCTCTGCGGGACTTCCTCGGTTTCGAGCGCAATGTCATCGTTCAGGCCACCTGCCATGGTGCTGACAACCGCGCCCTGGTCGATGCTCTGCAACGCTCGGATGGCAAGGCCCGCGGCGTGGCAACCGTCAAGCGTTCGGTGACCGATGAGGAACTGCATGCGCTCCATGCCGCTGGCGTGCGTGGCGTGCGCTTCAATTTCGTCAAACGCCTGGTCGATGCCCTGCCTTTCGACAGTCTGACCGAAATCGCCGAGCGCATCTCGAAGCTCGGCTGGCATATCGTCATCTATTTCGAGGCCGAGGACCTGAAGGAATATTTCAAGTTCTTCACCGACCTGCCGACGACCGTGGTGGTCGATCATATGGGCCGGCCGGACGTCTCTAAGAACGCCTTCGGGCCGGATTTCGACCTGTTCGTCAAGCTGCTGGAATATGACAACTTCTGGTGCAAGACGACCTGCCCCGAACGCCTGAGCAAATCAGGTGCGCCTGCCTATGATGACGTTGTGCCATTCGCCAAGCGCATTGTGGAAGCCTTCCCCGGCCGCGTCATCTGGGGTACGGACTGGCCGCACCCGAATATGAAGTCGCATATGCCGGATGACGGCAATCTTGTCGATTTCATCCCGAAGATCGCCACGACCGAAAGCCTGCAAAAGAAGCTTCTGGTCACCAATCCTATGCGGCTCTACTGGCCGGAGGAGGTGCGCGGTGATCAATAAACCCAGGCTGTCACGCAGCGAAAAAGCCGCTAGGCAACAGGCTGGCCGCAGTGAGAAAACAATCCAGAAACCGACCCAAACCACGACGGTCATCTTCGAAAAGGGGCGGGGTACGAGTGTTCACGTGACTATCCGTCAAGAGGCGCCCAAATGACCAAATCACGCCCCTATGACGATGTCCCCGGCACGACCGTCTTCGACGAGCGCATGTCGCGCAAGGGCTATCACCTGAACCAGTTCTGCATGTCGTTGATGAAGCCTGAGAACCGCGAACGCTTCAAGGCTGACAACCGTGCCTATCTTGACGAATGGAAGATGACGGAAGAGCAGAAGCAGGCCGTTATCGACCGCGATTACAACCGGATGCTGTCGCTTGGCGGCAATATCTATTTCCTCGCCAAGATCTTCTCTTCCGATGGTCTGAGCTTTCAGTACGCCGCCTCGACCATGACCGGGGTGAGTGAAGCGGAATATCTCCGGATGATGCTGGCCGGCGGCCGTACGCCCGAAGGCAATCGCTACAAGCATGAATGGGAGAAGAAGTAATGGCCCGCATTACCGCAGGCGTCGCCACCTCGCACGTGCCGGCCATCGGCCGCGCCATCGACACCGGCCAGACTCAGTCCGAATACTGGAAGCCTTTATTCGACGGTTTCGAATTTGCCAAAAAATGGGAAGAGTCCGAAAAGCCAGACGTGGTTTTTCTCGTTTATAACGATCATGCCACCGCCTTTTCGCTCGACCTGATCCCGACCTTTGCCATCGGCGTGGCGGAAGACTATGCCGTGGCCGATGAAGGCTTCGGTCCGCGACCGGTGCCGGCGGTGGAAGGTGCGGCCGATCTCGCCTGGCATATAGCCGGATCGGTGATCCAGCAGGATTTCGACCTGACCGTGGTCAACAGGATGGATGTCGACCATGGCCTGACCGTGCCGCTGTCGTTGATGTTCGGCCAGCCGGAAAAGTGGCCGTGCCAGGTGATCCCCTTCGCCGTCAATGTCGTGCAATATCCGGTGCCCTCGGGCCGCCGCTGTTACAATCTCGGCAAGGCCATACGCAAGGCCATCGACAGCTACCCGGAAGACCTCAATGTGCAGATCTGGGGCACGGGCGGCATGTCGCATCAGTTGCAGGGGCCGCGCGCCGGCCTGATCAATGCGCCCTGGGATAACGCCTTCCTGTCGGACATTGTCGACAATGTCGACCGGCTCGTGAACATCCCGCCGGAGGAATATATCCGCGAAGCGGGCTCTGAAGGCATCGAGCTGGTCATGTGGCTCATCATGCGCGGCGCGCTCGATGACAAGGTCACGGAACTGCATCGTCATTATCACGTCCCGGCGTCGAATACGGCGGTAGGGCATATCATTCTGAAAAATGGAAACTAAGTCATGAAAATCGCACTCGCTGGCGCTGGCGCCTTCGGCATTAAGCATCTGGACGGCCTGAAGAACATCGACGGCGTGGAAGTGGTGGCGCTGATCAGCCGCACCTTAGAGGCGACGCAGGAAGTGGCCGCCAAATATGGCATTCCCCATGTCTTTACCGAACTGGATGACGCGCTGAAACTGGAGGAGGTCGACGCCGTTATCCTCTGCACCCCCACCCAAATGCATGCCCAACAGGCCATCGCCTGCATGAAGGCCGGCAAGCATGTGCAGGTCGAGATTCCGCTGGCGGATTCGTGGGAAGAGGCCGAGGCCGTCCTGAACCTGCAAAAAGAAACCGGCCTGGTCTGCATGGTCGGTCATACCCGCCGCTTCAACCCCTCGCACCAGTATGTCCATAACAAGATCACGGCGGGGGAACTGAATATCCAGCAGATGGACGTGCAGACCTATTTCTTCCGTCGCAAGAACATGAATGCCCTGGGGCAGCCGCGCTCGTGGACCGATCACCTGTTGTGGCACCACGCCGCCCATACGGTCGATCTCTTCGCCTATCAGGCCGGTTCGCCGATCGTTAAGGCGAACGCCGTCGAAGGGCCGATCCACCCGGAACTGGGCATTGCCATGGATATGTCGATCCAGCTCAAGGCGGCCAACGGTGCCATCTGCACCCTGTCGCTGTCGTTCAACAATGACGGGCCTCTCGGCACCTTCTTCCGCTATATCTGCGATAACGGCACCTATATCGCGCGCTATGACGACCTGGTGAACGGCAAGGAAGAGCCGATCGATGTTTCCAAGGTCGATGTGTCGATGAACGGCATTGAATTGCAGGATCGTGAATTCGTCGCCGCCATTCGTGAAGGCCGCGAGCCAAACAGCTCTGTTGCACAGGTCCTGCCCTGCTATAAGGTGCTGCACGATCTGGAACAGCAACTGAAAGACTAGATCTTTTGTCGCACTTTTTAAGCCAAAAAGTGCATCACACTTTTTGGAAAGTGCTCGCATGCAGCGCAAACTCGCAGGGGAAACGGTCAACGGGTTTGGCCTTGGCTGTATGAACCTGTCACACGCCTATGGCGTTCCGCCGACACCAGAGGCGGGACGCGAGGTGCTGGCTAAGGCGCTCGATCTCGGCGTCGATCACTTCGATACGGCAGCGCTCTATGGCTTCGGACGCAACGAGACCTTGGTAGGGGAGGCGCTGAAGGGTGTGCGCCAGCGCATCTTCCTGGCCTCCAAGTGCGGCCTGACCAATGAGACGGGCGCCCGCGTCATGGATGGCCGGCCCGAGACCCTGCGCCTGACCTGCGAGGCGTCATTGCGCCGTTTGCAGACCGACGTGATCGACCTCTATTATCTGCATCGCTGGGATAAGTCGGTCCCGATCGAGGAATCGGTCGGCGGGCTGGCGGAGCTTCTCCGTGAAGGCAAGATCCGCAGCATCGGCCTGTCGGAAGTCTCAGCCGCAACGCTGAAAAAGGCCCATGCCGAGCATCCGATTGCCGCTGTCCAGACCGAATATTCGCTGTGGACTCGCAATCCGGAAATCGCCGTTCTCGAGGCCTGTCGAGACATCGGCGTGGCCTTTGTCGCCTTCTCGCCGCTGGGACGGGGGTTCCTGGGCGGTGCGGTGCGAGATGGCAATTTTGCCCCGCGCGACCTGCGCGCCACCATGCCGCGTTTCATGGCTGAGAACCTGGCGCAAAACCTAACGTGGTTTGCCGAGTTCGAATATCTCGCCAATAGCGCAGCGGTGACGCCGGCACAACTGGCCCTGGCGTGGGTCATGTCGCGCGGTGATCATGTCCACGTCATTCCCGGCACGACCTCGATCGAGCACCTGACAGAAAACATGACCGTGCCGGAACTGGACGCTTCGCTACTGGCAGAGGCGGGCGAGTTGATCAACATCTATGCCGTCAAAGGGGCGCGTTATCCGGCGACGATCCAGCCCGAGATCGATACCGAGGAATTTGCTCCCTGATGAGCGACCCATTTATGTTGGTGTAATCGGGGATGGTTCCCGTCAGGTGGTCCATCGCAGGAGCTATCCCGGCGCCTGTTCGATACGCGATGCCAGCCAACTGGCCGCGCAGCTCATGGCCGAGGTCGACACGGGAGTAGCCGACTGACCACGGACCGTCCCAACCGTCCTCTCAGCCAGGCAAGCAGTCTTCGCACGTACGAGGCCTGTGCCATGTTGCCTCTCCCGGTTTTAAAATCTTGAAGAAAACCGCCTCAGGGCGATTTTAAGCCAGCGCGTGAATGGCGACGGCGAAGATGAACCGTAAGCCAGAGAGATATCAGGAAAAATCGCTGCCAGTACGGTCAGGCACGCTCGGGGACTGGTTCCTCCAAACTGATCCAGAAGGACATACTTCTGCCCTTCATTTGTATTGCCTCCGTAGGCGGAGATCTGGTCAATCGGAGTGACCCAAACGGCCCGAAATGTGCCGAAAATCCCTAGTCATCAAGTAACTACGGCTAATTCCCCATAAGATATATTATGTAATCGCCATAAATATCTGTTTCAAATGGCATTTTAATAACCGAATTTAATAATGACTTTAAATTGGTAAACTCTTTTAACCTGACCCACATTTGAGGTAATCTGAATTTGTGTAAGGGTTTACAGATGAGGCGCCTGACAATTGACATGACCGATCAACAATATCAGAGCCTTAAAGCTTTGGCGGCCTTGCAAGGAAAAACGATAAAGCAATATGCCCTTGAACGTCTTTTGCCGTCTCAGAGGGAAGGTGATCTGGCGTGGTCGGAACTTAAAGTGCTTCTCACAAAACGTATTGCAGAGGGCCTGAACGGCAATTTGGAACCTAAATCGTTCGAGCAAATAGTGAATGAAGAGCTTGGAGAAGGCTCGGTGCCTTGAACAGGCTTTACCAGGTGCAAAGCGGAGCCGCTGACGACTTACGATCGATAGGATATGATCAGCCGCATATCCGACCGCCTGACGGAGTTTGCATGCATAATTTCCCATAACCTTTATTATGCGATAAAACAATGTAGATCACCGATAGAAAGGACACGCCTCTCACGGATAGAAATGACACAGTCC
>NZ_JASGFK010000015.1:0-16061 GCF_047605585.1 Asticcacaulis sp.
TCACCCCGATCGCCATGGAAGAGAAGCTGCGCTTCGCTATCCGTGAAGGCGGCCGCACCGTCGGCGCCGGCGTCGTCTCCAAGATCGTTGAGTAACCAGGGACTCGTCCCTGGACCCATAACTTATCAGAGTTAGATATGGGTTTGCCTGCAAAGGCAGCGACTGAATAACTTAAACCCCGCCGGTACAAGTCGGCGGGGTTTTTGTTTGTCTATGCCTCTGTGAATTTGTCTTCAAATTCAGGGAAGGCGTGCGCGTCATATGGTGCGTGGCGGTGGGGCTTCTTGCTTTCTTCTGGTGAAGGCATCCATATAATCGAAACTATCAATTGCGACGGATCAGGCGATGCCAGAATTGGATATCAAGGATGCCATGCTGACGCGTCAGTACGAGCTTAAAAATGGCGATGAAGTCTGGCTCTATGTTTGGAAGCCGTTCCATTTCCCAGATGTTCCTGATGAGGAGATTTGCGAGCACTACATGTGCTATTTCCAGATTAAAGGCATCGGGTATGACAAGGTTCGCCGAAGTGTTGGCGTGGACAGCATTCAAGCCCTGATGCTGGCGCTCAAGATGGCGGGTGCCTACCTGTACGCATCTCAAAGCTATAAGACTGGTGATATGACTTACCTTGGCCAGAGAGATTTGGACCTTTCACTATCGGACGGAATGGAAGCTGACAGGGTAAATTTCAAAAAGGCGGATGTGTTAACTTCCCCTGGAGGGGATACGATCATCCGGCTGCCTGATGATAGATTTGCCAGCATTGTCTTTGATGGAAACCGCCTCAACGGTCTGGTTAAATGGCTTGCAGAGGCATCCGATCTCATCGAGTCTGACGACATTACAGGTTTGGAAAAGCTGAAAAAAATTTCAGATGGATTCAACAAAATTCAAGCCTATTACGAAGCTGTTTGTCGCCATGAAAACTTGCATCTGCCCTACGTAAAATAATGCTTGCCCGCGCTAGCATGTGGCCTATGCTCTGCATATGAGAATAGTTTTCATGCTGGCGGGATTGTTTTTTGTCGGGCTGGGCATCATTGGTGCCTTCCTGCCGGTCATGCCGAGCACGGTCTTCTTCATCATCGCCGCTGTCTTTTTCGCCCGCTCCAATCCGGCATGGGAAGCGAAGATCATGAACCATCCCAAGATCGGCCCGCCGATCCGGCGCTTCCGTGAGCGCGGCGCCATCGCCAAAAGCGCCAAGATCGCTGCCGTCACCGCCATGGCCATCAGTTCCGTCATCTCGGCCTTTCTGTTACAGGGCTGGTGGCGCTTTGCCCCCGCCGGCGTCTGCGCCCTGTGCGCCGTGTTTATCCTGACGAGACCGAGTGAATGAAAGAGCTGATACGTGCCAATAATCCGGCCCTGATTTCCTTTGTCGAATCTCTCCTCAAGGAACTCGACATCAATTATTTCGTTGCCGACCAGGCGGTCAGCGCGGCGGAAGGCTCCATTGGAATGTTCCCCAAACGCATCCTGGTCAGCGAGGACCATTTCGCCAAGGCACGCGAACTGCTGATAGATGCGGGGCTGGAGGACGAGCTCCGTTCCACAAAAAATGGATAAGCATCACGGTCTGTGGCCATAGTTGCAACCGCAACAGGCTTGACGCACGGCCGGGCGCGGGGATAGAGTCGGCGCTTCCATTTATGGGGAGTCTGTCTTGATGAAATCCACCCGTCTTCCGTTGATCTTTCCAATACTGTTTTCGGCATCGTTCCTGATGACCACCACGATGATGACGGGAGCCGCCATGGCCGATACGTCCGCCGCTGTCGCCCAGCAAATCGCCCTCACGCCGGAGCGCGTCTTTTCCGACCCGTCGCTCACCGGACCGAGCGCCGTGGGCGTAAAGCTGTCGCCGGACGGTACGCTCCTGACCTTCCTCAAGCCGAAGGAAAACGACCACACCATCCAGGATCTGTGGGCCGTGCCGGTCAAGGGCGGCGAGCCCTATCTGCTGGTCGATGCCGACAGCCTGTCATCCGCCTCCAAGGAACTCTCTGAAGCCGAAAAGTCGCGCCGGGAACGCATGCGCGTGTCGTCGCGCGGTGTCGTGGCCTACGAATGGTCTGAAAACAGCCAGTCGATCCTGCTGCCGCTCGATGGCGATGTCTACATGGTCGATCGTGCCACGAAAAAGGTCACACGCCTGACCGAAACGCCCGGCGACGAGGTCGATGCCAAGCTGTCACCGGACGGCAAGGGCATTTCCTATGTCCGTGATCAGACGCTCTATCTTAAGGACCTGAAGTCCGGCACCGAAACGGCACTGACGCCGAAGGGCGAGGGGACGACCACATACGCCACGGCGGAATTCATCGCCGAGGAAGAACTGGATCGTCACACCGGCTACTGGTGGAGCCCGAAATCAACCCAGGTCGTCTACCAGAAGACCGACGAGAGCGGCGTCGATATCGCCCAGCGTGTCGAAATCGGCGGCGATGGCGTCAAGATCGTCGACCAGCGCTATCCGTTCGCCGGCAAGCCCAATGCCGTGGTCGAGCTGTACGTCAAGACGATCAGCGGCGGCGATGTGAAGGTCGATCTCGGCAGCAATCCGGATATCTATCTGGCCCGCGTCAACTGGGCCAAGGATGGCAAGAGCTTCTACGTCCAGCGCCTCAGCCGTGACCAGAAAACCCTTGACCTGCTTCAGGTCGATCCGGCCACTGGCGGTTCGAAAGTGATCCTGTCCGACACCTCGGACACCTGGGTCGAGCTACATGACGACTTCCGCCTGCTAGCCGATGGCAGCTTCATCTGGTCGTCCGAGCGCGACGGCAACAAGCATTTCTATTACTATGGCGCTGACGGAAAGCTGATCCGTCAGGTGACCCACGGCGACTGGCCGGTCGACAAGTTGGAAGACCTCAACGAAAAAACCGGTGAGCTGTACTTCACCGCCTCGAAGGATACGCCGATCGAGCACGGCCTCTACAAGGTCAGCTTCAGGAAGCCGGGCGAGCCGGTGGCCCTGACCAAGGCAGGCGGCTGGTGGACGGCCAATGTCTCCGGCGGCGGCGCAGCCTTTATCGGCGGTTATTCCGATCCGCAAACCCCGCCGCAGACCGCGCTCTATGACGGCACCGGCAAGCGCTTGCGCTGGATCGAGGAAAACAAGCTCGACGCCAATCATCCATACGCGCCCTACAAGGACGAATACAGCCAGCCGGAATTCGGCGAACTGACCGCGGCCGATGGCGAGAAGCTGGAATATTCGATCCTCAAGCCGAAGGACTTCGATCCGGCCAAAAAGTATCCGGTGATCGTCTCCATCTATGGCGGTCCGGCCGCCAAGACGGTGAAAAAGACCTGGGTGGCGCCGGCTACGCGCCTGTGGCAGGAAGCCGGCTATGTCGTCTTCTCGCTGGATAACCGCGGCACGCCCGGCCGCTCGGTCAAGTTCGGCCGCTCGATCTATAAACACTTCGGCGGACCGGATATCGACGATCAGATCATGGGCGCCAATTGGCTGAAGACCTTGCCCTATGTCGATGGCGATCATATCGGCATCATGGGCTGGTCGCAGGGCGGATTCGTTACCCTGATGGCGATGACGGCCAAGGATACGCCGTTCGCCGCCGGCAATGCCGGCGCACCGCCGTCGCAATGGCAGCTCTACGATACCGCCTATACCGAGCGCTACATGTCCACGCCGCAGGACAATCCGGAAGGCTATGCCGGCGGCGATGTGCTGAACCGCATCGATAACCTCAAGCCGGGTTCGCTGCTGCTGATGCAGGGCATGGCGGATGACAATGTGCAACTGACCAACTCGACACGCGTCATGGCGGCCCTGCAAAAGAAGGGCGTACCGTTCGAACTGATGCTTTATCCGGGCGAGCGCCATGGCCTGAAAGGCAATGAGCGCAACCTGCAGAAGTTCCGCCTGCAGCTCGATTTCTTCAATCGCAAGCTCAAGCCGAATGGGTAATGTTGAAGGGCCGGGGGAGATCTCCGGCCCTTTTTCCTTTTATTACAAACGCTTCATGACAACTAATTAAATTGTATCCTGCGTTACCTGTGTCCAGAATGTGTTCAACACCCTATTACAGGACATCCGATCATGAAAACCTTCGCCCTGATTTCTGCCGCCTCGCTTGTCGCCCTGATGGCGGCCGGCGCCGCCTCGGCCCATACCGAGGTTGAACTGAAGAATATCGCTGCCCGCGTGGTGGTCACGCCGGAAAATCGTTCCGATGTCGAACTGAAAGTGGCCTATGGCAATGCCAAGGTGCCGGTTGTCATGGTCTCGACCCGGGGCAACACTCTGGTGGCCGATGGCAAGCTGCGCGGTCGTCACCTGAACTGCAAGGCCGGTGGCGTCGAGATCGGCGGCATGGGCTCTGTAGCCAGCGCCGACCTGCCGACCGTCTATATCAAGGTGCCGATGGATGCCAAGGTTTCAGCTGGTGGTGCCACCTACGGCAAGCTGGGCGCCAGCCAGTCGCTGGAATTCAGCGAGGGCGGCTGCGGTAACTGGCAGCTCGGTGATGTTTCGGGCAAGGCCGAGGTCAACATCGGCGGCTCGGGTGACGTTTCCCTGACACGCAGCGCCGATGCGGCGATCAATATCGGGGGTTCCGGTAATTTCACCGCCACCTCGGTCAATGCCATCGAAGCCAATATCGGTGGCAATGGCGATATAATGGTGGCGCAGGTCAATGGCCCGGTCGAGGTCAATATCGGCGGCTCCGGCAATGTGAAGCTGGATAGCGGCACGGCGTCGAGCATGGAGGTCAATATCGCCGGCTCGGGTGACGTCCGTTTCGGCGGTGAGGCCAAGTCCCTGGAGGTGAATATCGTCGGTTCCGGCGATGTGCGGGTGAAGTCGGTGACCGGCGATATCCAGAAGTCCGTCCTGGGGTCTGGCAATGTCATCATCGGTCAGTGGTAGATTGCAAGTCTCTTCAACTTCCGCGGTTTAGGCCTTTACAGGGTTAACCCGTATGTTAACGATTAGGGTCCGGTCGGCTTAGACGCTGTCCGGGCCTGAATTTTATCAGCGTTTTGGGGTGGGAACGTGTACGAGGAAGAGGTCAGGCGGCATATCCATTTTGCGCCGGAACCCGACTGGGTAAAGGTGCAGGCCTTCAAACGCCCGGCCACGCTCGATCAATCCAAGGCACCGTTTGGTTTCTATACCTGGCTGGTCGACGACCAGTCGCGGCTGGACCTGCGCCCCCAGCGCTATAACCGGACGATTGAGGAGGTAGTGAACCTATCGGCCATGAATTATCTGGCCAATGTCACCCTGCCGTTCAATCCCTATTATGACGATCTGACCATCCACCACATCCGCATCCTGCGCGGCGATGAGGTGATCGAGGTCGATGTCCAGTCGCGCTATATCGTCATGCGCCGCGAGCGCAGCTTCGAGCGCCTGGTGCTGGATGGCCGCTGGACCCTGGCTATCACCCTGCCGGACGTACGGGTCGGCGATATCATAGATACCGCCATGACCCTGGCCGGTGATCCGGCCTGTTTCCAGGGTGAGTTTTCCCTGCCGGTGATGATGCAGAATGTCGTCTACTGGGACAAGCGCCACGCCCGGCTGCTGGTGCCGCCGGAACGCCAGATCTACATGAAGCCCTTTCCGCTCGGCTGGACCGAACCTACCGTGTCGAAACTGGCGGATGGCTACAGCGAAATCCTGTTCGAGGCCGATCATATCGCCGAATGCGACTACGAACAGGATACGCCAGGCTGGGTCATGCCGGTGAGGGGCGCCTATGCCTCCAGTATCGATAACTGGGGGCGGGTTGGTGATGTGATGCGCGCCGGATTCGAGGGCGATGCCGAGTATCCGGAAGGGCTGCTGGAGGTCATCCGGCAAATCGAAACCGATCACACAGATACGAAGGACCGCATCGTCGCCGCCGTGCGCTGGGTGCAGGAAAGCATTCGCTATTTCGCTTTTTCGTTCGGGGAGGGCGGCTTTGTTCCACGCAGCCTGAAGGAAATCTTCGCGGACCGCATCGGCGACTGCAAGGACGTCTCCAAGATGATCGCGGCCATGCTGACGCGGATGGGCGTGGAAAGCTGGCCGGCCCTGGTCGATACGCGGCGCGGCTTTGACCTGATCAATACTCAGCCGCGCCTGGGTTCGTTCAATCACTGCATCTCCATGTGTGTGCACGAGGGGCGGATGTACTGGTTCGAGGGCACGTCCGACGTGGCGCAGGGCGGCGACCTCGACCACATGGCGCAGAACGATCTCGGCTATGCCCTGATCCTCAAGCCCGGCGGTGATTTGGTCCGCATGATGGAAAAGGCTCCCGGCCTGGATTACGAGGTGCGCGAGGTTATTCATCTGCCTGAGAAGAAAGGGCAGGAGACCCTTATCGAGATTGACTACATCTATCGTGGCGCGCGCGCCGATGGCATTCGGCGGGAACTACGCCACCAGAGCCTGACATCCTACGTCGAGGATCGCTGTGCCCTGTTCAGCTACATCTACGGCATGAACATGTGCGCCATTCCGCAGATGGTTGATGACCGCCGGCTCAACGAGATCACCATCAATACCCTGGTGACCACCGATAACCCATGGCACAACAATGGTGGGGCCAGGGTGTTCTTCAGTCCGGAATCGGGTTTCGACTATGTGCTGGACGAGCCCGAGGGGCGTCGCCGCTTCCCGGTCGATATCGGCGATGTGCGCGAAGGGCGGATCACCACTTTGATAAAGACGGCCTTGCCGCTGACCTGGCCCGACAAAGCGAAGATCTGGGATTTCGGCGGCCTGCGCCTCAGCTTTACGCCGCGCCAGACGGCGGCGGGCTATGAGGCGGTGCGTGATTATACCGTATTGCGTCCGTGGCTGTCGGCCGAGGAGAAGATGGCACTCGATCGCGCCTATACCGAGATCGGCACCTATGACCGCATGAGCATCTGCGTGCCGCCAAAACCGGTAGCGACCTGGCTGTCGGGACTGGCTACGCGCGCGGCGCTGTGGGGCGGTGTGCCCCTGGTCGGCGGGCTGATATGGCTGGCTGTAAGTCTCCTGCACAAGTAGGACCGAAATCATGAATGGACACGAATAAACACCAATATTCGCGTCCGTTCATGGTTCCGCCCGGTAAAAGTCTGTTGGAAACCACAAGAATTTCAAAGATTGCCTGTTGCACGTTCCGTCATCCGCTGATAAACCGCACGCCTCCCATGGGCATGTACGGATTCTGATCCGCACAGGTCCTTGAGAACTGCAGGGGTGTAGTTCAGCTGGTAGAGCGTCGGTCTCCAAAACCGGATGTCGTGGGTTCGAGTCCCTCCGCCCCTGCCATTTTCTCTTTTCAAAGGCTTGAAACCTGGGTTTCGAGCCTCATTTCTGTTGTTTGGAAGCCGCGTCTGCGGTGCTGGCATTGAATAGGCTTTAGACGGTGAAGAAACCTGATACGAAGACGAGAACGGTTGAGCCCGGCCGCAAGGTGGCCATTGGTAAGATCGAACCCGTAAAGGCGCCCGCCGGGGCTGCCGCCGTTGAAAAGGCGCCGAAGAAGCCGTTCAATCCGGTGAAGTTCTTCAAGGAAGTTCAGGTCGAGGCCAAACGCATCACCTGGACCACCCGCAAGGAAGTCTGGATCACCACGGTGATGGTGTTGCTGATGGTCGTTCTGGCCGGCATCTTCTTCTTTGTGGTTGACGGCGCCCTGGGCTTCCTGACCAATTATGTTACCAAGATCGGCCTCTAAGGATTAATTGATATGGCAACCGCTGCACATTCCGAAACGCCGGTTCTCTCCAACCCGAACCACAAGTGGTACATCGTCCACGCCTATTCCAACTTCGAAAAGAAGGTGGCCGAAGCGCTGCGCGACCAGGCCAAGTCTCAGGGGCTGGAAGACAAGTTCTCTGAAATTCTGGTCCCGACCGAGGAAGTGGTCGAGGTTCGCCGCGGCCGCAAGTTCAATTCGGAACGCAAGTTCTTCCCTGGCTACGTGCTGGTGAAGATGGAACTGTCGGACGAAGCCTACCACCTGGTCAAGAATACCCCGAAGGTCACCGGCTTCCTCGGTTCCGGCTCCAAGCCGATCCCCGTGTCGCAAAAGGAAGTTGATCGCATCCTCGGCAATTCGGCCGCCGCAGTCGAGCGTCCGATGCCGGTCCTGTCCTTCGATATCGGCGAGAAGGTCAAGATCACCTCAGGCCACTTCGCCTCGTTCGACGGCGTGGTTGAGTCGGTCGATCAGGAACACGCCCGTCTGCGCGTCTCGGTGTCGATCTTCGGTCGCGCCACCCCGGTTGAGCTGGAATATGCTCAGGTTGAAAAAACGGCTTAAGTTCGCGAACAACCAATATAAAAAAAAAGCGCTCCGGCTTTCCGGGGCGCTTTTTTTGTCTCAAAGCCGGGCCGAGCGCACCCGCAGGGCATTGGCGATCACCGAAACCGAGCTGAGCGCCATGGCTGCCGACGCGATGACCGGCGACAGCTGGAGACCGAAGGCCGGGTAGAGCAGGCCCGCGGCCACCGGCACGCCGATGGCGTTATAGCCAAAGGCAAACCACAGGTTCTGGTGAATATTGCGCATGACCACGCGGCTCAGCCGACGCGCCTTGACGATGCCGTTCAGGTCACCCTTCATCAGGGTAATGCCGGCGCTTTCCATGGCGATATCTGTCCCGTTGCCCATGGCGATGCCCACCGTGGCGGCGGCCAGGGCCGGGGCATCGTTGACCCCATCGCCCGCCATGGCCACCTTGCGTCCCTGCCGGATCAGGTCTTCGATCGTATCGGCCTTCTGTTCGGGCAGCACGCCGGCGCGGACATCATCGAGTCCCAGGGGGGCGGCCGCGGCGCGGGCAGTGGCCTCATTGTCGCCGGTCAGCATGAGGAGGCGCAGGCCCGCCGTGTGCAGGGCCTTGAGCGCTTCCGGTGTCGAGGCCTTGATTGGATCGGCCACTACGATAATGCCAGCGGGCAGGCCGTCCAGCGTCACGCCGATCACGGTCTGACCCTTGTCGCGATAGGGTTGCGCTAATGCCGTCAGGTCCGGCGATTTCCCGGTCAGAGCGGTATTACCCAGCGCCACGGCCACGCCATCGACGCGCCCGGTGACGCCTTTGCCATTCAGGGCGGCGAAGTCCGTGGCCTCCAGCGCTGGCAGGGCTTTTTCTTTTAAGCCCCTGACGATGGCGTCAGCTATCGGGTGTTCGCTGCGCGCCTCCACTGCCGCGGCCAGGGCCAGCAGTCGGTCCGGGGGCGTGGCGCCGAGCGTTTCCACGGCGATCAGTCGCGGCTTGCCTTCGGTCAGGGTGCCGGTCTTGTCGAAGACCAGCGTGTCTATGCGCTCGAAGGCTTCCAGCACGGCGGCATCACGCACCAGTATGCCTTCGCGGGCGGCGCGACCGGTACCGGCCATGATCGACATCGGCGTGGCCAGGCCGAGCGCGCACGGGCAGGCGATGATCAGCACGGCGATGGCGTTGAGCAGGGCCTGGCCGAAGGTGCCGAAAACCAGCCAGACGATAAAGGTGAGGGTGGCGCACAGGATCACCGCCGGTACGAACCAGCCCGAAACCGTATCGGCCACGCGCTGGATCGGCGCGCGCGAGCGCTGTGCCTGACCGACCCGCGCCACGATCTGGGCCAGCAGGGTATCGTTGCCGACGCGAGTGGCGGTCATATCGAAGCTGCCGGACTGGTTCAGCGTGCCGCCGGTGACGGGATCGCCCGGCGCCTTGGCCACCGGCATGGCCTCGCCGGTCAGCATGGATTCATCGATATGGCTGCTGCCTTTGGCCACCACGCCATCGGTCGGGATCTTTTCGCCGGGCCGGACACGCAAGATATCGCCTGCCTGCACCTGCTCTAGTGGAATGGTCTCCTCCACATCGGCCTTCAGGCGGTGCGCCGTGGCAGGCGCCAGTTTCAGCAGGGCACGGATAGCGCTGCCGGTCTGGGCGCGGGCCTTCAGTTCCAGCACTTGCCCGACCAGCACAAGGGTGGTGATGATGGCGGCGGCCTCGAAATAGACATCCGGCCCCATGTGGTCCATATGCGGATAGAGGCCGGTAAAGAGAACAGCCGAGACCGAATAGCCCCAGGCCACCAGCACGCCGAGGGCGATCAAGGTAAACATGTTGAGGTGGCGGCTTTTCAACGATTGCCAGCCGCGCACCAGGAATGGCCAACCGCACCACAGCGCCACCGGCGTGGCAAAGAGAAGCTGCACCCGGACGGACAGCCGCTCCGGCACGAACGACGATAGGCCGAAATGCGCACCCATGGCCAGTATGGCGACGGGGACTGAGAGGCCGGCCGCGATCCATAGACGGCGGGTCATGTCGGCCAGTTCCGGATTGCCGTCGTCTTCCAGAGTAACGGTTTCCGGTTCCAGTGCCATGCCGCAGATCGGGCAGGAACCGGGACCGGGCTGTCGAACCTGCGGATGCATGGGGCAGGTATAGACGACCGCTTCACCGGTCTTCGGTTGAGGCGCCGTCGTCGACTGGGCAGCCTGAGAATGGCAGCAACTGCCGGTTTCGGTCTTGTGGTGATGCCTGTGCTCGTTCATGGTCGCCTGCATCCATATGGGGGTGGGACAGATTGATGATATCGCCGGCATGGCGTCAATGCGGCATTTTTACCTGTAAATCCATGCCCAAACCCTTGCCAAGCCGGGGCAAAGCGGTTATAGCCGCCGCTCTTCATCTTCGGGTGAAGTCAAATCCGTGGGAGGGGAGACCCAGACCACGGCTCACAATACGTTCTCCGGAGCGTTATATGGAGATATCCAATGGCTAAGAAAATCCTGGGCTATATCAAGCTCCAGGTGAAGGCCGGCTCTGCCACGCCTTCGCCCCCCATCGGCCCGGCACTGGGTCAACGCGGCGTCAACATCATGGGTTTCTGTAAGGAATTCAACGCCCGCACCGAAAACGTCGAGAAGGGCACGCCGCTTCCGACCATCATCACCGTTTATCAGGACAAGTCGTTCACCTTCGTGACGAAGACGCCGCCGGCGACCTTCTTCATCAAGCAGGCGCTGAACCTGAAGTCCGGCTCGAAGCTGCCGGGCCGCGATTCCGCCGGTAAGATCACGCGCGCTCAACTGCGCGATATCGCCGAAAAGAAGATGAAGGATCTGAGCGCCCACGATCTCGATCAGGCGACCAAGATCATCGAAGGTTCCGCCCGTTCCATGGGCCTGCAGGTGGTGGACTAAGACATGACCAAGATCGCAAAGCGTATTAAGGCGTGGAACGCCGACGCCAACAAGCTCTACGGCCTGACCGAAGCTCTGGAAACCGTCAAGGCGAACGCCAAGGCCAAGTTCGACGAATCCGTCGAAATCGCCGTCAACCTGGGCGTTGACCCGCGTCACGCCGACCAGCAGGTCCGTGGCGTTGTTAACCTGCCCTCCGGCACCGGCAAGGACGTTCGCGTCGCCGTGTTCGCCAAGGACAAGAAGGCTGAAGAAGCTCTCGCCGCTGGTGCTGAAGTTGTTGGCGCCGAAGACCTGGTCGAAAAGATCATGGGCGGCTTCATGGACTTCGACCGCGTCATCGCATCTCCGGACATGATGGCCCTGGTCGGTCGCCTCGGTAAGGTGCTTGGTCCGCGCGGCCTGATGCCGAACCCGAAGGTCGGCACCGTTACCCCGAACGTCGCCCAGGCCGTCAAGGACGCCAAGGGTGGTGCGGTCGAGTTCCGCGTCGAAAAGGCTGGTATCGTCCACGTCGGCGTTGGCAAGGTGTCGTTCACGGTTGAACAACTGGAAGTCAACGTCAAGGCTCTGGTCGACGCGCTGGTCAAGGCCCGTCCGTCGGGCGCCAAGGGTCTCTATGTCAAGAAGATCGCTCTGTCTTCGACCATGGGCCCGGGCGTGAAGGTCGATACGGCCTCCGCTTCCTAAGTCTTACGACTGAAAAGAATGAAGCCGCTTCAGCAATGGAGCGGCTTTTTTTATGCCGGCGGTCCGGAGTGAAAGCGAAACTCGTTATCCGGCTCGGCCACCAGCGCCTGTTCCACCGGCCGGATAGCCTCGATGCGCCGGGCTATATCCGTGGCATCGCCATAGAGATGCGCCAGCTTGAGATAACCCTGGTAATGGCGCATCTCGCTTTTAAGCAGACCTGAATAGAATTTCCCCAGTTCCTCATCGAGATGCGGCGCGACGGCACCGAAGCGTTCGCAGGATCGCGCTTCGATAAAGGCGCTGATCACCAGGATGTCGGTTATCATGCCGGGTTCCTGGCGTCGCACCAGCTTGCGCAGGCCGGCGGCATAGCGTGAGGCGGTGAGGGGACGCAGGGCAACGCCGCGACGTTTGATGAACTTCATGACCTGCTCGTGATGCGCCAGTTCCTCGCGCGCCAAACGCGCCATGGCCATAACGAGAGCGTCCTTGTCCTGATACTTGGCCATCAGGTTGATGGCATTGCTGGCGGCCTTGTATTCGCAGTTCCGATGGTCCAGCAGCAGGATGTCCTGGTTCTGTACGGCGGCCTCGATCCAGGCCTGTGGCGTGGCCGTGCCCAGGAAGGCGTGAATATCACTCAGCATGGAGACTCCTTGTCCGGCGTCTTTGGCAAAGTCGCAGGCTTAAATCAAGCTCGTGTATTAACGTGCGAAATGCAAATGAGTGGGGATGGCTTGGTATGCCCGTTTACAGGGCTGTGAATAAAATGACGCCAAATCATTACCTTTTATTCACTGGACAGAGCGGTGCATTGGACTATCCTTGATAAGGACAGCATATGTGAAACAATAAACAGTAAAATAGATCATTTAATTTAAAGCGACTATTATCTGTAATTATTGCGCCATTTGCAAAGAGTTTGTCTGAGTACACTTCCTCTCCGGGTTGCCGCAGCTCAGATAAAAACGGGGGAAGGTGTAGGCGCGCCTTCCCCTTACTTATTTGGAACTTCCAATTGCAAAGCTGAATTGTATCGGCCGCGAAATGGCAACCGCTAGAATCAGTCTATCGTTGTGCGTTGATTGCCGGTTGCGGGAGCGCGCGATGTCCGTCTACGAGATGATTTACAAGGTGATGGTGGCTGTGCCTGGCGGCACGGGCGAAATGCAGCAGCAGGTGAAGGATATCATCCGTGGCACCAAGAGCCATAACCGCCAGATCGTCCTGGCCTATCCGCCCAAGGTGGGCGGCACCTTCATGCGTACCGCCCTGATCAACCTGCTCAACGAGAACTACCAGGGCTATCTGTCTCGTGGTTCGTACGCCAATCTTGACCATTCGCGCGATCTCTATTTCCCCACCATCCTGAACCAGCATATCGTACAGAACAGTCGTCCGGCGGCGGCGGTCATGCACCTGCACATGTATCCCAGCCGTCACGTCACCGAAATCATCGAAGCCTTCGATATTCCTGTGATCATCGCCACGCGTGACATCCTCGATACCCTGATCAGCGGCATCAATATGACCGAGGGCATGGAAGACAGTGATGTCTTCATCGACGATTCCATTGTCAGCAATGGCAAGCCTTACCGCGAGATGACGCCGGATGAACGGCGCTATAGCGTCGTCCATAATGTGCCGCTGTGGTATGCGCGCTTCTATGCTCAGTGGCTGCGATATGACCGGGAATGTCAGGTGCAGGGCAAGCGGCCGCCGTTGTGGCTGCACTACGATGAACTGAAGGATGAGCCCCAGACTGTTCTGGCGCGCATGGCGCGGCACGTTGACCCCGCGAACCACTACAGCGAGGAGCAGATCAGCAAGGCTCTGGCGCTGAGCCTGATGAACAAGCCGGCCGTACGTTTCAACAAGGGCGTTTCCGGAAGAGGGCAAAACTACTTTACCCGCGAGGAACAGCAGACCATTTTCGATATCGTCAGCAAGGCCGGAGTCGAAGACCTGCGCCGTTTGGGTGTCCTGAGCTCCGAGGCCCAGCCGACGGCTGCGAAGGAAAAGGCTTCGGCCTAGGCGTTCTGAGGGGAGCGGTTAAAGGTTTGGCGATAGGCCGTGGGCGTGGTGCCCATCTGCTCGCGGAAATGATGGCGCAGATTTGTGGGCGTGCCGAAGCCGGTATGGGTGGCGATCTGTTCGATCGAGATGTCGCTGGTTTCCAGGTGATCGCGCGCCTCGCACAGCCGGACATTAAGCAGCCACCGGGCCGGTGTCAGGCCGGTAGCCTCATTGAAACGCCGTAGAAAGGTGCGTTCGCTCATGCCGGCGCGGCGGGCGAGGTCGGGTATGCGATGATCCTGATGCAGGTTCCGGCGCATATGGTCGAGCAGGGGCGCCAGGCGGTTGCTTTCATATTCAATGGGCACGCTGCGCTCGATATATTGCGCCTGGCCACCGTCGCGGTGCGGCGGCACGACCAGACGGCGCGCCACCATATTGGCGGCTCTTGGGCCGAAATCCCGGCGGATCAGGTGCAGGCACAGGTCGATGCCGGCGGCGCTGCCAGCCGAAGTCAGGACCTGACCCTCATCGATATAAAGCACGTCCGGCACCACCTCGATCTGTGGATAGGCGGTCTTGAGTTGGTCCGTGTATTTCCAGTGCGTGGTGGCGCGCCGGTCCGCCAGAAGGCCGCTGGCGGCCAGCACAAAAACACCGGAGCAGATGCTTAGAACCCGCGCGCCGCGTTTGCAGGCCGTCTGCACGGCAGCGATCAGGGAGGCGGGGACAGGCCGATCGACGGGCCAGCCGGGAATGATGAGGGTGTCTGCGGCGTCAAGAGCTTGCAAATTGCCATTGACATCGATCCGTATGCCGGCCGTTGTGCGTGCAGGCTGGCCCTCCAGGCTTGCCACAGTGAAACGATACCAGTCCGGTCCCATTTCCGGGCGTTCCAGTCCGAATATCTCGACCGCAATGCTGAACTCGAACAGCGGCATGCCATCGAAGGCAAGGAGTGCGACCTGGCGATTTGGGGGAAAGGGTGCGTTTGGCATAATTTTGTTCATAGTGGGCATTTATGCCAGCCTCAAGTAATATAACCGTCACCCCTTGATTTTACGGTGCTTTGCCTGTAAGGAGCGCGCCTCGGCTTGGGAAACCTCGTTTCCCGTGTCGTTCTGTCCGAGACCTTCGGGGATCAGGGGCCGCCTGATCCATAATGTTTGAGAGCCCTCAAACGCCGAATTGAGACGGGACGCGAACCGCCTAACAGAATTCCGTGCTTCCTTAAATGGTCGCGCGCCTCTGTGGTGATCAGCTTCTCATCTGGACAGTAACCTTCACGTTCCATTCGGGACGCGAGGGCTTTTGTTTGTTTTTCGGGATTTCCCGGAAAACGTCACCACCATGGAGGCCAGTAATGGACCGCGCACAGAAAGCCGAGTCGATTGAAGAGCTGAAGAGCGTCTTCGCCGACAACGCTACCGTGGTTGTTACCCAGTATACGGGTATGACCTTTGTGGAAATGTCTGAACTTCGCAACCGTCTCCGCAAGGAAGGCGCCGTTGTGAAGGTGTTCAAGAACCGCCTGGCCCAAAAGGCCCTGGACGGCAAGGTCGGCGAAAAGGGCGATGCCCTCTTCAAAGGCCCGGTCGCCCTGGTCTATTCGGCCGATCCGGTCACCGCCGCCAAGATTTCCGTCCAGTACGCCAAAGAAAATGACAAGCTCAAGATCATTGGCGGCATCATGGACACGGAAGTCCTGAACGAAGCCGGCGTCAAGTCGCTCGCTACGCTGCCGTCGCTCGACGAACTGCGTGGCAAGCTGGTTGGCCTGCTGCAAGCCCCGGCGACCAAGATCGCTGGCGTTCTGCAAGCCCCGGCCGGCGCCGTGGCCCGCGTTATCGGCGCTCATGCCCGCGCGAATGCCTAACTCAGTCATTATCACATCAACACTCTCTATCTTTTAAGGAAAACACATGTCCAAGTTGGAAAAGCTGGTCGAAGACCTGTCCGCCCTGTCGGTTCTCGAAGCCGCTGAACTGTCGAAGCTGCTGGAAGAAAAGTGGGGCGTTTCCGCCGCTGCTCCGGTCGCCGTTGCTGCCGTTGCCGGTGGCGCTGCTGCCGCTCCGGCCGAAGCTGCCGAAGAGCAAACCGAGTTCACCGTTGTCCTGACCGACGGCGGCGACAAGAAGATCAACGTGATCAAGGAAATCCGTGGCATCCGTTCGG
>NZ_JASGFK010000016.1:0-14965 GCF_047605585.1 Asticcacaulis sp.
CACCCTTGGTGAACGGGGTTTCGGCATTGCCGGTCTTGACGACCTTCAGCTTGCCGTCGCTGCCCAGAACCAGCCAGGCCCAACCGGAACCGAACTGGGTGGCGCCGGCGGTCTTGAACTGCTCGACGAAAGCATCGAACGAACCGAAATCGGCATCGATCTTGGCCGCCAAGGTGCCGGTCGGCTTGCCGCCGCCATTGGGCTTCATGGATGACCAGAAGAAGGTGTGGTTCCAGACCTGGGCGGAATTGTTGAACACGCCGGGATTCTTGCCTTCGGAGGCTTTGACGATCTCGACCAGCGACAGGCCGGCAAATTCGGTGCCTTCGATCAGCTTGTTGAGATTGTCGACATAGGCCTTGTGGTGCTTGGCGTGGTGATAGCTGAAGGTATTGGCCGACATATGCGGCTCAAGGGCATCGGCGGGATAGGGCAGGGCGGGAAGTTCGAAGGCCATGGGAATACCTCTAATCTGGGTAAGGGAGGAAGATGCGTACCTTCGTCATATATTCGGGGAAAAATAGCTTTTCAATAGGCTGAGGCAGTGAGAATGCTTCGCAATAAATACCATAGAATTTCAATGGGTTTGCCTGAATTCTCAATCCACCGGAAGCCGTTGGAAAAGCGTCAGATTTCGATGGACGCGATGGCCTGTGCCGCCAGGCCTTCGCCGCGACCGGTAAAGCCCATCTGCTCGGTCGTGGTAGCCTTGACGCTGACGCGATCGACCGTGACAGCGATAATCTCGGCAATGCGCTGGCGCATCGCCTCACGGTGCGGCTTGATCTTCGGGCGCTCGCAGATCAGGGTCACGTCGACATTGACGATCTCGCCGCCTTTCTGACGGATCAGATCGGCGGCGTGTTTCAGGAATTGATCGGACGAGGCGCCCTTCCATTGCGGATCGGTTGGCGGGAAATGATCGCCGATATCGCCCAGACCGGCGGCGCCGAGCAGGGCGTCGGTGAGGGCATGAAGTCCGGCATCGGCGTCGCTGTGGCCGATCAGGGTCTGGTCATGAACGATCTCGATCCCGCACAGCCAGACGCTTTGCCCCTCTCCCCAGCGGTGGGCATCGAACCCTTGGCCAATTCTTATTTGTTTCAAGCTTTTATCTCCGGAAATTAAGGCGTCCAGCAGGGCGAAATCGGCCGGATAGGTCAGCTTATGCAAGCTCATATCACCCTCGACCAGGGTGACATTGATACCGGAATGCGTTGCCACGCTAGCTTCATCGGTCGGACTCTGGCCGGAGGGCCAGCGTTCGTAGGCCTTCAGAATGTCGCCCAGACGGAAGGCCTGGGGTGTCTGTGCGCGCCACAGATTGTCACGCGCGGGCGCCTCGACAATGCGGCCATGGTCGCCACGCTTCAGGGAATCGGTCACCGGCAGGGCCAGGATGGCGGCGGGTTTTGTCTCAAGTTCCTTAAGCAGAGCCTTGATATGATGCGGTTTCAGCAGCGGGCGAGCGGCATCGTGGATTAGAACGATCTCATTACCGGCGGCACCCAGCGCTTTCAGGCCGTTGACCACGGAATCGGCGCGCTGCGCGCCCCCAACAACGATGCGGACGCGATCGCCAAAGGCGAGATGCGCCTGCTCGAAATCTTCCGCCGGGACGACAACGACGATCCGGGCGGCGCCCGCCGCTTCAAAGGCCGTCACCGACCAGTCCAGCACCGGGCGGCCGCCCAGCGGCATCCATTGCTTTTTGCCGCCGGAGCGGCTGCCGGACCCGCCGGCGACGATGATGGCATTGAATGTCATCCGGCCTGTTTAGCCTGAAACCAAAGTAGCGCAAGGGGGATGAATTGTGTATGAGGGCCGCATGACCGCAAAAGTTCTACAAATCGGCGATGTGACCGTACCGGGCCGGGTGCTGATCGCACCCATGACCGGCGTATCAGACCTGCCGTTCCGCTATATGGCCAACAAGCTCGGCGCGCCCTATACGGCCACCGAGATGGTGGCCTGCGCGGACATGGAACGCGGCCGGCCGGATATCGTGCGCAAGGCGCAGCTGGGCGAGCACGACGGCCTGAAGATCGTGCAACTGGTGGGGCGCGATCCGGTCCATATCGCCCGCGGTGCGCAGCTGGCGGAAGAGTCGGGCGCGCACATCGTCGATCTCAATTTCGGCTGCCCGGCCAAGGAGGTCACCGGCGTGCTGTGCGGCTCGGCCCTGATGCGCGATCTCGACCAGGCCGAACGTATCATGGCGGCCGCACTGCAGGCAACGTCGCGCCCGGTCACCGTCAAGATGCGGCTTGGCTGGGACGATCATAATGCCGCCGAACTGGCGGTGCGCGCCGAAAGACTGGGTATCGCCGCCCTAACCGTCCATGGCCGGACCCGTCAGCAGTTTTACAAGGGTGAAGCCGACTGGGGTGCCGTTTCGCTGGTCAAACAGGCTGTGAATATTCCGGTAATCGTCAATGGAGACATCATAGATCTCGAAACAGCACAGGCAGCGCTGGCGCAATCCAGCGCCGATGGCGTCATGATCGGGCGCGGCATCTATGGCCGCCCGTGGTTCGCCCGCGACCTAGACCAGGCGCTGAACGATAACCAGCCCTTGCCGGAAATCGCCCTGGAAGACCGGGCAAACTGGCTTATCGAGCATATGCAAGCCTCGCTGGCTTTTTATAGCGATAGTCTCGGCCTGCGCATGTTCAAGAAGCACCTTGGCGCCTATATCGAGGCTTCGACGCACAATGCGGACCCGCTGGTACGCCGCCAGGACAAGGCCCGCCTGTGCCGGATGGACGATCCCGCTCAGATCGAACGCGATATTCGCCTGCTGATGGCCGGTTAGGTTAACCCCAAAAAATCGTGATATTTGCAACATTGCTGTTGATATTTGGACACAGTAGTGCGCAAATGTCACTCTCTTGGATTTAAGGCGAAACCCGGTTTGAAGGACGCATCGGCAAGACGGCGATGGCTGCCCATTTTCCTGCGCAGTCTGAAAACGCTCCGCACCGCGGGCGTGCAGAAGCTTGCCCTGGGCGCGGCCTATGGCGCCTCAATCCTCACTACGGCCTTTATCGTCTGGCTGATCGTCGCCACGCCGGGCACCGGCCTGACTATCAAGGGGCCTGTCGGCAATACTGCCGATTACCTGCTGATCCTGGTATCTCTGAACCTGGCCCTGCTTCTGGGGCTGGTTTTCTTCGTGCTCCGCCGGGTCATCAATATCGCGCGCAGTCGCGGCGCGGATGCCGGTGCGCGCCTGCACCTGCGCTTTGTCTTCCTGTTCTCACTGGCCGCTGTGACCCCCGCCATCATCGTGGCCCTGTCGTTCACCTTCCTGAACCGGGGGATCGATACCTGGTTTTCCGACCGGGTGCAGACCTCGGTGGAAAACGGCTATGACCTGGCCGGCGTTTATCTGACCGAGGCCATGCGCACCTCAAATGCCGCCATGCAGGCCGTGAAGCAGCGCGTCGAAAGCCCCGAAGGCCGTGCACTTTTCCCTGACCGGCTGGCCTTTTCGTTGGGGCTGAACAAGATCCTCAACGAGGAAAAGGCCGAGCTGAGCGCCATCTACATCATCGACCGCAACGGGCAGATTCTGGCCCGGGCGGAATCGCCCCAGGCCCCGGTCTATATGGCGCCGCCCAGCGATACCATCGAGGATGTGGCAGCCACCGGGCCAAAGGCCTATCCCTATGGCAATCCGGACGCCATTCGCCTGCTATATTCGTTGGATGATTATAACGGTGCCATGCTTTACGGCATCAAGCCCTTACCGACCGGCATCTACGCCAAGATCCAGACGGCCAATCAGGCGATCAACGATTACCGCGAAACGACCAATAAGAAGATTCGCGCCCAGGGTATCTTCTTTATGGCCTATCTCGAAGCCGTGCTGCTGGTGCTGATCGGCGCCATCTGGGGCGGCACCTCGGCGGCGGAAAGCATTGCCGTACCCGTAGCGCGGCTGGTCCAGGCCTCGGACAAGGTGGCCGGCGGCGATCTCAGCGCACGCGTCCTGACTATCAACCAGTCGGAAGATATCGCCGTACTGTCGCGCGCCTTCAACCGCATGACCTCAGACCTGCAAAGCCAGCAGGCGGCGCTAAAATCGGCAGGCGAGGAGGCGGAAAGCCGCCGGCGCTTCATTGAGACGGTGTTGTCGGAAATCAGCGCCGGCATCATCGGCCTCGACGTGCTGGAGCATGTCTCGGCCATCAATCGCCACGCCGCCCACTTCCTCAGCGTCCCTTCGGATGAGGCCATGGGGATGAAGATTCGCGAACTGGCGCCTGAAATCACAGAACTTCTCGACAAGGTGTCGTTGCATCGCGTCGAGGAGCAGGAGGTCGATCTGGTGCGCAAGGGCGAGACCCGGCGCGTGCGCGTGCGCATCTCCGGCCTGGAGACCGGCGGCGCAGTCCTGACCTTCGATGACATCACCCGTCTGATCGCCGCCCAACGCAATGCCGCCTGGAAGGATGTCGCGCGGCGCATCGCCCACGAGATCAAGAACCCGCTGACGCCGATCCAGTTGTCTGCCGAACGCATTCGCCGCAAGTACCGCCCGCAGATCGAGACCGATGTCGATACCTTCGACCGCCTGACCGATACGATTGTCCGCCAGGTCGGCGATATCGGCCGGATGGTCGACGAGTTCTCCTCCTTCGCTCGCATGCCGGCCCCGAATTTCGCCGAGGAGGACGCCGCCGAGATGGTGCGCGCCGCCGTCTTCGCCCAGCGCGTGGCACGGCCCGATATCCAGATCGTCATTGTCGAGCCCTTGCCGGAGCTGACCGTGATCTGTGACGGCCGCCTGCTGAGTCAGGCCCTGGGTAATGTGCTGAAGAACGGTGGCGAAGCCATCACCTCCCGCCTGATGCGCGACCATGGCACGGAGCAGGTTGAGGGACGCGACGGTATTGTCGGCCACCTTCAGGTCGAGATGTCCCAGGTGGACGGCGAACTGGTGATCGAGGTCGAGGACGACGGGATCGGCCTGCCGGAAAAAGATCGCGACCGGCTGACCGAGCCCTATGTGACGACTCGTGAAAAGGGAACGGGCCTCGGCCTGGCGATTGTGAAGCGTATACTCGAAGACCATGGCGGTGAATTCTATCTCAGCGACGCGGTCCATCTCAGCGGTGCGAAGGCGGTGCTTCGGCTGCCGCGCACCCAGACGGCGCAAGCCCCGGCTTCGGCGTCTGAAAGTTCGGAAGGCGGGCCGAAAAGCCCGCAGGTAATTGGCCAAGAATCGGTAAAAATCTAACGGTGAAAATCTGATGAAAGTCTCCTCTGGCGTCGATATTCTGGTTGTGGATGATGAAGCGGATATCCGCGAGTTGATCGCGGGTATCCTGGAAGACGAGGGCTATTCGGTGCGGACCGCGCCGGATTCCAACGCCGCCCTGCGTGCCATAAAGGCGCGAAAGCCCAGCCTGTGCGTCCTCGATATCTGGATGCAGGGCGGGGGGCTGGATGGCCTGGAACTGCTCAGCGTCATCCACGAACTGGATCCGGATATTCCGGCCATCATGATTTCGGGCCACGGCAATATCGAAACCGCCGTGACCGCGATCAAGAAAGGGGCTTTCGATTTTATTGAAAAACCCTTTAAAACCGAGCGCCTGATCATGGTTGTTCAGAGAGCGCTTGAACTGACCAGTCTGCGCCGAGAAAACAAGCGCCTGCGCAGCCAAGCCGTCGTGCCGGACGGACTGATCGGAAATTCCGCGGCGGCGCAATTGCTGCGGTCGACCATCGCCAAGGTGGCGCCGGCCAATTCACGCATCATGATTTCCGGTCCGGCCGGCTCCGGCAAGGAGCTGGTGGCGCGAATGATCCACGAGATCAGCCCGCGCGCCAAGTGCGAGTTCGTGCCGATCTCCGCCGCCGGCATGACGCCGGAACGGCTCGATGTCGAGCTGTTCGGCGAAGAGGGCGATGGCGGCCGACCGCGCAAGATCGGCGTGTTCGAACGCGCCCACGGCGGCACCCTCTTCCTTGACGAGGTGGCCGACATGCCGCCGGAAAGCCAGAGCCGCATCCTGCGGGTGCTGGTCGAGCAGCGCTTCACCCGCGTTGGCGGGGCGCAGGACGTGCAGGTCGATGTGCGGGTGATTTCCTCTACCTCGAAGGATCTGTCGTCCGAAATCACCGCCGGGCGTTTCCGCGAAGACCTGTTCCACCGCCTGAACGTGGTGCCGGTGCGCGTGCCTGGCCTGAGCGAGCGCCGCGGCGATATCGCCGAACTGGTGCAGTATTTCATCGACCGTATCAGCGCGGCGCAAGGGTTGCCGAGACGCACCCTGAGCGAGGACGCCATGGCGACCCTGCAGGTGCATGAATGGCCGGGCAATGTCCGTCAGTTGCGCAACAATATCGAGCGCCTGCTGATCCTGGCCACCGGCAATCCGAACGATCCGATCACCGCCCACATGCTGCCTTCGGAAGTGGTCGAATCGGCCACGGCCGGCGCCATCCGGCCGGAGCGCATCATTGCCCTGCCGTTACGCGAGGCGCGGGAAGTCTTCGAACGCGAATACCTGTCATCGCAGATCGTCCGCTTCGGCGGCAATATCTCGCGCACGGCCAATTTTATTGGCATGGAGCGTTCGGCCCTACACCGCAAGCTGAAGAGCCTCGGCCTGGCCCACATCCGTGGGGACGAGGATGAAATTTAGGTTGGCGGCGTGATTTTGGATGCGGAGCGAAACGGCGCGGTCTATGGAGACGGTTCCGTTATGCGAGAGTGACCCATGCCCAGAATTGCCTATGTCAACGGCGCCTATGAACGCACCAGCGAGGCCGCGGTCTCAATCGAGGACCGCGGCTACCAGTTTGCCGATGCGGTCTATGAGGTATGGTCGGTGTTCGACGGGCGACTTGCCGATCTGAGCGGACACTTGGACCGGCTTGAGAGGTCTTTGTCGGAACTGCAGATCGCGATGCCGATGCCGCGCACCTCGCTTCTGGTGGTGCTGAACGAAGTCATCCGCCGCAACCGCATCCGCGAAGGCCTGGTCTATCTGCAGATAAGCCGGGGCGTGGCGCCGCGCGATCACGTCTTCCCGGTAGACACCTTGCCATCGATCGTCATCACCGCCAAACCGGTGGATCGCGCCGCCGCCGAGATCAAGGCCGCGGCCGGGATAAAGGCCATCACGGCGCCGGATATCCGCTGGGGCCGCTGCGATATCAAGACGGTCGGATTGCTGCCCAATGTGCTGGCCAAGCAGCAGGCGAAGGCGAAAGGCGCGACGGAAGTCATCTTCGTCGACCACGACGGCTACATCACTGAGGGAGGCTCGACCAACGTCTATATCGTCACTAAGGAAGGTGAGATCAGAACCCGTAGTCTGGAGGCCAATATCCTGGCCGGCGTCACGCGGCTCAACCTGCTGCCGCTGATCAGGGAGAGCGGAATCACCCTGTCCGAAGGCGCCTTTACGCTGGAGGAAGCCCTGGCCGCTACCGAGGTATTCGTCACGGCCGCCACCAGCCTGGTCATGCCGATTGTCGCAATTAACGACACTCTCATTGGTGACGGCAAACCCGGCCCAATCGCTTGTGCCTTAAGGGAAGTCTATATCGAACGCGCCCGCGCCTCGGCCGGAGTCTGAAGATTTTTTATTCCCGCAAGGTTGAAAAGACCTGGAATCTTTGCATAAATAGAGACTTATTGTCTGTGTGAGGGGTATTGTGTCCCTCAAATTTGAAACAAGAAGGGCCGACAATGTCCCACGATAAGAAACAAAACCTGCAAGACACCTTCCTCAACAGTGTCCGCAAAACAAAAACCCCCCTGACCATCTTCCTGATCAATGGCGTCAAGCTCCAGGGCATCGTCAGCTGGTTCGATAATTTCTGCGTCCTGCTGCGCCGCGATGGCCAATCGCAACTGGTGTACAAGCACGCGATCTCGACCATCATGCCGGCCGCGCCGGTCCAGCTGTACGAGCAAGAAGACGATCTTGACGACTAAATCCGTAATCCCGGACACCGTCTTTGAGTGATAAATATGTAGATCACGCGCCCGATATCGTGCGCGCGGTCGTTGTCGATCCCGACATCGATATTCACGTGCGCGGCGCGGAAGCCCCCGCCGCGCGCCGCTATGAGGAATCACGCCTCGAAGAGGCGACCGGCCTCGCCCTGGCCCTCGATCTGGCGATCGTGGGAGCAGTCAGCGTGCGCGTGCGCAAGATCAATCCCGCCACACTGTTTGGGCAGGGGAAGGTTTTTGAAATCAAAGCCTTGTGTGAGGAAGTTGAGGCTTCCTTGTGTGTGGTAAATGGTGGACTGACGCCGATCCAGCAACGCAATCTGGAAAAGGAACTGGGCGTCAAGGTGGTGGATCGCACCGGCCTGATCCTGGAAATTTTCGGCCGTCGCGCGCGTACGGGGGAAGGCAAGCTCCAGGTCGAGCTGGCACGGCTGGAATATGAGCGTTCGCGCCTGGTGCGGACCTGGACCCACCTCGAACGCCAGCGCGCTACCGGCACGACCGGCGGTCCCGGCGAAACCCAGATCGAACTCGACCGTCGCATGATCGCCGACAAGATCAAGCAGCTGAAGTCCGAGCTGGAAGAGGTGCGGCGCACACGCGGCCTGCATCGCAGCCAGCGCAAGAAGGTGCCCTATCCGATTGTGGCTCTGGTCGGCTATACCAATGCCGGCAAGTCGACCCTGTTCAATAATCTCACCAAATCAGAGGTTTTCGCCAAGGACCTGCTGTTCGCGACCCTGGATACCACTCTGCGCTCACTGAAACTGCCCAATGGCCGCTCGGCGATTCTCAGCGATACGGTCGGGTTCATTTCCGACCTGCCGCACGAACTGGTGGCCGCCTTCCGGGCGACGCTCGAAGAAGTGGAGCAGGCCGACCTGATCCTGCATGTCCGCGATGTCTCCAACCCGGAAACCGAGGCGCAGAAGGCCGATGTCGAGCAGGTCATGGGCCAGATCCTGCCCGATCTCGACCGGTCTCGCATGGTCGAGGTATGGAACAAGATCGACCTGCTGGATGAGGAGATGCGGGATATCCTCTACGCCCGGGCCATTACCGACCGCGCTAGCAACAAGCCGCTGATGGTTTCGGCGGTGACCGGGGAGGGCGTGCCGGCCCTGCTAAACCAGGTGGCCCTGCTGGTCGATGCCGAAGGCGAGGAACTGGATATCGTGCTGGAGCCGCATCAGGGCGATGTCATCGCCTTCCTCTACCAGCATGGCCGCGTATTGGACCGCCATGAGGACGAAGAAGGCCGCGTGCATCTGCACGTTCGGCTGAGCGACCAGGCTTACGGCCGATATGAGAAGATGATCGCACGAACCTAGTTTCGTTCATAACAAACCTGCAAAAAATCTTTACTGCAGCTATTGCGTGAATCCTTTGCGAGGCGTAGATGGTTAGATATCTAACTATTAGCCACCTCACCATGTCCGCTGAATACGAACGTTTTTCCTATGCCCTGCATAATGCCGCGCGCATGTGGCGGCTGGCGCTTGACCGGCGCCTTAAGGATCTGGGGATCTCACAGGCCGGCTGGCTGAGCATTGCCTATATCGCCAAGGCCAGTGGTCCGATTTCGCAGAGCGAACTGGCGGCACTGGTGCAGGTCGAGGCGGCCACCATGGTCTCGACCATAGACCGGCTGGAAAAGACCGGGCTGGTGCGCCGCGTCACTTCCGAGACAGACCGCCGGGTCAAGCATCTGGTGCTGACTGTGGAGGGCGAGGCGATCTATGCTCAGGTCAAGGCGCGCGCCGATGACATGCGCCGCGATATTCTGAGCGGCCTGGACGCGACAAAAATGGTGGTCGCCACCGAAATTTTAGAAGATTTGCAAAAACTTATAGAGAATTCCTGATGAGTAGTGCGTCCGTTTCAACTGAGTCATCTGCGCCGCTCAATCGCCCGATGATCACCGTCTCGATCATGCTGGCCACCATTATCCAGGCCATCGACGGGACCATCGCCAATGTCGCCCTGCCGCACATGCAGGGCAGCCTCAATGCCTCTTCCGATCAGATCACCTGGGTGCTGACCTCGTTTATCGTCGCCACAGCCATCGCCACGCCGCTGACCGGCTGGATGTCGGATCGTTTCGGCCAGAAACAGGTCTTTCTCGTCTCCATCGCCGGCTTTACCATCGCCTCTATCCTGTGCGGTCTCGCCGGCAGTTTGACCGAAATCGTCGGGGCGCGTCTGCTGCAAGGCGTCTTTGGTGCCGCTCTTGTGCCACTGTCGCAATCGACCCTGCTCGACATCAACCCGAAGGAAAAGCACGGATCGGCCATGGCGGTCTGGGGCATGGGCGTGATGGTCGGCCCCATTCTTGGGCCTACGCTCGGTGGCTGGCTGACCGATGCCTATGACTGGCGCTGGTGTTTCTTCATCAATGTGCCCATCGGTGCCGCGGCCTTTTTCGGCATCCTGAAATATATTCCGCACCAGTTCGCCAAACGCAGCATCCGTTTCGACGTCTTCGGCTTTACGGCCCTCAGCCTGGGGATCGGGTCGCTGCAAATGCTGCTCGACCGCGGGCAGCAGAATGACTGGTTCTCATCAAGCGAGACCCTGATCGAGGCGGCCATCTGCTTTGTCAGCCTCGGTTTCTTTATCATCCATACGGCTACCAAACCGGCGGGGACGACCTTCTTTAACTACCGGTTGCTGATGAACCGCAACTTTCTGACGGGGCTGCTGTTTATCTTTGTCGTCGGCATGGTGCTGTTCGCCACACGCGCCCTTATGCCCTCTATGTTGCAAGGTCTGATGGGCTATACCGCCCTTTATGCCGGTGTGATTACGGCGCCCAGCGGACTGGGTACCATGCTGGCCATGATGATTGTCGGGCGCATGGTGGGGAAGGTCGACCTGCGCCTGATTCTGGGGGTCGGTTTTGGCCTGACGGCGGCGACGCTGGCCATGATGTGCACCTACACGGTCGACACCTCGAAGAGTGCGATCATCATTCCGGGGATTATTCAGGGTTTTGGCCTGGGGCTGGTCTTCGTGCCGCTCAGCGCCGCCACCTTCGCGACCCTGGCGGGCGATCTGCGGCCCGACGGCACCTCGATCTATAGTCTGGTGCGCAATATCGGTTCCTCCATCGGCATCGCCATGGTTCAGGCCTTCCAGGTCTCCAACACCCAGACGGCACACGAATCCATTGCGGCCACGATGAATGTCTCCAATGCTGCCTTTATGGACAGCGCCTACGCCAAGACGGCCAGTGGACTGGCGGCCATCAATGCGGAAGTGACGCGTCAGGCAAGCATGATCGCCTATATCGATAATTTCTGGCTGATGATGATCCTGACTCTGCTGGCCATGCCGCTGCTGTTCCTGATCGCTGCGCCGAAAAAGAAACTGTCGCAGGAAGAGATGGAGCACGATCAACTGGCGGCTATGGAGTAGGGCTCGGGCTACAGATCAGAACAGGCTGAGGGTTTCCTCGACCGGATCTTCCTTCTTCTTGACCGGCTTTTCCTTGGCCTTTGGCGTGAAGTTACGCGTCAGGCGCTGCGCGAATATCTGCTTGTTCTTCTGCATGTCCAGGATGACCTCCTTGGCCATATTGGCCATGGGCTCATATTTCAGGCCATACAGCGCCAGTTCGACCAGGATGGGCGCGAGATCGGCGCCACGTTCGGTCAGGGCGTAGATGAATTTGCGCTTGTCGGCCGGATCGGCGACCTTGGTGATCAGGCCGTTCTGCTCCAGCTTCACCAGACGATCGGCCAGGATATTGGTGGCGATCTTCTCTTCGGCGCGCAGAAAGCCCTGGTAGCTGCTATGGCCGCGTAACATCAGATCGCGTACGATCAGCATGGACCAGCGGTCGCCCACGGCTTCCAGAGTCAGGTTGATCGGGCAAAGCGAACGATGCGTCTTCTGGGGCGCGGCCTTGCTGGCAGGTTTGGCCGTTTTCTGGGCGGCTTTCCGGACGCCTTTGGCCGGAGGCGCTTTGGCAGGCTTTTTCATACGCGGCACCATAATTCACGGGCAATTCGCAAGTGATGCGCGCGAATGCTACGATTCGCAAGGGGCGTTCAAAATGACTTGTGGATTGAAACCAAGACCATATTCGCCTGCACCTTAAGTAGGGAGCGCAAACTCTTGAATATTCGATTTTATTTTAAAAGTGATGCATTGGCATCGTGAGCAACGCTATAGTCTCGCAGGGCCGTCTTGTCGCCAGAAAGCACTTTCCGAAAGCGAGTGGACACATCAAGCGACTGAAGTGGAACGGTAATTTCAGATACTTGTGTTTCGCAATCATGCTGAATGACGGCCTTATGATGATCTTCGGTCAGGCCCAGCAGACATTGTGAACGGGCATTGCCATAGGCCAGGATATCGCGATCGAACCATTGGGAACGGTGGAAGGCGCGCAGGATGCGGCGCAGCGCGAAGGCCGAGATTTTGTAGTGATAGATGCCGGATTTATCCGTAAGGCTGATCTGTCCTTTGGCATCGATATCCAGTCGGAAATGATCCTGCCGCGCGTAAGTGATGTGTGTATCCGGCGGGATCGGCGTCTGATCAGTCAACTGGTAATACGCTACGAACAGGCCGCCGCAGAACAGCACGCTCAGCAGCGTATTGCGCAGCCGTTTGGGCAATTGCCTTATCTGGGGCTTCCCGCTGAAGGTTTCAGGAATTTTCACGCTCGGCCAGCTTGGCGGCATTCCACAGGGCATCCATTTCGGCGAGATCCGACTGATCCGGCGTCTTGCCGATCTTGGCCAATTCAGCCTCGATGACCTCAAAACGACGGACAAACTTGGCATTGGTCATGCGCAGGGCATTTTCAGGTTCCACATCAAGCTTGCGCGCCAGATTGGCCAGAACGAACAGGATATCGCCCAGTTCCTCGTGCGATTTCTGAACATCGCCTTTCGCGACCTCGGCCTTCAATTCCAGCGTCTCTTCATCGAGCTTGTCGAGCACTTCGTGGACGCTTGGCCAGTCGAAACCGACGCGGGCCGCACGCTTGGTCAGTTTGGCGGCGCGGGTGAGAGCAGGCAGGCCGACCGGCACATCATCGAGCAGTCCATGTTTTGCTTTGGCCTTGCGCTCCGCGGCCTTGGTCACTTCCCAGGCTTCGTTCTGCTCGTCGGGTGTGCGATCACCGGCGTCACCGAAGACGTGGGGGTGGCGACGGATGAGCTTTTCACTCATGCCGGCGGCCACGTCATCGAAATTGAACAGCCCCATCTCCTCGGCGATTCGGGCATGGAAGACGACCTGGAACAGCAGGTCGCCCAGCTCTTCTTTCAGATCGCGCACATCATTGCGCTGGATGGCGTCTGCCACCTCGTAGGATTCCTCGATCGTATAAGGCGCAATGGTCGCGAAGGTCTGTTCCTTGTCCCACGGGCAGCCGGTCTGCGGATCACGCAGCCGACGCATGACGTCCAGCAGGCCTTCGATACCTTTGGTCACAAGATGTCCTTTGCTTTCAGTTGCGCCATGATCGCGGCGTGGCGTTCGGGTGTCAGGTTGTAGCGCCACATCGATACGGCGCCAAGGATCAGGAAAATGACCGGCAGACCGATAAAGAAGATTTCCACCCACATCAAGGCATCCGCCGGGCTGTCCTTGGGTGATTTTACATTGAAGTGTAGGGCGCCCAACAGGGTGATGGTCAGGGCCGAAAGGGCGTAACCGATCTTGGTGGTGGCCGAAAGAATGGCCATCAACGTGCCCTTGTGGTCGTGACCGGTTTCCAGCATGACCTCGTCACCGATATCGGCCATCAGGGCGCGGGTCAGCAGCAGCGAGGCGGCATAGGGGATGCCGTTGGCGAAGGTCATGGCGGCGCAGATCGGAAACTGGTCTTTCGGCGCGAAATACATGGCGCCATAGAGCACGGCGAAGATCAGGGACGAGACGATCAGGGTCTTGTGCTTGCTGAAGCGCTTCGAGGCGATGGTCCAGATCGGTGCCCCGACGATGCCGGCGACGAAATAGAGCAGCATGGCGATATTGCTTTCCATGCGTGTCAGGCCCTTGGTCTCTTCGAAGAAATAGAAGAAGAGGGCGGCCATCACGCCGGGCGCCAGCCCCATGAAGAGATCGGCGTAAAGGATGGCCCGCACATTGGGGCGCTTCCACATATCGAAATAATGGCTGAGCTTCAGGTCGTGCGTCTGGGTATCGGATACCTTTTCCGGCACGATCCACAGGGCAATGGCGATACTGATGGGCAGGGTCAGCATGATAAAGCCGCCCATGACCTGGACCCCGAGTGCGTAGCTGTGTCCCATCCACTGCAGAGCCACCGGAATGACGGCGGCCGCCAGTATACCGATGATATTGCCGACCTGCCACCAGGCGAAGATGCGCGAGCGTTCATTGTAATCGGTGGAAAGGACCGTGCCCCAGCTGGCCTGGCTTAGGGCCGCTATGGAAAAGCCGACATAGAGCACGAACAGCCACAGGCCGAGATAGACGGGGCCGACGCCCTTTTGCGCCAGAAAGATAAAGCCCGTGCTGACGAACAGAATCGGCAGGCAGATCAGCATCCACAGTTTGAAGCGGCCGAGTTTTGTGCGGGTGCGATCCATCCCGTGGCCCAGGATCGGATCGACTAGAATATCAAACAGGCGAACAACAGCGAACACAAGGCCGACCACGGTGCCGAGCTGAAGCTGGGTGCCGTAATATTCCGGCAGGGTGGCGACGAGCGGTAGCCCCAGGGCGGCAAAGGGCACGCAGGGACCGATAAAGGCCAGCATATGAACCAGGCTGACCTTATCAGCTTGCATCTTATTAATCGCCACGCTGTTTCCCCCGAATGTGCGTTCCCAACCATTATCCATACCCTAGGGCAGTGGGAGGATTTTGCAAATCACGCCCGATGTTATTAAAAAAACGGGTGAGTTCTACGTGAGGTGCGAAGTCCGAAAACTTAGTCCCACATCGTTTGTTCTTCACGGATAGAGAAGTCACAATTTCTCACCAATAGAAATGACACTT
>NZ_JASGFK010000017.1:0-7665 GCF_047605585.1 Asticcacaulis sp.
GCCCCATCACCGCTTAAGGCCCCATCACCGCTTAAGGCCCCATCACCGCTTAAGGATTGCAAAACCAATGGCCCAGCCCTTCACCATTCGTCAGATCTATCTCAAGGACCTCTCCTTCCAGGCGCCGGCCGGTGCCGCGATCTTCAGCCAGGAATGGTCGCCGCAGGTCAAGGTCGACATGAAACTGGGCCACAGCGCGCTCGGCGACTCCTCTTATGAGGTGGTGCTGACGATGTCTATCGTCGCCACCAGCGCCGGCAGCACGGCTTTCATGCTGGAAATTCTGCAGGCGGGCGTGTTCCAGCTGGTCGGTTTTGACGATGCCGAGCGCGAGCGCATCCTGACCGGCAAGTGCCCCGGCATCCTGTATCCCTACGCGCGCGAAACGGTGGATGCGGTACTGATGAAGGGCCGTTTCCCGGCGCTGATCCTCGATCCGATCGATTTCGAAGCCAACCAGCCGGGTCTGACGCGCCGCAGTTAAGCGGTAAGGATCAGCGCCAGGGCGGAGAGGGTGAAGAGGCTGATCAGGGTCGATTGCGCCACTGAACGCGCGGCGCCTTCGAACCACAGGCCGTACATCTTCGTCTGGATGAAGACGCTGACCGCCGTGGGCGTGGCCGACAGGAAGACGAAGGCGCGGAAGGTCAGCGGATCGACATGCAGCAAGGCCAGGGCGATGGCGACCAGTGCCGGGGCCAGCAGGATCTTGCCGATGATCGCAGCGGCGCTGGCGGCATCGGGCCGGACCAAATTTGACGCCGGCATCAGGCCGAGCATGCCGCCGAGCGCCACCAAAGCCACGGGCGGTCCGGAATGGCCGAGCAGATCGAGCGCGTTCTCCACGGCCGGCGGGAAGTGAAAGCCGACCGCCATGCACAGCACGCCGATCAGCGCGCCGATGACGGTCGGGTTGCGGGCTGTATTGGCCAGCGCCATTTTCACCGTATGGCCGGAGGCCTTGGCGAGGGCGGCACAACCGATGCTGAACAGGATCAGGAAATCGGCGGCCACGGCCAGGGGGCCGGTCTGCGAAACGGCGGGACCGAACAGGCTGATGGCGATGGGAATGCCGAGGAAGGCCGAATTATTGACAAAGCCGGCCATGCCGGCGGCGACCGAGTCGTCAGGTTTCGCTTTCAACAGGCGCGCCGTGACGATGACCAGTGCGCCGGTGATGACCAAGGCGGCGATATAGGCCAGAAGCGGCAGGGCGAGGGCCGGCTTGAAGGGCGGCAGCTTAGCGAAACTGACCACCAGCCAGCAGGGAAAGGCCAGCCAGTAGAAATAGGCGGAAAGACCGTCCAGACCCTGAGTGTTCAGGCGCTTCAGCTTTACCAGAAGGGCGCCGAGACCGATAAAGGCGAAGAAGACCAGAACGCGGGTTAATGTATCGAGCATACCGGTTTCAATGCGCTTTAAACCGCGGCACGGCAAGCCTGGTCACGAAATTCCTTGTCCTTAGCGGGGGCAAGGCAAGAGTCCATATTGTGACCATTGGGGAGGCACTATTTAAAGGAAGTCAGAAACCCCACCACCATCCGGCTTCGCCGAACGGTCCCATGGCTTGCGAAAGCTATACTTTCGTTGGCGCCAACCCCTGCAAGGTGGGGAGGTATAAAAGACGGTTATCCCGCCGGGGTTTCGGGTTTGGGTTCCATATCCGGGGTGGGCAGGCCGATATGGACCAGTTGCCAGTGGGTCAGGCCGTGGCGCTCGAAGGTGAAGGTGGTGGTGCCGTGGGTGTCGTCGGTCACGGTCAGGCGGGCGCGTTCCAGGCTGAAGAAGGCGGTCTTGGGGGCGGGCGGCTTGCCTTCGAACTTCGACAGCTCGAAGGTGTTGGCGTCTTTCGCCGCGCCATAGGTCAGGCCAAGCAGGGCCTTGGGCGTCAGGTAGGTATTGACGTCGATCACCGGCTTGGGCGGGGTCTTCGTCGCGTTCGGATTGACCAGGTCGTTGAAGGCCTTGCCGACGGAATCGGCCACGCCCTTGATGGCATTGCCCGTGGCGCCGACCGGATCATTGAGCGCGGAAGGGGCGGGGGCGGCGACACCTTCGTCACCGGCATCGAGCTGGGTTTTCAGGCTGGTGCGGACGGAGGTGAAGTCGATCAATTTGGCCAGGGATTCGATATCCTGGCTCCGGCAGGCGCTGCGGACATCATAGAACGAGATGATCGGCGCCGCGTAAAAAAGACCGGCGGCCGCCACGATGACCAGAAGCAGAATAACCCCAAAAATGCGCGACACTGAAAGCTCCCCCTTAGCGCATTCCGAAAGTGTGACGCACTTTTCGGATGAAGATGCGCGTTAAAAACGACCGCGTTAACCATTCCTAGCATGGGTATTTTTGTTTGTCGCCTGTTGTGCACAGTTGGCGGATGGGTGTGGCGCGGTCTCCCTCCCCACCAAAGGTGAGGAGGTATAAAAGCGTTTAGATCTGCCGGGTCAGCAGGCCATGGACATAGGCCAGTTTCTGCTTGATCATCGGGGTCAGGATAAACGGATAGAGATCGCGCTCGCCCATCGAATGGTGGATGCTGTTCAGCGCCATCGACAGGGGCACCCACACCTCGGCGATGCGTTCGAAATCGAGCACCGAATAGGGATCGAAACTGGCATGCGCCGCCAGGAACTCATGCGACATTGGCGCCAGAGCGATGCCGAACATATGCGCGGTCTCCAGCGAATCGACGATATGCAGCACATGGGCGAAGCATTCGGCGAAATCCTCCCACGGATGGGCCGTGGCGTAGAAGCTGATATAGCCTGAGCCCCAGCCAGCCGGCGGGCCTTCCTGATAGTGGCGGTCGAGGGCCTGCTGGTAATCGACGCTTTCATCGCCGAACAGGGCGCGGAAGCTTTGGATCTTGTCCGCGTCGCGCACCATCTTGTTCCAGATGAAGTGGCCGGTCTCATGGCGGAAGTGGCCGAGCAGGGTGCGGTAGGGCTCGTTCATCATGGCGCGCTGCTGTTCGCGCGTCGGGTCGTCGGCCTCGGCGGTGCGGATGACGATATGGCCCTCGTCATGGCCGATCAGCACCGGCTGGCAGGAGCCATCGGGATTGATCTGATCGTCCTTCAGGTCGAACAGCAGACCGCCTTCCGGGTCTTCCCTGCGGCCCGGTCGCGGCAGGTCCCAGCGCAGGAAGGAATAGAACAGGTGGCGCTGGGCATCGGAAATGGCACGCCAGCGGCGCAGGCCGTCGGATGTGTTGGGATCGGGCACCAGGCCATTATAACGGCAGGCGGTGCAGTAGTCGTCTTCACTGTCATCGCGCACCAGCCAGTTGCAGATATCAAAGGTGGCATTGGGACAGAAGCGATAGACGAACTGCTGCTGATCGACGCGGCGCCAGCGATCGGCGCGGGCGCTATCGGGCTGCATGGCGTGCAGGGCGATTTCCTCGCAGACGAAGCCCAGGCGATAGCCGCAATTCAGGCAGGAGCGATTCTCGAAATAGATGGAGTTCCCGCAATTATCGCAGCGAAAGAGCTTCATTCTTTTTTATGGTCCCAAAGATCGGGGTGGGCGTCGATCCAGGCGATCAGGCCGGAAGCCACCCGGGCGTCATCCGCCGTGGTGAGGTGCCAGTCGCAGGCTCCGAAACTTAAGTTGTTCATCGGTAAGAAATCGATGCGGCTCTCGCCATCGCTGCGCAAGGCGGTAAGTACCTTCCGCACCTCGGCCTGGATCTCGCCATTGGCCTGATCGGTGGCCATCAGGAGGAAGAAGGCCTGCGGGTTCTCGGCGCGCAGGGTTTGTACGAACTGGACATAGGTCTGCTCGTAATCGCTGTGCAGTTCATCGCGTGTGGTCCACACCTCGCCGCCATGCAGGGGTGTGGAGAAATCGTTGGTGCCGAGGCCGATGACGATGATCTGCGGGCGCCAGTCGGCCGAATCGATCATGTCGGGCTGGACCGTATAGGCATAGGCCTGGGGCAGGTGAAGGCCGTCGCCACCATTATAGTTGCGCACCACGCCGCGGCCGGAAATGGCGTTGATGCGGTAATCGGCGTTGAAGTGCTTGGCCGTTACGGGGCCGAAGGCCAGTTGCGTATCGGTGGTGGCCCAGACCTGGCCACCGGGACAGTCACGCGTCGGCGAGGTGTTGCCATAGCCAACCGTGTAGGAATCGCCGATGAACTCGATCTCGCGCGGCAGGGCTTCGGGCGCGGGCAGCACATTGGCGGGGTCGGATACGAAAAAGCCGGTGAATTGCGCGGCGCCCCACGATTCGTTCAGCTTCTCGGCGCGAATGGTATGTTCGCCCGGCGCGAAGGGGCCGAGCACGATATCACCTTCGCCGGGACGGCTGGGCGTGTTGACCAGCTGGCCATCGACATAGACATTGAAGCGGTTGACGTCGTCATTGAGGCGCAGGTGAACCTCGGTGCCCCGGAAGCGCGCCTCGAAATAGGTGCCGGGCCACTGGTGCCGGTAACCCTGCGCCGGATCGTCATCGCTGACCGGCACCACGCGGCCGCCGATATGCAGCGGCAGGGCGGTGCCCACCGGCGTGGCGGCGAAAGCAGGCGCGGTCAGAAAGGTTGCGAGCAGGCAAAGGGCGGCAAGGCGCATCTATTTACCTTGCCAGATTTCCGGATGCGCGTCGATCCAGGCGATCAGTTCATCGCTGACCTTGCGATCGTCGGCAGTGTCGGGGTGGAAGTCACAGCCGCCGAAATTGAGGTTGTTCATGGGCAGGAAGCTGATGCGGGTCTCACCGGCGGCCTGGATCGCCGCCATCGCCCTCTGGGCTTCGGACTGGATTTCGCCATCGACCTGATCGGTGGCCATCAGAATGAACCAGGCGTCCGGGTTCTTGGCGCGCAGCGACTGCACGAACCGGACATAGGTCGCTTCGTAATCCGCGTGCAGTTCTTCGCGGCTCTTCCACTTTTCGCCGTCATGCAGAGGGGTGGTGAAGTCGTTGGTGCCGAGACCGATCACGATGATCTGGGGCTTCCAGTCCGGGTTATTATAGACGGTCTTGCCGTCATAAAGGGCGTAAGGATAGAGCGCCGGCAGGGGATCACCGATAAAGCCGCCGTAGTTGCGCACCATGCCGCGGCCGGAAAAGGCGTTGATCTGGTAATCGGCATTGTAGTGCTTGGCCGTCAAAGGACCGAAAGCCTGGGAGTTATCGGTGGTGGCCCAGATTTCATCCTTGGTACAGGTGCGTTTGCCGGCGGTATTGCCGTAGCCGACCGTATAGGAATCGCCGATAAATTCGATCTGGCGGGCATGCGGGGTGACGGGAAGCGCTTTCTCGTTGCTCGGAATGGCAAAGCCATAAAAGGTGCCATTGCCCGACTGTGTTTCCGTCAGACGTTCAATACGCAGATCGTGAGGGCCTTTATCCAGGCCAGATATGACATAGGTCTGGGCGCCAGGTTTGGTGAGGGTGGAAATGATCTTGCCGTCGACCCGAATATTGAGAATGTTGCTGCTATCGTCGACCTTGAAATAGGCACGGGTACCGTCGAAACGGGCCGCAAAATAGGTGCCTGGCCACTGATGCGTATATTTCTTCAAGAAGGGCGAATCGACAACGACATAGGCCTTGTCATCAACAGCGCGGCCACCAACCTGCGCATTCAGGGCGGTAAGGCGCGCCACACGCTGTTTGACCGGCTCCACCGTCACCGCCGCCTGCGCAGCCCCGGCTGTTAACAGGCTTGCCAGTGCTCCGCCCATTATCAGACGCCCCAACCCGTTACGCATCGTCTCAACTCCGTTTTTGTTATGAACCGGACTTATTTCAGGGCATGCCGGGAGCGTCAAGGTGGTGGAAAGCGCTATTTCACTTGCCAGGGTTGGCCCAGAGTTCCGGGTGGGCGTCGATATAGGCGATCAGAGAGGCGCTGATGCGCTGGTCATCGGCGGTATTGAGATGCCAGTCGCAGCCAGTCTGGGCAAAACCACTGCCGACATCAAGCGATGCCACGCGGGTTTCGCCGGCGGCATTCAGGCGTTTGATCACTTCGCTGATGGCGGCGGCCACGCGCGTCTCGCCATAATCCATCAGGATAAAGCGGGCGCCAGGGTGGCTGGCGCGGACCTGCTGGACGAAGGCAACGTAGGACGCGATGTAATCGGCGGTCAGGGCGTCTTCGCTGGCCCATTTTTCACCGGCATGGACGGGGGTAGAGAAGTCATTGCCGCCCAGCGCGATCACGACAATGGCCGGGTCCCAGCCGGCGTTGTCGTAAGGATGCAGGGTTTCGTCCTCGATCAGGGCCGAGCGGTAAAGCAGGGGCATGTTGCGCTTCGGCGCCACGCCATCGTAGTTGCGCACGATGCCGATGCCGGAATAGGCATTGATCTGGTAATCGGCGTCGTAATGCTTGGCGGTCAGCGGCCCGAAGGCCTGTTGCGTGTCGGTGGTGGCCCAGATCTCGTCCTTGGTGCATTCGCGTTTGGGCGAGGTATTGCCGTAGCCGGCCGTATAGGAATCGCCGATGAACTCGATCTGGCGGGAGCGGGGCTGTGGCGCGGGGAGGACATTGGCGGGGTCATCGACCTCGATATCACCCACGCCGGTATATTCGGCGTCCTGACTTTCCGTCAGGGTTTCGACGCGCACCCGGTGGCTGCCGTCGGATAGACCGCTATATTGAATGGCCTGGTACAGAGGCTTTCTCTGGCTATCGATCTTGTGACCATCGACGTAGATGCTGAAAATATTGGCTGTGTCGGACAGGATCAGTTTGAATGACGTGCCCTTGATATTGGCCTCCCAATAGGCGCCGGGCCATTGGTGCATGTACTGATAGAAACGTCCACCGATATGAAGCGGGACGCGTTCGCCCATCTTGCAGTCGGGGCAGGGGACACCAAGTGATTTTACGATCACGGATGCGGCTGGCCCGGATGGCGTCTGTGCGTGCGCTGTGCTGATCGCCATGATTGCCGCCGTTATGGCTGTCAGCATTATGCCAGACCGGATGCGCATCCTCTCGTCTCCTTATTGTTATGAGGAGACTATTCCAGTGGGTGCCGGGAGCGTCAAGTGCCCCTCCGTGCAGACAAGCCGCGCCTTATCTCCTTTGCAGGGGGAGAAACGAAAAAGCCGCCGCATCGGTGAAGAGGCGACGGCTTTGAAGGGTAGGGCAGAGGCCCCCTCCGCCACGGACAAGCCGTGGCACCTCCCCCGCACGCAGGGGAGGAGAAGGTTAGGCGGCCAAGGCCTTGGTCAGGTTTTCGCTGATCTTGTCGAGGAAACCCTCGGTCGTCAGCCAGCCTTGCGACGGGCCGACCAGCAGGGCCAGGTCCTTGGTCATGAAGCCGGCTTCGACGGTGTCGATACAGACTTTTTCCAGGGTTTCGGCGAAGCGCTTCAGTTCGGCGTTGTCGTCGAGCTTGGCGCGGTGCTTCAGGCCTTGCGTCCAGGCGAAGATCGAGGCCATCGAGTTGGTCGAGGTGGCTTCGCCCTTCTGGTGCTGGCGGAAGTGGCGGGTGACGGTGCCGTGGGCGGCTTCGGCTTCCATCGTCTTGCCGTCCGGTGTGACCAGGGCCGAGGTCATCAGGCCGAGCGAGCCATAGCCTTGCGCAACCGTGTCGGACTGGACGTCACCGTCATAGTTCTTACAGGCCCAGACGAAACCGCCGGACCACTTCAGCGCCGAGGCGACCATGTCGTCGATCAGGCGGTGCTCGT
>NZ_JASGFK010000018.1:0-3074 GCF_047605585.1 Asticcacaulis sp.
TCAGCAGGAGCGGCGCTTCTAAGGAAACACAAACCCCATGTCAACCGAGCTTTTTGAAGAATTTTGCAGTTGCTAAATTCGGCAGAAAACCGGTCGGCACCCCGCCTCTAAAAACGCCTTAAGGGACTCTAATTCCTGCAGTTTCCTGCGGTTCATGTCGTCGCCGTGAGACGTTGTCGTCGTCGGGAGGGCGGCTTCTAACGGCCCCTTCGGCATGAGTCAACGACATTTCTCAGATAACGTCGTTTATGCGCAGAAGCCGCTTAAAAGGTCGTCTCAACCGCTTTTTGCGGGGCCGGATAGCCGTTTTCCGACTTCAAAGCCCCTTTCCACACAAGCCAGGTAATCCCACCGGCCAGAACCGCTGTCGTCAGAAGACTGGCTTCCGGTCCCCAGCTTCCGCCACTCAGCCACCACGGTGCAGAGGGATTATCCTTCAAATCAACGATCAAAGGCGCCACCTTGAGGTTCAGACCACTGACTTCCAGACCAAAGCCAACCCCCAGCAACCAGTTCCAGGCGCCGTGCCAGGCACAGACACCCCAAAGGGAACGCTCCTTGAGCGCGTACAGACTGATAAAGACGCCGAACAGAGCCACATTAGCGCAACCGGCAAACAGGGCGGGTGACGGCTGCGCATTCAGTAAATGTAGGGCGCCAAAAATAACCGCATTGATAATCACGCCCCAGACAATGCCGTGACGTGACGCAACCGTCGCCATAAGCCAGCCGCGCATAGCGGTCTCTTCGGATGCGCCCTGCACCAGAAAGACAAAAGCATAGCCGATGATCGGCACGAAACCGGCCAGATTGAACGACATGATCACGCCAGGCTTTTCAACCTGATAAACGCCCAGAGCCCACAGTCCGCACACGATAAAGGTAAGAAAGGCGCTGCCGATCAGATACCCCCTCCCCAGACGCCACAGCGCACGCCCATTAAAACCGATGGCCGCCGGTTTGCGCCGTTCGAACAGCCATGCCCATAACAGGATGAAGCCAATCAAAGGCGCGGTCATGAAAAACATTTCCACAGCGCCTACATCTGGTTGGATCGGCTGTTTTGCAAGCGCCGGATTGGCCTGAATAGCCAGGCTCGTCTTGATGATAAAAGGCAGCAGGGTCAGTATCTGGAAGACAGATGTCATCATGATCGTCAGGACGATGATCGCCCAGGTCCAGGTCCGACGTGTCCGCTCGGTGCGGGGTGCGTAAAGTTCGATACCGGCCATGAATGCCCCTCCAGAAGGTCGTCCTATCTACTAAAGGGCAATTCTTAACACACCGCCCTATTCGCTCTTTTCCGCCTTCTCTTTCGCCAGGCGCGCAAGCACCCGCCCACGCCCCTTGGTCAAAGCCGTGACCACCCCACGCCAGGTGCGGATTTCCTGTTCGGTCAGGCCGGCGCGATTGAGCGAGGCGCGCAGATTGCGCACCATGGAGGGCCGCTTGGCCTCCGGAAAGAAGAAGCCTGACACATCCAGCTCGGCTTCGAGATGTTCATAGAGACCGACCAGATGCTTCATCTCGGCCGGCGGGTCCTGATTCTTCGTGAAGTCGGCCTTGGGCGCATCCATGATCTGCAGGCGCCATTCATAGGCGACGATATTGACCGCCTGCGCCAGGTTCAGCGACGAAAAGCGCGGATCGACCGGAATGGTGACAACATAGTGCGCATGGATCAGGTCGTGCGTTTCAAGCCCGGCGCGTTCGGCGCCGAACAGCAGTCCGGCTTTCAGACCGGTGCGGACCTTTTCCATGCCGTCAGACGCACACTCACGCGGGGTGATCACCGGCAGATTGACCTCACGATTGCGCGCCGTCGTGGCGTAGACCACATGCAGATCGGCCGTCGCCTCTTCTACCGTGGCGTAAACCTTGGCGCCATCGAGCGGCCATTGCGCGCCGGCGGCCATGGTCCAGGCCTTTTCCTGCGGCCAGCCGTCGCGCGGCGCCACCAGACGCAGTTCCGTCAGGCCGAAATTGCCCATGACGCGCGCCACGGCGCCGATATTCTCGGCCATCTGCGGCCGGTCGAGGATGATGCAGGGGAGCTGGGGCTGGTCGGTCATGCCCGCCTTATAGCGCCCCTCCCTCAAAGATCAAACCGCTTACCAGTATTCGCGGATCGCCAGATAGGTCAGCACGACCAGGGCCAGGGGCAGCAGGGCAAAGGCGCGAGCGGTATCCACCCATTCGAGGTGCGTGGGGATTTCGTAGGCAGGCGTTTTCATTTCGGGACCTCACTGATATTTACGCCAGGTCACTGCAAGGGCCGGGCCACTTTCCGGCCACAATTGCCCTCTCTCCAAGCCTGTTACAAAACGCTGAAATTTACCGTTTTGCGCCGCTCGCCTTTTCCGCTATAGCAGGCGCCGTTAGCGGCGGGTCCGACCCTGTGCGTCCTCCTGTCAGCTCCCGTTTGGAAAAGGATTCTGTAATGGCTAAAATCAAGGTGGCGAACCCGGTCGTCGATATCGACGGCGACGAAATGACCCGCATCATCTGGCAGCTGATCAAGGACAAGCTGATCCACCCCTATCTGGACATCAATCTCCAGTATTTCGATCTCGGCATGGAAAAGCGTGACGAGACCAACGACCAGATCACCATCGATGCGGCCAACGCCATCAAGGCCTGCGGCGTCGGCGTCAAGTGCGCCACCATCACGCCGGACGAAGCCCGCGTGAAGGAATTCGGCCTGAAGAAGATGTGGAAGTCGCCGAACGGCACCATCCGCAACATCCTGGGCGGCGTCGTGTTCCGTGAACCGATCATCTGCTCCAACGTGCCGCGCCTCGTCCCCGGCTGGACCCAACCGATCGTCGTCGGCCGCCATGCCTTCGGCGACCAGTACAAGGCCACCGACTTCCTCGTCCCCGGCCCCGGCAAGCTGACCATGAAGTTCGAAGGCGAAGACGGCAAGGTGCAGGAATACGAAGTGTTCCAGTTCCCCGGCGCCGGCGTCGCCATGGGCATGTACAACCTCGATGAGTCGATCCGCGATTTCGCCCGCGCCTCGTTCGAATACGGCATCGCCCGCAACTATCCGGTCTATCTGTCGACCAAGAACA